>NZ_CP047959.1:0-2728628 GCF_014279555.1 Synechococcus sp. SYN20 | reverse complement strand
CAAACCCACCCCGCACTCACTGTTTTTGAAGCCGGTAGGTTGTGGAACTCAAGGAGAGCGATGGGGAGAATTGATCCGTTTCCCCAGTCCCCACAGCCTGGGGAATACCCGCAACTATTGAAGGGGGTGAGTTGTCCCTGGTTTTCCACGATTTAAAAGCAAGACAATTCGCGGATTCCTCAGGCACTTTGTGATCTGAACTCAGCGCATTTGCTTGCTATCGAAGGCTCAACGAGAGGATCCACTCCTCCTTTCGTCGTGAGCGCATCAGTCGCTCTTGGAATCTTTTCTTTGAAGTCTTTTGGGAATTCATCCGCCGCCGAGTCAAATCAGAGTCTGAATACCAAGCGCAACCCCGAGGCTCACCACAAGGCCGACGAAGGCCTTCCAAAGGTCGTTACCAATGATCCTGCCGAGGTTTCCGCCCTCACGATTGGTGAATACAACCTCAAACTCTTTTTCCTTGATCCGTAGGGCAATCTCTCGGCCACCGATCAAACCCAGAAACACCCATGTGGTGCTGAGGGGGAACGAGGACAGGAACGCTTTATAGAGAAGGCAGAGACCAAAGAAGAAATCAATCACCGTGGCTGACCTCAAATCGGAGGTGTTGGTTTTGGTGCGTAAGACGGCCTGGAGCGGGCCGCCGCCGGTGGCAACCAACACACACAGGCCCACGCAAAGCACCGCCGTGCAGATGGCCATGGGGAAGAACTCAAGTTGGCGAGGTAGGAAGACAAAAATGTTGGCGAGGTCCTGCACCAGCCACATGCTCCAAAGAAAACCGGTGGAGAGCCACTGCAGGCCAAACCAGATCCTGTTGATCTCTTTGCCTTCCTGCGTGCGCCGAAACACCCAGCGCTCCAGTAGCCACATGCCGAGGCCGTAGGCGATCAGACCAACGCCAAACGCCACCAAGTAACCCGTAAGAGAGCTGTTCAGCAGCTGTCCAATATTCGTTGGATGGAACGAGGAGAGCACGAGAAAGGATGTACTCACGGGTGCACCCCACTGAGTCAGAGCCAGCACGGCAAGGGGAGGAAGGATGTAGACCCAGGTGAAGGGTTCAGGAAGCGGAAACTCTTTACCGGGAACACTGAGTCGACCCCAGGCCGGATCACCGTTCTTGAGAAACCAGCCGAGCATCAGCACCGCAACCGTGATCGTGCAGATGAAGAGCATCTGGACCCCTTTAGGGCTGCGTGTCTTGTTGGAAGAGATGTAAGTGCCGAGGGTTTGAAGTGAGTCGTTGGCAACAACCGAATAGGCCGCCAATAAGAAGCCAACGATCATCCAGGTGTTGACATCCATGAATCCACTCATTCCGATGGCATCAACCTCTTTAAAGGGCTTTTAGACCCTATGAAGGTGCTGCAGACAACCACAGCCTGTGGTGTGGATCTTCCATGGAGCTCCGATTTAAAAGCCCATCACCTTGGCGACGGTGCTCAGATCGGGATCAAGATCGGCGTAGAAAGAGGCGTCGTTGTTGTTGATGGCGCAGTCCGGATCTTTGAGACCATTTCCGGTCAATACACAGACCACCGTTGCTCCGTCCGGAACCTCTGCTGCACGTTTGATTAAGCCCGCCACAGAGGCTGCACTGGCGGGTTCACAGAAGATTCCTTCTTGGCCACCGAGCAGTTTGTAGGCCTCGATGATTTCCGCATCGGTGACATCCAGGAAAGCACCTTTGCTGGCCTGACGGGCTGCGATGGCTTTCTCCCGGTTCACGGGATTGCCGATGCGAATCGCGGTAGCGATTGTTTCCGGATTGCTCACGGTGGTTTCATTCACCAGTGGAGCGGAGCCACTGGCTTGGAAGCCCATCATTCGCGGCAAACGCCGGCTGCGACCAGCTTGCTGATATTCCTGGAATCCCATCCAGTAGGCCGTGATATTTCCAGCGTTTCCCATCGGGATGCACAGCCAGTCGGGAGCATCTCCTAGGGCATCGACGATTTCAAAGGCAGCGGTTTTTTGTCCCTGTAGTCGGTAAGGATTTACCGAGTTCACCAAGGTGATCGGGTATTTCTCAGCTGCTTCGCGAACGATGTCGAGAGCACGGTCGAAATTGCCCCGGATCGCCAGCACTTCAGCCCCATAAACCAGAGCTTGCGCCAATTTCCCTTGTGCGACGTATCCGTCTGGGATCAATACGAAGGCCCTCATTCCGCCACGACGGGCATAGGCGGCAGCGGCAGCACTGGTGTTGCCCGTGCTGGCACAAATCACCGCTTCACAGCCGGCTTCTTTGGCCTTGCTGATCGCCATGGTCATTCCACGGTCTTTGAAGGATCCAGTGGGATTAAGACCGTCGTACTTCACGAAAACCTTCACTCCGCGGCCAATGCGTTCCGCCACAGATGGGACCGGAATGAGTGGCGTTGCACCCTCGTGCAAGGTGATGACTGGAGTGGCAGACGAGACGGGAAGCCAAGATCGATAGGCCTCGATGAGCCCGGGCCAGTCCTGCATGACCGGTTTGGCCGTGAAACGCCGGCGGAGGTTCTTGAGTACGGACACCCGCAGAGAGCAACAACTTCAGAAATCTATGTGTCTGGACCGAGTGGTCGGGTTTTGCGAACGCTTTATTTCAACCCGTCGAGTGGTGAATCGGAGAAGAATTTCACTAAGCCAGCAATGGATTCAGCTTTTTCGATCAAACCGAGCAGAGCAGGAATATTCACTTCCATGACGTCTGCCGGATAGGCATCCAGAAAATTAATCACTGTGAGGCCACCTTCCTCTTTTTGTAAACCATTAATCACGCCGGCTCGGATTGCAGGAACACTCACTGAGGGATCAGGCACTTTGAGGGGATAAATAATCGCTGCGACACGGCGAATGATGACGTCTCCAATGCGAGTGGACATCAATCGACTGGTTAGAACTAAAGGAAGATCAAGCTTCTGATTCAGTAATTTGGCGACCTCTTTGGGATCCTGTTTTCCGAGGCGAAGAACATCCGAGAGAATGCCCCTGGCTTTGCCAGTGTCTGCAAGATAGACAATGTCACTGACAGAGATTGAGCGTTTGTAGGCCCCGCTTACGAGAGCAACATCCTTGGCTGCAAGGGCCGGTTGCAGCGCAGATGAGATACTGAGACCGATTGCGGCACCAAGCGCCAGGATGGTTTGGCGGCTGGATCTGCGGAGCATGAACTTGATCTTTTGCAAGAATCTAATTCGGACTTCCTGCAGCTGCTTTAACGAGGCGAACAACTCCGCGTTCGGCTAATCCCTGCGCTAAGGCAACTCCCATTTGTCTTGCATCCCGTTCACGAATCAAGCGAGGAAGTCGACTAAACACAAGATCAGGATTGAAACCTGGCAATTGCTGTAAAACGCCGATGAGTTGCCGGATTGGCTCCAGGTCGAGATAGCTGTCTTCGTTGAGGGATGGGCTGGCATCAAGCAGCAGCGTTGGTTGAAGAGGCCGCGGCAAGCGGCGCCCGAAGCGTTGTAGGGCTGTCCAACCAATGGCATCCAAACGATCCGCTACTGCCTCAACCAATTGATTGCGGAGCATGCCGCCGTTGGCTGAAAACAAAAAGTCGAGCACTTGATCGAGCAATGACTCGAGATCTAATTGGCTTTGACTCCCTGCACTTGCAACAAGACCTTCCAATCTTGTCCAACGGAAGGCATCACCTTCGAACAACATCTCTTTCAGACTTTGACGCAATTGAGGATCAGGATCTTCCATCAAACGTCTGGCGAAATAAGGGTAAGCAGCACCCAGGATTTTGAATTCCGAATCCACACTGAGCGCGATGCCTTCAAGGGTGACAAGAGAGCGGAGAATTAGGGCGTAATAAGGAGGAACGCGGAAGGGAAATTTGTACATCACTCCGGACATATCGTCGGTGACACTTTTAAAATCCATGCGATTCACGCCCATCTCGATGGCTTGACTAAAAACGGATTCAAAAGCAGGCACGATCGGCTCCAAATTCACGTCTTCTGCTAAAAATCCGAGCGTGACGAAATCTTTGGAGAGTTTTCCGAAATTGCGATTGACAAGATGAACAACAGCTTGGATCAGTCCAGTTCTGGATTCACGGCTGACTTCACTCATCATTCCGAAATCGAGGTAGCAAAGTCGACCATCGGCCATGGCTAGAAGGTTTCCAGGATGGGGATCAGCGTGGAAAAACCCGTGTTCGAGGAGCTGTTGCAAGCTGCAGCTCACTCCCACTTCAACCATGTCATTGGGATCAATTCCTAACTCCCGAACAGCTTCGAGGTTGGTGAGTTTGACACCATCAATCCATTCCATTGTGAGCACCCGTCTACTGGTGGCATCTTCGAAAATTTCAGGAACGGCAATCCGTGGATTTTGTTTGTGTAATTCACGGAATTTATTTGCATTAGCCGCTTCATTTAGATAATCCATCTCTTCAAACACTCGGCTCCCTAATTCATCGATTAGTGCAACAAGATCGCTACGAATAAGGCCGATGTTTGTATTAAGCCATGCAGCAATGTTGCGAACGATATAAAGATCAAGCGTGATTTGTTCTCGTAAACCAGGTCGTTGCACCTTGACGGCGACTTTTTGGCCGCTCTTGAGATACCCCTGGTGCACTTGGCCAAGAGATGCTGCGGAGATCGGTTCTCGATCGAGTTCCGCATAGATGCTGTCGACTGGTGCACCGAGGTCGTCCTCGATGCAGGCCATGGCAAGGTCGCTATCGAAGCCAGGAAGTTGATCCTGGAGTTGGGCCAGTTCCTCGAGCAGCACAGGAGGAACGATGTCTGGACGCGTGGAAAGCGCTTGGCCAGCCTTGATGAATGCAGGACCGAGATCAACGAGCAAATTGGCACATTCCCTGGCTCTCGTGCGGGCTCGCTCTTGATTGCTCAGCAGTCCTAGGAGTTTGTCAACACCAACTCCGAGCAGTAAAAGCCCTATGGGGACAAGGGTTTGCCAGAGGCGGCGTAGTAAGCGCTGCGGATGGCCGGCATAGATCCGCGTGATCGCAGCCGGGTCGTACTCGAGCAGACCGGCGGCCTCAATGAAATCTCCTAACTCGTGTTGTGCCACACCGCCACTGCGTTGGTGATCCCTTCTAAACGACCGAAGCCGTCGCTACGGTTTGTTGAACCTTGGGGTTCGCCGTGCTGACCGGTCTGAGACTGGACAACATCGCACTGATCGAGCGCTTGGAGCTGGCGTTCGACCATGGTTTTTCTGTGCTAACTGGTGAGACAGGGGCAGGCAAGTCGCTGTTGTTAGATGCCCTCGATGCCCTCCTTGGTGGCATGCAGGGAACGTCCGCGGGTCGGTTGGTGCGGACGGGTTGTGATCGCGCCGTGATTGAAGCGACCTTCACTCCGGACGATGCCGCGCGGCGTTGGCTTCAAGAGCATCAACTGGACGATGACGGGGGTGATTTGATCTTGTCGCGGGAGTGGCGGCGTCAAGACGAACGCTTGAGCAGCCGCTCAAGACTGAACGGCACTGTCGTGAACCGGCAACAATTGCTTCAGCTCAGGCCTTTGCTGATCGACCTCACGGTGCAGGGTCAAACCCAACAGCTTGCTTATCCGGGTCAGCAACGACGTTGGATTGATCGACTGGGCGGTGAGCAATTAGCGCAGTGCGCACAAACCGTGCGTGAGTGTTGGCAGGTTTGGCAGAACTGCCATGCCGAGGTTTTGAAGGTGGAGACCGATCGTCTTCGCCTTCAAGAACAGCAAGAGGAACAAGACGCGTTCTTGATGGAACTCGAGGCCGCCTCGCTAGACGATCCCGCTGAAATTCAACAGCTGGAACAAGAGCAAGACCGCTTGGTTCATGGTGTGCGTTTGCTCGAAGGTCTTGCTGCGTTGATTGGCAGGCTTCAAGACGGCGCTGAACAGGCTCCATCAGCTTTGGATCACCTCACGGCCTGCTGCCATGAGTTGCAGCAAATGCAGATTCTTGATGCCTCCCTTAGCTCTTCTGCAGAGAAATGCCTGGATATGGAGGCTGGTTTATTCGATTTGATTCGGGGCCTTGAAGCCTATGGAGCGTCCTTAGAGAGCGATCCAGAGCGATTAGGTGTCTTGCAGGAACGGCTCGCTTTGCTGAAACGCTTAGAGCGGCGTTATGGGGTTGAACTCAAGGTCTTAATAGAGCGGCGCGATGTGCTGCGTGATCAACGGGCAGCGGGTGGTGCGGACGCGGCTTTGGAGGCGTTGCGCCACCGGGAGCAGGAGGCTCGCCAGCATCGAGATTCCTGCAACCAGTCACTCACGCTGTTGCGACAGGCTTCCGCAGCTTCCCTGGAGGAGCGATTAATGACCCATTTGCGGCCGATGGGTCTTGAAAACGTGCGTTTTCAGGTGGATTTCTCTGCCGTTGAGCCGATGGATCTAGGCGCCGATGCCATCTGTTTTTTGTTTTCGGCGAATCCAGGCCAGCCCCTTGCTCCTCTAGCTGAGGTGGCATCAGGAGGGGAGATGTCGCGTTTTCTATTGGCGCTTAAAACCTGCCTGTCGGATGTGGATGGATCCAGCACCTTGTTGTTTGACGAGATCGACAGTGGTGTGAGCGGTCGCGTGAGTGGAGAGATGGCCAACTTGCTGCGAACCATGGCCAAGCATCGCCAGGTGTTTTGTGTGACCCATCAACCGTTAGTGGCTGCAGCAGCAGATCATCACTTCCGCGTCAGTAAGGAGGTAGTGGACGGAGAAACCTGCTCGCGAGTGTCCCATCTGCGGGACACTCAGGCCAGACGCCAAGAGTTGGCTGAATTGGCTGGAGGGGATTTTGAGGATGCTCAAGCCTATGCAGCAAGTTTGTTGGAGCAAAGAGCAGCCTGAACAGCAGCAGTCTCCTTAGACTTCTTGGCTGCTGAACACACTCCGTATGGGGCGCCCTGCTCCGACCGCAAAGGATGATTCCGCTTCGACGAAGGCTGCTTCGACGAAGGCTGTGAATTTGAGTGGGGGGTCCCTAGAGGAGGTGATTCGGGTGCGAGGCGCCCGTCAGCACAACCTTAAAAACGTGGACGTCACGATTCCGCGCAACAAATTGGTGGTCTTCACCGGTGTTAGTGGCAGCGGTAAAAGCTCGTTGGCATTCGACACGATCTTTGCGGAAGGACAGCGTCGCTACGTGGAGAGCTTGTCTGCGTATGCCCGTCAGTTTCTTGGTCAGGTGGATAAACCTGATGTGGATGCCATTGAAGGGCTTTCACCTGCGATTTCGATTGATCAGAAATCAACGAGCCACAACCCTCGCTCCACCGTTGGCACGGTGACGGAGATTCAGGACTATTTGCGATTGTTGTTTGGTAGGGCAGGAGAACCTCATTGCCCGCAGTGCAATCGAGCGATTCGACCTCAAACCATTGATGAAATGGTCGATCAAATTCTCACGCTTCCGGAAGGGACCCGTTATCAGCTTTTAGCCCCGGTGGTCCGTGGCAAAAAAGGAACCCATAGCAAATTGATCAGTGGGTTGGCTGCGGAGGGTTTCGCTCGCATCCGGATTGATCGTGAGGTGCGTGAGCTCGCGGACAATATTGAACTTGATAAAAACCATCTGCACAGCATTGAGGTTGTTGTGGATCGTCTTGTCGCTCGCGAAGGAATTCAGGAACGGTTGAATGATTCTCTGCGTACGGCTTTGAAACGTGGAGATGGTTTGGCGATTGTGGAAGTGGTTCCTAAAAAGGGTGAGGGATTACCAGAGGGAGTGGAACAAGAGCGACTTTATTCAGAGAACTTTGCTTGTCCAGAGCACGGATCTGTTATCGAAGAGTTGTCGCCGCGCTTGTTTTCATTTAACAGTCCCTATGGGGCTTGTGATGATTGTCATGGATTAGGTCATCTTCGTAAATTCACACCAGAGCGCGTGGTTCCAGATCCATCCCAACCGGTTTACTCCGCTGTTGTTCCATGGGCCGAAAAAGATAACTCCTATTATTTTTCGCTTTTGTATTCCGTTGGTGAAGCTTTCGGATTTGAAATCAAGACTCCTTGGAAGGATCTCACTGATGAACAAAAAGATATTTTGTTGAATGGAAGTCGCGAGCCGATTCAAATTCAGGCAGATAGCCGTTATCGAAAGTCTCAGACTTCCATGAGACCTTTTGAGGGGATTTTGCCGATTCTTGAGCGTCAACTTCGTGATGCCAGTGGAGAGGCGCAGCGGCAGAAGCTTGAAAAATTCCTTGAGCTTGTTCCGTGTGCCAGTTGCGCAGGTCTGCGCTTGAGACCCGAGGCGCTTGCGGTGAAAGTTGGTCCGTTTCGGATCACTGAGCTCACGGCCGTCAGCGTCGGTCAAACTCTTGAACGGATTGAGCACTTGATGGGGGTGGGCAGCCATGAAGGTTCCGAGCCACTCCTGAACTCTCGTCAGATTCAAATTGGTGATCTCGTGTTGAGAGAGATCCGGATGCGCCTGCGCTTTTTGCTCGACGTGGGTTTGGACTATCTGAGCTTGGACCGACCGGCGATGACACTCTCAGGAGGAGAAGCACAGAGGATTCGTCTTGCGACTCAAATTGGTGCAGGGCTCACGGGTGTTCTTTACGTGCTCGATGAACCGAGCATCGGCTTGCATCAGCGCGACAACGATCGCTTATTGGCCACGCTCGAACGTTTGAGGGATTTAGGCAACACCTTGGTGGTGGTTGAGCACGACGAAGATACGATCCGCGCTGCAGACCATCTTGTCGATATTGGCCCTGGAGCCGGAGTGCACGGTGGTTATATCGTGGCGGAGGGATCGATTGATGACTTATTAAGCGCTGAAGACTCTCTAACTGGTGCCTATTTAAGTGGGAGGAAGAGTATTCCGACTCCAGCAGAGCGGCGTAATCTTGGTACCCGGAGTTTGAAACTTCTCGATTGTTCCCGCAATAATCTTGAGGGATTAAATGTGGAGTTTCCGCTAGGACGACTGGTTTCAGTCACTGGTGTGAGCGGTAGTGGAAAGAGCACTCTGGTGAATGAACTTTTGCATCCAGCACTGGAGCATGGACTTGGCCATAAGGTTCCTTTCCCACAAGGGTTGGGTGAACTTCGTGGTCTCAAATCGATCGACAAGGTGATTGTGATTGATCAGTCTCCGATCGGTCGTACCCCCCGCTCGAATGCGGCTACATATACCGGTGCTTTTGACCCTATTCGTCAGATTTTTGCTGCAACGGTGGAGGCAAAAGCCCGTGGCTATCAGGTTGGACAGTTCAGCTTCAATGTGAAGGGTGGCCGTTGTGAGGCTTGTCGTGGCCAGGGCGTGAACGTTATTGAAATGAATTTTTTACCTGATGTTTATGTGCAATGTGATGTCTGTAAAGGTGCTCGGTTCAATCGCGAAACGCTTCAGGTCACCTACAAAGGACACACGATTGCTGATGTTCTGGAAATGACAGTGGAACAGGCTGCTGATGTGTTTTCTGCAATCCCCCAGGCCGCTGATCGACTCTGGACTTTGGTTGATGTTGGTTTGGGGTATGTGAAACTTGGTCAGCCAGCTCCCACCCTTTCTGGAGGTGAAGCTCAGCGCGTGAAACTTGCGACTGAACTCTCGCGTCGAGCAACCGGAAAAACGCTTTATTTAATTGATGAACCAACCACCGGACTCAGCTTTTATGACGTCCATAAATTGATGGATGTGATGCAGCGTCTTGTGGATAAAGGAAACTCAATCATCTGTATTGAGCATAATTTAGATGTAATACGTTGTTCCGATTGGATTATTGATTTAGGTCCAGAGGGTGGTGATAAGGGCGGTCATGTGGTGGTGACTGGAACGCCTGAGAAGGTAGCCCAGCATAAAACCAGTCATACCGGCCGCTACCTCAGCAAGATTTTGGAGCAACATCCACCTGAATCCATCGAGGTGGCGGCATGACTTTTTTCTCTGATCGTTGGAGTGATGGTGTTCGTTCCGCTGCGTTGGCGTCCGTACTCAGTGTTTCATTTGCTGGATCCGTTTCAGCAGTCGAACGACTCACGATTGATCTGCCACTTTTGGATGTGAATGTCTCTCTGAATCTGAAGGGGGCACGCACAACGGTGGAGTTGATTGAGGCCAACCCTGATCTGCAGGAATTAGATCAAGCGGGCGATGGTTCTGTGTCCCGCTTGCTTGGCCAGTTCCTTACTGCACCACTTCCCCAGCGCACATTAAGCGTGTTGGAACAATCGGTGGGCCATCCACTGCTTGAGCAAGCTTTATTGACGGCCTCCCAGTTGGTGAAGGTGGAGGGTTTGCCGGCCGATACCAGCGGACAAGTGTTGTCGGATGCTCTGCAAGCCGCCTATCGCGATGCAGAGCCCAATTTGTTGGGCTTGCTTCGTCGCGTCCCGGGTGAGTCGTTATCCATCGACTTTCAGTCCCTGGCTTTTAACGCCAAACGCTTACGGGACAATCAGGATGATGCCCGCGCACTGGTTCAGAAAGGAACAGCGATGACCCCAGCGCCAAAGTCGTTGGCTGAATCAGGGGCTGAGGGTTGGACACGGGCAGAGATTCGCTTTCCTGTGGCCCATCGCTCTGAAGCTCTTGACATCACTGTTTTGACGCCAGAGGGAACCTCGAACGGGAAGCTTGTGGTGATTTCCCATGGCTTGTGGGATGAGCCAGAAAGTTTTGAAGGTTGGGGCCGCTTGCTTGCTGCCAATGGATACACCGTTTTATTGCCGAGTCATCCTGGGAGTGACGCTGATCAGCAAAAAGATCTCCTCAGTGGTGCTGCAGCACCACCAAATCCTGAGGAGCTACGGTTCCGCCCTCTGGATGTCTCAGCTCTATTGGATGGAGTGGAGGCTGGAACTCTGTTGGTGGGAGAACAGATCGCTATTGATGACGTAGCGGTTGTCGGTCATTCATGGGGTGCCACGGCAGCGATGCAATTGAGTGGTTTACAAACCACAAGTCGGAAGCTGAAAACGCGGTGTCAGGATCTTCGTGATCCAGCTCGAAATCTCAGTTGGGTGTTGCAATGCAGCTGGTTATCGGGAGCTGATCAGGGATCATTGGCTGACCCTCGGGTCAAGGCAGCCGTCGTGGTGAGTCCACCCATGAGACTTCTTTTTGATGAGTCGAGCGGCCCCTCCCTTCAGGCCAAGGTGTTGTTGGTGAGTGGAACCAAAGACTGGGTGGTTCCCTCCGATCCTGAGGCTGTGGAGCCATTGAAGGGAGGGAACCCACTGGCCAATGGGCATCGCCTTGTGCTCGCCTCAGGTGGCACTCATTTCAATCTATGGGCGCCTGTGGATCAGAAGGAAGCCCCGATTCTTGGGCCGCTCATTTTGGCTTGGATTAACGAACAGCTGACTGTTCCCTCCTCCCATACTTTTAGCGGCGGTGGTTGGGGCCATGCGTCCGTCCCCTTGGTGGATGTCACTGGACAGCTCTAAAAACCCCCTTTTCTTAAAGCGTTGTCTTCAAATGATCAGAACAAGCTGATCGATCTCCACGATGCTGCGTTGCATTTCATCATCAGTTTGCATGGTCTTGTTGCTGCGTTACCAGCCAAAGATCCTGACTCAGCCAGGCTTTTAACCGAAGCAAATGCTTCTAGCTGCTGATTTCTAAGGATCTCTTCAGTTTTGAACGTGTTTGAACGCCTTAACCCTTAATCAAGACATGCATCTGATGTCTTGTTCCGTTGAGGGTTGATTGTGGGTTTTCGGCTTCTTCATCTCCATCTTCATGGACTGTTCCGCTCCCATGATCTGGAGCTGGGAAGGGACGCCGATACCGGAGGTCAAACCCTCTATGTGCTCGAACTGGTGCGCAGCCTTGCGGCTCGGGCTGAAGTGGATCGCGTTGACGTGGTGACGCGCCTGATTCAAGACCGGCGGGTTTCAGCTGATTACGCCCAGCCCGTTGAAGCGATTGCTGCCGGTGCAGGCATTCAGCGTTTTGCCTTCGGTCCTAAGCGCTACCTCCGCAAGGAATTGCTTTGGCCCTATCTCGAGGATCTCGCTGATCAGCTTGTGGTGCATCTTCAGAAGCCTGAACATCGACCGGATTGGATTCATGCGCACTACGCCGATGCTGGTTATGTCGGGGCCCTGCTGAGTCGTCGTCTTGGCATTCCCTTGGTGTTCACAGGCCATTCCCTTGGTCGTGAGAAGCAGCGTCGACTCTTAGCTGCAGGTGGGGACCATCAACAGCTCGAGCAGACCTATTCGATCAGCCGTCGCATTGATGCGGAGGAATTAGCACTGGCTCATGCCGATCTGGTGATCACCAGTACGCGCCAGGAATGTGATCAGCAGTATTCCCGTTACGGCGGATTTCGTGCTGATCGGGCTCAGGTGGCTCCTCCCGGTGTGGACGCACGCCGCTTTCACCCTGGTTCGGTGGACGCAGAATTGAGTGACGTTGAGGGACTCTTAACGCCTTTCTTGCGTCAGCCTGAGCTTCCACCGCTGTTGGCGATTTCTAGGGCTGTTCGTCGCAAGAATATTCCCGCTCTGGTTGAGGCGTTCGGCCGGTCTGCTGTCTTACGGCAACGCCACAATTTGGTGCTGGTGCTGGGCTGTCGGGAGGATCCCCGGCAGATGGAGAAGCAGCAGCGCGATGTGTTTCAGCAGGTGTTTGATCTTGTTGATCGCTATGACCTTTACGGCCGTATTGCCTACCCCAAGCAGCATCGTCGCGATCAGATTCCTGCCATTTATCGCTGGGCTGCCGAGCGCCGTGGCCTCTTTGTGAATCCTGCGTTGACGGAGCCGTTTGGACTCACCTTGTTGGAAGCTGCTGCTTGCGGACTGCCGATGGTGGCGACCGATGACGGAGGTCCACGGGACATCCTGGCGCGTTGTGACAACGGCCTACTGGCCGATGTGACGGATCGAGAGGCCCTTCAAGATGCACTGGAGTGTGCGGGTTCTGATCTCCAACGCTGGAGCCGCTGGAGTGACAACGGCGTGGAGGCGGTGAGTCGCCATTTCAGCTGGGATGCCCACGTTTGCTCTTACTTGGCCTTGATGCAGGAGCGTCTGAAGGCGGTGACCCAGCCAGTTGCGCTTCCATCCAGTCCGACCTCCTCCATTGGAGGTTTCCAGCCATTGGGCGATCGCTTGCTGTTGCTTGATCTCGACAGCAGTTTGGAACAGCCCGACGGTGATGCGCTCAAGCTTTTGCGTGCGCAGCTCGAGCGCTGTGCTTTAGGGATCCTGTCAGGCCGTTCGTTGCCTGCTGCCAGACAACGTTTTGCGGAGTTGTTGTTACCGGAACCGAAGGTGTGGATCACTGGGGCTGGTACGGAGATTCACTACGGCCAGGAAAGTGAGCCTGATTTGTTTTGGTCGGCTCAGATTGGCGTGGATTGGGATCGTGCAGGCGTGGAACGTGCATTGGCAGACCTCACCGATCACATCGAATTGCAGCGACCTGAGCAGCAAGGTTCGTTCAAGCTGAGCTACACGATTCGCGATGCTGGAGAAGAGATCCTTCCCTTGATCCGGCAACGTCTGCGCCAGCGACACCAGGCCGCGCGTCCCCAGCTTCGCTGCCATTGGTTTCTAGATGTGCTGCCCCTGAGGGCATCCCGCAGCGAAGCAATCCGTTTTCTCGCTCTGCGCTGGGGGCTTCCCCTGGAACAGATGTTGGTTGTCGCCAGTGAACAGGGAGATGGCGAGTTGGTTTGTGGTCGACCCGCCACCGTTGTTTTGGGCGATCACGATCCTTGTTTGGATGATTTTCGACAGCAACAGCGTGTGTACTTTGCGAGTCGCTCCCAATTGCCTGGCGTGCTGGAGGGCATCCAGCACTATCGGTTTTTGGGCGGACGAGCCCGGCATGATCAGTCCTTCACCTGAACCTTCACTGCTGCTGCGCAGCGATCTGCCTTAGCTAAAGCTTCGTTGAGATCAGTGCCGCGGGCCAAAGCCACGCCCATCCGACGTCCTGGCCGAGCCTCTTGTTTGCCAAAGAGCAGAAGGTTGGTCTCTGGCTCCGAGAGGGCTTGTTCCACGCCACTGAATGCAACCTCGTTTCCCTGGCTCTCGGCCAGGATCACGCGGCTGGCCGCAGCATCGGCAGCAGTGATCGAGGGGATGGGAAGCCCCAACACGGCACGGAGATGCAGGTCGAATTCGCTTAAATTTTGGCTAATCAGAGTCACGAGACCAGTGTCATGGGGTCTTGGGGAGAGCTCGGAAAACACCACCTCATCGCCGCATAAGAAAAACTCCACCCCAAATAGACCTACGCCGCCAAGGTTGTCTGTGACAGTGCGGGCCATCGTTTGCGCTTGTTGCAGTTGGCTTGGCGAAATTGACGCGGGTTGCCAACTGCATTGGTAGTCGCCATTGGCTTGTTGATGACCGATCGGTGGGCAAAACAGGGTGGTTCCATCGCGTTGACGGATGGTGAGCAGCGTGATTTCAAGATCAAACTCAAGAAATTCCTCCACGATGACCTGGGCGGAGCTGCCTCGTGCTCCTGCCATGGCAATCTCCCAGGCCTGATCTAATTCAGCAGCGGAGTGAACCACGCTTTGGCCTTTCCCTGATGAACTCATCACTGGTTTGACGACGACAGGCCAACCCAACGGTGCGGCGGCACGGTGGAGCTCCTGCGCATCGGAGGCATAGGCAAAGCGTGCGGTCCGTAGCCCGAGTTCACCAGCAGCAAGATTTCTGATTCGGTCACGGTTCATCGTTACGGCAGTGGCCCTGGCGGTGGGAATTACGCAGATGCCGTTGTCTTCCAGATCTTGTAGGGCGTCCACGGCCAGCGCTTCGATTTCCGGGATCAGCACATCCGGCTGATGTGCGTTCACAACAGCCTTTAGGGCGTTTGGATCGGTCATGGTCAGCACCTCGGCCTGATCTGCGACCTGCATGGCTGGCGCACCCGCATAACGGTCGCAGGCGATGACATGGCAACCCAATCTCTGGGCAGCGATCGCCACCTCTTTGCCCAGTTCGCCGCTACCGAGCAGCATCACTGTCTTTGGGAAGTTCGACATGGGGGGTTTCAAGGCAGCATGGCTTGATCCTCTCGCTCTGCCCTCATGCCTTTGCCGCTCGCGTTTACAACGGCTGGAGACGCGGCCAATGGTCTGCTTTTTGGTTGGGAGATCGCCACCGTTCAGAAGTGGGCCTTGATCTACCTGGGGTTGTCTTCCTTTTTGTTTGTCCTGGTGTGGGTGATCGGTGGCTTTCGCCGTAGGTGATTAAGACCCGGGCGACTCGGTGGATGGATCGCTGATCAAGGTGAGCTGGCGGAAGGCAGGTTCTTCATTGACAAAACCCCAAGATTCAAAGACGTCGGCATCGCTGTGGGTGATCTGTTGTTGACGTCCTTTTGCGTTGAGCTCAAAGCCCTGTTGTGCCATTCGGCGCATCAGGCTGGCTGCTTCTTCAAAGCGGGAGGCCATCGCTTCAAGGCTGGTGCAATCACGCGTGAGACCAGCTTCTTTCCAAGTGAAGTAAGACACGTATGGCTGTGGGCATGGTATCGGTCAAAGATTTAGCAGAGGATTGAAATTGCTTTAGAGATGCCTCCTGGTTGATGTAGAAGCATGTTTTTAATTGTCTTGGATTTAAGCTAATCAATTGTTGTGTTGATTTTATGGTTGTCGCAAGTGAAATACTTAATCAAATTGTTGAAGATCTTTGAATACAGGAGATTTGTGTAACAGTGAACTCTTGGTGATTGGAATTGCTAATTGCTATTCATCCGAAGGATAATCTCTAAATTGTTTTTCCGCAATAGTTGTAGTCGATTTGAAAAGGTATGGCTACGATCTATACAGAGTCTGGATCAGTGATGTCTTCTCAGTTGTTAAGTGATGTTCAACTTTATCGAATGTCGATGCCAGATCATGAATGTCCATGGGGTCTGAAAGCGATTGAGTTGTTGCAAAAGCGACAGATCCACTTCGAAGATCATCATTTGACCAGTCAGGAACAGGTTGATGCTTTTAAGCAGCGTTATGGAGTCCCTACGACGCCACAGATTTTCAGTGGTACAGAACGAATTGGTGGTTACAGCGATTTAGCAGCTTTACTTGGTGAGGATGTGCAAGGGGTTGATTATTCCTATACACCGGTGATAGCCGTCTTTGGCACGGCTTTGCTGATGGCCATTGTTCTTGGCGACAGCGTGATCCAGCACTTTATGGGTTTTTCCATCTGTGCTTTAGCGATGCTCAAGCTGATGGATGTTGAATCCTTTGCCAATAGTTTTGTGAAATATGATCTTCTCACCCAGCGTTTACCCATATGGGGAAAGCTTTTCCCAGGGGTCGAGTTACTCATTGGTTTAGGATTTTTATATGAACCTCCCCTTTTGATTGCAGGTTGGGTTGCTTTTATTGTTGGTGTACAGGGAATGGTATCTGTTATAAAAGCTGTTTATATTGATAAGTTGGCTTTGAATTGTGCTTGTGTAGGAGGTAATACCAAAACACCCCTTGGAATTGTAAGTTTTACAGAATATGCGATTCAGAGTGTAATGGGTTTCATTGTGGCCTTTCAAATAGTATTCTGAGATGTTACGGTTTAAATTGTTTTTCGATTTTAGTGTTGTTGGGTAATAATTTCTCGGTTTCTTAGGTTGTTGTTTTGTGATGTTTAGATGTTTAGTTGGATTGTTTTCGTGGATTTTGGTGTAGTTTGGGTGTGAATTTTAAGTGCCGATATCTTTTGATTGTTTTTAAGGTATAAAAAATAATGAATTCTCTGGCTGTTCTAAATTTTATTTCACCTTCTGTTGGCTTGTTGATGGCTGGCTGAATTGTGATCTGAATCGCAACCACTGGATGCAGACCATCACAGAGGTCGAAGCATGATTCCGATGAGGACAAGAGCCGCTGTTGCGATCCAAAATCCAGGCACCACGAGTTGCTCTGGTGTACCCCCTAATTCGAAGTGGTGGTGAAGGGGTGACATGCGGAATACTCTTCGCCCAACTCCATCAGCACCTTTGGTTGCTTTAAAAACCCACACTTGAATGATTACGGAGAGAGATTCCGCCAGGAAGACTCCACCCATCACCAACAAAGGCCAAAGGCTGTTTGTCAGCAAGGCCACAGCGGTGAGAGCCGCTCCCATGGCCAGAGACCCGGTGTCTCCCATGAACACTTTGGCTGGATTGCGATTGTGCACAAGAAAACCAAGCCAACAGCCCGCCATGGCCATGCAGAACCCAGCAAGGCTTGGATCTCCGCTGTTTCCTCGCAGTGTGAGCTGAAGTGCCATCCCGGTGAACACCAGGGCCCCGCAGCCGGCAGCAAGACCATCCAAGCCATCGGTGAGGTTGGTGGCGTTGCTTTCAGCTAAAAACACAAAGACAGCAAGCGGCCAAATCAACCAGCCCAAGGGAAGGGTGATATCAAACGGCAAGGCCACATCACCACTGATCCAACCGCGCATTCCGGCCCAGATCAGAAAGATCACGGCCGCCAAGGCTTGAAGAAGTAATTTGCCGCGTGGCGTTAAACCGGTGTTGGTGTGTTTGGTGAGACTGCGCCAATCGTCAATTCCACCCACCACCATGTAGGCGAGCGTGATGAACGCCACAGCTAAAAGTTGTTCAGCGGCTTGACCGCTCCAGCTGATGAGGCTGCCTACGATCACGCCGACCGGCACCACCAGGAGTCCGCCCATCGTTGGGGTTCCAGATTTGCTGAGGTGGGCCTGTGGTCCCTCTTCTCGAATCACTTGCCCGAGCTTTAAGCCTCGAAGCTTGGGCACACCCCACCAGGTCACTATTGCAGCGATCAGCGCTGCAATCAGTAAGGGGAGGCTCAACAGGCTGTTGGGGATCCAGCGGTCTGATGCAAACGCTGCTGCAACCACAACAACGGCAAGTACACCAGCAGAGACTTTCCCCTCTAGGGGTGTGGAAGTCTCTTGTGCGTCGTTCACGTCCCGTTCCTTCAACGGCTTAGGGCAGGGACCTTAAATCAATCTTCCCAATTCTCTTCTGTTTGCTCATCGGCAGCGTTGTAATCCTCTTTTTCGCCCATGAGTGCAGAGAGCTCTTCTTCTTCCACCGTGCTGACTTCAGCTGTGCTGGACTCTTCGTCTTCCACAAGCCGACCGCTGGTTTCAAGCCAGCTCAGCAAATCGGGCTCTTCGCGCAAGGGCAACACCGGTGCGAGTTCTTTCCGCCCGTAACGCGTGAGAGCTGGATTGATGTTGTCGAGGGCGCTCAACTCAGACGACACTGTCCAGATCCGTAATCGATCATCATAGGTGAGTGCAGTCCTGAGGACGTCTTTTGGTCAAGGTGTGGCTGCTTCTCTCTGTGTGGGGCGGGGCTTTGTTGCTGAGTTTTGGTCTGTGGAAGTGGGGGCGCTTGCATCCAGATCCGTTGGTGGTGTCTACGGTTCCAGTGCTTGTGCTGTTGTTTGTTCCTGCCTTTTTAATGGCGCTTTGGCTGTTTTGGCTTGCTCGGCTGGCTCCACAGCCGCTCCAGCGGGCCGGCGGGAGTGGAGAATCAGTGCAATCTGATTCAGAGCAGGAGTCCACCTGATGGGACGCGCAACCAAGGTCGTTCTCGCCTATTCCGGTGGGGTGGACACCAGCGTCTGCATCCCTTACCTCAAGCAGGAATGGGGTGTTGAGGAGGTGATCACCTTCGCCGCTGATCTCGGTCAGGGCGATGAACTGGAACCGATACGACTCAAAGCACTCGAGGCTGGAGCCAGTCAGTCTTTGGTTGGTGATCTGATTAAGCCCTTCATCGAGGACTTTGCCTTTCCGGCGATTCGCGCCAATGCTCTTTATGAGGGTCGTTATCCCCTCTCAACCGCCCTTGCTCGCCCCTTGATTGCCCGTCGCCTAGTGGAGGTGGCACGGGAGGTAGGAGCTGATGCTGTGGCCCATGGTTGTACGGGCAAGGGAAACGATCAGGTGCGATTTGATGTGGCGATTGCATCGCTTGCCCCCGACTTAAAGGTCTTAACCCCAGCCCGTGAATGGGGCATGAGCCGAGAGGAAACGATCGCTTATGGCGAGCGATTTGGCATGCCGTCTCCCGTGAGCAAAAAATCTCCTTATTCGATCGATCTCAACCTGCTCGGGCGCAGCATTGAAGCTGGTCCCTTGGAAGATCCGATGGTGGCGCCACCAGAAGAGGTCTTTGCGATGACCCGTTCCGTGGATCAAGCCCCTAACGATGCCGAGGAGATCGAGATCCAGTTTGAAGGCGGTAATCCTGTTGCAATCAATGGCAAAGGGCTGGATCCCGTTGCGCTGATCCGAGAAGCCAACCGTTTGGCAGGCACCCATGGCATCGGTCGTCTCGACATGATCGAGAACCGTGTGGTGGGGATTAAAAGTCGGGAGATTTACGAAACGCCTGGGTTGCTGCTGTTGATTCAGGCGCATCAGGAGTTGGAGAGTCTCACCCTTGCTGCCGATGTGTTGCGGACCAAGCGACAGCTTGAGATGCAATGGGCAGATCTCGTGTATCAGGGCCTTTGGTTTGGCCCTCTTAAAGAGGCTCTTGATGGCTTTATGGATCGCACCCAGATCCATGTGAATGGGGTCGTGCGCCTCAAGCTTCACAAGGGCAATGCCACGGTCACGGGGAGAGCTTCTGCAGCCAACAGCTTGTACGTCCCCGAGATGGCTTCATACGGCAGCGAAGATAAATTTGATCATCGTGCTGCAGAAGGCTTTATCTACGTTTGGGGCTTACCCACACGCTTGTGGGCCGCCAAGCATCGGCGTTGAGATCAGGCTGCGATGTTGTTCCTTTGGCCTTGTCGATCGGCTCGTAAGGGCAAAGGAACGATTTCGGCTTCCGGCGGTGCTGCCCTTAATTGCTGAGCCTGAGCTAGCAACCGATAGCGCTCCAACAGCGGTTCCAATCTCTGTTGGAATTTGCGTTCAAAGAGGTCGGGGAGTTCGCTCAACAGCGCTTCGTAGTCCCTGACCTGCTCTTCCAGTTCATGCACCCTTGCTTTGAGTGATTGGAGGTCACCACTTGGTGGCCTGGCGGCTCTCCAGATCGGTGGAGGTGAGCAATAGTTGGAGTCCTGATCGGCCATGGGCGGACCTTATCGCCCGTCCATGGCTTGCACAATGGCCGTCAGGCAGGAGCAGCAGCTTCAGGTTCGGCTGGTGCTTCTGTTCCAGGTGCGACGCGAGGAGCAGGCAATGGGCCTTCTTGCTTCACGGTGAGGTAGCGAATCACGTCTTCACTGAGACGCATTGCTTTTTCGATCACGCCCACTTGTTGGCCATCACCGTTATGGCTCAGCTGCACGTAGATGCCTTCTTTGTGCTTGGCAATCGGATAGGCCAGACGACGCTTGCCTTTCATTTGGTTGTCGAGAACCTCGGCACCCGTCTCAGTCAAGATGTCGCGGTATTTGGTCACGTGAGACTCAACTTCCTCTTCCGGGATGTCCGGACGGAGGATGTACATGGTCTCGTAGTAAGGCTGTTGGGTCATGGAGACAGATCCGACGGGGACTGAAGGCTCAGTGAATGAGCGACGGATCTACCACCATATCGCCTGGTGTTATTGGAATCAGTACAACTGCATGCGAACCGCTTGACTTAAGCCCGGTAGGTCGGGCTCACGGCCTCGAGAACACTCGATTAGGGCAAAGATCACAACCGCCAGAACACCCACCACAACAGTGCTGGAAAGGGTGCGCATCATCAGTCCGCCACCGATAGGCAGGATGGCGAACGCATAGCTAATGATCACCACAATGATGTCAACCAACAGCGCTTGCAAGGTGTTGAAGCGAATGAAGTAGGGAACGTTTGGATTCCTCACCACCGCCAAGAACAGCAAGAAAAACACCAGAAGATTCCCAAGACCGAAAGGAATACCCCGTTCCAAAATGAACAGAGGCAAGGCCGGCAGGGTCAGCCACTGCAACACAGGGAACTGAATGAGCAGATGTTGGCCGATGGGGATGGCATCGCTCCATGGCAACACGTAAACCAACAAACCAAGCAGGCGCTGCCAGATGGGGATGGGCACAGGTTGAAGCTGATGAGTGCTTTAAGGCTAGGCGGCGTTTAGGGATGGCTCAGATTTTTGAGTGCTGCTTCCCGCATCGCGTCTACTGGAACCTCATCGATGCCGCTCCAACGCCGCAGAGCGGCGGCTCCTTGCTGCACAAGCATTTCCAAGCCGTCATAGGTGCGGCAGCCCAACCTCTCCCCGCGCTCTAACCATGGCGTGGGCCGTGGTGTGTAGATGAGGTCGTAGAGCACGGTCTGAGCGTTGAGCTTGTCCCAAATGTCCACGCCGAGCGGCAGGGCGGGACCTCGATCAGGCTGATGGCTGCTCATGCCAACTGGGGTGGTGTTGACCACCAGATCTGCTTGCTGAATTCGGGTTTGAAGGTGCGGGTCAGTGTCTAAAAGTGGTTGTAACAGAACACTGTTGGCTGGTCGGCCTTGCTGGAGATCGTTGCAAAACGGGTGGAGCGTTTCAGCCCGACGCCCCACGATTGTGATGTCGCTTGGGTTTAAGTCCTGCAAACCCGCTACAACGGCTCGGGCGCTGCCGCCACATCCCAACACCACAGTTCGTGTTCCGCTCCAGTTCGCGTTGTTCTGTAGGAGCGGGGCCAAAAAACCTTCTACATCGGTGTTGTGTCCGTGCCAGCCACCATTAACCAATGGAGTGAGGGTATTCACGGCCCCGAGTCGTTGAGCAAGCGGACTGAGTTCGTCACAGAGCAGGGAGACGGCCTGTTTGTGGGGGATGGTGACGTTGAGGCCACGGCACCCCATGGCCTCCAATCCCTTGAGCACGGTGGCGAGATCATGAGCGCTGCAGGGCAGGGCCATGAAGCTCCAGTCGAGCCCCATCGCCTTCAGGGCTGCGTTTTGCATCACCGGTGAGAGTGAGTGGCTCACTGGTTGTCCCAACAGTGCGACCAGTGCTGTGGTTCCGCTGATCATTCCTTTGTTTGGCAGTCCGTGACCAGCGTGCCGTTCGGGCTGTTCGGGAACCACACCTCGCCTCTTGGTGATGTCTCTGACGAAGATGCACGAGTTCTAGTCACACTTTTTCGAGAGATAGGAGGGCACTGATGGGCAAGGTTGTCGGCATTGATTTAGGTACCACCAACAGTTGTGTCTCGGTGATGGAGGGCGGCAAGCCCACCGTGATCGCCAATGCTGAGGGCTTCCGCACCACTCCATCGGTGGTGGCCTACACAAAGAACCAGGATCAGCTGGTCGGTCAGATCGCGAAGCGTCAAGCGGTGATGAACACCGACAACACGTTTTATTCTGTCAAGCGCTTCATTGGTCGCCGCGTTGATGAGGTCAACGAGGAATCAAAAGAGGTGAGCTACTGCGTTGAAAAGGCCGGCTCCAATGTGAAAGTCAAGTGCCCCGTTCTCGACAAGCAGTTCGCCCCTGAAGAGGTGAGTGCCCAGGTGCTGCGCAAGCTGGCCGAAGACGCCGGTAAGTACCTCGGTGAAACCGTGACCCAAGCGGTAATTACCGTTCCCGCTTACTTCAACGATTCGCAGCGCCAGGCCACAAAAGACGCCGGCAAGATCGCAGGCCTGGAAGTGCTGCGCATCATTAATGAGCCAACAGCTGCGGCGTTGGCCTACGGCCTTGATAAAAAGAGCAACGAACGCATCCTTGTGTTCGACCTTGGCGGCGGCACCTTTGATGTTTCTGTGCTGGAAGTTGGAGATGGTGTGTTTGAAGTGCTCTCCACTTCGGGTGACACGCACCTTGGTGGTGATGACTTCGACAAGGTGATTGTTGACCATCTCGCCAACAGTTTCAAATCCAACGAAGGTATCGATCTCCGTCAGGACAAGCAGGCTCTGCAGCGTCTAACCGAAGCTGCTGAGAAGGCGAAAATTGAGCTGTCGAGTGCGACCCAGAGCGAAATCAATTTGCCCTTTATTACGGCGACCCCGGAAGGACCTAAGCATCTTGATCTCACCCTGACGCGCGGCAAGTTTGAAGAGTTGGCTTCCACGCTGATCGATCGTTGCCGGATCCCGGTTGAGCAGGCTCTGAAAGACGCAAAGCTCTCATCAAGTGAGCTTGACGAGATTGTGATGGTGGGTGGCTCCACCCGGATCCCGGCTGTGCTCGAGCTTGTGAAGCGCACCACTGGCAAGGACCCCAACCAGACCGTGAACCCTGATGAGGTGGTGGCGATCGGTGCTGCCATTCAAGGTGGTGTTTTGGCTGGTGAAGTCAAAGACATCCTGCTGCTGGATGTCACGCCCCTATCCCTAGGCGTCGAGACGCTTGGTGGGGTGATGACGAAAATGATCACGAGGAACACAACTGTTCCAACCAAAAAATCTGAGACGTATTCCACTGCTGTGGATGGTCAAACCAACGTTGAGATTCACGTGCTCCAGGGTGAGCGCGAGATGGCCTCAGATAACAAGAGTCTTGGCACCTTCCGTCTCGATGGCATCCCAGCTGCCCCTCGTGGTGTGCCTCAGATTGAAGTCACGTTTGACATTGACGCCAATGGCATCCTCAGCGTGACAGCGAAGGACAAGGGCAGCGGCAAGGAGCAGTCGATCTCGATCACAGGAGCCTCCACCCTCTCTGACAATGAAGTCGAGAAGATGGTGAAGGATGCCGAGAGTAATGCCAGTGCTGATAAGGAGAAGCGCGAGAAAATTGACCTGAAGAATCAGGCTGAAACTCTCGCGTATCAGGCTGAAAAGCAGCTTGCTGAACTCGGCGACAAGGTTGATGCCGATGCCAAGGCCAAGGTTGAAGAGAAGGCCGCCAAGCTCAAGGAAGCGACGGAAAAAGAGGACTTTGAGTCGATGAAGACCCTCCTTGAGGAGTTACAGCAGGAGCTTTACACCGTTGGTGCATCTGTTTACCAACAGGCTGGTGCGGAAGCTGCAGCTTCTGGGGAAGAGGGCGCAGCTGCGGGTAATTCTGGTGATGGATCTAGCAATGCTGGAGATGATGTCATCGATGCTGAATTTACAGAAACCAAGTAATTCAAGCCTTGATTTTTGATTCAATCAGACTATGAAAAAAGGGGGACTTTAGTCCCTCTTTTTTATGTCTTCATTCCGCGGATTGCTGTTACTCCTTAATCGTATTCGCTGCTGCTTTGGCTTGAACGATCACCTCTGGGGGAAGAGAGACGTAGCCCAGTTCGGGTGCTTTCGCTTGTGATTCCTCCGATAACATGTAATCAAAGGTTGATTTGAGTACATCTGTGTTGCTTCCGTTGCCATTGGCGTAAGCAAGCACCCAGGTGAACGTCACGATCGGATAGCCGTGCGTTGGGTTGGCATTGCTTCCGATGAGATCGGGGCCAAGGTCGATCGAACCAAGGGCTCGATTCGCGGTGGCATTGGTTGGTACCACCTTGTCTCCGGAGCCGTTTTGAATCGCCGCCGCCTTTAGATCCCCTTTGACATAGGCCAGCTCGACATATCCGATCCCGCCATCAATCTGGGTGAGTTGGGCGGCTACACCCTCGTTGCCTTTGGCACCTACACCTGTAGGCCATTGCACGGATTTACTGGCGCCTACAGCGTTGCTCCATTCCGGACTGATGGCAGAGAGGTGCTTGGTGAAGTTGTACGTGGTGCCAGAGCCATCGGAGCGATGCACCACCTTGATGGCTTTGGCTTTGCAACCCAATGCGCTGTAATCACGAATGGTGCCTAAAAAGATTCCAGCGAGTTGCTCTCGCGTGAGCTTCAATTCACAGCCTGGATTGTGGTACGCCACTGCGATAGCGCCTGCTGTCATCGGGACCTGGACGACGCCGCGACTCACTTTGGCAATGGCCTCGGCCTGCATGGGCTTGTCAGAGGCCCCGAAATCAACGGTGCCAGCAGTGAATTGACGGACTCCCGCACCTGATCCAATGGATTGGTAGTTGACCTGGATTCCTTCAGGCGCCAGATCTTGGAACCAGCGTTGGTAAATCGCAGCTGGGAATGATGCCCCTGCGGCTGATAGACGGCCCTGTTGGTTGCCAGTTCCCTGATCGCTCGACGCGCAGGCAGCAAGACTGAAAGCTGCTGCAACACCGATCAGTGTCGTGCTGGAACGGTTCAAGGAATGGCGACGCATGAGGCCAAATGAGCGTTTTACTTGCATGTCATCTCTACATCTGAGGTGTCAAAGACCAATAACGATCGAGTTAAGACAGGGTCAGGAGGCTGGAATCTTCGTTGTAGACATCATTTGCTGACCAACCCAGTCTGCCGTAGCAGGTGCCAAAAGAACGCCGTTTCGATAATGACCGCTGGCCAAAATCAAGCCTGGTTCCAACACCTCAAGCAATGGAGCTGGCCGTCCCGAGGGTCTGGCCCTGAGGCCCTGCCATTGATCAACGACCCCAGCCTGTTGCAGCCAGTTCGGTGCCAGGCCATCCAATCGGCGCATGATTGAAGGTTCCTCCGGGGAAGGTTCCTCACCTTGTTCGAGGGTTGCGCCAAGCCAAAGCCTGTTGTCTCCATGACGAATCAGATTGATTCCGTTGCAGACCAGCACTGCTGGCCAGTGATCCCAGGCCTTGCTGGTGGCCGACACTTCAAGGTCCAGAACCTGGCCTAGCACTGCTTCCATCGGGAACTCGTGTCCAAGAGGTTGCAACAACTGTGCACTGGCTAAGGCTGTGCAGATCACAACAACGTCGCAGTGGATGTTGTGGCCTGTGTTCAGGTCCAGGCGCCAGCGGTTTCCATCACCTGGATTCGGGCGATGGAGCGTCGTCACGCGAGCCGGCAAAAGAGCCACCTTTTCGGCCTTGAGGCTCCGTCTTAACGCCCGTTGCAGGGCCAAGGGATCAATCCGTCCGTCGTTTTGGGAACGCAATCCTCCGTGTCCAGGATTGGGCCAGGGAATCTGATCGGACGTTTGCAGAGCCTCTGTGCTCTCTGCGCTGAAGCTTTCGAGTCCAAGCTCGCGGCGTTGCTTGGCAAGACTCTGCATGCGTTCTGATTCCAAGGGGCTAGAAGCCAGCTGGATCAGTGGAGTGTCGAGCCGCAGGGGTGACTCGGGATGGTTGAGCCTCTCTACCCACTGAGGCCAGAGTTCCATGCTGCGTTGACGCAGCCGCCAAGCACGTCCGCTGGATCGACGAAACACGTTCCCCATCAAGACGCCAAGTGAAGCAGCCGTGCCATTGAGGGCTTGGTCATGGCTGTTGCTGCGCTGAAGAGGTGCGTCTAATGACGGATCAATCAGCGTGACGTCGTGTCCTTGACGGGCTAGATGCCAAGCCGTGCCGGCGCCGACGGCACCAGCACCAATCACGGCAATCGAGATAATCAGCTCAGAGCGTCAGCGGGAATAACGCGAGCGTAATTAGCAAAACCCGTTGCAACGGATGTGTAGGACTTTTGCAAGCGTGTTCCATCTTGGAGACGGGCGGCCTCATCCACATCAGCGAGAGCTTCTTTGAGCTTTGTTGCCAGTTTGTTGGCTTCGGCGCGATCGTTTGGAAGGAGGCGTTGATTGATGTACAACATCTCGCGACCGACCTCTTGCATGGGTCCGTGAATCAGGTTGCGGGTAAAGGTCCAATCGCGATGATTGACGAGGGCTGCGAGATCTGGAAGACGTTCCTGGGCTTGCGTGAATCCCTCAGCCTGCCTGCGGATGACTGCCATGTCTTCAGGGCTAATCGTTGCGGGCTTGGCATTGCCATTACCGCTGCAGGCCGCGAGGCCGAAGCAGAGGCACACGCAGAGGCAAAACGCAGCGATGCGACGCAGGGCGCTCAGCATGGGGAAAGGGAAAGAAGGGAGAACGCGAGTTTACCTGCGTTGTTCCGATCCCTGAGCACAGACTGCCAAGAGAGAATGAACTTGTGAATTTCTGCTGCGCGTGAACGGGTCAACGGTCATTCTTCAACTGATCTGTCCTGATCGGTCAGCACTCGTCAGTGAGCTGGCTGGATGGGTGGCGGCCAATGGTGGAAACATTCGTCACGCTGACCATCACACCGACTCGGGTGCGGGGTTGTTTTTAAGTCGGATTGAGTGGGAGCTTGATGGCTTCGGATTGCCTCGGCATGCCATAGAGCCAGCGGTTCGTGCCCTCGCAGAGCGTCTTGGTGGGGAGGCACAGCTTCACTTCTCCGATGCGTTGCCCCGTGTTGCGATCTTTGTGAGTAAGCAGAGCCACTGTTTGCTGGATTTGCTCTGGCGCTCTCGCAGTGGTGAATTGCCGATGGAGGTTGCTTTGGTGATCTCCAATCATCCCGAATTGGAACCACTCTGTGGTGACTTTGGGGGGCGATTTGTTCACGTACCGGTCACGCCCGCAACCAAGCGGCACGCTGAAGCCCGAATTCTTGACCTCTTGGAAGAGCAGGACATTGAGCTCGCGGTGTTGGCGAAATACATGCAGGTGCTGAGTGGCGACTTTTTAAAGCGCTTCCCCGAGGTGATCAATATCCATCACTCGTTCTTACCGGCGTTTAAAGGCGCTCAGCCGTATCACCGCGCCTGGGATCGGGGCGTGAAACTGATTGGTGCGACGGCGCATTACGTCACCGAACAGTTGGATGATGGTCCGATCATTGAGCAGGCCACCCTTCCTGTGAGTCACCGCGATGAGGTGGAGGATTTGATTCGCAAGGGTCGGGATACGGAGCGGTTGGCCTTGGCCCGGGCTCTGCGCTTGCATTTGTGCCGTCAGGTCATGGTGTATCGCGGTCGTACGGCGGTGTTCGCGTGATCGAGCGAATCGATGCGTCCCGCCCGCTTGAAGCATCGCGTTGGGGTTGGCGATGTTTCCAGATTGGCTTGTTCTTCCTGCCCTCTTCGGCACTGCTGGCCAGCCTGTTGTTGTTTCCTTCTCTGCTGATGAGCAGTTGGAGGAGCGAGCGACCGTTTTGGCGTGACCCTTGGAATGCGCCCTTGTTTTTGGCGTCGTTGTTGATGGTGGTCGGATGCTTTGGCTCCTATTCCGGATCCCTCGCCTGGGTTGGCATGGGGAACTGGTTGCCGTTCTTTTGGGCGTTTTGGGGCTTTCAGCCCTACGTCAGCTCGGCTGAGGCACGCCGTCGCTCTGCGCTTTGGTTGGTGGCGGGTAGCTTCCCAGTGGTGTTGACGGGTTTGGGGCAACTTTGGTGGGGCTGGCAAGGCCCCTGGCAAGTCCTGGGCGGATCGATTATTTGGTTCATGACCCCTGGTGGCGAACCAGAAGGACGTCTGTCCGGACTGTTTGATTACGCCAATATCGCCGCCGCCTGGTTGGCACTGGTTTGGCCTTTGGCGCTTGCAGCACTGATTCAACCGGGCCTGAGCAAGCTGCGGCGGGCTGTTGTTCTGGGCCTGGTGGTCGCTTTTGTGACGGCCCTCGTGCTCACCGAGTCGCGCAATGGCTGGGGCGCCTTGGTGCTGGCCCTCCCGATTGTGTTGGGTCCGATCAGCTGGCCTTGGCTTGTACCGCTGTTGGCGGTTGGCCTTGGGGTGTTGATTGTGTCTGTTGTGCCTGGGATTCCGTTGTTGATTCAGGTCCCCGCACGGTCGCTGGTGCCAGAGGGGATCTGGGGCCGGCTCAGTGATAGTCAGCACGCTGGTGAGCGCGTTCTTGCGTCTACGCGCCTGAGTCAGTGGGGTGTGGCGGTTCAGTTGATTGCTGAGAGGCCGTGGCTGGGATGGGGGGCAGCGGCTTTTTCGGTGATTTATCCACTCAGAACAGGGACATGGCATGGGCATGCTCACAACCTTCCCCTTGAACTGGCCATTGCCCATGGCTTACCGGTGGCGGCTTTGGTGGCGGGGTTGGTGCTGGCCTTGTTGGTCGTGGCGCTTCGTCGTGGGTTCAGACGGTTGTTTGACCGTGCTTGGTGGGCTGCAGTGCTCACCTTGTTGGTGTTGCACGGCACCGATCTGCCGTTTTTTGATAGCCGAGTGAATATTGCTGGCTGGATTTTGTTGGCGGGACTGCGCTGTTTGCTCAGACCGAGTGAGGAGCGTCGTCAGGAGCGTTCTCTGGACTCAGCGCTTGGCGTTGATGCTTGAGAAGCGTTTCGTTGGGAAGGGGACCATCCAGATGGCACCAGGGAAGAATGTGGTCGTCTGACCAGGTTTCATGCACAACTTCCTCCCAGGCGGGAGGGCGGGGCAAAGGCACTCCGGCAGAGCTAGCAGCTGGTAATTCTTCCGCTCGTGCTGCGCGATAGGCCTTTTTCCAGCCACCAAGACTCTCTTGAGAGCCCCTCACTGCGGCAATCACTGGTGCGAGTCGACGATCACTTCGGGAGAGCAGGGCTTGGATCACGCTCCAGCCGTAGCTTTCCGGTCGCAGTTCCACACCCTTTGGTTTGAGCCGTTTGGCGAGTCGTTTGAGGCGTTTGTCGGCTTCTGGCCTCACCCCTTGCCACTGAAATGGTGTGTGGGCTTTTGGCACAAAGGTGCTCACCCCCAAGGTGAAGCGCAGGCCTGGAGTTTGTTTTTTTAGATCCAAAAGCAGGTCGGCGGTGGCTTCGATGTCTTCGTCTTGCTCCGTGGGGAGTCCCACCATTCCGTAGAGCTTGAGGCTTTTCAGTCCTCCTTCTTTTGCATAACGGGCTGCGGCGCTGATTTCCTCCCGGCTGAGTTTCTTATTCACGACGCGCCTCATCCGATCACTTCCGCTTTCGATGGCGATCGTCACCGACTTGCTTCCGCGGCGACTCAAGGTTTCAGCTAACTGAGGTGTCACGGTGGCAGCGCGCACGGAGCTGACACTCACGCGCAAGTCATCAAAGCGGTCTTGATCCAGCCACTGCAGCAAATCGCTGAACTGGGGATGTTGGGTCACCGAGGCACCCAATAATCCGAGACGACGGGTTGCTTTAAGCCCTTTCTCAACCGCAGGAATCAGGCCGTCATCAAGAGATGGGGTTCGGAAGGGCAAGGTGAGGTAACTCGCCAAGCAAAAGCGACAGAGTTCTGGGCAGCTGCGCACCACCTCCACCATGTGAATGTCGGGCCATGCGGCTTCGGGGGTGATCACTGTGGAGTGGCTCAGGGTGTTGCCCCTCCAGGTTTGTTTCGCGATGCGCTCAGGTAGATCTGCCTCTCTGGGTTTGATCCCCACAAAGGCACCGTCGGCACTGAATTGTGGAGCATGCAGATCGGGCACATAGATGCCAGGGATCTGCGCTAAATAACGAAGGCGCTTCTGACGGGATTCGTCTCGCACCTGCTGCAGGGCGTCGATGAAGGCGGGCAGCAGCTCTTCTCCATCACCGAGCAGCACAACATCAAAAAACGGGGCTAGCGGTTCGGGGTTGGCCGTCAGAACGGGACCGCCACCGAACACGATTGGATCCTGATCACCACGTTCATGGCTCCAAAGGGGAATCCGTTTTTGTTCCAGGAGATCCAAAAGAACAGGCCCATCCAGTTCCCAGCTCAGAGAGAGGCCAAAAAGATCACAGCGGCGGTGTTGAGGATCCCCTTGATCTGTAAAGAGCCTCCTGACATCGAGATCGGAGCGCATGGCCAAGCTGGCCCATACGAGCTGGTAGCCAAGGCTGGTGATTCCAACCGTGTAGGAGCTAGGGAACGCCAGCACCGCGCGAAGGGCGCCGGGCTCAGGGACGGCCGGATCGAAAAGTAGGGTTTCTTTGTTCAGTGCTTCCACGATGAGAAGGGACCATCATGGATGCTTGAGGAGCTTATTGAATGTAAATATGCAGTTAAGCTTGTATCGGCATAAGAGTATGAAGTTGTTAATAATGATGAGTCGCTAAAATCTCGATTATTATTTAAATCACTGGCACGATATTATTTATTCCTGTGATGGCCACGTTGTCGAAAAATGCATCTTCATTTCCTCGATTTGCGGTACCAGTGAATCGCAAATTAAGAAAACCAGTGCTTTCAAGATTGAAATCATTAATTAAATTATTTACTCTAAAAGTTTCGTTTCTGAAAGGATTTCCTCTGGCCTCGTCGATATTGCCACGAAGTCTTTTGATTTCAGCCCAACTCGATCCATTGTCAGTTGAGACTTCAAATGCAAGGTAGTCACTAGTGTCGTAATTCCTCTCAATTAGCCAATCAAAATTAATGATCGTATCTTCATAATTGCTGATATCGATTCCTTGGCGCATGGAAATCGAAGCACCAGAAGCTAGACCATCCACCTCAGCTGAAAATTGACCACCATTTGCTGACCTTTGTGATGTAATTCGCCAGTCGTTCTGACTATCTTGAATCCAATAACTTCCGGCACTAGCACCTTCAAAATTGTCCCAAAAGAGGTCTTGTTGAGTTGGAGCGGGCGCAGGCGATTGCACTTCATTATCTTCATTGATAAGAATGAAACTCTGTTGAGGCAAAATGTGGTATTTTTCGTCTGAGCTATTTGAATTAAAGAAAATAGTATAAGCCTGATTGCCGTCAAGATCTGTGTCGTCGGCGCCCGTTACAGTGACTGTCTGAGCGCTATTCCAGTTTCCAGGTGTGAATGTGATCGTGCTTGAAGAGGGATTGCCTTCTGAGTTGTCTGACGAGGAAATATTAATAACAACATTGCCGGTAGGTTGTGAATTTAATTTGACATCAAAATGAGCTATTTTTTCTCCACCCTCACTTGTGTTTAGTTCAGAAGATGGCGTTATATTGATAGCTGCTGTGTCGTCGTCTATATTGATATAGTTGATTGATTCAACTATTAAGCCATTATAGCTAATGTCAGATGATCTAGATGATAGAAATTCAACTTGGTAAGATTGATCATCATCGTCAACAGCGTCATCTTGCCCTAAAACACTTACACTTTGTGGAGTGTCCCAATTGTTAGGAGTGAAAATGATTGATGAAGTAGATGTTTTCCCTTCAGTAGAATTAGATGATCGAATTGGAATGGTGACATCGCTGGAAGGCGCTTTTGTAAGAACAATCTTAAAAGACGATGATGCACCATTTTCAAATGTTTCAGATGGACCACTGGTAGCAATTTCTATCCCCGCAGTTGGTGGTTTCGATGGTAATCCAAGAAGTCTAATATTATCAACAAAGGCATCTTCATTGCTGCGATTTGAACTCGCCCTAAAACGAATATTAAGTGATGATCCGCTAAGCCCTAAGTTTTCTTGAAGTGTTTTGAGAGTGAATGATTCTGATTGAAAGGGATTACCCGCATGTTCATCAATATTCCCCTGTAGGCGTTTGACTTCCGACCAAGTAGATCCATCGGCAGTCAAAATGTCAAATGCAAGATATTCATTATTGTCAAATGTCGTCTCGATCATCCAATCAAATGAGATTTCAACATCTCCATAATTCTGAATATCTATAGCTTGTGTAAGCCCGAACCATGCATTGCTCGCTCTACCGTCAACTTCTGCAGAAAATAATCCTGTGCCAGCTGATCGCTGTGATGTGATAGCCCAATCTAGCTGACTGTCTTGAGACCAGAGTGCATCTGTGTTAGTACCTTCGAAGTCTTCGAAAAGTATTTCTGTCGGTTTCAGAGGTATGTCGTTATCCAGATTGATGAGTTCTAGCGATGATGTCAATTGATCGTATTCGACATCTGAGCTGTTAGATGTGAAGATAATATTGTATGGAGAATTGCCATCTTCTTGTGAATCGTCTTGGCCAAATATAGTAATAAATTGAGGGGTATTCCAGTTGATAGGCGTAAACGTAAGTGAGTTTTCGGAGGGCCTCCCTTCTAATGTATTTGAGGATTCAATTTGAATATTGACATCATCGATTGGGGCACTTGTTAGCATTAAACTTATTGAAATGAAATCACCATTCTCAGATGTTTGTGGAATTCCTCCTTCTGCAAGACTTATTTCAAGGCTTGGTACTTTTGATGCAGATTTTAAAGCATTTATAGCGCCGATGATGTTGAGTCGCTTTCCATCGATTGCTGAAGATAATAGTGAGTTGTCTCGATCTGCACCTGCATACAGAGCAGCTAATAACTCTGATCCAGTTGCATGCGGGTTAACGCTTGCCAATAAAGCAAGAGATCCGGCGACGTGAGGGGCGGCCATAGATGTACCTGAGTAAAAGTCATAACCCCCACCAGGTACTGTTGATCTAATGTTGCTCCCAGGTGCTGCAATATCTACTGAGATAGTTGGACCAAAATTAGAAAAGCTTGATAAGAGACCAGTTTGATCTGTGGAAGCGACTGATATGTTGTGATCAATCCCATTTACAACCGCTTCGTAGTTTCCGGGATATGTGGCGTTGTGGTCGTTATTGCTGCTGTTGTTGCCTGCTGCACTTATAAAGATATTTCCAAGATTTGCGCTTGTTTCAATTGCTAAGCCGAAACTATCGAGCTTGCCTCCCCCTCCATAAGAGTTGTTGGTGCCAACATAGCGATTTACTCCATTAGGGTTTTGAAGTGAGTCATATTTAGCGCTCGCTTCAGTAAAGTAATTTAAGGCAAGTTCAGCATCTGATGTGAATCCTCTTCCGAGATCGTCGAGAAATTTTAGTGGTACAAGTTGGATGTTCCAGTTAATTCCAGTAACTCCTTCTCCGTTATTGCCCATCGCGCCTATTGTTCCTGCCACATGGGATCCATGGGAATTATCGTCAAAAGGGTTGTTGTCGTTGTTTGCAAAATCCCATCCAATTATGTCATCTAAATATCCATTTCCATCTGTATCTTGCCCGTCAATCCAAGCAGGATGCTGCAGAAGGTCTCCTGCATCAATATAGCCATGGCCAATAGTTCCTTCGGGATCTTTGTCTTCAGCGAATAATGCATTGAGTGGATTATTAAGATCATTAAAAGTAATCGTACCGTCCTTGTCTGTATCGATGACTCCTATAGGTACTTCTCCAGGGTTAATCCATATGTTTCTGTATAGGTCAGGATGTGTATAGTCGATGCCTGTATCAATGACTCCCAAAACGACGTTCGTAGATCCGATAATATTCTGGGACCATGCTGCTTCTGCGTTGCTGCCAGCATAAGTATTCGAAAGTCCCCATAAATCATTATTGGTGAAACTAGGGTCGTTAGGAACAATGCTTATAAATTCTCTGTTGTTTAATCCGGTAGCCCCGTCTTTCAGGGATGAATCAAAAATATTGGTTGAATATGTCGTCCTCTTTTTGGTTATTGGGGGATGGCTGTTATGCGAAGAGTCGCTTATTACTTTTAAATTAAGAGAATTTTCTAGTGCAAATGTTGTTCCTAGCCTGTTTGGGCCAAAAATGTAGGCCAATTGGTTGATTGATTCTTGTTTGTGTTTCCCCTCTTGATGCTGATAGCTGTTTGACGCTAAAGAATGTTGGCTCTGTATAGGATTAGGGTTATCTGCTGTGGAGTATTTATAAAAAAGAGATTGTTCTTTTCGAAAAATTGTGGTGTCTGAAATGAATGATTGTGATTCTTCAGGCTTGAGTTTGATGTCAGCTGACAGTCCAGCCCACCTGGATTTGAAAAAAACATCTTGCAGGAAATTGAAGCTTCGCGACTTAATGTTCATTTCGGTTGAAATGCTTCTTTCAGTTTATGCGCATGGGGTCCTTTTTTTTGTTACGACTTAGTGCTCTTCATGAAGATTGTTGTTGTTTCATTTCTGTTGTTTTGTTTTAGATTGGCGGAAGATTAATATTGCAATTCGCCTTTAATAACCAGCGTGATAATTTTTGCGCTTAAACAGCAATAGTGTAGGGATTTAGTGTTTTTTAGCTCAGTAGTTTCATGTTGGACGACATTATTCTCTGGTGCATTGATTGTTGTTCGTAGTTATTCTTATGTGTGCTGATATTGGCGGCGCTGCTCTAACGCCTGGATTTTCAGGTGACCCATTGATGGGGTGCAGATTTCTCGAGGCTGAATACTGCAGAATTTGTGTTTCTTTTCATGCGATTGGTCTATGCGAGCTATTAAGTGTTGCATTGCGCGCTCTGCTTTTTCTCGAAACTGTTGAATTTGGTGAATTATTTATATCTCTCAGGCATCGTCTCTAACAACCTGGTTGAAGGATGAACTTGCGTAAACACTTCTTTCAGTCCAAGAACTGATTTATTTCTATAAATGAAATTGTTATTTTTGTGCGTAATGCGGATTTTGCCAGTGTTCGCGTCCAGTAAAACTTCTGTTGCCATGCCCCGGCAACTTCATCGTCCTATTAGAAGAGCGGTTGTGGAGTTAGCACGATTCCTGGAGATTATTGAATTTTGCTTGCATATGTCAGATTTGCTCCTCTAAGGTGTTATTTAGGATTTAAATGTGTAGACGTTGTATTCATTCAATTCGGTCTAAGTGTTTTCTGCTTATAGTCCTAGATTTTTCATTTAGAGCTAGTTCTTTTTTCTTCTCCTAACAGTTCAACTCCCATTTGACGCTCGTAGATCGAGCGGTGATCAAACAGGCGTGCAATTAGAAAACTCGCTAAGCAGGCCACTAAGATTGGTTTTAAGACCAACAAATCCTTGGTTAAAGCGAAGGCTAAAAACATGGCCGTAATCGGTGTGCGTGAGCAACTGGCCACGAATGCTCCCATCCCTGCAAAGACATAGGTGCTTGGGACGTGCCCAGTGAGAGCTTCCACCCAAATCCCACAGGCGAGGCCGATGGCACCGCCCAGGGTCAGCATCGGGAAAAACAAGCCTCCGGGCGCACCGGACGCTGCTGCTAATCCCGTACTGAAAAACAGCACCACAAAGGTGCCGAGCGCCATTGGGATATCAGCTTTTCCATCAGCGATGAGGTGTTGCAGGCCCTCCAAATTGTGGAATGCGGAGGGAAGGCAGGCATACACCCCACCCAGTAGTGCTCCACTGATCACCATGCGCAGAACGAGGCGGTCGCCGAACCAGCGATGCCCTTGTTTCTGCATCGCGAGGACGTAGCGGCAATACATCTCGGCCAAGACACCTACAACAACGCCCAGTCCGATCAGGTATCCCAGATCGATGGGTAAAAAACTCACCAGTGGTTCGTATTCCTTCTCCAGCTGAAACCCAAGGGCCGTGTCCAGCCCGCCGCCACCCGTACTTAAACCCGCTAGCCCCAACACATCCGCCCAGGCATCTGCCAAAAAGGTGGTGACGATCACCAGCAGCAGTACGACTGGCCTTACGGAGTGCAGTAGTTCCTCAATGGCGTAGAAAAATCCGCCAATCGGAGCGTGAAATACGGCCGCGATCCCTGCTCCACCGCCCGCTGCGACGATCACGCGTCGGAATGCCGCAGGTGCTCTTAGCCAACGCGCGAGTTGCCAGGCGACCGACCCCCCCATCTGAACGGCAGGACCTTCCGGCCCGAGGGGGAAGCCACTGCCGATGGCGACGATCCCGGCAATCAGCTTGACCAAGCCCACCTTGAGCCCCATCGGGACGGCCCGATGGTTCAGGAATCCCATGATGTGGGTGATTCCGGATCCACCTGCTGATGGTGCCAGCCGTGATACCAGCAATCCAGACACCAAACCACCTGTTGCGCCTAAGCAAGGCAGAACGGCCCAAGCAGGGAGGTCTGCCATCAGTTCCAGGCGCCAGCCACCTAAAGCTTTGATGCCCACCTTGAACAACACTCCCGTGAGGGCTGCGCCAAGCCCCGTGAACATCAAGGCGAGCACAACAACCAGCCAGCGGCGTTCCAGCAGCCGGCGAATGCTCCGACTCGAACCGGATGGATCTTGTTTTTCTTTTTGGTTGTTAGCTGCAGTCATGGCTTTAAGCGGGCGCCGTTCAGGCGCCGGCCATGACCTCCGCTTGTTCCGAAGCGCTTAGCACCCGACCCTGTTCAACGAAGTTATCGATCTGGTCGAAGTTGAGGTAGCGGTACAGCTCTGCGGAAAGTGGGTCGATCTTTTCAGCGGCGATCCTTTGGTACTCCTCGGGTGTGGGAATGCGCCCAAGTAGGGCGCAAACAGCGGCTAACTCGGCGCTGCCCAGGAAAACCTGTGCCCCTTTGCCAAGCCGGTTGTTGAAGTTGCGGGTGCTCGTGGAGAACACAGTGGTGTTGTCATTCACCCGGGCTTGATTGCCCATGCAGAGCGAGCAGCCAGGCATTTCCATGCGGCTGCCGGCCGCTTCAAACGTGGCGTAGTAGCCCTCTTGCTTAAGCATGTCCTCGTCCATGCGTGTGGGCGGGCAAACCCAGAGCCTGGCGGCGATGTCGCCGGCCTCTTCAAGAACTTTGGCCGCGGCGCGGTAGTGGCCGATGTTGGTCATGCAAGAGCCGATGAAGACCTCTTGAACGGCTTCGCCAGCCACTTCGCTGAGCAGTTTCACGTTGTCGGGATCGTTCGGGCAGGCGAGGACGGGTTCGGTGAGCTCATCGAGATTGATCTCAATCACTTCGGCGTATTGAGCGTCGTCATCCGCCTGAAGGAGTTGGGGGTTGGCCAGCCAGTCCTCCATCACCTTGATCCGTCGCGCCAGGGTGCGGGCATCGCTGTAGCCGCGCGCAATCATGTTTTTGAGCAGCGCCACATTGCTGCTCAGATATTCACTCACTGTGGCTTCGGACAATTTGATGGTGCAGCCTGCGCAAGAGCGTTCTGCCGTGGCGTCTGTGAGCTCGAAGGCTTGCTCCAGCTTGAGATCTGGCAATCCTTCAATTTCCATGATCCGGCCATTGAAGACATTTTTCTTGTTGGATTTCTCCACGGTGAGCAGACCCTTTTGGATCGCCACCCAGGGGATCGCATTCACCACATCGCGGAGTGTGACCCCCGACTGAAGAGAGCCGCTGAACCGGACCAAGACCGATTCGGGCATGTCGAGCGGCATGGCACCGATGGCGGCAGCAAAGGCCACAACCCCGGAACCTCCTGGGAAAGAAATACCGAGCGGGAAACGGGTGTGGCTGTCACCCCCTGTGCCCACGGTGTCGGGCAAAAGCATGCGATTGAGCCAGCTGTGGATGATGCCGTCACCGGGGCGAAGGGCGACACCGCCGCGTTGGGCAAAGAAATCAGGTAGGTCCCTCTGGGTCTGCAGGTCCACTGGTTTGGGGTAAGCAGCGGTGTGGCAGAAGCTCTGCATCACCAAATCAGCGGAAAAGCCAAGGCAGGCCAACTCCTTCATTTCGTCCCGGGTCATGGGCCCGGTGGTGTCTTGACTGCCAACGGTGGTCATCAGAGGTTCACAGCTTGTGCCGGGACGGACGCCTGGAAGACCGCAGGCTTTGCCCACCATCTTTTGAGCCAAGGTGAAGCCTTTTCCGGTATCGGCAGGAGCGCTTGGACGGATGAAGGTTTCAGAAGGGGCGAGTCCAAGTTGGCTGCGCACCTTGTCGGTGAGAGCGCGGCCAATCATGAGTGGGATGCGACCGCCAGCACGAACTTCGTCGCTGATCGTGCTCGGCTTGAGTTCAAAACGGCTGATCACCGTGCCATCGCGTTCGATCGTGCCGGCGTAAGGGCGAATCGTGATCACATCACCGGTGTTCAGATCGCTGACATCACACTCAATCGGTAAGGCGCCTGAATCTTCTGCTGTGTTGAAAAAGATGGGGGCAATCTTGCCGCCAATAATGACCCCGCCGGCTCGCTTGTTGGGAACATGGGGGATGTCATTGCCGGTGTGCCAAAGCACGGAGTTGATGGCGCTTTTTCGAGAGCTTCCGGTGCCAACTACATCACCCACATAGGCCACGGGATGACCTTTTTTCTTGAGGGTTTCGATGGTGTTGAGTCCCTCGGGATCACGGGTTTCCAACATCGCCAGGGCGTGCAATGGGATGTCTGGACGTGTGGTCGCGTGGGTGGCTGGTGAGAGGTCGTCCGTGTTGGTTTCGCCGTCCACCTTGAACACAGACACGGTGATCTCTTTGGCGAGCTCATCTCGCCGGGTAAACCATTCCGCTGCGGCCCAGCTCTCCACCACCTGTTGGGCGTAACGGTTGCTCGCTGCCAGCTCCATGACGTCATTGAAAGCGTCGTAAACCAGGAGGGTGCGGCTCAGACCTTGAACGGCACAGCTCGCAAGTGTTTCGTTCGGATGCTTCAGCAGTTCGATCAGTGCGGCAACGTTGTATCCACCCACCATGGTGCCGAGCAGTTGCACCGCCTCCAAAGGGGCCACCAATGGGCTGGATGCTTTGCCTTGGGCGACGGCACTTAACCAGGTTGCTTTGACATAGGCCGCTTCATCGACGCCGGGTGGAATGCGTTCGCTCAGCAGGTGCAGCAAGGTTTGATCTTCCCCTGCTGGTGGTTGTTGAAGAAGTTCCGTGAGGGTCTTGGTCTGAGCGGCATCAAGAGGGAGCGGTGGGATGCCCTGGTTTCCCCGTTCCTCGGCGTTCTCGCGATAGGAGCTCAGCATCGTTTTGGCGGCGCAGACAGCGATACACACCATTGTTGTTGGTCAGCGTTCCACCCTGTTGTTTGTTGGGGTGGATCGACTTGCGTAATCTGAACTGAATTTCAGGCCAAGGCATGACCACCACGCACGATCTCCATGTGGTGGACACCCGACCACTGATCCCTCCGGCTCTGTTGCATCGCGATCTGCCAATTGATCCAACGGCTTTAGAGACAGTGGTGACGGCTCGCAGCCGCATTCAAGCCATCCTGAGTGGCTTGGACCGACGGCTGTTGGTGATCGTTGGTCCCTGTTCTGTGCATGACGTGGATGCGGCTCGCGACTACGCCCGTCGCTTGGCGCCTTTGCGGGAGAGACATGCCGCTGAGCTGGAGATTGTGATGCGGGTGTATTTCGAAAAACCTCGTACCACCGTGGGATGGAAGGGGTTGATTAACGATCCCCATCTCGATGGCTCTTACGACATCAATACGGGGCTGCGGATGGCCCGTTCGCTGTTGCTTGATTTGGCTCAAGAAGGAATGCCTACAGCAACGGAGCTTTTGGATCCTGTTGTTCCTCAATACATTGCGGATCTCATCAGCTGGACAGCGATTGGTGCACGCACTACGGAAAGCCAGACCCATCGTGAAATGGCTTCAGGCTTGTCGATGCCCATTGGCTACAAGAACAGCACTGATGGCAGTGCCACGATTGCGATCAATGCAATGCAAGCTGCAGCTAAGCCCCATCATTTCCTGGGCATCAATCGTGAGGGTCATGCCTCGATCGTTAGCACCTCTGGAAACCCAAATGGGCACTTGGTTTTGCGTGGTGGCAATCGTGGAACGAATTACCACCTGGAAGCGATTCAGGAGTCAGCTGCCGAGCTCACGGGTGCTGGGCTGCCGGATCGCTTGATGGTGGACTGCAGCCATGCCAATTCGAGCAAAGACTTTCGCCGTCAGAGCGAGGTGTTAAAGGCAGTTGCCTCTCAGGTTGACCAGAAGTCGGACCATGTCATGGGAGTCATGATTGAAAGCCACCTTGTAGAAGGCAATCAAAAGTTGTCTGCGGACAGGAGCTCTCTGACGTATGGGCAAAGTGTGACTGATGCATGCATCAGTCTTGAAACCACTGGTGAATTGCTTGGAGAGCTCGCTGCTTCTGTCGCTCGGGCAAGGTTCAGCTAGGCGCCGCTCTTGTGGATTTGATCAGGTCGTCATCCAGGTCCAACTCAAGGCCACTCCAAGGGGGACGGTCAGGTTGTCGATGCCCCAGAGGCTCAGTTGTTCGAGTCCCACAGCCAACGTGCAGACCGCTAACAGCCGCAGTGGTGTGAGTTGACTTTGGGTGATCAGCACTAAAGCGAGCAACACCACAGCACTGGTGATGGCCATCGTCGTTGTGCCGACGATGGACTTGCGCTGGTCTAAGAGCGTCCAGTTGGGGGAACGAACGGCGCGTCCAATCAGACCTGCCAGTCCATCTCCGAAGGCCATCACCAGCACTCCAGCACAGGCAGCAGCTGGATTGTCAGCCCAAAACAGGATCAGAAGCAAACAGATCGCGAAGCCATAGGCAACGGTCCCGTAACTGTTTCGGCCCACATCTTCCACTGCGGGTAGCAAGTTCCAGCGGTGATTGATGAAGGCGATCAGGGTGACCACCACAGCACAAGGAACCGCGATGGAGGCAGGCACCTGAAGAACCCAGGCGAGCGGCAAAACCGGGCCGGTGCCGATATGGACAATTTTTCGACTCAACTCGCGTTGGTTGGGCCAGCGTTGACGGCAGGCCAGAGCGCTGCCGAGAACACCAGCCATCCAGAGGGCGATGAGCAACAGAGATGGCAGGGGCAAATACGACTCAGGCAGCCTGCTGATGATTGGTCATCGTGCGCAATTTCAAAATGGCTTTGGATTCGAGTTGGCGTACCCGTTCGCGCGACACATTGATTTGACGACCAATTTCGGCAAGGGTGAGCGGCTCTTCCCCACCAAGGCCAAACCGTAAACGCAGGATTTTTTGTTCGCGTTCATTGAGCTGGGAGAGCCAGCCGCCCAGATGCTCCTTCTGAATGCTGCGATCCATGCCTTCCATCGGCTCATCGCCGTTTGGATCTGGGATCAGTTCTCCAAGGGTGCTGCGATCTTCTTCGCCACGGGCGTGAGCATCCAGGGAGGCACAGGGAGCACTTTGAGCGATGAGCTCTTCTAGATCTCTCGGTTCAATGCCCATGGCATGGGCCAACTCCAAGCGGTTCGGTTGACGCCCGAAACGATGGGAGAGCTCCCGGGTGATCTTGCGCATTTTCGACAGCTTTTCACTGATGTGAATCGGCAGGCGGATCGTGCGCGCACTGTTGTCAATCGCCCGTGTCATGCCTTGACGAATCCACCAGTAGGCGTAAGTCGAAAACTTGTAACCCATGGCTGGGTCAAATTTGTCGACAGCACGCTCAAGTCCGATGGCTCCTTCCTGAACGAGGTCGAGCAGTTCGAGGCCTTGGTTTTGGTATTTCTTGGCGACACTCACCACCAACCTGAGGTTGGCAGCCATCATCCGATCGCGTGCTCTCTTCCCCATCCGGATGCGATGGCGTTGCTTAGGTGTGCGGTCTTCTTCTTGAATGTCAAGCAGTGCTTTCATGGCTTGCACATGGTGTGCAAGCTCAATTTCTTCGGCAGCTGTTAGGAGTGGTACACGCCCAATACTGCTTAAGTAATGACCTATTGAATCTGTGGCTAAACGTCCACTTGAACGATTCCCTTTGCTCGAAGTTGTGCCACTTGAGCGATTGGCTGCACCGCGACGACTAGCCGCTGGCAATAAAGGTTCCAGAGAAGTGCCCATAGAGGCATCTTTTTTGGACTTCAGAGGGATCCCCATCACCCTGATCTCCTAATTAATTTGGCTGAAACTTAGCACTTGGTCGAGAGATGGACTTCCTCAATGCTGAAGCCTTTGTGAAGGCTTTCTGAGAGCTTTCTGAAATTCATGATTTTGATCAAATGGGGGTATCAAGTGCTACGAAGATTTAAAATTATTTTATTATTTGTTTTGATTTGATTTTAAAAATGGCTAAGAATTTAGTCGAACTAAAGCGCTTCCTTTCCAGTCATCGATTAGCTGCAATTGGGAGTTGCGCTCTTCTCCTTCGGGATTCCGCTGAATGAAAGATCCGTCAGGCTGCATGTCCCATGCCCCTCTGTTGTCGCTTAAGTAGCGCTCAAGTAGGCGCTCGAGCTGTGCTCTTAGCTCTGGTTCTTCAATGGGCACAACCGCTTCGACGCGTCGGTCAAGATTGCGTGGCATTAAGTCGGCGCTTCCGATGAAGACCTCCGCTTCGCCGCCGTTGTTAAACCAAAAGATGCGCGAATGCTCTAAGAAGCGGCCAATGATGCTTACCACTTTGATGTTGTCGCTAATGCCTTCAAGGCCGGGGTAGAGGCTGCACATCCCTCTGATGATTAATTGGATCGTGACTCCGGCTTGAGATGCTTCATACAAAAGAGCAATGATTCCGGGATCCACCAGAGAATTCATTTTTGCTTTGATCGATCCACCACGTCCCTGTTGGGCATGTTCGATTTCACGCCGAATCAATTGCTCCATTCCCTTTCTTAAGGAGACAGGAGCAACAAGTAGTTTGCGGAAGCTTTGTTGTTTGGAGAAACCGGTTAGGTAGTTAAACAACTCCACAAGGTCTTGGCCGAGTTCTGGTCGTGCTGAAAGCAGGCCTATATCGGTGTAAAGACGAGAGGTTTTGGAGTTGTAGTTGCCAGTTCCGATATGGACGTAGCTGCGCAGGCGTTCTTTCTCTTTGCGAACGACCAGAACAATCTTGGTATGTGTTTTGAGGCCAATCACGCCATAAACCACATGCACACCTGAGCGCTCAAGATGCTTGGCCCATTGAATATTGTTGTCTTCATCGAAGCGGGCTTTGAGCTCTACCAGGGCCATCACCTGCTTTCCATTTTCTGCTGCACGGATGAGTGCTGCGATGATCGGGGAATCTTTGGACGTGCGGTAGAGGGTCATCTTGATCCCCATGACGAGGGGATCGTCTGCCGCTTGATTGATGAATTCCTCTACCGATGTGGAAAACAAGTCGTAAGGGTGATGGAGGAGAACATCGCGGCGACGCACGACTGAGAAAATGCTTTCGAACTCCTCTTCCTTGATCGAGCCGTCTTCCAACATGCCTCTTTGAGCGCGGCTGAGGACGGCGGGAGTTTGACCTGAATGGGTGGCGTCTTTGAGGTGAGGGAGCGGCAGGCCCATCAAGCCGAAGAGATCATCGAGGCCCAGAGGTCCATTCACTCTGTAGAGGTCTTCTTCAACAACAGACATGCCGTCCATCAACATCTCAATGACGTCTTGCGGTGTGTCGCCAGCAACCTCTAGGCGGACCACTTCCCCCCCCATCCGTCGCTTTCGCAGGCCTTGTTCGATCGCGATCATGAGATCGTCGGCTTCAAGGTCTCGTAGCTCCAGGTCTGCATCCCTGGTGACCCGGAAAAAGTAATGGCCTTCGATGCTCATTCCTGGAAAGAGCAGGCTGAGATTGAAGGCAATCACCTGTTCAAGAGGCACTGCCGTATGCAACGGCTTGGCATCAGGGCCGCTCAGCTCAATCGGAATCGAGACAAAGCGAGGAAGGATCTTCTGGGGAACCTTCACACGAGCCAGTTGGCGTTGGCCCGACTCTGGGTCGTGGATCAGGGCGGCCACGTTGAGGCTGAGATTGCTAACGAAGGGAAAGGGATGGGCAGGATCCACCGCTAGGGGCGTTAAGACCGGAAAAATCGCCGTTTGAAAGAAGTTGTCCACCCAGTCGCGTTGGGCGTTGTTTAGTTGTTCGTAATTGAACAGAAACACTCCATAGTCTTCAAGGCCCACGCGGAGGTGGTTGAGGTAGTGCTTCTGCTGGGCTTCCAGCAGCTCTGAGAGCTGGTTGCGAATCTCATGGAGCTGCTCCCGAGGGGTTCGCCCGTCTTCACTCTGTTTGTCGATGCCGGCCTCAACCTGAGACTTCAAGGACGCCACGCGCACCATGAAAAACTCATCGAGATTGTTGCTGAAAATGGCGCTGAATTTGGCCTGTTCCAACAACTGCGTTCTTTGGTCGAGCGCTTGAGCTAAAACGCGCCTGTTGAAAGCGATCCAGCTGAGCTCCCGATTGATGTAGAGATTCCCGGGAAGCATGACGCCGCTTATCAATGGTCTAGAGCACAGTGCTCGCAATGGAAAGGTAGCAATCGTGCGTCAGCCTGTGGTGTGTTCAAGGGGACTGCGGGTCACCAAGAGCAGCACGACCACCAGCAATCCTGCGCTTCCAAAGAACGGACTGGTTTGACCAAGGAGGTCGTAGGCCACTCCAGCCAGCGGTGGTCCTAAAAAACTACCAAGACTCTGCAGTGCTTGCAGGCTGCCAAGAGCAGCGCCTTGTCCTTCATTGCTGAGACGCCGAGACACGAGGCTGCGAAGGCTTGGGGTGACAAGACCTGTGCCGCTGGCCAAAATCGCCACCGCTGTGAACACTCCGACCCTGGCTTGTTCTGGATTGGTGCTGGGGATCAGCAAGCAGCCGGCGATCACCAACCCGAGACCGATCAGCGTGAGTTTCCACTCCCCAAAACGTTTCACCAACGGACCGATCAGTCCACCCTGGACGACGGTGGCAACCACCCCCACAATCAAAAAGGCCGTGGTAGCGAGCTCTGGGCCCCAGTTGAATCGTTGCTTGAAATAGAGCACCAGGATTGCGGTGAAGCCATTGAAGGCAAGAAAAAATAGAAAAAAGCCCAAGGCCAGACGCCCGACGGCTGGGTTGCCAATCACTCGCGCGATTTGAGCGAAGGGGTTGAGCTCCCGTTTGCGGGGAAGAACGCGGCGCTCTGACACCGGATGGGTTTCAGGAAGCAGCGTGAGAACAACAACGAGGTTGAGGACGGCGAAGCCGGTGGCCACCCAGATCGGCACCGTGACGGCAATCCGGGCCAATTGGCCCCCGAGAAAGGGCCCGATAATGAATCCAAGGCCGAAGGCCACTCCGATCAGTCCGAAGGCGCGTGCGCGTTTCTCCGGTGGTGTGATGTCTGCGAGTACGGCGCCTGCCGTGGCGGCTGTTCCACCGCTTACCCCATCGATCAGACGGGCTCCAAACAGAAGAAAGAGGGGCAACACAGCACCAGCAGGCCAGTTATGGCTCAAGGTGATGGCGAAGACTCCTAGGCCCAGAACGGAACCACTCACGCAGATGGCGATCACGGGCCTGCGACCGAAGCGATCACTCAGGGCTCCGATTAACGGAGTTGCTGCAAATTGCGCGAGGGCGTAACTGCCAGCTAATAACCCAAGGGTGCGACCGTCGGCATTGAACGATGCCAACAGAAATGGCAGCAATGGAAAAACAATGCTTTCGCTCAGTCGGTCATTGAGCAGCGTGAGAAACGCACTTAATAACGTTGGAACGTGAGGACGGCGCACGTTCGATCGAGGCGGTTATTCACCTTCCCACAGATGCTCGCCACGCGATCAGTTTCTCTAGGGCTGTGGTGCCTACTCCATTGGATTGCATGGTTTGGGCTTTCTCCACGCCGTCCTCCAAGCTTTTGCTCAGTCCGCTTAACCAGAGGTAACAGCCTGTGTTCCAACGCAAAGACTGAGCCATGGGCCCTCGCCCTAGAAGTGCCTCTTTGGCGTGCGTAGCCCAGGCCTCCTCCGATTCCCAGCGGGGGTCATCTCCGAAGCAGCCATGGTCCCGGGGATGAACGATGTGTCGTTCGGGTTCCCCTGAGTTTTGGATCCGAGCCGTGATTCCGGCTCGACTGACAGGGAGGTCTGTTCCGCCTTCTAAGCCTTTTACGGTGATGACGTCCTTTTCTCCGGCTAGTTCTAAGGCTTGCCAGGCTCGGCTTTCCGTTGGCGGATGCACAAAGCCACTGACAAGGAGGTGGTGTCCTTGGTGTGCGGTCCAGAGCAGCTCGGCGCTTGCTAGTGGAGGGCGTTTCCCGAGATCATCCCGAGCGGGCAGCAGAGCCTCTCCGAGGGGGAAGTGTTCCGGTTGATAAATGAGGGCAAGACCATGCCGGTTGAATCCTGTTTGAACATCGTTGATGGAGAGTCCGTTCAGGTTGAGCCCGATGGAAGCGAACAGTTCTAAGGCTGTAATTCCAAATTTCACCGGCATTCGCTTCCCACCCTGCAAGACCACAGGTTGTCCCGACCCCACCAACAACAAGGTGGTTAAGGGGTAAATCGGTGCCGTGCGAGATCGACCGTCAAAGGGCATGCCAAAACAGATCGGCCGGCGTTGATCGGGTTCACTGAGAAGACAAGGCCCGAGACGTTTATAGGTGTCGAGCATTCCGGTGAGCTCTTGAGGCTCAGGCCGGCGAATGCGATGGGCGATCAAAAAGGCGCCAATTTGAACGTCTGACGCTCCTCCCGTGAGCATCAACTCCATGGCCTCATCGGCTTCGCTTCGAGTCAACCCTTTGCTGGTGTGCTCTCCACTGCCAATTTTGCGTAGCAATTGCTTGAAAGATGCACGCTTCTTGGCTTCTGGAGACATTTCCATTGATATCACCGGAACCGAAGGAGATCGTTCCGCAGAATTATCCCCTTCGGCGGTAGTCATTGATACCGGATCTTTTTATTTAACTCGAGGTTTGGCTCCTGCATAAGCCTGCATAGCTTCCATGGAGTGGGTGGGATGGATGCTGTCGCCCTTCGGCGTAATAGAGACGTTCAATGAGCAGGTTTGGAAATGTTTGACGAACAAAAGCTGGAGTCACTGACAAAGAGTCGCTCACTAGGATGCCATTAATACTTTTAAAGACTTGATTCAGGAATTGATTGAACCGATTCGCGAAAGAGGATAGAAACATGAGTACGACCTAGCCATCAACTCTTCAATGATGCGCTCTTCCTCTCATTCGTTCTGTCACCGATGCTTCTATTGGTTGTTCTGGGATTAAGAATTGGTAGCCAATGCATCGGTTTTGGGTCTTGATCTTGTAGATGATCCACTCACTGCTGAGTGGCTCCGTAAGGCTTGCTGATCTCTAGTAGTTCATTTATTCTTCTTTTTACATGACAACGACGGTTACTGCTTCGCTCATGGCAGCAAAAAAGGCTAAGGGGCTTTCTTTTGCTGATCTAGAAGCGGCCCTTGGGCTCGATGAAGTTTGGATTGCTTCCCTCTTTTATGGACAGGCCACCGCATCCCCTGAAGAAGCAGAGAAATTAGCAACTTTGTTGGCTCTAGATCCAGCCATTACCGCTGCACTGCAAGAGTTTCCAACGAAAGGAAGTCTCGATCCCGTCATTCCTGTAGATCCATTGATCTATCGCTTCTATGAAATCATGCAGGTTTATGGAATGCCCATGAAAGATGTCATCCAGGAAAAGTTTGGCGATGGAATTATGAGTGCTATTGATTTTACTTTGGATGTGGATAAGGTTGAAGATCCAAAGGGTGATCGGGTGAAAATCACGATGTGTGGAAAATTCTTACCCTATAAAAAATGGTGAGTTTTTGATCTCATTTAAGTAAGAGCCCGGCACGATCGGGCTTTTTTATATCCTTTAATATTGCTGTTGAAGCTGACGCCTCGCTTGCGTGCGTCGCTCTGGGTTGGTGAGTTCTGCGCTCAGTAACTTCAATGCAAGTTTGCTGTGAGTTGTGGCCATGCATCCTAAGGCTCTTAAAGCAGCCTCAGCAGCTGCATCGGATCCTTCTTGGACCAAAGTTGTTAGCCTGTCGCTAATAATAATGTCGTCTCGTCGCTGCAGTAAACGTATGCAAGCGATGACGACAGGATCACGCCAATCTTGCAGAGCGGGTTCACATAACTGCAGCAATTCAAGCGATTGAAGTTGATGAGATTTGAAGCCAAGAAGATTAAGGCCTGCGAGCCGTTGTGCTTGGCCAGGTAATTGCAAAATATGCTCAAATTGAGACAGAGTGAGTTCTGCACCCCAGCAACTCAGTGCGTTGAGCAATAAGGCATCAGGATCATTGGATTGATTCAGTTGTGTGAGCAACCAATCCTTTGCTTCAGGTTGATGACAGAGCCCGGCGGCATGGATTAATTCAGGACGAATTCCGTAGTGTTGGATCAGGGTTTGGATGATTGGCCAGCCTGTTTCCGCCAACATTCCTAAACGCTCAGCCACCGCAAAACGGAGTTCATCAGAAAGGCTGGGAGAGAAAATCTCTCCCAGCCAGGTTGGATTCAAGGGAATCTTCCGTGCATTGGCTAGCCGATCCCAGAGGGTGGCTTCATCAATGGCACTCATGGAGTTCAAAATTAGCGGGCACCAAGCTCAGCAGCCAGTTCACGTTCCAGTTTTTCGTCATGCTCTGTGGGAAGCACATCGGAAATTTTGGTGCGGTGAGTGCTGTAAAAGAGCATGCCAATAAATACCATACCTCCAACAACATTCCCCAGCGTGACTGGGAGGAAATTCCAGAAGATCACTTTGTAGAACGGAACGCCTGAACCGAGGATTGGTCCAGCTGTATGCAGGAATTGATTCACAACAATGTGTTCCATGCCCATTGTTTGGAAGGCCGTAATCGGCAACCAGCAGGCCAGCAATTTGCCGGGAACACTTTTGCTCACAAGAGCCATCGTGACGCCGAGGCACACCAACCAGTTTGCAACAACTCCACGCAAGAAAGCCAAGAAGAAACCCATGCTTCCGAGGGCTTCGTACTTTTTCACAACGTTGATCTGATTCAGAGCAACAATCTTTTGAGCCACAAGATCCCAAATGGGTGGACCTACGTTCTCAGCAGCAGCATCCATGCTGCCGCTGGTGAGGCTGATGGCCATGATGATCGCCACAACGAGCGTGCCGATGAAATTGCCAATCCAGACCCATGTCCAATTTCGGAATGTTGCTTTCCAGCTACATTTGCCGGCCCATGTTGCCATCGGTAGCAACGCGAAGTTTCCAGTGACTAACTCCATCCCGAACAGGACGATGCTGGCAAAACCAAATGGGAATAGAAGAGATCCCACAAATGGCAGTTTCGTAAGGATTCCTACTGTGAGGGCCAGGATGACGGCAAGACCAAGAATGGCGCCAGAATAAAAGCCACGGATCAGCAGATTTTTAATGCTGACAGTTGCTTTCTTGCCGCCGGCTAAAATCATGCCGTCGACGAGTTCATTAGGTAGGACGTAGTCCATCTGGGACGCTGTTGCGCTCATGATTGGGTTTTAGTAAATGAAAAAGGAATCAACCGCTAACGCGATTCATGAAGCGTGAAAAAACATCTTGTTGCTGTGGGGATACAGAAACTGGTTCTTTGTCTTTGCCACTTGCGCTGAGCCAATTGACAAAGCGCGATAGGAAATCACCTTTGAAAGTCATTGTAAAATGAATAAAAGTTTGATTTTAAATGCGTTGAACAATGGCTTCAAAACAAAGCGCCACGGTTTGACGTCGTAGATCTAATTCGTTTTGTTTAAGCCCGAGGCTTTGCTCCGAATTGTTCGATCAGCACCTGTCGAAGAACGTTTTGAATGTCTTCTGCAGGGATTGCCTTTTGCTGGACTTCGCCGATCTGAGGGTTTTCACCTTGAGATCCCCCGATGCTCAGGGTGTAGCCCTCACCCATTTCGCCTTTGCTGTTTTTCGCCTTGGTGCCTGTTAGCCCGATCGCACCCATAAAGGCTTGGCCGCAGGTATTGGGGCAACCGGTCCAATGGATCTTCAGCTCTTCGGGTAATTCGAGATCTGCATCGAGTTGTTTGGCAACGGCAAGGGCTTGGTCCTTGGTGTTGGTGAGACCAAAGCTGCAGTAGGTGTTTCCCGTGCAGGAGACCGTGCCAGCGGCGATGACACCTGGTTCAAGAGGGAAGCGTTGCAACAACGGATCTGCTTTGAAGCGATCCAGATTGGCTGTTGAAAGACCCACGATGATCACGTTTTGGTCCTCTGTTAGGCGAATTTCACCAGTCCCGTAATCAAGACTTGCTGTTGCCAAGTCGTGCAGATCGGTGGCCGTGAGTCGTCCAACACTCACATGCAGTCCTGCGAAAAACTCATCTGCATTTTTTTGTGGGTGGATTCCGTAGTGAGAACGAGGAGTGTCGTTAAAAACTGAGCCTGGATCCTCTGTGAGCGGACCAAAGAGGCCTTCCACTTCACTTCTGAACGCGTCGATGCCGAGCTGGTCGAGATACATGCGGAAGCGCCCTTTCGGTCGCTTGTCCCGCTCGCCGTTGTCCCGCCAGAGGCGAATGACGCAATCGGTCATTTTGCAAATCTCATCCTGCTTCACCCAAGCATTAAGGGGAATGGCATAAGCATTCATTTGTGATGAGAGGATCCCTCCGACCCATACGCCGAAACCCAAAACACCATCTCGTTCAACAGGGTGAAAGACGATGTCGTTGTGGAGTAGAAAGTTATCTTTTGCCCCAGCAACCGCTGTATTCCATTTTCGAGGGAGGTTGGAGAACTCTGGATTTCCTTCGCAATGGTTTGTCAGAAAGTCCTGAAGTTCAGTAGTGAAAGGGCGTGTATCGATGATTTCGTTTGGATCAATGCCTGCAAGTGGGTTTCCAGTTACATTCCTTGGGTTGTCAAAGCCTGATTGGATTGAGCTCAGTCCAACGTCCTTCAGTCGCTTGAGAATATCTGGTAAATCATTCAGTAGGACGCCACGCAGCTGTAGGTTTTGGCGTGTTGTGATGTCGCAGCTTCCATTCTCGCCGTAACGCTCCACGATTGAAGCTACAACTCGAAGCTGTCGATGATTAATGACGCCATTGGGGACTCGCAAGCGAAGCATGAACTTGCCTGGTGTTTTGGGACGCCAAAACATTCCATACCATTTTAAGCGAAGCTGAAGATCGGTTTCATCAACCTCTTCCCAACCAATTCTTGCAAACTCTTCAATCTCATTGCCAACTAGTAAGCCATCCTTTGCTGCTTTGTTCTGCTCAATTTTATTGAGCTTCTTGTTTTCTAGGAATGGTCTTGTGGGGACTTGAATGCTCATAGTGCTGATGCCCTGGTACAGGAATTCGTCAGTTAGCGAGATTTCCAGCACATCAGAAGTGTTCGTGCTGAGAAAAGGTTTATAGCGATCTGTGGCGTAATCTTTCGGTATCGGTTGGAACCAAATCAGCGTCTACGGACTCGCATTTTTGTTTGATTTGCTACAAAGAAGTTCTGCAGTTTCTGGCTCGATTAACCCCTCCTTAACGGCAAAGAATTGAATCAGTATTGGCGGCCTATTTCTCCGATCCAGCGAACGGCTCCATGGCGGATCATGGACCAAACCCTTGCCATGGCCGCTAAATCGCGATCAAAATCATTTTTAAATTGCTGTGGTGCTCGGTTCCTGCGAGCAGTTGACTGCATGGGAGCGCGAGAATGCCTTCTGCGGTAGTTAGTCATGCATGCATGAATGAAAACCACCTGACTAGATCAGTTCCAGGGGCTTCAGATCCGTGGCCGTTGTTACGGAAACGTGGCGAATTGGGTGGTGGAACTGCCCTTCGTCTTGTGATCCATGGACGTTCAGGTGGATTGATATCCCCTTGCTTGCAGCAGATTGTGGATGCTGTGGCTGAGCGCCGAACGGCCCCAGTTGAATTGGAAGTGCTGACTGCAGAGCATCCATCGCCAGTGCAGTGCGATTGCCAGTGGCTTGTCCCTCTGCTCCTGCTACCTGGCAGTCATGCATGCAGTGACGTGCCGCTGATTCGTGAGCGCTTGAAGGCTGAGGGCGTTGTTGTGAAGTCGCTTCCTTTTCTTGGCGCCTGGAATTGTTGGTGGGTGCTGATGGCGCGTTGGATTGAGGATGTTGCCGCTAAAAACGCTTCTCTGGCGCTGGTTCATCATCCATTGAGGCCAGGGCTGTCTGATCGTTTCCTAGCTTCAATTCAGCATCGCTTTGACTTGCCTGTGGTGCCCTTTGATGCTTGGGACCAGTTTGCTAGTGACCATCCCAATGTGGTTCCATTACCTCTCTCCTTGGCTCCCAATCGGATGTCTGAGGCGTTGCGTCAGGCTGGTGGTCTGCCATCCCTCCTTGAAGATCCCCAGCTTCGGCAGGGACTGATTCATTGTCTTGCCCTATTGCCGTGACTGACTCGACCATGACGGGCACTGTGTACCTCGTTGGAGCTGGACCAGGCGATCCCGATCTCCTCACCGTTAAGGCGCATCGCCTACTGCAGTGTTGCGATGCCCTCGTCTACGACTCCCTGGTTCCCAGTGAGGTCCTTAATCTCGTTCCAGACTCCTGTGAACGTCACTTTGTCGGCAAACGCCGCGGTCACCATTCCGTGCCTCAGCCCAGTACGAATTCAGTTCTCGTTGCGTTGGGTCAGCGCCATCAAACGGTCGTGCGCTTGAAAGGTGGAGATCCCTTCCTGTTTGGCCGTGGTGGAGAGGAAGCAGCCCATCTGGTTTCCCATGGCATTGCTGTTGAGGTTGTGCCTGGCGTGACGGCCGGGATTGCGGCTCCCGCTTATTCCGGAATACCGGTGACGCACCGACGAGCAGGCTCGTCGGTCACCTTCGTGACCGGTCATGAGGAGATCGACAAGCGTCGTCCATCTGTGAATTGGCGTGCTCTTGCCAAAGCGAGTGATGGCTTAGTGATTTATATGGGTTTGCATAATTTGCCGCGAATTGCCGAGGAATTGATGGCCGGTGGTCTTGATGGGGACACCCCTGTCGCTGTTGTTCAACAGGGCACAGTCGCTGGTCAGCGTTGCTTGAAAGCACCCTTACGTGAAGTGGCAGCCGCGACTCGGACTGAAAAATTTGCCTCTCCTTCGATTGTTGTTGTGGGAGACGTGGTCAACCATCAAGTGGAGGCTTGTGCACCTGAGCCCGCGGCGGTCACCATGCCGATTCCGTTTTGAATTCTGTGCCTTTGGAGCAGAGACCACGTAGAGCTTTGAGGAGTCCCAACGACTGAATCAGGATTCACAGATCTAAATTCACTGATCTGGATTCACTGGTGCTCTCCAGGATGCTTCTCGTAGTCGAGGCAAAAGTTGTACGAGATTGCATGGACGCGTGTTCGCGTCTAATTGGCTGGAGATCAATCGGTCCCAAGCCGTTTGAACGGCATCTAATGAACCAGGGAGCACGAAGACGATGGTTCCGTTGGCAACGCCTGCTAGGCATCGACTTTGTAACGTGCTGCTCCCAATGCTCTCGTAGGAAAGAACGCGGAACAGTTCACCAAAACCGTCGATGGTTTTGTCCAGCAACGGGGCAATCGCTTCTGGGGTCCCATCTCGGCCGGTCAGGCCTGTTCCGCCGCTTGTGATCACCACATCAACGCTTGGATTGGCAATCCATTGACTGAGTTCTGAACGGATCTGATAGCGATCATCAGGGCAGATCCGCCGATCATTGAGTTGATGGCCTGCTGCCGTCAAACGTTGTTCGAGTGCATCACCGCTGGTGTCTTCCGCCCTGGTGCGTCGGTCGGAAATGGTGAGGAGTGCAATTGAGAGGGCCAGCTCCAGAATCGCGGATGCAAGATAACGCTAGAACGAAGCAGGTCTTGCAGGTGTTCGCTATGACGAAATCTCCGGAGAGAACACTCCAGGTGTTGTTGTTTGCTTCGCTTCGAGATCAGGCTGGTTGGGATGAACAGTGTGTTTTGCTTCCTGACCAAGATGTTGTAACGGCTGAGGATATTTGGCATCAATTGAACCTGGGACCTCGTCCGGCGTCTGTTCAGATTTCGATTAATCAGCGGTTGGTGAATGCGCTTACCCCTGTCCAAAAAGGGGATGAAGTTGCCTTCCTTCCACCCTTTACTGGAGGCTGAAGGGTTGACACAAAAACGAGAAATAACTATTGAGATTTACAGCCAACCCTTCGATCCTTGGATTCAGTTGTCTGAATGGTCATCGACTGCTGCTGCTTCAGCCTCATTCTGTGGACATGTTCGAGCTGTTGATGAACATGGGAGTTCGCTAGAAGCGCTTGAGCTCACGCACTATCCAGGACTGTGCGAAAGCTTGATCCGTGAGAATGCGCAAAGGTTATTGACGGTGCATGGAGCAACTGCAGCGCTTGTGATTCATCGGGTTGGACGCTTATCGCCCCATGAGGTCATCGTGCTTGTGGCTGTTGAGGCTGATCGCCGTGGCCCTGCACAACGTTGTTGCATGGCATTGCTGGAAGCGATTAAGTATGAGGCCCCTTTCTGGAAAAAAGAGTGGAGGAACGGACAAGGCTCGTGGGTTAGTGGAAATACGCCACTTTCATCCTCTTCTTAGAGGAGGCGGGATCGTATGAGTTGCGCCCAAAGACTCTCACCGGCTTTTAACTCTCCTGTTTGTGCCGGAATCTCTAGCAATAGATCGCTCTGAACCAGGGAGCCAATGCGGGATGAGGCTTGAGAATCGCTAACCCGCGCCATCAGCTCTCCGTTGGCATTGACCTCCAAGCGAGCGCGGGCTAGTTCGGGGCGTCCAGGCCGGCGAGCCAAAGCGTTGGCCAGCTTGACTTTGACGCGTGGGAAGAACTCAGTCTCCTGTTGACCCTCCAAGATCTGTAAGGCTGGCCAGAGCAGTTGTAGGGCGGTGATCGCCGCAGCAACAGGGTTTCCAGGAAGGCCAAAGAAAGGCACGGTCCCGTCCTGGCTTTTGATGTGGCCGAAGGCAAAGGGACGTCCCGGCTTCAGAAACAGTTTCCAGAAACTCACTTGCCCTAATTCGTTCACAAGCGCTCGGATCCAGTCACTGTCTCCTGCTGAAATCCCTCCCGTGCTCACCACAACATCACAGGTCTTGCTGAGCTCAGTTAAAGCTCGCCGCAACGCTTCTGGTTGATCGGGAACCACGCATTTCGTATGCACCTCTTGGTGGAGACTGTTCAGGATCGCCTCAAGCAGGGTGCTATTGCTTTCCCATATGGCTCCTGCCCGTCGCTCTAGCCCTGCTGGCACGAGCTCATCACCGCTGATCAGGAGACCAATGCGAGGTTTGCGATGGACTTGAAGCGTGGCTACACCACAACCTGCTAGACGTCCAAGCTGGGAAGGCGTTAAGCGCTGGCCTTGATTGAGCAATCGATCTCCGGCTTTGCATTCTTCCTCTGCGGCTCGGATCCAGGGTTGATTCGAGACTTCAGCAGCCAAGGTCAGTTGCGTTTGGCTGGTCTCCACACATTCCTGTGGCAAGACCCAGCCTGCTCCTTCTGGGAGGGGGGCTCCGGTCAAAATACGGATGGCTTCACCAGCGTTTAAGACCTGATTAAACGGAGAGCCAGGGGCTGATCGACCTTGCAGGGCCCATTGTTGGCCGACTGTCGGTTGATGGTGTTGCCCTAAGGCATACCCGTCCATGATCGAAGCTCGGAATCCTGGGATCGAGGCAGGAGCGTTGATTGACTTGGCATTGACGCGCCCAAGCGCCTCATCAAGAGGCACGGTTGCTAACGCCTTGATTGGGCTGATGTCTGAGAGAAGACGATGTCTGGCTTCGCTAAGAGGTAACCCTTCGCGTCCATAGGGCTCAACGGGACCAGGCACCGTTTCGACCTCCATCTTTATGGATGAGAGCGATCTGACCCAAGGTCATCCCTGGATCAATGGACTTGAGCATGTCGTAGAGCGTGAGTAATCCAATGGACACTGCTGCCATGGATTCCATCTCCACACCCGTGCTGTTTGTTGTGCTGCACCGGCAGCACAGGATGAGTCCCGGTAGTGAGGAATCCTGTTCAATCGTGACCTCCACACCACTGAGTGGTAACTGGTGGCAAAGGGGAATCAGTTCCCAGGTCCGTTTTGCCGCCTGTATTGCAGCGACTCGCGCAACAGCAAGGAGATCACCTTTCGGTGTGTTGCCGGAACGGATCAGTTCCAGCGTGGTTGGCTGCATTTGAAGGCAGCCCCTAGCGGTTGCTTCGCGTTTCGTTGGAAGGCGATCACCCACGTCAACCATGTGAACTTCACCTGCTGTGTTGAGGTGAGTGAGGCCTTCTTCCATGTTCAGCGGTTTCCTAAGGCAGACCAAAGTGTTGCTTCAGATCCCACAACTGGATCCACTACGGCTTTTGGCGATGCGTTGATGGCCGGTGATGACGAAGGTTGCTCAACCAACTCGCTGCGGGATCCCATATCGGCCCAGAGGGTGGCTGGTGAAGCAATCACTGGCTCCACTTGTGCACTGGGTCTAGTGCCGTCGATCGCAACCCCGCCTTGACTGCGCACCATTTGTACTGCGAGTGAGCCAACAATGAAGGCTCCTAGAAAGCCCGTCGCTATTGCGATTTGGCTGCGATTTCCTGTAGAGACGATCCCAGAGTTCATGCCTAAATCGAAGAATTCAGACTCTCACTATGGAAACGTGTTGAGTGAATCGCTACCAAATGAAGCAAAAGCTCCAGGATAATTCACATTCTTGACACCGAAGGGTGTGCCTGCGTGTGCATTGGCTTCGCTGGTATACCAGCCGTGAAGAGAGCCAAGAAGAAGTCCAAGTGAAATGGCTAAACGCATCGAAGAGGCCATAAGCTCACAAAATCTTCTCTTTGAACGTTGAAGTTCGAGGTTGCGAATGAAACCATTTCGGGGGCGATATCTAAAAATGGTTCAAGATGAACAATTTGCGTCATTCAATGCATGAATCAAGCCAGTCATTGCTTTGGATTTGAGAAAGACTTTGTGGGGAACTGGCGTTGCATTCCTCTTTGTGTGCGCCGGAAACTAGATCTCATCGGTGTCAAATTAAAATTGAGTCATTGGCTTGAGCTCACTCACGAACAGCGCCAAATGCTTGTGGATTGGCCTGATGAGTTGCCAGCTTTGAATGCATTGCGTGAGCACTTGCGACTGCTCACTCGGTTGATGGCCGAGGGGATGGCAAAAGACCTGCCCTTAGCTGTGGATGAACCTTGGCAAGTGTTGGGAGAGCTACCCAGCATTGTGCAGGAATCGGCTCGAAAGAAATCGATTGAGATCAGCGTTAGCCAATGGGCCTCTTTGTTGGAATTAGAGCGTTTTGCTTTATGTAAATTGGCGCGTCCTGGCCATGATCACCACAATTTGAATGCTGCTTTTAGCGAAATGCTGGGATGATCATGCGTCGCAATCTTTTTAAGCGATTGCCTTGCTGTTCGATGGGTTTGATGACGGAGACAGCGGGGGCCACGATGACGGCACTGGCCTTCAATTCAGGTTGTTTCGAAATGGGGCAAGCATGGTCATGCATTAGCGCATTGACCTCACAGGCTTGAGTTTGCGTAAAGCCCCAATGCATGGGAAGAAACACCGTGCCCTTTCGGATCTTGTCTGTGACCAGTACGCGAGCGGTGAGTTGTCCGCGACGTGAGCTGATGGCGGCGAGTTCGCCATGTTCAACAGCAAACTGATCGGCATCCTTTGGGTGAATTTCAAGCAGGGGTTCGGGGTGCATCGTTGTTAAGCGCTTCACCTTCGCGGTGCGCGTCATGGTGTGCCACTGCCCCAGATATCGGCCAATGGTGAGCACCAGTGGGTAGGTGTCACAGGGTGGTTCTGCAAGACCAAGTGGTTGGTCGGTACAGAAGCGTGCTCGTCCATTCGCGGTTGAAAACTTCTGATTGGTGTAAAGCCGTTTTGAATCTTGAGATGGTGAACTGTCTTGTGGAAATGGCCATTGTTGTGGTCCTTCTTTGGCCAAAACGTCATGACTTAACCCTGAAACATCACACAAACGCTCTTTCGTTAGTGCTGTGAATTCTGTATAGACCTCGGCTGCAGAGTTGTATGTGAATTGTTCTTCAAAACCAAGGCGCCGTCCGATCTCGGCAAAGACCTCCCAATCAGCACGGCTTTCTCGATGGGGATTCCTAAATGCAGGGCAGTAAGTGACCCTGCGCTCAGAGTTGGTCATCGTTCCAGCTTTCTCACTCCATTGAGCAGCTGGTAGAAGCAGGTGGGCGTAATGCGATGTTTCTGAGTCTGTATAGGCTTCGCTGACGACGACCAATGGGCAGTGTTTCATCGCTGCTTTCACGCGCTCGAGATCTGGCATGCTCACGAGAGGGTTGGTCGCAGCGACCCACCACAAATCAAGCTCTCCTCGTTCCATCGCCTCCACCTGCTGCCAGGCCGTTAGGCCAGGCTCGGGTGCAATCTTCCCTTGAGGAAACCCCCAGGTTTGTTCGACTTCAGTGCGATGCTCTGGGTTTGTGACTTGACGATATCCAGGAAGAAGGTGGGAGAGGCCGCCTGCTTCTCTTCCTCCCATGGCGTTGGGTTGCCCTGTGAGTGAAAAAGGTCCGGCTCCTTCTTTGCCAATTTGTCCTGTCAACAAGTGCAGATTGATGATTCCTCCCACTACAGCGGTTCCTTCTCGCCGTTGATTCACTCCCATCGACCAGAGGCTTAAGACTTTTTCGCGGCGATGAAAAAGTTGGGCGACTTCCCGTAAGCGTTTTTCTGGAATGCCACAAAATAAGGCCACCCGTCTCGGGGTCCAGCGGGCTACGACATCAAAAAAGGAGTCGTAGTTGTCTGTGCAGTTATCGATAAAAGCTGGGTCCTGTCCGTTTTCACGCATCACCAGGTGGGCGATGCCGTGAAGGAGGGCAAGGTCACTTCCAGGAGCGACCGCTAGGTGGATGTCAGCAGCCTTTGCGGTGTCGGTTTGGCGCGGATCGACCACCACGATGGTGACAGAGCCGGGATGTCTTTTTTTGCGTTTTAGTAAGCGTTGAAAGAGCACTGGATGACATTCAGCGGTGTTGGTTCCGATCAGAAACGCCACAGTGCAATGGTCTAGGTCTTCATAGCTGCAGGGGGGACCATCAGAGCCCAAGCTGCGGGTATAACCCGCAACAGCTGAACTCATGCAGAGTCTTGAATTAGCGTCGAAATTATTAGTACCTAGCGCCCCTTTGAGGAGTTTTTGCGCCAAATAATAGTCTTCGGTATGGAATTGTCCGGAGCCATACATGGCGATGGAGTCTGGTCCCTTGGATTCCAGGCTTGTTTTAATTTGGCTCGAGATGCGCTCAAGAGCTTCATCCCAGCTGATCGGTTGGAAGTCGTCATCAAGACTGGTGCGACCAAGGGGTTGATCCAGTCGGCCCCTTGACAGGGTTTCTCCAACTGTGGCCCCCTTGATGCAAACTTGCCCGAGACTTGATGGATGCAGTCGATCTCCTCTAGCTGTCCACATTGGGGTTCCATCTGCATCTCGCCGGACGGCTTCCCCTTTTTTTGCAGGTGGTCGTAAGTCCAAACCACACCCCACTCCGCAATACGGACATTGACTGCGAATGGTTGTGGTTGGCTCTGCCATGATTTAAAGATGGGTATTAGAAACACCCGGAACCAATAGCGCCGGGTGCAGTCATGAATTGGAATATGGAATCAGTTCTTGGCGAATTCAGGACTCGCTGTTTCTCCTTCATGCAAATCATCGAAAGAACCCTTGGGTTCTTTGAGGAAAAAGAAGCAGAAGAAAGCAACAATTAGGCCAGCGACTCCCAGAACTTGGAAGAAAGCACTATTGGAGGCTGCGATGATGTCTGGTGAAGGATCCTTGCCCCCACCCATCCACATCGGAAGCAGACTAAAAATGGTGAGATAAGTCACAGCTCCGACGTTGCCATACGCACCAACCAAACCAGCAACTTGGCCTGTGACGCGTCGCTTCACCAAAGGAACCATTGCAAACGTTGCCCCCTCTCCTGATTGAACGAAGAAAGAGGCCAACATGGTTATTAATACAGCGATGATGATCCCTGTGGTTCCGCTGAACGTACCAGGTTTGATCATGCTCATGACGAGGTAACCAATCCCTAAGCCTCCTGTTAAGAACGCCATCGTGTTCTTACGACTGCCAAGCTTGTCGGAGATCAGACCTCCGGCTGGGCGAGCGACAAGATTCACAAAAGCAAAGCAGGAGGCAAGGATGCCAGCTGTTGCCTTAGGGAGATCAAAAGTGGTTTCGAAAAATGTTGGCAACATTGAAACGACGGCCAACTCAGATCCAAAGTTCACAATGTATGTGAGTTCAAGAATGGCAACCTGCTTGAATTCGTAGCGATCTTCTTTGGGGTACGTTTTCGTACCCATGATCAGTTCTCGATTGGTGCGAATGATTCCCCAGGTTTGAAAGATAAACCAGATCAGAACCGCACCTAAGGCCAGTGGATAGGTGCCTGCATTCAGGAAGCCAACCTTCTGTAGGCGCCAACAGAGCACACAGAGAATGGCGGCAAACGGTACATTCATACCCACCAATCCCCAGAAATCACGCATCGATGTGACTTCCAATCCTGCTGTGCGCTCAGGCTTTTGATAAGTCTTACCAGGAGGTGTATCGCTAACGTTGAAGTAATAAATAAAGCCGTATACAGCAGAAATAATTCCCGTTAGTGCAATGGCACCACGCCAATTAAGGACGGCACCTGATGGCAATTCGAAGCCACCTGAGAACGAGAGCCATCCGGCGAGTCCTACGAGCGTTAGAGCCGAGAACGCTGATCCGAAATTGCCCCAACCTCCATAGATCCCTTCAGCTAGGCCTATTTCTTTGGGTGGGAACCATTCGGCAACCATGCGGATCCCGATCACAAAGCCTGCACCCACGATGGATAACAGCAGGCGCGCCACGACTAATTGGTTGAAGTCTTGGGCAGAGGCGAACATCAGGCAAGGAATGACCGAAAAAACCAGCAGGCTGGAATAGGTCAGTCGAGGCCCGTATTTATCGAGGAGCATTCCAATCAGAACGCGGGCTGGGATCGTGAGGGCTACGTTGCAAATGGCAACGGTGCGGATTTGACCGAGAGTTAATCCCAAATCGGCCTTAACGGTGGTGGCCAAGGGCGCCAGATTGAACCAGACGACAAAGGTCAGAAAAAATGCGAACCAGGTGAGGTGAAGAGTTTTATATCTCCCCTGGAACGACCAGAGTTCTCCAAGCATGGGGTAATTAAATGTGTGTAGAAAAACCTCTGCTTCTAAAAAATGCGCTGAGGTGTCAAGCTACGGCGCACATGCAAACCGCCTACTTATTTGATCATTAGATCGCCATTGTCTTGGTTGCATTGGATACGAAATTCAGTGGGATGATGATCTTTGCTTTTCATTTTTCGTCTTCTTCGCTACATTTTGGGACCTGAGATGTCCAATAATTTGTTGGCTATGGATGTGCCGTCGGTGCAGGGGCTTCGAGCTTGTCTGCTTTGTGGAGGGAAGAGTCGTCGCATGGGACGAGACAAATCACTCATCCCTCACCCTCAAGGTGGTTCTTGGTTGTCGCACAGCATTGGTTTGTGCCGTCGTCTTGATCTGCCAGTTGATGTTGTTAGCTCAATTTCTAGTCATCATCAGTTGGCTTCAAGGTTTGATGGGGTTGAGTGCAGGCCGGACCCTTTCCCTGGTCAGGGGCCTCTGGCTGCTTTGTCGGCTGTGTTTGGTCAGGAGAACGTTCTCGCTTCACTCGTCCTTCCTGTTGATATGCCTTGGTTGGAATCTTGGGCTCTGGTCCAGTTGATTCGTGCTTGGCAGGAGCAGCCTTCATTGGCTGTGGTGTCGCATGACAGCACACAGCTTCAACCCCTGTTTGCTATCTACCCCAATGACAGCATTTATCGAGAAACCCTATTGCGTCAGTTGGCTGATCATCGGCTGAGCATGCATGATTGGCTTAGGAGGGTTCCGCATCGGGTACTTGCATTGCCGAAGGGGGCGTTGCGCAATGTCAATTGTCCCGCTGATCTAGTAACTCTCGACGAATGACAAAGCCATCACATGTCATTGATCTCCTGGCTAGGCCGTTGGGAGTTTTAAGGTTATCTCTAACCGCGAGATGTAACTTAGCGTGTCCATATTGTTGCCCAGAAAGTATTGAGCCTCCGGGTTTGTTGAATACATATGATCAGCTTCGGTTGATTCATGCGGCCTGTCAGTTGGGAGCACATACGCTTCGACTCACGGGCGGTGAACCTTTGCTCAGCGATCGCCTTTGGCCGCTTCTTGATGCCCTCTCGGTTGGTAGGCAGTCGGTTTCTCACCCCTTCAGTCGCTTGAAAGAGGTTGCTATCACCACCAATGGTTCTCTTCTCGATCATCAGAAGGCGAGCCGATTGCGCGCGGCGGGAGTGGATCGCATCACGATCAGCTTGGATGCCGTTGACGGCGCGAGTATTGCGCGAATGGCTGGCTTGCGCTCTGGCCCTGAAGCTGGGAATGCTCTGTTGGAGCGGGTGCTGGCTGGCATTGATGCGGCTCATGCTGCTGGGTACAACCCTGCGCAGGGACGCCTCAAGCTCAATGCTGTAATCCAACGCGGCCACAATGATGATCAGTTGATTCCATTAGCACAGCTGGCCAGACAACAAGGATTGCAGTTGCGTCTGATCGAATATATGGATGTAGGTAATCGCAATGGCTGGTGTCGTGATCAGGTGATGCCAGCTAATGAGATGATTCAGCTTCTTCATCGTCATTGGCCACTTCAATCGATTGGTCGTCCAGTTGCTGGGACGTGTCGGCAGTGGTCCTATAAAGATGGTGGTGGGATGGTTGGCACAATTGCCTCAATTACAGAGCCATTCTGTTCTGATTGCAATCGTCTTAGGATCACTGCAGATGGGCAAGCGTTTACCTGTCTATTTGCGAGTGAAGGCCTTGATTTGCGTCCATCGCTTCGTATGGATGTCTCCGACTCGGAGCTTGCAGAGGTGATGGCACAGCTGTGGATTGGGCGTTCAGATCGTTTTAGTGAAGAGCGTGGATTGATACAGAAAGGGAATCATCATGCTGAGATGGCTTACTTGGGCGGATGAGTGGCCTTTGCTACGGATTGAAAAAGATATCGGCGTTAAACCTGGCTGCTAAATCTTTGTTGAGATGTTCGAACTTATTCCGTATACGCGATTTCGCGATACCCCATCTGTCAGGTTTTTTGATATCACCATTCCTGATTCAAATGCGCGTGATCTAGTGACACATCGTGGACCAGCGGTGAGTCCGCCGGATGCTGAAGAGAGTGGGGCGTGGCAGTTTTATTTGCATCCTCACCAAGACGACAATCTTCTTGCCGCTAGTGGTGGACGAACCTTCTATTTGGTGAATTTGGCTTGGGAACATCCCTTTCACATCGTCCGTTTGGACAGTGGGGGTGACATTCTTAATATCCCAAGAGGTACATTTCACCGGTCCTTGTCTGATCCCGATGGATCTGTTGTGCTTAATCAGGCCAAACGAAATCCCAATGCATGCATAGAGAGAGAGTTTCGTGTTTATAACAGCCTGAAGATTCCAAAGCTCTATGAAGTTACTTCTAAGGCTGCAGCGCGTCCTCTTTTGCATGGTCTTGAACCTGTCCTTCAAGCAGCGTGAGTGTGTTTGATCGCCATGCCCTCTGGCCTTGATCCTGAGACCTTGGCTTTGATTGTCCAGTTGAGGGTGCTGATCGTGTTCGGTGGACCTTTGAAATCGCCTGAAACAGCAGCGGTTAACTCTGGTTTTGAGGAGCTGGCCAGCACGATGTAGCGCTCGCTGATTTCGCTTCCAGAGCTGGGGTCAAAACCACGCCATCCGGCTCCAGGTAGATAGATCTCGGCCCAGGCATGAAGGTCGTAGTCATCAGGGGCAGGATCGGTGAGTTGATATCCGCTAGTGAACCGTGCAGGTAACCCGACGCTGCGGCAACATTCCACCATCAACATGGCTAAGTCTCGGCAAGAGCCCACTCTTTCCCTCAGGGTTCGGCCAGCTGGCCAAGCTGGGCCTAAATGTCGTTCGGTGTATTTCACCCGGTCTTGAATGGTCGCCATCAGTTGGCGCAAAAACGGCAAGGTTTGCTGGTTTCCCCCCATCAATGCATCTTGGGCTAGGGCTATGGCTGAGGGATCGTGTTGACCGTTCGGTAACCAGCCTTCAAGCGCACCGTGAAGATCAGGATTGAGATGTCCGCGGGGGTATGGAAGCGGAGGATTCAGTGGGTTGAAACATTCTTCCAGTGGCGCTGCAGCTTGGGTTTCCACTTTGCTGCGTGCTTCGATGCACAAATGGTCTGTTGTGCCTTGAAAGCGGATGCGTTGAATCTCATCTCCACTGGCTGCAACGAGAGCGTGGAGATGACTTGGTTTTGGAGACACGATCAGCTGATGTTCAAGCAGTCGCTGATGACCATGACCTCTTGGTTGGAGGCACAGGCGGTGATCGCCAAGGCTGATGGGTGCGTCGTATCGATACGTAAGGGTGTGGGTTAGCTCAGCGAGCATGAGGGGTCGTTCGAAATGGTTGAGGGGTCCTGCGGTGTGTGATCGGCGGTGCGGAAATAGCTTGTATGAATGAGCTCATGCAGTTGATTGAGATCGGTCTGCAGTTGATCAATCGCTTCGTGTAAACCGTGGTCAATCAGAGACTGAATGCGCACGTAACTCCACTTGGCCACCAGCTGACCGCGCAGGCATTCGAGATCGTCAGGTGATCCTGGAATGGGTTTGTGTTGAATTCTCTCGAGAATGTTGTTGATCTCTTGCAGGCAAAATCGGACGGATCTGGGAAAAATTGGATCTAGTAGAAGAAAGCGGGCTACTGAGGTGGGACTGATTGCTTGTTGGACGCTTTGTCGATACATCTGATAGGCACCAGCGGTACGGAGAAGAGCAATCCATTGCAGTTCATCCATTACTCCGCCTACTGCGCTGGGGATTGGTAAGAGCAGAAAGTACTTCACATCAAGGATGCGGGAGGTTTTATCAGCTCTTTCGATGAGCCGGCCTAGACGGCTAAACAACCAGGCTTGATCGCGGCTGAGTGTGACGTCAGTGATGCCATAAAACAGTTGGCAACCGCGACGAATATTGCGAAGTTGCTCTTGGTCTGGTTCCCGCCATAGGGCTTCTCCATCCTGAAGATTCCAAAAAAGATCGTTGATGTGCTCCCACATCTCTGTAGAGATCACATCGCGGATCTGGCGTGCATTTTCACGAGCATTCGAGATACAGCTCACAATGCTGTTGGGGTTGTCATTGTCGAGGAGTAAGAAGTTTCTGACATCTTTTGGTGATTGACGCGGATAGCTTTGATCGAAGCGTTGGCGATCGCCATTCGCATCGATTAATGGCAACCAGGGTTCAGCGTTGCTGCTGGGATTGTCCAGAGCCATTGCTTCGCTCACCTCAAGAAAGCGAGAGATGTTTTCAGCGCGCTCCACAAAACGGTTGATCCAATAAAGGGAGTCCGCGACGCGGCTCAACACGGTATGGCCTCCAGATCTTTCATCTTTGCTTGCGTATCACTCACCACCCAGGTGTCTTTGCAACCGCCACCTTGGGAGGAATTCACTACCAAAGATCCACGTCTTAAGGCCACGCGGGTCAGTCCACCTGGACTGACCCAGTTCGTTTTTCCACGCAGTACATAAGGACGTAAGTCCACATGGCACGGATAGAGCTCACCATCACTGAGAGATGGAACGGTGGAAAGCTGCAATGTGGGCTGTGCGATGAAATTTCGTGGATGAGCCTTGATCTTTGCGGCAAAGGCTTCGATTTCACTTGTTGAGGCGTGTGGACCGATCAACATTCCGTAGCCCCCTGCTTCAGCGACCGATTTCACGACGAGTGATTTGAGGTGTTCCAACACGTAGGTCAGGTCATCTGGTCTTGAGCAGAGATAGGTGGGAACATTTTCGATGATGGGTTCCTGCCCGAGGTAGTAGCGAATCATCTTGGGTACGTAGGCGTAAATGAGCTTGTCGTCGGCAACGCCAGTTCCTGGTGCATTGGCGATAGCGACGTTGCCCTTGCACATCGCTTCCATGAGGCCAGGCACTCCAAGGATGGAATCGCGGCGGAACACATTGGGATCGAGAAAGTCATCGTCAATCCGTCGATAGATCACATCAATCTGCTGCAATCCCTCTGTGCTGTGCATCCATACATGGCCGTTCTCGCAGACCAAGTCTCTGCCTTCCACGAGCGTGACTCCCATCTGCTGGGCAAGATAACTGTGTTCGAAATAGGCGCTGTTGAACACTCCTGGAGTGAGAAGTGCCACGCGCGGAGTATCACTCCATGGAGCTAAGTCTTGCAGAGTTCTCAGTAAGTGAGAGGGGTAATCATCGATTGCTTGGATCTGGCGTCCCTCAAAAAGACTCGGGAATAATCGCTTCATGACACGACGGTTTTCGAGGAAATAAGCCACTCCTGAGGGGCAGCGCAGGTTGTCTTCTAGGACACGCCAATTGCCGTCGCCATCTCTGATTAAGTCAAGACCAGATATATGACACCAGCGTCCCAAGGGTAATTTGATATCTTGCATTTCTGGTCGCCAGCCCTGAGAACTTTCAACGTCTTCCCGAGGGATGACCCCATCGTGGAGAATGCGTTGTGGCCCATAAATATCTGCTAAGAAATGGTCAATTGCATCTAGGCGTTGCAGTAAACCCTCTTCCAAAGTGCTCCATTCACTTTTGTGAATCAATCTGGGTAGGGGGTCAAAAGGAAGGATCCGTTCGGCTTCGCGGGGTCCTGAGTCGTTGATTCGGAATGTGGCTCCAAGGCGCCTTAATAGATTGCTGGCAGAGGCATGGTTGCGTTTGAGTTCGGCAAGGCCGATGTCACCAAGTGAGTTGAGAAGAGGCTCTAGATCTTTGCGTGGGGCGGCCTCCTTCTTGCAGAAATATTCGTCATATCCATGCGATGGCTGGTAATCCTTGAACATCGCCTCAACTGCTTCTGATCGTTCCCATCCAATCGCTTTGCATGCAGCTGACCCAGTGTTGTTTGTTACTGATTTGTAAATTGTTGGTTTTGCCCAAGCTTTCGCTCAGGATTCTTTGTTTTTTGGCTGTATGTGAGCACTCTTAACGGCTCTTCTTTCTTGTTTTTCTGCGGTGATGTGGTGGTCTGTATGCAATTTGATTGTTTTCTTGATCTCCTATTAGATGGTGTTTGAGGTATGCCTCCTTGAGGTGAGAATGCGAGGCTGCATGTTTCAAATCTTCGCTATAAGAGCCCGTAATCGGCATGTCTTAGTAGAAGCTTCTAGTTTGATTAGTGCTCGATATAGAATTGTATCCTGAGGATGGATAGAGTTGTCTTTGTGTTGAACAAGATGCGGATTGTGAATTCTTTTGCCTGTTTGAGGGTTAGATTGCTTGGGTGGTAAGAAGTGTCAATGCATTGCCGATAAAATGGCGTCCTTGGTGTTCAACTAAGTTGCCGAACCGTTCACTATCTTGTTGTAATCGTTTGGGTCCATCCGGCCCCATTGCGCTCACGATGTAGTTGTGGTCTTCTCGAATCCATTGCTTGAGATTTCTTGTCGTTAGTTCCATATGACATTGCAAGCCAATGGCATTCCAGCCAATACGGAAGACTTGTTCTTGGCAATGCAGGGATGAACCCAGCAAGGTTGCTGTTGGAGGTAGCTGGATGCGATCACCATGCCAGTGCAGGACCATTTCACTGGGTTGTAAGCCCATGAGGAGTGGTTCGCTGCTTGGTTTCATGAGCCAATGAATGGCTCCGTAGCCAACCTCTTTCAGGGGTTGAGGCGGCAGTCCCACTCGCAAGGGTTGTACTGCTCCACCGGCAGCGACCGCTAAAAGTTGTGCGCCGAGGCAGATTCCCAGCACTGGATTGTTTTGTTGATGCCAAAGAGCGAGCCAGTCCAACTCCCGTTGCATCCAAGCCATCCCATCTTGATGTCGCTCGCCGACACTCATCGGCCCTCCGAGAAGGACGGCGATTGTATTTTTCGTGCTGATGGGGTCGGGGAGAGGCTCCCCTTGGTCAGGGCGAATCGTGTGAATGACCATCCCTTGCTCCAGCGCGATTTCTGCAACGAGATCAGGGCCTTCTCGATCGATGTGCTGCACCACCAGCAAGGTGGGGGCGTTCGTGGTCAAAGCAGTAGATAACGCTGGGCGAGTGGCAACACCTCCGCTGGTTCACAGGTGAGAAGCTCGCCATCGGCAAACACCTCATAGGTCTGTGGATCCACGGTCATCTTTGGAAGTGCTGAGTTGAGTTTGAGAGCACTTTTGCCAACGCTGCGTGTGTTTTCTACGGCGATGCAGGTGCGTTCCAGCCCGAGTTTGCTTTGGATGTTGTCGTTCATGGCTGCATCGCTCATGAAGGTGAGGCAACTGGGGGCAAGGGCTTTGCCGAAGGCAGCAAACATGGGTCGTCCATGCACTGGTCCTGGTGTTGGGATTGAGGAGTTGGCATCACCCATTTGGGCCCAGACGATCGAACCGCCTTTTACAACGAGTTGAGGTCGTATGCCAAAGAATCCTGGTTTCCAGAGCACTAAATCAGCGAGTTTGCCTGTTTCCACCGACCCCACCTGACGGCTGATGCCGTGGGCGATCGCTGGATTGATCGTGACCTTTGCGATGTAGCGCTTCAGGCGGTGGTTGTCGTTACGGCTTGAGTCTTCTGGCAGTGCTCCGCGTTGAACCTTCATCTTGTGGGCTGTTTGGAAGGTGCGTGTGATCACTTCTCCCACACGTCCCATCGCTTGGGAGTCGCTGGCGATGATCGAGAAGGCGCCGAGATCGTGAAGGATGTCTTCAGCAGCAATCGTTTCGCGGCGGATGCGTGATTCCGCAAAGGCCACATCTTCAGGGATTTTTGGATCAAGGTGATGGCACACCATCAACATGTCGAGGTGCTCCTCGAGGGTGTTGCGTGTGTAGGGGCGTGTGGGGTTGGTGCTGCTGGGAAGTACGTTTGCTTCGCCGCAGATTTTGATGATGTCTGGTGCATGGCCGCCGCCCGCACCCTCTGTATGAAAGGTATGGATCGTGCGGCCTTTGATTGCGGCGATGGTGTCTTCCACGAAGCCGGCTTCGTTGAGCGTGTCGGTGTGGATGCAAACCTGCACATCCATTTGATCGGCCACCGATAGGCAGGCATCGATGGCGGCCGGCGTGGTACCCCAATCCTCATGCAACTTGAGGCCGCATGCGCCTGCTCGTACTTGTTCCTCCAAGGCTTCTGGTGTGCTGGCGTTTCCTTTCCCGAAAAAGCCCAGGTTGACGGGAAGCCCTTCTGCTGCCTGCAGCATTCGGCTGATGTGAAACGCACCTGGGGTGCAGGTGGTGGCATTGGTTCCAGTGGCCGGTCCCGTCCCACCGCCCATGAGTGTGGTCACTCCGCTGGCCAGGGCCGTTTCAATTTGTTGGGGGCAGATGAAATGGATGTGCGTGTCAATCCCACCTGCTGTGAGGATGTGCCCTTCGCCAGCAATCGCTTCGGTGCCGGGCCCAATCACGATGGTGACGCCTTCTTGGATGTCGGGGTTGCCGGCCTTGCCGATGCCAACGATGCGGCCATCTTTTAGCCCGATATCGGCCTTGACAATGCCCCACCAATCAAGGATGAGGGCATTGGTAATCACGGTGTCAACGGCTCCTCCAGCCCGCGAGGTTTGGGATTGGCCCATCCCATCGCGAATCACCTTTCCGCCGCCGAATTTCACCTCATCGCCGTAGGTGGTGAAGTCCTTCTCCACTTCAAGGATGAGTTCGGTGTCCGCTAAACGAATGCGGTCACCAGTGGTGGGCCCATAGGTTTCGGCGTAGGCCTGGCGGGAGATGCGGTAGGGCATGAATCAGGCGTCGAGGGGTCCGTTGATGTGTCCGTTGAAGCCGACCACGCGGCGTGCTCCAGAAAACGGGATCAAATTCACGTCGCGGTTGTCACCGGGTTCGAAGCGAATGGCCGTACCGGCTGGAATGTCGAGCCTTTGGCCGCGTGCAGCGTCACGGTCAAAGATCAGGGCCGCATTGGCTTCTTGGAAATGGAAGTGGGATCCCACCTGTACGGGACGGTCACCGCTGTTGGCAACGCTGAGGGTTGTGACCTCCCTATTGGCATTGAGTTCAAGTTCGCCGGGTTCCGGGATCAATTCACCGGGGATCAGGGGTGCCATCAGAGAAAGCCTTAGCGAATGGGGTCATGCAGGGTTACGAGCTTGGTTCCATCGGGAAACACAGCCTCGATTTGGACTTCATCGACTAACTCCGGAATGCCCTCCATCACCTGGTCGCGGCTTAACCATGTGCTTCCTTCCTGCATGAGGTCGGCCACATTCTTCCCATCGCGTGCGCCTTCTATAACCAAGAAACTGAGCCATGCCACAGCTTCCGGGTGGTTGAGCTTGAGGCCGCGCTGGAGTCGACGTTCTGCCAAGAGTGCAGCCGTGACGATCAGTAGCTTGTCTTTTTCCTGGGGGCTGAGGTGCATGCTGACCTTGCACTCCGCTTAGTTTCTATCTCCCGGGGCCAGCGGAATGTTCAGGCTGAACGCTTAGACCTTCAAGGGATCTTCCTGTAAAGGCCAGACCCTGGGAATCTTCGGCGCAGCCAGGGCTCTTGCCTGACGGGTGCGAGCCCAAATCCTGCTGAACCAGAAACGGGCATCACGGCTCGAGAAGCCGCTGTAACGGGCGATCAGTCCCTGGGGGAGTACGCCGCAATGCATGGTCCCTTTGAGTTCGTTTCGATCCTGCCGAATGTCATCAAGGAGGGTGTTGAGCTTGTCTGTTGGGAGAGGGAAGGGTGCCGCCCAAACCAAGGTGCCGAAGACCGGTTGTTGATTGAGTCCATGCACTCCCTTCAGCGCTGCGTCGCTGATTTCGAGCCGATCAACAAGCTCCCAGCGCCTTCCCTCAGCCGTTTGACGTTGAATTTGGAGGCTAGATCTCCAGCATCCGCGGCCCAATGTTTCATTTGCGGCAGTGCGCCCGAGACGCACAATTTCTGCGCTGAGAAACGATCCATCCATCGGCAAGGTGACGCTGAGGTTTTGTTCAAACAGAGCGTCGGCATACAGCACGAGCTCTTGGGGAAGCCACTCCAGATCGGTCTCGGCATCAAGCTCTGCCAAGACCTGTTGGCGGGCCCAAGCCCCCTGGGGATGGAGCTGGCTGCGACCCACTGATCCATATACCTTTTGCGCGGCCACGCTGGTGAGCAGGCAGCGACTGCCTGGTCTTAAGCCGAGGTTGACGCTCAATTGGTCTCCTCCCACAAGACCGCCAGCGGTGTGAAGCAGAGGAAGCTCGCAACGCCCGTTTTCTCCTCGTTCGGCGCGCATCAATTTCAAGGGGGCGGTGCAGCCCCCTTGATGCTGACTGCCGCTGCTGCCTGCAAAAAACTGCAGGTTGCAGGTGCCGTGCCATGGATCAAGTCGATGCATGGATGCACGCTCGACGCCAACTCTTCTTGGCTGTGTAGCAAGCACTACCAAACGAAGGCGTGCTGTTTGGGCAGTCTTTGTTGCGTGATCTCTTTGGCTGTCTGAACCCTTGGATGTTGGTTTGATCGTGTTGGACCATCGCCTCTTGTCTGAGGAGCCATTGCCTGACGCCACCCTCGCGGTGATGGAGTTGCCGCTGAGTGCGGATCAGCGCACGGTGCTGCGTGGCCGTCGTCGCACAGCCTGTGGTCGAGAGGTGTTGTTGCAGCTGCCACGCGAGCGGGCCTTGGCGCCTGGTGATCGCCTCACCAATTCCCCTCGGCAGGTGCATGTGTTGGTGACCGCTGCTCCTGAGGAGTTATTGCGAGTGCAGGCAGCAACGCCGCTGGCCTTGCTTGAGGCCGCTTATCACCTTGGCAATCGCCATGTGGCTCTTGAGTTGCATGAGCATGAGCTGTTGTTGCTCGATGACTCTGTGCTCGCCACCATGCTCAATGGCCGTGGATTGAAGCTGACACGGTGTTGTGGTCCATTTAGGCCCGAAGGCGGTGCTTATCTCGCCCATCAGCACGCATGACCTCGCTTGCATTGCTGCAGTTGGTGAGTCCTGCCTTGCCCGTTGGTGCGTTTAGTTATTCCGAGGGGCTTGAGGTTTTGATCCAAGATGGCGATCTGAACGATGCATTCGAACTTCAGAACTGGATTGAAGCGGAACTGCAGAGAGGTGCACTGAGGTTGGAAGCTGCGGCGTTACAACCATTGCGTGCTCTGTTTCAAGTCTGGGAGGGCGAAGGGTTAGGGATGCCCAGCGACTTGATCTCTCTGGATGGCTGGTTGCTGGCTTTGAGGGAGTCGGCTGAGGTGCGTGCCCAGCACGTGCAGATGGGCGGTTCTTTGCTGGCGTTGATGGCTGATCTTGGACATCCGTTGCCTCAGGCATTGCCTCAGCGGGTGGTCTTGGCTTGGCCAGCGGCCTGGGCTTGGGCTGCTTTGTCGTTGAAGATCTCTGAACAGGAGATGGTGGAGGGTTATCTCTATGGCTGGGTTGCGAATCAGCTCAGTGCGGCTGTCCGCTTGGTGCCGCTTGGTCCCACCACGGCTCAACGGATCCAACAGCAACTGTTGCCGATGATTCGTGATCAGGCGAGGGTTTTGAAGGATCAAGATCCGCGCACCCTTTGGTCTGGTGGTGCTGGTGCAGGGCTCGCCCAGTTGGCTCATGCTGAGTTGTATTCACGTTTGTTCCGAAGCTGATGAGCAGCAAACTCAGGCTTGGCGTCGCCGGTCCGGTGGGCTCAGGTAAAACAGCGCTCGTGGAAGCGCTCTGCAGGAGATTGCGTGATCGCCTGCAGTTAGCTGTTGTAACCAATGACATCTATACGCAAGAGGATGCCCAATTCCTAACGCGCTCAGGTGCATTAGAGCCGGAGCGTATCCGCGGTGTTGAAACCGGGGGGTGCCCCCATACGGCGATACGAGAAGACTGCTCCATCAACCGAGCTGCTGTAAGTGAATTGGAGCAGCAATTTCCCGGTCTTGATCTGGTGATGGTTGAAAGCGGCGGTGACAATCTTGCGGCCAGTTTTAGTCCCGAATTAGTGGACCTTTGCATCTACGTGATTGATGTAGCGGCTGGGGACAAGATTCCTCGTAAGGGCGGACCTGGAATTACACGGTCCGATTTATTGGTGATTAACAAGATTGATCTGGCTCCCCTGGTTGGTGCCGATTTGGGTGTGATGGAACAGGACACACTGAGGATGCGCGGGGATCGGCCCTGGTGTTTTACCAACCTTCGGACGGGAGAAGGACTCGATCGCGTGGAAGCCTTTGTGTTGCAACAGATACAAGAATGAATCGTATTTAGGCGCTTAAGAGCCAAATTGTTTTTATTGATACAGGAACTTGCGGCTCTTGATCTGTACCTTTCGTGCTCCGACGTTTAAGCGTCGATTCACTTGTTTTTGGTACTCATGAGTTCATCATTGTCCAAGCGTCTCTTTGCCGGCATGGCCGCAGCGTCGCTGGGTCTGGCCGTCACCGCTTGTGGTGGTGGCGATGAGAAAGCCTCCAGCGTGGAATTCGACGACAGCGTCACTGTCGGCATCCTTCATTCTCTAACGGGGACGATGGCGATTTCTGAGTCCACCTTGGTGGATACAGAAAAGATGGCCATTGATGAAATCAATGCTGCCGGTGGTGTTGAGGTGGACGGCAAGAAGTACAAAATTGATTACATCGTTGAAGACGGTGCCTCCGATTGGCCCACGTTTGCTGAGAAGTCCAAAAAACTCATCGATCAGGACAAAGTTCCTGTTGTGTTTGGCGGCTGGACCTCTGCTAGCCGTAAGGCAATGCTTCCGGTGTACGAATCGAAGGATGCTTTTCTGTATTACCCAATTCAGTACGAAGGGCAAGAATGTTCGAAGAATATTTTTTACACCGGCGCGACTCCTAACCAGCAGTCGGAGCCAGCGACCAGCTTCATGTTCGAGAAGTCACCAGCTGCAGGAAAGCCTTTCTATCTAGTGGGCTCTGACTATGTCTTCCCTCGTACTTCAAACACCATCACCAAGGAGCAGGTGAAGTCTCTGGGTGGAGAAGTGGTTGGTGAAGACTATTTGCCCCTAGGTAATACTGAGGTTGCTCCAATTATTGCCAAGATTAAAAAAGCCTTGCCTGATGGTGGTGTAATTATCAACACCTTGAACGGTGACCAGAATGTTGCTTTCTTTAAGCAGATTCAGGATGCTGGCATCACTCCTGAAAAGGGTTACTACGTGATGAGCTATTCCATTGCTGAAGAAGAAATCAGCACAATTGGACCTGAGTTCCTTGAGGGCCATTACGGCGCTTGGAACTACATGATGTCCATTGATACGCCGGCTTCGAAGAAGTTTGCTGCTGACTTCAAAGCTAAGTATGGCGCTGACCGCGTTGTTGCCGACCCTCAAGAGTCTGCATACAACATGGTCTACCTCTGGAAGCAGGCTGTTGAGAAAGCCGGTACTTTCGATGACGACAAAGTACGTGAAGCCCTGATCGGTATTAAGTTTGATGCTCCTCAAGGACCCATCGAGGTTCGTCCTAACCATCACATCTCTCAAATCGTTCGGATCGGAGAGATCACTGCAGATGGTCAGTTTGAAATCGTAGAAGAGTCGGACAGCCCAATTGATCCTCAGACCTGGAACCAGTTTGAGCCCACATCGAAGGGCTTCGCTTGCGATTGGTCTGATCCCAGCAAGGGAGAGAAGTACAAGCTCTGATCATCGATAGCTCCATCTATTGATGGATTGCTACAGGAGGAGTCCCTTGGGGGCTCCTCTTTTTATTTGTTTCGCTTACTAGACCCTCCCCGTGCAACTGCTTTTCGAAAGTCTGTTCAACGGTGTGGCCATCGGCTCTGTGTTGCTGATGGCCGCCCTTGGACTGGCAATTGTGTTTGGCTTGATGGGTGTGATTAATCTCGCTCATGGCGAATTAATCATGCTTGGTGCCTACACCACCTACGTGGTGCAGCTCATTTTCAAACTTCCCCTACTTGCACCTATTTACAACGCCTACGTATTGGTTGCGATTCCATGCGCCTTCGTTGTAAGCGGTGTTGTTGGCATTTTGCTTGAACGCACAGTGATACGACGTCTCTATGGGAGTCCACTGGAGACGTTGCTTGCTACGTGGGGTGTCAGTTTGATTCTCCAGCAGTTTGTGCGCAGCGTTCCGCTTGCTTATGCGGCAGGAATGGTTCTGTTTCTCGTGCTCGGATTCAGCGTTCCGTTGTTTCTTCCGAAGCACTTATTGGAGGGACGTCAATCCCGGTTTGTGCGATTAGGTGGTTGGGCTGTTTCCGCTTTCATTGGAGTGTTATTTGCGGGTGGATTGGCCTCGCAAATTAGCCGGATTGCTAAGGCGACATCTCGCAATGTGGATGTCACCGCTCCGAAGTGGATGCGCGGTGGTCTCGAGTGGATGGATCTCACATTTCCGGTGCCACGTCTTGTGATCATCGTGATGACGTTGATCGCAGTCGTTGGGGTGATCTGGTTCCTTAACCGCAGTGTTTGGGGTATTCGGATTCGGGCAGTCACTCAGAATCGTTCGATGAGCGACTGCCTCGGCATTCCGACTGACACCGTTGACGTCCTCACCTTTGGGATCGGTTCTGGTTTGGCTGGCGTGGCTGGAGTTGCAGTGTCGTTGTTGGGTTCGGTAGGTCCCAACGTTGGAACGTCTTACATCGTGGGCTGTTTCATGGTTGTGGTGCTCGGTGGTGTTGGCAATCTTTTCGGCACCGTCTTGGCTTCATTTGCGATCGGCTTGTTAACTGATCTGATTGGAGCGGGAAGGCTGCTTACGATTTGGCCCGATATGCCTGGGCCACTGGCTGGTGGCGTTGAATTTTTTGCGACCACGAGCATGGCTCAGGTGATGGTGTTTGCCCTCATTGTGGTGTTCCTTCAGTTCCGTCCTTCAGGCCTGTTCCCGCAAAAAGGCCGCATGGTGGAGGCTTGAACTGATGTTTCGTTCGTTTCAACAGCGTCCATGGCTCTCGGTGGCTGTTTGGGTGTTGATCATCGCGGTCATCGTTGCTGCTCCATCGGTTCTTCCTGTTTTCCGTCTGAACCTGTTGGGTCGGTTTCTATCGCTAGCGATTGTGGCGCTTGGGATTGATTTGATTTGGGGCTTTACAGGTCTTCTGAGTCTTGGTCAGGGAATTTTCTTTGCTCTTGGAGGTTATGCCGCTGCGATGTATCTCCAACTGAAGAGTTCTATGGATATGCCCAATTCTATTCCTGAATTCTTCAGTTTGTATGGAGTTGATCGGTTGCCATTGTTTTGGGAGCCTTTTCGTTCGCCTCTCTTTACGCTCATTGCAATTTGGCTAGTCCCTGCTTTGCTCGCAGCTGTATTGGGGAACTTGGTGTTTCGTAATCGGATTAAAGGGGTTTATTTTTCGATTTTGACCCAGGCTGCTCTGTTGGTCTTTTTTAACTTCTTCAATGGACAGCAAAAGCTGATTAATGGGACCAATGGTCTCAAAACGGATGTCACAGTTCTGTTTGGGCAGCTCGAGTTGGGATCGGCAGAGATGCAGCGTGGTTTCTTTTGGTTGACGGCTGTCGTTGTGATCTTGGTGTGGGTCTTTCTACGTTGGGTTGTGCGTGGTCGCTTTGGAAACGTTCTAATTGCAATCCGTGATGATGAGCCGCGGCTTCGTTTTGCTGGGTATAACCCAACGTTATTTAAAACAATTGTGTTTGCAATTGCTGGGGGATTAGCGGGTATTGGTGGGGCGCTCTACACCGTGCAATCAGGCATCGTTTCGCCCCAATTCATGACTGTCCCGTTTTCGATCGAAATGGTGATTTGGGTCGCTGTTGGTGGTCGTGGAACATTAGTTGGAGCGATTCTTGGTTCTGTTGTCATCATGTACTCCAAAAGTCTGGTGAGCGAAGCATTGCCTGAAACTTGGCTTTTCATCCAAGGTGGTTTATTCATTCTTGTCGTGACGGCACTGCCTGAGGGGGTGATTGGTTGGTTCCAAGGAGAAGGACCGAGGAATCTGATGTCCCGTGTGGGCTTTATTCGGCCGATTGGTACTTATCCGCAACTTGAAGTTGATGGCAATGACGAGGTGCAGCCATGAGCAATATTGTTTCTGGTTCCAGAGCATTGCTGGAGCTCAAGGACATCACGGTGAGTTTCGATGGCTTTCTTGCTCTTCGAGATCTCAACCTCAGTTTGCAATCAGGAGAGCTACGAGCGGTCATCGGTCCCAATGGAGCGGGGAAGACAACATTTTTAGATGTCATCACTGGAAAGGTTGCGCCTAGCTCAGGAGGCGTGCTTTTTAAGGGCCGATCTCTGGTTGGAATCCCAGAACACCGCATTGCACGACTTGGCATCGGCCGTAAGTTCCAAAGTCCTCGTGTGTTTGAAGATCTAACAGTTCAGGACAACTTGGTATTGGCTGTTAGTCGGTCAAAGCAGCCTTGGACTTTGCTTTTTGGCCGTATCAGTGCTGAACAGCGTGAACAAGTTCACCATCTCATGAACATTGTTAATCTTCAATCTCGCTCTGACTGGAGAGCTGGATCCCTGTCTCATGGACAGAAGCAGTGGTTAGAAATTGCAATGTTGGTTGGTCAAGATCCTGATCTCTTGTTGGTGGATGAGCCGGTTGCAGGTCTTACGGATGAGGAAACTGACCTAACGGCTGATTTACTGAAGTCTTTGGCTGGAGAACACACTGTTTTGGTCATTGAGCACGATATGGAATTCATCCGTCGTCTTGAAAGCCCGGTGACTGTGTTGCACCAGGGTCATGTTCTTTGTGAGGGCTCTATGGATCAGGTGCAACAGGATCCTCGAGTGATTGAGGTTTATTTGGGAACTACGGAGGACGAAGCTCAATGACAATGCTCGAGATTCGGGGCCTCAATACCTATTACGGCGAGAGCCATATTCTCCGAGATGTTGATCTGAGGGTCCTCGCTGGAGAAATGGTTTGCCTGATCGGCCGGAATGGGGTGGGAAAGACCACACTGCTTAAGTCTCTGATCGGTTTGCTTAAACCACGGTCTGGTGAGATTATTTTTGAAGGCCATGGAATGGAGCGTCAGCCTCCTCATCAGCGTGCAAGGTCAGGACTTGGCTATGTGCCTCAGGGTAGGGAAATCATTCCTCAATTAACAGTTGAAGAGAATTTGATGTTGGGGATGGAGGCCCTCCCAGGAGGCCTTGCTCGAAATCGTCGTATCGATCCTTTTATTTACGAACTTTTTCCCATTCTCCAGGAATTTCTTTCACGAAAAGGTGGAGATCTCTCCGGTGGTCAGCAGCAGCAGCTTGCCATTGCTCGTGCTCTTTTAGGTCAGCCAAAATTGTTGCTTCTGGATGAGCCTACTGAGGGTATTCAGCCTAATATTGTTCAGGATATTGAAGCTGCCGTTCAACGCATTATTGCTGAGAAAGGGATTGGCGTTCTGCTAGTGGAGCAGCATTTGCATTTCGTTCGACAGGCGGATCGCTATTACGCCATGCAGCGCGGAGGAATTGTGGCCAGTGGCTCCACGTCTGAGCTCAGCCAAGATGTTGTTGATCGGTTTTTAAGTGTGTGAGCGCGTGGGGTGAAACTTCTGGTAAGGCGCTGTTGACTGCAATCGGCAGCACCAGAAGGGCTATCCCCGCCAGTACAGCGAGATGGGACAGGTTCGAGAGTTCCAGGGGTTGTCCTTGGCTAAACAGCTCCATGTCCAACACAAGTAGTCCGAGATAAAGCCCCCACCACAGGCCTTCTTTGGTTTCAATTGGCTGGCGTTTTCTCCAGTTGTGAAGCGCAAAGAGCAGGCTTGGGATTCCGATAGCGAGCACCGCTCCCTCTAATGCTGTGCGCCCGCACCAGTTTGTTGCCCATGTCGCCATCACAAAGGCCAAGGCACTCAAGGCTGTGGGATAGGGAATTCGAAAATGGCCTCGTTCTTGGGGGAGTTGTTGGCGCAGGGCTAACAAGCTTGCTGGCCCCATGGCTAGGGCGATCATTTGCGCTGCCGTGAGGAAGGCCACAACCTGTTGCCAGCCTGGGCCGATTAAGAACAGGGCACATCCCAACACCAAGCTGCTGACGACGGCAACATCCGGTACTCCATGTCTGTTGACCTGACCCAGGGACTTAGGGAGCAGTTTGCAGCGGCCCATCATCCAGCTCACCCGCGCCGATACCCCCAGGTAGGCCATCGCCGTTGTGCTGGGGGAAAGCGCTGCGTCGATCAGTAACAGCACCACCATCCAACCGAGCCCAAGACCAAGGGCGATGGCTGCAAGCGGACCGCCATGTTGGCCGAGGCTCAGCTGCGACCATCCTTTTTGCAGGGCTTCTGGTGGCACACTCACCAGGAAAGACCATTGCAGAACGAGGTAAATCAGCAGGCTGATGCCTAGCCCTAGTCCCATGGCGAGCGGCACATTGCGTTGGGGGTTGCGCGTTTCTCCAGCGAGGTCGACGGCGGTGCGAAAGCCGAGGAGACAAAACAGAATGCCTCCGCTTCCGACGGCATTCACCAGTTCCGTGCCGCTGCCAGCGTTGATGGCCGATGGGTCGCTGGCGATTCTGACTGGGATGCTCAGATTTCCCCAGTGCTGACTGAGCAGCATCAACACACTCGCTACAAGCAGGGGCACGATCAACTTCCAGATGGTGAGGTTGTCGATCCAGCGGGCCAGACCCTTCACACCGTTGAGGTTGATCCAGGTGAAGAACACCATCAAGACGATGGCGACAGCCAGACCGCCTCCGCTGAGAATTTGTGTGCCGTTCCGATCTTGCGTGAGCCAGGGCAGGCTGCTGTCGAGATAATCGAGCATGGCTAACAGCTCGATGGTTGGGACGCACAAATAGCTGATCCAGATGCTCCAACCACCGATGAAGCCAGACAAGCGCCCATGACTGAGAAGTGGAATCTGGGCCAGTGCTCCGGAACTGTTGATGAGTGAGCCCAACTCCGCAAACACCAGAGCGAGCATGAAGGAAATCAATCCCCCGAGCAGCCAGGCGGGCAGGCTTGCGGGTCCAGCTGTTCGAGCGGCGTAATAGGAGGCAAATAACCATCCCGAGCCAATCGTTCCGGTGACGACGGTCAGGGTGAGGCTTGTAAGGCTTAAGTCACGCCTTAATTCCATGCGGCTGATCGTGTTCTGTTGCGCTCAGGGTGGCAATGAAATTTCAGAATGAGATGGCAATAAATATCTCCAAAGGGTTTCTCCATTTCCCCTGTTCGTGAGTGGTTCGCCATTCACTTGGCTGATCGTCCGGCAGCCAAGACTGTTGATTAATAACCATTGATCACCAGGTTGCGGTTCGGCTGAAAGCGACTGCTCTTGGATCAGTCCCTGCTTGAGGGCTTGGCCCCGCATCACTCCTGGCAGGCAGCCATCGCTTACAGGGGGTGTGAGCCATTGGCCTTGGCGTTGCACAACAAGATTGGCGCTGCTCCCGCAGCACAAAGTGCCATTGGTGCTGAGCATCAATCCATCATCAGCTCCCTTTTGCTGAGCCTCCCGGCGCACTTGAATGGCCTGCCCATAGGAAAAGGTTTTGCATCGGCTCATCAGGCTTGATGCCTGCCGATATTCATGACAACTGATCCATGTGCGCACCGACTCAAACGTTGGCGTATGGGTTTGCAACGTCAGCCAAAAGCGATGCCTGGAGGGGTCGGCAGAGTGGTGATCAAGTCCAATTCCTCGATTGCTTCCATCGCCTCGACTCCAGTTGAGGCGCATGGCCCCGTACCTCTGCGCGATTCCAAGTCGTTCGATTGCTTCTTGAATCAATGGATCCAACCAAGACCTTTTGGGCGGTGCTGCCATTCCCAACAGCTCACAACTTTGCTCCCATCGACGCAGATGTGCGTCTAATAAGCAGGGACGGTTGTGATGAAGGAGGACCGTTTCGAATAGTCCATCGGCGAGCTGCAGTCCCCGGTCGCTGAGTGGCAGCGCTAGCTCTGCAGGCTGCCCCCATGTGCCGTTGATCCAGGCGATGGAGTGTTGTGGCTCAGATGCTGTCATTCCAGTGCCTCTAAAAGTGGCAGCAATTTCCAGTCCAGTTCGTCGGCTTCTGCCTGAGGATCCGAGTCGGCAACGATTCCGCAGCCTGCATGCACCCGAAGCTCATTGTTTTTGCGCAGAACGGTGCGAATCAAAATATTGCTGTCAAAACGCCCATCCCAGTTCAATGTGAGCAAGGAGCCGCAGTAGGGACCTCGACCTTTGGGCTCTAATTCCTGAAGCCTTTGGCACGCTCTCAGTTTTGGTGCACCACTGATCGAACCACCAGGCCAGCTCGCTTCCAGCAGATCCACCCAGTTCAATCCATCCCTGAGTTGGCCGTTCACGACTGAGGTGAGGTGGTGGACCCTGGCGTAGCTTTCGAGATGGACCAGCTGAGGAACATCGACGCTGCCAGGCACGCAGACCCGGCCAAGGTCATTGCGCAGCAAGTCGACGATCATCACGTTTTCGGCACGGTCTTTTTCGCTGCAAACCAACTCAGCAGCTTGATCGGCATCCCGGATTGGATCGGAATCTCTAGGGCGTGTTCCCTTGATCGGTCTTGTTTGAACAACACCATTAGGGAGCACTTCCATGAACCGTTCCGGCGATGTGGATAGGAGTGCTTCGCCAGTGGCATCCCCGCTGGCAACGACGAGACCCGCAAAGGGTGCCGGGCAAGCTCGACGCAAGCGCCGAAAGAGCTCCAGATTATTGATCGATTCCGGCAAGGTTGTGCTGGTGCAGCTGGTGAGATTGGCTTGAAAGAGGTCTCCCATCGCGATCAGCTCACGGATTCGCTCGACGCCCTTGGCATAGGCCTGCCTGTCGCTGTGACGGACCCAAGCTGTTTGCAGGGGTTGGGGATGGGGGAGTGCGTCGGGGGTTTGATTGCATCGTGCATTCACCCCTTGAATCCAGCGCTCCATTGCCGCATGGCGCTTGGCATCAAGCCCTTCAATCCAAACCTCCCGTTGTTGGAGGTCAAAACGCAGAACGGGGTCGTGGCGCCCGATCCAAAGGCTCGCCATGGCATCGCTTCGCCAGGCGTTTGTGGGTTCGAGCCAGGCGGCGGCGTCGTAACTCAGCCAGCCTGTCCAGTGCCCCGGATCGAGTGAGCGCATAGCTTCAAACGGATTGGTGGCTCCCACCTCTCCGGGCAATCCCCGGCAACAACGTTGCTCGAGAGGATCAGCTGCCAGGGTGAGCCAACGGCCCAGGTCGCTGGTATCCCCGTCCAACCAAATCAATCCCGCTTCTCCGTGCTCTTGGGCGAGCGCTTGGGCGACTACGTCAGGTGCGATCCAAGGATGCTTGCTGCGAATCAGTGTTTGGGGACTGGCTTGATTGGAGTTCATCGACGGCCTGGGCTGCACAGGTCCGGCCGTCCGGCGGCGAGCAGCGCTTCATCACGGATTCGGCAGCTGTCGCACACACCACAGGGCACGTCTCCGCCGCTATAGCAACTCCAGGTGCGTTCAATGGGAACCCCTAGATGTAGTGCTTCTTCTGCAATTTTTTGTTTACTCCACTCCACAAGTGGTGCCCATAGCGTTGGACCATGGCCTTCTCGTCCAACGCGGCTGCTGAGGTTTGCAAGATCCTGAAAGGCCTTTAGATAATCGGGCCGGCAGTCGGGATAGCCCGAGTAATCCACTGCGTTTACGCCCAGCACGAGTCGATCGGCACCTCGCGCTTCGGCGAGGCTGAGTCCGATCGCAATGAACACAGTGTTTCGCCCTGGGACATAGGTGTTCGGAATCATGCCCGCCTCAACGCCGCTGGTGGGAAGGGTTTGGGCGTGATCGGTGAGTGAGGAGCCTCCCCACATCGCCAAATCCACGTGGATGGTGTGATGTTCTGCCAGGTTCAGAGCCTTGGCGATGTCCACGGCGGCCTCAAGCTCACGCCGATGGCGCTGGCCGTAATCAAAGGAGAGGCCGATCACACGGAAGCCAGACTGGATGGCGAGCGCAGCAGCCGTTGCGGAATCAAGCCCTCCCGAGAGCAGGGCAATCGCGGTGGAATCGGTCATGCTTGCATTCTGTTGCCGTAGGGGTAAGACCATGGGTCTGGGATTCTTGAGGCTGGCACTGCCGCTGTTGATGGTTGCTGCTTCAGCGCCTGCTGTTGCGATTCCCCGTCTTGACTTGAGTGGTTACCCAGCACCCAAGCAAGGCTTGAAACGTTGGGTGATTCAGCCCTCGGGCTTGCTGCCTAAGAGCGACGACGCGATGATTTCGACCCATCCACTCGATTGGCGCGTCCAGTTGATCGTGGGGAAGGAGGTAGACGTTGACTGCAATCTCAAACGCTTGTCGGGTCCGCCTTTATCGATGCAGCGACTGCCTAAAGCTTCTGGAAAGGCCTTGTTTGAAGTGACTGGGCCCGTGCTTGTGCTGAGTACGCGCATGGCTTGCACGTCGGAACAAGCCAAAGGCAAATCTTTTCTGTCACTTGGTAAGCAGCCCTATTTGATTCCCTACAACGCGTCTTGGCCGGTTGTGGTGGATCTGCCCGATGGGGTGGAGTTGCGCTGGCGAGTTTGGAAAGCGGAGACCACGCAGTATGAAGCGGTGATGTTTTAGTTGGTCAAAGCTGTCTAAGAGAGTCTGTTTTGGTCTGGAAGGTATTAAGTAACAGTTGAAGATAGCTAACACTACGCAGCTTTATGTTTGCCGTAAGAGACATTCCAACCTGTAGGGGCAATGTTTTGCCGTTTTTAATCTTTAATTGCTGGCTGTCCAGCTTGATCACGGCTGGGTAGGCATATGTCTGACGCATTCGTTGTTGATCGGGCGGGAGAGCATCGGATCCCACTGATTGCACAGTGCCTTCGAGTACACCAAAATCACTCGCTGGGAAGGAGTCAATGCTTATGTCGGCTGCTTGACCAATCCGCACGAATCCAATCTTGTTGCTGGGAATCTCTACATCCGCTTCCACAGCATTAAAAGGCACTACTTTTAATACAGCTTGAGAAGATTGGGATTGTGAGATGTACCCAGGATTGTTCAACTTCAAGTCAAACACGATGCCGCTAACCGGTGCACGAAGAGTCTGGTTTTTGTTTGTTACTCTCACCTCTGTGATTTTTGCATTCAGCTGAGATCTCTCACTGCGGAGCCCGGCAAGTTCGGCATTGATTTGTTCAATTTGTTGGTCGATTTGATTGATTTGGCGTTTGCCCTCTAGCTCTAGTTTGATCAGATCTCCCTTTAGGCCCGCTACCTTGTTGAGTTGTTGCAGATACTGGATATCAGCAGTTGCGCCTTCTCTTGCTAGGCCTTGAAGTCGATTAAGGATTTGGGTCTCAAGTCCCAAATTGTCACGGGTGGTAGCTAGTTGCTCACGATTGAGATCTAACGTCCGATCGCGCTCTAGCTTTTTGAGCGATAGTTGTTCCTTCTTCTGGTTGATTTGGGACGTTTTTTCTTTAAGCCCTTGTTCGAGTGACTTGAGCTGTTCTGCTGTGCTCTCCTGATCAAGAAGGATAAGAGCTTGGTCTTTGCTGACCTGCTCACCGTTTTTCACAAGGATTTCTTCCACCACGGCTCCCATTGGCACTCGAATTTCTTTGACATTGCCGACAGGCTCCAGCTTTCCTGTGGCTACCACTACCTCCTCTGTGCGTGCGATGGCCAGCCAAGCAATACCGAAGACCGTTGTCCCGATCAAACCCCAGGTCACCGCTTTGACCCAAACCTGACTTTGCTGAAGCACGGCTTCGTTGTGATCACTACTACTTACAGAGCTTTCAAGTTTGTTTTGTGCTTTGCGCAGCAGATTCCCTATCGGATTGGTACTTGTGTTAGAGATTTTTGAAGGTGGTTTTTTGTTTGGTTTTGTCATGTTTAGCTGGCCTCCTGCTGGCGGTAAAGGGCGTAGTAGCGACCCCGTTTTTCCATTAATTCTTCGTGGGTTCCCTGTTCCACAAGGGCTCCCTGATGCATCACTACAATCCTGTCAGCTCGGCGTACGGTGGATAGGCGGTGGGTGATAAAGAACACGCTGCAGTCATGCAATGCATTGATCAAGTTGTCGCAAACCTTGCGCTCTGTTTCGTAGTCCAGAGCACTGGTGGCTTCATCCATCACAAGAAGTTTTGGGTTAGCGAGCAGAGTTCTGGCGATTGCGATCCGTTGACGCTGTCCTCCGCTGAGAGATGCTCCTCGTTCTCCAACTGGTGTTGAGTAACCACTCGGTAATTGCATGATGAAGTCATGAGCGCAAGCAATCTTGGCTGCCGTCACGATCGAGTCGCTTGGAACATCCGGCTGTGTTAGTGCGATGTTTTCACTGACGCTGCCTGAAAATAGAAGTGGATCCTGGGGCACGATTCCAATTTGACGCCGCAATGAGTAGAGCTCAACTTTGTCGATGTCGTAGCCATCGATCAGGATCCTGCCTTGATCAGGGGCATAGAGCCTAGGGAGCAGTTTCATCAAGGTGCTTTTCCCGCTACCGCTCTGACCCACAATCCCCACGAAGGTACCTGCTTTGACATGCAAATCAACGTCATTCAGCACAGGTGGTGAACCTTTACTGAATGCGAAGCTTAGATTTTCGAAACTGACATCTCCTTGAAGAGATGGAAGAGGAACTTTTGCTTTATCGAGTTCGTTCGATTCCTGAGGTGTATCAATTACATCGGCGAGGCGTTCGAAACTCACTTTCAACTCTTGGATGCTCTGCCAGATAGTCGACAAGCGAAGGAGTGGCTGGGTGACATAACCGGAAATGATCCGGAATGCGATCAGTTGTCCCAGAGTTAGTTCTCCCGAGAGGACTAATGTTGCACCTACCCATAGAACAAGTAGCTGAGAAATTTTTTGCAGAACCTGGGATGTTTGACTGAGTGCTGTTCCGCTGATTGTTTTTTCAAAAGTGCTGCTGATGTACTCGGCGTAGCGCTCTTGCCAGGTGTAACGGCTAACCATTTCTACGTTCTGACTCTTCACCGTTTGGATGCCAGTTAGTACTTCCACTAAATGACTCTGTGTTTTGGCGTTTGCTTCTGCAGCTTTTCTGTATTGACGACGGAACAGGGGTGCTCCAAGCAGTGTGAGCCCCACCTGAATTGGGAGAACTGCTAGGGCGATCAGAGTTAACAACCAGCTGTAAAACAACATCACCACGATGTAGATCACTGAAAAAGCAGCATCAAGAATCGTTGTGAGGGCCTGTCCTGTTAGAAAATTGCGGATCTTCTCGAGTTCGCTGATCCTTGAGCCCAGTTCGCCAACTGGTCGCTTGTCGAAATAGCCAAGGGGCAAGCGCAAAAGGTGATCGATGACCTCTGCGCCCAGACGCTGGTCGATGCGATTGGTCGTCTCAGCGAAGAGGAATGTTTTGAGGCTTCCGAGTACACCTTCAAGAATGGTCACTGCCACTAGGGCAATACCCAGCACTTGAAGCGTGTCAAGGCTGCGCTGATTAATCACCTTGTCGATGATTACTTGAATCAGTAAGGGATTCGCCAGTGTGAAAAGTTGAATGACGAAGCTGGCTGCTAAGACTTGAACCAGAACGTTGCGGTAGCGCTTGAGCGCCGGCCAGAACCAGCCCGGTCCAAATTTCTGTTCTGGAGTGGTGTTGGTGCGATCGAGCAATAATAATTCGATTCCGTCTGGAAAGATTTCTTCTAGTGTTGAAGCTGGAAGATCAACGAATCCCTGACTAGGTGATGCGAGCACGACGCCGCGCTCATCACTTCGGAAAACAAGAGCAAAGCCTTGCTGCCAAGTAATCATCGAGGGTGTCTGTAGGCGGGTGCCGTAGCGAGCATCGACGCTTGCGCCGGAGACATGGAGGCCAAGACTTGCTGCGATCTGGCCGCATAGGCGCAGAGTTGGCGATTGGCCGCGCCTTAATTCATCTCGGAGGATCTTCTCAATGGAGTCTCGGCGGAAGGGCAGCTTCATCAGCTTGGCCACCATTTGCAGGCATGCAAGGGTTTCTTGTAACGGTCCCTCCCCGCCTATAAAGAAATCGCGGTCATTTTCATTGGTGTTGTTGAAGCGGCTGACGGGAGGTCGAAGCGGTGCCTTTGGGATGCTTGAGTCAGTAGAAGTTGTGACATCAGGGTTTTCGACCACTTCAGCAGTCACAAGTTCCACTGGAACTGATTTATTGAGCTCCTGGATGGCTTCTTCTGGAAGTGCAATCAGACGAAGAGGCAGTTCATGAATGCCTGTTGGGAGGGATGCAATCTCATCAAGATTTGAGATTTCTTCCCCAAGTTGGGTATTCCCCGGTTCGTTGGATTCGCCAGCTACAAATAAGCGCTGATTTGAAGTGAGGGCTAATTGGACCGCATCGCTGTCGGTTGGATTCAGGAGATGAGCTTGGGGAAGAAGCTCTTCGATCCAACTGCTAAGAGGTCGTGTTTGTTTAGGAGCATTTTCCAGAAGGGATTTCAACAGTGCAGCTAACTCCGCAGTCCATAAGTGGTTTTGGCAGCTAGCTGCAACTTCACTGTTGTTGTGAACAAGATTTAAAAAATCTTCGTCACTGATCCGCCTTGCAACAAGGTCTGTCGCAGCACGAACGTCCTCACAAGGAGCTCCTCTAAGTAATGAGGCGGCTCCAACTATTTGACCTTCTTCCAGTTTGGTCAGCGTGCTGAGTCGCGAACCTTGCTCGCCTAGAAGACGAGCACTACCACTTTCGATCAGTAGAACCTGGCCGGGTACGAAGTGAGATTCACAAAGTGTTTGTCCAAGCTCATAGCGCAAGGCTTCCCCTCGGCCACGAACAAATGTTTGCAAGGCTGCAAGCCCTTCGGAGGATGGGTAAGTCAGGTTCATCAGGACAAGCCAGCCGTATTGTTGCGGGAGAGAACAGCTTTGACTACCTCAACCGTTTCTGCATTAATCCATTGTTGGAGAAGTTCAGTTGCCATCCGTTGACGCATGGCTTCGTCGAAGCTGGCTTCAAGGCGCTCCTCCAATCGCGACACTACCCACCACTTCTCGATGAGCACTGGTTCAAGAACAACCCCTGGAGTGGCAGTCCAAAGTCGTTGGCGTAGTTGGGGATGGGCTCGCATCAGTGGTGCCGGTCCGACTTTTCCGCCGCTTTTCTGCTCTGGCCCTTGACTGTATTGAGTGGCAAGTGTTTCGAAGCTCGTTTCACCCGCCTCTAATTGAAGGTAGAGCTCATGAGCAACTCCTGAATTTTCCACTCTGATGAGGCTGTAAGTTGCCTGATCTAACGCTTCCTTGCGTTGCAGGAAGCGAGCTTCAGCTTTGGGGGCAAAAGCTTCCAGCGCCAGTGCACTGAGTTTGAGAGGCAGGCTCAGTTGGACTAAAAGCTCAGCCTTGGTGATGAATCTCTCTGATAACCAGCTCTCTAGGGCTTCTTCATTGTTGAGCTGCTCTTGCTGACAATGCTTTGAAAGAGCTTGCTCCATGAGCTTCTCAGGAGGGTTGAGCTCTTTGGTTGATTCTTCAATCAGCAAGCGACGCACGAGTGACTGAAGCTGATCGGTACGCCTTAAAAGGTCGACCGTATCGATTTGAACGTCGTTGAATATCGACAGCACCATCGGACGGCAATCTTTCATGAGAGTGGGGGAAGCCGTTCGAGGAACCGATGTTGACTCAGGTCAACGAGATTGGCATCCCTTTATGGCCAATTCAGATTGGTTGAGGCTGATTTGAATTCGGGTGGTATAGCTCAACGCAAGCCAAGCCATTTGTGGCTTTGCATGCTCAACCTCCAGCGCTGATCTTGCTGAACCTTGCCTACAGCGAGTTGCAGGCCTTCTTCGCAGTCCCAGCCAGGCTGAAGCAGCCAATGGGCCTGGGGTGCTTGAGCTGCCACCACCTCCGCAAACAGCAGATCTGCAGGCTCATGCACTACAACTTTGAGCTCGTGACACGCGTTCACTACCTCTGGTGTTGGAGGCCTGTGCCGTTTGGGGGAAAGAGTGATCCAGTCGGGTTCTCCGCTAAGGCTGTCGACTCCGCTGGTTTCGATGTGGATGGGAATCTTTGCAGTGGTTCTAAGTGCAGCCGCAAGGTGATCAAGATTGTGATGTAGGGGCTCTCCACCAGTGATCACCACAAAGGCGGCTCCGGTTTCAGCGGCAGCAGAGGCTTCAGTCGCCAAGTCCATCACCAGACGTTTTGGATGGGAATCAGTAGGCCAGGAGTGCTTGGTGTCACACCAGCTGCATCCAACATTGCAGCCTGCCAGGCGGATGAAAAAGGTACTGCGGCCCGTATGGATCCCTTCCCCTTGAAGAGAGTGAAAGGTTTCAACAACCGGTAAAGAGTCGGTCAAGGTTGCAGGCTGGCATGACTGGATCCAGCCGCTGCATTGTTTTGTTGGCGCATCGCTTCGCTTGGGCTGGAGGGCAAGCGTTGTTGCGCCGCTTCGATCAGGCCTCGGAACAGGGGATGGGGACGGCCGGGTCTGGAGAGGAATTCAGGGTGGTATTGGCAGGCGGTGAAAAAGGGATGTTCGGGAAGTTCGATCAGTTCCACCAACCGCCCATCGGGGGAGCTTCCGCTGATTTCGTAGCCAGACTCGAGAAACAGGTTTCGGTAGGCGTTGTTGAATTCGAAGCGGTGGCGATGGCGCTCGTACACCACCTCCTCTCCATACAGCCTGGACGCCAGGGTGCCTGCCGTGACGCGGCAGGGGTACACACCAAGACGCATCGTGCCTCCAAGGTCAACAACGTCTTGTTGTTCGGGAAGGAGATGGATCACAGGATGGGTGGTTCCTGGCTCGAGCTCTGCGCTCGTGGCATCGGTAAGTCCCGCCAGATTGCGTGCCCACTCGATCACGGCGCATTGCATCCCAAGGCAAAGGCCAAGGAATGGCACGCGCTGCTCCCTTGCCCAGCGAATGGCGGAGACTTTGCCGTCCACTCCACGGTTGCCGAATCCACCCGGAACCACCACGGCGTCCATCCCTTTGAGAAGGGGATCAGCTCCCTGGTTTTCGATTTCTTCGGCGCAGACCCAGTGCAGATCGAGGGAGGCATCCTGCGTTAAACAGGCGTGGCGTAAGGCCTCTACGACGGACAGGTAGGCATCATTCAGCTGGACGTACTTGCCCACTAACGCGACTTTCACCGCCGGACCTGGATTGCGGAGTTTGTGCACCAATTGCGCCCAATCCACCATGTCACTGTCGTGATCTTCGAGGTCCAGGACGTCGAGGACTTCGCGGCATAGTCCTTCGTCTTCGAGCGTGAGCGGTACGGCGTAAATGCTGTCGGCATCCAAGGAGGGGATCACCGCTCGCTGGGGAACCCCGCAGAATCCTCCGATTTTGCGTTTGAGCTCATCGTTGATGTCGCGATCGCTGCGACAGACGAGCAGATCTGGCTGGATCCCGATTGAGCGCAGCTCTTTGACTGAGTGCTGGGTGGGTTTGGTTTTCAGTTCTCCCGATGTACCGATAAAAGGGAGCAGAGTCACGTGGATGTAGGCCAGATCTTGTCGTCCCACATCCCCTCGGAACTCACGAATTGCTTCTAGGAACGGCAAGGATTCGATGTCACCAACGGTTCCGCCGATTTCGGTAATCACAACATCGGCATTACTGTTCGCGGCCACACGGTGAATGCGGTCGCGGATTTCACCGGTGATATGGGGGATGACCTGCACGGTTCCGCCGTTGTAACTGCCGCGGCGTTCCTTATTGATAACGGATTGATAAATCGAACCGGTGGTCACGCTGTTCAAGCGCGACATGGCGGTGTCGGTGAAGCGTTCGTAGTGGCCAAGATCGAGATCGGTTTCGGCGCCGTCTTCGGTGACAAACACCTCACCATGCTGATATGGGCTCATGGTGCCTGGATCCACATTTAGGTAGGGATCCAGCTTCAGGATGGAAACGCTGTAGCCCCGAGACTTCAGCAGGCGCCCGAGGCTCGCGGCCACAATCCCTTTGCCGATGCTGGAGACCACACCGCCGGTTACAAACACGAACTTGGCCATGGCTTGCTCGGCAACGTGTCAATTTACCGCTGTAGATCCTCACCCTGGTAGCCGTGCGCACTGTCCTGATTAGTGGTGCAAGCCGTGGGATTGGTCGTGCGGTCGCGGAACGCGCTCTTGCCGACGGCCACCGCCTCAGCCTGGGGCTTCGCGATCTGGAAGCGTTGAAGCAGACGCCCCTGGATCCCGACCTGGCTGGGAGCGAACGGGTGTTGCTGTGTCCCTATGCCGCGGAGGACCCTGCGGCAGCCCAGGCTTGGGTCGAGGCCACCAATCAGCATTTCGGCGGCTTCGACAGCGTGATCCATAGCGCTGGGATCTTCAGCCGCGTGCCGCTCCTGTTTGAGCCCGGCGAAGAACAAGACATCGCTCACACCATCAATGTGAATCTGATGGGACCGTGGTGGCTCACACGTGCCGCCTGGCCGCAATTGGTAGCCCACGGAGAAGGTCGCATTCAGGTTTTGGTTTCGATGAGCGGGAAGCGCAGCAAAGGTCGCCTGGCTGCCTACAGCGCCAGCAAATTTGCCTTGCTTGGTCTGTGCCAAACCATGCGTAACGAGGGTTGGGCTGCTGGAATTCGGGTGACGGCGATTTGTCCTGGTTGGGTGAATACGGATATGGCTGCTGCTGTGCGCAGCGGTCCGAGCGACCGCTGGCCAACGCAATCAATGGACGCTGAAGCGATGACCCAGCCCGAAGACCTCGCTTCGATGAGCGCTGAGCTGTTGAAACTTCCCAATCGGGCGGTCCCCTTTGAGCTTGCGGTCAGCTCCAGTCTGGAGTGATGCTTAGTTTTCCAGGAGGCTGCGCAGCATCCAGGCCGTTTTTTCGTGGATCTGAAGCCGCTGGGTGAGCAGGTCAGCCGTCGGTTCGTCGTTGGCCGCCTCTGCCAGGGGAAAGATGCTGCGTGCCGTACGGGCCACGGCCTCATGGCCGGTTACGAGCTCACGCACCATGTCTAGTGCTGCAGGTTGTTGGTCTGCTTCTTGGATTGAGGCCAAACCGGCCAGGGTGGACCCTCCATGGGGAGCCAAAACGCCAAGGGCGCGAATGCGCTCGGCTATCACGTCCAGGGCGTTCCACAGTTCGGTGTATTGATCCATGAACATCAGGTGCAACGTGTTGAACATCGGTCCGGTCACATTCCAGTGAAAGCCGTGGGTTTTGCCATACAACACGTAGGTATCTGCGAGCAGGCGGCTGAGTGCAGCAGCGATCTCTTCCCGTTGTGCGCTGGTGATGCCGATGTCGATGGCGGAGTGACTAGCCATAGTTGATGGGAATGAAACGAGTGGTGGGTTTAAGAGTCCAGGGATTGGATGTAATCGCGGACCTTGCTCCGGCGCTGGGGCTGGCGCAGTTTTAAAAGGGCACGGGTTTCAATTTGACGCACCCGTTCGCGGGAGAGGTTCATGCCTTCGCCGATTTGGGCGAGGGTTCGGGGGGTGTCGTCTGCGAGTCCAAAGCGACAGCGAATCACGGTGGCTTCCCTCGGGGTCAGCTCTTCAAGCAAATGTTCGAGATCGTCGTGGAGTGCATCGCGGGTCAGGGTTTGCTCTGGCGTGGCGTGGTCGTCTTCGAGGAGCTCCCCAAGTTGGGTCTCTTGATCACGGCCTACCTTGGTTTCCAGAGAAACAGACCGTGGAACGCGGGCCAGGGTTTGACGCACCGTGTCTTCGCTGACGCTGAGCTCCCTCGCAAGATCTGACATCGAAGCAGTGCGCCCTTCATTGCTGGCGATCTCTTGCTGCACCCGTTTGATGCGGTTGAGCTTTTCGGTGATGTGGACGGGGAGGCGGATGGTGCGGCTTTGGGTGGCGATCGCCCGTGTGATCCCTTGGCGAATCCACCAGTAGGAGTAGGTGCTGAAGCGAAAGCCACGGGTGGAATCGAATTTTTCGACCGCCCGTTCGAGTCCCAAGGTGCCCTCTTGCACCAGATCCAGCAGTTCCATGCCTCGGTGCTGGTACTTCTTCGCGACGGCCACCACCAAGCGCAAATTGGCCTGGATCATCCGGTCACGAGCTTTTCGACCTTCACGGAGACGCCGCTGCAGGTCGCGGCTCTCGGAGTCAACCAGACCCGCCCAGGTGTCATACCCCTTGCTGATGGCCTGGTTCAGTTCTTGCAAAGGCATCCCGGCGGCCCGTGCCCATTCCTGTCTTGTTGGCCAGTGAGAGAGATGGTTGGCCTCTCTCAACTGCAGTTCCTCAAGGCACAGCAACCGTTCGATCGCCGGATGATCTTCTGCGAGTTGCCGCTCTTCGCGCTTCAGGCGCTCGTATTGCTGCACGAGCCGTGACAACACCACCTCGTCTTCAGCGGTGAGCAGGTCCACCCGACCGATGTCCTGCAGGTAGAGACGCAGCAGGTCATTGCCGCCGCTCCAGCGGATCGGGGTTGATCCCGTTGATGAGGAGCTGGCGGACAAGGGACTGAGAATTCGATGAGATGTCTCAAGGGTCTCGGTTTAAGCCACTTGGTCTGCAGAAACGTTGGTTTCTGTTCGGGTTTCACTCGGCAACTAATCAGTGTTTTCTGTCACGGGATCCACCCAGGTGCTGGCCACATGCAGATCGTCGAGCTGGCGCGCAGAGACGCCTGCGGGTGCAGCAGTCATCAGGCAACGTGCCTGCTGAGTTTTCGGAAATGCGATCGTGTCGCGGATCGAGTCCTCTCCAGCGAGCAGCATCACCATTCGGTCCACGCCAAAAGCCAGCCCGCCATGGGGAGGTGCGCCCATATCGAGCGCATCGACCAAGAATCCGAACTGTTCTTGGGCCTCCTCCGGCGCAAGCCCGATGCTGTTCAGCACCTCACGCTGCAGGGCGGAGTCGTGAATACGCAGGGAGCCGCCGCCTAGTTCCAGACCGTTGAGAACCAGGTCGTAAGCCTGGGCGCGAGCTGTGGGGAGTGTTTTGGCCCACTCCTCAGCCTTATCGCCCAGGTCGGTGGTGTTCGGGGCGCAGAAGGGATGGTGCAGGGCTTCGAGTCGATTTTCGTCCGTGTTGAATTCGAACATCGGGAAATCGACGACCCACAGAAAATTCCACTGGTCGTTGTCCCTGTCGGGCTTTACGAGCCCCATCTCTTTTGCGAGGTACTGGCGCACGCGATCGAGAGCTTTGTTCACTGTTGCGGTGTCTCCAGCACCAAAGAGCAGAAGGGTTCCGGGTTGAGCCCCGGTGCGCTGCAGCAGGGTTTGCTTCTGCTCGTCTGAGAGGTTGTCCTTGATGGCGCCGATGGTGTCGATTTCGCCGCCCTCACGCACCCGGATGAAGGCGAGGCCACCGGCTCCTGCCGCTTGGGCTTCGCTAAACACGTCACCACCGGGTTTGATGCGCACGTTGGATACAGCGTCATTGCCTTCTGCAACCGCAATGCACTTCACGGAGCCGCCGGACTTCACGGCTCCACTGAACACCTTGAAACCCATGTCTTTCACGATGTCGCTCACATTGGTGAGCTCCATGCCGTAACGGGTGTCGGGGCGATCCGTTCCGTAGCGCTCCATCGCCTCGTGCCAGGTCAGGCGTGGGAATGGCAGTGGCAGATCAATTCCCTTGACCGTTTTCCAAATCGCAGCAATCAAACGCTCATTGAGCTCGAGGATTTGCTCCTGGCCCATGAAGCTCATCTCCATGTCCAGTTGCGTGAACTCAGGTTGTCGATCTGCCCGCAGGTCTTCATCGCGGAAGCAGCGAGCCACTTGGTAGTAGCGCTCAATGCCGCCCACCATCAGCAGCTGTTTAAACAACTGCGGGGACTGGGGAAGTGCGAACCATTCACCACCGCAGACGCGGCTTGGAAGGATGTAATCCCTGGCGCCTTCTGGTGTTGAGCGGGTCAGCACCGGAGTTTCCACTTCGATGAAGCCTTCGTCTTCAAGGAATCGGCGCGCTGTTTGGATCGTTTTGGCACGCAAGCGCAGGTTGTCGCTCATGCGCTTACGGCGCAGATCTAAAAAGCGGTGGCGGAGGCGCAGTTCTTCGCGCGTGTTTTCCTCGTCATGGACAGACACTGGGAACGGAAGCGTGCCTTTCACGCTGTTGAGCACGTGGATGCTGCTCGCTAAAACTTCCACCGCACCGGTGGCAAGGCGGTCATTCAGCGACTCACCAGGACGGGCCCGCACCTTGCCATGGACTTGCAAGACGGTTTCGCTACGCAGGTGTTCGGCGACGGCAAAAGCATCAGCGCCCAGGTCGGGATCCACGGTGATTTGAACCGTGCCGCTGCGGTCGCGCAGGTCGATAAAGATCACTCCGCCATGATCGCGGCGGCGGTCCACCCAGCCGCAGAGCTGAACGGTTTCGTCGATGTGCGTGTCGCGCAGGTCGCCGCATCCGTTGCTGCGCATGGGAGTTTCGCTGGAGAGAGGCGAGTTTCCCACAGCCCGTGCCAAGACGCCTGTGCCCCGACTAAGAACGGCGATAGAAGGGACGCTTCACCACGGTGGCTGGTTGGAGTTGCCCGCGGATCTCCACACTGAGTTCTGTGCCGAGCTTGGCGAGGGCTGGCGGAAGGGAGGCGAGGGCAATGGGCTCTTGGAGAGTGGGGGACCAGCTGCCGCTTGTTACGACGCCCACGGTCGATCCGTTGTGGATGACGGGGTAATCGTGGCGGGCAATGGAACGGCCTTGCAGCTTCAATCCCACGAGACGCTTGGACGGTCCCTGTTCAACCGCTTGCTCAAGGGCTTTCCGTCCGATGAAAGTGGCAGGCATTTCCAGATGCACCAGCCACCCCAAGCCGGCTTCAAAAGGGGTGGTGGCAGCGTTCATGTCTTGGCCGTAGAGATGCATGGCTGCCTCCAGACGCAGGGTGTCGCGAGCGCCGAGGCCGCAGGGTGTCACACCCTCCTCGATCAATTGCTGCCAAAGCTTGCGTCCGTCGTCTGGCTTAAGCAGTAACTCCACCCCATCTTCTCCGGTGTAGCCCGTGCGTGCTGTGAAGACTGGAGCTGTGAGCCCTTGAATGTTGAGACTGCAGTGGCCAAAGCGCGGCAGTTCGCTGAGATCGCTGCCACTTAATCGCTCCAGGAGGCCGATTGACTTTGGCCCTTGGAGAGCGAGCAAAACGCCGTCCTTCTTTTCGTCGAGGACCTGCAGATCAGTGCCTTCAAGATGTTGGCGAATCCAGGCGGTGTCGGTCTCTGCGCAAGCTGCATTGATGACAACTAGCAAGGTTTCGTGGCTTGCGTCCAGCAACGATGGCCCGAGGTCGTAAATGATTAAGTCATCAATGATTCCGCCTTGTTCATTTAGCAAGACCGAATAGCAGGCTTGGCCAGGACCGATTCGGTGTAGATCACTTGGAACAAGATGTTGCAAAGCATCTTTGGGATTGGCACCTTCAATGCGAAGAACCCCCATGTGGGAGATATCAAACATGCCGCTTTCGCTGCGTACGGCCTTGTGTTCAGCCATGAGCCCTGAAAACTGAACGGGCATTTCCCATCCAGCGAAAGACACCATTCGACCTCCGGCCGCGATGCAGAGGTCATGGAGCGGTGTGAAGTTCTGGTCCATGACCGAGGCGCTAGCGCTCAAATCCTATGAACCAATTTCGCATTCATTGGAATTAATCCTGGAATTGGAAGCAAAGCAGCAGATTGCGGCGGTTTTGTGGTCCGCTTTGGCAAGCGTCCTTAGTCTGATCTCACGTTTACGTAGGTGAGATGTGACTCAGTCAAGTTGCCAATCCTGCGTGCATTGCACACCCCCTGCAGCAACAGGTTCTGGGTGGTGTCGCTTACGACGACTTTCCGTACATTCGGAGTTGGCAAACCAGGTGTTCTGTCATCACTGGACGAGTCGTCCACCATCTCTTCCTGAGTTCAATCTTCAGGAGCCCTTATTGATTCCCTTGGATCGTCAGTTGGATTTGTGTGATTCGATGCAAACGTCTGATCAGGATTCCGAATTAACAGTCCGGCTCTGAGGATTAACTGGTTGGTTTGCAGCTCTTTGAGAATTTTTGAAATTTAGATTTAGAGATTAATAAATCCTTTTTTTGGTTCGCTTTTTTCATACTTTTTAGGCTGTTGCAGATTGCTGCATTGATTGTGAAGGCGAGGAGGATGTTCAGGTACGCCTTGACTCCTGAGCTTTTGAAACGTGACCGACTAAGCCATCAATAGCAGCAGGCTGCGGGTGACTTTGGCGGCCAAGACGCTACTGATCCCACTCGGATCGAGTTGGGGAGCGAGTTCCACCACGTCTGCGCCCATGAGGCGGTGATGTCGTAGCTCGTTGATCACAGCTGCAAAATCGTTCCAAACAAATCCACCTGGTTCGGGGGTCCCTGTCCCTGGCATCACAGCAGGGTCAAACCAGTCGAGGTCCACCGTGAGGTAGATCGGCCGTCCCCTGAGCTCGCTCATGCGATTCGGAATGTCTTGCACTGAAATCAGGCGTCCGCTGCTCTGGAGCTCTTTGAATTCATCACGGGTGCCGCTGCGGATCGCAAGCTGCATGAGTTGCTGGCTGGGAAGCACCTCCAAACAGCGGCGCATGGCACAGGCGTGGCTGTGACGGGCCCCAAGCCACTCATGCCGTAAGTCGGCATGGGCATCGAGTTGCACCAGTACGAGATCGGGGTGCTGTTTCGCCACAGCTGCAACCGCACCAGCACTGATGGAATGCTCACCGCCAAGCATCAGCGGTTTCATGCCTGCAGCAAGCACGGTGCTGGTGGCATGGCACACGGCATCCACAACGGGCTCCGGATCGCCGTAGGGAATCTCAACAGCTCCAATGTCGGCGTAAGCGAGGTCTTCGAGGTCTCGATCCAGCTGGGGGCAGTAGGTCTCAAGACCTGTGCTCACCTCACGAATTGCGGCTGGGCCAAATCGAGTGCCAGGGCGGAATGAGGTGGTTCCGTCATAGGGAACGCCAAATAAGGCCACTCGGCATCCGCTTGGATTGCGCCGTGCCCCCATGAAAATGGCACCCTCATCGTCAAACAGGCTCTGATCAATCGTTTGGGTTGTTGGATTGGTCATGGATTGAGTTCCCGTTCAATGAAGGCTGGAATGGTGTTGAAGGCTCCTTGCTGCCAGCGGGGACTCCAGATCGCACAGCCTTCGGCCACGGCTGCGGTGCGCTCGCTTTGAACAGTGAAGTAGCGGGGCCCATCCTTGGCTGCAAAGGTCCAGCTCCACCAACCACTTGGATACATCGGGACCCAGCCATAGAGAGGATCAGCGTGGCCAAATAGCTCGCGAATGAGCTTCACCATGTCGATGTGCACTTGGCGGAAGGCTTCGGGTGATTCGCTTTGAGTGGCAAACACCCCCCCCGGCTTGAGGATGCGGCAACAGTTGCTGAAGAAGGCTCGGTTGAACAGGCCTTCGGCGGGCCCTGTGGGATCGGATCCATCCACTAAAACAACGTCGTAAGAGGCGTCTTCGGCTTCAGCGGCCCAGGCGATTCCATCACCTACATGCAGGTGAAAGCGGGGGTCGTTCCAGCACCCGCCACCGATTGAAGGCAGGTGTTCTTGGCTGAGATCCACAACCCGGCCGTCGATCTCCACCAGGTCGAGGTGCATTACCCCTGGGTGGCGCAGGCATTCGCGGGCGGTTCCGCCATCACCGCCGCCGATCACCAGCACGCGCTCGATGGCCTCAGCTGTGCAGAGCGCAGGATGCACTAAGGATTCGTGGTAGTGGCGTTCCTGGTGCTCAGCGGTCATCCAGCAGCCGTCTAGCAGGAGTCCCTTCCCGTAGCGCTGGCTATCGATCACGGTGATGCGCTGAAACGGGCTGGTTTCGTCCACCAGCACTCGGCCTTCCAGGCCATAACGCACGCCGTTGTGGTGTTCATCGATCCAGTTGCCACTGGTTTCAGGTGCAGTGGTCATGGCGGGGCGCTGGACGTTCGCTCCATCCAGCTAAAACCAGCACCGGTTGGATGGCGTGATGCCAAGGTCAGGTGTGTCAATCGCTCGTTCAGCGATGGATGCACTGAAGGAGTGCTGGATCGATGCCCCAGGATCTCACCGTGAATGCTCGCCTGGTGATCCCCTCGAGGGAGCTTCAATGGCGATTTTCCCGCGCCTCAGGTCCTGGAGGGCAGGGGGTGAACACCACGGATTCTCGGGTTGAGCTGGTGTTTGATCTGGCGAATTCGGCGGTGCTGGGCCCCTTTCGCCGACAACGGCTTATGGAGGTGCTGGCATCGCGATTAGCGGATGGCTGCGTGCGTGTGGTGTCTGCAGAGGAGCGCTCTCAGTGGCAAAACCGCCAGCGAGCGATGGCTCGATTGGCTGATTTATTGCGAGAAGGCTTGAAGCCACCGCCTCCACAGCGCCGGGCCACGCGTCCAGGACGTGGTGCCGTGAAGCGACGCCTAGAGGCCAAGGGGCGTCGCAGTCAGATCAAAAAAAATCGTCAACAGCGTCCGTCATTGGACGATTGATCTCTTGGCGGCATGCTCACGAATCGGGATGGTTGTTGCGAGCTACGGGGCTGGAGGCTTGTTCGGCGCGGATTGCCAGTTTTGCTTGCTGCCAAATCGTCTCCAGTTCCTTGATGCTGCGGTCTTGGAGGTCTCCCCCCAGAGCAGCTTCCACGCGAGAGAAGCGATCGAGAAAGCGCTGGTTGGTGCCTGCTAGGCCTTCTTCCGGCTGGATCTCACACCAGCGAGCCACATTCACAAGCGTGAACAGCAGGTCGCCGAGCTCTTCTTGGGCGTGCTTTGGATTACCGGAGGACACCGCTTCTTTCAGTTCATCAAGCTCCTCTTGCACTTTGTCCCAAACCCCTTGCATGTCATCCCACTCAAACCCTGCTTTGGCGGCTTTACGCGAGATGGTCATGGCTCCAGCCAGAGCTGGTTGTCCGCGAACTTTTCTGGTGAGTTGATCACTCAACGGGCTGGTTGAGTTGGAGGGACTTTCGCCCCGCTCGGCTTGTTCTGCGGCTTTGATGGCGTCCCAATTCGCGGAGACGGTTTCGCTGTCATGGGCCTCTGCAGTGCCAAAAACATGTGGATGGCGGCGAATCAACTTCTCAGTGATTCCACGAGCAATCGCCTCGAGATCGAAGCGCTGTTGTTCTTGAGCGAGTTGGGCGTGCAGTACCACTTGCAGAAGCAGATCGCCGAGCTCCTCCTTGAGGTGCCGATCATCGCCATGGCGGATCGCGTCCACGACTTCGTGGGCTTCTTCCAAGACGTAGGGCACCAAGGTTTGATGCGTTTGCTTGAGGTCCCAAGGGCAACCGTGTTTGGGGTCGCGCAATTGCGCGACTACCTCAACCAGATCGTGCATGGCGTCGCTCATGGGGGCAGATCGCGGAGTCTTTGTTGCCCTGAGTCAACGACGGCGTCTTCGCTTGCGAAGCCACTGGAGTTTGATCGGCAGTCTTGGCATGGGGTCACCGTCCTGAATCAGATGCAGCCAAGCGCTCGCTTCAAGGCCAATCAGCACGACCAGAACGGAGTTTGATGATTCGTTCCATGTGTGTTGGAGCCAGCTCCCCCATTGCTCTGGCGTGGGGGTGCCCCAACGGCTGCCTAGCCAACTCAGGGCTGCCACAAAAAAGCTGAGATAGATGATCCGAATGGCCGTTCCAAGAAATGGGCTGTGCGAGAACATCGAGCGGTGACGGATCAAGCGTTGGTAGGGCCACCACAGCCAGCGCAGGACACCCCAACGTTGATAGGGCCTGGAATTGATATCGAGATCAGGTGAAAGAAACAGTCCGCCGAACAAAAAGGACAGTCCACTGCAGATGGCACCGCTGATCCCTAGCCATGGCCAGCAAATGGCCCCATAGATCAAAGCCAGCACACAGGTGGCTCGGTCGTGCTCCCGGCCGGAAGCCATGCTTGTTGAAGCACCGTGTTGGACATAGCCTGACATCTTCAGGCAGAATCCCTGTTCAAGGGCGATTAGCTCAGCGGTAGAGCGCCTGCCTTACAAGCAGGATGTCCCTGGTTCGAAACCTGGATCGCCCATTTCAGCTCACCCTCAAAAGCCCAGTAGCTATCGGCTATTTGACGTCTCATTGATGGGTGACGCTCGTTTTTAGATTGCATGCGATTGCCCCTCGGCATCGAGAGGGAATGAAGACTGACGTCGCTGCATGCTTTGAACTGGATTGGCTTTGAGTAGAAATGACTACCAACTGAATCTTGATAGTTCTTTACATTCGTTTGGAGCTACCCGCTTTGCCATGAGTTTGCCTCTCCATTTTCAATTCGAAAAGCTCCAGCTTCAGGGGGCTATCCAGCAAGCCAGTGATCTGAATGAGCTGAAGGAAGTCGCTGGCCAACTCTTGGATCTTTACTTCATGCAAAAGGCCGCCACAGCACGCGTCATTTCAGAAAAATAACGAGTTATCCAATGTCATCAGATCACTCACCTGAAATCGTAGCCACTGTTCACTTGAGCCAAGAGGCGTTGCGATTAGCGTATAAAACTACATGTGACGCGCTTCGTAATTGGCCTGGAGGTGATCCTCTGGAGCAACAGTTTTTGGCTGAAAGTAAAGATCAGCTCTTTAGATGTTTGCTGGAGCAGTCGTTTGAGCTAGAAGCTGGATGAGCTTCGCCTTATTGAAGTGTGGGCGCTCAGGAAATGTCTTTAATTATGTCTGTTTGATGAACCTGCTTTGACGACGTTGATGCATGAATTGCCATTTTTTTAAATACTTAGCGACCTCTGTATTCATTCGTGGCCTTGCGATTGTTGATAGTTTCAACTTTCTGTGCCGCAACAGAGTCCAGAAAAAGACCCATGAAGTGGATGGTCAGGGTGTTGACGTCCTTCAGCGTAATAGAGCTTTTCCATCAGGAGATTTGGGGCCTTCATCCCTACGTTTGCTTGGGCTGGAGTTGCCATCAGGATGATTGCTGCAATAGCGGAGAAAAGTTTCATGAATTTCACCAATGAATTTGATATGGGTTGATGTCGTCAAAGACCAATGGCGCGTAGTAAGCCTTCTCCAGTCGTTAATTCTGTAGCTAATGCGGCAACGAATCCAAGCATCGCTAATCGTCCATTGAGCTTCTCTGCCCGCTCATGGAAGCCCCAGCCAGCATCTGCTGATGCGTATTCCATGCGTGGCTCTTTGGCGTAAACATTGCCATGACCTTCGCCATCTTTAATAACGAGGCCTGTTGGTGTGCGGAGTGTTGTTGCAGTCATAGCTGTCTCCGATTGGGACCTGATTGGTCTAGATCTGCCTCCCTAAACCTGGAAGGGTGGTAGCCGTCAGCGAAGGTTCGGTTTCAGGACCTGCCTGCATGGCCGTAGCGAGAGTAATGGGAGCTTTTTTCTCTGGTTGCCAACGTCTTAAGAGGACTAGTACTTGAGAATGATGGATGCCTTTTGACTAGGGTGAAAGGCTTGATATTGTGCTATCTGCGGACATTTTCAATTAACGAAACGGGGTTTCTGCGATGATTAATTCTTTGGATTCTTCATTCACGAATACTGATTTTTAATTGGAAGTTTGTAAAACAGCTGTGATGCTGTGTGGTCTACGACGTAGTTCTTCGTTGAACTCCATTGCTAAATTTTGTGCTTCCATGGCGTCTGAAGCGTACACACTATCTTCGTAGCTACAGCCGGATGAGTCGCGATATCGGATTGCATAGCGCTTGAAGGTCTGCTGGGTGGACATAAAATTTCTGCTGAACTGTTGTTAAATCTGAATAAAATGTGTCGGGCCTCCGATGAAGGCGGCAGGACACGTTGCAATGCTGGATTCGTGATGTGCCGTGATCAACCGGCGACAGCCGAGATGCTGTAAGGAGCCTCTGGAAAACTGGTTGGCATTGGGTCAAGCTTGCCTTGAGCTAATGCTTTAGCGCGTTGATACATCTGACTTGATGTTGCGCCTGATGCTTCCATGGCTTTAGCAACCACATCCCAATTACGAATTTCAGTAGACATTTGAGATCGATTTTGAACTCAATAACTATCGCTAGTTGATCGATCGGTGCGTGACAGTGAAATCCCCCCATTGGCCGAACACGCGTTTTGGCTGAGCTTTCGGTATGTACCAGATATTAATTTTGATCTTGTTCGAGCGTCCATAAGCTCTGTTTGTATCGCTTTGAAGGTCAGGACCTCGCTTGCAGGCCTGATTTGGCTTCCAGGGCACTGGGGCACGGCTCGCCAAAGCGGTCATGAGTGATTGCAACGATTCGCTGAAATCCAACTCGGTCAGTGCCATGGTTGAACATTAAGGTTGAAATTGATGCTGAAAGTTGAACATGTGGCGATTGCATGCTTTGCCGCATTGCAATCGCTCTCTTTTGCAGGTTTGCCTGTAAGTGCGGCACAAAATTGTGGCCCTAACCGGCACTGGGTTCAGACCGGAGCGGGTTACGGCTCTGGATATTGCAAGCCTAAGAAGAGGCGGGATCATCAAGTCTGTGCGATCGGCTATCACTATGAAGGTCGTGGTGTTTGTAAACGTAATGGAGATTGGTGGCAGGGGCGTAGGCCTATTAATTGGGGGCCTCGCTATGAACCTCAGAAGCCAGAAGGTGGTGTCACATTTCAAGGACCAAATGGTGGCAATATTAAAGTGAGATGGTGAGATCTGCCACGAGTCTGGACTCGTTGCTTTAACGATTCCCAAGCCCCGTGTTGAGCGGGGCTTTTTTATTGCTGTAACCTGAAATACTCATTAGCTTTGGTTGAGGATGTGGATCAGGATGCCGCTCAAATATCTATTGGTTCTAAGTATCCTGATTAATAAGGTCGTCATATTTGGCTCCTGCAATCAGTACTCCTAGCTCTGCTTAGCTACGTGGCAAGTAAGTGCTCTGTGCAGTCTGCAACGAAACGATTTGCACTTGCTCGCTCCTTTTGTTGGCTGGAATGGTCATGATATGCCAGCCCCTTTTTGCTGCATCCATGTCGAAAGCCCGCGACCTGATTAATGCCCACCTTTATCCTGCGTTGGCAACATTTTCTGTGGTTTACTTTGCGATCCAGATTGCTCCGATCGCAAATCAGGCTCGCTATTTCGACCATTGCGTGGATGAAGTGATTAAGGAAGCGAAGGGTAGTTTTGCCGAGAAACGAGCCTTCGCTGTCAACTTATGCAGTGGCAGTTGATCATTGTTTCTAGAAGCGCTAAGGGTGATTGTGTTGGCACTCAGCACAAATCCCGAAGAACTCCAAAGTGTGGAACAACATCTTGAATTCAGACTGCTCTTCGGTTGAGATTGAGAGTCCGTGGATCGGACAGTGATCTAACGCTTTGGTTCTTCCACAGTCCACACATGTGAGGTGATGGCGGTCCTGCTCAATCGGGGCATAGAGGGCCTCGCCCGTGGGTAAATGCCGGCAGCGCACAAGACCCTGCTGCTGTAGCTGCCTGAGGTTTCTGTACACCGTGGCGAGTCCCATGGCGCTCGATCCGTTTTCTAAGAGCCGATGAAGCTGTTGCCCACTCATTTCGTCGCCGCAGCTACGCAAGGCGTCGAGAAGGCGTTGCTGTCGCTGTCGGCTTGCTGTCGGCTTGGTCGTCATGGTGATTCAGACCTTGATTGTCTTGGATTGGATCATGTCTTCGCTGGTCGTCCAAAGACGCTCGCGTTGTTCGAGGTCTCTGGCTGGACGGGCCACAGGCTGACGTGTTGGCATTCCACGCATCGATGCAAAGCCACCTGGACCGAAGTGCTCTCCACCTTTCACGCTGCTTGCTGTTGCTGCATGGAGTTGGGGGAGTGCACCCATCGCTGCACTCTGAAATAAAGGATCCATGAGTCGGTAGGCCAGAGACTCTTGCCAGGCTCCGGTTGCGGCGACGGAGACCGGTTGAAGGTTGGTGCGGGCCAGGCCTGGATGGGCGGCGAGAGAGATCACGGTGCTGTCTTGCTGCTGAAGTCGCCGATTGAGCTCGACTGCAAACATCACATTGGCCAATTTGCTTTGGCTATAGGCGCTCCATCGGTCATAGCGCTGCTCGCCTTGCAGATCTGACCACGCCATTTTGCCGAAATATTGCGCTCCAGAGGTCACCGTGACCACCCGAGCATCTTGGCGGCCTTCCATCAGGGGAAGAAGCTGTTGGGTGAGTGCCATGTGCCCGAGATGGTTCACGGCAAACTGCATTTCGAAGCCTTGGACGCTCAACCGTCTGGGAGGTGCCATCAGGCCAGCGTTGTTCATCAACAGGTCCAGGCGGCCATAACGCTCTTTGACAACGTTGGCGCAGCGCTCAACATTGTTGAGATCGGATAAATCAAGATCCAGCAGGTCAACGCCCGCTGTGCCTTGACCCAGCAAGTCACGTCGTGCCTCTTCACTTTTGCGTTGGCTGCGGCAAGCCATGAGCACGGTTGCGCCTTTTTCTAAAAGCGCACGACTGGTTTCCAAACCCAGGCCGCTGTTGGCCCCAGTGACGAGGGCCACGCGTCCCGTTTGGTCTGGGATGTCCTTCAGGGTCCAGCCCATGGAGCAGACGTCAGAGAAGACCCAGTCTCGCTGTTGGAATTAGTCTTCGGGGAAGAGCAATTCCGCTAATTCGTCGGCGTCAACGTCGTAGACACGGGCTAGAGACGTTTCGATTGCACTGGTGACTTCGCCAGGAAGGAATCTCATGGCGTTGAGAGCATCCTCGGCGATCTCGTCTGTCAGGAGGAGGTCATCGCCTTCGAGCTTCTCGTCATTGATGACGGCCATCACCCAGCTCTGATAGGCGTACACCAGATCCGAGAACTCGAGTTCGGGATCGTTGAGATCCAGGGTCATGGCCAGAGTCGATCGTTAGCACCACCATTTTGACCTCCGGCAGGGAAGATGTCTTGAAGACGATGGTTGATATGAGCCTTCCGGATCCTGATCAGCTGCAAGGAACCCTTGTGGACTTTGCGCTTTTGGAGCTGATTCGACAGCACCGGCTCAGTTTTCAGCCGCTTTGGACGGTTGATGGCTGGGCGAAATTGATGATTTGGCTTGCCTTGAATTGCGGCCTTTCAGGGGATACCAACAGCCTTGCGCATTTCGCGAGGTCTCTGGGGGAGCCGATCACGATGCGGATGCGTCGCACATTTTTTGAACGAGAGTTGGGGGATCTTGAACTCCATGTCTTGGCGGATCCAGCTGATGCTCAAGTGCTGTTGCTGTCTCAAGCCCCGCAAGATCCCTCGGTGCTGGCACCGGAACGTCTAACCCGTGCCTTAGAGAGAGCTGATTTGCTCGAGCTCGTAACAGCTGACCAAAGTCAGTGGCAAGCCCTTGATGGCGTTGTTGCGATCCCTTGGAAACGTCCTGAATCCTGATGTCTAAAGACCTGATCGCCCGGTATCGCAACGCTGGTTTCGAAGCGGTGGCGGATGGTGCCATGGCCTTTTTTGATCGCCGCACGGATCTGCAGCGGGCTGGGGTGGCCTTTGGGCCTGGCGATGCTGAGGAACCAGCCAAGGTCTCAACGGATATCAGCTTGGTTGCGATTGATCGCAGTGACCCAGATGCTTTTGGATTGTCGGAGGTGATCTTGCGCGGCGTTGCTGCTGGATTAGTGCGTTACGTGCAGGAAAGACCTCTGTTCCGTTCGGTTTGCCCTGAACAAGAGTTGTTTGTCATGCCGATCTTTAACTTGCAGCGGTACGCGCCTGGAGAAGGGTTTAAGCAGTGGCATTGCGATTGGACCATCAGCGATGAAGCGACTGAGCCCGTGCATCGGGTGTTGGCTTGGATTCTTTATTGCGACACCGTGGAAGAGGCAGGCACGGAGTTCCATTGGCAGAACCATCACGAACCCGCCGAACGCGGCAAATTAGTGATCTTCCCAGCGGGTCCATCTCACATTCACCGCGGCAGGGTGAATCCAGAGCTGAGTAAGACGATTGCGACGGGTTGGATTAATGCGGGCGCTCAGCAGGATTACATCAAGCGGCTTGCTCAGTCCTGAACACTCCAGTTGTTCATCGCCCAGAGCAATTCACCGGCATCCCAGCTGCAAAGGTCGAAATTGTGGACTGCGGTTGTATCGGGTGCATCGAGCAGGCGTTGGGCGTAATGCTTCACGAGTGCAGCAGGGGCGATCTCAACCCCTGCCTGGGCGGCCACTTCGCTCACGGCAGCCGCTGTGGTGGCCATCCGCAAGCCCCTCTTGAGCTCATCGTTCTGGGCCACAGTTTCAAGCATCTGCTGGATGGCAGTGCTGAGATCGTTGGAAGTGGAGCCCATGGATCCTTGGCATTGATGCTGGTTGATCATCGCTGTCAAGCCGCCTGAAAACGTCTTTTGCGACCATGAATGGCGTGTATGGGTTCTCCCCGTGTCGGATCTGGCCAAGACCTATGACCCGGTTGGTACGGAAGCCAGATGGCAGAAGGCCTGGGAGGACGAGGGAGCCTTTCATCCGGATCCTGCGGCTGAGGGCGAACCGTTTGCAGTGGTCATCCCGCCGCCCAACGTCACCGGCAGCCTGCACATGGGGCATGCTTTTAATACGGCTCTGATCGATACGATCGTGCGCTATCAACGGTTGGCGGGCAAAAATGTGCTTTGTTTGCCGGGCACGGATCACGCTTCGATCGCAGTGCAGACGATCCTTGAGAAGCAGCTGAAGGAGGAGGGCAAGACGCGCCATGACCTTGGCCGTGAGGCCTTCTTGGAGCGGGCCTGGCAGTGGAAAGCAGAAAGTGGAGGGCGCATCGTTGACCAGTTGCGCCGGTTGGGGTATTCCGTCGACTGGAAGCGACAACGCTTCACGTTGGATGAAGGTCTTAGCGAGGCGGTGAAAGAGGCCTTCGTTCGTCTCCATGAGCAGGGCTTGATCTACCGCGGTGAATACCTGGTGAATTGGTGTCCTGCTTCAGGTTCCGCGGTGAGTGACCTGGAGGTGGAGATGAAGGAGGTGGATGGCCATCTCTGGCATTTCCGCTATCCGCTCAGCAGTGGTGAGGGCCATCTCGAGGTGGCCACCACCCGTCCAGAAACCATGCTCGGCGACACGGCGGTGGCGGTGAACCCCAGCGATGAGCGCTATGCCCATTTGGTTGGTCAGACCCTTGATCTTCCTTTTACGGGCCGTCAAATTCCGATCGTTGCCGACGATCACGTGGAGAAGGAGTTCGGCACTGGCTGCGTCAAGGTCACACCGGCCCATGACCCTAATGACTTCGCGATTGGGCAGCGTCACGGGCTGGCTCAGATCACGGTGATGCGTAAGAACGGCACGATGAATGCCGAAGCTGGCCGCTTCGAAGGCATGGATCGCTTTGAGGCGCGTCAGGCTGTTGTGGCAGCCCTCGATGAGGAGGGTTTGTTGGTCAAGGTGGAGGACTACCGGCACAGCGTTCCCCACTCCGATCGGGGCAAGGTGCCTGTGGAGCCCCTGCTCTCCACCCAGTGGTTTGTGAATACCGAGCCTCTGGCGGCTCGCTGTCGAGACGCATTGGCCAAACAGGATCCCCGCTTCATCCCTGAGCGCTGGGAAAAGGTCTACCGCGACTGGCTTACGGATATTCGCGACTGGTGCATCAGCCGCCAGCTCTGGTGGGGCCATCGCATCCCTGCCTGGTTTGTGATTAGTGAAACCGGCGGTAGGTACACCGACACCACGCCCTATGTGGTGGCTCGGAACGAAGCCGATGCTCTGGCCCAAGCCAAAGAAAAGTTTGGCGCTGAGGCCCGCATTGAGCAGGACGAAGACGTGCTCGACACCTGGTTCTCCAGTGGGCTGTGGCCGTTTTCAACCCTGGGTTGGCCCGATGAGAATGCGGCTGATTTTCAGCGTTGGTACCCCACCAGCACCTTGATCACGGGCTTCGACATCATCTTTTTCTGGGTGGCCCGGATGACGATGATGGCCGGTGCCTTCACCGGTGAGATGCCGTTTAAGGACGTTTATATCCACGGTCTGGTGCGGGACGAGCAGAACCGCAAGATGAGCAAAAGCGCCGGCAACGGGATCGATCCTCTGTTGTTGATTGAGCGCTATGGCACCGATGCCCTGAGGTTCGCTCTCGTGCGCGAGGTGGCCGGCGCGGGCCAAGACATTCGCCTTGACTACGACCGTAAGAAGGACACATCTGCCACGGTTGAGGCCTCTCGCAACTTCGCGAACAAGCTCTGGAATGCCACCCGGTTCGCCCTGATGAATCTGGGTGGGGCCACACCAGCAGAGCTCGGCGAGCCAGATCCTTCGGCGTTGCAGCTCGCCGACCGTTGGATTTTGTCGCGCTTGGCGCGTGTGAACCGGGAAACCGCAGCGCGATACAGCAGTTACGCCCTTGGTGAAGCTGCAAAAGGCTTGTATGAATTCGCTTGGAACGACGTTTGTGACTGGTACTTAGAACTGAGCAAGCGTCGTTTGAATCCAGGCGAGGAGCCCAGCGCTGCAGCGTTGGCGGATCAGCTCACCGCTAAGCAGGTGCTTGCCAAGGTGATCAGCCAAATGCATTTGATGTTGCATCCGTTGATGCCCCACCTCACCGAAGAGCTGTGGCACAGCGTGACTGCTCAGCCTGAAATCACGTTATTAGCGCTTCAGCCTTGGCCGGCTGTGGACGAGGTTGCTTTGGATGATGGCTTGGAAGCGTCTTTTTCCGAGTTGATTGCTGCGATCCGAGTGGTGCGTAACTTGCGCGCGGTGGCGGGCTTAAAGCCATCCCAATCGGTGCCCGTGCGTTTCGTGACGGGCCGCTCTGAGCTTATGGCCGTGTTGGAAAAAGGGACGGCTGACATCACTGCGCTCACCCGAGCGGAATCGGTGGAGTTGATGACGCAGGCTCAGGCCGATGCTGCTCCTGTTGCGAAAGCACTCGCTGGCATCAGCGGTGAGTTGCAGGTGTTGCTGCCCATCGAGGGTCTGGTGGATCTGGAAGCGCTTCAGGGTCGTCTTGAAAAAGACATCGCCAAAGCAGAGAAGGAGATCAAGGGGCTAGCAGGACGCCTCAGCAATCCCAACTTCGCCGATAAGGCTCCGCCCGAGGTGGTGGCTGAATGCAAGGCAAAGCTTGCTGAAGCGGAGGCTCAGGCTGACCTGGCACGCAGACGGTTGGCGGATCTGGGTTGAAGCGTGAGTATCAGTTGGAGGGGAATAGTTGCTCTGGTTTTAAATTGGGCGCGGGATAGAGAGTTGTGCAATTGAAGGCGAAATCGGCATTATTGTTCTTCACGATTTTTGCAATCCCCAGAAAAACTTCCTGCTGAATGTCTAGGTAATCCTGCCAATTTGTGGTTTTAGTGAAACAGTAAACCTGAAGATTGAGGGATGAGCTTTCCCAAGCATTGAAGTGCACAAGAATGATCTGATTCGTGTCAATGGCGTTGTGGTTTTTGAGGAGTTCGCGCACTTGCTTGGTAATCGTATCCATCGCCGGGATATCTTCATATCGCAAGCCAATATTGGCCAGGATCCGGCGGTTATACATCTGTCCAGGATTGATGATGCTATTGGTGGCAAAGACTGCGTTGGGGATATACATTGGTCGGCGCTCAAAGGTGCGTAGGCGTGTGTGATACCAGCCGATGTTTTCAACGGTTCCTTCCATTCCGTCCGTACTGATCCAATCTCCCTCCTTAAAGGGACGGTTGAAGAACAGCATGAAACCTGAAAAAAAGTTTTGGGAGATATTTTGCGTTCCGAAGGCTAGGCCGACGCCTGCACCACCTGCCAGAGCAGCGAGGGCAGTGGCTGGAATGCCGAAGGTGAGCATCAAGGCGCCAGAGCCAATCACCAGGATCAAGATGGTGTAGATCCGGCCGATAAAACTGATGGCCATCGACCGATCTTTCGGGTCGTCCATCTGGAGCCAGCGCTCAAAACGCCTGGTCTCCATCACGGCATGGCCTAATCGGCTCAGCGCCCACATGACGGCGAGGATTGTGATGGTGGCTGAGAGTTTTATGGCATTGCTGCCATCAAGCCATTCCACATTGTTGGCGATTTGACGACCCAGCCAGCCCAAATACAGAGAGGAGCTGAGTCCTAGCAGCAATGGCTTACGGATTGCTCTCGCGATCATTCCTCCAAGATGTTGCCCTCTCCGCTCCATCAGCCCAAGGACAAGCCAGAGCAGGATGAGGACCACAGTTCCAATCAAGACTCCAGTGTTGGAGTGGATCAAATTCACGTCTTGAATGATCTCTTCTTTCATTGAGCCATCGTGGTGACTTGCTTCATGCAGTCTGCCTTCTCAGCTGCTTAGGTTCAGTCCAAATGCAGCTGCTTTAAAACTCCCATTCACGTGGCGCCACAACGTTCCCTACATCCACAAGTTGCTCATGGTTCTGTTGTGATCGAGGTTGAAGGCCTCAGCAAGATTTACCGGGTTGCCGACAAGCAACCGGGTTTATCTGGAACCTTGAAACACTTCATGCGCCGGCGTCACCGTGACGTTCAAGCCGTGAGCGACGTCTGTTTCAGCATTGCTGCGGGAGAGATGGTGGGATTTCTTGGTGCCAATGGCGCCGGGAAAACCACCACCTTGAAAATGTTGTGTGGGTTGATCTACCCCAGTGCTGGTCAGGTGGTCGTTGCAGGTCATCAGCCTCAAAAGCGTCATCCTGATTTTTTGCGTCGGATCACTCTGGTGATGGGCCAGAAGCAGCAGTTGTTGTGGGATCTGCCGCCGATGGATTCCTTGAGGGTGAATGCTGCTGTGTATGGCATTAGTGATCGGGATGCCAAGCGCCGCATTTCCGATCTGTCGGATTTATTGGAGTTGGGAGAGGAGCTCACGCGTCCTGTTCGCAAGCTGTCGTTGGGCCAGCGCATGAAAGCTGAGCTACTCGCTGCCTTGCTGCACCAGCCGGATGTGTTGTTTCTTGATGAGCCCACCCTTGGTCTGGATGTGAATGCGCAGTCGAGAGTGCGGCAGTTTTTGGCTGATTACAACCAAAGAACCGGTGCCACTGTGCTGCTCACGAGCCATTACATGGCCGATATCACGGCCCTTTGCCCGCGTGTGTTGTTGATTCATCAGGGGCATTTGTTCCATGACGGCCCCCTTGATCGCTTGGCGAATCGGCTCGCACCCGAGCGCCATGTTCGTTTGGAACTTGCTTCACCCGTTGGGGCTGAGGCGTTTGCTGGTCTTGGCCGGCTCGATCGTTGCTGCGACTGCGAAGTGAACTTGCGTGTGCAGCCCCATGAGCTCACGGCTGTGGTGGCTCAGTTGTTGGAACGCTTTGAAGTCCGTGATCTTGAGGTGAATGATCCCCCGATCGACCAGCTGATTGGTGATTTGTTTCGCCAGGGAAGCTTGTAATGCGGATTTTTGGACTCAATCGCAAGATTATTCGGGTTTTGTTAGGCACGGAATACGCCCATATGTTGGAATATCGCGCCGAAATCGCCCTGTGGGCTCTATCCGGTGTGCTCCCTTTCATCATGCTCAGCCTTTGGAATGGCAGCGATGCTCGTGGAGCGTTGGGGATGGTTGGAGTGGGCCTTGATCGTTATTTCTTGAGCGCCTTTTTAGTGCGCCAGTTTTCAGTGGTTTGGATGATTTATGCCTTTGAAGAGGATGCTCTCTCTGGGAGATTGTCTCCTTATCTTCTTCAGCCACTCCATCCGCTCTGGCGTTATGTGGCAAGTCATCTTGGCGAGCAGCTCACGCGTTTGCCTTTTGCTGCGGGCATCACCGCGATTTTCTTCTTGATACAGCCCAAGGCCTTCTGGGTGCCCTCCTTGGGTCACTTTGTGCTGGCTTGGTTGGCCACATGGATGGCCTTCTCGATTGCTTTTCTGTTGCAAAGCCTGATCGCCTCCCTTTGTTTTTGGAGTGAGAAGGCCAGTGCTCTTGAGCGCTTGTTGTTCATCCCCTTTCTTTTCTTGTCTGGGCTTCTTGCTCCACTCACTGCATTCCCACCCTTTGTGCGCACCTTGGCTCAGTGGACGCCGTTCCCTTATTTGATTGACTTCCCGGCGCGTGTTCTAGCCGAACAGCCTGTGAATTTGTTGGTTGGATTTGCCATTCAGTTGGCATGGATCGTGCTGCTGTTGCCACTGGTTCTTCTGCTTTGGCGCGCTGGGGTTCGGCGTTACAGCGCGATGGGGGCCTGAATGGGGCGTTATTTCAAAAGCCTTCGGCGATTTTGGGGAACAGCCGTGGCCTCGCAGCTGGAGTATCAACTCAACGTTGTGATTGAGCTGGTAGCTGTTGGCTTGAGCTTGCTTGGCAGCTTATTCATGCTGTCGCTCTTTTTTGGACCAGGACGAGCGTTGGGTGGCTGGAGCTGGCATGAAGCCTTGATTGTTCAAGGTTTTTATACCGTTCTCGATGGGATGGCGAGCACCTGGTTACGCCCCAACCTCTCTTCGATCGTGACCCATGTGCGCGAAGGCACGCTTGATTTCATCTTGCTCAAGCCAATTGACAGTCAGTTTTGGTTGTCGTTGCGAACGATCTCGCCAGCAGGGTTGCCGGAGATCGTCCTTGGTTTGTTGTTAGTGATTTGGGGTGGGCAACAGGCTGGCGCTTCGTTGTCGCCAGGAGGCTTTGCGGTGGTGTTGCTGATGCTCTTGGCTGGTGGATTGATCCTGTATTCCCTTTGGTTTTTAATTGCAGCGACCAGCATTTGGTTTGTGAAAACCTGGAATGCCACTGAGGTTTTGCGGGCTGTGTTGGCCTCTGGTCGCTATCCCGTAGCGGCCTACCCAGCCCCCTTGCGTTTGCTGTTTACCTTGGTGATTCCGGTGGCATTTCTAACAACTGTTCCGGCTGAAGTTGTGCTGGGACGCGCAAACGCCCCCACCCTCTGGCTTGGATTAGGCCTCGCCGTGGGGTTTTTCATCGCTGCCCGTCAGTTCTGGCTGTATGCCTTGAGGCACTACACCTCCGCCTCCAGTTGAATGCAGGCTTTGTTGCAGGCTGGGCGGCCACTCCATTGGATAGACCTGACGTTGTGGGAACGGAATGGTGATTCCTTTCTTCTCAAATTGCTTCCAGATTGTTCGTCGTATATCACTGCCGACTTCAAAGGCTTCGAGGGGGTTGGAGACCCAGAAAAGAACCTTATAATTAATCGAAGAATCAGCAAAGTCAATCACAAATGCATTGACTGGTGGATATTCAAGAACTTTTTTGTGCTCTTTAGCAATTGTTTTTAATAGCTCCACAATGATGTCTGGGTCGTGCTCGTAGGCGGCACCAACGACGACGCTGTCACGCCTTGATGTTTCTGTTGCGGTGAAGGATGTGGCTTCTTGTGTGAAGAAGATCTGATTTGGGATTAATAGCTCGGCTCCATCACGCCCACGTCGTAATTGTGTTGCTCTTAGGCCTAGTTTGCGCACGGTGCAGGGGTCGCCGTTAATCATCAGAATCTCTCCGGGGCGAACTGATCCTTCAAACAGCAACCAGATGCTGCTGATGAAATTGGAGATAATTTCTTTTATACCAAAGCCGATTCCAACAGACAATCCACCCGCAATGGCAATGAATGCAGTGCCATCGATGCCGATAAAGTAAGCCACCCCAATGATGCCAACGATGATCACGCTGTAACGGAATAGGAGCTCCAGTCCTCGCCTGTTTCTCGGACGGACTCCAAACAGCACTCCACTTAGCCATGCCAGAAATGTTGCAGGCCTAGAGGAGAGCGTCATGATTACATAGATCGCTATGATCGCAAGGTAAATTCTGCCCAGTGTCAGCTCAACTCCAAATAAAATAGCGATTGGAGTTTGTGATAAATTTTCCGTACTTCCCATCAGTCTTATGAAGGACATGATGGCCACGATGATGTAGACGGGTCTTAAAAATGTGCTTTCTAATTCATCAACTGGAAACTTTTTGTTGATGTTCAAGATTAATGTTTTTAAGGGTGTGAATGACATCCATCCCAGCCAGAGCAGTCCGAAATATCGAAGTAATCCCCATGGCAAGCCCACTAAAAGAAAAAGACTGGAACTGATTAAAAGCAGCAGGGGGCCGATCAGCACGCGTATGTATTCGGGAACCAGCCTGTGCTCCACGCGGCGCCGAAGCGCGCCACGCTGTTCTGCGACCATCACAATGCCAACCAAAAAGAGTTGGAGAAGAACGGTTCCACGGTTCAGGTATGCCAACCAGCTCAGGAGCTCATTGAAGATTGCCCCTGGGTTAATAGTGATGAGGTAAGACATGGAAAGAGTCATCGCTTCGCCTTCATCTGGGTTTCGAGCTCAGTGGCCGCTTTTTCGGGAGATAATCCATCAAAAATTAACTCATTGAGTGTGGACTGAATCCCTTTTTTTAATCTTGGCTTTGCATCAATTGCCGAGACAATGGCATCACCGCGGCTTACGCGCTTGTTTTCCTCTTCGCTAAACTTAGAGAACCCTGGAGGTAATTGTTTGCTAACGATCATTGCCGCCGCAGGATTAACTGGAAAGCCCGTCCGGTATTTGAGAGCATAGGTTTTCTGAGCCCAGGGTTGCACCATGAAATCCAGCAAATTCAGGCTTTCCGCCCGTTGGCGTCTGCTTGAGTTTTTACCAAGAGCCCAAACTTGCAAGCGTGTGATTGGTGTTGCTCGTCCAAAGTCTCCGCTGGGTAATGGGGCGATGCCGAGATGATCTTTGAGCTTTTCACGGAGTTGGGGTAGCTGGGAACTCCAACAGCTGATCCACTGCATGTCGCCCTCCATAAACGCCTTTCGAAGTGCGGCTTGATTTCGCAAAAACACAATATTTTGCTGATAGCTGGATGCCTTGAGCCAACGCATCCATTGAATTAGGCGTTCATGGGCCGCCACAGTGACTTTTTGCCCTGTTAATGAGGCTGTTAAGGCCTCGCCCGCCCCGAAGCTGCCAAGGCTCCAGTACAGATCCTGGAGGTTGGTGACCATCCCAAAGACCTTGCCAGTGCCACTGGCTTCGGACAGTGCTTTGAGGGTTTCAGGTGCTTTTTTGAGTTTGCGTTTATCGAAGCAAGCCAGCTGGAGATACTGCGAAACGGGTTGCCCCGCTAGGGATCCGTTGGCTGTTTTAACGCGCTCTAGGGCTGCTGGGTTAATCAAGTTTTGACGCTCTTCCGTCAGCTTGATTGGATCGGTCAGGCCCAAGGCAAGAAGGCTCAAGGCTTGATTGCTATCTGCAATCACAAGGTCTGGCCCTAGGCCGCTGTTGGTTTGAACTTTCAGAGCCTTCTCTAGAGACTCTTCGGGATAGATCGAGGGATGCAGCTTGATCCCAGGCTGCATTTCCTTTAATTGCTGTTGAAAATTCCTGGTGATCTTCCGTTCTGTTTTAAAACGATCGTTGGAGTGTTGTTCGTTTTCATTGCTGGCTTGAGCCACCTTCAACACGATCGATCCTTGGTTGTCGGTCATGGCACAGCCCCCAAGCAAGGATGTGCTCAGAACGAGAGCGACGCCGCGGTACCTGTTCCTTCTGATCGATGCACAAAGGCGGGTTGCTGCCATACCTCTAGAACCGTTATCCAATCTTTAGCGCAAAAGTGGTTTTGATCCCTGTTGGGACCAAAACCACCAGCATGGATTGGTGGCCTCGGATGGTGTGGAACACATGATTGAGGGAATGTCCTGGTTTGAGCCATTGATGCTCTGGCTGCGCTCTCCTTTGGGTGGACTGGTTTTCATCCCGCTTTATGCGGCTTGGGTGACGCTGTTGCTTCCAGGGGTATGGGCTTCGATGTTGGCTGGAGCTCTTTATGGCACTTGGTGGGGGAGCTTGATTGTGTTTGTGGGGGCCAGTCTCGGCGCAGAGGCAGCGTTTTTGCTCGGCCGATATTGGTTGCGTGATTGGACGAGCAAGCGTCTGATGCAGTATCCAAAGCTTCAGTCTGTGGAGCGGGCCGTGAGCCGGGAGGGGCTCAAACTTGTGCTTTTAACGCGTCTATCTCCAGCGTTTCCGTTTTCGTTATTGAATTTGGTTTACGGCCTCAGTGAGGTGAGCTTGCGTGATTACAGCATCGGTTTAATTGGCATCATTCCCGGCACCATTTTGTTTTGTGCTTTGGGCGCCTTGGCGGGTGATGCTGCTCGCTTTGGTGAGGTGCTCGCTGGAGAAGCTTCAGCGCAAGCCTGGATTCTGCGCGTAGTGGGCGTGTTAGCCACGGTCGCGGTCGTTTGGTTGGTTGGGCGCGCAGCGCAGCGCGCCTTGGCTGATGAGAAGACCAGCTTCAATGAGAACGCTTAAAAGAATGAATGCAACTTAAAATTGTCGAAGCATTTGCTTAAGCGACCTTAGGAGATAATGACTGCTAAGTAAAGATTAGTCTCTTGCTAGGAACTATTTTCTTGATTCTTTGAGCCGGTGGTTCGTGGTCGATATTGAGCCTTTAGCGTTTTGAGTGGGTCCCTTCGGCGGAAAAAATATATTATTCGTGCTATCTCTTTGGGGAATGTTGAGATTGCGATGGCAAGAACGAATGCTTCAGTCTTGGTTGGAAATTGAAAGGTCGCGTGCGGCAGCAATGAGTACAAACCAGGCCAAGCGAAGCTTTGCTGCAACACCGCTGCGAGAGGCCAGCTCAACATACTTAGCTCGACCACATTCTGTTTTGATCCAGCGGAAGGCTTGGGGTGAGCTCATGATTGTTTGCCTTCAGTAAAGTTGTATTTGAAGATTTGGTTGGGAATCACACTGATATTAACGCTGATTTCGTTGATCCCATAATCCTTTCTTGCTCTCGTGATGATCCGTTGATGGAGCTCATCAATGACCTTTTGCGTGATCAGCCCTTCTTGGGCATTAAGGACAAGCTCAATGGTGGCGTTGTTCTGAGAAACGCGAACATTGCTATAGAGCAATTTTACTTTTTTCCAGAGGTATGGATTCTTTTCGGTCAGCTTGAATTGCTTGACGCGTCCTGCTTTAAAGGTGGCAAATTGGGCGTCAATGTTTTGGCGAATGCTGAAGTCTTGGAGTGACGATGCCAAGGGGATGCACAGCAGGCCGAGTAGTCCTAGCCAAACAAGTAGGTTGCGCCAGCTGCGATGAATCGAGCCATAGCGCTGCAGCAAAAACACCATCAAGCTGGCAACTGTGATGCCAATTAAGTTGGCTAAGAAGAGTAAGAATGATCCTTCTGAGATCTGATTGCTGAGTCCAGCAACGCTGCCCCGGCCGAACACGGCAATGACTTCCGAGCCCATGCTGAGTCCGATTCCGCAGACGCATAGCGGTGGCACCAGGGCCACGGCGATGGCCACCCCTGCGATCGAATTGGACAATCGATCCCGGGTCAATGTGAACGATCCGGCGATGGCGGCAGCTACTGCAATGCCGAGGTCGATCAGGTTGGGTGCGGTTCGGCTGTAGATCTCTCGATTCACCTCACTGGCATCGAGAATCCAGCCCAACAGCGTTGCCGTGCCAATCACAGTGAGAACGCCAATGATCACCGTGATCGCCGACCGTTTTACCAAGCGGTTGTCGGCAATCGAGAGTCCGAAGGCGAGGCTGAGGATCGGGTCCATCAGTGGGGCCACGATCATGGCGCCGATCACCACAGCGGTGCTGTTGGAGATCAATCCGAGCGTTGCAATCACAGCTGAACAGATCAGCAGCAAAAAGAAGCCCAGCGTCGGCCGCGAAGAGGCAATCCGACTTTTGTAGAGGTCGTTCCTGGGGATCTGCGTCTCCAGGTTCAGTTTCCACTCACCTGAGAGGCTCCCAAGCAGATTCTGAACTGGGCTTTGCATGCCTGGAAGAATTCTTACCCTGATCCTCTCAGCATGTTCAGCAGGTCAGCCTCGTCAAGGACTTGGATCCCTAGCTCCTGGGCTTTGGTGAGTTTGCTTCCAGCTTCTTCGCCTGCCACGAGATAGCTGGTTTTTTTGCTGACCGATCCCGAGACTTTGCCGCCGGAGGCCTCGATTTGCTCTTTGGCCTGAGAACGGGTGAGTGTGGGCAAGGTACCGGTCAGTACAAAGGTTGAACCAGATAAATGATCGTTGGCCGCCGCCGCAGTGGCTCGTGTTTGCTCTTCCTCATTGAGTGCCAGGCTGAATCCGAGGCTCCGCAACTCATCGAGTAGCCGCTGATTGGCAGGGTTGGAAAACCACTGCTGCAAGCTTTGGGCAATTTCTTTGCCGACACCAAAAATTGTGGTGATGCTGTCTGGTGCGTGACACGCCGCTTGATTCAGGTCGTCTGCATTGGCAAAAGCAGCAGTAATCGCCTTGGCGTTCACGTCTCCGACGTGATGGATGCCGAGGCCATAGAGCTGTTTGGCCCATCCTTGAGAGCGGGATGCATCTAGGGCTTGAATTAAATTTTCGGCGCTTTTCGAGCCCATGCGCTCCAGGCTGCCAAGTAGGGCGACATCGAGGCGATAGAGGTCTGCAATCGACTGAACAAGGCCTCGATCCACCAGTTGTTCAATCAACTTGTTGCCCAGGCCATCCACATCCATGGCCCCTTTGCTGACCCAGTGGCGCAGGGCGCCACGCAGGATCGCGGGGCAGCTGCTGTTGATGCAGCGCGTGGCCGATTCGCTGGTTTCGCGTACCAAGGTGGATCCGCAGGCTGGACAGGTTTTGGGGAGCTCCACGGGTTGGGTGTGCGCAGGCCGTAGTTCCGGCAACACCCGCACCACTTCCGGGATGATCTCACCGGCCTTGCGCACCACGATGGTGTCGCCGTTGTGAAGATCGAGCTCCAGCAGCCTGTCGGCGTTGTGAAGGCTGGCCCTGCTAACGCTTGTGCCGGCCAAAAGCACAGGCTCGAATTCCGCCACTGGGGTAATGACTCCCGTGCGTCCCACCTGACAGCTGACTCTCAGGATTTTGGTTGCAGCTTCCTCTGCTGGGTACTTGAGCGCAATCGCCCAGCGTGGTGCTTTTTGAGTAAAGCCTGCGGCATCCTGCAGCCGTAAATCGTTCAGCTTCACCACCACACCATCGGTGGCGTAATTGAGCTGCCGTCGCTCTGTGTCCCAGGTGTCGAAGAACTGCTCTACCGCTGGAAGATCTGGCAATAAACCCGCATTGGGATTCACCTTGAATCCCGCATCGCCCAGCCATTGCAGGGCATCCCATTGCGTGAGCGGCCTGCGTCCTTGCCAATCGTCTGGCAGCTGAAGCGTGTAGGCAAAAAAGTCAAGCCGTCTTGAGGCCACAACGCTTGGATCCAGTTGGCGCAACGTTCCTGCGCAGGCATTGCGGGGATTGGCAAAGAGAGATTCGTCGCGGCTTTGGCGTTCGTTGTTGATGGCATGGAAGGTGGCATCGGGGATGAAGGCCTCCCCACGCACTTCCACCCAGGCTGGTGCCGGTTCGAGGTGCAAGCGCAAGGGAATGGAGCTGATGGTGCGTACGTTGGCGGTGATCTCTTCTCCCTGTTCGCCGTCCCCGCGCGTTGCGGCTCGAACGAGTACGCCGTTTTCGTAGCTCAGGGCGAGAGCGTTGCCATCGATTTTGAGTTCTCCCACCATGGCCAGGGCCGGTTGGGGAGATCCTTCGGAGGGAGCGCGATCCAGCACCTTGAGCAGCCGGCCATACCAGCCATGCAGCTCGTCACGGTTAAACGCATTGTCGAGGCTGAACAGAGAAATCCTATGGCGAACGCTGCTGAACCCTTCGGCTAGACGCCCACCCACGCGCTGGGTGGGGCTATCTGCGCTCATCAGTGTTGAATCTTGCTGTTCTAAGTCTTGGAGCTCCCTGTAGAGCTGGTCATACACCGGATCTTCCATCTCCGGAGCGTCGAGCACGTAATAGGCATGAGCAGCGCGATTGAGCAAGCGCCGCAATTCTTCCGCTCGCGCTTGAGAGCTACTGGACGATTTCAGCGGCTGCGAGCTGCTCAACGCCTCGTGCTCAGCTGTTCACGGCGACGATGCGCTCGATCTTCCAGGAATCATCCGACTTAATAAACGTGAAATCCAGAGGCATCTCTTCTTTGTCTTCTGCGATCAACTTCACGGTCAGGATGATGTTGCCTTCCTGCAGCCTCGGGCGACCAGATTTGAGATTGCGGAAGCGATTCAGCTTCAAACCTGCCAGATAACGAATGAACTGTTGACGGCTCACATGCTGGCGATAGTTCTTGGTGGTGAGCAAGTAAGCAGCATCGATCCTTCCCGCTGCCACTTGCGTGAAGAACTGCTTGATCAGCGGGTTGATGCCACGGGCGCTCAGTACGAGCTTCACCGCTGTGAATGTCCAGTAGAGGAGCAGCGCTCCACCCCCGGCTAATAAAGCCTTGCTACCGATCTCGCGAACCAAGCCCAGTTCCATCGGGTGTATCCGAATGAGTGCAGATTCTGACTGACTGGATGCAGGAACGAGGCAGACTGGACCGGCTTTCGTCCTGTTTGGCTTCTTTCGCAGTCTCCATGCCCCTCGAGCCCCTGCTGCCGTTGTTTCACAGGCTAAATCGAGAACACTTTGATGGCTGCCTTGTGCGGGGCACGGGCCCGCTGGTTGCTTTGCGTTGGAGTGATGGGCGGATGCGAAAGACGGCAGGCTTTTATCGCCGCGGACCGGCGGTGGCTCCCCCGCTTGGACGGGAGATTGTGCTTTCAAAACCCTTGCTGGATCCCTTGCCTCGCTGCGCGACGGAGAGCACTCTTTGTCATGAAATGATTCATGCCTGGGTGGATTTGGTGTTGGGTCAACGGGAGGGGCATGGCCCTTGTTTTCGGGCTCAGATGGAGGCGATTAATGCCTCTCAATCCCGATTCAAGGTGAGCATTCGCCATCGTTTTCCGGTTCAGCAGACCCCCCCTCGCTGGATTGCCATCTGCCCTATGTGTGGGCAGCGCACGCCGTATCGGCGCAGGGTCAGGCAAGCGGCTTGCAGGTTGTGCTGTGATCGGCATCATGACGGTCACTGGCATGTGAGTTGTCTACTCAGTTATGTACCTGCCCCCGCTCAGGATTGAGATGGATTTGTTTCTTTGGGTCCTACAAGCAGGTGGGGTGTCGATCGCGCTAATCGGTTGGCAACGGGAGCGTTGGCTGCAGCAGCGTCGTCGTTAAGGTCAGAGGATGGATGGACGTTTTCAACCGCGGCAGCGCAGTCAGGGGCAGCGCAGTCAGGACTCTGGTGATCGGCGATTGGATCAGTGGCTTGAAACCGGTCGTCAGCTGGTGGATGGTGTGGCTGGCACGCGACCTGGTCGACGGTCTGCCGGTGGCGGGCGTCCCTCAATGGATCTCGAAACAGTGGGTCGCTGGGTCGGCGACAAGATCGATTGGCTGATGGACGAAGAAGAAGACTGGAGGGATCCGGTTGAACCACCCCTGCGGACTGAATCGCCTGCCGCATCCAGTCGTAAGCGGCCTCTCGATGCGATCTCACGGCGGCAAGGTGTTGGGCAGCAGATTGTGGCGCCCGTACCTGAGCCTCAGCCCGCCTACGGCGAGGATGACAACGGCTGGCCCGATGACGAAAGCTTTCGTGTGGAGCGCTGGTCCCGTTCTGCAGCGCCCCCAGCAATCACGCCAGCGCCTCAGCCTGTGTCCCGTGGCCCTGGCCCATCCAGACGTCCATTACCTCGCTCCAGCAGGCGACGAGACTGATCACGAGACTGATCGCTGGATCGATTGATCTCTACTCTTTTAAAAACACTCTGTTTGTATGAGCAATTTGGTGGTTGTGGGCTTTCCCAAGGCCCAAGAAGCGGAGGAGGTCCGTCGCGAATTGGTCACGATCCAGCAAGAGCATTTGATTGCGCTTGAGGATGCGGTGGTGCTTGAGCATGGAGAAGACGGCCATGTGCACTTGCGTCAGGCGATCAATATGACGGCGGCTGGAGCCATGGGCGGAAGCTTCTGGGGGTTGTTGATCGGTTTGTTGTTTGCCAATCCTTTGTTGGGTCTCGCTGTTGGTGCCGGTGCTGGTGCTGCCTCGGGTTCGCTTAATGACATGGGCATCAACGACAACTTTTTGAAAGAACTCGCGGAAACCCTGCCGAAGGGCAGTGCTGCTTTGGCGTTGTTAGTGAGGGATGCCACGCCCGATCGTGTGATCGAGCGCTTGCGTCGCCATGCGCCCCACGCCCGGTTGATCCACACCAACCTCAGCCATACCGATGAAGACCTGCTGAAAGAGCAACTCGAGAAGGCAAAACGGCAGGCTGAAGGCCTCAGGTTGGGCTGACTAGCAGCTGCTGCTCTCCTCAAGACGCTGAACCTGAAAGCGACAGCCTCGATGGCTGAGCTGATGGTTCACGTCGTCAATGAGATCGTTTGGCAAGTCTTCGGCCATTTGTTCGGTGCTCATGGAGATCGAGGCCGATCCTTCTTCCATGGCCTCAAGCAATGTCACCCACTGTGAAACCCGTTCGCTGCGCTTGATCGGACGTTGGCCATGGCTGGAGAGCACGGCGGCGCAGATGTCCGCGTTCCAGCGATTTGAGGAGATGTGGTGATGGCTGTTGTGCTGCTGGGCGGCACCGGCTGTCATCGCAGCTTGGGTTGGATGTCCGCTGTGGTCACGCCAGCCTTCATGGTCAAGAACACGGCCGCAATGTCTTGCTGAGAGGCCAAATCTGTGTCCGAGGTCGGAGAGGGTTAGCCACTGGGACGTTGTCATGAAACCATCTCAACTAGCGACATGATCCCGATCGACCGACTTGCCGCAAGTTGAAATGCACGAATGTGGCGAAAACGCTCGGTTTCTTCATCTAGATCAATGAAGAGGCTGGCGTGGAGTGGTCCCTAGCCATTCCTCTAAAGCAGGACTGAACACCTCGCGAATCACCGTGAGCTCTCGTCCTTGACGGAAAAATCGATAATGGCGGCTCCAAAACGGCCCCGAGCAGCCAAACCTGTCCTCAAGCCAGGGTTCTTGCACCAGCGCTAAGCCATCCACTTCGCGAAAGAGCTCCGAGCGGCCCTGGGTGAGGCTGAGCCAGATCGGCAGGTTGCGGTCTTGCAGGTGCTGGTTGGCTTCATCCTGGTTCCACCAGCTTTCAGCCCAAGCCAAGGTTTGTTCTCCACAGCTCAACCAGACTTGACGGCGGAGGAGGGGAGGCGTGAGTTCCTTCACCTCGCTGGGGCAACCGAGGGCAGCTTGCCCCTCTGGTTCTTCTGCCATGGCCACTAATTCCACGGACACTGGATGTCCTGTGAGCAGACGCAGGTGACGGGTTGGACTGCCGTCTCCGAGGAGCATCAGTCTCCAAGGGCCGGGTAAATCCCCTGGGTCATCACCGGCCAAAACCGTTGCAGCGGGTGCCTCCCATAAACAAGTGGGAGAGGGACTGAGCTCGGACAACATTGCCCGTCCTGAAGGTGCTGTGGGAGGAGCTTTGCTTTGCAAAAGCTGTTGCACCAGTAAAAGTTGGCGCACCCTAACGAGCCTTGCCTACCGGGTTCGCAGCTGGGGCTGGCCTTGATCAGTACCCACTGAAACGAAGGGCTAGCTCAAGGGCACCAAGTCCACAGAGAAAGGTTCCGCCAAGTAATGCAGCTTCTTTAAAAGAACGAGCCATGATCATTAGGGCAGAACCCACGACTAACGCTCCAAAAAATCTAAATGGAATCTCGAGCTCCAATATTGAGACGTGTTTCATGAATCAATCATCAGACGCATTTGCTGCACTGATTTCACTCAACTTCATGAAGTTCGTGTCAGTAAGACTGAACCCCCCAGCTTTGCTGGGCGAAAGGCAACGTTTCTACTCTTTGATTTACCGATCTAAATTCATAAATGTCTAATGAGGGGCATTGATGCGTTTTTCGATGGGTACTTTGACTCACGTGTCGTCAGGCTTTCGCTGGATTTCTTCTCTCAACGTCTCGATGCCTTGTGCAGCTGAAGAAGCGGGGCAGGGTCAATCGCCATCATTTGCCCATTTTTGAAACGACGGAGCTCGAAATGGAGATGGGCGGTGGTGGCATGGCCGCTTTTTCCTACATTCCCGATTAGGTCACCGGTTTGTGTTAGTTGACCGGGCCTGATTCGTGCACTGAGCAAATGAGCGTAAAGCGTTTGCCAGCCATTGCCGTGATCAAGCAAGACCGTGAGTCCATATCCCGAAATAGGTTGCACCATTAATGCTTTTCCGGAGAGTGCAGCCAAGACTCCTGTTCCAGCGGGTGCGATCAAATCATGTCCTGTATGTAAGCGCCACTTCTTTCTACGGTCTGAAAATCGCCAACCGTAAGGGCTCACGTCCTGGGCTAAATAGGGGAGTGGATACTCGAGCCTGATCCTCTCTCCACGTTTGATAGGCCACAGACGTTGAGGAAGCGGTCTCACTCTTGGCCCAAGAAGGGCAATGTTTGAGACGCTCGTCAGGATTGGCGTATTCCTTGGCTTTGCTGGCTTGGCTTCTACGTTTGTGCTGGCAAGAATTGCGCTCAGCAGCAATACGGCGAATGTCTGTCGATGCACCGGCTGGAACCACAATGAGCTGGTTTTATCTCTCATTTGAGAGAATGCAACTCTGCTATTCATCCGACAATTGGCAGAATTGGGATTGAATCTTTCTATCTAGAAGGCGCCGCCGATCGAGAGGGATTGGCGTTCACCATTGCGTTCAATCACGGCACCGGTGCTGGAAAGGCTCAGCAAGGACCAGCCACTGTTGCCGATGCTTTCGCCAGGATTGGCAGAAAGTGATTGATTTTCTAATTGGAAGATGGCCGATCCCCCCACTTCGGCGTGCACCACTCCCACGAGAGCGGGCTGGCTCGCTGCAGGACTTGTATCTGCACTGGATGGGGAGGCTCCGGATGGGGCTGTGATTGGCGCAATCGCTGCACTGAGCGGCAGCGTGAGTGGTTCGAGGCTGGGCAGTGTGGCGACCGTCTCAGGTTCTACTTCAGGTTCAGTTGCTTTTGAAGGTGCAGAGGGTGAGGGGATGGCGCGTGCTTTGAGCTTTTCAGTGAGAGCCAGATTGCGCTCGCGGTAGAGGGCATGCTCGGAGAGCTGCCAGCTGCGTGCCAACCATGCACTACAGAGCAGGGCGCCGAGCGTCACACCGATCAGGGTGAGCTGCTGCCACGGCTGAATACTGAGACGCGTTGTTGGCAGGGGTGCCGCAACGGGATTGTTGGCTGGATCTGGTGCCGGCTCCACTTGAATGTCAACGGCCTTCAGCGAAGGCTCCGCTGCCTGGAACACCTGATCCATCACCTGTTCAGCGCGCAGATTCCAATACGCCGTAGAGGTGGCGAGGCGAGAGGGCACTGCGAATCTTTAACTAGAGCAAAGTTATCGAGAGTTGGCGCCTTTGGCGAGGCCTTCACTCTGATGGGATCGGCGCTTTTGCAGCTCGAGCCAAAGCAGCAAGGCGGTGAGATCGGCAGGGCTGACGCCAGGAATGTGGGAGGCCTGGCCCAACGTGGTGGGTTGAATGGCCGTGAGCTTTTCGCGCGCCTCCCGCGACAAGGTGCCGATGCTGGCGTAATCGAGATCGGCGGGGAGTTTGCGCAGGCTTTGGCGTTTCACTTGATCGATCTGTTGTTGCTGGCGCTGCAGGTAGCCGCTGTATTTAATGTCGATTTCCGCGCCCTCCCGCACGGCTAGGGGAAGTTCGGGATCGGCCAGGCCATGGCGCACGAGATCAGAGCTGTGGACCCCTGATCGACGTAATAGGTCCGCGAGTGTGATCGAGCCTCGGATCGGAGCCCCGCTTTCTTTCTCAATGGTGGGGGCGACTGGGTCGCTGACTTTGAGGCGAACCGTTTCAAGGCGCTGTTTTTCGTTGTCCATGGCCTGGAGCTTGTCGTTAAACAGCTGCCAACGCCGGTCGTCAATCAGTCCCAGCTCACGGCCCAGGGGGGTGAGACGCCGGTCGGCGTTATCACCACGCAACACCAAACGGTATTCACTGCGGCTGGTCAGTACGCGGTATGGCTCGCGCAAGTCTTGGCTCACCAGATCGTCGATCATCGTGCCGATGTAGCTGTTTTCCCGGGAGAAGTGCACGGGCTCTTGCCCTCCTATTAGTTGTGCGGCGTTGAGGCCAGCGACAAGGCCTTGGGCCGCGGCTTCCTCGTAGCCAGTGGTGCCGTTGAGTTGCCCGGCACTAAACAAACCACGTACCCGTTTGGTTTCCAGGGAGGGTTTGAGTTGGGTGGCGGGAAGATAGTCGTAATCCACGGAATAGGCCGGCCGAAGCATCACGCAGTGCTCCAAGCCAGGGAGGGTGCGTAGCAGTTCCAGTTGGATCGTTTCAGGTAATCCCGTAGAAAAGCCCTGCACGTAAATCTCTGGGGTGTCGCGTCCTTCTGGCTCGAGGAAGATTTGGTGGGAGTCTTTATCGGCAAAGCGCACAATCTTGTCTTCGATCGAGGGGCAATAGCGCGGGCCTTTGCTGTCGATGATGCCGCCGTAAATCGCAGTGAGATGCAGGTTGTCTTTGATCAGCTGATGCGTTGCTGCTGTGGTGCGGGTGATGTGGCAGCTCATCTGTTCGCCGCTGGCCCAGGCCGTTGGGTCAAATGAAAAGAAGCGATCGGCGGCATCGCTTGGTTGCGCTTCCAATTGGTCGAGCGCAATGCTGCGGCGATCAACGCGGGCAGGGGTGCCGGTTTTGAGTCGATCGGTGTGGAAGCCCAGCTGCTTCAAGGCGTCGGTTAAGCCTTCGGCGGCCTGCTCTCCAGCGCGCCCGGCAGACATCGATTGATGGCCCACCCAGATGCGACCACCAAGGAAGGTGCCAGCGGTAAGCACCACGGCTTGGGCGCCGTACACACTGCCGAAGTAGGTGCGGACTCCTGTGATTCGCGCCTGTCCGGCTTGTTCTGGATCCCCATCTACTTCCAAGCCGGTCACCATTGCTTCGCGCAGGGCCAGGTTGGGGGTGTGATGCAGCAGCTTCAGCATCTCCCGTGAGTAGTGGCGTTTGTCGGTCTGGGCGCGAAGGGCCCACACCGCAGGGCCGCGGCTGGCGTTCAAGACCCGCTTTTGGATGGCGGTGGCATCGGCAAGGCGGCCGATCACGCCACCGAGGGCATCCACTTCATGCACGAGTTGGCTTTTGGCTGGACCACCAACGGCCGGATTGCAGGGCTGCCAGGCGATCCGGTCGAGATTGAGAGTAAACAGGGCTGTACTGAGCCCCAAGCGAGCAGCGGTGATCGCAGCCTCACAACCGGCATGACCACCCCCGACGACGATCACGTCGAAGCATTCGGTGGGGGCAGCAGAGAAGCTCATATCCCCATTATCCGTATTTAGTGAACACTTCGTTTGGGGTTTGCACAGCAATGCACTCCGTTTTGAGATTGGTAGACATCCGAAGTGTCTTGAGCCTCGGTCATCGAACGGATGACATTGGTGATTGAATTATTTTTACGAGCCTAAAAAGTAAGGCTTTGGTGGCAGCACTCTTGATCAAGCCTCAATCTGTCGATTTTTTTGGGGGGGGTCAGACCTCATTGCCAACACTTGTATAAACAGAGATTTTTTGTCCTAATACACAAGACAAGTTGTTAGTTTCTGGCTAGTCAAACCGATTGGTTTTTGAGTACGCAATGTGCTGCTGCCTCGTGAGGAGGCCCTTTCGCGTTGATTTTTACTTTCTTTGTGATTGCATAAAGCTGGTACCCGTCCAGAAAAAAGAATCGACACTTTTTTTGTTGTGGCTATTGCTGGGCTGGCGCTCAAACCCATCCCAAGAACGAACATAACGAGTTGGCTCATTGCTATTCGTGCAAGCTTTTCTCGCTTGATGGGCTTGCTCGGCAGATGGAGTGATTCGCACGGGGATTTGGGTGCCGCGCTCGGATGAGATTTGCCGAGCTTTGGCGAGCCCATTTGTTCACGCTCGTAGGCTCAGATGTTAAGTGAGCCCATTTGTTCACAGGGTTGCGCCGCAATCATCCTTATTGAGCTCCAGTTTGTTTAGCCAGTTGATCCCACAGCCTCTTGATTGCACTCAACTGGCTCTCAGATCACTCTCATGCACTTCTAAAGAAGTCAGAATTAAAAAGAATTGACTTTTCTCATGAACTTCAAACGTCTTTCTTTGGTTGCTGTACAAGCGATTGGTCTTGGCTTGCTTCCTACGGCAGCCTTCGGTGCCACCGATACAACGTTTTTCCAAGGCACTGTTCCTGGTAGTTGCACGATTACTGGAGCAACTACTAGTAGTAGTCCTGCATCATTAACGTATTCTACGGATGCTGGCGGCACGCTATCAGGGGAGACTTCAACCATTGGAATTAATTGCAATGTTGCCAACGTAAATGCAACGCTTAGTGGAGTCGTTCAATCAGGAAATCCAACTGAAACGTCTAATACAGCAATCTTAAAGAATGCTTCTGGCGAAGATGTTATTACTAGCACTGTCTCTACATCTGCTTCAACCGCTATTGGTAATACAAATGGATCAACATCCAATTACACAGTATCCTTAGCGGCTGCTGGAGCAACTGTGCCTGGAACTTATAATTACAGTGTTGTGTTGACAACGCTTGAATGATTTCTTGCTTGGGTGTTGTTTGTTTCCCGAGTTGTTAAAAGTTAGCTGAGTCCTCGGGGAGATTGAGGAGCTTTTGTGTATTGCTTAAGCTCCGTTTTTTTAAGATTAATCAGCTAGTTAAGAGTTTGAGTATTAGTGGTAAATTCAAGGATTTGCTCTAATACTTTTTTGTCTAAATCGGTCATTCTTTGTGAGGTATCTATTGCCTCCTGCAAGGTTTCTTTGCTGGCAAATTTAGGCTTTGAATTGTTTCTTTTCGGTCTTCTTGATTTTTTATGGAAGGTGTGATTCTTGAACAACCCATGCATGATTGTGATGTTGCTTGATGGCTCTTTTGGAAGGACATTTAAGTCCTTTGCCGCTTGTACTCCAAAGATCTTTCTTGGTGATTTGGGTCTTTGTGCAGGGATCTAGGTTGGCTTTTCAATTTTTGCTTTTTTGGGGGATCCTTGATTCTTTGGCTGGCTCGACCCGAGAAATTTTAGATTCTTATTTTGACTCCTGTATGAGCAATTGGAATCAGCTCTTGAGGCCGACGTTTTTTAAATATATAGTCTTTTCTAAGGATTCGTCTTATGGTTGTGAAGATTGTTTTTTGCGTTCGATTGGCTTGTCATAATGTTTGGTCTGTTCTCTATTCTTGATAATTCGGGGAGCAGTTATTCCTGGCTTAAGGCTTGTCTATTTATTAAAGCAGGTTTTCTGCTCTTTTGTTTAGATGGTTCTCAGTCAATTTCTCAAAGTATAAGTATATCTGAGTTTACCGGTACAGTACCGTTTGCTTGTTCATTCTCTGGTGGTGGAGAGCTTGTTGAGATGGAATATAGCCGCACTGGTAATACTGGTAGCTTGCTTGGAACAAGTGATGTGTTGAATATAACTACAAATAAAGTTCCTCGAGTGAATGTTAGCTTGAATACGATTAATCCACCTCGCCCGATTGCCTTTCGTTATGTTGGCCTTCGCGCAGATAGCACAAATATTCTTTTTAAAAATGCAACTTCAAGCTCTCTTTCAAATAATCCGATAACTACGGTTGTGCAACCATCGCAACTGTTAGGTCAAGGATATGCAGCAGGTTCTCCATTCGGTATCAAGTTGATTGTAAGTGCCACTCTAAGTAATTCATTCCCAAACGAGTTATACCAATTTCAGGTTGTTTTAGATTGCTTGGATCCATCATGATGTTATCATTAATTGTAAGCTGTTCGTCGATAGATTGTCTCCCCTTTGCCCTGCTTTATAAGGATATCCGAGGCGATCCTTCTCTTCTTTCTGATCCATATAGCTATTGTTAAATGATTTTTCCCTTTCTGCTTGCGGCTTCTTTAGGCCTTAATTCGAATAATAAGGTGATTTCACCTGGCCTTGGCTCACGTGTCGTTGTACGGACTCAGGCATTTCTTGTTAACTCTGAGCCAGGTCTTTATAACGTTGAGGCCTTTTATAACGCAAAAGGTGATGTTCCTGGCGACAAGATTGAGGATGTTCGTGTTAGTCCTCGTAGGTTATTTTTACGGGATCAAAAACCAAGACGTGTTCTTTTAAGTATTTCTACATCCACTCTCAAGGCTGGCCCACTATGGATTTGCATTATGGAAGATCCAAAAGAAAAAGCGTCCGATTCTTCCTCGCAATTAACTGTTTTAACGCGTTCTTGTTATCAGCGTATCCTGCGACCGCGCAAAGCAATATCTCTACCTTAGACAATCTTCCTCTTCGTGATTTAACAGGGTTGTCATTTCAGCAACCGCTCGGCCCCCGATTTGAGGTTGACTTGCCTGACGGCACGCGCTGTGTGAGTCAGGATGGGACGCCAACCACAATGAATCTTTATAGTGGTATCTCTGAGCGTGTTGATGAGATTGATCGAGAGGAGCTATTTGGTGACTATGCAGGGACTGGCAATGGTTATGCTTTTGGTGCAGTTTTAACGATTCCTTTTGGTACCAAAAATACTCGGAACTGCGATCAGGCATATGCGATTTCAATTGCCACAAAAAAAATTGAACTAGCTCAATTGTTACATGATGAGGGGCTTTTGTCTGATGAAGATCTGGCTACCCTTCTGAACAAAATTAAGAACATTCTATTATCTGATCAATAATTTAGAACATTTAATTGGGTTTTTGCTTTTCGCAGGTGCCATGATTCGACAATTCTTTTCGATCACTCGGCTCTATTCACTTTGAGTTGCCTGCATCGTGAACAAATGGGCTCATTGGATCCCACAAATAAGCTTTGTGTGCGCTAAAATCGAAGAATGGAAACTACGGAAAATATTATTCCGCTTAAGCTTAATTTAAAAAGTACACCAGATCTTGCTGCGATAATTAATCGACAATGTTCAAATTCGTCTATTTTGTCTTTAAAGAGAGGTCCCTTTGAAGGGTCTGTACAGATACTTCCTCTAGACAATATCAGGCTTTCTTTGATGGAATTCAACAAGGATGTTGTTATTGCTGCCGACAGGAAGGGTGATAATTATCACTTTTGCATCAATTTGTCTGAAGAGCCTTTCGCTCATAAGGTATTTGCTCAGGGAGTCAGGATCGAGCAAACTGCTGTTTTTGGATTCAATACAGGCTTAAAAGATCTTGATTTACGACTCGATGCCGGTTGCCGGTTTTGTTCAATTACTGTGCCAAGCTCTCTCTTGATTCAGAAACTGTCTCAATGTGACTACGCGGTAATGCAAAATATTCTTAATAGCTTTAATATTTTGTCTAATCGGGTCGTATCTTCTAGTCTCTTTTCTTGTTTGAATGATTTGTGGGCGCACTTGGATGATGCTCCTTTGCTTCCTCGATCGATTGAAGATAAAATATTGACAATTTTGTTTGAATGTTTTCTTAGTTCTGACGATCGAAAGGTAGGACTTGCCTTGAGTAGGCGTGATCGTCATGAGGCAGCACTACAAGTCTTATCGTTGACGAGTGCATCACCAGTTACGCCCTTTGAAGTCCAAGATTTATGCTCTTTGTTGCATCAATCACGTACATCACTCTTTAATGGTTGTAAGGAAAAATTCAATATGTCTCCGCTCCATGTTGTTAGGTCTGTTCGATTGCATCAAGTTAGGCACGCATTGCTAGACGTTGAATTTTGCATCACTCATAATATAAATGGTGTTCTTGATGCTGCTTCATTTTTTGGATTTGTCGGTCGATCTCATTTCACTCGTTACTATAAACAGGAGTTTCAGGAGACTCCGGCTCAAACGTTAGGAGGTAGGCGGCAATCCGATCAAATCTTCTAGATCTGCCTTTTGCTCCTGAATCTTTATTTGCTTTGCTTTTTCTTGTAAGCCCTTCCTCTGTTGCTCGATTTTGTATTCTCTAGGATTTTAGGCTTTTTAACTGGTCAGATGTTTGCGGTTAGCTTTTCATTAAGGATGCACATTTCTCTTGTTTTATTCCGACTTTTTGCATGCTTTATTGGGATCCTTGCTCTTGAGTCTGTTCCGGCATCAGTAAAGGCCAGGCCTAATCCAATTACGTCATACACCCGTCTTTGGGCGGAATGGGATGTTGTCCCGAATACTCAATGGGCTCCGCGATCGATTGACCCATCTGCAAGTTCTGACAGGTCGGTTCAAATCTTCAAATTGCAGCCTGTTGTTCCGTTTCGGATCAACGATGACTGGACAGTGCTTACGCGCACGATCTTTCGCTTTCGTTCTTTGCCCCAAGCCGATCCTGTGCTCGGTGTTTCGCCTGCTGGGCTTCCAGCAGTCGTGGATTTCGATCAAAAGAATCAGGCTGGCCTCTCAGATGTCAGTCCTACGGCTTTTCTTGTTCCCAACCTTGGTTCTGACTGGACCGTTGGGCTCGGTTCGTCGATCGTCTTCCCTACCGGTGATGGCACGATCGATAGCGGCAAGGTGTCAGCCGGTCCAGCCATGCTGGCTTTCTATCATTCCGGCCCATGGATTGTTGGTGCCCGGATGCGCAACATCTGGTCCTTTGCGGGAGACCCAGAGCGCGATGACGTCAATACTTTGGTGGTGCGAGGACTGTTGCGTTATCAACTCAACCGCAGTTGGTATTTGATCTCTTCTCCAATTATTGCCTCCGATTGGACTCAGCCAGAGGGCAAAGGCTGGATCGTGCCCGTTGGTGGTGGGCTTGGGTATTCCTTTCGGTTGGGCGGGCAGCCGATGCAGGTGTCTTTGGAGGCTTACTACAACGCTGTGAAACCGCAGTTTGCTGGTGAGGAGTTACTTGGCGACTGGACAATTCGCACGCAATGGCAGGTTCTTTTCCCGAATTGAACCTGGCTATTGGCGGTTGCTTGGACTGAGTGTGGAACGAAACATGCGGATCCCAAATCGCCGTACTTTGCTGCGACCACGCGGCAGCCAACCAGTGGTTTTGCGAAGAGCTTTCAGCCATCCAGCAACGTAGTTGCGATGCCGTTGTGGTTTAAGCACCCAACGGCAGATGTAGGACGAGCCGACGCCCAAAAGCAAAATGCGACCAATCCACATACCGATTGATTCCCTAGGCCGCCAGGTTACGGAAGCGAGTGAACTGGGGCTCGAAGAGCAACTTCACGGTGCCAACGGGGCCGTTTCGGTGCTTGGTCACGATCACCTCGGTGATGCCTCGGTCTGGGGTTTCGGGGTTGTAGTACTCATCGCGATAGATCATTAATACCAGATCGGCGTCTTGCTCAATGGAGCCTGATTCCCTCAGGTCGCTGAGCATGGGGCGTTTGTTGGTGCGTGATTCCACTCCTCGGCTGAGCTGAGAGAGGGCGATCACCGGCACATTCAGTTCGCGGGCCATGCCCTTAAGCCCCCTGGTGATCCGCGAGATTTCCTGGACGCGATTGTCGGGGGTTGATCCTTCCATCAGCTGCAGGTAATCAATCACCACCAGGCCCAGTTCTTTTCCCTGTTCGGCCATCAGCCGGCGGCAGAGCGAGCGCATCTCGAGCACCCCTGAGTTGGGCTTGTCATCGATGTACATCGGTAATTGCCCCAGGGTGTTGATGCCTTGGCCCAGCAAGGGCCATTCCTCCTGTTGCAGCCGGCCGGTGCGCAGGCGGCCCGCTTCGATGCCAACCTCCATTGAGAGCAGCCGGTAGGTGAGTTGTTCTTTGCTCATCTCCAAGCTGAACATGCACACCGGAAGGTTGTGCAATTGCGCCACGTTTTTGGCGAGGTTGAGCACGATCGAGGTTTTGCCCATCGCTGGGCGGCCGGCCACGATGATCAGGTCACTGCGCTGCAGGCCTTGGGTCATCGCATCCAGGTCATAGAAGTTCACCGGAATGCCCGCCACCGAGGTGCCAAGCGAGCGGCTTTCGATCTCGTTGAAGGTGCTGGTAAGGATTTCGGCGGTGGGTGTGAGCCCTTTGGACGGTTTCTCCTGGCTGATCGCAAAAATCTTCTGTTCGGCTTGATCCAGCACCTGCTCCATCGGCAGGCTTTGGTCAAAGCCCAGCTGAATCACTTCATTGCCGGAACGGATCAGCTGCCGGCGCAGGAACTTGTCCATCACCAGCCGGGCCACCTGTTCGATCGAGGCCGTGGATGCCACCCGTTCCACCAGCTCCACCAAGCGGCCGCTACCGCCAACCTTCTCGAGCGATCCCGTATCCGCCAGCCAGGCGGTCATCGCCGTGAGATCGGTGGGTTTGCCCTGGCTATGGAGCATCACCGCGGTGCGGAAGATCTCCCGGTGGGCACCCAAATAGAAAGCCTCGGGTCGGAGCACGTCAGCAACCCGTCCGATTGCGTCGGGATCCAACAAAATCCCACCCAAAACCGCTTCTTCCGCTTCCAGGTTCTGGGGCGGAAGCGAGTCGGGGAGGGCTTCGAAATTGGGCTCATCGCGTTGACGGCCTTTGCCGTAGCCCCGTTGTCCCCCGCCTTCACTCGCGCTGTGATCAGGTTGGGAGACACTCACCATGGAAGTGATTTGGCGCCGTTAAGTCATCACACTCTGGCTGGCCGTGAGGCCATGCCAAGCATCAATAGCTAACAACTTCGAGATTGATTTCTGCTGTGACTTCGCTGTGCAGCTTCACCTGCACCTTGTAGGAGCCCGTGCGGTGGATATCGGGAACGGTGATATCGCGGCGATCCACTTCTTTCTTTGTGGCTGCTTCGATCGCTTCGGCGACATCGCCATTGGTCACGGTGCCAAACAGCACATCGTCTCCACCGGTTTGCTTCTTGACAGTGAAGCGCCCGATCGTGTCGAGGGCGGTGCGGAACGCCACAGCGTCCTGCTTGAGGGTGGCTTGACGCTCGGCCTCTTTCGCTCTGCGGTGCTCCACCTGCTTCATCACCGCGGGGGTGACGGGAACAGCTTTTCCGAAGGGAAGCAGGAAGTTGCGGGCGTATCCGGGTGCAACGTCAACCAGATCGCCATTGCGGCCCAGGCTGAGGATGTCCTCATTGAGTACGACTTGTACGCGCTTGGCCATGGCGATTTAGAAGAGGTTGACGATGAGAAGCGATTGCGAAGTTTACGACGCGACCGGTAGGCGGACCTTGGTGGCGAGCCCTAGAGCGCGCATTAGACGGATGTGTTCCCAGGTGAGATCGATCTGACCTGGTTGCATGCCGTGGCGTGCGGAATGGGGGAAGGCGTGATGGTTGTTGTGCCAGCCCTCGCCGAAGGTGAGTGCTGCAACCCACTTGTTGTTGCGTGAGGCATCACCGCTATCGAAGACAACATTGCCCCAGCAATGGGTGGCGGAGTTCACAAGCCAGGTGACGTGATACACGACCACTAAGCGCAAGGGAATTCCCCACAACACCAGGGCCCAACCGCCGGCGCCTGTCGCGGTGCCGATCCAGAACAACAGCAAGCCAAGGGGGAGCTGGAGCCAGAGGAAGTGAGCATTCAGCCAGCGGTAGTAGGGATCGCCCACAAGATCGCCGGTGAGACGGGGCACCGCAGGCATGGCCTCGATCGGGTGGAACATCCAACCCATGTGGCTCCACCAGAAGCCGCGGTGGCTGTTGTGATGATCGGCATCCGTATCGGAAAACTTGTGGTGATGCCGGTGCAGCCCCACCCAGTCGATCGGACCGTGTTGGCAGCTCAAGGCGCCGCAGGTTGCGAAAAATCGTTCCAGCCACTGCGGTAGGCGGAAGGATCGGTGCGTTAAGAGGCGGTGATAGCCAAGGGTGACGCCGAGGCAGGCCGTGACCCAGTACAGAACCAGCAGGCTGGTCACAGCAGGCCAGCTCCAGAAGCCAGGCAGAAGGGCCACAACCGCGAGGGCGTGGATCACGATCATGAATCCAATCGTGACGGAATGCTGGTGATTTTTAGGGCTGGCCGCAGGCTGCCCTTTGCGTGGACGATGAAGAAGTCTTGCTTGAGCTGCTGCCAGGTGCGAAGCTGCCGGCCGACTGGGTGGCGATGGAGTTCTGATCGTGCTTGAAACCATGCCTAATCCGCTTGATGTCCATAAACTATAACCAATAAGGATCCGTATCAAGTGACCAAGGGGGAAGTCGTTTCTGATCATGTGACCAAGGGTTACCGGGATCGGCTCGATGAGGGCCGTCGGGCGATGGCGCACTTGATCCATGTCTGGCACGAGCGCAATGGCTGGTCTCACAAGGTGTTGCCAGCCCTCGCTGAAGCCCTTGATCTCGGCCGTGTTCACAACTCCCAAATCTCGAACTTGCGCAACGGCAAGCTCGCCTCTCCCGGCCCCGAGGTGTTTCTGGCTCTCGGGCAGGCCAATGCGATCCTCGATGCAGGCTTGGATCCGATCCAAGAGCATCTCTCCGAGGTGCATCCCGATCTGCTCAAGGTGCTCAAAGTGAGCGCTGTGCCCGTGATCAGTGCCAACGGCAAGCCGTTGGGGGCAGGCCAGTTATTGGAGATTTTTGTAGGCCTTGCCCCTTTGCCACCGGGTTTCGATTGGCGCATTGATCCGATGGAGGCGGCCGCTTTGAGTGCAGCGCTCGCCGATTGCCTCTGCCGAGGGCAGTCCTGGCGTCAGTGTCGCGATCAATTGATGAGCGCCTATCCGGTTGGCAAAACCCAACGGCGTGAACGCTTCGCTGCCGTCATGGCGGGTCTGCGTGATTACTCAGCTGAGGAGCTTGATGGGGAGTTTCTCGATCTCCACGCCACCTATCTCTCGCTGGATGGTCAAAACGGGGCGACGCCAGCCGCATTTCTTGATGAATTGCGGCGTCGCCTCCCCTTTACGGCAACCCTGAGCGATCAGCCGGAATAGCGGGCTTGGCGCACTTTGCGGGTGAGTCCGAGTCTGCGAAGCAGGCGAATGTGCATCCAGGTGATGTCAAATTCGAACCAGCGCAAGCCGTGGCGCGCGCTATCTGGATAGGCATGGTGGTTGTTGTGCCAGCCCTCTCCAAAGGACAGCACCGCCACCCACCAGCAGTTGCGTGACAGATCAGGACTGTTGAAGTTCCGGTAGCCAAACGCGTGAGTGGCGGAATTCACCAGCCAAGTCACGTGATATACCACAGCAAGACGCAAAGGGATGGCCCATAGAACGAGGCCAACACCACCTCCGTGAATTCCTGCGGCCTCTCCATACCAATACAGCGCTAATCCCAGTGGGATTTGGAGCACCAGAAACCAGCGGTCGAGCCAGACGTAGAAACGATCGTTCAGAAGATCGCCCGCATAGCGATGCTTTTCTTTGAGAGCAGGAATGTCATGCAGCATCCACTCGCTGTGACTCCACCACAGGCCCCGTCCTGCATCGTGATGATCATTGGGCTGATCGGAAAAGCGGTGATGGTGGCGATGTAGAGCCACCCAATCGATCGGTCCGCTTTGGCAGGCCAGCGTGCCCATCACCACGAGAACCCGCTCCAGCCAGCCGGGCACTTCAAAGCTGCGGTGCGCCACAAGCCGATGCAGGCCGAGGGTGACGCCAAGCACGGTCATCCAATACAGAACGCCGAAGGCAACTAACCCCTGCCAGCTCCAAAAGCGTGGGAGTAAGGCCACCGTTGCCAGCACGTGGATCACCACCATGAAGCTGGTGGTCCCACCTTTAAAGCGGCGCTGTGTTGAGGGGAGCGTCTGACGCGGAGCCATCACAGCTGCGCGCATGCGCAGCTCGCGTTGGGTGCTGGCGTCAGCCGGGGTGGATGTAACCAAAAGAGTCTCCTTGCACCGGATCTAGAGATTCAGACGACGAGAAATCGGCGAATCTTGAATCGGCTGGAAGATGCGAATGTAAAAGAACTGAGCATAAAAAGTGCGAATAAGGACAGATGGATTCAAATCCTGGGGATGGTGCAATGGATACTGCGAGCGCTGAGCAGTGGGCAAAAGCGCGCATTCGGCAAGCGAGAGATCGGCTCAGGCCCATGGCAGAGCAACGCACGGCGGGCGTGTCGGTGCGCTTGGAAAAGGTGCTAAGTGCCTTCGCTGCTGAGCGCGTTGGGACCCAGCATTTCGCGTCTGTAAGTGGTTATGGCCATGGCGATCAAGGGCGAGAGGTGCTCGATCGCGTGTTTGCCAGGGTGCTGGGTGCTGAAGCTGCCGCTGTGCGACTCCAATTTGTGAGTGGCACCCATGCGATTGCCGCCGCTTTGTTCGGGGTGTTGCGCCCTGGAGAGCGGATGCTCTCGATTACGGGTCGTCCTTACGACACCCTTGAAGAGGTGATTGGTTTGAGGGGAGAGGGGCAGGGCTCTCTTCGGGACTTCGGAGTGCACTACGAGGAACTTCCCCTGCTCAACTCTGGAGCGGTCGATGAGGCTGCATTGGATGCGGCTCTAGACACCCCCCGCCGGCTGGTGTTGATTCAGCGCAGCTGTGGCTACAGCTGGCGGCCATCGCTTTCCATCGACACGATTGGACGCCTTTGTGAGCGCATTCATCAGCGGCAGCCCGATTGCGTTTGTTTCGTCGACAACTGTTATGGAGAGCTGGTGGAGGAGCGGGAACCTCCTGAGGTCGGTGCCGATCTGGTTGCAGGCTCACTCATCAAAAATCTCGGTGGCACGATCGCTCCCGCCGGCGGTTACGTTGCAGGTAAAGCCTCGCTGGTGGAACAAGCTTGTTGCAGGCTCACAGCTCCAGGGATTGGGAGCGAGGGCGGCAGTGGTTTTGACCTGCATCGCCTGCTGTTGCAGGGCTTGTTTCTCGCGCCGCAGATGGTGGCGGAAGCTTTGATTGGTGCTGATTTGGTGGCGGCTGTGTTTGCGGATCTGGGCTATCCAGTGCAGCCCTCTGCAGGGGAGCCACGCAGTGACCTCATTCAGGCGGTGCAGATCGGAGACCCAGACGCTTTGAAAGTGATTTGTCGGGCCTTCCAGGGGATCTCGCCAGTGGGGTCCTATCTCGACCCGGTGCCAGGGCCGATGCCTGGTTATGTCAGTGATTTGGTGATGGCCGGCGGCACCTTCATCGATGGCAGCACCAGTGAATTTTCGGCGGATGCTCCCCTGCGAGAGCCCTTCAATCTCTACGTGCAAGGTGGAACCCATCGCGCCCATGTTGAACTGGCACTGATCAAGGCCCTTTGCGCGTTGCGGACGGCAGGTTGGTTTGATCTGGCGCAGACTGGGTGACAACCGCATCTCCTGGCCCGATGGCCTTCGACTTTCCCGACCAGTTTCGGTTCGCCGACAGTCATGAATATGTCCGGCAGGAAGCGGAGCTCGTGAGGGTTGGCCTGAGCGCCTACGCCGTTGATCAGCTCGGCGACATTGTGTTTGTGGATGTGCCTGAGCTGGGGTCTGAGCTCAGCCGTGGAACCAGCTTTGGAACGGTGGAATCGGTGAAGGCCGTTGAGGAGATGTACGCGCCGATTACGGGCGAAGTGGTGCAGCGCAATGAAGCGGTGTTGGCCAATCCTGAGGAGCTTCAAAACGATCCTCACGGGGAGGGTTGGCTCTTGGTCATCCGCCCGTCAGATCCAGCCCAGATTGGGGAGTTGATGGATTCAGCGACCTACTCCGCCAAGGTGGCGGCTGCTTAACCGAGGCTTGATTAAGCCGTCAATGCGGCGGGGACTTCCTTACAGTCGCCCTCTCCGCATCCGGCCTTTTGACCTTGCTTGAACAGCGTGTGTCTAACGCGTGGGTGGCAGAGACCCTGTCTCCATTCGTGAGCCGGCATGTCGGACCCGGGGATCAGGCGCAACAACGGATGTTGAAGGCCCTGGGATTTGAGGATCTCGATTCCTTTCTGCGTGCGGTTGTTCCGGCCAATATTTTTGATGCACTTCCTCCTGTTGAGGACCTTCCCCGAGGGTGTACGGAAGCCAGTGCTCTGGCGGAGCTGCGTGGCTTGGCTGACGCCAATCAGCTCAGGCGATCGCTGATTGGTCTTGGTTACTACGACACCGTGACGCCAGCGGTCATTCAGCGTCAGGTGCTCGAAAACCCCTCTTGGTACACGGCCTACACGCCCTACCAAGCTGAGATCGCTCAGGGTCGTTTGGAAGCGTTGTTCAATTTCCAGACCCTGATCAGCGAGCTCACTGGCTTGCCGATCGCCAACGCCTCGCTCCTCGATGAAGGCACTGCCGCGGCAGAAGCGATGGGCCTGAGCTTTGCCGCCTGTCGCCGGCCGCAGGCCAAGCGCTTTTTGGTGGACGCAGCTGTGTTGCCTCAGACCTTGGCCGTGTTGCAAACCAGGGCCCTACCGATTGGGGTGGAGCTGGATGTGGTGGAGCCCGACTCGTTCCGCTGGGGTGATGATGTCTTTGGGGTGTTGCTCCAATTGCCAGGACGTTGTGGGCGGCTTTGGGATCCCTCCGGCTGCATTGCCGCTGCCCATGACAGCGGAGCCCTTGTCACGGTGGCGGTCGACCCCCTGGCCCAGGTGTTGCTTGCACCCGTTGGTGAGCTGGGTGCCGACATCGCTGTTGGCAGCACCCAGCGTTTTGGAGTGCCCATGGGCGGTGGCGGTCCCCATGCCGCCTTTTTTGCCACCCGCGATGCGTTTCGCCGCCAGGTGCCTGGCCGGATTGTCGGCCAGTCTCGCGATGCTGATGGCCAGCCAGCGTTTCGGTTGGCCTTGCAGACCCGCGAGCAGCACATCCGACGCGACAAAGCCACGAGCAATATTTGTACGGCCCAAGTGCTGCTGGCTGTGATGGCCTCGTTTTATGCCATCCATCACGGCCCTGAAGGGCTGGAAGCGATGGCTCACAAGCTTGTGGCCCTGCGGCTTCAGCTCGAAGAGGCGGTGCGTCAGCTGGGGTATTCGCTTGAGGCCACGCCTCGTTTTGACAGTTTTGATGTCTACGGATCGATGGCTCCCCAGGTCCATCGCCTGGCAGCACGCGAAGGCATGAATCTCCGTGTCTTGCCGGACGGAGCCTCAGTCGAGACGGCTAAGGGCTTTGGAATCAGCCTGGATGAACTCTCGGATTCGGACGAAATCAAGCGTCTCATCGCGGTTTTGGCACAAGCGGTAGAGGCTCCAGTCCCAACGGATCTCGGTGAGCTGAGCACGGATGCTCCTTTAAGTGGCGTTCCCTCTCGCCAAGCGCCCTGGCTTCAACAGTCGGTGTTTCACCGTTACCACAGTGAAACCGAGCTGATGCGCTATATCCAGCGATTGGTGAGTAAGGATCTTTCCTTGGTGCACGGAATGATTCCCCTGGGGAGTTGCACCATGAAGCTCAATGCGGCTTCAGAGCTTGTGCCTGTGAGTTGGCGGGAGTTTGCGGCGATGCATCCCTTCGCTCCGCTCGAGCAGCAGCAGGGGTCCCAGCGGATGGTTCAAGACCTTGCAACCTGGTTGGCGGCACTCACCGGTTTTGCCGGTGTGTCGCTCCAGCCCAATGCTGGATCGCAAGGGGAGTACGCAGGTCTGCTTGTGATTCGTGCCTGGCATCGCTCCCGCGGCGAGGCGTCTAGAAACGTTTGCTTGATTCCAACGAGTGCCCACGGCACCAATCCAGCGAGCGCCGTGATGGCGGGCATGCGCGTGGTGCCGGTGGCCTGCGATGACGAGGGCAATGTGGATGTGGAGGATCTGCGCGCCAAAGCTGAGCAACACAGCGCATCTCTCGCGGCCTTGATGGTCACCTATCCCTCAACGCACGGCGTGTTTGAGGTGCGGATTCGCGAAATCTGTGCGCTCGTTCATGAGCATGGAGGGCAGGTGTATCTCGATGGGGCCAACTTGAACGCGCAGGTGGGGCTTTGCAGGCCTGGCGCCTTTGGGGCTGATGTCTGCCATCTGAATTTGCACAAAACCTTCTGCATTCCTCACGGTGGTGGTGGGCCGGGGGTCGGTCCGATTGGAGTGGCAGCGCATCTTCTGCCTTTTTTACCCGGACATCCTCTGATGGACTGTGGTGGAGAGCAGGCCATTCAGGCCGTGTCTGCTGCCCCTTGGGGAAGTGCAGGCATCTTGCCAATTAGCTGGATGTATTTGCGTTTGATGGGCCCTTTTGGCCTGCGTCAGGCCACAGCGATCGCCCTTCTCTCTGCTAACTACTTAGCGAGTCGCTTGGATGCTCACTACCCCGTGCTGTTCCGAGGGGAGAGTGGCCTGGTGGCCCATGAATGCATTCTTGATCTGCGGGGCTTGAAGCGAACCGCTGGATTGGAAGTGGATGATCTGGCGAAACGCTTGATGGACTTTGGCTTTCATGCCCCAACGGTGAGTTGGCCTGTGGCGGGCACGGTGATGGTGGAACCTACGGAAAGCGAGAGCTTGGAAGAGCTGGATCGCTTTTGCGACGCGATGATTGCCATCCGCGCTGAAGCCGCAGCAATCGAAGACGGATCCAGTGATCGGGAGAACAATCCTCTGCGCCGTGCACCGCACACCTTGGCTGCGGTTACAGCGGATAGCTGGGATCGTCCTTATAGCCGGCAGCAGGCTGCATTTCCGCTTCCTGAACAAGCCAGCCACAAGTTTTGGCCTTCCGTGGCACGCATCGACAATGCCTATGGCGATCGAAATTTGATTTGCACCTGTCCAAGCGTTGAAGAGATGGCCGAACCCCTTGCAATGCGTTAAGTTCACGGAAATCGGAAATAAACGTTTCGATTCCAACCACGCATGCTGACCTGTTTGCATACTGATCGGCAATTGCTCCGTCTCAGGAGACAACATGAGCAGCGACATTTTCAACATTCACGGTCAAGGATCGGTAACCCCAACTTCGGTAGGCGATTCCCCTCACTTGCCTGAGATCCCCGAGTGCCTCCAGGCAGCATTAGGCAGAGGTCATACTCTCGTAATCGAGGGCACCAACGTGGTTCGTGTTCCTTTCGGAGTGCGTCGTTCCCGCCGAGTACGCCCGGAGCGTCCAGAGCGTTGGGCAACTTTGGTGTTGCCCATGCAGCCCCATGGATCTCCAACCCCGCCACAAGCTGCTTGAAACAGTGTTTTGTTAGGCAACTTCTCTCAAGTTTGGGCTGGCTTCGAGTTTCCAGTCCACGAGGGATTTAGCATCTTCAAGTGAACAAATGGTTGTCCTAAATGGGAGGAGTTGCATGGGGCTTCGTTCTGGTCGCACCAACCAGCTCTGATTTGGTTGCTGCATTAAAATAAATCCGCGGTAGCGCACCGCGAATTGTGGTTTGCCAAGGAATCCCATGGATGCTTGGGTTGATGAGTGGTTAGATGTGTTATTTCAAGGCAAAAAAATAAAATTAAGTGCTAGCAGGTGATTTTCTTTAGATTTCGCTTATTGATTGTCAGAATTTGAATGTTTTTGATGGTTCGATCAGATATCTGGCCTTTTAAGCGTTGGATGAAATCCACTCTGATGATATTCGGTACAGCAAAAGCCTTGAGCTTGTTGTATCAAATAACACTTGTTCAACCCAGCCCAAACAGGAGCAAGTCGGTTTGCTCACTCGAGGAATGAATTTGGTGCATGTCTGCTCGGCCTAGATGAAATCCGAGCCCATCTCCTCTGCGAAGGGCCAAATGGGATGCGTTGGTGACGCCTGAGATAGAGATATCGCCGTTGATCATTTGAATCCAGGCCTGTGGATAGGCGAGTGCTGGCAGTTGAATGCTTTTGCCTTGAGCAAGCTTTAGGCGCCAGAGCTGAACGGGTCGCGCAATCGCCATGGCTTTGCTGTTGTTTGGATCCAGAACAGGGATCCAGTGTTGATCGGTGATGGCAATCCTGCGTTGCTCATAGGCAGGCTCGAGTCCTTGATGATTGGGTTCGATCCAGATCTGCAGCAATCGGCAGGGTTGTGCGCTTGCATTGATTTCGCTGTGCATGATTCCGGTTCCGGCGCTCATCCGCTGCACATCTCCAGCCTGAATCACGCCGCTGTTTCCGGCCGAATCCTGATGTTGGAGTTCTCCTTCGATCATCACCGTGATGATTTCCATGTCGTGATGGGAATGCATGCCAAAACCCCGTCCTGCGGAAATCGTGTCGTCATTGATCACCAGGAGGGGGCCGAATCCCATCCAGTTGGGATCGTGATGACCGGCGAACGAAAAGCTATGCCAAGACTCAAGCCAGTCGCGAACGCTGTGAAAGCGTTCTTGGGCTGGACGGAAGACCAGCGTTGAATGGTTTGTGCTGTGGGCCTTAGTCATTGAATCGGTTGTTTTTGTCCTAAGCGATGCAGCAGGTCCTGAATGCTGTCGTCCTTGGCTGGTTTGGAGTGATTGCTGAGCAATTGACGACCCACAACCTCCGCTCCGAGGTGGGTGAGCTGGATGCGAAGAGAGAGGAGAAGTTCCATGCCTCCGCCTCCTGAGAAGGTGGCGATTGCGATCGGCCGACTGTTGAAGAGCGCCCGGAAGTCATCGCCTTGCACAGACAGCCAGGCAATGGCGTTGGTGAGGCAGGGCGGGATCGAGCCGTTGTATTCCGGTGCGCAGATCACCCAGCGGGGGGCGGCTTTGAGTTGGGCTTCGAGCGGGGCAATCGCCTCCGGAGTGACCTGCGCTTGAGCTCTTGGGGTGAACAAGGGCAGGTCGATGGTCGTGAGATCGAGCAGATCGGCTGATTGGCCCAGGGTGCCTGCGGTCTCAACGAAGCGCAGGGCCAGCTTGAGGTTTTCGCCGTTGCTGGCGGTGATCACCAGCACATCGCTTGTATTTGCTTTGCTCATGCCCAGAATTTCCACCATGACGTTGAATTTTGCAGGATGTCTTTGCGTTCAGGGCATGGTTGCCGTCGCAGAACGTCAGGCGGTCTTTAATTCCGCTTCCCGGTAAGGCACGAAGCTGGCTTTGCGAACACCACAAATCGGGCAGGACCAATCATCTGGAATCGCTTCAAACGGTGTGCCGGGCTCGATTCCGGAGTCGGGATCGCCCTCGGCAGGGTCATAAATCATCGAGCACACCTTGCAGATCCATTTGCCGGCGACCGGCTCATCGGCCTGTCCCGCTTGGCCCTTGCCTTGAAGGGCTTGGAGGGCAACGCCATAGGACTCGGCATGGTGCTGTTCGATAGGCGTGAGCAAGCCAAAGTTTTTGGCTGCAGTTTTAAAGATGCCTGCGTGTTCTTTGGATTCGCTGGTCTGTTCCTTGAACTCAGCTTCAGCTCCGTGATCACGATCGTTGCGGGCTTGCGCAGCAAACTCCGGATACATCGTGGTGTATTCGTAGGTTTCGCCTTCGATGGCAAGCTCAAGGCAGCGGCTGAGCAAGACCTGTTTGTCGACGTCGCTGAGCGCATTGGGGTCACTGACTACGAGCTCCGGATGGAGCAGGCGGAAGTGAGCAAAGGCGTGCTCTGTTTCTTGGGCGGCGGTGTCGCGGAAGAGTTTGGCGAGATCACTGCGGCCGAGTTTCTTGGCGACATCGGCAAAAAACAGGTACTTGCGATTGGCCATGCTTTCGCCGCCAAAGGCCGCTTCGATGTTGGCCTGGGTGGAAGGCTTGGAGAGATCCATAGATTGATGAGCCGATCATTTGATACTAGCCCTATCTCATACTCGCTATGAGTTAGGGCTCAGGGTCAATGGGCTTGCTTCGTGGAGTCCGTTAGTAGTTCGCTCCGCTGCGCCGCTGATGCACCGCCGTGCCGCCTTCGGAATCGAGCACGCCTCCATGGGAGACCTCGGCGTATATCAGCCAGTGATCGCCGCATTCCATGCGTTGTTTCACCGTTGCTTCCATCCAGGCCAAGGCCTCTGGCAGCAAGGGCTGTTCCCGTGGACTGGCTTTCAATTCCAGGCCGGCAAAGCGATCCGCTCCAGGCTCAAACGGTTGCAGGAATTGCTTCATGGGCCCGCTCTCGCGCCCTTCGGCGAGCACGTTTAAGGCAAAGCAATCGCCGATATGCAGGAGGGCTTCAACGGCTCGATCTTTCGCAACGGCCACGGTGAATCCCGGTGGCGTGAAGCTGGCTTGGGTGACCCAGCTCGCAATCATGGCGCCGGAGAGCTCACCCTTTCGCGCGGTGAGAACGCAGAGAGACCCCACGACCCGACCCAGGGCCAGCACGGCAGGGTCACTGCGGCTTTCACTGAGCCCGCCGCCGCTACGTCGCTGCTGTTTGCGTTGCTCTCGATGCAACTCGCGACCGAACCGGGTGCCGGTTTCTTCGAGGGTTCGAATCATCGCTGCATCGGGGCTGAACTTCACCCGGATGGGGTCGAACGCAAAGTGAAAACCGCCGTCACGAAGCTTGTTCTCCAGCAGGTCGATGGCCTCACCGCTCCAGCCAAAGCTGCCAAACACGCCCACGGGCTTACTGCGGTCCCCCTCGGCAAGAAGTGTCCCTAAGGCGGAGACGATCGGGGTTGGCGCATGGCCGCCGAGCGTTGGTGAGCCGATCAAAATGCCGTCTGCTTGTTTGATCGTGTTGATCAGCTCGTCGGGAGGTGTGAATTCACAGTTGAGACTGGTGATGCGAATCCCCGTGCGACCAACACCCTGAGCTAAGGCATCAGCGATGGCAGCCGTGTTTCCGTAAGCGCTTGCAAAGAGCAGTGCAACAGACAAGCTGGCTTGCTGTTGGCTTTCTCCCCAGCGCCTGTAGTCATTGAACAAACTGCGCCAGCTGGTGTCGATGGCTGGACCGTGACCCGGCGCCACCGTGGTGATGTCCAGCTCTTCAAGGCGCTCCACAAGCGAGTCCACCTGGCCCGCCATCGGTGCCATGAGGCAGTCGTAAAAGTGACGCCGCTCTTCTTCCGTTGCACTGCGACCCGATTCAGCCCATTCATGGGTGCAGATGTGCGCCGAAAACAGCTTGCCGCTCATCAGTAGTCCGAGGGATTCTTCAAACGCCAGCAGACCCCCAGGCCATCTGGGGGTGGGAGCGGGAACGAGTTGAAGCTGGTGCCGATGGCTGAGAGAGAGGGTTTGCTCTAGGCGGATCACCTGGATGGCTGGCAGGTCCGGGATCTCTGGCTGTTCGCTCTCCTGTCCCGGGGGTGCAGGTTTGCGTTGTGACCAGAGTTCCCCCAGGAGCTTGGCTCCAGCGTTGGAGGCAACCAGTTCGAGATCGGGATACAGGCTGGCCAGGTCACGGAGAAGGGCCACCCTGTTGGGATTGACGTGGCCAACCACCACCTTGAGTGCGGTGGTTTCGGCGGGAAGCAGGCCGGCAAGAGCCGGGAGGAATGCCTTCTCATAGGCCTTGCCGGGAGGATGCACCAGCACTGCGGATTGTTGCTGGCCCTCGCCATCCGTGCCCGCATCAAACAGAAAACTGTTGGCGGTGCTGCCCCGCTCCAGTGCATACTCCAATTCGAATCGGAGCCGTTGAGGACTCAGCCCCCGCAGGCAAGTGAGTCCGTCATCGATGGGCAGGCTGATTACTTGCCGCGTCGTTGCTGCAGGGGCCTCGAGGTTCGATGTTGCCATTAGTAGTGGTTCCCTACTTTGCGGTGATGGACGGCAGTCATCGCATTGGCATCAGCCACGTTCCCCTGTTCCACCACGGCATAAATCACCCAGTGATCGGGGCCTTCCATGCGTTGTTCCACGCGGCAACCCAGGTAGGCCAGTGCGTCTCCGAGGACGGGACCGCCTTCGGCCTCCTCCTCCAACACATTGATGCCAGCAAAACGATCGGCGCCGGGTGGGAAGCGCTTGAGAAAATATCTGAGAAGTTGTTGATGGTTCTCCTCTCGGAGGATATTCAGCACAAATTGGTCGCCAACCTGCATCAGAGCCTCGATTGCCCTGTCTTTGGCCACGGCCACGGTGATGCCTGGTGGCGTGAAACTGGCCTGACTGACCCAGCTCGCCACCATCGCGCTACGGCGCAGGCTGTCGCCATCGCCCTGGCTGGCCGTGACCACATAAAGCCCTCCACTGAGACGGCCTAGCGCTTTATCGAGATCGCCATCCAAGCTCTTCATGGCCGCGATCGTTTTGTCGCGTGTCAACAGCTGGCCGAGGTCGGTGCCGGATTCTTCGCAACGCTGGTAGTCGCCACCTTGCGGAAGCTGGCGAATGCGCAGGGGAGCAAAGGCCTCCTTCTGTCCCTGGCTGCGGAGTTGTCCGGCTACGGAATCGATCGGCTCATCATCCCCACCAAAGGCGTCGTAGACCCCCACGAGCTGTTTGCCATGCAAGGCAGCCAACAACGTGCCGATGCTGCTTTGTAGTTCAGCATCAGGGCTTGCTGGCCAGGTGGGAACCACCACAGCTTTGGCGTCACTGATCAGAGCTGTGAGCTCTTGGGCGTCGGTGGCGCGCAGGTCGATCAGCTGAACCTGGGCGTCGGTTTTGCCGATGCCGTGCGCAATCGCCTGACTCAGGCGATCACAGAAGCCGTATTGGCTCAAATAACAGACCGCTGCGTAACTTTCGCCCTTATTGCGTTGCCCGCTCCATTCGCGGTAATCGTTGATCCAGTGGCTGAGGTGGTGGCGAAGCAAAGGGCCATGACCCACTGCGATCGTGTTGATCTCGGGCAGCCCATCCATACGCTTGAGGGCTTGAAGCACGCTGCGGGCATTGGGCCCCATCAAGCAGTCGTAGTAGAAGCGGAAATCCGGGGCAATGGCGCCAGGGTCGCTGTCAAAGACCTCTTCTGAGCAGTAGTGCAGCCCAAAGGCATCGCAGGTGTAAAGGATCCCACTGCCATGGTCAAACGAAAAAATCGTGTCTGGCCAGTGCAGGTTGGGCGCGCTTAAAAACTCAAAGCGGTGCTGCACGCCGCTCTCAGGATTGATGCCGAGATCGAGCTCTTCTCCGCTTTTGACCGCTCGAGAGCGGAACGGACGATGGACCTGGTCGTTTAGGAATTGAATCGCCACCTTCGATCCAACAATTTCGATCTCAGGGTTCAGGTCAATCAGGTCGCCAATCAGCCCTGAGTGGTCTGGTTCGGTATGGCTCACGATCAGGTAATCAATCTGTTTGGGATCGATTTGCTCCTTTAAGAGCGGCAACCAGGTGTCGCGAAATTTGGCGTGACTCGTATCAATCAGGGCGGTGTGTTCACCCCGCACCAGAAACGCGTTGTAGGTGGTGCCATTGCGCAGGCCAAATTCAATATCAAAACGACTCCGCTCCCAGTCGAGGGAACGAATCGTGCTGCTGTCAGCCGCAATCACTTCCGATTGCAGGGAGAGCCTCGGACTGGTGCTGGATGCAGTCACTGATGGCTTCAAGCTGGAGATGGCCATAGCAGTTACTCGCTGGCCTCAACTCTACGAAGAACGTCAGGTCAATGGTCCAGGTGTCATCGCAGCTGTAAGGCGAGGTAACCAGTCCACTAATCCTGGAACGGCGATGATCAAAGCCAAAACGGCCACCTGCAAGCCAACAAAAGGCAAGGCCCCCCGATAGATATCCCGGGTTTTCACCTCCTTGGGTGCAACGCCGCGGAGATAGAAGAGAGCGAATCCGAAGGGTGGGGTGAGAAAGGACGTTTGCAGATTGGCCCCGATCATCACGCCAAACCAGATCAGAGCATCGGGGCCCAGCAGCTGCCGCGCTGCTGGTAAAAGCAACGGCACTGCAATGAATGCGATTTCAAAGAAATCGATGAAGAAGCCGAGCAAAAAGATGATCAGCATGCTGAACACCAGGAATCCAACCCGACCTCCCGGGAGGTTGAGGAGCACGTCAGCAATGAGTTGATCGCCGACGCCGCCGCGGAAGACAAGACTGAAGGCCGTGGATCCCAGCAGGATGGCCATCACCATGGCCGTGGTTCTCATCGTGCTTTCGCACACGTTGGAGAGTTGCTTGCGGCTGAAGCCTCCATTGAGAGCGGCCAGAAGGATTGCGCCTACCGCACCAATCACGCCCGCTTCCGTTGGGGTGGCGATGCCGAAAAAGATGCTCCCCAGCACGATCAGGATTAAGGACAAGGGCGGCAGCATCGATTGCACCAGCTGCAGCGGCTGGGTGGCGCCCAGTTCAGCTTGAGGACGTTGGGGGGCGAGTTCGGGCTTGAGCGCACTGATGACCAGCACATAGATCGCAAACACCGCAGCCATTAACAGGCCAGGAAGCAAGGCGCCCATGAAGAGGTCTCCAACCGAGATTCCCAACTGATCGCCGAGGACGACGAGCACGATGCTGGGAGGGATGATCTGCCCCAGGGTTCCCGATGCCACGATCACGCCCGTGGCCAGCGTTTTGTCGTAGCCAGCCTTCAACATGGCTGGCAGAGAAATCATTCCCATGGTGGTAACCGTTGCAGCAACCACTCCGGTGGTGGCGGCAAGCAGTGAGCCAACCAGCACCACGGCGAGGGCCAGTCCGCCGCGGACGCGTCCCAGGAGGCGACCCATGCTCTCGAGCAAGCGTTCGGCGATGCCCGAGCTTTCCAGCATCGACCCCATAAACACGAAAGCGGGGATCGCCAGCAACGTGAAGTTGCCCATGATTCCCAGAATCCGTTGGGGCAGCGCTGTGACGAATTGAGGTTCGATTTCGCCGGTAAGCATTCCCAGCAAAGCGAAAATCACGCCGATCCCTCCCAGGCAGAAGGCCACGGGGAATCCACTCAGCAGGGCCACGATCAGGGCCAGAAACATCCCGGGCGCGAGGACCGCTGAGGGGTCGAAACTCAGCACCCAACCCATCGCTTCAATTTCAATCACAGGTCAGGGCCTCCCTGCCTTGGTTGCTGACCATCGGATGGCTCATCCCCATGCATCAGCTTCCAGCACAGCCGCAAGGCTTCCGCCACTCCTTGGAGGCCCAGCAACAGAAACCCCACTGGGATCAGAGTCTTTAACCATGTGCGGGGTAAGCCACCCGGATCGGGAGACATCTCTCCAATATTCCAAGCGCGAAGTGCCGGTGCGATCGATAGGGCCATCACGCCAAAGGCGAAGGGCAGCAATAACAGCAGTAAAGAGCTGAGCTCTTGGTGATCCCGGCGGCGGGGGCTCCAGCGGTTTTGCAGGACATCAACGCGAACGTGGCCGCCTTTTTGCAGCGTCCAGCCCAGTCCGAGTAGAAAAATTAGGGCAAACAAATACCACTGGGCTTCGATCAGGCCATTGCTGCTGAGGTTGATTCCGATCGCTGACCCCACATACCGCCCCACCACATTCCAGAAGCCGATGGCGAGCATCAGCAACACTGCCCAGCGCGCTAGCCAGGCTGCGGCGGCATTCAGCCCGTCGATCGCGCGCACGAGACCTGCGAAGCGACCGTTCATCGCTGATCTCCTGGTTGATTGCCCTCGCTGATGTCATCAAATTCAGCGAGCGGTAATTCGTTGATGGTGTTCCAGGTTCTGGCCTTACGGCGGAAGAGGCGCCAGCGTTCCAGGAGATCTCTGAAGCCAGCATCCGCATCCGCGAGTTCTTTGAAAATTTCTGCGCTAGCGCGACGGGCCGCCCTCAGGATGTCGTCGCTGTAGCGCTCGAGCTTGATGCCTTGGCGGGTGATGCGTTGTAGAGCTTCGCTGTTTCGCCGCTCGTAATCGCTCAATATCCCCAGATTGGCTTCAAAACAGGCTGCACTGAACATCGCTTGGTATTCCTTGGGGAGCTCAGACCAGGCTTTGCGATTGACCAGCGCCATCAGCGTTGGACCTGGCTCCCACCAACCTGGGTAGTAATAGTGCTGAGCGGCTTTGGCTAACCCCAGCTTTTCATCGTCGTAGGGGCCGGTGAATTCGGCGGCATCGATCGTGCCTCGCTCTAAAGCCAGGTAAATCTCGCCTCCAGGAAGCACTTGGACATTCACCCCTAACTTGGCCATGACCTTTCCCCCCAGTCCGGGGATGCGCATCTTCAAGCCCTGAAGGGATGCCAGGTTCTCGATCGGTTTTTTAAACCAACCTCCCAGCTGCCCGCCTGTATTCCCAGCAGGGAAGCTCATCACTCCGAAATCGGCAAACAGGGCGTTCATGGCTTCGTTGCCGCCCCCGTAATACAGCCAGGTGTTTTGCTGTTGGGCAGACAGCCCAAACGGCACCGCTGTGCCAAAGGCAAAAGCTGGATTTTTGCCGATGTAATAGAAACTCGAAGTGTGGCCGCATTCGACAGACCTGGCCTGGACTGCATCAAGGACTTCCATTCCGGGAACAATTTCACCCGCGGCGAAAGGTTCGATGCGGAAGGCGCCACCACTCATCTCCTCGATGCGTTGGCAGAACGTGACGACACCTCCGTAGATCGTGTCGAGTGAGACAGGCCAGCTGGTGGCCATCCGCCAGCGCACTTGGGGTAGGCCGCTGCTGCGCGTCTCTTCCGCTCGGCGGATCGTGCAGGCGCTCAAAGCTGCAGAGCCAGCGGCTGCCGCTACCGCCTGACCACCGCTGCGAAGCAGCTGCCGTCGTTGCATGGCTTGCATCCTCCAGAAGCCCGTCGATCAATCGACGGAACAGCTGTGGATTTTATCGAGCAGTTCTTTCATATCCATCAAAAAGGCCCCCCGCCATGGCGAGGAGCCCGATACCTCTTTTCCGTTGTCTGCGTGCGTTCTACTCGTGCTCTTGAACTGACGTTCAACTCTGTTTCAGCTTTCTACCTTCACCGACACGGTGGTGCGGTTGTCGCTTTTTGCCGCCCTGATCTCAAGAATGCCGTCGCGATAGGAGGCTTCCAATTGGTCGCGATCGAGCGGCTTGGCGAAGCGAAAACTGCGACTCCACGTTCCCGTCCGGAACTCGCTGAGCAGTTGCTGCGCATTTGCGTTTGAGGCTGCGTCTGTCTCGGTTTGGAGTGTGTTGTCTTCAGCGGAGATGGTGGGTTGTCGTTCAGCGCTGATCACAAGCGAACGATCCGTGGCTTTAACGTCGATCGAGTCATGTTCGACGCCAGGCAGCTCTAGACGCACGGTATAGCTGGCGTTGGTTTCGATCACTTCAGCAGCAGGAACGCGCTCAGCTTGTGAAACTTGCTGCTCCAGGCGATCCAGCAAATCGAAGGGTGATGTACGAAGGGTGATCATGGGTCAATCTCAAATTGGCTGTGAAATTCAGGAAGTTTGTGTTTCCCGCTCCGCCAATCTGCGCTGAATTGATCTCAACTGGGAGTGTAAGAACCGCCCATTTTGGTACGGCCTAGACCACCAAGTTCGGTTGCTGCTACTGAGAAGTGGTGAGAGCCGAACTGTGATTGATATGGAACAATCCTCCGCTCATTGAAAAGCGAAGTCTCTCGCTTGCAAACTCTTTGGAGATCGCCGCAAAGCACATCTCGAAGGAAGAAGATTGAGTCCTTGTTCATTAGGCAGGCTCGGCTTCCCGGCTGCGTTGGTGTTCGATAGTTACGAATGCTCGTTCAAAGCGTGCCGCATCTTGATCTCGTCCGATGAACGGATGGTCCATGACGTGAGGCTTAATAGGAGAATGGCCGTCAACCATTCATTTCCTATGACCACCTCCGCCTCACGTTCATTCGCTGGTTTGAGGCAGAGCTTAGGTCCGGGCATTTTGATGGCGGGAGCCTGTATTGGCGGGTCTCATTTGATGTCATCCACAACGGCTGGAGCCAGGTTTGGTTTTGCGTTGTTGGGCTTGATCCTGCTCACCAATTTGGTGAAGTATCCATTCCTACGGGTGGGCACTCGCTTTACTGCAGCCACAGGATTGACGTTGTTGGAGGGCTTCCAGCGTCGTAATCGCCTCTACCTTCCCCTTTATCTTTTGGTCAGCCTGGTGACCGGAACGCTCACGATTGCTGCAGTCAGCTTCGTCGCTGGTCTTTTGCTCACCAATGTGCCGATTTTGGCGAATTTCAATACTTTTGCCTTGGCCATCGCCGTGCTGGCGGTGAGTGGTCTGATCCTTCTACTTGGCCACTACCGAGTGCTGGATCGTCTTTCGAAAGTGCTGGTTGTTCTGTTGACCATTCTTTCTGGAGTGGCAGCAATGACGCTGTTGTTTCGAGGCCCTGCTGGGGATGTGGCAGCGACCTGGTTGAGCACGACTCCCTCTCCCTGGACAGCAGCAAATTTGGCGTTCTTGATCCCTTTAATGGGTTGGATGCCCGGTCCGGTGGAGATGTGCGTGTGGCCGTCGTTGTGGATGTTCTCTCGCGCTGTAGATAGCAATCATCAAGCCACGTTTAAGGAAGCCGAATTTGATTTCAACCTTGGCTATGTGGTCACTGTTGTCACAGCAACCCTCTTTGTGATTTTGGGGGCTTACACGATGTATGGAACCGGGGAGGGAATGTTTGCCGGAAGTGGGGTGTCTTTTGCTCAAAATCTCATTCGCCTGTACACCGAAGCGATGGGTGGTTGGGCGGCTTGGGTGATTGTTCCAGCTGCCTTTGCGGCAATGTTTGGCACCTCGCTTGTTTGTTTAGATGCCTATCCACGCAGTATTTCGGCGATCCAAGGCTTGCTTCAGGGCTCTGATCGAGGGGATTTGGCCTCGGCTCCTCAGCAACGTCGGCTCACTGTTTGGTTAGTTCTTCATCTCTTCGCTGCATTGGTGGCCCTTCTGTTTGCGTTCAGCGGGGGGATTGGAGTGAAAGATTTCGTGTTTGGTGCAATGACAGGAAGCTTTCTGACAGCTCCGGTCTTTGCCTGGATGGCGATGGACACGATGAACAGTGACTTAGTGGCTGTGGAGCATCGCGATGGTCCTGCGATGCAAGTACTCACTTGGTTTGGCCTGACCTTTTTGACAGGTTTTAGCTTGCTGTTTATCGGTTGGTCGGCTTTTGGCTGGGGTGCCTGAACGCGCAGTGATTCCGCTCACTTCAGTTCTTAAAGCCACCACCAGCTGGAAAAAGCAGCGGCCTGACCGCAGAACTCATTATTTGTGTTCAAGAGGGGCCAGATTCGAGCGTTGTGAATCATGAAACGCCGGCCCTCTTGATTCACGCGAACCCCGCAATAGCCCTTGAAGCCAGCCTGTTGATGGGCTTGCTGAAGGGCGCTTGCTCGCTCACGTCGCGCATTTTCTTCAGCCGTCAGCCTGGAGGGCATGCCCACCATGGTCTGCCAATTACGCCCCCAGAGCCGCAGGGCAGTGCCGTTGGCATAAGTCAGCAGCGGGTCAGCACTGTGGTCATGAGCCAACACAGCGATAGAACTCGCGAAAACCTCTTGCGCTGCTGTGCGCTGGAACTGAATGCCCTGATCACCCACCAGTAGGGGTTGATCAAAGGCCCGTTGATAGGAGATCAGCAAGCGGTTGATTAACGCCTGGGTGTCGGGCCTCAACCAAGGCGTTGTGGTGCTTGAAATCATGCCCGTCATGACTTAATTCCCCGCTGCCATCGCCTCCAACATCGCCTGTTGCGCCATGGCTTGTCCCTGGTCGCGGAGGTGCTGCAAGAACCGGGGCTTGGCCTCCGGAAAGCGGGGCTCTTCAGCGAGAGGCAGTTCGCCTGCAGCGTCCAGTCCCGTGTCCCCTTCCATCGCTGGGGTGATCACCACCAGGTCTCCGTCGAGTCCAGCGTCATAACGCCACCAAAGCGTTGGATCGAGAACTGCGGGATGGGGAGGATTGAGTTCGCTGCTGCTGGCGTCAATCGCAAGCGCTTCTGCGTTGCCGTTCTGGTTTGCGCTCTCCGCAATGGCTTGTAGGCGATACGCCGCCAGGTCTTCCAGCAACTTGGCTCGCGTGCGACCGCGCAGCTGAAACAGCACAAACGGATCTTCACTGAACCGTTCTCCCATCAAGAAGTAAACGGCGCTGATGTGCTTACAAGGGTTGGCTTTATCTGGACAGCTGCATTCGCTCCTCACCTCTTGAAGCTTGAACGGGAACAGGCGCCGACCACTGGCAGCGAAGGCCCGTTCGATGTCGGCTGGCATGATCCCGGCCAAGAGTTGAGCGGACCAGCGGGCCTTCATCGTGAGCGCTTCGAGCACGTAGCGCCAGTCCTCATCTTTCAAAACGTCGAGCCAGAGCTTCACCTTGTAGGGCTCTTCATCTGTGCCTTGGACGCGGGCATGCACCCGCCTGCCTTCAAAGCGAATCGAGGTCACATGCCCTTCTCGTGCGTAGGCCCAGGCCCGCTCCAAGCGCTTTTTAAAACGGTAGGAATTGATGAGCTCCATCCACTGCTCAACCCACCAGGGTTGTTGGGACAGACCGTCGTCACTGATCGAGGTGTTGATGCCGCCTGGTGGGGTGATGCTCATGCTTGGTTGTCCTCGAGGCTTACGAGTTCTTTGAGCTGTCCCATCTCGAGGCCTCCTAGCCAGTCTTCGCCGGAGCCAATGATGTCTTCAGCCAGTCTGGACTTCTCGCGGATCATGCGATCAATTTTCTCCTCAACGGAGCCGCTGGTGATGAACTTATGCACCATCACCCGGTTCGTTTGGCCGATGCGATAAGCGCGGTCCGTGGCTTGATTCTCAACGGCGGGATTCCACCAACGGTCGATGTGAAAGACATGGCTGGCGCGCGTGAGGTTGAGGCCGACTCCACCAGCTTTGAGTGACAAGAGAAAAAGCTGAGGCCCGCGCGGATCCTCCTGGAAGCGATCAACCATGGCTTGCCGTTCACTTTTGCTGGTGCTGCCGCTGAGGAAGGGAACTTCACTGCGCCAGCGACGTTGCAAATAATCCTGGAGCAACTTGCCCCATTCCGCGAACTGGGTGAACAGCAAGGCTCGATCCCCAGCTTCAACCACCTCGTCGAGAATTTCTTCGAGACGCTGCAGCTTCACGGACCGCTTGAGGAAATCCTCGCTTGCACCCTGCTCCTTGAGGGCAAGGGCAGGGTGGTTGCAGATCTGCTTGAGCTTGGTGAGCAGACCCAACACCTGACCATGACGTTTGCCATGCGGAGCGCGGGCAATGGCATCCAAGGTGTCTTCAACGGTTTTGGCATACAAGGACTTCTGCTCTTTACTCAGACCCACCCATTCGCTCAATTCCACTTTTTCGGGCAGATCCGAGATGATCGATTTGTCGGTTTTCAGCCGTCTGAGGATGAACGGTCCCACCCTGGCTTTGAGGTCGCGAAGGGATGACAGGTCTCCATAACGCTCAATTGGCATGCGATAGCGATGCCGGAAAAATTCTTCCTCTCCCAGAACTCGTGGATTGAGGAAGTCCATCAGGGCCCAGAGCTCGCTGACGCGGTTTTCAACCGGTGTGCCAGTGAGTGCGATGCGAAAACGGCTGTTCTTTTTGGGGCGGGCCAGGTCACGGACGGCTTGGCTTTGTTTCGCGGAGGGGTTTTTAATCGCCTGCGCTTCATCGATCACGAGACCTTGCCAATCGTGACTTTCGAGCAGTTCACTGTCGCGTTGCAACAGGCCGTAGCTGGTGAGCACGAGATCCACATCCTTCAGCGCTTTCTTCAGTGCTGCTGGGGTGCTGGGGCGTTTTGGACCGTAGTGCTCATGCACATTGAGCTCAGGTGTGAACGCTGTTGCCTCCCGCTTCCAGTTGGTGAGCACGGATGTGGGTGCAATTAAAAGCACCGAGCGCTTGAGTTCGTTTTCTGCCTTGAGGTGTTGCAGAAAGGCCAGCAGCTGGATCGTTTTGCCGAGGCCCATGTCATCGGCCAAGCAGGCGCCTTGGTCGAAGCGATGCAGGAAGGCAAGCCAGCCGAGTCCTCGCTCTTGATAGGGCCTGAGTTGACCCGAAAATCCTTCGGGGGCGGGGAGAGGGTCTGGTGCTTTCTGCTGGTGGTACTGCTCCAGCACGGCTTGCAGCCGCGGACCGGCATCAAATTGATGCACGGGTAGACGCATCATCGTGTCGCCTTCGGTGGCGGTCAGTCGCAGCGCGTCGTCGAGGCTCAGGTCTGGATTGGCGGCGCAAAAGCGCTCGGCATTTTTGAGGTCATTGGGGCGTAGTTCGATCCAAGCGCCTTTGTGACGCACCAGAGGGCTGCGCTTTCCAGCCAATCGCTCAAGTTCTCGCAAGGTCAGCGTCACCCCGCCGATCATCAGCTCCCAGCTCCAGTCGAGGTTTTCACCCAGCGTGAAGCCTCGCGAGCGCTCGGAGAGCTCTGCCTTGATGGCGAGGCCAAGCCGGCTGGCCAACCCTCCAGAAAGGCTTGGTGGGAGGTCAACGCCTACTCCCACATCCCGCAGTTGTCGGGCTGCTGTGCGCACCAAAACAAAGGCTTCAGCTGGTGTGAGCTGCATGCTCTCGGGTGTGGCGCTGTCTAGCCCGCGTTCGATCGGCTGGAACACGGTCAGGGCTCGACCCATGCCCTCGAGCAAGACCTCGCTGGGTTGATCCACTTTGATTTCCCCAAGTTGGAGGCCGCTGGGGCCTGCAGCCCAGGCCGCTCCCGCGGGCAGCTTGAGGGTTGGATCTGCCTCCGCTTGCAGAAAGAAGCGCAGTGGCCAAAGGTCCTCATCGTCTGCTGGTGTTGCGAGTTCCAAGCAGGCTCGAGCAGCTGCCACATTTCCAGCAACCCCTTCACGCCAGTGATGACTGGCCGTGGCTAGGCGTTCGGTTTCTTCATCGCTGAGTTGAAGCTCACCTGAGTCCGAGCTCAAGGCCTCCTCCCAGGCGCGTAGCAGGGGATCCAAGCCTTCATGGTTAGGGGTGAAGCCTTTGCGCAGTTGCGCATCCATCAGGTCGGCCAACAGCGTGGCGACCCGTAGTCGTCCGCTGCGAGGCCGGCAGCAAGCCACTGGATTCGCGGCGCGCATGGCTTCTGGTCTGAGCCTGGTGATCCGGTTGCTGCGTTTTCCGGTGGGTTCTCGCCAAGGCAGGGCACAGGTGGCAACGAGAGGAAGCCCTGAGGCCAGGTCCTCAAGACGGCGCCGGTCTTCTTCCCGATTCAGGAGCGGTACCCAGCGGGCGCGATGGGGATAGCCCTCGCCCTTGCTCAGCTCCACTTGCGGGAGCCAGCGACTTCGTGCAACGAGGCTGAGGGACCATCGCTGCATGTGACTCCACCAGCGCAACTCATCAGCTAACTCAGGATGTCGTCCTGAAAGAGGAAGTTTGGAGAGCCAGGCGGTAGCTGCCATCGGTTCAATGGCGAGGCCCTGAACCTGCCAAGGCCACCACTCCGTTTGTTTGGGGATCGGTTCTCCAGCTTGCAAGGGAAGGCCTGTCCAGCCCGGTTCTTCAGTGCTGCTGGTTGCCGTGCCGCGTTTCTTTCGGGGCTTCACGCTGCGGCTCGGCAGGGTGAGGCATGCCGTGGCGTCAATAATGCCGTCGGGCAAGAGATCCCGTTCCGTCAGCAAGGCCCTGAGATCATCTGGGCTGAGAGTGAAGGGGTGAAGGGCAGGGGTTGTACTTGGGCCTGCGGGTTCGGCAACGCGCCAGGTGTCAGCCCACACCAACAGGGCAGCTCGTCCAGAGCTGGTCGGAGTACGAATGGCCGGAAGCCAGGTGGCGTGCAGCAGGCTCATGGCCGCGACGCAGAAAACATGCGTTGGGTTCCGTAAAGCACGAGTGCACTGCCGATCAACGGCAACCACCCAATGAGGAGATCCAATACCAATATTGCCAGGGCATCGGCCCCTGCCAAGGGGGAAGGTAACGACATTCCCAGGCTTCGTAACCCACAGACTGCTCCCACGAGGCCAGCGCGTAGGTGGGAGTCGTTGGAGTCCACCCGCTCCAGATGGAAGGCCAGAAGGCCATAAAACAATCCGCAGCCACAGGAGCGGACCGCCATTTCAAGGCCAAAGGGGAGGCTGCAAAGGCCTGCTGTTAGGCCAGCAAGACTGGCCCAGCCGATGGAGAGGCGGCGCAGGCGATCGCGGCTGTCGGTGGCAGGAGACGGTGCGACGACGGGGCGCGGCGGCTCAGGGGCGATCATGGCCGTTCCATCTGTTGTTGACGCGGAATCCGCCATGGCTGTTGCACGTTCGTCGCGATCCGCTGCTGCCACCCCCCGCACCGGTGCGGAGATTCGGGCGGCATTCCTGAGCTTCTATGAGGAGCGGGGCCACAAGGTGATGGCAAGCGCCTCCCTGATTCCAGAGGATCCCACGGTGTTGCTCACCATTGCGGGGATGTTGCCGTTTAAGCCGGTCTTCCTCGGGCAGCAGAAGCGGCCAGCGCCGAGGGCCACAAGTAGTCAAAAGTGCATTCGCACCAACGACATCGAGAACGTGGGACGTACGGCGAGGCATCACACGTTTTTTGAGATGCTCGGCAACTTTTCCTTCGGCGATTACTTCAAGCAGCAGGCGATTGAGTGGGCCTGGGAGCTGAGTACGGATGTCTTTGGTATCGACCCCAAGCATCTGGTGGTGAGCGTCTTCCGAGAAGACGATGAGGCGGAACAGATGTGGCGCGATGTGGTGGGGGTCAACCCCAAGCGGATCATCCGCATGGACGAAGCGGACAACTTTTGGGCGTCTGGGCCGACCGGGCCCTGTGGCCCCTGTTCGGAGATTTATTACGACTTCAAGCCCGAACTCGGTGATGAAGGCATCGATCTCGAAGACGATGACCGCTTCATCGAGTTTTATAACTTGGTGTTCATGCAATACAACCGCGATGCTGAGGGCACCCTTACGCCGCTCGCGAATCGGAACATCGATACCGGTCTGGGCCTGGAGCGGATGGCTCAGATCCTGCAGAAGGTTCCTAATAACTATGAAACAGACCTGATTTTTCCGCTGATTCAAGCAGCGGCTGATCTTGCTGGGATTGACTACCACCAGCTCGACGATGCGAAGCAAACGTCTCTCAAGGTGATTGGTGATCACAGCCGTGCTGTGACGCAGCTGATTTGTGATGGCGTTACGGCAAGCAATTTGGGGCGGGGATACATCTTGCGCCGTCTGTTGCGCCGGGTGGTGCGGCACGGCCGTTTATTGGGCATTCACAAGCCTTTCCTTGTCACGATGGGCCAGGCTTCGATCGCGCTCCTCCAGGATGCCCATCCGTCGGTGCTCGAGAGGCAAGAGGTGATCTTGGCTGAGCTTCAGAGGGAGGAGTCGCGCTTCTTGGAAACCTTGGAGCGTGGAGAGAAGCTGCTGGCAGATGTTCTCGAGAGCAAGCCCAAACAGATCAGTGGATCCCAAGCCTTTGAGCTCTATGACACCTTCGGCTTCCCCCTGGAGCTCACCCAGGAAATTGCCGAAGAGCAGGGCCTGGATGTGGACCTGGCCGGATTCGAGCAGGCGATGGAGCAGCAGCGTCAGCGGGCCAAGGCCGCGGCAGTCAGTATTGATCTCACGCTGCAAGATGCGATCGATCAAGTGGCGGCAGATCTCAACGCCACGACGTTTGAGGGATATGAACTCTCAATGTCGAGTAGCAGCACCGTGCAGGCGTTATTGGTTAACGGTGAAGCGGCTGCCTCTGCCTCGGATGGAGATGCGGTGCAGGTGCTGCTGGACTGCACATCTTTTTATGGCGAGGGCGGTGGTCAAGTGGGTGATCGCGGCCTTCTGGTGGGTGATGGGCCGGATGGCAACGGATTGATCGTTGTGATTGAGGGCGTTAGCCGCAACCGCGGAGTGTTCGTCCACAGCGGCACGGTTCAGCGTGGCCGCTTGGGCGTTGGTGATGTGGTGCATGGTCAGGTAGACCGTGCCTGTCGCCGTCGCGCTCAAGCAAATCACACAGCGACCCACTTGCTCCAAGCAGCGCTGAAACAGATAGTGGATGCAGGCATCGGCCAGGCTGGCTCACTAGTTAATTTCGAGCGGCTGCGCTTCGACTTCCACTGTCCTCGAGCCGTGAAGCCTGCCGAGCTTGAGCAGATCGAAGCCTTGATCAATGGCTGGATCGCCGAGGCCCATGGTCTGGTCGTGGAGGAGATGGAGATTGATGAGGCGAAGGCTGCTGGTGCCGTCGCCATGTTCGGCGAGAAGTATTCCGATGTGGTCCGCGTGGTGGACGTTCCCGGCGTGTCGATGGAGCTTTGTGGTGGCACCCATGTGTGCAATACCGCAGAGATTGGGTTGTTCAAGATCGTGAGTGAGAGTGGTGTTGCGGCTGGGATTCGCAGGATTGAAGCGGTGGCTGGTGCTTCTGTGCTGCCTTATCTCAATGAGCGTGACGCTGTGGTGAAGCATCTCGGTGAGCGCTTCAAGGCTCAGCCTGCGGAGATCGTGGACCGTGTGACGGGCCTGCAAGACGAGCTGAAGGCCACAGGCAAGGCTCTGGCCGCGGCGCAGGCCGAACTGGCGGTGGCCAAGTCAGCAGCATTGGCGTCTAAGGCAGTTGCGGTGGGCGACTTTCAGCTGCTGGTGGAATGCCTCGATGGTGTGGATGGTGCTGGTCTTCAGGGGGCGGCGCAGAGCCTTGCTGATCAGTTGGGGGATGGCGCTGCGGTGGTGATCGGTGGACTGCCGGATCCAGCCGATCAGGGCAAGGTGATCCTGGTGGCGGCCTTCGGCAAGGAGGTGATCGCCGCCAATCTCCAGGCCGGCAAGTTCATTGGCGGCATCGCTAAGCGCTGTGGCGGCGGTGGTGGAGGTCGTCCGAACCTGGCTCAGGCCGGTGGTAGGGATGGCGCGGCCCTGGCCGATGCTCTTGAGGCGGCGCAAACCGAACTGGCGGAAACGCTTCGATCCGTTTGAACATTGTTTGCCGTTATGCATTGGCAGAGCTCAAAGAAAAGAGCTGCGTTAATGAATAGCTGCAGCTTTGGGAGCTTTATTGAGCCTGTCTCAAGTCTCTGTTCGGGTGGTCCAATATGATGCGTAAAACAGTTATTAGTACGGGCCCTTTCTAGTCAAGGGTCAATCCATTCAATGTGTGATTTCAGTTGGATGGGACCTGTTCGGTTCCCGATGTGTATGAATAATCATAATTAGGAGTGTTGACTCACCCTGCTTCGACAACCTTCTTCTGCCCTTGGACATAAGCTTCAAGGACATGATTAGGAATTATCTCTTGATTCGATTTGCCTGAGAGGAGATAGTCAAGAATGGCTTCGCTGCTCTGAGGATTGGTGGCAAACGGAATCTGATAAACATCGCAGAGGCGTCCCAGGGCCTCAATGTCAGCATGGTGGGGATGAGAGGACAGCGGGTCTCTGAAGAAGATAACGCCACAGATGTTTTTGGTTGAAATGAGCGTTCCAACGGCTTGATCGCCACCCAGTGGGCCTGAGGCCACTTTTTTTCTCAGTGAAAGCCTTGTCTTTGCGTACAGCATGCTGCCGGTGGTTCCTGTGGCAATCAAGGGGAGTGTTTCTAGCTTTTTGGAGTGCATGCTGCAAAATTCCATCAAGATTGCCTTCATGTTGTTCTGAGCAATTAGGGCTAGATATTTGCAGTTGTCGCTGTAATTCTCAGCAACCAGTTGCTCATTTCTCGCTCGCCCAATTGCCCTGAAATATTCTCGGTACTTCAGGGCAAGGCTTTGGATTTTGTCGAGAAAGCTTTTGAAGTCGTGCAGTGAAAATCTTCCAACTGTCGTTGGTTCCATGGCTTGAACGTCTGCCACGCGAGTTGCTTCGTCTGAAAAGAGACTTTCTCCGAGGATGGCTCTTGGTTTCTCGAGTGCGATCTGTTTTTCGCCGTCAAGGACCTGCAGCAGCCCGTCCACAACGAACACCATGCTGTCTGAGGGTTCGCCCTTGCTCATTAAGGTGCTTTGTTCATCAATGACCTCGATCGACATATGTTTGGTGAGGCTTGCAATCTCATCGGCATTGAAGGAATACTTCAGATTGCCTTCGCGCTGTAGGGCCTCGACTAGGACGTTGCGATCCATGAGCGATAGGGAATTGATCTGCCTCTAAGAGTCTTTCCGCCAATTAGCAGTGTCATTGGTGTCGTTACTCTCGAAAGGGGCTTCGGTTCACAGCAAGTTGACTGAACGAGCTCTCGTGGAGTTGTCCTTTGGCTGCGTTGACCTCGGCTGACCTGACTGGCGGTGGCCAAGTCAGCGGTCTCGACAACCCAGGCCATAGCGGTTGGTGAGTATCAGCTCTTGGTGGCCCGCCTTGATGGTGTAGGTGGTGATGGATTGCAAGGCGCCGCTTTGGGGTTGCTGGATCAGTTGGGCGATTCCACGGCTGTTGTGTTGGGAGGTTTGCCTGATCCGAGCGATCAAGGGAAGGTGATTTTGGTGGCAGCTTTCGGCAAGGCTGTGATCGCTCAAGGTCAGCAGGCGGGCAAGTTCATCGGCTCGATCGCCAAGCTTTGCGGTGGCGGCGGCGGTGGCCGTCCGAACCTGGCACAGGCGGGTGGACTCGATGGGGCGGCTCTAGATGCTGCGTTGGAGGGGGCTAGCGCGGACTTAAATCAGAAGTTGGGATGATGACTGTTAGGAAGCTTTCGCAATCAACAGTGCAAGTCGGAGAGGGCCTGTTGATTGCGCTTGTTGAATGCGTTTAAGCCTCAGTCTCTAAGGGCAGCTTTAAGTCTTTGCGCCAATCTTTGAGTGGACGATCCCATCCTTCTTCGAGTTTTCGGCTCACAACCAGCTCTGCATCAAGACCCATCTGGAAGCCATGGGCCAGCGCGCGCAGCAGGGGTTCGAGTGGCTCGTCGTTTTGCAGGCTGCTGAGCATGGATCCAAAAATCAGCATGACGGCAAGAGGGGAGCGGTTTTGAGCGAGGTTGAATCCCTGAAGACCGATCTCGCTGATGCCATCAATGCCAAACCCTGTGAGCACATGCACGATGTCGTGCGTTTCTTTGAGCCGGTGAATCACGAACTCGTTTGCGTTGGTTACAGGCGAGGGATCGATCAGGGTGTCGGGAGTGATTCCAAGGCTGATCAGCTGATTGGCATAGCAACGTCCAAGGCTTCCCTCAGGCAGCGTTTGCAGTTTTTGTAGGTCAATGGGATCCGGTCTCCAGCCTTCATCGACGAGGGCTTTGAACTGACTGTTCGAGAGAAGGTGGCGCACGGTTTGTTCACCCAGTGGTCCGTCTTTGATGCTGTTCGAGACGGCAAAGATGCTGTTAAGGGAGCCTGGATCTTTTAGGAAAGTAGCCAGGCTGGTCACCATCTTCAAATTCTGAAGACGTTCGTGCAATTTGAGCTGCATTGCAAAAGTGCGGTTGCGTCATTATGAATACGAAGCGTGTGTGTGCCCCTAAACATTGCCATCATGGTTGAGAGTTGTTTTGCCCTGTCAGTTGCATTTAGCCCTCTAAATAGAAGCAAAAAGTATTAGCGAGAGCAAATTTCTGTATCGTTCGTGCATTAATTCAACTTTGCAAGTAAGTGCTCTGTCGTAAACTGCTTTCCAAGTGATCCATCAGCCGCCGTGCTTCGTTGATACGCAATTGACCGCTGCTGATTGCTTTCTCACTGGCCATCCGCAAACGTTCTAGGAGTTGATCTGGGTCATGTTCCATCATTTCCAGGACGTCAGCGTTGGTGTCTCCCCGCACAACATGATCCACTTGGTACTCGCCTCCTGGAGCTAGGCGGATGTGAGCAGCATCAGTGCTTCCGAACAAGTTGTGCAGATTGCCCATTACCTCTTGGTAGGCGCCACCTAAAAACATGCCGATCAAGTAAGGCTCGTTCGGTTTCAGCTGATGGAGTTCGAGTAGAGGCTTGTTTTGTCCATCGTTGATAAAACGATTTAGTTTGCCGTCGGAGTCGCAGGTTAAATCGGCGAAATGACCGAGACGTGTGGGCTTTTCGTTGAGACGATGCAGCGGCATCAATGGGAAGAGTTGCTGGATGGCCCAGGTGTCTGGAGCTGAGCGGAAGATCGAAAGATTGGCGTAGTAGGTCTCTGCCAAGACAGCAGGCAGTGTTTTGAGGTCGTCGGGCAGTTTCGCTACATCGTGTAGACGATCGAGCAAGGCCCTGGCACATGCCCAGGTGAGTTGTTCCGCCATGCTCCGCTCTTTCAAGCTCAGATAGCCGAGCCGGAATGCTGCTAAGGCGTCTTCTTTGAACTTGAGGGCATCGTTCCAGGCTTCTTGCAGGCGTGATGGATCTGCAGGAGTGTCGATGGGTAAGGCTTCAATGCCTTGAAAGGTTTCGCGCAGATTGCGAACGATCAGTGGTTCATCCTGTTCAACCGGCGGTGCAGGTTGCTGGAGGCCACCACTACCGAGAACGTTGAACACCAGCACTGAGAAGTGACTTGCAATCGCTCGACCGCTTTCGCTGACGAGTGTTGGTACGGGTACCTTGTTGGGTTCACAGCCTTCCTTCACTGTTGCAACAACGTCGTTGGCGTAGTTCTGCAGGGAGTAATTAGTAGAGGCTGCTGTAGCGGTGCGACTGCCGTCGTAGTCGATTCCGAGACCGCCACCTACATCCAAATAGCCCATCGGGGCTCCAAGGGCGTGTAGTTCCACATACAAACGTGAAGCCTCCTGTAAGGCATCTTTCACAACGGCAATGTCGTTGATTTGGCTGCCTACATGGAAATGAAGGAGGCGCAGCTCGCTGAGCAGGTTGGCGTCCCGTAGGGCTTCAACTGCTCCGATGATGTCGGGAGCGGGTAGCCCAAATTTCGCTTTATCGCCAACGGAGCTACCCCAACGTCCTGTGCTTCTGCTGGAGAGCCGAGCGCGAATGCCGATCAGCGGTGCGGCTCCAAGCTCCTGGCTGGCATCGATGATGCGCTGCACTTCATCCGGTTGTTCGATCACCACAACTGGCCTTCGGCCAAGCCGTCTGGCCAAAATTGCGGTTTCGATGTAGCGCTGATCTTTGTAGCCGTTGCAGATCAGCAGGGCTTCAGGGTCATCCATCAAAGAGAGAGCGATCAGGAGTTCGGCTTTGCTTCCCGCCTCTAAGCCGAAATGCCAGCGTCTCCCGCAGGTCACAAGCTCCTCCACAACGTGACGCTGTTGATTGCACTTCACGGGGAAGACGCCTTGGTAGCGCCCCTCGTAGTCGTAGCGGGTAATCGCCCGTTCAAATGCAGCGTGCAGGCGTTCCAGCCTGTCTTCGAGGATGTCGTCGAAGCGGATCAGTAGAGGCAGTCCAAGGCTGCGGTCCTGCAGGCCAGCCACCAGTTCCATCAGGTCAAGACTTCCGCCACGGTCTCCTCGTGGTTGCACGCTCACATGCCCGCGTGGGTTGATGGAGAAGTAAGGATCACCCCAGCGTTCCAGCCCATAAAGCTGGGCGCTATCGCTCCCCGTCCAGGTGATGGAGTCGGAGAGCACCATGAACGGACATCAATCAGATGGGGGGAATCTAAGGAGCTTCACCCCCATTGCCACACCGGTGCTTGCCAATTAGGGCATCTGGCGTTGACGATGACGACGGTTTTTTCAACGTTATGGCTGCCGAACGCTCTTTTATCGCTATCAAGCCCGACGGCGTTCAACGCGGTCTTGTAGGCGAGATCCTGGGTCGCTTTGAGCGCAAGGGCTTCAAGTTGGTGGGCCTGAAGCAGCTCACCCCAAGCCGTGAGCTGGCTGAACAGCACTACGGAGTGCACAAAGAGCGCCCCTTCTTTTCTGGTTTGGTCGACTTCATTACCTCAGGTCCAGTAGTGGCCATGGTCTGGGAGGGCGATGGTGTGATCACTAGCGCTCGCAAAATGATTGGTGCCACCAAGCCTCTGGAAGCAGAGCCTGGAACGATCCGTGGCGATTTGGCAGTCAACATCGGTCGCAACGTGATCCACGGCTCTGATGCACCGGAAACGGCTGCATTCGAAATTGGGCTTTGGTTCCAGCCCTCTGAGCTGAGCGATTGGACTCCGTCCGATCAAAGCTGGCGCGTCGAGGGCTGATCGTTCTTCGTTCCCATAGGTTTCTTGCCTGCTTGCCCTCGGGATGCATCCTCGAGGGCTTTTTTTAGCGATTCAGTTACTGAATCGGCTCCATCGGAAGGCGCTGAGCAGGCTCATGGCTTCAGTAGTTGTGGCATTACCGGTAATGTCGTCAGCCAACAACTCTGCTGTGATTGCGGCTAGCAACACGCCATTACGGTGATGGCCGCAGGCCAGCCAAAGCCCAGTGATTGGGCCTTGCCCCAGCAGTGGGCCCTCGTCTGGAGTGCAGGGACGAAATCCCCACCAACGCTCCATGGGTGGCCAGTTCACTGCATCTGGAAGCAGTGCTGCGATTCCTTTGTTGAGACGTTGTTGCCCTTGGGGCGTTAACCCTTCATTGAAGCCAGCTTCTGGCTCTGAAGTCGCTCCTGCGACCACAAGACCATCCTCTCGAGGGACCAGGTAGGTGCCAGGACCGAAAATCACATGTCTGAGGGCGCCTCTTGGGGTCTGCAGTGACACCATCTGCCCCTTCACTGGAAAAACAGGCAATTCAGGAAGGAGCTGGGCACTCCATGCTCCGCTGCAGAGAACGGCCGTTGCGCAGCTCAAAGTCGAGAGCTGGCCTTCTGAATCACGGGTTCGAATGCCATTGAGGCGACCGTTTTCCTTAAAAAGGTTGAGAACTTCAACCCCTTCCTGAAAATGCACGCCCCGGTCCACACAGGCACTCTCCAAGGCGCGCATGAGTTGGCGGCGATTGTCGATTTGCCCGTCCTGGTCAAACAGCAGGCCGGCCTGCCAGGTCGGTGCGATGCCTGGTAGCAGCTGTTCGAGGCGTTGTCTGTTGAGGGCTTCGCCAAAGGCGGCCGTTGGATAGCGATCCCGCTCGTTTGCATCTTGGAAGGGCACAACAATCCCAGTGGCACGTAGGCCGCAGGGAAGCCCACTATCAGCTTCAATCTGTGCCACCCAGCGGGGAATGCGTTCCAGGCTCAGCTGGCCGAGCGTCAGGAGGTTGCCACTTAATCCTTCGGCATGGGGGGCCAGCATGCCAGCTGCGACAAAACCTGCGGCTTCGCTGCGTCGACGGCTCAAGACAGTAACGGCACGGCCACGCCGGGCGAGCTGATGGGCAATGGCGAGGCCCATTAGTCCGCCGCCAAGGATCACCACTTGCTGGTTGCTCATGGTTGATTCCGCAGCTCCACCACGCTGAAACTCTTGTAACAGGATGGCGTCTTCCTTCTCTTCCATAGAATTGAGACGGTTTAACGACGTTCAAAGCTGATGGCGGCACCTGCAGCAACCCTTTTGCCTTGGGAGGCCGTGATCGGTCTTGAGACCCATGTGCAGTTGGGCACCAACAGCAAGATTTTCACGTCCGCTTCCACGACTTACGGGGATGACCCCAACACCCATATCGATCCCGTGGTGTGTGGCCTCCCAGGCACGCTTCCGGTTTTGAATCGAAAAGTGCTCGAGTACGCCGTTAAGGCCTCGATGGGACTGAACTTGAACATCGCTGAGCACAGCAAATTTGATCGCAAGCAATATTTCTATCCAGACCTTCCTAAGAATTATCAAATCACTCAATTCGATCAGCCGATTGCAGAAGAGGGTTGGATTGAGGTGGAAGTTGCAGAGAAAGGCAAAGACACCTACCTGAAAAAGATTGGAATCGAGCGCCTGCACATGGAGGAAGATGCCGGCAAGTTGGTTCATGCTGGAAGCGATCGCCTGGCGGGCTCTACGCATTCGCTGGTCGACTACAACCGAGCGGGTGTAGCCCTCGCCGAGATCGTGAGTAAGCCCGATTTGCGCAACGGGCGGGAAGCTGCGGAATACGCATCTGAGATCCGCAGGATCATGCGCTACATCGGAGTAAGTGATGGAAATATGCAGGAGGGCTCCCTGCGCTGCGACGTCAATATCTCCGTGCGTCGGGGCCCTGATGCACCCTTTGGCACGAAGGTGGAGATCAAAAACATGAACTCGTTTTCGGCCATCCAGAAGGCTTGCGAATACGAGATTCAGCGTCAGATCAAGGCCTACGAGGGTGGTGAACCGATCGTTCAGGAAACGCGCCTTTGGGATGAGAGCAAACAGCTCACCAAGAGCATGCGCAGCAAGGAGGGAGCAAGCGACTACCGCTATTTCCCCGATCCGGATCTTGGTCCAATTGAGGTGAGTGCGGATCAACGTGAAGCCTGGAGGAGTGAACTTCCTGAGCTTCCATCGGCCAAGCGGCATCGTTATGCCGATGCCCTTGGGCTATCTCAGTACGACGCGCGTGTGCTGACCGACGAACGTTCGATGGCGCAGTATTTCGAAACCGTGGTGGCAGGGGGAGCGGACCCCAAGCTGTCGGCGAATTGGATTACCGGTGACATTGCTGCCTATGTGAATAGCAATCGCCTGAATTTCGTTGAATTGGCTTTCCGTCCTGAACAGCTTGCAGAGATGATCAAGCTGATCGATGGCGGCAAGATCAGCGGCAAGATCGCCAAGGAGATTCTCCCCGAACTTCTTGAGAATGGAGGTTCCCCCAAGGCGATTGTGGAGGAACGTGGACTGGGAATGATTAGTGATCCCGCGGCGATTACCGCGATCGTGGAAGAGCTTCTTGCTGCCCACCCCGATGAGGTGGAAGCCTTCCGGGGCGGAAAGAACAAACTGCAAGGCTTCTTTGTTGGTCAGCTGATGAAGAAAACCGGCGGCAAGGCTGATCCGAAGCTTGCCAACCAGATCCTTAGCCAGAAACTCAAGGGTTGATTGATTCTGATTGTTCTCTCTGCAGTAAGGCGCGGCCATCAACTGCAACCAGCACCCGCGTTGTTACTGATGGAGCCTCTCCCGCCTGCTCCCAGCCGGGTGTACCGCCAGGAATGTTGAATTCAAATCCTTCTGGGCCTGCATGGACCAGGCAAGGATTATTAGTGGCACTTCCATACATGCAGGTTCCCGGGCGGTAGACCCTTAGGCCGCCGTTACGCCGAGTTGCGGCCCCGCGGGCCAGATTCAGAGCACGTCTTGCAGAAAGAGGATTGTTGCGGACAAAAAGATTCACGGACTCCGGGTCGAGTGTGATGTCGGCGTAGGGGCTGGGGCCCGTGCTGAGTTCTGGATCTGCAGCAGGCAGGTCCTGCTTAGCGCTGCTCTTTTGCTCCGGGGTTGCAAGGCTTGGGTTTTTCAGTGTGGTGGGCTCGCAGCTCACCTCAGGCGTGCTGAGGTCGACAAGGCTTGCCGCGACCGGACGTCGCGTGCTCTTCTCAAAACATTGATATTCGACAGGGTCGCTCTGTGCAGACTGCGCGGTGAGCACTAGCAGCGTTGTCCATCCCAGTGAGCAAGCCAACCGTTTCATGGCCATCTAGTGCATTAAGGCCTTGAAACGTAGTGAGCTTTTTGTCGATTGGTCAAGGCGTCTGATGTGACAGGGTCCGACTGAGGAGTCACTCGTGATGTTCATGCTCTGCCGATAGGTCGGCTTGATCTCTGCGCCTCCTGTTGCCTGGCGTTCGCCGCCGATTCGGTCATTGATTGGAATTTGGTTTTCGTTGAACGGATCTGATCAATCAAGTGGCGGAGTTGCACTGAGGAGTTCTCGGACCTGTGTCGTCCAGTCCAGCGGAAACCCCTCGTTTTGAATCACAAAGTCTGCAAGTTCAGTCTTGCGATCCATAGGCCATTGGGCTCCGATGCGTTGTTCGGCTTCCTTCGGAGTGAGCTGATTACGGGTGATTAGTCGTCGTCTTTGCTGGGTTGGCGAGCAGTACACCACCCAGACCTCCGAACAAAGACTCTCCAACCCAGCTTCAAACAGCAGAGGAATCATCAAGGCCACAACTCTCTCGCCAAAATGCGTCTGGAGCTCTTGGTCGAAACGTTGGCGCACTAACGGGTGGAGTTGAGCTTCCAGCCAAGTCCGTTCTTGTGGATCGTTGAACACGATGGAACCGAGGGCCGCACGGTCCAGGCCTTCACTGAGCTCGCTCTGTACTTTCAAACCGTAGCGCTCCAGCACCTCACGAGTCGCCGGAGTGCCCGGAGCCAAAGCTTCAAGGGCATACAGATCTGCATCCAGAACGGGAATGCCCTTTTGCTCTAGAAAACGGCCCACGCTGCTTTTGCCACTGGCAATCCCACCCGTTAGGCCGATTCGCCGTTGTCGTCCTTCCCAGCGCTTCACTCCACCCAATGGAAATGGCTACATCTCAAGAAATTATGGCTTCGCCGTTTTTGTAGGAGCTGGGCGATGCCGTCGTAAAAAGCATAGAAAGAGCTGCTCGGTTGGTCTTGCACCCTGATCAATGACGGAATCTGTGATCTGGTCTCCAATCTCCGGAGGAATCACTGCTCCCTCCGGCTTCAAGGCGGCGGGCTTAAGCGCAGGTCTCAAGCTATCTGGAAAACCTGACCTCTCCCTTTTGCTGGCACCAGAGGATGCGGTCTGTGCTGGCACCTTCACCACATCCGTTGTCCGCGCCGCCTGCGTGGATCTTTGTGCGGATCGTCTGCAAGTGACGTCCGGTCGCGTGCGAGCCGTGGTGACCAATTCCGGGCAGGCCAATGCCTGTACCGGTGATCGGGGTCTTGCCGACAGCCTTCTGATTACAGAAGCGGTTGCAAATCGTCTGGGCTTATCTCAGGACGAGGTCTTGATTTGCTCGACCGGGGTGATCGGTGTACCGATCGTGATCGATCCCCTTCTTGCCGCGGTGGATTCCTTGGTGAGCTCCTTAGCCCCTGATGGTGGTGCGGCAGCGGCTCAGGCCATTCTGACGACGGATCTGGTGGAGAAGCAGATCGCCTTGGAGGCTGTGTTGGGCGGGCGCCGGGTGCGGATCGGTGGGATGGCGAAGGGGTCCGGGATGATTCACCCCAACATGGCCACGATGCTTGGCTATCTCAGTTGTGATGTCGCTGTGCCCTGTGACCTGTGGCAAGACATGGTTTGCAGGGCGGTGAATCGTTCGTTTAACGCCATCACTGTGGATGGTGACACCAGCACCAATGACACGTTCCTGGCCTTCGCGGCAGGAGATTCGCTGCCAACGGATCAGCTCGAGGCATTGGAGGAGGGGTTGACCTTGGTGGCCCAGCATCTGGCTCGCTCGATTGCTCGGGATGGCGAGGGCGCTACCTGCTTGATGGAAGTGCAGGTGGAGGGCACCGACTCAGAGACGGAGGCGCGACAGATTGCGCGCACCATTTGTGGCTCGTCGTTGGTCAAGACGGCCGTTCATGGAAGGGATCCGAACTGGGGGAGGATTGTGGCTGCTGCTGGTCGTGCGGGTGTTGCGTTTGACGCCGGTGCGGTGGCTCTTTGGATTGGCCCTCACCAGCTGATGTCAGAGGGACAGCCGTTGCCATTCGATCGGGCTACAGCGGCGGCCTATCTCAGTGAACGCGCTTGTGGTGGCTATCTCGTGGATGACACGGTGCAGATTCGCCTGTCTCTTGGTGATGGTGCAGGTCAGGCAATCGCCTGGGGATGCGATCTTTCCGATCAGTACGTTCGCATTAATGCCGATTACACCACCTGAGGCCTGGACATCGCTGCAAAGATGGTTGCGCTGAGGAGGACCTTGATGCCCGCTGAGACCAATGCCCCTAAGCCGAAGCCCAAGCGTCCGGCCCGTCCGCGCTTTTGGGCCGGCCCTTTGGTTGCAGGGGCGTGCTTCGCGCTTGGTTACGGCATTACACAGCGCGTTGTTTTGATCCGATCTGGTTTGGAGCAAGCTGAGCCTCAGTCTTTTAAAGCGCGTGCATTTCCAGGGGAAAGCCTTGAGGCGCTGCGGCTTCGTCATGGAGAGACCGGGACGCTTGAGGCTGATGTCGCGGCCAAAGAATTAATCGATGCGAAGGCATCCAATCAGGCGAATGCGCTGAAAAAAGCCAAGCTCGCTAAGGAATTGGAGCAGCGCAAAGCGAAAGAGGAAGCCGAGCGCATTGCTGCGGCAGCAATGGAGCCTGATCGCAGTCAGCAAGCCGTATTGAACACGCCCAGTCCTCTTGAAGACACCCCAACCCTGAACGAAACGACTCTGTTGGAGGCAGATGCCCCCACTGAGTTGCTGGATTCAGAGCTTCCTTTGGATGCGCCAAACGCATGGCCGACCGAGTCCCTTGAGTTGGCTCAGCCGACCCCCGCGGTAGAGCTGGAAGCTCCAGTGGTGATCGATTCCTTCGTTATTGAAGACGCACCGGCGGCATCAGATCTGTTCTTCACCCCGATCGAGGCGCCTACAGATCCTTGATCGCATGTCGCTGATCGGGGGCTGAATCTGCCACAGTTCCAGTGTTGAGATGAATGGCCATGACCTCCCGAGATGCTCTGCTTAGAGCGGCGATGCATCGTGTGCTCGCTCGGATGGGTCATGGCATGGCCGATGCCGCGGCTGGATTGGCGGTGATTGTGCAAGATGCTCCCGATCGCGTTCGCCAGGAATGGGATTTGTTTCAGGAAGAAGTGAAAGCTGAAGCAGAGAGGCTTGATCGCGAAGGGGCTGGACGTGGCGTGAATGCGGAGTCCTCGCCTGCTTCATCCGTGGAAGAGGAGAGTTTGCAAACCAAGATTGATCAATTGCGAGCCCGGGTCGCTGAACTCGGGATGCGCATGGAGGAGCGATCGTGATCTTGTTCACTCGCTTGAAGGCCCTGTTGCGTAGGGCCTTCCGCGGACTACGTATTTGGCGTGCTGTTTTCACCCTGCTGTTGTTTTTGTGGTGGGATGGCAGAGACTTCAGCTATCCGGGCGGTCCAACTCCAGAGCGGCGTGAAGCCCGCCAGCAGTTGCGTGCTCGCTGGCTGACGCAGGAGCTTCTTCACCTGGGATCGGCATTTATCAAGCTCGGTCAATTGCTGTCGGCTCGGCCTGATGTCTTGCCAGCTGGTTGGGTCTCTCAATTAGCGGCACTGCAGGACCGTGTTCCCTCCTTTTCCTTTGACCGTGCCCAGTCCGTTCTTGAGGACGAGCTTGGTGCTCGCTGCGCAGAAATCATTGATTTAGATGTGCAGCCCATCGCGGCGGCGTCTTTGGCCCAGGTGCATCGGGCGAGTCTTCGCAGTGGTCGCCAGGTGGTGCTGAAGATTCAGCGCCCTGGATTGGAGAGCGTGTTTCGGCTGGATCTAGAGGTGATGCAGCAGGTTGCCGCTGTGCTGCAGCGTCATCCCAAATGGGGACGTGGGCGCGACTGGGTGGCGATGGCGCAGGAGTGCAGGCGTGTGTTGCTCCGAGAGCTTGATTTTCGTCTTGAAGCTCAGCACGCCGCACGGTTTCGACAGCAGTTTCTCGATGATCCGAACATCCGAGTGCCTGGGGTGGTCTGGGAACTCAGTACAAGGCGAGTGCTCTGTCTTGACTACTTGCCAGGGATCAAAATCAACGATCGTGCGGCTCTTTTAGACGCTGGGATTGATCCCTCTAAAGTTGCGGAGATCGGCTCAGCTAGTTATCTGCAGCAGCTCGTGCGATTCGGGTTTTTCCATGCCGATCCGCATCCAGGGAATTTGGCGGTTGCGGCTGATGGAGCGCTCATTTATTACGACTTCGGGATGATGGGCCAACTGTCCGAGCGTCTACGCAGGCGTTTGGGGGGGATGGTGAGAGCTGCCGCTGCAAGAGATGCCGCGTCCCTTGTCGATGAAATGCAAGCGGCTGGAGTGATCGCCACTGGTGTTGATGTGGGGCCGGTGCGCCGCTTGGTGCGTCTGATGCTGAAGGAGGCACTCACGCCGCCATTCAGTAGCTCCGTGATTGAAAAACTCTCGGGAGACCTTTACGAACTGGTGTATGGGCAGCCGTTTCGCCTGCCTGTGGAGCTGATCTTTGTGATGCGTGCCCTTTCCACCTTCGAAGGGGTCGGCAAAAGTCTTGATTCCGGCTTTAGTCTTGTAGCGATTGCTAAGCCCTATCTGCTGCCGCTCATGACTTCCAGTGGATCTGGCTCCAATGACCTTTTGAATGAATTTGGCCGTCAGGTTGGTGCCATTAGTTCAAGGGCTGTTGGCCTTCCTCGTCGGTTGGATGAAAGCCTAGAGCGCCTGGAGCAAGGGGATCTGCAACTCCAGATCCGCATGGGTGAATCAGACCGTCAGTTCCGGAGAATGGTCACGGCTCAGCATTCGATCGGTCAATCGGTTTTGCTTGGCGGCCTTGCCGTAGCGGCCGCTTTGATGGGTGCTAGTTCTAGGCCCCTTTGGGCTTTGCTTCCCTTAGGAGCAGCTGTACCTGTGGGGATGGGTTGGTTGAGGCTGCAAGTGAGATTGCGCCGGGATGGACGGATTGAGACTTTGTCGGGAACTGAGCGTTCGTCCTGAATAGGGCTAGTTGTTAAAAGTAATTTGTTTGTGGTGAACCAGTAAGATTAGATTGCTCTTGGAGATTGCTTTAATTGATTTATTTTTGGACAATAACTATTAAGGATTTCTAGCGCCTCTTCAGCCTTTTCTGATTCGAAATTGCGCCCTCCCTTCACTGATTTCCATGGCTCGCCGTCTTTCTCCCACTTAGCGGTGTAGTCAATGCAATCTCCTAATACTCTCCAGTTATTGCTGCGTGGTCCAGAGGGACGGCCTCTCATAAATACAGATGGCGTCTGGATGCATCGCCTGAGTCGTCCTTGTCCAGTGCATCGATAAATCCCTGGCTTCCAGTAACTGCGTACTCCCGGATCGTTGTAGTGATAGGTGTATTGCCATGATAAATAACGTCCATACTTGTTTTTGTTTTTTACTGCGACGACTGAATCAGGGAAGAAATAGCTGATCGTTCCATCTCTTCGGATATGGGCAACGGCTCCGCTAGGTGTTGGAAGCCCAAACCTGTCAACATTTTTTGATGATGTAATTGGAGAAATCCCGTCCGTTTGAGCCTCAACGCAACCCAGATAATCCGCTGCTTTAAGGCATTTCTCGTGCACGTCCTCGGAAACTTCGGTAGAGGCCCAAGCTGGAAATTGCAAGGTGATGGGGATCAATATCGCAAGCAGTGGTTTTCCAAAAACTGATCGGTTGATGGAAAAGCGATGCCGCAATAAAGGAGCAGGCATCAGTCGCGACCTCGTGGCCCTTGGCCTGTTGCGCCGGCATACACAGCTTGATTGCCAAGCTCGTCCTCAATTCGCAGCAGCTGGTTGTATTTGGCGACGCGCTCACTGCGGCTCAGTGAACCAGTTTTGATCTGGCCTGCGCGCGTGGCGACTGCTAAATCAGCAATGGTTGTGTCTTCTGTTTCGCCGCTGCGGTGGCTAATCACGCTGGTGTAACCAGACCGACCGGCTAGGTCGATGGCTTGAAGCGTTTCGGTTAGTGAGCCGATTTGATTGACTTTGATCAGGATCGAATTGGCGGTATTGGCATCGATGCCACGTTGCAGGCGTTTGGTATTAGTGACAAACAGGTCATCTCCAACGAGTTGAACGCGCTTGCCAAGGCGCTCGGTCAGTAGCGCCCAACCGTCCCAGTCGTCTTCCGCGAGGCCATCCTCGATCGAAATGATCGGGAAACGATTCACGAGTTGTTCCAGCTGGTCCACCATCTCGGCACTGGAATAACTGCCACCACTAAAGGCGTAGCGGCCATCGCTGTAAAACTCGGTGCTCGCGACGTCGAGCGCAAGCGAAATTTGCTCACCTGGCTTGTAACCAGCTTTCTGGATGGCCTGGACCAGAACTTCTCCTGCTTCCTCATTGCCGAGATCAGGAGCAAAGCCGCCCTCATCACCCACCGAGGTGCTCATGCCTCGCTCACTTAGCAAGTTCTTCAGGGTGTGGAACACCTCCGTGCCCATCCGCAGGGCCTCTCTGAAATTGGGAGCGCCGTGCGGAACGAGCATGAATTCTTGGAAATCCAAGTTGTTGGCGGCATGCGCGCCTCCATTGATCACATTCATCAAAGGCACCGGCAGCAGCGTTGCCATCGGGCCTCCGAGATAGCGATAGAGAGGCAGGCCTAAGCCGTTGGCCGCGGCGCGAGCCGTTGCCATGCTCACCGCGAGAATGGCATTGGCGCCCAGGCCGGATTTGTTGTCGCTGCCGTCGAGTTCAATCATGGCTGCGTCCACGCTGCCCTGATCGAGAGCCGATAGGCCACAGAGCGCCGGAGCAATCCGATCTTCGATGTGATCCACCGCTTTGGTGACGCCTTTCCCCATATAGCGGTCTCCACCGTCCCTTAGCTCATGGGCTTCATGGGCGCCGGTACTAGCTCCACTGGGGACAATGGCGCGGCCACTGGCACCGCCTTCCAGCAAGACTTCTGCTTCCACCGTGGGGTTTCCACGGGAATCCAAGACCTCCCTGGCCACGATGGTGTCGATGACGAGATCGAGGGAATCGAGCACGGGTGGTGGAGACAAGACTGAATAGATCCTATGGAACGCCCGCTGCCGTGTCTCTTTGCGTTTTGGCAGCATGTGGACAGAACAGGCGGAATCATCAGCATGCGCATGCTTCACACCATGCTCAGAGTGGGCGATTTGGAGCGATCAATCCGCTTTTACACCGAGGTCTTGGGGATGCAATTGCTGCGTCGTAAGGACTATCCATCCGGTCGTTTCACGCTTGCATTTGTGGGATATGGGGATGAGCGTGACAACACCGTTCTTGAGCTGACCCACAACTGGGATACAGAGCAATACGCCCTTGGTGATGGCTATGGCCACATCGCTCTTGGTCTCGATGATATTTATTCGGCTTGCACTGCCATTGCAGAAAAAGGAGGTCGAGTTGTCCGTGAGCCTGGTCCGATGAAACATGGCAACACCGTGATTGCTTTCGTAGACGATCCAGATGGCTACAAGGTGGAACTCATTCAGCTGTCCTCCCGATCAGACGCGGCCTAATCACGCCCCAACCCAATGACTTCCACCTCTCGCACCAGCATTGAGCCTCCGAACAGCCTGACGTCAGAGCCTGATCGTTTTAGTGACGATGCTTGGGAGTTGTTGCTGTCTGGGCAGGATGTGGCCCGTCGTTGGCGTCACGAGGATCTGGATGTTGAGCATCTTCTGCAGGTGTTCTTCAGCGATGAGCGCTATCGCCGGGTTGCTGGGGTCTTGCCTCTCCCGATAGACCGACTGCTCGATCGACTCGAGGGCTTTCTGGCTGAACAGCCTATGGCTCGGGGCGAAGATCTGTTCGTGGGAGAGGATCTCGAATCCTTGCTGGAAGAGGCCGATCGGGTGCGCTCGCTCTGGGGCTCCCGTTTGATCGATGTCTCCCATCTCTTGATTGCGATGGGCCGAGACCATCGCGTGGGTGCAGAGTTATTTGCTCAATTTGGACTGCCCGCCGATCGCCTTGAAGCAGAACTAACCCGTGCTCCCGATCGGTCAGCTTCAAGCGTTGTCGCGCCTCCTCCCTCAAGATCTCGTCCTCCGACAGCGTCAGCCTCCACTGCGTCCATGCCCCCAGCGCAAAGGTCCGCAGCGCAGATGCCTTCTGCGCAGATGCCGCCAGTTCAACAGCCTTCAACACAACAGCCTTCAGCGAGACAGCCTTTAACTCAATTACAGCAAGGGCAAACGTCTGCATCGCCTACGCCCCAGGGCGATGGAATCGATCGGTCTGATGAGCTGATCAGCGAGCCGACTGCACTGGAGAGCTACGGCCGCGACCTCACCGCAGCTGCGGCCGCTGGACTGCTTGATCCCGTGATCGGCAGGGATGGCGAGATTCGCAGCTTGATCAAGGTGCTGTCGCGACGCGGCAAAAACAACCCTGTGCTGATTGGTGCGCCTGGCGTCGGTAAAACCGCGGTGGCAGAGCTCCTGGCGCAACGGATCGTTGCTGGTGAGGTCCCTGAATCACTGCAGGGCTTGCGGCTCGTTGCCCTGGATGGAGGTGCCTTGATCGCCGGAGCCAAGTTTCGCGGTCAGTTCGAGGAACGTCTTCGGGCTGTTCTTGATGAGGTGAGCGATCCGGAAGCGGCCGTTGTGCTTTTTATTGATGAACTCCACACCGTGGTGAACAGCGATCGATCTAGTGCGGATGCGGCCAGTTTGTTGAAGCCAGCCCTGGCGCGCGGGGAGTTGCGTTGTATCGCCGCCACCACTCCAGAGGACTATCGCCGCACCGTGGAAAAGGATCCGGCTTTGAACAGGCGTTTTCAGAAGGTGCCGATTCAGGAGCCATCGATCGAACTCAGCGTGGACATCCTCCGGGGCTTGAAGGAGCGCTACGAGTTGCATCACGGGGTGACCATCACCGATGAGGCGGTGCTGGCGGCAGCCCGGTTGGCGGATCGCTACATCAGTGACCGCTGTTTGCCGGATAAGGCGATCGATTTGATCGATGAAGCTGCCGCTCAGTTGAAAATGGATGTGACCTCCAAGCCCCAGGTGGTGGAGGATGCAGAGGCTGAGCTACGCCGAGTGGAGTTGGCGGTTCTTGCTGCAGAGCAGGCACCAGAAGGGGAGCGGGTTCAGCTTCAGCGCAATCGTCTTGAGGCGTCTGATCGACTGAGTCAGCTCCGGGAGCGTTGGCAGGCGGAACGAGAGCAGCTGGAGGAGTTGCGTCAGTTGCTCCAGGACGATGAAGACCTCCGCCATGCCATGGCCGAAGCAGAACGAGATGGAAATTTGGAGGAGGCTGCCCGTCTTCAGTACGACCAATTGCATCGTGTCCAGCAACGCCGCGCCGATCTTGAACAGTCGCTGAATGAGGCACAAGAGGAAGGGTCTGCCCTGTTGCGAGAACAGGTGGAGGCGGCTGATATTGCTGATGTTGTGGCGCGTTGGACTGGGATTCCGATCCAGCGTCTTCTCGCTGGTGAGCGTCAAAAGCTGTTGGAACTTGAGCAGCGTCTGGCTGAACGGGTGATTGGCCAGCCGGAGGCGGTGCAGGCTGTTGCAGCGGCTATTCGTCGTGCCCGTGCTGGCATGAAAGATCCACGCCGTCCGGTGGGCTCATTCTTGTTTTTAGGACCGACAGGAGTGGGCAAGACGGAGCTCGCGAAAGCGCTTGGAGCTCTGTTGTTCGATGAGGAGGAGGCCCTCATTCGCCTCGATATGAGTGAGTTCATGGAGCGCAATGCCGTGGCTCGCTTGCTTGGTGCTCCTCCGGGGTATGTGGGCTACGAGGAGGGCGGCCAGCTCACCGAGGCTGTGCGCCGGCGTCCCTACGCGCTGTTGCTGCTGGATGAAGTGGAGAAAGCCCATCCGGATGTGTTCAACGTGCTGCTGCAAGTGCTTGACGATGGACGGCTCACCGACTCGCAGGGCCGCACCGTTGACTTCCGCCACACCGTGGTGGTGATGACCAGCAATTTGGCCAGCAGGGCCATTCTCGATTCGGCCAGGCAAGCCCAATCGGGGGATGCGTCCGGAGCAGCTCAGGCGCTAGACGCCGCAGTGGAGAGTGCATTGGCTCACCATTTCAGACCAGAGTTTTTGAATCGGATCGATGAAGTGATTCGCTTCCGTCCGCTTGGAGTGGAAGACCTGGAACGGATTGTGCGTTTGCAGCTCGCCGATCTAGCCAGCTTGCTGGCCGAACAAGGACTTGAACTGCGGGTGGATGATGCGGTGGCGCATGAATTGGCGACCCTGGGCTATGAGCCGGAATATGGGGCCAGGCCATTGCGTCGAGTGCTGCGCCGTCGCATCGAAAATCCGCTGGCGACCGAATTGCTTGAAGAGCGATTCAACGGGGCTCAGGCGGTTCGGGTCTACTCCGGAGACACCTCGACGGAAGCGTTTCGATTCGAAGCTGAATAAATGCTTGTTAAGCGTCCAGTAGGATGCTTGTTTGCCGTCACGTGCCCAAGGCACCGGCGTCAGTTCCGGCATCGCAAGATTCGTGACCAGCCCTACTTCCGAGGACACCGAAACAGCTTCCCCGCAAACACCGGCTGAAACAGGCCGAAGGGGTGGTTTTTTAGCTGCCACTTTTGAAGAGCTGAAGTTGGTGGTCTGGCCCAGCCGTCAGCAGCTATTCAGTGAATCAGTGGCTGTGATCTTGATGGTGAGCCTTTCGGCCGCGGCTATCTCAGCCCTCAGCCGTTTCTACGGTTGGGCCGCTTCTCAGGTGTTCCGTTGATCTGTTGCTTTTGCAACAGATCGCCTTTGTCCCAATTGTTCGTCCGCATCCGTGTCTGACCTCGAAACCACCCAGCAGGAGAGCACCGAGGTGCTTGATCTGCCAGCGCCCAATGAGGGAGAGGACGGCACGCTTGAGTCGATGCCTGCACGTACATCCGTTGCCCGTTGGTACGCGGTACAGGTGGCCTCAAGCTGTGAGAAAAAGGTCAAGGCCACCCTTGAGCAGCGCGCCGTGACGCTGGGGGTGAGTACTCGCATCCTTGAAATCGAGATTCCTGAGACACCGGCGATCAAAGTTAAAAAAGACGGCAGTCGTCAATCCACCGAGGAGAAAGTTTTCCCGGGTTACGTGTTGGTCCGGATGGTCCTTGATGAAGACACGATGATGGCGGTGAGAAGCACGCCAAACGTCATCAATTTTGTTGGTGCGGAAGACCGTCGTGCCACCGGCAAGGCCCGGGGTCATATCAAGCCCCGTCCCCTCAGTCGTCAGGAGGTGGATCGGATTTTCAAGCGCGCCGCCGAGAAGAAGACGGTTGTCAAAGTCGATCTCGCAGAGGGCGATCAAATTCTTGTGACCGCTGGTCCGTTCAAAGACTTCCAAGGCGAGGTCATCGAGGTGTCCGGAGAACGCAGCAAGCTAAAAGCGTTGTTGTCGATCTTTGGTCGAGAAACTCCAGTTGAACTTGAGTTCTCTCAAATCAGTAAACAGAACTGATTGATTCGGCGGCCGTTTCCTGCGGAGGACGGCCTTAGAGATGGTTCGCCATTTCGCCGCACCGCCCTTCGGGGTCGGTGATCCGCAGATGTTTAACTCCGCTTGCCGATGGCCAAGAAAGTCGTAGCTGTGATCAAGCTGGCCCTTCAGGCCGGCAAAGCCAACCCCGCACCGCCGGTGGGTCCTGCCCTCGGTCAGCACGGGGTCAACATCATGGCGTTCTGCAAGGAGTACAACGCTCGCACCCAGGACAAGGCCGGATATGTGATTCCGGTTGAAATTTCGGTTTTCGAAGACCGCAGTTTCACCTTTATCACCAAAACTCCGCCTGCCTCGGTTCTGATTACCAAGGCCGCTGGAATTCAAAAGGGTTCCGGTGAGTCCGCTAAGGGCAGTGTTGGCTCCATCAATCGCTCCCAACTTGAGGAGATTGCCAAGACCAAGCTTCCCGACCTCAACTGCTCCAGCGTTGAGTCGGCAATGCGCATCATTGAAGGCACCGCCCGCAACATGGGTGTTGCCGTTAGCGACTGAACGCATTGCGTTCGTTGTTTGTTCCGTTCACTGATTTCGGGGGAGGCCTCAGTGCCGCTTGAACCCCACACCTGACATGCCAAAACTTTCCAAACGCCTGGCCAGCCTCGTTACCAAAATCGAGGACCGTGCCTATCAGCCTCTTGAAGCCATTCAGTTGGTGAAAGAGAACGCCAACGCCAAATTTGACGAAACCATGGAGGCGCATGTGCGCCTTGGTATCGATCCCAAATACACCGACCAGCAACTGCGGACGACGGTTGCGCTTCCTCAGGGAACAGGTCAGACCGTTCGTATCGCGGTGATCACCCGCGGTGAAAAAGTTGCTGAGGCCAAGGCCGCCGGCGCTGAGCTTTCTGGTGATGAGGACCTTGTTGAGGCCATCTCCAAGGGTGAAATGAATTTCGACCTTCTGATCGCGACCCCGGACATGATGCCGAAGGTGGCCAAATTGGGTCGTGTTCTTGGTCCACGGGGCTTGATGCCTAATCCCAAAGCCGGAACGGTTACCACCGATTTGGCTGGAGCGATTCAGGAATTCAAGGCAGGCAAGCTTGAATTCCGTGCTGATCGCACCGGAATTGTTCACGTCCGCTTTGGCAAAGCAAGTTTCACGGCTGAGGCCTTGTTGGAAAACCTCAAGACCTTGCAGGAAACCATTGATCGCAACAAGCCCAGTGGCGCTAAAGGTCGTTACTGGAAAAGTTTGTATGTCACATCCACGATGGGACCTTCTGTCGAAGTTGATATCGCTTTGCTTCAGGACATCGAGCAGGAAGCTTGAACACAGTGATGTAAATTTGTGGACTGGCAATAGCCAGTCCACGGGCACGCGCCCGGCCTAAGACAGCAGGTTGTTCCATCTCAACAGCGTTGAGCATGTTTCATAAGCCCTGCCGAGGAAAATGCGACGATTTTTTCCCATTGGGTTGGATCGACACGCGGCCTCGTCTCCCTCGGGAGCACTGAACGTCCGCGTGTCCAGCTTGTTCCTCCGATCTAATCCCTATGGGCCGCACTCTGGAGAGCAAGCAACAGATCGTCGAGGAGCTTAAACAGCTTCTTGGCGAGGCCGAAATGGCACTAGTCCTGGATTATCAGGGCCTCTCCATCAAGGAAATGTCTGATTTGCGGACTCGTCTGCAGGCCAGCAACGGCGTTTGCAAGGTGACTAAAAACACCTTGATGCGTCGTGCCATTGATGGCGACAGTGTCTGGTCAAGCCTCGACTCTCTTCTGAGTGGCACCAACGCTTTCATCCTCATCAAGGGTGATGTTGGCGGTGCTTGTAAAGCTGTTCAAGCTTTCCAGAAAGAGACGAAAAAATCCGAGACCAAGGGCGGCCTTTTTGAAGGCAAGCTTCTGTCTCAGGACGAGATCAAAGCTATTGGGGAGCTTCCTTCCAAGGAAGTGCTCATGGCCCAGATCGCAGGCGCCATCAACGCAGTTACCACCAAGGTTGCTGTGGGTGTCAACGAGGTTCCCTCCGGTCTTGCAAGAGCGCTCAAGCAGCACGCCGATAGCGGCGAAAGCTGAACGTCTTCGACCTCACTTTTTTTTCCTGATCTGTTGCTGATTCCCAATCATGTCTGCAAAAACCGACGAAATTCTTGAATCACTGAAAACACTCTCACTGCTTGAAGCTTCCGAGCTTGTCAAGCAAATTGAGGATGCTTTTGGTGTGTCCGCTGCTGCATCTGCTGGTGTAGTGATGGCTGCTCCTGGCGCTGCTGGTGGTGGTGAAGCGGCTGAAGAGAAGACCGAATTTGATGTTGTGCTGGAAAGCTTTGATGCTGCCGCCAAGATCAAAGTGCTCAAGGCTGTTCGCGAAGCCACAGGTCTCGGCCTGGGCGATGCCAAGGCCATGGTCGAGGCTGCTCCAAAGGCCATCAAGGAAGGTGTCTCCAAGGATGACGCTGAAGCCTTGAAAAAGGCCATCGAAGAGGTGGGTGGCAAGGTCACCATCAAGTGATCTGTTGGAGCTCCTGCTTTTAAGCATCAGCGCTCCACTCAATCCATCCTCCCGAGCCGGCTTCTTAAGCCGGCTTTTTTATGGCGTAACGCGGGCTGCTGTTCGCCAATAAAAAAACCCTGCCAAAGGCAAGGCTTTTTAAGAACAACGCATTCAGGAGTCTTTCCTTGTTTCGACCCTGAAGAGGCGTACAGCACTCCTCACAAAATGAACTTAGGCAGAATTGTTTGGCTGGAGTGATTGCAGGTTGTCGCTCATCCAACTGTCCTCAATGCTTTGTTCAGGGGCGGAATGGAATGACTTCGAGCGGGATGGGCCCTTTGCCGGCATACGTAGATGGTGGTCTTGGTGCCCTTGGTGCTTGGGCCACTATCGACATCCGCACCGAACGGCTGGGACGCTTTGAGGCCTTCGCTATTAATTGATTTAACGAGTCACTGTTGGCGAAATACACGTGGCTCAGGGTTCGCCCTTGATAGGCCCGACGCTCAAGTTGCCAACCCGGCTCCAGTTTGAGCTTAACGAAAGCATTTTTGTTGCGTCTGGCTTGTCTGGCCGTGGCCACCACAAGGGCGGTGTTGCGGTTGGGGTCTAATGCGTGAAGTTCGAGTCCATTGCGCCCTTGTCGCAGCCGTAAGCGAACGGATTTTTTTGTGTCTTCTCCTGCCGTTCGCAGTGAGTAGCCATTGCTGTCGAGATATCGGCTGCAAATTCCCGTGAAATCAAAGCTGTTCAGCGATGGTTCAACCAATCCATCAGCTTGATCTTTCCAACAAAGTGGACGGGCTTTGATCTGCTCAAGGACCAAGAGTTTCCAACCGTCTCGGCCAACGGCACGGGCCAGGATCGCAAACTGGTCTTGATTGAGGGGCTTGCTGTCAAACAGCGAACGGGTCCACCCAGGCAGCGCAGAGGAACTGGCCGCCAACATCACTGCTGTTCCGCTCAGAAGGAGCCGCCGGAGGTAGGTTCGCCGCATAAACGGGGGCTCCAAATTGGAGAACAACAACCTGTTGTACCGAACATCCGGTGGTGGAATCAATGGCTGATGGACCTGATGGACGTGGTCGCGTCGTGGCTGCAGCCACCGATGGTGCCTGTAGCGGTAATCCAGGCCCAGGCGGTTGGGGTGCGTTGATTCGTTTCGAAGACGGCAGCGTGGAGGAATTTGGCGGTGCGGATCCGGCGACGACCAACAACCGTATGGAGTTACAGGCGGCGCTTGCCACCTTGCAACGCTTGGCTGAATTGCCCCTTCATCCGGATCTCACCCTGCGCACCGATAGCAAATATTTGATCGACGGACTCGGCAGTTGGATGGCCGGTTGGAAGCGCAAGGGCTGGCGCACTGCGGCAGGCAAGCCAGTGCTCAATCAGGATCTTTGGCAGGCGCTGGATCAGGCTCGGCTTGCTGAGGTGCCGCTCAGCTATGTGAAAGGTCACAGCGGAGACCCGGACAACGACAGGGTGGATCAAATTGCGGTGGGTTACTCCAAAGGACGGAAGCACTCTCCTCCCTCTTCCGCGGCAAAAAGCTCAGGGGCAACAGGTTCAGCTGCCCAACGTTCAGCTTCTCAACCTGAGCTCCTGGTGGACGCCGCACCGGTGTCCCTGCAGAAGCTCCTCACACGCATGGAATTGGCTGATCGCTTGGCATCCGGAGGGTATGCGTTATCGGCTGTGGAGTTGGCTCAGTTGGTGGAGCAGCCCCTCAATCGTCTGGCAGAACGTCAAGGTTCTTGGCGATGGCGTGACTGGCTGGTGGAGCCTGTGGAGACTGATCGTTGGCGGTTGCGACGCGATCCGTCAGGATCGAAACAGACCTAGGAGTCCAGATGGCTGATGCGTCATCCCCCGGGGTGTTATCCACCGCTGGTTTTTATCGGCGCTGGTTGGGCCCGCAATTGTCCCGGGATGATGGGGTGGATGCCGAAAAGCTCAGCCAAACGGCGTTGCAGGCTCTCGCTCAGGTGAGCTTGCGCCGTCGTTGGCCTGGGATCTCCTCCGTGCTGGATGGTGTGACCACGGAGCTTCAGCGTCGGGATCTGCGACTCGAGCAAGTTCTGTTTGGCTGTCGTTTCAGCAATCCAGTGGGTTTGGCGGCGGGGTTCGATAAAAATGGCGTTGCAGCTGGGGTGTGGGATTGCTTTGGGTTCGGATTTGCCGAAGTGGGCACCGTCACTTGGCATGGTCAACCAGGCAACCCCAGGCCCCGCCTGTTTCGTTTAGCGGCGGAACGGGCTGCTCTCAACCGAATGGGGTTCAACAACAATGGTGCTGAGGCGATGCAACTCACCCTTGAGCGGCAGGCGTTGCCGGCGCCAGGCCATCGTCCGGCGGTGCTTGGGATCAATTTTGGGAAGTCGAAACTCACGCCTTTGGATCAGGCCCCTGATGACTACGCCGCGTCCTTGGAATGTCTTGCGCCCATGGCGGACTATGCCGTGATCAATGTGAGCTCTCCCAATACCCCTGGCTTGCGAGATCTGCAGGATTCAACGCAGTTGCGTCGGTTGGTTGAGCGGTTACGGCGGCTGCCAGCTTGCCCGCCTCTGCTGGTGAAGATCGCGCCGGATCTTGAGGATGATGCCATTGATGGCATCGCTCGATTGGCTTACGAGGAGGGCTTGGCTGGCGTCATCGCTGTGAATACCAGTCTGGATCGACTCGGTTTGGGACAGCGATTGATCGTGCAGACCGGCCGAACCCTTGCGGAAGAGGCGGGTGGCCTCAGCGGTGATCCTCTGCGTCATCGCGCTGTAGAGGTGATTCGGCGACTGCGTGCCAGCGCCGGTCCGGCGTTGCCGTTGATTGGAGTGGGGGGAATCTCATCGGCCGAGGCAGCCTGGGAACGCATTGCTGCTGGCGCTTCCCTCGTGCAGCTCTACACCGGTTGGATTTTTGAAGGTCCCGATTTGGTTCCGCGCATCCTGGAGGGTTTGATCAGGCAGCTCGATCTCCATGGCTTTCGCCATCTGAGTGAGGCGATCGGAAGCGGCGCGCCCTGGAAGTAGTCGATACGCTTCCTGCACAGCCTTTATGACGCATCGAGGAGTAAAACTTGGAGCTGGCTGATCTGCGTGATCGCTTCCCTGCCTTCGATGGCCTGCTGGTTCAGATCACCGGCCTGCTCACTCGGCGGCGTGTCGTTCTTGCTGCTTCCGATCGGGTTCTGAGTTTGGCGTGGTGGGAACAGGGTGAGCAGCGCATCATCACGACCGATCTTCCTCCGGATCTTTGTCAGGGAGGAGTGCCGCTTCAACGCGAGGTGCTTGCTGAGATGGTTGCGGATCTGCTGATCGAACAGGACATTCCATCTGTGTCTGTGGAGTTGGACCTTTTGCTGCCTCTGCCGAGTTGCGATTGGCGACTGCTGGAGGGTGCTGCTGGCTTTGATGATGCCACCTCCTTGCGAACGCTTGCGCCCGAGATGACCTGGCCGCTGCAATGGCAAAAGTCCTATGTCGCTTTGACCGCATTGAACGACAGGGATATGGCGATGGTGGTGGGCGCCGATCGTTTGATCCTGCAGGCCTGGATCGACACGGTGGCGTTAGCAGATCTCAATCTCTGCCAAGCGGAGTGGCTGTTGGTTACTGCTTGGCGAGCACTGCATGCTCTCAACGCATCACTTGAGGGAGAGTGGGTTTGGTTGATTGAGTCCGAAAGGATTTGGCGTCTTGTGTTGCTGTGCGAAGGACTGCCTGAACTGGATGTTGTGTTGCAAGCCACGCAGCTCCCGTCCGTCAGAGATGAGGTGCTGTTCCTTCTCGATGCATGGGACCAGAAACAACGGCAGGCTGGTGCAAGGCGCAGCTGGTGGATTACGGCTGGGCCAAGCTGGAAGGGACGTTGGGCGGAAGGTCATGGTGCTGGTCTCCATGGCCCGCTTGTTTCCGATGGTGAGATGTCACTGCTTCAGCTGGCATTGAAGGCTCCTCCCGCGGAGAGCAAGCCGTGAGGGAACCTGCAGAAGCCCCCGTTGATTTGCTCCGGGAGCGGCGCATCGAGTTGGGCTTGCCTGCTCAGCCCGCCCCTTTTGTTCCCACCCGCCTTTTGTTGCGTCGAGGTGCGTTGCTGGGTGGGGCTGTGTTGTTAGTGAGTTGCGCCATCACCGCAGCTGTGAACTGGCGGGGACAGCAGCAACAGCAGCAGCTGGAGTTGCTTGAGCCGGTCGCACAACGTGTCACTGCTGCAGAAGCAAAGTTGCGGCGGCTGAGGACTAATACCGCCGCGGTGAATAAGAAAACCGATGTGTTCGCGCAACAGCTGGTGGCTTTCCGCGGTGGATCTCCTCTGTTGGAGCAACTCAGACGAATCACGCCTGAGGGCATTCAATTGCAGGAGCTCTTGGTTGGTGAGGCGCAAATCAAATTGCTAGGCCGGGTACAAATTGGAAATACTCCAGGCCCTTTGGAACGTATTAATGCGCTTGTGCTCTCCCTGTCTCAACTACCAATTACCCGAGAACAGGGCGTCAAGGTAATCAAGATCACGAGGGAGGATGGGGATGATCCGGCTGTGACCTTCAGTGTGGAGTGGGCGCTGAATCCAAAGGTGCGCCTATCCCTGATTCAACTTCAGGAGCTGGGAGCGATCGGCTTGGCAGAGCGCTACCGCCTGATCGAACAGCGTGGTGTGAAGTTATGACGAACTTGAGTGGAACAGGCAGCCCTTGGCAGAACTACTTCACCCGTCAGCGGGTGTTGGTCGGCGCCCCAATCCTCGTTGGTGTGCTGATCGGTGCTGGTTTGTTTGCGATTGCCGGATTTCCCCATTGGCTGGCATCAGGGGAGCGGACGCGTCGGATCGCTGAGCTCAAAGTGCAGCAGCAGTCACTTGTCTTGATTGCCGCTCGGGTCAAGCAAGAGCAACAAAAGCTTGTGTTGGCCCAACAACAGCAAGCTCTGGTGGTGAACTTGGTGGCGGGTCGCGGCGAGATCGAGACCTTTCTCACCCAGCTGAGTCGTACGGCGGCTGAGACTGGTGTAGTGATCGAACGCTATGAGCCCGCTGCAGCGACCCCTGTTGTAACGGATCCTCCCGAGCAAGGAAGCAAGAATCAGGCCGAAGAAGGCGAGGGCAATGCCAAAGCCCCTCCAGAGATGAGGGGCTATGAGAAAACGGCGGTGCTACTGCAGGTGCGTGGACCCTACGTAGGGGTGCTGCAGTTCTTGCGTGCCATGGAGGCACTGGAACTCCTGGTTCAGCCCAGTGACCTTGAGCTCAAGGCGGTTCCTCTACAGACCAATGCGGAAGGGGTCCCTGAGGGCCCAGCTTTGACCGAGCTCAAGCTCAGGTTGAGCTTTTTTGATAAGACAACTCATGGGGATCCTGAGGCGAAAGAAACCATGGAATCCGCGCTTGAGTCCAAGGTCAGGGCGCCATCCTGAATCGTCTCAATGCTGTGTTTTAGGGCTGGCTCCTCAGCGTTTCGCTCGATACCATCAGCACATAGTTTTTGTGAATCAGGCGTGGGCATGCCCTCGAGACCCTCCCGGCTGATTCCTTTGGCGTTGATTGGCAGCCTTGCGCTCGCTGAATGCGATGTGCTGTTTGGGCTTGGAGAGGTTGGGGCGATCAGAGCTCAGAGCCAGGGCTCTATGAACTTGCGCTTGCGTCGTGGCAGCGAAGGCATGGAACTTGTCATTGAAGGAGTTGGAGATCAGCCCGTTCTGCAGCAGCGCCTGAACGGTCAGGTCTGGGAGGGGAGTTTGAGGACCCAAGGGGCGCCTGGGGTTCGTAATGGTCAGGTGCGGCTTACGGATCCAGTCTCTGGGATTCAGTCCGCCACGTTGGCCGGGAGCGGCAGCTCCTATGCGTTGAAGGTCACGCCGAGTCCAGGTAGGCCCCTTCAAGATCCTGTGGTGAGTGCCAATGGGCGTGATCTCATCCTCAAGTTTCCAGGTTTGGTTGCTGCTCCCACCCTGCAAACGGGCCGCCTCAATCTGAATACACCGGGGCGTGTCCTTCAAACGCAGTACGCCCCCCCTCTTCGCCCGCGCGCAGTTGCACCATCCCTGGGAGATATGGCAGTGGGGACGATGGTGTTGCAGAACAGCAGTTTCGTGAATGTGGGGGGGCCGCCAGTCACCCTGACTCTTAATAATGCGCCTGCGAAAGATGCGCTGATGGCGTTAGCTCGTTTAGGGGGCTATGGCTTCGTGTTTGTCGGTAAACCAGGTGGTGGTACAAGCGATAGTCGCAGCGTTGGTGTTGTTTCAGCTGAGGTAAGTAATCCACCTGTTTCTATTGCTTTTCAGAACGAGTCCTATGCAAGAGCTCTCAATGGAGTTCTGCTTGCTTCTGGTTTGCAGGGAAAATTGGATGGTCGTACTCTCATCGTTGGATCAAAAGTTTCCGACAAGACATTCGGTCCTCAGATGTCCAAGGTTTATCGACTCAATCAATCTTCGGCAGTCTCTGCGGCGAAATATCTGGGGAGCTTGGGTGCAAGTATTCAAGAGCCTGTTCCTTTGAAAACTACCTCTGTTCTTGAGGAGGCGTCTGGCGATGTTGTCAACAGCATGGCTAACGCTTCTGAGCAGATTGAGATACGTTCTTATTCTTCAGGTCAAGGTCCTTTGGTTGGTTTGATTGGTACGACTGATTCAAGGCTTCAAACAATTACCTTGATCGGAGATTCTCGCTTGGTGAAGGTTGCTGAGGGGTATTTGAGGCAAATAGATTTGCGTCAAAGGCAGGTTGCATTGTCGGTTCGGATTTTGGATGTTTCTTTGGATAACGATGCCACGATTTCAAATAGTTTTGCGTTTCGCTATGGCAACAATTTTATTCTCAGCGATAGAGGTGAGCTTGTTGGGGCTTTTGGTAATTTGCTGCCTCCTAACAATTCTAATTTCGATGCAATCGCTGGAGGAGCTGAAAGCGGCAAGTTTCAGAGGGAGGTTGTATCTGGGCGTGATGCGCAAATCGCTGATCGCCTGATTCCCCCCAGTCCTACCCCCAGCCGAATCAATCCTGGAAATGTATTCCCCAAAGATAATTTATTAAATTTAATACGCTCTATTATTGTGTCAAGCAGCACTAAGACTTTAGCGTCGCCTACTTTGATTTTAAGTGAAAATCCCGTAGAGATTTCTGGTGGTGCCGATGTGGCTACTAGTGTTGGTGATTCTGCATTGCAGACTGCAACAATTGGAAGGTCCAAGGCAAATGAGTCTTTTGTGACTGTAGGGACTCAGGAAACTGTCAATTATTCTGTTAGTGCGGGCCAGAATGGTGCGCCTAATTCTTGCCAGCCTATTCTTGGAACCGCTGGCTTAACATTTGGTGCTCGAGTATCTAAAATCGACGATAATGGATTTGTTAGTTTTAGTTTATCTCCCACGATTGCTGCAGTTACTGGGACGCAGAATGTTGAGGGTTGTGGTCCTCGGAGTATATTAAGTGTCCGTAGGCTTGATACTGGTTCTTTAAGGGTTCGCGACGGCCAAACACTTGTTTTGACAGGAGTTATCTCAGACCGTGATGCTCAACAAGTTCGAAAATGGCCTATTTTAGGAGACCTTCCACTGATAGGTCAATTCTTTCGTGAATCGGCTGGAGATCGGGCTAAGAGAGAGCTTGTTGTTTTGGTTACTCCTAAAATAATTAACGATGAGCAGGGGGGTAAGTATGGTTATGGCTACAGGCCGTCTCTTCCAGCAGCTAGACAGCTTATGTCAGTTGATAGATTTTAGATGACTCAAGTCAACTCGTCTCAAAAGCCAATTCCTAGTGGAATTAGCGCTTTCATTGCAAGCGGTGCTAGGGCTTGAGCGGTTGCAGTTAAGCCGCCTAATAATTTCCCGCCCCAGCCTTTCCCTTCGGATTTCTTCTGAGCTTTCGTTCGACGTGTCTGAACCATTTCAGCTGCTGTTTTAAGTTGATTCGCAACTTTTTGATTTCCGCCATTTTTAAATAGTCCACTTGCATATTGAAAATCTTGTGCAGCTAGATCGTCCTTGGCTAATTCGCTGCGACTGATGCCTCTAGCGACCCAGCTCAATGGCTCTTGAGGGGAGCTCAGGATTGCGGCGCCGAAGAGCCTTTCAGCTTCGGACCACCGACCTGATTGTGTGGCTTCGACGCCAGCATTGTGCAGCGAGGCGTGGCTTTGAATGCCTCGACTAATGCCTGTGGCGCCTTGCCAATGCGCTTCTTCTAGAGCATTAGGGCTCAGACGAGCGCCACGAAGATCGGCATCGCGCAGGTCGGTGCCATGAAGGATGCTGCCTTCGAGATTGGCGCCACGGAGGGAGGCCCCACGCAAGCTGGTGAAACTGAGATTGGCTCCGCGTAAGTCAGCACCATCCAATTGGGCTTCACCGAGATTGGCTCGCTGCAAGCGCGCATCCCGTAGGTCGACATCGCGTAAGTCCGCATGCACAAGGTCGGCATCGGCCAGGCGGCAGTTGCTGCACTCGCCGTCCTGGAGAACCTTGATGAGGTCATCCATGCTTTCCGCTTGCATCGGGCTGGCGATCAGCAATACACCCAGCAAGGGCATCCAGCGAGACGGATTCAACACGTGGGCTTGTTTGGTTGTACTGCGTTGTATCGGTCTTCTTGGTCTTCGTCGACCATCACTTGAAGGACGGCTGGGCAGGATGGGTGAATCCAGCATCAGTCGGCGTGAGCAACGGCCTTCCTCCCCATGGAGGCAATCTCAGCCAGGAAGCCCGGCGGCTGGGGATGAAGCCCTCCCAGTTGCTCGATGCCAGCGCCTCGTTGGTGCCATTTCGTCCGCCTCGCGCGCTGCGTAGAGCTCTTGCTGCTGCAATTCAGGGCCCATCCCTGCGTGATTATCCCGACCGCTCTCAGGCTGATTTGCGCTCTGCGATCGCCTCATGGCATGGACTGGATCCTGAGCAGGTGCTCGCAGGGAATGGGGCCGCGGAATTGTTCACCTGGGCGGCGCGCGATGCGACCGCGATCGGTCTCAATGCTCTCCCGCAGCCTGGATTTGCCGACTATTCCCGCGCTTTGGCCTGTTGGGGTGGCGCGATAAAGGAGCTGCCTTTGCCATTGGCGTGTGGCGATGGCTGGCCGCAACCCTTTCCGCTGGCCTCGCTCGAGGCAACGACTGATGTGGTCTGGATCACCAATCCCCACAACCCCACCGGTCAGCTTTGGAGCCGTGCTTCGTTGGAACCCTTGCTGGCTCAATACGCGCTGGTGATCTGTGATGAGGCCTTCCTGCCCCTGGTGCCAGGGGGGGAAGAGCAGTCGTTACTGCCCTTGGTGGACGACCACCCCAATCTTGTGGTGATCCGCAGTCTCACGAAATTGTTTGCGATTGCGGGTTTGCGTCTTGGCTATGCCGTGGCGGCACCCGATCGTCTGCAGCGATGGCAGGGATGGAGAGATCCCTGGCCTGTGAATGGCTTGGCGATTGCGGCTGGCGTGGCTGTGATGAACGACCCAGTTGGCCTGCAGCGTTGGCAACGGCGCGTTCAGCAGTGGGTGCAACAGGAAGGCACCTGGTTTCGGGCCCAACTTGATGCCATCCCTGGATTCCAGACCTACCCCTCGGCGGCTAATTATTTGCTGATCCAAGGTGAGCAGTCCTTGCTGGAGCTGCGCGAGCAGCTAGCGCGTCAGGGCGTTCTGCTTCGGGATTGCCGTTCTTTCCAAGGGTTGGGGGAGCGTTGGTTGCGCATTGGTTTGCAAGACCGAAGAGGGAATCAACGTATTCTTCGCGCGCTTCAGCGCGCTTCAGCCACCAGGCCTTCGAGCAGGGTCACGAGTTTTTGATCCGCATCTTCCACGCCAAGCTCCCGCATCGCCTGCCCCATCTCGGGCAGTGGATTAGCGCCTGAATCGCCTCCTTGAAGTCTGGATCCGAGCAGGCGCCAAACCGTGTCGCGAAGAGTCGTCTCGCTCGGGTCGTGCTGATGCACGATCACGGCAGCAGCGACGGCGGCGGCACACACAGCGTTGGCGTCTTGATGGCGATCGGCGGCTTGGGGGAAGGGCACCAGCACGGTGGGTGTTCCGCTCACAGCAAGTTCGCTCAAGCTGCCGGCACCGGCTCTGCTGATGGCGAGGTCGGCGTGTTGGAGCAGGGCTGGAATCTCATCGCTGAACGGTCGCTCCACCAGCAAGGGGTGTGCGATGCAACCCACATCAGGGTCGTTGCTGCCGGTGAGATGCACGACGCGGCAGCCGCTATGGAGCAGGGAGGGAAAGATCACGCGCGTCATCCGATTCAGCCCCAGAGCGCCTTGGCTGCCGCCGATCACCAGAAGCAAGGGGCCGTTGCCCGGAGGAACCCACGTCGGAAGGGCGTGTTGCTGGAGAAAAGCAGCTCGCACCGGGGTGCCAGTCACCACCGCACGGCAGCCGGGGATGCGTGGTGCGGCAGCCTCAAGCCCCACGGCAACGCGGGTGCAAAAGCGTCCGAGCAAGCGTGTGACCCGGCCGGGAATGGCATTGGATTCATGCAGCACCACGGGGATGCCGCACCACCGTGCCGCCAGGATTGCTGGTGCAGCGATATATCCGCCTGTGGTGAAGACAGCATCGATGCGTTCCCTTTGGATCAGGCGGCGGACGCCGCCGCTGGCGGCCAGCAATTGGATCAGTTGGATGAGTTTGCGTAGTCCGCGACCTTGCAATCCACCGGCTTTGACGGTGGAGAGCGGGTAGCGGCCTGGGACAAGGCTTGTTTCCAGGCGGTCGGGAACGCCCACCCAGCGCACGCTCCATGGTTCAGGCAGGGCATCCGCAACGGAGAGGGCTGGAAACAAGTGCCCGCCGGTGCCGCTGGCAGCAATCAGAAGCCGTGGCATGAGCGCGAGCGGGATGAGAAAGAGCGCCCTAACTTAGTTGGATTAAGGGTTCTCTTTATGTCACGGGCTCTCCGTGCCTCGTTGGTGTCATTGCTGGTTGGCTCCGCCCTGGCTTTGCCCTTGACCGGTCGGGCTGTGACCGAGGCTCCGTTTGATTTAAGTGAGCGCTTGGAAGTCGCCCTCAATCAATCGGAAGGCAATGTTGCAGCGCTGAGGTCTCTATTTACCCCTGAGCAATTTGGTGGTTTGGAGGAGCGTTATCGCCAGTTCAGCAGCCGTTTTCCTCAGCTCAACTGGTCGGTGAGGCCAGGCACTCCCACATCAGACGGTCGTTCGACTATGCAGATCGGTGTGAGCGGCAGACGCCAGCAGGACGGCCTGAGTTATTCCTTTTATGCCAATCAGCGTCTCGCGGTAACCACCAAGAGCGGCTTGATTACCAACCAGGAAATCCTGAGCGATCAATCGGTGATGACCAGTGCCAAGGAGTCACTGCCGATCAGTTTGCTCATCCCCGATAGCGTCCTCACCGGAAGTCGCTACGACGTGGATGTGGTGGTGGAAAAGCCTTTGGGTGATGCCCTGTTGGCGGGTGGTTTGATCGCTCTCACCCCTGAGCAGGTGTTGGGGCAGGAAAGCCCTGATATCCAGCTCCAGCCCCTCGGCGGCGGCGGCCTGTTCAAGTCTGTTCAAGCTCCGTTTAAGCCGGGCATCCAAACCTGGGCTGCTCTGTTGGTTCATCCCGAGGGAGTGGTGAGTGTGAGCAAGCAGGTGCGCGTTGTCGATGACAAGGGTCAGCTTCAGCCTTGATTGGGATTCGCTGGGTAGCAGCGCCTTAGGGCGGATACATCGGCGTTCCCGAGTCCCTGTTGCATCAGTTCCGATTCCTGTTCCAGCACGCGTTGGGTGATCGGGAGTTCCAACTGCTGTTCCTTGGCGGCCTCCAGCGCGATCTTCAGATCCTTGTGATGAAGCGAGAGCTTGAAGCCGAGCGGGTATTGATCGGCAAGCATGGCCGATGAACGATGTTGCAGGGCCCACGATCCGGCAGCGCCTCCAACGAGTGCCGCCACAACTTGTTCCATGGGGAGCCGGAGATGTTGCCCCAGGGCGATCGCTTCTGCGACCACGGCATAGCTCCCGGCCACCAGAACCTGGTTCACCGCTTTCACCTGTTGGCCGCTGCCAACAGGCCCAAAGTGATGGATCGAGCCACCGATCACCTCCAAGAGCGGACGGGCCTGCTCGAGTGCATTCGTTTCGCCACCACAGAGCACGGTGAGTGTGCCGGCCTTAGCGCCCTCCGTTCCGCCTGTAACAGGAGCATCGATGTAGGGCACGTTGCGTTCCGCCAGCCGCTTGGCCATCGCCTCCGCGGTTGCTGGCGCGATCGTGGAGCAATCGATCACCAAGCTTCCTGGTGTGAGGGCATAACCAGCTCCGCCATCTCCCCAGAGCACCGCTTCCACGGCGGCGTCATCGCTGACGCAAAGCAACAGGGCCTGGCAGCCGCCGGCGGCTTCGGCGGGGGAATCGCAGCAGACCGCCGCTGGTGCGGAGTCACCCTCTAGCAGGCTGGGATCGCTCTCCGCGCTTCGACTGCGGGTGTGCACATGAAGCCTGTAGCCGGCTTCGCGCAGGTTGATCGCCATGGGCAGACCCAGAGCGCCGAGCCCAACCACGGCCAGCTGGGCGGGAGCAATGAGCGGAGATCCGGGCATCAAGAACGAGGTCAATCCGATGAAGATGATCCCAATTGTGCGAGATCCAGTGGCGTTGAGTCTGTTCTTGGTTGGAAATGGCGCCGTTTTTGAAGAGGCTGTCTTAACAGTTCAATGAGGGACTTTGTGGCCAGACGACTTCGCTCCTTAGCGCTCACTGGCGTGATTGCCCTGCTGCCTGGGCTCGCCTCCTGCGCCAATGGGCCAATCTCTCCATTGGAGAGCAAAGCGAATGCGTCGGCACAGACGGGGCCAGATGCCCAGTGCGCCATTGGCAACCGTCCCTTCTTTGGGGACACCCACCTGCACACAGCTCTGTCGCCGGACGCGGGTTTGGCGGGCACCAAGCTCGGGCTCGACGAGGCGTACCGCTTTGCCCGCGGCGAAACGGTCACGAGTAATTCTGGTCAGCAGGCGGCCCTTAAGCGCCCCCTCGATTTCCTGGTGGTCGCCGACCACTCCGAGAATCTCGGTCTTGCGCAGGGATTAGAAGCATCCAATCCGGAACTGCTCAAGTCGTCGTTAGGCCAGCAACTTCACGATTTGCTCAAGGCAGGCAAGGGCCGTGAGGCCTTTTATCTGCTTGTGCAGTGGATGGCCAAGGGGTCTGAGGCTCTCGTCTCCAATGACGCCTACTTGACCAGCGTCTGGGAGATGAACAACACGGTGGCTGAGCGCTACAACAATCCCGGTACCTTCACCAGCCTGATTGGCTACGAGTGGACCAGTCAGCCCGGCGGAGGCAATCTCCACCGCGTCGTGATCTTCCGCGACGACAAAGCCCTGACGGACAAGATCTTGCCGTTCTCCGCTTTCGATTCGGAAGATGTCGAGGATCTGTGGGCGTTCATGGCGGCCTATGAGTCGCAGCTCGGCGGTCGGGTGCTGGCCATTCCCCATAACGGGAATCTCTCCAGCGGCACGATGTTCTTGCCGCAGCACCAGAAGAGCCGGATGGCGATCGATGCGGACTACGCCCGCATGCGTCAACGCTTTGAGCCGATCACCGAGGTGACGCAGGCGAAGGGCACCGGTGAGACCCATCCACTGCTCTCGCCGGAGGATGAGTTCGCCAACTTCAACATCGTCGATAATTCCAACCTCGGTGGGATCAAGCCGACGACGCCGGAGATGATTCCCTACGAGTACGCCCGAGAGGCCCTGCGGCGGGGTCTGCAGCTCGAACAGGAGCTTGGGGTGAATCCGTTCAAGTTTGGTTTGATCGGCTCCACCGATTCGCACTCCAGCCTTCCCTCCACAGCAGAAGACAACTGGTGGGGCAAATCTCCTGCCCTTGAGCCCAGCCCGGAGCGCTGGAAAGATGTGTTGATCAAGTCGTCGAAAGATGCGTCCCTCGACCTCACCGCTCTTCAGCTCGGGGCATCCGGTTTGGCTGGAGTGTGGGCCTCGGGTAACAGCCGGACGGCGCTTTGGGATGCCATGGCCCGCAAGGAAGTCTTCGGGACTAGCGGCACCCGCCTGACCGCGCGGGTGTACGGCGGCTACGACTACACCGGTGAGGAGATCAAATCCGCGGACTGGGCGAAGTCCGCCTGTGCCAAGGGGGTTCCCATGGGTGGTGATCTGATGGCGGCTGCCGAGGGGCAGGTCCCCTCCTTCCTCATCCAGGCCCGCAAAGATCCAGATGGCGCCAACCTTGATCGCATTCAGATCGTGAAAGGCTGGCTGGATGCGTCTGGTCAGACCCACGAGCAGGTGTTCGATGTTTCTTGGAGTGACGCCGACCAGCGCACCCGCGGCGCCGACGGCAAGGTCCCCTCGGTTGGAAGCAGCGTGAACGTGCGCGAGGCGACCTACACCAACACCATTGGCGCCACCAACCTCACGGCCCATTGGACCGATCCCTCCTTCGATCCCAGCCAAAAGGCGTTCTATTACGTGCGTGTGCTCGAAATCCCCACACCCACCTGGTTGGCCTACGACCGCAAGAATTTCAACCTTTACGACGAGATGCCGGACAAGGCTCCCTACACCAGTCAGGAACGGGCCTACACCAGCCCTATTTGGTACAACCCGGCCTGATGTCCTGGCGCGAACGCCTGCACCTTCTCTTGAAGGAACCCATAATCCCTTTCCTGATGGTGGGTGCTGCCCTGTTCGGGTTGCAGGCGTTTTGGAGCCCTGGCGGGAGTCAGGGCTCGGCGGAGATAGTTGTCAGTGATGAGCAGGCGGCCACGATGGTGAAGGCGTTCGTGCGCACCTGGCAACGGCCTCCCTCCCAGGAGGAATTGCAGCGACTGTTTGACGATCATGTGCGCACTGAGGTGCTGGTGCGGGAGGCGACGGCTCTCGGTCTTGATCGCAACGACACGATCGTGCGCCGCCGTCTGCGCCAGAAGATGGAGTTTGTGAACGAGGGAGAGCTCAAGCTGTCGCTGGCGAGCAATCAAGAGTTGCAGGGCCATCTCATGGCCCATGCCGATCGCTTTCGCAGTGAACCGCTGGTGAGTTTTGAACAGGTGTTTCTTGACCCTGCCCGCCGCGGTGACCGCTTGAATCGTGACGCCGCAGCTTTCAAAGCCCAGCTCAATAGCAATGGCCAAGGCTTGAACGCCTCTGCCCTTGGCGACCCTCTGGCGATGATTGAGAGCCGTTGGAGCGAAGAACGTCGCAGTGAACTCGTGGCCCAATTCGGCTCCACCTTCACCGATGCCTTGCTTGAGCAACCGCGCGGCAGTTGGGTCGGGCCCATCCCCTCCGCCTATGGGATGCATCTTGTGCGGGTGTCGGCTGTGAAGCCAGGGGCGCTTCCGCCTCTGGAGCAGGTGCGTGATGCGGTTCAACGCGATTGGCAGGCTGACCAGCGTCAAGACCAGCAGGAGGAGCTGTACCGCCAGCTGCTGGCGAAATACACCGTGCGCATGCCCCAGCCCTGATCATGGTGCGTTGCTTTCTGCTTCCCCTATTAGTGGTTGCGGCGTTGCTGCTGCCGCGTTGGGCGACCGCTCACGACCTCTTCCCTGGCTTCCTGGAGCTCGAGGCCAGCGGGCCCAGCAACTACCAGATGCTCTGGAAGTTGCCCTTGCTCCAGGGTCAGGAACTGCCGATTGCGCCTCGCTTCCCGGACGACTGCGCCCTCAACGGCGATTGGGCCACAAGGCGAGAGGCTCGGGCTTTGGTGTATCGCGCTCAGCTCCGTTGCCGAGAGCCCCTCGAGGGACGCTCCATCAGCATCGATGGCTTGGCAGGAGCCGGCACCGAGGTGCTGCTGCGGGTGAAGGCATGGCAGTCGGACTCTCCCCAGACCCTATTGATTCAGCCGGAACGGCCCTCGGCTGTGATTCCAACTGCCTCCGAGGCTTATGCCCAACCAGGGGCGTGGTCTTATTTGCGTCTCGGGATCGAGCACATCCTGCTGGGGGGCGATCACCTGTTGTTACTGCTCGGTCTCGTGCTGATCGTGCGCGATGGTTGGATGCTGCTGAAAACGGTCACAGCCTTCACGCTCGCCAACAGCATCACCTTGTCGGTTTCAGCGGTGGGGATCGTGCAGATTCCGGCGGCACCTCTCAATGCTGCGATTGCCCTTTCGATCCTGTTCATGGGCACGGAAGTGGTCCGCTTTCGGCGCGGGCGCACCAGCATCACCCTGCGCCATCCCTGGCTTCTGGCCTGCGCTTTTGGTCTTCTGCACGGGTTTGGATATGCCCGGGGGCTAGCGGACCTGGGGCTCCCGCACCATGAGCTGCTGCTGGCGTTGCTGCTGTTCAACGTAGGGATTGAGATTGGCCAAGATGTCTTTGTGGTGCTGGTGCTGGGCCTGCAGCGCAGCTTCCGGCAGGTGCAGATCCGCTGGCCGCTTTGGATGCAGCGCCTGCCGGCCTGGGCGATCGGCTGTGCTGGTGCCTATTGGACGATCGAGACCACCCTGGCGATGCTCAGTGGAGGTGCTTGAGATGGCTCAGCGGAGGCTGTTCAAGCATGGGTTTGTGCTGTTAGCGCTGGTGGCCTTGGTGATGGCACCGGCGGCGCAGGCCCATGTCGCCGAAGGAGGCGCCGGCAGCGTGATGGCTGGACTACTACATCCCGTCACCGGATTGGATCATGTGGTGGCGATGGTGGCTGTTGGTCTTTGGGGGGCTGTCCTGGGGATGCCAGCCGTTTGGTTGTTGCCCGTGGCCTTCCCGATGGTGATGGCCTTCGGCGGCTTGGCCGGAATGGTGGGTTTACCCCTGCCGGGTGTGGAAACGGGAATTGCTCTGTCTGCATTGGTGCTCGGGGTGATGGTGATGCTTCAGCAGCGTTTGCCCTTGATGGTCGCTGCCGGGTTGGTGGGGCTGTTCGCCCTCTTTCATGGCTATGCCCATGGCCTGGAGTTGCCCGATGGAGCGGATGCTCTGCTGTTCAGCCTCGCTTTTGTTGTGGCGACTGGCTTGCTGCACTTGGTGGGTATTGCTCTCGGTGAACTAGCTCGCTTCCCCTGGGGCCGGGGGGTGCAGCGGGCTTGTGGGGGGGTGATCGCCGTGGTGGGGGTGTGGTCCTTAATGCAGCTCGGAGGTTCCTGATGCCATTGCTTTTTGCCCATCTCATGGAGACCGGTTTCGGTGGCTTTTATGACGGCATCGCCCATCTCCTGATCACTCCAGCGGATGTCTTGCTGGTGCTTGGTCTGGCCCTGTTGGCGGGTCAGCAGGGTGCAGCTGGAGGGCGTTTACTGTTTGCTCTGTTGCCTGTGAGCTGGTGGCTCGGTGGTTCGGTTGGCCAACTTTGGGGCCTGGATCACACGCTGAGCCTCATCACCACGTTGATGGTGACTGTGGTGGGGGTGTTGGTGGCCCTCGCCCAGAAGCTCCGTTCTGCTGTGTTCGCTTCGCTGGTCACCAGCTTTGGCTTGTTGTTTGGTGTGGTGAATGGCTTCACCATGCCGGCTGTTCGCCAGGGGGTCTCGCTCGACATGCTCGGGGTGGTGACTGCCGTGGCTGTGCTGTCGGTGCTGATCAGCGGCCAGGTGGTGGTGATGCGAAGCCCAGCGGTCAAAATCGCGGTGCGGGTGATGGGCAGTTGGATTGCTGCAGCCGGTCTGCTCTCGTTGGGTTTATGGCTCAAAGGCTGATTGGATCAGTTAGATCCGGTCATGCATGAGCCCCATGTGGGTCAGATTTCAACGGAAGCTTGCTTTCAGCATGAGTGCGTTCTGTGAATGATTCCCATGGTTACGCCGAAGCCTTGGAAGCGTTATCTGGTCATCCCTTGTGCCGCGTTTGCCGCCGCCGCTCTTCATCCCGCCACAGGATGGGCTGAGTCTCCAATGAAGGCGCGCGCGGCTCGATCAACGCTCACGGATGCGCAAATGCAGCAGCTGTTTGAGGCACGGCGCCGCTGGGAGTTGAGCAGTATTGACCAGCAAAAGGAGTTGTTGGCGGCCAAGCAACGCTGTCTTCAATCGGCCACCACCATCGACGCCTTTCGGCTGTGTAAACAGGAGCAACGCCAAGGTCGCCGCGAACTGTTTCGGGAGGCACGCGCTGCCATGAAGGCCGAGCGCCAGCGATTGGGACTACCGCCTAGGCCTGAACGGCGAGGAGTTCAAAAAAAAGGCCGCTCCCATTGGAACGGCCCTGAATTCAGCTGATCGATCAGCTGTTTGGTGTTGCAGCTTGAATCAAGCAGCGTCGTCCAGTGCGGCGACGCCGGGAAGCACCTTGCCTTCCAGGAGCTCGAGGCTGGCGCCACCACCGGTGGAGATGTGAGACATCTTTTCAGCCAGGCCTGCTTTCTCAACAGCGGCCACGGAGTCACCACCGCCAATAATCGTGCAGCAGCCTTTGCCGCTGAGTTCAGCCAGGGTTGTGGCGATGGCGTTGGTTCCTGCTGCGAACTTGTCGAACTCGAACACGCCCATGGGGCCATTCCAGATCACGGTCTTGCAATCAGCCAGGGCTGCTTGGAACACCTTGATGGCATCAGGACCGATGTCGAGTCCCATCCAGCCGTCGGGAATCGCTGTGACGTCTGCCACTTGGCTGTTGGCATCAGGAGCGAAGTTGTCGGCAAGCAACACATCGGTGGGGAGCAGCAGCTCAACGCCTTTGGCTTTTGCTTTGGCTTCCAATTCCTTGGCCAGTTCCAGCTTGTCCTCTTCCACAAGGCTCTTGCCGACAGCCAGGCCGCGAGCTTTGTAGAAGGTGAAGATCATGCCGCCGCCGATCAGCACCTTGTCGCACTTGTCGATCAAGGCTTCAAGGACGCCGATCTTGCTGCTCACCTTGGAGCCGCCAACGATCGCTGCCAAAGGACGCTTGGGCTCATCCACCGCACCCTGGAGGTACTGAAGTTCCTTCTCCATCAAGAAGCCAGCCACGGAAGGCTTGAGGAACTTGGTCACGCCTTGTGTGGAGGCATGGGCGCGGTGAGCGGCACCAAAGGCGTCGTTCACATAAACGTCGGCGAGGCCGGCGAGCTTCTCAGCGAAGGCGGGATCATTCTTTTCTTCTTCCGCGAAGAAGCGCACGTTCTCGAGCAGAACCACATCGCCGTTGGCCATGGCGTTCACCTTGGCTTCGGCGTCCGGTCCGATGCAGCTGTCGGTTTTGGTCACAGGCTTGCTGAGCAGCTCGCTTAACCGTGCGGCCACTGGGGTGAGGCGCATCGCGTCGTTCACCTGACCCTTGGGGCGGCCGAAGTGAGCCGCCAGGATCACCTTGGCGCCTTTGCCGATCAGATCATTGATCGTTGGCAGTGCTGCACGAATGCGCGTGTCGTCAGTGATCGCACCGGCGTCGTTCAGAGGCACGTTGAAATCGACCCGCACAAGAACGCGTTTTCCGCTCAAGTCGCCGGTATTCAGTTTTGCCAGGGAACGCTTCGCCATGTGGTTATGTCGTGAGGTGTGAAATCGGGGCGAGATTAACCCGATTACGCGCTAGCACTGCAAAAGAGGGGTACTACCGGAGGTGGCCCAATGTTTGAAACCGTCTTATTTCCGCTTGATCACAGCCGAGAAGCAGTGGAAGCGGCGACCAAAGCCCTGGACTTGGCACGCAGTCACAACAGCAGGCTGATCCTGTTGTCCGTGGTTCAGTCCGAGCGCCCCGAGATGCATGACCATGCAGTGGTGGCAACGTTATTGGCCGAAACTCAAGCCCGTTTTGAGCAGGTCGGGGTGTCCTGTGAGGTGGTGGAGCGTGAGGGGATGCCAGCGTTTGTGATTTGCGACGTGGCAGACGAGTTGAATGTGGATGTGATTGTGATGGGCACCCGCGGCGTGAATCTTGAAGCCGAGAGCGGCAGCACGGCAGCGCGGGTGATTCAGCTCGCGCCTTGTCCAGTTTTGGTGGTGCCGTGAAAACACCTCCGATTCAGTGGTATCCAGGGCACATTGCTAAGGCGGAACAGCAGCTCAAGCGAAACCTCGACAAGGTGGATTTGGTGATTGAGGTGCGTGATGCCCGCATCCCTCTTGCCACCGGACACCCCCATCTCGACCGTTGGTTGAAAGGGAAGCAGCATTTGCTGGTGATCAATCGACGCGACATGGTCACGACTGCGGCATGGGAGGCCTGGGATCAGTGGTTCAAGGCGCAGGGGCAGCGCACGGTTTGGTGTGATGCCAAGGCCGGTACTGGAGTGAAGCTGGTGCAGCAGGCAGCAATTCGGGCTGGAAATCAGCTCAATGAGAGGCGGAAGACTCGGGGGATGCGCCCGCGGGCGGTGCGCGCCCTCACCCTCGGCTTTCCCAATGTGGGCAAGTCGGCCTTGATCAATCGGCTGGTCAAGAAAAAGGTGGTAGCGAGTGCCCGCCGGGCCGGTGTGACGCGCACCTTGCGCTGGGTGCGGCTTGGTCAGGACTTGGATTTGCTCGATGCCCCTGGCGTCTTGCCACCTCGTTTGGATGATCAACGGGCGGCGTTGCATCTCGCCCTCTGTGATGACATCGGCCAAGCGGCCTACGACGGCGAGTTGGTGGCCCAGGCGTTCTTGAGAATCTTGATTGATGCGCAAGGACGGGAGGCTTCCGGGGTTGTGCTGTCGGTTTTGGAGCAGCGTTATGGAACCCCAGTGGCTGGGCTTACGGCTGATCCAGCGTTTTGGCTGGAGGCAACGGCCGAACGCCATACCTCTGGGGATACGGCACGAATGGCACAGCGTTTGCTGGATGATTTTCGACGTTCGTTGTTGGGGGCGATCGCTCTGGAATTACCGGATCAGGGGGAGTCTTGAGCGTTCAAGGCCAAGGGTTTGTGCGCCCCCCTTTGCCTGAGGAAGTGTTTACGGATGGGTTTGGAGAGGGGGAAGGAGAACTTGTCACCCTCACCTATCCCAAGCCCCTTCCGATGCGGCTGGATCGCTGGCTGGTGAGTCAGCGGTCTGAGCAAAGCCGGTCTCGAATTCAAAAGTTTATTGATGCCGGATACGTGCGCGTGAATGGCAAGACGGGGAAGGCGAAAACACCGCTACGCGAGGGAGATCAGGTGCAGCTCTGGATGCCACCGCCAGAACCGCTGCCATACCTCAAGCCCGAGCCGATGGATCTCGATGTGCTCTTTGAAGACGAGCACTTGATTGTGATCAACAAGCCAGCCGGGTTGACCGTGCACCCGGCCCCTGGAAATAAAGATGGAACCCTGGTGAATGGTCTCCTGCATCACTGCCAGGACTTACCTGGAATCAGCGGCAAATTACGGCCTGGTGTGGTCCATCGCCTCGATAAAGACACGACGGGCTGCATCGTGGTGGCGAAATCTCAGGAGGCGTTGGTGCGTCTGCAGGCGCAGATCCAACAACGGATTGCCTCACGCGAGTACCTGGCTGTGGTGCATGGGGTGCCGCAAGGAGAGTCGGGAACGATCCTTGGCGCGATCGGACGTCATCCTGTGGATCGCAAAAAATATGCGGTGGTGAGTGATGAAAGCGGTCGCTACGCGCGCACGCACTGGACCCTCCAAGAGCGACTCGGCGATTACTCGTTGTTGCGCTTCAAGCTCGATACGGGACGCACGCACCAGATCCGCGTGCATTGCGCCCACATCAATCACCCCGTGGTGGGAGATATCACCTACAGCCGTTGCAGGAAACTGCCGGTGGAGCTTCCTGGGCAAGCCCTGCATGCCTTTCAGTTGGGCCTCGATCATCCGATTACGAAAGAGCGGATGTTGTTTGAAGCCCCAACGCCTCCTGTGATGGAGAAACTGTTGAACGTGCTGCGGAAAAGGAGTGCTTAGAGGAGCGCTAGCTCTGTGCCAGGGGCCATCAGCAGTTCGGATGTGAGAGACGAATCCCCGCTGAGGTCCTCTCCGCTCAACGCATTGAAACCCACAGTCATGGCTTGACCAGCAGCGAGTGATTGCGCCCAATCAGCACCTGTGAGCTCGTAGCGGTAAAGGCCGTCTCCAAGATCTTGCGTGGAGATATCAACCCCCCAGGATTCCCCGTAAAACTGATGAGCGCTGATGAAACTCACCCCCCAGTCGTCTAATGATTGATCGCTTTGATTGGTCACGTTCATCGAGGCGGTGAAGCCACCCTCCCAAAGATCTCCACTCACCTGAACCTCCAGGGGGGCGCCAGTGAGGGGATCGAATTGCACGGTTTCGGGATCAGATCGTGAGGCGCTCGGGGAAGGCTCTGAAGCAGTTGAGTCAAGCGATGTTGCGGCTCCAGAAAGATTTTCTAGGTTCTCTGAGAGTGGATCTTCTAGCGCAACAATTCCTTGGTAATAGTTGATCACTGTGTTGTCACTCACATCGAGAGCAGGCCATTGGGGCCAGTCAAAGGTGTCATTCATAAAGGGTTCATTCTGATCCCACCCCAAGACTGTTAAATGATGAATATCGTGGGCAATCGCTACGCCTTCGATGTCACGAAAGCCGTGGGTGCGTCCATGCATCCAGCCGCCATAGTGCGGTTCCATTTTGAGGGTATTGATGAAATGTTCTTCGAGTTGATTGGTTGTTAGATAGTTGGCAAACCCTTCATGGCCAAACTCCTCAATCATCTGCATGACGTCGCCACTGCTGCCTAAGCGGGCCGTGCGTTGAATGTCGGCCAGAATTTGCGGGTCGTAGGACGCATCGGAGATCCAGCCCACCTTGGCTCCCTGCATGGCAAACCACAGCCCAACCCCTTGCAGATCGTTGCCCCCGGGCTGGCTGTTATTGGTGAGCCCATTTTCAAAAGCCCAGGAGCCAACAGTTTCGATGCTGGCTGGGGCTAACCCGGCGAAATCTCTGAGACCGTTGTAGGCGAGCAGTGCTTCGGTGGTGATGGCTGTTCGTCCTCCCACAAGTTCGTTCTGCTCGGAGTTGTGATTGGAGCCATGAAACGATCCCCAGGTGTTGATGTCTGTGAAGCCACCGCCGCTTCCACTCACGGTGGTGGGCTGCATGGTGTGGCCTTGGTGCATCCCGTCATCCCCCATGCCCTGTTGCGTCACCATTGGCTCAGCCGTCGTGTTTGAACTCTCAGCGCTCTCTTCACTTGCTTGAGACATCACGGCTTCCCCGCTGTCTGAGGCGAAGAGCATGGCCGCCGAAAGCTCGCCCTCATTGCCTAGCTCAGTGCCTTGGGTGCCATTGAATCCAACGGTGACCGACTCTCCTGCCGGAATTCGTTCTCCCCAGTCTTCTCCGGTCAGGGTGTAGCGCGTTAGCCCGTTGTCGAGCAGAACTGCACTGATCTCGGCCCCCCAAGGAGCTGTGTTGAGGAGGTGGGGGCTGTCAAAGCTGTAGCTCCAGCTCGAAAGGTCTTGTGTGGATGTGTTGGTAAGCGTTATTTCGGCTGTGAAGCCTCCCCACCAGCGCTCACCGCTGATGGAGGCTCGCAGGGAATTTGTGGATGTCATGGTTCTCGATATGGGGGAACGATGTCATCTGAGCTCTGAATTCCAACCAAGTTCTTACTCCAAAAGCAGAACCTGTGTCTGAATGTTTTCAGGGCAGAGATGGGTGGCTGTGGCTTCCCCATTTCCGTCCCATTCGAGCCGAATGACCATCCTTCAAATGGATGGTTTGCTCAACAGTGATTTGGGTTAAGGAAGCAAACCCAGATGGAATGCCGTTGAGACGGCGCTGGTGCGATTGGAGACTTCTAGCCGACGCATCACTTCGCTGAGGTGATCGCGAACGGTATTCGGCGTGATGTTGAGTCGCTCACCAATGTCGCGATTGCTGAGCCCTTCCGCCATTCAGCGCAAAATTTCGTGCTGTCGTTCCGAGAGCGGCTGGACATCAGCGGGGTGGACGGACGGCTTGAGGTCTTGAAGTCTTGGATCCAGGTAGGTCTTGCCGCCTTGAACGGCCTCAAGCGCTTCGATCAGTGCTCCCGTGCGCTCTTGGAGGCTGGTCTCATCAATGCAGGCATCCGCATGCAATTGGCGTGCCAACCGTTGGGCGCTCACGCTTTTTTTGGTTGAGCACCACGATGCAGCGATGACCAGGATTCAAACGTTTGATCTCTCGGAGGAGATCGAGTCCTGATCCATTATTCAGTTGCTCAGAGATCAACACCAGATGCGGTGACTGGGCCTGCTTCAGAACGCTCAGGGTCTCGTGTCTTGCGGAGAAAATGTCTGCTTTTAGGGCTGTCCATCCCGATCACCTTCGCCAGTTCCTGGAACATGAAGGCGAAGGGGTACATGCACACCACAACATCGGTGTAATGGATTAACGCCTTAATGCGTAAGACCCTCTTGGCATCGCTGAGAGGGCGCTGGCTGTTGCTCATGGGCTGCTGGTTGGCAGTAGCGGACAGGCTTCTACCAATGTGCGGGTAATGGCCGCTTCTGGGTGGCGAAGCAACTGATCTCCAGGACCTTCTTCCACAACCTGCCCTCGATCCAGCACGATCACCCGATGGCAGAAGCCACTCGCCACTGATAGGTCATGGGTGACGAAAATCATCGCCAGACCTAGGTCTTGCTGCAAACGTCTCAGCAATGAGAGCACTTCAGCTTGGATCTCCGCATCGAGCATGCTCACGCTTTCGTCGCAGATCAGCACCTGCGGGCGCAGCGCCAAGGCGCGAGCGATGGCGACGCGTTGTTGCTGTCCACCAGAGAGTTGCTTCGGTAGTCGGTTTTGAAAATGATCCGCTGGTGACAATCCCACAAGCTCCAGAAGCTCCCGTGCCCGTTCTCGAGCTGCTGCCCGAGAGGCGAGACCATGGATCAGCAGAGGGTCTGCGATGGCGTCGGCGACGCTGAGGGCTGGATTTAGGCAGGCCAGCGGGTCTTGAAACACCATCTGAATGGTGCGTCTTGCTTGTCGTTCAGCGCTGCCGCGCAGTTGGAGCAGGTTTTGTGTTTGCAGCCAAACGTCGCCTCCCCGAATCGGGGTGAGCCCCATCAAGGCGCGACAAAGAGTGCTTTTCCCGCAGCCAGAGCCGCCCACTACGCCCAGCGATTCACCGGATTGCAAGCTGAAGCTCACGCCATCCACCGCTTTTAGCCAGTTGGGAGACCAGGGAGCTCCTCCGAGGTTGTGCCAGCAGCGCAATCCTTCCACTCGCAGGACGGCTGTGCCGTCAGGTGTTTCCGGCGTATCGCCTCCTTCTCTGGCCCTGGCCGCTTTGACGAGCCGCTTGCCGATGTCGGATCGGGGATGGGTGAGCACTTGAGCGCTGCTGTTTTGTTCCACAAGACGGCCCCCATCCAGCACCGCCATGTCTTCACACCAGCGGTTGGCCATGGCCAAGTCATGGGTGATGAGCAGGAGGGCGCTTCCCAGCTCTTCGCAGAGACCGCGCAGCACCGCCATCACCTGCCCTGCTACCGCAACATCAAGGCTGGTGGTTGGCTCGTCGGCGATGACCAGCGGTGGCGCGAGGGCAATGGCCAGCGCGATCGCTAAGCGCTGGCGCATGCCACCACTGAATTCATGGGGATAGGCCCGAAAGCGCTCGCCCCCGATGCCCACCTGTTCCAGCAGGCTTTCAGCACGGTCTTTCCGCTCTTGATACCCCATCGCTGGCCGGTGAGCGGCGAAGGTATCGAGGAGGTGGCCACCCACGGTCATCAGTGGATTGAGCCGAGTCATCGGGTCTTGAAACACCAGGCCTACCGCTTCCCCGCGCAGGGCGCGTAGGGCAGGTCGGCTCAGACGGCGTGGATCTTGACCATTGAGTAAAAGGTCTCCTTCGCAGCAGCTCCCTGGAGGTAAGAGCTGCAAGGCGGCTCGCGCCACGGTGCTTTTCCCGCATCCAGATGGCCCAACAAGTGCCAAGCGATCTCCTGATTTCAAGCTGAGATCCAATCCATCCAGCGTCCAGGACTCACTTCCTGGGTAGCGCAGACGCAACTGATTCAGCGTCAGAACCGTTCCTGGCGCGTTGGGCATGAAAGAAAGCAAGAAGCCTCATGCCTACATACCATGGATGCACCCGCCGGGTTGGATGCTCAAGGCAACCTCTGCACCCGATCCCTCCCAGACCCAGTCTGGATCAACTCCTGCGGCCTGCGGTTTGACGGCATTACGCGAACGTCCGCTTCGCTCGCCTGATGGCTACGGCATCGAGCTTCCCGAGTGGCTGCAGCAATGTTTGATTCACGTTCCTCCTGGAATCGGACACAGTTGTCCGACCGATCCAGAGGCCCTATTAGCGGCTGCTTTTGATTTTGCGTTTCAGCTGCATGAGGGGCAGTTCCGCGCCAGTGGTGACCCTTACATCGTGCATCCGGTGGCCGTGGCGGACCTGCTGCGGGATATCGGGGCGAGCGCCAGCGTGATTGCAGCGGGTTTCCTCCACGATGTGGTGGAAGACACCGACGTGACACCAGATCAGCTCGAAAGCCATTTCGGACCTGAGGTGCGTGAGTTGGTCGAAGGCGTCACCAAGTTGGGAGGCCTTCATTTCACCAATCGCACGGAGGCCCAAGCAGAGAATCTGCGCAAGATGTTTCTGGCGATGGCCAGTGATATTCGTGTGGTGTTGGTGAAGCTGGCGGACCGTCTGCACAACATGCGCACGATCGGGGCGCTCAAAGAAGAGAAGCGACAGCGCATCGCCAGGGAAACGCGTGAGATCTACGCGCCGCTTGCCAATCGCTTGGGGATTGGTCGCTTCAAATGGGAACTCGAAGATCTCTCGTTCAAGTTGCTGGAGCCCGAGGCCTTCCGGGAAATGCAGCAGGAGGTCTCAACCAAGCGCAGCGAGCGCGAAGAGCGCCTCTCCGTCACGGTTCAGTTGCTTTGTGATCGTTTGGCTGCTGTTGGTCTCAACAGCTGTGAGGTGAGTGGTCGCCCGAAACATCTCTATGGCATCTGGACCAAGATGCAGCGCCAGCAGAAAGAGTTTCACGAGATCTACGACGTGGCTGCGTTGCGGATCCTTACGCCGAATGTGGAGAGCTGTTATCGCGCTTTGGCCGTTGTCCATGACACCTTTAGGCCGATCCCTGGCCGGTTCAAGGACTACATCGGGCTGCCTAAGCCCAATGGCTATCAATCCCTTCACACCGCTGTCATCGGACGCCATCGTCCGATCGAGGTGCAGATTCGCACCTGGGAGATGCATCAGGTCTCGGAGTTCGGCATTGCCGCGCACTGGAAATACAAAGAGGGTGGATCCCCCGCAACCGGTGGTGATACGGAGCGTTTCAACTGGCTGCGTCAGCTTGTGGATTGGCAGCAGGAGGGAGGCGCCGATGATCACAACGACTACCTGGCTTCGATCAAGGAAGATTTATTTGATGAAGAGGTGTTTGTGTTCACGCCTAAGGGCGATGTAGTGGGACTTCGTAAGGGCTCAACTGCGGTTGATTTTGCCTTTCGCATTCACTCTGAGGTAGGAAATCATTGCCATGGCGTGAGGATTAATGATCGGCTTTTGCCCTTGTCAACTCCGCTTCAAAATGGTGACTTCATTGATATTCTCACCACAAAAAATGCCCATCCAAGTTTGGATTGGCTCAATTTTGTAGCCACTCCAACGGCACGAAATCGCATTCGGCAGTGGTACAAACGCAGCCATCGTGATGAGACGATCGATCGCGGTAAAGAGCTGCTTGAACGCGAGCTTGGTCGTAGTGGTTTTGATGCTCTGCTTGGTAGTGAAGCGATGCTCAGGGTGGCTGAGCGCTGCAACTTACAAACCACGGAAGATCTGCTTGCTGGCCTTGGGTTCGGTGCTTTAACGCTGCATCAGGTGCTCAATCGTCTGCGCGAAGAAATTCGTCTGCAAACGGCTGCGGTGGAGGCACCTCTTAGCAATGAGGATGTTGCCAAGCAACTGGTCAAGCAGTCCGAGCAAGCGCTCCATCGTGAACTTACGTCTGCAGGAACGGCGCCCATCCTTGGTGTTGAAGGCTTGGATCATCGCCTTGGTGGATGTTGTAGTCCGCTTCCAGGAGAACCGATCTTGGGTGCTGTGGCGCTTGGTAATCACGGCATCACCATCCATCGTCAAGACTGCGCCAATCTGGAAGCGATCCCGACGGAACGTCGCTTGCCTGTGCGATGGAATCCATCGCTGCAAGAAGCCGGGTCTCGATTCCCTGCTCACCTGCGCATTGAGGTGATTGATCGCGTTGGAATTTTGAAAGACATCCTGATGCGCTTGTCCGATGGTTCGATCAATGTCAGTGATGCACAGGTGAGAACGGCCTATGGCAAGCCGGCCCGGATCGATTTGATGGTGGAACTGGGAAGTGCAGTGCAGTTGCAGCGCACCATGGACCAGATCCGCTCGATGGCCGATGTGATCGACATCGCGCGTACTGGTCAGAGTTGAGCAATCCGCTTTTGGCCTTGCCATTCGAACCCTCAATTGAGGGTTTGGGTGGGGCTTACTGGGATGTGGTGGAGGCTGCAGTGTTTCCTCGCACTCAGCTGCGCTTTCGCAATGACGCATTGCTGCGTCAACTGGGGGTGGAGCCAGATGGTGTGTCGGATCAAGACTTCGAGGGAGCCTATGGCCGTTTTGAAGAGCGCGTTCCTCTGCTTGCTCTCCGGTATCACGGCTACCAGTTTGGTACTTACAACCCCCAGCTTGGCGATGGCCGCGGCTTCCTCTACGGCCAGCTGCGTGATCGAACCGGCCAGCTGCAAGACCTTGGCAGCAAGGGGAGTGGCACCACGCCTTGGAGTCGTGGTGGGGATGGACGCCTCACCTTGAAAGGAGGGGTGCGCGAACTGATCGCCTCCGAGGCGTTGCAGCGTCTTGGTGTGACCACGAGCCGTACGTTGTCGTTGATCGAAACCGGTGAGGAGCTTTGGCGGAGTGATGAACCATCGCCGACGCGAAGTGCGGTAATGGTTCGGATGGCACGCACCCATCTGCGTTTCGGGAGCTGTGAACGGCTGCTGTATTTGCGTGATCCCCAAGGGTTGGAGCGCTTGCTGCGCCATGTGGTGGCTGTGTATTACCCCGATGTTGCGGTAGCCCATCCAGCGCCTGATGGAGATCGCCTGGCCCTGGAGCATCAGCTGCTCGCGTTTTATGGGGAGCTGGTGGAGCGGGTGGCTCGCTTGGCAGCTGAGTGGATGGCAGCAGGTTTTGTGCATGGCGTGCTCAACACCGACAACATGTCTCTCGCGGGTGAAAGCTTTGACTACGGACCGTTTGCTTTCTTAGAACGTTGGGATCCGAGCTTCACGGCGGCTTATTTCGATCACACCGGCCTGTACTCCTATGGGCGTCAGCCAGCCATCTGTCGAAAGAATTTGCAGCTTCTCCAAAACCCGTTGGCAATGTTGCTGCCTCGGCCGCCGATGGAACAGTCGCTTGAGCGCTATGCAAGCACTTATCAAAATCACTATCGCTTCTGCCTGTTGAGGCGATTGGGATTGACGCCTAATCCTGATCTGGACAGTGATGAGCGCTTGGTGAGCGCAACGCTGGAGTTAATCGCGAGCTGGCCCGTGGGCTATGGAGATTTTTTTGCGGGTCTGGCTTCGCTTGTTCAATCCGCTGGCCTACCCCAGGAACCTGACGGCTTGCCTGTTGTGTTGCCCGATTGTTCGGCACCTGCCAGGGAGCTGTGGCAAAACTGGCGTGACGCCTGGTGGTGGCAAACCCAGGCCAGAGCAGCGTCTGGTTCTGAGCCGGTCGCCTCAGTTTCTGAGCGGTTGAGGCGCTGGAACTTGAGCCAGACGCCTACTCGGCCTTTGATCGAATCGCTTTGGAAGCCCATCGATCAAGACGACGATTGGCGGCCGCTTCAAGGATGGCTTATCTCCGACTGCGCTTTCGATGACGAGGGTTGATGCTGCCGGCTCTTTGGGGCTGGAGGCAGCGAAGGGTGAGCCACCAGCTCAAGGCGCCAAACACAGCTCCGGTTATGCCTGAGCCAAGCAAGAGACGGCTCATCACATCCCACCCCGCCGCGGCGAGCAGCTCTTGATTGAGAGTGTTGAGCCCTGGCCAGCCAGCGCCTTCACCGATGAGCAGTGCTCCTAAGCGGTAGTTGAACCAAAACAGCGGCACGTAGGTGAATGGGTTGCTGATCCAGGTGCCTGCGGCGGCGAGCAAATGGTTGCCGCGCACCACGCTGGCCAAGCCAATTCCCAGCAGGGTCTGGAATCCAAAGAAGGGAAAGCAGCCGCAAAACACGCCTGCTGCCAGTCCTCGGGCGCGTTGGCCAGGGGTTCCCTCCTGCTGCCAGATCCATTGCAGCCATCGGTTCAAGCGTCGCTGCAAGTTGTTCCGCAACCGCTTCATCGAAACTGCTTGCCGCCGGTGCGGCTGAGGAAGCTTCGGGATCGTAGGAAGGAGTGCGTGATGGCGGCAGGGATCGGGGAATGTCTGGGAATGGGCCAGATCAGGCGCTTTCGATCGCTGCGATCGCTACTGCTGTGGCGCCTGGGCAGGGTGGCATCGCCGTGATTCGGTTGTCGGGTCCGAGTGCTGTGCGCGCTGTTGCAGGGATCACGGTGATTCCTGGTCAACAGGAGTGGGAGAGCCACCGGGTTCTGTATGGACATGTTGTGGCTGCCGGCGGTGTGGAACGGCTCGATGAGGTGCTGGTGCTGGTGATGTTGGCGCCGCGAAGTTTCACCGGCGAAGACGTTGTGGAGATTCATTGTCACGGCGGGGTGATCGCTGTGCAGCAGGTCTTGGCCCGCGTCTTGGAGCAACCGGGCGTGCGTCGGGCCCTGCCCGGTGAGTTCAGCCAACGCGCGGTGCTGAATGGCCGTCTTGATCTCACCCGGGCGGAAGCGATTGGTGATCTGGTGGGAGCGCGCAGCCAGCGGGCAGCGCAGCTGGCGATGGCTGGTCTCGATGGCGGGATCCAAAAAAAAATGGTGGTCTTGCGCGAGCGCTTGCTTGATCAGCTCAGTGAGTTGGAGGCCCGCGTGGACTTTGAAGAGGATCTGCCTCCCTTGAAGGGTGAGGCGCTCTTGCAGGAGCTGCAAGCAGTTCGCCTGGAGTTGCTCACGCTCGTGGCCGATGGCGAGCGGGGATCGGTTGTGCGCCATGGATTGAGGGTGGCGCTTGTGGGCCGGCCCAACGTTGGCAAAAGCTCCTTGCTCAACCTGTTGAGTCGCCGGGAGCGGGCGATCGTGACCGACTTGCCAGGCACCACAAGAGATGTGCTGGAAAGTGAGATCGTGCTGGACGGCGTCCCGATCACCCTGCTGGACACCGCAGGGATCAGGGCCACCAGTGATGCAGTGGAGCAGCTGGGGATTGCGCGCAGCCGCGACGCCCTGGCGAGTGCTGATCTGGTGCTGCTGTTGTTTGATCTCGCCCAGGGGTGGTCGGAGGAGGATCAGGCCTTGTTTGCCCTGATCCCTGAGGGAGTTCCCTGCCTACGGGTCGGCAATAAAGCAGACCTTCTTCTTAATGCTGATTCCGTTGATGGGCCTGTTTCCTCGTCGGTTGCCGTATCGGTTGCCGATGTACGCCTTAGCGCGGTCACGGGAGATGGGGAACAGGCTCTGGTGCGTGGCGTCCTGGAGCGTTGTGGTGCCTTGAGCGAGCAGCCCCTGCTCTTGGCTTTAAATCAGCGTCAGTCCGATCTGGCGTCGACTGCGGCTGAGGCCCTGGCCCGCAGTGAGCAGGTGGCGGCCGATGGCCTTCCTTGGGATTTTTGGACGATTGACTTGCGTCAGGCGATTCGCAGCCTGGGTGAGATCACCGGTGAGCAACTCACGGAGTCGGTGTTGGATCGGATCTTTTCTCGCTTCTGCATCGGCAAGTGATCAGTTCCCTTGTTGCTGTTTGGGTAAGCGTCGGGCCATCAACACCAACACGGTGATCCCCGCATAGGCGATGGCCCAGGGCTGACCGGTTCCCCAACCCAGATTCACAACGGTGTCTCCCGTTGCAAATTGCCAGGCGTGAATCACGCCAAACCAAGCGAGGACCGCTGCTACTCCACTGCAGGTTGCAGCGGCGAGGAATCGACCTTCAATCGCAAACACGAGCAAGGCCGCCAGCAGCATGGCGGTGATGATTTGTCCCTGTTCCAGGGCAAAGGCACCTGCTGCCCAGACATCTCCGCTGGCGAGCTGCTGCACCACTTGTTGGTTGAAGGGGCGCTCTGGGGTGCCGAGTCCGCCGGCGCGTAAACCGGCTTTCAGCAATTGGGCGCCCCAGCCAGCCAAACCAGGAAGCAATCCGAGCACTACTGCGGGGGCGTGGCGCGAGGGTGTGGCTTGAAACGCTTGCGCGGTCATCGCGATGCCGAGATAAAGCACGATCGCCATGCCGGCATCGATCGGGATCAAGAGCGCCAGCAACTCGAATAAACCAAAGAAGCAGGCTGCAGACATCACGACCCCGTTCAGCCAGGAATAACCCGAGCGGGCCCCCATGTCTTTGAAGCCTGAATGGCCGATGTAAATCGTGGTGGGGAAGCAGGAGCCGAGCGCTGCAGCTGCGAGTGTCCCTACACCGTCGATCAGCAGGCAGGTGCGTGTGGCATAGCGATCACCCGCGGCTTCCGCACTCTCGAGGTTTTGCAGGGACCCAATCACATTGAAAAGTCCCATCGGAATGATCACCCCGAGCCAGGGCAAGAGGTCTGCTCGGTTCTCCCAAAGAATCTGCAGCTGAAGGGTCGGTGGATGCCAGCGGATGGTGCTGATGCTGTCCTGCCAGGCGTCTGGACTGGGAGCGATTAAACCGCTACTCCAGGCGAGAACCATGCCCAGAATCACGGCCATCAGGCCTGTGGGTAGAGGCCAGCGCACCTTGGCGTAATAGCCGAGAACGATCACAGCCAAGCTCGTCAGGCCAACCAGTGGGTGGGCATAGGTCCGCAGCAGGAATCCCAGCGCGATGTAGCCGAGGGCAATCCCGGCAAGGGTGGAGAGCAGGGCGGCTCGTGGGAGCCAGCGTCGTAAACGGTCGGCACTGAAGGCTCCGACCATTTCGATCAGACCCGATCCCATGCAGGCCACCATCCCCGCATGCCAAGAGCGGCTGATGGCTTCGGCCTCTGTCATCCCGCCATTCAGTGCTGCCAGCTTCACGGGCAGCATCACCAGAAAGATGTAGGCAAACAAGCTGACCGTATTGATGCCATAGGGCATCGCGGTGCAGTCATCCCGGTGCTCGTTGGCTGCGAGTTGTCTTGCCAAGCGGGTATAAGCCACATTCCCAACCAAAAGACTCACCCCAGCCGCAGGCAGGATCTGTCCGAACAGCAGTGCCTGCGGATAGCCAAGAACACTTCGGCAGAGGCTGATGATCAGCAAGATTTGGATCAGGTTGTTGAGCCCAAGGGCCAGAAATCCATCCAGGTCTCCTGGCCGCCATGGACCGATGAGTCGCTGTACTTGGAGGTGCATGCTCAGCTGTGACTGGAGTCATCATGGGATGTCTTCCACATCACTTCTGCTGTCCGAATAAGGCTCTGGAGATCACTGACGACTTTCCAGGCAGTTGGCGGAGTGACCTCCAGAGAGCCTGGGCTGAGGTGATATCAGTGCCTTCGCATTGCAAGGAGTGGAAGGAGACGCTCATTCGCAGCACCTTGATTGGTGAACTGGAATGCATCAGTTACAAAAAAAGATGGATAGCACTAGATATCAAAGGAGTGCGCTTTAGGATTGATTGATCATTAGGGTTGGAACTCTGAAAATCAAGATGATGCATTTTCCAGGCTGATCGTTCAATTCAAAGCAAGCGAAGCATGAGTTAATATTTCTTTTTGGCAAGCCTGCAAGGGGCAAATCATAAGTTGAGATTGATAGTTTTCTGTCCCTTCGGCTCAGGATTAGCAAAATTTGTACATGCTTTGGCGCTTGATAATGCGAGAACCGCTCAGAGTTAAATGGCCGAAGGTTGGGGCCTTCTTGTTAAGGCAAAGGGTGTTGGTTGTAGTGAGGTTTAATAGGTGATGGCCTCCGGCAAAGTTTAGTGATTTGGGCTTAGATAAGAGGAGATGATCCTAGTTGTCCATCGCTATTGATATCTCCCCAGATTTGTTCGATTTGTGCAAAGTCATCTTTTGAAAGGATTGATCCTGTGAGAAGAGTGGCAGAGGAATCGAGATTCCAGAGTGCGTATTGATTGGAAGCTGTGTTTTCCCAATAGAGATCAAAGCCGTTAGAGCCATCGGCGTCTGGAGTAGCAGCAAGTCCCACCCATCCAGCGCCGGGGTTTGAATCAGAGGTAAAGCCGCCTGCGAACTGAATATGGAGCGGAGCATTGTCACCATTTTGAATGGCATAGCCTAGTTGTGTGCGGCCAAAGCTGACTGCATCATTCAGTTCAGGATTAACGAGGCTATCTGTGATGGTGAAAGAAGGAGTAAAGGTTACTCCTGTTATTCCATCTTGATCAAGATCAGACTGGAGGCGAGTCTCTTGAGCGAGGAATTGTGCTTTTGAAAGGATTGATCCTGTGAGAAGAGTGGCAGAGGAATCGAGATTCCAGAGTGCGTATTGATTGGAAGCTTTGTTTTCCCAATAGAGATCAAAGCCGTTAGAGCCATCGGCGTCTGTAGTAGCAGCAAGTCCCACCCATCCAGCGCCAGGGTTTGAATCAGAGGTAAAGCCGCCTGCGAACTGAATATGGAGCGGAGCATTGTCACCATTTTGAATGGCATAGCCTAGTTGTGTGCGGCCAAAGCTGACTGCATCATTCAGTTCAGGATTAACGAGGCTATCTGTGATGGTGAAAGAAGGAGTAAAGGTTACTCCTGTTATTCCATCTTGATCAAGATCAGACTGGAGGCGAGTCTCTTGAGCGAGGAATTGTGCTTTTGAAAGGATTGATCCTGTGAGAAGAGTGGCAGAGGAATCGAGATTCCAGAGTGCGTATTGATTGGAAGCTTTGTTTTCCCAATAGAGATCAAAGCCGTTAGAGCCATCGGCGTCTGTAGTAGCAGCAAGTCCCACCCATCCAGCGCCAGGGTTTGAGTGAGAGGCAACTCCTCCCGTGTAAGTGATTTGCTTAAGTGTTTCATTCGATTGGATCACATAGCCAAAGGTATTTTGGCTGAGTCTTGTGTCTTGAACGACTACTTGTCCTTCTTGTAGGCCTGCTGTGAGATTTGATGCCGTAAATGTTTGTTGTAACCTCTCTCCACTGATAATGGAGTCGGCAATTAGTGTGATTTGTACTGGTTCTGGTGTGTAGTCTAACGACGTTAGGGTGATGTCTCCGTCAATGTTGATGCTGGCTTCCAATGCTGACGGGTTGGAGCTGGTGACGCTGAATTCAAGGAGCTGATCTTCGCTGCTTAGTAAGTTGACGTCTAAAATTCTGATAAAGTCTGCAGGCTTTACAAGTTGATCCGTATCTACTTGATATAGGGGGAGGTCATCGAAGCTGGGGTAGTTGAAATAATCTGGTCGCGTGATGAAGGTGGGTTGACTTGTTAAAAAGTCAACAACGAATTCACTGTCGCCGAGGAGTTGTCCAAAGCTCGTGAATCCTCCGTTTTGATTGTCAAGATTCTGACTATTATCTGCGAGGTTGAAGAAAAACTGACTCGTCGCACTATTGGGATCGCCTGCGATTTTAGCCATCGCAATAGTCCCCTTTACGTTTGAATTGCCGGGTTCGTTAATTACGGGTGGGTTTTTGGGAATAGCCTGAGGTATGCCTCCAGGCTGGTCTGCTTGGGCTGTTGGAGTTGTAAAGCCGCCCCCTTGTAAAACGAAGCCCGGAATACTCCTGTGGAAGATTGTATTGTCATAGAGGTCCTGATCAACGTAATCAAGAAAGTTGTCTATCGTATTGGGTGTGGTAACTGTTGCCGTACTTGCATTATCAAAAAGTTCAACGAATAAAGGAGCAGAGCTAGCTGTTCTTCCTGGGCCATTGACATCAAAACGGATGATGGAGCCAAAAATTGCGGAAAAATCAAATAGACCTGCGGTAGAGATGATTCTCGTCTCAGAATCTAAACTGACATCTTCTAGGAATATCGAGGTGACGAGTGCCATGATGTTCTAAGGGGAGTCTCCGCTGCCAGCTCAATCACTGGCCTTCACTACGAGTGTGAGCCCAGGCTTTTGTCTTTTTTTTTTTTTGTGGAATGTGGCCCTATCTGCACAGTCTCTGCGTAATTGGTACAATGCCTGTTGGTGCGTAATCATTTTTCTCGCTCGTTGAGTTGAGTTGATTTGTTCAGCATATGAAGCTGAAATATTGGTTTGTAATGCTATTAATTGCTTGCGCTTAAGTAATCCTGCGGTCTGGTTCTGGTCATGATTCTAATTGGCCTTAATTGAGCATTGGGTAGCAATGACCATTGGCGGTCAGGCGTTGCAATTGATTGGTTTGGCTAAGGACTTGACTGACATTATTGGCTCGATTCTTTCGCCTTGAATGTTCATAGTCTTGTATCTTGCACTGCCCTGTTGATCTCGAAGGGTTTTGTGGTTGGGGCGCCTTGGCAGAGATGTTGTAATACCTGCGTGCTCAACAACTCGTGCAGATCTGGCATCAAAACAGAACGGCATCAAAGACCAGCTGTTCTAGTCAAGCAAGATGCGTCGCTGCTCAGTTGGTGCTGAGATTCGGGTCACGCTTTGTGATCAATAGAGGTACGCGATCTCTCTTTTTGAATGATTGGTGCCCGAAACAAGTTGATGCGTGCTGGCTAATTACGGCAGGACCGGCCTGCAGCTTCACTTACGTTGTCAACCACCAGGAAGCCTCCTGCGATGCTCGCTCGGTCTTAATTGTCATGCCTTACCTCCAGGCTGGAATCCCTGCTTGAAAAACCTTTTGGTGTACAGAACTTAAACTCTGGAAGCGGTATGCCCCTTTTAATCTGTCTTTTTCAGTCTGCTTTCGGCTCCATGGCTAAGCATCTTGTTGGGCTGAAGCAGATTGGAGTCAAGGCTGTTGGGACAGAGAGTCGAAGTTCATCATGGAAGTAGTCACTGTTTGATGAGCCTTGGCACGAGCAAATCTCTCGATCACACCACGGCTTCGGCGGCAGTTAGGGGAGTGGTTGCAGGAGGATCTCGGCCGCGGAGATCTCACGACTCCCGCCGTGCGGGGGCGAGAGGCGGAGGCCCATTGGCGGGCCAAAGCAGATGGGGTGTTCTGTGGCGGTGTGTTGATGGAGCCTTTGCTCAGAGAGTTGCTGGGGCCTTCTACACAAGAGATTGAATTGCGCCTGCTTGTGCCGGATGGCACACCCATCGAGGCTGGACAGCGACTGTTGGAGCTCAGGGGGCCGGCGGAACAGTTGGTGGCGATGGAGCGAACGGCCCTGAATTTGGCGATGCGGCTGTCGGGGATTGCCACGGCAACGGCCGCTTTTGTGGCCCAGTTAGAAGGCAGTGGTGTGGCCTTAGCCGATACGCGTAAAACAACCCCAGGCCTGAGGGTGCTGGAGAAATACGCCGTCCGTTGTGGTGGGGGGATCAATCACCGCATGGGCTTGGATGATGCGGCGATGCTCAAGGAAAACCACCTGGCTTGGGCGGGTGGGGTCGAGGCGGCGATCGCAGCGGTACGAACTGATGCACCCTGGCCAGCCAGGGTGATTGTGGAGGCGGAAACTGAGTTGGAGGCGATCGCGGCCGTAAAGGCCGGAGCCGATGGGGTGCTGCTGGATGAATTCAGCCCGGAGGAGCTGGTGGCGTTGGTGCCGAGACTGCGAGACCAAGCGAGCCGCCGCAGGGGTGCTGCACCGGTGGTGCTGGAGGCCTCTGGGATCCAGCCGGCTGCGCTTGTCGCCTATGCGGCCACCGGGATCGATCTGATCTCCACGAGTGCGCCGATGACACGTAGCTCCTGGCTGGATCTGAGCATGCGCTTTAGTTCCCCAGGGTGATGACCATGGGTTGCACTTCGATGAGGTGATGGAGAGAAAGAGGTCTGTCTCAAGTTGGCATGACCTATTTTTTTGATCGCTTGGAGCTCCCGCTGGGGTGGAGGGATTTCCAGGTCAAGCAAAGATATTGTTTCGAAATCTGCGCTGCCAAGTTAGTTCTTGGCTGTTTTGTGGTTTTCAAGTTTATTGATTAAAGATGCCAGTGCAACACCAATGAAAAGTCCGCAAGCATTGGCCAGAAAATCCATCCACTCTCCATAGCGATTCACAAGGGGCTGGATCAGTTCGATGAGGCCGCTGTAGAGGGCAAAACCGAGGATGATGATGGGCCATTGTCTTGGTTTGCGTAGTGCGGTTGGAAAGGCAAGTGCTGCGTAGGCAATAAAATGATGCGTTTTGTCCGACCCTGGGGCTTCGGGAAGGTTGTCGAGCGGAGACAAAGAAAAAGTCGTTATTACTAGCATGATTAAGATGCTTAAGCTGCGCCAATAGCGTTTAGTGATGGCTGCTAATTGCGTCATATTGATCTAGTTTTATATTTTAACTTTTTGAGTGTCTTTTGACCCTTTGCTCTTGGTTTGAGGTTGGGAAAAGTGATAGCCATGTGAACTTATTGCCGGTTGGAGAACACCAGGATTTTGGCCTTCTTGCCCTTTTTCCCTTCGCTTGAAATCACGAGTTCTCCAGATGGCATCAATGCAATTCCTTCGGGCTGGATGAATTGATTTTCATTCAATCTCCAGGCTCCTTTGCAATAGCCATCTAGTTCATAGCACGCAATCATTTTTACTCCTTTAGACCCAATGATGTAGAGAACATCGGATTGAGGGTGGATCACAATGCCGGAAGGGTTGAATGTTTCTTCTGAGTTAGGAAGAAAGTCTTGGCTATCGATTGTGAGAACCGGTGAATGATCTATCTGCATGAATTGGAGGCTAAAGGCGTAGATACCTCGCGTTCGATCTTTATTCTTGATCGATCCTTTGCAGGCGATTAACAGGCGATTCCTTTTAACGTCATGGCATAAGCCTTCCGGGTCTTGATCTTTGTGCAGGTCAAGGTCATAACGTTCATAGTGAGCATTTTCACAGGTAAAGTCAGTTACTTTGTATATTGCTGGGTGATTTCCTGCTTTCAGAAGGTAAGCAGTATTTCCAGCAATAGTAATGTCTTCTGAATCTCCAGCTTCATGTTTGTTGTGCTCTATAACTCTTTCAGAGGTTAAATTAAATGTGTGGATCTGTACGGCCTCGTCTTGTACGAAAGCTAGGGAATCATTGGTTTCTAGAGGTGATATCCCGGAAATCTCTTTGTATTGATTTGGCAATGAATAGCTTTTTATTGGGCTTCTCAAGTCGTAAGGGAAGTGGGTGGTGCTTGTCTCATTGATGCTTTTCATTGATTGATGCTATCGAATGTGTTGTGAAGGGCTGGAGTTTGTTGTGAGAATTTAAAATTGCGATTGGTGGTTTGCTAGCTTTCCTGGCCAGCTTGTTTGTGTGGAGATCAGCTTCTTTCTCTCGCTAATATCCTTCGCCTGATCCTCAGTTGTTTTCAGGGTTTGGTCGGTAGAGATGTTATTCTGATTGATGAGATTTTCTGGCGTAAAGCTTATATTGATCTTATGAAGTCATTTCTCTGCTTTTGAAGATCTACTTAGTGCATCTTCATGATTCGGGCCTTTTTGGTTTGGACTTGTCTGTATGAAATCAACCTACTTGTATTGCTTCATGCTAATCAGGTTGATGTCTTCAATGGTTTCGTCCTGGAGGTCTCTTGTAATCTGGATTGCATGTATTGAAAAGCCCCTCAAGGGTGAGGGGCTAAGTGCTAAAGCGCAATGCCTGAAGCATTTGGTCATTAAATGTTGGCAATATAGAGAATGCTGTTGCTGTCATCAGATGTGAACATTTGGGTCTCTACATCGACGCCTCCAATGCTAATGGTTTGTTCCTCGTAGGTAAATCCGAAGTTGTCCGTTGCGAAGCCCTCCATCGCTTCAATGCTTTCAAAGATCATGCCGTCAAATTCAATTTTATCTGTAGCACCAAAGTCCCAAATTACACCTTGACTATCATCGCTAATGCAGAATTTATCTTTTCCAAGTCCGCCAGTTAAAATATCAGCCGTGCTGAGGCTGTCGCCTTTTGCAGTTAGGGTGTCGTCGCCATCGCCACCAGCAATATAAGCTCGGCGACTGGAGCTTCCAGTTATAGAATCATCGCCGCTACTGCCAAGATAAATAGCCTCTTTTTCTCCGCCAAGGTTATTATCAAAATTGAGGCCACCAACGGTTGTGCTGTAGGTTCTTTCCTCAGCATTGCCATTTTTTGTATTTGAGCTATCGAAGGCGAGGGTGATTTCCGTTGAATAGCCATCCGTTTCATTTCCCTGGCGTTGACTATCAATTCCTTCAGCATTCCGGAAGTAGTTACCTTCCATTAATTGCAAATCGTAGTATGCCATTGTTGTTTCAAGCTCACTACCATCTTGAACCCGTAGAACGCCTTGATTACCATTGGCATTTACATTGATCCATCCTTTTTCAGTGTTTTTGATGCTTGCGTCACCATGCATGACGAGTAGATTTCCTTCCTCTGTTTGGCGCATGCTGTTAATGTCGCCGCGCACTTGAGTGTTGTCTAATCTGATTGAGTTTGAGAAACTTGCAGCGCTGTTGTCGACTTCAATGTTGTAGACGTCAATATGATCGTGGTAGCCTTCAGGTGTTAACTTACCGTAATAAGTGTCTCCATGCTCTCCGTCGAGACTAAGTCCACCATCTTTGATTGAATATTGACGTGCGGCGAGTATTTTTGTTCCGTTTTCAAAATAGGTAAATCCTTCATAGCCGTTGTTCTCGCCTTGCTTATTTCCCCATTTTTTCGTAAAGCCCTCAAGATTCCTCGAGCCGTTTAAATCAAAAGAGCTAATCGTAGGATTAGTTGGTGATTCACCAAGGGTAGGAAAGGCATAGTTCTGAAGTTCTAGCAGGCTTAATGTGTATACCCTTGCATCAGTTCCTTTGCATCCTTCATCGAGGAGAGCCAATGTGTCCCCACTAAGGCTTAGATCTTCAAATCCGATCCCCTCAATGTTGTAGTTCACTATCCTTCCATCTGGGTGGGTAATGGTGAGATCACCTTCGTCCCCAACTGTGATGCGGAAGCCGTCAACAATGAGAACACCGCTGGTCTCACCCTTGGTTCCGGCTGTGGTGATTGATGTCATGATTCAGTTCCTGTGTGTGTTGGAAGTGGTCTTTAGAGGCAAATGACAACAACGATTGCTGCAGTCACCAACTGTGTGGCGATGTTTCCGAAGGTGGTTTGGAAGTCAGTCATGGAAGGTATCTCCTGGACCTTTTCAAGATCGCAGTTGTATGGGTGAGAGTTGCTAAGTGGATGTGGTGATGTGCTGAATGGGATCTGGTGAAGATGTGGTGAAGGCTTCTTTTTGGCCTGATTGATTGAGAGAAGCTAGATGAGAACTGGATTTGGAGTCATCAAGGGAGCCGTTCCTTTTGGGTGGTTGAGCCGTTTGAATTCAGCTATTGCTGTGAGTGGTTGGCATCTCTTTGGCAATAGCATTGAGATCTTGGCTGTCTAGGACGTAGGTGCTGACAGTTTCTGAGTAGGGGTTAAAGACATCAACGACGGTTGTATTTGGACCGGTTTGGACCTGACCAACAATTTGTCCGGCAACGAGAGCGGCTGCGAAAAGAATGGATGTCATGGCTATAGATGAAATAGAAGGAGTGGAGGTGTTTGTTGTGGATGGGAGTGATCCCTCCAACTCCTTCAAGATCGCAGCTGTATGGGTGAGAGTTGCTAAGTGGATGTGGGGTTGTGCTGAATGGGATCTGGTGAAGACATGGTGAGGTAACACGCCTTTTATCGATGTAACGAGCACCCTTTGTTGTCTGAGGATTAATTAGCTCTAGCTTTTATTTCTTGGAGATGGCATTTTGCATGTCAGTTGCTTTTTAATATGACGAGGCAACTGTGACAGAGTGCGTTGAATTTGCGATGCCAAAGAATAAAACCTTTTCACCCTTTTTAAGGTTGATTTGATTGGTATAATTATTTTTCTTTAGAGATCCGTCTTTGCCCCACGTTTTCCACCTGAGTTCTGGAGAGACTGTGACAGTTGTATCTGCTGTTGCGAGCCTCCATTCTGCATGGCCTTTTGAGTTGAATCGGATTTGGTTGATGCCATTTGCAAGTTGCTTGACTTGGCTTAGCGGGTAGAAAATCTGACTTCCAATCGAGAGTAATTCGAAATCATCTCTTTTGAGAACTACAACACTATTTTGGTCTCGGCTGTTCAAGCCCTGTATCTGAAGGAAAGGGTTGGCAACATTATTGTCTTGACTTGTAGATACAGGCCATAGAGGCCAAAGCGTGGGTGAGAAGAAAATGTCTTGAAAATCTAGAGGTGAATGAAAAGATTTTTGAGTGTTCGCTCTATGATCCCAGAGGATAGATTCATGGCGTGCACTGATGTTCAGCCAGGTTTCTTTGATTCTGGCTTTCCATTGGGGAGTTGCGTTGAGATTTTCTTTTCTTTTTTGCATGATATTGCTCATTCTGATTCCCGTATCTATCGCAGGCGAGGTATGAACTAAGTAACGATTGCCATTGCTGCTGACAAACTCAATCGAATCAAAAGGCTCGTTTTTATTCCAATATTGCCCATCAGCTCTGTAGGTATAATCTCCATTGCTGATTACCCATTGCTTCTTTTCCAGGTTTAGATGATTGATCCTTAAATTTCTTCCGTTTTTTGTGATTTGTTTAAAACCTCCGCCAATGTATTGGCCCGTAGCATTGTCTACGCTTCCAGTAGCTGGTTTGATGTGCTTGGGCCTTCTAAGGGAGTCTCTTGAATCGCGTTGAGTTGGCTTTAGCTTCTTTTCCCCTGTTGCTGAAAGAATGATGTTAGGAGCTAATTTGTCCCAGAGATCATGTTTGTTTCCACCTGCCATCTGAGCTGCAACTACAAGGTTTTGCTTGGGTGCCACGATTAAGATGGAGTATTGGTCTAATGTCGCCCCAGTTTTTTTCCATGCTTTGATCCCTGATTCGCTTAGGGCTGGCACGTTGACATGATCCCAGCCAAGTCCGAATCTTGTGCTGGAATGTCCTTTGGTTTTGATTGGATAAATACCTTGCTGCTTTCCCATCTCGACAATGCTTGTTTTTGATAATATTTTCTTTCCTCTACTATTGCCTTGATTGAGCAACATTCTCCCTAGTTTTGCCAGGTCTGTAGGTGTGGTTACTATTGCGCCGGCGGCACTCAGGTTAGTGTATATATATGGCAGTTCTTGTTTGTTTTCGATTGTTTTGGCTACTCTTTTTGCTTTATTATCCTTCGTGATGAATGTAGAATTGTTCATTCCAAGTGGCAACAATATATTTCTTTTTACGTATGAAGTGAAGTCTTTCCCGCTTACGCGTTGAATGATCTCTCCCGCCAAGCTGAATCCGTCGTTTGAATAGCTTGATAACTCTCCCGGTGTGCTCTGTAGCTTTGTTCTTGAGAGTGTCTTCATCACTTGCCCTAAGTAGCCTGAGAAGTGCTTGTTGGTCATGCCATTTGCATAGTCTGTTCCGAGCCCTGCGCTGTGGCTTAATAACATTCTTGTGGTAATTTTTTTGTAGGCTGGTGAGAGCATTTGGAACTCTTTGATGTAGGCCGTAATTGGAGTGTCGAGTTCTATTTTGCCTTCCTCTACTAACTGCATGATCGCAATTGTGGTGATCATTTTGGTCACTGATCCTGCTGCATACATTGTGTCAGTGGAAGGTTTTGTTCCAGACATGTCTTGTATTCCGAATGTCTCTGTCCAAAGAAGACCGTGTTGATCGGACAATGCAATTGAAAGAGATGAGGCTCCTTTTTTATCCAGCAATGCCTCTGAATCGGTAATGGCTTGCATGATTGTCTTCGTTAGGTTTTTTGTTGATACGCTTCTTGATGGATTGCCTTGCTCTAGAGCAGAAACTCTTTGACTTGTGGTGGTGATACTTAAACTTATTGCAACCAACGATGTTGCAACCTCTTTAAATTGCCGGTGGATTGAGTTCATGCGATGAAGCAGAAAGAGTGACTATGTGTCGAGGAAATCTGCCGATGCCTTGAGACCGACTCCAAGAAGTGCGGTGGCGGTGGCGACGATTATAAGTGTCATGGACGGCCTCTCTTGGACCTTTTTAAGATCGCAGCTGTATGGGTGAGAGTCGCTCAATGGATGTGGTGATCTGCTGAATGGGTTCTGGTGAAGCCGTGGTGAAGGCTTCTTTTTGGCCTGATTGATCTAGATCATTGAAATTCCCACTGGTTTCAGAACCAACTACTTGATCCCCCGTGTGCGGATCTATGAGTTGAAGGTAGCTCTTCCCTGGCCGAGAAATTTACTGTTTATGTAACCAGATTTCCCATGTAAGGTTGCCAGCAATTGTCTTTCCTCACCCTGATTGATGAGAGTGATCGCTGAAAGATCATTGACTCCTGCTTCTATTATTTGAAATCTTTCTTTGATTTCACCATTGATGAATGCAAAGCAGTGGATGCGTCCTGAATCTTGTTCGCCAACGTAAATTCGTGATTATATTGAATCGACGATGAGTGCTTCATAGTCATTGTTTGAACCTGTTCGATTTAGTGGTATATCTTGGACCTTGAGGATATTTGCACTGCCTTCATTGGTTGCAACATGCCCATTATCGTCAAGTTGCAGAGTTATGCTACGGCCAGGCTTCCTTGTTGAGAAATCTCCTTTATCAAGAATTAAGAGAGTTTGATTATTGACATCATAACTAATCGCTTCAGCATCAAGATTAGCTGCTATGTTTACCTGGCGTTGCGACCCAGACTCATCTATTTCGATTAAGTATTCTGGTCTTTAGTCATCAGAAATGACATAAATTAGAGACTCTCCGTAAGGTCGATTTACAAACGTGATTCCGCTGGCTTCAAAGCCACTGCCTAAATGTTGGACAAATGAAGCCTGTATTTCGTTCATGATTTTGATTGTTCAGGAATGATCTTTGTCGTTACGCAATCAAGTGGAGTGGCAGCGATTTGTCGATCCTCCATAGTCTCCAATCTTTGTGGTGATTATTCTGGTGATTGACTATCGATGATTTGGAGTTTTGTTAGTGAATTTCAGGTGAATATTACTTATGACTCAAATAGTGCCCTGAAAAAAATGCCTTATTCTGCTTTCTTGATTGTGAGGGTGAAGATACTTCCTTGGCCTTCTTCTGACTCGACTCCTACCAAACCATCCATGGCAGTCATCAGCATTTTTACAATGGCAAGGCCTAGACCGGAGCTTGTTTCCCCTTTTGGTAGCTTCACACCCTCTGCTCTCGTAAAGCTCTTGAAGATTTTTTTGAGTTGACTTTTAGCGATTCCTGGTCCTTGATCAATAACACTAACTTGAATCAATTTTTCTGTGATTTTTATACTGATTTTAATTGGCTGTTCTTTAGACGAGTACTTTGCTGCATTCCCTATGAGATTACTGAGACACTGAGTAAATCTGTCGATATCACCAAGAGCTTGTAAGCTTTGAGATGGGGCCTCTAGGATGAGAATCTGTTGAGGAAACGCTTTTTGACAGATTCGGATTGCAGACTCGACTGACTCTTTTATGCTAAAAGGTTCATATCTGATCTTTAGTTGATTGTTTTCAGATCGGCTTAGGTCTAGCAAGTCACTTAGCATTCTGTTGATCCTCGCCACTTCTTTGTTTGCTATCTCTAGCGAATTCTTTTCTCCTTGTGTTAGCCCCTGTGATCTGTTGAGAACAGACTGTATGAAGCCAGAGATAACCGTTAATGGCGTTCTGAATTCATGGGAAATTGTTGAGGCAAATTGTTTTTGATTTTCGGATGATTTATATAGTCTTTTGATCATTCGATTGAATTCACTGATTAATGGGGCAACTTCCTTGGGATAGTTTTTGCTTGGAAGTCTTGCCTTTGCGAGCTGATTCCATTTAATCTCCGCAAGATCTGATCTGATACCTCTCAGTGGTTTGAGGATTATCAAAAGAGTAACTCCTAGTCCAATACTCAATAACAGCAATGAGGTGGTTGTTGAAGCTGTCCTTAGGAACTCTAGGCTTTTTATTAACTTTATATTGTAAATAGGCCTTATGTATATTAAGTAGCCTGTTTCTGCGCCGCCTGAGAGTTTTGTTGCGGATACGGCTAAAGGTTTTGAATTAGAGGTGCTAGAGATTAAAAAATTATCCCTTGCTGCCCTAGCTTTGTCGGCGTAGCCAATGAGCGTCTCTGCGGTGTATAAATATAGGCTGCCTTTTATCGCCTCGTATCCTGCTTCTCCTGCAATTAGAAATATTCTCTCGCCTTCAATATCTATATCTTCTAGCAACCATCGATACTCAGCGCGATTGCAGCATTTGAGTATGTCTGATGCTGGAATCTGGTCTAATTTGCTTTCAATTGCGCTCATGGGGCTATTTATTTCACCTTGCATGCTGGATTGAAGGTATTCCCTTATCATTCTTGATGAGAGTATATTTCCGATCTGAATACTGATTACCCCTTGCGAAGCAATAAAGAGAAGGCTGATCACTATTAGTCGCCTACTTGCTGACCAATTTTTTGTTGTGTACTTGTTTTTGATTCTTTTTATGATTACTCGCATTTGTGTTCTGCTTCTTTGATTATGCTGCCTGATGCTTCGCTTATTTGCTTGAACACTTGATTTTTGAGGCGATGAGTTGGGCGGGTGAGTTCACTTGAATCGAGTGCTTGAAGTATGTTGTGATCAATGGGGTCAAGGCTTGTTAATTCTCTCAATGATTTTGTGATTTTGAGTAGAACTCCATGATTCTTTTCTTCAATCAGGCGATTTCCAGCGATGATGACAAGGTTTTGTTTTGGATTGCTTTGCCATACTTTTTTGATCAGACTTTGCTGATGTGCTGGTATATTCTCAAGTGGAGCATTGAGGTGACTGCTTATAAAGGCGAAATCTAATGTGCCATCAGCAACATTGGTCACGAGTCTGGCTTGATTTGGTTCATGGATGCATGAATAGAGGTCGTTTGGATGAATACCAACTTTTTTCATTTCAAGAATTGGATAAAGAAATGTGGCCCCTGAATAGCGGCTTCCAAATCCGACTCTCCATCCTTTTATTGCTTCAAGTCCCATCAAACGTCTTTTTTGGAGGTTGTCATCGTTTCGATTTGGATTTGTAATCAGCACATTGACAAAGTTTGTTTTTTCTATGGCTATTATTTTTGCCGCTGGGTTTTCCATTTTTATCATCCACGCGCCAAATATTCCTGTTACTGCAATGTCTATTGCTCCTGTTTTGAATAGAGCTTGTGTATGTGCATAGCTGATAGAAGGTATGTATTCATAGGATTCCCCTGTCTCCTTATTTAGAAAATCTATGATTATTCCATTAGCAAAATTGGCGTCCTTTTGAGATCTCCATGGCTCTTCGCTGATTTTAAATTGTGTTTTTGATGGGGATGTGTTCTGATGAGTTATCTTTGATCTGAATGTCGTGCAGCTCAGCATTAGAAGGCATGTGCCAAGAATTGCTAGTTGCTTGATCAATTTGATCAGTCGAGCATGGCACTACCTACTATAGGGTCCACCTTCTCTTGAGTATCAATCTTTGATTTCGGTTGTTGGTTGTTGCTCGATATTTGAGGACTGATTGGATTTATTTCGCATTAGAGATCTATGCATCAATGGATTCACTGCATCTTGTGTTGAATTGTTTTGGTTATTAGTCCATTTTCTTTTGCTCTTGCTTAACTGTTAAGGTACTTCTTATTGTGTCATGGTGGAGTCCCTCCAACGACGGGTGCTCGTCGCTGATGATGACGAAAACATCCTTTTGCTGTTACAAATGGAGCTCGAGGCTGAGGGCTTTGTTGTAAACGCTTTTTCGGATGGCTCCTCAGCCATGCGTCTACTCAGGGACTCACCGCCTGATTTGGCTTTACTTGACTGGAATATGCCGTGTATGACAGGACTTGATATATGTCGACGTTTACGAGACACAGGTGTTTTCCTCCCTGTCATTATGATTACGGCGCGAGATGAAATGGATGATCGTGTTGCTGCCTTAGAATCTGGTGCTGATGATTTTATTTCTAAGCCATTTAATATCCGTGAAGTTCTAGCTCGTGTCCATGCACTAATGCGGCGATCTAAAGGTTTTAGTTCCGATAAAATTCAGGTGGGTGATCTGCTCCTTAGTGGTATCGAACGCACTGCTTTGATCAATGGGCATGCGCTCACGCTTACTGTTCGAGAATTTGATCTTCTGGAGTGCTTGATGCGTCATCCTCGCCAGGCTCTAACCCGTGCTCAGCTGATTCAGCATGTTTGGGGAGAAGACTATTTTGGTGATGAAAATGTGGTTGATGTCTATGTGCGCTATTTGCGCAAGAAGCTGGAGGCGGATGGCTCAGAGCGTATTATTCAGACTGTGAGAGGTGTGGGGTTTTCTCTGCGTATTAACGATGATTAATGATGCTCTGATATTGATGTTTCACTTGATTCTTGCTGGAAACCGTGATTGTTTATGGTTTATGTCTTCTGGCTTTTGAATACTAGATTCCCTTAAGTAGAATCTACTCTCCATTTGCCTTGTTCGTGGTGAATATTTAATTTGTTTTAATTCCTGTTCGCTTTCTGTTTGATGATTCGTTTACTTCTATTAGGCCTTTGAGGTTTGTTGATCGGGTATTCGCTAGACGTTTTCCTTGATTCTGACATTTTGCTTCTTTTATGTCTTTTTTGTTGGCACTTGCTCTTAGCTGATTCGTTTGTTGTTTTTGTCGTCGATTTGAGTACTCGCTTCTCGGCGCCTTTTGATTCTTTAATTTATATCATTTTTGAATGATTTCATGTATTCGCCACAGAGCACATTTTTTATGCGTTTGTTCGTTGGTCCAAGGCTTATTTGAGGCGGCATGTTTTTCGGTTTTCTTGTCTTGTTTGTCTGTCTGAGTTATGAGAAGTTTCTTGTTTAGGGACCTTTGTCATTTGTATCGCCCGAAGGTTCTGCGTCTAGTGGGCGTTTTTTAATTTTTTTGATCGTTATCGAACCGTCTGTGGATAGCTGAAGTTATTCGTTTGAGGCAGGTCTCTTGCTCTGCTGAAGGTGGATTCATTTTGTGGCTTCATCTTGCTGTCTTCGTCAGAGTGACTTCGGGGAGGGATGATCAGGTTCTGACCATGTCACCGCTGCCTTCCATGCTGCGCATCGCCAACGCCTTAGAAGCCCAGTTGCGTGAGGCGATGCAGCGGGCCTTCCCGGAGGTGGCTGCGCGGCTCGATCCCCAGTTGGCACCAGCGAGCAAGCCGGAATTTGGTGATTTTCAGGCCAATGGTGCCCTGCCCCTGGCCAAGCCTCTCAAGCAGGCTCCTCGCCAAATTGCCGGGGCGATTGTGGAGGCGCTTCATGCAGACCCAGCCTTCACAGCCCTGTGCTTAGAGCCTCAGATCGCTGGCCCAGGTTTTATCAACCTCACCATTCGGCCTGAGTGCCTAGCGGCTGAGGTGTCAGCAAGGCTTGGTGATCCGCGCCTGGGGGTACCGGAGGTACACAACGATTCAGCGGTGGTGGTGGATTTTTCCAGCCCCAACATCGCCAAGGAGATGCACGTCGGCCATCTGCGCTCCACGATTATTGGCGATTCTCTGGCTCGGGTGCTCGAGTTCCGCGGTCATCGGGTGCTGCGCCTCAACCATGTTGGGGATTGGGGAACGCAGTTTGGGATGCTGATCACCCATCTCAAACAGGTGGCCCCCGAGACCCTCAATACGGCCGATGCTGTTGATCTGGGGGACTTGGTGGCTTTCTATCGCGAGGCCAAGAAGCGTTTCGATGACGACGAGGCCTTTCAGACCACGTCTCGCGAGGAGGTGGTCAAACTGCAGGGCGGGGATCCGGTGTCACTGAAGGCGTGGGGATTGCTTTGCGATCAGTCGCGGCGTGAGTTCCAGAAGATTTACGACCGGCTTGATATTCGACTGAGCGAACGAGGCGAATCGTTCTACAACCCCTATTTGGCGTCGGTCCTCAGTGGCCTGAAGGAGGCTGGTTTACTCGTCACCGATGACGGTGCTGAGTGTGTGTTCCTGGAGGGCGTGAACGGCAAAGATGGCAAGCCCTTACCCGTGATTGTTCGCAAGAGTGATGGTGGTTTCAATTACGCCACCACCGACCTGGCAGCCATCCGTTATCGCTTTGCGCTGGCCTCGGAGGGTGATGGTGCTCGCCGCGTGATTTACGTGACCGATGCGGGGCAGGCGAATCATTTCGCCGGTGTGTTTCAAGTGGCGAAAAGGGCCAATTGGATTCCAGAAGGCGGCCGACTGGAGCACGTGCCCTTCGGGTTGGTCCAGGGCGAGGACGGAAAGAAACTCAAGACCCGTTCTGGTGACACCGTTCGGCTGCGGGATCTGCTCGATGAAGCGGTGGAGCGGGCAGAAGCTGATCTCCGCCGGCGCTTGCAGGAGGAGGAGCGTCACGAGGACGAGTCATTCATTCGGCATGTCGCTGGCACGGTGGGGCTTGCGGCGGTGAAATACGCCGACCTCAGTCAGAACCGGATCACCAATTACCAGTTCAGCTTTGACCGGATGCTGGCCTTGCAAGGCAACACAGCCCCTTATCTGCTGTATGCCGTGGTTCGAATTGCTGGTATTGCGCGCAAAGGAGGAGACCTTGAGGCCGAGGCCGGAATGCTGCAGTTCAGCGAGCCGCAGGAGTGGGCTTTGGTGCGGGAACTGCTCAAGTTTGATGCGGTGATTGCCGAGGTGGAGGAGGAGTTATTGCCGAACCGTCTCTGCAGTTATTTGTTCGAGTTGTCCCAAGCGTTTAATCGCTTTTATGACCAGGTTCCAGTGCTCAAGGCTGAGGGCAAGTCCCTGTCATCCCGTTTGGCGTTGTGCCGTCTCACCGCCGATACCCTGAAATCAGGATTGGGATTATTGGGCATTGCCACGTTGGAGCGGATGTAGTGACACCAAGTCGGGCAAATGCAGCAGCTGTGATTCGAATTGGTTTTCACGTTTTGATCGTTTCTTGACTTGGGATTGGCTGTGAACGGACACCCTCAAAGCAATGCGCCCCGCGCCCGGCCTGAGGTCGAGCAGCTCAAGGCCTATAGCGCGCCTCTCGAAGGGCGTCGCAATCTGTTGCGGCTTGACTTCAACGAAAACACGATGGGCCCAAGCCCAAGGGTCGCTGAGGCGATCCGCGCCTTTCCGGCTGATCAGATCGCGATTTATCCCGAGTACGACGGCCTCCGCGAAGCTCTGCTTGCCAATCTTGAGGCGTCGTCGGCGGGCCTGGCTTCTGTGCTGACGCCTGCCCATGTTGGGATCTTTAACGGGGTCGACGCTGCGATCCATGCCGTGATTCATGCCTATGGCGCGGCCGGTGACACGCTGCTGACCACCAGTCCCACCTTTGGGTATTACGCCCCCTGTGCGGGCATGCAGGGGATGGCGATTGAGGCCATGCCCCATGAGCTGCCCGGATTTGTGTTTCCGATGGAGGCGATTCGCGCCGCCTTGTTGCGCAAGCCGCGCATCCTGATGCTCTGCAATCCCAACAACCCCACGGGAACCCGTTTGCCGGCGGCTCAAGTGTTGGAACTAGCGGCTGCGGCGCCTGAAACGCTCGTGGTGGTGGATGAGTTGTATGAGGCGTTCACGGGAGACAGCGTCTTGCCGTCCGTTGATTTTCGCGTCGTTCCAAACCTGCTCGTGCTCCGGTCGTTGGCGAAAACCGCTGGGCTTGCTGGCTTGCGCATCGGGTTTGCCCTGGGTCATCCCGATGTGGTGGACCGGGTGGGAAGGGTCACGGGTCCCTATGACGTCAATAGTTTGGCGGTCACGGCAGCGATGGCGGCCTTGAAGGATCAGTCTTACACCGACGCCTATGTTGCCGAGGTGTTACGAGCTCGTAACTGGATCGTCACTCAGTTAACACGTCAGCGTGCTATTCATCATGCGGCTGGCGGTAATTATCTGTTGCTTTGGCCCCGTCGTTCGTCAGCAACGGTTGAAGCGGAGCTGCGGGCGGCAGGGATTTTGGTGCGTTCCATGGCGGGGAAGCCCCAGATCGATGGTTCGCTGCGCATCAGCATTGGCACCACTGAGCAGATGCAGCACTTTTGGCAGGCTTATCAAGCGATCGATTCAGAGCCTTGATGGTCGATCAGTCCGCATCATCCCCGCAGTTGCTCCTGCTTGCCACGGGCGGCACGATCGCTGGCCGCGCTGACAAAAGCACCTCCCTCAACGCCTACACCGCGGGGGCGATGGCGGGATCGGAACTGCTCCAGGAGCTGCCGCAGCTGCAGGAGCTGGCTCGGATTCAGGAGGAGCAACTCACCAATCTGGATAGCGCGGATCTGCAGTTTCAGCATTGGATCCAGCTGGTGAAGCGCATCCGTGAGGCGTTTGCTGCGTCTCCCGAGCTGGTGGGAGTGGTGATCACCCATGGCACCAACACCATGGAAGAAACGGCCTGGTTGTTGGAGTTACTCATTGATGATCCGCGGCCCGTGGTGTTGGTGGGAGCGATGCGTCCGGCTACAGCGCTCAGTGCCGATGGTCCGCTGAATCTGTTTCAGGCGGTACAAGTGGCCTGTAACCCTCAGGCCTGTGGCCACGGGGTGCTTGTGGTGATGGATGGCCAGATCCACCGAGCTAGGGCTGTCACCAAGGTGGCCACCCAGGGTGTGGGTGCCTTTCAAAGCCCAGATGTGGGCCCCCTGGGCTGGGTGGATGACAGCGGGGTGCATGTGCCGGTGGCGTCGGGCTCCCGTTCCGTTCCCTTCGCGACGCTGGCCTTGCCGCTTCAGTGGCCCGAAGTAGCCATTCTTTATGGCTGCGTGGATCCCCCATTGGCCATGGTGTCGGCCCTTTTCCATGAAGGGGTGAAGGGGCTGGTCTGGACCGGCACCGGGGCCGGTCAGTTGTCTGCGGGGGAGCGTCAGGCCATCAAAGCCTGGCCAGGTGTGTTGCCCCTGATGCTGCGCGCGAGTCGTTGCGGTAGCGGGCCTGTTCATCCCTGTGCTCTGCAGGACGAACTTGGTGTGTTGCCCGCAGGAACCCTCAGCCCTCAGAAGGCAAGAATTCTGCTCCTTTTGGCCTTGATCGCTGGGATGGAGAGAGCCGAGCTGTCAGCGCTGTTGGCGTCGGTCGCGATCAACGCATGACATCGATCACGGTGGTGTCACCGAGGGTTCCCGGCAGGTTGAGGTTTGGCCCCACCTTGCGGACCTTTGTACCGGACATCGCATCCAAAAAAGGCTGGACTCCGCCGAGGTCACAGCCGGACGGTGCCTCCCCATTCACGTATTGAACGGGGATCACCCTGCGGGGATTGAGTTCCCGCACAACCTTCGCCGCCTCCTCTGCGTTGTAGACCTTGCCGCCGCCGCCGACGCCGATGATTAAGACGTCGGGGCGACCGAGAAGCACTTTGTCCTCACCGCTGAGGGTGGCGGCGGTGCCTCCGAGATGGGCAAAGCTGAGGCCTGCCTGTTGCCAGCGCCACACCGTGGCTTGGCCAAAACGACGGCCACCCACGCGGTCGTGGGGAGCGGCGAACCCTTCGATCTTGAGGCCGCCGACACGATAGGAACCGGGTTTGACCAGATAGGTGCCGCCACCGATGCGGGCCCCTTCATCGGGTAATTCCGAACTGGCAAGAGTCACCGTTGCGTTCACGCGTGGTTCAGCGAGTCCTTTGGCGCAGCCCACGGCCCGAAATGGGTTCACCATCACGGATTGGCCGCCCCCGCGGATCAACAAGGCGCTATGGCCGTAATTGGTCACGCTGACGCCCGCGGCCCGAACTGGAGCAATCGTGCCGATCGCCAGCAGAGCAGATCCACGCACAACAATGCGGAAAAGACTCTGAACCCGTTCGTGGACCGACATTGCTGCTCGTCTTTGTGCTCAGGAAGCTAGCAGTGATGTCACTGGGGTTCTGCTTGACGCAGGAAGTTGGCCAGTAGTTGGTGCCCTGCTTCTGTGAGCACGCTCTCCGGATGGAACTGCACCCCCTGCAGATGGGGGTAGTCGCGATGGCGCAGCCCCATGATCGTTCCATCCTCGAGCCAGGCGGTGACTTCAAGGCACTCAGGAAGCGTGTCTCGTTCCGCAATCAGGCTGTGATACCTGGTCGCAGTGAGGGGTTGGGGGAGCCCCGCAAAGACGCCTTCACCGCGATGCTGAACAGGAGATGTTTTCCCATGCATCAGTTCGCGGGCTCTCACAACGCGTCCGCCGTACGCCTGCGCTAGGGACTGATGCCCGAGGCAGACGCCAAGGGTTGGAATGGTGGGTGAGAGTTGGCTTAAGACCTCGAGGCAAACACCGGCTTGATCCGGATCGCCTGGGCCAGGTGAAAGCAAAATCGCGGATGGATTGAGGTCGCGAATCTCCTCAAGGCTGAGGGCGTCGTTTCGCTCGACGCGACAGTCGGTGGCCACCGGGAACTGGCTGGCGAGCTCCCCCAGGTATTGCACCAGGTTGAAGGTGAAACTGTCGTAGTTATCGATAACCAAGAGCATGGTCAGAGGCCCAGGCGCAGGAGCAGGGGTGGAAGGAGCAGCAGGAGCGCGATCAGCATTGAGCTGATTGCAGAGACGAGAACAGCGGCAGCCGCACAATCCTTTGCAATTCTGGCGAGGGGATGGAAGCGGCGGCCGATTGCCAAGTCCACCGCCGCCTCGATGGCCGTATTGAGCAGCTCCAACACCAACACAACAGCCACCGTGAGCACCAACACCGCCAGCTGGATGGAGGGAAGCTGGAGCCAAATCCCCATCCCTAAGACCACAGCTCCCGTACAAACGTGGATCCGGAAGTTCCTCTGGCTCACGAAGCCGTAGCCCAGACCTTGGGCCGCGTATCGGAAGCTGGAGGGGAGGTCCCCGGCGATCCGCCAGGCACCCCGTTTGGCTGCGCGATGGGCGCGTTGGGTGCTGCGCTGGCTGATCTCCTCAGGCACCGGTGCTCCGTCTTCAGGGTTCAGCAGTGACTTCATCTGCTGATTCACAGTTGATCTCACCTCAGAGTTGAACGTTACCGCCCATGCCAAGTAGGCGCTCCTGTTTGTGCAGCATTGCAGCGAGCGAGTCTTCATTGGGATGATCCCAGCCCAGCAAGTGCAGCAGCCCGTGACTGACCAACCAGCGCAGTTCCCGTTCCAGGCCATGCTCCTGCTCCAGAGCTTGACGACGGGCGGTGGGCACCGACACGACGATGTCACCTAGCTCAAGCTCCTGGCCTGCACCCATCGGCATTTCACTCTCCAGAGCAGCAAAGGAGAGCACATCCGTTGGAGTGGCTTTCTGGCGCCAGCGCAGATTGAGTTCCGCGATGCTGGCGTCATCGAGCAGCGAGACTCCCAAACTGACCGAGTCGCAGGTCCTCACGGCATCGGGACAGTCGTTGTCGAGGTCCTGACGAAGGGCTTCGATCCAGGCGCTTAATTCACCCTCCCAGTCGCTGGCTCGTAGCAGCCTCGAGCGCGTGCTTTCGTCATCCGCTGCATCAATGAGTTCAGCGGCTGCGGGGCTGAAGGCCAGATCGAGGCTGATCATTGCGGGAGTGTTGGTCGCCCCAACCAGGCCACCACAAGAATGAAACCGATGAAGCCTGCAGCGGTCAGGCCGAAATGGAACAGGCTCTGCCCCCCTTTGCGCACCATGTTGCGCATCGCCAATTTCACGAAGCTCGGCGGTGGCGCTCCCTTGTCGTCGCTTTGCGCTGTGGAAGGGGTGCTGTCGTTGTTGGGAGCCTGAGTCATGTGTCGTCGTCGCTGCCTGGGCGATCCACACCTTGGCGCAATAACGCCTGGATGAAGGGGTTGAGATCTCCATCCATCACGCCTTGCACATCTGTGGTCTCTTCTTGGGTGCGCAGGTCTTTCACCATTTGGTACGGGTGAAACACGTAATTGCGGATCTGATTTCCCCAGGCGGCTTCCACAATGTCGCCGCGAATGTCGGCAATTTCCGCTGCACGCTGCTCCTGGGCAATCACCAGCAACTTCGCCTTGAGCAGGGCCATGGCCTTCTCCTTGTTCTGAAGCTGGGAGCGCTCTTGGGTGCAGCGCACCGCCAGGCCGGTGGGCACGTGAAGGATGCGAACGGCCGTTTCCACTTTGTTGACGTTCTGCCCACCGGCCCCGCCGGAGCGGGAGGTGGTGACCTCGAGATCTTTTTCAGGAATATCGAGCTCCACCTCTTCATCCAGCTTGGGCATCACTTCCACACCCGCGAAGCTCGTTTGCCGCTTGTCATTGGCATTAAAGGGCGAAATCCGCACCAACCGATGGGTGCCCTTTTCATTGCGTAAATAGCCGTAGGCGTAACGACCTTCGATCTCAATCGTGGTGCTTTTGATGCCTGCTTCCTCACCTTCCGACAACTCATTGACGCGCACGCTCATCCCTTGGTCTTCGGCCCAGCGGGTGTACATGCGCAGCAGCATCTGGGCCCAGTCCTGGGCATCCGTGCCCCCGGCACCGGCGTTGATGCTTAGAACTGCACCTTCTTTGTCGTATTCACCGCTGAGCAGGCGCTCCAGCTCCCAGCGATCCAAAGCGTGTCGCAGCTGATCGAGTCCCTGCTGAGCTTCACCGAGGAGGTCTTCGTCAGGCTCTAAGTCATAAAGCTCAAGGGTGGCTTGCCCATCGTCGATCGCACCACGCCAATCCACCAGTTGCTGAAGCTGTGCCTTGACTTCGTCCAGGCGCCGCATCTGCTTCTGGGCGTTTTGCTGGTCGTTCCAAAACTCGGGTTGAGCGGCGAGTTGCTCGAGATCTTGCTGCCTGGCGTTCAGTGCAGGGACGTCAAAGACAGTCCTGGGCATGGCCCAGGCGGTCAGTGAGCTCGGAAAGATCGCGTTTGAAGTCTGTGAGGTCCAGCAATGGAGCAAGGGAGTCTTCGGAACTTGACGCTATCAGCGCGGTCGTCCTGCATAAGATTCAGCCTTCCTATGCGGCAGTTCGATGGCCAAGGTTGAGATCTATACCTGGAGCACCTGTCCGTTTTGTGTGCGCGCGAAGGGTCTGCTCGATCGCAAGGGTGTGGCCTATAGCGAAGTCTCGGTGGATGGGGATGAGCCTGGACGTGATGCGATGGCGGCCCGAGGCAACGGCAAACGCAGTGTTCCTCAGATTTTTATCGATGACCAACACGTAGGGGGCTGCGACGAACTTCATGGCCTCGAGCGTGCGGGGAAACTGGATGCCCTGCTCGCCGGTCAGGCCTGAATCGGTGTCAGCCATGCGCCACCTCTTCGTGTTGGATCCGCTGGATCGGATCAACCCTGCAAAAGATTCCACAGCCGCCTTGATGCAGGCGGCCCAGCGTGCTGGCCATGAGGTCTGGGCGTCCACGCCTGCTGACTTGATTGCCCTGGGTGATGAGCCCTTAGCGGTTGCGGTGCCAGTGCAGCCCGATCCCTGGATTGAGATCGGCGAACCAGAGCGCTGTCCTCTCAATCGCTTTGGAGCGATCTGGATGCGGAAGGATCCTCCCGTTGATGAGGCCTATCTCTATGCAACCCATCTGCTCGATGTGGCCGAGCGAGCGGGTGCCCTGGTGCTGAACCGTCCGGCATCGCTGCGGAGTTGGAATGAAAAGCTTGGTGCTTTGCGCTTCAGCCGCTGGATGGCCCCAACGTTGGTGTCGGGCCGAATTTCGGAGCTGTCGGCCTTTGCGCGCGAACAAGAGGAAGTGGTTTTGAAGCCCCTCGGTGGCCGGGCTGGTTTAGGTGTTGTGCGCGTTTCAGCCTCAGCACCCGGACTCGGTGCATTGCTTGAACTGGTGACGGAACAGGGCTCGCTTCCGGTGATGGCTCAACGCTTTCTGCCTGCCGTTACCGATGGCGACAAACGGATCCTGCTCGTGGATGGAGAACCACTGGGAGCCGTGAACCGCAAGCCCAAAGAGGGGGAGTTTCGCAGCAACCTGGCTGTAGGGGGCTTCCCAGAGGCCACGGAGCTCACGGAGCGTGAACGCTTGATTTGTGAGGCCTTGGCTCCCGCCTTGCGTTCGGAGGGTCTGTTTTTTGTGGGGATTGATGTGATCGGCGGAATGCTGAGTGAAATCAACGTCACCAGTCCAACCGGTATTCGCGAAGTAGAGCGTTTGATGAACGTCCCCTTGGCCGACATGGTGATTGCTCGCCTGAGTGCGTCTTCGACCTGATTTCAGGAAGGAGACATCCTCAAGCAGTCATCGATGGAGTGGCGTCTGCGTTCCCTCCCTGCCCCCTGAATGGAGATCAAGCTGGTCGGCGAGGACGGCCAGCTTTTGGCTGACCTCTTGCAGTTCCCGCTCCGCAATCGATCCGCGCACAAGCCCAGCTCCTGCGGTGAGGTCAAGTTGGTTGCCGCGCAGGTGTCCGCAGCGGATGGCAACGCGCAATTCCGCATCACCGGCCTTGTCGATCCAACCGATGGGCGCTGCATAGCCACCGCGCTCAAATGGCTCAAGTGTTTGCAGCCAATGCATGGCCTCTCTCCTTGGTAGGCCTGCTACTGCTGGGGTCGGATGAAGCGCAGCCGCCAAGGCAAGGGCTTGGTGTCCTGCAGCATCTGCACTGATCGGGGTGTGTAAATGGATCAGCTGGCCATGGCGCGACAATTGGGGCCGCCTAGGGCTTTGCGGTTGAAGTCCTTCCTCGCGGAGGCTCTCGCTGATTGCCTTCACCACGAGCTCATGTTCGTGGCGGTCCTTGCCCGATTGCATCAGGGTGTCGCCGCCTTCACCTCGACCAGCAGTGCCGGCTAGGGCATCGCTCCGCAAGCGTCCGTTGCGCAGGCTGAGCAGCCTCTCTGGCGAGGCTCCAAAAAAAGCATCATTGAGTCCTCGTTGCCAGAGGAAGCGGCAGCTCCCGGTTTGCTGATGCCGCAGCCTCTCCAACAGAGGTAAGGGGGAGAGAGGAGTGGTGAGTTCAATCGACTGACGCACGGCCAGCACCAGCTTGTGCAGGGCTCCCTCATTCACCAACGCCAATCCTTGCTCGAGTGCTGGTTGATAGCGCTCTTGCCAGCAGCCCACGGGGGTACCCAGGATTGTGGGATCGTCTGGTTCCTCTTGAGGCGACGTTGTGTTGAGCGCTTCGGCCATCTGCCACAGCGCTTCCACGAGGACACGCACATCGGATGCATCGGAGGCATGGCCATGCATCCGCAACCAGCTTTGTTGACCATGTCTGCTGAGTTGCCAGCGGGGGAGCAGCGCTTGCAGGCAGGGGACTGTGTTCAGACTGCCCTGTTGTTCCCGGTTCTGCTCGAAGAAACTGAAGGCGAGCAAAACCCGGGAGCGGGCCTGGCACGGCGCCTCAGGGCTGGCATCGATCAGGCGTTGCAGGGTGGTGTCGCTGAAACGTTGGGCCAGCTCAAATCGCCGCGGACCTGCTAGCTCAAGGTTTTGGCATTGACCGGCCGCAGCGAGGCAGAGGCCTGGGGCGCTGTCCCATAGGAACCGGAAAGCACTTTCTCCCGCCAGGCATGGCAATTGCTTGAGCGGATCCTGAGCGGGAACCTGCAGGGCGAGGCTGAAGGTGCTTTCCTCCACTTGGCGCTGATTCCAAGCGCGCTGAGCGGTGTCGAGCAGTGTGCCGAAACGCTGAGCAGCCGTTGGTTGTTGAAGTGCGGCTGTCATGGCCCGGCGAATCAGTGCAGCGTCCTGCTCAAATGTATGAGCCACATCGCAGTGTGTCTGGATCCTGCCCATGCCAGGTCCCCAGGCTGTTGCAACCCGTTACTCCATGTCCGATCGCCGACGTCTGTGGAAGGCCGCCATCAAGTGGCGGATGTACTCGGTTGCTGTGATGCCCGTGCTGTTGGCAGCAGGTTGGCGCCTGGGGGCCCAGGAGTCGGTGCGTTGGTCCCAGTTCTCAGGCTTTTTGCTCGCGGCGGTGCTGCTGCTTCTTTGGGAAAACCTCAGCAATGATCTGTTTGATGCCGACACCGGTGTGGATGTTGTTGGCAAGCCCCATTCGATCGTGGCGCTGGTAGGGCAGCGAAGGTCTGTCCGTCGTTGGGCCTGTTTGGCGTTGATGCTGGGCTTAGGCCTGATGCTGATCCTGGCCCTGCGCAGCTCGTTCATGGTGCTCCCCCTTGTGCTGGTGAGCTGTGGACTCGGATACCTGTATCAGGGTCCACCCTTTCGCTTGGCCTATCGGGGATGGGGGGAGCCGATTTGTTGGTTGGCTTTTGGCCCGTTTGCGACGGCGGCTGCACTGCTGGTGCTGGCTCCTTCTGATCAAGCAGCAGTGCCTTGGCCGCTTGCGCTGATGCTTGGCTCAGGACCTGCGTTGGCCACGTCTCTGGTGTTGTTTTGCTCCCATTTTCATCAGGTGGATGAGGACGCATCCCATGGCAAACGCTCCCCAGTGGTGCGCTTGGGTACGGCCAAAGCTGCGAGTTTGGTGCCTTGGTTTGTTGCCGGAACTCTTGCGCTCGAATGGGTGCCAGTTGTTCACGGTGATTGGCCGCTCACGGCCCTGTTTGGCGCGATTGGCCTACCAGCTGCAGCAGCGCTGATTCGTTTGCTGCGTGATCACCATGCCGAACCCGATCGAATCGCTGGCAGCAAATTTTTGGCGCTCCGTTTTCAGGCTCTCAACGGTCTTGGCTTAAGTGCGGGATTAGCGCTGGGCCCCTTACTGAGTTGAAAGGGATGGAGCTTCGGTTGCAGATCAAGCCCTATGGGTTCCAGCTCAACCGGCCTTTGCACACCGCTGCCGGGGTGTTGCAGCAGCGTCGAGGTTGGTTGTTGCGCTTGGAGGACTCGGCTGGCCGTCTTGGATGGGGAGAGGTGTCGCCCTTGGAGGCTGAACAGCATCAGGATTGCCAGTCCGCCTTGGTTCGGATGATGGATCTTGGGGTGGTCTGGACTGTCAGCAGCCTTGAACATTTGCTCGCATCTGTTCCAGCGGCGTTGGCTTTCGCCCTTGGGGCTGCCCTGGCTGAGCTGGATGGCCAGCTTGGGAGTGCCTCCTCTGCTGGTTGGCTACAAGCGCCAACCTCGGCGTTCTTGTTGCCGGCAGGAGTCGCGATGCGGGATGCACTGGATTGCCTGCTGACCTCAGTGGATCCCAACCTGCCGTTCACGCTGAAGTGGAAGGTGGCGGTCTGCGACCACGAGGAGGAGTTGGGCTTGCTGCAGGGTCTGCTCGACAAGCTTCCGGTTTCAGCGCGATTGCGGCTTGATGCCAATGGCGGCTGGGACAGGCTGCAGGCTTGGCGATGGGTAGAGCAGCTGCGCGGGGATTCACGGTTGGAGTGGTTCGAGCAACCGCTTGCCGCTGATGATTGGGAGGGCCTTGAGGCGATCGCTGCTGTGGTGCCTGTCGCTTTGGATGAGTCCTTGCAGGCGCATCCCACCTGGCGCGATCAGTGGGAGGGCTGGCAGGTGCGTCGACCGTTGCTGGAAGGAGACCCAAGGCCTCTTCTGCGGGATTTGCTTCGGGGCAAGCCTCGCCTCATGCTGAGCACAACGTTTGAAACCGGGATCGGTGGCCGCTGGCTGGCGCACCTAGCGGCCCTGCAGGCACAAGGGGAAACACCGGCGGCGCCTGGGCTGGCTCCAGGGTGGTGTCCTGCTAGCCCGTTGTTTAGTTCCGATCCTGCAGAGGTGTGGGCCGCGGCGGATTTGTTGGCCGCAGCTGAAGTGAACGAGGAGCGCGATGAGCAGCCTTGAACAGTTGCGTTGTGATTCACAGAGCCCATCCACTTTGGCTGGATCTCTCCTGCCTGCGCTCGAGCGGGGAAATTGGGTGCGTTTACTGGGTCCCCAGGATGTTCTGCTTGAGGCTCCTAAGGCTCTACCGGAGGGTCCTGGATTGGTGCTTTCTACAGGCGGAAGCAGCGGTGGCCGACAGCTTTGTCTTCAGCCATCTATGCATTTGGATCGATCGGCCGCGGCGACAGGCCGCTGGTTACAAGCGCTCGGACTGAATGCATCGCAAGTGATCGTTTGGAATCCGCTGCCTTTTCAGCACGTCAGTGGCTTGATGCCTTGGTGGCGAGCTCAGCAGTGGAATGTGGCCCATGTTTGGCTGTCACCAGCATTGATGAAAAGCCCACAGGCTTTGTTGGCGGAGTCCTGTCACCGCTCCGACTGGGACTCGATGCCGATGGTGATTTCCCTTGTGCCCACGCAGCTCGGTCGCTTGTTGGCCGACTCTGCAGGTGTGCGCTGGTTGCAAGCGATGGCGCTGATCTGGGTGGGTGGAGCAGCGCTGCCAGACGAGCTTGCGGCGAGGGCCCGTGCCTTGGGGATCAAGCTGGCGCCTTGTTATGGGTCTACAGAGACTGCCGCGATGGTGGTCGCTCAATCTCCAGAGCGCTTTTTGAATGGGGAAGAAGGAGTTGGTGAGCCTCTTGATGACATTGAGCTTCGGGTGGAGGCGAATGGTGCGCTTGCGGTGCGCTGCAGGCGTTTAGCGATAGGCCGTTGGAAGCCTGATGGGGATGGATCGCTGGCTGAACAATCAACGGAGCCGTCCGTTAGCCCCCTGACCGGTGTGGATGGCTGGTGGAGCTCTGGAGACGCTGCTCGCCTTAAAGGGTCTGCGGAAACTCCACAGCTCACGCTGCTGGGCCGCCTTGATGGTGCGATTCACTCCGGTGGAGTCACGGTCTTTCCAGAGCAGCTAGAGGTTCGCTTGATGGCTGCTGCGCGAGAAGTTGGCCTCCCTCTCAAAGCAGTGCTGCTTCTTGGCGTTCACGACCCCGAATGGGGAGAACGGCTTGTGGCTTTGGTCCGTTGGCAAGATGCAGCTCATCTGCCCGGAGCCGCAGACGCGTTTCTGCTGCGGCTTAAGGCCTTGACGGATCGATGGTTGCCTGCAGAGCGCCCCCAGCGATGGCATCACTGTGCTGAGCTTGCGTCAACCAACGCTGGCAAGTGGGAGCGAGCTCGATGGCGGGCCTGGCTCAAGGATCTAGAGCGTTCCGACGGTGCCGATTGCTGATGCTTCCAGCCAGCGATCGATGGCTTCTGGCAAGGCACAGCGCCGGCGTGTATCAGCGTTTATTGCCAGCTGGCGAATGATCCCTTGGGCGACGTCGGCTTCTTCGAGTTGAAAGAGGAAACGCACCTCGTATTGGCTTGGATCCACTCGGATCGGCTTCAGTGTCACGACCAAGTGATCACCACCATGAACGGGGCGTGAAAAATCTGCTGCGCAGTGCACCACCGGCAAAGCGATTGTTGGTGGAGCATCTGCTGCCCTGCATCCTGGAAAAACATCCGCTGCGGCAATCCCGTAGCGCTCAAGACTGTCTTCCCATGCTTCATGGCACCAGCGCAAAAGCTGGTGGAAGTGCATCACACCAGCTGCATCGGTGTCGCCAAAACGCACGATGCGCTCAAGCTTTAACCACTCATATGGCGATCGAAAAGCCAAGGATTAATGACAAGTTGGATCGAGATGGATCAGCGATCAACGGATCCCATGATCACGTCGATGGAGCCCAAAATCGCCATGATGTCGGCGACTTTGTGGCCCTTGAGGATGTGAGGAAGGATCTGAAGGTTATTGCTGTCAGCGGCCCTGATCTTGAAGCGCCAGGGGGTCACATCGTTATTGCCCTGGATGAACACCCCGATTTCGCCCTTGCCTGATTCCAGACGGGTGTACAGCTCGCCATTGGGGATCTTGAACGTAGGCGCCACTTTTTTGGCCACGTATTGATAGTCGAATCCGGCGAAGGGGCTGTCTTTGCCTTCCGCCATGCGGTGGGCTTCGAGATTCTCGGTGGGGCCGCCGGGGATCATGTCGCAGGCTTGGCGCAGGATTTTTAGCGATTGACGCATCTCTTCAATGCGCACGCGATAGCGAGCAAAGCAATCACCCTCCTTCTCGCAGACCACATCCCAATCGAAATCGTCGTAACACTCGTAGTGATCCACCTTGCGGAGATCCCAAGGCACACCGGAGGCCCGCAGCATTGGACCTGACAAGCTCCAATTGATCGCTTCTTCTCGGCCGATCACGCCAAGCCCTTCGATGCGGCGACGAAAAATCGGGTTGTTCGTGATCAGTTTTTCGTACTCATCGATTTTTGGACCAAACCAGTCACAAAAATCCCGGCATTTTTCCAACCAGCCCCAGGGCAAGTCGGCTGCCACACCACCGATCCGGAAATAGTTGTTGTTGATCAGTCGCTGGCCTGTGGCCGCTTCCCAGAGGTCGTAAATCATCTCCCGTTCACGGAAGATGTAAAAGAACGGTGTTTGAGCACCAACATCAGCTAGGAAGGGGCCAAGCCAGAGCAAATGGTTTGCGATCCGGTTGAGCTCCAGCATCAACACCCTGATGTAGCTGGCTCTCTTGGGCACCGGAATGTTGGCGAGGCGCTCTGGAGCGTTCACCACGATGGCTTCATAAAACATGCCCGCGGCGTAGTCCATACGGCTCACGTAGGGCACGTACATCACGTTGGTGCGGTTCTCGGCGATCTTCTCCATGCCGCGATGGAGATAGCCGATCACCGGCTCGCAATCCACAACGTCTTCACCGTCCAGGGTGACGACGAGCCTCAGCACCCCATGCATCGAGGGGTGATGGGGGCCGAAGTTGACCACCATCGGCTCGGTGCGCGTTTCCAGCTGCGTCATGGTGAGCCGAGGTTCATTGCGTTATCGGGATCTTAGGAAGGACCGATGCCCGATCACTCGCTGTCTTCTGGTGTGGCCTTCAGCCACGTGCCCGTATTGGCTGAAACGCTGCTGCAGATTTTGTCTGAGCAGCCCCCATCCCTTTGGCAGAACACAGCTGTAATTGACGCCACTCTTGGCGGTGGAGGTCATAGCGAACTCATCCTGGAACGCTGTCCTGGTGTGCATTTAATTGGATTGGATCAGGACCCCACGGCCAGGGCTGCTGCTGCCTCAAGGCTGGAACCCTTCCTTGAGCGTGTGCAGATCGTTCCGGTCAACTTTGCTGCGTTTGAGCCACAGGAACCGGTGTCGTTGGTGCTGGCAGACCTGGGGGTGAGCAGTCCCCAATTGGATGTGGCCTCCAGAGGATTCAGCTTCCGGAAGGATGGTCCCTTGGATATGCGCATGAACCCAGCGGCTGGGGGTGAAACGGCAGCGGAGCTGATCGAGCGGCTGGACGTGAATGCCCTGGCTGACTTGATTTACGCCTTTGGCGAGGAACGCATGTCGCGCAGGATTGCGCGACGGATCAAGGCGGATCTGGAGGCAGAAGGCGCCTATGCAGGCACGGCGGCGTTGGCCTATGCCGTTGCTGGTTGTTATCCCCCGAAAGCAAGGCGGGGAAGGATTCATCCCGCCACGCGCACCTTTCAGGCATTGCGGATTGCTGTGAACGATGAACTGGGAGTACTGGACCGATTGCTTCAGAATGCACCCGGATGGCTCAAGCCTGACGGTCTCCTCGCGATCATCAGTTTCCATTCGTTGGAAGATCGCCGCGTCAAAACTGCTTTTCTCCAAGAAGAGCGGCTCGAACGGGTGACGCGTAAGCCGTTGATGGCGTCAGAACAGGAGCAGGCGGACAACCCGCGCAGCCGCAGCGCAAAACTCCGAATTGCTAGACGGAGGCCCGACACCGCTCGGTCTGAGCCATGAGCATCTCATGGTCTTCCGATTGGTGGTGGTGGATTGCTCTATTGGTGCAGCTGCTGGCGATTCCTGGCACGCTCTTGCCCCTGCTTCCAGGCTTGATCTGGCTTCCTGTAGGCGGATTGATTTGGACCGTTGCTGTCGGATGGCAACAGGCCTGGCCTGAGCTCGTTGTTGCTTTGGTCTTGTTCGGTCTGGGCCTTGTGGCCGACCTGTTGGCATTGGGCCTGGCCTCGATGCGCCTTAAGGCCAGCCGTTGGTCAGCGGCGGGGGCGGGGGCGGGTCTGCTCTTAGGGGTGTTCGGCCTTCTTCCGGCCCTCCCTTTTGGAGGTCCATTGCTTGGGGCCTTATTTGGCCCCTGGCTTGGGGCTCTAGTCGTGGAAACTTGGGTCAAAAAAAAGCCACCCGTGAATTTCGGGTGGCTTAAAGCCTTACGCCAAGGAGCCGTGGTGGGCTTGGCGGTAGTGGTCGGACTGCTCGTGAGTCGTCTGGCTCAGTTGGCCTTGGCACTGCTCGGTGTGGTGGCCTTTATCGGACTCAGCTCTCGCTGAGAAAACCGGTTTGGTCTGTTGTGCCAAACAGTTGGCGATAGGCCGCTGTTGAGATGCAGATCACCAAGGGGCTAGACACCAGTAGGCCCACTCCGATGAGGAGAAGTCCAATGCTCAGGATGACAACCTCCACGATCAGCAGCAGGAGCATCCACCCCCAGCTGGGATCCACGACGGCCCTACCGCGCTGGATTTTTTGAAGAGGATTGCCCTCTCCCATGATCGCGATGAAGGGAAGGAACTTTTGGTTCACTCCCAAATAAAGGAACACGATTCCTGCCACGAGGCCAGGAATCACGGCTAGAGCTTGATTGATCTGAAACAGGCCGGTGCCGATGGCAACGGCGATGAACACAATGATCGCAAGAACAACGGCCAGCACTAGCTGGTTGATGAACAGGCGACCTGCCGCTTGGCCATCCCAGCGGGTGAGGTCTCCAAAGGAGGGTTTGTGGCCACTGAGCGCCTTCCAGGCTCCGCGTATCAGGCCTGTGACCGCCCAGAGGCTGATCACAGTGCTGCCAATCACGGAAACCATCATCAGCAGAACGGTGGCAGGATCGAAGCCTGCCTCTGCCGTGGATCTGAAGGAAGCGATTTGGCTCATCACCTGAAAGATCAGCCCTAACGCTCCCGATAGCAGGGTGAACAGCACAAAAGTCAACGGGGCTTTGCTGAAGCCGGACCAACCATCTTCAATCGCTTGCAGAACGTGAAGTCTGCTGCTCTCCGTGATGTCGCTCATTGCCAGATGTTGATTGAATGGCTTGGCCGGAAAGTAGCGACGCGCACTATTTATTTCACGGTTTATGACGCAATTGGTGGATGGCGTCGTTGATGGCCTCCACGGCTTGGTCAATGTCGTGCTCCGTGCTGCTGCGCCCCAAGCTCAGTCGCAGGGAGGCTTCAGCCTCTTGGCGGCTTCGTCCTAAGGCCATCAGCACGTGGGACGGTTCACCGCGACTGCAGGCCGACCCACTGCTACAGGCCACGCTGGACCGCAGGGCTCGATGCAGCTTGCTTCCGGAGACACCTGGAATGGTGATGTTGAGATTGTGCGGCAGTCGAGCCGTGGCGTGCCCATTGAGAACAACGGTTGGGTGTCTCTGTTTCACACCCTCCCAAAGTCGATTGCGCAAACCTTCGAGGCGTTGACTGCGGCTAGCGAGATCGCTAAGTGCCAACTCGGCCGCTTTGGCGAATCCGATGATCAACGGCACCGGCAAGGTGCCAGGTCTTAACCCCCTTTCTTGCCCTCCTCCCCATTGCAGCGGCTCCACCTCTAGATCTGGGTTGTAGATCAGGGCGCCGATCCCTTTAGGGCCGTTCAGTTTGTGTGCGCTCAGGCTGAGAAAATCGGCGCCAAGACGTTGGCTGTCCAGGGGGATGTGGCCGAAGGCTTGAGCGGCATCGCTATGCAGCGATACCCCCTGATCTCTGCAAATGGCCGCGAGTTCAGGGAGTGGTTGGATGACGCCGATTTCGTTATTGGCCAGCATCACACTCACCAATTGGGTGTCTTCCGTGATGGCGGCCTCAAGCTGTTTGGGGTCGAGGAGACCATCCCGCCCTGGTGCAAGCAGGCTGATGCGAAAGCCTTCACGCTGAAGCTGCCGCAGGGGGTCGAGAACAGCGTGATGTTCGCTGACCATGCTGATTAGATGCCCTGGTTGTCCCCTCTCGCGTGCCACGGCTCGTGCATGTCCGAGGAGGGCAATGTTGTTGGACTCTGTGGCCCCGCTGGTGAAGATCAGCTGTTCACTGGCACAGTTCAAGCAATCGCTTAATTGCTCTCGGGCCAATTGCACGGCGGCGGCGGCTGTTAGTCCCAGCCGATGCTGCCGGCTTGAAGGATTGCCCCACTGTTCACGCCACCAGGGTTCCATGGCTGTCAGCACATCCTTGTGACATGGCGTTGTGGCTTGATGGTCGAGGGCAATCGGTGCCGATTGAGTCGAGCCGGTGTCGGAACTTGGCAGCATGGTGTGAGTCTGTCGTCCTATCTGATGCGTGCGGCTTATTGGATGACCAGCTTGAGTCTGCTTGCGATCAGTGCTGTGCAGCCAGGCTTGGCAGAGCTATCTCTGCGTGAAAAGGTCCTTGAACAGATGCGGGCCTCGCGGCCTGCCGATCTGGTCGTGCTCGAGACGCGTGAGCTTGGAGGTACGTCCCTTCTCGGGATTTTTGCCATCCGGGTGGATTCGGCTGATCCTGATTTAAGGAGTTACAAGCTTTGGAGGGAATCGCCTGAGAATCTGATCATCCCAACGGAATCGGTGCGTTGCAGTCGCACTGAGCCCATGCGTGTCACCCGCGATCAGTCCGCGATCTACTTAGATCGACTCAACCCTGGTGGTTCGATTACTTCGGCGAATCGGGAGCACCATTTGGTGTGGTGGGCTGCCTGCGAGCCAGAGCTTGCTGGTAAAGATCCCTCTCTGTTGACAGAAAAGGCCAAGGCGTTGGGCTTTTCCACCCTGCAGAACGAATCCCAAGAAATTTTGCGGTTGCCGATGCAATAGCGCCTCTAGATTTCAAGAAGATGTGTCAGGTCCATGACGGAGACCCTTGGCGAGGTTGTGCCCCCACGGTTGCTACTCGTTGATGACGAGCCTGGTTTGCGCACCGCCGTTCAGGCCTATCTCGAGGATGAAGGGTTTGATGTCACAACGGCCGAGGACGGGGAAGAAGGATTCAGCAAAGCCCAGCAAATGCTGCCCGATGTCGTCATTAGCGACGTGATGATGCCTCGCCTCGATGGCTATGGCTTGCTTCGCAAGCTCCGCGAAGACGAGCGTTTGGGGGGGACGCCAGTGATTTTTCTGACCGCCAAAGGGATGACGGCGGATCGCACTCAGGGCTATCTCGCCGGCGTGGATGACTACATCCCCAAACCCTTTGATCCTGATGAACTTGTCGCGAGGGTCCGAAATGTTGCCCAGCGGCAGCAACGGTTGTTGCAGGAGGCAGCCCGGTTTGCTGACACCGATATGGGCCAGATGGCCAAGCAGATCACAGAGATCCGTTCGCTCCTCGCCCAGGCCGATGCCCTACCCAATCAGGATCCGGTCCAACACAATTTCACGCCAAGGGAGGCAAGCGTGTTGCAGCTTGTGGCTGAGGGCCTGATGAATAAGGAGATCGCGCGCCAGCTCGAAACCTCGATTCGCAATGTGGAGAAATATGTGAGCAGGCTCTTCATCAAAACGGAAACGTCCAGCCGCACGGAGCTCGTGCGTTATGCCCTCCAGCATCACCTTGTGACCTGATGGATGAGCCGGCGGGATGGCGGCCGGCTGCGTTGAACAACGGCTGGACGTACTGCGATCGGGTTCGAGCAGGGGAGCAGTCGTTTCGATTGAGTGATGTGCTGGCAAACCGCTATCGCCATTCCTCTTCGGCGACCTGGCAGCAGCGCTTGGCGAGAGGGGAAATCACCCTGAATGGTTTGGCTTGTCCCGATGACGTTGAGGTGAAAACTGGCGATTGGATTCGTTGGCAGCGCCCTCCCTGGGTGGAGGCTGCGGTTCCCGATCAATGGGAGGTCATTCACGATGACGGCGATCTGCTGGTCGTGAATAAGCCCTCAGGATTGCCGGTGATGCCAGGTGGCGGCTTCCTTTCCCACACGCTGACGTCCTTGTTGGAGCGGAGGAGCCGCTCTGTTGGAGAGGCCTTGGTGCCGAAGCCGATTCATCGCCTCGGACGGTTCACCTCTGGCCTTCAGGTTTGTGCCCGTCGGCCCGAAACCCGGGCCGCATTGTCGAAGCAATTTCAACCTGAGGGTGATTGCCGAAAAACGTACCTGGCCTTGACGCAACGTTTGGAACGTCTTCAACAAGGTCAGACGCTTGTCATCCAAACCGATGTTGTGGAGAGGCAACATCCGTTGCTCGGTTGGATTTGGGGACCAGAACCAACAACGCCGGAGCCATTGCGGAAGCGCCTATCAGCTCACTCTTCAGTGAAACTCAGGGAGCGACGGGAGACAGGAGATCTTGTCGAAGTGTTGATCCGTACGGGCCGCCCCCATCAGATCCGCATTCATCTCGCCCAACAGGGGTGCCCCTTGCTCGGAGATCCCTTGTATCAATCCGATCAGGGGCTGTCTGCATCAGCAACGCCAGGTGATGGTGGGTATCAATTGCACGCTTGGCGCTTGGAGGGTTTGGATTGGCCGCCCACCAAGTTGCTATCGCTCCATGCTCAGCCGCCCAAGCTGTTGAGAGATCAACTCGGGGCAGGTTGTTGATCTGATTCGAGCTGAGTGAAATCAGTTCAGTGCGATCAGACCCTTTGAAACTCCACAAGGCGGGAGAAGTAAAACGGTGCTTTGTTCAAGCTGCGGCGCACCAATTTGAAGCCACAGGATTCAGCCGCTTGCACAATTCCTGCTTCTCTCAGGGTGTAAGCACGGGTGGTTTTGCTTGGGCCAGGGAACAGTTGGCCGATCCCTTTCAACAGCGCCAGCAGCGGCGTATACGGTGCAAAGCTCACAATCAGCCTGTTTTCGGTGAGGCTGCAGAGGTGGCGAACCATCTCCTCTGCTGCTGGTTGTGGGTAATGAATGAACACATCCAGGCAGCAGACGGTGTGAAAGGAGCCGCCGAGGCTTTCGAGATCACTGGCGAAGAAATTGAGCTTGCCCATGTTCAAGCCTGCCTCCTCTGCACGGCGCTGAGCCTCGTGCGCCATCGCTTCAGAAATGTCACTGGCATGGATGGAGCCAGCTCCCATCTCGGCTAAAGGCAAGCTGAGGCTGCCCACTCCGCACCCTGCATCACAGAAGCTCACGTCGCTGAGCTCGCCACTCTCCTTGATCCAGCTCAACACCTCATCCACGGTCTTTTGGTGGCCGATGCGAATGTTGCGCTGCACCTTGTTGACATCATCACTTTCGCTGTAAATGCGATTCCAGCGCTCGAACCCTGTGGTTTCGAAGTACCCCTTCACCTCCTGCTTTTCAGCCTGCGTGTCGTCCAGCAGGGACTCGGGTGGCATGGCATCAGACAGAAGGGTCGCGAAATTTTAGGCAGCGTGTTGCCAGCTCAGGTTGTTGGTTTCGGCATCCCAATGCCAGCGCAACAGCTCGTTTAGAGGTCGTCCCAGCAGTTGGAACGTGTCTTGGGAATTCAAGGCCTTCCTGGGTGCAACGGTTGCGGCATAAATTGCAGCACTTGGATGGGAGCTCCAGCGCGCGAGCCGCTTTACTCCCTCAAGCAGCGGCAAGGTCACGCCTGCAAGGGTTCCATCCTCAAGCCGGCAGGTGCCGTCCGCCACCAGAAGCGCACGCTCATCCCAGTGGTGAACGCCATCTTCTAATCCGTAAGGGGCAAGTGCGTCGCTCACGAGCACAAGTTGATCGCCGGCCAGTCGCTGCAAGAGCACCGCCATCGTGGGGTCTACGTGAACCCCATCAGCAATCAGGCCGAGGGCAATGTCATCCCGTTGGCAGGCGGCTCCGATCGGTCCTGGATTGCGGTGATGCAACCCTGGCATCGCATTGAAGCTGTGGGTCAGCATCGATACGCCCCTGTTAAAGGCTTCATTGGCCGTGGTTGCATCCGCTGTGCTGTGACCAAGGGCTATGCGAATGCCCAGGTCACAAAGATGTTCGATCACGGCTGCGGCCCCATCGAGTTCTGGCGCGAGCGTGACCAGGGCAATCTCCTGTTCAAAGCCGCTGATGCGTGCCTTGAGTTCGGCCATGGAAGGGCTGGCGAGGTGTTGGCGTGGATGGGCTCCCCGCCTTGCATCGGCAAGAAAAGGGCCCTCTAAATGGGCACCAAGCAGCTGGCAGCGATAGGGCTGGTGAGCGCCACGCGCCTGCCTGAGCACAGCAAGGGCTCGGCGTAAGGGCTCAACGCCACACGTCACCAGAGTGGGACTGATCGCTTCCACGCCATCACGCCAGAGCTGATCGAGGAGTTGCAAGAGTTGCGGCAACGCCGCCTCTGTCAGCTCTGGGAACGGCAGTCCAAAGCCTCCATTGATCTGGAGGTCCACACCCATCGGGCTGAGCACATCTCCGCTCCAGCTTTCACCGGCCAGGGCAGACCCATCAGGCATGAGTCCCAGATCAACAATGCGGTCTTGCTGATCGATTTGAAGCCACCACTGCTGAGAGTGCCCGTCTTTGCTCGTGCTGTGGGGCAGGCAGACGTGTGTGATCCGGCGCATGGGGAATGGTCCTTTGATGCCAGTGCGGGACGATGGCAGTCTCGCTGCACGCTTGCTGTGTCCAAGCCATCGGAGCCCACAATCGTCGCCACTCCCCGTGTTGCAGTGATCATGGGAAGTGACTCTGATTTGCCCACCCTGAAGCCAGCGGTTTCGGCTCTTGAGGATTTAGGCGTCAACGTTGAGGTGCGTGTGCTTTCGGCCCATCGCACTCCGCTCGAAATGGTGGACTTTGCCCGTCAGGCCAAACAGCTGGGATTTCGGGTGATCGTGGCTGGTGCCGGTGGTGCTGCGCACCTGCCAGGAATGGTGGCCTCACTCACCACGCTTCCTGTGATCGGTGTTCCTGTGAAAAGTCGAGCTCTCTCGGGAGTGGACTCCCTGCATTCCATTGTTCAGATGCCTGGGGGAATCCCTGTGGCCACGGTTGCGATCGGCGGAGGATTAAATGCTGGTTTGCTGGCCGCTCAGATCCTGGCGATCAGTGATTCGGCCCTCTCTGAACGATTGGAGGCGTACCGCCAGCAACTCCACGACGTGGTGGTTGCCAAGGATTCTCGCCTCAAAGCACTCGGTGCTGACGCGTATCTGGATTCCATGTCGAGTAACTGATCACACAGCTTTGGTCGTGGTCCGCTTCACAATTCATTCTCAACGGAACGTTTGATGTTCGGTCCTGCCTGGATGCGTTGGGGACTTGCCCTGCCCCTCCTAACGCTCAATTTATTTGTGCTGCGTCAGCTGCTTGTGCCGCTAGCGCCCTTCCCGGGGTTGTTCTTGACGGCGGCTCTGATCGCCTTCCTGCTCAACATCCCCTCCCGTTGGCTTCGTGCCCGGGGCCTGCCGGGTTGGCTTGCGATCACCCTTGTGTTTTTGGTTGCTGTCGGAATCCTGGTGATCTCAGGCATCACATTGGTGCCCCTACTGATTGATCAGCTTGCGCAATTGATCAATGCCTTGCCAGGTTGGCTTGAAGCATCCCAAGGGTTGATCAGTCGTCTTCAGGAATGGGCAATGGCCCGTGGTTTGCCAAGTGAATTCGGAGATCTGAGCAGCGATGTTCTGACGCGTGCCAGTCGCGTAGCCAGTCAATTCAGTCAACAGTTGCTCAGCATTCTTGGTGCAACCCTCGGCACCACCATCAACACTGTCATCGTCCTGGTATTGGCGGTGTTCTTTCTGCTGGGAGGAGAGTCCATCACGGCAGGGTTGGTGCGTTGGTTGCCTCAGGAGTGGCGCCAGCTGGTTGTGACCACAATCACGCGCACTTTCCGGGGCTACTTCGCGGGTCAGGTCGTGCTCGCGTTGATTTTGAGCGCCGGTCAGATTGCGGTGTTCACGTTGCTGAAGATTCCTTATGGCGTGTTGTTTGCCGTCTTGATTGGCTTAACCACGTTGATCCCCTATGCCAGTGCCTTCACCATCGTTGCGGTGAGTGTTTTGTTGGCAGTGCAAGATCCTGGAATGGGCCTCGCCATTTTGGCGGCAGCGATTGGCGTGGGTCAGATTGTGGATCAGGTGATCCAGCCACGCTTAATGGGGAGCATCGTTGGCTTGCAGCCGGCTTGGCTGCTCATTGCTCTGCCGCTTGGTGCGCGAGCGGGTGCCTTGTTTGGCTTTGGAGAGCTTCTTGGGCTTTTGCTAGCCGTGCCAGTGGCCAGCTGCATCAAAACCCTGATCGACGCCTGGGCTGATCGTCAGGGTTTTGATCTCCCGTTAAGAACGATCAGCTCTGCTCAGGAATGATTTTTTTGTCGACCAGATAACGGATGACCTGGTCAACGCAACTGTCCAGGCTGTTGTTGCCTGTGTTGACGCTGAGCTCAGGCTGTTCGGGTGCCTCATAGGGGCTGGAGATTCCAGTGAATTCTTTGATTTCTCCCGCACGCGCTTTGGCATAAAGCCCTTTGGTGTCGCGTTCTTCGCAAACGCTGAGATCGGCTGCGCAGTGGATCTCGATGAAGTCTCCTGTGCTTACAAGCGCTCTGGCTTTGTCGCGGTCAGCCCGAAAAGGGGACACAAACGCAGTCAGAACGATCACGCCGGCATCCAGGAACAGTTTGGCTACTTCGCCGATGCGACGGATGTTTTCTTCTCGGTCGGCGTCGGAAAAGCCCAAGTCCTTGCAGAGGCCGTGGCGAACGTTGTCGCCGTCCAACACGTAAGTAGCCAGGCCGCGTTCAAACAAAGCGGCGTTCACGGCATTGGCCAAGGTGCTTTTGCCCGCACCGCTTAAGCCTGTAAACCAGAGGATCGAACTGCGGTGCCCGCGTTGCTCAGCGCGCGTGTCGCGATCGACCGAGGCCTGGTGCCAAACGATGTTGGTGGCTTTTGGATTGTCGGCGGCGGCCATGAACGGAACGCGAAAGATGGCATTGTCTCCTGGAGCAAACGATCACGGCACAATCTCTGCACGAAGCCGGCGAGGTCTCAGCCTCCAGCCCTCTTGGGTTTGTAACCCTCTTTCTTGAGGTACTCGAGACTGAGCTCAACCTGATCACCTTGCAATTCGATCACCCCATCCTTTGCGGTGCCGCCACTGCCAATTCGCGTTTTCAGCTTTTTCAAAAGGGCTTTCAGGCCATCTGGATCCAACTCAAGACCTCGGATCACCGTGACGGTCTTGCCCCCTTTACCGCCTCGCGTCGGCTGCACGCGAACGGCCTGCTCACCCTTGGGTGTGACGCCTGCTGAGGGTCCGGCGGGGCGTTGCAGACTGTCAGCACTGCTGAATTCTTGCCAACCTCCCTTGCGCATGAGCCTTTTGCATCCCCTCCTATTCTGCCGCTCCTCACCATGAGTGAGTTCGCTCCTGCTCCTCAATGGGCCGATTCCAGTCGGGGGCTCGGCCGCTGGATTGAACGGTTGATCGGCATACGTCTGTTGCGTCGCCCGCTGTTTTTTCAAGCACGACAGCTGATCATCCGAACGGCTGAGCGCAACGGGATTCCATGGCGAAAGCGACGGTCTGAATTACGCGAGGCGGCTGCTCCTCTTCTGGCGCAGAGCCGCAGCGAGGGTGTGATTCTTCCCGCCTATTACCAAGCGCGCTTCCATGCTTACGAGCAGGGCAACCTCTGTTGGCAGGCCGCAGCGGAGGCTGAGCAGGCCACCGATGCGATGGCCTTGCGCATTTGGCAAGAGGAAAAGCTTGCACCGCTGCAGGCTCAAACGCGACTCCGCGATGCAATCCATGCAGTGGTGGAACCCCTCCTCAGTGATTCCATCGATGAGGTTTTGGATTTGGGTTGTTCCGTGGGAGTCAGCACCCAGGCGCTTGCTCGTTGGTTGAATGCTCGGGCCGATCAACGTGGTCGGAACAGGCCAAGGCTGATCGGTTTGGATCTCTCCCCGGAGATGTTGGCTGTGGCACGGGTCAGAGATCGCGACAATTTGATCAGTGAGTGGCGCCATGCCGCTGCCGAACACACCGCTTTGGCGAAAGAGACGGTCGATTTCATCAGTCTTCAGTTCGTTTGTCATGAGCTGCCTCAAAACGCCACCTGTGAGGTTCTGGAGGAAGCAGCGCGTCTTCTCAAGCCTGGGGGGGTGCTGCTGATGGTGGATCAGGATCCAGCGTCATCGGTGTTGCAACGTCTGCCAGCTGCCGTTGCGACCCTCCTGAAGAGTACGGAGCCTTACATCGAGGACTATTTCAGTCTGGATATGAACGCCACCCTCCTCCAGGCTGGGTTTCGAGATCTACGCATTGAGGCCTGTGATCCACGACATCGTGTGATCGCCTGTTTACGCTGACGCATCGCAAGACGCCGTTTCAGCGGCCTGCCAGACCTGTGACAAGCACTCTGCCGACTGCCAACACACCCGATCCCGCCAGCCTGACGCCTTCGGTTCGTCCTGAAGCGCATGGCCGGTTTGGACGTTATGGGGGGCAGTACGTCCCCGAAACGCTGATGCCAGCACTGGCGGGGCTTGAGCAGGCGGCGGCTGAAGCGTGGAAGGACCCAGCTTTCACGACTGAGTTGAACCGGTTGTTGAAATCGTATGTAGGGCGAGCCACTCCGCTCTATGAAGCTGAGCGTCTGACCGCTCACTACCGCCGTTCCGATGGTGGTCCACGCATCTGGTTGAAGCGAGAAGATCTAAACCACACGGGTGCGCACAAAATCAACAATGCCCTCGGTCAGGCCTTGTTGGCCTTGCGTATGGGCAAGAAGCGGATCATTGCTGAAACCGGTGCGGGTCAGCATGGCGTGGCCACGGCAACGGTTTGCGCTCGTTTTGGCCTGGAGTGCGTGGTTTATATGGGTGCAGAAGACATGCGTCGTCAGGCGCTAAATGTGTTCCGCATGCGCTTATTGGGAGCCACCGTTCAGCCGGTCACGGCAGGGACGGCCACCTTGAAAGACGCGACGAGCGAAGCCATCCGCGATTGGGTGACCAATGTGGAAAGTACCCACTACATCCTGGGATCTGTGGCTGGCCCCCATCCCTATCCGATGTTGGTGCGTGACTTCCATGCAGTCATTGGCAATGAAGCCCGCGAGCAGTGCATGGAGTCCTTTGGGCGGCTCCCTGATGTGTTGTTGGCATGTGTTGGTGGAGGTTCCAATGCGATGGGTCTGTTTCATCCGTTCGTACAAGACACCTCGGTTCGCCTGATTGGTGTTGAGGCCGCTGGTGATGGAGTTGCAACCGGTCGTCATGCCGCAACAATTACAGAGGGTCGCGTGGGTGTGTTGCATGGGGCGATGAGCCTTCTGCTTCAAGATCAGGACGGTCAGGTGCAGGAAGCGCATTCCATCAGCGCCGGCCTTGACTATCCCGGCGTGGGGCCAGAGCACAGTTATCTGCGGGAAATTGGTCGTGCTGAATATGGTGCCGTGACGGACGATGAGGCGATCTCAGCGTTACGGCTCGTGAGTGAGTTGGAGGGAATCATCCCAGCGTTAGAAACGGCTCATGCGTTTGCTTGGCTGGATACGTTGTGCCCAACGCTTGCTGATGGCAGCGAAATCGTGATTAATTGTTCAGGTCGTGGTGACAAAGATGTAAACACCGTGGCAGAAAAACTCGGAAATAAGCTTTGAAGACTGTGCTTCAGCGTTTGTTGAAGTCCTCCAGGAAACTGGGCATCAGTTTGAAATTTTGGGACTTTCTACTGATCTTGGTGATCGTGGTCTCAGCGATTTTTCTTGTTCAGTTTCTTGGAAGAGAAAATCTGGATGTGATCAGTTCTCGAGAATTGCTTCGGCTCACTAGTACTCCTCATATTCGCAATGAAGCTCCAGATGCCGCGACGCGTGGGAGGCCGTTAAAAGGGGCCGAAATTCTGCGTGATTCGCAACTTCTCGAAGCGGCGAAGTATAAGGTGTATACAGGCATTTACGTGGCAAATAATTTTAGCCTGGATCTTGAAGTTCCTAGTTTCTCCAGTAAGGGATATATCTGGATGCGTTGGGGTCAGTCTTTTCAGAACTATTTGGTTGGGCGTGGCCTTGCTGTTTCGGAAATTATTAGCCTCGAAAATGATATTAATCCTGAAACGTCTGTGATCACGCCATTGCGAGATGTTCGTAAATTTGATGATGGCACTTTCGGGCAGGGAATGTTATATACGGGAGATTTTTATATCGACAATTTAGACCTGCGGAGGTTCCCGTTCAATTCAGTCAGTCTGCCTGTCGTTCTGGAGGTTGATGATTCGATTGGTGATTTGACTTACGATAGTCTTCGCTTGATTCCCGATTTAAGAGATAGTGGTATCGGCCAATATTCTGATCTCTTTGGCTGGCTAACTCGGGGCTGGTCGTTCGGGGAATTCAGACATCATTTTGCCTCCGGTCTTGGAGTTAGCGCTGTGGATGAGGAATACAGCCAGCTTATTTTTGATGTCTCGTATCAGCGGTCTTCTTGGTCTGCTTTTTGGACATTGATTCAGCCCTTGGTCGTCGTTATGGCCTCAATTGTGTTGATCACGAGGGTGCTCACTGAGTTTCGCGTCGAGATCCCGATTGCGGTTCTGTTGACATTGATCTTTTTGCAGGATGGCTATCGATCGGAACTGCCGAATCTTCCTTATCTGTCATTCTTAGACTCTGTTTATGCCATTGCTTACCTTCTTTCGATTGTTAGTTTTGCGTTGGTTCTTTATCTTGAAAGTCTTAAAAGAAGGGCGAGTCTAGAGCAGGGTGATCGCCGAAACTTGATTTTGAACCGTATTCACATCTACGAGCAATCCTGGCCTCCGATCTCCCTTCTCGTGATGGTGTTGCTATCAGCAGCCAGCTGGTTATTGATTTAACTATTTTCGTTCAAGGTTCCCAGGGATCACTGCCAAGGAACACCAAATCAATGCTGCGATGGAGCTTAGGAGTGGTGCGCTTAAGTTCATTCATCAGGCGGTCGCGGGTGATCTCTGGAGCGACCGTTTCCATCGCCTGGACGAGCCATTGTGCGGCCATGAAGCCTTCGAGGCTATAGAAATCGAAGTCAACTTCAACTTCAACCTCAACATTTTGTTGTTGTTGACGTAAGAGTCGTTGATAGCTTGCAACATCAGGGTGTCGTGCATCCCATGGGAACGGCACCACTTGCGTGACTCCTACGCCAAATGCTGCTGCTTGAGGCAGATCCCGAAACAGCGCTTTCGTTCCTGTTGGAGAGATCGTCATTAATTGCGGACGGCTGCCATTTCGATGCACGTTGTTCACGAGCGAGGCCATCGTTTTGCTGAGCGAGATCACGATGAGGGCATCAGGCTTCGATTTGACGATCGTCTTGGAGGCTTGCTTTGTTTCCGTTGAGTTTCGTGGAAGAGCAGCCGTGCTGACAGCGCGGAGATCGTGGGTCTGCAAAGCCTCCACTGTGCTGGCAAGCACGTCTTTCCCATAGGCGTCGTTCTGATACGCCACGGCAATTCTCACGAAGCCGTCGTTAACGAGGTGATCAACGATTCGCCGGGCTTCCTCCGCATAACTTGCTCGGAAATGTAAAACCCCGATCTGACCCTTGGTTCTCAGGGAGCTAGCGCCTGTTAGAGGTGCAACGAGTGTGAGTCCTGCTTTCTTGGCGATTGGTAGGGCGGCCTTGCTCGTGGGGGTGCCAAAAAAGCCGAATAGGGCCAAAACTTCGGGTTCGGCCGCAAATAAGCGGCTATTTCTCAGGGTGTTTTCTGGCTCATAGCCATCATCAATCCGCCAGATTTTGACGGGTCGTCCGGCAATGCCACCGCGGTTATTTAAGTCCCGTAAAACCGTGTCGATTCCCAGGGCAAAGCGCTCTCCAATATGTCCAGAGGGTCCTTTCAGGGGAAGCGATTGTGCCAGCAACCAAGGGCGGGGTTCTTCGTCGAGCAGTGAATCAAGGTTCTCACTGGAAACGTTCTGGGCTGCATCGTTTGGAGCAACAGTGTTGGTGGGTTGGAGGTCAAGCCGATCCTGTTGCTGGGTCAGGTTGACACCGCTCCAGATAGCAATTAATGCCCCTCCCACACTCAGTCCGATGAGGATGGCGAGGCGTGTTTTCGCTGTTCTCCCTTTGGACGGCATGTCAGTTCAGGAGATGGTCGAGATGATGAGCCGCACTCTTTACAGCAGCAAGGGCTGTGGCGTAGGCCATGCGCATTGGACCCACAAGCGCCACGTATCCCACTCCGTCAGTGGCGCTTGTGTAGGAGGCTTGGACCACTGAGCAGTGGTGAAGGGCTTGCTCGGGATGTTCTTGGCCAATCCACACGCCATATCCAGGACCGGGAGCGGAGAGGGTCAGGGATGCGGGGCTTTGATCCATCAGTTCCAGGAGTGGTCTGACCTTGGCGCTTTGGCTGAATTCAGGCTCGGCAACGAGCCGAGACACTCCATGAAACAAGGCCTTGGTCTCTTGAGAGGTCTGCAAGGTCTGATGACTTTGAATGGCATCGCGGAGAGCCTTGCCGCAGGCCTGCAGTTCCCTTGGGAGTGAATTCCAATTCAAACTGCCATTGCTGTCGAGCTGCCGGCGCGCCCACTGATCCATCGCTTCAATTTGATGTTCACTGCCGTGGGGTAGCCGCAGGTTGAGGTGACTGGCTTGGCTGGAATTCTCCACCAACATCACCAGCAAGCGCTCTTCGCTGCGAACCAGTCGGATGGCTTCCAGCGCGGGTTGCCTCTGGGTGGGGTGCGTGATCAGGCTCATCAGTCCCGTGAAATCGGTGAGCCGTCTTGCCATGTTTTGGAGCAAATCATCAAGAGCCGCCCAGCGAAGGCTGAGCTGGGTTAATTCCTGATCGAGATGCTGGGCGATCGTTCCGGGCCTGGGGAGAAGGCAATCCACGTAATGCCGGTATCCACTGGGGCTTGGTACCCGTCCTGCAGACGTATGTGGTTGGGTCAGTAGACCTCGCTGCTCTAGAGCCCCCATGGCTGAACGCACCGTGGCAGCACTGGCTTGCAGATCAAACCTCTGAACGAGGGTTCTGCTCCCTACTGGCTCAATCGTGTCAACGTAGTGATGCACCGTGGCCTTGAGCACCTCCTGTTGTCGGCGGGGCAGCGGCTGCACAGGCACACAATCAGCTCATCAATCGTACGGAGGTTTTCTCTTGGATTGGTGGCGTTGTCATGAACCGCTGCTCAGTAACGAGGAACGCTCGGATCGACTTCCACACTCCAGGCATGAATGCCACCTTCTAAGTTCCAGACGTCGTAATCCGGCCCTTGCTCTAAGAGCCAGCAGCCAAAGTTTCTGCTGCGGATCCCGGCATGACAAATCACCACGATGGGTTTGTTGGTTGTCAGCCTTGCGGGCAGATCGGAAAGCCAGAGATTGGATTCACTCAGCGGTAGATGTTCCACCTGTCCGGGGAAGGACGCGATCTCCAGTTCGGAGTGCTCGCGAACATCAACGAGCTGAAGGGCGCTGCCGCTCGACAGCCACTCGTGAAGGTCTCTGGCGCTGATGGATTGGGGCGAAGAGGATGTCATGGGATTCATCATGAATAAAGATGAGGCCAGTCCCACGCCTGCTGCTTCATGAAGGCGCGTTCCTTCCTTTTAGCTGTCGCTGCAGCGGTGCTAGTGCTGCTCACCACCGCATTGGGCTTGTGGTGGGCGATGGCACAGCAGAGCCCTCTGAAAATTGTTGGCCAAGCGCTGGTGTTGCCACGAGCCGCTCGGTTCGTCCCGAACGATGCATCGCTCAGTTTGCATTGGCTCTCTGATCCTGTGCGCATGCCTGCCTATGCCCAAGCGGTGGCACCGGTGTCACGCCGTCGCCAAGCACGGGACAGCACGCAGCAATTGCGGGATGGCGCCTTTGCGTTGGCGGGCTTGGATTTTGTGGGAGAACTCGCGGATTGGATCGGTCCTCAGGTCAGTCTCTCTTTGCTTGCGCCCGTCGCCGATGCGCCGGCGGGCTGGGTGCTTGCGCTCACCAGCCTCGATCAAGACGGTGCCAAGCGCTTTCTCCAACGCTTTTGGCAAACGCGGAGTTTGGCTGGAACCGATCTGCAAATCAGTCGTTATCGGGGAATGGGCGTGATCAGCGGCCGCGGAGCGCTGCTTGGACGAGAGCCACAACCCATCGCTACAGCCTTAATCGATGATGACCTGCTTTTGATTGCGTCCAGTCGTGGTGTGTTGGAACAGTCCCTGGATGTGTCCCAGCTGGATGCTCTGCACCAGCTGGGCGACTCAGCGCTGGAAGCTGATTTGAAGCAGCTCGGTCGGGGTGCGGCTCTGCTGACTGCCGATTCCGCCGCGATGGCGACCTGGCTTGGAATGCCGAGCTCCATCTCTGATCGTGATGACCTTGTCGGTCTAGTGGCAGCACTGGACCCCAAAGGGACTGCCCTCAATCTGGACGCAGTCTTGCGTTTTCGTCAGCCGCTTGGAAGTGCCGGGAATGGGATAACGCTGTCGCATTCCTTGATGCGTTCAGCTGGTGGATCGGCATCGGCCCTGGCTGTGCTCTCGGATCCTGCCGCTCTCCTAAGCCCTCAAAGTGAGGCCCCCGTTGCTCAATGGTTAGCGCCTGTTCTTAAGGAGACTCTCCAAACCCTTGGAGCCGAGGGGGCTTCAGCTGTGGTGGGGTTGGATGCGGGTCCACTGCTCTGGGAGCAGGGAGAAGAGGGTTGGCTGTTGGGAACATCCTCTGATCAGCCCGGTTTGGAGGCCGTGGATGCGGACCTCCAGGCCAAGGGTCTCGTGCGCTCGGCCCTGCCCTCTGATGGCTCCTCCCTTGAGGTGTGGACCCGACTAGCTCGGCAGAGGCAGCGGGGTGAAGCTTCTCTACAGGCCCAACTTGCGGTGGCTTTAGAACGTGAATCCGGCCAAGACTGGTGGGGGCAGACGTTAGATGCTCTAACAACGCGTCAAGATCACGCAGCCCTCGAGCCTCGTTTAGATCAACTACGGGCCTTGCAGGACGAAGGGGCGGCGCCTCTGGCACAGCAGTTGGCATTGGCGACAGAGCTCAGCCGCGCTCAGCTCCAAAAGTGGCGGCCCTGGCGTTTGATTCAGTCGGTGGCTGGCCAGCCCCTGCTCCCAGCGGTGCAGGAACTTGCTTTGGCTGCTGGTCCGGACCAAGAGGAAGGCGCTGGTCAAGCAGGCTCTAACCGCTTACGACTCCGCGCTCAGCTGCGATTTGGTTGACCTGCTGCTGTTGCGTCACGGCATCGCGGTTGAGTGCCACCAAGGCGTGGATCATCCAGATCGTTGTCTGACGCCTTTGGGAGTCGAGCGCACATTCAAGGTGTGCTGCCGTCTGCGCGATCTCGGATTGATCGCCGACCGCTTGTACAGCAGTCCTTATCGCCGAGCGCGTGAAACAGCTGAGCTGGCGGTGAAAAGTGGTTTGGCTGCTGAGATTGAGCTCGCCCGTTGTCTTGAGCCTGGAGGGGATCCATGGCCCTTGGTTCAGCGCTTGCAAGGCTCGTGTTTGCTTGTGGGTCACGAACCTGATTTGAGCCAGCTGGCTGCGGAGCTGATAGGTGCGCGATCTGATGCCCTGCGCCTGCGCAAGGCAGGGCTCTGCCATCTCCGTTGGGACCCATCCCATCAAGATCCCCGTGGAATAGCGCAGCTGCAGGGGTTACTCAGGCCAAGTCTGTTATTGCCGGGCTGCGTTTAAGTTGCGTTGATGAGTTGTCGTTGTGGGTGGTGGTGAGTCAGACCGGCGGGAGCGAAATCAGGCATGAACGCACGGGGTTGGTGTTTAGACCCGGCCTGGAGGGTGTCCCGGCCACCCAATCTTCGATTTGCGACATTGACGGCCTGCAGGGGCGCCTCTCCTATCGGGGCTACTCCCTTGATGACCTCGCGGTCCACAGCAGTTTCCTGGAGACCACGTATCTGTTGATCTGGGGGGAACTGCCAACACCTCAGCAATTTCGTGATTTCGAGCACGAAGTGCAGATGCATCGTCGCGTCAGCTTTCGAGTGCGCGACATGATGAAGTGCTTCCCCGCCAACGGGCATCCGATGGATGCTCTTCAGTCGAGCGCGGCGTCATTAGGGCTTTTTTATTCCCGTCGGGCCATTGATGATCCTCAATACATCTATGACGCTGTTGTCAGGCTGATTGCCAAGATTCCAACGATGGTGGCGGCCTTCCAATTGATCCGTAAAGGCCAGGATCCAATCCAGCCGCGTGACGACCTGGCGTACTCCGCCAATTTCTTGTACATGCTTACGGAACAAGAGCCCGACCCTCTTGCCTCTCGAATCTTTGATCGCTGTTTGATCCTTCACGCTGAGCACAGCCTTAATGCCAGCACCTTCAGCGCCAGAGTGACGGCAAGCACGTTGACGGACCCGTATGCCGTCGTGGCATCGGCCGTTGGAACGTTGGCGGGCCCTCTTCATGGAGGTGCCAACGAAGATGTGCTCGCGATGTTGGAGGAGATCGGGACTCCGGAACAGGCCGACTCCTACCTCGAGTCAGCCGTGGCAAATAAGCGCAAAGTGATGGGTTTTGGCCATCGGGAGTACAAAGTCAAAGACCCTCGGGCTGTGATCCTTCAGTCCTTGGCTGAGGAGTTGTTTGCTCGGTTTGGTCACGACGATCTCTACGACGTGGCCCATGCCCTTGAGACGGCTGCCGCCATTCGCCTAGGGCCTAAAGGGATTTATCCCAACGTTGATTTTTATTCAGGCCTTGTTTACCGGAAACTTGGGATTCCAAGAGATCTGTTCACCCCTGTGTTTGCGATTTCCCGTGTGGCTGGTTGGCTGGCCCACTGGAGGGAACAGCTCGGTGCCAATCGAATTTTCCGCCCATCTCAGATTTACACCGGCTCGTCTGCACGTCATTGGGTCCCTGCAGACGAGCGGGTGAATGCCGCGGGCGCTTAAGTTGCATCAATCTGTTCTCCGAACATGGTGACTTCCCTCGCCACCACCGCGCCGGCTCTGGTGAGCCCGGGTCTTGATCTTGAGCAGAGCTTCAGTCAGGCACTGGAGGGGCTTGGGCTCTCGGCCCAGGCTGCACGCATGCTCTGGCTTCCCTTCCCGATGTTGCTGGTCCTTGTGGCCGCCGTTGTTGGGGTTTTGGTCACGGTGTGGCTGGAACGAAAAATTTCTGCGGCCGTGCAACAAAGGGTTGGGCCTGAGTACGCCGGAGCCCTCGGCGTTCTTCAGCCTCTTGCCGATGGCCTCAAATTGCTCGTTAAGGAAGACATCATTCCGGATCGCGCAGACAGCATTCTCTTCACCCTTGGCCCTGTGCTGGTGGTGGTGCCAGTCATTTTGTCCTGGTTGATCGTGCCCTTCGGCCAGAACCTGCTGATCAGTGATGTTGGCGTTGGCATTTTCCTTTGGATCTCGCTCAGCAGCGTTCAGCCCATTGGCCTTTTGATGAGTGGCTACGCCTCAAACAACAAATATTCGTTGTTGGGCGGCCTCCGTGCAGCAGCCCAGTCGATCAGTTACGAGATCCCCCTCGCGTTGGCCGTACTGGCCGTCGTGATGATGAGTAACTCCCTAAGCACCGTCGATATTGTCAATCAACAAACTGGAGCTGGTGTTCTGAGTTGGAACATCTGGCGCCAGCCCGTGGGCTTCTTGATTTTCTGGATCTGTGCGCTCGCTGAATGTGAGCGTTTGCCTTTTGACCTCCCAGAAGCGGAAGAAGAACTCGTTGCTGGCTATCAGACCGAATACTCGGGAATGAAATTTGCCCTCTTCTATCTGGGCAGTTACATCAATCTCGTTCTATCGGCTCTCCTCGTTTCCATCCTTTATCTGGGTGGTTGGGGCTTCCCGATCCCGGTTGAATGGCTTGCTTCGTGGTTAGGTCAGCCCATTGACGCTCCTCTCGTGCAACTGATCACAGGCACTGTGGGCATAGTGATGACTGTCTTGAAGGCCTACCTGCTGGTCTTCATCGCAATCCTTTTGCGTTGGACCACCCCACGGGTCAGGATCGATCAGTTATTGGACCTTGGCTGGAAATTTCTGTTGCCTCTGGCCTTGGTCAACCTCCTGGTCACAGCCGCTCTCAAGCTGGCTTTCCCGGTCGCTTTTGGCGGCTGAACTCGTCACTTCTTCTTTCCCGGCGGCATCATGAAAGCCGGGTTTTGACTCCTCGATCGTTCACTTCCCCGATTCCAAACCATGTTCGGCTTCCTTAAACAGGTTGGTGATTACACCAGGGATGCAGTGGATGCGGCCCGTAATCTCACGCAAGGCCTGTCGGTCACCTTCGATCACATGAAGCGCCGTCCGGTCACGGTGCAGTACCCCTACGAAAAGCTGATTCCTTCAGAGCGGTATCGAGGACGTATTCATTACGAATTCGACAAGTGCATTGCCTGTGAGGTCTGTGTGCGTGTGTGTCCCATCAATCTCCCGGTGGTTGATTGGGTGATGAACAAGGAGACGAAGAAAAAAGAGCTACGCAACTATTCAATTGATTTCGGAGTTTGTATTTTCTGTGGCAATTGTGTGGAGTACTGCCCCACCAATTGCTTGTCGATGACTGAAGAATATGAATTGGCAGCCTTCGATCGCCACAGCCTGAATTACGACAATGTTGCTTTAGGTCGCCTGCCCACCAGTGTGACGACAGATCCATCGGTCCAGCCGTTGCGGGAACTGGTGTATTTGCCTGCTGGAGAAGTTCATCCCCATGGCGTTTCTCCTGATCGTCCACGAGCGGGCAAGCTCCCTGAGCAAATTCTTGAGGAACTCAAGGCAGCTGGATCCATGAAGGTTGCCGAGGATGGGAGAGAATCATCTTCATCAGCTTCCAATGAGGAGGAGAGCGCAGGATGACGATCGCCGCGTCAACGCAGCTCATTAGTTTTTTGGCACTGAGTGCCGTCATCGTGCTGGGAGCTCTCGGTGTTGTGCTCCTAAGCAACATCGTGTATTCAGCCTTCCTCCTTGGTGGTGTGTTTTTGGCTGTGGCAGGTCTCTACCTGCTGTTAAACGCCAGTTTTGTGGCAGCGGCCCAAGTGCTGGTGTACGTGGGTGCAGTCAACGTCTTGATCCTGTTTGCGATCATGCTGGTCAACAAGAAGGAGGATCTAGCTCCGATCCCTGGACTCCTCATACGCCGTCTTCTGTCTGGGGGTGTATGTGTGGGCCTCTTTGCTCTTTTGACCCGTGTGGTTGTCACCACTCCCTGGGCCAAGGGGCCAACGCCGATCGGGGAGGAAGCAACTGTGCGAATTGGTGAGCACTTGTTCACCGATTATTTGCTGCCTTTTGAGTTGGCATCTGTTTTATTGTTGATGGCCATGATTGGAGCGATTGTTCTGGCCCGTCGTGACGTTCAATCGGAGGATCCAGTGACTGGTGAAGAGGTTGATCAGGGCCTGATTGAGAAGGCACGTACCCCTTTGCTTGTCGACCAGCCTCGCGCCTGAATCCTTTCTTCTTTTTTGTGATGCTCTCTGAGCTTCTTGCCGGTTCCGTTCCTCTCCAGGCCTATCTGCTGTTGGCGGCAGTCCTGTTTTGTACAGGGGTCTGGGGTCTGATCAACAGCCGTAATGCTGTCCGCGTGTTGATGAGCATTGAGTTGATGCTCAATGCAGTGAACATCAACCTGATGGCGTTTTCGTCCTATGTGGATGGCCAACTCATTCGTGGCCAAGTTTTCTCGGTGTTTGTGATCACAGTTGCAGCAGCTGAGGCTGCGGTCGGTCTGGCAATCTTGTTATCGCTGTACCGGAACAGAGTCACTGTGGACATGGAGCGCTTCAACCTTTTGCGCTGGTAAAAGCGACACGCTGTTATGCGTCTTCAACGGGTCTGGCTGATATATCGCGCAGATAGCCCACTGGCGTTGAAAGAAGCGCGTCGCTGTGCCGATGAACTCGAGACGATCGGTGTGATTTGCGTCTTGGCGATGAGTGGCCTAACGGCAGACCCTTTCCCAGGGCTGCTGGCCTCTGAGCCTCGGCTACCGGATCTGGCGGTGGTGCTTGGTGGTGATGGAACCGTGCTGGGTGCTGCCCGACACCTCGCTGTTCTTGATGTCCCGATTCTGAGTTTCAACGTGGGAGGCCATCTTGGCTTTCTGACGCATGATCCCGGCTTGCTCAGGAGTGAAGGGCTCTGGCAGCGCGTGCTGGAAGATCGTTTTGCCTTGGAACGGCGCATGATGTTGCAGGCGGTGATCCAGCGCATGGGGGATCTGCATGGTTCGGAGGGGGCCTCTGGCATGGAAGTTGGTCCTTCTGACCATCAGGAGATTCACTGGGCCCTGAATGACCTTTACCTCAAGCCTTATCACGAGGATTTGTCTCCAACCTGCATTCTGGAAATGGAGATCGATGGAGAGGTTGTTGACCAAGTCCGCGGAGATGGCTTGATTTTGGCCTCGCCTACAGGCTCGACGGGTTATGCGATGGCGGCGGGCGGCCCGATCTTGCATCCAGGCATCGATGCAATTGTCGTCAGTCCGATTTGTCCAATGAGTCTGTCGAGTCGTGCTGTTGTATTGCCTCCCCGATCCAGGGTTGTGATCTGGCCTCTTGGTGATGCCAGCCGGCAGGTGAAACTTTGGAAAGATGGGTCTGCTGGAGAGGTTTTTGGTCCAGGTGAATGCTGCGTGATTCAGCAGGCCGCGCATCACGCGCTGATGGTGCAGTTGGAGCAAAGTCCCTCCTATTACCGAACGCTGTCACGCAAACTTCACTGGGCGGGGAGTTTGCTGGATAGTGCTCCCTCCGCAAACTGAGATGGCATTGGAGATTGAACGGCGCTTCCTGGTTGCAAATTCTGGTTGGCGTCTTCTGGCGGGACCCCCGCAAGCGCTACGACAGGGATATTTGTCAGCCTCGCCAGATGGATTCACTGTTCGCATGCGCTTGCGCGCAGATGGCAGGGCATGGCTGACGTTGAAGGCTCCTGCCGCCGGGATTGCTCGCCATGAATTCGAGTACGACATTCCAGAGAGGGATGCGGAGGAGCTTTGGGCACTGACGCCCCATCGCCTGGTTAAAACGCGCTACTCCCTTCAACAGGAAGGCGGCGACTGGGTCGTTGATTGCTTTGAAGGAAGTAATTCACCCTTAATCCTGGCTGAGGTTGAGCTCGAGACCTCCGATAGCCCCTTGACCATCCCCGACTGGTGTGGCGTTGAAATTACAGGGGATCAGCGCTGGAGCAATGCAGCGCTCGCCTATCAACCGCTTTCAAGGTGGCCTCAGGATTGGATTGACCAATATCGGCTCCAAACCTAAAAATTCTTTCGATTTCCTTTAGGTTTGGAGCATGGCTCGCGAGGGAGACGGCATGCTTGGTCTTTACGACTCTGATGGCATCCTGCGTTTCACAGGCTTAGATCGAGAAGCCTGTCTCGCTTACGCCAGCTTGTTTGGCCTTTCTTTGGCGAGCTGCTCGCTTACAGACATCCCAATCCCTGAACCTCTTCCGGTTAGGTCTCGTCGGAGGCATCAGAGGGAAGGACACAGCAATTAAAGCCGTCTCGACAAATTTTCCCGTGATCCATAGCCCAGTTCAACAGGGCCACTCGATTCTTTGAGCCGGTTTTCGTGAACACGTTGCTGACGTGGTTGTCGACCGTGCGCTTGCTGATCGTTAGTCGTTCAGCGATCTCTTGATTGGTCAGCCCTTCGGCCACCAGTTCGATGATCTCGATTTCGCGGCTGGAGAGGGAAACAGTCATTGAACAGGGCTCCTAGCCGATGGCCATTCTTCTTGGACCATGGTTTGCATCTTAAGCAGGTATGGAGAACCTGATCTTCCATAGTGTTCTGTAGTAGCGATCGTTCATTTGAGTTCAGCGCTGCAAAGCAGCCTCGAGGCTGGGACCGTCACCATTACGGCTGAAGTGATGCCTCCACGGGGTGGAGACCCATCCCATGCTCTCGAGATGGCAAGGGGCTTAAAAGGTCATGTCCATGCCGTCAATGTCACGGATGGCAGTCGAGCGGTCATGCGGATGAGCAGTCTTGCGCTGGCTCGCCTCCTGTTGGACGAGGGCATTGAGCCTGTACTGCAGATGGCCTGTCGCGATCGCAATCGCATTGCGATTCAAGCTGATCTCTTGGGTGCCCATGCTTTGGGGATTCGCAATCTTCTTTGCCTCACAGGTGACCCTGTTCGTGCTGGTGATCAGTCCAAAGCACGTCCTGTGAATGAACTGGAATCCGTGCGATTGCTACAGCAGGTCACGGCCTTCAATCGGGGCGATGATCCGGTTAAGGGTCAGCTTGCCGATGGCCCGACCAACATCTTCGCTGGAGCGGCTGCTGATCCCCAGTGTGCGAGCTGGTCGGGCTTGGTACGACGTATGCAGCGAAAAAAAGCTGCAGGAGCACGTTTTATTCAGACGCAGATGGTGATGGATGCTGCGGTTTTGGAGCGGTTTTGCCGTGAGATAGCCGAACCCATGCAGCTTCCAGTCCTCGCTGGTGTGTTCTTGCTGAAGTCGGCGCGCAATGCAAGTTTTATCAATCGGATGGTTCCTGGTGCTTGCATTCCCGAGAACCTGATCGCCCGATTGGAGGCCGCGGCAGACCCTGCGGCAGAGGGAATACAAATTGCCGCTGAGCAGGTTCAGCAATACCTAGGAGTGGCTCAAGGCGTTCATTTAATGGCCATCAAGGCAGAGGAACGCATCCCAGCGATTTTGAAACAAGCTGGCGTCAGCTTGCCTGGGTGAGATCGGTCCCTAGCAGTTCTGCCATGGCTTTCTGTTGAGGAGAAGGCTCCACCAAGTCCTGGCGACGTGCATCCGTGATCAACCAATCAAGTGCCGCTTCTTGGAGATCAATGTGATCACCTTCTTTGTCAACGCAATAGCGGCCAAACACAAGTTTCTCGACTAATTGCACGCCTGCCCCGATCCTGGAGTAATCAAAAATGATCGAGTTGTCGATGGTTGCGCCTTCGCAGATATAGCAACTTGGTCCAATCATCGTGGGACCGATCAATGAGGCACCATCCTCAATTTTGGTCATTCCGCCCACGTAGATCGGGCCTTCAACGTTGATTTTGTCCCAGTTGGCCGCCACGTTTAGGCCCGTAAAGACCCCAGGCTTGACCTCTTTCCCAGGGACGCCAACTTGGCGAACCTCTCCTTGGAGAACGCTGCGAATGGCTTGCCAGTAATCAGGCACTTTGCCAATGTCGACCCATTCGAAATCCATGGGCAGCGCATAAAAAGGAGCTCCCTGCTTCACCAAAGCGGGGAAGAGATCAGCTCCGATGTCGAAGGATGTCCCGGAGGGGATGTGCTCAAAAATCTCAGGTTCAAAGAGATAGATGCCGGTGTTAATCGTGTCGCTTAAAGCTTCCTCAACACTGGGCTTCTCTTGGAAGGCTTGGATTTTGCCGTCGTCATCACTCACCACCACCCCGTAGCTGCTCACCTGATCCTTGGGGACTGTTTTGGTAACAAGGCTGGCGAGAGCCCCTTTGGCACGATGACGCTTAACGGCCTCGGTGAGGTCGAGGTCGATCAGAGCGTCGCCACATAACACCACAAAGGTGTCGTCAAAAAAGGTCTGAAAATCTTGGATTTTTTTGAGGCCTCCCGCAGACCCCAGGGCGTCTCCGATCAGTTCGCCATCTTGAATACTGCCTTCGAAGCTGTATGCGATTTCAACCCCGAAGCGCTGGCCATCGCGGAAATAATTCTCTATTTCCTCGGCCAAGTGAGACACGTTGACCATGACCTCAGTGAAACCATGCTCTTTGAGAAGCTCCAGCAGGAACTCCATCACCGGTTTCTGCAGGATCGGAATCATCGGTTTCGGGATCACATGCGTGATCGGCTGTACCCGGGTTCCCTTGCCTGCGGCCAGGATCATGGCCTTCATTGACGTACCAAGCTTGAAAACGTGTTCCTCAACATACGAGGGTGATTAAGCGGCAATCGCGGGCAAGGTCGGCGTGATATCTGGCACTTCCAGACTTTTGATCGGCAACTGAGTGATTTCACCGGCAACGAGCAGACGTTTTAAACGAATGGGTGCATGCAGCGAGCCCACTTGCTCTAGTTCCACCTGACTCTGAGAGGACAGAAACAACAGGGCCCAAAACACCCCGACGCGATCGGTGTCCAGGTCAGGTCCAGCCGCCTCTGCCCAGCGGCTGACGAGAAACTCGAAATCAATCCAGTGCAAGGCCTGCTCCCATCCTTTCAAGAAAATTCCTAAGGCTGCGGTGGTTTCAGGGAGTTTTTCTCGGTGAGCCAACGCCGCTACTTGGGCGATCGCCTCGCGATTGCTGAAGCGCTTTTGCCGCTGCCGCCGGCGCATGTCTAGTTCGTCTGTCTCTAATTGCTCGGCAATGGTCTCCAACTGTTCGATCAGTTCCCCAAGCGTGACGGGCCGCCTTAGGGGAGGTGGAGCAACAGGGCGCCTTAGAAGGTGGCGTTCAGGGTGTCTGGGCAAATTGAAGCGGGGATCCAGCCAACCCTGCTCCATCAAGTCAGCGTCGAAGGCTTCTTCCAGCATTGGTTCTGGAGGGAGAGTGCTGGCTTCAAGCACTTCTGCTTTAAGCCCCACCAACACGGAAGCAGCGAGAAAGGCTTCGCTGCTTTCTGCTAGATCACGCTCGTAGCTTCCTCCCTGTTGGCCCAGCTGAACGGCAACGCGCCTGGGAACTTCGATGCGTTGTCTGAGTTGATCTAAGAATCCGTCTACGACTGCAATGACGTCAACATCCCATGGATCGAGAGTGCCGCTTTGGGCGGCATCCTGAAGAAGACGGATCGCAAGACGGGCGCCGGCATCAGCTTTCGAGGTCAGACCGGCATAAGACAAAGACAATCTCAATCTGAGCGAAGGGTATCGGCCCAATCCCGGGGACGCCAGTCCCCACAGGAGATTCGCTTCTTTCGCTCCGTCAAGCCTTTCTTTTTTAGGAATTGGTATCGATGTCGACGGTGGGATTCGCGCTTGTGGTTGAGGCCGAGTCACTGTTGCCTGATGGCAGCAGTCCTAACTGGGTCTGCACTGTTGAGCGGTAGCGATCGAGGTCGGTTTCCAGCTCTTGAATGCGAACCTGCTGGGCTTCGAGGTCAGTGGCTTTGCCTAAGCGTTCGACCGTGTTGAGCATTCCGCTCCAGCTTGCAAAAAGCCAGGCTGCAACTGCACCGATACCCGCTGATAGGAGTAGTAGAGCGGCCAGAGGCAAGGTGTAGTGCATCCACGGCAAAACGTTGACCGTGGTGGGGTTGGTGTTTTCCAACGTGAAAAACACCGTGCCGAGTCCGAAGATGAAAATCAGACTGAAATTGATCTGACGCATGGCGAACAGAGTGTGCGACAAGCGTCTGAAAATTAAGGAGCGATTCAGGCTCTGAATCGCATTCGCAGAGAAAGGACGAAGATCTTTACGAGATGGGCTGGGTGGCCTCTGTCAGTTTTGGTGCTGAGAACAGCGCTGGCACAAGGGAAGTGCTGCGGATTAAAGGTGCTGTTGGTCGTTTGATCCTTTCCATCGCATCGACGTCCCGCTTCACAAGAGCTGAGATTGTATTGCTGTAGCTGTCAGTCATCAGTTTTGGATAGAGCCCGATCCCAATGATTGGAACGAGCAGGCAACCAATGATGTAGACCTCCCTGGGCTCAGCATCCACAAGATTGGAGTGAGACACCAGTTCGCTGTTTTCTTTCCCGAAAAAGATCTCTCTCAACATCGACAGCAGGTAGATCGGAGTCAGGATCACCCCGATGGCAGCTAACCCATCAATCACGATGCGGAAGCTGAGGGTGTAAGCCTCATCGGTGGCAAAGCCTGTGAACACCATCAGCTCGCTGACGAATCCGCTCATGCCAGGCAGGGCGAGGGAGGCGAGGCAGCAAACAGTCCAGAGGGCAAACATGATGCGCATTTTTTGGCCAATGCCACCCATTTCATCCAGCTGGAGGGTGTGGGTACGGTCGTAGGTGGCACCCACAAGAAAGAACAGACTGGCTCCGATCAGTCCATGACTGATCATCTGAAGCATGGCGCCACTCGTCCCTAACTCGCTGAAGCTGCCAATGCCAATCAGCACGAAGCCCATATGGCTGATGGAGCTGTAAGCGATCTTGCGTTTGAGGTTGCGTTGCGCGAAAGATGTGAGCGCTGCGTAAATGATGTTTACGACTCCCAGCACCACCAGAAGGGGTGCGAATTGGGCATGTGCTCCGGGCAGGATTTCGGCGTTAAAGCGCATCAAGGCATAGCCACCCATTTTGAGCAAAATGCCTGCCAGCAACATGTGTACAGGTGCGGTGGCCTCCCCATGGGCATCAGGAAGCCAGGTGTGGAGGGGAACAATCGGTAATTTCACCCCGAATGCAATCAACAACCCCGCGTAACAGAGCAGCTCAAATCCAGTGCTGAATCCCTTTTGGGCTAGAACGCTGTATTCAAAATTGGGCACTCCACCTCCAAAAAAGCCCATGGCCAAGGCCGCCAAGAGGATGAACAGTGAGCTGCCAGCTGTGTAAAGAATGAACTTTGTCGCCGCGTATTGACGTTTCTTTCCGCCCCAGATGGCCAACAAGAGATAAACCGGAAGCAGCTCTAGTTCCCAGGCGAGGAAGAAAAGCAGCATGTCTTGGACAGCGAAGACGGCAATTTGGCCGCCATCCATCGCCAGGATCAAGAAGAAGAACAGCTTGGGTTTAAAGGTCACAGGCCAGGCGGCCAGAACCGCCAAGGCCGTGATGAAGCTTGTGAGCAGGATAAGCGGCATCGAGAGGCCATCAGCCCCGACAGCCCATGTGAGCCCAAGATTGGGCAGCCAGCTCACCCGTTCCGACAGTTGGAGTCCGCTGTAACTGGGGTCGTATCCCGTGAGATAGGCCGCAGCAGTGATGAGGAAGGTGGTGAGGGCGATACCGAGCGCAAACCAGCGCACTTGTTTGCCATCACCTTCGTCTGGCACGAATGGAACGATGAAGGCCCCAACGATGGGGAACAGGATCGAAAGGCTCAACCAGGGGAACGTGGCCGGAACGATACCGCTTGAGATGTCGAATGCCGGATCAAAGGGTGCACTAACGGCAAATTCGAGCACGGGACAGGTCTTTCACCACTGTTCGGAGTGTAGAAATCTTGGGCGAACGCGCATCCACTCGATAGGCGTTGACACACATAACCCTCATGCCTGAAGGCTCGGAATTCGAAGATCGCTCAGCCCAGGGCCCCGAAGAGGACCACCAAGGCAATCACTCCACCAAACACGATCAGGGCATAGAACTGGGCTCTGCCGGTCTCGAAGTATTTGAGACCTTCGCCACTACCAAGGGTGAGCAGACCGGTGAGATTCACCACCCCATCCACAACCTTTGCATCCACTTCCAGGACTTCACGGGCCAACTTGCGGCTGCTGCGAACGAACAATTTCTCGTTGATGGCATCTAGGTACCACTTGTTTGCCAAGAAGGCGTTGATGGTTGGAAAGCGAGCGGCAACCAGTTCGCCAAGGTCGATGCGGCGCAGTGCATAGGCGAGGACGGCCACTGTTAGGCCGGTTACTGAAATGGCGACGGAGGCGCCTGCGAGCGGAAGGAATTCTCCCCAGCTGAAATGTTCGGCCATTTCCGCTGCCTCTTCGGGATTCAGCAGCCCAGCAAAGCGACTGTTCCAGGGTGTTCCAAGCAAGCCGATCAGGGCTGAGGGAACCGCGAGAACAGCGAGCGGAAGGGTCATCGACCACGGCGACTCATGGACACTTCCGGCGGCATGGTGATCATGACCCTCTTCGACGTTCTTGCCGGCGGCAGCCATGAGCTCTTGTTGCAGAGCTGAATCATTGCCTCGGAACTCACCTTCAAAGGTGAGGAAGTAAAGGCGGAACATATAAAAGGCGGTCATACCCGCAGTGGCAAAGCCAACTGCCCAGAGCAGCGGGAAACTGTTGAAGGCCTGGCCAAGGATCTCGTCCTTGCTCCAGAAGCCAGCTAGGGGTGGGATGCCACTAATGGCAACACAACCAATTAAGAAGGTGATGGCCGTAATCGGCATCTTTTTGCGAAGTCCGCCCATCAGTCGCATGTCTTGGGCGAGGACAGGTTCGTGACCCACCACATCCTCCATGGCGTGGATCACAGATCCAGAGCCAAGGAACAACATCGCTTTGAAAAAGGCATGGGTCACCAGGTGGAACATGCCAGCAACGGGAGCGCCGCAACCCATGGCCAGCATCATGTAGCCCAACTGCGACACAGTGCTGTAAGCGAGCCCCTTTTTGAGATCCATTTGGGTCAGAGCAATGGAGGCGCCTAAGAAGCAAGTGATCGTTCCAATCACGGCGATGAACGTGCCCACAGCCGGGAACTGGCTGTACAGAGGTTCCAGCCTTGCAACAAGGAAAACGCCTGCAGCGACCATGGTGGCCGCGTGGATCAAAGCAGAGATCGGCGTGGGACCTTCCATGGCATCAGGCAGCCAAACATGGAGAGGAAATTGGGCTGACTTGGCCATTGGCCCCATAAACACGAACAGGCAGAGAGCGAGCGCTGCCCATCCAGGCACCACTCCACTGCTAACCGCTGCTGATAATCCATCGGCAATACCTTGGAATCCAAAGCTTCCGGTGGCCCAATAGAGCCCAAGAATGCCGAGCAGAAGTCCGAAATCGCCAACGCGATTCACGACAAACGCTTTCTGGGCTGCATGAGCGGCGCCTTCGCGGTCGTACCAGAAGCCAACCAAGAGGTAGGACGCCATCCCCACCAGCTCCCAGAACACATAGATCTCCAGAAGATTGGGGCTCACCACGAGCCCCAACATGGAGCTGCTGAAGATGGCTAGATAGGTGAAGAAGCGCACATAGCCCTTGTCGTGGGCCATGTAGCCGTGGGAATAAATCATCACCAGCAGCGCCACCGTTGTCACCAAGGCGAGCATCACAGCTGCAAGAGGGTCGACGACGTACCCCATCGGAAGGCTGAAGTCTCCAGCACTCGCCCAAATGAACAAATGCTCGACGGGGGGTGCTCCACCCAATTGCTCGAACAGAACGGCATAGCTAATGACCGCTGCAGCTCCAATGCAGCTGATCAGCAGCAAGGCAACGGGTTTTTTAAGCCGGTTGATGGTGCGATTGAAGCTAATCAGACCAAGCCCTGTGATCAATGCCCCAACGAGAGGGAGCACTGGGATCAGCCAGGCAAAATCGGCAGCCGAAGGCATCCGAATGAAGCAGAGTGTTTTGAGTGTAGGCAGTTCAGCTCAAAAGCCCTTCGAGTCGTGAGTGAAGGAACGCGATGCTTCCTAAGGAGATAAAGCGATGAGCCCACCAAAAAACTCCCACGGCGATCGCGATGCCGAGTTGAGCAGGCCGCAGAAACTCACTCCAAACCAGGGTCTGGCGTCCATCTAGAACAGCTGCAAAAGGCAGCACTGAGGTGCTTTGTTTCAGCTTTAAGAAGTCATCACCAAATCGAGCCTGTAGGCGTCGGTCTCCATGCCACACCGCAAAAAGGTGATGTCCGATCAGGCCTATGCAGGTCACGACCATGAAGCTGCTTCCGATCCAAAGGGCATGGCTAAAGCACCAGAGAACCTGACCAACGGCCTGAGGGTGTCGGCTAATCCGGATGATCCCGGTGGCATAGAGACGCACTTGCGGCTTCAGGACAGCGGGAATCTCAAGCAGGTTGTAAGTGGCTGGATACAGGAACAGAAAACTGATGGCTGTTAGCACCCAGATCACGGGTACCAAGCCAGGTACACCTTGAAGATTCCAGAGCCTGATGCCGTCATACCGATGGGCAAGGAAATAGCCGATCACGACAATCGCTGAGGGAATGCTCAAGGCGGCGAACAGTACGCGCCAGGCTCGGGCCCCGATTTTGGCTTCAGCGCGAGTGCGAAGGGCAGCCCCTCCGCTGTGAATGACAGCGAAAACCAAGAGCAGCAACAGCATCACCAAGCTGGAGTGATGCATTCCGCCGCTTAGGAGCTCATCCAAAGAGTTGCTGCATGAAAAGTAATTCTGAAGGGCGGCGGGTTCCTCCCCTCTAAAGTTTTGGAGCTATCCCTGCCGGGTCGGCTGTCGCTTATGGCCGATCTGCCTTTCACACTGGATCAGCTGCGTATCCTTCGCGCCATCGTCAGCGAAGGCAGCTTCAAAAAAGCTGCCGACAGCCTTTACGTCACGCAGCCAGCGGTCAGTTTGCAGATCCAGAACCTGGAGAAGCAACTTGAGGTGTCCTTGTTTGATCGCGGCGGTCGCAAGGCTCAGCTCACTGAAGCAGGTCACTTGCTTCTGAGTTACTGCGATCGAATTCTGAGTCAATGCCATGAGGCGTGTCGTGCTCTGGATGACTTGCACAACTTGAAGGGAGGGTCCCTCGTGGTGGGTGCGAGCCAAACCACGGGGACTTACTTGATGCCTCGAATGATTGGTCTGTTTCGGCAAAAATTTCCAGATGTGGCAGTTCAGCTGCATGTTCACAGCACAAGACGAACGGGCTGGAGCGTGGCGAATGGTCAGATCGATTTAGCGATCATCGGCGGTGAATTACCTGCTGAGTTGAATGAGTTGCTTCAGGTGGTTCCTTACGCAAGTGATGAATTGGCACTTGTGCTTCCTGTGAAGCATCCCCTGGCTCGCTTGCCAGAACTCAGCAAGGAAGATCTGTATCGATTGGGTTTTGTTTGTTTAGATGCTCAGTCCACCACTCGGAAAATGGTGGACCAGCTCCTGGCTCGTTCTGGTTTGGATGTGCAGAGGTTGAGGATTGAGATGGAGCTCAATTCCCTTGAGGCCATCAAAAATGCTGTGCAATCGGGTTTGGGAGCTGCTTTCCTTCCTGTGGTTTCGATTGAGCGAGAGCTCACAGCAGGCAGTTTGCACAAGCCATCAGTGGTGGGCTTGCAGGTGCGGCGGCAATTAAGGCTGATTACCCATCCCGCTCGCTACTGCTCTCGGGCTGCAGAAGCATTTCGGTGCGACGTTTTGCCGGTATTTGCCAGCGCCGATAGTCCTTTGCGTCAGCCAAGGACTGCGGCCATAGGGACAGAGCCCATGGTCGCAGAGCTCGACTCTCCCTAAAACTGATCAGCTTCCGGCGTGATTCCAACGGTGTCGTCGGCGATCCCTTTGGTCAGAAATTTGTTCTGTGTGATGTCGGTTTGATAAACACAACGAACGACGGGTTTGTCCCTCACGGATCCGATGTAAGCGAAGGTGTTCATCCTCTGTTTGCACTGCCTTTCCTGAGCAGCAGTGACAGCACCCTCTTTGCGTAAAACAGACCAGTTTTCTCGGCGAATCACGCAGCCAGGCTGGAGGGTGGGCTGTGTAACAAAGCTGCTGGATGGGTTGAGTGTGGTGTACATCTCTATGTCCATCACAAAAGCACTCGCTCCCCACTGTCTGCAAAACTCCGGATCAGGCACCGCCATATCCAGCTGTTGGCTGCTGGCGATGTTGCCTTGATCGCCCCCTGTGGTGCTCGTGACGGCACTGCCAATGCCGATCCCCACCACCAACACTCCGGCGAGGACAGCAATCCTGGTGGTGTTGAAACGACCTCCTCCATCACCACCATTGTTGTTGCCCTGTGGAGGGGGGCTGTACCGAGCTCCTCTGCGCTCATCAGGCCGACGTGGATTTCCGCCCCGTGGACGGTCGTAGGGGGAGCGGCTCACAGCAGTTCAGGTGTGCGGGGCAGGCCCATGGAGTAATTCAGAACCCGGCAATCAGGGTTGTAGCTCAGCTGGCCTGCCTGAAGGAGCTGGCGAATCGTTCCTTCTAATTCAGAGCCGATCCGTCGGAGGTTGTAATCGTTCAGAGGCTGGCCGGCATGGGCGTCAACTAACTCACGGAAGCGTTGTTGAACGGTTTGAACGCAGCTGTCGTTCCATAGGAATTCATTGTCTGGATCCAGGTCGAGAGTGAGCTGATTGGGGTCTGGTATAAGCCGCCCGTCATTCACGCGAGCTGTGAACAGGCGCACGTGGCGAGTGGTGCTCTTCAGCAGGGTGTCGGCCATGGGGGCTTGTATTGCGTAAGGACACCGCGCTTGCGGTTGGTGACGACTTTAGGAAGCGAACGGGGTCGTGATCCTTTTAAGGTTGGCTTCAAATTCTGGTTTGAAGCATGCGTATCGCCATTGCAGGAGCAGGTCTGGCTGGTCTCTCCTGCGCGAAATATCTGGCGGACGCGGGTCATATCCCCATCCTCATGGAAGCCAGGGACGTTCTTGGCGGCAAGGTTGCGGCTTGGAGAGATGAAGACGGCGATTGGTACGAAACGGGCTTGCATATTTTTTTCGGTGCTTACCCGAACATGCTGCAGTTGTTCAAAGAGCTCAATATTGAAGACAGGCTCCAATGGAAGAGCCATTCGATGATCTTCAATCAGCCAGAGGAGCCTGGTACTTACAGTCGCTTTGATTTCCCAGACTTGCCGGCTCCGATTAATGGTGTCGCGGCAATTCTCGGTAATAACGACATGTTGTCCTGGCCTGAAAAGATCAGTTTTGGCCTCGGCTTGGTGCCAGCGATGCTCAGAGGGCAGGGTTATGTGGAGGAGTGCGATAAATATTCTTGGACCGAGTGGCTCAAGCTGCACAACATTCCAGAACGCGTGAATGACGAAGTCTTCATTGCGATGAGTAAGGCGTTGAACTTTATTGATCCTGATGAAATTTCGTCAACGGTGTTGCTAACTGCTTTAAATCGGTTTCTTCAGGAAAAAAATGGTTCTCGGATGGCCTTTCTCGATGGAGCACCACCAGAGCGTCTATGCGATCCGATCGTCGAGCATGTGCAATCGCTCGGTGGTGAAGTGCACCTGGATAGTCCCTTGAGAGAGATCAAGCTCAACCCTGATGGAAGCGTTGCTGCTTTTCATATTGGAGGAGTAAAGGGCAAGGAAAGTTTTGATCTCGTTGCTGATGCTTACGTGAGTGCTCTTCCAGTGGATCCCTTCAAGCTCTTAATTCCAAAGCCATGGCAGCAAATGGATGTATTTCGCAAATTGGATGGTCTCCGCGGCGTGCCGGTGATCAACATTCATCTCTGGTTTGACCGCAAGCTTACTGATATTGATCATTTGCTGTTCAGTCGTTCGCCCCTGCTCAGCGTTTATGCCGATATGAGCATTGCTTGTAAGGAGTACGAAGATCCTGATCGATCAATGCTTGAGCTTGTGTTCGCTCCTGCGAAGGATTGGATTGGTCGTAGTGATGAAGACATCATTGAAGCCACTATGGGAGAGCTCCAGAAGTTATTCCCGATGCATTTTGGGACTGATAACCCTGCAAAACTCCGCAAGTCTAAAGTTGTAAAAACTCCTTTATCGGTGTACAAAACGACGCCTGGTTGTCAGCAGCTGCGACCTGATCAAAAAACCCCAATTAAAAACTTTTTCTTGGCAGGTGATTACACGATGCAGCGTTATTTGGCCTCCATGGAAGGCGCTGTGTTGAGTGGCAAACTATGTGCTGAGGCTGTGGACCGCAAGCATGACCAATTGTCATCATCATCTGTCAGCGAGCCGGTCACGGCCTGAGTCATGACTCTCGCAGCTTCGGATCTCGATGCTGCCTTCGAGGCCTGTCGCTCCGAGACGGCCGAGTGGGCAAAGACCTTTTATTTGGGCACGTTGTTGCTGCCGCTCGAGAAGAGGCGGGCGATTTGGGCCATTTATGTCTGGTGTCGACGAACCGACGAGCTTATGGATAGCGAGGAGGCTCAATCACATTCGGTTGATGAGCTTGCCGAGCGACTCGACCGTTGGGAAGAAAAAACCAGAGCACTTTTTAACGGCCATGTCGTAGATGATCTAGATGCGGTAATGCTCGACACCTTGCAAAAGTTTCCGCAGGATATTCAGCCTTACCTCGACATGATCGAAGGACAACGGATGGATTTATCTTGGACTCGCTATCCCACTTTTAAAGATTTAAAGCTTTACTGCTACCGCGTGGCTGGAACCGTTGGCTTGATGACCCAGGGGGTCATGGGAGTCGACGAGGCGTATACATCTGCGCCATGGAGTGATTGCCCTGACCCCTCCGATGCAGCCGTTGCTTTGGGGATTGCCAATCAACTCACCAATATTCTTCGAGACGTAGGGGAAGATCGTTCGCGCGGACGAATCTATCTTCCCCAAGAAGATCTGCGCCACTTTGGAGTGAGTGAAGATGATCTCTTGGCTGGAAGAATCAACGAGGCCTGGATTGATCTGATGACATTTCAATTGGCCCGTGCCAGGGAATGGTTTGTCCGCTCAGAAGCTGGAGTGCGTTGGTTGTCTGCCGACGCGCGCTGGCCTGTTTGGACTTCTCTTCGACTTTATAGAGGAATCCTGGACGCAATTGAACGCAATAACTATGACGTCTTTAATCGACGTGCTTTCGTGGGCAAGTTGGCTAAAGCTCTCGAACTTCCGAGATGCTTTGTGATCGCTCAGTCCCGCTAAGTGATCACAAAGCTCAAGAAAATCAGACTGTTGTTTTCTGATCCGCGAGTAAATCCTTCAGTTTGGATAATTCTCCAGCCCAGCGAGGGTCTGGGGCTGATTCGGTTTTAGCATCGCTATGAACCACTTTGTTGACGGCTTTCCGTGCCGAGCCAGGTGCGTTGCCAGGACCGCCACGGCGATTACCTGCAGCACCTGCGTTGCTCTCGCGTCGTTCAGAGCGTTCTACGCGCAGGGTGTTGCCGTTGAAATCCTTGCCGTTGAATTGCTCGATCAAAGCATCGGCAACTTTTTCATCGTCGACATTGGCGAAACCAAAGCCGCGGCATGCGCCCGTTTCTCGATCGAGAACGGTCTTGAAGCGGATTCCCTCCCCCACGCTGGTGAGTTGGGTCTCCAACTCTTTGGCTTCAAAGGTTTGCGGCAAGTTGCCGATGTAAAGACGCACGCTCATGAGACGGGGGGGAGAGAGAGAAGAAAACTGCCTATCAGGCCGATCGCTGTCGTTAAGGCAAGTCAGTTAATCACAGCGGCTTGTGAATCCAGGCGCGCGCGCACTGAATGGCGTCGTCTTGGCTACGAATTCGACCAAAGGCTTGTTCCAGGCAAAGATGATCAATGAGTTCCCCTAATCGGGGCCCTGGAGCCAAGCCAAGCTCTGCTTGCAACGTTCGGCCATTGAGTGGTGCACTGGGATGGAACAGCTTGTCTTCCTGATCACGCCACCGACTCAGCCATTCCTTTTGGTGCTCCATGGGCCAAGCCAGTGTGAACGCAGGAAGATCTTCCTCAAGCTCTTGATGCAGCTTTAATCGCTCACTCTCATTAAGAGTGTCGGCACTTTGCTGTTGATCTCGCATCCACCACTTCCGCAGTCGCATGCTGCGTTGGATTTGCTTCCGGCTGAACCGCAACTCGTTCACGCCTTGATCGCTAAGTAACTGCGTTAAGCGTGCGAGTGGCAAGGCGAGTTGTTGTTCTTGTTGTGTCAACGCTTCTGCGTTGAACGTTCTTTGCGGTTGATCGGAGCACCATGGCGCGATCAATTGCAACGAGTGCAGCAAACGGATCGCCTGATCGGCGCTGTTGGCTTGAACCAGCTTCAGGACTTCAGCCTGAATGCGCTCTGGTGCCACCTTGGCTAAGAGGTGGCGATGGCGCGCGATCATCTCAAGAGTGGTCTCATCAATCGTCATCGAGAGCTCTGCAGCCAGTCTTAGGGCTCTCAACAGCCGGAGGGGATCATTCAGCAGGTTCTGTTCGTTGACAGCAGTGATGCGTCGAGCGCGTAGATCAGCAATACCGCCGCTGGGATCCAAGAGCTTTGGGTCAGGTGTGAGGGTGAGAGCAATCGCGTTGATTCGATAATCACGTCGCAAGAGATCAGCGTTGAGGTCATCACCGTCTTGTCTTGCAAGATCGATGGTCCAGCTCCCCAGCACCAGGCGGGCCATGTCTCTTTCACGATCGAGCACCACGCAGGCGCCACCGAACTCTCGAGACAGTTTGCGGACCTGTTCCAGCGCATCCGCTGGAACCACCATGTCCAGATCTGGATGGTCTGGCAAACGGTTCAGCAATCCGTCACGGACGGCTCCGCCCACCAGCACCGTCCCTGCGGGTAGGCGGTCGAGTGGGATCGGCCAGCGTTCCGGCTGCAGCCGTGTCATAAGTTGACGCGCTATGTGGCCGCCCTCCCCCTCCAGAATGGAGTCCTCTACAGAGGTGGGGTGCATGTGCATCTGCGTAAATTGCCGCTGGGTGGATCGTTGTCAGGCCTATCACGCGGTGGAACGTCAGCATGGTGTGGCTCATCTCACTAACAAGCCTGACGTGAGTCCCCAAGATCCACGCATTCATATCAGCCTTCATGACCTCAGCGGGGGTGGCGTCGGCGTGGAATGGGATGTGCGAGCTTGCGCCAGCTTTGAGGCTGATGACGGGCGATGGCAGCGATTGCGCCCTGAGCAGGAGTTGCCTCGATGAGTCGTTGGCTGCTGGCTATGCATAGCTCGAGTGAAACGCTTGGCCTTGCCGTTTGCGACGCTGAAGCCCCCGCTGGGGGAACTCGCATTCTGTCTCGCCAGATGGGACGTCAGCTCACGAATGGTTTGATTTCTGCTGTCGAGGAAGTGCTCCCTCGCGCGGAATGGGCTTCGATTGGCCGTTTGGCAGTGAGTACAGGTCCGGGAGGGTTCACGGGGACTCGCTTGACCGTGGTGATGGCACGCACCCTGGCCCAGCAGTTGGGGTGCCCTCTCCATGGTGAGAGCAGTTTCGCTTTGATGGCCGCACGCTTATCCGTGGCCTTGCCGGCTAGTCAGGCATTGGAGCCGTTCTCGATTGTGCAGACCCTTCCCCGTCGGGGTCGCGTAGCTGGGCGCTACCGCCTGCGTTCAAATTCAGATGATGTGGAGGAGCTGGAACGTCCTCGTCTACTCAGAGAGGACGAGGACCCATCTCCTGCGTTGACCATGGAGCTTGATGTTGCGTCTGATGTGCAGCATCTGCTTGGGCTTTGTTGCCAATGGGATCTGGAGGACACTCCAGGCCCATGGGAGCCTGTTCTGCCCATCTACCCCACATCCCCTGTGGGACCCGTCTAATGGCCCCAGGTTGGCGCTCCTCGCTAGTGGTCCTTGCTTCTCTGGTGTGGGCCAGCACTGCGGGCCCTTTAAAGCCATTCCGTGAGGCCATCACCACGGTTGAGCCTCCGCAACGCATCCTCGTGCTGGGTGGAGATCTCGATCGCGAACGGGTAGGACTGCGCTTGGCGCAGCAGTTGGAGCTTCCTTTGGTGGTGAGTGGCGGCAGCAATCCGGAGTACGCGCAATGGCTTTTACGGGATGCGGGGATGGACCAAAGCCGGGTTGTGCTCGATTACAGAGCCAAAGACACCTTCACGAATTTCACATCTTTGGTGGATGACTTGAAACGCGATGGTGTGAAGCACGTCTATCTAGTGACAAGCGATGATCATTTGCCCCGTGCCATGACCGTGGGACGGCTGGTGGCGGGAAGCCGAGGAATTCGTCTCACTGGGGTGCCCGTTGCTTGTCAACCTTCCTGTCGGAAGGAGACGTTAGGCAAGCGCTTGGGTGATGGGATCAGAGCGCTGACCTGGGTCATCACAGGTCGAGATCTCAAGTCTTGGGCGCTACGGAATTGGCCTCAAGGATTTCCTACGCCTTGATCGATTAAGGCATTAATTCGCCGCTGAAGCTCACGGGTGGTGGCCTCTAGCTCAGGCTTTTTCCGACCGGTTGGCGCAGGGATTGGCTCTCCGATGCGAAGGGCAACGGGAAGAAGCCTTGGCCAGCCCCTCCCTGTGCCGAGGACTCGATGGCTGTTGATGATTGCCACAGGGAGAAGGGGAGCTCCACTGCGCGCAGCAAGTAAGGCTGCACCTGGTCTTGGTTGATTGACGCGGCCGTCCGATTGGCGCGTGCCATCAAGAAAGACACCGATCGCCCAGCCCTCATCAAGTCGAGCCGTTGCTGTACGGATCGCTTCTCGATCACTTGCTCCCCGTTTCACCGGGTAAGCGCCGCAGGCGCGGATAATGCTCCCCAAGATTGGAATTCGGAACAGTTCGGCTTTGGCCATGAACGCAACAGGACGGCCTAGTGCGTGGCCAAGGAATGGTGGGTCGAGATGGGATCCGTGATTCGCGACTACAACCAAGGGGCCTTGAAGCGGCACCAAGGCGTTGCCATTGGTGTGCCCTCTTAAGAGACCTCGAAAGACAGGAAACACCAGCAAGTAGCTCACGAGCTGGTACATCAGGCTTGGTTTTGGCGTGACGGACGTCACAACAGCAGAGCCGTCGCTCGGGCTTGGCACAAGAGGGGGCATGGCTTCTTAGAGACCTAAATCAGCAGAGCTTGAAAGCTGGACGGTTGAGACACCAGTCATGGCCCTTTTGGCTAAGCCACTGAGCACATTCCCAGGCCCCACTTCGACCAAAGTGTCGACCCCCGCTGATGTCAGCGTCTCCATGGTTTCTCTCCAGCGAACGCCCTTGGTCATCTGCTGAGACAAGCGTTGCTTCAATTGAGATGCGTCGCTGCAGGGGGTTGGATCGGTGTTGCTCAGTACAGGGACGCGAGCATCTTCGAAAGCCAGGCCTTCCAGGTGGAGCTTGAAGGCCGCAGCCGCTTCTGCCATCAAGGGAGAGTGGAAAGCTCCGGAGACGGCGAGGGGAATTGCGCGCTTGCAGGTGAGTTGCTTACTCACGCTTTTCACAGCCTCAGGGTTCCCTGAGATCACGACCTGCGCAGCGCTGTTGTCATTGGCGATCACCACGCCATCTGTTTTGTTGACAAGGCTTTCAAGCTGATCGCGATCAAAACCGATGACGGCCGTCATCGCCCCTCCTCCAGCGGCTGCCATCAGCTCGGAGCGCCGCTGCATCAAGGCAAGGCCTGTGGACACATCAAAAACACCGGCGGCGTACAGCGCCACAAGTTCTCCGAGGCTGTGGCCAGCGACAAACGCTGGCTCGCGTCCCTGCCTGCGCAGTTCATCCACAATCAGGCTTTCAACGACGAAGAGTGCTGGCTGGGTGTTGCGGGTGTCGTTGAGATCAGCGGGATCGGCTTGTGCATCCGCCTCCCCTTGGCAGATCGCCAGTAAATCTCTGCCAAGCAGTCGGGAAGCAAGTGCAAATCGTTCTTCCGCTCCGGGAAGGGTCAGCACGGGCGCAGCCATGCCCGACTTCTGAGACCCCTGTCCGGGGAACACCCAGGCAATCGTCATCGTTGGCAGGTAGAGATGGCTGGGAGCCTAGGCGGGACCTTGCCAACGCAACAATGCGGCTCCCCAGCTGAGGCCAGCTCCAAAGCCACTACTCGCCAAAAGGTGACCAGGGGCCACGCGGCCTTCTCGCACGGCTTCGTCAAGCATGAGCGGGATCGTGGAGGCCGAGGTGTTGCCGTAGTTCGCCAAATTGCTTAAGACCTTGGAGTGCGGGATGGAAAAGCGATCCGCCACGGCATCCAAAATGCGCTGGTTGGCTTGATGAAGCAGAAGCCAGTCCAGTTGGTCCGGGGTTGTTTCTGTTTGCTCTAGAAGCTCTTTGAGGATGGCTGGCACTTCGCGCACGGCAAATTTGTAAACCTCTTGTCCATTCATCTGAATCGGCAGGTAGCCACCGCATTGATGGCGAGTGGTGTTGACCAAGGGAAGACTGGTGGGGATCTGCGGCAAGGTCAGGGAATGGCCGCGGCTGCCGTCGCTTCGTAACCGGAAACCCAGTAATCCGTCGGCCTCTGCAGAGGTGGCTTCGAGGGCAACGGCTCCAGCCCCATCACCAAAGAGCACACAGGTGCTCCTGTCGTCCCAGTCGACAAAGCGGCTCAACTGGTCGGCGCCGATCACCAGTACCCGCTGCATGGCGCCTGTGCGTAGGTATTGGGCGGCTGTCACGAGCGCGAAAAGAAAGCCGCTGCAGGCCGCTGTGAGGTCAAAGGCAACGGCATTCTGCGCTTTCAATCCGGCCTGAACCCTTGGTGCAGATCCAAACAGGTCGTCAGGGGTGGAGGTGGCAAGTAATACCAGGTCCAGGCTGTCTGGCTCCCACTGGGCCATCGCTAGAGCCTGTTGCCCAGCACGAACAGCGAGATCGTTCAGAGATTCGTCCGGGGTGCTGACGCGTCGAGACTGAATTCCGGTGCGGGTGCGAATCCATTCGTCACTGGTCTGCACCCGCTCGCTTAGAGCAGCATTGCTGATGGTTTGGTTCGCCTGGGCGCTGCCACTTGCGACCAGAGCCATGCCACGGAAGGGTGGGGGAGAACCAGCCAAAGTGGAAGTGCTTTGAGTGGCGTCAGTCAATCACAGTCCAGACAAGGTGCTTCAGCTTTTGACAGGTGCTGGCTTGCTGAGTTCGGCGAGATCGTCCATCACGCCATGACTTGCAGCGGAGTGAGCTAAGCGCAGAGCGCTCACCACGGATAGGGCTTTGCTGCTTCCATGACCAATAACGCAAATCCCATTCACACCAAGGAGAAGAGCTCCGCCATGTTCCGCATGGTCGAGTCGTTTTTTGATGCGTTTGAGATTGCTGCGTAGAAAGGCTGAACCAACTTTGCCGCGGCGTCCCCTCGGTAATTCAGCCCTGAGCACGCCGAGCAGAACACTGCCGACGGATTCAAGGAATTTCAGCAGCACATTTCCCGTAAAGCCATCGCAAACCACCACATCAAATTCACCGGATAGAACATCTCTTCCTTCGCAATTTCCTGCGAAATGAAGACGGGTTTCCTCCCGGAGTAATTCGTGCGTGCGTAGAGCTAGTTCATTGCCCTTGCATTCCTCTTCGCCAATGTTGAGTAAGCCAACGCGAGGGCGGTCGACCTGGAGGACGTCGCGGCAATAAATGTTGCCGAGCAAAGCGAATTGATGCATGTAGGCAGGCTTGCAATCCATATTTGCTCCCACATCCAGCACCAGGACTGGCTGGCCGGGGTCCTTGGTGGGGAACAGGGCTCCAATGGCGGGTCGATCGATCCCGGCCAGGCGACCGAGGCGAAAGATGGCCGAAGCCATCACAGCACCAGAATTTCCCGCGGAGTAAATCGCTAAGGCGTCTCCGCGTTTCACTAAATCCATGGCCACATTGACGCTGGCATCACGCTTCCGGCGCACAACAGTGGCTTCCTCGTGCATCTCCACTGAAGGTCCACTGGGGATCAGCTCCAGGTGCCCGGCATTGATCGCGTTGTTGAGCGGTTCTGTGAGTCCAGAGGTCTCAGCCGCCTCCATGATCCGGTTGGTTTCGCCCACAAAGCGGATTCGCAAGGGAAGCCGATCGATGGCTTGAAGAGAGCCCTCCAGGATCTCCCCAGGGGAATGGTCTCCACCCATCCCATCCACCGCGACCCAAAGGCGATCACTGTCATTGATCAGTCCGTCATCACCGGTCTCTGTGGTTTGCAGGCGGCGCAGAGGGTCCATCATCGGTTGGAGCATCTGTCCAGCCATGCTCCCCGCGTTGGTGACGACGCTTCCTGCCATCGATCCCACCGATTCAGCCACGTTCCCTGCAGCGTTGGCAGAGGTGGTAGCGGTGTCGACGAGACTGGTCACGGCGCTATTGCGCCTGTACCAAATCACAAGTCTTCTCACCGCCTTGGATCGGCGTGCTTTGCTCCGGGCTTCGTCGGCCGGGCTGAATTCAGGATCCTTCGGGTGCAACGGAATCGATGATGCGCTGGAACAAGTAACCGGTTCCCCGAGCCGTCAGGATTAGCTCGGGATTGGCCGGATCGTCTTCGAGTTTGGAGCGAAGCCGTGAGATATGAACATCCACGACCCTGGTGTCCACGTGACGTTCAGGGGTATATCCCCACACATCCTTCAAGATCTCTCCGCGGCTGAATGGCTCACCGGAGCGACCCACGAGCAATTCAAGGAGGCTGAACTCCATTCCGGTGAGGCGAACCCGTTCATCCGCCCGGAACACCTGACGCTTATTGGTGTCGATGCGTAGATCTGCCACTTGAATCACCCCAGAGTTGGGGATGCCAGCGACCTGTTCTTTTTCAACTCGGCGAAGAACGCAGCGGATTCTTGCTTCAAGCTCTTTGGGACTGAACGGTTTGACGACATAGTCATCAGCACCGAGCTCAAGGCCGGTAATCCTGTCTGCAACGTCACCCAAAGCGGTGAGCATCACGATCGGAACATCCGATTCCTTGCGTAATTCTTGGCAGACGCCGTAACCATCAAGCTTTGGCATCATGACGTCCAGGACCACTAGGTCTGGATTGCACTGCTCAAAACTTTCGAGAGCTTCAGTGCCGTCGCAGGCGGTTACTACGTTGTAACCAATCATCGACAGACGAGTTTCCAGAATGCGTCGAATACTGGCCTCGTCGTCGACAACGAGAATGGTTTCTTTGCTGGCGGCTGTGGCCGTCATATCCGAACTTATTTCGTACTGGTATTGCTTACAGATAAATGGACGGAGGCCCCGTTCATTCACCGAAAGCCAACTTTCTTCATAGTTCTACGTGTCCCGACCCGTTTCAATCTTCGTTTGCCAGAGCTGTGGTGCGCAGACACGGCAGTTTTTTGGTCGCTGCAGCAGTTGCGGCAGCTGGAATTCTCTGGTCGAACAAACCGCTCCGAAACCCGACGGCCGGCGCAGACGCGCTCCTGCCGAGTCAGCAGCGGCGCCAGTGGCGCGACGTTCCACTGCCATGGCCGATCTGGGTGATCGGCCGATTCAACGTCTTGAGAGCGGTTATCCAGAATTGGATCGAGTCTTGGGCGGTGGAGTTGTACCCGGCTCGCTCGTGCTCGTGGGGGGTGACCCAGGGATCGGCAAAAGCACGCTGCTTCTGCAAAGTGCATCAGTCATGGCGAACCGCCTGTCCGTTTTGTATGTCAGCGCTGAGGAATCAGCCCAGCAAGTGAAGTTGCGCTGGTTGCGTTTGGGTGGAGCGAGCGAGGGGCTCCAACTGCTCGCTGAAACAGATCTGGAGTTGGTGTTGGAAGAGCTCGAGGCTCTACGGCCCGATGTGGCGATCATCGACAGCATTCAGGCGTTGCATGACGCCAACCTGTCGAGCGCTCCGGGATCAGTGGCTCAAGTGCGGGAATGTGCCGCGTCTCTGCAGCGATTAGCCAAGCGACAGAACACGGCTTTGCTGCTTGTCGGCCACGTCACTAAAGAGGGGATGTTGGCAGGACCGAAGGTTCTCGAACATCTGGTAGATGCCGTGCTCACCTTTGAGGGGGATCGTTTTGCCAGTCATCGACTCCTGCGTGCCGTTAAAAATCGTTTTGGCGCTACCCATGAACTTGGCGTGTTTGAAATGCAGGGCCAAGGTCTTGTTGAGGTTAATAACCCGAGCGAGTTATTCCTGAGTGGAGATGAGGCCAGCGGAGTCGCCACGATTGTGGCCTGTGAAGGCACCAGGCCTCTTGTTGTGGATCTGCAGGCTTTGGTCAGTACCACGAGCTATGCGAGCCCCAGAAGGACGGCCACAGGGATTGCTGTGAATCGTTTGCATCAGATCTTGGCGGTGCTGGAAAAGCACATGGGCCTGCCGCTGTCCCGCTTCGACTGTTACCTCGCGGTAGCGGGTGGTCTCGATGTGGAGGAGCCTGCGGCTGATTTGGGCGTGGCTGCCGCTGTAGTTGCGAGTTATCGCGATCTCATCTTGCCGGCAGGGACCGTCCTGCTAGGTGAACTTGGCCTTGGTGGGCAGCTCAGGCCTGTTGGTCAGTTGGAGTTGCGCTTGCAAGAGGCGGTCCGTCTTGGCTTCAGACGAGCGGTGGTTCCGAAAGGGTGCGGACTCGGAAAGGGGGAGGCCAGCTTGAACTTGGAGCTGCACGAAGCTGGTTCGATCACGGAAGCGCTGGTCCTTGCCCTTGGTGTTAATCCTTCCGATGACCAAGCATGACCGTCAGAAATACACGTCCACGTTGCTGCGGCCGGTTGATTTCAGCCAGTTTTCGATATCGAGATATCCACCTGGATTCAGCCTGACGGCTTGGGTCCAAACATCTGCTGCTAAGTCAAACCAGCCATCCGCATCATCACGACGACCATCTTCTTCCGCCGTGCGACCGCGTTTTTCATAAATCAGGCCCATGTTTTTCAGGCATGACGGTTGCTTGGGGTTCTCATCCAAGGCCTTTTGGTAGGTCTCCAGCGCTCGCTCTTCTTCTCCATTGCTCATGTAGATGATGGCAATGTTTTTAAGGGTTTCGCCCCTGTCGATCGCGTTCTCCTCCAGCTTCAGGCTTTCCTCGTAGTTTTCCAAGGCTTCCGCGTAATCACCGTCGTTCTGGGCTGAGAGCCCGTCGCGGTAATACACATAAGCTTCTTTGGCACGGGCGTTAATCGGCAGTAGCTTCACGATGAGATCGGCCATGACCGTGAAGCTTTTGTCGATAAAATTGTCGTTTCGGTTGCTGCGCGGCACAGGAAGCCAAAAAAGGTGTGACTCCATCCTGACTGGAATCAGCAGCCCTGCCTAGCGTTCCTTGATGCGTTCTGCAGTTGTGACAAATTCCGCCAACGCCACAAAGTCGTCCCCCACGATGCTCTTAGACGTGGATGGCATGAAGTGCGGTGGTTGCGTGCGTTCGGTCGAGCGCACGCTTCTGGATCAACCCGGGGTGTGCGAAGCCAGCGTGAATCTGGTCACTCGCAGTGCTTGGCTTCGCTTTGAAGAGGATGCCGTTGCTGATCTTGCTGGCGTCGTTGAGGCTTTAACGGCGCGAGGTTTCAGTGCCCATCCTCGAGAGACTGATGCATTTGGTTCATCGGTTGAGGCAGATCGCAGCTGGGGTTGGTGGCAGCAGTGGCGTCAGCTAATCGTCGCGCTGGTCCTGCTCGTGTTGTCCGTGGTGGGTCACCTGGCTGAAGCCGGAACTGTCCAGGTTCCACCACTTGGTTCGCTTCCTTTTCATGCCGGTTTGGCCACTGTTGCTTTGGTGGGACCGGGCCGCCCCATCCTGATCGCAGGTTGGCGATCCGCTCGCATGGGGGTGCCAACGATGGACACCTTGGTGAGCCTTGGTGTTGGAAGTGCCTACCTGGCCAGCTTGGTCGCTTTGGTTTGGCCTCAGGTGGGTTGGCCCTGCTTCTTTAACGAGCCGGTGATGCTCTTGGGTTTTGTGTTGCTGGGACGCTTTCTTGAAGAGCGGGCGCGCCGTCGCACGGGCCGGGCACTGCAGGACCTAGCGGCTCTCCAGCCAGATGGTGCTCGACTGTTGATGGACGATGGCACGATCCGTGAAGTATCGGTTTCGGCGCTGCGCCCAGGAGAGTGTGTGCAGCTCCTGGCTGGCGACCGCGTCCCGGTGGACGGAATCGTGCGTGAAGGGCATTCGGCTGTGGATCTTTCCAGCCTCACTGGGGAACCCTTACCTTTAGATGCCTCTCCAGGCGCTGAGCTCAGTTCAGGCAGCCTCAATCTTGAGGCCACCTTGATCGTTGAGGTGCAGCGGATTGGTCGTGAAACCGCTCTTGCTCGGATCATTGATTTGGTGGAGCAGGCCCAAGCAAGGAAGGCACCGATTCAGGGTCTTGCCGATCGCGTGGCAGGCCAGTTTTGTTATGCGGTGGTGAGTTTTGCCATTCTCACGTTCCTGTTTTGGTGGCAGGTCGGTTGTCGACTTTGGCCTCATGTCCTTGATGTGCCTGTCGCGTTGATGGATCACGGCCATGCGCATGGTCTGCATGGCTCTCTTGGTGCGGGAGCTGAGACGTCGCTTGGTCTTGCTCTACAACTCTCCATTGCGGTGCTTGTTGTGGCTTGCCCTTGTGCTCTGGGATTGGCCACTCCCACCGTGATCACCGTTTCCTCAGGTTTGGCAGCGAAGCAGGGCTGGTTGTTTCGAGGCGGAGATGTGATCGAGTTGGCAGCCTCTGTCCAGCGCATGGTGTTCGATAAAACAGGCACGCTCACGCTCGGGCGGCCCCTGGTTGATTCGGTGTTGGCCAGCGAGGATCCCCCTCAAGCGCTTCAGCTGGCGGCAAGCCTTGAACAGACGAGCCGGCATCCACTCGCCCATGCGTTGCTGCAGGAGGCACAAAGGCTTCAGTTGCCTCTTTTAGGGGTTGAATCCAGCCGCACCACTCCTGGTGCAGGGATGGAAGGTCGTTTGCAAGGCGTGGATGGTCTGGTGCGTGTTGGCTCGCCGGAATGGCTGCGTGATCAAGGTGTGTTCTGGACGGAGCAACAGCAACAAGCGCTTGATTCGGTTGTTCAGCGTGGGCAGTCGTTAGTGGCTGTTGCTTTGGCTGAGACTCCGCTTGGCCTCGTGACTGTTGACGATCGACTTCGCCCGGATGCATCGCTCGCCATCCAGCGCTTACGAGACCAGGGTCAGTCGGTTGCCATGTTGAGTGGCGATCGTCGCCAGACCGTTGAACGGGTGGGGCGTGAGCTTGGTTTCGCCGACGCCGATTTGGCATGGCAACTGTTGCCGCATCAAAAACTTGAACGCCTTGAGCTTTTGCGAGAGCAGGGTTCTGTGGCGATGGTGGGTGACGGAATCAACGATGCCCCCGCTTTGGCGGCAGCAGACCTCGGCATTGCAGTCGGCACAGGAACTCAGATCGCTCAGGACACGGCCGATCTGGTGCTGCTCGGAGATCGGCTTGAGGCTGTGCCTGAGGCGCTTTGCTTGGCCAGGCGAACGATGTCCAAGATTCGTCAGAATTTGATTTGGGCTTTTGGTTACAACCTCATTGCCTTGCCGATTGCGGCTGGTGTGCTTTTGCCCGGATTTGGCCTTTTGTTGTCACCTCCCCTGGCAGCACTGCTTATGGCGTTTAGTTCGGTGTCTGTTGTGCTGAATGCCCTCAGCTTGCGGCTTCGTTAACCATGGCCAGGAGCAAGGGACGACTGCTGGTGCTGGAGGGCATTGATGGTTGTGGAAAAACCACCCAGCTTCAGCAGCTGTCCAGTTGGCTCGCGACGAGCGGTCTGATGCCCGCGGGGTCTCAGCTGATTGTCACTCGAGAACCGGGAGGAACGGCCTTGGGAAAAAGCCTGCGTGAGCTTCTGCTCCACCCCCCTCAAGATGCTGACCCGGGTCCAACAGCAGAGTTGTTGTTGTATGCAGCGGATCGTGCCCAACACGTAGACCGAGTCATTCAGCCTGCCTTGGAGAGGGGTGATTGGGTGCTCAGTGATCGCTTCACGGGATCGACGATGGCTTATCAGGGATACGGACGCGGTCTCGATCGGGAGCTCATCACTGATCTCGAGCGCATTGCCACGAGAGGGCTCAGCCCCGACGTGACGGTTTGGCTTGATATCCCTTTGGCATTGAGTGTTCAGCGACGCGGTAGTCGAGAGGAGGACCGCATCGAAGCGGAAGGTTTTGCTTTCTTAGAGCGTGTCTCCAATGGTTTTTCTAACTTGGCTAAGGCGCATGGCTGGGTGTCGGTTATGGCTGACCGTCCGCTTTTGGAGGTTGCTGAGGTGATTCAAACCGCGTTGCTAACCCGAGCGGCGTCTTGGCAGCGATGAGCGACGTGTTGCTCGAAGAGCAAGATCTGTTTGCTGATCTGGTGGGCCAGCCTCTGGCTGTGACCCTTTTAAAGGCAGCCCTGATGCAAGGGCGCCTCGCTCCTGCCTATGTTTTCGCTGGCCCAGAAGGCGTTGGCCGTCGCCTGGCTGTTCTGCGCTTCCTCGAAGGCGTGATCAGTGAGGGCCAGTGCAATCAACGCCAGCGGCGGCGCTTGGCAGAACGCAACCACCCTGATCTCCTCTGGGTCGAACCCAGCTACAGCCACCAAGGGCGTTTGATCTCCCGCTCTGAAGCTGAGGAGGCGGGCGTCAGTCGGCGAACCCCTCCCCTCGTGAGGTTGGATCAGATTCGAGACATCAGCCGTTTCTTGTCACGGCAACCGCTGGAGTCGTCGCGTGGCCTTGTGGTGCTTGAGGAGCCTGAAGCGATGGCGGAAGCCGCCGCCAATGCTTTGCTCAAAACTCTTGAGGAACCAGGCCATGGAGTGTTGATCCTGCTCTCAGCGGCTCCCGAACGGCTGCTCTCCACCATTCGTTCGCGCTGTCAGCTGATTCGATTGATCCAGCTCAGTGCTGAAGATATGCAGTCAGTTCTCAAACGTTTGCCCGCTGATGTCGATCAAGAGGCTGTCAGGCAAGGGCTTATGCAACCTGAGTTGGTTGCAATGGCTGGTGGTTCTCCAGGTGCGCTATTAGGCCATGTCAGGCAGTGGTTACGTGTTTCACCCGAACTGATTGGACGCTTGCATCCCTTACCAACTCAACCGATTGAAGCCCTCGCGCTCGCCCGTGATCTCACTGAGGCTCTTGATGGTGAGCAACAGCTGTGGCTCATCAATTGGCTTCAGCAGCACCTTTGGAGGTTGCAAAAAAGTGAGCGAGTTCTCCGAAAACTCGAGAGGCTACGCATTCAATTGCTGTCGTTTGTGCAGCCCAGATTGGCTTGGGAAGTCACATTTCTGGATTTGATGGAACTTTGATTGTTGTCAATCAGGCCGTGGCCCGATTCGCTGCCTCAGTTTTTTGCTCTCGATCTTGGCGCGCTTGAGCGAGGACATCCTGAAGTCCATCGAGTTGAGATCCTGTGGGCAGTTCAAGGCAATACCCGGCTCCATAAACCGTTTTGATGAAACGGGGTTTGCGTGGATCTGGTTCTAATTTCGTACGTAGGTGACGAACGTGAACGCGAATCGTTTCAATGTCGTCGTCTGGTTCATAGCCCCACACTTCTTTGAGGATGAGAGAGGGAGCAACCGTTTGTCCGTGGCGTTGGAGCAAACAATGCAGAAGCTCAAATTCCAAGTGAGTCAGTCGTACCGGATGATCGAACCAGATCGCTTCAAAGCGCTCTGGCACCAAGGTCAGCGGTCCATAACTAAGGATTTCGTGATGGTTCCCAGATGTTCCGATAGGCGCTCTATCACTACGCCTCAGTAGCGCTTTGACTCGCGCTTGGAGCTCTTCGAGATCGAATGGTTTTGTGAGGTAATCATCAGCGCCTGAGTTGAATCCGCTCACTTTGTCTTTCGTCCCACCTAGGGCTGTCAGCATCAGGATCGGAATGGAGGCTGTCCTTTCATCTCGGCGTAATCGTTGGCAGAGCGTGAGTCCATCCACATTGGGAAGCATTAAGTCCAGAAGGATTAAATCTGGGGTGTATTGAAGTGCGAGCGCCTGTCCCTTTATGCCGTCGTCGGCTCGTTGGACATCAAAACCACTGTGCTCGAGGTGTCCACCTACCAATTCGCTCATGTCCCGGTCATCTTCGATCAGCAGGATGGAAGGTTTCATCTAAATGCTGGCGAAAAAACAATTGGACGAGGTAGGGCCGCGTCATTAAGAAGTAATTCTCTCAAGAGCAACAAGTTTGTGCAGAATTCAGGTCCTCCCCTTCATGGTTGGCATGCCCCTGAAAAAGTGTTTGCCTCACTGGGATTTGGCTCAGTAGCTTGGAGATCAGCTCGCGCAGCTCTACAGGAAATCTTTTGATTTGAATGGCCCCTATCGGCGATTTTCTTCTGAGCAGAGAAAAAATAGTGTTGCTAAGGGCAAAAAAAATGTCACCACCTTGAGGGTGATGACATTAATTAGAAACTCCCCGGGCGGGATTCGAACCTGCGACCAATCGATTAACAGTCGACCGCTCTACCGCTGAGCTACCGAGGATTGAGACCTGGAGACCTTAACTGTCTGGCCCTGACTTAGGCAAGTGCCTTGAGTGTGCGGCGCAAATTGTGACCTTTCTCCCAAGGACCAATCGCTCCCTTTTTCATGAGTGCTGCCCCGTCAGCATGGTCCAGTTCATCGAGTCGATGGGTGATCCAAAGAGCTGTGAGTGGATTGAGCGAGCGGTGACAAAGCTGTTGAACCGTTGCCAAGACTGAGCTTTGGCTTGATGGGTCCAACAGTGCTGTCGGTTCATCAAGCAGCATCAGTTTTGCGTCACTGGCTAGAGCACCAGCAATGGCTAAACGCTGCTTTTGGCCCCCACTCAAGGTGTGAATTTGCCTCCCAGCCATGCCGGCAAGTCCCACCTGCTCCAGCAGGTGGGCGATCCGCTTGCGTTTCAGGGAAGGAGCAAGCGTGGGGGGAAGGTTGAGCAGAAGGTCGCTGCCGCAACTTGGGAGCAGCAATTGATGATCGGGATTTTGAAACACCAAGGCCGTTTGGACATTGCAATCCACTCGTCCCGATTGAGGTTGGATCAACCCGCCGATCATTCGAAATAGGGTGCTTTTCCCGCTGCCATTACTACCTACCAGCATCCATAGGCCTGGCCCTGGAACGCTGAAGCTGCAGCGGTCAAGAGCGCGGGTCCCGCAGGGCCAGCAAAAACATACCTTCTCAAATTGAAGAATCCGTTCGTTGGTGTCCGTGCCCACAGCGGTTACGGTTAGCTGTCGAGTGAAAAGCCAGGGCGTTTGCTTCCCCCGGATGCCGCCGTCTTCTCATAAATCTGAACAGCTAAAACGTCGCTCGTAAGAACGCTGAGTCGTTTGCCTTCTACTTTTTCGCAGGTCATTTCAAGCAATCGAGGCTGTCCCTGTTCAAGGGCTTGGCGAACCTGTTGATAAACGGATTCGGCATCTCCTGATTCTTTGCGTTGAACAGAGATGGGCATCGGGCTCATGCGAAGAGCTAATTCGACGACGTACACAGCTAAAAAAAATGGTTATGGCTCCATTCTCCTCATCAGAAGCACGAAACGGAGTGATGGGTATTTTCACTCATCTATGGGCCGTCCGGCTGTGTCGCCCCTGCAAGAACAGCGGAAGCCATTAGTCTCCACATGTAAAGCTTCATGAAGCAACCTCATGACGATCGCTGCAGGTCGCATGCCGCAGCGGGGATGGTTCGACGTCCTCGATGATTGGCTCAAACGCGACCGATTTGTTTTTGTCGGCTGGTCCGGCATTCTTCTTCTTCCCACGGCCTACCTCTCGATTGGTGGCTGGTTAACGGGAACCACCTTTGTAACTTCCTGGTACACCCACGGCATTGCGTCGTCGTACCTCGAAGGTTGCAACTTCTTGACCGCTGCTGTGTCCACCCCCGCTGATGCGATGGGTCACAGCTTGCTGTTGCTCTGGGGCCCAGAAGCCCAGGGTGATTTTGTCCGCTGGATACAACTTGGAGGCCTTTGGGCTTTCGTTGCTCTCCACGGCGCTTTTGCACTGATCGGTTTCATGCTCCGTCAGTTTGAAATTGCTCGTCTCGTCGGCATTCGTCCTTACAACGCCATCGCCTTCTCAGGTCCGATTGCGGTGTTCGTCAGTGTCTTCCTGATGTATCCCTTGGGACAGAGCAGCTGGTTCTTTGCACCCTCCTTCGGTGTGGCTGCAATTTTCCGCTTCCTGTTGTTCCTCCAGGGCTTCCATAACTGGACCCTGAATCCATTCCACATGATGGGAGTGGCCGGCATTCTTGGCGGTGCACTGCTTTGCGCCATTCACGGCGCGACCGTGGAAAATACTCTTTTTGAGGATGGTGAACAGTCGAACACCTTTAAGGCGTTCGAACCCACCCAAGAAGAAGAGACCTATTCAATGGTCACCGCCAACCGTTTCTGGAGCCAAATCTTCGGAATTGCGTTCTCCAACAAGCGTTGGCTGCACTTCTTCATGCTGTTTGTGCCAGTGATGGGCTTGTGGACCAGTTCCATCGGCATCATCGGCCTTGCACTCAACTTGCGTGCCTATGACTTCGTGTCACAGGAAATCCGCGCTGCTGAGGATCCTGAATTTGAAACCTTCTACACGAAGAACATTCTTCTGAATGAAGGTCTGCGTGCCTGGATGGCACCGGCTGACCAGCCGCATGAAAACTTCGTCTTCCCTGAAGAGGTTCTGCCCCGTGGCAACGCTCTCTGATTTTCATCTTGAGCTTAGTTTTCATTTGCCCCCGCAAGGGGGCTTTTAATGCTCATAAAGAAATATTCGTTTAAATGTTAATTGTTTGTAGGTGCTTGATGGGCATGAGCTCAGAATTTTAAACGTATTTGAATGCAATATTGGTTTGCTAATGGTTTGCGGTGTAGCTAACTCTGTCCAGGGTGGATCAGGGCTGTAATTGTATGGGCTGGCAATGCGCCTTCAGTGCTTTGGATGGCAAAGAGTTGATCCTAGGCATCTATAGGATCTGGGAGTTGTGTTTAGGTTTAAGTTCTACGTTGTTGCATCGATTTGAAGCGTTTGCGAGTGGTGTGAGGCGAAATGAATTTCAATCTTAAACAAAGTTTATCGATTAAATATGCATTCTTATTCGAGAACTAAATTGCGATTTTGTTGGATGATGGGTAAGCCTTAGGAGGCTAGATTGCTGCTCTGGGATTTTTGCAAAATGTCAGCCCAGAGTGCCAACTTTCGCAATCCCAATTCCTTTCCTTGGCTTGATTGAGCAAGAGCTTTTGGATGCTCTTTTTGGACCCCCACCCTGGTTGGTTTGGGTTTAGTAAAAATACGTTCCAATTTCGCTTAAAGGCTTGCTTGCTTTGCGATTGTTTTGCAAAAGCGATGTGTTCCCTGTGGCTGATCTGCGGAACTAAATAACTTGTTGTTAAGACACGATCTTTTGGAGTGAGCTTGGCGATGACTTGTTGAACCTCGCCAACCATCTCCATTCTGTTTAAATAAGGGCCTGTGAAAAACCAGGGTTTGGCTAGTGCTATCCAGCAAGCTATAGCCCATATTATGCCTTTCCATGGGAAAACCTGTTTTTGTTTTGTTGCTAATCCATCGATCGCTGCTGTGACGCTGATCACTGCCAGGGGGATGCTGTAGTGGTGGATCAGTGTTCGATAAGATGATGTTTCAGCGTTGAGGTTGACGAGTAATAGTGGCACCGCAGCGCTTAGAATTACAAGTGAGCGTCTTCTCCAGAAAGGAAGTGTGGGAAGAATTAAGAGTAGTAAATAGAATGCGCTACCCCCCAAGTCGATGTGCGTGAAAGCAAGCCATGGTCGGCTTATTAATGTGAAAAGAATGTCGCCAAAGTTGTTGCCTAGATGGGAAAACATCCGACCAGCGGCTTTTGGCCCTTCTCCATTTCGGAGCAATGGATAAAGCCATTGGCTCAGCAGCAGAATCCAGGCGCCAGATAGTCCTGTGCCAGCAATGACCCAATTCCAGCGCTTTTGTATTAATAAGCTGAGGCTTAGCCCGAGCGTCACCAGAACGAGGCCATCACGGCAGCCCAGCATCAAGATTAGGAGCAAAATCCACCCTCTAAAGCGTTGCTGGCGTTGGCACCAAATCGCCATGGCTAGTGCTGGCATCACCCAAACCTCTGGGTGGAAATCGAAAAGATTGACGTTGAAGACCAAAGGTTGGAGCCACCACAGCAGGCAGCTGAACCAGCAGAGTCGTCTGGAAAGACCGGCTTGAGACGCAAGCATCCAAATCGGAATTGCCGTAAGGCTGAGAGCAAAAGCTTGACTTGCCAGCAGCCATTGAATAGTGGGATGAAACCAATACAGCAAGCCGGTTAAATACAACATCCAGGCGCCGTGATCAGCCAGTACATGAACGTTTTCCATCGATGAAATCGGTGAAAGTCCTTTGCTCATCAACCAGGCCCATTGATCAAAGAGACCAAGGTCGTAAGCATTGCTCTGAAGCAACCAATGACGTGAAGCGGCTACCCCCCAACCCAGGAATCCCAAGCCAAGAGCGGTCCACCAAAGACGTGGTGTAAGGGTGTTGTTCATGGTTGGTCCTCGGAGGAACAGTGCCAGAGAGCCCAATCCTCCATATGGGTTCTGTCTCCCGTTGTCGAACATGCCTGGCGAGGGCCTTTGCTCACGAGCCAAAACTCTGATGGAGGGTTGGAAGTCAATTCCTTTAAGGGACGCTTCGCGTACCAGTTCAATGAGGGTCGCGTGGATCCGTCCAGCATTACAACCGCATCCGGTGGGAGCGTACGGATTTGTGCTGCTACAGGCCTGGGATCCCAGATTTCATTAAGTTCCCATAGCCACAGTTGGCTGTGCCAAAGCGTGAGTAGACCGAGGCTCCAACCCGTGACCACCAGCGCGAGCCCCTGCCGGCGTTGACGCTCTGGGGATTGAGAGAGCTTCAGTCCGCCGATGAGCAGGCCAAGGCCTGCGGTAAGTAAGGCTGGAAATGGAAGCGCCGCGCTGGTGTTCAGCGTTATCAGAACGATGGTGCTGAACAGGAGGACAGTTCCGATCCATTTCCAAGCATGCGGGATCCAAAAGGGGCGACCTTCCTTCAAAAGACGAGCTAGGGCTTCTCCGCAGAGAAGAGCGATCGGTGGCCAGAGAAGGTGGCTGTACCAAGGTAATTGGGTCCTTAAGGGCAAGACCATCAACGCGCTACCGACTAGGAGGCCTAGTTCCCATAGGCCCGTGGGGGTTTTGCGATGGCGCCATGCCCAGTGAATGCCACTGGGTAAGAGCAAAATCCAGGGCCACCCCCCTTCAAGAACTTCTGTTAGTGGCATCACCCAGGCTCCACTGTTATTGCCTACGACTTCGGTGACGCGACCAAACCCCTGGCCGCCCCACATCACGAGTGCATCACTTCCGCGTTGCCAAAGGTGCCAGAGGTGCCAAAGCGCTCCTGGAATCAGGCCGCTCATCGCCCAGCCCAAGGCTGAATTCTTTCTGCTGTAGGACCTGTCTAAAAGGGTGATGATCCCGATCACGGCCAAGTAACCAATCAGGGCTGGTGGCTTTAGGAGCAAGATGCCGCTCCCTCCCAATCCGGCAAGCAAGCCATGCCAGGGCCAGCGTTTGCTGCTCAGCCAGGCGCTGATCAGTAGCAAACTGCAGCTCACAAGAGTGCCGTCCAGCATCGCTAGCCGCCCATGGCGTGCCATGGGCAACAGGGTCATCAGGATCACACCGGAACAAAGCGCGGAACGCTCAGTCCCTACGCCATCGTTGAGTTGGCGCCTCAGGATCACGATCAGTGGCACGGCCAAGCTGGCCATCAGGCTTGGCATCAGGCGCACGGCCCATTCGTTGTCTCCAAACCGCTTGATCGATGCACCAATCAGCCAGTGCAGTCCTGGTGGTTTGTTGAGGTAAATCGCCTCACTGTTTTTAATGGCTAAAAGCCAGTCCCAAGCCGGTTGTGCTGTGGTGGAGCGGGAGACTCCTGCTACGAGAGCTTCATCCCAATCGCGCAACGGCAGATTGCCCAGCCAAGGGAGCCAAATCAGCAGAGTCAGCAACCAGAGCAAAAGCGGCAATTGCACTGCCGTAAGCCCCCAGCGTCCGTTAGCTTGCAAAGGACTAGTTCGCAGTGATGTGGTCTCATCCTCAACCTTCGGGTCCATGGATGAGATCGAATGCATCGCCGGCGTTCATCTATCCATCCAGGAGGAGGTGTCCATGAGTTCCAGTTGTTTGACCCAGGGTCTGCTGATCGCGGAGAACGCCGGCTGACGGCATTGTCTCTTGATTGATCAATCGGTTTCGCGACAGAGCGGACCCGGCGAGAGCCCCCGGCCAGTTTCTGGTCGGGGGCATCGTTTTAGGACTTTTCGTCAGCTTGTTGGCGTGGGTCAGGAGGCAAAGGCGTTGCAAGTCTTTCCTGCAATTGCCGCTCTAATTCGGGTTTCAAAGGTCCGTTGTGTTGCAAAACGGCGATGCCATTCTTGATGGCTTGCACCCGGTAATCGCTCATCTGATCAGGCAACTCTTGCTTGATACGTCTGAGTTCACGCCAATCACTGCGAAACGCCACGCTGTAACGCTCTAACCAGTCGAGATCAATGGCGATCCAATCCACAGCACGTTTGTTCTTGTCTCGGTCGAGGTAATGCAGAGATTCGGGATAGCGCACCGCAACCTCACGTCGAGCGATTAACGGAACGAGAGGTGTATTAGCGCTCACAGAGGCGTCGTTGGGGATCAGACGAAGAACTTGGCGGGCATCCTGTCCGTGCCTCCATTGCTGAATCGGGCTGCTAAAAACCATCGGCTTAATGCTGTCAGGAACGATCCACGACAGGCTGCGATGGGGGTTGCTGCTCACGGTGAGCAGGAGAGAAAGGCTGATGGCAATTCCCCAGGCCAGGCGCGTGCGGCGGCCGGGGACCGGTTGCTGGCGACGGCTCCACCAGAGCAGGGTTCCCAGGCTGAAGCCCGGGACCACGAGCAGGGTGTAGCGAATGGTGATCGAGAGCGGGTCATTGCTGCCTTGGGCCAGAAACAAGCCAAGGAGTGATGGGCCTGCAAGGATCCATGCATCAAGGCTGATCAGTGGCACCATCAGGAAGGGAAGGCCATGACCCAGCAGGTACAACAAGGTTTGGCCTGGAGGGGAGATCAGTTCCCTGAGCATGATCAATGGCTGGCCCAAAGCCTGTTGCACCATTGAGAGGCTGCTGGCTCCTTCGCTCGGATCCACATCGAGATATTGGCCAAAGTTTTCCACCATGAATCGCTTGCTGTTGTCGTCGGAGAACAGCGGCATCAAGGCATTGGTAACCAGCACCATCCATCCAGCTCCCCAGATGACAAGGGCAATCGCCATTGGCCATCGTTTTGGCTCTCGTAGGAGCAACCACAGTCCGATGGCAATCAGCATGATGCCGGTGTCTTCTCGAATAAGCGGGATGACCACAGCAGCGCTGAGGATCAACCATCCCATTCGCTTCTGAAGACCCAGCATTAAGGCGAAAACAGCGAGGGGAAGCTGGCAGAGATCAGTGAAATTTCCCAGCGTGGGACCGATGAGTGCATTCCCTCCGTAAAACCCATAGGTCAGCCAGTTCGCCGTTCTTGCCGGAACGAGTTGAAGGGCAAGTCGATGCAGGACTAACCCTGCAGAGACAATGAGCCCCACCTGTACAAGTGGAAGCGCGGCGCCTCCGATCAACCCGAACAAAGGAGCCCAAAGCAGAAGGGAGGGCGTGAAATGCTGGCCTAAACGGGCATAGCCCAAGCCTGCTGGTTCACCGCTGTGGATCACATTGGTGGAGAGTTGTGAGGAGAGCGTGCTTTCAAAGGGGTGTCCCCGCAGGCTGTTCCAAAGCACTTGCTGAAAAATGCCTTGGTCGTAACTGGCGAGGAGGACCTGGGAGCGCCAAGCCTGCAATAGAAGTGCGACGACCGCGAAGATCAGCGCAGCAACCAGAGCTTGCCTGGTGGACTTTGAGAGCGTTGCAGGCATCCGCAAAGGCCCTGGGACAGTTTCTTATCAATAGTGGATGGCCATCTCCACGATGGGAGCATTCCCCTGCCGAGGAAGGGTGATGGGTGCTGCCTGAATTCATCAGGAAGAGACGCCCTGAAAATTAATTGGCTTGTATCAATAGATGCATAATTCATGTTTTCTGTATGAATGAATACATATAACTCATGCTTTGTATTTTGGGATACACAAAGGTGATTTTTATGTTGTATTTGATACGCGGCGAGGAGATATTGTCTTTTTCGATACACTCCATATTGCTTTCTGGCACACAGGTGCTCGATTTAATTGACTTGATAAATATCTTTTATTCGACGCCATGCGTCTCGATACCTCAATTTTTTGGTGTGAGGACCGAAAATGAAACTTTTCCATCAACTGCTGGTGGCCCCAGCTGCCCTGGGCCTTTTGGCACCTGTGGCTGCTAACGCCACTGAGCTGAACATCAACGGTGTTTCTGACTACGCCGCTACCGGCGAGCAAGTCACCAGCATCACTCAGTTTTCAGACGTCTACCCAACCGACTGGGCTTATCAGGCACTTAGCAACCTGATCGAGCGCTACGGCTGTGTTGCCGGTTACCCCAACGGCACCTACCGCGGTAATAGGGCAATGACCCGCTTTGAAGCGGCTGCTCTGTTGAACGCCTGTCTCGACCGCGTCACCGAAGTGACCGACGAGCTGAAGCGCCTAATGAAAGAGTTTGAAAAGGAACTCGCCATCCTCAAGGGCCGTGTTGACGGACTTGAAGCCCGCGTTGGCGAACTGGAAGCCACTCAGTTCTCCACCACCACCAAACTGAAAGGTCAAGCCACCTTTGTGGTCGGTGCTAACACCTTCGGCGGAAACGCTAAGCAATTCGATGGTGAGAAGCGTGCCGATGTGGCTGCTGCGACTTCAGGCGCTACTAGCTTCAACTACGACTTGCGCTTGTTCTTAGATACCAGCTTCACTGGTAAGGACTTGCTTCGCACCATGTTGCGTGCAGGCAACTTCGGTAAGTCAGCCTTCGGTGGCAATGGCTACGTAGGCCTTGATGCCATGGAGACTGCATTTGAAGAGCCTTCAGGTGCTAACAGCGTTGCTGTAAACCGCCTTTGGTACCAGTTCCCCATCGGCAGCAGCTTCACTGCAACCGTGGGTGGCTTGGTTCGTCAGGACGACATGTTGGCTGTATGGCCTAGTGCATATCCTGCAGACACAATCATTGACTTCTTTACCTATGCGGGTGCTCCAGCCACTTACAACCTCGGCCTTGGCCAAGGTGCTGGTATTTCTTGGGCTTCTGATGACTTCAGCATTAGTGCCAATTACTTGAGCACTAACGGTGCCCTTTCCGATCCCAACGCTGGTGGTATTGCCACCGATGCTGCCGGTTCCAATGGAACTGTTCAGATTGCCTACGCTCCTGAGAATTGGGGTTTGGCTGCTGCTTACAACTACACCTCTCAAAACGCTGGCACTCTTTACGCCGGTAATGGAACACCTCTCGCTGTTCTTGCGACCGGAGAAGGTAATAATTCTTCGTTCGGCTTGAGTGCTTGGTGGTCCCCAGAAGAAGCTTCCTGGTTCCCCAGCGTCAGTGCTGGTTGGGGCTACAACAGCGTCACCAACAACGACAGCCTCACTTTCCGTGAACTAGATACTCAGTCATGGTATGTGGGCTTGCAGTGGGCTGATGCCTTCTTGAAGGGCAACACCTTGGGCATGGCCGTTGGTCAGCCAACATTCGTAACTAATGTTGAGTACCGCAATGACGTGTCTGAATCAGACTTCGTTGCTGACGGAAACTACGCCTGGGAATTCTGGTACCAGTTCCAAGTCACCGATAACATTTCTGTGACTCCTGCGATTTACTACCTCAGCCGTCCCTATGGCGACCTGACTGATGGTGGTGGCAACATTGTTGGCGGAGATCGTGGCAACGACACCTTCAACAACTTCGGTGGACTTGTTAAGACCACCTTCAAGTTCTGATCTCTTTTGCATCTAAAGAGCTCATCTCGAGTTCTTGTTAATTAGATCCGAATTATTATCAGCCCTCTGGATGACAATTAGTCCTCCAGAGGGCTTTTTGTTTGCTGATTGTTGGCGCATATCTGTCTTTGGTCGCTTTCTTGCCGCTCCGATTTGAAAAGTTGTGCCTTAGCCCTGTTGGTGCCAAGTCACGAGAGTGCGGGGCTGCTTTCGTTTCTTGGGCCAATCGTTCAACTGTCATGCCATAAAGCTGGTTTCTGGGCGTCCGCGAGATGTCTTTTTTTCAGGCTGGATGCGGAGAGTGCGGCAATGGATGGATGAATCAAATCAAGGACTGTTGGCTGTGTGCCATTGCCTCATCTGGTACGCAAAGAATTGGCGTCAGGATCACTTGGTATCAAATTACACACGACGCCATGCGTCTCGATACCTCAATTTTTTGGTGTGAGGACCGAAAATGAAACTTTTCCATCAACTGCTGGTGGCCCCAGCTGCCCTGGGCCTTTTGGCACCTGTGGCTGCTAACGCCACTGAGCTGAACATCAACGGTGTTTCTGACTACGCCGCTACCGGCGAGCAAGTCACCAGCATCACTCAGTTTTCAGACGTCTACCCAACCGACTGGGCTTATCAGGCACTTAGCAACCTGATCGAGCGCTACGGCTGTGTTGCCGGTTACCCCAACGGCACCTACCGCGGTAACAGGGCAATGACCCGCTTTGAAGCGGCTGCTCTGTTGAACGCCTGTCTCGACCGCGTCACCGAAGTGACCGACGAGCTGAAGCGCTTGATGAAAGAGTTCGAAAAGGAACTCGCCATCCTCAAGGGCCGTGTTGACGGACTTGAAGCCCGCGTTGGCGAACTGGAAGCCACTCAGTTCTCCACCACCACCAAACTGAAAGGTGTAGCCACCTTCGTGATTGGTGCTAACAGCTTCGGTGGCGACGCTGATGATTTTGTCGGTAACCGACGTTCTGACGAGGCTGCTGCTCTCTCAGGCGGAACAACGTTTAACTACGACCTGAAACTTTTCCTTGACACCAGCTTCACTGGTAAGGACTTGCTTCGTACGGTTCTCCGTGCTGGTAACTTCGGCGATTCAGCCTTCGGTGGCGACGGCTACGTGGGTCTTGACGCTCTGGAAGTTGCGTTTGAAGAGCCATCAGGTGCTAACAGCCTTGCTGTAAATCGCCTCTTCTACCAATTCCCCATTGGCAGCAACTTCACTGCAACCGTTGGTGGTGTCGTTCGTCAGGACGACATGCTGGCTGTCTGGCCTAGTGCATATCCTGCCGACACCATTCTTGATGTCTTTACCTACGCCGGTGCTCCTGCGACCTACAACCTCGGTTTAGGTGCTGGTGCAGGTTTGAGCTGGGAGTCCAACGACTTCAGTATCAGTGCTAACTACTTGAGCACTAATGGCGCTAACTCCACACCTGGTGGCCCAGACACCTTGCTGGGCACTGATTGCGCAAATGCAGGTGGCATCGCCACTGATTGTGCAGGTTCAAACGGTACTGTTCAGATTGCTTACGCTCCTGAGAATTGGGGCCTTGCAGCTGCATACAACTACACCTCCAAAAACAATGGTGGTTCCTTGTATGCAGGCAACGGCACACCTCTTGCCAACATCTTCACTTCTAACGGCAACAGTTCTTCTGTTGGCTTGAGTGCATGGTGGTCTCCTGAAGAAGCTGGTTGGATCCCCTCCATCAGTACTGGCTGGGGCTACAACAGCGTCACTGATGGCGACGACACGAATTTCTTCCGTTCTGCAACTACGCAGTCCTGGTACGTGGGTCTTCAGTGGGCCGATGCCTTCATGAAAGGCAACACCTTGGGTATGGCCGTTGGTCAGCCCACCTTCGTGACGAACGTTGAATACCGCAATGACGTGTCTGACTCAGACTTCGTTGCTGATGGCAACTATGCCTGGGAATTCTGGTATCAGTTCCAAGTCACCGACAACATTTCTGTGACTCCTGCCATTTACTACCTCAGCCGCCCATTTGGTGACCTGACCGATGGTGGTAACCGTGCCTTCGGTGGAAACCGTGGCAACGATACCTTCAACAACTTCGGCGGTCTCCTGAAGACCACCTTCAAGTTCTGATCGCTTAAAGCTTGATCTCTCTTTAGAGGGATCTTCTTTTTTCCTTTTTCTCCCATACTGCTTCTGCAGTGTGGGAGTTTTTGATGGAGATTCTGTCCCTAAAACAATCTTCTGCGGGGCATGTGTCGGTCGTGAAAGTCTTTTTTATGGGGTTTCTGTTGGTGGCTTAGACCACAGATCTCTGGGACGCCATCTGATTGGATAGAAGCATGTCAATTGCTTCGGACATCACAGATCTGGTGGGTCGTACTCCGCTTGTACGTCTGAACCGGCTTCCCGCGCGAAGTGGGTGTCTGGCTGAATTGGTTGCAAAGCTTGAAAGCTTTAATCCCTCGGCTTCTGTCAAGGATCGGATTGCGGGTTCGATGGTTCAAGCTGCTGAACAAGCTGGCACGATCGCTCCAGGACGCACCGTGCTTGTGGAGCCCACCAGCGGAAACACTGGGATCGCTCTGGCCATGGTTGCGGCAGCTCGGGGCTATCGCTTAATCCTCACCATGCCGGACACGATGAGCACGGAGCGCCGCGCCATGCTCCGGGCCTACGGAGCTGAGTTGCAGCTCACCCCAGGCAATGAAGGAATGCAAGGGGCGTTAGATCTCGCCAGAGCGCTGGTCTCTGAGATCCCCGAGGCTTATCTCCTTCAGCAGTTTGATAATCCTGCAAATCCAGCGGTGCATGCCGCGACGACGGCAGAAGAGATCTGGAGTGATACCGGAGGTGAGATTGATGCTCTTGTGGCTGGTGTCGGGACGGGCGGCACGATCACAGGCTGTTCCAGGGTTCTTAAGCAGCGCAATCCTGATCTGAAAGTGATTGCCGTAGAACCGGCAGCAAGTCCTGTCTTGGCTGGTGGAGCCCCTGGCCCCCATCGCATTCAGGGCATTGGTGCTGGTTTTGTTCCCTCTGTCTTTGATCAAAGCTTGATTGATGAAATCCTGGGAGTGAGTGATCAAGAAGCGATGGACGTGGGGCGCCGTCTGGCCCGGGAAGAAGGTCTGCTCTCCGGGGTCAGTAGTGGAGCAGCTGTAGCGGCTGCTCTGCGACTTGGCCAAAGACCTGAGATGGCAGGGAAAAGGATCGTTGTGATTCTCGCCAGTTTCGGTGAGCGTTATCTGTCCACACCCATGTTCAGTGCATCGGCTGCTCCACCAGCTCGGCGGGATGGTCAGCTTTGAGCCACTCTCCTCAGCTTCAGACCAAAGGTGGTGACCCTTACCTCGTGCTCGGAGTGAGCCATAGCGCCACTGCGACTGAAATCAAGGCGGCCTATCGCCAACTTGTGAAGAGGCATCACCCTGATGCGGGTGGTGATTCTGAACGCATCCTTGCTTTAAATGCTGCTTGGGAGTTGCTTGGCGATCGCGATCGACGGCGCGCCTTCGATCAGCAACTGTCCCCTAAAGCTGGAGAGAAGAAAGAAGCTCGCCGCCGTGGTGTCAGGAATGCTCGAGCGAGTCAGGCTGCTCGACGTGCCTCTGGACAGGCTGCCGCTGAGGATGATGCCCTAGCAAATTGGTTGAAGAAGGTGTATGTGCCGATTGATCGCATGCTGGGACAGGTGATCAATCCCTTTGCCGCCCAGTTGCGTGAGCTTTCGGCAGATCCTTATGACGACAGTCTGATGGAAGGCTTTTGCCATTATTTGGAGCAAAGTCGCAGCAAGCTGGACAAGGTGAAAGATCTTTTCCAATCCATTCCAACGCCTTCATCCGCAAAAGGCTTCGGGCTGAGTCTTTATTACTGTCTCTCGGAGGTGGAAGATGCGATTGGCGAATTGGAGCGATACACGATGGGTTATGTGGATGGCTATCTCCACGATGGTCGTGAGATGTTGCGAGAAGCCAAGCAACGGCGCAAGCGTCTTCAGGAGGAACGCCCTCGCTTGGAGATCGGTTGATGAAGCCTTGGCAATTCAGGGGGTTGCTGACTTTGATTTGGCTGCTCTCAACCTTGATCGACAGGATGTGGTGGGCCAATCATGGTGGCTTACCTGCTTGGGATCAGGCGGACTACCTCAACAGCGCTCTTGATCATGGTCGTGCCTTGGCAATTCTCCCTGGTGGCAGTTGGCAAGGATGGGGCTCTTTATTAGATCTTTCGCCCAAAATCCCCCCCCTGGCCTCACTGGTGAATGGGACGGTGATGGCCTTCTCCGGTGATGAGCCTCAGCAAGCGGCCTGGAGCCTCAGCCTTTGGAACGGACTGTTGCTGTTTGTGGTTGCATCCTGGGCACAGCAGTTGCGTCAGCCCTTGAAAGGGGCACGCGCCTTTGCCCTGTCTTGCAGCGTTTTCGTTGCGATGGTGCCGCTTCTACTGGAGCTTCGGACCGATTACGTGTTGGAGCTTCCGCTCACCGCCACGGTCGCCCTAGCGCTTTGGCGTCTTGGCTGTTGGTGGCATCCCATGGATGGGGGACGTTGGAGACAGGCGCTTGGGGCTGCTCTGTCGATAGCGGCGGCGTTGCTGGTCAAACAAAGTGCGCTGTTGGTTCTCATCCCGGTGCTGCTGTTGGTCGTGGCGAGCGTTTGCCTTGATCGAGGCAGTCGCGTTGTCGTGCGGCGTTGGCAGCTGCTGATGGGCTTGGGTTTGGTGTGCGCGGCAGTCTTTCCCTGGTTAAGACACAACTGGATCACCACCTTGGGCGGCACAAACCGTGCCGTGATCGAATCGGCGGCTCTTGAGGGTGACCCCGGAGTGTTGAGTCTCGAGGGGTGGCTTTGGTACGTCCGTTTGCTTCCTGATCAGATCGGTTGGGGATTGCTCGTGCTTGGTGTGAGTGGTCTCATCCTCTGGTTTTGGCAGCGTCGCACGTCCAGCGGCGATGAGAGGTTCGCTTGGCGTTGGTTGATTCTCAGCCTCTTAGTGGGATGGATCTTTACCCATCTCAGCCCGAATAAGGACGACCGCTATATCTCCCCCTTGTTGCCCATGCTCCTGATTCTGTTGACGCGTGGCGTTTGGCAGTGGGGCCTCTGGTCCAAGCAGCGCTGGCCAGCGCGCTCCAGCTGGTTGCCGGGATTGGCCTTGCTTTTGGGTGCGTCCAACATGGTGTGGACTGGTTGGTCCCTTCAATCCCTGCGCTTGAGCCAAGGGCATCAAGGTCCTTTAGATGCGATTGTGCGTCGGGCTGGAGGCGTAGATCCCAAATCGCAGCCCTTGACGCTAATTGTTGTCCCGAGTACCCCTGACCTCAATCAGCACAATGTGAGCTACTACGGTCGCCGTGAAGGCGGACGGCTGGTCGGCAGGCAATTGGGCAGCAGCAAATCTGATGTGAAACCTGTGCTTGAGCAGGCCCAATGGGTGCTGCTGGCGGAAGGGGGTCAGGGCTCGGTGCGGGGCAGTGCTGAACAACTGGATCGTGCCGTTCGCATGAGCGGAGTGTTTGTGCGTGTTGAAACTTTTCCAAGGCCGCAGGGGGGGACTTATTCCCTGTGGCGTCGCGATGCAAACAGCGTGGAACCTGTGTTGTTTCAGGAGAGATTTCCAGCTCTCGCCGCAGGTCTTTCGCAGGGACCTGCGGGATTGGACGCTGTGTTCAGCTCCATTGCTGTGGAACACATGCTTGACGGTCACTTCCTCTATCGCGAACCATTGCAGAAGCAGGCGCTGAGTCGTCTGGCTACCAATCCTTCAGACGAAGAAGCGCGCTGGATTCTGGCCCTCTTGGCAGTTTTGGCCAATCGGCCCTCAGAAGCGGCTGAGCAGTTCGCTGCTCTGGAAGCCTTGCTCCCTGATAATCCTTGGCCGAGCGCCTATCGAAGTGTTGTGACCCTTGCAGGCTGGAATCCTTGGGGAGCATCCTCTGTGGCTGCTGCTGCTCGGCAACAGCATGGCGATCAGCCTGTTTTGGTGGGACTGGATGCAATCTCTGCTGTGTTGGGGGGAGCGCTCTGGAGGTTGCCGGAGGCCGTGCAGGCACTACCGCCGGCTGTGCGTGCTGTGGAGACCTCTTTAAACAGTCAGTAGAAGGCCTCTAAGTCAGGAGAACACCTCTAATTGAGCAAGTTTCAGCCAGACGTCTGGAACAGGACGCCTCCAGCGCACTTGGCCGTAGTCCCCTTTCACTACAAGCAGTTCTCCCGGGCCTTCGAAAATGTATTCCGGTGGTCTTAGATCACTGGCTGACGCTTCCACGCTCCCCATGTAGGCAGCGCGGTTGACGCGAACCAGCGCCCCCTTTTTGAGCGTCGCCGCTGGTTTAGCGGTCGGGGTGGGCTCAGCGGATGGTTCAGCCATGAAGAGACGATCAATCGAAACCAGGCTAAAACCTCCCTACCAACAAGGCTGATGTTTGTCTCACCCTCTTGCCTTGTACTTAGTGGCTTTTGGAGGGTTGCTGCTCGTTTCAGTCCTTCTTGACGATCTTTCCGCTCGTATCAGGATCCCTGGCATCCTCATGGTGCTGCTTTTGGGCCTGCTGATTGAAAACCACATCGGCGTTGTGGGAGACCAGCAGATCACGCTTCTAAACATCAATCAAGCCCAGCAAATCAGTCAGGCCGCCTTGGTGCTTGTGCTTTTTTTGGCGGTCTCACCACCAATTGGTCCGCGGTTCGCGGTGTGATTAAGCCTGCTGCGCGTCTAGCCACAGTTGGAGTTCTAATCACTGCGGTTTTGATTGGATGGGCTGGATTCGGACTGAGCGCAGCCAGTGGTGGTGGAACCAATTCAGGAACGTTGCCGCGGGTTCTATTCATTGGCGCGATGGTGGCCAGTACGGACGCCTCTGCCGTTTTGGTCCTCCTCCGCCCACTAGCCGGGCGATTGCCAAAGCGATTGATCGATTTGATCGAGTGTGAGTCGGGATTCAACGACCCAATGGCTGTTGTTTTGGCTGGCTTGGCGTTGGCCTTGGCCGGTGGTGATGGCGTAGCTGCCGGGGTCTTGGTTACGGATGTCGTCAGACAGTTTGTGCTCGGGATCTTGCTGGGGTTTATCGGCGGCACCCTCACCCTGCAGCTGCTCGGAAGCCGTCTAACCCTCAACCATGCCGCCATGCTCCCTGTCGTGAGCTTGGCATTGTTGATGGTCTTAACCGGTGGAACGTTGTTGGTGGGTGGGAGTCCATTGCTAGCGGCCTACGTGGCGGGCTTAGGGCTCGGCAATGGTCCATCCCTGGATCGAACAGCGCTTGCTGAGGCCCATTCCAGTTACGCAAAAATGGCTGAGCTTTTGCTGTTTTTATGCATGGGGCTTGTTGTAGCCCCGCAGGATGTGGTGTATGCCTCTGGCTGGGCCTTTGTTTTATTCCTGCTCATGCAGGCGGTGAGATTTCTGATGGTGCATGCCTTGCTTTGGCACACCACATTCACCAAGCCTGAACAGATTTTCGTGAGCTGCGCAGGATTGCGTGGAGCGGTGCCAATCGCATTGGCCATTGATGCCTGGTCGTCTGGGATTAGCTGGGGTGCTTCGATGCCCCCTCTTGCCCTTGCCGTCGTGCTTTATGGCCTTTTTATTCAGGGCTTTGCCCTAGTTCCCTTGGCTGAACGCATGAACCTCACACTGCCCTCTCCTCAACAGGATCCTGACGCTGCTGCCTAGCCTCTGGAAGCAGACAAGATGGATACTCCATGCGCCTTTTGCTGATCGGATGCACCGGACTTGTCGGTAGGGCCTTGGTTCCCATGCTTCAAACCGCTGGGCACGATCTCACCATTGTGAGTCGCAGATCAGCTCCGGCCGGACTTCCTGCCAGTTGCCTTGCAGGTCTGGAGTGGGTGCAGTGCAATCCAGCTGATTCGATCAGTTGGGCGCCGTCTAGCCCTCTGCAGCAGGCATTGGCGCAAGCAGAAGGGGTTGTGAACTTGGCCGGCGAGCCGATTGCAGAGAAGCGTTGGACACCAAGGCATCTTCAATTGTTGGAAGACAGTCGTCTGCAGACCACAGGTCAGCTTGTGAAGGCGATGGCGGATTTGTCACAGCCTCCGGGCGTATTGATTAATGCCTCTGCGGTTGGGTATTACGGCACCAGTGCAGACCAGTGCTTCGAAGAATCCAGCCCTTGTGGCAACGATGTACTTGCTGGCCTCTGTCAACGCTGGGAAGCGGTAGCGGCGGAAAAGCCTGCCGCCACGCGATTGGTGGTGTTGCGCATTGGGATCGTGCTGGCGGCCGATGGTGGCGCACTAGGCAAAATGCTGCCGATCTTTCGGATCGGTTTCGGTGGACCGATTGGATCAGGACGTCAGTGGATGAGTTGGATTGAGCGCAGCGATCTTTGTCGGATGATTCGTGCCGCTGTGGAGAACGACGCTTGGTCGGGAGCGGTGAATGCTGTAGCTCCTACACCGGTCACGATGGCAACGTTCTCAGCAAGCCTAGGTCGTTGTTTGGGGCGTCCCAGCCTGCTTCCGGTCCCCGGTCCACTTCTGAAATCGTTGCTTGGCGACGGAGCGCGGGTAGTGCTGGAAGGACAGCGGGTCCAGTCAGCCCGTCAAGCAGCGTTGGATTTCAGTTGTCGTTTTTCTGAGCTGCCTGCAGCATTCGACGCTGCCACCAGCTCCATAGGCCGTTGATCAGTGCGGCTGCCATGAGTAGCCCAATCGCTGGGGTAAAAAGGGGATCCCAGAGCCTTTGAAAGTGCTGCATAGGTGCTGTGAAGCCTTGTCCATCCGCGATGACCGCCACGGCAAACCAAACAGCACCCCCCAGCACTAAAAACACATCCAGAACAAGCAGCCGATCCAGCCAGCGTTTCCATGGGGGTTCAATGTTCTTTGACGTCATCTAGCTCTTTTGCAGTAGCCCACTAATCAATTCAGCCATCTTGCTGCCTCCGCCTTGGGGACCTAGCCGTTGCAACGCTTGCTCTCGACAATCACGACGAAGGGCTGGATCATTCACGCTTCGCTCTAGCAGCTCGATTGCCAGGTTGGCTGTTGCTTTTAGAAGCTCTTTCCCTTCACAAGGGGAGGCAGCGCAAAAAACGGTTGGACCAAGCAACCGGCGCTGCGCTTCCGCGAAACCAGCGGTGAATTGAGGGCCTTGGCCAGGGAGTTGCAGCACTGGCTTGGCCATGCCTACGGCCTGTTCTGCAGCTGTGCCGGCCATACATAGCAAGAGGTCTGAGCTGAGAAGTACGGAGGTGAACCCCTTCCGTCGCACCTGAATCTGCCGACCGCCCTTCTCTAACCGTGCTGGGGCGTTGGCATGCCCCAGCACAAAGGACCAGCCATGGGATTGGGCAAGTGTGTTCAAGTGGTCATCTCCTAGTGCTCCAACGAGTGCGATGTCGATTTCAAGGTCTCCTGGGCTGGGCTGCGAGATCGGGATCTGGTCGATCACGTCGAGAAGCAGCAGCAGATTGTGTTCAAGTTCTGGCCTACGGCTGCCTGGCAAGAGGCCAAGGCGTCTTTTGGCGTAGGGCAGGAGATTGCTGGGGCTCAAGACAGAATCCATAAAAGGATTGCCAACGAACACCACCTCTCTCTTCAGCTGTTCGCTGAGATCTTGAGCTGTAAGGGCATCTCGGCTGAACACCGCTTGAAATCTCTGCGACCTGAGGCAGCTTCCGCAGGGCCATGGAAGTCGCAGTCGACCCTCGTAATGACTGGAGTAGGCCACGAGATACGTTGCGACTGGTCGCTGGCAGAGCCATGCCGCCATCACGGGGATGACATCCCCGATCACCACCACTAAGTCATAACGGCCGGCGATACGAATCAGCCGTAGCAGGCGCCTTAGGAGATAGATCACTTGGCCTTGGACAAGCTCCGTGAGACGCCCGCGCAAGGTTGTGTAGCCAAGCCCACCAGTGCTGAATTCGCGCGTGCGAGCAACGAGAGGAATGGTTGCATCGCTGTAGGGATTGCCGCGACCCACCAAGGGAAGAGCTTCCACGTCATGCCCTTGCTCTTTTAAAACTTGTCCAAGCAGAGCCCCAGAGAGGTCTTCGCCATGACCATTGCTTAGAAGCAGCAGCCGAGCCACCTCAGAGCTCCAACCAACTCTTCACTTTGAGAAGGGCGGGCCAGTCCGGCCGACGTTTAAAACCATCGTTGATGGACTCTCTCAGTTCATCTCCCATCTCGGGTGCAACAGCTAAAACCTGCTGCACCACAGCAATTTGGTCACGAACGCCCTTTGCTTTGGTTTCGAGCATGGCCAGGGTCAGGTTGATCCGTGCTTGAGGATCTTGGCTGTTGAGCTTGACCGCCAACCGAGCAGAACGCAGCGCATCGTCTGGCTTGTCACAGAGCAAGAGAAGCCATGCCAAGCAAGTCCAGCCCGACGATTGACGGGGTGCCGCTTCGGTGATCGCGACGAAATCGTCGATCAAATTGGCCGCCGGCTCTCCAGCTTGATAGCGGGCCATGGCCTGTTCGAACAGGCTGGATTCCTGAGATTCCTGGGACTCCATCGCTGATTCTGATTCTCTAGAAATTGTCAACAGATTCCCATGCGGTGTTGTTCAGACCGCAAAGGAACTTCCGCATCCGCAGGTTTGGGTGGCATTTGGGTTGGTGAAGTTGAACCCACCCCCGATCAAGGCAGTGCTGAAATCCAGCTGCATGCCATAGATGTAAAGGAGGCTTTTAGGGTCACAGACCACCCGAAATGCAGCACCAGAGGGGGCTGCGTAGTCGTACATCTCATCGCCTTCCTCGATCTCAGTGGCGGGCACAAAATCCATGGTGTAGCTCATTCCGCTGCAACCCCCGGAGCGCACACCAACACGGAGGATTTGCTCATCACCTTGCTCCCTGCAGAGCTTCGAGAGTTGAAGCATTGCTGAATCCGTGATCTGAATGCCTTTTCCACCCTTCGCTGTGTGGGTCGCAGTACTGGGGGTGGAGGTGGTCATGAGTCAAGAGTCCAGCTGGCCTGACGTCACTGTATTGAACCCACGCGTCTCTTGCTCAAAGCAGTTAAGGCGTTCGGATTCATAGAGTCATGGAATTCTTGGTTGAAGCGCTGGTGCAGGTCGCGATTGTGGGCTCAGGACTGGCCGGCCTAGCCGCTGCCGTCGACCTCGTGGATGCAGGTCACAAAGTCGATCTGTATGAAGCGCGTCCATTCATGGGAGGCAAGGTCGGGAGCTGGGTTGACGAAAACGACAATCACATCGAAATGGGATTGCACGTATTCTTTTTCAATTATGCAAACCTGTTTGCGCTGATGCGCAAGGTGGGTGCGATTGATAATCTCCTGCCAAAAGATCACACGCATTTGTTTGTGAATAGTGGAGGTGATCTGCGCGAATTAGATTTTCGTTTTCCGATCGGTGCTCCGTTTAATGGCCTCAAGGCTTTTTTCACAACTCCGCAGCTGACCTGGGTCGACAAGCTGCGCAATGCATTGGCATTGGGCACGAGTCCAATCGTTCGAGGTCTCGTTGATTACGAAGGGGCGATGCGCACGATTCGCTCCTTGGATTCAGTAAGTTTTCAGACCTGGTTTGTTAGCCATGGCGGCAGTTTGGAGAGCATTCGCAGAATGTGGAATCCAATTGCTTATGCCTTGGGGTTTATCGATTGTGAAGCCATTTCAGCGCGATGCATGTTGACCATTTTCATGATGTTTGCGTCCAAGACAGAAGCTTCAAAGCTCAATTTGCTGAAGGGTTCACCACATCGATGGCTTACTGGACCAATTTTGGAGTACATCCAGGAACGAGGCGCCACATTGCATCTTCGTCACCGTGTGAAGGAGGTGCATTACGAGGAAGGAGAGACCCCAAAGGTGACGTCCTTAACCTTGAGTACTCCCGAGGGTGAGTGCAATGTTCAGGCTGATGTGTACCTGGCAGCCTGTGATGTTCCTGGGATCCAGCGCCTTCTCCCCGATGCATGGCGTAAACATGAGCAATTTGATGCCATTCATCGCTTAGAGGCTGTCCCTGTGGCCACGGTGCAGTTGCGCTACGACGGTTGGGTGACGGAACTGGCGGAAGGAGATGTCGCTGACACCCGTCGAACGGACTTGTCCCATCCGATTGGGTTAAATAACCTGCTCTACACCGCTGACGCAGACTTCAGCTGTTTCGCTGACTTGGCCTTGGCGAGTCCTGAGGACTATCGAAAGCCAGGGGAGGGATCCTTGTTGCAGTGCGTCTTGACGCCTGGAGATCCCTGGATTCCAAAATCAGTGAGTGAAATCGTTGCCCACACCGATGCTCAGGTGCGCAACCTTTTCCCATCAGCCCAGCACTTGAACCTCACTTGGAGCAACGTTGTGAAGTTGGCCCAGTCTCTGTATCGAGAAGCGCCTGGAATGGAGCCCTATCGCCCTGATCAACGCACTCCGGTTAGCAATTTTTTCCTTGCCGGTAGTTACACCCGACAGGACTACATCGATTCGATGGAGGGAGCAACGATGAGTGGCCACCTTGCTGCTGCAGCCATCCTTGGAACGCAAGCAAAGCTGGCCACCAACACCGCGGTGGCCTGAACCGATGGGACGCTGGCTTGACCACACCGTAACCACCGAAGTTCAAGCCCCTGTGGAGCAGGTTTGGACCGTTTGGAGTGATCTGGAAGCGATGCCTCGCTGGATGCGCTGGATCGAATCTGTCAAAACTCAAGAGGACCCTGACCTAACCGATTGGACCCTGGCAGCCCAAGGTTTTCGTTTCCACTGGAAAGCACGCATTACCAGCCGCATTGACCAGCAGCAACTGCTGTGGGAATCGGTGGGGGGACTTCCCACCAAAGGTGGTGTCCGTTTTTATCAAGAGCAGCCTGAACTCACAGCGGTGAAGTTGAGCGTGGGCTACGAACTGCCCGGAATCTTGGCACCGTTGATGGAACCGAGCATCCTGGGGGGGATTGTTACCAAGGAGCTCCAGGCCAACCTTGATCGTTTTAGGGATTTGGTGGAAAGCGGTTACACGCCACGGTCGGAGCCTTGAGTTGAGGCAAGCTTCGCGCCTTGCTCTTTCAACTCTGATGCTTGGGGCATTGATCGGTGGATGTTCTGCTGATTCAACGGATGCAACTCAAACCAATCGCGTTAATGCAACCCCTTTGGCATTGCCTGAGTCCAAGGTTGTTTCGCTGCCACCGGTAACTTCCTTAACCGTTTTGCCCAGTGTTGATGAGGTTCTTGTCGCTGTTCCAGAGGGACGCATCGACCCTTTTGCGCCTTTTCCGACACGTACGTCTGGGCCCGAGCTCGGTGCCTCGGGAGAACGGGACTGGAAGGTCCTCGGTGTGCTCTCTGTGGATGATCAGTTGCGTGCATTGATCAGCACTACTGAGGGATCGGGAGTGGTGTGTTTGGGGGCAGGAGGCCGTTGCCCTGGCGAGGCTCAGCAGCTTTTCCCAATGGACCTTGAGGTGCAAGCCATCAATATCCGCACGGGCTGCCTAACTGTGATTCAGTCCGGGCAGTCTCAGCGGGTTTGCATCACCTGAAGGCAGGCCTGGGTTAAACCGTCGAGATCATGAGGGTTGGCTTCTTGGTCGACGCGTCCGAATTGGTCAAGACAACGCTGGCTGGTTTGGGGCCCAATCGACACAAGTGCGATAGAGCTCATGGCATGGGCTGCTTTCTCCGCTCCAAGTGTTTGCTCCAGCAGTGCAGCCGTATGGAGAACCGTTTTCCCACTGCTGAACGTGATCGCATCCACCTCCCCAGAAGCCAACGCCGTGGCCGTGGTTTCTGGCATGTCCGCTGGACAGCGGGATTCGTAGGCAGCTACTTCCACGACCCTCGCACCCGCTTCTCCAAAGGCTTCAGCGAGCAGCGTGCGGCCTCCGCTTTGCACCCGCGGCAACAGGAGTCTGAGCCCCCAACCTGAAACAGGGAAGTGTTCGATCAGGCTGTCGGCCACGAAGTCAGGTGGGACGAAATCAGCGGGGGCTCCCAGGTGATCCAGCAGGCGTGCTGTTTTGCGTCCCACAGCAGCAATACGGAGCCCAGCAGGCCTACGTCCGAGGCTGCTGCCCTGGAGCCGCAGGCGTTCATCAACGGCCTGCACCCCATTGGCACTGGAGAAGACCACCCAGTGGAATTCATCCAATTCAGCTAGAGCATCATCCAGAGGCCCCCATTCATCAGGAGGGCCGATTTCTAAAGCCGGCAGGTCGAGAACCCTGGCACCTTGTTGTTCCAAAAGCTTTCGGGCTTCTCCCAGTTGTTCCCGAGCCCTTGTAACAACGATGGTGCGCCCTTTCAGACCGGGACTGCCTCCAGCAATCATGCATTCACCTCATTGAGTTTCACCAGTCCGCTCACCTGATCGTGCAAGGCTCTGGCCTGGTCGCCTTTCCCCTGGCTGTTGAATAAGGCGATTGCCTCACGGAATGACGTTCTCGCTCCGTCGATGTCTCCACCGACGAGCCGCGCAACGGCAAGGTTCTGATGGCATTCGGCATGGTTGGGTTCCAGGCTGATCGCTCGTTCATAGGACTGCAACGCATCCTTGATCTCACCCTTGCGGCGTTGCATCAGCCCCAGGTTGTACCAAGCAAGGGCCACTTCAGGAGCACGCTGACACGCTGTTTTGGTCAGTTGGATCGCCTCATCGATCTTGTTGGTCTGGAGCAGCAGGGCGGCCAAATTCAGCCTGGCGCCAAGGCCGAGACGGACGTCCAAAGCCTGCGCCAAGGCTTGTTTGTAGAACCCGATGGCCTGGTCGGTGTCCTCTGTGCTCAAGGCGATGCCCAGATGGAGCAACAGCTCATAGCGCTCTGCAGCGTTCTCATCACCCTCGCCAAGGTTGGCAAGTCCTTCGCGCAGCAGGGCGGTGCCGTGCATCCGATCTCCATCCGCCACCTCGAGGGCCCCGAGCTTGGCGCAGGCGTAGGGATGTCCGGGTTCCTGCTCCAGCCATTCCTGCATGGACCGGCGGAGACGATCTGCTTTATCCGTTCCTTGCAGTTGTTCGGGCCGGTAACCGTCGTGAAGTAGGGCTGGCTCTGGGCAGTCGGCGATTCGCCAGTGGGGTTCGTCCTGGAGCAGTTCGCGCACGCTGTCATCCACCATCGAGTGATATGGGCGGCTCCAGCGGATGCGTGGATGCCGGCGAAAGAGACGACTCACACTGGAGTAGGGCGCCATCGCAGCACCCTGCTCATGGCGCAGCAGATTGATGACCAGCACATCCGGCTGGGCCATGAGCGCCTTAAGAGCAGGGACCGCTTCAGCTCTTAGGCACTCATCCGCATCAAGCACGAGCACCCAGTCGCCGGTTACAAAGCCCAGGGCAACATTGCGTGCGGGAGCGAAATCGCCTGGCCAAGGCATCTGCTCGACCCGAGCACCAGCTTCTTTTGCAATTGCAATCGTGTTGTCGGTAGAGCCCGTGTCAACAATGACCATTTCGTCGGTAAAGGCCTTTACGGAGTCCAGGCAGGCCCCCAGCCGCTCCTGCTCGTTTCGCACGATCATTGAGAGGCTGAGCATGGTCTTGTCTTGGGCAGGTCTGGGGCTGAGGCTAGGCCCGTTCAGTCGGTGAATTCATTGATGCCCAACCTGGATAGAGCTGGAGAAGGATCGGGATTCAACAGACGTTGAAGCAGCTGTTCCTGTGCGTCAGGCATTTGGCCCGGGCTGTAAGCCGCTGGAATAAAGCTCGGCAGGAGTGCGCTCAGGGCCTCCCAGACATAGGGACTTCCATAGACCACCAATCCAAACAGTCGGTTCAAGTCAATCAGTTGTTGGATGGCGTCAGTCCAGGGTTCCCGAATGCTGCGGTTGGCTTGAAATGGATTGCCGCGCACAAACAATTGCAGGAGCAGAGGCCCATGCCCGAGGCGATCGAGCGCCAGAGGTGCCAGGGGGTCTGCAGGGTCTGCCCACGGAGAAATCCCGAGGGGATGACTCAGCACGGAGTGGAATCCGAGCTTCTTGGGAAGAAGGATTGCAGGGGCGTCAGCAGGAAGCACCGGGCAGGGAAGAACACCATCCACCCGGATCAGGTTGATGCCATCGATCCGGTTGGCCTCGGTTGACCCGTTGGGCTGAGTTGAGGCCTTGGTGGTTGGAGAGTTGGAGATCTCCAGCGACTGCGTTACGAGCTCCAACGTGAGGGCTCTTTCTTCTGCTGTTTCGATCCTGTGGTCGTTGTTGTCCGAATCGAGCGCCGGCGGGATCGACTGCACAGCAGCCTGGCGGCGTTCCAGAGAGTCGTGTAGACGGGCCATCGGCACACGACCAGAACGGAGTGCATCACAGAGGGCATCGATGGCCGCTACGGCATCGGCCGGCATCAAGATGAGGTCAGCACCTGCGGCGAATGCGAGCACTGCGGCTTCGCCTGCTCCGTAGCGAGCCGCTATGGCCTCCATCACCAAGGCATCGGTGACAACAAGTCCCTTGAAGCCAAGATCAACGCGCAAAAGCGTGGTGAGCACATTGGCGGAGAGGGTGGCTGGCCACTGTTCATCCAAGGATGGAATCAGCAGATGGCCGGTCATCACACTGCTGATTCCCTCCTGAATCAGGGTGCGAAACGGTTGAAGTTCAAGGCTCTCTAGGCGTTCGCGACTGTGTTGCAGCAGAGGAAGTTCCAGGTGGGAGTCGGTGGCGGTGTCTCCATGCCCAGGGAAATGCTTGGCGCAGCCCAAAACACCCGTAGCGGCCAGTCCACGCTGAAAGGCTGTTGTTAACTCCCCCACGGTGCGTGGATCTTCTCCCCATGCCCGCACGTTGATGACGGGATTGTCGGGGTTGCTGTTCACATCGCAAACAGGAGCTAGCACCCAGTTGAGCCCGCAACGCTTTGCCTGATTGCCGCAACAACGTCCGTAGTTTTCTGCAAGCTGCACCGCCTGTTGCGGAGCTCTCTGATGCAACCGTCCGAGCGCCATCGGAGGTACAAGCCAGCTGGCCCCCTCAAAGCGTTGGCCCACGCCTTCCTCAACGTCAGCGCATAACAGAATCGGTTGCCCAGCCCAGCGTTGCAGTGTGCGGCAGCGTTGTTGCAACTCTGTGGCTGTTCCACCGAGCAGGATCACCCCCCCGACTCCAGCGCCTAAGAGCTGTTCTAGCTCGTTATTGCTGAGCTCCCAGCGCGGGTATCGCCTTTGCCTGTCTGTGGCATGACCGCTGGCGCGCACAACCAACAACCTGGCGACGGCTTGACGGAGCTCTCCCTCTTTCATGGATTGTTTGGGAGATCTGTTCCCTCCGGTACGTCTCCTCGTACATTCCGCTCCCGTCCGAGCTCCCCAAGCAAATGGAGCACTGTGGTGCCTTTCTCAATTCCAAGATCGAGTTTGAAAACGATTTCAGGGGCTCGGCGCATTTGCAATCGACGGCCTAGTTCCCCACGGAGAAACCCTCTTGCAGCCTCAAGGCCCTCCATGACCTCATCTTTTTGCGCTTGTTCGCCGAAGACACTGACGAAAATTCGACAATGTTGAAGGTCGCCGCTGACTTCTACTTCGGTGATGCTCACCATCCCTTGATGGACCCGTTCGTCACGGATTCCATTAATGAGCAGCTCGCTGGTTTCCTTGCGGATTAAGGCGGCAACCCGCTCAACTCGACGTCCCTGGGCCATCGTCAGCTCAGTGGTGCTGTAGTAGTCACCATGGCACGCAGCACTAATCCAAGCGTGATCAATCCACTAATCAAAGCCCCGATCAGTGCAACTGCAGTGACGGGATTGCTGCGCCGCTGAGCCAGAGGCTCGGCAACGGAGTTAAGGACTCCAAGACTGAAGGCAATGAGATAGCGCGGGTAACGCGTCACATTGACGAAAAACTCGCGCATGGTCCTGGCAGGGATATGAATCTGATAGCTACTCTGCCGGCTTAGGGCAAAGACGGTCATGCTGGAGCTGCATCAATTCCGTCATTCCGCCTTCTGCCTCAAGGTGCGAATGGCGTTGCATGCCAAGGGTTTGAGCTTCCGAGAAGTGGAGGTCACACCAGGAATCGGTCAACTTGCCGTGTTCCGTTTGTCGGGGCAAAGGCAAGTTCCGGTGCTCGTGGATGGCGACACGGTGGTGGCAGATTCCAGCGCGATTTGTGGTTACTTGGACGAGCTGCAGCCCGAACCGCCCTTCTTCCCGAAGGATCGTCGCGCTGTGGCCCAGATTCATTTGATCGAAGATTGGGCCGATACAACCTTGGCTGGATCCGTCCGCGCGGCTCTGCTTCAGGCTGCTGTGGATGACCCAGATTTGCGTGCAGCCCTTTTGCCTGATGACGTACCGGGCCCGATTCGGCAGGTGATGACCGGCGTTCCCACGGGTTGGCTGAGTGGGGTCAATGAGCTGTTTGGCCAGGAGGAGCGTTCCGCCATGCTCCACAACCTGATCGCGATCGCAGATGGCCTGACTCCAGGCGGCTTCTTGGTTGGAGATTCCCTCAGCCTGGCTGATTTGGCAGTAGCGGCGCAGCTATCTCTGTTGCGCTTCCCCGCCTCAGCAGGGTCTCAATTGGCTGGCCGCGGCGTTGCTGGCCTCAGTGATCATCCCCGCCTTCAGCCATTATTTGAATGGCGCGATCAGCTTGAGTCTCGCGTGTTTCAGCCAGATCCTGCAGCCGTGTGAGCGTGAGCTTGAAACGGCTTTCTCGTTGCATAAATGATGTGCTGGCTTCCCCGGGAGCTGGATAGGTCTGCTGCCATTGCTCCACACAGATTCGGTTGATGATTTCAGCGGTTGGAACATCTGGGCATGGTTGATACCGACTCAGTGTTTCAATTCTGCTGAGCCTTGGTGCCCTTGCCCCATGCATGACCTGGAGAACAAGCTCATCACTCAGAAAGGCTGCGGCGTTGATCGATGTTTGTTGCCTCCCGATCACGGTCGTTTCCAGCAGTCGATCGTCGCTCAGTCGAGCGAGCTGACGGTTCACTTGATGAGGGGCTTGCTCCACGCTGATCAGTTGCTCGCCTAAGAGCGCCTGTCCAACGGCCCTGGCATTAAACGGTCGATTTCCCACCACATCGTCGTGCTGATTGCGCTGAAACTGGGCCAGATGCTGCAAGGGAGGCACGTTTACGTTCACCGTTCCGTCCGCCAAAAGATCGAGACTTTCCACCTCCCAAAGCCCTTCAAACCAATCGGGATACACCAAGTCCTGCTTGGCTCGTGGCCGCGGCAGAGGCGCAGGATCCGACCAGGCGGGCCATGCTTCGAGCCGGGCTTCGAGTTGCTGATTGTTTTGAGTGTTGTCCGCTAGGGCTGGTTTTGAGGGCCCACTGAGAAGAAGCACGGCCATGATCATTGCCAGCAGTGGCCGAGTTATGTCCGATCCCCTCATCCGTGCTTGTGATCACTATGTGGTGCTTGAACCGGGCAAGCCAGAACGACTGCTCAGTTCCGAGGACACCTTGACATGGCTGACCGAACAGCTGGAAAACATGTCAGTGCTACCGAGTGATTTGCGTGATTTTGGCTCCTCGTCTGCTGCCGCAGAAAGGCTGTTAGATACGGCGTGCGATCTCGAATTGGCTCCCGGCTTCAATCTTCAGTGGTTTGCGGTGCGTTTGGAGCCTGGAACATGAGCTCATCGGGTTTGAGAATGCCAGGGACGGCCTCAAGGATGCGTTCTGTCACAGCGTTGACCGTTTCGTTGCCCACCGTGATCCGTAAATCGGCCTCGGCATAAAGAGGGGTGCGAGCTTCAAGAAGTGCGTCTAGTGCCGCAGCAGGATCGCGCTCTTGGAGCAGGGGCCTTGCGCCTGGATCTTGATGCAGACGCGCCAGAAGTTGGTCCCGCTCAGGGGCAAGCCAGATCACGATCCCTTGATGCAGAACGCCCCAGTTTTCTGGTTGTGTGATCACCCCACCACCGGTCGCAACCACGAGCGAATGGCGCTCGCCAATGGCCTGCAGCACCTGCCTCTCGAGTGTTCGGAACCCTTGCTCACCGTCTGTTTCAAAGATTTGGGGAATGGGGCGGCCAGCTAAAGCTTCCACGACTCCGTCGGCGTCGACGAAGCCATAGCCCAGGCGTTGGGCCAGGGGGCGCCCTGTGCTGCTTTTGCCGCTTCCCATCATTCCGATCAGGTAGAGGTTGCGGCCGCCCAGACGGGCCTTCAAAGGGTGTGGTGTCGTGGTCGCGACGTCAGCCATCAGTTCGGCAGGTGGGTGAACTCACTAGGATGATCGTTGGTCAGACCACGTCATGACTGATGCCATCACGACGGCACCGCACGGCCAAGGTCGTGGCTGTGTCATCACCCGCCGAGCCTGTTTCAGCTCCAGCCACCGTTATTGGTTGCCGGAATTAAGTGCTGATGACAACGCTGCCCGCTTTGGATCCTGTGCCATAGCCCCTGGCCATGGACACAACTACGAATTGATTGTGTCCATGGCCGGTGGCCTAGACGCCAACGGCATGGTGCTCAACCTCTCTGAGGTCAAGCACGCGATTCGCTCGGAGATCACTGAACAACTCGATTTCCGCTTCCTCAATGAGGCATGGCCAGAATTCGATATCACGCGTTCGGAGGGTTGCCTGCCAACCACCGAAGCCCTTGTTCGGATCATCTGGTCTCGGTTGGCCAATCAGCTCCCTCTTGTGGCGCTGCGCCTTTACGAATCATCAGGCCTGTGGGCCGACTACCTCGGACAAACCATGGACGCCTATCTCACTATTCGCACTCACTTCGCTGCTGCGCACCGTCTGGCAAGACCAGAGTTGAGCCAAGAGGAAAATGAGCAGATTTATGGAAAATGTGCCCGACCCCATGGACATGGCCACAACTACTTAGTTGATGTCACTGTTCGCGGAAGTATTGATCCCCGTACTGGGATGGTTTGCGATTTAGCAGCCCTTCAGCGTCTCGTGAGTGATCTGGTCGTTGAGCCTTTTGATCACACGTTCCTCAATAAGGACGTGGCCCATTTCGCTGATTGTGTTCCTACCGCTGAGAATATTGCCCTTCACATCGTTGATCGACTAACCACTCCCGTTCGCGCCATTGGCGCTCAGCTGCACAAGGTGCGGCTTCAGGAGAGTCCTAATAACGCTGCAGAGGTGTACGCCGAAGCGCCTGCGCTCAACGCGATGCCAGAAGCAATGCATTCCGCCGTTAACGGCTAAGGCTGTCTTAACTGAGGCTGTTTCAACGTGGAGCGACCGTCGGTTCGCCTTGTTCTTGCCGTCAGCCTTGATGGACGGCTTGCACCTGCTTCTGGAGGGGCCGCTCAGCTGGGCGGTGCTGGTGATAGGCACGTGCTTGAGCAGGCTTTGGCCTGGTCCGATGCTGTCCTGATCGGTGCAGGGACACTGCGGGCCCACCGCTGCACCTGTTTGATTCATGAACAACAGCTTTTGGCTCAGCGCAAACAAGACGGCAAGCCATTACAGCCAACGGCTCTCGTGGTGAGTCGCAGCCCAGATTTTTGTCTGGAGTGGCCGTTTTTTCGACAAAAGCTTGAACGTCATCTCTTGACCCCAGATCGGTTGTCAGTGGAAGGTTTCTCCGTCATTCATCCGTTGCAAGCGTCTTGGGAGACCACCTTGGTTGATCTCGCTGCATTGGGCTTTCATCGCCTTGTTCTTCTTGGAGGGGCGGGCCTCTGCGGGTCTCTATTGGAAGCCGATCAGGTGGATGAACTGCAGCTCACCCTGAGCCCATGCCTTCTGGGAGGTCGGTTCAGCTGGATTCCGATCGATGGATTCAGCATGCCAACGGCGCTGTCGCAGCCCGACGCTTGGACGCTGTTATCGGCCGATCGACTGAGTGGCAGTGAGCTTGTGGTGCGTTATGGACGCAGTCGCTGAAAGAGCTCGCTGAGGGGGACATCTTGTAGGTCAGTTGCCTGGAGTCCCAGCAGCGACGCCAGACAGCGTTTGATCACAACTTCGACGTCATCTCCAATTCGGCCTGATAACAGCTCGCTGATCACACCAAGCTCTCTGCCACTACGACTGGTTTCACGAATCAGACATTCACTGACGGGTTTGGCCAACGCCTGACAAGGCTGCTTCCCCATGCTGCTAGGTGGTTCCAGGTCGAGTTCAGCGCCCTGGAGAGCTTGTTTTGCGAGTGCCTGACATTGATCAGCAAGCTCACGCTCTAGTTTTGGGCGCATCATTTGCAGCAATGGCTGCAGTAGGCCTGCTTGGACTGCAGCTCCGCTGAACATCAAGCTAAAGGCCAAGAACGTGAAAACCACCAGCTTTTTTCGTGGTGTTGAACGGTTCACAGCAGGTTGGAAAGAACTGACCTGCGTTCAGTGTGACTCTGTTGGCGCTCACTGGTTAGGGTCTTGACCTTCGCCGCTGTCTTCGCCGGTTATGGCATCCCTGAAGGCTCGTTGGCATCGCTCGATTCGGGAGATACCCGAACAGCAGTGGGAGCAACTGCTTGGTCCTGAAGTCATTCCCTTCTATCGCTGGAATTGGCTCGCTGCTCTTGAGGATTCTGGGAGCGTGGCGCCCGATCAGGGATGGCAGCCACTGCATCTTTCCCTGTGGCGTGGAGAGGACCAGCTTTGTGCGCTTGCGCCTCTGTATCTCAAGGGCCACAGCTACGGGGAATTTGTATTTGACCAAGCGTTCGCACGGCTTGCTGGCGATCTTGGTCTTCGTTACTACCCAAAATTGATTGGGATGAGCCCCGTAAGCCCGGTGCAGGGCTATCGCTTTTATGTGGCGGCAGATGAAGATCTTGCAGTATTAACTCAACTCATGCTGGAGTTAATTGATACCTTCGCTCGTAATAATGGCATCCTCAGCTGTAACTTTCTCTATGTCGATCCGCTTTGGCGCCCTTTGGCAGAAGCGGCAGGTTGCGCCTCTTGGTTGAATCAGCAGAGTCTTTGGACGTCTGATGGTCAGGCTAATTTCAGTGACTATCTGGCAGGATTTAATGCCAATCAGCGCCGCAATATCAAGCGAGAGCGGAAGGCAGTCCGTGAAGCAGGTCTAGAGATCACGCCACTTTCTAGTGATGATCTCGACCCTTCGTTGATGCAGTGCATGCATAGGTTCTATGAACAGCACTGTGCGCGTTGGGGAATGTGGGGTAGTAAGTACCTCGACGCATCATTTTTCGATGCTTTGGCTAGGAACTCGTTGCGTGAGCAGATTGTTCTCTTTAGTGCTCATCGTGGCAACCCCCATGAGCCCGTTGCCATGTCACTATGCGTTCACGATGATGCGTCGCTCTGGGGCCGTTACTGGGGTAGCAATGAGGAAATTGATTGTTTGCATTTTGAGGTTTGCTACTACGCCCCGATCGAGTGGGCGCTGAAACAAGGGCTGAAGAGTTTTGATCCAGGAGCAGGAGGGAGCCATAAACGACGGCGTGGGTTTGTTGCTCGACCTCATACGAGTCTCCATCGCTGGTATGAGCCCCAGATGGATGGACTGATTCGTGGCTGGCTTGGCACGGTCAATCCACTGATGCTCGAGGAGATTGAGGCAATCAATGCTGAGCTCCCTTTTCGAAAAGAGACGCCTTCACTTGCTCTGTAAGTTAAGAAGAGCATCGCCGCCAGATTGAACCAGATTAATACCGCCATTGCCCGAGACGCGCGTTCCCATCTGGATGATCAGCTGTCTCAACGGTTTATCGCTTTGGATCCATTGGGCTATTTCTTGATTCGCGTGGATGTTGCTGCCGATGACTTAGTTGTTGAGCACTACGGAAACACGATTGATGAGCGAGGCCTTGCACGAGACCCCGATTCCGGTGAAGTGATCGCTTGCCGCCAGGGTGGAGCGAGAACACCGTCGGCCGTGTGGCGAGGGCGTACTGCAAAAGAGGTGGGGATTGCTTTAAGCGAAGGGGCAGAGGACCATCCACTTAGCTGTTTAGATCATGCGTTGTATCTAGGTCGGGAACTTCAGAAGGCCGAACAGTGCTTGCGAGACGGAAGCACTTACGTTCAGGATTAATTCATCAAACAGGCTGAAGTTCGCGAGAATTGCTGGGTTCTTCTGGGGGCAACGATTCCAGCTGCTCACGGATCTCCTGTTGCACAATCGCTCTGTATTCCATGAAATGCTCGTTATGCGCGAGTACAACGATGAACTGCTCAAGCATCGCTGGATTCTGACGTGCCATCCCAAAGAGATAGCGCCAAAAGCGTCCGCGAGTATCGCGTTTTAGGCCTTGGCGCCAGATCACGATGGATAGGGCCTTGATATCAGTCCAGGTTGGCAATTTGCTGGTGCCTTTCCAGCGGGGAGCACCCATTTTTAAGTAATAGGAGTAAACCCGATCCATGTAGGCATTGGGTTCATACAGCGCACAAAATGCTTCAACATATTCGTTGGCGATATCACGAATGGGCCTGGTTGGTTTGAAATTAAGCAAATTAGTTTGATTCACACCTTTGGCTGCCGATTCGTCTTGAATTAATCGACCTTCTTTCTCAAGGCGATGCCATAGGGCTGTTTGAGGAAGAGCTTGAAGCATTCCCATCATTGCTGCGGGGATGCCAGTACGGGTCACGAAATCAACGATCCGTAAACCAGCACCATCTTTTTCTCCGTCAAAACCAATGATGAATCCAGCCATGACCCGAATGCCGTTTGCGGTAATGCGGTCAACAGCAGCATCAAGTGGGTTGCGAGTGTTTTGAACTTTTCTCGCAACTTCTAAACTTGCTTCGTCTGGAGTTTCGATGCCCAGAAATACGCTTTCAAAGCGAGCTTCGTGCATCATTCGCATCATTTCGTCGTCGTCTGCTAAATCGACTGAGGCTTCAGTGGCAAAACTAAATGGGTAGCCCCGATCTTCTTGCCAGGATTTGATTTCCGGGAGCAAAAGCTTCGCGTTGCGCTTATTGCCGATGAAATTGTCATCTACCAGGAAGATCGAACGTCTCCATCCCAGGTCATAAAGAGATTGCAATTCAGCAATCAATTGCTCAGGTGTTTTTGTGCGTGGTTTGCGACCGTAGAGAACGATGATGTCGCAAAATTCGCAATTAAACGGACATCCCCGAGAGAACTGCACGCTCATTGAGTCGTAGGCATCGAGCTGCAGCAGGTCAAACCGGGGAATTGGGGTGGAAGTCACATCGGGTTTTTCTCCTTCTGCGCTAAATCGACCGCTGATATCACCCCTTTGGATGGCTTCGATAAATAGAGGCAGGGTGATTTCGCCCTCATCCAAGATCTTGAAGTCGGCGTCAGCAATTTCAGGAGCATCAGGGGTGGAACTGGCGTAAGGGCCTCCCACCGCCACAGGAATGCCACGGCGCCTAGCTTCATTGATCTGCTGTTGCATGTCGTCCTTCTGGACAATCATTCCTGAGATCACCACCAGCTCTGCCCAATCCCATTCGGCATCGGCGACTTCGCGCACATTGCGATCGACCAACTTCATCTCCCATTCCTGGGGCAGCAGGGCTGCAACCGTTACCAGCCCTAAAGGCGGCAGCAACACCTTTCGGTTCACCAGTTCCAGAATTTTTTCGTAACTCCAGAACGTCTTTGGAAATTGTGGATAGACGAAAAGAGTGCGCATGGTGGTATCGGGAGAGCTAAGCGTTCGTGGAAGCCGGCCAACCCTCAATGCAGACCGGTTATAAATCCGAAGATTTCGATGCGTACAAGCTTAAGCGCGTTTGCACGTATCTCGGCACTGTTTCTGATCTAATGGTTGCTGCAACCTGTGTCTGTTATGGGCGTCGTTATCTATTTGGGTCTTGTGGGCGCCGGTTTGGTCGCAGCTTTTGTCTTCAGCACTCTCCTGCGCGGCATCAAGCTGATTTGACCTCGTTCATCGGCATTCCGCCGCGTCGCCAGATCTCCCCTACGGAGAAAATCAGGCCAATTCCCCCTGCAATCGCAAATGTTGCTTGGAGGCCAAAGGTGATCGTGAGCTGAGCTGCGATCAGTCCACTTAAGCCTCCACCACCCAAAAAAGCGATTTGACTTAACCCGGCCATACGGCCTCTAATCACCTGCTTCGAGCCAACCTGGGTGATCAAATTGGCGCTACTGAGCAGACCAGCAGTTCCAGCACCAATGAGCCAAACCATTAGCAGCACGATGGGAATCCATGTGCTGCTTGCCATCCCAAGCTGAGCCACCGCTGTAATTAGGGCGAAACAACCCAGCGTGAGACCAGGCCGGCTGCTGAATTTGTGGCTGTTCCTTTGCAGAACGATTCCACCGGTGATGCTTCCTGCGGCCAGCACACTGGTGAAGAGTCCTAGATCTTGGGGGCTTGGTCCAAGCGTGTTTGCGGCAATGAGTGGTGCCAGGCCTGGGTGAAAGAAGCCAACAACACAGATCAAGCCGGTGAATTTCAGCACATGCCTCAACACTGGACCGCACTCTTGCCATGCGGACTTCAACGTGGCGGCACGCATGTTGCTACTCAGTTGTTCGAGAGATCTGTTGGGCTTTAACAACCAGATCACGCTGGCAATTGGTAAGAGATAGGTGAGGGCATCGAGGCTGAGGGCTGTGGCTGGCCCGGTCAAAGCCACAAGCCATCCCCCCAGAGGAGGACCGACTAATTTGCCAACATTGAAAACCACCGAAAAGCTGGTGAGGTAAGGCGCCAATGTGCGTGGATCATCCACAAGCAATGCGCAGTACTTGTTGCGGGCCGTGAGTTCGTAGGCACTGGCAATCCCCATAAGCAGGGTGCTGGCGAGCAGCACAGCAACCTGGGCGTTGTCTGCAAGGAGAGGAATGGATAGGGCACCAAGTAGGCCTGCTCCTAGGAGGGCCCACTGCGCCTGAATCAAAACCTTCTCACAGCCGATTCGGTCTGTTCGCACACCCGCAGGACCGCTGACCAACAGAGTTGGTAAGGAGAGTGCGGCGAAATGCAGGGCGAGCAACATGGCGCTGTCTGTGCCGCTCATCAGGATCCAGCCCTTTGCGGTGAGCCCAGCAAAGGATCCCGCTGTGCTCAAGCCGGAGGCAAGAAGAAAAATAGTGCGTTGACGTCGATGCCAGCTAGGGCTTCTGTTCACGTAGCAGCGCGTGCTGCGGCAACCATGTGCGAAGCGCCAACAACTCTGCCGGTGAGGTCATAGATATCTGCTCCTGTGATCTGAACGGGCACCATGGTTCCCGGATTCACTTGCAGTCCGTTCTCCCCAGGTAGTACGAGCACTTCCCCATCCACTTCTGGAGCGAAACGGGAGCATCGACCGATCATTTCTCCGGTGGAGGGATTGTGTTGCTCCACTAAGACATCCACAGTTTTGCCAATCCAGGACGCATTACGAGCGGCAGAAATGGGCTGTTGCAAGGTCATTAACTTGTCCTTGCGCGCGATGGCAATCTCGTCAGGTACTGCATCAGGAAGTGTTGCTGCAGCCGTGCCGTCTTCTGGCGAGAAGGTGAAAATCCCAACATGATCAAAGTGTTGACGTTCTAAGAAACCGGCCAGATGTTCGAATTGGGCTTCTGTTTCGCCGGGGAAGCCCACAATCAATGTGGTGCGCAGGATCGCGTCAGGGAGTTGTTCACGAATCTGATCGAGCAATCGATCATTCACATCAGCCTGCCAAGGGCGATTCATCGCTCGCAAGACTTCAGGATGGCTGTGCTGAAGCGGTAAATCGAGATAGGGCAGAACATTGGGAACATCGCGGTAAGCCGCGAGTACGTCTGGGGTGAGGCCTGTGGGATAGGCGTAATGCACGCGGATCCAGGGGATTTCTACGTCGCCTAGGGCCTTCAGAAGATCTGCAAGCCGAGGCTTGCCATAGAGATCAAGGCCGTAATTGGTGGTGATCTGACTGATCAGGATCAGTTCTTGAACCCCTTGTGCTGCCAACTGATGGGCTTCAGCCACGATCGATTCAATCGTTCGTGAGCGCTGATTCCCCCTTAGATGCGGAATGATGCAAAACGCGCAGCGATAGTCGCAGCCCTCAGCAACTTTCAAGTAGGCAACGGCTTCACCAGTGGTGCGGTAACGAGGCAGGTTTTCGTCGGCCACAAAGGTTGGCGTTTCACTCACGCGGTTCACCCGTTCGCCAGCTTCTACCTGCTGCAGCACTTCCACAATGTGCTGATAGTCGCCTGTGCCAACGATCGCTTTTGCCTCTGGGATCGACTCCAGGAGCTCGTCCTGAAAATGCTGGGCCAAGCATCCAGCAATGATCAGCTCCTTGCCTTGCTCTGCAAGTCCCACAAGAGTTCGTACTGACTCTTCCCGGGCGTCTTGAATAAAGCTGCAGGTATTGACCACCACAAGGTTGGCGTCGTTCTCATCGCTGCTCACCCCATAGCCGGCCTCTGCGAGAAGTCCGAGCATGTGCTCAGTATCCACGCGGTTTTTTTCGCAGCCCAAATGGGCGAAGGCCACAGTGGGCCGTTCCGAGAGGCTGTTGCCTGTTTTGGCGTTCCCGGCCATGGCATGACCCTGCAATCCCCCACTTTAGGAGCGGATGAACGGATGACAGCCATGTTTAAACGCTGAATTGCTCACGCTTTGCTGTCAAAATCATGGGTAATTGATCAGCCTTGATGGCAACTCAGCGTCTCACCAGCCGACGCCGGCAGGACCAAGGTTCGAAATGGGTTCGGATTGTCATGGCCGTTTTGGCCACGGTCGGCGTCATCGATACCGGCTCGATCACTCTGAACTTTTGGGGAGTGCTGGGGAATCTCACCTGCCCGATGGGCGCTGGTGGTTGTGACAAGGTCCTGAATAGTCCATGGGGCACTTTGTTTCAGGGGGATGGGTTCAGCATTCCCCTCTCTTTTGCCGGCTTGATCGCGTATCTCGCGGTTCTGGTCATGGCGGTTGTGCCCTTGCTTCCAGGTTTGTCAGAGAACAAAGCTGACTTGTCGCGTCGCACCTGGTGGGGCTTGTTCACGGTCTCACTCGTCATGGCTGTGTTCAGCCTGGTGTTGGTGGGCCTGATGGTGATCAAGATCCAGGCCTTCTGTTTTTTCTGCGTTCTTTCGGCTCTTCTCTCCCTCACCTTGTTGGTGTTGTCGGTCATCGGAGGAGGATGGGACGAACCCTCTCAACTTCTGTTTCGCGGTTTCTTGCTCGCCCTAGCAGTTTTGCTTGGTGGCCTGATTTGGGCTTCAGTGCTTGACCCTGCTCGTCCCGATGCCGCAGCAACAGGCCCAGGTGTAGCTCCAGCGGTTGTTTCAGAGAGCAACCCAGCCAAAATCTCCCTTGCAGAACACCTCACGGCCTCTGGAGCAGTCATGTACAGCGCCTATTGGTGCCCTCACTGCCATGACCAGAAGGAGATGTTTGGGAAGGAAGCTGCAAAAACCCTCAAGGTTGTTGAGTGCGCCCCAACAGGTCAAAACAACGACGCCAAGCTCTGTCAGAGCAAGGGCATTGAGGGTTTCCCGACGTGGGAGATCAACGGCGAGCTTGACTCTGGGGTGAAAAAACTCCCTGACCTTGCTCGTCTTTCTGAATATCAGGGGGCCAAGGACTTCTGAGCCCAAGGCTCATGCGTTAAGAGGTCACAGCTCTCGTCCCGATGGCCTGGCCTTTCACTTGGCGGCTATGACGGCACCATTGAGGCATAGGAGCAGGGGTGTCGTTACGGAAATGTCCACCCCTGCTTTCTTTCCGGAACAAACAAGCTTCCAGTAGCAATGAACTCGATTGCTGGCGATGAAGAAGATCCAACATCAGGTTTAGCTCCGCACGCCTGCTTTCATCGAGAAGGGTGCTCAGCTCAGGATGTTGTTGCTGCATCAGCTTGAGGGGAGTCATCGCTTCGAGGAGTGGCGTGGCTTTCTGCAGTGTTTTCAACACGTCTTGCATGCCTTGGGCTGATCGATCAACGCCCGCGACCCGCCAGCATTCTGATCTCAGCCACTGGATGGATTGGGTGAGTTCTTGTTTGCTGAACGCTCCATGATCGTGATCGTTGTTTGAAGTTGCTTTCCTTTGTCGTTCCGTTGTGGTTGTTTTAGGGAGTGGATTGCCAAGGTCGATGTCACGTAGTTGCCTTGCGAACACCAGGCATTCCATCAATGAGTTGCTGGCGAGTCGATTGGCTCCATGCAATCCGGTGCAGGCCACTTCACCAACGGCGTAGAGGCCAGGCAGGCTGGTAGCAGCTTTCAAGTTGGTGGCAACACCTCCCATCCAATAGTGGGCTGCGGGAGCCACTGGAATTGGCTGTTGTTCTGGGTTAATCCCAAAGCTGTGGCAGCGTTCCAGGATGGTGGGAAAGCGCCGCAGCAACGTCTCAGTGTTGATGGGGGTGAGGTCCAGCCCCATATGCGCGACCCCTTGGGCCTGCATGCAACGAACAAGAGCGCGACTGACTTGATCTCTTGGGGCTAAGTCTTTCCCTACTAGTTCATGGACGGGGCTTTGCCCCAAGGCGTCGACGAGGAGAGCGCCCTCACCGCGGACGGCCTCAGAGATCAAGAAGCAAGGTGCATGCTCAAGCTTGAGGGCTGTGGGATGGAACTGAATGAATTCCAGATCTTCGATTGCGGCTCCGGCTTGCCAAGCCAGCGCTACACCTTCGCCGCAGGCTTGTGCTGGGTTGGTGGTGTTGGTGTAAAGGTGGCCTCCACCTCCGGTGGCTAACACCACTGCACGGGCCGGAATCCAGTGAAGCCGCGGGCCTTCTAGGACTTGGACGCCACAGCAGCGATTGTTTTGCACCCACAGCTGGGTCACCCGAACGCCACGGCGATGTTGCAAACCAGGACGAGCATCCACCCGGTCTCTCAAGACATCCACCAAGGCTTTGCCTGTGCGGTCTTGCACGTGGAGAACCCTTCGATGACTATGGGCTGCCTCGAGGGTGGTCGCGAGTGACCCATCCGGGTTGCGATCAAACTCCATGCCGACCTCTTGAAGTCTGAGCACGCATTGCGGAGCTTCATCAACCAGAAGACGCACGGCATCGCCATCACACAGCCCAGCTCCTGCTTGCACTGTGTCTTCGCCGTGGCTTCCAGCGTTGTCGTTGGAACGGGTGACGGCTGCGATTCCTCCTTGAGCCCAGCGACTAGACGATCGCCTGCTCGTGTTTCGATTGAGGAGCAGAACGCGCAGACCCGCTGGAAGCTCTAAACATGTCATCAGTCCGGCAGCACCGGCGCCAATCACGATCACATCCCAGGGTCCAGGCGCAATCGGATCGATAGAGGTTGCGTGGCTGCTCATGGGAGCAAAAACCGCCAGTGCTCCTGGCGGTTCAAGCTTGGGTCAATGTCAACGGTACTGACCGTCGTTGATGCGATCGAAGCCTTCGTTGAGAGCAATCGATGGAGCTGTGACCACGAAATTGTCGCGGTATTTCTCAAACAATTCTTTCTGACGTTCTGAAAGGTCGAGATCGAGAACGTCATCGACGTTCTCGTAGGGACCACCGAGAACAATCTTTCCCGCGAACGTGGGGTACATCCCAGGGAATTGCTGAAAGCGACGCACCGAGGAATTGTTTAAATCAACCTTGTCGCCGCGTTCGGCGAGTTTGTCGTCTGCGACATTTCTGATCTCAGCGGCAGAAACACTGGGGGGAACGAGAAGGCCTATCAATAGGCCACCGATCACTACCAAGCCCGTCAGCCAGGACAACAGGCGCTTCATCTGAACTCTCCGTCGGGATTCGGAACTGAACTTCCGGCAGCGCCGGTACGGAAACCTTACAAGTGCAGAACCCTTTTGCTGCCTCAGCACTGTCAGGCGTTCGCAGTTCGTTTCAGATCAGACCGCTCAGACTTGGAACTGACAGGGAGAGCACAAGAAACAATGCATCGATCAAGATGGTGGTGGAGAGGACAGCCGCTGCAACGCTCCAGGCCTCTTGCTGCTCTGAAGGCCTTGCTGCTTGGGTCCAAAACTGCTTTGCCAACCACAGAACAAGCCCTGCAGCTGAAACAAGGATCAAGAGAGACGTTGGTTGCAAAACCAACTTTGCTGCTGCGTTGAGGAGATGAGGGGCCTCGTTCGATGCGGCATTAACAACTTCTGGCCAAAACGACATCACCCCGGTCAGAGCCATTGTGATGTCAGTGATGGCTGTGCCTAGAAGTGAAGCTAGATAAAAAGAGCAGCTCAACTTCCAGCGACTGTTAAGCCCGCCAATGGCTAGCGGTAGGGCAATGGCCTCCACAGGGATATGCAAAACCGGATGCATGCGCAGCCATCCCCAAAACAGCGAGCCAGCAAGCCAACTCCCACTGAATCCAACCAGCAGGGTTCCGGATTGCTTCCAAGATGTATTGCCAAGCTGTACCGCCACGATCCCTGTTGTCAGGAGAATTGCGGTGAACAGACAAGAACTAAAAGGGTGAACTCGCACCCAGGGCGCCTGAAGAAAGACTGGTAGAACAACCAAAGCGCCTGCCCATAAGGACAGCGAGCGAGGAAACAAAAACGTTGGACCCTGGGACATCTCCAGGGTCTTCGTCTCTGTTGATGGCGTCTGAATCAGACCACTCAGCAAAAGGGCTTCCCCGGATGAGGTAACGAAAGGACTCGAAGATTAGAAGATTTGAACCCATCGTCGGGATCTGATTCAGGAAGTCAGTGGCGCATAGTCGTATTGGCCCCTCTTAGCAGAGCGCTTTGACGACAGATCCCGGACTGCTTGAAGCTTGCTGGCGTGATTTTGTGCTCGGTGTTGTGCAGGGCCTCACGGAATTTTTGCCGATTAGCAGCACGGCCCACCTCAAGGTTGTTCCTGTGCTTGCCGGGTGGGGCGACCCTGGCGTCTCGGTAACCGCGGTGATTCAACTCGGCAGCATCGTGGCTGTTATTGCCTATTTCCGCGCTGATTTGGCGGGAGTGCTCAAAGGCATCAGTGGAGCGTTCAGGCGCGGTCAATGGCGTGAGCCTGAGGCCCGGCTTGGGATTGCGATGGCGATCGGCACCGTACCCATTTTGATTGCTGGTTTATGCATCAAGTTGTTTTGGCCTGGCTATGCAACCTCGCCTTTGCGAAGTGTCCCTGCCATTGCTGTGGTCTCGATCGTGATGGCGCTTCTGTTGGGTCTCGCTGAACGCATGGGGCCGCGCTTGAAGCAGCTCACTCAGGTGGAAGGACGCGATGGTCTGGTGGTTGGCTTAGCTCAAGTCCTAGCTTTGATTCCAGGTGTTTCTCGCTCTGGAAGCACGCTGACGGCATCACTGTTTGATGGATGGAAGAGGGCGGATGCCGCTCGCTTCTCCTTTTTGTTAGGGATTCCTGCAATCACGATCGCAGGATTGGTGGAATTGAAGGATGCCTTTTCAGAGCCCAGCGTGGGGGGAGTGTTGCCTGTTTTTGTGGGGATCTGTTCTGCCGCAGTGGTGTCATGGCTGGCCATCGACTGGCTGATCAAGTATCTCCAGAGCCACAGCACCTGGATTTTTGTTGTGTACAGGTTGCTCTTTGGTGTGCTCCTTCTGGTCTGGTGGTCTGGTTCGGCATCAAACTGAACGGAGTTGACCGACAGCTCCGTGTGGAATGAACCTTCTGCCGGTGTGGCTGTTGCGGCTCTTGACCCAGATCGTGCCTCCCGCCAGCCCGCACCGGCTGTGGTGGCATCGGTCGAGCCGGGATCGATTGGAGAGGACCTTGGCTTTGAGCCCGGGGATCAGTTGTTGAGCATCAATGGTGTCCGTCCGCGAGATCTGATCGATTACCGCTATTTGATCGTTGAGGAGGAGTTGCACTTAGAGATTCGCGATGCAGCAGGGGTGCTCCATCAGGTGGATCTGGAAAAGGATGAGGACGACGGCCTGGGTTTGGCCTTCACAGAAGCATTGTTCGATGGCTTGCGTCAGTGCAGCAATGCCTGTGCGTTCTGCTTTATCGATCAGCAACCACCCGGCCATCGCAGCAGCCTTTACCTCAAGGACGACGACTATCGCTTGAGTTTTCTTTACGGCTCCTATCTCACCCTGACGAATCTCAGTGATGCCGATTGGCAAAGGATCGAACAACAGCGTCTGTCTCCCTTATTTGTTTCTGTCCATGCCACTGATCCCGATCTGCGCTCGAGCCTTTTGCAGAATCCACGAGCAGGTCAGCTCCTGCAGCAGCTGGCCTGGTTCTCTGAACGTGATCTTCAGATCCACGCGCAGGTGGTGGTCTGTCCTGATCAAAACGATGGAGCGGCGTTGCTACGCACTATTCAGGATTTGGCTCAATTTGGAGGCGGTGAGTGGCCGGCAGTGCTCTCTGTCGCAGTAGTTCCTGTGGGCCTGACCCGGTTCAGGCCAGCATCTGATGGTCTGCGAGCGGTGAATCCCATTGATGCCAGAAAGGTGATTGCCGCGGTGGAACCTCTTCAGAAAGAGTTTCAGACCAGATTCGAGAGCAATTTTGCCTGGCTTTCAGATGAGTGGTATCTGATTGCTGGCTTGTCGTTGCCCTCGCGCGCGAGTTACGAAGACTTTCCACAGCAGGAAAATGGGGTTGGAAGTATCCGGGCATTCCTCGCTGCGTTGGATGAAGCCACAACCAATCTCCCCCAGTCTGTTGAGAAACCAGTGAAGAGCAGCTGGGTGGTTGGACGCTTGGTTGCCAATGCCCTGGAGCCTGTACTGCAGAGGCTTAATGCGGTGGAGGGAGTTCAGCTCAGTTTGCATGGCCTCCCAAGCCCTTACTGGGGGCAAGATCAAGTTGTTACTGGCTTGCTAACGGGACAAGACCTCCTTGATGGTCTGCTGGATCAGGACCTTGGTGATCAGCTTTTGCTGCCTTCCGTCATGCTCCGCCAAGACGATCCTGTGTTTTTGGACGACATGACGTTGGATCAATTGAGGGCGAGTTTGCCGGTTCCGATCCGAATCGTGCATGGAGCAGCTGAGATCGTGGCCTCTGCACTCGATTCCCTCGAGAAAAGCACTTAAGCTCCGAGGAGTTTTAGTTTTGTTGTGCTTCGGACAGCTGCTCATATTTTTTTAGTTGCAGGTTGTATGCCTGTATTGGCGGCTTCGCCTGCCCTCGCTCAGTCTGTCGAGGGTGCGTCCCCCTCCCCTGAATCCTCACTCATGGATCAGTCGACGCTTCCTAATGCCATTGAACTCAAAGGATCACGGCCGAAGGCTGATTCTTCTGTCATGGCGCCCGCGGCTACAACCCTTCCTGAGGATTTGGATGCGTTTAAGTCACCGGACAGCCTCGCCTTACCCGATCTTCCTTCTCAAGTCACGATCCGCGAACTTCGTCCGCTAACACTTGCTGAGGTTGAACAACTTGTTGAAGTGAATAACCCCAGCTTGAAGGCTGCTTCAAGTCAGGTTGAACAGGCCAAATCTGCAGTGCTCGCTGCAATTTCAGCGTGGTATCCCACGGTGAACCTCACAGCTAATGGACTGCCTCAATACCTGGAGGGTGAGCAATATCGAAATCCAGCTTTCATTGGTGCAAATTCCGTTAACCCCGAAACTGGGGATCCGATACGACAACCCAACACCTACACAAGTCGCTGGTCAGCCAATTTTTCTGTCCAGGCGCAGTGGAACTTGATCGATCCTGCGCGTGTTCCTCAAATTTCAGCTGCACGTGACAACTTTGAGAAGGCCAGTGACGCCTACCTGATTGCGTTGAGAGAGCTGAGGCTGCAATCCTCGACAAGTTATTTTCAGCTTCAGCGTCAAGATGAACAGGTCAGGATTGGCCAGGAGTCAGTGCGTGCCTCGCTTTTGAGCTTGCGCGATGCTCGTGCGCGTTATCAGGCTGGAGTCGCAACTAAATTAGAGGTATTAGAAGCTCAAACACAATTGTCTAGAGACCGCCAAGTCCTTACAGACGGTCTTGGGGGGCAGGCCCGAGCTCGCAGATCCTTGGCGGCTCTTCTCGATCTTCCACAAGATGTCACCCCCACTGCGGCGAATCCCTCTCGCGTACTCGGGATTTGGCAACCATCACTTCAAGAAAGCATTATCGCGGCCTATGCGTTTCGGGAAGAACTGGATCAATTCATCCTCGATATCTCAATTAATAACAGCAACGCCAATGCTGCTCTAGCTGCTGTTCAACCGGTATTGAGCATTTTTAATAATTTCAGTACGAGCAAGAATCAAGGCCAAGCCAACCGAACTGGCTCCATCGATATGGCTGATTACAACTGGAATGTCAGCAACGCAATCGGACTCAATGCAAGTTGGGCCATCTTTGACGGTGGGCGTGCCCGTGCCCAATACCGCCAAAATAAACAGCGTGCTGAAGAGAGCAAATTTAACTTTGCCTCTGAGCGCGATCGCATCCGGTCTGAAGTGGAAGAAAGTTTTTATAACCTTCGCGAAGCTTCCCAAAACATTCACACCACTTCCACAGAAGTTCTCTCCTCAACTGAATCGCTTCGACTAGCTCGCCTCCGCTTCCAAGCTGGTGTAACCACTCAGAGAGAAGTTGTGGATACTCAGCGTGATCTCACAAATGCCGAGGTCCGATACGCCAACGCGATCACGGACTACAACATCAGTATTGCTGAACTGCGTCGTCGTACTGGGCTTGACCAAGTTCTGTCTTGCTCAGCTTTGAATTTGCCGGCTAGAAAGCCAAATCAGATAGATCTTGATATTCCGATTGAGCCTCAACCCAATCGTCCTGCTTGTGAAGCTCCTGTTCCTGTCCTTCAAGGCTGATTGGGGTGCCCGACCCTCTTACTCCCCAACAACTGCAGAGAGTGCATCGCCTGATCGATCAGGTTGCTGAACGTCAGCGCAATGATTTTGGCCACATCGTGTCTGATGTCAAACCCGACGGCAGTCTGATCACTGCCTGTGATCGATGGAGTGACGCTGCCTTTGTTGAGGGACTAGCGGAGATTGTCCCTGGCGAGGGGGTCCTAAGCGAAGAGGGAAGTCAGCAATGTCCGACGACTCCTGCGTACTGGGTGGTTGATCCCTTGGATGGCACCACCAATTTTGCTGCTGGGATTCCCTACTGGGCTATTTCGATTGCAAGATTTGTGGGCGGAGAGCCATCGGAGGCGTTTCTCGACATCCCATCTTTGCGCCAGCGGATCGTTGCGATTCGAGGACAAGGGGCTTGGCGGAATCAAAAACGTTTGACTCCTGAGAGCAGGGTTGCGGCTGGAAGCTCTTGCGTATCGCTTTGCAGTCGATCGATTCGTGTTCTCCAAAAAAGGCCCGATCAGTCCTTTCCTGGAAAAATTCGTCTTCTGGGTGTAGCAAGCCTCAATTTGGTCAGTGTGGCGATGGGGCAAACCGCAGGTGCGCTCGAGGCCACTCCGAAAATTTGGGACATAGCAGCAGCTTGGCTCGTGCTCACTGAATTGGATTGCCCGTTGATTTGGCTGGGCCCTCACCCCGCTCATTTGGAACCAGGTCTTGATCTTTCGGAGATGGGCTTCCCTGTGGTGGCTGCGGGCTCTCGGAAGCAGCTGGAACGCTTGGCGCCCTGGGGCGAGTCTCTGCTCAAGTCTTGAGATGCTGAAGTTTGAGTTGGAGTTGCAAAAAGGGCAGTGATTGGGTTATTGTTTTGTACTGCGCAGGTGAGCAAGACTCCGAAGCGCAGCCGCGGGACGTAAAGAGCGAAAGCTTGGAGTGTTCTGAGGGTTCTTACGAGATTGAGGGAGCGATCCCACGATGTTGTAAGTTTCAAAGGCGGTCGCGAGACCGCAGGCCGCACGTCTCTGAAAGGGGACGCAAGGCTAGAACCTGGACAACCGAAAAGTTTAGGAACTGACGCTTTTATCGCGTTTAGTTTGAGTTAAGACCGCAAGGTTTTAAGGAGAGCTGAATGATATTGCGATAGAGGTGTGAGGTCCCGTCAACAAAATTTTAGTTGCTTAGAAGCATTGTGCTTACAACTTGAAGGTTTTCACGAACCTTTTGGTTGTCGGTGTGCGCAATGTGGAGCAACGACCGGATCTGAGATCCTGGAAAGTCAAACAAGGAAGAAATTCTAAATTTGCACTCTTGTGAATCCTTCTGTCAGAGGAAGGGTGCGACAACTGCAAGCAGTACGCCAGTGCTGTGGAGTGGGTGAAGCAAGTCAATCTGAGGTGAAAGCCAAAAGGGGTTGATCTACAACGGAGAGTTTGATCCTGGCTCAGGATGAACGCTGGCGGCGTGCTTAACACATGCAAGTCGAACGAACCTTCGGGTTAGTGGCGGACGGGTGAGTAACGCGTGGGAATCTGCCCTCAGGAGGGGGATAACGGCCGGAAACGGCCGCTAATACCCCATATGCCGAGAGGTGAAATGAATTTCGCCTGAGGATGAGCCCGCGTCTGATTAGCTAGTTGGTGAGGTAAGAGCTCACCAAGGCATCGATCAGTAGCTGGTCTGAGAGGATGATCAGCCACACTGGGACTGAGACACGGCCCAGACTCCTACGGGAGGCAGCAGTGGGGAATTTTCCGCAATGGGCGAAAGCCTGACGGAGCAACGCCGCGTGAGGGATGAAGGCCTCTGGGCTGTAAACCTCTTTTATCAAGGAAGAAGATCTGACGGTACTTGATGAATAAGCCACGGCTAATTCCGTGCCAGCAGCCGCGGTAATACGGGAGTGGCAAGCGTTATCCGGAATTATTGGGCGTAAAGCGTCCGCAGGCGGCCCAACAAGTCTGCTGTTAAAAAGTGGAGCTTAACTCCATCATGGCAGTGGAAACTGTTGGGCTAGAGTGTGGTAGGGGCAGAGGGAATTCCCGGTGTAGCGGTGAAATGCGTAGATATCGGGAAGAACACCAGTGGCGAAGGCGCTCTGCTGGGCCATCACTGACGCTCATGGACGAAAGCCAGGGGAGCGAAAGGGATTAGATACCCCTGTAGTCCTGGCCGTAAACGATGAACACTAGGTGTCGGGGGAATCGACCCCTCCGGTGTCGTAGCCAACGCGTTAAGTGTTCCGCCTGGGGAGTACGCACGCAAGTGTGAAACTCAAAGGAATTGACGGGGGCCCGCACAAGCGGTGGAGTATGTGGTTTAATTCGATGCAACGCGAAGAACCTTACCAGGGTTTGACATCCTGCGAATCTCTTGGAAACTTGAGAGTGCCTTCGGGAACGCAGTGACAGGTGGTGCATGGCTGTCGTCAGCTCGTGTCGTGAGATGTTGGGTTAAGTCCCGCAACGAGCGCAACCCACGTCTTTAGTTGCCAGCATTTAGTTGGGCACTCTAGAGAGACCGCCGGTGATAAACCGGAGGAAGGTGTGGATGACGTCAAGTCATCATGCCCCTTACATCCTGGGCTACACACGTACTACAATGCTACGGACAAAGGGCAGCAAGTTCGCGAGGACAAGCAAATCCCATAAACCGTAGCTCAGTTCAGATCGTAGGCTGCAACTCGCCTACGTGAAGGAGGAATCGCTAGTAATCGCAGGTCAGCATACTGCGGTGAATACGTTCCCGGGCCTTGTACACACCGCCCGTCACACCATGGAAGTTGGCCATGCCCGAAGCCGTTACTCCAACCCTTGTGGAGGAGGACGTCGAAGGTGGGGCTGATGACTGGGGTGAAGTCGTAACAAGGTAGCCGTACCGGAAGGTGCGGCTGGATCACCTCCTAACAGGGAGACAAACAACGATTTTGATGTCTGAGTTTATTTATTCTTAGGCCAAAATCCTGTCACCTTAGGTCGATCGGTACCTCAACTTTGAAGCTAAGAGAATCCAGCAATGGATGCCTGCTTAGTGGAGATTTTTAGTTCCTAAACTTTGTCTAGTTCACAACCCATTAGGGATGAGACTCCTGGGCCATTAGCTCAGGTGGTTAGAGCGCACCCCTGATAAGGGTGAGGTCCCTGGTTCAAGTCCAGGATGGCCCATTCGGTGTAGGGGGTTTAGCTCAGTTGGTAGAGCGCCTGCTTTGCAAGCAGGATGTCAGGAGTTCGAGTCTCCTAACCTCCACTGACTACCAAAATCCCCATCTCCAAAGCCTGGAGTATGAACTCGTATGGATTGTGATTTAGATGTGTCCGCTAGATGACCCTAGCTTCTTGTCATTTTAAGGCATGGAAATGATTCCATGATATTTAATTGATAGGATGCTGGGCTCGATGCAATGTATTGAGAGATCGATGCATTGTTTTGATGTCTGGTCGAACCTTGACAACTGCATAGTAAGTCTGGAAAGAATAAAGCATCTTTATGGATGCATCATTCTTGAATGTTAATTCATGATGGGATGGTGTTAATTCTAAGCAAGAGCCGAGACTCCAGCATGTTCTTTCAAATGTGTCGAGCATTTGAGAGTTTGATTTTAATTTCTATTCGTAGAAGTTAGAAGAATCTGTTTCAACGACAGCAATCGTGTTGGAGATACATTGGTCAAGCTACAAAGGGCTCACGGCGGATACCTTGGCACACAGAGGCGATGAAGGACGTGGTTACCTGCGATAAGTCTCGGGGAGCTGGAAACACGCTTTGATCCGGGAATTTCCGAATGGGGCAACCCTTAAAACGGCCAGCTGAATCTATAGGCTGGCGCGAGCCAACCCAGCGAACTGAAACATCTTAGTAGCTGGAGGAAAGGAAAGTAAAAACGACTCCCTAAGTAGCGGCGAGCGAACGGGGAAGAGCCTAAACCAATGGTTTCGACCATTGGGGTTGTGGGACAGCAACGTGGATCAGGAATGTTAGTGGAAGTGTTTGAAAGACATGCCACAGAGGGTGAAAGCCCCGTACACGAAAACTGAACTGACCTAGCTGTATCCCGAGTAGCACGGAGCACGTGGAATTCCGTGTGAATCAGCGAGGACCACCTCGTAAGGCTAAGTACTCCTGTGTGACCGATAGCGAAACAGTACCGCGAGGGAAAGGTGAAAAGAACCCCGGGAGGGGAGTGAAATAGAACATGAAACCGTGAGCCTACAAGCAATGGGAGCCCTACTAATAGGGTGACCGTGTGCCTGTTGAAGAATGAGCCGGCGACTTATAGGCACTGGCGGGTTAAACCGGAAATGGTGGAGCCATAGCGAAAGCGAGTCTGAATAGGGCGTTTGTCAGTGTTTATAGACCCGAACCCGGGTGATCTAACCATGGCCAGGATGAAGCTTGGGTGATACCAAGTGGAGGTCCGAACCGACTGACGTTGAAAAGTCAGCGGATGAGCTGTGGTTAGGGGTGAAATGCCAATCGAACCCGGAGCTAGCTGGTTCTCCCCGAAATACGTTGAGGCGTAGCGTCTCGTGCTCCAGCAGGGGGGTAAAGCCACCATTTCGGTGCGGGCTGCGAGAGCGGTACCAAATCGAGATGAACTCTGAATACCCTGTGTGTAGCGAGGCAGTCAGACTGTGGGGGATAAGCTCCATGGTCGAGAGGGAAACAGCCCAGACCGCCAGCTAAGGTCCCCAAATCAACACTAAGTGATAAAGGAGGTGGGATTGCCCAGACAACCAGGAGGTTTGCCTAGAAGCAGCCATCCTCAAAGGAGTGCGTAATAGCTCACTGGTCGAGCGATCCTGCGCCGAAAATGAATGGGGCTAAGTGTTGTACCGAAGCTGCGGATTTATGGTAGGGGAGCGTTCTATGTGGGGCGAAGCGTTAGCGTGAGCGGGCGTGGACTGCATAGAAGTGAGAATGTCGGCTTGAGTAGCGAAAACATGGGTGAGAATCCCATGCACCGAAACCCTAAGGGTTCCTCCGGCAGGCTCGTCCGCGGAGGGTTAGTCTGGACCTAAGGCGAGGCCGAAAGGCGTAGTCGATGGATAACAGGTCAACATTCCTGTACCGGTTATGTTTTGGGAAGAGGGACGGAGAAGGCTAGCCAAGCCAGATGTTGGTTACTGGTTCAAGCGTCCGAGGCGTTGAGGATCGGCGAAAACGATCCGAGCTGAGGCGTGAGTACGAGCTGCTACGGCAGCGAAGTTGGTGATGTCATGCTTCCAAGAAAAGCTCTATACCCGTTAAGACATAACTGCCAGTACCCGAAACCGACACAGGTGGGGTGGTAGAGAATACCGAGGTGCGCGAGGTAACTCTCTCTAAGGAACTCGGCAAAATGGCCCCGTAACTTCGGGAGAAGGGGTGCCACAGCAATGTGGTCGCAGTGAAGAGGCCCTGGCGACTGTTTACCAAAAACACAGGTCTCCGCTAAGTCGCAAGACGATGTATGGGGGCTGACGCCTGCCCAGTGCCGGAAGGTTAAGGAAGCCGGTCAGCGTAAGCGAAGCTGGCGACTGAAGCCCCGGTGAACGGCGGCCGTAACTATAACGGTCCTAAGGTAGCGAAATTCCTTGTCGGGTAAGTTCCGACCCGCACGAAAGGCGTAACGATCAGGGCGCTGTCTCGGAGAGAGGCTCGGCGAAATAGAATTGTCTGTGAAGATGCGGACTACATACACCCGGACAGAAAGACCCTATGAAGCTTTACTGTAGCTTGGTATTGTGCCCGGGCTCTGAATGCGCAGGATAGGTGGGAGATGTTGATCTAGTGCTCGTGGGTACTAGGGAGTCAATGGTGAGATACCACTCTTTCAGAGCTAGGGTTCTAACGTTCACCCGTTATCCGGGGAGCGGACAGTATCAGGTGGGCAGTTTGACTGGGGCGGTCGCCTCCTAAAAGGTAACGGAGGCGCGCAAAGGTTTCCTCAGGCTGGTTGGAAATCAGCCGACGAGTGCAAAAGCAGAAGGAAGCTTGACTGTGAGACCAACAAGTCGAACAGGGACGAAAGTCGGCTTTAGTGATCCGACGGTTCTGAGTGGAAGGGCCGTCGCTCAACGGATAAAAGTTACTCTAGGGATAACAGGCTGATCTCCCCCAAGAGTTCACATCGACGGGGAGGTTTGGCACCTCGATGTCGGCTCATCGCAACCTGGGGCTGAAGTCGGTCCCAAGGGTTGGGCTGTTCGCCCATTAAAGCGGTACGCGAGCTGGGTTCAGAACGTCGTGAGACAGTTCGGTCCATATCCGGTGTATGCGTAGGAATATTGAGAGGATTTCTCCCTAGTACGAGAGGACCGGGAGGAACGCACCTCTGGTGTACCAGTTATCGTGCCAACGGTAAACGCTGGGTAGCCATGTGCGGAGTGGATAACCGCTGAAAGCATCTAAGTGGGAAGCCCACCTCAAGATGAGTATTCCCATGGGGTAACCCAGTAAGGTCACGGGAAGAACACCCGTTGATAGGCTCTACGTCGAAGTTCAGTAATGGATGCAGCGGAGGAGTACTAATAGACCGAGGGCTTGACCAACACTTGGTTCTTGCCTTTAAAGACTTTATTCAATTCAGATTGCATCAATAAAACGAAAGTTAAGTTGATGCTGCTATGCAGTTCTCAGGGGTCAAACCTTGGGAATTTTCTATCCTGGTGTCCATAGCGCTGTGGAACCACTCCGATCCATCTCGAACTCGGTTGTGAAACGCAGCAGCGGCGACGATATTTGGGGGGTAGCCCCCTGAGAAAATAGCTCGATGCCAGGTAAAAACATTCCAAACGAAGAAAGCCATCCCTTGAAGGGGTGGCTTTTTTTGTGCTTATTGTCTTGTTAGTTTCGTTTTAATTGCTGCCAGCACCTGCCATGGCTAGTTATAAACCACTGAAAAGGTTGGTTCGTAGCCTTTGGTGTGCCTGTTTGCGTTGGGCGAAGTGCGATTGTGTGGATCTGAGTGCTGCATTCGCGTACTACACGTTGCAGTCAATCTTCCCTATTTTGTTGATTTCGTTATCAATTGCCTCGTGGTTTCTTGGGCGCCAAGATGCCTTGGAGAGCAAGATTGTTGCGTATGCAAGTGGTGTCTTGCCGCCATCAGCAGTTGTGATTGTGCAAAACACGCTGATGCAGTTAGTCCGTCAGGGGTTTGGTGCTGGTTTGTTGGGTGCGGGTGTGTTGTTACTTACTGCAAGCAATGTATATCTGACATTGCAACGTGGATCGGAAAGACTTTGGAATGGTGTGATTGCACCCCAACAACGTAACTTGCCTTTCAAGCTTCAAGCTGTTCAGTTTTTTCGGAATAGGCTTGAAGCTTTTTTTGTTGTGATCTTGATAGGGCTCTTGGTTGTTCTCGATCAGCTCAGTGCCAATGTCCGCATGATTCCTGCTGATGCTTTGTCCGAGTTGTCGTTGACGATCCCTTGGCTTGGGACTCTCCTTTCTCATATCCCAGTCTTGCAATTTGGTCGGTTGATGGTTCCATTCTTTGGGTTTTCACTTTCAGCACTATCGCTTCAATTTTTGCTGCCAAGTCGCCGAGTCCCGTTTAGGCCGCTTATACCAGGTTCGTTATTGATTGGTTTTGCGCTTACTGTTCTTAATCTTGCTGTGAGTCGTAGCATCCTCTCTCTGGGGTCTCGCTTTCAGGCCTATGGAGTGATTGGCAGTGTCCTAGTTCTCACCTTGTGGGTTTGGATGGTGGGTGTTGTGATTTATTTTGGACAATGTTGGAGCGTTGAACTTGCGAAGGCCTCTGCCAGACATGCCAGGGATCCAAATAAATCCATCCGTGCCTGAATGCAAAAAAACAGCGATTATGAGAGCATCGTTCGTATGGAGTGTTGATTGATGGGACGTTTCCCTCCACTCCTCTGGTTGCTTTTGTTAGCGCTGTTGCTGCTACCTACGGCAGCAGGCCGTGTTCTGCTTGATTTGGCTGGAGGTCTCCTGATCACCCTGCTTGCCTTGCCCGTTGTCCTCGGTGGTTTGGGGTGGATTGGTTGGAAGGTGTTGCAGAGCCGGGTGAGGACGTGTGAGGCTTGTGGCTTAAGCACGATGACGACAGACGCTCAATGCCCTGCCTGCGGATCTCCTCTTCCGGCAAAACAATCTGGTGCATCAACGGAGAAAGCCGTTGATGATTCACTGCCAGCGAGTGATGTCACCATCGATATCAAAGCTGAGGATGTAGATCCCTAGCCTCTCAATTTGTATCTTGTTTTGAATTGATTTCCATTAATTTGCGTTCCCGCAAATACAGGAAGAGTGGGCCTCCACATGCGAATGAAATGCTGACGCTGACGATTAAAGCGATCCACCAACCCTTGATCTGTAGCTTTCTTCCTTCGGTAACGATCCAAATACTGAAGGCTGATGCGGCAATCACGAGATCCCTGTTTAAAGAGCGGGAGGCTGCATTGATATTGGCATCTTGGATGAAACTTTGGAGGTCAAATCCACCACCAGGATTCATTTGCATGAATTCGAGATTGGCTTGCCAAGGGAGGATGGCTCCAAGGATGGCAAGCAAGAGGTAAATCCACGGGAGAGATTTATTCATTGTTGCTTGTGTCGAGCGTGCGTTCTTCCATCGTATTCGGATCGAGCTGTCGGACTGATTGCTCCACCTGGCTGAGAAGTAAGTCGCAGCGATCGAGGTAGATCGTCGCACGCGCATGATTTTTCTGTAGATCCGCTAATGGAATGGAATCGTCTTGTAATTGGCCTAGCAGTACATCGAGAGCCTGTAAGGCCTCTTCATAGCTGAGCTTCGATGCATCTTCTCTCCAAGTGTCTTGTTCGGATGTCTTTGATGGTTCGGGCTTTTTGCGTGGCATATCAGTTATACAGATGCCTTTGAGTTAGATGTTTCATTCGCTTGAATGGTTTTGGTGACGGCCTGAATCACACCATCCTTGAGACGGATTTGCAGCTGTTCATTGAGGCTGATGTCATCAATGCTTTGCAGGGGTAGGCCGTTCGTTGTGTGCAGCATCGCAAAGCCCCGATTGAGCCATCGTTGGGGTGAAAGAGCACGCAACAATTGTTGCCGCTGTTGCCACTGATCTCGACGACGTTGCAGCGCCACAGCAGGTCGAAGTGCATGGAGGAGGAGATGTCGTTCTTTTAGTCGTGAGCTGGCTTGCTCTAGTCGCCAGCGTTTGTATTCGCTAAGGCGTGTGCGCCTTTGGCTGATGGTTTGTTGTGCCGACTCCTTGCTCGGCATCAGTGTGACCATGGCGGCTGTTGGCGTTGCGGCTCGATGGTCTGCCACGAGATCCGCAACGGTGAGATCATCTTCATGCCCGAGTCCAGTCACGACCGGAAGTGGGAACTTGGCCAACTTTCGGCAAACGTCTGCATCATCAAAGACCATCAAATCTTCTCGGCTTCCTCCCCCGCGGGCGAGCACGATCGCGTCCAATCTGAGCTGATGATGTTGTTCCGCAAGGCGACTTAGAACCCCGCAAATGATCGGCGCGACCTCCCCTTGGACGGGGATCGGAACCACAAGAAGCTCGCTCAAAGGCCATCGCTCTTGTGCGGTACGCAGCATGTCTGCGAGTGCTGAGCTTGGAACGCTTGTGAGGACGGCTAATCGTTTGGGGTAAGCCGGCAATTTTCGACGCCTGCCGGGATCAATGACGCCTTCCTCGAGCAACTGTGCTTTGACCGTTTCAAACCGTCGCAACACGGTGGTTAAGCTGGGCCTCATATCGAGAACCTGAACAGCAAGGCTCGCTCGTGCTGACCAGAAATTGAGCCTGCCAATCACGGTGACGCCGTCGCCGTCGGCAGGAACAAAGTCCAACTGTTTTAATTTTGAAGCCCAGGCCACGGCAGTGATGCTGGCATCTCCATCAGTCAAGGAGAGCCAGAGATGCCCCTTTTTGACTTGAGGCCTCGATGCTGTTGCTTGGATCACAAATCGAGGCGCAAAACCCCGCTCCAACAGCACTCCGATCGCGTTGTTGAGTTCGCGGACGGAGTAGGTAGGAACTGATTCAGCGTTCAAGACGTTGGTATGCCAATCCCCAGTAAATGCAGATGATCCCAGAAACAATGCTCAGGATGATTCCCCACGTCTGGTGAACCTGCGTCAATCCGATGGCTAAGAAAACGAGCATGCTGCTCAGCAGCCTGGCGCCTTCACGGCGACTGCTAGCAAAGAAGGGAAGCATTGCTAACGACGCGAGTCTCACCAGTTTGGACTAACGGGTGGATCCCATTAAAAAATCCCATCAAATGAATGATGGGATCAAAAGCTGGGACTCATCCCCAGCAGCGGCCGAATCAACCGAGGCCAACCTGAGTCAGGATGCCCTGACCGGTGAGAAGCTCGGTGCCAAGTCCGATGACGAAACCAAGCATGGCAAGACGGCCATTCCAGGTTTCTGCAAAATTTACGAATCCAAAGCGGGCTGTGTTGTCAGACATGTGAAACTCCGTTACTCATGCATCGTAACAAACCGTAGCGATCTCTTGACTGTTTCTTCGGATACATTTATAGGGATGCGATGAGCACCTCAAGGGTGTGGCTTCCTTTTTGCGGTGGGTTCGGCAATGGCTGGATCCTTTGGCCATGGATGCTTTGGATAGCGACCACGCATTTCCTTTCGCACCTGTTGGTAGCTTCCCTGCCAAAACCCAGCGAGGTCTCGGGTGCGTTGAAGCGGGCGTCCTGCGGGTGATAACAATTCAATGGTCACGAGGAGTTGGCCATTTAAAACAGCAGGTCCCTCAAGGCAGCCAAACATTTCTTGCAGCTTGACCGACAGCACAATGTCGTCGTTTTGATAATCCAGTGCTGCATTGCGCCCTGATGGGATTTTGATCTGCGTTGGTAAGAGCTGATCGAGTTGCTGCCGGTTCGACCAGGTGAGATCACCCCAAAGAGCTTCCATCAGTTGCTCTTCCTTGACGTCGTCCCAGCCTCTGCAACCCATCAAAGTGTCTCCAATCCAGGAGTCTGGATGCTTTACCAGGTGTTGAAGGTTGCGTAGCGGCCACGGCTTCCCTAGCTGATGGTGGGCTAAAGCGAGACGACTGCGAAGTTGTTCCGTTCGCTGGCTCCAGGGCAGTGCCGACAGGCCATCCTTGCTGAGTTGCTTGACCAAGACGTCCCGGCTTTGTTCATAAGACGCATGTTGTTGAGGCTGTCGCTCGAGTTCCAGCGCACCAAGCTGCAAGACCCGTTCAGCTCTGATCCGCTTGGTTAGCTCGTCCCACAGCACACGCTCTTGCCAGTGACCTTTTTGATCTGCAAGGTCCCTAACCCACTGATGTGTCAGGGGTAGCGCTAAACGGATCTTGGCTCTCGTGTCACCGAGGTCAAGCTGTGCAATCGCAAGTGCCTCAGCTCCATCGAGTGGATCGCTGACCTGCAGAGCCGCACCGCGCCCTTGGCGCAGCAGAAATTGTCCGCGTTGTCCTGGACGGGCCACTGCAATCCATTCTGGAAAAGCTGTTGCAATCAGCTGTGCTGCGAGTTGCTCGTCTGTGGCCTCAATGGTTTGGGGCGCTTGCTCCTGTTCGAATTGACCAAGTTGTTGAACCCAACGACGGCTCTGATCGAGGACTGTCCTGAGGCGATCGGCTGCTGCCCGATCCCCTGAAATTCGTGTTGAGCTCCGGTGGTCTCGGAGCAAGAGCATGCGAGCCCAGAGGTCGCTGCCGTGGTTGTTGTGGCTTAATAGATCGCGCTCATTGAGGATGGAAGCGAGATCGGCTCCTAGTTGTGGTCTCCCCATGGCACGCGCTTTCAGAAGAAGCAATCCCAGGCGCGGATGGGCACCAAATCGAGCCAATTTCTGCCCGGTGTCCGTGGGACGTCCCTCTGGAGTTAGTGCTCCCAGCTCAATCAATTGCCGTCGGCCTTCCTGAAGTGCGGCCCTCGGAGGGGGCTCCAGCCACGGCAAAGATTCGCCTAGACCAGCACCCCAGAGTGCAAGATCAAGAACGGTGGGTTGAGGGTCAGCTCGCTGCAATTCAGGGATGTCATGGGCTGGCCTTCGTTGCTGTTCGGCAGGAGACCAGAGCCTGATGCAACGACCAGCGTTTTGGCGTCCAGCACGGCCTCGCCGCTGATCAGCACTGGCCTGACTGGCTGGCACTGTGATCAGTCCCTCCATTCCGGTTCCAGGATCAAATTGGGTGTGTCGCGTGAGTCCGCAATCGATCACAAGGCGAACACCATCCAGAGTGAGGGAGCTTTCAGCGATGGACGTTGCCAAAATCACGCGTCCGTCGTGCTTGTGGTTGCAAGGTTTTAGGGCTCTCCCCTGCTCAGCGAGGGATTGCCTTCCATGCAGAGCGATGACCTCCCATTGGCTCAGCAAGCCTGACTTGAGTAAACGTTGCCGGCAACGTTCGATCTCCCCTAATCCAGGTAAAAAAACCAAGACGGTGGGCGGATGATTGCGACTTTCTTCAGTGATCAGCAGGTGGGCGATCTCCTGCTCAATCGCTCGTAGAACGCGCGCCTCGAGAGGTTCATTCGGTCGGGGCGAGAGGTGTTGCGTCTCAACAGGGAAGGCCTTCCCTTCGCTCGTGAGGACCTGCGCATGAGGTAATTGGGCGCGCAGGTTGGTGAGATCCAGCGTGGCCGACATCAGCAGCAGGCAAAGATCTGGCCTGAGCAGTTCCTGCGCTTCCCGAACCAACGCAAGCGCTAATTCACTGTTTCGACTGCGCTCATGGAATTCATCAAAGATCACGCAGTTAATCCCTGTGAGCTCGGGATCGTTTTGCAGTCGACGGAGGAAGAGGCCATCCGTCATCGCTTCCATCCGCGTGCGAGAGGAGCGCTTTTGCTCGTGCCGCACGGAATAGCCCACCCGCTCGCCAATCGGTTCGTTCAGGCTGAGCGCGAGCCTGGTTGCGGCAGCCCTTGCCGCAAGCCGCCTGGGCTCAAGCATCAGGGAGCGACCCGGAAGAGGCTCCGTCCCCGCAATTTCCCCAAGAAGTGCCAAGGGCACCCGCGTTGTCTTGCCCGCACCTGGCGGGGACTGCAGTAAGACCGTGGCACCTGGAACAAGACTGGCCCGCAGTCTTGGTAGTAAGGGATCAATCGGGTACTCGCCCAACGCCTCTCGCCCTTAGCTGAAAAAGTTGATCATCCCAACGAGCAAAATGCTGCTGAGGGCTCCGAAGGCAGCCAAGAGGCGCACCAGTGAACCAACGCGAACAGGAATGGAGGCCATGAAGAAATCCTTAAGGCCGGTTTGAATTCATGTTTAGCTGAGCTCAGGGAGGATTCTCACTCCCTGGTTGCAGTGCTTCACAACTTCTCCAAACTCAGACGTCAGCGAATGTGCCGTGCGCCGTCAACCGGGTGGTATTCCTCCCCCGTCAGCTCCTCGTAAACGATGGCGGGGAGTCCTGTTTCGAACATTGTTTGCAGCGCTTCTTTGAGATAGGGATTCCAGCCGCCGGTGCTGACATCGCCATGACGCACGGTCCAGTCCCAGGTGCCTTGTAGGTCTCGTGGAATGCGGCCTTCACGATCTCGTCGCGCCACTAAATCCAACGATTCCACCAGCCCTACCTGAATGGGATCTTTCCCGTAGGCAGGAGTCAGGCTGAGCTCAAGCCGAACAGGATCTTCTTTCATCAGCCTTAAGCGGAAGCGGGGTGGCAGTTTCACGGATTTAATTACCGCCGCCACAATCCGTGTTCGTTGGTCCACCTAGGAGTCCCCTCTACGAGTCAATCGAGCAACTTAAGCAGTTGCCATTAACCCAACCTATTCACCGGGCTTCGCCGTTGGATTTGGAGGCTCACTATCTCCGCCAAATCGCACAGTCAAAAGATCCTCTTCTGTGAGACGACCTTCTCCATCAAGGAGCTCTGGATGAATCGTCAGGCGACCTGTCCGGTCGACTTGTTCCGCGACAAGGGGTTTGCCGGCAGCGTTGAATCCGCGTCCCATGACGCGAAAGGCTTGCCACAACAGGACGATGAAGATCAGTCCATAGATGAGAGGAAACAGGCTACTGAGCATGGCAATCACCGCTGAACTCGGAGATGGGCCGAACCATCCCATGCATCATCGCTCTTTTTGGACATAGGGACGCTGATTTTGTGGACCCTGGTCGCATCCAGTCATGAAATCACTGGAAATGGGTCTGTTTTTGTAGGGATTCACTGCTTACGGTCACGTTGACTCAGATCATTGATGACATAGGGACATGGCGGTGTTTAATCCTTTGCTTCCCCTGGTTTGCGCTGGTGCGCTAACCGTTCCAGGGATGTTGATGCAACCGCCGCGAGCCTTCGCATCGGCTCCCCCACAGGCTGTCGCACCAAAATCGTTCGTTGCGCAAGCCGTTGCACGCAGTGGACCGGCTGTTGTCACACTTGAAACACAGCGAACGGTCCGGACGGCTGGTGGAAATGGGCTTCCTCGGAGCGTGATGGCGGATCCATTCCTGCGCCGTTTTTTTGGGTTGCAATCTCAAACGGCCCCGCGTTCACGGGTCGAGCGCGGGCAGGGCAGCGGGGTGATTTTTGATGAACAAGGGTTGGTCCTGACCAACGCTCATGTTGTGGAGAATGCGGATCGCGTGATGGTGGGACTGCCTGATGGCAGACGTGTTGCTGGTCGGGTGATTGGACAAGACTCGCTGACGGACCTGGCAGTGGTGCAGTTGGAAACCAGAGGGCCATGGCCTACGGCTCCCTTGGGCAACTCAGATCGTCTTCAGGTGGGGGATTGGGCGATCGCTGTAGGAAATCCATACGGTCTTGAAAACACAGTGACGATGGGGATTGTCAGCAACCTCAATCGCAACATGTCTCAACTGGGCATTTCAGGAAAGCGTCTGGATCTCATCCAGACAGACGCTGCGATCAATCCTGGTAATTCGGGTGGCCCGCTGTTGAACGCCCGTGGTGATGTCATTGGGATCAATACCCTCGTGCGCTCAGGACCAGGGGCTGGCCTCGGTTTCGCAATTCCCATCAACAGGGCACGGTCGATCGCCAGTCAGCTCGTTAAGCAGGGAAGGGCGAGTCATCCCATGGTGGGTGTCGGCCTTTCAACGGTTCCTGCTCCCACACCAGGATCGAGTGCTCCTCCTGGAGCTGTGGTTCGATCCGTTGTGCCGGGTGGCCCTGCAGATCGTGGAAACTTGCGCGTCAACGATGTGATCGTGTCGATCGATGGAAAATCCATTAACAATCCCGCTGAAGTTGTTTCAGCGGTTGATAGGCATGGCGTGGATCGTCCTTTAACTCTTGATGTGATGCGTTCTGGTCAACGTATTACGCTTTCAATTACACCTGTTGAGATGACATCTTTGCGTCGATAGTTATCTCAATGCTGTTCGTTAGCTATCGGTGTCTTTGAGTTGTTCTACGCACTGTGTGATGCATTCCCCATCATCGAGGGAGCATGTTGTGATGCACTCGAAGTAGGTTTCAACCGCGTCCCAGGTCTGGGCATGCTCAGCGCTTTCAGTCATGGACGCGGGGGTTCCAGCGGGAGTGACATGACGTGATTGCGTGTTGTTCATGGCCGACTGGGGATCAGTGATGTCAGCCTATCCACACCGTCTGGACTGGTAAAGGGAAATGAGTCTTCCTGCCTAAACAAGTGTGAAGTTTCGTCTTGCGATCGCCGAGATGCTTTGCTACGCAGCGTTCTTTTTGCGAGAGGCCCGCTGTTTTTGCTTGGCGGTGTTCGCTTTGCGCTTGGCTTCTTTCTCAGCACTCAGCCGGTTTGCCTCCGCTTCGGCCTTTTCCTCGACCTTTTTCTCTTGGTAGTACGCGTAATTTCCGCGATAGACCACAAGTTCTCCGTCGCGAATTTCCACGATCCTGTTCGCTACACGTGAGATGAAATAACGGTCATGCGATACCAATAAAGCGGCTCCCTCGTAGGCGCATAGTGCATCTTCAAGCATCTGTTTGGCGGGGATGTCGAGATGGTTTGTTGGTTCATCGAGAACCAGCAAATTGCAGGGACTGAGCAACATCAGAGCCAGAGCAAGACGTGCTTTCTCTCCGCCACTAAGTTTGCCAACGTCTTTAAAAACACTGTCATTGCTGAAACAGAAACTCCCCAGCAATGAGCGCACTTGAGTTTGCGTCCAATCAGGAACGGCTTCGAACATGGTTTCGATCACCGTCTTGTTGAGATCGAGGGCTTCGGCTTGGTTTTGTTCGAAATAGCTGGCAATGACGTTGTGTTCCCCGAGCCTTGCTGACCCTTCTTCGGGAGTTTCGACCCCCATGATCAATCGGAGCAGCGTGGACTTTCCGGCTCCGTTAGGACCAACAAAGGCGATCCGATCACCTCTCTCGATTTCGAGATCAGCTTCCATGAAAAGGATATTTTCCCCGTAGCAATGGGTCATGTTTTCGATCACAGCGACCTGAGCGCCAGATCGTGGTGCCGGGGGGAAGCGGAAGCTGGGTCCACCCACTGACTCAACCGGGGCATCAACCCTCTCCACCTTGTCCAGCTGTTTTTCTCGGCTTTTTGCCTGGGTGCTGCGCGTTGCACTGGCACGGAATCGATCGATATAGGCCTGTTGGGTTGCGATCTCTTTCTGCTGCCGTTCAAAAGCTGCTTGTGAGGCCTCTTTCTCGAGTGCTTTTTGCTCGAGGTGCGAGGTGTAATTGCCTAAGTACGCCCTCGACACACCTCGCTCAGTACTCACAATTTGATTGCAGACGCGATCCAGAAACGTGCGGTCATGACTGATGACGACCAGTGCAGCTTTTTGTTCGATGAGATATCCCTCGAGCCACTGAATCGTTTCGACATCGAGATGGTTGGTTGGCTCGTCTAACAGAAGAAGATCAGGGTCTTGTAAGAGGATTTTCCCCAGTGCTATGCGCATTTGCCAGCCACCGGAGTAATCCGAAACCAGGCGGTCTGCCTCATCGAGTTTGAACCCGATGGTTGGGAGAAGTTTGTCGATGCGTGCATCGAGCTCATAGCCATGCAGTCCTTCAAATCGGGTCTGCAGTCGCCCTAGTTCGTGAATGAGCTCATCAAGATGATCGGGGTCTGCCGCTGCGCGGTCTGACCCCATCTCCAATTCAACTTTTTTTTGTTTGTCCAGCACAATGGCGGCCTCCCCAAAGGCTTGAAACAGCTCTTCGCGGACCGTGCGGCTGGGGTCAACATCGAATTCTTGCTGCAGGTAAGCGATTCTTGGCTCACCTTGTTTCACGACTTGCCCACTGCTGGCTTCTTCCATGCCAGCAATCAGCCTGAGCTGAGTTGACTTCCCTGCCCCATTCACGCCAACGAGGCCGATACGGTCACCGGGTTTGACCTCCCAGGTCACATCCCGCAGAACTTCTCCGGTGGGATAAATCTTGCCGACTCGCTCAAGTCGCAGCACGGAGTGGAGGCAGGGAAATCCCATCATCCCGTGTCGAGGTTTCCAGGCAGACTGCTGGAGCTGGGAGCAGGCTCAATGCGAAGACTGGAGCAGGTCACGGCCCTTGTGGTGGCAGCCGGTCTTGCCGTGATTAGTTATTGGTTGTTTTTTAGCTGGGCAGGAGGAGGAGGAGTGCGAGAACGTTCGACACCCAAGCCAGTCTTAGCGCCCTCTGATCAATCCATTTCTGATCAATCCAGGACATCCAAAGACTCGCTGGAAGCAGCTGAAATCAAAGCCCTCCCCTCGCCTTGATCAGCCATTGCTTGGTGATCTCGTCGTCGAGGCTATTGAGGTGATCCTTCACCTCTTGGAGCGTGACAGGCAAGTTGAGTTGATTGCCGATTTCACAGATGGAATCGAGGGCTCCAGAAGGATTTTGAAGTGCCTGCCTGAACAATCCCTTGCTGAGGTCTCGATCATTCTCAATGCGTGCGTACAGAGCAGCTGCGTTGGACATGATCGTGATGCTTCTGACGAAACCTTATTCACGCCATCACGAACTGCCATCCCTTCCCCATGCCGCTCCTTATGCCGCTTGGTCGAGCTCTGTCGCCTTGAGACCGGAGGCTGAGGCGTCTTCCATGCTGCGAGCGTCCATGCAAAGCACTTTGCGCAGTTGGGCGTAATTCGCTGCTTGCGATCGGCGTCCGTCTTGAACGGCGCCATATTCAGCGCGTTGGAGCACGTGATGAAGATGGGTGAGCAGATAGGTGCTGATGACAGCCGAGACGAGCACCTCGCTGTTCTCAGGGGTGCGGCTCGGGCGTCGCTTCTTTCGAGGTTCGTTGCCTTGGCGATTGCTTTGACGAGCGACCGGCTTGCTGCGGCTTGGTAGCTGGGGGGAGCTGACGTCCGGGCTTTGGGAATGGGGCATGGCACTCCTGGAATGGGTCGGCCGAGGGCCTGGCCTGCAGATGGATCAGAGATCTGATCAATGACAGCAGCATAGTGCTGGATACTACCCTTGCGCATCTCTGTACACTTTTAAGTAGCTCTGCCTCTTTCTGGGTCGTGGCCACTCGCCAAAATTCATCCAGTGGGAAGCCAAAGTCACCTCGTATTCAGGTGGTGCTCCCCGAAGATCTTTGCCTCCGCTTGACTGCATTGGCTGAGGATGAATCGCGCACGGTCAGCAACATGGCCAAAGTGTTGATTCAGCAAGGGGTTCAGCGGTACGAACAGGGAGGCGACAGGCAGGCTTCGGCTCCCGTTGCGGACGCACATCAGGCGTCAACGGAGCAATTGCGCAACGCCCTGGAGTCGAAGCAAACCGGGCGGTTGCGGGGCGCACCGCGTCGGGTCAGGCTTCACCGCCCGAATTAATCCGAGATCAAGCCGGATTGACGCGTACTCCGAGGACGGCCTCGTGCTCTGCACCCGTAATCGCTGGTGCATTCCCTGGATATCCCAAGTGATGCCACCACGCCAAAAGAGCAAACACCATGGCTTCGCGGCTTTGACTGGGAAGTCTTAACTCGTCGCTGCGACGCAGTCTTAGACCTCGGCAGCGTTTGGTGAGTTCTCGCATCAACGTGAGGTTCTGACTGCCACCTCCAGCGACCAAGAGCTCGATGGGGAGCGGATGGTTTTGGTTGGAGAGCTGTTGCAGATCCTGCGCCACGACAGCGGCTGAGAAGGCTGTGAGCGTTGCGATTTGATCGGCAATCGCTTGTCCTTGCATGTCCTGAAGGCGCCTTGTCAGATCAGCTCTTCCAAAGAGTTCACGACCTGTGGACTTGGGGGGGCTGAGCTGGAAGTAAGGCTCAGCGAGCCAGCGGAGAATCAATGCTTCATCGCATTGACCTGTCTCTGCCAGGCGGCCGCTCTCGTCACAGCTTTCCTTGCCTTCGCTGAACTGCTCCATCGCCAGGTCGATCAAGCTATTTGCAGGCCCGCAATCCCAGCCCCTGACGGGTTGGAGTCGATCAGGACCTGCGTCGGGTGGAATGAGGGTGAGATTGGCAATGCCACCCAAATTGAGCAAGGCTCTCCAACCTTTGGTTCGTCCCAATAGGGCCGCATCAGCTTTGGGAACAAGTGGTGCTCCTTGACCTCCAAGGGCTAGATCAGCAGCCCGAAAGTCAAAGATCACAGGGCGTTTCAGCAGTTGTGCCAGCAGGGGTGCTTGCAACATCTGCCAGCTTGCTCCGGGCTGAAGTGCGCCAGTTTCGGCATTTTTCGGTGGGCGATGCCAGAGGGTTTGGCCATGACATCCCACCAGCTGCGCCTGTCCTTTTGGATCGCACTGACGAGCTGCTGCGGCCTGGATCTTGGTGATCGTCTCGGAAAGATTGAGGAGCGTTGACGCGGTTTTGGCTTCGCCTTGTCCTACGGCCAAGATCAGTTGCCGTGTTGAGGCTGGATAGTCCAGCGACGCTGATCGCAGCAGTGTCCAATGGGGATGTTCGGCGGACCCTGAGAGCTCGACAAGGACAGCATCCACGCCATCGGCGCTTGTGCCGCTCATCAGACCGAGAACGCGCATGGCTCAGGTTTTTGGCAGCTCTTGGAGATCGTCGGTTAAACCCATCACCACAAGGACATGACCGTCTTGAAGGACGTGGGACGCCGGTGGGTTGACCATGAGTTCTTTTGCAGGACCTGCCGCAAGAACATTCACTCGGAAGTTCTTGCGCAGGTTTAGGTCTCGAAGCGAGCGTCCCACGAACCTGCCTGGGACCTTGATCTCTTCAATTGAATGATGCTTATCGAGTTCAAGCCGCTCCATCAAGTTGGGGCGCACCAATTCCACACCCAAGCGTTCTCCCTGCATTCGGGAGGGAAAGACCACCCGATCAGCTCCCACGCGCTTGAGCATTTTTTCGTGCAAATCGCTGGTGGCTCTTGCAATCACGCGACGAACTTTGCTCCCTGCACTGTCTTTGGCAATCAGGGTGGCCGTGATGCTGGCTTCAATGGGTTCGCTGATGGCGACAACCACGGTTTCCATATCGAGAATCCCCGCTTCACGAAGCGCTTCCTCATCGGTGCAGTCCACGATGCGCGCTTCGATCGAAGGCTCGAGTTGGCGTAGTTCTTCGATGGCCTTTGAAGAACGGTCCACAGCAAGAACTTCAGCACCGTTTTGCATCAGTTCCTTGCAGACAGCACTCCCGAAACGACCTAAGCCCACAATCCCAAAGCTTGAAGGTTCTGCCTGGTTGGATTGGGACCAATGCCACCACTCCCTCACTGCATTTCTCCTAGGGATCGGTGATCAGACATAGAGATCCTCACGGGGATAACCAACACGATTCTCGCGCTGTAGATGTCCGCGGTTAAAACTCTCCCAAATGGCGCTTAAAAGTAAAAGGATGCCCAGTCGTCCCACAAACATTCCTATCACCAGCACAAACTGTCCAAAAGGAGCCAGTTGGCGCGTGACACCTAGATCCAATCCAACGGTGGCAAAGGCGGAAATACACGTAAAAATCAGCTCTAGGAAGGTGAAGGGTTCTTCTCCGCTGAGATTGCTGCTTAATGCCAATAACAAAGCCATCCCCAGCACAAAGAGTAGGGAGGCAACCGTGATGCTCAGAGCGCGCAGCACCACTTTGTCTGAGATTTGTCGATGACGAATCACCACATCGTTGTGACCGCGAAGGGTGGAGCGCGTAGCGGCCATGAGGGCCGCCACCGTTGTGGTTTTGATCCCGCCACCTGTTCCGCCTGGACTCGCACCGATGAACATCAGGGTCATTACCAACAACAGGCCTGAATCAGAAATGCTGTTCAGAGAGAGGGGCACCGTCGTGAATCCAGCGGTTCTAGAACTCACTGATTCAAAAAGGGCGCTCATCAACCGTTCGCCCCAACCCATCCCTGTGAGCACATGGCCCCTCGAGAGTGATTCTGTCAGCATTAATCCGAAGGTTCCGATCAGGATCAGAAGACCAGAGGTACGCAGAACGAGCCGAGTGTGAAGGCTGAGATGACGCCGTCTTAGCCGTTGACGGTTGATCCATAGGTCATTGGTGACACGCCATCCAAGTCCGCCCAGGACCACCAACACCATGATCACTGCGTTGACCGTGCTGTTGGTGCGATACGTCTCAAGACTGTCATTCCACAGTCCAAAGCCAGCGTTGTTGTATGCAGAAATGCTGTGAAAGAGCGCTGCCCACAGGCGTTCGCCTCCAGGAGCAATGTCTGTGAACCCAAAGACGTAGAGCATGAACGCCCCAAACAAGATCAGCACCACGGCGGTGAGCGCAATTCCGCGAAAGGTGGTTCCGACGCCCCCAACCCCAAACTCATCGAGGGTTTGACCACGATCGAGGCGACGCCGAAGAGCTGTTCCGCGAACCACAAACCCCTGCAGAAACGTGGTGACGGCCATCAATCCCAGGCCTCCGACCATGATCATCATGGCCAGCACGATTTGCCCGGGGCGGGTCAGATCTTCGCGGATGTCGATCACTGAAAGCCCTGTCACGGTCACGGCTGATGTGGCTGTGAAGAAGGCTTCCCAAAGGCCCACTCTGGAGCTTGAACACAGCGGCGTCGCGAGGATCAGTGTGCCGGCTGCGATGACAAGTAACCCCGTCACAACAGTGAACTGTGGAATTGTGAGGCGGCGGTACCAGGCCTGAGTGCGGTGAATGGCGTAGGGAATCGGCATTGCGCTTACCTTCCTCCCCGTGGCGAAACGCCCAATGCAGCACTCCTGCGCGTCAGCACTAAACCAGGTCGACCTAGCGTTTGGGAGATGAGCTCAGCCATTGTTTAGCTCAGCCATGGTCGGAAAAGGACGTCTGTTGGGTGAAGGATTCAGGGGTTGGTGCGCCGTCCCAGAACTGCTTTTCCAGCCAGCTTCGCAGACCTTTCAATCCCGTACCTTCGGTGGCTGATAGATAGATCACATCCGGCTCGAGAGTGCGCATCGCTTCGATCGCCGCAGCGTCACAACGGTCAATTTGATTGGCCACCACTTTGCGCAGTTGGTCACAGCTGAGGCCATCCAAGAGTTGATGAACCGCCTCCAATTGTGACTGCCAATCGGGGTCTGCGAGATCCACCACGAGGAGCAACACATCGGCCTCGCGTGTTTCTTCCAACGTGGCTCTGAACGCTTCTATGAGTGGTTTGGGAAGTTCACGAATGAATCCCACGGTGTCCGTTAGCAGCAGCTCTCTCGGTGCCGCTGATGTTTGGGGAAGGCTGAGTCTCCGAGTGGTGGGATCCAGCGTGGCAAATAACTTGTTTTCCGCTAATACCTCAAGCCCTGGATTGCGGCAGCACAGCGCATTTAAAAGTGACGATTTGCCGGCATTCGTATATCCAACAAGGGCGACGCGAGGTAGGCCGTCTCTGCGGTCGCGCAAGCGGGCGCGATGGGCGCCCAGCTGAAGCAGTGATCGTCCGAGATGTTCGATGCGACGGCTGATCGCTCGGCGATCCTTTTCCAATTGGGTTTCACCGGGTCCGCGCGTGCCAATCCCTCCCCCTTGACGCGAGAGGCTGAGGCCGCGGCCCTTGAGCCGTGGAAGTCGATAGCGCAATTGAGCGAGCTCCACTTGCAGACGTCCAGCAGCGCTCGCCGCTCGCTGGGCAAAAATATCCAGGATCAATTCACTGCGATCCATCACTGGGCAGTCAATGAGCAACTCCAGATTCCGAGCTTGAACGGGAGAGAGTTCCCGATCTGTGATCACGAGGGTGGCTTGATGGCGTCTCGCTTCGAGCGCCGCCTCTTGTAATTTTCCCGTGCCCCAGAGGGTCTGAGGGTTGGGTTGTCCCTGCCGCTGCCGGCAGACAGCAACGGGCAGAGCACCTGCGCTACGAACGAGCCCCTCTAATTCGGCTAGATCCCTTTCGCTCCGCTGTGTGTCAGCACCCGTGAGGATGAGTAGCAAGACCCGTTCTTGCACATCAGAGGGAGCTGTTGCGGGGCGAGTGGAATCAAGGTCTTTGGAGGTCTCTGGAGCGGGACGGTCGCAGAGCTCCTTAAGCGCGCCAAGCGCGGCTTGATGCCAGCCGGACTGCTGTCCTGGATCTGGTTGCCAAAGCGAGGCGAGATGCCCACCCCCTGTGGAGGGCGAGGCCTGAAAACGAAGCCAGGTGTCGGGCTTGAGGTCGAGGGCGACGACGGCATCTTTGCCATCAGGCTTCAGGTCCGTCCCCGCTTTTCCTTGCAGGCTGCTGATCAACCTCCAGCGTCGCTTGATCCGCCGTGGCCCCCCAGGTAAGTGGGAGCGTAATTGGTCTGATTCGCTCAGGGGTCCAACCCAGAGCAGTCTGCAGAGTCCCCGTTCATCGACGATCAAATGCAACGGCTGACCTAAATCGAGCACCAGCTCAGACAGTCGTTCCAAGGTGAGCGGATCGGCGCCGCTCGAGCTCGGGTGCCTCCTCTGACTCAATCGCTCAAGCTGACGGTTCAGTGATGGGCGTAGGCCGTTGGTTCGGCCTGCTAGGTGAGCCTGCTTCAAGAATGAACCAGCCAGGCGCCTGCAGACCTCAAGCCCAGGGAGAGTCCTGGCATTCGAGCGAGGTATGTGAGTCGCCTCATGCGATAGGCGAGAGGGCCGGCGAGGGTGAGTCCCATGCCTGTGATCGAGGCATCTCCCCTGCCAAGGCTGAGCATCTCGCCAAGATCTTGGAAGTGAAAACTGGGAACAGCCTGTCCCATGCGAATGGCCTGAAGCGTTCGGGCCGCCGCCGTTCCTTGCTGGAGTGCCGATTGGGCAGAGCGGGGCCAAGGGGCGTCTGCATCGGTGTGACAGGCGACATCCCCAAGAACCACAACATTCGGATCTGTCGTTAGTTGCAATCCATCGTCAACACTCAGAAGCCCTCGCTCCCTGGTGGGGTTGGGGATCAAGGTGGGCAGCACCGGTTTGGTCCCTGCCGTCCAGATCAAACCGTCATGGTGGAGAGTTTGCGGTAAGTCGTTTTCAAGCAGCTGAACGGCATTGGCTGATACGGAGGTCACGCGGGTGTTGAGGTGTCGATGCACGCCCTTTTTGTCCAGTGCCTTTTGCGCTTGTTCACGATTAAAGGCTCGGGAGCGTGAAAGAACGCTGTCTCCTAGTTCAACGAGATGAATCGCGGCTGATCCCTCCAACATGTCGCTGAGCTTGCAAGCCAACTCAACGCCTGTGGCACCCGCTCCAACGATGACCAGTGCCCCGTCTTTGGAGGCTCGGTTGCGAAGACTGTGAACGCGTTCTTTAAGGGGAGAAATATCAGCGAGGGAATGGAAGGTGAGGGCATGCTCCTTGACTCCTGCAATCCCAAAGTCATCGGGCTCTGAGCCAGTGGCGAGCACCAGCTGGCTGTAGTTCAGAACCTGGCCGCGGCTGGTTTGAAGGGATTTCTGCGCTGTATTGATTGATATCACCCGGTCATCCAGGTGGGGAATGCGTCGTCCTTGAAGAAGGCTGTCGTAGCTGGGAGCAACCTCCCAACTCTTCATTTCGCCGCTGAGAAGCTCGTAAAGAAGAGGTAAAAAGAGAAATTGCTGACGCGGTTCAATCAGTAATAACTGCGGACGGGGTCGTTGATTACTGAGCGCTAAAGCCGTTGTTAAACCAGCAAAGCCACCGCCCACAACAATGATTGGATCGTTGTGCATGGTGGTATCGGAAGTCAGAGCTTCGAAAGTGGTTTTGAAACCATAGACATGACACCGTGCCCCTCGGCGTTGGAAGATGGAGAGATGAGGGATGTCTCTACCTCCAAGAATCAGCCTGTCGTTGCCGCTGGCCCCAAGGCTGATGCGGGAGACCTTCAAGAGGCCCGTCAGCAGCTTGAGCCGTTGGATGCGCGTGCAAGGTTGCTGTGGGCTCATGAGCAATTTGGCTCGGGTTTTGCCTTGACCACGAGCTTCGGAATCCAATCCTCTGTGTTGCTCCACCTGTTGAGCGGGATGGATCGAGGCCGAGATATTCCGGTGATCTGGGTTGATACCGGCTATCTCCCCCCCGAGACCTATCGCTACGCCGAGGATCTTTGCCAGCGCTTTGATCTGAATCTCCACATCGCACAGTCCTCCTCATCTGCAGCGCGGATGGAGGCGCTCCATGGCCGCCTCTGGGAATCAGGTGTGGTTGAGGATATGGAGCTCTACCTCAAAATCCGCAAGGTGGAGCCACTCGAAGCAGCGATGCATCGTCTGCAGGTGTCCTGTTGGGCGAGTGGTGTGCGCCGTGCGCAGACGGATACACGTAGGACCATGACTTCCCTCGATCCCATTCGCGGGCGCATGTCTCTGAGGCCGCTGTTGGAGTGGACCTCAAGAGATGTTTTCTATTACATGCAGGAGAATGACCTCCCCCAACACCCCTTATTTGAGAAGGGGTATTCCACCGTTGGGGATTGGCATTCCAGTGGCCCGGATGGGCTAGAGGCGTCGGGACGAGATACCCGCTTTGCTGGCCTTAAGCAGGAATGTGGCATCCACGTGCCGGGTGTTATGGGTGATGGCATCTAGCGAGGACCTTCCATCCCGTTGCTTGTTGATTGGGAACAGCCGCTGGCACTGGGCCGAGCAGAGGGGGGCTTCTCACTGGACCTATCAGCATGAGGCCGCGTCCCCTGTGGGATTGGATGCAGCCAGCGATCTCCTCGCCTGGGCGGCTGTGGGACCAATTCCAAGCCATTCTTCTCTGCAGTCCAGCCGACGCTTGAAGCTCAGTGACATCTCTCTTCAGGGGATTCCCTCTTGGTTAGGGATCGATCGCGCGCTCGCCGGATGGGGGGCTTGGCATGCCAATCACAATCGTGTGGGCGTGCTGGTGGTGGATGCAGGCACGGTTCTCAGCGTGACCAGAATTTCGGCGAATGGCTCGTTCGCTGGTGGGTTGTTGGCGGCTGGATATGGCCTGCAGTTGCGTGCGATGGCTGAGGCCACCGCGGGTCTCAAAGCGACCTCGCCCTTGGTTCAAGAACCAGAAGAGCTGGAGCCTTTCCCTTTCGAGACTCAGGCAGCCATGCGCTCTGGAGCACAACAAAGTTTGGTGGGCCTCATCCGTCAAGCGCATGCCCAAAGCCCCTGGGCGATTTGGCTTTGTGGAGGAGATGCCCCCCAATTGCTCCCGAAACTTCAAGAGCAATTGGGTGTTGAAGTGATTCATTCACCGAATTTGGTGATGGAGGCGATGGTCGAGCTGATCAGCTGATCCCTAAGTCATTGAGGATTTGATCGGCCATCGAATCAGATTTCACTTTTCGGTAGATCAATTCCAACCGTCCTTCTGCGTCGACGACGAAGGTGTGTCGCATCATTCCGATGGATTCGCGACCCATGAACTTTTTCAGGCCGTAACTCTCAAAGCTGCTGGCAACAGGGCAAGGCTCCTCATCACTCAACAGCGTGAAGGGCAAGTCCTGTTTGGCGATAAAGCGCGTATGGGATGAGGCGTTGTCCTTGCTGATCCCTAAGACGAGAATTCCATGCTCTTTAAAGGACGACCAGCGATCTCGAAAGTTGCAGGCCTCTTTCGTGCAACCAGGGGTGGCGTCTTTGGGATAGAAATAGATCACCACGCGCTGCCCCCGTAAAGAGGACAGCTGCACGGGCTCTCCGTTTTGGTCAGGAAGTGTGAAATCAGGCGCGAGATCGCCGATCTGCAAAGTCATGGAGGAAGGCTTCAACCGGAGCGGAAGCGTAACCGTGATGTGGCTTGGGCCTGCTTCCCCAACAGATCCTTGCGTGTCGGATCAAGAACAAGACTGGGCCTGCAACTTGAGCCAGACCCGTCAGAGGCGCTTCCTTGGCTCTCGTTCCTGGATGCGTTCCTGCCTGAGTGATTTGTGGGGAGTGCCGGCACAGGACATTCCTCTGCATGCTCCTCCAGGCAAGCCTCCAGCTCTGCACTCAGGTTGGGGATTTGTCAGCCTCAGCCATAGCAAGGGGTCTGCGTTGATGGCCTGGTCTTCTGCTCCCGTCGGGGTTGATTTAGAGCGGTTGGATCGTCCGTTTGCTTCTGACGCTCTAATGAACCGTTACTACGCATCGAGCGAGCAGCGTCGTCTTAGAAGTCTTCCTAAGCACGCGTTTCACCAGGCTGTTTTGGAGCACTGGCTGATCAAGGAAGCTGCGATTAAGTGGCAACAGGGATCATTGGCTCAGGATCTGACGCACTGGGTTGTGGCGGCCGATGGGCTGAGTGCAAGCCACCAGAACAGAGCTGTTCAGGTGGCTGCTCGCTGTCGCCAACAAGGGCCATGGGGCATGGCGATCGTGTCAGCTTGCGAACAGAACTTGATTGGAGCACGAGTCTGCTTAGGTTGAAATCTCAATCGGGATCGAGATCCTTGTTGGCGTGACTCAATCTTGGATGCGATCTTTGCCCACTGTGGTGGCCGCCTTGCTATTAGGGGGCCTTGGCCTGATCGCGACCAGTCAAACGCAGGTGTTCTCTCCAGGAGATGCAGGCCTCCCAATGGATGCGCGTCTTGTTGAGCAGCTCGATGATCAAGAGGCAACCTTGAATCAACGTCGCCAAGCCGAAACCTTGCTTAGGGCGTTCGTTCGCGGCCAGCTCGCCAGCTTCTACTGGGGACAATTTGCGTCATCACTTACTGATCTCGGTTTGAGCAGCGATGAAACCATGGACGTCAGAGTTGAAACGCAAGCCAGCAGTACGCGCCTCTGGCTGACTCCCAAGCGCGGGAGTGAAAGCTACGTTGCGATCGTTCATTTCAATGGCTCCAAGCTTGTGCGCGTTCAGTGTCGAGGCCTAACCCCTGCTTCCACTGAGCAGATGGCTGCGGTTTGCCCCGAAGGATGGAGGGCGTTTGAGATCCCAGCGCTCTGAGTTTTGAGCCCTGCAAGGCGCTGTTAGAGCGAGAGTCGCGAGTCTCGTTTTGATACCCCTAGTGGGATGATCCTGTTAGTGCGTGTTTGGGACAGTTTCCTGTACTGGTCTCTACATTTTTGTTGGCATTTTATTTTCCTGCGCCTAAATTTTTAGTGATGTCTACATCTTCATCGTCCGTGTTTACACGTCTTGCAGCTGGCGTTCTTGCCGCCGCTTCTCTCACAACTCTGGCTGTTTCAGCCGAAGCCGCTGAGCGCCCTGTGCGCTGGAAAACCGGTGGTGCTGTTTGGTCCACTAAATCTTCAGCTTTCAAAACCTTCTTCGCTGACGGTGAAATCACCGATCGCGGCCTCCAAGGTGGAATCAACAATTCCGGTTGGACCGCAGAAGAAATCCAAGAGGGCATGACCCGCTCTTACGAGGTTGACCTCGTGGGCGTTTCACGCTTCCTGTATTCCAGCGATGGCGTTGCCTTCCTTGAAGAAGCGACCAAGAGCTACTACCCCTACTGGATGAAGCAGAAGACAGCCGTTGTTGCTCTTCGCTCCGCCATCGTTCTTGACGCTGCTGACGGCCAGATCTCTTCTGCCGGCATCCTGAATGGTCTCCCCGTTGATTTCGCTCTGGCTGACAACGGTGCATCAGATGGTTCCCAGAACGTCTGTAAGGACGGTCTTGACGGTGCCCAGGCCACTTCCCTGATGTCTTGGTACGTTTTCTTGCCTGCTTGTGTGCAAGCCAACCAGATCCTTCCTGCTGCTCCCGCTCCTCGCGCTGCTGCACCTGCTCCCGTTCGCGGCCTCTGGTGATCGAACGGCTTCGGCCCTTTCAAGCCTCGGCAATGCCGGGGCTTTTTTTATGGCTGGCTGCTACGAGGACGCCATCGTGCAGGTCAATCGGCGATGGATCAGGGGTTGTGGAAGTTGCCCTCCCCGTTTCGCTTGCAAGAGCTGCTGCAGTGTGGTGAGCACTTTTTCTGGCTGGCAGCAGCGATTGATCAGAGATCGATAAGGACGCTCCTCTCCCAGCCAGCGTTTCGACAGACGTTCGTCTATTGGGAGTGATAGAGATTCCTGCCACTGCTCTGTGATGACTGCGGTTGAGAGGTTTGCGAGCTGCTGCCGGACGAGCTGATCAAGCTGCTGGGTTAGAAGCCACTGCTGTTCCTTTTCGATGAGTTCCGACAGGACTTCGCTGGACCCAGGGCATTGCTCTGAGAGCGCTGCCGCTGGACCGATGGCTGTTTGGCTGAGTAGGACGTTGAGCTGTGCGCCAGGTGACAGCTTCCATTGGAGTTGCTGCCAAAACGTTGGCGATTCGATCCAAGCCTGATCATCACTGCTGAATCGACCTCCTACAACTTCGAATTGCCAATCTTGAGGAAGCCCCTGCAACGCCTTGAACCCTCCTGTGAGGAGATTGGGACGATGCAGTGGATCCAATAGATCCACCTGTGCTTCAAGTCGGGCGCGTTCTTCAGCGCTGCTGCACAGGATTGTGACGCTCCCCTCCTGCACCGCATTCAGGGGACCCAGGGCCCAGAGCAGGGATCGTCCCCCGAGCACCAGCACCCTGTCGGTGCGTTGAAAGGTCGCTGCGGTCCAGAGTCGCTGCTGCAGATCTTGCAAACGCTCATCGTTTTGGGCGAGCTGTCGATGCAGCCAGCGTTCCATCTCAGGCAGGTCTGGACCACTACTGAGGAGTAGGGGGTGGGTTTGGGCCACCTCTGCTGCGACGGCGAGCTGAGCAGCCCGTCGTTCGAGCATCCTTCCTCGCCGTTCCCCCTCCCACCCCTGCTTGCTAGGTGTCCAAAAGACCTCTCCCTGCAGCGCATCGGGAAGGTAATTCTGTGCGATCCAATGCTCTTTGTAGGCGTGGGGGTAGCGATACCCCTTTCCGTCTCCGAAGGCTTCACCATCGCGATGGGCATCGCGGAGGTGGCTTGGCACATTTTGGTTCTGTGTACTGCGCACAAGGCGGATGGCTTCGAACAGTCCCATCGTGCTGTTGCTTTTTTCGGCGCAGGCCAGGTAAAGGGCTGCCTGGGCAAGCGGATAAAGCCCCTCTGGCAGGCCGATGCGTTCGAAGGCTGCTGCACAGGCTTCGACGACGACCACAGCTTGGGGGTCGGCTAGCCCGATGTCCTCTCCCGCTGAAATCAACATCCGTCGAAAGATGAACCTTGGGTTTTCCCCTGCTTCCAACATTCGCGCCAGCCAAAACAGGGCTGCGTCCGCATCGGAGCCCCGAAGGGATTTGATGAAAGCGCTAATCGTGTCGAAGTGGGCATCTCCCTGTTTGTCGTAGAGCACAGCTCGCTCTTGAATCGACTCCTCGGCGATGGTCAAATCAATCTCAATCGTGGCCTCTGGATCGGAAGGCGTTGAGCTTTCCACCGCCAGCTCGAGGGCATTGAGAAGGCTGCGCGCGTCACCGTTGGCCACATCCACCATGTGGGCTTCGGCATCGGGAGTGATCGTGATCGAACGCTTGCCATAGCCCCGCTCTTTGTCGTGAAGGGCTCGATGGAGCAATTGACGTAGATCGTTGGCTTCGAGGCTCTGCAGTCGAAACAGGCGTGAACGACTCACGAGGGCTTTGTTGACTTCGAAGTAAGGGTTCTCAGTGGTGGCACCGATCAAGGTGAGAGTTCCGTTTTCGATCCAAGGGAGCAGCGCATCCTGTTGAGCACTGTTGAAGCGATGGACCTCATCGATGAACAGGATGGTTCTCAAGCCATGGTTTTCCAAGCGCTTCTTGGCGGCGTCCACTTGCTCACGAAGGTCCTTCACGCCGGCCAGAACAGCATTCAGACTGCTGAACTGCGCACGGGTGTGGGTAGCAATGATTCTGGCAAGGGTTGTTTTTCCGACGCCAGGCGGTCCGTGCAGGATCAGATTGCCCACACGGTCAGCGGTGATCGCCCGGCGCAGCAAACGGCCTTCGGCGAGGATCGCGTTTTGGCCCTCAAATTCTTCGAGTGATGTGGGCCTTAAACGGTCAGCCAAGGGCGCCTGACGTCGTCTTAGCTGGTTGCCGTGGTGGCTGAATAGATCTTCAACCAACCGACCAATCTCCTTTAAATGGTCTTCGTTTATGGAGTCTTGCCTGATCCGAACCAACACTGGGTTCAAGTTCGACCATAATCCGATCGTTTGTCACAGGATTTGTGCTGCGTTTTCGTCCACTGCTACCTGTGCTGCTAACAGCCATTTCCGTTAGTGCTTGTGGAGGCTCTGATGAAAAGACGCCTGCACTACCTGTCCAGCAAGCATCTGTCCTTGAAGCTCCCTTCACTGACGATATCGATACGGTGAGCACGCTCGAGGCCAATGCGTTGGTTGAGCTAGCTGCGCAAACATCAGGTCGTGTCACTGAGCTCAAAATGTCTCAGGGCGATCGTATTGAGGAGGGGCAGTTGCTCGTCGTGTTGGATCAAGTTCAAGCACGGGCGGCCTTGGCGGAACAACGGGCAAAAGCGGCAACAGCAAAAGTGGATTGGGAGCGCGAAGAATTTCTCGCAAAAGCGGGGGCTGCTTCGCTTCGTCAGCGGGACTCATATCGCACGCGCTATGTCGCGGCACTTGAAAAAGTTAAAGCTCTAGAAGCAGAGCTCAGCTACAGCAATTTGCGCTCCCCAACAGCAGGGACCGTGGCAAATGTTCAGGTGAAGGTTGGCGATGTGGTGCAACAAAATCAGCCATTCACGAGTGTTGTTCAAAACAATATTCTCGAGGCGAAGGTTGAGGTTCCGGCGGCTTACGGCGATCGTCTCGCCATCGGTCAACCCGTCATTTTGAGCGTGCCTGGCACGGTTAAGCCTCTAGCGACGAGTCAGATTGAGTCGATTGATCCGCAAGTGAATCCACAAACGCAGGGCCTCTTGGTGAAGGCCTTATTTAATAATTCTGATGGCCGACTACGCAGTGGTCAACGTCTTCGGACCAGGGTCCAATTGAAATCAGGCCAACAGATCTCAGTTCCATTCGCGGCCGTAACGCAAACTTCTGGGCAAAGCTTTGTCTTTCGTGTTGGTACCTTCTCCGACTTAAAGGCCAATCCAGGCAAGGCTGATATTGAGCGGATTAGTAAAGGCATCGAAAAGGGTAAATTGCCTAAAAATGCCCTGTTTGCACTTCAAACACCGGTCAATATAGGTGAGGTTCAGAACAACCGTTATCCGGTTACGAAAGGGCTGAAGCTCAATCAGAAGGTGATTACAACCAATCTCCTCAATCTCAAGCATGGAATGCCGATTCAGGTGAAAACACAGCGCGCGGGATCACAGCCTGCTGCAGCTAAGAACTGAGGTTGATTCATGTCTGCATCGAATAATTTTATTACGCGACCGGTTCTTAGTACGGTTTGTAGCCTTTTGATTGTGATCGTGGGATTGATTGCAATTCCGATCCTCCCGATCGAGAATCTTCCCGACATTGCTCCTCCAACGGTCAAAGTACAGGCCACCTATGTAGGGGCTGACGCTGTTTCTGTTGAGCAGGGTGTGACCACTGTTCTTGAGCAGCAGATCAATGGTGTGGAGGATATGGATTTCATTACCTCTACGAGTTCTTCTGATGGTGTGAGTTCCGTTTCTGTTTCCTTTAATAGTGGGACTGACGGTAATATTAACCAGGTTAATGTTCAGAATAGGGTTTCACTGGCTGAGCCCCAGTTGCCTGAGGAGGTTCGTAAGGCAGGCGTCACAGTTAACAAAGCCTCGAACTCGATCCTGCTTGTTTATAACTTTGTTAATACGGATCCCTCTAATGCGGAATATAGTGTTGAGACAATCAGTGGCTATTTAGATAAAAATTTAACCGATAATATAAAACGTGTTCCTGGTGTTGGAGAAGTTACCTATTTTGGTAATCGTAAAATCGCTTTCAGGCTATGGCTCGACCCTGAAAAGCTCGCTGCAAATGGTCTTACTTCAACTGATGTTGTTCAGCAACTTCAAAGTCAAAACCGTCTGGTTCCTGCGGGTAAAATCGGTGGCTCTCCTGCTCCTGAAGGTCAGCAATACACATTCACTGTGCAATTGCAGGGTCGTTTGACCACGGAATCTGAGTTTGAAAATATTATTTTAAAAACCACCGATGCTGGTGGCTTGATCAAGCTCAAGGACGTTGGTCGCGTGAGCCTGGGTGGAGAGGCCTATGGGATCGACGCCATGGATCTCAATGGCACGCCTTCTGTTGGTGTTGCTGTTTATCAACTGTCTGGCAGTAATGCCATTCAGGTGTCTAACGGCGTGAAGGATGTGATCGAGACATTTGAGCAAACGCTCCCTGTTGGTCTTGGTACACAGGTGATTTACGACACCACTGATTTCATCAATCAGTCCATTAAGGGCGTGACCAATTCTCTGCGAGATGCTGTGATTCTGGTGGTTTTGATCTTGTTCTTATTCCTTCAGAACTGGAAAGCAACTCTTGTCCCGGCTATTGCCATTCCCGTGGCCTTGATTGGCACCTTCGCTCTCGTGCTGGCCTTTGGCTTCTCCCTCAATCAGCTCACCTTGTTTGGCCTTGTTTTGGCAACAGGTTTGGTTGTTGACGACGCGATCACGGTGGTCGAAGACACCTCAGCAAAAAAAGCAGAAGGGATGACATCGGTTCAGGCGGCCATGGCCACCATGGATGAACTCTTTAGCGCTGTGATTGCAACATCACTGGTGAAGATGGCTGTTTTCCTTCCTGTGTTGTTCTTTCCCGGAGCAACAGGAACGATTTATAAGCAGTTTGCTGCCACGATCCTGTTCTCAATCGGGATCTCAACCTTCAATGCCCTGACGTTCTCGCCAATGCTTGCGGCCCTTTTGCTGGAAAAGGACACAAAACAGCTGAGCAAACAGCAATACGCCACAGCTGGTGTGTTTCTTGGATTGGCTTACGGCCTTTTGAGTGCGGGAGATGGTGCCGCATTGGTGCTGGTCCCAGTGATTGTTGGAGCATTGGTTGGCTTCGTTGCGATGAAGCTCACCTCGATTCCATTGCGGATGCCTGGAGCTGTAGGCGGTGCGGTTGTTGGGCTGATTCTCGTTGGCGTAACCAATCTCATCCCTGTGATCTTGTTTACGGGAATAGGTCTTGTTGTTGGTTGGTTTGTTCCCCAGATCTTCATCCACTTCAATCGCTTTTACTCAGGCTTTGAAAAGCGTTATTCGAAGATCCTCGACCATGTGCTCAAAGCTCGCCCAATCGTGATGGCGGCTCTTGCCGCTGGAATCTTGCTCACCGGTTTTGCGTTCACACGCATACCCGGTGGATTTGTTCCGATCGAAGATCAGGGTTATGCAATTGGTTTCGTGCAGGCTCCTGATGGGGTTTCGAATGAGACGACCCTTGCGGTCAACCGCAAAGTGGCCGAGGTGTTGCGTTCTGAGGATGATATCTCTGCTGCAGCCCTATTCAGCGGGGCCAGTTTGGATGGAAATGCTCCAAACAAAGGCTTGTTCTTTTTTGGAACGAAGCATTGGGATGAGCGGCAAGGAAGCGATCACTCTGTAGCGGCGATTGTTGAACGCTTAAACAAAAAACTGTTGATGTCGATTGATGGTGGTCGGGTGTTTGTGGTGGAGCCCCCCTCAATCCCTGGCTATGGGTCTGGTGGTGGCTTTGAATTCCAATTGTTGGATCAAAGCAGTGGTGCCTATGGATTGAACCAATTCTTTGCTTCTGCCGGTCAAATCATGCAGGCGGGCAACGCCAATTCAGTTCTCAACCGTGTTTACACCCTATTTTCGCCTGAATCACCTCAGATTGAGATCAAGGTGAACCGCGAGAAGATGGCTTCTTTAGGGGTTGATTTTGGCTCCGCCATGCAATCCTTCAGCGTTAACTTTGGAGGGGCCTATGTCAATGACACCTTCCAAGAGGGCAAGGTTCGACGCGTCTACGTGCAGGCTGATGATGTCAACCGGGCCACTCCTGAGCAGCTTTCGGCTGTTTATGTGAACAGCATGAAAGGTGAGCAAATTCCCTTGTCTGAGTTTTTCACCGTGAAGCCCACCAGTGGCCCCAGCGTCATTCCTCACTTCAATCTCTACCGCTCAATCAAGATTGAAGGAACACCTGCTGTTGGTAAAAGCTCAGGTCAGGCGATTACGGAAATGAAGACGATCTTTAAGGATGCCAACTTGCAAGGCTTGGGATTTGATTGGACTGGTATTTCAAGAGAAGAAGTGAAGGCCGGATCCTTGGCCGTTGTGATTTTTGCCCTTGGTATTTTGGCGGTGTTCTTGGTGCTCTCAGCACAATATGAAAGTTATTCGGATCCAATCATTATTTTGTTGACGGTACCAACTGCTCTGCTTGGTGCCTTGGTTTTTCTGGGTGCTGCCGGTCAGGTTCTGAATATTTACGCCCAGGTGGGTCTTGTGATGCTGATTGGTTTAGCAGGCGGAAACGCGATTTTGATTGTGGATCTTGCCAACCAAAAAATGGGCGAGGGCAGTTCAGCCCTTGAAGCTGCTCGATTCGCTGCTCAATCTCGTTTAAGACCGATCTTGATGACTGCCATTTCGTCTTTAACGGGATTCTTGCCGTTGATGCTGGCGAGTGGAGCTGGTGCGCAGAGCCAGTCTTCGCTCGGTTTGGTTGTGTTTGGCGGACTCTTGGTTGCCACGTTCCTTTCCACCCTGGTGGTTCCTGTGTTCTACGTGGTGATGAAGACGCTTCTAGGTCAGGCCGATGCCAAGCCTGCTGCTGATCCTCAGCTCAGCTAATGAATAAAAAGACTTTTAGTGGCTCAAGGGTGTTGGTGGCAATTGCGATTGGACTCATCATTGGTTGTGCAATTGCCTACTTCTTGAAGGTTTTAATTGAGAACACCCCAGCCGAGATTGATCTCCGCAGGATGCGATTGTTTTATTTAATGGTGATTACATCGTCTGGACTCGCTGGTTTTGCGATTGAAAGCACCCGTCAACTTCAGGAAGAAGCTGTTGACCCCCTGTATCGCCATGCCAATGCCCATCGAGGCAGGCGCGGGTCACTCAAGAAATAACCCACGCACGCCTGAGCCCAATCAGGTGATCACGGTTGGACGATCCATTCCGGTGCGTGTTGTGATCTCGGCGAGCTGATTGATGGCTTGGATCATGTCTCCCAACGCAATCTGGGGATCCTGATCAAGATCACCCGTGGTTGGCACGTAGCTCTCGAGGTACACCCTCAAGGTTGCTCCCTTGGTGCCGGTGCCAGACAGGCGCAGCACCACTCGGCTTCCATCGTCGAGCAGGATGCGCAGTCCCTGCCCTTTTGTGACGGATTGATCCACCGGATCGGTGTAGCTGAAGTTGTCAGCGGCACTGATGCTGCGGCCCGCAAATGGCTGACCGATGAGGCTTGGAAGCATGGCTTCCAAGCGGTCATACAACCCGTGCGCTGCCTCGCTGGCAACGGCTTCGTAGTCGTGGCGTGAGTAGTAGTGCCGCCCGTAACGCTTCCAGTGTTCGGCCATGATCTCGGCGACACTGCAGCGTCGCTTCGCCAAGATCTGAAGCCAAAACAGCACCGCCCACAGCCCATCCTTTTCGCGCACGTGGTTGCTGCCTGTTCCGAAGCTTTCTTCCCCGCAGAGGGTGATGTCGCCAGCATCCAGCAGGTTTCCGAAGAATTTCCAGCCGGTCGGCGTCTCAAAGCACTTGATTCCCAAATCTTTGGCGACAACATCCACAGCAGCACTGGTGGGCATGGAGCGAGCTACGCCGGCCAGGCCTGAGGCGTAACCAGGGGCCAGGGTGGCGTTGGCCGTGAGGACGGCCAGGCTGTCGCTTGGGTTCACAAAGCAACGGTTGCCCAGAATCATGTTGCGGTCGCCATCGCCATCACACGCAGCACCGAATTGATAGGCATCACCTTTCATGAGAAGGTCGGCGAGTTCGTGCGCATAGGTGAGGTTGGGATCGGGATGCCCACCGCCGAAATCTTCCAAGGGAGTCCCATTGCGGACGCTGCCAGCCGGTGCGCCTAAGACCTCTTCCAGCAATGTTTTGGCATAGGGGCCTGTGACCGCATGCATGGCATCAAAGGCCAACGGGAAGTCGTTGCGAATCAGAGAGCTGATGCTGTCGAAGTCAAACAACTGCATCATCAACAACACGAAGTCATCGACGCCATCGATCACCTCGACCTGCATTTCCCCGATCGTGTGGTGCCCTGGGGACTGCAGGCTGATGGCTGGGGCGTCAACAATCGAATAGCCCTCAAGGGTTTTGCTGCAGTCGTAGACCGCATCCGTAAAGGACGCCGGGGTGGGGCCGCCGTTGGCTCCGTTCACCTTGACGCCGAAGTCACCATCAGGCCCACCGGGGTTGTGACTGGCGGAAAGGATGATCCCGCCGATGGCTTGACGTTGTCGAATCAGGTTTGAGGCGGCAGGTGTGGAGAGGATGCCGCCTGTGGTGACGATCACCTTCTGCAATCCGTGAGCTGCACCCATGCGCAAGATCACATCGATGGCGCGGAGGTTTCCGTAGCGGCCATCTCCACCGAGAACCAAGGTTCCGCCCTTCATTCCAGGGAGGGTGCGGAAAGAGGCTTCGATGAAACTCTCTAAATAGTGAGGCTGTTCAAACTGTTGGCTGCTTTTGCGTAGACCAGAGGTACCTGGTTTTTGGTCGGTGAAAGGCGCCTCGAGTTGCACCTGCCGCTGGGTGGGTTCCGTCGGCATTGAAGGGGTCATGACGAGGCAGCATCGTTCCCCAAAACCTAAGCCTGTTCAGGTGCGTTCCTTGCCTTAGATCAGGCCAGTTATTACAGCTGTTGATGAGCTTCTCAGGTTTGACTCGGCGGAGATCCCGCTGAAGGGGGATTGTTTGGTTTATTGCGCTTTTCTGGATCCGCACAGACCATGGTCAGCCGGCGAGCGGGGCTGTCAATGCCGTCGCGACGTTGAGAGCTGTTGTTGGTAGCTGGTTTTGCTTCTTGCATGAGCTCCCATACCGTGTCTTTGCAGGCGGCTGGAAGCCGTGGATGGTCCATCAGTGGATTGGCAAGCTCGCGCGTGCGCGTACAGGTGTCCACCGTGTTTTCCCTTGAGCAGGCATAGGCCAGCAGCTGCAGGGACCTCAATTCACTCTTCGTGGGAAAGGGAACGTATTTCAGTTGTGCGCGGACAGCACAAGGCGCCAGGATCGCTAACCCAAGAAAGAGTGGCGAGAGTCGCACGGGCAGAAGAGACGTCATGGGGCCATTCTGGCGCCAGAACAAGCGCATGGACGCACGCCGCCAGGTCGTCCTTTTCGCTTTGCGTACCATCTCGGTGAATGGATGGATTGGCTCAGCCCTTGTCAGTTGTGCGTGTCGTACGTCTAGGTCTGCGTCTGGGCTTGTTTCAGCTCAGCCTTGGCATCCTCGGGGTTCTCATTCTTGGGCTCCTGAATCGTCTCCTGATTACTGAGATTGGCGTTTCTGCTGCATTGACGGCTCTGGCCTTCGGGGCCCAGCAACTGATGGGGTTCAGCCGGGCTTGGTTCGGTAATCGCTCGGATCGAATCCCTCCGGGGCGATTGCGGCGAACCCCTTTCATCGTGATGAGTTCGCTTGCCTTGTCGTTGCTGTTTGGAGGCGCGGGATGGGTGGTGTTGCAACTCGCCAGAACCATGCCCTCAGCAGAGCAGCCTTTCTTTGGTGCCTGGATGGGACTTCTGACCTTGATTTCCATCGCCATCGGTACAGCCGTTGCGGCGGGGGGAACGGCATTCTCTGCTCTGATCGTTGATCTCGCGACGGACCGCGAGCGTCCCCGTGTGTTGTCTGTGGTTTGGGGCATGCGGCTGCTTGGGGTTCTGTTAGTAACCGCTCTTGTGAATCGGATCTTTGGTGCTGCTTGTGGTTTGGAGGTGGGTCAAGCTGCCGTCATCGCTGGACTCGAACGGCTGATTGTGGTGACTCCCCTGGTGCTGTTTGGTCTTGGTGTGTTGTCAGTCTTTGGTTTGGAGCGACGTGATCCCCAATTCAGCTCCTCGCCATAGTCGATCCACCTCGCGGGTGAAATGTGCGGCTAGTTGTGGTGACTCAATGGCCAGCAGGGTTTCATCATTGGTGTAGGCGGCAGAGGGCGACAAATTGAATGAACCAGTAATCACTTTTCTGTTGTCGATCACCGCGAACTTGAGAAAGAAATGTGATGAATTTTATGTATTTCTCCAGGGCGAATAAGGTGATAGATAGCAGTTATGAGAAAAAGTTCCGACGCCATTCGTTTCCCTTTTCTGCTCAAGGGGTATAAGGTGCCTTCAATTCTTTTGACCATGTACGGAGTTCTTTGTATAAGATCTCGTATCCATTTGATGCTGCTATTGCAATGATCTGCTCGCAGGTTGTTGCTTCTTTTGTCTGGGACTACAAAACATTACTTTCGCTAAGTAGCGCGCAGAAGTTTATTGGTTGATTCGAAGGTGAGCACTCACTGAACGCTTAGAGATGATATTTTAATTGATGGTAGCGAAAATTCAAGTAGCAATGATTGCATTTTTTGCATAAATCCTCCTCAATTCATGATTTGCGTAAAAGTTTCAATTACCTCTTTGGGTATCGTTTTTAATGCATTGTTTGTGGAAAAAATTGTTATTGCGTGGTCTTATTGGTTCAGAAGCAGGGAGTTAATTCATTGTGAATTTTAGCCTTTTCAAGGATTCGTCCCTTTAGGCAAGATAAAAGCGAGTGTATTTTTTCATTGTCTATCAAGCTTTTCTTTACTATTAAGCTTTCGCCGCTGATCAGTTCAAGATCATAGTCAAGGACTGAAAGATTCTCCATTGCCTCTAGCCCCAAGCATGTTGCGTAGCTGAGTGTTGCCTGGTCTTCAGTTTTACCTTCCCATTGTTCCTTTATATACCTTTTCATCCTTGCTTCTGTGGACCATAATCCATGAGACCTAAGTTTTTCTTCGGTAAGTGGAAACCATCCTTTAGGTAGTGATAAAGCAGGGAATGATTCTAAATCTTGCTTGCAAATATTTTTTTTCTTTGCCAATGGGTGATATTTATTTGCAACTAGCTTTACTGGGGTTCTGCAAAGATCAATGACGGCAAACTCAGGATTGTCTGGTTCGGGTAAATCGGGTTGATAACTGCTTATCCATGCATCGATAATTCCTTCACGGATGAGATGGAGTGGTCGTGCCATCCCAACATGATTCCAGACACCATTAACCCATCCTTCTGGTACAGGCGTTGCCAATGTTGGTCCAGACCAGAACGTTGCTTCTAATCGTAGTTTCTCTTCGCTGTTTCCTGCTCTATAAAGCTGATGAATATTTCTTTCCATGTTGACAAATGTTTTGTCGCCCTCTATTATCCAATCGCCAAAGCCATCTCTCTTTGTATTTAGATTAAGTGTTTTAAGTGTTTCTGCATTGCGACGAGAAATAGTGCTTTGTGTAGTGAATAAGCGTTTTGCACACTCTTCGCCAGACCTTAGCCAGATCTGAAAGTCTAAATATTTTAGGTCTTCTATGCTGACCATCAATCTGTACGCAAATCAAAGAGTTGGAAAGATAACAGTTTTCGTGCTTGCGTACTGTGTTTGCAACGATTTTATGCATTTTGCGAATAAAGCGCTTTTGCGTAAAGGCTTAGATAAGATTGATAAATTTTTTCTTTGGACCCTAATTGTGTTTTGCTTGAGCTGTTGCCAATTGGTTTCTCTCGAAGTCGCGTTTCCGTTTAGTTGCCTATTTGCTTGTCTGGTTTGCCAAAAGCATCTTTATGCTATCTGTCTCTTTTTGGGATAAAGCCAGAACTCAAGCCGCTTTCATCCTCGCTTCACTCCGCTCCCGCATTTTCTTGTTTGTCGATCCAGCTTGCGCTGCATCCGAGCGGTGATCCCCAGTTCAGCTCCTCGCCACATTCGATCCATCTCACGGGTGAAATGTGCTGCAAGTTGTGGTGACTCAATCACCAGCAGGGTTTCATCATTGGTGTGGGCAGCAGAGGGTGACCAGTTGAATGATCCTGTGATCACTTTGCGGTTATCGATCACCGCGAACTTGTGATGGAGCTTGTCGCCATGGGCGAGGCGTGGAGTGCCAATGCCCTTGAGTGGTTTGGTTAAGGGTTGATTGCCTGCCTCTAGTTTGCAGAAGCGATCGGGCAGGGCGACGCCGAGAAGATCAAGCACTTCTGAAAAGGAGCGGCTGGCAAATCCAGGATCGGCAAGCAGCCGCAGCTTCACCCCGGCTGATATCCGCTCTGCAAGTTTGTTGGTGAGTTGCTGTGCAGAAAAGACAAATAAGGCGAGGTCAACGGTCTTTTTGGCTCTTCCCAGCTGATCCTCAATCAGATCAAGTCCTTGGCCTGAATGTGTTTTGGCATGGGGCGGAAATAGCACGCTGACATTCATGGAGCCCACCTTGACGGTCCGCAAAGGCTGGGCAGTTTTATTGCGTCCAAAGCGACTGTTTTTCGAGCCGCCAGGGCCATCTCCCCACATCTGAGCAAACTCTTTTTTAAAAATAGATGCCAGAGCTGGACTTTGAATGTTGATCAGGTGATTCACATTGCCGCGAGTTTGTGTGGCTCCAGCATCACCATGAATTCCGGAATTGGTGAAGTTGGCGCTGCCAGTGATCACGCGTTCACCATCGATGACGACAAACTTGTGATGCATCAGGCCGCTGCCCTTGCTGCCGTCTTCGGTGTCATCAATCCAAGCAATCTGTCCGTTCTGAAGGATCAGTAGCGCATCACTCTTTCGTTCTTCTTCTGGAGTCACAACACCGTTTTGGTCTTGATCGGCTAAAGCTTTTAAGCGCCGAAGTCTTTGGCGTCCGTGATGACTGAGATCGAGCTCATGCTGTTGGCTCCAGGGGGTGCTGTAGTTGTTTTCTAAAATGACTTTGACGTTAACCCCTCGGCGTGCTGCGGCAACAAGACTCTGGGCAATGTGCGGTAGGGAAAGTTCTTGGACCGCCACTAAGATTTCTTCTTCTGCAGACTGAATTCCATCCATCAGCATCTGTTCGAGATTGTCGCCATTTCTCCATTCGCCGCTTAGGGGACTTCGATAGCGACGGCCCCCGCGGTGGTTAAACCCGACATCGATCCCATTGGGTAAGGCCAGATCGATCGGCCTCTGTCCGAGCACTACACCAGCTCGGCTGCAACCACTTGCTAGGAGGCCAAAAGCAGCCGACACGATCAGCTTCCCTAAAGGAAGCCTGTGTTGTGATCGATTCACAGGGGAATGTTCTCTTCTCAGACTGAGGGTTCCACCCTCAGTGCGGCATCTCAGATGTCCGCAACATGGCGACAAACCAAAGAGTGCTCAAAACGAGAGCGACACCCACACCGGCGCCGATTCCCACTTTCGCCATGGTGATCGGCACAAGGATTGGGAAGGCCATGGCCCCTGCCAGGGGAGTGATCGCAACAAACCAACGCAGCATTGAAGAATTCAGAATCAGAACCACTCAGCGCGTGCTTCGCTAGCGGGATTGCTGTTGTCTTCCGGTGTTACACGCTCAAAATTGAGGGTGATGTTGCGCTTTTGTTCGCCGTCTGCAGCTGTGGCTTCGATGGCATACACCTGCTCGCCATCGCGGAATGGCACTTGAATGCGGAAGGTGCCATCGCTCGAAAGGGGCACATCTTCTTTGCCAATGGTGAGGCGGGCAGAGGGATCTGTTGCGCCGTAAACGATCAACTCAGCATCGGCAACAAGCCAGAACGACCGCTGACGCGGAGTCACTCCACCGAGGCCAGATTCATTGCGCCCGCTGGCCCATAGGCCAACACCTGAATCATTGAGCCCATGCTGATCAGGCCCCATCGAATCCCTTTCATGCAGGATCTCGGAGCCAACGCGGCGACTGCGGAAGTGGGTTGTTGCGCTTTGGTAGAGGCGCTCGTGCAGCTTGCTGTCGGTTGCTTCTGGATCAGGAGCCGGAGTGCTCATCGGCTGCGTGGGAGCAACCGTCGGTGTGGCTTCCAGGCTGAAAGGGACAAACTGATCAAGAATTTGATCGCTTGGGTGAAGTGCTGGGACCCTTGCTACTGAAGAGAATGCAAGGGAGATCCATTTGTTCTCAGACTTATATCCAAGTTCAACCCTGTAATCACGGTCGCAAAGAGGAACAGGCAAATACCACTCAGTGCTGTGGCTATCAACAGGCACTTCCTGGAGCGTGTGAGGGTGGGATGAGCCGTTGGCGAGTCCGGTCACATCGGCGAGGCGCAGGCAGAGGAACACTGCTCCCTCTGATTGAGCTTGCCGTCGATCGCTATCGGATATTTCCCAAAAAACGTAAGCCCACTGCGGGTCCCTAGGCAGGAAGACCACGCGGGTCGATGCCTCGGGCATGGAGGGGGCATGGAGCTCAGCCTCCACTGCCTTGAGATCGCCATCGCGACGATCTTGCCGCTCAGCAATAGCGCTTACAAGGTCCTCCTTGCTCTTCCTGCTGTAGAGGGTTACCCCCAAATCACTCGCCATTTGGCGAAGCTGACGCAGCGTCAGGCGGGCTAGAGATGAGAGGGCTTGCGTCACGGACAACCAACCGAGTTTCTTCGGGATCAGTTTGCAGCCAACTTCCATTTTTCTGACATCTCCCACTGCTGTGGTCAGCATCTTCTGACTCCAGACCAGCGCGTTTAAGGCCTCAGTTGGCTGCTTTAAACAGCTGGACACACAAAAAAAGAGGGCCTATTGGCCCCCGCGACTTTTGCTGTTTTTTCTTGTGGTTCAGCGACCAACGCTGCGATAAGGAACCTTGGCGAGGTAATCGATATCTGCACTGCCGCTGGGTGAGGCCCCGCGAGCGCTTCCCATGCCACGAACCCAAGGGAGGTAGTCCTCTGGGAAGCCGCCGCGCTTGATCTTGGCGCGGGCTGGGATCGTTTTGCCCGGACCGCCGGTGTAGATGAATTGGGGGAACCCAAGGATTCCGCGGTAGTACTCGTCGTAGCGAGGACTGGTGATGTTGAAGGGTGTGTCTCCTAGATCTCGTCCAGGGAGCACCCTGTTGCGTTGATAGGGGACCGTGTCATACCCAAAGGCGTCGAGATATTCCTCACTGTCGAGCAGCGCATCCACCATCCCGGTCACGCCTTTGGTGGCAATCAAGATCGACCAGGCGATCTCTTCGGATTTACCACTTGTCTTTCGGCCTAAGAGCTTCTCTACAAGGTGGCGGACCACCTTGTAGTTGCTGTTGAAGCCATAAAAGCTTCTTTGAAACGTGTCGGAGAGGCAGAGTCCACGAACGAAATCGCGGACAGTGATCTGACCGTCTCGCAGCTGGGATTCCAGATTGACGTCCCGATCTGACTTGAAGGCGTGGAAATAAATCTGCCGGTAGCCGCTTTCAATCACCGTTTTCAGATTGTCGGCATCCATGGCGATGTCCATGGAATACGCCCGTGGCACCTCTTCGGATGCGACCCGCAGCGCCGCCACCCTTGAATTTTGGGTGATCGGTGCGTACTGCAATAGAGGAATGGCCACGCAAACTTCATCATCCTTCGCCTGCGATCGTAGAAGAAGAGTCCGGTAGACCTCTTCTTCGCAGGTCAGCACTCACAGTCCGTAATAGTCATGCCGCCCGATCTCACCAGCCAAATGGGGCTGAAAGTGCTTCCAAAGACTCATCTTTTGACCCTGCTGGCGCCTCTGTGATGTCCTCGGTTTCTTCGCTCAAACGCGTTTCCATGCAAAAGGATGCGTTGTTCGAAAGGCCTTCCACCGTGCTGGATCGCAACCTCACATTTGGGCCGGTGAACCAGAAGCGTTCCCAGACGGTCATGGTTTCGTAGCTGGTGCAGAGAATGAGACCGTCCTGCTGATCCATTTGGAAGGTGGAGGTGGCCGGCGCTTTTTCGGCGTAGCCCAAATCGCGAAGCAGGGTTCCGCTGCGGCCGTCATCCCCATCAGGGATCAGGCCAAAGACGGTTTCGCCGTCATGGGCATCACCGTTTTGATCCCATGCCATCGAGGCGCTCCAGCGCACAAAGCTGCCTCCTGCAATGCTCCCCGGGGATTGGCCGTGTTGTTCCGCCAGTGTTTGCAGCCGTGGGTCATTCGGATCGAGATCTTCCACAACGATGAGCGATCCACCCGCTTCTGCACGTCGGTGCAAGAGGTGATGAACACTCCGTTGTGATCGCCAGCGACCGCAACTCAGTTGAAAGAAATGGACCGCGTTGGGAATGGCCGAGGTCATGAGGGGGATGACTCTTGTAGTGGATGATCGCAGTCCGAGGGATGGTTGTGCGGCGCCTCGAGCCTGGCTTTGCATGCCGTGGTGCTGGCCTCAATGAGTTCCCCCAGGTTCAGTTCCAAAGGTGAGAGGTCTCGCTGTTTGGCGAGGTCTTCCAGCTGCTGTGCTGCGGTAAGAAATTGCTGGATCAGTAAGTCGCGGAATTGAGGCTCTTCAACCAATTGTGGCTGCTCCAAGAGCCATTGCTCGAGCGCTTGTTGGTCTGGAAGTGGACCTGATTGTCGCGGTTTTGCGATCACTTGAAAGCTGCGTAAACAATGGGCTAGGAGGCGAAGGTGGTGGCGATCAAGGTTGGGAAGCAACGTGGCTTCAATCTGCTGGGCATCAGCGCGAGATAGGGGCCCCGAGCCGAAGGGTGGCCGTTCAGCCATGAATCAGTCCTGCTTAGGGGCGATGCTGAAACCACAGGAATGTCCTGATTCCAGGCGCCAATGCACCCGTTCGACAAGACAGTCGGGAAAGGTGTGCCTGATGAGCTGTAGCTCTTGATCACAGACCGCTGGGTATTCCTCAGCAATCCTCTGCACGGAGCAGTGAAATTCACTGACGCACCAACCCGGACCAGTTGGGGCTGGCTGCATGTCGCTGACGTAACCCTCTTTAAAGCGAAGATTCACAAGCGCACGGACGCGCTCTTCGAGCGGTGCGTTCCCCAGCTGTTTGCGATAAAGGGTGGCTTTCTCTATGGCTTGCTGACGCAGGAGATCAGCCATGACCTCAGGCGACAAGGTTGCTGCCATGGACTCAAGCAGACCTAAGGCGAAATTCTCGCTGCCATCGGGGAAGTGTTGGTGCCCTTTCGAGGTGAGTCTCCACAGGTTGGAAGGACGACCTGGACCCGCTGGGGTGGGGCTGGCCTCGACAAGTTCATCGTCTTCGAGGCTGCGCAGATGCCTGCGCATCGCTTGCACAGAAATTCCGAGTGTCTCTGCCAATGAGGCCGCACTGGTCTCGCCCTGCCGCAGAAGCAAGGTGAGCGTCGTTTCGCGAGTAGGGGCCTGCGCTTGAGCTCCCATGGATTGAAGCTATTGAACTCACGATGCCACGGGAAGGCCGCAACCGTCGTGTGAGTTCCCTCTGGCCTTTGCCTCGGTTAACGAATGATTGGATGGAAGTCCGCTCAGCGGGTGCCTGCCCCTTCAGAATGCTGGGGTCTCCGGACGATGGATCTGTGCCTTAGTCTCCTAGAAACGAAACCCTTTTGTTTCGTATCTCGGTCTAGGCCTGACTCCTGACCGGAGTGTATTCAGACTTTCGTTCTGACTACGTCCTCTTCTTTCCCCCCTTGAGCCCAATGTCCGATGCGTCCGCTGGCAGCACAGAGCCGACAGCTGAAAGCCTTGAGGTCATTCGCAAATTTGCCGAAACGTACGCCCAACGGACCGGAACCTACTTTTGTAGTGATCCCGGCGTCACGGCTGTTGTTTTAAAGGGTCTTGCTAAGCACAAAGACGATTTGGGTGGCGCGCTGTGCCCATGCCGTCACTACGAAGACAAGGAAGCTGAAGTGTCTCAGGCCTTTTGGAACTGTCCTTGCGTGCCAATGCGAGAGCGCAATGATTGCCATTGCATGTTGTTTCTCACCGAGGACAATCCTTTCCGCTGTGAAGACCAGACCATCAGCACTGAAACGATTCACGCCACGGCAGGTTGAAGTCCATGACCAGTACCTCCACACGCGATCTTGTTAGTCAGCCGTACAAGTACGGTTTTATTACTGACATTGAAACCGAGAAGATCGCAAAAGGTCTTAGTGAGGAGGTGGTGCGACTGATTTCTTCTAAGAAGAATGAGCCTGAATTCCTCCTCGATTTCCGGCTCAAGGCCTATCGCCAATGGCTCAAGTTGCAAGAGCCTGACTGGGCTGCATTGGGTTATAAAGCTATTGATTACCAGGATATTGTTTATTACGCTGCTCCAAAGCAGCAAGAGAAAAAGCAAAGCCTTGATGAAGTTGATCCCAAGCTTCTCGAAACATTCGAAAAGTTGGGGATTCCTTTAAGTGAGCAAAAAAGGCTTAGCAATGTTGCTGTCGATGCTGTCTTTGACAGTGTTTCGATCGCAACCACCTACAAAGAAAAGCTTGCTGAACATGGAGTGGTGTTTTGCTCCTTCACTGAGGCGGTTGCTGAGCATCCCGAGCTGATTGAGAAGTATCTCGGCTCGGTTGTTCCAAGTAACGATAATTACTTTGCAGCTTTAAATTCTGCCGTTTTTAGTGATGGATCATTCGTGTTCATCCCTAAGGGTGTGGAATGTCCAATGGAGCTTTCTACATATTTTCGAATTAATTCTGGCGATACCGGACAGTTTGAACGCACGTTGATTGTTGCTGAAGAAGGAGCATCGGTGAGTTATTTGGAAGGTTGTACGGCGCCGATGTTCGATACAAATCAGCTTCATGCTGCTGTTGTCGAGCTTGTCGTTTTGGATGATGCTTCGATTAAGTATTCCACGGTCCAAAATTGGTACGCTGGTGATGAGAATGGTGTTGGCGGTATCTATAACTTTGTGACTAAGCGTGGCCACTGCCGAGGTGCTCGCAGCCGTATCAGTTGGACGCAGGTCGAAACGGGTTCAGCGATCACCTGGAAATATCCAAGTTGTGTGTTGCAAGGTGCTGATTCCGTGGGTGAGTTTTACTCAGTGGCGCTCACGAATAATCGCCAGCAAGCTGATACGGGAACGAAAATGGTGCATGTCGGTCCACGCACCCGTTCCACGATCGTGAGCAAAGGGATCAGTGCTGGTCACTCAAGCAATAGTTATCGGGGTCTTGTTCAAGTTGGCCCGAATGCCAAGGGTGCTCGAAATTACAGCCAATGCGATTCGATGCTGATCGGAGATCAGGCTGCAGCAAACACTTATCCATATATCCGCTCTCAGCAACCTCAAGCTGCGATCGAACATGAGGCCAGTACTTGCCGCATGTCGGAAGACCAATTGTTTTACCTCCAAAGCCGTGGCATCGGCTTCGAAGAAGCCGTGTCGATGATGGTGAGCGGGTTTTGTCGGGATGTGTTCAACCAACTCCCCATGGAGTTTGCGGCCGAGGCCGACAAGCTTCTCGCTCTCAAGCTTGAGGGGTCGGTGGGTTAATCCCAGCGCCAAACTTTTAATACTCGTTTTTTTCTTCGTTTTCTTCTGACGTGATTCGTCCCGACGCCGAGCTTCTCCTCGAAATCAATGATCTGCATGCGTCCGTTGAGGACAAGCCGATCCTGAATGGGGTGAACCTGCAGGTGAAGGCCGGTGAGATTCACGCCGTAATGGGGCGTAACGGAAGCGGGAAGAGCACGTTGTCCAAGGTTTTGGCTGGTCATCCCGCTTACCGCGTGACGTCTGGGTCTGTGCGTTACCTCGGTCGTGACCTTCTTGAGTTGGAGCCTGAAGAGCGCTCTCGACTTGGCGTGTTCTTGGGATTCCAGTACCCGATTGAGATCCCTGGAGTCAGCAATCTTGAGTTTCTCCGGGTCTCCACAAATGCCCGGCGCGAGAAGCAAGGGAAGGAAGAATTTGACACGTTTGATTTCGATGATCACGTGCGTAACCGCTTGCAAGTGGTGCAAATGGACCCTGCGTTTCTTGAGCGCAGCGTGAATGAGGGTTTCTCTGGTGGGGAGAAAAAGCGCAATGAGATTCTTCAGATGGCTCTGCTGGATCCCGTGGTTGCGATCCTCGATGAAACCGACTCTGGGCTTGATATTGATGCCTTACGCATCGTTGCTGGAGGTGTGAATGAGTTGGCGAGTCCCGACAACTGCACGTTGCTGATCACTCACTATCAGCGGCTTTTGGATGAGATCACTCCGGACTACGTGCATGTGATGGGGGCTGGTCGCATCTTGCGAACCGGGGGGAGTGAACTGGCTCTGGAGTTGGAAAAAATTGGTTACGACTGGGTGGATCAGCAGCTCGCGGCCGAGGGGGTGGCCTAACGATGGCGATGCCCGAGGGTTGGTTGACGCAGCTTCCTGCACCAGCAGGGACACTGGAGCCGGTTCAGCGCCGGGGACGCTTGGCTCTGTCAGAGCAGGGCTTTCCCAGCAGGAAGCAGGAGTCGTGGAGGCTTACAGATCTCACGCGCCTTGAGGCGCTGTTTCAGCTGTCGATTGCGGATCAAAAAAGTGATCGCTCAAGTGCTGACAGCTTGCCCAGCGTTCCTGAGCAGGCTCTGAGACTTGTGATTGATGGCAGCCTGGATCCCTTGCAGGGTGTGACCTTGCCGGCAGGGATTTCGCAGCTTGAAGGTGCTGAGTTGCAGCAAGCTCTCGGCCATACCTTGTCCCGTTGTCGTTGCGCGTCGGATTGGCCGGTGGAGCTCAACCACGGAGTGAGTCAGCAGATTCTGGCGTTACGCATTCGCGGCAACGTTCCACCGGTTGAGTTGGTCATGCTTGCGGCCAACGCCATGTTGGTTCCAACCAGGGTTTTGCTGTTAGTTGAGGAAAAAGCAGAGCTTGAGCTTCTCCAGGTTGTGAGTGCTCAGGGTCAGGCTGCCCACAGTCATCTTCTCGAGATTCATCTCGGCCAGGAATCCAAGGTGAACCATGGCTTGCTTGCCTTGGGCGAAGGCCAAGAGGCTCTGCTCGCCAACCTGGCTGTGGAGCAAGAGTCACGGAGTCACTACTCCCTAGTTTCGGTGTCGCAGGGCTGGTCGTTTGGACGGCTGGAGCCGCGTGTTGTGCAGGTGGATGGCCAGGCTTCTACGTCGATTCATGGCCTTTCCGTCACCGCTGCTGATGAGCAGTTTGCGGTCCATACCGCGATGCGTTTTGAGGGCCCGGAAGGCACGCTGGATCAAGTGCAAAAAACGATTGCAGCGGATCGCTCTCACAGTATTTTCAACGGAGCGATTCAAGTGCCGAGGCCGGCGCAGCGCACCAACGCCTCCCAGCTCAGCAGGAACTTGTTGCTCTCGGGACGCGCCCGCGTTGATGCCAAGCCCGAGTTGGAAATTGTGGCCGATGACGTTCGTTGCACGCACGGGGCCACCGTGAGTCAGCTCCAGGAGGATCAGCTCTTTTATCTGCGTAGCCGTGGCATTACGCAGTCCTCTGCGGCAGCCCTGCTGCTGCGTGGTTATTGCAAGGAAGTGCTGGATCGCTTGCCTCTCGAGGGCTCGCAGCGCTGGCTGGGCGACAGCTTGCAAGTGGGAGGGATGACGCCATGACGACACTTCCCCGTAACGCTGCCGTTACCCTTGCGGAACGAGTGCGTGCTGACTTCCCGATCCTTGATCAGGTTTCAAGTTCTGGTCAGCCCCTGATCTATTTGGATCATGCGGCCACCAGTCAGAAGCCTCATGTGGTGCTCGACGCGATTCAGCATTACTACGCCTGCGACAACGCCAATGTGCATCGAGGTGCCCACCAGCTCAGCGCACGTGCGACGGAGTCGTTTGAAGCGGCTCGTGCCACGACCGCTGGCTTGATCGGTGCATCGAGTTCAAAGGAGATTGTGTTCACCCGCAATGCCACGGAAGCCATCAATCTGGTGGCGCGCAGTTGGGGTGATGCCCAGCTGAAGGCTGGTGACGAGGTGCTGCTCACCGTGATGGAGCACCACAGCAACTTGGTGCCTTGGCAGTTGCTCGCTGAGCGCACCGGTTGCGTACTCAGGCATGTGGGTGTGACCCCTGACGGCACCCTTGACCTCGCCGACTTGCGCGATCAGCTCTCGGAGAAAACGCGCTTGGTGAGCTTGGTCCACATCAGCAACACTCTTGGCTGCTGCAACCCGATTGAAGAGATTGCAGCCCTCGCCCATGCGGTGGGGGCCAAGGTTTTGGTGGACGCTTGCCAAAGCTTGGCTCACAAATCCATTGCCGTGCAGAGTCTCGGGGCTGATTTCCTTGTGGGCTCCTCTCACAAGCTATGTGGCCCCACCGGAATGGGGTTTCTATGGGCATCGGAGCAAACCTTGATGGCGATGCCACCCTTCCTTGGTGGTGGCGAGATGATTCAAGAGGTGTTCTTGGATCACAGCACCTGGGCGGAACTCCCTCATAAGTTTGAAGCGGGCACACCAGCTATTGGTGAAGCGATCGGCATGGGTGCTGCAATTACTTATTTGCAAACCCTTGGACTCGATGCGATTCAGGCCTGGGAGGCGGAGCTCACCATCCATTTGTTTGGCCGGCTTCAATCGATCGATGGCCTGCGCATTCTTGGTCCCACGCCAGAGCAGCAGCCTGATCGAGGAGCGCTGGCCACGTTTGTGGTGGAGGGTGTTCATGCCAATGACATCGCCGCGATGCTTGATCTCTCCGGTGTTTGTATTCGTAGTGGTCACCATTGCTGCCAACCCCTGCACCGGCTGTATGGCGTGACCGGATCAGCTCGCGCGAGCCTTAGTTTTTGTACAACGCATGCTGAGATTGATCGGTTCGCTGATGAGCTCGTCAGTGTGATTGAGTTTTTCCGTGAAAACGGCTAATGAGTTTTAGATGGGCTGAAGCAGCGCTACAGCTTCAGCATTGTGTTGACCGTTCCAAGCCCAGCAGAATGACCAGCCCAAGGCTCGAGCTTGCTTTTCCAACCAACCTCGGTTGGCTGGAAAATCATGGGTTTGGATGTGTTGGGTGATCGATTCTCGTTGCGTCTGACAGAGACCAGGCCATTGGTTGATTCGGTTGAAATATCTGCTGAGATAGTCCAATCGTGATTCTTGATTGGGAAGAAAGACATCCACCCAAATGAACAGGCCATTGGTCTCAATACGCTCCCTGGCACCCTCCAGAAACAGCAGCTTTTGGTCTTGATCTAGATGGTGTAACGCGAATGAGGAGTGTATGAGGTCGAATTGATCATTCGGGTTGGAACAAGCCCAGTTCATGAGATCGCCGTGCTCCCAGAAACAGGGGTAAGGAACGGATCCCAGGTTGCGTTGAGCGAGTGGCAGAACTGCTTGTGTGAGGTCTAACCCGACGTATTTTTCAAGTGGAAGGGTCTGGAGTAGGGGTGCCAGCTGCCCGAGGTCTCCACAGCCCAGATCAACCATGGAAACGGCTTGAGTCTGCTCTTCTCGTAGGGCCAGCCATTGTTGAATTGCACCGGTAGTGGCATTACTAATTTCGCGGTGTTCCATCAGGTTGTGTTCAACCAGGATTTGGTACGTGGCCCATTGCCTTGCGAATAGATCCACGCATGATTCACATCTGGACCACACGATGGCACGGTGAGTGAGCCCTTCCCACCCCTCACCTTTGGAGCTCTCAACCTTGTTTTTGGTGGTACTCGGAGGTCGCACTGATCGGAGCTTGATCGAGCTTCACGATGTGCGCTTTGTGGCGGGCCGCTGCATCGAAGACACCTATCCCGAGCTTCGTCGGCAGTGGTTTGGTCGCCGTCGTGGGTTGCATCTCGACAGCTACATGGCCGTGCATTGCATTGATGGCTGGCGCGTCACCCTTGAGCGGGAGCCTCCTTCAGAGAAGCAGCGGCTGTGGTTCGTCAACCTCGGGGGCTATCAACCCGATTCGCTTGCGGAATTGCATCACTTTGGACTTGTGGTGGCCCCTTCGCTGCAAGCCGCTAAATCAGCAGCCAAGAAGCGCTGGTTGCTGGATGCGCTTGAGCAGCACAAGGACGATCTCAGTGCCGTGGATGATTGCTTGGCGATTGAACAGTTGTCTTTGACAGAGAGCAACAGTGTGTATGTGCATCTCCATCTCCAGCTCGATGGTGAAAGTCAGCACCAGGTGCCTGACTGGTTTGGATATCGACCGATTTGATCAGCAAACGTGAGTGGTAAAACAATTGTTCCGGAGAACTGGCGCGTTTCGACCATGAACATTGATGGCCAGGCCTGGCGGACGATTTGGCTTGAAGCCGATCAGCGCTCCGTGGGTGTGATCGATCAAACCCTGTTGCCACATCGCCTGATCACTCGAACGCTGACGCGTTGTGATCAGGCGGCAGATGCGATCAGCACGATGGTGGTGCGGGGGGCGCCACTAATTGGGGTGACAGGCGCCTATGGCTTAATGCTCGCGCTTCAAGACGACGCCAGCGATGCTGGCTTGGCCCAGGCCTTTGATCAGCTCAATGCCAGTCGGCCCACAGCCGTGAACCTGCGTTGGGCTTTGGAACGGGTTCGTGATGTGGTGCAGCCGTTGCCGGAAGCGGAGCGAGCGGCTGCGGCTCGGCGGGAGGCGGCACTGATTGCTGATGAAGATGTGGCGATGTGCGAGGCGATTGGGGAGCATGGACTCGATCTATTCCGAACGCTGGCAGAGCAGCGACCGCGTGAACGACAGAATGAGCCGCTTCAGGTGCTCACCCACTGCAATGCGGGCTGGTTGGCGACCGTTGACTGGGGAACGGCGTTGGCACCGATTTATAAGGCCCATCGCGCCGGGTTGAACATTCATGTTTGGGTGGATGAGACCCGGCCGCGCAATCAAGGGGCATCGCTCACGGCCTATGAGTTGGCGCGTGAGGGTGTGCCGCACACCGTGATCGTGGATAACGCAGGTGGTCACCTGATGCAGCATGGCCAGGTGGATGCTGTGATCGTTGGGACGGATCGGACTACGCGCTGCGGCGATGTGTGCAACAAAGTTGGCACCTATCTCAAGGCTCTGGCGGCTCACGACAACAACGTTCCCTTTTATGTCGCCCTGCCGACGTCCACGATCGACTGGCGCCTTGCGGATGGGGTGGCAGAGATCCCGATTGAGGCGCGTTCCGCTGAGGAAGTGACCGCCATTCAGGGGCGGGTCATCGCTGGGGAGTCGGCTGGTGAAATTGTGAGCGTGCAGCTCACGCCTGATGGTTGTGCCGGGTTTAATCCGGCATTCGACGTCACCCCAGCTCGGCTTGTCACGGCTTTGATCACCGACCGAGGCGTAGCGAAGGCCAGCGAAGTTGGCCTGAAGGAGCTTTACAACCGTGGTTGATTCATGGATAGGGATGAACGATCGGGCGTTGCGCTGTGAGCTCGTGGACGTGGCCCGTGCCATGAACAGCAGCGGCTTGAATCAGGGCACATCCGGCAACCTGTCGCTGCGAATTGAGGGGGGATTGTTGGTGACCCCCAGCTCCTTGGCCTACGACTTGATGGAGCCGGAGGATCTGGTGGCAATCGATTTTTGCGGCCAACCTTTGCCAAGCGGGCTCCCTGGCCATGACCGCAGACCGTCTTCAGAGTGGCGATTGCATGCCGATGTCTTCGCTGATCGGCCCGATGCCATGGCGGTGTTGCATTGCCATCCCATTCATGCAACCGCGCTGGCCTGCCATGACAGGGGGATTCCACCGTTCCACTACATGACAGCGGTGGCTGGTGGTGACGACATTCGTTGTGCTCCCTATGCCACCTTCGGCACCGCTGAACTGTCGGCCCATACAGTGCAGGCACTGCAAGACCGCCAGGCCTGTTTGCTGGCTCACCATGGATTGGTCAGTTTGGGACGGGATCTTGATCAGGCGCTGAAGATTGCCGTTGAGGTGGAAACGCTGGCACAGATGTATTTGCAAGCTCTGCAGCTCGGGGAGCCGCCGCTGTTGTCGTCATCACAAATGGAAGAGGTGCATCGCCAGTTCCGTGGGTTGGGATATGGCCAAGCCACTAACAATTGAGGTGTTGCCGGAAAAAGCGCTCTGTTGCCTCCAGAACGGCTACCTGCACGCTGCTATCTCGGAAGCCATGACCTTCCTCAGGGAACGTGTGCACTTCCACTGGGATGGCATTGCGGCGTAAAGCATCGGCCATGCGTTCGGTTTGCTGTGGCAGGACGACCTTGTCTTTGAGACCCTGGAAAAAGATCACAGGACAGCGGATCTGTTGTGCATGGCGCAGCGGCGATCGCTGCTCATAAAGGTCCCGCTCCTGTGGCCAGGGGCCGATCAGTCCATCGAGATAGCGGGCTTCAAAACGGTGGGTCTCTGTGGCTAAAGCGCTGGGATCGCTCACGGCATAGCGGCAGGCACCAGCGCGGAAGACATCGGTGAAGCAGAGGCAGGCCAGCGTGGTGAAGCCACCGGCGCTTCCCCCTTCGATGGCGATGCGATTCGGATCGGCATGCTTCGCAGCAATCAAAGTTTTGGCTGCTGCTGCGCAATCGTTGACATCCACCACGCCCCACCCCCCCTGCAGTCTGTTTCGGTAGGTCCGGCCAAATCCTGTGGATCCCCCGTAATTCACGTCCACCACTCCCCAGCCCCGGGAGGTCCAGAACTGAACCGCGAGGCTGAGGCCGCGGCGGGCCATCGACGAAGGCCCGCTGTGACTTTTCACTAGCAGGGGGGATGATGCATCTGCTCCCCCGCTTGGGGGGTAATACCAGGCATGGGTGCGTTGCCCGCCAGACCCGTCGAACCACAAGGATTGCCCCACGCTGATCTCGTTGACCTCCATGGCGGCGGCGGCGGCGGCTGGAGTGTGTGTCCAGGTTCCTAAGCCCAAGTCGAGCTCCAGAAGCCCTTGGCCTGTGGTGCTGTTGCTTGTGATGGCAACAGCCCTGCCATTGGATGCGTTCAGATCGGCGAGATCGTTGAAGGGTTGTTCCACCCTCTCTGCAGAGCCGTCGAGCCCAAGTCGTTGCAACTGCCATTCACCTTGATCGCAGACGGCAGCTAAGAGCTTGTTCCCATCCCAAGCGGTGGTACTCATCCCAAACACCCACTGGGGCATGGCCGTCTCCTTGGCCATCGGCCAGAGACGTTGCCAGTGGCTACTGAAGTTCTCGGTGCTGGGATGGCGCATCAGATTCCACCAGCCGCTGCTGTCCTCAGCTACGACGAGGCTTCCATCCGGCAGCCATTGGGGTTGAAACACTGAGATCCCCTGGGGCTGTGAAGGTTCACCGCCGGCGATCATGTGGCAATCCTCCAGTGCTCCAGAGGTCCTAAGCCGCGCCACAACCAGCTGGGAGCAATCCCAGGGCATGGAGGGTTGCCGCCATTCCACCCAGGCAAGCTCGGCTCCGTCTGCGCTGAGGGCGAGATAGCCCGCGAAATCGGCCGGCTGATGCACGACAACAGGGGTTTGATTGCGTTGATCAAGGTCCACGCTCACCAAGCGATCACAACCGGCCTCCTCGATGACGCCCAACCATCGCGATCGGGCATGGTCGATCACCCCGCCCCCCAGCGCGCTGTCGCTGGGGGAGGTGAGCCGTTGGGGGCTGGCTATGGCTTGCAGCGATTGGGCGTTAGCCCCATTCAGGCCTGTCCAGGCTTGGAACCAGAGGCAAGCGTCGTTGTCATCGACCCAAACCAGCTGGAGTGTTCCTGCCGTCAGGGTCGCCGTCAGCGGCGCTCCCCCGTAGTCGTGCACTCTGCTGCGCAAATTAATTGGCGCTGGCGTGAGTTCCAGGGGTGTGGTTTCTGTCTCCCCCCAGCGGCGAATGAATGCTGTGGTGCGGCCTTTTTCGTGGGGTCGCTGCTCGAGCCAGAGCACCCAATCGCCAAGGAGTTGTGGAGCTCGCAGCACCGGAGTGCGTCCGAGCGCGGTTGTGGCGGGCAGGGGCTGTTGCAGAGACATGTCGAACGGATCAAGCAGAGATCAGGCCTGCCTAAGATCAGCACAACTTCAAGGTAGGAGGGGTTTTGGCTAGGAGCTTCGCCCAGTTGGCACGATCGGCTGAGAAAAGCAGCTCCTCTATTGCCGTGCCTAAGGAGCCCTTAGAAAGTGCTCCGCTCAATATTCATACTCTTGGCGACGATGCGCTACGGGCAGATGCTCGCCGGATCGGCAAGGTTGACGAGCGCGTGCGCGACTTGGTCCGTGACATGTTGCGCAGCATGTACACCGCCCGAGGCATCGGCTTAGCAGCTCCTCAAGTTGGGGTGCATCAGCAATTACTGGTAATCGACCTCGACCTTGAGACGCCAAGCACCCCACCCCTTGTCCTGATCAACCCTGAAATCACAACTTGCAGCGCATCTGTGGATACCTATGAGGAGGGCTGCTTAAGCATCCCTGGGGTGTATCTCGATGTAGTTCGTCCGACGGCTATTCAATTGAGTTTCAGAGATGAGATGGGGCGACCCCGCACGATGAAGGCTGATGGTCTGATGGCGCGTTGTATTCAGCACGAGATGGACCATCTCCGTGGGGTGCTGTTTGTCGATCGTGTGACCGATTCCAGTGGCCTCAACAAGGAGCTGAAGGACCATGGCTATCTCGCCAAGGACGTCCGCCCCATGACGCCTTAAACCGATGCCGATGAAACCCCTCTCTGGCCTGTTCCTGGCCCTGGCATGTGTGCTCGGAATCGCAGCTACAGGCTGTGTTTTTGAATTGGCATATGGAGATCCTGATCTGGGCGTGAATCCAACGCGATGGATCCTTGGTTTGAGTCTTCCGGCAACGCTTGGGTCACTTTTAGTCGCGATTCGTCTCAACAAACCGGCCTGATGGCACGTGCTCAGACGCAAAGGGACTAATACGATCCCCTTAATGATCGGATTTGATTGATGGGCCGTCCTTGGAACGCTGCTGTTGCTTGTGCTGTGTTTACGGCGACTGTCGCCACAGGTCTGCCGCAAGCAGCGAAAGCTCAAGGATCCGTCTTCACTGCTGCAGACGTTGACGAAAGTCAATTTGTGATGGTGTCGGCTCCCATCGGTAAGGGTGAGAGCTCTCAGCTGAATATTTATGAGCAGCGGAGCAGTGCCCGGCCTTGTTTTGCGGTGTCAGACGCTTCCCCTGCAGTGGTTGATCCCCTGTTGGCCAGTTTTGACTTCACCGGAATCTGTAACCGCTACATCGATGGCAATGGGTATTCCCTGCGCATTGGCGGCGATGACCTTGGAACGCGTTATCGACTCTCCGTGGTCAAAACCGGTTCCGATATCGAGCTCTTGGCCGTCCCGACGCGTGATCCCTCCCGCCCCACCATGGTGGTGGCTCGCTCAGGAGGGCCTGGAAACGGTTTCCTCAAGCTGAATCTTGAATCGGGCTGGAAGCTGATGAGGCGTCAATACGGCAAGCGCACGCTGGGACATCTCTATGTTTACCGTGATGGCATGCCTGGATCCCCCGGCGCCCTTTGAGCCATTTGCCGATCGCTTGCTACATTGCTGAGCTGGAAATCCTCGCTTTTTGAATGACTCAGGTCACGGTTGGAGAAAACGAAGGCATCGAATCTGCCCTACGTCGCTTTAAGCGTCAGGTCTCCAAGGCCGGGATCTTTGCGGATCTCAAGCGCCTGCGTCATCACGAGACTCCAATCGAGAAGTACAAGCGCAAAGCTCAGCAGCGCCGCCGCCGCCGTTGATCGGTCGGCATTTTTAGTTTTAAGCCCTCTGTTCTGTCGAAATATCGAAGGATCGGTATTTTGACTGGTTCTTTTTTTTAGTTGCGTTCCGAGACTAGAAGCATCTCGAATGGGATCCACCATGGCATTGATGTTTAAATCGCTTCGCGACTGGGTGGGTGAAACCCTCTCCCACGCCCTTGGAAATCCAAGTGAGGAGAAGAAGACGGTTCCTCCTGCGATTGGATTTCAACCGTACCGAGACGTTCCTGAAGAGGGATCGCGCTAAGCGGCGATCGGATCAAACAATGGCTTTGGGCCTTTGGTCATAGCTACGGAAGCAGATTGCTTCCGCAAGATGTTGTTCGCCCACTTTTGGTACAGCGTCTAAGTCGGCAATGGTTCGGGAAACGCGCAGAAGCCTCAAGCTGCTGCGCATGCTTAGCTGCCGTTTCGACACCACCTGCTCCCAGCATTGAAAGGCCCGTTCTTCGATCTGGCCGTAGCGGCCGAGCTCGAGCGCGCTGAGTTGGCTGTTGAGTTGGCCGCTCGGGTTCCGTTGGCACATTTTGATGCGCGCGGCTTGGATGGCTTCGGGGGAGACGCTCTCTTCCGTTTGGTTCTCTGTTGAATCTGCTGTTGTTTTGAAACAACGGCGTAGTTGGCCTGTTGGCACAGGTTCGAGGCGGCATTGAAGATCAAGACGATCCAAAAATGGACCTGATAGGCGGTTCCAGTAGCGCTGCCGTTGCAGCTCCGAACAACGGCAGCGGTTGGAAGGATCACCATGCCAGCCGCAAGGGCAGGGATTGGTGGCAGCCACCAGGGTCACCCTGCAGGGGAAGGCGCAGCGCAATCGCGCTCGGCTCATCCAGAGAACCCCCTCCTCCAAAGGCTGACGCAACTGATCGAGGATGGATCTTGGGAATTCGGTGAGCTCATCGAGAAAAAGCACGCCTCCATGGGCCAGGCTCAATTCACCGGGCCGAGGATTGGTGCCGCCGCCGAGAAGCCCCGCTGCCGTGGTGCTGTGATGCGGTGCACGGAATGGTCGTTGCCGCACCAGGCTTGTCACGCTGCCGAGCGTGCCAGCAATGGATTGAAGGCGGGTGAGCTCCAGAGCCTCTGAGTCGCTTAACGGCGGAAGAATCTTGGGGAGCTGGCGCGCCAACATTGTTTTGCCACAGCCAGGAGGCCCCACCATCAGGAGGTGGTGTCCACCGGCGGCAGCAATCGCCAGTGCCTTTCGCGCGAAAGGCTGAATCGTTAGGGGGGCTGCGGACGAGGGAGCTGAGGCGCTGGAAGGGCTCGTTGTCGTTGCAGGCTGCTCCCTTGTGGGCTGAGGGCAAGAGTTGTGCTCGATGCCATGCCGTAACTGCTCAACGAGTTGCCCCAGCGTCTGGGCGCTCACGATGGGGAGTCCGGCCACCAGAGAGGCTTCTGCCGCGTTGGCGGATGGCACCACAAACGCCTTGGCTTGCTGGGTCTTTGCTTGGCAGGCGATGGCCAGAATGCCGCGGCAGGGCCTCAAACTTCCATCCAGGCCCAGTTCTCCTGCGCAGCACAGCCCCTCCAGTTTTTGGGGATCAAGCTGACCGCTGGCGACGAGCAAGGCCAGCGCGATCGGGAGATCGAAGGCGGGTCCTTCCTTGCGTCGATCCGCTGGTGCCAGATTGACGATGACCCGCACGAGGGGGCCGCGAAAGCCGCTGTTGCGCAGCGCTGCTCGAACGCGTTCGCGCGATTCTTGAATGGCAGCATCTGGAAGTCCCACAAGCTGCAAACCTGGAAGCCCTGGGGCTAGATCCACTTCCACCGTGACGGGAAGCGCCTCCATTCCTTGAATGGATGCACTTGAGCAGCGTGCCAGCATTGGGTGGTTGCGGGGTAAGCATCTGATGCCCCACCCGTCTCATCCACTGTTTTGCCCAGGGTTGTGACCATGGCTGGCGACACGATTTTTGCCCGCATCTTGCGTGGAGAGATTCCATGCGATGAGCTTTACAGCGATGACAGCTGTCTGGTGTTCCGTGACGTTGCTCCGGCCGCTCCTGTTCATCTGCTGGTGATTCCGCGCAAGCCACTAGAGAGCTTGCGCGAAGCGGAGACAGCGGATGAGGAGCTGCTTGGGCATCTGTTAGTCGTGGCGGCGAAGGTTGCCAAGCAAGAAGGCTTAAGCGATTGGCGAACGGTGATTAATAGCGGAGAGGGTGCAGGGCAGACCGTGTTCCACCTGCACGTGCATGTGATCGGTGGGCGTTCCCTGGATTGGCCTCCCGGATGAAGGTGTGGCTTGAGAGAATGACGTCATGACAGCGTCTTCATTTGCCAGCAGCGGCCCGTTTAAAAATTTGCGTCATCAGCTGGCCAAGCTGCGTCACCTGGCCCAACCCTTCTTTTTGCCGCTCGATCAGGCGAGCGGATGGCAGTTCATTTGGCTGTTGGTATGCCTTCTATTTTGTGTTGGCGGTTTGGTGCTTGCGGTGCTTACCGCATTGATTCGCAGCCTGGATCAGTTTCAGCCGGACTTAACGGACAAATATCTCTCTGGTGTTTCGGGAACGATCGCCACGATTTGGTCGAGTTGGTGGGGCGCGGCTTTTGTGGCGCTCTTTTTGGTTGGTTTGGCCAGTTTCGTGGCTTTCCGTCAGCAATTGCGTCAAAGGCGTTGGCTTAATTGGGGCTTGCTGGCAACAATCGTATTCATGTTGCTTGCTGTGAATGGAATTAATACTGGGATTGGGTTTATCTATCGAGACATTACGAATGCCTTGGTTGATAAAGATCAAGGAGGCTTTTATGGGCGATTGGCAATCTATGGCGCCTGTTTTGTGATCGCCCTTCCGATTCGGGTGACTCAGGTTTATATCACCGCGAAGCTGGGGATTATTTGGAGAGAGTGGCTGTCTAAATCGCTGATTGGCGATTACATGAAAAATAAGGCGTATTACGTTCTTAACCCTAATAGTGAGGATGAAACAGATGTTGACAACCCTGACCAGAGGATTACTCAGGATACGGAGTCTTTCACGGCACAAAGCCTTAGTCTTGCTCTTGGGCTTTTTGATGCACTTCTAACGTTTTCGCTTAATATCTTGGTGCTTTGGAGTATCAGCTCCAGGCTTACTTTCACCCTGTTTGGATATTCAGCAGTTGCTACAACTCTATTGATTGTCTCAGGGCGCAATCTGGTAAGAATCAATTACGACCAGCTTCGTTATGAGGCTGATTTTCGTTATGGCTTGGTTCATATCAGGGACAACGCTGAATCGATTGCTTTTTATTCGGGGGAGGGGCAAGAAAAGCAAGAGTCATACAGGCGTCTTGGCTCGGTTGTTAAAAACTTCAACCTCCTGATTATTTGGCAGGTAATCATTGATGTCATGCGTCGATCGGTCTCCTATGCAGGGGTTTTCTTGCCCTTTTTGGTGATGGCTCCGGTATATTTTGCGGGTGAAATTGATTTTGGGGTTTTCAATCAGGCCAACTTTGCCTTCAACATGGTGGAGGGATCATTATTCTTCATCGTGGCCCGAATTGAGCAACTTGCTCAGTTCGCTGCAGGTATTAGTCGTCTCGAGGGATTCCAAACCAAGATTGAGCAGGTGAGCAAGCAGGCCCCTAGTAGCAATAGCCGTGTTGTTCCTGGAAGTAACAGCATCGTGATTCGTTCTGCCGACCTTTACCCTCCCAATGGAAAGAACCCGGTTATTGAAGATCTCACGATTGATATCGGTGACCACGACAAGTTGTTAGTTGTTGGGCCATCCGGATGCGGAAAGACATCACTCTTGAGGATGATTAGCGGCCTTTGGGAGCCCACTCGGGGCAGCGTGGAGAGGCCATCGATGGGTGACCTTCTGTTCATTCCTCAAAAGCCTTATATGCTGCTGGGCTCGCTCAGAGAGCAGCTTTGCTATCCAGCAGACGAGAACCGTTTTAGTGATGAACAGCTCCGAAGTGTGCTTGAGCAGGTCAGCTTGCAAAAGCTCGTGACCCGTTATCCCGACTTGGATATCAAGCAGGATTGGCCTCGAATCCTTTCCTTAGGAGAACAGCAGCGGTTGGCCTTTGGAAGGTTGTTGTTGAACTCTCCTAGTTTTGTGGTCCTGGATGAGGCAACCAGTGCCCTTGATGTGAAGACGGAGAAGCAGCTTTATGAGTTGCTCGTAGACCGAGATCTCTCGTTTATTAGTGTTGGCCATCGCCCTTCCCTCAAGCACTTCCATGACAACGTGCTTGAACTGCGGGGGGATGGCGATTGGAGCCTGATCCCCGCCAGTAGCTATCAACCATGACCAAATCTGATCAAGCCATGGATCGCGTTCCTGAGGAGCCCTCCTCAACGTCGACCGCTCCAGAGACCAGTGCCACAACAAAAGATGTGCCTGCCTTTGGCTGGAGTGCCTACGCGGAGCGGATTAATGGGCGCTTCGCCATGATCGGATTTTTAGCTGTGCTGCTCACGGAAGCGCTCAGTGGTGACACGTTTTTGCATTGGGCAGGGCTGATTCCCTAACTAGGGGAGGCGAATCAAGTCCACATCCCAACGCCCTCTTCGGCTCACCTGAACGGCTAACAGTCGGCCATTTTCATTGAGGCTGACCGAACGGGGCACCCCAGGAGGATTAATTGGCAGTCGTTGCAAAGCGCTCACACTGCGTCGGTAGAGCATTAATTCGGTTCGCTCTTCGCGTTGGCGGACCAGGGCGATCCTCTGACCATCACCACTCACACTGAGGCTGATGGTTTGGGAATCGGCCTGATTGATTCCATTGAGTGGCGCCGGTGTGTCGTTGCTCAGGTCAATAAGCTCCACACGCTCTCTGCCGTTGCGACTGGCCAGGCTGGCTAGCCAACGTTGTCCCATCGAGGGCAGACGCCGGCTCTCGGCGCTGCGTCGAAGGGATGCCCCGACCCGGGACATGGGGCGGATGCCGTTTTGACTGCACCCCAAAGCGACGAAGCAAAGCAGTAAAGCCGATGTGAGGCATCTCTTTTTCATCGGTTTGGTTCGCTTGGAGTGCTGCGTCGCTGGCCTCCAGGTCCGTCGGGCTCCAGTAATCCGCTCAGGTCAATCACTTCGACTCGCCAACGCCCTTGATCCGCGGTTTGAATCGCCAGTTTGCGTGCATCAGGAGCGAGGCTGACCTGCACAGGATCTCGACCGGAGGGCAAGCGTAGGGGGTGAGCTTTGCCGCTCAGGCGGTCTTCAATTAAGACCAGTCTGTGGTTGCCGCGTTGGGTGATCACAGCTAAGTAACGGCCGTTCCAGCTCAAGGACGGTGAGCTGTGGGGCTGATGACGCGAGAGGTGGCGCAATCGCAATGAACCCCCACCTTCCACGTTCCGTAATTGGACGGTCGGCCTGCCGTTTTGGTCCTCGATCACGGCTAACAACCGCCCGTTACCGCTCAGGGCAGGGTCTTGTTGTTGTGGTGAAAGCAGGCCAGATGGTGCTCGAGTTGAACGACCTTCACAGGCCAGCACTCCCAGTGCGAGCCACACGAGGAGGAGGTGTCGGGTCATGCCGGGGTGAATGCTCAGGCTGATCAGTCGTCGAAGCGGGAGCTGTTATCCCTTGGGCGGGAACTGCGAGGAGGAGTGCGGTTGCTCTCACGTGTCGTCGTTGGCCCTTTTTCAGACCCTGGATTGCCGCTGATGAAGGGCGAAGAGCTCGAGGGTTGACGCGTGCTTGGGGAGTAAGCGGCATCTTCGGGTTCTCGTCGCAGTGGGCTGCCTTGAGGAATGCCAGGTGGTCCCTCTAAGCCACGACTGCTGCTGCGCGCAGTTGCCGCCCCGCGCTGATTGATGCCAGCAGGCCCAGCAGAGGCTCGGGAAGAGGGCTCAGGTCTTGATGATGCAACTGGGGTAGGTCTGGAACCTCTGCGCTGATCCTGGCGTTGGCTGCGGCGCTCCCCAAAACTTGGGCCACTCGGTGCAGAGTCTTCATTGCGGCCGAATCGGGCCATGCGCCGATCTCGCTCGCTGCTCTCTGACCAATCGGAGGAGGGATCGGGCCGCTGACGGCTCCGACTTGCGGCCTGCTCGGGAATCGCAGCTCTGGAGGTGCGACGGGGGCGATAAAAATCCTGTTCAGGCCTTTCATCTTCATCAGAACCCTGACCGCCAAACCTGCGTCGAATCGGCTGAGGTTCGTCGAAACGCTCGTAGGGATCGTCATAACCACCTCGCAAGCCTCCGCCTCCAGCGGGGCTTGCGGCTTCAGGTTCGTCATCGAAATAGGCCGAGCGTCTGGCCTGTTCCGCTGAAATCCCCCGAAGGCGCACGCTCTCGTAGGCAAAAAACACGGTGGTTCCAGCCAACAAGAATTGCCCAAACTGGAGAATTGGATCAAGCCTCCAGCCCTGGAAGAAAAGAATTCCTCCGCAGAGCAAGCCGATCGCCGCGAAGAACACGTCGTAATCACGGGCGAGAGCGGGCTTGAAGGTGCGCATGAAGTAGAGCAGTGCTCCCCCCACAGCCAGCACAATGCCAACAATGCTGGCCCAATTCAGACTGGCATTAACCACAGTGAAGCTCTCTGATAAGGACCTGCGTGGAACCGAAGCTCGGGTCGAGTGAGCTCAGTCTACGGAGCGTGAAAGGGTCTTCAAAGTTTGCGATCAACCTGGTCGGTTTGGCTGAGAAAAAAGAGCCCGATAGAAGCAGGGATCACAACGATCGCTACACCAGCAACAAGGCTGGTAAGAAAATTGGAGAGGGAAGGCGTCATAGGGGATTAGGACCGAATGCGTACAGCGAGGCCTGATTGGCTGCGATCCTAGGGATCAGGGTCAAGTTTCTACGATGACAGCTCCATTGCTTAGGGCTTTGTGACGCCAACGCTTATCGCCATCCTTCCGCTGCTCAACGTGGCACTGGGTTTGCTGTTGGCCGCATGGACCCTCACCTTCCTGGCGCGCATCGTGCTCACTTGGTACCCCCAGGTGGATCTTTCCAAAGGCTTCTGGCCCCTTGTGGCCTGGCCCACTGAGGCGATTTTGGGGTTGACCCGCCGGGTTGTCTCTCCCATCGGGGGCGTGGATGTCACTCCCGTGATCTGGGTTGGGCTGCTCAGCCTGCTGCGCGAACTGTTGGTGGGCCAGCAGGGGTTGCTCTCACTGGTGCTGCTCCGCGCCCAGTCCATCGCCTAAATCACTCTTGGGAAGCAGTGCCCGGCATCGGTGAGCTGCCTTAAAGCATCTCCTCTTCGACGAATTTGGTGTGCACGTCACCCCTTTGGAATTCAGGGCGGTCGAGCATGCGCAGATGGAAGTCCACCGTTGTTGGGATCCCTGTGATGGCGCACTCGTTGAGAGCTCGTTTCATGCGTGCGAGTGCAGCAGGACGATTGGGCGCCCAGATGATCAGCTTGCCAATCAGGGAGTCATAGAAGGGCGGAATGTCGTAGCCCGTGTACACGTGGCTGTCGACCCGTACTCCAGGGCCTCCAGGAGGCAACCATCCAGTGATCCGTCCAGGGGCTGGCCGAAAATTGTGCTGCGCATCTTCGGCATTGATTCGGCATTCGATCGCATGACCGTTCATTTGAATGTCTTCTTGGCGCACGCTGATCGGTTCGCCTCCGGCGATGCGTAGCTGCTCAGCAATCAGGTCGATACCCGTCACCATTTCCGTGACGGGATGTTCGACCTGAATGCGGGTATTCATTTCCATGAAATAAAACCCACCGCTTCTGTCCAGGAGGAATTCCACCGTTCCGGCCCCCTCGTAATTGATGCTTCGCGCCGCTGCCACTGCTGCATCTCCCATCTGACGACGCAGCTCAGGGTCGAGGGCCGGGCTTGGCGCTTCCTCGAGAAGTTTCTGATGACGTCGTTGGATCGAACAGTCCCGTTCGCCGAGATGAACCACGTTGCCGTGCCTGTCCGCGAGGATCTGCACCTCGACGTGCCGGGGACGGTCGATGAATTTTTCCATGTACAGCCCCGGATTCCCAAACGCTGCATCGGCTTCCCCTTGAGCCGCTTTGTACAGCTTCACCAACTGATCAGGACTGGGGACGAGCCGCATGCCACGACCGCCGCCTCCAGCGGTGGCCTTGATCATGACGGGATATCCCATGGCAGCAGCGAGCTCAGCAGCTGCCTCCGGGTTGGGTAACAGGCCTTCGCTACCAGGCACCGTTGGCACGCCAACAGCCTGCATGGTGGATTTCGCCGTTGATTTGTCCCCCATCGAGCGGATGGCGTGGGGAGAGGGGCCGATAAAGGTGATGCCGTGATCGCGGCACATCTCGGCGAAGCGGTCGTTTTCCGCCAAAAACCCATAGCCGGGGTGAATGGCATCCACACCGCGAGAGGTGGCTGCCGCCAGGATGTTGGGGATGTTGAGGTAGCTCTTGTTGCTAGGGCCTTCGCCGACGCAGACCGCTTCATCAGCGAGCTGCACGTGCAGTGCAGAGCGATCCACGGTGCTGTACACCGCAACCGTGCTGATGCCGAGTTCACGACAACTTCTCAGAATTCTTAGGGCAATCTCGCCGCGGTTGGCGATCAGCACCTTGCCGATGGGCATTCCGCAGCATCCGAGCCAGCGCGGATCGTATCAGCGGTTGGGACTTTTAGGCCTCTCGGTATACTCATCCATCGACGAGCCTTCTTGGCAGCGTCGCCACGCGGATGTGGTGGAATTGGTAGACACGCACGTCTAAGGAGCGTGTGGCTTCGGCCTTGCGAGTTCAAGTCTCGCCATCCGCATCATTCTTTCCCAGCCCCACCGGCACTGAGTGACGTCACACACCAAGGACCAAACCCTGGCTGTTGTGTTTGTCTCCAACGGCCCCGGTGAACTCACGACCTGGGTTCGCCCCCTGGCAGAACAGCTGCATCGCCGCCTACTGATGCGGCCCAGGGCTCCTGGATCGTTATTGAGCCTGCGGCTCGTGTTGGTCCCCTGTCCCAATGCCACCGGAACAGAAGCCACAGCAGCCTCCCGTTGGGGTTTGTTTGATCGCATCACGCTGGCCCGGCAATTTTGGTTGTTGTTGTTCAGGCCTTCTCGGTTTGGGGTATGGCCAGACCGCGGTGTGGTGGTTTTTTTAGGTGGGGATCAATTTTGGAGTGTGTTGCTATCAGCTCGGCTGGGCTATCGCCACATCACCTACGCCGAATGGGTGGCGCGTTGGCCGCGTTGGAACGATCGAATCGCCGCCATGGCACCAGCGGTGCGGGATCAGCTGCCCAGACGCTTTCGCACCCGCTGCCGTGTGGTGGGCGACTTGATGGCGGATCTTTCCAGCCATGCAAGAGAAGAGGCTCCACTCCCATCGGGTGAGTGGGTGGCTTTGTTGCCTGGTTCGAAACCGGCCAAACTCAGCGTGGGTGTTCCGTTTTTACTTGAAACCGCCGATCGTTTGGCGGCTCAACGCCCTGGCTGCCGCTTTTTATTGCCGGTGGCACCCACCACCACCGTCGAAGACTTGGAGCGTTACGCCAGTCGCTCGAATCCGATCGCTGCTTCGTATGACACCAATATTGCTTCGATTGAACCGGCTCGATCGGGCGAGGGATTGCGGCGGTTCATTACGCGCCATGGCACGGAGATTCACTTGCAGGAAAACCCTCCAGCCCACGGAGCCCTGAGCCAGTGCCAGCTTGCGCTCACCACGGTTGGAGCCAACACGGCTGAACTCGGTGCTCTTGGGGTGCCCATGATCGTGTTGGTGCCTACTCAGCATTTGGGAGTGATGCAGGCTTGGGATGGTTGGCTTGGGCTCCTGGCCCGTTTGCCAGGACTGCGGCGTCTGATCGGTTTGTTGCTCAGCGCCTGGCGTCTCCGCAACCACGGATTGATGGCTTGGCCGAACATCAGCGCAGGTCGCATGGTGGTTCCTGAACGAGTGGGTCCGATCACGCCTGAGCAAATCGCCCTAGAGGCCGAGTCTTGGCTTGCAACCCCGGACAGGCTGCAGGGTCAACGCGATGACTTGCGGGGCCTTCGCGGTGAACCTGGTGCCGTTAGAGCCCTTGCTGAGGAGGTTCAGGAACTCTTGCCGTTGGCTCTTTCCGACTAGCGTCCCCGCCAGTCAAAAATTTGAGTCATGACGAGTGCGCCAATCGCAGGTGGAGATCGGGTGGAACGCACTCCTGAGGAATGGAAGGAGAAACTCAGCCCAAGCCAGTTTCAAGTGGCGCGTCAGGGCGGTACTGAAGCTGCGTTCACTGGTTCCTATTGGAATCACAAGGAAGACGGCATGTATCACTGCGTCTGTTGTGATGCGCCTCTGTTTAGCTCCAGCACAAAATTTGAGTCTGGTACGGGCTGGCCAAGCTTCTGGAATGGTGTGACCGAGGGTGCGATTCGCACCCATGAGGATCGAAGCCATGGGATGGTTCGAACCGAGATTCTCTGCTCACGTTGTGATGCCCACTTAGGGCATGTGTTCAACGATGGACCTGCACCCACAGGGCAGCGCTACTGCACGAACAGCGCTTCACTCGAGTTCAAAAAAAGTGATTCATTGAGCTGAGGAGTGGATGATCCCTGGCTTTACCAGGGATCATCCAGCGGTTGGCTGTCCTGATCTTGGGGAGAGTGACGTTCGATGGGTTCGACATCCAGTGGTTCGCCGGGGCGTTCGATCGGACGACGTGAAGCCGGTCTTGGACGCTGCTCGATGCGAGAAGCTGCATCCCGTTCCTGATATTGCGCTGATGTGCGCTGGGGTTCTTGGTAGCGGTCTTCGCGCTGAAACGGCTCGGCTTCGCGAAAACGCTCTGGCTTCGGTTCCGGGAACCTGCTGGCTTCGCGGTAAGGCTCATTCAGCGGCTGTCTTTCATCAAACGGCTGATTTTCATTGAACGGTTGCCTCTCATCAAACGGCTGTCGCTCGTTGAACGGCTGGGGCTCGTTGTATCTCTCAGGTTCGCGGTACGGCTCTTGATAGGAGTTGTTTCGCTCCTGCATCGGCGCCTCATCGAGGTAGCGACGCTCACGCGTGTTGTCACTACGACGATCTTCGAGTTCGACGTACTCAAGTTCCCGTTCCGTTTCGAAGCGTTGTGAATCGGAAGCCTCCAGCATCCTGGGTGCCTCTTCCACCGCTTGCCCTGAACTGAGCTGGTTTTCGACAGGGACGATGTTCACCCTGTAACGCTCCCGTTCCTGCTCCTCCCAGCTCGGACCTCCGACTCCCAGTTTTTCCAGAACGCCGCTGCTCAGTTGTTTGAGTTTGTCTTCGGCGCCCTCGTAAACAATGATTCGGTCGGCTCCACTGCTAACGATTTCACCAACAGGGATTTCCCAGGTGCTCAGTACTCCTTCTCCCAGGAGGGGGACGCCAACAGCTCCCATCACAAGTGTGGTGAGTTCGCCCGTCTCGATGTCGAAGGAGAAGCCCAAAACGCGGCCGAGTGTTTGCCCCGATTCCGTAATCACTTGGCAGTTGATCACCCGGCTGTATCGGTCTGGGGAAAAGCCCTCGCTGAGCGAGTCTGCGGAATCAACAAGGATCACATCGCCCACCTGGCGAATGCGATCAAGGGGCATCCAACGGGGGAGTCCCGGCAAGAAACGGGTGAGCGGGTTATCTCTCAAGCCGAGGGCGACCACTTCGCGACGGTCAATATCCACAACCACTTCGCCGACAACACCCAGGCGTCTGCCGGAGTCGCGGGTGATCACTTGGGTCCCCATTAATTCCGAGCGAAGCCACAGCCTGTCGCTGGGGACGGTTGCCAGTGGGTCGTTGGGGGACGGGGACGAGCTCAAACGCAGGCCTCAGCCGAAGCAATTCGACTCATTTTGACGCAAGGCCAGGGAGCCCGTTGTTCAGGCTGCATCGGGTAATCCCACCACCTGGGTATGAGCGCCACGCGCTTGGGTGACACCAATGGTGCGCTGTGAGGCGCCAATCATCGGTCGCCTGTGGCTCACGACAAGGAACTGGGCTTGTTCGGCTTGACGAGCAATCAACGCCGCAAGCCGCTCCACATTCACGCCATCGAGGAAGCTGTCCACCTCGTCGAGGGCATAAAACGGTGAGGGGCGGAAGCGCTGTAGAGCAAACAGAAAACTGAGTGCTGTTAGTGACTTTTCCCCACCAGACATCGCCGCCAGGCGGCGCACGGCCTTTCCTTTCGGGTGAGCGACCAGGGTGAGCCCTCCCTCGAGGGGGTCATCCGGATTGTCGAGTTGCAGCTTGCCGTCGCCCTCGGACAGGCTTGCAAAGATCTCTGAGAAATGCCCATCCACGGCTTCAAAGGCTTCCATAAATGCCTCTTGCCTGAGTGTGGCCACCGTTTCAATCCTTAGGAGCAGTTCCTCGCGCTCCTGGCTGAGCACATCCAGGCGTTCTCCTAGGTCTCCAAGTCTTTCTTCCAGTGCTGTTAGTTCTTCGAGGGCCAGCATGTTGACCGGTTCAAGGGCTTCCATTCGTTTCAGAAGTTGTTGCAGCTGTTCCTGCAGTGCCGCAAGGCCGGCATTGCGGATCTCCTCTGGGATCTCTGGAAGGGGGTTGGGCAGTGTTGGCTTGAGTTCCTCTAGGCGGATTCCACCGCTGCGCAGTTGCTCTTGAATCGCTTGACGCTCTTCCTGCAAGCGTTCAAGTTCCCAGCGGGCTTGCTGGAGGTTCTGTCGCAGCTCGGCCACTGAAGCCTCTGCTGCATCCCGAGCGCGACGCTCTTCCCCAAATTTGGTTTGGAGGATTTGTTGCTGGCTTTCCAACGTCTGGCGACGTTCTTGCAGCTCCTTTTGTTCGTTACGCCAGCTTTGATGCGCTTCGGCGAGTGCTGTGACGGCTAATTGGAGGGTGTTTTCTTCCTCTTCGATGGCCTGTTGTTGGTCACCGATTCGGGTCTGCGCCAGCTCGCGTTCACGCTGATGCTGAAGGCGATCATCACGATGGCGGCGTGCCTGCTCTAAGGCGGTGTCCGACTGTTCGAGTTCAGTCTGGAGTTGTTGCCAATTCCCGGCATCGGCCTCGGCTTGAACTTTTCGTTCCTCTGTGGAGATTCTTTCGAGTTCGTCCAGTAGAGGGGTGATGGTGGTTTTGAGAACTTGGAGCCGCTGTTCCTGTTCCGTGCGGTTGGCTTGAAGGCTGTGGAGACGCTCACTGCGTTGGCGGCAACGCTCCAGCAGTGGTCCATGGGCTCGCTTGGCTGCTGTTCTCTCCGCATCGAGAGCCGCTTGCCTCTGTTCCAGCTGACGCAGCAGTGGACGTTCGTGCTCAAGAGATTGGAGTAGTCGGCTTTCTTCGCGTCTGCAGGCGACCAGGGTCTCGCCGAGCTCGAGCAGCCGCTGCCGGAGGGGATCGGCCTCATCGCTATCACTGCTCACCCCGAAACTCAGCCCACCGCTGCGCTGGCTGAAGCTTCCACCCGTCATCGCGCCACTTTTTTCGAGCAGTTCGCCTTCGAGGGTGACGGCACGGAAACGCCCGAGCTGTTCTCGAGCACTGCCTAAGTCGCTGAAGACTTGAGTGTCGCCAAAGACATACCCGAACACGTCGCTGTAGATCGGCTCGTAGCGGATCAATTCCACTGCGCGACCAATGAGGCCGGCGCCATTGCCTCCCTCCGGTCGGCGGCCACGGGCCATCGCCGCGCCACCACCTGCGGCCTGCGAGCGAATTTTGTTGAGGGGTAGAAACGTTAAACGGCCTGCTCGCCTGCTTTTCAGTAGGTCAATGGCACGGGCTGCAATCCGGTCGTCATCGACGACCACCTGGGCCATGCGCGCTCCGGCCGCAACCTCTAGAGCCAGGCGATGACGATCTTCCACTTCACCGAGTTGGGCGACCGCTCCATGGATGCCATCCAGTCCCGCCTCCAGCAAGAGGCGTAAGGCTCCCGTGCCGCGTGTTTCCTGTAGGGCCTCCCGTCGACTCTCTAAACGGGCGATTTCTCGTTCCAGGCGGGTCTGTTCCTCTTCAAGCCTGGTGCGGGTGCGTTGTTGAATCGCAACGGCTTCAGCGCGTTCTTGCAGCTGTTCTTTGCCGCTGCGCAGGCTTTCCAGCAGCGATTGCCACTCCTGCTCCAGTTGTTCCAGCTGGTCTTGGACCTCACGGTCTTCGGCACCGGCTTCGTCACGCTCCAGCTGCAGCTCGGATTGACGAGCTTCGTCCTGACGCAAACGCTCGTGTAGTTGCTGTTGCTCCTCCTGAAGAGGCGTGAGTGTGGTCTGCAGGTCTGAGCGGCGTGCTGCCCGTTGGCGTTGCTCATCGAGCCAGGCTCCAGATCGTCCCGCGACATCGCCGAGGCGCCTGCGGGAGATTTCAACGGCAGCTTCGGCGTCGCGGCAGGCTTGCTCGGCGGCCTGGAGCACTTCTGGGTTGTTGGCTTGTTTGAGGCCTTCGCTATCTGCTTGAAGTTGGTGACGGCGGGAGGTGAGGTTGTGGCGCAGCCCTTGTAAGCGTTCTCCTTCTTGCTGATGTTGCGTGGCTTGACGTTCGAGCGCGCGATTCTGGGGATCGAGGCCGGCCAATTCAGCCTGAACGCTGAGCAGTTGGTCTTCGCCTAGAGCTTTGACGCTCTCCTGAAGGGTTTGCAGGCGTGCTGCTTCTGCAGACAGGGTTGCTTCCTTCTCGGTGATCGACGCGCTGTCGCGGATCTCCTTTTCGCTGAGGTGTTGTTGGCGGGCTTTGAGCTGCTTCAGCTCCGCTTCCGCTGCTTCGAAGGCCAGCACCAGCTCTTGCTGCCTGCCACGCTGCACCTGATCGCGTAGGTCCTGATAGGCCCGTGCTTTCGCGCAGTCCTTTTCAAGACGTTGGCGCGCGGTGAGTAGCTCCTGTTCAACGATGCGGCAGCGATCTTGTCGCTCTTGAACATCGTCAAGTTTGCGGCGGCTTTGTTCGATTCGGGTGTCGAAGAGTGCCACACCCGCAAGCTCGTCAATGAGGCCGCGGCGGTCCCGATTGCTCATCGAGACAATCCGAGTGACGTCGCCTTGCATCACGACATTGCTGCCTTCCGGGTCGATGCGTAATCGGCGCAACTGGGTTTGCAGCTGCTGCAGGTTGCACGGCTCCCCGTCTGAGCTGTAAGTGCTGCTGTACGAACCTCCAGGCATCACGCGCAGCTTGCGGGTCACCGTCCATTCATTGGCATCCGCTTGAATCCAAGGACCCTCTTCAGGAGGTTCAATCCCCTCCTCTGCGGCATCAGGCTTCCAGTCGCTCAGATCAAAACGCACACTGACGGTGGTCTCAGCCGACTTGCCTGCTTTGAGCATGCCGCTGTTAACCAGATCGGGTAAGCGATCGGCACGCATCCCACGGCTGTTCGCTAGACCGAGGCAAAAAAGGACGCCATCAAGAATATTGCTCTTTCCAGACCCGTTGGGACCGGTCACGACAGTGAACCCGGTCTCGAGGGGGATGGTCATCGCCCCACCGAAGGACTTGAAATGGGTCAGTCCGACCTGATTGATATGGACCAACAGGTGACACAGCTGTCAGCAATTCAAAACTAGCGAAGCTTCTGAAAAGCTCAAGGGCTTGGCGCCGGTCTGTGATCTGCCGATGAATGCAGCCGGCATTCGCCATCGGCCAGTTCGAGAGTTAGTGGGTCTGGTAAGTGCAGTGCGGCAGTGCCGGTTAGTTCAACTCTGATCAGCTCTGTTGGATTGTCTGGCAGGACCCCTTGGAAAGCGCCACCCACAATCCGGCGTCCCCAACCGCGTCCTCCAGACACAGCCGCTGAGGTTCGTTCAAGCCAGATCAGTCGGTGCCTTGGCAATGGGATCGCTTGAAGGCTGGGGCCGTTTGGAAGGGGCATACTGCTCAGTCGCCAGGTGCGGCAGCTTTCTCCATCCTCAAGGAGTAGATCCACATGCCTGGATGCCGGATCATCTGGAGCATTCGTGTGCTCAAGGAATAGGTATCGAGACAGTTGCGTTGTGATGGGTGTCATCTTCTAGACACCATCTCTAGTCTGGGAAAGGCGTTATCCCTATTCATGGACTCAGCTCCATCCCAAGAGGAAGACAAGGCTTTTGCGCAACGGTTTCGGGATCATTTTGAGACTCTCGTTCCTGAAATTCAGCGGCGTTGGCCCGAGGTGACGCATCAAGCTTTAGAGGCCACCAGGGGCAGTTTCGATGAGGTTGTGCACTTGATTGCCTCCCAAGGCGATCGTGCGGTTCAAACCGTGCAGCAACAGCTGGAAGATCTGATGCATCATCCCGGTGAGAGCGTGCGCAGTTTTGCCGACACCCTTGAGCCCCTTGAGGAGCAACTTGAGCAGCTGCTGGATGATCTCAACTCCACCTTGCGCCCCAAGATTGAACGGCCCGTGCGGCAGCGGCCGCTGCTGGCGTTGGCCATCGCTGCTGGGGTTGGCGTGCTCGTCGGTGCCCTGCTGACCGGAGGTCGTCGTTCCTGATGAGTGAACTTCCAGGATCTCAAGAGAGCCGCCCAAGGGGTCTCGGCGCTGCAGGTCGAGTGACAGCGCTAGCCAGTTCGGTGATGGACCTGCACGTCCGTATTGCTCTGCAGGAAGTGAGTCGCGAGAAACGTCGCCTGATCAGCGGAGGTGTGTTTTTGGCCATGGGCGGAACCTTGATGCTCCTGGCTCTTGTGGCTGCTGAAACGGCTTTTGTTGTTTGGTCGTTGACTGCTTTCAACTGGACGTTGCTGCAGTCGTTGCTCACCCTTGCTGTTTTGAATGTGGTGATTGCTGGAGCGAGCCTGCGGATTGGAGGACAGCTGGCGAAGGGCCCTTACCTGCCCCAGACCCTTGAAGGCTTGTCCAAAACCACCCGTGCCGTGATGGGGCGTTGATCGGTCTCGGCTAACGCACTTGGTAATGGAGCCAACGGCAGTCGAGCCCTCCGTTGTTGATGGGGATGCGTCGGGATGCTCTCATCCGGAGTGCTCCCGTGACGCCGGCATTACCGCTAAGCAGCCAGAAATCCCATCCTGAGGCTTGGGTTTTCACCATTGCTCCGAGATCGCCATACAGCGCCTCGAGATTCTGATCGGCTCCGATGCGTAATCCATAAGGCGGATTGCAAACGATTGTTCCTGGTCCTTCTGGCAACTGGAGATCTCTGAAATCTCCCGTTTGGATGGAGATCAAGTGGGAAAGGCCAGCGGCCTCTGCGTTGTTGCGAGCCTGTTTGGCGATCGATGGATCCTGCTCGCAGCCAATGATCATGGGCTGGAATTGACCTTGCTCTTGGCGCTTGCATGCGCGTTCTTTTTCCTCTCTCCAGAGGTCGTCATCAAAATCAGCCCAGCCTTCAAGGGCAAAGCTGCGGTTCATCCCTGGGGCATGCCCTGCAGCCAGGGATGCCGCTTCGATCAGCAGGGTCCCTGAACCACAGAGGGGATCCACGAGCGGAGTGGTTCCTGTCCAACCGCTCAGGCGGATCAAACCAGCAGCGAGATTCTCTTTAAGCGGAGCATCCCCCATTTCGGCGCGATAGCCGCGGCGATGGAGACTGCCGCCCGATCCATCGAGACTTAGCACCCCGCCCTCTCGATCGAGATGCACATGCAGGCAAACATCGGGTTCTTCGAGATCGATTGAGGATCGCTGCCCCCAGATATCGCGTTGTCGATCAACGATCGCGTTTTTGACCTGAAGTGCTGAATAGTGACTGTGATTGAGGCCTGGAGCCGTGCCGGTGACATCAACGCGGAAACTCATCGAGGGATGTAGCCAGCGTTCCCAGTCCAGTCCTTCCTGAATTCCTGAATACAGCGACTCGCGTCCATCACACGGGAATCGGGCCACTTCCCGGAGCAATCGAAAAGGAAGACGGCATTGCAAATGAAGCCGATAGAAGCAAGCCATATCTGCCTCAAATGCGGCCGCCCTACGCAGCGGTTTGACTGCTTTAGCCCCTAAGGCAAGAAGCTCAGCCACTCCTGCTTCCTCTAAACCTTGAGGTAGTACGGAGACACCTTTGATGCGCTCAAAGTTTGCTTTTGTTTTCTTCATTATGATCGCTCGCTTTTGCCAATGATTAGTAAGGTATCTGAACCTTAAGCCCTTGTCGCCATCACGTGGTTCGAGGGCATTCTGCGAAAGCCACTTTTAGGAAAAAGCGGAATAGAGATGCGATTAGGTGTTCTAAATGGAGTCTTAGATTGTGCTTAGGACCTGCAGGAGTCTTGGATTTGGCATATTAATTGCTGTCTTATTATAATTCGAAATGGTAGCGTAGGGGTGCCAAGGCTTCATGCCCGAACTGGAAAGCTTCTAAGTGGTGAATCGCAATAGATTCTTTATGCTTATTGGCTTTATTGCTTGCTTATGTGATAAGTAAGTAATTTTTGGCATGTTCAATCTTGATGCGTGATTGCTTTCAGGGCTTGCTATGGCAGAGCGTTGCTCCATCCGTGCATCTGCTGATTCAGCGGCGATGCCATCTCTCGTGTTGGATGCCAGAATGACAAAGTCCGTTCTTGAACGGACTAGGTGGTCCACACCGGTGTTTCGGACAGCGGTTCGATTCCGCTCAGCTCCATTCTCCCTTCGGGGCTGCAATGGTTTCGACGGGGCATAAGGAGGGTGACTGAAGCCTGCTCGGTAAGAGCAAATCCCGTAACTGCGAACAACATCGTACGTTTCTCCCGTCAGACAGCCCCTGTTGCTGCCTGACCCTATTAAGGGAGATGGGGTGAAGTCAGCCTTATCACCCAAGTGACTCGTGGGGGTGGAATGCCCCCTCTAATCGTTACTGCTGCAGATGATCTGGTAATTACGCCAGAAGCCAGTAAAGCGGTTTCCGACAAATCTTCCGACAAGCTTCCTGCGGTGTTCGTGGGGCTGGATAAGGCGGAGGCTTTGGCATACGTCAGTCGGCTCTTTGATGCCGCTCATGCTGGCGCTGTCCTTTGGGGGGACAAGCTCCTCCTAAAACGATTCCTTGATCAGTGCAGTCGCACTGGTTCTCAGGAAACCAAGGATGGTTATCGGCGAGAGCTGAGGCATTTCACAGGCTGGAGAGATCAGCACCATCCCCACCTGCACCTGAGGGAGTTGGACCCTGCACTTGCTCAGGATTGGGTGTCACAGCTGCGGGAACAAGTTGAGGGTGGCGCGCTGATGCCGCGTTCTTTTAATCGACGGATCAGTGCCGTCAGCGCTCTCTATCGCTGGGCCGCGGAACCTACGAGATCAGCTGTGTCAGGAGTGCCGCGGAACCCAATCCCCCAAAGAACAGGAATGTCGGCACCAAAGCTGGCCAAGCCTCTATCTGAGTCTGATCTGACATCAGTTCTTGGTGTAATTAGTGCCCAGAAGTTAAAGGGTTCAGCTATCGCGGCGCGTGACTACGTGATGGTGCGTGGGTCTTATTTGTTGGGGTGTCGCGTGTCTGAATTGTGCAGTCTCTGTTGGCAGGACATTGAGCGGTTGGAGGATGGCGGGAACATTCAGCTCTTGGGCAAGGGCAACAAACCACGCACCATTCGCATCAGCTCTGCAACGCTGGAGTTATTCGAGTCGTTGGGCCGCGGCAAGCCTGATGGCTGGCTGTTTCCATCCGATAGGAGAGATGTCCCATTGACCCGTCAGGCAGTTGCTGCTCGCATGGCGAAATGGGGAAGCGCAGCCGGAGTACGGCTTTATCCGCACCGGTGCCGTCATACCCACGCGACACATGCAATCAGGAGAGGTGTCGATGTCTTCACGCTTCAAACAACCCTCGGACACAGTTCATCTGGGACGACTGCTCATTACGTTGCGGCAAACCCAAAAGACAGCAGTTCATTGAGACTGGGATAACAGCACACTCAATAGTTGATAACAGCCTGCCTCAAGCATTTTTCGACTTTGTATGTATCGCGACAAACATGTTCGTTGCGATACATGATCCTTGCTGCGGCGGCGACGTGCTGCTCTCACAAGGACAGATGACATTGGGGGCGGAGTGAGAAACCGCTCTTTTTTTATGAGTAGACAAAAGAAAACCCCGCCAAAGGCTGGGTTTCTTGGCTTCTTGTTGGGCGTGTTGCCTAGTTTCCACTCCGTGAAGAAGCCCTCTTCACAAATGAATAATGCCTCAGAAATCCGGCTGAGCAAGTCCCTCCGTATCAGTTGATTGACTGATCTGCAGGCACCTCATCATCGTGGGAGAGGCCAACTCCTCACAAGGTTTGGCTCCTCACACCCCCTGAAGAAGGCTTAGTCGCCTTCTTTTTTTATGCCTTGACTCATCCTTTTAAATGAGTGGCTCTCACCCCAATGGGCAATCTCGCCAAACTGCTCTGATGTGGCAGCAGCAGCCTGATTACGCCCGATACAAAGAGAAGTCCGGCGGTGAGGGCTGTGGAGTGATTCTTTGTGGCGAAGATCAGCCGTTACCACTGTCTAGAGCTTTCTTCCTTAATTTGTCATACTCCTCAGCCGATATGAGATTCCTCTCATGGAGCTGCTTGAAATAGGAAAGCTCTTTTTCAAGTTTGCTCTGCGTTTCTGAAAGATCAGCTGAAGCAGTAACTCTTGCACTTCCACTATCACTACTTAAGGACATCTTTCTTTTGCCTTTCTTTGCCTCTTCAACAGTCGCGACCTGTGGTAAAGCTATTGCCATACCGATATAGACAGCGATTGGTAAGAAGAAAACGGCTCCTATTAGCAAAAAGAAAAGCCTCCAGGCTGTGGCTGAACCCCGATCACAGGCTTCAAGTCCGCTACAAACGCCTGAAAGATTCGCGCCCTCTTTAACACGGACTAATTCGGACATCGATTCATACTTGATACGTTACCAAGATGCTCGCGAAAACTATTGGTGTCAATGAGATATGACTCAGGCGCCCTTGCCTGCTGATCGGTCAGGCCATTGGCCGGCCTTCGGCTTATGAGCCCGACTGACTCAGAGGAGCTGCATTCGTAGCACTGCCATCACGACACACCGTGCCTCCGGCTGAACTCCTCCAGTACCTCAAGAAATTCTGATTCCTCTGGTGGGTCATCAAAGCGTGTGGCGCATTGCACGCAGAACCTGATCCAGGTGTTGGCTGGTGCATCGCCTGAAGCGATCACTAATGAATAGGCGTTATCGAACTCAGCACCATCTTGCAGCATCTCTCCGATGCATCGATACAGGGCATCCATCCCGTCGATTTGGGGGTCAGCAAATACAGCGCGGATTTCTTCTTTAGTTGCCATAGATTCGATTCTGGCAAAGGAAACACCTCGTACTAATCAGTTCATCCCAGCTGATTGCACCGACTCCACCGTCCACCAATTTCCTGCCGCGAGCGGGGTTTTATTGCATCGGGGAATGCTTCTAACCCAATAAAAAACTCCGCAAGGCAATGCTTGTAGGAGTGGGTGATGGGGAACTTGTAGCATAAGTTACATTTTAAGTTAGACGTGATTATTGTTACAGCATTGACCATTATTTATCATTGGATTATTGATGACGCTGACTCTGCTGCAAGAGCTACTGATGGCACTACGAGCGAATGACGCTGATGGCTACAAGTCTTGGCTTGCGCTTGGCATCGAAGAGCTTGGAAGGGATGTAGCTGCTGAGGTTGAGTCTGAGTTGATGGTTCCCTTGTTAGTGGAGTAAGTCCTGCAATAAATTTTTTTACTCAGTAGGTCGCTCTAAGCGAGCAATAGGTGAGTTCACTACAAACCCCACTAGGTCGCTGCACTCCAAGACCGAGTGCGGGATGCTGTGCATTAGCAAGTCCTAGAAAACAATGAGAGCACTTCTACTGCTGATGTTGCTGCCGATGATGCCAGCGAAGGCAGAGCAACCAGACATCAAGTGCCCGGGCAACAACACCGTTGAGATGAGATGGTGCGCCTCCAAGAGTTTGGATGAGTCCAAGGAAGCACTTGAGAAGAAACTCACACCAGAGACTGTTAAGCAATGGAGAGAGGCAACAATGGAAGTCTGCTCTGCTGCCTATAGACCTTATTTGCAAGGAACCATTTACCCGCAGATGGTGGTTGGGTGCGATGACCGACTCAACAGAGTTCTGCTTCAAGAGTTCAGAGGACTAGGCGAATGACGTTCTTACTCCCACTACTCCTTTCACTTGCACTACCAGTGATGGCAGCACCCAAATACAAGATCCAAGTAAGAAATCAGTTCGGTGGATGGCAGCAGTATCAAACCGTTCATCACCTTCCCTCTGCCGCAAGGACAGCACAAACCAAGGCAACTCAATCGGGTAAGCAATACAGGATTGTTGATGAGAACGGAAACCTTATGGACCTCTTCTATCCCTAACCAGAGAACCTTGTTTGGTAGTTCATCTTTGCCAATGCCTTCTCTCTTACATACTTCCTGTATTGACGTGGGTTCCACTGCTTGAGAAAGGTGGAGAACCTCATCGTGTGATGCCAGGACTGACCATTAACACTGCTTCTTGACCCATTCAGCAGGCTGTTTCAGTCCGAAATCTGCTGCTTTTCTCCAATCATCACATGCACCTTTGAGATCATTTACCATTTCCCTGGCAATACCACGATTCAGATAGGAATTGGTATTCTGAGAATTAATCTCTATTGCCTTATTATAATCAACAATTGCTCCTTGATGATCTCCTGAATCATACTTGGCAAGACCACGATTGTAGTAGGCAAGAGCATCCTGAGGATTAATCTCTATTGCCTTATTCCAATCAGCAATTGCACCTTGATAATTGCCTACCTCGTATTTCTCTACTCCTTGATTGAAATACTGAGTTGCCAATGGGTTCGCGTTTGCAATAACCAACGGAGATCCAAGAGCAAGCACAGACAGTGCAGCAGCAATGGCAGTAGTCCTGCGAGACATAGAAGACAATATACTTATCTAGGCACTGGCTTATTGAGGATATAGAACTCACGGTTTAAATGCAGTAAACCACCACTTGTATTCGTGCATGTAAGCCCGATCTTTTCGGAGATGCATGTAATTGTACCGTCTTCGGGACGGTCTGCAAAGGTTAACTTACTTCCATATTGCAAAACAGGACCTGCACTTCCAACCAATGTATCTGAACTCCCTATGGCTTCTGCAGGGCCATTACCAGGAATCATAAATCTATTGCCATGAGAACCATTCTGATCTCCTTGAATCCACTCCTTCCAGGCATGATGGGCAACATCACATGAGACAGATAAGGGGATTTTGGTCGAAAAGTCATGCCTCCTAACACACCAAATATTTTTAGATGGTGTGGTGAAAAATTCATAGTCATTGTCTGCAAAAGCAGGCATGGCAGAAATACATATTGAAGCTGTAGCAAGTGCTGTGAATAGTTTCATTGGGCAGATCATGACTTAGCTTGAGTATCTCAAGCCGTAGAGATAGTTAATCAGGCGGTAAAAAGGCTATGCCCGCTCAGGTGGTGAGCTAACAGTTCGGTTGTCTTAATTATTGTTCAATGCCGCATGATAGTCAGTTTTTTTCGTCTGTCACGGCTAATGGCAACTACTCTGCTCGATGTTGAGCGCGAAAAATTGCATAAGTGATTCAGGACAAAGGGCTTTGGAATAGAGACTAAGACTTAATGCTGATTCAAGGGATGCTTTTGTGACGATATACAAGTTAATTACATGTCCAGATCCCATCAGTGTATTTAATTCCTGATCCTTGATCGGAGCAGCCCTTTTTAATCGAAGCCGGATCGAATTGAGTCTTTTGATTTACTTCTTTTTTGTCACTGCAATACCAGCCTGCACCTAAAGAACCCTTGTTAGCAAAGCCGGGAGTACTGGAGCAACCTTTATGGATATAAGCCTTCTCAAGGCATTCCCAGCTTTTACTATTAGCTACATAGCCAACGTAGTTCTTGTCGTTTGTGCAGCCCTTGCGGATATTGCATTTATCAAAACTAGTATTTGTATTGACAACTTTTGCGTCTTTGCAATACCAGCCAGCTCCCATACTGTTTTTGTTATCACTGCTGTATCCAGCACCAGCCGTGCAGTTTGGATGTATAAAGCATGGGTCGTAATTCCCATCAACAGATGAAGAGTCAGAGTTATCGTTGCTTGAGTCAGAGTTATCGTTGCTTGAGTCAGAGTTATAGTTATCCGAGCTTGAGTCTGAATTTCCGTCATTAATTTCAAGTTCAGGCTTTCCTCCCCCAAGTTTTAAATCAATTCCGATTTCAGCAGAAGCCTTAGGGATTGAGGAAAAACTTAAAACACTAAGAGCCAAGCAGGCTGTTAAGTTAATTGCTCGCATTATGCTAATAAGCTTTTCATGATGATTCACGGATTATACATTTATTTAATAGAGAATAACGTGTTAAATCATGGTTTGAAACAATGCATATTGACTAGTCGATCAAGTAAAGCGATTGCTGATTTCAAAAGTTTTTGACAAATCAGCAAAGGAGAACTGGGAGGAGAGTGATTTACTCTAAATGTACAATTTTTTCAATTATATTTTTCACGAACGATAAACAAATCTTTCTCCTCTGCTTCTTCTTTCTACCAAGGGCTTCCGTATGGCTCTAGTTTCCATTGGCCTAACGATTTCATTGTCTTAGTGCTGTTGTCTAAGGTATAACCTCTAACGTCAAGATATTTATTTCCATTGTCTGTTCTTAGATTCATCCAATAAAGATTCATTTGTGGAGGCCAGTATGGATCCATTGCTCCTTCATCTCCATTTTTTGCCTTGTCTTCAGCCCATTGTGGGGCGCCACTTTCGTTGTCCCAATAACATTTGACACCTGGGGTATTAGTCTGTGTAAACAAGCCATTAGTTGCATCTCCCTCGTTTTGGTTGGCTCCTCCTTTGCCGATTCCTGTGCATACCCAAGGAAATGTCATCATATAAAGAACTGGCCCTTTACTGTTAGGAAAAGGGTTTCGAACGTAGGTAACTGCATTCTCTGCACTTTGAGACCAGCCTCCTGTCGCTGCTGATAGAAAAATATCTAAATTAATTTGGGTGGATCTATCTCCCCATTGCCATACGCCGGCTTCGTAATTCTCGTAAATATGGCCAGTACCTGGATGCTTGAACTTGCATTGTCTGCGGTTGGAGTTTTTATCGGTTGTATGCGAAGCCACTTGGTTGACCGTTATTCCACCTTGGCACCAAACCTTTGATTGATCTTTTGCATACCCGTAAAAACGCTCTAAGAAGAGAACATCACCTTTGCAATCTGGCATGATTCCGGCTCCATCGCAGCCGTGAAATACCCAATAACTAGTGTCTTTAGTACCATTACCCTTGTTATACATCCAAGCTTGAGATTGATATGGCCCACCAGCTACATCTTTGACTGTTTTTGACGTGCAAAAACTATTTTTATTTCCTCCGAGCCCATTTGCATTATTAAATGACCAAGGCTTGTAGGCAAATGGCGTGCAACTCATTTGATCAAGAGCGTTCCCTGCGGTGCTACCGCCGCCGCACCAAGCCTGTTTTCCCTCGTTTTTGCAGTATTCAGCATGAGCTGGTGCAGCCAGTGAAATCGCTCCAGCGCCACATGCAAATAAGACAATACTCAATAACCTTTGAAGCTTAATTGTCATCTAACGCTTTCCGTTAATTAAGTCATACCATGAATCATGGCTATCTGGCTCAAGAATGTGCTATTTGTTTATATTCATTAGACTATTTTGGGCTGTAAGTCTCCAGCGAAGGTCTGTTACATCAATCTTAAAACGATTACTCGCCTCCCCTAGTTCTTCCTTCTCAGAAGCCTGCTCGATATATCGAATGGCTTGTATACGATTTATCTTTGCCAACCTGCTGGTTCAGCTGCTGAAGCAAATGCCTTTGCTGTGGTTTGTTGGGATTCCCAGCGGTAAGCCCTGGCATGAGCTTCAAGGTTGTGGCCCATAGCGGCGCAGATCGCACCTAGTTCGATTTTTTGACGATGGCAGCGCAGGCTGAATGTGTCCCTGAAGCTGTACGCCCGAAGCCATTCACCACGGTCTTCGCATATTTGTTTGAGTTGGTTCCATTCCAGTTGTCGTTTCAGGAAGGTTTCGACGTAGTGGCCATCCAGTTTTCGTGGTTCACCGTCATTTCCCAGCGGTAACTCAAGAAGACCCGCGTGCATTTGCTCGATCACGGTCCATTTGATTAGAGCGCCATCGCTGTCTTGCAGCCAACAAGGCTCTAACTGTCGTTGAGATGTTTGGCTCCCTCCGCAGGTTTTCTCATAACTGCACCAGAGCCCGAGGCTTTTGTCCTCTCTTGTATTTGGAGAGAGGTATTGCAGCTCAATCGGACGCAATCCAAATAGGGTCAGAATCCGCAGCACGTTCGCCCAACGGTGATTCCGATTGGCGATGCCGTCGATCAGGAACTGAAGCTCGGTGTCGGTCAGTGTTGCCTTACGGCGTTTCTTGGCTGGTTTTCCGCGCAGCTCTTTGATGTCTAATGCCGTGATCTGCCAAGACTTCGCTGCTCCAAATCGTGAGATGGCGTGATCGCTGAGGTTGCGTAGCGCGATGCAGCAGGCAGCCCTTGATGGTGCTTTTCCAGCCCACTTAGTCAAGGTGTTCTTAAGCAGAGTATGTCCATCAGTAGCTTCTCCTGAATTGATCAGACGCAGTGCTTCGTTGATATACGGCTCATAGTTGTCACTCCAGGTTTTGGCCAGAATTTCGTTCCGATGGTTCATCAGAACGTCGCGTAGACCCTCAGCTACCTCTTCCCAATTCACGCCTATGCGCATGGTGGTGCTGTTGCCTTGGGCTATCGCGATTGCAGCAGTAAGCGAATCAGTACTGCCTTCTAGAAGAGCTTTGGCTGCACGGTTAATCAGCAGCGTTGCTCTATTGACATTTCCCTGCTCCCAAAGAAGTGGAAGACGTACGGCTTGAGCCTTCCCCTTAGAGGGGCGAAATCGAACCTGTATCTTTCCGCCAGCATTGCTGACGGTCCAGCTTTCGAGGCCAGGCGTAGTACGTATGGATGACCGGAAGTTAGCTTCCCAGGGTGAGCCCACATTGGTTTTTGGCATGGGTCACTTCTGACTTGCCCGTGACAAAAGCGTGACATAAGCGTGACAACAGGTCAATGCAGGTCCGTATAAGTCTTTATAGAGCTTAGTAGCAGCAATGAGTTTGAGTGATGATCTTTGATATGTCGCTCGTATCACCCAAGTGACTCGTGGGGGTGGAAGGCCCCCTTAAACCATTCCGTCGGAAGCAATCTCGGAATTACGCCACAGGCGCCCGAGAGCCATCCAGACAGCGGATCCAGACAATTCCCAGCGGTGTTTGCGGGGCTGGATAAGGCGGAGGCATTGGCATACGTCAGCCGCCTATTCGATACCGCCCAAGCAGGTGCAGTTCTCTGGGGGGGGGGGGGGTGACAAGCTCCTCCTGAGGCGATTCCTCGATCAGTGCAGTCGCTCCGGCTCAAAGGAAGCGCAGGACGGTTATCGGCGAGAGCTGCGGCACTTCACCCGCTGGCGTGATCAGAACCACCCACACCTGCATCTACGGGAGCTGGATCCTGCGCTTGTTCAGGACTGGGTGTCCCAGCTGCGGGAACAAGTTGAGGGTGGTGAGCTACTACCGCTTGTCAGCTCGCATTGGGAAACCCATCAGACAACAGCGGATGCTCAGACACCTGGGCATCGAGATGTGGATCAACCTGCAGAAAATTGGTTGGGAACGCTGCACGTTGCCTAACTAAATCCTCAATTTTGGAATAGCAACAAAGCCGAAACTGACTACTTCAGCGGGCATCACCGTTAGGAATAGTCAAGGTGAGCCTCTCACCAAGTTCTCAGACATGCTCCGTGTCTCTCTATGGCGCTATTGGCTTCTGCCAGATCTCATTCTGCATTGCAGGTGCAGTCAACAAGGTAGGAGAAGTGTTGTGTTCTACGCGCAATGGAGCCAATTGGTAATTCGATAGATTTTGTGCCTACTTCAAGTATCTTATGTTTATAGAAAAATATACCCTTTATCGATGAAGCTATTACGTGCCCTAAGCTGTTTTCTCATCTTCTCCTCTGCATTAAGCCTCAGCAGTTTTTCTCGTTCGGTGATGGCTCAGGTCGAACCTATCGAAAAGATTAACGGAAAGAATCTACCCGGTTTGATCAAAGGATTACGCGACAAGAAAACTCTTATTGATGATATAAGGCACGATGGACAAAGAGTTTTGGCTGCTCGCGGCACGCGACTTCCTGGTACGCGTACTCCGATTCATGTTCACGATTACTCGGGTCTGACCTGCGTTATTTCAGGACAGATAACAGATTTTATTGAAGGTAAGAAAGATCGAATCTATGGAGCTGGAGACTGCTATTTCATGCCTGCCGGTACACCAATATCGGCGGCTAATCTTGGTAGTGAGCCAGTGATTCTTGTTGACATTTTCGTGCTTCCCCCAGGTGAGGCACCAATGAAAGTGATTGATTCTGAGCTTTCCAAGTAAAATAACAGGCTAAATATTCACTTACCCCGCCACGAGCGGGGTTTTTTATTGCCTCACTCCTTTGGGGGATAGCTCAGCAGCAAAAACCCCTCAGATGGGGGATTCGGATTCGTTCCGTTTCCGCGATGGTGAATACATCGAGGGGCGACCTTCACACAACACCTGAATCAAATCAAACTTTCTGCTTTTGTCGCTATCGCTGCTGTTATTGGAGGTTCTTATTTGATTCCCGTACCAGCGGTAGCTGCTGACTGCAGTGCAATGAAAATAGAAAACCAGATAGAAGACCAGCGTTCTACTAACGAGCTTCTAGAACTTCAAGCGGCTAATAGAACTGCATCTAGACAGCAAAGGGAAAACGCAATTTCATCTGGGATGCGACCACAATTAGCTGCAACCTCGCAGGAATTTGACGACGCATTTAGAGCTATTGCTGAGCAAGACTTATGGGCAAGCCAACAAAAAGATAAGTTAAAACGCGATTCAGAATTTAAAATACAGTGTATGTAAAAATAAATGCATATTGGTCGGATACATATTTAGGAGCAATGGAGGAAACTGCAATTATCAATTCAAGTCGGGAAGCCTGAAGCCTTATGGCTGAGAGCAATACAACACCCGCAAGGGAAAAGCAGGGGGCGTGTGTGTCGCTATCGATCTCCCGACCAAGCAATGTAAAAATCCAATCAAGGAGAATATCTTGAACGATCAATCGTGGAAGAAGACTCATCTAACAGATCCCGACAGAAAACCTCTTGCTGAGTGCCCTCACTGCGATTGGAAAGCTTACTCAGTTATCGAAGCATGGGGCAAAGCTTCGCACATGTGGGAGTGCCACGGCGTCCCAGGCGAGTTCACCATGAATGGGAGAAGAACTCAATACGGACCAGATTCAGCAGACCCTGCTCCAGAGGACACAGAGCTTTCAGAACACCTGATTCTTTTAACCTTCCAAATCTTATTCAACGCATCACTCCTAGCAAGATCACAGCAATCTTCTTTCTTGGTCTTGGCACACTAATTCTCGTAGGAAATTTCACCTTTGCTCCTATCCACATCCTCTGTGCTGGAGGCTTCATCGGCTTTTGGTTCTGCGCCGCTCTTGTCGAAGGTCGCTACTGAATCTATGAACAAGGATTATTCCCACGCAGACCCTTGCAGTGAATGCGGGTCCATCGTCAAATGACGCTCATGGCTGCAAGTCCTGGCTGGCACTCGGCATCGAAAACTTGGAAGGGATGTGGCTGCTGAGGTGGAATCGGACTGGATGGTGCCCTTACTGGTTGAAGAAGAGAGGGACAAGTTTATGGCATGGCAGCTGGGTGTAAGCCCTTTGTTAATGTGAGATTTAGGTCTTTGTTACTAACTCTATGATCAGGAAGTAATAACCAACATGATGGTGCAAGAATTTCAAATCTCTGGCGAGGCTGAGCCTATGACATACCGGCAACATAGCAATAACAAGCGTGTGCTCTTCTTTGATCAGATCAAGGCACTAATGGTCGCGCTAGTCATTGTCGTCCATGTTTTATTCGCACTTTTGTTTGGCTGGTACGGAGTGCACATTCCTAGGGAAGGATCTTCTGATCCGTTGTTTGGAGTTGTAGCCGGTTGGTGCATATATTTCTGTCAAACCTTCTTCATGTATATGTTGTTTTTGCTCTCGGGCTACTTTGTCCCGCGTTCAGTACATAAGAAGGGCATAGCGGATTACCTCAAAGAACGTCTTAGGCGAATTGGCATTCCCTTTTTAGGTGGTCTGTTGTTGATCAACAATGCTTCTTGGTTGTTAGGGAGGCTCTCTCCAGCAAGTCCCTTGGCCGAGTTGCCCTGGAGCGATATACCTTTTAATCGCGTAGGGGTGCTGTGGTTTCTGGTTGTTCTTTTCCTCTTCGATTTGCTCTATTGCACCTGGGTTGCTTTGCGAGGAGATCGCTTCTCTGTCGACACCTCTGTTCCCACACCCCAGCTGCGCTCTTGGCTAATCAGTGCCGTTGTCCTCTCGATTCTTGAGGTAGTGCTAGCGACACGAACAGACTTCTGGGCTGCTTTGCGACGTTCATCGTTAGATGGCCTGGGTCTCCAAGGCATGCACGTTTTTACTTATGCCTTTTTGTTTTTTCTGGGTTGCAAGGCATCCTTCCATCGCTGGCTAGAGCGGCTTAATACCCATCTGGTTGTGCGTTGGTTCCGCTTCTCCGTCGCATTGGCTCTCTGCCTATTGGCAATCTCATTAGTGCTGACTTTCAACGGCAGTATGTCATCTGAGTCTGGCAGGCTCTCACTTTTAGGGACTCTCTTGAATCCATTCATCGGCTGGGGAATGATCGCCTATCTGTTGCTATGGTTCCAGCATCATGAGAATCAATGCGGGCAGTGGCTAGCCACCGCTGGAGTCGACAGCTTCGGGGCCTACATCATTCACCCACTAGTGCTAGTGATACTACTAAAGGCCATTGGTTTCATTGGACTCAATCATTGGCTGATTGCACTATTTGCATCAGCCACAGGAATGATGATCTCGTTCGGAATCAGCCATCAGCTAAGGCGGATTCCATCTGTAGCCAGGATCATCTAGATCACACATCACCTGCCTTCACCCATTATTTCTATTACTGCTTCAGCAGGGGGCGAAGGTGTCGCTATCGATCTCCCGACTGAATATTTACTAGCCCCGCCACGAGCGGGGATTTTATTGTCTTGGCTTACTCGAATGGCTTGCACGTCTAACAGGAACAGTAATAGGACTCAGAACTCATCCTTCAGGGATTATTATGTAACTTACAAAGATCTCTTTGGCTATTTGCTCAATATCAAGGTTGATGGATTATGGCAGGAGGCAACTGCTTAGAGCATTCCTCACTGTCAACTTCGAGTATCTGGTGATAAGTGCAGGAAAGTGCAAGCCATGCAGAGGGCTCTAATCGCTTTGCTACTTGAACCATTCTTAGAGTCGAAGTAAAGTAAAGCCTGATAGGCGGGCTGGGATACTATCTTCACTGAAGATTGCTAAAACTTTTGAAGAAATAATGCAAAATCCTTCTGACAGTCTTAAAATTAATATGTTTGCGTTTATTGCTATGAGAGTCTGCCTTGGATTGATTACTGGATTATTTCTTTTTGGAATACAAGCACAAGCCAATACTCGGTCGCTTACAAGGAGTGGAGTGAGTGAGGAGATCACGCTCAACCTCTTGAAGTCAAAGGTTCCTCAAGGCGCAACAGTTACAGATACATCCTGTAAGGAAATACAAACAGCAGGTTTTAATTATTCATATCGTTGTACTATTACGTGGGAAGAAAATTAGACATGATCCATTGAACTGCCCGCTTGATGATCTAAGTCCCATCAACAGCTTTTGAAGTAGAGCCAGCGTCATCTGAGTGTCGATGGTAATTGGTGGTAGGAGACAACTGCTTGAAGCATTCCCCTCTGCAATGAAAACCCCGCTCGTGGCGGGGGAAGGTAAGTAGAGGTGCCTGAAGCTCTTTTTAATTAAATTACGAATACCTCAGTTACTCTGAAATCCCCTTTCTCTGAACTTTTCCAATATAGAGGGCCTCGGATCACAAAAGAAACAGGAAAAGAATCATAAATGCAGAGCTAATAAAGAACAACTTGTCTGCCCCTTTGTCAATGTCAAATGGTTCGTAACGTTGCTGATTCATTGTGATGTGACTGAAATCGAATAAATTCTACTGCATTCACTTCCTAATCGTGTTCTACGACTCTAATGAATCTATTTAGATCCCACTACTTTTAAATACTCTAGCGAATTCGATAGTGACTCAAATGCCCCCTGCTTTTCTCTTATGGGTTTTATATAGCTTTAGGCATAAGGCATAAGGCAGGTTCATGTTCAGCTTGATTCTTTGTTTGCTATGTAAATCATCACAAATTCAGTAGATTTGTCTTCTGGAAATTCAATTGCTGCTCAGGCTAAAGCTCTATTTTTATAATCTGTCTCTTCGATAGCTCGTATGGCCTTTTGATTTTGTTCTTGAGTCATTCCCTGGAGTGACGACTTCACAATGGGATCCATAAAGATATTTGGATTGTTTGAAGTGTCTCTCTTCATTCGCTTAGTCAACTGATCTCTCGTAGGCATACTTTCCTTATAGTGATATCTTGAGGTTGCTACATAATCAATCTTTATCTCAGTAAACGATAGTACTTCGGCCTGAGTTGTTGAACAGACAGTCATTAATACTCCTGCAATAATAGTAAGTAAAAGTTTTGAATTCATGGTTTTCTGTTGTGTGGAGGTCGTCCCTCCTGGGCCCCTTCACCATCCCTGAATTAGAGCATATCCGAATCTCCCATTCGGATGGTCTTCGCTGCTCCTCTATCACCCAAACGGGTTAAAAACTCACGCCCAGCTGCCAATCCATCCTCCTGATCCTCTTCTCTTCAATCAGGTTGAACTTTTTTGGTCCTTCGTTGATTGCATCATGGTGACTCAACCATGCTTAAAAGATAAAGTCATAGCGTTCAATAAATATTTCCTCACCATCTTCATAGCTGATGCAATAGGTTCACATGTCAGCTAATGACTATCCACTCTCGCCGAGAATCAATGATTTTATAGTCATCTATGACTCATCAAACTTTTAAAGAACTAACTCCATGTCAATCTTACCCAAATTATCCTGTTCGTCCTTTTCTTCCTCCCAATGTTGCATGATCTCTTCGTATGATTCTGATGTACATTCGGTTTGAGATTCTCCCGTTGTTTGATTAAGGATGATTCTGTAGGTAGTCATTGCGAGAACTCTGCAATCTTATAAAGGATATAGAAGAGTAAGGTATAACCACCAGGTGCCATCAGTAGCTCCTGAAGCAGAGCCAGCATCATCTGTGTGTCGCGTGCCATTAATTAAGGTCAACTGCTTAAAGCATTCTCTGCTGCAATGAAAACCCCGCTCGTGGCTAGGTAAGTAATGATTAGTGGAAGGTATTGGAGGGTGAATTAAGGGCCAATGGTGGCGCTTGAAGAGATGGAATTCCTTTTATCGTTGTAGCTTTGCCGCTCTATACCTAGCATTAACCCTCAGACTAGCTCTTCTGTCGAAAATCTCTGCGGATGAAAGAAAAATTACTTCTCTGTATTGACTGCAAGCGAGTTCAAGTAACGTTAATTGATCTGATCTGTAGCACGTTCAACTAATAACCATTGCTCAGGAGCGTACATTGAAAATATTAGCTCACGTCTGTTGATAATAATGCTAACAAGAGAGGCACTGCCTGGTAGCAATTGATGGGTGGTTTAGTGGATTATGATCAGACGAATCTTCCGCGCCAATTGTTTTTAGGTGGTCATGGTTTTGGTGATAAATGCCTGTGAAGTTGTTGGTAATTTCCTTTAGGAATAGCTGATCATACTCATGACAACTTCTGAAGTCTAGGTAGGGGGTACGCTTGGCATTGCTTAGGAATGGCATCTTTTTGGATGAATATATGGCTGCCCAGTCATTGCCAATGTCTCTTAAGTGAAGACGTTTAGTCTTAAAAACGCAATCTCTATACAAATACCAGCTTCCAGTTCCAGTTAGAGAAATAATTAAATCAATACCTACCTGATAGATGGACAAGAGCTCAAAATACATAACGGTCACAAGCAAGACGGCTTTAGCCATTGAAGAAACATTGGAGTATCTAATGAGCGCTGGAGAGCTGTCTTTAGCTCAAAAGCTTTGGCGTGAGACGTTAGGTAGCACGATGATCAAGAGACCAGTTCTGCCTGAGCTGCCCTCCACCGCAAGAAGGAGCTACGCCAAACCACGCATGCCTCTGGCTCCCTCCAGCTTTAATCCTCTGCCTTTTGTGTCAAGCGACTGACGGTTGGCTGGTCCCAACCTCGTCAGGCAGTGTTTGCTTCGCTAACTCGGGTGAGATCGTTCGTCTGTGATCCTGCAACAGGAAAAGATATTCGCAGATGGGGGTAAAATTATATAAACTCATCGGTATGGAACCATTAGGGTCACTGTTTTCGCAGCTCAATAGCAACAGAAATGAATTTAGGCATCAACTGGAATCAGCGATGATGTTGACTGCTAGAAATTTCTTTCTTGTCAAATATCAGCGAGGCTATGGGACACATAACAGACGTTCATCGTGTGATCTTTCTCAGATTCAATTCAATCGCAAAGACTGAGATCATCGTTGCGGTTAATGTTTGCTAGCCATTCAAACCGATAAGCAATGAGTGGGCATTAGTTGATCGGACTATTCATAGCCGCTGGTGTTGGTGGCTTCATGTGCGAAAGTTGCATCAGTTCACTCCTTCTGTGGTGCTCGAAGAAGCAGGGCGAATCTTTCTGGCTTCCTTTGGATGAAGCTGGCAATCTAATAAAAGAGGCAAAGTCGTGAGAATCCTTTTTTCAGTACTTTTATGGTGTCAGTTTGAGGTTTTGAATTGTGTCTAGTGGTCACAATAGACCTTTTCAACTTAATGCCACGCAATCGACTTGTCTGCAGTGACGCACTAGGTCCAAGGCTTTGGAATCTTTTAGCTAACTCCTTACTTTTGATTCTATAAAAACTATGATCGGAATGCTTATGAGAAAAATGTTTCTGCCTATATCGTCTATTTAGTTTTTCTTGCCTTTTTGCTTGACCATAGGCTTTGCCTTTTGAGGCATAGATCTTGTTTTTTGGCTTTTTGTTGGCCAACTTCTCACAGGTTGGAGGTACGGTCCCACTAAAGCTGATTAGCGATCTACTCTGAGCGGAAAAATATGAGCTCGAAATTAGAAGTGTGAATGCCGTTATTGAAGCGAACCAACTCATCTCACCAGTGAATCGAAGAGTCAACGAGTCAGAGCCATCGGAATCACCTATGAAGCGGATATGCAACATAAATAAGTGATACCACGCTTTGCAAGTTTGTCAATAGGCCCGATAGTATCGACTTTTATCCGATTTTTTTCAATGACTAGTCCGAAAAATGCCTTATTGAGAAGTGAGTAACACGCTTGCTGCTACCATCTAAATGTCAGCTAAAAGTTAAGACATTTGCAGCTTTGCTGTATCGAATAGTCGGTATTGAGCCCATTCGTTGAATGCTCATCAGTTCAATATTGGTTGCTTTGTAACTCTTGTAGTGATGTTTGTGTTGATTGCCTCCAACAGAATGGTGGTTGAGAATAAATATTCGTCCTGTGGTGCTCGGAGGCTCTTGGCGTGTTGCTAGCTGCCCCCCAAGCACGGCATCAACGAAGCCTTCTCATCAAGAGTATCGGAAAAATCTGAGATGCACACACCGAAGAAGGCTTATTCGCCTTCTTTTCTTATGCCTTGACTCATCCTTTTGAGTGATTTAGATGACACTGTTTTTTGAATGAGTCTGCGAGAGTCCCAGCAATCGGAGATCTCAAGTGGCAGCCAAATTCCTAAATAACGTACGCGTGCTTTGTAAGGAGGGGTGCGAGGAAAGGTTCATTGCGGCAACTGAAGCCTGGGTGAATCCAAAGGGGATGCTGCATGCTTTTTGGGCTAAGACAGGTGATCGTCGTTATTGCTTTGTTGGTATCCGGAAAACCGAGGAAAATCCTGTCGCTGCAAGACCTCAGATGATTGAGCATTTAAATCCTGTCCGTGACTTTTTTGAGGAACTCTTTCCACATCAGGGTGTGACTGACCCTGTCTCTGGTCCTGTTGTTACCCACAAGAGATAACTGACCTCATCCTTTCGAGTGAGTCGGTCTCAACTCAATGGGCAATCTCACCTGAATGGTCTGCTTTGGCAGCGGCAGCCTGATTAAGCCCGATAAAAGAGAACTCAACGGTGAGGGCTGGCTGGTGAACAGGCAAGAGGAGATACTCCTTTAGATCAAGCCAGATACACCAACGCAACATACTCAGTTTGTTTTGGTGAGCTACTACCGCTTATCAGCACGCATTGAGTAACCCGTCAGACAGCAGCGGATGCTCAGACATCTAGGCTTCAGATGTGTTTCAACCTGCAGAAAATTGGCAGGGAACGCTGCTCAGCTACCAGATAAGGCTTGAATTACTGGAATTGCAGCAAAGCTAAAACTGGCTAGTACAGCGGGCATCACCAGTAAGAGCAAAGCATCGTTACGGCATCTAATTAACTTCCGATTCTGTGTCGTCTCTCCCTGGGGCTGTTGGATTCTGCCGTCTCTGTAGCTGCTCTGCCTGCCATTGCTCAAGAGGGCAGTGGTGCTGATGATCTTGGTATTGGCCTGAAGGATGTGGTCAAGGCAACTCTTGGCTTTCAAGGTGCACTGCAAGGAGCAGGTACACCAAACTAAGCAGGTGTTAGTGGGTTTCTGCCGCTGTCTGTTGGCGACAACAGCGTCTGGTTTCTTGATGTCCTCGCTAATGCCAACTTCGCTGATCGAGCAGGCGAGAGCCGCATCATCAATACCGATGTCGCTGGTATCATCATCTCAATCTCATCACTCCTTGGTGTAGTTCTCGTTGGTGGGATCGGGAGCACACCACTGGATCATGAAACGTGACATCTAAAAGCCTTGCAAGAGTGCTAGATCTTCGCTTTGGCAGCTGGATACCAGTGGTATCAAAACGTACATCCGGCATTCCGTGTTGATCTGCTCCCGCTCGATTTGGGTGGATCGTCCAATGATCGACCTGCCTCCGAGTTCTGCCTCGCTGTAGCGAGCTTGGATCTATCACCATCCTGAAATTACATCTTTAGCAGGTTGACCAGCAACAAGCGGGGCATTTTTTTATTCAGATGCATCGTTGTTTTAATGCCTTCATTAGCATCGATGATGCATTCTTCTGACCTTGAAGAAAAAATGCTTCCTGTTCAAGTGTGCGATTTTTATGGTTATAGTTTTTCAAGAGAATTGCGCTGATTTCGCGTTCAACAACTGGGTTTAGGCTAACTTGCCATCCCACTGGAGAAAGTCTTCCTGATGGGCAGCTTTGGATAGCATGAACGGCCTCATGCAAAAAAGTTTGGCGGGAGATACCGAGTGGAAAAGTAACTGGTGAAATCCAGAGGGTTTTGTTTTTACTTTGGAACAATCCATAACTTCCACGCAGGGGAGGTAATGCAATGAGAACCTTGAAACCTTTGGTGTTGAGGGCCTGGATGAGTGGTTGTAGGTCCGCCAGTAGTCGGCTCAAGGGCTGTGGTGACAGCGAGGATGATGTGATGATCACCTGAAATGCTGCTGAAAGAATTGGATTCATTGCTTGAGTTTCAATTTGACTTTCCCCTTTCCTTTGTGGCGATCTTTGAATAAGCATTATTTGCAATCACCGATAATCTACTGCTTTGGGGAATTCTTATATTTCACTCGCATAGAACATCTGGCTCAGAAACAGGGAGTTTAGTTTGCGCTGAGTAGCAAACAGCTTTCTACTCTTTAGATAATTCAAGACGATTGGACTGTTATAAAAGTGTGATACAAACTTGTTGAAGCTTCCAAGGCTTACATGTTTCGTTGTGTATCACTTTGCAGTACCCCTGCAGACAACAGTATCGACACTTCCAGTAATTAATACTCTTTCTTGATCAGAACATTGAATACCATCGTACTACTGAGCGGTACCGTCCACTGGTAAAGCCACCGACTTTTCGATGCACTCTGGGCATTAACTATTCATAGAAATGAGGGAGGTGTGATGGGGAACACCTCCTTCACCCTTGATGATCCGAACTACAAGCTCCCAACTTTGTTAGTTGCGGATATAATCAATATGGCTCTAAAGCAGTGACAAGTAGTTGTACTTAAAATGACAACGCTATACGAACAGTTTCGTCGGTTTTTGGACAATTATTGGTATCACTAAAGGTCTTTTGGGACTCAAAATTTAGCAGTAAATTATTTCCAGACAAAAAAAAAGAAGGTCATCACTCCTCCCTTTGATGAGATCTTAATTAAGAGCTGCCTTCAAGAACACTACTCTTAACAACTATCTGCCTTCCATACCACAACACTTCGCCCTGAGTTGACAGAGTCTATAAAGTGAGTTTCATCGCTTTTAAGCCAACAAGACCACGCATCTCGAACAAAACAGGCTGAAACAGGAAAATTGGGTGCTCATCGACCAAATGAGAGGAAATCAATCCTCCTACTGTATGCACCTCAACGCTAGTTTTTCGAATGTTCTAAATCTACTGGTTACGCATCAAAATATTTAATTTTCATGTGTAACATAGTTCGTTGCAAGAGCTTATGCGTTGATAATGTCAATTATTTTTGTCGTGCTCTGACTCTCTAAAGACGGAGATTTGAGTCACTACTCAATACTTCTGTATACTAAGCCATTTTTAAGAATAACGAGAAGAATGCTTATCCTGAAAATAGTTAATAGGTTCTATTGATGGATGCAACCTTCTCAAGCGTAAGACTTACTTGTGACATGTATGGTTTTAGTGATCAAGTGTCATGAATACAAGCATGTCAATTGTTTTTATAGTCAGAGCGGTTGATAGGGAAGAGTGTTGCTGAGTGCGTCCCTCAAAGGTAATGACTAGTTAAGTATCTCTAAGCCGTTAATTCGTCTTGGCTTGAAGATATATTTCATGATTTCTTTAAAGGTATGTTTCTGCAAGTCCAATGTAATATTCGAATAGTTTCCACATACACTCATATGGCTACTGTATAGATCCCGAATACGTTGCCTCGTTTCTCTGGATCGATCGATAGAGGATTGTTTCAGCTGACATTGATCACAATGTTAATAGTCGCTTGCCACCTCAGGGTAAATATTTAGCTGGGTGGGTAAGGTTCTGACAAGACCTTGCCTACCTCCCACAGACTCTAATCAATGTTGAGTTATTCGATATAGGAGAATTCTATTGGCTCACTGATTTATTATGACTGGAAGCCCCAGTCATAGATTACTTATCTGATATATTTGTTCTCATCAAAAACTATTGAAATAGATAAGTAATCTTTTAATTCTTAGCGGCCATCAATGCTTTGGATGCCAGGTGTTGAAAAACTTGTGCTTACTGTATTTATAGATGTAGCATTCTGATTCTCAGCGGTTCTTGTAATGAAGTGTGCTACTTCTCGGATTTCTGTATGGCTGTAAGGTTGTGTAGTTGCTCTTAGATGCATACTCTCGACACTTAGCTGCCCCATCTCTGATGGAGTATCTGTTCATTGGGATAAGATCTGCAGACGGCTATTAAGCCTTTCTTGCAATCGGTATTGAATGGTGGGAAGGAACCTGGCAGCAGCTGAGTTCTATTTGGGGTGAGTTTATCATCAATACGTGAAGACTAGAGAGGAACATTTCTTTCCGAGATTTTAAAGTTAAGCTCCCTAATATTGCGTGAACTCTTTGAGGCCAAGCTGTGGCGTCCTCAGAATCTATAATTTTTCCGAGCAAGATTCAACGCGCTATTTATTGCCTCTATTCTGCTATTGCCTCAGTTTACGATTGATGATGGTGTTTTTGGCTTAGTAGGCAATTCCTGCAACATCTACTATTCAAGAAATCTTTCAAATATTGATCTCGACTTTGGACGTGCTAGTATTCACTGCTTCTGCAATATTTCTGCATATATCATAAATAGTTTTAGTCCTTTACTGCTGTTCAATGTCAATCATTGCACTGGTGTGTAAGAGAAGAATGCATCTAGTAGATTCCAAAGACAGGCAGCGTTATATATTACTTGCGATAGACCAACCATGACGATTTTGCTTCAGATGCTTTTTGTACTTAGCTACGTAAGCTTATACGGAGAATCTCTCTCAGCTAAAACCACGCGGATAGTTCTTAGTATTTGTGGCGATGGAGAAGTGACTTTTCTTTGATTGGTTAACTAATATTATGAACATAGTTAGAGAGCTAATGGCTTAGACCCAAATAAATGGTCTTAAAGCTAAGATAGAGACTGTGATCTTTTTTTTGATTCTTAATCCTTTTTTATGCGGAGCTAGTGTCTCTAAATTGTTGGAAAGGTCTCCCATGTATTAATGAAGTCAGGAACAGATGAATCATTCTAAGGTTCGGGTTAATTCATCTTTTAGCAAAGTAAATGCTTTTTGTTCAGCTTTTAACAGTGTTTCTTGTTGGAGCCAAAATTGATGAGTCAATGCGTTTAACTCCTCCCTAAAGTTTCGAGCTTTCACCCAATCTGAAACTGCTACAGCTTTTTTGTAGGCTTTCATTACGTCTGATCTGCGAACTCTGTACTCTAAGTTGCCCATTGATTTATAGTATTTCATTGGTTATATTGGCTTGTATGATTCGGAATTGACTAAGCTTCTTATGATGGATCTCTTAGAGCTCGCTGAAACTTAGTATAGTTATCCATTCTATGGCAGGTATGGTGAGTAGTTCCGAGATTAATGGCATTGCTATTGCTACATTCTGAACATTTCTCTTTTCCTAGTTCATCTCGGTATTCATAATGCTTGCATTTGTTAGCGGACAAAAGTATTTCTGAATAGATGAGATTTCTGGATATAAATATGGCATTTTTGCAAAGCAAAAGGGAAGAAAACTCATTAATGAGTTTTCTTCCCTTTCTCTCAGGGTTTAGTTTCAGCTGGGCGAAAGGTATGAGTTTTATCTATTTTAAGATTGAAAGCAGTAACTACGATTATTATCTACTTAGACTACAATTAGGCTAAGGGAAGGAAAAACCCTTCACCAATCTGGTTGTGATCTATTGATGCTCTTGAGTTATGAGCAAATAAATTATTTTTGTTCCATGGATCAAGAGCATTGGCATCCCAGTTAGTTGCAAAATTCCTATAGATAGCACCTACTCGTTCGTATATAGCATTGTTATCTGCCAAAATGTAAGGATTTGGCATCGGGCCTTCGTGTGGACCTTCGCTTATTTCAGGTGCGCTTCCTTGACTTGCAGGACGTAAACCATCCAAATAGTCAACCTTGGCTATTGTACTAGGGTCGAATGGACCTTCAAAATTACCTGTTACAGCATCCCGAAGAGTGGCTTGGATAGGTCGTGTATTGAAGAACGTTTCATCAAATCCGGAGTCAATAAGATTATCAGAAGTAGAGTTAGTTGTATTTCTTGCAATAATATCTTCCAACGGATTTAATGTGTGGTTCCATACTCCATTACCAAGGCCATCAAGTGCGGTTAAATAGTAGTGTGCATCTCCATCCTGGAATCGATCGAATTGTTCCCATACAATAGACGCTGCTAGCTCGCCGAGGAGTTGTTCTCCACTAGGCTTTTCAGCCAGCATATAGTTCCATACGTCTGCTAACTCTATACCATTACTTCCAAGGCTGTAGATATCATTGTTGGGATTTGCTTGCGCGAGATCTATTTTTGCTGTAGCACTTATTTTCTTTTCGTTAATAGTACTGCCTTCTAATGAATCATCATATGCTGCCATGAAGCTACTTAGAAGATCATTTTTCTCTACTTGATTATTTCCTCTCATCCTATCCCCGAAGTCTTCCCAACTTATTATGGGACGTAAGCCATAGTTTCCTACAAAGCCGTAATCTAAGCCTGAGGTATCATCACTAGTTCCATACAATCCGTCAGCTCCAAGAACTCCTTTGGTTACATCACTTCCGGTTGCCAAATTTAGAGGGCGATAACCCTCCTTCATAACTCCATTCTCATCATGTTGTAATTCGTACTTGCCTGTTATATCATTATACTCAAAACCTGATAATGAACGAAGCAAAGCATTTGTGGAAGTCTGACCAGTTTCTCGGCTCCTCATTATATTTGCTGATTTGAGGTCGAGCTTGTTTGCAAGTAAATTAGATCTAACTGATTCGTTGACCTTTGTATCTACCTTTGCTGCTTCTAGATCTGATAATCCATTAAGTATACCTGAGATGCCGTACGAATCTGTTACCTGTGGAGTCAAAAATGCGTCAAACAGATCCAATCCTGGAATTAACTCTTTTTGGATTTGTGAATGTCCAAATCGATATGCTGCATTTGAAAACTCTTCTGCTACAGAGGGATCAACTTCTGGATTAAATCCATCCGATCCATGCCTTCCATCTTTGACTTTATCTCCAACTAACGTTGGAGCAAACTGTTCATAGAGAATCTTTTGATATTCCATTTCAACCATCCTTCTAGCCATATTTGCAATATCATTCGTTGTAATTGTTTCGAGGTTCACTCCATATTGATCATTGAATTCAGTTATACCTTCGTCAGATTTTTTGATTTCGTTAATAGTTGATGTTATCCAATCAACTTGGAAGGTATGCTCCCTAGTCCACAATGTATGTAGTGAAGTTAAGCCGGCATTTTCGTTAGCGCGCCAATCACCACCAACTTTATGAGTAAGTAGTAATCCTGTTCCCCAGTCTTCTGCGTTGATCTTTGGTTGAGGATTAGCAGTTAGATCTTCTACTTTTACTCCGTCAAAGGTGTATACAGGTATGTATGGTGAATTTATTTTTTCAATTGCATATACATCTGCTATATTATCTTGATTTTGGTCCAAGCTGCGCATTGCACCTTGATTGATTTCTCCAGCAAACACTCGAGGTGAGATGTCACCAATTAATGGATATCCATCAATATTGCCAAAATCAATAAAATTCGGGTCATTTTGTATATTGGCAAAGAGTGGATTGGTTTGACCCATCCTACTGAACCATTGTTCGCTTTGCTCAGCATCAAATACCGCTTGTATAAGAGCTGTGTCTACACCATTATTCGCCAACAAATCTGCATAATTTGGCAATGAGGCGAGACCATCGCTTCCTATAGATACAGATTTAAGCATATGTGGTGTTTTGAGGATATCAGCATCCAATATTTTACCGCCGCAATTTATTTTTATAAGTTCAGATAATGTCTCTCCATTTTCACCTAGTCCAGTTGAAATACCATAGTTTTGAATTGAATATGTTTCCCCATTCCTAATTACTGTACCTCGTACGATATCCCCGACCGTTAACATGTTCTCAGTTATTTTCTCTTTTTTGTATTCGTTGCCGAGGCTATCAGTAAAATAAACAAAATCTCCATCTTCCGTTGACCACCGAGCTGATTCCCTTAGTATGTAATTTCCAGCATCAGTTGCGCCATAAAGTTGGTTATTTTGAATCAATGATTCGGTTTTGTTCATATGAACTAGATCATCCCCTGTGATCTCCTGTCCATATCTATTGAGTACGGGCTGGCCTATAGCTGAAATATTTTCATCAAATTCATAAAATCCACTTTCTAGAATTTCCTGTTTTGTTGCATCTCCGTCAGCTTCAGGTGTAAATTTATCAAAATAAGCAACCCGAACGAGATTCCCTTCACTAGATACTACATAATGCTCGCCTCGTCCGCCCAGGATGCCCGTTTGGTTTGGAATTAGATTGCCTTGATCATCTTTTTTAACATTTGGCCGGCCGTCAAAACCATTATTGAGTGGATCAGTTAGATCATTAGGGTCAACCTCAGTTGCTAATCCTTGGCCTGTTGCTGTTCGATCTAAAAATGACATGTTGTGGTCTGTATATTGACCAAATGCCATGTGCATATTTGACACCCCCGATCTGTTGGCTGATTCTCCGTCTGATCCTTCGCCTAACAGGTTGCTGAGTTTCCTTGCATTAAGCAGAGTTCCTGTTTCAGAATCAGTAACTGCGTCGTAGGGATCAACCAGTCTTTCTTCACTGTTTACACCAAATTGTCCTTGATAGCCTTTTGGTCTTCCTGGCTGCTCAACAAGCTCTCCGTCAACAAGTACTGATCCCCATTCAGCTTTTGCAAAACGTATCAATGTGCCATTTGACTTCCCCCATATTTCTGAAGCTATACCTTGGTAATTAGGATCAATAGTATTCAATCCTTTGCCTGTTAATCTTCCTCCTGCAAATGTTCTGGAACCTGAGACATCAAACGATCCTTTTGGCGGCCCATTCGCATCTTTAATCTCTACACTCTTATTCGTGTAATCTCCATATTCCACGTATACGGGTTTATCTGTTACTAACTGGGTCAATCGCCCCAACAGTTTATCCATTCTTGATGAAATTTTTCCATCAGAATCCGGAAAGAAATCCCCTAGGTTTGCATTTGTTTTTCTTGTCCCAAAAACTAGCTGTTTTGGTACGTTGGTGCCTGAGTCTATGATATGTGAAAAATCTTGTATAGACAACGTTTCTTCAATATTTGTTTTTATTCCATCATCATTTTCTTCCTCTGAATCGGTTTCTTTAAGGAATTTCTTGAGCTGTTTCCTATCCTCTTTATTCGTAAGTTCAAGATTTTGATTGTCTGAAAGGAATTGATTTGCACTTGTAATTGAAGAAGCAAACCCCCAATCTTTTAGGATTTGGATAAGTGGCCGATCGTTGGATTCTTTGTGTGTTTTGTCACCTTCTTGATCTTTTTTTGACGTTTTACTTTCATCATTTATCAATGACACTCTTCCACTCTCTAGCGCACTTCTTAGTGACTCTATTTCGTTGTTGGTTCCGAAACTAAATTCCTCCAGAATTCCACTTTTTTCAAGTGTCTTCAGAAGGTCCTTTTCAAAACCCCAATCCATCAGTAGTGTTTCTAATTGATCGTTGATGTCCATGATGAAGGCAGAGAACGTGATTAATTAAAGGATCGATCTATTTTCAAAATGCTTGCATTCAGATATGACAATTAATGGGAAGTAAGTTTTGGCAATAAAAACAGTCAGCAGTTGCTTCTCCTCTGCTTTGTTATCTGTTATTGCACATAACAAGTGCCGAGGTGATTAAGGCTTCGGCAACTTTCTTTCCACTAGTTTAATCTTAAATGCAGAATTTGAAATAGAATGTTTATGCAGTTCTTCAATTAATCCAATGTGCGGAGATGAATCGCACAAGCCTCAGAGAATTAAATGTGATGCAATTTTGATTGTTTGTATTGCTGATATTAGTATTGCAAGCAATTTTGCACTAATATCGGTTTTTTGCTTGTTTTGGATTTGTATGGATTCATGTACTCCGATTTTGCAGTACAAGCCTCAGTGATCCATATTATCCTTCAGTTTTCATGGAAGCATGTTTTATTTATTAGATTCCTTCTCACTCTATACCAGTTCATCGCTTTATGTCAGCATGAACTTATTAATTCTTAAGATACGCTTTTAGGCCTCGATTCCTTCCCTGGGTAAGCAGTAGGCCAGTACTAGATTTTTTGTCATATGCTTTTTTTCTGTTCTTGTGCCTTTTGGCTTAACTAGCAGCATTGTCCTGAATTCGCTTCTTAGTCGTAAAAGTTTCCACCTTCTTGTAATTCTCATTTGTTTCATTCTTCTTTATATTGATAGATTTTAGCTTTTTAAGTCTTTTCGGTTGCTTGCTAAATCTTCACCTTTACATATTTGCCAAGAATTTAATTCAGGCGAAGGCTCTATACTCTTGCATTGTTTTAGAAGCTTATCATAGCTATTCCCCATTGGCATTTAATTGGCCATTATTGTTTCCTTTCTTATCTTTGTTTAAGCTTCGCTTTTGGTTCTTGTTTTATTTGCTTTTGATATGGCATTCTCGTATTATTCTTTTCGGGGTTTTCGCTCTCTCTTTATTTATACAAGCTTCCGCGTTTATTCTTCCTAGCTTGTGGCTTTTTAGCTAGTTGTTAGTATATTATCTTTTGAGCTCTCTTTTGGCCGTCTCTTGGTTTATAGATCGTTATATTCCCTCCTTATGCTTTTTCATGGATTATTGCTACAATATATTTTGTTTCCCTCTTCACTGGTCAATTTTTTGCAAGCAAATTATTTTTCATTCAGATAGTAGTTTTTCACTACCTCTCTTTAATGCCTATGTTTGATGCTGCTGCTTCATCTTTTGAGATTGTGTACATACAGTTTCTTGTGCATTTTTGGCTTGTAGCTTCTTTTTTCTAATTTTTTTTAGTTATATGTAATTGCTATCTTTATTAGCAGATCGTCAAGCAATCCCTAAGGCGTTATTGATTTTTAGCATTTTATTTTATCTGGAAATTCTTTCCACCATCTTTGCTTTAGCAGGCTATTTCTAGCGATTTTTGTTTAAGCCTTTATTCGTTTTGTTTAAGCCATCTCCCTTCTGTTTTAATGTCTATATTTTTTGTTCTGCTTATCATTACTCCTTCACTTCTGACTCTTGATTAGTATTCGCAGTTTTGCTATCACTTTTGAATTCTTGCTTTTATTTTGAGTTGATTGGAGGCTGAGGCTTGACTTCTTTTAATTCTTGTATTTCCTAAAGACTATTGATAAGTTGCAAGTTTGGTTAATGCAAATCATGCGATCATCTGTTGATTTAAAAACTTGGCTTGATCTCTTGCTTGATTGAGCTATCATTCTATCATTTTCAAATTATGTTATGTATTTATTTTTTGTTTTCATCTCATCCTTGTATTTGTAGATGCGCTCTGCACGTACGAAATAGCTTCTAAACGCTCCAGCCGCCTTATTAGCTCTTCATTTTGATTCTTTATTGCGTCATTCTCTTGCTGTATCTTGTTGTTTAAGTTTTGGATTTTCTTCAGTTGTGCTCTCATCTCTTCATTGTTTGTTGTAGGTGTATTGATTTTTCCTAGCTTCAAAATGAAACCAGCACGTGCAGCTGCAGTTGACAATGATCCATTGCCGTAATCAGCAGCTCCTCCAAACACATGAGATACTCCAGCATTGATCGAGACCCGCTTACCTGCTTTCACGGCACATCCAACACTCATAGCAAATCGACTGCTGTAACCACCTGTACCTAAACCACAGGATATGGGTGAGTCTTGAGAGACTGTTGGTAGTGCCGAGATTGCTGTGGATAGAGCCGTTGCACCGGCCACACCGTATCCAAGTTCATTTACGTTGTCTTGAACATTATTGATCACTTTTTGGTTGTTTAGTATAGCGTTTGTGTTGGTCGATATGTTTTCAATATTATTGTCGATTTGCCCCTGTACGCTTACACCATTTATCTGAAGATCTGACCCATTTGTTATATTGATTGGAATAGAGTTCCCGTTTGCATCAGCGGCCCATACTAATTGTTTCCCGTTTTGCTCTACTGTCTTGATTGAATTCTTTCCAATGCTTATTACACCATTCTTATCTCTTGATATTAAATTTTCGCCCTCAATTTCTATTCCGTTAGGATTGATGACTCTGCTGTTAATATTTTCAATGTCAATGATTGTTCCTAGGCTAGAAAGCGTTGATTGGTTTGTGGATATGCTTTCAGTATTGACAGTGATATTTCCAGTGTTTGTATTTATTTGATCGGTATTAGTTAAAATCTTTTCAGTATTTTTGCCAATGTTGTCTTTGTTGGTAGCAATGCTTTCAATGTTGCTACTTGCTTGATTCTTGTTGATATTAATTTCTTTAGAATTATTGCTAATACTGACTTCATTGCCAGAGATCTTATCAGTATTCTTGTTTATTAGACCATTATTTATGTTTATATTGTTGCTATTTGAGGCTATTCCTTCTCCGTTGATTTTAATCTTTTCGGTATTGCTTAATATTGCTGTGCCATTTGGGATCTCTACGTTGACTTTCATTATAAGATCTTGATTGTCTTTGATTGCTGCGTTATTGGATGATATATCCATAGTATTTGAATTTATTGCTGCGTTATTGGATGATATATCCATAGTATTTGAATTTATTGCTGCGTTATTGGATGATATATCCACAGTATTTGAATTTATTGCTGCGTTATTGGATGATATATCTACAGTATTTGTTTTGATAGCTGCGCTATTGTCTTTGATTGATTGCTTATTCGTCTCTATGTCTTGAGTGTTTTGTTTCGTAGCCGGATTGTTCAGATTGTTAGTGTTTATTTTCTCGAGATTTTCAATAGCGGCTGCATTGCCATCGATACTTTGTGTATTCTTATTGATATTGGTGCTATTTCTCTCTATCGCTTTTGTATTGCCGGCAATAGCGTCCATGTTTTTGCCTATATTGTTGATATTCTTTCCAAGGATTTTCTTTATTCTGTTCAAGTTTTGTGCATTGCTTTTGTAATCGCTTTTGTGAGACTTCTTTTTAATATCTTTGTGCTCTGATCTTTTTTGTACATCTCTTTTAATAGTATAGCGACTATTCTGCTTTGCTTCGTTCGTTTTCTTGCAATTTTTATAATAACGATAATTGCTCTTGCAATTTATTGTCGTGCTGATCAGTTCCTTTTTTTTGTATCTATTCGACCTGTTATTGGTTAAATCGTCTGCCTGCATCTCATGATTTGAGGCAATGTCTAGTGAGCAAAGTGTCAACAAAACTCCAAGGAATTTACTGCAATTCTTAGCTGTTTTGTTCATATTCTTTAAAGTTAGTTGTTGGTTTGTGGTTGGTTTTGGTTTGGTGTGTGGTTGACTTATATATACGAATCAGACGAACCTATCGCGTTGTTTGCCAGTTGTCAACTGTGACAGTAATCTTTTTGGTTCCAGTTGTTAATGCTTTCACTTGCTGTTGATTCGTTCTTGATTATTCGAAGTCTTTTGCTTTATCTATTAGCGTCAATATCATTTGAATATAGTCATTATACGGCCTTGCATTAATAGCCTTTCTAGTAGTGGTTGGCTAGTGTTTTTGTCCTTAGCTGTCAGATTTCAATTGGTCTTGTTCTTGTTTTGGAAATTCCCAAGGACTTATTTTGATTTTTTCTATTGTTCCACTCCCTTCGCATTCTTACTTTTCCTTTTGGATGTTTTATGCGATTATTTTTTCTTTTTCTGTTAGGTGTGATCTGTGACGTCTGTATGTCTTCTGTGAAACTTGATTCTTTCCCTTTTGTTGGTGAGTGCTCTTATTGCTTCGAGCTTACGGGTTGGCCTTAATCTTAATACTCTTGTTTTATTGCTAGAGGATGATTGTCCTGTTTTGAGCCTATTCATGGGAAGCACTTTCTCTTTTCAATAGTCGTTGCTAAAGCCTTGGGCCTTGCGATGGACTACTATGCGCACGATTTATTTCTTGTTTACCGTTTTTCTGGCAAAGTCTTGTTTGCCTTGTCAAGTGGCAGCCCAGGTAAACTCTATAGCCCAGCTCGATAGTACAAAATGGTGTACATTTGATAAGTCTAATTCCATAGCTAGGTTGACCTATCGTAGTGATCTTAGCTATTTTTCAATTGGTAATACTTGTATGAGGTTTGATAAGGTTGGGAATGTTGGAGCTTGGAAGGTAGGTTTTGAATGGTGGAATCTGGAGCCAAAGAGTAGAGCAAGAGAATACGCCTTGGGCTCACTGGTTACAACAAAAGTTCTTGCCTATGAAGAAGCAAAATCTGCTGAGGATCGACCTTCTCCCTATGCGAGCACGACCTCCTCGTACTAGAGGTGCGGGATTTATTAATGTTGTAGATGGAAAAACATTGAGATTGTCCCAATTGGGTACAGGCAGCAATGGGGATGTGACCCTTCTTGTGTACTATCTCGAAAGAGTTGATTTCTTTCCTGATTTGGTCATGGCTTTGACATTCCCATCGCCTCAGAATTAAGCAGTGAACAGGATCAAGTGATTCGATTGGTTTTTGCTTATTTTTCTTGGTTCTAATATTAGTTTATATTCTGTTCTTCGTATAATGTATTGGCGATTTTGTTTTGCTTTCTGAGCGTTTCGAATTGTTTAACTGACCCGTCCATCTTGATGTGAGAAATTTCCTTTTTCTGGCACCATACCTCATACCTTGTCACACTACTTGCAACATCAACGCAACAACCAGCAAGATGCGTTACATCATTCCATCTCTTTTGGTTTCACAACGGCATTGACTGGGATGAGGAAGACTCAATACTTACCTTGGCCTACTGGGAAGACTGATGTTTCATGGATGGATGGACGGACGAACGTTGGGCGGATAGCACAGACGTGATGCTGCTGATGCGTCATGTTCACACGCACGGCTTTCATGCCGTTGGTTGCACGTGGCAATTGGCTAAGCAGCGAGGTGATCGAGGGATCCGAGGCATGGGATCTAAGAAATTTGCGGAGGCTGTTCAGGAATTGGTTTCTCTCGGTTATGGAGAGGTGGCGTGTGCCAAGCCCCTCACCTATCGGTCCGTCAAAGAGTTGGCATAAAAAAAGAAGGCGACTCAGCCTTCTTTGGGGGGTGTGAGGAGCCAAACCTTGTGAGGAGTTGGCTGATCACATGTTGCGGAAATTCCGCAGAACAGTCAATCAACTGATGCGAAGGGACTTGCCCAGCCCGATTTCTGAGGCATCAGCAATTCGTGAGGAGAACTTCTTCACGGAGTGTAAACAAGGCAACACGCCCAACAAGAAGCCGAGAGACCCTGCCTTTTGCGGGGTTTTCTTTTTTACTTGTGCACAGCTAAGCCCGTGCTGTTCGCTTGTGCTCATCCACGATGCTTTCATCACTGACGAGTGAATGCTGTGATTTACCGACCTTGCAGCCAACTCTGCCTCGGCAACGTGTGCTGTTTGGCATTGGTCACTAAAAACCCCGCTGGTGGCGGGGCGCAACGCACAAACTCGAATGGTTCCATTCCGTGCTCGTTTTGGTCTGGTGAAATTCAGTCTGTTGCGGCAGCCGCTTGAACTCCAGGCCACATCGCTGCGAACTCTTGATCAGAGACAACAGGGGTGACTTCGAACTCGATTCCAAAGCCCTTGATCCAAGGAGCAAGATGAGCCCATACCTTGCCGATATCGCATGCAACTGCAATCGCTATCCCTGTTCCACCAATTGGTTCACAGATTCGATATTTGAGCTCAAAGCCTTCAAAACAATCTCCAGGCCCACCAGCGTTGATGTATTCAGCAAATGGAGTGCAGGCATCCCAAGATCCTTCTACTGTTGGGAAGTTCCAGGCAATTAGATAGTGCTGCATTGAAGCCCAATAAATTCCAACCTTACTAGTTGCTTAATTTACTGAATGTTATCGATCAGACTGAAAGTTCTCGAGACTTCCCTCTAGTTTGAAGCCATAAGCTCGTTGTGCTCTATTCCCACCAATTAGGGTGCAATCCACTCCGGCTAGGCCGTCGGTGGCTTCTGTCTATTGAACCGATCATCTGGGAGGAATTAGTCGCTTGGCTCCAACCCGGTTTTTAGTCACCTAGTCGTTATTTCTTTCGTCAAGCCTGACAGTCCTTGCCTAGGCAGCGGTTCTAGGGGCCTGAGCTAACTGTCAATTGAAATCAGTTGGAAGCGACTGAGAGTTGAGCAGCTCTTGTGATGCCTTTGGCGGAAAACAGTAGTGATTCGCACCACGACTAGTCCAGACAAATATTTAGAACAAGGAGAGAGAAGCTTGCCCTCATGGAAATCCACACAGCCCATGGCGAACCCATTGGTGAGTTCATTTGTGAAGGTCGTCATAAGCCATTTCGTGCATTGGCTTGCCCAATCGGCCCCAGCTGTCGGCTCACAATCGCGAACGAACTTATTCAGAAGACCTGAATCAGGATGATCAAGCCAGAAAGAACGTACTCCACCCCCGGAAAAAATTAAATGTCATCTTGCCTATGAAGCAGAAAGCTTTCTCTCGGCAAGCACGTGCTCTTGCTGGTTGATCAGAGAAATATGTTCGGGGCTAACCGACAAAATATCTGATGTGCTCGAGAGTGCTTTCAGTTGCTAAGGAACCGATGTCTAGAAGCACTTGGCTCAAAAGACCAACTCGGTGCTCGGTAGCCTCTACATGGCGCTTCTCTCACCAGCAGTCAATACAGGCGCTGACATCACCCTCTGAGATCACGTCTAAAGAGTCCTCATCTGTTCTCAGGGTTATCTCATCCTCTCCGATGTAATTCAGTGTGTCTTTATGGTTGTGTGTTGCAGCTGATGCCTGCTTTGGCGAGTTATTTGTAGCCTAATATTAATCTGTATCCTTCTAACAAGCAGCGTAATGGTCGTTTATTGACATCCTTTTGCTAGCGCTTTGAGCAAGAATGTACGCAAGTGGACCACTTTGGTTTTATAGTATATTTAGGTCTATGATCGCAAAGTATTAATTCTAGGGAAACTTCAGTTCGCACGAATGTTCTCAAGGCTTAAGCTAGACATTGGCTTATGTCGCGATGAAAGCCGCTGATAATAGAAACAATCCGTCAGCCACTGCATAATGCATCCATTGCATTTAGCCTGAGATTAAATAGCTCTTTCTTGCAATGATTATGGTTTCTAAGCTTTTTGGTATTGCTGCTGCGTCCCTGCTGCTTTATTCGGGCCATGCACTGGCCTCACCCAATCCAGTTGTTGAGGAACTTTTCACGGCCAATCGAACTCTTGGGGGGAGAATTGTTGCCTATCCCGAGGGAACCCCAGAGATGCGGGTTTATCGGATCACTGTTCCTGTTGGGGCCAAGATCCCTTTGCATATCCATCCATCACCTGTTGTGGTGATGGTTGAGCAGGGAAAACTCAGCAATGTGAGGATCGTCGATGGTGCTGAGGTGACTGACACTATTGCTGCAGGAGAAGGCTTTCTTGAAGGCCACCCAGGTGAACCGCATTACGTCATCAACACAGGAACTGAACCAGCAATAAGCCTGGTCACCTTTGCCAGTGTGGAGGGAATGCCAAATATGGTTCGTGTTGAGTGATCAAGTTTCGTGCTGACTCCCATGATCTTGATTTGTCATGTGAGTTACACCTCGTAACGCCTAGTGCTAACGGGTTCATCAGTCAGTAAGTGGTGACTTAGCCAGTATTTTTAAGTTGCACTTGCTATCAAAAGATTGAACTTGTCTTTGACACGCCATGCAGATGTATCTCGCGGATTGTATCTTTCCTGATATTGAAGGGCAGCTCGCTGCTTACAAGAGTTTTTGTGAGTTGTGGGATTCAGGTGAAATGGCAAAGGCAGATACCTTTCCTGGCTTTGAAATGCTGTTTCGTGTTCATGCACCAGGAGCTGGTCGTGTGACGTGTTTGTTTAAAGCCGAAAGTGACGCACAGATTTTTGAGCACTTTGCTCCTTGGCGCGCTCAATTCGGCATTGAAATGGACTTCACCCCTGTGATCGGCTGCCAAGACGTTGTGGACCATCACAAAAAACTGGTCGCTAAAATGGCCTGAGCAATACTGCCGGATTGAATCATCTCCGGGGCCGCCTCGACTGGCTAGATGCGCGCCTATATATGGTTTGCGTCTGGCCCCAGAGCCAAGGCACAGTTTGTAGACGGCTCATCTTCACGCTGTCAATGAATGGTCATTCAGGGCTTAAGAGGTCTTGCTCATTGTCATTAATCATCGGGTTGGTATTGAGCAAGGTTGTTCAATTCCTTTTGCCAGATTTCTGAGTTGGGATCCCAAACAGGTTTGGAGTATGTGCCCTTCAATTCTTTCTGCGGTTGCTTGATTTCAAGTGATTCGTGGCATTGCTTCGCGACAAGAATTGATTCTTTGTGGTAGATCGTCCAAGGCACCAAAGTTTCACCATTCCAAATGGGTGGGAGCCCTGTTTCTCTAAAGATCTGATCAAACGTCTCAAAGTGTTTAGGTAGTTCTTCTGGTGTTACCGACGCCTCCGTCTTGGCTGTGTTCAAGGCGTGCTTAAAGGGAGCGGCTTCCATGCAGGCCTCAAAGTTTTTAGTCAGCGTCGTCTGATGGCTCCACGCTCTTTGCCCTAAAAAAACACCAACCAGAGCAAGAACCAGAGCCAAAAAAGCAGCAGCCATCACTGGTAGGTGTCCTGCTGATTGGTTGGTTTGTTCCATTGGTTTGGATTCAGTGGGTGCATTGTGGATTGGTGTGGTGATGACCCAAAATCATGCTGAGGAACATACCCTCGCCTCCAAGTGGTCCAAGGAAGACGCTCTCTATAGATAGGGGTACTTTGCCTTCATTTCTGGTTTCGATGCCATCGCGCTTTGCAAGCACTAGGCGAGTTCCGCAATGGTCACCGGGCTCCAAAGTCTGTGCATCTCAAGAGGCCTATCCTTACAGCCGTCCACAAGGGCGAAACGCTCACTCTTAGCTCCTAAACCATCAGGCATACTCTGTTTGGGTGGGCTGATGGTGTGTCAAGCACTAACAAATTAGTGGTCTGAATAAGCTCTGATCACTGTACTTTCAATAATGTGCCCTGAGCTGCGAATCATCTCTTTGTTGTCCTCAAAGATCTTCTGAGCCACACCAATGGGGGCTTGTTGGATTGCACAGATCTTGGATGGATCGTCTTTGCTAATTCCACGAAAGATTGATTTTATACCAACTGCCTCGTGCATCTTTGCGACGTCTTCGCTGTCATAAATAGCAGCCCATGTTGCAAAGGGAACGTTCAGATTGAAAGTCCAGATCGTGGTTTCCATGGTTGACACTATTTCGATCATTAGAGCACATGCATTTTGGCTTCGTTGGTTGCTGTTGTTACAATGACTCTGTGCTTGCCGATAAGAATGATTCTGTCAGGCATTTCAGGAGGGTACCTGAGATTTTGTGGGCATCGAGATTGTGAATTGGATTTAAAGAAGCATCTCAATTGACTTGTCTTTTTATTGCCGTTCAGGCAGAACGGAGACAGTTCAGGAGCAGCGAATGTCTTCCGTACGCAACCGCTCGCAATCGCACTTCAGCCCTCAGGTGAATCAGCGCGTCCTTCAACATGATCTGGAAGGGGCGACGGAAGCCCTGGCAGCCTTTGATGGTTTCGAATCTGCAGGCCCAGTACTGCAGTCCACCGTTTTGCAACGGCCAAGGGGGCCTCAACAGCGCAGCCTTCTGCAGCAGTGGCTGAAACAGGCCCGCAACCTCTTTGCATCCGTTTGCTCTTGGCGATGACGGTTGTTAGAGATGGCGACATCACTTCATTCCAACAAAAGGCCGATTGATGAAAAGGTGCGTTCCAGTGCCGATTGAGGCCATTAATCGCCCTCATGAGAGCTTGATCGATGAAGGCAAAGTCGTTGATCTGATGAAAATTATCAGTGAGATTGGGCTTCTGGAGCCTGTTGATCTCATTGAGTTTGAGGGTAAGTTGTATGGATTCAATGGTTGCCATCGATATACAGCACATAAGCGTCTGGGCTGGACAACGATTCAGGCGAATATCCGCCATGTTGACCGGGCTACGTTCCGTCTTCATTTGATGTGATGCACCGGTATAGAAGGAGTATTGGCGTTAAACCTTCAAGGTAAATATAGCTGTGGGCAAAAGTTTGCTCTGGATTTAAAAGAAGCAAAGCAAGAGCGGCTTGGGGTGATTGTTTTGTCGTTTAAATTTCAATCTAAGTGTACTCTGTCTGCTTTATAGAGCTTGTTTTGAACTAGAAACTTCTACTTTTGAGGCCTGCACTTTTGACATTGGGAAATGCTGTTTTTGTGATCATCGGGAAGCGTTAGAAAATATGGATCTATGTCGAATTCATAGCCGCAATCACAAACGACGTGGTATCGAAGCTTTTTTGATTTGACGAGTCTTGTGAGTAGGGTGATCCTTCCATATTTCTGTCCTGATTTGAATCTTTCGAGTTTCCTTTCTCCAAGTGAAGCTCGATTGACCCGTGCTTTAACTAAGCAATTCCGAACTGAATTTTCGCTTCCTTTCCCGATGACTTTGGCGATTTGAGAAAAGGTTCTTCCTTCTTCAACGTACAGGCGCTTGATTTCTTCAAATTCGCTTTGAGTGAAACCAGATTTTCCTGCCACTAAAGGTTTTCCCGACTTCAGTACCAAGTATCTCAGGGCTCAGCCCACGGTCTACAAATGTTGTGTGCTCCCCACGGACCATGGATCGCTGCCTTTGATCCGCGAAGAGCTCGCTGTGATGATCTTTTGGGGTTTCGAACGCAGTGGACTGACCAAGGAGCGGTTGTTACACCATCGAATGTTCGGTCCATGGCTTTCAGATTTGCGTTTTCCGCCTTATATTCAAAGGACGTTGGTCCCCCCATAGGGGACGCAGTTCGATCTCAAACAAGCAACGGGGTTTGAGACGCTGTTGGTCGTTCCCATGAACACCCTCCTCCTGATCAAAGAGAAAGAGCTGAAGGCACAACGCCTACAGGATGCTCAGCGCTGGTTTGCTGCTCATTCAGAGGGCATTGATTACACCTCTGCGCATCTTTCCCCAACGAAGCTTGCTTCTGTTGGAAGCTGATTTTGCTCCGATCTTTAAGATTCACCCCGCTTTCAGTGGGGTTTTTTATTGTTTGATCGGTTTGGCGATTGCCTAGATGTCTGAGCCTTGAAGGAAGCTCTACTTCTTTGCGCTCGAAGATGTGAGCTGTCACAACCAAAGGGCTTCTATGACAAACCCTTTGGTTGTTCTTAAGGCATTAGCCCGTTTTCGTGTTCTTGGCCGCTTATCTCTTTTTGCCGATTCGGACCATGCGTGGATTCAGCGGGCAGGCCAAGGCGTGGAAGGGTGTATGTGTTCCGTCATGGATCAGGCTTCCCATTGGATGGGAGTTTGCACTATCGAGCTTCATTGCTTGGGAATATCACTTAATTGTTCTAATGAGCCGAGTATCCCTTCGGCGATAGGCATATCTGCCCATCTTTGATGCAGCCCCTGCGATGCTTGTCATACAACCGGTAGGAGCTGTTTCAAGGGCATTCCTTAAGGTCATTATTTCAACAAATTGCTGCGGCCATCAGTGGCCATCTTTGTTCGATCGCCGGTTGGCCCACTTGTCGGGATTGTCCTTTGTTGTCTTAAGTAAAACTGTATTTGCTGCCAGTGTTGGGTCTGCCTGTCAGCTTGGATGAAGATGCACCGGGTTGATGTCTAATTCATTCTCATTTAAGCCAGCAATTGAATTTGCAATCTCCCAAGACAAGATTAAGCATGAGGATGAAGTGGATTTGTCTAAAAGCTCTGTTGGGATCGACGCTGTGGTTTTGCGAAATGCTGATGGTCAGGTGTTAGCAAGTATCTATAAAAGAATTATCAAAGAATATGAGGAGTCTAAACGTCTTGAAGAAGGCGATCAAATGGTTGATTCTTGACTCTTGTCTTTCAACTTTCCTTCGTTTGATTGTTGCTTCTTTGGGTTGTTAATGGATGTAGAGTTCTCAAAACCCTCCTATTGACTCAATGCGTCTGCCAAAGCCTCTTTTGAATGTGTTTTTGGCCATGTCGGTTGGCTGCATTTCCTTGGTTAGTTCTGCTGCGCCTGAGGCTAAAGCTGAGATCGAAATTGAGGTGAGCCTCAAAGAACGCTACCTTTGGCTTAAGGACTCAGGAACTGTGGTTAAGAGATATCCGATTGCGATTGGGGCGCCTGAGTCACCAACGATTCCAGGTGTCTTTAGCATTCTCAAAAAAGTAAAAGACCCTACTTACTATTCAAAGTCTCATCATAAAGTCTTCCCTGCTGGACCAAATGACCCAGTTGGTGTTCGATTTATGCCTTACTTAAAGTCTGCTACGGATGGAAAAGTTTATGCCGTTCACGGAACGGCATGGCCAAGGTGGGTTCATCTTCGTGCGGCTGCCAGTTTGGGTTGTATCAGAATGCTGAATAGTGACGTCATTGAGGTTTTTAATCAGGTTGAGGTAGGCACTCCTGTTGTGATTCGATAGGGAGCTTCCCCATTCGGAATGCTTTGGTTTTGTAATGGCGTCAATGGATGTGGTTCATTTGCTCCTGAATCAGTACGTATATCTTTTGATGATTATTAATTCTGCCGATTTCCGTTAAGGCTGTCATAATTAATGGATGCCACGTCTTCGCCCCGATTCCAAGCGTTTGCCAGACATTCCTGGTGGTGAGGGTTGGCTCTCCAACGAGCTTCAACAGCAGCTGGTGCATTTTCAGTCTGCTGGCAACTCTGCTGATGGCGAATTGATTGCTTTAAGGACGTTTCAATGGAAACCGCCCTATCCACCAGTTCCCCTTTCACGCCGTCGGATGCTTCGTCATCAGGCCGTCGATACCTGGGACACCATGCGCGAGGCCGGGTGGCAGCGCTGTTACCCTCCGGTTCGATAAAGGAAGCCAAGATAGTCCTGGAAGATGATGGAAATTTTGCTTCAAGGTTGGACCAACATTTTTTGATGGATGGCCAAGAACCCTTGGGTTTGTTTGGTCGTCGTTGAGTAGAGGTTTCGCAGATCGTTGCTTTTTATTGGACAGCTTCGTTCTCAGCAATTTGCAAATGCATGTTGCGCCATGAAACGAATTGATGAGCTTCATCAATGAAGCCTGTTTTATTGACTTGGGTGCTTCATAACTGATTTGTAGCTTGTCGTTCTGGTCAATGGCTCATCGTTCTTCACTTTCTGACCGAAGCCCTTCTGCGACCCGTGCTGTTTACGATATTGCCATCACCGGTGGCATTTCCATTACCCTCCTAGGTATTGGTGCCACGATGTTCTTGGCATTCGCTGAGGCATCATCGAGACCATACGGCCATTGGCTTTCCGGACAAATTTTCTTCTGACTTTTTTGTTTAGAAATTGCTTAGACGTTTAATATTTGTATTCATTGTTGCCTGTTAACTTGGCCGATACTTTTCACTCTTTAGTTCGTCTAACTACGTTGAAAAGAAAGGTATGAATAATAAAGTTGTACCTTAGCTTTAAGGTTGATGTTTATTGGCTTTGCTGGTGGTTTCTTAGGTGTTGGATGTCTAAGGGATATCAGTATGCGAGATGGTCAAATGGTTTTGCACAACCGATCGCTCTGTGCCTTTATCGATTGTTTTGCTCTTCGAGCTCGGCTTCTCTAGCGCCGAGGACGAGAGCAGCTAAAAATGGCGCAATGGCAAGAGCTGTGAGGATTTCCATGGAATTTTTATTCGTATAAATATTTTGTCGAGAATCCCTATCTGCCGCGTGCCCAAAGCTACAGCGCCTCATTGTTGAGTATAAATACTTCCATCTGCTGCTGTTTTGATGCCTTTAGTGCGGATCTAGTTCTTGAGCTGCATAGGTCAAAGCTTCTCTTCTGCTTCCAGTGAGTTCCTGGATACGGAATTGTTCCAGACGCGCTTTGACCTTTGTATTGGCGCCCGCGATCAGGACTTGACGTTCGTGGTGCTCTGCTTCCTCCACCATTCTTTCGATCGCCAATGTGGCAGTGATTCCAAGATGTGGAACGTCTGTTACATCAAGTAAAAGTATTTTGTATTGCCTGATTTGGGTCATGCGCTCGCTAATCCCTTTTGCGGCTCCAAAGCTCAGTGGTCCCTCCAAGCGAAACAGCATCAGTGCATCTCCGCAACGATCGAGTAGATGTTTCTCTTCTTGATCGAGCTGAGAACTGTCTTCTGAACTCATGCTTTCCAACTGATGCGTTGTGATCGATTCAATGGTCAAAAGGTTGGCAACGAACATGCCAACGAGGACTGCACCGATGAGATCCCAGAATACGGTCATCAGTAAAACACCCCACATCACAAGTGCCGTTTTGATGGATAGACGGTGTGCTCTTAATAGGAATCCCCAGTCGATAATATCCAGGCCTACTTTAATTAATATCCCAGCTAGCAATGACTCTGGAATGCTTTCGGCTAGTGGCCCAGCGCCTAGCAGCAGCACCAGCAAAAAGACTGAATGTGCCATCCCTGAGAGTGGAGTTCGTCCTCCTGACTTGATGTTTATTACCGTTCGCATCGTTGCTCCGGCCCCAGGTAGGCCGTTGAACAGTCCAGCAACGCTGTTGGCAATTCCTTGTCCGATCAGCTCTCGATTGGAGTGGTGACGAGTTTGGCTGATGTTGTCGGCCACTAATGATGTGAGCAACGAGTCAATGGCACCAAGTACCGCGAGCACAAGACCAGCGCGTAATAAGACGGGGAAGTGATCTTTGAGATTCGGCAGGCTGAAATTCAATCCGCCTTCTGGAATGGTTCCAATTCGGGGGATCCCGTCTTGAAACAGCAGCATGGAAAGAGGTGTAATCACTACCAATGCAATCAGTGGTGATGGAACCCAGGTGCTGATTCTCTTGGGGGTTAAAAACACTACTGCTAGCGTCAATGCGCCTACCAGTAATGCAGCTGTATTGGGATTAAATTGACCAAAGACTGTTCCGAGCGAAGTGATCACTCCTCCCTGGGTTTTGATTCCTAATAAGGGCCCAATTTGCAGGCAAAGAATAATTACCCCTATGCCAGACATGAACCCCGATACCACGGAGTAAGGAACCAGAGTGATGTAGCGACCGAGGCGCAGAACCCCCATCAGGATCTGAATGAGGCCGCCGATTATGACGGCTCCCATAACAAGTGGGAGTAGCTCATTGCTCCCAAGCTCTCGAGAGATTCCAACGGCTGCGAGTGTGCCAATCACACCGGCAACGGTGACGCTCATCGGTCCAGTAGGCCCTGTGACTTGCGCAGGGGTACCGCCAAAAAGAGCGGCTAGAAAGCCCGTAATGATTGCTCCGTACAGCCCGTAAATGGCTCCGCCTGGTCCTAGTGCTGCGTTTCCGAATGCAAGGGCTAGGGGTAGGGCCACTACGGCTGCCGTGAGGCCGCCCAGTAAATCTCCTCTCCAGTGCCTCCAGCTGAAGCCGTGAACTAAGGCCAGTTTTGGAAGCGCCATGGATTAAGGACGGGCTGGCATGGATGTCCACACCTTGAGTTGCTCGAGGGTTTGAACTCCTTCTCTGCGCTCCCCGTTCTCAAGAATCCAGGTGGGATATGCGCGAATCTCGGCTGTTTTACAGGCTGCCGCTTGAATTGGAAGTTCCTTGGGTTTCGCGCATTCCACGTAAGGAAGTTTGTTGGCTGCATCGCCAAACAATCTGGTTTGCGTGATGCAGGCAGGACAGCGCCAAGAGCCGTAGTACAGCGCCTTGCTTGTCTTGAGGTGGTCTGCCAGGTCTGTCGCATTGGGTGATGCGGCTACTGGAAATGGCAGCGCGAAAGCCGCCAGAGATGCCAATACGGGCAACAATTTGTTGATTTCAACCATCTTCTAAATCTAAGAACGCTCTGCCGTTCGGGCATCCCGCCATTGCTCCGGTTCGCATCCACGGACGAAACTGTTCTTTGGATCTGATGCGCAGCCCTACGGGTTGATGAATTCCATGGCCGGCAGTGGCTACCGCGATTACTTCAAAGTGCTGGGTGTGGAACGCAGTGCTGACGCCGACACGGTGAAGCGTGCTTTTCGCAAATTGGCTCGTCAGTATCACCCCGATGTGAATCCGGACGATCAGGACGCAGAAGCGCGCTTTAAAGAGGTCAGTGAAGCCTATGAGGTGCTTTCCGATCCTGAGAAGCGCCGTCGCTATGAACAATTTGGCCAGTATTGGAACCAGGCAGGCATGCCCGGTGGTGGCTCAGGCCCTGCAGGAGTTGATGTTGACTTTGGCCGCTACGGGAACTTTGATGATTTCATCAATGACCTCCTGGGCCGTTTCGGTGGTGGGGCTGGAGGTGGTTCTGGTCCTGCCGGATATGGCGGAGGATTTGCAGGAGGTGGCTTTCCCGGTGGCGGTTTTCCTCGCGGTGGATCGAGAGCCCCAATCAACCTTGATGCAGAAGCTTCGGTCAAAGTGACGTTCTCGGAAGCGTTTCGAGGCGGAGAGCGCACCTTGTCTGTCAACGATGAGCGGGTTCAAGTTCGGATCCCCCCTGGCGTGAAAAGTGGTTCGAAGCTTCGGCTTAAAGGCAAGGGAAATGTTCAACCGGGTACGGGTCGTCGAGGTGATCTTTATCTTGTGATTGAGGTTCAACCGCATCCGATCTGGACCCTGGAGGGTGATCAGTTGCGAGCTGAATTGCCCGTTGCCTTCGACGAACTTGCTCTTGGTGGCATGGTCAAGGTCATGACGCCCGATGGTGAGGCAGACGTCAACATTCCCGCGGGTACAGCTCCAGGGAAGAGCCTTCGCTTACGAGGAAAAGGCTGGCCAGGAAAGTCAGGCCGTGGAGATCTCCTACTCACCCTGGATCTTCAATGGCCCAAGCAGTGGTCAGATGAACAGCGTGAGCTGCTTGAACAGCTTCAGACCAGCCGAGACGGAGATCCACGCCAACAATGGATCCAGAACGCCAGCCTTTGAGGCGGGATTTACGATTTCAGCATCTGTTGTCAGACCTTATTAATGGAGATCACCTATCGCCCCCGCCGTTTGCGTCGCACGCCTGCCCTAAGGGCCATGGTGCGCGAAAACCAATTGCTTCCAGCTGATTTCATTTATCCGCTGTTTGTGCACGAAGGCGCTGAGGTTGAGCCGATCGGTGCCATGCCAGGTGCAAATCGCTGGAGTCTCGATCGCTTGAGTGCTGAGGTTCAGCGTGCCTGGAATCTAGGGATTCGCTGCGTGGTGCTTTTCCCCAAGGTGGCTGAAGGCCTGAAAACTGAAGACGGTTCAGAAAGTTTCAATGCCAACGGTTTGATCCCCAGGGCGATTCGTCAGCTCAAGAGGGATGTTCCCGAGATGGCGATCATGACCGACGTTGCCCTCGACCCTTACTCCTGTGATGGCCACGACGGGATTGTGAGCCAAGAAGGCATCGTGTTGAACGACGAAACCATTGAGCAGTTGTGCAAGCAGGCCGTGATGCAGGCGGAGGCCGGGGCTGATCTCATTGGACCGAGCGACATGATGGATGGCCGCGTTGGCGCCATTCGTGAAGCCCTAGATGACGCCGGTTTCGAGCACGTTGGAATCATCAGTTACACCGCAAAGTATTCCTCTGCTTATTACGGCCCGTTTCGCGAGGCGCTCGATTCCGCTCCACGAGCAACTACTGAGAAGGTCATCCCTAAAAACAAAGACACCTATCAGATGGATCCGGCCAATGCTCGTGAGGCCATCACGGAGGCCCAGCTTGATGAACAAGAAGGTTCCGACATCATGATGGTGAAGCCAGGGTTGGCTTATCTGGACATCATCTGCCGCCTGCGTGATGAATCAGAGCTTCCGATCGCTGCTTATAACGTCAGTGGCGAATACTCCATGGTGAAGGCGGCTGCCGAACGTGGATGGATTGATGAACGTGCGGTGGTCCTCGAGACCTTGCTGAGCTTCAAGCGTGCAGGTGCCGATTTGATCCTCACTTATCACGCTTGTGATGCTGCCGAGTGGCTTCAGACGCGTTGAAGGCGGCTTGCTCATAGGCGGTCTGGGTCAAGGAACGGTCTGGCTCGTGGCGTCACTCACAGATGGTGATTGACACACCAGAATGATCCTCATCTTTCATCGCATCTATGCCAGCAGTACAGCGCCTTGGCCACGTCGCCATCCGTGTGCAGGATCTGTCACGTGCGATCGCTTTTTACTGTGATCTCGGCATGCGCTTGGTATGGAAGGCGGACGACTGGTGTTACCTCGAGGCGGGAGAGAGTCGAGATGGATTAGCCCTCCTGGGACCCACCTACAAAGCTGCAGGGCCGCATTTTGCCTTTCACTTTCGCGATCGCGCTGAGGTTGATGTGGTCCATGATCACTTAAAAGCGTCTGGGGCCAGCGTTGGGGCGGTGCATGACCACAGAGATGGCACAGCCTCCTTTTACTTCCGGGATCCAGATGGGAACTGGCTTGAGATGTTGTATGAACCTCCCGGTGGAATCCCTTCCAACCAAATGGAGGCATCGGCGGGTCTCTCTTAATGACGTCTGAATCCCGCACGACATCAGCTCCTCCTTCGGTTTCGATCCTGGAAGAGACACTGGAGTTGCTGGAGTGGCCACGGTTGTGCCAGCACTTTTCAACATTTGCCAATACACCACAAGGGCGTCAGCACTGTTTGAAGGGGCAGCTGCCAGCTGACCTCGAAACCACGCTGACCCTTCAAACAAGGAGTATGGAGCTCGCCAGCCTGGACGGGCTCCTTGATGGCGGATTGAGTTTTCAAGGGGTGTACGACCTCGAGATGGTGGTGCTCCGCTGCTCCAAAGGAGGAACGGCGTCAGGCGAGGAGTTGTTGTCTGTGGCGCACACACTCGCCGCCGCCCGACGCCTACGTCGTCAGATCGATGACCCTGATTTAAGACCTGACTGTTCAGCTCTGCTAGAGAACGTGGCGACACTTCCTGAGCTCGAACAGCGTTTGAAATTTGCCCTGGAAGAGGGGGGGCGCGTTGCGAATCGAGCGAGTGAATCGTTGGAAGAGTTGCGTCTCCAATGGCAGGTTGCACGCCAGGAACGGCGTGATCGTTTGCAGGCGGTTGTGAGGCGCTGGGCGTCTTTGTTGCAAGACACCGTGATTGCCGAACGCCATGGAAGGCCGGTTCTAGCGGTGAAGGCTGGTGCCGCCTCTCAATGTCCAGGAATGGTTCACGACAGCTCTTCGTCTGGCAACACTGTGTTTGTTGAACCGAAGACTGTGATTGGTCTCGGCAATCGTCTGGCCGCCCTCGATGGCCGAATCAGAGAGGAGGAGCGTCGGGTTCTGGCGGAGCTCAGTGCTGCCGTTGCAGAGCAAATCGATGCGATCGCTCGCTTGATGGCTGTGCTGTTGAAGTTAGATCTGGCCTTGGCGAGGGGGCGTTACGGCCAATGGCTTGGTGCCGTACCACCCCGGCTTGATGCTCAAGCTGATGCTCCATTTCAAATTCTGGAGCTGCGCCATCCCCTATTGGTTTGGCAGCAGCGCAAGGAGGGTGGCGCACCTGTGGTGCCCGTGAGCGTTGAGGTGTCGGAGCAGTTGCGGGTTGTTGCCATTACTGGACCCAATACCGGTGGCAAAACAGTGACGTTGAAGAGCATTGGCTTAGCTGCATTGATGGCCAGAGCCGGCATGTGGATTCCGTGCAACGGCAGTCCCTCACTCCCTTGGTGTGCACAGGTTCTTGCAGATATCGGCGACGAACAGTCGCTTCAGCAGAGTTTGTCCACGTTTAGTGGTCATGTGAAAAGGATCGGAAGCATCCTTCAATCCATCGCCTCTGGACCGTCTCCGGCATTGGTGCTGCTCGATGAGGTGGGCGCTGGTACCGATCCCAGTGAAGGCACAGCCCTGGCGATTGCGTTGCTGCGCAATTTGGCCAATTGCGCCCGACTCACGATTGCCACCACCCACTTTGGGGAGCTCAAAGCACTCAAGTACAGCGATTCACGCTTTGAAAACGCTTCGGTGGCCTTTGATAGCGATTCCCTTTCTCCGACGTATCAGCTGCTTTGGGGGATCCCAGGACGCAGCAATGCGTTGGCGATCGCAACGCGTCTTGGTTTTGACAGCGGCGTGATTGAACAAGCGAGGCAACTGTTGAAGCCAAGTGGGGATGGCGATGTCAACGCTGTGATCCGTGGTTTGGAAGAGCAGCGGCAACGCCAACAGGCCGCGGCGGAAGATGCGGCTGCACTCTTGGCTCGGACTGAATTGCTGCATGAGGAGCTCCTTCAACGCTGGGAGCAGCAACGCAAAAACTCTGCGCAGCAGCAGGAGTTGGGACGGCAGCGTTTGGAGAGTTCGATTCGTGATGGTCAACAAGAGGTGCGTCGTTTGATTCGCAGGTTGCGGGATCAGAAGGCCGATGGTGAAACCGCTCGTCGCGCTGGTCAGCGGCTGCGCAAGCTTGAATCCAACCATCGCTCCGTTCCAGAGCGTCGTCTGCATCCGGAATGGCGCCCCTCTGTGGGCGAGCGCATTCGCCTGCTTGCTCTCGACAAAGCAGCCGAGGTGCTGGAGGTGTCAGACGATGGTCAGCAACTGAGTGTGCGCTGTGGCGTGATGCGCAGCATGGTGGATCTTCAATCGGTGGAAAGCCTGGATGGTCGCCGAGCTGCACCGCCTGAGAAACCTGTGGTGCAAGTGAAAGCGCGGAGAGGAGTCGGCGGCTCCCAGGTGCGTACCGCTCGGAACACGGTGGATGTTCGCGGCCAGAGAGTGCATGAAGCTGAAGCCGCTGTGGAAGAGCTGCTTCGTGGTGCCAATGGTCCGGTTTGGGTGATCCACGGGATCGGGACGGGTCGCCTGAAGCGCGGCTTGCGTCAGTGGCTCGATTCACTCCCGTATGTGGAACGGGTTGGTGATGCTGATCAGGGAGATGGCGGTCCAGGTTGCAGTGTTGTTTGGGTGCGCTGATCGCTGATCGCTGATCTCAGCTCAGTAGGGGTAGTTGAGGCTCGTCGCTATCGACGGGCGGGAGCTCTTGTAAAGCAATGGCGTCCCCAGCCTCATCAAATAACCTCCAGCCATCTGGATCGGCTTCTAAGTGAATCGATCCACCAATCGAAACGTTCAGGCTTGGATCGGCTCGCACTTGTACGAGGTGGTCCCCATCCAGCAGGCGGCAGGTGAGCAGTTGCTCATTCCCTAAAACCTCACTGTGACTCACTTCGGCTGGAAGATTTCGGTTGGTGGCTGGTGCAACATGCAGATGCTCAGGACGGATCCCTCCGCTTAGCCGTTGGCCTTCGAGGTTCTGAAGTAGGGCCCTAGTGGGCCCCTCCACATTGAGGCGTCGGTCCTTCAGCATCAATGTGGCACCAGGCCCAACATGGACGGGCAGCACATTCATCGGTGGGCTACCGATGAATTGGGCCACAAACAGATTGGAAGGCCAGCGGTACAACTCCATCGGAGTACCCAATTGCTGCAGGTGTCCCTGGTTAAGTACGGCGATGCGGTGGCCCATGGTCATCGCCTCCACCTGGTCGTGGGTGACGTAGATGGTGGTGGTCCCGAGTTGTCGCTGGAGGTCAACGATCCGGGCGCGAGTGCTCCCGCGTAATTTTGCGTCGAGATTGCTCAGCGGTTCATCCATCAGGAACACCTCTGGCTTGCGGGCCATGGCCCGGCCCAGCGCCACCCGTTGTTTTTGTCCCCCAGAGAGTTCCTTTGGTCGGCGATCGAGGAGCTGATCCAATTCGAGAGATTGCGCCACATCCTGAATGCGCTTCTCGAGCTGTTGCTCTCGATGCGAGGGAATCCTTAGAGCCGCAGGGAGACGGCGTGTGTTGCGATGCAGTTGGTCCTGGAGCTGCTGCAAATTCGTGCGCTGTTGGCTTCTCCTCAGGCCGAAGGCCAAGTTGTCGCGAACGCTCAGATGGGGATAGAGCGCATAGCTTTGAAACACCATCGCCACATTGCGCTTCGCTGGCCTCAGGCCTGATACGGGTTGGTCTCCCACCAGGATTTCTCCAGAGCTGGGGGATTCCAGACCTGCCATCAGTCGCAGAAGTGTGCTTTTGCCGCAGCCAGAGGGACCCACCAGCACCAGAAATTCGCCGTCAGCGATGCTGAGGGAGAGATCACGAATCACCTCAACAGGCTTGCCCCCCCCACGGGACGGATAGTTCTTGCTGAGTGCCTCGAAGCGAACTCCGGCCAAGCTCTTGTCCTCGTACTCTTCGATCCTAGGGTTGGGAATTGGCCCCAACTGAGGCTTGCTGTGCAGTTCATCGACCAAGCGCGCATTTCCGTGCGGGGTGGCCGTGGTGGTGACGGCATCATGGCCTTCCGTCGAGAAAAATATGTTCCAGCTGGAGGGCCTTCTGGTGGTGATGGAGGCCAGGGCGCGGATGTGGTGTTGGAGGCAGATTCCAACCTGCAAACCCTTTTGGATTTCAAATACAAACGGTTATTCGCAGGAGATGATGGGCGCAGGGGAGGTCCCAACCGTTGCACTGGGGCATCAGGCCCGCCGTTGGTGATCAAGGTTCCATGTGGCACGGAGGTTCGTCATATGAGTACGGGAGTCGTGCTCGGTGACCTCACGACACCAGGAGAACGTCTCACCGTGGCGTTTGGGGGGCGGGGCGGGCTTGGCAATGCCCATTACCTGAGCAATCGAAATCGTGCTCCAGAAAAATTCACTGAGGGCCGTGACGGCGAAGAGTGGCCGTTGCAGCTGGAGCTCAAGCTCTTAGCCGAAGTGGGGATTATTGGGCTTCCGAATGCAGGGAAAAGCACCTTGATCAGTGTTTTGTCTGCCGCTCGACCCAAAATTGCCGACTACCCGTTCACAACCCTGATCCCGAATCTTGGTGTGGTGCGCCGCCCGACAGGAGACGGCACCGTGTTTGCTGATATTCCAGGCTTGATTGCTGGTGCAGCCCAGGGCGCGGGCTTGGGCCACGATTTCCTGCGCCATATCGAACGCACCCGACTCCTCATTCACCTTGTGGATGGCGGAGCCGAAGATCCCTTGCTGGATCTCCGCGTTGTTGAAAAAGAACTTGAAGCTTATGGACATGGGCTGGTTGAGCGCCCCAGAATTCTGGTTATTAACAAGCAGGAGCTCATTCAGGAAGAGGATCTGGAGGGGATCGTTTCTGCTTTGACCGATGCCAGCGGGCGCACTCCTCTCCTGATCTCGGCAGCGATGAGTCGCGGCTTGACTCAGATGTTGGATCGTGTTTGGAGCGAATTGGGGATCTAGGGCTGGATGCTGGATCGAAGGCGCTGCATAAAAAAACCTGCCTTGAGAGGCAGGTTCATTACCAAGAGGGGCTCGATGGCTCAGTCGTCGTAGACGCGGCACTCGTCGGCGTCTGGGTTTGCATCGCAATACAGCTCGAGTGAGGTGGGATCGTGCTTGTCCTCAGGATTGTGCTCCTTGTATTCCTCAAGAGAATGAAGCTCGTCCGTCAGGTGACGCACCTTTGCTTGGTCGCCTGAAGCGCGAGCTGCTTCAATCTCTGACTGATCTTTCTTGATGTGCTCGTCGATGGATTTCATGGAATCGGCGGCTCTTAAAAGCCAATTGCGATGTGATTATTTTACGTCTGGTTTCTTCTAGTGCCAATGATTCTGCTGGCGCGATGGCTTCCTTAACAACATGGCGGGCCTCTCTCAAGGGGCTGAATCTGTTGTTGGAGGGCATCAGTGAAGAAGGGCGATGCGATCTACATCATGAGGAATAAGGCTTAAGGCTCGAGTTCACTGAGTTCAAGCCAGCGCTCCTCACTGGTATGAATCGAGTCCAATAAAGCTGCGAGTTCCAAGCTCAGAGAGCTGAGATCTCCCCCACCACTAGCCATGGCCTGTTCCAGCTCCTGTTTTCTCAGCTCCAGGGCGGGGAGGACACTGTCGAGGCGCTCCAGCTCCTTCGATTCTTTAAAGCTGCGCCGTTTCGGCTTGTTGTCTGGAATTGAACCCTGTTTCGAAGCTGCTTTTGACGAACGTTGGGCGTTTTCCTGCGCTGCCAGTGCTTCGCTTTGCGCTTTTCCCAGATCACGTCGGTGATCTAGAAATGCGCTGTAGTTCCCTTCAAAACGCTGCAGGCGTCCGTTCTCAAAACAAAAGAGACGGTCAACGGTGCGGTCTAGGAAATAGCGATCGTGCGACACGACCACAACACAGCCACGGAAGTCCTCGAGGAGGTCTTCGAGGACACTCAGGGTCTGGACATCCAAGTCGTTGGTTGGTTCGTCGAGCAGCAACACATTGGGTGCCTGAATCAACATGCGGCACAGGCTTAAGCGCCGTCGCTCTCCACCAGAAAGTTTGCTGAGGGGGCTGTGTTGTTGTGCTGGTGGGAACAAAAAGCGTTCCAGCAGCTGAGATGCACTGAGTTGCTCATTCCCCAGGTCAATGGTTGACGCCGCTTCCTCGACAAAGTCGATCACTTTGCGCTCTAGTCCTTTTCCATCGCTGAGGACATCGGTGTGTTGGTCGAGATATCCAAGATGAACAGTTTCTCCAATCTGTAGGGACCCGCCAGTTGGCTGACGGCGTCCCGCGATCAGATCAAGCAGGGTTGATTTGCCACTTCCATTGGGGCCAATGATTCCGACACGATCTTCTGGACTGAAGCTGTAACTGAAGTCTGAGAGCAATAAGGGGCCGTCTTTGCTGCCGTCAGCTGAGACGGAGAGATGCTCCGCCTCGATCGCGACCTTCCCAATACGACGACTCACGCTGGCCATCTCCAGCTGGCTGCGACTCTGTTTCGTGGGCGCACTCTGCATCTCATCGATGCGTTGCAGCCGCGCCTTTTGTTTGGTGCTGCGTGCCTTTGGCCCTTGGCGTAACCAAGCCAATTCGCGCCGGAGCACGCTTTTGAATTTGGCAGCACCAGCGGCATCGGCGAGATTTTGTTCGGCTTTTCGCTGCAGATAAGCGCTGTAATTGCCGTCAATACTGCGGGCTTCCCCCAGCTCAACTTCCACGATCCTGCGGGTCACGCGATCCAGTACATAGCGGTCATGGGTAACGAGGACGACCGCTCCTGGATAGCGATCCAGCCAGCTTTGCAACCACTCGACAGCTGCGGCATCAAGGTGGTTGGTGGGCTCATCGAGAAGCAGGACATCAGGACAAGCCACAAGGGCCGATGCCAGACCTACCCGTTTGCGATACCCACCCGAAAGAGCCTCCACAGGGCTGTGTAGATCAGTGATCCCAAGCCTTTGCAGGACTTCCTGGCATTGTTGTTCGAGACTCCAAGCCTCGGATTCATCCATTCTTTGGCTCAGGACGCCCAGCTCGGCTAGGAGCACTGCATTGTCCGGATTGTCGGCAACGGCTTCGCTGAGTTCACTGAAACGCAGCAGCAGATCTCGTTTCTCTCCGCACCCTGCCAACACCTGTTCCAAGACGGTGAGGCCCGGGTCCACGCTGCTCTCTTGGCCTACCAGCTCGACCCTCAACCGCGACGAGCAGCGTCGTTCTCCTCCCCCAAGGGGCTCCTCGCCTGCAAGCACTTTCAGCAAGGTTGATTTCCCTGACCCATTGGGGCCGATCAGTCCCAGGCGATCACCTTCCCGAATGTGGAGGGTTAGGTCGGCAAACAGCGTGCGGATGCCGAAGTCTTTAGATGCATCGACAAGACTGATCAGGCTCACGCGCTCTTGGCCTTTCGCAGGTCTTCTAGATAAGCAAATACGCTTTTATCGCCAACGTCAGCAGCGGCCTCCATTCCGAATTTGCGTAAGGCAAGAAGCACGAGAAGAGAGGAGCAAATCGCAAGCATGCTGATGGCTACTGGCCCTGGAATCAGGCCACTCAAATGACCGAGGAGTGCCACTGGTAGAAGCAGGGTGAGTCCGATTGCTTCTGGACGTCTGAAGCAAAAGAACTCCTTGAAGCCGATGCCTGCCAGGGATGCAAACAGAGGACCAATCGCCAAGGTCCAAAGACGTTGGCCCTCAAGCGTGTTGAAGATGTTGGATGGACCGGCCTGCATGGCTAAGACCAGCCAGCCGATGCATCCAGCGGCCCAAAACAATTGAAGGGCTTGATGGAGAGGGCGCAAATAGATGTGAATCCAGCGCAAGGCAAGACCAAGTGATACGGCAAGGGGCAACAGCCATAGGGGTGCTAGCTGGGGCCCTATGAGGATCCATTGTCCGAGTCCGGCACTGAAGCTCAGACCACAGACCAGCAAGCAGATTCGGTAAAGCTGAACCTCTCGCTGATCCTGGAGAGTGATGCAATAAGGGCCATACATCCCCTCAAAGCAGGGTTCTGATTGTTCTGCTCTTGTTTTGCTGTTGGTCGTCATTTCGGTTGTGCCACTCCCGACCCAATCAGTCTGCTCAGGTCAGGGCTATCTGGAACAATTCCACTTGGGTTGAGCGGAAAGAGTGCCCCGAAATAATCCTGTTTCCACCCTTGGCTGTCGCAACTCTCACTGACTCCAGGAAGCGCAAAGAAGCGTTGACGCCAGCCCCAAAGGGCTGGAAACATCCAGAGTGGCTTGGCACTGCAACCAAAGAGGGATGCATAGACCACTTCCCAACGGATCAAAGTTGGGAAAAGACGCACGTCTGCCAGCGTGATTCGCTCGCCGCAGAGCCATGGTCCTTTGGTCTGCAAGCTCTCCTCTACTTTCTCCAAAGCTGAGAACAGGGCTTGGCTGGCTTGATCAAAGGCCCTTTGGTTCCGTGCAAATCCACAGCGATAGACGCCGTCATTGATGGAGGGTTGGATCAACTCCTGCCATGACGCAATGGAAGCTTTCAATTCGCTTGGGGCGAGATTGAGTGCCGTCGCCTCGGCTGGCCATGAACACAGTGCTTCGCTCAGGGGGGTGCTGTCATTCCCCAGCAATCGGGTTTGATCGGATGCGCATGCACCCGGATCAACCAGGACCGGCACCGTGGCCCTGTAACTGGGTGGTGCTCCGCACAACTTGTAAAGATCAAGGAGGGTGTCGCAGCCAAGCCAGGTCGGCTCCAGTCGCCAACGCCCTTCGCCGTGATCGGCATGGGCCATCAGCAGGTTGATGCTTGCGCTGAGCCCTCTCAGTTGAAACACCAGCCAGACCCGATGGGCCCATGGGCAACTTCGTCCAACGATCAGCTGGGGTTTTGTTGTGCTGTCTCTCGCTTCAAGCTCCCTCTCCCCTAAGACGAGGGTTTGCATCGGCGTGCTGGTTGGTCTCCGATAGTGACCTCCTTGGTCGGCAGGGCCTAGTCCTCCCATCAAGCGGAGCCATTGCCAGCGCCATCCTTGACGAGCGCTGCGCACAATCAGTGGATGGATCGCCATCGTTGTTCCATTTCCACTTATCTTCCAACAGATTGATTGAGGCTGCTGAGAGTTGATGCCAAGCCCTCGAGTGCTTGTGGTGGCTGGAACCCATGGAAATGAGATCAATGCTCCCTGGTTGTTGGAGCAGTGGCAGCAGCAGCCGCAATTGATTCAGTCCCATGGATGCGAGGCTCTTTCGGTGATTGGCAATCCCGATGCCTATGCCAAAGGTTGTCGTTATCTCGACCGAGATCTCAATCGTTCGTTCCATCCTGATCTTCTGCAGCAGGTTGGTTTAGGGCGGATTCCATCGTCCAAGGTGGATCTCGAAGTTCAGCGTGCCTTCGACCTGTTGAGCCGTTACGGCCCGGAAGGCATCGAGGCCTGTGGGTTCGTGATCGATCTCCACAGCACCACGTCTTCGATGGGAAGCTCATTGGTGGTCTATGGCCGTAGGCCTGCTGATTTGGCCTTGGCGGCGCTTGTTCAGGGACGTCTTGGCTTACCGGTTTATCTTCATGAAGCCGATCAGGCTCAGCAAGGATTTTTGGTGGAGAGCTGGCCCTGTGGCCTGGTGATTGAAGTGGGGCCCGTCCCTCAGATGGTGCGTCATCACAAAATCCTGACGCAAACTCGCCTGGCTCTCGAGGCCGTCTTTGAGGGCTGCTCTGATGTGCTGGCTGGCCGAGCCCGCTACCCCAGACAATTGGTGGTTCATCGCCATCTGGGGAGTCTTGACCTACCGCGCTCTTCATCCGGTTCACCTGATGCCTTCGTTCACCCTCAGCGTCAGGGTTCGGATTGGCAGCCCATGCGTCGCGGCGATCCGCTCTTTCAGAAGTCTGATGGCAGCTGCGTTGCCTATGAGGGGGCCGATGGACATGTCCCTCTTTTTATCAACGAAGCGGCTTATGCAGAGAAGGCCATTGCGTTAAGTCTCACACTTAGAGAGAGCTGGCCCCTGTCTTTTGAATGGACAGAGGCACTTCAAGCGCAGCTATCAGCGGGGTGATCCGTTGTAGAGGACCTCATTCACAGTTCGCCCATCTGGAGCAATCTTGATCTCTGTCTCCGTGGTGGGTGAGCTGCCATCTTCAGGCCAGCCTGGGGCTCCACCAAGAAATTGAAAGGTGTATCCGTTGTCCTCCTGATTCACAAGGCAATCCCCGCCTCCAGCACTGGTCTGAAACATGCATGGCTGAGGGCGATAAGCCGTAAGGCCACCATTTTCGGCAACAGCAGTGTTGCGAGCCAAATTGAGCGCTCTCACTTGAGACGCCGGGATGGTGCCTTGAGCAAGACCAGGTGTTGCGCCCATCACGCTTGCGCCAGTGATCACGGCCATGGCCGAGAGGGTACGGAGATTCATGCAGAACCAGGTAGTGCCATTACATCGGAATCATGGCGGCCTGATCTGTCAACTAAATCTTGCACTTAACGAATCGTTCCGTTGTAGGAAACTTCCAGAATTCGCTCGCCATCTCTGGAGATAAGCACCGATGTCTCGATGGTTGGTTCGGGCGGGTTTTGCTGTTGCCAACCTGGCGCTCCGCCTCGAAACAGAAAAAGGAAGCCTCTATTGCTCACGGACTCGAGGCAAGATCCAGCTCCGGTTTCGTACATGCAGCTTGCCGCTCTGTATTGACTTAACCCCCCATTCAGCGATTCTGCACGCATGCGCGCGAGATTGACTGCCTTTGGTTGCGCCAGTGGGACTGGTCTGAAGCTTTGTGCTGTTGCAGTAATTGGAGCTAATAGCCCGATGCTGCTGATGAGCGCCAACACTGTTTTGAACTGATTCATCCCGCAATTTTGACGCGATGTATCACTTCTTTAACGGTCAAAGCGCGTTGCAGGTGTTAGCGGTTGTGACTGGTTTTCCAGTGTTAGTTCTACCCACAGGCCCATGTGTTTTGTTCTCTGGTGCAGGGGAGGTCACTGCGCGTGCCGTCAGCCCAGTAAATCCTCAACCTGTCATCAGCAGTTCCTGTCCTCATCGTGATGGAACTAATAGGGCCGGCAGGAACCTTGCTGCTGGTGCCTGAAGGCGTTGGGAGCTTTTCTTCGACTTGGCGTTCGAGCTTCTCGATGCGTTGTTCCAAGCGAGTGATCGTTTCGTGCTGTGTTTTGTTGACTGGCACTGTTTTTGATCCGCAGGCGCTGAAAGTCATTGCCGCAGAACTGGCTAACGCAACAGTGATGACCCCTCTTTGAAAGCGGGATGACCTGGAGCTGATTGTCATTGTTCCTGTTGCGACGAAACCGTTTTGGATGGCTAAAAGGCGTTGCCTAGTCGTTCGCTCCAGTACACAACCGCTCCTTGAGCTTCAAGCTCATTTCTCCTATGCCTGGCCATGGCTACAGGAATGGTTTCCTCCGTGCGCCGTCCAGCTTTGTGCCATCGAATTAAAACCATGCGACCGTCCTCAGGGAGTCCAATCAAATCTTAAGCCTTTCTGAAGCTCTTCCTCTGACTTTGCTCATGTGCGGACGCTAACAACTGCATCTGCTGCAACGCCCGGCAGCGGGCTTAAGGATTACCGCATGAATAAGTGGTTACAAACCGCAAACTTGCTTTACAATGCATTCGGCAGGGCGTCCTGCCCTTCCGTAACCGTCTCCTTGCGAGACCTTCTTTTCCGTATTCATGACTACCACCATCCAGCAGCGCTCCGGCGCTAACGGCTGGCAGCAGTTCTGTGAGTGGGTCACCTCCACCAACAACCGTCTTTATGTCGGTTGGTTCGGTGTGTTGATGATCCCCACACTGCTTGCCGCTACCACTTGCTTCATCGTTGCTTTTATCGCCGCTCCTCCGGTTGATATCGACGGCATCCGCGAGCCTGTTGCAGGTTCACTGATGTATGGCAACAACATCATCTCTGGTGCTGTTGTTCCTTCCAGCAACGCCATTGGCTTGCACTTCTACCCAATCTGGGAAGCTGCCTCACTCGACGAGTGGCTCTACAACGGCGGTCCTTTCCAACTGGTTGTGTTCCACTTCCTGATCGGCATCTACGCCTATATGGGACGTGAGTGGGAACTTTCCTACCGCTTGGGCATGCGCCCTTGGATCTGTGTTGCATACAGCGCACCTGTTGCTGCTGCATCTGCAGTGTTCCTGGTCTACCCCTTCGGTCAGGGTTCTTTCTCTGACGCCATGCCTTTGGGCATCTCTGGAACCTTCAACTACATGTTGGTCTTCCAGGCTGAGCACAACATCCTGATGCACCCCTTCCACATGCTTGGTGTGGCTGGTGTCTTCGGTGGTTCACTGTTCTCCGCCATGCACGGTTCATTGGTGACCTCATCCTTGGTTCGTGAAACAACCGAGACCGAGTCCCAGAACTACGGCTATAAGTTCGGCCAAGAAGAAGAGACGTACAACATCGTGGCTGCTCACGGCTACTTCGGTCGCCTGATCTTCCAATACGCCTCGTTCAACAACAGCCGTAGCCTTCACTTCTTCCTTGCAGCCTGGCCTGTGGTCGGCATCTGGTTCACCGCCCTTGGCGTGTCAACCATGGCCTTCAACTTGAACGGCTTCAACTTCAACCAGTCAATCCTTGATGGTCAGGGCCGCGTCCTGAACACCTGGGCCGACGTTCTTAACAGAGCTGGACTGGGCATGGAAGTGATGCACGAGCGCAACGCTCATAACTTCCCCCTCGACCTGGCAGCTGCTGAGTCCACACCTGTGGCACTTCAAGCACCTGCAATCGGTTGATCTGGAACCCTTCAAAAGTTCAGATCAACTGAACTAGAAAGCCCCCTCCTCACGGAGGGGGCTTTTTTGTGCCTTAGTGAGGCTTTGATCCCAACCATGATGACGAGCCTTCGATCAGGATCATGGAGCGACCACAATCATTAACCGATGGCAATCAATCCAGACACGCCTACTTCTGTTGATTTGATTGAGCGTTCACAACACTGTGGGATTTGTGAGATTCATTCCGATATAGAACATCTGCGTGAACTAGAAATTTGGCGCAGTCGGCATTGGTTGCTGCGTCACCATCCGCATCCCTCTCCATTGCTTGGTTGGTGTCTACTCGATGCTCGTCGCCATCTCGCTGGCGCAGTCGATTTTCTCGGAGATGAAGCGGCTGAATGGGGAACAGTTGTTCAGCAAGCGTCCAAGCTCGTTCAAAAGGTGAGTGGTTGCGACCGGGTGTATTTGATTGCCTTTGGGGAGGGCGCTCGACATCTGCACTTGCATCTGATCCCTAGGTTTCAGGAGGATCAGCGCAGTGCGGCATGGAGTGTGGCTGATCTCTATCGCGATGTAGAAACTGGTCTTGAGCTGCCTGCTCAGTTTAAATCTGTTGAAGAATTTCTCGCAGCTGCTCGCCTTCAATCTCAAAAGGGTTTTATGAATTAATTCAATAGAAATTAGTTTAAGGTTTTACCTGTAGGTTGAATGTCAAGAGGCAACTCTTTTTCTGCCTTGATCTCTTCAAGCTCAGATATTGAGTTGGGCCTGTTTTTGTTTTCATTCATCAACGGTTGCATGTTGTCAAGGAAGGGCATGTTGTCAATTTTTGGTACTTCCTTGAAGGTTCTAGAGCTATCAATGGGTTCTGTTTCATTAAATGGTTGGGTGTTTAAATCGATGAGTTTTTTGGAGATTGGAGTTTGAGTGTTGGGCTTTTCTTTGGGGCCGACAATGTCAACAGCTGTCCGTTGAACGACAAGTCGAAATCGAAGCCTTTGCCTTTTATTGATCTCTTCTTGAACGGCTGAAACTTGTTTGAAGGTTGGAAGTTCTGGATCTGCAACACGCACGACCACTCGGACGACCGGTGGATTTTGCTTCCAGTCAATATCAACTCTCTCGACGTCAACTTTCTTTTTGTCTCCAAAAGTCAAGGTTTGCCGCGTTAGAAATTGTTCAATGGTTTTTTCCACTGAATCGCGAGTGTTGTCTTGTCTTGCCTGGCTAAGAAGATTTATAAAACTGCTCCCTAGCGGAATCAATAACAAGCCGGTGAGTGCAAAGTTTGCGGCTCCTAAATGGCTTCGCTTGAGTTCCTGGCGAAAGTAGGAGTCCCTGCAGGCCATGAGGACCAATCCCCCGGTCAAAATGCCAAGAAGGTTGGTGGCAAACAGGAGGCCGGCTCCCAGCGCGTCTTCCCAATACGCATGGGATAGGAGAAGGCCCATCACGCAGACCGGTGGTACAAGAGCAACGGCAATGGCAGTTCCTGCCAGTGAGCTCACGGCATCACTGCGAAGCTTGGCGTAAGTGGCCAGTCCACCGGCCACAAGAGCGATCCCTAAATCGAGAAGGTTTGGCGATGTCCGCGCTGCGACTTCCGAGCCGAATTGAGGCAACCCTGCCAGTTTTCCCAACACAATGGATAGGAGAGTGGTAGCGCATACGCCCACGAACAATGTTCGCAAGGAACGGGTGAGCAGGGGGATGTCACCAAAAAGCACGGCAAAAGCTGCGGCTCTTAGCGGCATGATCCATGGAGCCACGACCATCGCCCCGATCACGACGGCGGGGCTGTTGGCGAGTAACCCCAGAGTTGCGATGAGCCCTGCACCGATACTCAGCACGATGAACACTTCATCGAGTGCGGCATCGTTCCCAAAGCTGCGTTTCATGCGATCGAGCTTGCTGGGTTCGATGCTGGCCATGAACTCTGGTTTAGATGGTTTCAGTTTGAAGGAGTGTGCTTTCCCCCAGATGGGTGATGGACTTGGACGCATTTCCGTTTTATGAAAGTGGGAGACGTCCACTCAAGGCATGGCAACCAGTAATCAAATTTGTGCCTGTGCTCCCTGCACCTGCGCAGTGTCTGTTGAATCCGCTGTCGAGAAAGATGGCAAGGTGTATTGCTCACAGCCTTGCGCTGACGGACACGCCGGTTCCGAGGAGTGCTGCAACAGTTGCGACTGCTGCTGATCTTTAGATCGTTCGGCGCATTGCCCTTCCGGACTCAATCTGCAGATTGCTCCCTTATAACTTGGGATTCACTGTGGAATTTCAAGGGTTGATGCACCCCTTCTATTGGCTTGGGTTCGTCGTCATCTCCAGTGGTGATCAGTTGGATCATGCGGATACGTTTCAACTGAGATAAAAAGCATCGGTACAACTTGAGCTCGCTCAAGGGCTTTATTAGTTGTGTGATACCGATTGCTTTTACCGGTTACCAGTCGTTGATTCGATGTTGAAAGTATTTAGCCCTGGATATTCTGCGAAAGCAGAATTGATCGCAAAGTGAAGACGCCTTTACGGCTTGAAAGTGCAGGGGCATAAAAAACAGCTACAGCGCAAATGTCATGCTGCAACTGGGTTGGTGTTTTAAGCCGATGACCTGACTTGAACAGGCGACCCACGCTTTACGAAAGCGTTGCTCTACCAGCTGAGCTACATCGGCAGCTTTAGGAACTTAACATTTGGCATTGCGCAGCACAGGGTTTGAGCGACCGCGACTCTCAAAGACAGTTGGATCCAGAACTGAAGGCGAGGCTCTTGCAGGAAGCGCGCACGCCTTGGCGGTCGCTACGGCGCTTGCTTTGGCTCGCTCTCTTCGCTTCCGGAGGTCTTGGTCTGTTCGTCATGACCTTCAGAGTCAGTGCTGGAAACGATGTTGTTCTCAGTGATCTGGTCATCCAGATCAGCGCTGTTGCTCTCTTCGGCAGCTTGCTCTGGTTCGATCGAACTCGAGAGACTTGAATCTGGCGCCTTAGGGAGATTCAGTCCTTCTTCGTTTGGGTCGTTCAAAGCGTTGGAGTCAGAGTCTGAGAGATCCTCCTCGTCCTGCTCGATGGATGGCTCAGGAGGTGGAGGCGTCTCGATGGTCTTTTGAGGTTCCTTCGGTTCATCAACTGTTGATGTGTTGACCTCTGCCGTGTCCCAATCCAACGACTCCAGGCGTAGAAGACCCAATCCGAGTGAAAACCTTGAGTCTTCTAGCTGGCGTTCACTCATCGCCAAAGCTCCTTCAATGGCCATCGAAGGACGAGTGAGAAGCCAGATGGACTGAACCAGCTGATTCCATTGCCAAAAAATGATGGCCAGCAGTGGTGTTGCGATCAGCAGGCTTTGAAGGCGATGCCCACTTCTTAAAGGAGAGAGATCAGCAATCAACAGCGAGGATCGATCGATCCACCAGAACAGCACAAGCAGAAGAACTGCCCCCGCCGCTCCACTCATTTTTAAAAGTAGGTTGTCTTGGCAGTGACTGATTTTTCGTTGCCAGGTTGTTCGCCCTTTTAAGGGTTGACGCACGAGAAGAAGGGAGCCCCAATCAACAGGCCGTTTCCAGAGCAAAACGGCAGGAGCAACAACGGCGATCCCCCAGCAGAGAAAGCGTTCCACCGAGGGCACCGGACCGAGATCCGAGCCAGCCAAGATCAACCGAAGCAGCTGTAGCTCCAGTGGGATGGCTCCAATCGCCACCAACTGGAGCCATAGAAGCGGCTCGTTGCGAGGCGACATTAGGTGGCGAGCTTGCGGCGCTGGGTCACGAGCTTGTAGCCCTCAACAATGTCGCCGTCCTTCCAATTGGCGAAGCGATCACAGCCGATACCGCATTCGAACCCTGTGGCCACATCCTTAACGTCGTCTTTGTTGCGACGTAGGGAATCGAGATCTCCAGCGAAGACGATTTCTTTGCCGCGACGCACGCGCACCTTGCAGTTGCGTTGAAGTTTTCCAGTTGTGACATAACAACCAGCCACAGCGCTCTTGCCGATTGTGAAAACGGCTCGAACCTCTGCTTCTCCAAGGGACTCTTCCACAAGTTCTGGTTCCAGGAGGCCTTCCATGGCCAACTGGATGTCCTCCAGCAGCTTGTAGATGACGTCGTAGTCGCGAACGTCAACGCTATTGGCGTCTGCCGCTCGTTTTGCGCCTGAGGCCATCGAGGTGTTGAAGCCCACGATCACAGCGCCAGAGGCTGCCGCTAGATCGACGTCCGTTTCTGTGACTTCGCCAGGTGCGGACAGCAGGACACGGACCTGTACTTCGTCTTTCGGTAGCTGTTCAAGCGAGCCAAGGATCGCTTCCACACTGCCTTGAACGTCGGCTTTAAGGATGAGATTGAGCTCTTTGAGCTCGCCCTCTTTGGCCTGACCAGACATGGCTGTGAGTGACACGCGACGTGAGGCCATTTGTTGGGCCAGGCGACTCGCGCGGGCATCGGAGGCACGATCGCCGACGACAGCGCGTGCTGACTTCTCGTCGGGGTAGACCTCAAACTCGTCGCCTGCAGTGGGCACTTCGCTGAAACCAAGTGCTTCCACAGCACAGGAAGGACCGGCTTCTTTCAAACGGCCGCCTCCGTCATCCACCATGGCGCGCACTTTGCCGAGAACGGGGCCTGCGGCAAGCACGTCACCAGTACGGAGCGTGCCGTTCTGAACCAGCAATGTGGCCACAGGACCTTTGGCCTTGTCGAGATGGGCCTCGATCACAGTGCCTTTCGCGAGTCGATCGGGGTTGGCTTGTAAATCCTCAACCTCAGTGACGAGGAGGATCATTTCAAGCAACTTGTCGATGTTTTCACCGCGCAGGGCACTGACGGGAACCATCACCACATCGCCTCCCCAATCTTCCGCCAGCAGGTTCTGTTCAGAGAGTTCCTGTTTGACGCGATCGGGAGAGGCTCCCTCTTTGTCGATCTTGTTGATGGCCACAACAACCGGCACTTCTGCCGCCCGTGCGTGGCTGATCGCTTCAAGGGTCTGAGGACGGACCCCATCGTCAGCCGCAACCACCAAGACGGCAACGTCGGTGACTTTGGTGCCTCGAGCCCGCATGGCGGTGAACGCTTCGTGCCCTGGGGTGTCCAGGAAGGTGAGCCTCTGAGGGGCATCGTTGTGCTGAATCTCTACTTGATAGGCACCAATGTGTTGGGTGATTCCTCCAGCTTCTCCAGCGGCGACGCGGGCTTGGCGGATCGCATCGAGAAGACTCGTCTTGCCGTGGTCGACGTGACCCATGACGGTGACGACGGGGGGACGGCGAATGAGATGGGCGCGGTCTTTCTCTTCGATCATCTCGACGGTCTTCTTGGCCGCCTCTTCGACATCATCCTGAAGCACAGGTACGCCGAATTCCTGAGCCACAGCCTCAATGGTGGGCATGTCCAAGGTCTGCGTGACCGTGGCAATGACACCTTTGAAAAACAGGGATTTGATGATTTCAGAGCTCTCGATGCTGAGCATGTCAGCGAGCTCTTGCACCGTCAGGTTGTCCTCAGGGACCACGATCATCTCGGGCCGTACCTGTTTGGCTTCCCTTGCGGCACGAAGTTCCATCGCGCGACGACGCTGACGCTGACGTGCGGTTTCCTTACGCCGCTTCCTGATGGCAGCAACTGGCTTCGGAGCTGGCTTGTGCTTCGTTCTTGGCTTGGAAGGACGGGCCAAGCTGGCCGATAGCACCATCGCCTGGCGTTCACCAGCGAAGCCTCCGGTCTCAGCGGTTAGGGCATCATCGTTTTCACCGATGATATGGACCTTTTGACGCTGTTTCTGAGGTGATTTACTGCGAAGCGCTTCCAGTTTTGCGCTGTCATCCCAGTCAGGCCGTCCAGGCCTGCGCTGACCACCAGCTCCTGGGCCAGGCCTGAAGCCTGGACGCCTTGGTGCCGATGGTGGCGTGGCTGTAGGACGTGAAACAGGCGGTGTGGCCTTGGCTCCTCCAGCGGCAGCCTCGCCGCTACGCGTGGCCACAGGCGTGCCATCAACACGTCTCGGTGGTGGCGCTGACGGTCGGTTATTCGGTTTTTGGAGCTGCATGAGCTCACCGGGGGCTACCGGCTTACGCATCCCTGGCATGCCACCAGGACGGGGGGCTCCCGGTCTTGCTGCACCAGGGGGACGACCTTGTCCATCGCCGCGGCCACCGGCGCCGTCGTTGCTGCCATCTCTGCGGATGGGTTTGCCGACCAATTCCAGCGAACTCGCGGCTGAGCGGGGTTGCCCCGGCTTAGAAGGAGCATCTCCAGGACGTGTTGGGGCCCCTGGACGTTGAGCGCCTGCAGGGCGTTGCGGCATGTTGGAGCGCTGGCCTGGAGGCCCGCTTGGCCGTGGACTCACACCTGGGCGTTGTCCGATCTGACGGACGGGTGCACCAGGAGCAGCACGCTTGGGCTGTGGCCGGCCAACGAGTTCTGGTTTGGGTGCGGGTCGCTGCGGCGCCCCTCGGTTCACTGGCGCTTTCGGTTGCGGACGCGATGGCGGAGCGGTAGGCCGGGGGCTGCTGGCTTCGCTGCCAGGACGCTTCACCGGTGAGGTGCCTGTTGGCCTTGAAGGAACAGGTGCAGGTTTGGCCGAGGTGGGCCTTGCAGGAGCTGATGGAGCAGAAGCGGTAGGAGCGGGAGCTGAAGGCTTTGGAGCTGAGGGCGCTGCCGCAGGCTTGGGCCGTGGTGTGGGCGCAGACGGTGTTGCTGCAGACGGTGCTGCTGCAGAAGGTGCTGGCGCGGCCACTGCGGGGGCGCTTGGTCTGCTCACCGGCTTTTGTGGTGCTGTTTGACGCGACACGGGCTGCTGCACGATTTGGGGCAGGGGTGCTCCTGGTCGTGAAGGTGCAGACGGTTTGGGCGATGGTTTTGCTGCCGCAGGAGCCACAGGTTTGCTGGGCATCGACGGGGCTGCTGGACTAGATGCCTTTTTGACCGAGAGAATTGCTTTTCCAGGCGCTGGCTTGGTAGGAGCAGACGCAACTGCACTCCCACCTTGCTTTAAAAGGTTTCGGATTTTGCCGGCTTCTGTATCGCTGATGGAGCTGCTATGGCTCCTTGCCGCGATGGACAGCTTCTCGGCGGCATCCAGGACATCTTTGTTCTCCAAGCCAAGGTCCTTGGACAACTCATAAATTCTGACTTTGCCGCTGCTGGTCATTCAGGTCTCCGGTCGGTCCGGGCACGGTGTGCCTCGGGGCTCCACACACGTGGTGCCAGTGTTCATCTTGCCTCAGCGGCTGCAACCCGAGGTTCGGTGAGCCGCTCTTGCAGCGCCGTCATTAAGTCGTCAGAAACCTGGCAACGCAGGGATTTCTGAAGCTTTTTGCGGCGGCGAGCCTCTTCAAAACAGGCCTCAGTCGGACAGAGGTAGGCCGATCGGCCCATTCCCTGATCGAGGAGGACCCCCTCCTGATGGTCACGAATCACTCGCAAAAGCGTGCTTCGGTCGAGCAGCTCACGGCAGGCGACACAGCGACGGAGGACGGGGCGCGAATCGTTCACCGGGCTCCTTCCTCGTCGTCGCTTGCGCTGGGTGCCAGCTCAGAATCGGGCGCATCTTCCTGTTGTTCGGACTGATCTTCCGCCTGTAGTTCGGTCTCAGCAGTTTCGACTGATTCTTCAAAAGCTTCTGCCACTGGCTCTTCTCCTGAAGCTTCAGCGTCCTCGTAATATTCTCCATCTTCCGTATATCCCTCCTCATCTTCGGGAAGGGGATACAGCTCGCGAAGTCGGGCATCTTCTTCCGCCCTGGCTGCTTGTTCAACGGCGATGCGCTCTTCCGCCTCGCGCTGAAGGGCTTCTTCCTCTTCCCTTTGGGAGATGAGCTCTGCAACTACAGCATCTTCTGCGGTTTGGTCGTATTCCGTTGAATTTTTGATGTCAATTTTCCAACCCGTTAATCGAGCAGCAAGACGAACGTTTTGGCCTTCTCGGCCGATCGCAAGGCTGAGTTGATCGGGTGGCACCAACACATGGGCGTGTTGCCCTTCGGGATCAACAAGACGCACCACCTCGACTCGAGCTGGACTCAGCGAGTTGGCGATGTACTGGCTGGCATCTTGTGACCAGCGGATGACATCAATTTTTTCGCCACGGAGTTCATTCACGACTTGTTGAATGCGTGAGCCCCGGGCTCCGATGCAGGCTCCAACAGGATCAACTTCTCTCTCGATGCTGTCGACGGCCACCTTGGTACGAGGCCCTACCGATCTCGATGGAGGATTGGCTTCACGGGCTACGGCAACGATGCGTACAGAGCCCTCCTGAATTTCAGGAACCTCATTTTCAAACAAATACACCACTAGCCCTGCGTTGGCTCGACTCACAAAGAGTTGAGGCCCACGACGAGGAACTTCACTGACCTCCTTAAGGAAGACCTTGAAGGTGGCGTTGGCACGGTAGTTGTCGTTAGGGAGCTGATCGCGCCTTGGTAATTCAGCTTCGACCTCGGGGCGTCCGAGACCAGAACTCACGGCCATGATGATCGACTGACGCTCGAAACGAATCACGCGGGCGGTCAGGACTGGATCTTCAAGATCTGCGAATTCCTCTTGGATCATCCGTCGCTGCTGATCGCGCAGCTTTTGAGCCAGGACTTGCTTGGTCGTGGCAGCTGCCATGCGACCGAAATCCTCTTTCTCGGGAGTGACGTCAAGGACGACAGTGTCGCCGGCCTGGGCGTCTTCAGCCACCTGCATCACCTCGGCCAGGGCAATCTGGTGGTCTTCACTTTCAACGTCATCAACAATGATTTTGCTGGCGAGCACCCGATAACCCTCTTCATCGAGATCGAGGGCGACATCAAAATTGCTGAAGTATTCCTCGTCAAACGGATCTTCACTGATTCCTAAATAAAGAGTGCGCCGATAGCGTTCGTAGCCTTTTAAGAGTGCTTCCCGCAGGGCAGCCTCAACGACCTGAGGGGCGAGTTTCTTTTCCTCGCTGATGTCTTCGATCAGGTTGCTGAGGCCGGGGAGAAGGACGAGAGCCATCGAGGACGGGAGTGAAAGTCTGGGAAGTGAGTGAGGTTGAAAAGCGGCTAAAAGGGGTCAGCCTGTTGGACTGGTGAGCTCAACAGAAACAACGGAGTCCCGCGGGATCTGTTTGATTCGCCCGTGAATACTGAGCTTGATGTGATCTTCCGTTCGCTCTAAAAGGGTTCCGGAGTGCCTTTGTTGCGTCCCTTCAGTGTCACGTTGAATCACGTCGACCGGATAGCGACGAAAAGTCTGGAAATCGCGATCCGATTGAAGATGTTCTCCGATCCCTGGGCTGCTGATCTCAAGGACATAAGCCTCGGTGAGAAGAGCAGAATTCTCCAGGGCTTGTCCCATCGGTGCACTGAAACCGGCGCAATCATCCAAAGTCACATCGTCTCCGCTGGGACGGCGAATTTGGATCTGCACCGTCATCGGTTGCATGTGGGCTAGGGCCTGCAAATCAGCCAGCTCAAACCCATGGTCTAGGGCTGTGGCAGACGCCAATTCCTTTAGATCAGGGAGTAAGGGATGGGGCAAGAACAATCGGAAGGTTGTCGGGCACCGGCCCGATGGTTGATACAGCGATCACCCTCCCGGAGAGAGGAACTCACCAGGCCAATCAAAAATATAGTTGATTGGCCTTTCGCGGTTCAGTCGCAACCTTGTACCGAAATGCGGTAGCTGAATCCCGTTGCTCCAGGATCGTTGCCAGCACCAATTTTGAAGTTCACTTGGCTGACAGCTTTCCCTTGAGGAGTCTGGAATGGACCGAACTGAGCTCCAGTTCCCGTAGGTGGCTTCATGAATTCGTTGACAACTCTTAAATTGCTGCCGTCTGAAAATTTCAGAAAGGCTTCGATTGGATAGGACCCTGGGTTGCTATCTGTTGAGTCTGCCGTGAAGAAGAGTTTGTAAGAGGCAAAAGGTTGGTTCACGACAAAGTCGGTATTCCAGTTCGTACGGCCTATCAATGCCTTGTTGCGTTGAACTCTCTTTTTGACGATGTAGGGCTTAGGACCGTCGCCATTTCCGCCGATTGGCATCAAAAAGGTGCAACCCGCTTGAGCTACGGGCGCGTGAGCAAAAATCAGCGATGAGCAAGCTGCAACCACCCCAAAAGTGGTGGCCAATCGAAAATCTTTAAGCGCAAGTGAAGGCATGTTTGTTGTTGAAAATGTTAGGGCGTTTTTACACCCTTGTCTTCAATTTGTTCGAGAAGAACGTTGACAGGAATTTGGGTTGAAAAGCGGCAGGCACAAGTTTCACTGGAAGCCAAAGTTCCATGCTCCCAGTATTTGTTGCTTCCAGTACCGCCTCCGCAAAATCCGTAGTAGTCGCATTGATCACGGCAAAGCGATGTGCCAATTGTCATGTCTTGAAGCAATTGGCGAAACGTCTCAGTCTCAGCAGCACCGATAAGAGATTGATCACGAATATTTCCTAAATTAAATAACCCATACTTTTTTGTTTCAACGGAGAGCAATTCAGGGTCAAACGTGGAAAAATTGCCAGCTGAGTCCACACTCAAGATCGAGTATGGGCGATTCATTTCGTTTTGAAGCAGTCTTTGCCCGCCAGCCATCATTTCAGTGATTTGATCAAATTCACGCAGGCGAATTGGAAATCCGTCTCTTTGATTGCACTGCCAAAAGCACTTTAAGAAGTTGTGATATTGCTTTTCTCGGTTTAGTCCCTGCATGGATGAGCTTGCGTTGACGCCCTCCTGCTCTTCCACGTTGAAGCCGAGATCATGAATCCCATTGTCACGGAAAAAGGAATACATCCTCTCTGGATCTTCCATTGCCGCACTCGTGAGTACGGCGATCGCATGGATGGGAATCGCGTGATCTTGAAGTTTTCGAATACCACGCATTGTTAGAGCATGAGAGCCACTCCCATTGCGAAAACGGCGATGGGAATCATGGATCTCTTCTGGTCCATCAACGCTGACTCCAACAACAATTTGATTGCGCTTAAAGCATTCACACCAGGCGTCGTTAATCAACGTGGCATTGGTTTGCACATGCTGCTCAATCTGAACCCCTTGCTCCTGCAGCTCAGCTGTTTGCTCACGCACGATGGCACTGGCCTCGTCGTAAAAACTGCAGGGCAACGTGAGCGGTTCACCTGCATGCCAAAGGATTGAAAGATGAGGGCCCCAGAAGGGGCTCTCGTACACCCTGTTCAGCAACACAGGTAATTGGTTGAGATCAAAGATCCTTCGTTTTTGGCGATCAGGCAGGTAGCAGTAACTGCAATCAAGATTGCAGAGTGATGTGGCCTGAATCACCAAGAGGCCGATAGGTCCGTAATCAGCGTGGTTCACCAATTGGCGAAACCTGCGCGATAGCCATTGGCGAAGCCGCGGCCGCCGCCATTGCCAAAGGCGCGTCCACGGCCACCACCGTTGCCGAAGGCGCGGCCGTTGCCGTTGCCCCAAGCTCTGGCAATGGTCTGGCCCTCTTTGTGATCACTGGCCCCTAATCGCGCCCAAGCGTCACTCGAGAGCTTCTCAATGCGCTGCTCTAGAGCATTTCCTAGATCGGGCTCGCTGAGGACAGCTGAGTGTGATGCGTCGGTCAAGACAGTGCTTGAGGCGAGGATTGCAGCGATGCTCAGCAGAGTTGTTTTTTTCATGAAAGAAGTGAAATTTGAATGGTTTTGAGGAATAAAGCTCAGGAGCCTTTTGATAATTCAGCTGTCGTAGCGAGCACGATGGTGAAGAAATCGCCAATCATGTTTTCGCTGAGTCCAACTTGACTATCGGGACCAATCCACTTGTTGACGGCTGTGCGTACGTCCTTGTTGTCGTCCACATAGGCGGTCAGCATCCGACCGATGGCCAAGTTGCTGTAATTCAGAAGGTGAGGGGTGGTGTCTGCGACAACACAGCCCACGCTGGATCGTGCATAAGGGAATGTGGGGACGAGATCAGCATCCGGAGCTGTGGCTGCTCGACTTGCTTTCAGCCAGAGAGTGTCTCCACCAAGGAATTCAACTGTTCCGTCTTTCAGGCCTGCGAGAGCTTCTGTGGGAGTAGAGAAGAATTGAAATTGGGCTTCATCTACCGATTTGGCTAACACTGCTGCTGCAGCCGTGTCTTTTACGACGCCAATTGTTTTTCCCTTGAGACTCTCTGGTGTTCCATCATTCCCCTTGGGTGCCAGTAGACGCACGCCACTTGTTGCAAAGGGCAAGCTGTAAGTCAGCGTTCTTTGTCTCTCCCAAGTAAAGGCAACCCCACAGGCGATATCAGCTTCTCCGGAACGAATTTTGTTCAGTCCATCCTGGGCAGACTTGATCGAAACAGGCTCGATCACGATGTCGTCGGACTTGTTTTCGGTCGCTGATTTCAGCTGATCGCGGATGGCATTAAGCACCACGAAAGAAAGACCTTCGTACTTGCCATCTTTTTCATCAACCATGGGGAGCACATCGTCAACGACGACTGCTCTGAGCTTTCCTGTCTCAAACACGTTGCCCGTCTGACCTGACGCTCCACTCCCGTTTGTAGGAGCTGACTTTTGGCAAGCCACAAGGCCCACCGAAGTGAGGGCGATCAGGCCAGTAGCGGCCGCTTTAAGCAAGCGCATGATTGATCGTTGATGTCGTACCTAACGGTAGTAATAGACACGAATTTGGGACCTGTGCCAGTCCAGGATTGGAAAATGCACGATCGGGATCAGTTTTCGGCCTGAGTGCCTCCGACTTCAACAGGGGCGACGTCTTCGTAGCGATCACCAGGCTTCTCGGTGCCGCGTTGGGATGCGTCTTGATTGATGCAAGCAGCCTTCTGCTCACCTGTTTTTAGGTACTGACACACGCGAGCCCAAAGTTTGCTGCGACTCCCGGTGGCACCACGACTGAACAAAACCTCGTCGCCTTGATCAGCGTTTTCATTGATCTCGATCTGACAGAGCTCGCATCGAAGTTGTGCTTTTGATGACACGGTCATGGCTCTGCAGTGAAGAAAGAGTTGAACAAACTAATGCCGTGCTTCTTTTTCAAAGAAGTTGCATGGTGAGCGTGCGACGTTCACAAGAGTGGGGCCACTAGCGTGACGATTCTTAAGTATTCACGATCCTTGGCCGCCGGCATGAAGGTTTTGCAAATCATTCGCTGTTGTTGCCTGACAGCCCTGTTGGTCATCTCTTGCTTTGGAAGCCTTCCTGTTCAAGCTGCTGATCTGTCGTTTACAGCCGGTGGCCATAGCTTTGTTGCTAACGCCGTCCGCGAGGTGGCGCCGTCGGTTGTACGGATTGACACCGAGCGTTTGATCGAGCGGCAGCCGTTTGATCCGAATTTGATCGATCCCCTCCTGCGTGATCTCCTGGGAGAACCGGGCTATGGGATCGGCCCTGAGCGACAAAGGGGGCAGGGGTCAGGGGTTGTGATCGATGGGCGTGGTCTGGTTTTGACGAATGCCCACGTTGTTGATCAAGTCACCACTGTGAATGTGACGTTGTCTGATGGGGAACAGAGAGATGGGGAAGTGATTGGACAAGATCCGGTCACCGATCTCGCGCTGGTCAAATTGTCCGGACGAGCCCTGCCCTCACCTGCAACGTTGGGCGACTCCGAGGCCTTGGAGGTGGGTGATTGGGCGATTGCGTTAGGCACTCCCTACGGCTTGGAGCGAACGGTCACGTTGGGGATTGTCAGCAGTCTTCATCGCAATATCAGCAGCCTTGGCTTTTCCGACAAGCGGCTGGATCTGATCCAGACCGATGCCGCCATTAATCCTGGTAATTCAGGCGGGCCGCTTGTGAATGCTTCCGGTGAAGTAATTGGGATCAACACGCTGGTCCGCTCTGGACCAGGCGCCGGATTGGGTTTCGCGATCCCGATCAATTTGGCTTCCCGAGTTGCTGATCAACTCCAAAAGGATGGTGAGGTTGTACATCCCTACTTGGGAGTTCAACTTGTTCCTCTTACGGCTCGGATTGCGCGAGAACACAATCGTGACCCCAACGCTCTCGTTGAATTGCCGGAACGCTCCGGAGCGTTGGTTCAATCGGTTCTGCCCGATAGCCCTGCTCAACGTGCAGGATTACGGCGCGGTGATCTCATTGTTCAAGCTGGCGACGACACCATTCGAGATCCTCAGGATTTGTTGAAACAGGTCGACCAAGCTGAAATCGACCAGCCGTTGCTGTTGCAGATTCTTCGCAGCGGGGGAGATCTGCAGCTGTCGGTGAAACCGGCTCCTTTGCCAGGAATGAGCTGAGAGCTCTTGCTACGGTCTCGCCCTCAGCAGTTGATCGATGTCGGATCTCCAAACTCAAATGAAGCAAGCCGTCGCGGAGGCGGCTGTTGCCCAGATTCGTGACGGCATGGTCGTGGGCCTCGGCTCTGGGTCCACTGCAGCTTTGATGATTCAAGGCCTCGGGGCACGACTGGCAGCAGGTCAGCTTCACGACATTGTCGGTGTGACTACCTCGTTTCAAGGAGAAGTTCTTGCCGCTGAGTTGGGGATTCCCTTGCGTGCTTTGAACGCCATTGATCGCATCGATTTGGCGATCGACGGTGCTGATGAAGTGGATCCTTCCTTTCAGTTAATTAAGGGTGGTGGTGCCTGCCATGTGCAAGAAAAGCTTGTTGCTGACCGAGCAGAACGCTTCATCGTTGTGGTTGATTCCACAAAGCTTGTTCAGCGTCTAAACCTCGACTTTTTATTACCGGTTGAAGTGCTTCCTGGCGCATGGGTGCAAGTTCAATCCCGTTTGAAATCAATGGGAGGAGTTGCAGAACTCCGCATGGCAACCCGTAAAGCAGGGCCTGTGGTGACCGACCAGGGCAATCTTGTTCTGGATGTGCGATTTGAGGCTGGAATCTCTGATCCGATTGCCCTTGAGCGTGACATCAACAATCTTCCAGGTGTTTTGGAGAACGGCCTCTTCGTCAACCTTGCTGACGAAGTTCTCGTTGGTGAAATCAACGATGGCGTTGCTGGAGTGCGCAGCTTGGAGCGTGTGGGTTAACGCCCGTCACTGAAGACGGATCCGTACCGAATTGGCGTGGCTGTGGAGACCTTCGCTCATAGCCAAGGTCTCTACAGCCACTCCGGTTGCATCAAGGGCTTCCTTGTTGAACTCGATGAGCGAGGTGTGACTCATGAACGTCTCAACACTGAGCGCACCACTAAATCGAGCGGCGCCACAGGTGGGAAGTGTGTGATTGGGACCGGCTAAATAATCTCCGACTGCTTCCGGGCTCCATGGGCCAATAAAAATGGCACCTGCGTGGTTAATGCGGTCAGCCATCATTCTTGGTCGCTCCACAAGGAGTTCTAAATGCTCAGGAGCGAAGCGATCGCTGAGGCTTGCGCACTGCTCAAGGCTGTTGCAAGTCACAATCAACCCCCATTGATTTAAAGATTGCCTGCAAATGTTTTCGCGTGGATGGGACGCAAGTTGACGTTCAATCTCTACGGGAACAGATCGAGAGAGCTCCTCTTCCGTGGTGAGCAAGATGGCTGCAGCAAGTGGGTCATGTTCTGCCTGAGCTAGGAGGTCAGCCGCCACCTGCTCTGGCTTGGCTGTTTGGTCGGCGATCACCAGGACTTCACTTGGGCCTGCCAGAGAATCAATTCCCACCTGCCCATAAACCGATTTTTTGGCCAAGGTCACAAAAAGATTTCCTGGACCACTGATGACATCAACCTTTTGGATGGTTTCTGTTCCATAAGCAAGCGCTGCGATTGCTTGTGCACCGCCCACTCGATACACCTCGCGGATCCCAGCAATGTGAGCTGCTGCAAGAACAGTGGTGTTAATCAATCCGTTCGCCCCAGCAGGGGTGACCATCGCAATTCGCTTCACGCCCGCAGCTTTTGCAGGCACAGCATTCATCAAAACTGTGCTGGGGTATGCAGCTCTGCCCCCGGGGATGTAAAGACCGGCTGCCTCAACCGGGCGCCATCGCCGCCCGAGCTGTTCCCCGTGAATTCCGGAAACACTGAGGTCAGAGGGACGTTGTCGCTGATGAAAATCTTGGATTCGTCGGTGCGCGAGATCCAAGGCGTCGCGAAGGTTGGCAGGCGTGTCGATCCAGGCTTGTTCCAGCAGGCCTGGATCGATGCGCAGAGGTTCCGGACGGAAGCCGTCAAATTGCTCTGTGAGGATGATGAGCGCTTGATCCCCATCCCTCCTGACCTGCTCCAAAATCTCTTGAACCCGTTGCTCCGCTTCGCGCTGGGTTGCTCCGGTGGCTCTGGTTGCAATCCGATCAAGTTCTTGTTCGGCTTGCGTAGCGGTGCTGATGCAGCGCATGAGACCGGCAGGCGGATGCTCATTGCTCAGCACTGTCATCACCTGTTCGTTGTTCTTGATCAAACTAAGTGGCCCATGAACCATGTGCTCGATGATTGGAGGCGCGGTGGGTTATGGTCACAGATTGTTGAACTGAAATCCGGCTCTGTGGCCAATAACAAGTCATCGAAAAAGCGCGTCGAGATCGGCGAGCGCAATCGCTTACAGAACAAAGCGTATAAATCAGCGCTGCGTACCCTCATGAAGCGCTGTTTCACTGCATGCAGTGCCTACAGCGAGACCCCAGGTGAAGAGGCTAAAACCACGCTGACAGCCAGCATGAACGCTGCTTTTAGTAAAATCGATAAAGCGGTTAAGCGCGGAGTGATGCACCGCAACACCGGAGATCATCAAAAGTCTCGTCTGAGCGCTGCTGTGAAGAGCGCTATCGAGCCAAGCGTTAGCTGACTCTCCCCGGCACAATTGGGCCTGAAGGCGCGTTTCAGGTCCTGATCTGATGTCCATTCCAACCCTGATCGACAGTCACTGTCACATCGTCTTCCGCACGTTTGAGGACGATCTTGATGAGGTTGCTTCTCGATGGCGAGAAGCTGGTGTCGCATCATTGCTACACGCCTGCGTTGAGCCTTCGGAGATTCCGGCGATTCGAGCTTTGGCCGACCGTTTCCCTGAAATGCGTTACTCCGTCGGAGTTCATCCGCTTGATACGGAGCATTGGGCTACCGATACTGTTGATGTCTTACGCGCCGCAGCCAAAGACGACTCCCGTGTCGTGGCCATTGGTGAGCTTGGTCTCGATCTGTTTCGAGATAAAAACCTGGATCAGCAGCTGTCTGTGTTGAAGCCTCAACTAGATCTCGCTGTGGAGCTTGATCTGCCTGTGATTGTTCACTGCCGTGATGCTGCTGAACCGATGCTGGCTGAACTCCGTGAGAGACAACTCAGGGGCACGTGCCCACGGGGCGTGATGCATTGCTGGGGCGGGACTCCCTCGGAAATGGCAGCTTTTCTCCAATTTGGTTTTTACATCAGTTTCAGTGGAACAGTGACCTTCCCGAAAGCCGTTGATACGCATATCTGCGCCAAAGACGTACCGCAAGATCGATTTCTTGTTGAGACCGATTGCCCATTTCTTGCCCCAGTTCCCAGGCGCGGCAAGAGAAATGAACCTGCTTTTGTGGCATCAGTTGCCGAACGCGTGGCCGAGCTGAGGGGGCAGACCGTGATGGAAGTGGCTGATGCCAGCACCGCCAATGCCAGAAGCTTGTTCGCGCTTCCCTGACAAAGGCTCCATCGGGGTAGGCATGAAAGTGTACGATGTTCAATCGGCCTGGCCAAAATGCAGATTCTGTGTTTTCGGCCCCAGAAGCGTCCATTTCCTTCCGGTTCATTGACGACGTCATCTGTTCAGACCAAAAACCTCTAAAGCCATGGAGTACGGCAGTCATTCCTTGATTGGGATGACTGCCTCTTCTTGTGGTGACGAGATTTTGATTTTGAGTATCTGACGATCCTTCAGGCCTTTGTTCCCACTTTTCAACTGCAGGTCTCCGCATGAGCAGCAGCGCGATTCAAGTCGCCAAGACCGTCACCTATCTGCCCGATTTGGTGGAGGTGCAGCGGGCAAGTTTTAAGTGGTTTCTGGATAAGGGCCTTATCGAGGAGCTGGAGAGCTTCTCACCCATTACGGATTACACCGGCAAGTTGGAGCTGCACTTCGTAGGAAGTGAGTATCGCCTTAAGCGGCCTCGGCACGATGTGGAAGAAGCAAAACGTCGTGATGCGACTTTTGCATCGCAGATGTATGTGACTTGCCGTTTGGTTAATAAAGAAACCGGCGAGATCAAAGAACAGGAAGTTTTTATTGGAGAACTTCCATTAATGACTGAACGTGGAACGTTCATCATTAATGGTGCCGAACGGGTCATTGTTAACCAGATTGTTCGTAGCCCAGGTGTTTATTTTAAGGATGAGCAGGATAAGAACGGTCGTCGTACTTATAATGCAAGCGTGATTCCCAATCGTGGGGCTTGGTTGAAGTTTGAGACGGATAAAAATGATCTTCTGCATGTTCGTGTTGATAAAACACGCAAAATTAATGCCCACGTTTTAATGCGTGCGATGGGATTATCCGACAACGATGTTGTCGATAAGCTCAGGCATCCCGAGTACTACAAAAAATCGATCGAAGCCGCGAACGACGAGGGCATTAGCTCCGAGGATCAAGCGCTTCTTGAGCTGTATAAAAAGTTGCGTCCAGGGGAACCACCCTCTGTGAGCGGTGGCCAGCAGCTACTGCAAACCCGATTTTTTGACCCCAAGCGTTACGACCTTGGACGTGTTGGTCGTTACAAGATCAACAAAAAGCTGCGGCTCACGATTCCCGATTCGGTTCGCACCCTCACCCACGAGGATGTTCTGTCGACCCTCGATTACCTCATCAATCTTGAGCTTGATGTGGGTGGCGCAAGCCTTGATGACATCGATCACCTCGGTAATCGACGCGTTCGCTCTGTTGGCGAGCTTCTTCAGAACCAGGTTCGCGTTGGCTTAAATCGCCTTGAGCGGATTATCAAGGAGCGGATGACAGTTGGTGAAACCGACTCACTCACCCCCGCTCAATTGGTGAATCCCAAGCCACTTGTGGCGGCGATTAAAGAGTTCTTCGGCTCCAGTCAGCTGAGCCAGTTCATGGATCAGACGAATCCTCTGGCTGAGCTCACGCACAAGCGCAGGATTTCTGCTCTTGGTCCAGGCGGCCTCACCCGAGAACGCGCAGGCTTTGCTGTGCGAGATATTCATCCTTCTCATTACGGACGTCTTTGTCCGATTGAAACTCCAGAAGGCCCGAACGCTGGTCTCATTAACTCTCTGGCCACCCATGCCCGAGTGAATGAATATGGCTTCATCGAAACTCCGTTCTGGAGAGTCGAGAACGGAGTCGTTCAAAAGAGCGGAGATCCGATCTACCTCTCTGCTGATCTTGAAGATGAGTGTCGTGTCGCTCCTGGTGACGTTGCGACAGATGCCGATGGTCAAATCTTGGCTGAGCTCATCCCCGTTCGTTACAGGCAGGACTTCGAAAAAGTTCCTCCTGAGCAGGTCGATTATGTGCAGTTGTCACCGGTGCAGGTGATTTCGGTGGCGACGTCACTGATTCCTTTCCTGGAACATGACGATGCCAACCGTGCCTTGATGGGGTCCAACATGCAGCGTCAGGCGGTGCCTTTGCTCCGTCCAGAGCGACCTCTTGTTGGTACTGGCCTGGAAACTCAGGTTGCCCGTGACTCAGGAATGGTCCCAATCTCGCGAGTGAATGGGTCGGTTACCTTCGTTGATGCAACTGCAATCGTGGTGCGTGATGAAGAGGGCTACGACCACACGCATTTTCTGCAGAAATATCAGCGCTCCAATCAAGACACCTGCTTAAACCAGCGCCCCATCGTTCGACAGGGTGATCCGGTCATTATCGGTCAGGTTCTTGCCGATGGTTCAGCATGTGAAGGCGGAGAGATTGCTCTTGGCCAGAATGTCCTGATCGCTTATATGCCCTGGGAGGGATATAACTATGAGGATGCGATCCTTGTCAGTGAGCGATTGGTAAATGATGATCTTTATACTTCCGTTCATATCGAGAAGTATGAGATTGAGGCTCGTCAGACCAAATTGGGTCCTGAAGAGATCACCCGTGAAATCCCCAATGTTGCGGAAGAAAGTCTCGGCAATCTCGATGAGATGGGGATTATTCGTATCGGCGCCTTTGTGGAAAGTGGAGACATCCTTGTCGGCAAAGTGACGCCGAAAGGTGAATCTGATCAACCACCTGAAGAGAAACTGCTGCGTGCGATTTTCGGGGAAAAAGCTCGTGATGTTCGTGATAACTCTTTGCGCGTTCCCAGCACTGAACGCGGTCGTGTTGTTGACGTAAGGATCTATACCCGTGAACAGGGAGATGAATTACCCCCTGGTGCCAACATGGTGGTGCGGGTCTATGTTGCCCAGCGTCGCAAAATTCAGGTTGGCGACAAAATGGCTGGTCGTCACGGCAACAAAGGCATCATCAGCCGCATTCTTCCCCGTGAAGATATGCCCTACTTGCCGGATGGCACCCCAGTGGACATCTGTCTGAATCCTTTGGGAGTACCGAGCCGTATGAATGTGGGGCAGGTGTTTGAGCTGCTGATGGGTTGGGCTGCTCACAACCTCGATTGCCGCGTGAAAATTGTTCCCTTCGACGAGATGTATGGCGCTGAGAAGTCTCAACAGACTGTTCAGGCGTACCTCAAGGAAGCGGCGAGTCAGCCAGGAAAAGATTGGATCTTCAACCCGGAAAATCCAGGAAAACTCTTGCTGAGAGATGGACGGACCGGTGAACCCTTTGACCAACCTGTAGCGGTTGGATATTCCCATTTCCTCAAGCTCGTCCACCTGGTGGACGACAAAATTCATGCCCGCTCTACCGGCCCTTACTCCTTGGTGACTCAGCAGCCATTGGGTGGTAAGGCCCAGCAAGGCGGCCAGCGTTTGGGTGAAATGGAGGTGTGGGCGCTCGAGGCCTATGGCGCCGCCTACACGTTGCAGGAACTGCTCACGGTCAAGTCGGACGATATGCAGGGACGCAACGAAGCTCTCAACGCCATCGTGAAAGGCAAGCCGATCCCACGTCCCGGTACACCCGAGTCCTTCAAGGTGCTGATGCGCGAACTCCAGTCTCTTGGCTTGGATATCGCTGTGTTCACCGATGAGGGCAAGGAAGTGGATCTCATGCAAGACGTGAATCCACGCCGCAGTACCCCAAGCAGGCCCACATATGAATCCTTAGGCGTCGCGGATTACGACGAGGACTGACGGATCAACGAACGAAACGACACAACCGCCTTTTTTCTTAAACGCCAATGACCAACAGCAATCTGCGTACAGAGAACCACTTCGACTACGTCAAAATCACACTCGCATCACCCGATCGGGTCATGGAGTGGGGTCAGCGCACCTTGCCGAATGGACAGGTGGTTGGAGAAGTGACCAAGCCTGAAACCATCAACTACCGCACGCTCAAGCCGGAGATGGATGGCTTGTTCTGCGAAAAGATCTTTGGTCCCTCCAAGGATTGGGAATGCCATTGCGGTAAGTACAAGCGAGTCCGTCACCGCGGCATCGTTTGTGAGCGCTGTGGCGTTGAGGTCACAGAGAGTCGGGTGCGACGTCACCGCATGGGCTTCATTAAGTTGGCGGCCCCCGTCTCTCATGTTTGGTACCTGAAAGGGATCCCAAGTTATGTGGCCATCCTTTTGGATATGCCTCTGCGGGATGTTGAGCAGATTGTTTATTTCAACTGTTATGTGGTGCTGGATGCTGGCGATCACAAAGATCTGAAGTACAAGCAGTTGCTTACGGAAGATGAGTGGCTTGAAATCGAAGATGAGATTTATGCAGAAGATTCGGAAATTGAGAACGAACCCGTCGTTGGGATTGGTGCCGAGGCGCTGAAGCAGCTGCTTGAAGATCTTCAACTCAATGCTTTAGCGGAGCAATTACGTGAGGAGATTGCTGGTAGTAAGGGACAGAAACGCGCCAAGTTGATTAAGCGCCTTCGTGTAATTGATAACTTTATTGCCACCAACGCTCGCCCTGAGTGGATGGTGTTGGATGCCATTCCTGTTATTCCACCAGATCTGCGCCCGATGGTGCAGCTGGATGGTGGTCGTTTTGCGACCTCTGACCTTAATGATCTCTATCGACGGGTTATTAATCGCAATAATCGTCTAGCCCGCCTTCAGGAAATCCTTGCCCCGGAGATCATTGTTCGCAATGAAAAGCGGATGCTTCAAGAAGCGGTTGATGCCTTAATTGATAACGGTCGACGTGGTCGAACTGTTGTTGGAGCTAATAATCGCCCGCTTAAGTCATTAAGCGACATTATCGAAGGTAAGCAGGGTCGTTTCCGCCAAAACTTGCTTGGCAAGCGTGTGGATTATTCCGGTCGTTCCGTCATCGTGGTGGGACCCAAGCTGAAGATGCACCAGTGTGGTTTGCCTAAAGAGATGGCAATCGAGCTCTTCCAGCCGTTTGTGATTCATCGCCTGATTCGTCAAAACATCGTTAACAACATCAAGGCAGCGAAAAAGCTGATTCAGCGCGCTGACGATGAAGTGATGCAGGTTCTTCAGGAGGTGATCGACGGTCACCCAATCATGCTGAACCGAGCTCCCACGCTCCACCGCTTAGGAATTCAAGCTTTTGAACCCAAATTGGTGGATGGCAGAGCGATCCAACTTCACCCCCTCGTTTGTCCCGCGTTCAACGCTGACTTTGATGGAGACCAGATGGCCGTTCACGTGCCACTCGCTATCGAAGCACAAACGGAAGCCCGCATGTTGATGTTGGCGAGCAACAACATTCTGTCTCCAGCCACTGGTGATCCGATCATCACGCCATCCCAAGACATGGTGCTTGGTTCTTATTACTTAACGGCTCTGCAGCCCCACATGCATCCGATTGAGTTTGGTGATCGCTCTCGCACCTACTCCAGTCTTGAAGATGTGATTCATGCCTATGAAGACAATCGAATCACCTTGCATGACTGGGTTTGGGTTCGGTTTAACGGTGAGGTTGATGACGAAGACGAGCGTGAAGAGCCCATCAAAAGCGAAACTCTCAGTGATGGCACTCGTTTTGAACAATGGACGTATCGCCGTGACCGCTTTGACGAAGACGGCGCTTTGATCAGCCGTTACATCCTGACGACCGTTGGACGTGTGGTGATGAATTACACGATCATCGACGCGGTGGCAGCCACCTGAAGCCCCTCTCACAAAGCCTTCCCTTTCCTTCTGTTTAAGCGCTGTCATGACCTCTACACCCTCCAAATCCCGCAAGTCTGCGAAAGCTGCCAAGGCTGCTAAGGCAGCAGCAGCTGCTCATGCAAAATCTCGAGCACTAACTAAAACACCGCCTCCCTTCCGCAATCGCGTTGTTGATAAGAAGGTCCTAAAGGAACTTGTTGCCTGGGCCTTTAAGAATCACGGAACGGCTGTTACTGCGTCGATGGCGGATCAACTGAAGGATCTGGGTTTCAAGTACGCCACTCAGGCTGCCGTTTCGATTTCGGTCAACGACCTGAAGGTTCCTGCTGCAAAGAAAGAGCTGCTCGCTCAAGCTGAAGAGCTGATTACGGAGACCGAGGAGTCCTACCGGCTCGGGGTGATTACAGAGGTTGAGCGTCATACCAAGGTGATCGACACCTGGACGGAGACCAACGAGCGTTTGGTTGATGCTGTCAAAAAGAACTTCAACGAAAACGATCCGCTCAACTCGGTCTGGATGATGGCCAACTCTGGGGCTCGGGGCAATATGTCCCAAGTCCGTCAGCTGGTGGGCATGCGCGGTTTGATGGCGAACCCTCAAGGGGAGATCATTGACCTGCCGATCCGCACCAATTTCCGTGAGGGACTCACGGTCACGGAATACGTGATCTCCTCCTACGGCGCCCGTAAGGGTCTTGTTGATACCGCGCTGCGTACGGCTGACTCCGGCTACCTCACTCGCCGTTTGGTGGACGTCGCTCAAGACGTGATTGTTCGTGAGGACGACTGCGGCACCATGCGTTCGATCGTGGTTAAGGCAGAGGACGGTCGTTTTGGTAATCGCCTGGTCGGACGATTGACCGCTGATCAAGTGCTTGGAGCTGATGGTGAGGTGATCGTTGAGCGCAACACCGAAATTGATCCACCCCTCTCAAAACGCTTTGAAGCTGCAGGTGTCTCCGCGCTGACGGTTCGTTCTCCGCTGACTTGTGAAGCCAATCGTTCCGTATGCCGGAAGTGCTATGGCTGGGCTCTTGCCCATAATCACTTGGTTGACTTGGGCGAAGCGGTTGGAATCATCGCCGCTCAATCCATTGGCGAGCCTGGTACCCAGCTCACCATGAGAACGTTCCACACTGGTGGTGTGTCAACTGCTGAGAGTGGAGTGGTGCGCTCAAAATTGGAAGGCACTGTTGAATTTGGCTCGAAAGCGAAAGTGCGTCCTTATCGCACACCGCATGGTGTGAATGCACAGCAGTCTGATGTGGACTTTTCGCTCACGATTAAGCCCAGTGGAAGTGGCAAGCCACAGAAGATCGAAATCACGAATGGTTCACTTCTGTTTGTTGATGATGGTCAAAAGATTGCCTCTGACGTGACAGTGGCAACCATTGCGGCTGGTGCTGTGCAGAAGAGCGTTGAGAAAGCAACTAAAGATGTGATCTGCGACCTGGCTGGTCAGGTCAGCTATGACCCCACCATTCAGCCCCGCGAGGTGACTGACAGGCAGGGCAACATCACCCATAAAGCTCAGCGTCTGGGCCGGATGTGGGTTCTTGCTGGTGATGTATACAACTTGCCTCCAAATGCGCGCCCAGTTGTTTCGTCAGGTGGGTCCGTCATCCCGGCTCAGGTGCTTGCTGAAGCCAGTCAAGCCAGTGAGTATGGCGGTGCGATTCGCTTGCGTGAAGCCTTGGGTGATTCGCGTGAGGTGCAGATCGTTACGACTTCAATGACGCTCCGCGATTTCAAACTTCTCGGCGAATCAACCCACGCTGGTGAGATCTGGAATCTTGAAGCAAAAGATGGTACCCGTTATCGCCTGAATACCATTCCTGGAAGCAAAATCGGCAACGCAGAGGTGATTGCTGAACTGGCTGATGATCGCTTCCGCACACAAACCGGCGGATTAGTGAAATTTGCACCGGGACTTGCAATTAAGAAAGCTCGTTCCGCCAAAAATGGTTACGAGGTCAATAAGGGCGGCACCTTGTTGTGGATTCCTCAGGAAACGCATGAAATCAACAAAGATATTTCTTTGTTGATGATTACTGATGGTCAATGGATTGAAGCCGGCACCGAAGTGGTGAAGGACATTTTCAGTCAGACCGCAGGCATCGTGAGTGTGACTCAGAAGAACGATATTCTTCGCGAAATCATTGTTCGCAGCGGCAGTTTCCATCTCTGCACAGAGAAGAAAGCGCTCGAGCGTTTTCAGGGCGATGGCGTCATGGTGAATCCAGGCGAAGCAATCGCCAAGGGCATCAGTACCGACGCCATGGTGTTTGTTCAGGCCGTTGAAACCCCTGAGGGCACTGGCCTATTGCTCCGTCCTGTTGAGGAATACACCATCCCCAATGAGGCCCAGCTGCCTGATTTGGGCCATGTCAAGCAGCCCAATGGTCCCCATCTCGGGATCAAAGCAACGCAACGTTTGGCCTTTAAAGACAACGAGTTGGTCAAATCAGTTGAAGGGGTTGAGTTGCTGCGAACTCAATTGATGTTGGAAACGTTTGAGACCACTCCACAGATGACTGTGGATGTGGAAGCGATTCCCGATAAGAGGGCCAAAACGATTGAGCGTCTCCAACTCGTGATCTTGGAAAGCATCTTGGTTCGTCGTGACACCATTTCTGATTCCAGTCATGGCTCAACTCACACCGAGCTCCAAGTCGAAGACGGACAATCCATCAAGGCGGGTGATGTAGTTGCAACCACGCAGATTCTCTGTAAGCAGGCTGGTGTCGCTGAGATGCCAGAAGCCACAGAAGAGGAGCCTGTCAGACGTTTGATCGTTGAAAGGCCTGAGGACACGATCACGATCAAGACCTCTGGAGCCCCTGTCGTCACCGTTGGACAGCGTTTGGTGGATGGTGAAGAGCTGGCTCAGGGTCAGCCTTCAGATTGCTGTGGTGAGGTGGAGCAGGTGAGCGCTAGCTCCGTCACCATGCGTTTGGGGCGTCCTTACATGATTTCGCCTGACTCGTTGTTGCATGTTCGCGATGGAGATCTTGTCCAGCGCGGTGATGGCTTGGCTCTTCTGGTCTTTGAACGTCAGAAAACTGGTGACATCGTTCAGGGTCTACCTCGTATTGAGGAGTTGCTCGAGGCAAGGCGTCCACGTGAGTCTTCGATCCTTTGCAAAAAGCCAGGCACCGTAGAAATCAAACAGGGAGAAGACGATGAGTTCACCACGGTGACCGTGATCGAGTCCGACGATGCGATCGCTGAATACCCGATCCTGCTTGGTCGGAACGTGATGGTGAGTGATAGCCAGCAGGTGAACGCTGGTGAACTTCTGACTGACGGTCCTATCAATCCCCATGAGTTGCTTGAGTGCTTCTTTGAGGACCTGCGCAGCCGTAAGCCTTTGATGGATGCGGCTCAGGAAGCGATTGCCAAGCTTCAGCATCGCCTTGTGACCGAAGTCCAGAACGTCTACAAGTCGCAGGGCGTGTCGATTCACGACAAGCACATCGAGGTGATTGTTCGCCAGATGACCAGCAAAGTTCGGATCGAGGATGCTGGTGACACCACGCTTCTTCCCGGAGAGTTGATCGAACTCCGTCAGGTGGAAAACACCAATCAGGCGATGTCGATTACGGGTGGAGCGCCTGCCGAATTCACGCCAGTTTTGCTTGGTATTACTAAGGCATCGCTCAACACCGACAGCTTCATCTCTGCGGCTTCTTTCCAAGAAACCACGCGTGTGCTCACTGAAGCGGCGATTGAGGGTAAGAGCGATTGGTTACGTGGTCTCAAGGAAAACGTGATCATCGGTCGCTTGATTCCCGCATGTACAGGCTTCAGCGGTTTTGAAGAGGAGTTAAGAGCGGAAGCTGGTCCTCATCCCGATATCCTCTCGGAAGATCCTGCCGGCTATCGCCGTATGCAGAATCTTCGCCCTGATTACACCGTTGATATGCCTGCAGCTCCTGCCGCTAAATCGACAGCTTTGTTGGACGATCCCAGCGCCGCAGACCTAGAGGCCACTCGCAGCCGCCATGGCATTGAGGCAGAGGCCAGTAATTTTGCTGCCTTTACCCGTCCAGATGCCGATAACGAGCTTGCAGAAGAGCAAGTTCTTGACCCGGCAGCGGTTGAAAATCTGCAGGAGCAAGGTCTCCTAAGCGATGAATGATTCTTTCGCTCCTTTTGTATGAGCGGCTCTTGCCGCTTCAAACTGTTGCTCCTTACCGGTGTTGCTCATGATTGAGCCCTCCTTGATCCCAAAGCGGAAACTTCCCCGTTTTGGCTTCCATACCCACACTGAAAAGCTGAATGGTCGGGCCGCCATGCTCGGCTTCATTGCCCTTTTGATTGTGGAGTTCAAAATTGGTCATGGCTTGTTGATCTGGTGATCAGCGCGCTTCTCGGTCGAAGTAAGTCCGAGCTTGAAGAGTGGGCTGTTGCCCAGGGCCAGCCAGCATTTCGCGGCCGGCAGCTCCATGATTGGCTTTATGCCAAAGGGGCTCAGGATCTTCAGGGCATCACGGTGCTGCCCAAGGCATGGCGTGCATCCCTTCAAGAGAATGGGGTGTCGGTGGGGCGTTTGCATGAGCAAGAGAGACGTGTGGCAGCTGATGCCACCACCAAATTGCTGTTGGGTACCGAGGACGGAGAAACCCTAGAAACGGTTGGAATCCCTACCGATCAACGTCTCACGGTGTGTGTATCGAGCCAGGTCGGATGCCCGATGGCCTGTCGTTTTTGTGCCACTGGCAAAGGAGGGTTGCAACGCTCCCTAGCGGGACATGAAATTGTTGCCCAGGTGCTCAGTATCCGAGAGGTGATGGAGCGTCGTCCCTCTCATGTGGTGTTCATGGGTATGGGTGAGCCTTTGCTCAACATTGAGGCTGTGCTCGAGTCGATTCGCTGCATCAATGACGATCTGGGCATTGGTCAACGCCGGATCACAGTGAGCACCGTTGGAGTGCCGCACACCCTTCCTCGGCTTGCAGACCTAGCGCTCAAACAGTTAGGGCGGGCTCAGTTCACGCTGGCCGTGAGTCTTCATGCGCCGAATCAAGCGTTGAGGGAAGAGTTGATTCCTACGGCGAAGACCTATCCCTACGACGCACTTCTGGACGATTGTCGTTATTACCTCCACAAGACGGGGCGGAGGGTGAGTTTTGAGTACATCCTGCTTGGTGGGGTCAATGATCATCCGCATCACGCAGCCGAACTCGCTGATCGGGTGGGTGGTTTTCAGAGCCATGTGAATCTGATTGCCTACAACCCCATTGAGGAAGAAGAGTTTCAGCGACCTACCGCTCAGAGGATTGAGGGCTTTCGGCGCGTTCTTGAGCGTCGTGGCATCGCTGTGAGTTTGCGAGCTAGCCGCGGCTTGGATCAGGATGCTGCTTGTGGACAGTTGCGTCGCAATCGACGGTCTTAGAGGAGACTGCGAAAGCAGACTTAATTGGATCCGATGGCACCGATTGACTGGTTTTTGCTGGTCTTTTATCTAATTGGAACCTTGTTTCTTGGGCTTTGGCTGGCTCGACGCAATCAGGGGGAAGATGATTATTTCGTTGCTGGACGCAGCCTGAGTGGTTGGTTGGCAGGCGCTTCGATGGCTGCCACTACTTTCTCGATCGATACACCGTTGTATGTCGCGGGCTTGGTGGGCACTAGAGGCCTGGCAGCGAATTGGGAGTGGTGGGGGTTTGGTCTTGCTCATGTGGCGATGGCTGTGGTGTTTGCTCCTCTTTGGCGCCGCAGCGGCGTGATGACAGATGCAGCCTTTACAGAACTTCGCTACGGAGGAGCGACGGCGGCTTGGCTGCGGGGCACGAAAGCCTTTTTGCTGGCCCTTCCGATCAATTGCATCGGCATCGGTTATGCGTTTTTGGCCATGCGAAAGGTGGTGCAAGCGCTAGGGATTGTGTCCGATCAGCCCATGCCAGCACTCGGCGGTCTTCCCGACACGGTGCTGTTGTTGATGATCGTGGCTTTGTTGGTCCTCGTGTACACGGTGGCCGGTGGCCTTTGGGCCGTTGTGATCACTGATTTTGTGCAGTTGATTTTGGCGATGGTGGGGGCTCTGGCTGTGGCTTGGGCTGCCATTCATGCCGCTGGCGGGATGGATGCACTGCTCACCAGCCTCAACGAATTGGGTCGTCCCGAGGTGTTGTCGCTTGTCCCTTGGCGCTGGACTGACTCTGGTTTCGATTGGATTGGAGGGGCAGGCATCAGTGCTTCCACCTTCTTGGCTTACCTCACGGTGCAGTGGTGGAGTTTTCGACGTAGCGATGGCGGTGGTGAATTCATTCAACGGATGCTTGCCACCCGCGATGAACGTCAGGCGCGGTTGGCGGGCTGGGTGTTTCTTGTGGTGAATTACCTGCTGCGCAGCTGGCTTTGGGTTTTGGTGGCTCTTGCGGCTCTGGTTCTGCTGCCCGATCAGGCGGATTGGGAATTGAGTTATCCGGCTCTGGCGGTGGCCTACCTCCCGCCTGTGGTGCTTGGTCTCGTAGTGGTTTCCTTAGTGGCTGCCTTTATGAGCACGGTTAGCACCTCTGTGAACTGGGGTGCCAGTTATCTCACCCACGACCTCTATCAGCGCTTTGTGAAGCCTGATGCTTCTCAGAAAGAGCTGCTCTTTGTTGGACAGGCCACCAGCGTTCTTTTGTTGGTGTTGGGGGTGTTAACGGCTTTGATCAGTGACAGCATCGGCACCGTGTTCCGCCTGGTGATCGCGATCGGGACTGGGCCTGGTGTGGTCTTGGTCTTGCGTTGGTTCTGGTGGCGAATTAATGCTGCTGCAGAGCTGTCATCGATGGTGTGTGGATTCTTTGTTGGCTTGGCCACCTCTGTGATCCCCGTTCTTCAAATTTCGGACTACGGGCTCAGGTTGATGGTGACGACTGCCATCACGGCAGTGGTTTGGGTGGTGGTGATGTTGCTCACTCCTCCGGAGTCAGCGGAGGTGCTTGAAGGGTTCGTCCAGCGCGTTCAGCCCCCAGGACCTGGCTGGAGTCGTTGGCGGCGGCGCTGTGAGGTGGAGGCTTCTGAATCACTGCGAGATCTCCTCACTCGGTTTGTGCTGAGTAGTTGTGTTCTGTTTGGGGCGCTGCTTGGCTCGGGTGCCTTCCTTCTGCACCAGCAAGTTGCAGGTTGGTCCGGTTTAATCCTCACGGTTGTGTCCCTCTCTCTCCTTTTGCGAGCGCGGCAGTCGCGCCTTGCCGTTGAGTGACCCTTCAGAATGAATGGAAAACTAGAACCGTGAGTTTTTTTCGCAGCACCATTCTTCCTGTTTTGATCGTGGCTTTATTTGGCCTCGCTCTGTTTGCGGTGAGTGCACGTATCTGGTTGCCTGGCGACATGCTTGCGCCAGCTCCTATCAGTTGACCTGATGCTTCTACGATCAATGCCATGACCGATCGCCCGCCCCTGGATCGTGAATCACGTGTGGCCAATCTGGCCATCGATCCTGACGTGCTCGCCCGTGAGCTTGAAGCTGAACAGGTGGGTGATCCCCTTGATGAAATTGATCTCGATGATCCAGAGCAGGATGCCCTAGAGGCCATTCGTCAGTGTGATGAAGCTCTGAATTGGTTGCAGCAAGGTCATGATCAGCGGCTCCAAGGGTTGCGCGTGTTTTGTGAACATCGAGATCCCCGTTCGGTTTCGCTTCTGCTGCCCCTCTTAGAGGAGGTGTGCCCCGTTGTGCGCATGAGCGCTGTCTACGCCCTCGGTCGGAATCCCTCCCCCCCTGCTGTGGGACCCCTTCTGAAATTGCTGCAGGAGGACAGCAATGCCTATGTGCGCAAAGCCACGGCATGGAGTCTTGGTAATTATCCGGATGCACCAGTGCTGAATCCCTTGATTCGCGCCTTGCAGACCGATGTGGCGGCTGTGCGCTTGTGGGCGTCTGTTTCTCTCGCTGAAGCTGGTGTGACCTCTGCGGCAAAGGCAGATCCGGCGGCAGGCCAGTTGCTGATTAGCTTGCGAATCGACAGTGAGTCCGTGGTGCGAAGCAATTGCATCTGGGCTCTCGGCCGCTTGCTTGAACATCTTGTTGAACCCCGTCGCCTCGAGGTGATTGAGATGTTTGTCCGTGCGCTTTTGCATGATCGTGAAAGGTCTGTTCGCGATGAAGCCCGCACGGCTCTTGAGCAGATGGAATCCCCCGATGTATTGGATCGCCTCCAAACCTTGATGGACGAAGGATTGTTCAGCTGATACGACGTACTGACACGACCCCCCATCAGCTTCGCGTTCTCGCCCTTAACATGTGTTCATTGTTGGATGTTGTGGTGCATGCCTGAGCGCACGCTTCGTTTCCGAATTCGTCCTGACGGTCCCGTCGAGGAACAGGTGGAAGGCGTTGAAGGTGACGCTTGTCTGCAACTGACGGAACGGTTGGAATCAGCCTTAGGCACGGTGGAACGCCGTCAGTCAACGTCTGATGCCTTCGTTACAACCCAAACCCAGTCCCAGTCACAGTTCGTAGAGCCCTCCTGATGTCCCATTTCAGTACTGTCAAAACAGAACTTCGCCAGCGTGAGTCCTTGGTCTCCGCCCTCGAGGATCTTGGTTACGAGCCCAAACAGGGAGGCCATCCCGTCCGGGGTTATCGCGGCCAAACCGTGGAAGCCGAATTGGCGGTCACACTTCAGGATTCTGCTGATTTTGGTTTTGTTTGGAATGAAGCCAATGGTGCCTACGAGTTCGTGACCGATTTGGATCTGTGGCGCCAGTCAATGCCGATCGAGCGGTTTTTATCTCGTCTTACACAGCGTTATGCCCTCAACACGGTATTAAAGGCTTCTCTTACCGAGGGCTTTGACGTTGCTGAGCAGCGTGATTGCCAAGATGGGTCGATCGAACTTGTTGTGACCCGTTGGGATGCCTGACTCGCAGCGGGCGAGGGATCACTCCGTGAACGACTCGTCCGGTAACCCCTCTGCTGCTTACAGCGCATCCTCTCTTGAGGATAATCAATCCACTGGCATGGAACCGGTTCTGGGTGGTGCCCTCGCCGAAAAAGCTGTCTGGGTTGATGAAGCTGTTTGTATTGGTTGTAGGTATTGCGCTCACGTGGCCTGCAACACCTTCATTATCGAGCCCAATTTGGGACGTTCCCGAGCGATTCGCCAGGACGGTGATAGCTCTGAGCGCATTCAAGAGGCGATCGAAACTTGCCCTGTGGATTGCATTCACTGGGTTGCCTTTGATGATCTCAAGGGCCTACAAGCGCAGCTCGATTCTCAGGAGCTTCTTCCGCTCGGGTTGCCTTCGCCCGCGCGCCCACGACGGATTCTCCCCCGGCAGCCGCAAGACTGAACTGCGATGACATCAACGGCTTCCCTGGCATTACCAACCCGACGCTTTGGTCGCACTGAGCTGGCCATGCCCGTGCTTTCACTAGGGGGTATGAGGTTTCAGCAAAGTTGGTCGGATCTTGAGGCTGACGTGATTACTCAGGAGGCTCAAAGCACGGTAGAAAACACTCTCCACCATGCGGTGGAGCTTGGATTTCACCATCTGGAAACGGCGCGTTATTACGGCAGCTCCGAGCGGCAACTTGGCTGGGCTCTTCCGCATTCGCCTGATCCAGATCGCATTCTTCAAACGAAGGTGCCCCCCCGAGACGACCCTGCGGTGTTTGAAGCTGAGCTTGAACTCAGCCTGGAGCGCTTAAACGTTCAGCGAATCGAGTTGCTGGCGATTCATGGCATCAACAGGTTGGATCATTTGGAGCAAACGCTGCGACCAGGCGGCTGTATGGAGGTAGTGCGCCGCTGGCAGCGAGAGGGCCGTATCGACCATGTGGGCTTCTCGACGCATGGTGAAACAAGCGTCATCGAAGCTGCGATCAACTCTGACGCCTTTGATTATGTGAATTTGCATTGGTACTACATCCGGCAAGACAATGAACCAGCGTTGGCCGCAGCCCAACGCCATGACATGGGAGTGTTCATCATTAGTCCCACCGATAAAGGTGGGCATCTGCATACCCCTTCACAGCTGTTGAAGCAGCTCTGCGCCCCCCTTCACCCGATCGTGTTTAACGATCTGTTTTGCCTGCGTGATCCACGCGTTCACACCATCAGTGTTGGTGCATCCAGGCCAAGTGACCTCGATCTTCATCTTGAAGCTGTGCGTCAACTCGATACAGCTGGATTGCTCATCGCCCCGATTCATGATCGGTTGCAGACTCAAGCTCTACGGGCCCTTGGTGAGCCTTGGTTGATGACCTGGCGTGAAGGGTTGCCCCATTGGAAGGACACTCCCGGGGGTATCAATCTCCCCGTGTTGCTCTGGCTCCACAATTTGATTGAAGCTTGGGACCTCGAGGGGTATGCCAGGGCGCGTTACGGAATTCTTGGTCATGCAGGACATTGGGCCCCTGGTGCCAACGCCGATGCCCTGGATCAAGAGGTCAGTGAGACAGACCTCCGCAATGCTTTGGGCCAAAGTCCCTGGGGTGAAACGATCCCAGGATTGCTAAGGGGTTTAAAGGAACGGGTTGGCGGCGTTCCTCAGGAACGTTTGTCGTCTGCCTGATCACCAAGGGGAAGACGGCTAGGGAGACCAACGGGTCGGGGATAGATCTTGGGGCAGGGTTCCAAGGGTTCAATGCGAACCAATGTGCGCAGCCCCCGACCAGCCGGCAGGTTGATCTGCTTGCAGTCGGCAAGCTTGGCTTTGAGAGGAACCAAAGCTCGCTTCAGGTTGGCTTCGTCGTCGTGACTCCAGTGGCCGCGATAGAGCAGCGCCTGGCCTTGATGGGCCAGAAGGGGCACGAGATACTCCGCCACGACGGGGGGTGTGGCTACAGCTCGGGCCATCGCTAAATCGAACCTCCCACGACAGGAACGCTCCTGACCCGTGATCTCAATGCGCTCGGTGCGGACGTCCACGCGAGCTCCTAAACCAAGCGAGTTGGCCATTGATTTCACCGCCGCAGTTTTGCGGCCGACTGAGTCGACAAGAGTGAGAGTGGTACCGGGTAGGGCGATGGCGACAGCGAGGCCAGGAAACCCGCCTCCAGTGCCTACGTCAATGCAGCGACGCGGTAGATCTGGGGCACGTAGCTCATGTTTGAGCGGCCAAAGACTGTCAAAGACCTGGGCAATCCAGAACTCTTCGTTTTCCACCAATCGGGTGAGATTCACCCTGCTGTTCCAATGACGCAGCAGGGATTGCAGCTCTTTGAGTTGAGAGAGCTGAGTGTCATTGGGCTGCCAGCCCAGACAGTGCCATAGGTCAGGCCCGGCATCAGAAAAGCTGTTTGCTTCTGGCATGGCTGCCAGGGCAGCGACTCTTCCTACAATGCACCCTCGTGATTCGGCTCGAAAGGGACGTGATGTCGACCTCGACCCATTACGAACGGTTAGGAGTCGGCCGCGGAGTCGACGCCGAGACCTTGCGTCGCGCCTTTCGACGTCTCAGCAAGTCGGTTCATCCCGACACCACGACGTTGCCTGCCGTGGAAGCAGCTCGCCAATTCCAGCTGCTGCGTGAGGCCTATGACCACTTGTCTGATCCTTCGTTGCGTCGGCTCTATGACGCTCAATTAATCCAGCAAGATCAGCTCTTTCAAGAGCAGTACGCTCCGCTGCCTTCCCCAGCAACGGCGTCTCCAACGGAGATTGGTGAGCGACGACCGCTCTCAGGAGGGGAGTGGTTATCGCTGTTGATGTTGCTTGGGGCCTTGCTTTTGTGTTTATCGCTGGGGGTCGGGGTGGCCTGGAGTCGTGGTATGGAACTTCAGGTTCAGCCGAGTTGGCTGGTGGCCGAGCAGACTCCAAAGGAGCCGTTGATTAGGGATGTCCTTGATGGTGTCGATGCCTCCAGCAGAAACTCCTTTGAATCAGCATTCGCTGCAGGCCCTTGAGCTCTGGCTTCAGCAGCTTGGAGCGCAGCGGCTAGAGGATGATCCCTGTGGCTGGTTATGGACGGAACAGGGATGGATGGCTGAGATACGTCTGCAACAAACGGATCTCGCGGTGATCTGGAGCCCAAAAGAAGCGCCTCGCCCTTGCGTGTTTCCTTACGGACTGTCTCGAGCCGATGTCGAGGCGGCCCTGCGGCTGGGTCCATGAGGGCTCAGCTCGTTGCTGGTTTCTGCAGAAGGTCGAGCGCCTCCTGGAGAACGGAATAGCAGTGATCGAGCTGCTCATCGCTGATGCAAAGAGGTGGAAGCAGGTACACCACTTGGCCGAGGGGCCGCACCAGTACACCCCGCTCTCTTGCCAGCCGGCGCAGCACTTTTCCTGCAGGGTTTAGGTAGCCCTCTTGGTCGCTGACCACGAGATCAAAAGCGGCAATCGTTCCTGTCACGCGAACACGCCTGATTCCTGGGTGGCGTGCCAAAACCTCTAAGCGCGATCGATGCCTCGCTTCGAACCCCAGGTACCTGTCAGGTTCTGCTTCGAGTAGATCCAGACTCGCGTTCGCTGCGGCGCAGCCCAGGGGGTTGGCGGTGAAACTGTGGCCATGCCAAAGCGTCAAGCTCGGGTCCTTGCCAACGAAGGCGTCAAAGACAGCGCCGCTTGCCATGGTCACTCCCATGGGAAGGAATCCAGCGGTTAGTCCTTTGGATAGCGCGACAAGATCAGGTTTGATGCCTGCCCGCTGGGTCGCCAAAAAATCGCCGCAACGCCCAAATCCTGTAAGGACTTCGTCGGCAATCAACAAGGTCTCAGCGTTGCGAACGCGCTTTTCTACCTCTTGAAGAAAGGTGGGACGCACCATGCTCATCCCGCCGGCGCCTTGGACAAGCGGCTCGAGGATCACAGCAGCGGTTGGAGTCTTGAGTGCTTCTTCGAGCTGGTTCAGTGCTGTTTGTTCATGCTGTTCAACGTGATCGTCGTCCCACCACGTCGCTGGCCATGGAATGCGGGCGACCGGAAATAACAGTGGGTCAAAGGGTTCACTGAAAAGGCTGCGAGCTCCGACGGCCATCGCTCCAAACGTATCTCCGTGATAGGCGCCGTCGAAGGCGATGATCTGCTGTCTGGGCTCTCCTTTGTTGTGCCACCACTGAATGGCGATTTTGAGTGCCACCTCCACGGCGGTAGAGCCGTTGTCGGAGAAAAAGACTCGCTCCAATCCAGTTTTGGCTGCTAATCGATCGGCGAGACGTTCGGCTTGAGGGTGGGTGAATTCAGCGAAAATGACTTGCTCAAGGGTCTCGGCCTGACGAGCGATTGCGTCTGCGACATGAGGGTGGGCATGGCCATGCAAGGTGACCCACCAGCTGCTGATCGCATCAATTAATGGAGGCCCTTCATCGCGGTAGAGAAGAGCCCCCTCTCCGCGAAGCACCCTCTCTAAAGGAGGCGTTGTCGAGACCTGGGTGAACGGAGGCCAGAGGTGGGGATGGTGGTTCTGAGGCACTTCGTCGTCGCAACTGCCAGTGGATGAATTCGTCTTTGCTGAGCTCAGCGGCACATTTCACTGTTTTGTTCAGATTCCGTGGCGATCGGGCCACAGTTAAACCAACGCACAAACCCGACTTCTACATCGGTGAACAACACCAAAATTCCTGCGCAAAGGAAGGCAACAGCCACAGCGGCTCCGGTTTGACGGCGATTCATCAAGAAGCCTTTAAACGATTGATCTCGGTTTCGACCTTAGCTTTCACGTTCTGAACCTGCCATTGCCTGGCAAGGGCCGCGGCATTCAGTTGTTCCAGTGGTGGTAATTCGCATAGCAAAGGGACATCGCCGAGTTCATTCAGGGTGCGGGGATTGTCGGCATGGGAAGGGCCATTGATCACCAGCCCAAGGATTGGAATGTGCCGACTTCTCAGTGCTTCCAAACTGAGAAGCGTATGGTTCAAGGTTCCCAGCTCACTGCGGGCTACCAACACCACCGGAAGCTGCCACCGTTGCAATTGTTGGATTTGCAGCCAGTGGCGTGTGAGTGGCACCATCAGGCCTCCAGCGGTCTCCACCACCAACGGTTGATCGATGGCTGGCAACTGGAGCTGCTCGGGGTCAATGCATCGCCTCTCTTGTTCAGCAGCCCAGTGCGGTGAAACGGGAGCTTGAAATGCATAGGCTTCTGGTTGCCAACGCTCCTCTGAAAGCTCCAGAAGATCGATGACCCGTTGACGATCACCACCGCCTTCCGTTCCGCTTTGGACCGGTTTCCAATAAGTGGCTTCTAAGCCTTGAACAAAGAGGGCGCTAACGATTGTTTTTCCGACATCGGTGTCTGTTCCGCAAATCACCAATCGAAGGGGAGGCGTATTCATCTCTCGATCACCAGGATTTGGATCAACCAGGTCAATCTGACTTGCCCTTCAGCAGATCGCTCAGGCCAGTGGGCGCTGAGCTGACGCCATTGCTTCACGCTGAGAGCTGAGTGGGTGCTGGTCCCGGCGCCAATGGTTTGCATGGGCCTTAAGAGAGCCGTGATGTGGCTGGCTTGTTCGCTAAAGCAGAGCTGTTGTTGTTGCCTGACCTGCTGTTTCGGTATCGAGGCCAGCAACGCTTGGGTCGTTGGAAAGGACAAGGCCGAGCAGGGGACTGCCGCTTGGTGTGCCGCTGCCTGCCATTGCGGGAAGCAGCCTTCAACCGGCAGCGCCACGATTAACCACCCACCAGGGGCTAGACACTCGAACCAGTTCTGCAGTCTTGTGCCGGGATCGGACAACCAGTGGAGGCAGAAACTGGAGGCGATCAGCGTTGGTGCGTCGTCCCAGGATTGGAGGGGCTGATTCAAATCCCACAGCTGCGTGTGGTCTGGACGGGAGTGGCGGGCCAGCATGGATGGGCTTCCATCGATGCGTTCCACCACCCTGCCGGGGTTCCGTTGTTCGATGGCATCGGCAAGCAATCCCGTTCCACTTCCGAGATCCAGCCATCGACCTGATGGAATGGGGAGTCGCTTGCAGCACCCGGCGAGTCGCCAGGCCATAGCCGTTTGCAGACGGGCTGCTTGGTTGTATTGGGTTGCTGCGCCATCGAAGCGTTGTAGAACCTTTGCCCCCCAGGAGTTGCTCATCGCTCTTCAGGGATCTGATCGAGCCATCGCTGGATGCGCATCAGTAGATCTGGCACCAACAGTGCATGCCCGCTATCGGGCATGCACCAGTGCTCTGCTGGATGCTGCAGTCGGGTCTCAACTGCATCGCGCAGCTCTTGTCTGGCGACTGGCACCACGATTGCGTCTTGTTCTGCCTCTACCACCAACACTCTGGTTGTTGCTTGCAGCCCTGGCGGTAACTCTGCGCTTGCGATCAGCCGATCCAAGTCGTCGGTTAAGCGTTGACGCCCCTGGCTGGACAGTCCCTCATGGATTGGGCCGTGTGAGAGGCAGTCTGGCGGCGATGGCGCTGCCGCCCGCCTTAAAAAGGTCGTGAGCATCTCGGCCTCAGCTTCGCTACCAAGGCAGCGGCGCATGCTCTTCAAGCCGGTGTTGAGCGCGCGACCTTTGGCTCCTTGCGGCACAAATCTGGAAAAACTTGCCAGCAACACCACATCGGTGGCCTTGGCAAATACGGCATCTGGGAGCAGATGCGGCCCTAGGGAGTGGGCAATTACTACGCGGCGTTGCAGCTTTATTGGATCTTGGTCGTCTTGCCAAAAGGGCATGTGCTCCTGGCGCTTGCCATAACCACGCTCACCGCTTTGCCAAGACCAATGGTGATGCTTGAAATGCCGGATCCAGGGCGCCCATGAATGGCTGTCTCCGCTCCAGCCGTGCATAGCGATGACCTGTTTCATCGGGACCTATCGGCTCAGAGAGAGGGCTTGAAGCAGCGTGTCCAATGTCCCATCGGGCAGGAGCCGACGTACGACAAGGCGTAGTCGGGCCGTTCCTTCGGGAACGGTGGGGGGACGGATGGCAATGCTCAACAGCCCTGCGGCTTCGAGGGTTTGTTGGCGATCAAGAGCTGCTTGGTCCGAACCGATCACGAGGGGGAGAATCGGACCTGCTCCGCCTGGACGGGTCCATCCAGCGGCAGCGAGAGCGGAGCGCCACTGTTGGCTGGTTGCCATCAGCTCTTCCGACCAATGGGGATGGCGTTGCATCAGCGTTAATGCTGCAAGAGCTGCTGCGGCAAGGGATGGTGCTAACGCTGTGGTGTAGCGAAAGGCTCCACTGGTTTGGAGCAGGGTTTCGCCGAGGTCTGCATCGCAGGCTAGAAAGGCTCCACTGCTTCCAAAGGCCTTCCCAAAGGTGCCACTGAGCATGGTCACAGCCTTGTGAGGGAGGGCATAGCTGAGACCACGTCCCCCATCTCCCAGGACGCCCAGGGCATGGGCTTCATCCACCAGGAGTCGGGCAGCGTGGCTGGAGCAGAGCTCTGCCATGGCGCTCAGGTTGGGACTGGTGCCCTCCATGCTGAATAGGCTTTCCGTGATCACCAGCGGTTGTTGTCCTGGGTGCCGATCCCGGCAGCGCTCCAGTTTGCGGTTGAGATCGATGAGGTCGTTGTGGGCAAAGCGCTGTAGCCGCGCACCACTGGCTTGCACTCCAGTGAGTAAGGAGTGATGACAGAGCCGGTCAGCCAGTACTGGCGTACGGCGGTCGGCGAGTGCAAGAACGGCGGCAAGATTGGCTTGAAATCCGCTTGGGTAGAGCAGAACGCGATCTCGGTTCAACCACTGCGCTAGCTGGTGTTCCAGTTGGTCATGCACCGGGCGGCTGCCGCTCACGAGCCGGGACCCACCGGCTCCTACCCCGCTTCGCTTGATTTCTTCTGTTGCTGCCGCGATGAGCTCTGGGTGCTGAGCCAGATTGAGGTAATCGTTGCTGGCTAAATCCACCAGACAACGCGGCTCCCCATCGCCTTGATCGGTGGCATGGACTGGAAGCAGCCCTGATCCATTTGGATTGGGCCTCCACGTGCGGAGTTGACGTCGGCGTGCTTGAGACGGGCTGCTCATGTTGGCCAGTTTGCTGCTCCCTGCTCGCGCAATCCCTAGGATTCAACGATGGTGTCACCGGATGTTTCCCAGCTGTTTCCATTCCCTTTAGATGGGTTTCAGTTGGAATCGATTGATGCCTTGAATCAAGGCCATTCCGTTGTGGTGAGTGCTCCCACGGGATCTGGCAAGACGCTGGTAGGCGAGTACGCCATTCATCGGGCGATTGCCCATGGTCAAAAAGTGTTCTACACAACACCTCTAAAGGCCTTATCCAATCAAAAGTTGCGCGATTTTCGCGAAGAGTTTGGAGCCGAAAATGTTGGCTTGATGACGGGTGACCTGAGCGTTAACCGTGAGGCTCGAGTGGTGGTGATGACCACCGAGATTTTCCGCAACATGCTTTATGCCGAGGTGGATGAGCATGACGATCCGCTTGCCGATGTGGAGTCGGTCGTTCTCGATGAATGCCACTACATGAATGATTCTCAGCGGGGCACCGTCTGGGAAGAATCGATCATCCACTGTCCACCCTCAGTCCAATTGGTGGCGTTATCCGCCACCGTTGCCAATGCGGGGCAACTCACCGATTGGATCGAGAAGGTGCACGGTCCGACACGTTTGGTGCTCAGTGATTTTCGTCCGGTTCCTCTGCAGTTCAGTTTTTGTAGTGCGAAGGGTCTCCATCCACTTTTGAATGAACAGGGGACTGGAATCCATCCCAATTGCAAGGTTTGGCGTGCTCCAAAAGGGCACAAGCGCAAAGGTCGTTCGCCAAGGCCGCCTCAGCCGGAAGCACCGCCGATCAGCTTTGTGGTGGCCCAAATGGCGCAACGGGAGATGCTCCCCGCCATCTATTTCATTTTCAGTCGACGTAATTGTGACAAGGCCGTGCGCGACCTTGGGGTTCAGTGTTTGGTCACGGAGGCCGAGCAAGCCATCATTCGCGATCGGCTTGAGGCCTATACAGCCGCAAATCCTGAGGCTGTACGCGATGGCCTGCATGCAGATGCGTTGCTACGCGGGATTGCTTCCCATCACGCCGGAGTGCTGCCTGCTTGGAAAGAGTTGATTGAGGAGTTATTTCAGCAGGGGTTGGTGAAGGTGGTGTTTGCCACCGAAACATTGGCGGCGGGCATCAATATGCCGGCGCGCAGCACGGTGATCGCATCGCTCTCGAAGCGCACAGAACGGGGGCATCGCCCCTTAATGGCCAGTGAGTTTCTGCAAATGGCTGGTCGCGCGGGCCGTCGCGGTTTAGACACGCAGGGCTACGTGGTGACCGTTCAGAGTCGATTTGAGGGGGTACGTGAGGCGGCTCAGTTGGCTACAAGCCCTTCTGATCCGTTGGTGAGTCAATTCACCCCCAGCTACGGCATGGTGCTCAACCTGTTGCAGCGTCATGACCTAGCTAAGGCAAGAGAACTGGTGGAGCGCAGCTTTGGCCGCTACCTCGCCAGTTTGGATCTGGTGGAGGAAGAAGATCATCTGGGTGAGTTGCGGATGCAGCTGGCCCAACTGCAAGGCACGGCCGGTGATGTGCCGTGGGAAGACTTTGAGGAATACGAGAAATATCGTGGCCGTCTCCGCGAGGAGAGACGTCTGCTCAGGATTCTTCAGCAGCAGGCTGAAGAAACCCTGGCCCACGAACTGACGATTGCCCTTCAGTTCGCAAGCGTTGGATCGTTGGTCAGCCTCAAATCCCCTCGGCTGCGTGGGGGGGTAACGCCGGCCGTGATCGTGGAGAAATGCGATGGCCCTGGGCAGTTTCCCTTGTTGCTTTGTTTAACGCAGGACAACGTTTGGATCCTGTTGCCCTGTCAGGGGGTGGTGAGTTTGCATGCGGAATTGAGCTGTTTGCAAGTTGATGGCGTGATGTCACCTGATCTCAGCCGTTCCGGTGAGCTCCGTCATGGCGATCAGGAGAGTGGACGTTTGGCTTTGGCGGTGGCACATATGGCACGTCGTCATGACATGACCACCGCTCAGTACGACTTGGCTGGCGAAGTGTTGGATCAAGTTCGCCTCGTCCAGGAGTTGGAAGATCAGCTAGAGGGGCATCCGGCTCATCGCTGGGGAGATCGCAAGCAACTCAAGAAGCACCGGCGACGCATGGAAGATCTCGAACATGAAATCGGTGAGCGTCAGCAATTGCTCCATCACCGTTCCAACCGGCATTGGGAGACATTCCTGGCTCTCATTGAGATCCTGCGGCATTTTGGCTGCCTGGATGACTTGGAACCCACGGAAATTGGTCGCACCGTAGCCGCTCTTCGTGGCGACAACGAGCTCTGGCTAGGCCTGGCACTGATGAGCGGTCATCTCGATGAATTGCCTCCAGCAGAACTTGCCGCTGTGTTTGAGGCGATCAGCACGGAGGTGAATCGCCCAGATCTATGGAGTGCATTCCCGGCCCCTCCTCTTGCCGAAGAGGCCTTGCATGATTTGTCAGGGATCCGTCGGGAGCTTCTGCGGGCTCAGGAGCGCTTCAAGGTGGTGGTGCCAGCTTGGTGGGAGCCTGAATTGATGGGCTTGGTGGAGGCTTGGGCTAAGGGGACAAGCTGGAATGATCTGATCGCTAACACCTCTTTGGATGAAGGCGATGTCGTGCGGATCATGCGGCGCACAGTGGATCTCTTAGCCCAGGTGCCTTATTGCGAGGCGATTAGTGAGCAGCTGCGCAAGAACGCCCGTGCGGCCTTAACTGCGATTAATCGTTTCCCGGTTGCCGAGGCTGATCAGGTGCTCAAGGCCGCGGCTGCCGAATCCAGTGGCCTCAATGCAGCGACTGAACGGGCGGCCTGAGCGGATCAAGGGTTTGTCATGGCTGCAGGGTCAATAATGCGATCGAACTCCTTCGCACTCACATAGCCCAGCTCTAGGGCCGCATCGCGCAGGCTTGATCCCTGCTCGTGGGCGTACTTAGCGATCGCACTGGCCTTGTCGTAACCGATCACAGGTGCCAGAGGCGTTACGAGCATCAGGGATTGCTCCACGTCGCGTTGGATGCGACTGTGGTTGGGTTCGATGCCCTCCACCATGGCCACCCTGAAGAAATGGCAGGCATCGGTGAGCAGCTTGATCGTCTGCAGCAGGTTGAAGCCGATCAGAGGTTTGTAGACATTCATCTGCAGGTGGCCGCCTGCCCCGGCGATCGCAACGGCCGCATCGAGGCCGATCACTTGGGTGCAAACCATGGCCATCGCTTCGCACTGGGTGGGGTTCACCTTGCCAGGCATGATCGAACTGCCGGGTTCGTTCTCAGGTAAGTGCAGCTCCGCTAAGCCGGCACGTGGGCCGCAGGCGAGGAGACGGAGGTCGTTGGCGATCTTCAGCAAGCTCACCGCGAGGAGTCGCAGCTGGCCCATGGCATTCACCAGTCCGTCATGGCTTGCCATCACAGCAAATTTGTTTGGTGCTGAGACCAAGGGCAAGCCGCTCAGGCGTGCCAGTTCAGTCGCTGCCTGGTCTGCAAATCCGTCTGGGGCATTGAGGCCCGTTCCAACGGCGGTGCCGCCGAGGGGGAGTGGGTACAGCTCCTGCAGTGATCCTTCGATCCGGTTCCTGGCACTGCTGAGTTGATCGCGCCAGGCCGAAGCTTCTTGGCCAAGGGTGAGCGGCACCGCATCCTGTAGGTGGGTGCGGCCAATCTTCACGATGTCTTGCCAGGCCTCACACTTGGCGGCAAAAGCATCGCTCAAACGTTGGACTTCCGGCAGCAGTCGGTGTTCAATGCCGGCGGCAGCAGCGATGTGGATCGCTGCTGGGAAGGCGTCGTTGGTCGACTGAGAGCGGTTGACGTGATCGTTGGGGTGGACCGGCTGATGGCTTCCTAATGGCTCCCCTTCGCTCAGCGATATCAGGTTGCTGATCACCTCATTGACGTTCATGTTCGTTTGGGTGCCGCTACCGGTTTGCCAAACCCTCAGGGGGAATTGATCGTCGTGATGCCCCTCGGCAATGTCAGCAGCCACTTTCACGATCAGGTCGCGTCGGTGGTCATCCAACACGCCAAGGCGAGCGTTCACGATCGCCGCCGCCTGTTTGATTTGCGCTAGGGCATGGATTAGATCAACAGGAACGCGGTCATCGCTGATGGCGAAGTTCTGGAGAGAGCGCTGGGTCTGTGCCCCCCAGAGGGCCTCAGCTGGCACCTCCACCGGCCCCATGCTGTCGTGTTCGGTCCTAGTTGTTTGGGTCATGACTTTGCGTCAGGGCGAAGCACCAGCACGATGATGAGCAGCATCCCACTCACGCTCACCACCACGTAAATCCAGTCGGCATAGGGAGTCCAGAACATTCACTCAGAGTCCGAGTCGGTCCCAGACCACCCCCAGGTTGGCTTGGTGCAGCTCGGTGCTGAAGCACTCCGCCAGTTGGTCTGCATTGAGCTTGTTGCTCACCTCAGGATCGCTCTGAAGGTTGGCGCGGAAGTCACCACCATTGGTGTTCCAAGCGCTATGGGCATTGCGCTGCACCACGGCGTAGGCATCCTCACGGCTCATTCCCCCATCCACCAGGGCGAGCAGGACTCGTTGGCTGAAGACCACGCCTCCATAGACGTTCATGTTGCGGACCATGTTTTCTGGGTACACCCCGAGGCCAGAGATGACGGCGGTCATCTCACGCAGCATGAAGTGCAGGGTCACAGAGCAGTCCGGCAGCATCATCCGTTCCGTTGAGCTGTGGCTGATGTCACGTTCGTGCCAGAGAGCCACGTTTTCAAGGGCTGCCACCACGTAGCTGCGCAGCACGCGCGCTAAACCGCTGATCCGTTCGCTGCGAATTGGGTTGCGTTTATGGGGCATGGCCGAGCTTCCTTTCTGTCCTTTGGCGAAGCTTTCTTCAACCTCCAGAACATCGGTGCGCTGCAGGTTGCGAATCTCGGTGGAGAAGCGATCGAGCGAGGCTCCAACCAGGGCGAGGATCTGCACGTAGTCGGCATGGCGATCGCGGGAGATCACCTGGGTGCTCGCCGTGTCGGGAGTGAGGCCGAGGATCTCGCAGGTGAGCTTTTCCACCTCTGGATCCGTATTGGCGTAGGTGCCCATCGCTCCGCTCACCTGCCCTACCGCCACATCACGCTCTAGGCGAGCCAGACGCTCATGATTGCGGCGGGTTTCAGCCAACCAGCCAGCCAGCTTGAATCCAAAGGTGATCGGTTCGCCATGGATCGCATGAGAACGGCCGATCATCACGGTGGCTTTGTGTTCCGCCGCCAGCTTGGCAATCGCGGCGTCTAAGCCTGCTAACTCTTTGCGCAGCAGCGCGACGGAGGCTTTCAACTGCAGCGCCAGGCCCGTATCAAGGACGTCGCTACTTGTCATGCCGACATGGATGTAACGCCCGGCATCGCCAACGTGCTCATTCACATTGGTCAAGAAGGCGATCACGTCGTGGCGGACCTCGGCCTCGATCTCAAGGATCCGCTCCGGTTCAAATGCCGACTGTTCGCGAATCGTTTGCATCGCGTCCTTGGGGACACGACCAAGCCTGCAGTTGGCCTCACAGGCTGCAACCTCAACATCCAGCCAACTTTGGTACTTGGCCCGGTCTGTCCAGATCTCGCCCATCTCGGGCAGGGTGTATCTCTCGATCAAGGGCCAGCGCGTGGCGACAACTCAACCAATGTATGGCGCTGAAGGCTTGGACATTGCGCGTGGCGTTAAGCGGAGGTGAGACGGCGATGCTCAACTTCCCACTGAACGTTCTGTCCCCAGGCTTGCTGACGCACCCAGCACAGGCCGCCACGACATTCGATTACTTGAAAGGGAGGCAGATCTGTAGGTTGGTTGTCGAGGGTGACGAATGAGCCTGGAGCGAGCAGTTCGAGAACGCGGTTCGACGCCTCGCAGGATTTGCGACAAAATTTGGCCCGAAGGGATGGGCGTCGTCCGCTTTTGATGTTGACAACGTTGTTGGCTGACACGGACTTGCGTGCGGCTTCGCAAGATTTTCAGGGAGGTCTGCTGAACTCCTGGTAGAACTCCGGTATTTGTTTCGGTTTCACGGTGCTTTTATGCCGAAATGGCTCGTAAACAGCGTTTAGATCTCCACATGCTGACTTTGGGCTTGGTGGCATCCCGTCAGCAAGCACAACAGCTGATTCGTGCCGGCAAGGTCAGAGACCATCGGGGCCAGCTGCTCGACAAGCCAGGTCACACGGTTTTGCCCGATCTCGAATTGATCGTGGAGCAGCCTCCCCGGTTTGTTTCAAGAGGGGGTGAAAAGTTGCTGGCAGCGCTGGAGGCTTTCCCTGTCTCGGTGGAGGGGCGCACCTGCCTTGATGGCGGAATTTCGACGGGTGGCTTCACCGATTGTTTGCTGCAACACGGGGCCAGTCGGGTTTATGGAATCGACGTTGGCTATGGCCAGACGGCCTGGAGTTTGCGCATCGATGAACGTGTTGTTCTCAGAGAGCGCACCAATTTGCGTCGACTTAGCGCAGCTGAGCTGTATGGGCCTAATGACGTCCTCCCCACTCTGGCTGTCGCAGACGTGTCGTTTATATCCCTCGCACTCGTCCTTCCAGCAATTCGCGCCTTGCTGCAACCGCAAGGGAGCGAAGCGTTGGTGTTGGTGAAGCCCCAGTTTGAGGTGGGACGCGATCGGGTGGGAAAAGGGGGGGTGGTGAGAGATGGTTTAGCTCACCGGGACGCGATTGCATCAGTGATCTCTGCAGCAGATTCCCTGGGATGGAATGCCCAGGGAGTGGTGGGGTCTCCGATTACCGGTCCCGCTGGCAACCATGAATATCTGTTGTGGTTAAGCGAGCTTGAGCCACAACAGATCTCGGACGAAAAGGTTCAGCAGGTGGTTCAGGACACGCTGGAATCAGAGGGCTGAGCTGTCACGATCACCGGTGCGAATGCGCACGACGGTGTCGACAGAGGAGACAAAAATCTTGCCGTCGCCGATCTCGCCTGTTTTCGCTGCTTCTGCAATGGCGTTGATCACAGCATCGACGCGGTCATCGTCAATCACAACCTCAACTTTCAGCTTCTGCAAAAACTCAACAGTGAATTCAGAACCGCGATATCGCTCCACTTGCCCCTTCTGACGACCAAATCCGCGCACTTCGCTCACGGTCATGCCAACGATGCCAGCATTAACCAAAGCCAATTTCACATCTTCAAGCTTGAAGGGACGGATGACGGCTTCGACCTTTTTCATGGGTTGTTGAGGAATCGATTCTTCGAGTGTGTCAGGAATTGCGCTGAGATGACAGGGCCGGGAGAGGAGAAAGATTCAATCCGGCGTTCGAGGCATCCTCAATGAGCTCATCGGCATTGGAGTGACTCACCGTGGCAAGTCCCTCAGCGAGAAGCTCCCAATGGGACATCTCGAAATGAGTCTGGAGCCAAAGCATGCCGTGAACGCTCTCAGGCTGAAGTCGGAAAGCCTGTCCTTCGCTTATCAGACTCAGATCCATTGCAAGCAAGCCGAATACCTTCCCATTAGGCCTGCATTCCGGCCGATGAGTTGTACGCATTGATACCAAATCAGGCGGTGCTGAGATCCGCTCAACGGTCTTGGAAGGGTGGCTTTAGGGTCTTTTGCTGGAGTTTTCCTTACTCGTTTCATGAGCAACCCAGGCACTGAGCTCACCAAAACTCCGCTCTACGGCGAAAGGGCTATTGCAGATGCGGAGTTGATCTGTTTCGACAATCCCAGGGTCGGGCGCCCTTATGAGGTGTCGATCGAATTGCCGGAATTTACTTGCCTCTGCCCGTTCTCGGGTTATCCGGATTTCGCGGTGATGCGCTTGATTTATCAGCCAGGACCTCGAGTCGTTGAGCTGAAAGCGATCAAGTTGTACATCAATCACTTTCGCAACACTTCGATCTCCCATGAAGAGGTGGCAAATCAAATATTGGATGATTTAGTGACGGCCTGTGCTCCCGTTTGGATGCAGCTAGAGGCTGATTTCAACCCTCGTGGCAACGTTCATACGGTTGTGAGAGTCAGTCATGGGACCCGTCAACCCTGCTGATCAGGATTGGTAATTCAGCAGCGAAGCCAGCGAGATTTCGATTGCAAAGCCCACCGATGTGAAGCTTCCTGTTAGAGGCTTGAAACGGTGGGGGGTCGAGCACGGCCCATAGTTGTCGGGTTGCGATCAAGCTGAGGCCCCCGCCAAGCAGTGTGATCGCGAATCCTGCATAAACGAGTGGAACCCCAGGGTCACGCTTAAGGAGCAGTCCGCTCGCAGGCATGATTTCGGCCACCCTCAGAGGCAGTCCTTTGATTTCAGTGGATGCTCCGCCGGGTCGCAGGTTGCCAAGCAGTGATCCGTCGGCATCGAACACCTGAACAGGGCCTTGCTCACTGCTCGTGCTCATCAGTACTGGTTCGGATCCATCTGGCCGTGTGGGAAGCACAAGACCCCAGATTTGTTCGCCGAGTTCGGGAAAACTACGGAGGGGTAATTGCAGTTGCGGACTCTTGCCGATCTGCACAGTGATCGCAGCTAGAGACCAATCCGCTTGATAGACGGTCATCCCTCGATAGCGGAGTGGATGATTCACGCTGATCATGCGCTGCTCTGAAGGGCCCCCTGGTGGATCGAGCCTCAGCGTTGATCGGAATTGTTCGGTGCGTCCCGCTGGATCACGCTCAATCGCGAAGCGCTCGAGGGTGAGCGAGAGCCGGTTGTTGCCAGAGGGGTCAAGCAGATCAAGAGCTCGGCCAGGCGCAAGGAAGCGTTCCAGCCGGTTTCCAGACAGTGCCCCCCATGCGGCTCCAATCAACAGCAGCACCAAGCCGGTATGAACCAATAGGGGTCCAACCTTGCCAATCACGCCGCGCCTCGCAGCCAGGCGATCTTCATGCCTTTGGACCTGCCAGCCTTGCTTCTGGAGTTGTGAGCTCAGCATGTCTAAGGCCGACTCACCGTCGGAACAGCGAATCGATTCGGCCAACGCCAACTTGCTCAGTTGCCTGGGTTGGCGGTAGTCAATCCAGCGCGTGGTGGCGAGCAGTGCTGGCCATTGACGACGCCAGCTGCACAAGATCAAGGCCAATCCCAGCCAAGCTAAAAGGCTTAAAAACCACACGCTGGAATAGATGCTGTCCAGCTGCAGTTGCAACATCTGTTCGCCATTGATCAATCCGAGCCATGGGTCCGCATTGAAACGCTCGAGATACAAATCAGGCGCTTCGTTCTGCGGAAGAATGGTTCCAAGGGCGCTGGCTCCTGCAATCAGCAGCAGAAGCAGGATCGCCAAACGAAGATCTGAGAGCAGGGCGAAGAGTCGACGTAGTGCAGGCATCGGCTCAGGTCAGTCTCGCTAATAAGGTGAGAGTGCCTGTGGCAAGCAGGATCACGCCACTGATCGGTGGAACCCACCGGCCGATGGGTCGCAACGCCAGCAACCTTGGCAGCGAGGCTGCCAAGTTGCCCGCGAGCAGCAGAGGTAGCACTTGACCGACCCCGAAGCTTGTGAGCATCAGCACGCCGAGGAGTGGGCGTCCTGTGCTGGCAATCCAACCCAGTAGAACGGCCAGTACGGGTGTTGTGCAGGGTGATGCAGCGAGCCCAAAAGCCAACCCTGCAGCGACCGGTGCTAGCGGAGCTGGCACCTTGCTAGTCCAATGCATCGGGTCTGGCCCGGCGGGAAGGGGGATTCGAACGACTCCAAGCAGATTCAGTCCCATCACCACTGCTAAGACCGCAACAAAGGTTGGGACTAAACCAGGAACTTGACCGTAAATGCGGCCGAGCAATCCACTCAGGCTTCCCAGCACAACCAGGGCACCAACGATGCCAGCGCAAAATGACAGGCTGCGTTGCCAAGGTTTCTGCTTGCCATCGAATCCTGCTAGGTAGGCGAGCGTGACCGGCAGTAAAGACAGGGAACAGGGCCCCAGGCTGGTTAAGGCTCCTCCCGCAAAGACAAGAGCCACGGTGATTGGACCAGGCTGCTGCAGCGCATGGTTGAGCAGTTGCTCGCTGCTGCGCGCAAGGTCGGACAATGCCAGTTCAAATGAGGAAATGGTTGTACCGGTGAGGCCGGGCTCAATTCAAGATCACCTTATCCACGACGCTGTTGTTCGCGGAGGCTGCGACCACCGATTAAGCCGGTGGACTCGAGTGAGCATCGGATCAACAAGCCAATAATCACCATGCTGGAGAGCAACGAATTTCCTCCGTAGCTGACCAGTGGGAGTGGGAGGCCTGTTGTGGGCATGGCCCCGGAGGCCACTGCAATATTCATCAGGGACTGTCCAACCAGAAGGGTTGAACAGCCAATGGCTGTAAGCCTTGCCTGGTTGCTTCGGCAGCGCAAGGCAACACGTAGCCCCAAGAAGCCCATCAACATTAGAAAGACCAGCAACATCACAGACCCGACGAATCCGAACTCTTCGGCATAGACAGCGAAAATAAAATCTGTGCTTTGGATTGGCAGATATTGCAGTTTCTGGGTTGATAGCCCGAATCCCTGGCCAAAAATCCCCCCTGATCCAATCGCCAGCAGGCTTTGAATGAGTTGATAGCCATCCCCCTGGGGATCGTTCCAAGGATTCAGAAACGAGATCACCCTGATGCGCTGATATTCATTGATCAGGATGCTGCTGATCCCGAGCATGCCTCCGGCCAGTGCGGTTCCAAACAGTTGAAGCAGGGGAAGCCCTGCTGAAAAAGCCATCAACCAGATCAACAGACCGATCAGGGCCGCGGTACTCAGGTTCGGCTGTTTGAGGATCAGCAGAACGAGGACGGCGAAGCTTGCTAGCCAGAGCAGTTTTTGATCAAGTGCGTTCCGCTTCCAATGGGCGAAGAGATTGGCAGCCTGAAGAACGACAAATGGTTTCACCAACTCTGATGGTTGGATCTGGATGGGACCGATCACCAGCCAGCGACTTGCTCCATTCACCGTGGTGCCCATGACCAAGGTGGCTGCCACCATCAGGCAGCCGATCCATAGGCCAGGGCCGGCGATTTTGAGCCAACGTCTAAGCGTTGTGGAAGCAACGAACGCCATCAGGCTCCAGCTAGCCACCATCCAGACCAGCTGGCGTTTCAGGTAGTACGCCCCTTCTCCTTGTTCGCGAGCGGCAACCCACCAGCTGGCGGATGCCAACACCAACAATCCAGCAACGCACCAGATGGCTGTGAGACTCAGCAGGAGCCTCGCCTCTGTTGGCCAAAGGGACCAATCAAGAGGCAGCAAACGTTGCCAGAAGCTCCGCGGATTGGATGCCGAGTCCTTGGGGCCTTTTAGAGCCCCCTTCCGCGTGGGCCGGCTCCTTCTGGAGGTCACGCTGGTGTCGCTCAAGAGATGAAGAGATGAAGAGTCCGGCTTCTATTGAGCCGCCCTCTGAACGTTTTGCCAAGCCAACACAACAAAAAAACCCGACCTAGGCCGGGTTGGGGTGATGCAATGAAACGTGTTGGTGGTTAGTTCCCAACGTTGACCTGACGGCCACCGGTACAAAGTTCAACTTTGATGATGCGGCCACCTTGCTTCTGGATGCGCTGTTGCTCAGCGAACCAGCTCTCGTAAGGAACCCACTTGGTGAAAAAAGTGTTCTGCAACTCACGCTGCGAACGAACCTTTTCAGGTGAGGGGATGCAGGCTGTGACCTTGAAGAGACGCATCAGTTGCCAAGACCAGAACAGATGTAGTCGAAGTAGACACCCATCTCCTTGCCGGCATCAGGTCCAACGAGGGAAGCCGTGACTTGCTTCATCGCTTGAATGGCCTGGACGGTTGCGCCGATCGGCACGCCCAAGGAGTTGTAGGTCTCCTTAAGGCCATTAAGAACACGCTCATCAAGGATGGAGGTGTCACCGGCCAGCATCGCGTAGGTGGAATAGCGCAAGTAGTAGTCCAGGTCGCGGATGCAAGCTGCATAACGACGCGTGGTGTACATGTTGCCGCCTGGACGGGTGATGTCCGAATACAGCAGAGCATTAGCAACAGCATCTTTGATAATCAAAGATGCGTTAGTGCTAATCGTTGTTGCAGCCTTGACGCGCAGTTCGCCACTGGCGAAATACGACTCGAGGCTGGTCATGGACGTTGTGTCCAGATACAGGCCCTGAACGTCCGACTTGTTGATGACGTTGGTGATCGCGTCTTGCATGGATCAGAGAAGTGACGTGGAGAGGAGTTGGTTCCGTTGATTTAGGCGAGGGAGCCAATCACGTAATCGAAGTAAAAACCAGCCTCTTCGGCGTCTGAGCCGGTGAGGAGGCTCATGGCGACTGACTTCATTTCGCGCACAGACTCAGCCATGGCTTCTAGTGGAGTGCCAAGGGAGCGATAGAGCTCACGGGCACCAATGACGCCAATCTCTTCGATTGGAGTGACATCGCCTGCCACTACGCCGTAAGTGACCAGGCGAAGGTAATAATCCATGTCCCGCAAACAGGTTGCGGTCATCTCCTCGCCGTAGGCGTTACCGCCTGGAGAGATGACATCAGGACGCTTCTGGAACAGCTGGCCGCCTGCTGTTTTGACGATGCGCTCCCGGCTCTCGCTGAGAACCTGGGCAACACGCAGGCGACGCTGGCCGCCGGTGACGAAGGACTTGATTTGGTCCAGTTCGCCAGGGCTTAGATAGCGGGCTTCGGCATCCGCGTTGATGATCGAGTTGGAGACGATGCTCATGCAGTTCTACCTCGAAACAAGCGGCCGCCCGTAGGAGACCGATATCCGGTGAGTGATGGGTGTGGGGGGAGATCTCCTAGGAGATCGTGAAGCAGCTTAAGAGCCGCAAGGGGGGTGGATCAGAAGATCCGAGTCAAAAAGCCTGCAGATGTTGTATCTGTTGACGTTTCGAGGGTCGGGCTGGGTCGACTGGGTGAAGTTGAGCCTGCCTCTTCCGAAGATATTTTCGTGCAATCTGCCCATCTGAATTGACATCGGTAACAGATCTTCATCGCTTGTTCAGAAAGTGAAAATGTGATGCGAATAAAGGGCTTTTGCTTGGTATTTATTACAATAAAGCAATAAAAAAGCCGGAGATTTAATCCGGTCTCTTTTATTGCTTTTAGTGCTCCTCTAAAAAATAAATAAAATTAAAGAGCATCCTGTGGTGGTGGTGTCATACCCGCTGGACCTCGATAGAGAGATGCAGTGCGAGTGATCGTTTCCTGAGGGACTCCCTGTTGGGTATTCATTCCATCGAGTCCAGGAACGCTTGAGGGTTGTGTGGATGCATTCCTTTGGGCCAAGACGTCACTGACGGCTGCTGGCTGACCTGATTCAAATCTGATTCTCAGGAAGCGACTGGTCTCTGACGGAGTTGATGCTCGTCCGAGTAAGGCTAACGACGCAGCGGTGGCCGCTCGCAGGGGTGCCATGCAGTACAAACGCTCTTGGAAATCTTCCCCAAGGGCAACGGCTTCAACGAATTCATCAAGATCCATTTGTCCATCACGAAGTTTGGACTCGGGGATGACCATCCGTTGATTTTCAAGCGGAACTCTGTTCAGAAGCTGCTGGTAAGTGGCATCAATGACTTGGCGCAACTCGCTTTCATCAGCAGGTCTTCGCAGCATTGCCGGTATTGGCAATCCTCCTCTGAATCGATAGCCGTCGGCCTCGACGGTGACAAGGGCTGAACGCAGTCGAGCGTCAGATGTATTGGGGGTAGAGCTGCCAACCGTTCGACTGATTGGCGTGGCAAATGGGGATGCCGTGGGTGAGCCTGAGGAGCTTTTCGCTCCACGAGAACGCATCAGGTTTGACCACTGTGCTGAAGGCGTGGTGTTACTGACGTTGGCGGTCCACATGCCAGGGCTCGTCCCAGTGGGCTTCAAATTTCTTGTCGTGACATCACCAGTACCTAGGAACTTGTCATTGCGAATGGGATCGGGCCTCTGGCGCAGAGTCGTATCTGTGAGACGTGCAACCTTCACCTCTCGAATAAGCCCCGGAGCGCGTCTCCCAGTTAGGTCATTGGGGGTAATAAAGCGTTCATAAGGAACCGTGTCATCGCCGAAGCAGTCGGAAAACTCTTTGCTGTTGATGAGGGCATCAACTACGCCGTAGAAGCCTTTGCGAGCTGCGGTGTCGAACAGAGCATCAATTTCCCAGCGCCCAAAGGTGGGTCGGCCGAGTAACCGGCGATGGATCACTTCGATGGCCTTCGTGATGTAAAGGCCTTCCCAATAACGACGACGGAAGGGGTTGGAACAGGCGACTTGGCGGATGAACTCACGCAAATTGATATCGCCGTTCTCCAGTCTGTTCTCGGCGCTTTCAACTCTTTCTCCGGAGTAGCCGGTGTTTCCGAGCACCTGCACGTAAACGGCTTTAATCACAGCTTGGGTGCTGGATTCTGTGCCACGAATACTGGGTTGTCCGCCGCGGCGTGGCACTGAATTCCCTCCAGTCGCGATCTGCTGTAGGCGAACAACCGTGGGCCCAAGTCGGCGTGGCCGGCTGCTGCGGAACTGTGGACTGTCCATTTGCCCAGGCTGGGCGAGGCCATTGCTTACAAGCAGGCGACGGGTGCTGTAGCTAAACGGCGCTGGGCGTGTTGAAACCGATGCTGTGGAAGACGGGAAAATTGCGCCGTATTGATTGCCGATCGGATCATTCCCGCCGCCATAGACGTGCTGATCTCCTAAGGGCTGGCGGTAGGACGCGTAGAGAGTGACGTATTGGGGTGCCGATTCAAAAGGAGCGCTGAAACGGAACAAACGGCGATTGGAACCCCATCCAGCACTTTCTTGGGCCTCTTCACCGAGATCGCGCAGGTAAGGAACGGTTTCCTCCCCAAAGGTTTGGGCGTACTCAGCTCCATTAATCAGCACATCGATAAGACCGTTGAGCCCTTGGTTGCTGACGATCGAGAACGCCTTGCGGAATTCTTCGAGAGAACTGATCCCACGGCCTAGGAAATGTCTATAAGCAAGCTCGACGACCCGGCTGTTAACGAAGGGTCCATAAAACTGAGTTCTGTATTCGTTGCTTTTCCCTAGAGCACGAATGAATTCGCGCATGGACAATTTGCCTTGGACGAGCTGGCTGGCTTCTACTTCACTGGGTGTTTGTGAGTAGCCCTTGGCGATGTCGCGCTCGAACACCTGCCGATAAGCGGCGCGAACGACCTCTGCCTTTTCAGCTCCGGATAGTCCCGAACGCATTTCAAAGCGCTGAGCTGTTTCAGCAGCTAAGGCATAGATCGCAGGGAGCTGAAGTCCCTGGCGAACGGAGCTTCCTAGCTTCTGGCGCGTTGAAGGTGTTGCAACAGCAAGCTCTTTGAGCAGCACGTCAAAGCATTCGATCGCTAGTCGGCGTGCTTCAGGCCGGTCTTTCAAGAGGGCAGCAGCAGCAGCGCGCATTTCTTGCAGTGCCACGTTTGTTGCGAGAAGGGAGCAGCCCTTTTCAAGAACGTCTCGCAACCCCCGAGTGTTCACCGAGAGAATGCTTGGGTCTCCGGCAACTAAGGCATAACCCACATAACGCAGGAACCATCCCAGGTCGCGCACGGATTTGCGCATATTCCCTGGGCCATATTTCGCCACGCTGATGGCGGTAAAGCCTGTGGGTAAAACGACGCGTACATCGCCGTCATCGCTGCTTTGAAGCAGTCTGCTGATGAAATTTCCATTTGTATTACCAGACTCGCTGCCCGTAAAGGTGCGGACCGAGTCTTGAAATGCCACCTGATCAGCGGCCAAAGGCGTGGCACTACTGGCTACATCCTCGCCAGTGCTCAGAGGCTCCTCGAGAAAGGAGAGAGGGGTGCCGCCTACGAAAATTCGATTGGCGGCACGGGCAACGATCGATTCAGCATTGCTGGCTAGCAGCCGAGCTGCATCAAGCCGATCGTTGCCACTTCGGAAAAAGGTGATCAGGGTGTCGAGTTCACCACCGTCTGGAAAGCGGTCTTGTTGCTCAGCCCGACGGACACTGGAGAGCGGCAGGGTGTCGTACAGCTGAGGGGAAACCCTTGGGCTGCCGCTACTAGCGGTCACTGTCATGAACGAGAGCAAGCCGGATCGCGTCAGGTTACGGCCCATCACTCAGCCTTCTGGGCAGCCATGAACAAATGTTTGCAGCCCGGATGATGTTTGGGGTGCAACGAGGATCTCTCGTGAAATGCTCCCTTGAGCGTCTACTCCAAGAATCGGCGGCCTTATGAACACCCCACCCTCGGATGTGGCTACCCCTGTGGTGAGCGACTTTTATGACCGTTTCCCTTATCCGGCAGATCCGCTTCAAGACGGCCCACCTCCTGGATACAACTGGCGCTGGTGCCACGACAGCGTGTTCGCTGCGGTGAGAGGAGGGCTCATAGCGCAGGATTCCAATCCGGGTTCCATACGCATCCTTGATGCGGGGTGTGGCACAGGCGTCAGCACCGACTATCTCTGCCACCTCAATTCAGGGGCGGAGATTTTGGCCATAGACATCAGTGCGGGAGCGCTCGATGTGGCGCGAGAGCGGCTGCGCCGCTCTGGAGGCGCTGACAAGGTCCGATCGCTTCGCCAAGAGCAATGCAGCCTTTTGGATCTTCAAGATGAAGGCCGTTTTGATTACATCAACTCCGTTGGGGTTCTGCATCACTTGCGCGACCCGTTGGCTGGATTGAAGGCGCTTGGACAGCGACTAGCCCCTAAGGGACTTTTGCATTTATTTCTCTATGCCGATGCTGGCCGTTGGGAGATTCATCGCACGCAGCAAGCCCTGGAGCTTTTGGATGCGGGGACAGGCGCCAACGGCTTGATGTTGGGTCGTGAGTTGTTTTCAGGCTTGCCTGAGACCAATCGTTTGCGTCGCACCCATGAACAGCGATGGGCGCTCGATACCCACGCTGATGCCAACTTTGCCGATATGTATTTGCACCCTCAGGAAACTAGTTATGACCTCGAGAGGTTGATGGCTTTGATCGAGGCATCGGGGCTCTACTTCGCTGGTTTCTCGAACCCATCTGTCTGGGACCCTGCTCGATTGCTCAAGGGTGAATTGCTATCCCGGGCACAATCTTTACCGCTTGCGGACCAATGGGCACTGGTCGAGCAGCTTGACCCCGATATCAGTCATTTTGAGTTTTTTGTAAGCGCCCAACCTGTTCAGCCGTTGATTTGGGACAACGACGAAACGCTGCTCCAAGCGAGTGGTCGACGCCAGCCATGTCTTTGGGGGTGGCCTTCCAACAGCATGTTGGGGCCAGATTTTGAACCCATCTCTATTTCAGATGAGGAATTGAACCTGCTCCGTTTGGTGGATGACAACCCTGAAGTTCCGCTCGGAATCCTTAGTGAGACAGAGAAAACAGTTTCTCTGGCGAGAGATCTCATGAGTAAAAGATTGCTTTTGCTGGAGCTCGGTGATGGTGGCTCTGGCGGAAACGCGTGATAGATTCCGCGCGCTTTCTCAGGCGCTGCTTGCAGGCACCGACCTCCACAGACTTGGACGTGGCAACTGCCCCGACCGACTCCGGCATGGAGGGCTATGCCCAGCTTCAGCGACGCCTGATGCTGGTCACCCTTGTTATTTCATTATGTGCGGCTTTGGTCGCATATCTCAGATTTGACTTATTGGTGGCCCGCAGCCTGCTTGTTGGATCCTGCGCCGGTCTTCTTTACCTGCGCCTTCTAGCTCGCAGCGTGGCTCGGCTCGGTGGCGGTTCTCGTCAGGTTGGTCGATTTCAGATTGTGGTGCCGGTGCTTCTCGTCGTAGCAGCGGCAAAACTTCCACAGTTGGAATTGCTTCCTGCCTTTCTTGGATTTCTGCTTTACAAGCCAGCCTTGATTCTTCAGACCGTCATTGACGGCTGACCTCGAGCAACTTCGCTTCTGCCATGGTTCTGACTCCCCTCAATCTGCCGTTCGCCGAACTTGAGGTCGGTCAACATCTGTATTGGCAGATCGGCAACATCAACCTTCACGGTCAAGTTTTTCTCAGCTCTTGGGTTGTGATTGGAGCATTGCTTGCTCTGATCGTGATTGGTACTCGCAAGATGGAGCGTGATCCGAGTGGTGTCCAGAACTTTCTGGAATTCCTTTGGGATTATTTACGTGATCTCGCCCGTGAACAAATTGGTGAAAAGGCCTACCGAGACTGGCTCCCATTCATTGGGACCCTGTTCCTTTTCATCTTTGTCTGCAATTGGGGTGGAGCGCTAATTCCTTGGCGCTTAATCGAACTTCCTAACGGTGAGTTGGGTGCTCCTACCGCAGACATCAACACCACTGTGGCGATGGCCTTGCTGGTGTCTCTTTCCTACTTTTATGCAGGATTGAGCCGAAAGGGGTTGCGCTACTTCGAGTACTACGTGGAGCCAACTCCGATCATGCTCCCGTTCAAGATCATTGAGGACTTCACGAAGCCCCTCTCTCTTTCTTTCCGTTTGTTCGGAAATATTTTGGCCGATGAATTGGTTGTGGCAGTGCTGGCCTTTTTGGTCCCTGTACTTGTTCCGCTTCCAGCCATGTTCCTTGGTCTGTTTACCAGTGCCATTCAGGCTCTGATTTTTGCAACTCTCGCCGCTAATTACATCGGTGAAGCAGTGCACGAAGAGGCCCACTAGGTCTTTTCACCCCTATCGCCGATTCTCGGCGATCTGCTAAACAATTCGCGCGCAGGTCCGGGTGGAACCGGGCCCATTCTCTCTAGAGAGGATGTCCCGGGCGCGCCCTGTCCTATCCGCGCTCATCCTGCGCATCCCAAACCGCTTTCCACTAATGAGTGATCTGACCTCCGCCGCCTCCGTTCTGGCCGCTGCTTTAGCAGTGGGTCTTGCCGCTATCGGCCCTGGTATCGGCCAAGGCACCGCAGCCGGCAAGGCTGTGGAAGGGATCGCCCGCCAGCCTGAAGCTGAAGGCAAGATCCGCGGCACCCTGTTGCTCTCCCTGGCTTTCATGGAGGCACTGACCATCTATGGCCTCGTTGTGGCACTTGTTCTCCTGTTCGCCAACCCTTTCGCAGGCTGATTGAGATTGCGTCTGCAGCGAAGTTTCTTTCTGGAGACTTCGTTGCGTATTGCATTCCCTTCGATTTGATTTACCCCAGCGCACCCTTCCATGACCTGGCTTCTGCTCGCTGAAGCAGCTGTTCCGGAGGGAGGTCTCTTTGACCTCGATGCCACCCTTCCGCTTATGGCGGTTCAGGTGGTTCTCCTTACCTTCCTGCTTAATTCCCTGTTCTTCCGGCCAGTTGGCAAGGTCGTGGAAGATCGTGAGGGTTACATCTCTACGAGTCGTGCTGATGCCAAGCAAAAGCTTGAGCAAATAAAGCGACTCGAAGCTGACCTTCAGGATCAACTCCGCGGTGCCCGACAAGCTGCCCAGTCAGCAATTGTTGAAGCTGAATCGGAAGTTGATGCTCTCTATCGCGAGGCTTTAGCCGAAGCGGAAGCTGAGGCTAATCGCACTCGCGAGCAAGCCCGCAGAGAGATCGAATCTCAGCGTGATGCTGCACAAGCCAGCTTGATGAGTCAGGTCGATCAGCTCAGCTCCCAGATCATCCAACGATTGATGGCTGCCTGATGACTGTTTTCTTTCCCTTGATGGCTGCTGAGGGTGGTTTTGGAATCAACCTCAATCTGCTCGAAACCAATCTGATCAACCTGATCATTGTGATCGGAGTTCTGTATTGGTTCCTAAAAGGATTTCTTGGCGGCATGCTTCAGCGCCGACGCGAGACCATTCTTCGTGATCTCGAAGATGCCGAGAGTCGTCTTAAGTCTGCTACTGCTGAGCTGGCTGAAGCCCAACAGGAGCTTTCAGTCGCTCAGCAAAAAGCTGACAAGATTCGAGTTGACGGCACTGCTCGTGCACAAGCCATTCGCTTAGACGGCGAAAAGCGCACGATTCAGGCCATGGCTGCTCTGAAGCAAGACGCCCTGGCTGATCTCAATGCCGAAGGTGCACGCCTGACAGAACAGCTACGACGTCAAGCCGCGTTAGCTGCTATCGATCAAGCGATGATCGAATTGCCGAATCGTCTTGACAGCAATGCGCAAGGCCGGCTTATCGATTCCTCCATTCAAAATCTGGGGGATTCCTGATGCCTCTTCTTAATTCTCTAGCCACCCCATACGCAGACGCCTTACTTCAGGTCACCGACGCCCGCAAAGAGTCGGATGAAGTCGCAGCTCAGTGCAAAACGCTTCTTACTGCTTGGGAGAGTTCTGAGCCGCTTCGCGACGCGATGACCTCTCCTGTGCTTGAGCCTGATGCAAAGAAAAAAGCTTTAACAAGCCTTCTTGCTGAGCAAATCACTCCTTCGTTGATGAATTTGCTCAAGGTTTTGGCTGATCGCCAGCGCCTTCCAGCGCTTGAAGCAGTGCTCCTGCGCTACCTCGAGCTTTATCGAGAGTCTCGAAATATTGCTTTGGCGCATGTTCGCTCTGCTCAACCTTTAACTGATGAGCAGCAGGCCGCATTAACCACCAAAGTCCAGTCAATGGCTGGAACCAATGACGTCGAAATCGATCTAGAGGTTGATCCTTCCTTGATTGGTGGTTTCATCGTCAATCTCGGTTCTCAGGTGATCGATGCCAGCCTTTCTGGTCAGGTTCGACGCCTAGGTCTTGCCCTCGCTAAGGCGAGCTGAGCTAAGCCCCACCTTCATCTCGCCCTTCCACTCACCACCCGCCCCTGGGTTTTCCCGACATGGTTTCCATCAGACCCGACGAGATCAGCGCCATCCTCAAGCAGCAGATCGAGGACTATGACAAGTCCGTATCGGTCAGCAACGTCGGCTCAGTCCTGCAGGTAGGCGACGGAATTGCCCGTGTTTACGGCCTGCAACAGGTGATGGCTGGTGAGCTAGTTGAGTTCGAAGACGGTACTGAAGGGATTGCCCTCAACCTCGAAGACGACAACGTCGGCATTGTGCTGATGGGTCAGGGCATTGGTATCCAGGAAGGAAGCACTGTGCGTGCGACCGGCAAGATCGCCTCAGTTCCTGTGGGTGATGCCCTGCTCGGACGGGTTGTGAACCCTCTTGGTGAAGCCATTGATGGCAAGGGTGATCTTCCCTCTAATGAAACGCGTCTGATTGAGTCACCGGCTCCAGGAATCATTCAGCGCAAGTCTGTGCATGAGCCCATGCAGACTGGTATTACCGCGATCGACGCCATGATCCCCATTGGCCGTGGCCAGCGGGAGCTGATCATTGGTGACCGTCAAACCGGTAAGACAGCTATTTGTATTGACACGATCCTGAATCAGGCAGATCAGGATGTGGTCTGTGTCTATGTGGCAATTGGACAGAAGGCAGCTTCTGTTGCCCAGGTCACGGAAGTGCTGCGCGAGCGTGGTGCTCTGGATTACACCGTGGTAGTGGCTGCAAACGCATCGGATCCTGCTGCTCTTCAGTACCTGGCTCCTTACACCGGAGCATCGATTGCTGAGTACTTCATGTACAAAGGCAAGGCCACCTTGGTCATCTATGACGATCTGACCAAGCAGGCTCAGGCTTACCGCCAGATGTCTCTGCTCCTGCGTCGCCCACCCGGTCGTGAGGCTTATCCCGGTGACGTGTTCTATTGCCACAGCCGTTTGCTTGAGCGTGCTGCCAAGCTTTCCGATGCCATGGGTAAAGGTTCGATGACCGCCCTGCCGATCATTGAGACTCAGGCCGGTGACGTTTCTGCTTACATCCCTACAAACGTGATTTCGATCACGGATGGTCAGGTCTTCCTCAGTTCTGACCTGTTCAACTCCGGCCTACGTCCTGCGATCAACGTGGGTATCTCTGTGAGCCGTGTTGGGGGCGCAGCCCAGACCAAGGCGATTAAGAAGATTGCTGGAACCCTGAAGCTGGAATTGGCGCAGTTTGACGAACTGGCTGCTTTCTCACAGTTTGCTTCTGATCTTGATGCAGCGACACAGCAGCAGCTCAGCAGGGGCAAGCGTCTTCGTGAGCTGCTCAAGCAATCTCAGTTCAGCCCTCTCATTTTGGCTGAGCAGGTGGCGATCGTTTATGCAGGCGTTAAAGGCCTGATCGACGATGTGCCCGTTGAAGAAGTTGTTCAGTTCTCACGCGAATTGCGCGAGTATCTCAAGAGCAATAAGCCTGACTTCATCAGCAAAATCCAAACAGAGAAGGTCTTGAGCCCTGAAGCTGAGACCACTCTGAAAGAGGCGATTGCTGAAGTTGTGTCCACCATGATGGCCTCCGCCAACTGAGGGCTTAAGCCATGGCAAATCTCAAAGCGATCCGTGACCGAATTAAATCGGTCAAGAACACCCGCAAGATCACAGAGGCCATGCGCCTCGTGGCTGCGGCCAAAGTTCGTCGAGCCCAAGAACAAGTCTTGCGAAGTCGTCCGTTTGCGGATCGACTCGCGCGTTTACTAGAGAATCTTCAAGCGCGTATGCGCTTTGAAGATGCTGATGCTCCTCTGCTCGAGCAGCGCCCTGTTGAAACCATCACCTTGATGGCCGTCACTGGCGATCGTGGTCTTTGTGGTGGCTACAACTCCAATATCATCAGACGCACTGAGAAACGTTTCGCTGAGCTTCAACGCCAGGGTTACAAAGTCACTCTTGTGTTGATTGGTCGCAAAGCGATTAGCTATTTTACCAATCGTAGTTATCCCATTCAAGCTACTTTCACGGGCTTGGAGCAAGTACCTACTGCAGACGAAGCTGGTTCAATCGCTAGCGAAATCTTTGCTGAGTTTCTTTCTGAAACATCAGATCGTGTTGAGATCGTTTACACCAAGTTTATTAATTTGGTGAGCTGTAAGCCCGTCGTTCAGACGCTTTTACCTCTTGATCCTCAAGGGATTGCTGAGGCAGAGGATGAAATCTTCCGTCTCACAACCAAAGAAGGTCGTCTGACTGTTGAGACAGGAGATGCTCCTGCTAATACTCAACCTGCTCTGCCCTCAGACATCGTCTTCGAGCAAAGTCCTGATCAGCTTTTGAATGCGTTGTTGCCTCTGTATTTACAGAATCAACTTTTGCGTTCGTTGCAGGAATCGGCAGCGTCTGAGTTGGCCAGTCGTATGACTGCAATGAATAATGCCAGTGATAATGCCAAGGAATTGGCAAAAACGCTCACTCTTGATTACAACAAGGCGCGTCAGGCAGCGATTACCCAGGAAATTCTGGAAGTTGTTGGTGGCTCGGCGGCTGCAGGGGGCTAGCTCCCTGGTGATCATTAAAAAAGCCGGTCCTGTGGGCCGGCTTTTTTAATGGAGTGATGACTTTCACTCTTCTCCAGCTTTTCCCAACGGTTGTGGCCACAACCAAGCTGGTCATCGATCCGCTTGATCTTGCTGGGCATTTGCAGACGCTGCTGGCTCTTAGGGGTGGGGCTATTGGCAACCCCAGTGAGGGATGTGCTTGGACTGGGGATATCAACGGTGTCTGGCAGTTGCATCACCAAGCCGAATTTGCTCCCTTGGTGCAAAAGGTGTCAGAGCAGGCCACGGGTTACCTGGAGGCCGTTGGCTTTGATCGCAGCCAAGTGGCTTTGCATCTCCAGCGTTGCTGGCCTGTGCTGAGCGATTGGGATCAGCTCGTTGGCCGCCATCACCATCCCAATGCCCATCTCAGTGCGGTGCTCTATCTCACAGGAGATGGTTCAGGCAAGGAGGGTGTGCTTCGCGTGCATTCCCCTCATCAAAGCAATGAGCTCGTTCCAGGACTCGTCGCTGGCCATGGCGGGCCAATTTCTTCTGATCACCCTTTAAATTCTGAACGGTGGGATTTGGCTCCTGAGGTTGGCTTACTCGTGCTGTTTCCTTCCAGGCTTGATCACAGCGTGTTGGCGAATGGTGATCCTGAATCGCTCCGCTGCTCGATCAGTTTCGATTTTGTGATCACAGCTCCCGAGCAGGGCAACCCACCGGAATACCTGGCGCCCCATCCCTCGCAATGGAGTCCCTGCTCCGATCTGTCGTCATAGGGCCTGTTGCCCTGAGAAGATGAATGACCAAGGCTTCTCTTTAAGGATGAGCGATAACGCCATTGCTGCCGCTACCTTCAACGTCAGCATCGAGATCGATGGTTCTGAGCACAGTTTTTCCTGTCGCAGTGATCAGACCGTTTTGGCGGCTGCGGAAGAAGCCGGGGTCATGCTTCCCAGTTCTTGCTGTTCAGGTGTTTGCACAACATGTGCAGCCCGTCTGAAAAGTGGATCGGTGGAGCAATCTGATGCAATGGGGGTAAGAGAAGACCTACGTGCTGATGGTTTTACGTTGCTGTGCGTTGCGCTTCCTTGTTCCGATCTTCGGCTACTAGCGGGTCAAGAGGATGCGCTCTATGAGGCTCAGTTTGGTCAGTACCAAAAATGAGGTTGACGTCGAAAACGTTGCAATTCCCTTGGCCGAAAGATCTAAAGGCGTCTGATTTGCGTGGTTGGTTGAAAAATCAATTGCGCATTCATGGTGATCCCCTGCGTTGGGCGATTACCGCTGTCCATCATTCAGCGCAGGATCATGGTGCTGTCTTGCAGGTTGAAGCGGTGTTGATCGAGTGAGGGATGGGCTGGCTTTGGGATCTCCCTTGCCCACGGTGATGGTGGTCCCAACGGGTATTGGTTGTGCGATCGGCGGGTATGCCGGCGATGCCCTTCCGAGTGCCAGGCTTTTGGCCGCGGCCTCCGGGTGTTTGATCACCCATCCCAACGTGATGAATGGGGCTTCTTTGTATTGGAAAGACCAGCGCATTCACTATGTGGAGGGTTATGGTCTCGACCGCTTTGCCGCCGGCGATTGGGCGCTGCGATCTGTGCGTCAGCAGCGGATTGGTTTGCTTTTTGATGCCGGTATTGAGCCGGAGCTGCGTCACCGCCACCTACAGGTGGCCGATGGTTGTAGGGCAACGCTGGGCCTTGAAATCGGCCCTGTGGTGACTAGCGATGTGCCCTTAGGAGTTCATTTGGGCTTGGGCCACAGTGGAGCGAGTTGGGGCACTCTTGAGCGCCCCGATTCCTTATTGAGGGCGGGTGAACGCTTAAAAGCCAGCGGTGCAACGGCGATTGCGGTGGTTGCTCGCTTCCCCGACGATCAGGACAGTGAGGCTTTGCAGGCCTATCGCCATGGCAGTGGTGTGGACGCCTTGGCGGGAGCCGAAGCCGTGATCAGCCATCTACTCGTGCGCCACCTGCAGATTCCCTGCGCCCATGCACCGGCTTTGTCGGTGTTGCCGCTGGATCCGCAGCTGGATCCTCGTGCTGCAGGGGAGGAGTTGGGTTACACCTTTTTGGCGTGCGTGTTGGTGGGTTTAAATCAGGCACCAGCGTTGGTTCAGAGTTCAGCCGCCAAAGCAAGTGATCTTTTGGCTGATGATTTGGGAGTGTTGGTTGTCCCAGAGGGCTCTTTGGGAGGAGAAGCCGCGTTGGCTTGCCTGGAGCGCAGGGTTCCTGTGATCAGTGTTGCCAATCCGTCCGTCCTGGAGGTCACATCAACAGCCCTTGGTGTGGGCTCGGAGGTGTTGCATGCAGGCTCTTATGCCGAGGCGGCTGGATTGGTGCTGGCCTTACGCGAAGGTGTTGCTTTATCTGCATTGATGCGACCCTTATCTGCCTTGAAGGAGCTGGAGTAATGGCAAGCGCTGCTGGTTTTGGATCATCAAAAAGCAGTGAACCATGCCCTTGCTTGAGTGGAATGAACTACGAAAGCTGTTGCGAACCTCTGCATCGCGGGAGGCAATGGGCGATCACTGCTGAACAGTTGATGCGTTCGCGCTATTCGGCTTTTGCTCTTGCTGAAGTGGATTATCTAATCGCAACGCATCCGGATTCATTGACACCTTTGCTGCTACGCCGCAAAGAGTTACGTAAGAATTGCCGCGAGGTGCGTTGGTTGGGACTGAAGATCAAGGCCGTGGAGGCTGGCGGTGTGGAAGATCTTGAAGGCACGGTGACGTTCGAGGCGACATTTGGAGCGAGTGGCCAACGCAATGTGATGACTGAAACATCATTGTTTCAACGAAGGGATGGGAGCATAAAAAAGAACTGGCTTTATATCAAGCCGCTATGACTCAATAACCCCTGAGTGGTGCAACAGAAGGGATAATTAACAATGGTTTTTAATGCTTCCATGCATGTTTTATGAAAGGAGAAATTATTCTCTCCAAAAAAGTACAACGCCTTTATCTAATGCAAATTCAAAATATGATCCTGTCGAGAATCAAAGAAGTCTCTTCAGTTGTTAACGGGTGATTACTGAATCGTTGCCGATAAATGCTTCTGTGGCGTCGAAGAGTATAAGGGTGTTCCGAAATCAATTCCCATCGCCCTCAACGGATTACTAAAACTTCCTGTACATGAAAGTCTGTACTTGCGAGCTAGTGACAGCATTATTTGCAAAAAAAAGAGCCGGTCACTGACCAGCTCTTCTTAAAACTTGAATTATTGGATTAATTCAATAATTCAACCGAGACCGATTTGGGAAAGAATTCCTTGTCCCGTTAGGAGTTCTGTGCCGAGGCCGATCACGAAGCCCATCATGGCCAGTCTTCCGTTCCACTGCTCTGCAAATGACGAGAAACCTAATTTGGAGTCGTTCATGGATCGTTAAGAAAGTTGAACATACTGTAACAGACTGTTGCGTGTTTTAGCTGCTTGGCGCAAAGGTTCCCGTTTTGCGGCTGATTCGAGCTAGTGACGGGTCTGTCGAGGCGCTTCTGGCCACATGCCAGCGCCAAGCAGTGGCCTTTCAAGCAGTGCTTTTCTCGTCTGCTGACAAGTGCTGCGCAGTGAAGAGGAGCTCGATGGACATGTTCGGATTGCCTTTGTGGCTGGCCGTGCCCTTTTTTTCTGCTTTCGCAACTATTTAATTGCCTGTTTTTTGTTTGGAAGGGTTATGAGTCTTTATTTAGGATTGCCAATCATGAATTCACCGACGGAGCATTCGCTCTTGCCTGATATTCCGGAAACCTGTTCGAATAATTCACTGCTTCCAAAGCTAAGCCCGCACGGTGCGAGCCCCAGCGCTGTGGCAACAAGATAAAGTTGTTGATAAATTGATCCTGCATCTTTTAGGATCAGGGCATAGGCAAGCCCGGTTTCTGAATGAAGGCTTGCATTCCTTGCGTAGCGCGTAGCCATTACGATCAGGACATCAGGCTGCTGGCCCTGGCTAGGTGATACAGAAGCCGCCTGAGGGGCTCGACATGTTGTATTCACTGCCATCTCGAGCATGCTTTGGCATGGTTTGTTGAGATCACTCATCTTCCCAAGAGCGTGATCAAAAGAGTCGTAATGATAAAAGCCAGGGCTAATGCCGATGCACTGTTTAATGCATAGATAAAGCTCGATGGAATGGAGGCCTCCAGCACTTGCAGTAGGCCTCAGTAAGCCTTCGTAAGATCGAGGTAATCCTGGGTCGCAGGTGATCTCTTCTCGGGTATGCATGGAATACCAGAGTAGGCTCCCTAATGCTTTGGCGGTGATAGGCATGGAGCTGTAGGCGCGAATGGTTTGCCTTGCCTGAATGATTTGATAGAAATTTGAAATCTGATTGTTGATCGATGGTTTTGGTAGGGACACTTTGCTCAGAATGATTCTTTGATGCTTAGCTGGCGGGGTTTTCTTGTCGATTGTTTTCGGCAATAACTCTTCTTTGCATCGATCAATAAAATGGCCACGCGTGTGCGTATGGAAGCTCAGGTCTTGCCTGTTCCAACCGGCTGTGATGGCCTCTTGGTCGATCTCTACGTTGTTGCTGGTGTTGCAGATTCCAACCACGCCAGATGACAGTAAGAATGCAATAACATCTCGATGTTGAATGCGTAATTCTTCGGGTAGGAAGGTCCTGATGTCTTCCGTTGTGCAAGGCGATACGAGCTTCTGGATCAGTGGGTAAAGCCGATGATCTTGCAGGCGTAATGTTGTGGGAGATAAGGGTGTTGTGATATCTAGGCCTTCTATGCAGGGCTGAATGCTTATAAACTTTGAGAGTTTGAATTCTTTTTCAGTTTCTGGATAGGGATGCTGATCGAGTCCGGGATGGATCGGTAGGAGGCGCATGGCAATGCCATTGCATCCATCGATTTCGTGAATCAGTAAGCCGTTCTTGTAGAGCATCTTGAGTTGGGGCTCAAGAGCTAAATGCGGAGCTGTAGATTCTATTTTTTCTGGTATGGCTAAATATTGATTGCTTTCGATTCCAGCTTGAGATAGCTCTTTGAGAATTTTTTTTAGTGATTCTTTTACGCCTTTGAAGCGCAATGTCTGTCGATTGGGATTTGCTCGTGTGGCATAAGGGGTTGTGACAACCATGTCGTTGCCATCTGCGCTGATGTCTACCCCTTCACGAAATAAGTATCTAGGCATGTCTGTGACCTTTTGACCTTGACTGGAAGCCTTCTGTTGGATGTTATCCGTTGGTAGTTATGCATTAAAAGTTATCTGTTGAAAGCTATCTAATTGTGTGCTATGTCTGCGGTCGATTTCCGCTATTTTTTGCGTCTTGAAGGTCGTTTTTGTCCAGAAAAAAGCAGATCTTGATTAGCGCAAGCAGGCCATGGGATGACGAGGTGGCACATCGAGTGCTTTGGCGACACCTGGATGCCAAACAGAGCCCTGCACCGTATTAAGACCAGAAAGCAATTCAGGCCGTTCTGTCACCGCCTCCTCCAAGCCGCGCCCTGCGATGCCAACGATGTAAGGCAAGGTCACGCTCACGAGGGCTTCGGTGGAGGTGAACGGCACGGCGCCGGGCATGTTGCCTACGGCGTAATGCTGAACACCGTGGATGGTCACGGTGGGGTTTGTATGCGTTGTCTCGCGGCTTGTTGCGATGCAGCCGCCTTGATCGATGGCCACATCAACGATTGCTGAGCCTGGTTTCATCCCTTTCACCATCTCTTCATCCACCAGCGTTGGTGCCCTTCCTCCAGGCGTTAAAACGGCTCCAATCAGAAGATCAGCAGTGGGGATCAGTCTCTCGAGGAGCCCGCGGCTGCTCACAATGCTCATCAGGCGTCCGCTCCGATAGGCCTCCAGGCTGCGCAACCGTTCGGGAGAGCGATCCAGAAGCATCACTTCGGCATCCATGGCAGCCGCCAGACGTGCCGCGTTCCAACCCACGGTGCCTGCACCAAGAACCACCACGCGGGCTGGTTGCACACCAGTACAACCTCCGATCAGTACCCCTCGGCCTCCTTGCGGGCGCTCGAGCAATCGAGCCCCTACTTGTGCGGCAAGCCTGCCAGCGATTTCGCTCATCGGCGCCAGCAGTGGCAGGGTTCCGTTTTCTAGTTGCACTGTTTCGTAGGCAACGCCCGTGGTGCCAGCGGCAAGAAGGGCCTCGCCCACCTCTGGGTATGCCGCTAGGTGCAGGTATGTGAATAACACCATGTCATTCCGTAAAAAGCGGAATTCTTCAGGCTGCGGTTCTTTCACCTTTACGACCAAGTGAGCGCCCCAAGCTTGTTCTTGGTCCACGATCTGTGCGCCTGCAGCCGCGAAGGCCTCATCATCAATTCCTGCGCCGGAACCGGCACCGCTCTGGATCCGCACCTCCAGTCCGTGGGTCACGAGCTCTTTGACGGCATCGGGTGTGAGCGCGACGCGTTGCTCATCAACCTTGATTTCTTTTGGGACTCCGATGGTGGCCATCGGAGCCGTCAGTACGGATTGGGCCATGGCTGCCGAAGACGATTCTTCAATCTGACCCTGCTTTGCCGGATTGGCCACTGGTCTAAGTGTCTTGAAATCAGCGGGCGGCGATTGGGAGCCTCCAACCAGTCCCAAAGGCCTGTCGGCTCACTTTCAGGACAGGAGGAGCCTGGCGGCGTTTAAATTCCGCGCGTCGAAAGAGTTTCTCAATCCGTTTCACGTCAGCCGGATCATGTCCAGCTGCGATCAATTGAGCGCCTGAACTGTGCTTTTCGATCAGATCATTCAGAAGTGGATCGAGTGTTGCGTAGTCGGGAAGCGAGTCACTGTCTTGTTGGTCAGGACGTAGCTCCGCGCTAGGCGGCTTGTTCAGGATCTCCGGTCCGATCAAGTCGCTGTGCTCTGGAAGGCCAAGCTCTTTGCGACACCCCATGGCATCAGGGCTGTCTAACCAGCGGCAGAGGGAAAACACCGTTGACTTATAGAGATCACCGATCACTGCCAGCCCGCCATTCATGTCGCCGTAAAGGGTGCAGTACCCCACGGCAAGTTCTGATTTGTTGCCCGTCGCAAGCAAGAGCTGCCCTTGTTGATTGGCAACGGCCATGAGCAAGGTGCCTCGAATGCGTGATTGCAGATTTTCCGCCGTAATGCCCGACGGGGCTTGATCCAGTGCTGGGGTGAGGCTTGCTTCAAAGCCCTGCATCAAGCCTTGAATCGGCACTGTTTTAGTGGAAGCCCCCAGACGGTTTGCAAGCGCTTCTGCATCATCAATGGACCCATCAGAGCTCCAAGGAGAGGGCATCAGCATTGCCTGCACGCGATCTGATCCGAGTGCCGCTGCCGCAATCACAGCCACAAGCGCTGAGTCGATGCCGCCACTAAGACCGAGCAGGGCGCGTTGAAAACCGCATTTATCGGCGTAGTCATGTACGCCCAGCACAAGGGCCTTGAACAGTTGCTCGAGATCTGCGCTTTCCGAGGGGTATGTCGTACCTGTGGTTGTTTCAGAACTGGGATTGCTGCTGTCCCAGCAATCGATGGCTTCACGGCAGGCCGGAAGTTGCAATTCCACCTCACCGGTAGCTGCCATCACGAAACTGCCGCCATCGAACACCAACTCGTCATTGCCGCCCACCTGGTTCACATAAATCACTGGGCAATGAAGACGTTTGGCGGCGCGGGCGGCGAGCTGATGCCGGATCGATGCTTTGGTTCTGCCGAAAGGGGACGCGGAGAGGTTCAGCAACATATCCACTTGCTCTGGGATGAGGTTGGCGATTGGATCCGGTCCCACCAGGCGTTGTGCTTGAAGCGCGTCCTCAACCCAGAGGTCTTCGCAGATGGTGATCCCTAGGCGCCAATGCTGTCCTTCGGCTTGAAAGCTCAGAACACTGGGTTGGTTGGCAGGCCTGAAATACCGCGATTCATCAAAGACGTCATAGGTGGGGAGGAGTTGTTTGCGGGCTACAACACGCCAACCGTTTGCCTCCACCAGGGCTACCGCATTGAAGAGTCGTGGATGCTGCTGGTCTGGAGCAGGTTCCACAACCCCTACCAGCAGGGCCGTTTGCGGCAGGGCATGGCTGAGTCCCTGTTGCAGCTGATTGAGGGCCTCGCTTTGCTTCTGAAGATGCTCAGGACTTAACAGCAGGTCTCGAGGTGGGTAGCCCCAAAGGGAAAGTTCTGGGCTCACCACTAACGCGGGGGAAGTGCCCTGCGCCTGCTGGCTGATTTTGAGACAAGCCTCTAGTAGCCGTTTGGCGTTCCCGGACAGATCGCCCACCAGAGGATTGGTCTGGGCCAGGGCGATGCGCATGGCAGTTCAGGAGGGAGCGTCTTGGAGTCCATAAAGATTGTGCTGCAAAAGGAGGGGCCAGAGCGGTTTTGGGATTTGATCCGCCTTACTCGTCTTGCGAATGCTTGAGCTGGCTGTTTCAGGAATCTCCAAGGGCAGCACAGTGATCTGTGCACCGAGGTGGCGGAGTCCTTCGAGGTGTTGGGGCTCCAGCGGCCAACCCTTTCGCGGCACGACTCCCAGCCGGCAGCGCTTGAGCCAAAGCTCGCTTTGCTTCCAATGGGGGATCTGAGCAGCCAGATCACTGCCCACAACAAAGCAGAGCTCGTGATGGGGCCACAGACGTGCTGCACGTTCAACCGTGGTGATGGTGTATGGGCTACTGAGTGTTTGGTCGATGCTCAACCGTGGATTGTCGATGGCCATGACCAAGGCCTGGAGCAGCTCGCTGCGGAGCTCTAGGCAGGCATCGTGGCGTTTCATTGGGTTGTCGCTAGCCCAGGTTGCGACACGTTGAAAGTGATCTAAAAGGCCCTCGAGGAGACCCTGATGCCCGAGCGTTGGTGGATCAGCGCTGGTGCCAAGCAGGGCGATGGTTGCGGTCATGGCAGGAGCCCGTCGCGCCGGGGCCGACTTGATGGCTGTGGCCAATCTGCAATCAGGCGTTGCATGTTGGTATCGCTGCGAATAAGGCGTCGCATGAGGGTTGTCGGTGCTGGATTGCCCCGCCGCCCTCGACCGCGTTGATCGACCAGCCAGCGTGCTGTGAGCCGGCCAGTCCTGCGCGTTGTGTGCACAGCGAGAGCCGCCTGGGCTAAGGCGACGGGCGCAGCTGGACCGAGGCTTAATCCCCCGGAAAAAGGGGCAGCGATGAGCAACAGCTGTCGAAGACCCGAGAGCGCCAGCTGAAGTCCCAGTTGGACGCCTCCCAACATGGCGTTATGCCCCGAGAGCCGTTGCATCAGCCGTCGTGCTGCTGGTCCTCCCATCGGCAGGTCATAGAGCTTGCAAAGCTGCACCACCAGGGCGGTATCGCAGGCCATACCTCCGGCTAGATCGAGTAACACCAGAGGATTGGCTGCAACCCCTGTGGCCTTGAGCGCTGCGTAGCGGCCGATCAGGCTTTGCGCATCATGTCGTCGGCGCTCCAGTCGACCGAGTTCCAGTTGTTGTTGGAGCCGTTCTGCTTGACGGAGCGCATTCAAGGCCAAGAGGGCTTGGCCTTGCTCTTGCAGCAGATGGATCACAGCAGTGCATAGCGGGTTCACGACCGCTGGTTGGCGCTCGCTGCGAACCCTGCCGTCGGACTGTTGGCAGGCTTTGCGAGGGGCTGCTGAAACGGAAATCGGTTGAGGGATTTTCGCGCGATGGTTGCGATAGCAACGCTCCTGGATCCTTTGGCTGATGCTTTGCAGGAGGCACTCGAGTTGTTCTGGGGGACAACAATCACTGCGGTTCAGCACCGGAAGGACCGGTTTTCCACTGCTCATCAAGGTCTCCAAGGCATCGAGCTCAACCCTGCTGATGTCGGCATCCAACACAAGCAGCACAAGATCGGACTGCAGGGCTACCCGCGCTGCCAGTCGCGCACGCGCCGCTGCTGCAACCTCATCGATTCCTGGCGTGTCGACGAGTTCGACCGTGTTGAGACCAGGAATGGAGATCGTCCAAGGCAAAGCTTGTTGCTGTCTGGTGCAGCCGTGAGCTACGTCAGTGGCCAGGAGTTCTTGGCCGATCAGGGCATTGACGAGGCTTGATTTCCCCACTCCCACGCGGCCGAAGACCGCGACGCGCAGGTTGCGATTCGACAGGCGGTCCAATTGCAGGTCCAAGCTCCTGAGCGAGCCCGCCAACACGGTTTGTTCTCGGCGATTGAGCTGGAGCTGAGATCTCCAGGTTTGTAGCAGTGAGAGGCACCGCTCCGTAGTGGATGGAGGCGAGGACGTCGTCATGACGCCCCATTGGCTCCTGCTGACTTGCGCCACCAGCCAGCGAGCACGGCCAGAACTGCATCAGGGCCAATGACGCCAACAAACCCTCCGAATTCATCCACCACAACTCTGACCCCGCTGTTATCGCGACGGAAGGCTGTTAGTAATCGATCGGCGCGAATCATTTCAGGCACAAATTCGACGGGTTCGCTCAGATCTGCTGGGGTGAGTTGACCTTGGTTTTGGACGAGTGCCGCCAACAATCGATCGCGACTGGCGACACCTAAAACCTTGTCCACCGCATCACCTAAGACCACCCACCATTGGGCTTCGTTTTCGAGTAGGGCAGACCTTAGCTGCAGCAATGTGCTTGCACCGTCCAGGCTCGGAGCAGCAACCCTTGGTGTCATCAAATCCCTCGCGGTGAGGTCGTTGAGCTGGAACACCTTGGCGATCATCGCCGCCTCATCCGCTTCGATTTGGCCGGTTTGGGATCCCATCCGGGCCAGCAGTCGAATCTCCTCTTCGTCGGTATTGAGTTCACTTTCCTGAGTAATGGCCGGCAGCAGTCTCTCCAGCAGAAGAACGAGCGGACGCATCAGAACGCCAAGCAGGTGCAAAACCGGTGCACTAGCGAGGGAGACAGGCAGCGCCAGTCGGGTGCCGATCGCCTTGGGGAGAATTTCTCCTAAAAGAATCACCAGCACGGTGAGACCGATGGAGAAGAGAGGGAGAGCCACCGCGCTGATCCCCATATCTTCGAAGAGCCAAGCGGCGTATCCACCGAGCATCAAACTGCCGAAAATATTGAAGCCGTTGTTGGCAATCACCAGCACCGACAGGGTTCGGCCGAGTCGCTGACGGAGCTGGGCTAAGCGCCGAGCACCGGCAACAGGTTTGGATCGACCCGCGAGTTCGACAACGCGAACAGGGTTGACGGAGAGCAGAGCCGCCTCGACGCCAGAACACAAGGCGGATCCGGTGAGGACCACGACCACCAGCAGAATCAGGATCAGCAGGTCGTGAGTCATGCCTGGATGCTTTGCCTGCCATCCTGACGTCTATCTGGTGCCCTGTCTCCGTCGTGGTTCATAGTTCTCTCCCTATTGATGCTCAGGGTTACGCCGAGCGCCGTCAGCGCTTCATGGCCCATCTTGGCGGCGCGGCTGCTGTGATTCCAGCGGCAACTCTGGTTACACACCATGCCGACTGTGAGTGGCCCTTTCGTCAGAACAGCGACTTTTGGTATCTCACCGGATTTGATGAGCCGGATGCCGTCGCCCTGTTTTTGCCGCATCGGCCTGAAGGCGAGCGCTATGTGTTGTTTGTGAATCCTCGAGAGCCAGGGGCCGAGGTGTGGACAGGACGGCGTTGGGGCACCGAGGGTGCGGTGGATCAGTTCGGCGCTGATGTGGCTCACCCGCGCTCTGAGTTGGCCACCCATCTGCGTGGGTACCTGAAAGATGCTGAGGGCATCGCCTTCCGTACCGGACATCACCCGGCGGTGGAGTCCGTGGTGCTCGAGGTTTGGGCTGAACAATTGGATCGCGCCTCGCGACGGGGAGCCGCGGCTCTTGGGCTGGTTGCGCCCTGCCCTGTCTTGCATGAACTGCGCTTGCGCAAAGATCCAGCGGAGCTCGATCGGATGCGTGAAGCGTGCCGCATCTCAGCGGAGGCTCATGAGTTGGCGCGTGCAGCAGTAAAGCCTGGGATGAGCGAGCGACAGGTACAAGCCCTGATCGAGTTTCACTTCCTTGATCAAGGGGCCAGGGGCCCTGCCTATGGCTCAATCGTTGCAGGAGGAGATAACGCTTGCGTCCTGCATTACATCGACAATCAAGATCTGCTCAAAGACGGTGATCTGTTGCTGATTGACGCCGGCTGCTCAATCGGTGACTACTACAACGGAGATATCACCCGCACCTTTCCCGTGAATGGTCGTTTCAGCGGTGAACAGCGAGCTCTCTATGAACTTGTTCTGAGCGCTCAGGAATCGGCTATTGCCACCGTTAGGCCTGGAGGAACCGCGGAAGAGGTGCACCAGACCGCTTTGCGCCAGCTTGTCGATGGTTTGCTGGATCTAGGCCTTTTGGCTGGAGAGGCAGACGGGATCATCGAGCAGGGTGCCTACCGCCATCTGTATATGCACCGCACTGGGCACTGGCTTGGTTTAGATGTGCACGACGTTGGTGCCTACAGGCTTGGTGAGCATCATGTGGAGCTTGATCCAGGCATGGTGCTCACAGTGGAGCCTGGTCTCTATGTCAGTGACCGGCTACCGGTCCCGGATGGTCAGCCTGAAATCGACGAACGCTGGAAAGGGATCGGCATTCGCATTGAAGATGATGTTGTCGTTCTCAAGGATGGCTACGAGGTTTTAACGGCTACGGCTTTGAAAGACATTGCTTCGATGGAGCGCTGATGACGTTTAGCTCACCACTTGCAGTGAGATCCAGACCAAACCAACGGATAAGAGCATCAGGCCATCGAGTTCGCTGACCCTGCCGCTCAGAGGGCGGACCAGGATCAGTGTGAGAACTAGCAATACGGATTCCATCGGATTGAGCCCAAGGATCACGTTGGTGTTTGTCAGTTCTCCAATGAAGAGCACCGCTGGAACGGTGAGGCAAAGAGTGGATAAGGACGATCCGTAGAGCGTATTGAGAGACCGTTGCACCTCTCCTCGATTCGCAGCTTGGAATGCATTGAGAGCTTCCGGAGCCACGACGAGAAGGCCCACCAACACACCACCCAGGGAGCTGGGGAGCCCGAGGTCGGTGATACCCACTTCGATCAAGTTCCCCATGGATTCAGCGATCAGGACCAAGACCAAGAGGCCAATCGCCATGAGAAGACCGCTACGAAGCGCCGAGTCGTTGTCGCCGTCTGCTGCCTCCTGCAGCCCATTGGTTGCTTCGGTTTCCTGCAACTCCAGTTGCCTGGGGGCTTCAAGAAACAGATTGCGATAGGAGCCGGTTTGGAAGCGCAGGAAAGCTGCATAGAGCCCAATGGCCACAACGGTGAGAAGCCAGTTGATCGGAAGGGAAAAGTTGGCTTCCGAGCTATCAGAGCTGAAATTAGGGAGCACCAACACAAGCACGCTCATCGTCGTGATCAAGTTGATGTAGGTGGAAGCACCGCTCTGGTTGACGGTGGCCATGTCTTCTGGCCGGAAGGGTTCCGTGAACCCAGATGTTTGAAAGCGTGACGCCAAGATCAAGGTGATTCCTTTCACCCCGGTGAGAACAATCATCAACACCGAGAACATCGAATCCCTTGCCAAGGTGGGATTGCTCTCGCCGCTCAACATGGTGCTGGTGACCAGAGCCAGCTCAATCAGGATCACGGAGCCTGTCAGCACAAGCGTGCCAATCGGCTCACCGAGCATTTCGGCGAGATGATCGGCTTGGCTGGCAATGCGCCTCGCCAGCAGCAAAATCAAAAGACTGAGTCCTCCTAATCCCCCCAAGACGAGCGTTGCCGACTGCAGCAAGAGCCAATCCAGAAGATGGGTGGTTTGGAGGCCGATTAGGACGACCGCTCCAAGAAGCACGGGCCACTCTTTGCGCATCAATCTTGATTGGGATCCCAGTTGAGTGCCGCCTTGGTCGTGGGGAAGATCACCTCTGCTCCCGCAGCTCGTAGGTTCTCTTCGTAATGCGCTCGCGCCTCAGATTGCCCTGGGCTTTGGAGGTGGGGAGGAACAACAGCCAAGCTCATCCAACGCTGCTGAGGGACCTGCTCCTGGGCGCGCATCACGGTGTGGACGTCGGCGACGGTGTCCCCGAGATAGGCAATGAGTGGTGCGTCGGAACCGAGGCTGCAATCCAAAAGGGTGCTTGCCAACCTGATGAGCCCTTCGGGATCTGGTTTGTCTGGTGCATCTCCCATTGCAATTAGGGGAGGGTTCTGCAAACCGAGACGCTGCTCGAGAAGAAAGCGCGCGGACGGTGGCTCTGCACCGCTCACAAACCCCCAACGGATGTCCCGATTCGTTAGTGCTGCAAAAAAGTTTGGATCGACGAGGAGGGGTTCATCGCAGATGAAACCATCCCAAGTGAAGGGATCTCCCTCTGGATCAGATCCAAAGTAAAAACGGCTGAACACCTCGATCAGATCAGCGCGACTTGGCAGTGCATCTGAATGGGAAGAAGGCGTGTTTGAGCGATGGGTCAGTGCGTGCCGACGGAGCAGTTCGAGGCTCGCGTCCCAGTCATTGTTCCAGCGTCCTTCTCCTTTCAGTGCGTCAACCGTCTCGTGACCAGGCTCCCACCCGCAGTAGTGATGCACGGTGGCCTGGAGAGCACGGCGATAACTGCCTGCTACATCCCGAATGACGCCATCAATGTCGAAAAGCAGGATTGCTTGTGGCTTTGATCCTGAGGATTGCAGGGGGATTTGGCGTCAACAACTGGTAAGTTAGTTCTTTGTCCTTCATCCTTGAGCCCTGACACCATGACGGTTTCCGAAGGCGCTGCCGTCGACCAGGAGGTCGCAACAGAGGCAGCAGCAGCTGATGCAGCACCCCAGGCCGACGCAACACCCGCGGGTGATGCCGCTCCCCAGGGTGAAGATGCAACGCCAAAGGGTGAAGTTTCCGAGCAGCAGCAAGAGCCGAAAGAGGGCCGTCCAGTGATGCGCGGTGGCAGTGCAGCACTTGCTTCTGCCACCATTGATGCTGATGGAGTTCCCTCTGGCTACACCCCAAAAGCCGATGAAGGACGCTTCTTGTTGAAGATCCTCTGGCTTCCCGATAACGTTGCTTTGGCCGTTGATCAGATTGTTGGCGGTGGCCCCAGCCCGCTGACGGCTTATTTCTTCTGGCCTCGTGAAGATGCTTGGGAGACTCTCAAGAGTGAGTTGGAAGCAAAAAGCTGGATCACAGATAATGAGCGTGTTGAAGTTTTGAATAAAGCCACCGAAGTTATCAACTACTGGCAAGAAGAAGGCAAAGGCAAGAGCCTTGACGAAGCGAAGCTCAAGTTTCCTGACGTTACGTTCTGCGGTACCGCCTGATCCAACGATTGTTTTCGTTGTTCCGTGATCCAGGTTTTAGCCTTAGCCCCGCGCCCCGTTTCGACGGGGCTTTTTAATGCTGTTTTTGATGTTGCATATTGCAAAAACAGCTTCGAAAGTAAAACCTAATTCACAAAAAAAGCACCCTTAAAGGGGTGCTTTTATGAAATCGATCGTTGTTTTCTACAACTTAAGTTGGTTGGCTCGCTTGGGCACGCGCCCTAGCCCGTTCGAAAAGTTGCTGGGCTTTTACTTTTTCAGGAGAGGAAGGCTGGCCATCTAACTTCGTGACGGCAGTGCGTGCAGCTGAAAGATCGCTTTCAGCTGATGTGGAATCAATGTTGACGCCGAGTTCAGCTGAATTCACCAGAACGGTGACGTCATCGGATTCGATCTCTGCGAAGCCACCCATCAAGGCAATGGATTGCCAATCGCTATTGGTACGCACTCTGAGGACCCCAACGTCGAGAGCAGCAAGCAGAGAGACATGACCTGGAAGGATGCCGACTTGGCCGGTGGTGCTGGGGAGGATGACCTCATCAGCCGAGCCATCGAACACACTCTGGTCTGGTGCCAGAACGCGGAGGGTGAGTGACATGAAAGGGAGGCTGCGAAGAATGGGAAAGCGAATTGCTGGTCATGATCGGAGCGCAAGCGCTCCGATGACGATCAGTTAGCTTCAGCCGCGATCTTCTCGGCTTTGGCTTTGACTTCGTCGATGTTACCGACCAGATAGAAGGACTGCTCTGGAAGGCTGTCGAGTTCGCCGGCGAGAATTTGATTGAAGCCGCTGATGGTGTCCTCAAGCTTCACGTACTTGCCAGGCATACCGGTGAAGATTTGAGCAACAAAGAAGGGCTGAGACAGGAATTTCTCGATTTTGCGAGCCCGGTCTACTGTCTGGCGGTCATCTTCAGACAGTTCATCTAAACCAAGAATGGCGATGATGTCTTGAAGTTCTTTGTAACGCTGAAGCGTTGATTGAACAGCGCGTGCAGTTCGGTAGTGCTCGTCACCCACCACTGCTGGTTGCAGCATGGTGCTTGTGGAATCGAGGGGATCCACAGCTGGATAGATGCCTTTGGAAGCCAATGCCCTGTTCAACACCGTGGTGGCATCAAGGTGAGCAAAGGTCGTCGCTGGAGCTGGGTCCGTTAGGTCGTCAGCGGGGACATAGACGGCCTGAATCGACGTGATCGATCCTTCCAGTGTGGAAGCAACTCTCTCTTGGAGTGTTCCCACGTCGGTTCCCAGAGTGGGCTGGTAGCCAACAGCTGATGGCATGCGGCCCAGCAGAGCAGAAACCTCAGATCCGGCTTGGACGAAGCGGAAGATGTTATCCACGAACAGCAGAACGTCCTGCTTGTTCACATCGCGGAAGTGCTCGGCCATGGTTAACGCTGAGAGACCCACGCGCATGCGTGCGCCAGGGGGCTCATTCATCTGCCCGTAACAGAGGGCCACTTTGGACTTCGAGAGATCATCGGCATTGATCACGCCTGACTCTTTGAATTCTTCGTAAAGATCATTCCCCTCACGGGTGCGCTCTCCCACGCCGCCGAAGACGGACACGCCCCCATGCTCTTTAGCGATGTTATTGATCAGCTCCTGAATCAACACGGTTTTGCCAACTCCAGCACCGCCGAAGAGGCCAATTTTTCCTCCCTCGCGATACGGAGCCAAGAGATCAATCACCTTGATGCCCGTTTCGAACACTTTGGGCTTTGTCTCTAGCTCAGTGAGCTTTGGAGCTTCTCGGTGAATCGGTGCAGTGAGATCTGTTTTGACGGGGCCTTGCTCATCAACTGGTTCACCGAGCACGTTGAAAATTCGGCCCAAGGTGGCTTCGCCAACTGGAACTGAGATCGGTGAGCCTGTATCGAGGGCTTCCATTCCGCGCACGAGACCATCGGTGCCACTCATGGCCACCGCACGAACTCTGTGATCGCCGAGGAGTTGCTGAACTTCGGCGGTTAAGCCAATCGTTTCTCCAGCAGGGTTAGTGCCTTCGATCCGCAATGCATTCAGAATTTTTGGAAGCTTGCCGGCTGGGAATTCCACGTCCAGAACCGGTCCGATTACCTGACGGACAACGCCCTTGGAACCGGTGGAGGCGGGAGCAGCAGCGGCCATAAGTAAGGAGAAGAGAGAGGGACGCGCAACAGGACGAACCCTTCCTGAGCGGCAGAACCTTACCACCGTCTTGAAGTCAAACGTCTGTTCGGTCACCCGCACACGTCACGGCTGGTGCTTCGCCCACCAACGGACCTAGCTTTGGCACTCAACGACCTCGAGTGCTAACTCGCATCGTTTGTGCGGCGCCGAGCGCCCTGTTCTTGCTCTTCAAATACTCATGGCAGCTGTTTCCCTCAGCGTTTCCACCGTTAAGCCTCTTGGAGATCGCGTCTTCGTAAAAATCTCTGAATCCGAGGAAAAGACTGCAGGCGGCATCCTTCTTCCAGATACAGCCAAAGAAAAGCCCCAAGTTGGCGAAGTCGTCCAGGTTGGTCCTGGTAAGTCCAACGACGATGGAAGTCGTCAGGCTCCTGAAGTCGGAATCGGCGACAAGGTTCTGTACAGCAAGTACGCCGGTACAGACATCAAGCTTGGTAGCGATGAGTACGTGCTTTTGTCTGAGAAAGACATTCTCGCTGTTGTGGGCTAACCACAATTTCCTCTGAGATTTATCTCAGAAACGACTGAATTTTCCTCTTAACTTTTTTAATCGCCTCCTATGGCTAAGCGAATTATTTATAGCGAGAATGCTCGCCGTGCTCTCGAAAAAGGCATCGACATTCTCACCGAAGCTGTAGCAGTGACCCTCGGTCCTAAAGGCCGCAATGTGGTTCTTGAGAAGAAATTTGGCGCTCCTCAGATCATTAATGATGGAGTCACGATTGCCAAAGAGATCGAGCTTGAGGATCACATCGAAAACACCGGTGTTGCACTCATTCGTCAGGCCGCATCCAAAACCAACGATGCTGCTGGTGATGGCACCACAACAGCCACCGTTTTGGCTCATGCCATGGTGAAAGCTGGCCTTCGTAACGTGGCAGCCGGCGCCAACGCAATCACTCTGAAGAAGGGTATTGATAAGGCTTCCGATTTCTTGGTTGGAAAGATCCAAGAAAACGCTAAGCCGATTGCAGACAGCAATGCCATCGCTCAGGTTGGCACGATCTCTGCTGGTAACGACGAAGAAGTTGGCAAAATGATTGCCGACGCCATGGATAAAGTTGGTAAAGAAGGTGTGATTTCTCTTGAAGAAGGGAAATCTATGGAGACCGAGCTTGAGGTCACCGAGGGTATGCGTTTCGATAAGGGTTATATCTCCCCTTACTTCGCAACAGATACTGAGCGGATGGAAGCGGTTCTGGACGAGCCCTACATCCTCTTAACTGATAAGAAGATCGGCTTGGTACAAGACTTGGTACCTGTCCTTGAGCAAATTGCTCGCACTGGTAAGCCTCTCCTGATTATCGCTGAGGACATTGAGAAAGAAGCTCTTGCCACCTTGGTGGTGAACCGCTTGCGCGGCGTACTCAATGTGGCTGCAGTGAAGGCTCCTGGTTTCGGTGATCGTCGCAAAGCGATGATCGAAGACATGGCGGTGTTGACCAACGGCCAGTTGATTACGGAAGACCAAGGTCTGAAGCTTGAAAACGCCAAGCTGGAGATGTTGGGCACTGCCCGCCGCGTGACCATCAACAAAGACACCACCACGATTGTTGCCGAAGGCAATGAGGTGGCTGTGAAAACGCGTTGCGAGCAGATCAAGAAGCAGATGGACGAGACCGACTCCACCTACGACAAGGAGAAGCTCCAAGAGCGCTTAGCCAAGTTGGCCGGTGGCGTTGCTGTTGTGAAGGTGGGAGCAGCAACCGAAACAGAGATGAAGGACAAGAAACTTCGTTTGGAAGATGCCATCAACGCCACAAAGGCAGCTGTTGAGGAGGGCATCGTTCCTGGTGGCGGTACAACCTTGGCTCATATGGCACCAATCTTGGAAGAGTGGGCAGCCGCCAACCTTTCCGGCGAAGAGTTGATCGGTGCCAACATTGTGGCCTCAGCGCTGACTGCTCCCCTGATGCGCATCGCTGAAAATGCTGGCGTGAATGGCGCTGTCGTTGCTGAAAACGTCAAGTCCAAGTCCTTTAACGAGGGCTACAACGCTGCCAATGGTGAGTATGTCGACATGCTCGCTGCAGGCATTGTTGATCCTGCCAAGGTGACTCGCTCTGGTTTACAAAATGCTGCTTCGATTGCCGGCATGGTGCTAACCACCGAATGCATCGTGGCTGATATGCCAGAGAAGAAAGAAGCTGCTGCTGGTGGCGGTATGGGCGGCGACTTCGACTACTAAAACAAGTTTCCGAACTGTGTTTTTAGCCTCCGTTTACGCGGGGGCTTTTTTAATGGATGGGTTGCCAGCAATCCATCTGTGTTTGCTTTTCCAGAGCAGGATCCATTGCTTGCCCCCCGCTTTGGCGGGGGGCTTTGTTATTTGGTACACCGCATTTATTCAGTCATTTGGAGCTTTCCAGTCGCGCGAAAAACCAGTGTTTTTTGGATACATTGTGTTTTTAACGACAGTCGACAGCGCTCCGCGCCAGCTGAACAATTCATGATTGAAGGATTTATTTTTGCGGACGATGATGGATGAATGGCAGTACAAATCATTTACTGAATTACCCCTGAGGTTAGGTGCAGCTTCGTTGGCGAAGCGCCCAACAATTGGTGAGTCCAGTCCTGAGTCGATAACGTCAAACCCCAGGACTTCGTTGAACATGCATTCAAGTGCAGTTGAATTGAATTGAAAGAAATGCCACGGCAGTTCATGCTCTGAGAATGAAAAATGGGTTTCAATCGCAACATGTCCGCCAACCTTTAGGACTTTTGAGATTTCTTCTGCAACAACCCAGGGCATTGCTAGGTGCTCAAATACTGCAAAAGAAAGCACGAGGTCAAAACTTTCTTCCTCGAAATAGTCGGACAGCTTATGGGCGTCGGCTACGAGATCAACGTTCTCACCGTCGATGATGTCGATGCCGGTGTACTGAACATCGGGAAAGAAATTCTTCCAATGTGCTTGAGAGGAGACGCAACGTGATCCGATTTCAAGAACCTTTGTAGTTGGGCTGTTGAATTGTGCAGCCCAAGGGTGGATCTCCCCATGTTTTCCGATGGACGATCGTTTGGTTGGTGATTGAAAGAAAGCATCATCCTCCTTCGATGGAATTCCACAGATATGATGTCTCAAGATTAGTTCGCAGATGTTGAGGGGTGAAATATTCCGAGAAGTCTTGTTGTATTCCTGGAATTTTTTGATAGATATGCTAACAAATTTGGGCATCTTTTCTTTGAAGAAATGATAGGAAGAGCAAAATCTCTTTTCGCCAATTCCGTATTCAACAAAATGTGTTTTTGCAGAATTTTCGTCCAAATCCGCAAGGTCTGAGTACGACTTTGTGTAAAAACTGTAATCAAAGTGAAGATTGATGGCGATCTCCTCTGGATTGACGGGCGTTGATTCTTGAATTTCATTCATGATTCTCTTTGCGAAAATAGCGCCTTTACTAATTGTTAATTGGATTGATTGGTCCGAGGTTGCTGAATTCCTAGTACTTAATCAGAATTGTCTCATGGCTAGATGCCTTCTTGTTCTGAATGTGGCTGCAGTGAAGGCTCCTGGTTTCGGTGATCGTCGCAAAGCGATGATCGAAGACATGGCGGTGTTGACCAACGGCCAGTTGATTACGGAAGACCAAGGTCTGAAGCTTGAAAACGCCAAGCTGGAGATGTTGGGCACTGCCCGCCGCGTGACCATCAACAAAGACACCACCACGATTGTTGCCGAAGGCAATGAGGTGGCTGTGAAAACGCGTTGCGAGCAGATCAAGAAGCAGATGGACGAGACCGACTCCACCTACGACAAGGAGAAGCTCCAAGAGCGCTTAGCCAAGTTGGCCGGTGGCGTTGCTGTTGTGAAGGTGGGAGCAGCAACCGAAACAGAGATGAAGGACAAGAAACTTCGTTTGGAAGATGCCATCAACGCCACAAAGGCAGCTGTTGAGGAGGGCATCGTTCCTGGTGGCGGTACAACCTTGGCTCATATGGCACCAATCTTGGAAGAGTGGGCAGCCGCCAACCTTTCCGGCGAAGAGTTGATCGGTGCCAACATTGTGGCCTCAGCGCTGACTGCTCCCTTGATGCGCATCGCTGAAAATGCTGGCGTGAATGGCGCTGTCGTTGCTGAAAACGTCAAGTCCAAGTCCTTTAACGAGGGCTACAACGCTGCCAATGGTGAGTATGTCGACATGCTCGCTGCAGGCATTGTTGATCCTGCCAAGGTGACTCGCTCTGGTTTACAAAATGCTGCTTCGATTGCCGGCATGGTGCTAACCACCGAATGCATCGTGGCTGATATGCCAGAGAAGAAAGAAGCTGCTGCTGGTGGCGGTATGGGCGGCGACTTCGACTACTAAAACAAGTTTCCGAACTGTGTTTTTAGCCTCCGTTTACGCGGGGGCTTTTTTAATGGATGGGTTGCCAGCAATCCATCTGTGTTTGCTTTTGAAGGCAATGAACAGAACTCAAAGACTGGGTCTGAAACTCCGGGTCGAAGAAGAAGCGGAAAACCTGGGAATTAACGTGCAGTCCCATGGAGAAAAAAAGGCCTACGCCGAATGGGTAAGTCTCCTTGATTCCCATCAAAACGATATCAGCTGCTTTTGTTGTCTCTAGGGCTTTTTATAAGCCTTCATTCAAGCGTTTGTGAAAGATAATTGGTCGGATGAACTTGATTTAGTTCAGCCAGCCAGCGCTCAGAATCACAGCTAGTGCCAAGAAAAATGAAAGCATTGTCCAGGTAATGCGATTCAGGGTTGCCTCTGCACTACTAGAGCTGGTGAACGATGAACTTCCACTTGCTGCTATCCCTCCCATCCCATCACCTTTGGGACTATGCAAGAGAACAAGAAGAATCAGAACGGCACCACTGCCGATCCAAACCCAAGAGAGAACAGTCGTAAGCATGGCTTGATCTTACTTAAACGGGTTGAGGCAGCTTGGTCACAGATGGAGCTGAGGCTTCGATCGGTTCAATCAAGGAGATGCCAGTCATGGCCTCCGGTTTGTCTAAATTGAGCAGCTGAAGAAGCGTTGGCGCAATATCGGCAAGCCCACCATTCTCACGGAGGCGAATTGAATTCCCCAACCCTGGAACCTTGCGTTGTTCTCCTTCGATCAAAATGACGGGTACAGGATTGGTGGTGTGTGCGGTCCAGGCTTGACCATCCGGACCTTGCATACGTTCGGCATTTCCGTGGTCTGCGGTGATCAGCAACGTTCCACCCATTCGACCCACTGCATCCAGAAGTTTTCCGATACAGCGATCAACGGTTTCAATCGCTTGCGTCGCCGCTTCCATCATCCCGGTATGTCCCACCATGTCGGGGTTGGCATAGTTGATCACAACAAGGGAGTGTTCGCCCTGCTGGATTGCCGCAACACAGCTTTCAGTGAGAGTGTCGGCTGACATCTCTGGAGCTTGGTCGTAGGTGGCGACTCGAGGAGAGGGAACGAGGTGCCTCTTTTCTCCTGGAAGGGGCTGTTCGATTCCCCCATTCATGAAGTAGGTGACATGGGGATATTTCTCCGTTTCTGCTGTGCGGTACTGCTTCAGGCCGGCATCAGCGACCACCTGCCCCAAAAGCTGATCGAGTGATTCGGGTGGAAAGACCACTGAGACAGGAAGGTCAGTTTCATATTGGGTAAACGTCACCAAGTCGAGTGTTGGCTGATGAACGCGCTTGAAACCTTCAAACTCTGGCAATGAAAGAGCCTGAACAATCTGTCTGGCCCGATCTGGTCGGAAGTTAAACATCAGCAACGCATCACCATCTCGCAGTGGATCGCCGCAGAGGCGAACGGGCTCTAAGAATTCGTCGGTGATTCCGTTGGCGTAGCTGCTGGCTAAGACAGACGACGGTTCATCGTTGTGGAGCTCCACATCAGGATCGGTCAGTAGGGCATAAGCCCGCTCTGTTCTCTCCCAGCGATGGTCGCGATCCATCGCCCAGTAGCGCCCACAGAGACTTGAAATGCGGCCAATCCCATGACGGCTAATCGCGTCTTGGATTTTGCTCAGGTGTGTTGGTGCACTTTGGGTCGGCGTGTCTCGTCCGTCGGTGATTGCATGGATGGCGACGTTCTTCAGACCCTCTTCTTCTGCCCATTCGAGTAATCCACAAACGTGATCGACATGGCTGTGCACGCCACCATCGGAGCAGAGACCGAGCAGATGGAGGGTGCCACTGGTGCTGCGTAGACGTTCGGCGACCGATTGAAGAGCTGAGGTCCTGCCAAGCCGCTTCTCGCGCACGGTTTCACTGATACGCACCAATTCCTGACGGATGATCCGACCGGCTCCAATCGTGAGATGGCCAACTTCTGAATTCCCCATCTGACCGTCGGGGAGACCCACGTGAGATCCGCTCGCTTCAATAAGGGCGTGGGGATAGGCATGCCAGAGCGCATCGATGACAGGAGTGGAAGCACTGCGGATGGCGTTGTGCTCAGTCGAGTCACAAATTCCCCAACCATCAAGGATCGCAAGAACCACAGGTGCAACGGAAACGTTGCGGGGAAGATTTGTTTCGAGGTTGTTCGGTACGTTCACTCCGTCAATCTCAGTTCTTAAGTCCCTCTTCAGGAGCAAGTTACTTCCTTGATGCCCAAAAGGTTTTGATTCGTACCGTTCAGGTTTGCAAAAGCTGATCGTGTTGGGGAAAATCGTTCATACACTGATTCCCTCGAAAGGAAGCGATGGCAGATCGAGAGGCTGGGGATAATCGGATTGAAATTCTCTCTGCCGATGAGTTGCGAAAAACTGTGACCCGCTTGGCGTCTCAGGTTCTGGAGTCTGTGCCAACCGTTGAATCTCTGGTGCTTTTGGGGATCCCAACCCGCGGCGTTCAATTGGCTGGTGTTATTGCTAGCTCATTGAAAGATCAGAGCGGTCAGGCTGTGGCCACTGGCACCCTCGACCCCACCTTCCACCGCGACGATTTAGGTCGAGTGGGTGTGCGCATGGTTCAGGCCACCGATCTCCCCGTGAGTGTGGAGGGAAGGGATGTTGTGCTCGTGGATGACGTTGTCTTCACGGGGCGAACCGTGAGAGCTGCCTTGGAGGCGATTCAAGCCTGGGGCAGACCACGCCGAGTTTCCCTGCTCGTCATGGTGGACCGAGGCCATCGTGAATTGCCAATTCAGCCGGATTTTTGCGGGAGGGTGGTGCCGACGCGTCGATCGGAAAGCATTGAACTGCGCCTGCTTGGCTTGGATGGGGAGGAGGGCGTTTTCCTTCGACGCGTCAATGAAAACAACCCTGAAGCCTCAGGCTTGCCTTAACTCGCCGGGGTCAGCTCGTCAGCTCGGAAGTGGGCCTTGTAACGGCCAAAAGCCACAACGACAGGAAGCGTTGGGCTGATTGGACGTCCCTTCCAATCGTCGAGCACCTTGAAAACCTCTCCCTCACTTCCTTCCATATCGAAACTTTCTCCACGATGTTGGGGGTGGTTGAAAACAACAACACTGGTGGAGACGACAACCTTGTCACCCGGCTGCATGGACGTCCGTTCAAGTCAGGCGATTGTCTCACGGAGAGTCAGGCCAAGACCCTTTAGTTCTTGGCCTGACACAGGGTCTCAGGGCCATCCTCAATGATGGTGCCGCCTAGATCACTGCAACCGGCCATAAATGCTTCCCAAGCAGGCATCCCTTCGCGGATATGGGCTTCGACCACGTCGTTCAAGAGATCTCTCGCCACAGTGTGAGCCGGCAAGGCTCCATGGTTGTGGTGTTCTTTCTGGTCCCTTAAATCGTCAATGGCCTGCTCTACTTCCTGACGGATGGGTTCTGCTTGGCGTTGCCACCAGGGATGATCGAGCTGGTTGAGGGCGCTGAGTGCTTCCCACCACTGATCTTTGTTCACATGCTCTTTCAGCTTTTCAAGCTGAAGGCGATTGCGATTCCAGCTTTCCTTGAGGCTGTTACTCAAGCGGCTTCCGGGGCGACCATCGTGCTTCTCCAGCGGACGAAGCATGGTCAATGCCTCGTTTAAATGTCCAGCGCGAAATTGAGAGAGTGCCTGTTCACGCAGCTCATCACGCCAGAGTTTTAGCTGCTTTTGATCTTGCTCTTTTTGCTGTGGAGAGCCAACACCTGAATTCACGAGCTGTTCTTGAAGGAGCAGAGCTTGACCTGGATCAGCTTGGTCCCAAGTTTGTTGAGCCAGCTTTCGTCGACAAATGGCAAGCTCTTCAGGCGCCTTTTGCCCGAGCCAACGCAAGGCCGCTAGTTGCTCTCCATAGCGCAGGCAGGCTGGGAGGTCATCCGTGGCGAGCGCTCGGCTTAATTTTCGCGGCAGCTGTTGCTCCCACAAATAAGCTCCAGCGCAAAGTGCCGCGACTCCTCCAAGGGTCGCGATGATCCAAAAATGGGGCAGGTGGCGACGCAGCGCCAAAGTCCAAAGCCTCTTTATATGAACTCCTTTCTATGGAGGAGAGAAAGGACTCTCAACGGTGTGTGGACGGACCGTTCACTGCACCGTTATCAGCGTGCTCGTTTCGATGGCCAAACCCGTTCTTAAATCGTCTCCGCTCATGACGAGTTGAGCGTCGTCATTAAGGTGAAAAGCGAGGCGCAGGCAGTCTTCTCCTGGTTGGCCAAGTGGATTGAGCTCAAGGCGAATGGTCTGGCTCAAAAGAGGCCTAATGGTGTCTGGAACATTGCTGTTGTCTCTAACGGTGGGGAGCCCTCCGACGAACACCACTTCGTGTCGCCGTTCGCCTTGGGGTTCCCCGAGTACGAGTTCAAGATCTTTTTGATTGCTGCGGCTTGCGCTGAGCTTCAGTATCAAAGGTTGAAGAGAGGGCCATGGCTGGCCGCTCAGAAATAAGGGATGCCAGTGATGGGCGTTACTCCGACGGTCCCAGCAGCGCAAATACACACCTTTTTGAAGGAGATCTCTGATCCTTACCCCAGGGGTGAGATTGAGCGCACCGGTGGCCACGGCTTGAACAGGTGGTGGGGTCAGCAAAGGCACCGGCTTCATCGTCTCTGATAACCATTGGCGCATCAGTGGAAGTTGGGCCCCACCACCAACTGCGACGACGGCGTTGAGGTCTTCTGGTGTGCAGCCCTGCTGGCGGGCCGAGGCCAACGTGCGATCGAGCAGTCCTTCAAGCACCTTGAGCAATCCACGGCGTTCAAGAAGCGCGTGGAGTTGGTTGCGATTGAGCGACAAGGTGATGGGTTGGGTGAGGTCGATGCCGCTGGCTAACTCACTCAGGGTCTCTTCCTCTCCGAGATCGGGGTTGCTGAGGCGGCATTTCAACCGTTCAGCTGCATTTAAAAGGCTCGTCTGACTTCTCAGAATCAGTTCGGGATCGTTGGGGAGTAGGTGATCCAGGATCCAGTGATCCAAATCCCTTCCGCCAAGAGCGATGCCGGCTTTTCCTAAGACCCTTGCCGAGCGCAAGGTTTGCTTGCTGTTTTTGAGATCACGTCCCCGAAAGCGCAACAGCTGCGCTAGCGGAGCTGCTCTTCCCTCGCCTCCTTCTAAAGCGACAAGGGAGAGGTCCAATGTGCCCCCGCCTAGGTCCACCACCAACAACTTGGAGCCTGCAGGCAGTCCTGCGCCCATGGCTGCCGCTGTTGGCTCATCCACGAGCGCCACCTCGTCAACCGGAAGGCTTGTGCAGGCCTGCATCAGCCATTGGCGATAACCAAACGCCTGATCAACCGGAGCTGTAAGCACCAGCCGCTTCACCAACAGTGTCTTTGGCAGGCATTTCCAGATCTGGTGCAACAGAATTTCACCAGCTTGCTCAGGGCTCAGGGGATGGGATGGCAGGTCGGATCGATCTAAAACTCCAATCCAGCGTTTGAAGTCACGATGCAGCTCTAGGGATGATCCATCGGAGAGTCCGCCATCGAGGACTTGCCGGCCAACAAGCGGTTGAGAGTCGGCTCGAGCGTTGCTCCAGATAAGGCTCGGGACTTCCCCTATGCATCGACTGATCGGTGGGAGGTCTAGAAGTTGAGGGGGCGACGCGCTGCCGTCCTGAAAGGCCACCACGGTGTTGGTGCTCCCAAGGTCGATGGCAAGAGTTCCCTGAGCGGAAAGATGAAGGTTTTGTTCGTCCTTTGGGGGCTGAACCTCAGCCATGGCCATCTTGTTAAGGAGTTAAGGCTACGGGGCCTAGCGATGGATCGGTTGAGACGCCTGGTGTTTTCTTTCTACAGGGAGGAACCAGAGATTGAAGCTGAGTTGGAACCGTTGCGTGATTGCCGCATGTCCCGTAGTTGGGGATGCATTCGTATTGATTGCATCGATGGCCCACACCTGGAACAGGTGAGTGGTCTGATGACACATCTGAGACGTCCTCTCCTTGCGATGGGCTTGGGCCGCCAGATCGTTTTGCGAGTGCCAGGTCGCCCCCAGCGGGCTTATCCCATGCAGGTTCCCTTTCACAGCGATTTGCTCACTTAGAGTGAAGAGGCGTTGATTGGACAGAGATGATTTCTGCAGGTGTGGACTCAAAGGACCTCGCGAAGCGGGGCGAAAGCTTGATTCGTCAGTCCACCAACCGTTATCTGACCACAGTCAAGATCGCTTTTCGTGCCAAGCAGCGTCGTTTTGATGACTTTGACGGCCTCCTAGAGGAATCCAGTGTGAAGCCGGTTCATCGCGCCATCGTTGAGCTCTCCGATGAGCAGGATCAGCCTGATCTCCTGCCTGGATGATCCAACAAGAGGGGCCTGGCTGGCGTCTCGCCCATGACTCAAGCCGTCATGGCTTTCCCTTTCTGATTGGAGGGGAATTTTGGGCTGTCGAGCTCACCGCGATAGAGGTAGAGGGGCTGCATGCTCTTCTCGTAGAGCTCGATCACCAACACACGCAAATCCGTGATCAGTTGATGGAGGAGGAATCCATCACCCTGGAGTTGGAACAGCAGGAGTGGTGGGGGTGCCTCGATGGCACCCGTGAACGCTGGGGGCTGCAAGTGGTGCTTCAAGGCAATGAGATGCAACGCCGAGGACTAGAGGGCGCTTGGCCTGCTCCAGCGGCGCAAGCATTTTTGGCTGCTTTGAAAACGGTCTTGGATTGAACATTGGATTAGTTGGTCTAATCAATCCGGTTTTATTGATTTCTCCACGTTGGCGCGGGCAGACTGCACAGCTTTTCCACAGGCTGACACGCCTTTTTTGAGTTGCGGGCTTCGCCCTGTGGAAAAACATAAATTTTGGAGCTTGTGTGGTATCAACCGAGTGCAGTGCATGGGATCCCTGGATAAGGGGTAAAGCAAGGTGTGGACTGCATTTGTGGTCTCGATTTCATCGGTCGAGTGGGCGGAGACCGCTTGGTCGACCTCTCTTCAATGCCCCTTGTGCTTGTGGAGAACAGGCCATAGATTCGGGGCGTGGTGATGAAGGAGTTTGGAGTGGTTCAGGGCCAATTGTTGACCGATCAGGTTGTCGTTTCCCCAGTTGTTGTTGCTGGCCAAGCAATGCCGGAGCCCGTCCAGGGTGAGGACATCGTTAGTTTTCAAGCCGAGATGCCCTTGCCTTTGCACCAGGCCATGGCGGACTTTATTGAGCGTTGTCCAAACTGGGATCAGTACCGGCTCGTTCAGGCTGCTTTGGCAGGATTTCTTGTTCAGAACGGTGTGGACTCCAGAGAGCTCACCCGCCTTTATGTCGGCAACATGTTTCGTCGCGACTCTCTTCGCCCCGGTGTGTGAGTCCGGCAACTGGCCATCAACAGCAGGGCGCTAAACGGAACACTGAAGAGCAGTCCGAGGCTCGCAGCCATGAGGCCAAGCAAGTTAATTCCTAGAAGAAGTCCAAGCAACGCCAATACTTTGAGGCGATTGGCTTGAACAAGTTTGCGACTGTGCTCCATCGCTCGGAGGGGGCGATAGCCGTGATGGATCAGCAATGGAATGGAGAGGAGTTGGCCGACCAACCAGATGGCGATCCCGAAACCACCCAACACGACAACCAAGCTGGCGAGAACGCCGCTATGGGGTGCCAAAAATTGACTCAAAAGACGAATCGAACTGATTCCGCCAATGCCGATGAGGACTTCTAAAACCACAAGGCCGCAGGTCTGCTTCAGCAGCCACAGGAAACGGCGTCTTGAAGCGGGTTGTTCTGGGTCTCGATCCAATCCCCCGGGCAGGTGTTCGTCTGCCAGTTGCAGCAGAGCTAATAGGGGGGCTAGAGGAACAAGTGCTGCCATGACCAGTACAAGATCGCCGGTGTATTGAAAGAAGCGATTGCTGCTGAGTTGGAAATCTCTTGCGACCACACCTAAGCCCATCAAGCAGGTCAGCATCAATGCTGTGAGCCCGATGAAGGACCAGGGAGCTTTCCTGAAGCCGATCCATGCCCTTGGAATAATGGTGGCAATCGGCAGTCGCTCAGCAGAGATGCTTGCTAGCGGATCATTGAAGTGGTCCAAGTCTCTTTAATAAATCCAGCGCGATTTTTGTGTCAACAGGAAGAATGGACAGTCGATTCCCTCGACGAACAACAGTCAGTTGGTCTGCTTGGTACGACTCGCGAAGATCGTCAAGGGTCAGCATGTCAGAAAACTGACCCCGATAGGCGAGTTTCACGCAATCCCAGCGTGGAGAGTCCTGCTTGGAGGCTGGATCGTGATACTTAGAGTTGATATCAAACTGCGTTGGATCGACGAGGCCGGTTTCTGTGACCTCCATCAGGCCGATAATCCCCGGCGGTTTGCAATTGGAGTGATAGAAAAAGGCTTGATCTCCGACCTTCATCTTTCGCATGAAGTTACGGGCTTGATAATTTCTAATTCCATCCCATAAGGTAACTTTTTCTTCCTTCAGATGCTCAATGCCGTAAACATTTGGCTCGCTTTTCATGAGCCAATATGAGGTGTCAGTCATGTCAAGTGATTTTAAGGAATTAAGCTCTTGCGGTGAAGTGTTCTAGGACAGCCTTGGATTGCCCCTAAATGTGGGCAATCATGGCTTGCTTGTCCTTTCGTCATGATCTAGCTTAACTCGTTGAAAAAGGAAGCCATATTTGAGTTAGTAGAAAGGTTTTGGCTCTTTTACGGAGATTGTCTGGTCTGAGCGCAGGTGGTTGCGACTGGTTCAAATCTCTGCCCGTTCTCATTGGCTTTAAGTCCTAAGCGTTCGAGTGCTTCCACAGCATCAATTTTGTCAGCGTTGTATAGAGCGCAGGTTTGCTTATCTCTGGCTCCCTGGGAGTTGCAAGACGCTAGAAGGGCGATGAGAGTGAGAAGTAGTAGTCGTTTTGATGTCTTCATGTGATGAATTTAGGGCATATTGCCTGATATTCACTTCGTCTGGTATGCGCTTGGATCTTTAGGATAATGATTGACCATGCGATCAAGAATCTATCGTTATGAATGGTGTGTTTTTGAATATTTTTGGTGCGAGGATTTGGATGCTTTCCTTCTCCTGATTTTTGTTATACAAATGATGGGACAACCATTTCTTTTGTCGCTTGTGTGGAAGTTTTTATTTGAATTCACTATTGATCAATTTTATGAAATAATCACTTGCAGATGCTTGGTCTGGTCACGTTGATTGGTTCTGTGAATGCTGCTGAATGATGTCTCTGAAATGATTTCCGCGAGCTTCAAAATCTTTGTATTGATCGAAGCTTGCGCAGGCTGGCGATAATAATAGAGAGGAGGCTTTCTCGTTTTTTCCCTGCGCGATCGCTGCCGTTACGGCATCCGCCATGGTTGGGTGAGATATCACATTTCCTGTATAGCCAGACCTACGAATCAGGTCCCTTAAAACCTCTCGATCGCTTCCAAAGAGAGCGATCGAACAAACCCTGTCGTGGAGCAGTTGCAGCCATCCGCTGGCATCACCTTGTTTGGATAATCCACCGGCAAGTAAAGCGATCGGGCCCGGTACAGCTTGAAGTGCAACGGCAGCCGCGTCGTAATTCGTGGCTTTGCTGTCGTTGAACACGTGCATTCCATGAATTGACCCCAAATTCTCTAGGCGATGCGGCACTCCCGGGAAGCTGCGCAACCCACGCTCAATCGCAATCGCCCCTAACCCAGCTTGCAGCGCAGCTGCTGTCACAAGCAGCATGTTTTGGCGATTGTGTTCGCCAGGCATGGCTAGAGCATTGGCTGCAAAGAGTGCCCCTTTGTTGCTGCAGACCAAATCGTTTTCATTAATCCAAAGCTCAAGACTTGATGACTCCGGTCTCGTCTGCGCAGAGCTCACCCACTGGGCATCTGGCCAGTCAGCTTGCCTGCTTTTTAGATCAGCGTCGTCTGCATTGAGAACCACATGCTCGGAGCGTTGAAGCAGGCCTTGTTTGATGTCTCTGTAGGCATCCATGGAGCCGTGGCGCTCCAAATGGTCTGGAGTCAGCGTGGTCCAAATGCCGATGGTTGGTCTTACTTCGTTGGCTGATTCAATTTGGTAGCTACTCATCTCCATCACGATCCAATCCGGTTTGGTCTGGGCTGGATCCATGCATTGCAGCCCTAATTCGGCGGCGGAATGGCCCACATTTCCGGCCATCGGCGCATGCAGTCCCGCTTGGTTGAGCACGTGATGCAGCAAATGCGTCACCGTGGTTTTGCCGTTAGTACCTGTGATGCCAATCCAAGGGCAATGCTGGAGGGCCTGCCATGCCACGGCCATTTCACCTCTCACTGTGACGCCGTGATCACGCAGCTGCATCAAGGTGGGATGGTCCCAGGGAATCCCTGGGCTGATCACGACTTGCTCAATTTGATCCAACCAGCGTTGAAAGCTGGAGAACTCCAAAGGGCACCCCAATTCGGTTTGGATGCCTTGGTTTCTTAGTTGGTTCGCCTTGGATTGTTGTTCGGGTCCATCGTCTCTTTCAAGCACGACGACATGATGGCCCTGGGCATGAAGAAGGCGCGCTGCGCCGACCCCGGAGCGACCAAGCCCCACGATCAAGCTGCATGCCATTGTCCTACTCCTGTCCCTAAAGGGAAGTGGGCGATACTGGAATCGAACCAGTGACCCCTACCGTGTCAAGGTAGTGCTCTACCTCTGAGCTAATCGCCCTCAGTTCTCAAGTTTGTTCTTTGAGGTGGGTGGTTGATGAATGGCTCAACCAGCAACTGAAGTTAGCAGTTGGAGTGCCGTTTGAATCCACTCCTCTCACTGGCGGAGGATGTCAACACGCCATCTCTCGCGTTTCGTGCGTTCGATGTTTAGGACCTCAATGCTGCCTCTCTCTTGAAGTTGCAGGCGGTCTCCAACTTTTAAATCGCGACTCGCCAGCCGCACGGGTTCCCAGTTGAGCCTCAAGCGCCCTTCTTTGATTTGTTTGACGACTTTGGATCGGGAGATGCCAAAGCCTGCAGAGGCAATGGCATCAAGGCGGCATGAGGCCTCAACGCTGCTCAACCGGCGAGCGACTCTCTGAACAGGCCATTGCAGTGCCTCGAGGGGCAAGGATTCGCAGGAGATGATCACCTCGCGAAGGCTGCCTTGTTGTCCCTGCAGCAGGGCCGCGGCGTCCGCTGTACAAATCGCCTGGGCACCTCTGTCTCCACGAATCCAAAGATCGCCGAGGGACTCGTCTGCGATCCCGATGCGTTGCAGGGCCAGACGCATCTCGTCGGGTGAGGTTGGATCGAACAGGAAGTTCCCCTCCACGTTGAGACCCGCTAGAGGGCAAGGGGGCTCCGGTTCGAGGGAGGTTGCGTGTTGGATCAGCAACCGTTTGCGCTCTGCTCCTGGGTAGCCGCCATCTCGGCTGATCTTTAGTTCTGCCAGTGACTCAAGCTGATTGGCATCTTCCAGCATCAAGGCGGACAAAAAGGGACTCCATCGCGGTTGCCGGGTCCGCAGAACGTCTTCTGCAAGGTCGATCAAGGCGGCCATCGTTGTGGGATGCCTGCAGGACCGAAGCAGCGGTACGCGAGGAAGGCTCACAGTTCGCTGAGGCGAACCACTTGCTGGGGGCGTGCTTTTTGAACGGTTTGCCAAGGCAATTCCATCCCGGGCCTCGTTTCTAAGAGCAGTAGCCAGCAGCCTTCTAGGTTTCGATTGCGCAGGATCCTGACACCGTCCTCGTTTTCAGATGGAACGCTTGCAGCCGCTGCATAGCTGCCCATCAGGCCTGATCCCATGCCAAGCAGTCCTCCAATAAAGGCTGCGCCCCAGGGACCAAAGCTTGCAAAAGTGTCGAGTGTGGTGATCTGGGTGAAGGTGCACCCAGCAAAAAATCCGAAGGGCATCAACCAGCGCGCCATTGACTTCTGACGTCGACGGCGCGCCAGGCTGGGGTTGAGCAGGTCGACATCGTCCATCGCTTCTGCGGGCAAATCAGAACCAGAGATGGATTCAGCTTCCTGTGGTTTGGCTCCTTCCCCAGGGGCGGGGGCGACGAGGGCAACGCGAAGCAATGGCGTGCCTAACTCTTGGAGTGAGAGGCGAAGACGGTCGGCAGCAATGCGCTCATTGAGAACCAGAACGCAAACGGGCATGAAACAACAGCAGCCGAGTGATCATTCTCTCTCGGAATCGTTGCCCTTGGAGCCGATTCTCTTGGAACTGTTCGGGCTGGCAGACACTTAGAGGTGAACCTTCGGGCTGCTCACTACAGTTAATAGTGGCTCTCTCCCGCCGCTGGATGACAAAAGTTCTTGTTTCAGACCTCATTGATCAGGCGGGGCTCGACATCCTTGGCCAAGTCGCTCAAGTGGATGAGCGCATTGGGTTGTCACCGGAAGAACTCAAATCGATCATTGGTGAGTACGACGCCCTAATGATCCGTTCTGGGACCCAGGTCACAGCCGATGTAATTGAAGCTGCTGATCGGTTGCGGATTATCGGCCGTGCCGGCGTGGGTGTCGACAATGTGGACGTCCATGCGGCTACGCAACGCGGGGTGTTGGTGGTGAACTCACCCGAGGGCAACACGATCGCAGCAGCAGAGCATGCGCTTGCCATGTTGCTGTCGGTGTCTCGTCACGTGCCGCAAGCCCATGGATCGATGCGGTCTGGGGCGTGGGATCGCAAAAAATATGTGGGAAATGAGCTCTACAAGAAAATTCTTGGCGTGGTGGGGTTAGGCAAAATTGGCTCTCACGTCGCACGCGTCGCGAAAGCGATGGGTATGGATGTGATCGCGTTTGATCCGTTCATCTCCGCAGAGCGTGCCCAACAGATGCAGGTGCGGCTCACCACTCTCGAGGCTCTGTTCCAGCAGGCCGATTACATCACCCTGCACATTCCCCGCACACCTGATACAGAAAATCTGGTGAATGCCGAGCTGTTGCGCACGATGAAAAGTACGGCACGGATTGTGAATTGTGCGCGCGGTGGAATTGTCGATGAGCCTGCGATCGCGGAAGCGATTGAATCCGGGGTGATCGCTGGCGCCGGTCTGGACGTGTTTGCGTCGGAACCGTTAGCTCAGGACTCCCCTTTGCGCGCCGTGGAGCGAGGACTTGTCTTGACCCCTCATCTCGGAGCATCGACGGAAGAGGCGCAGGAAAATGTGGCGGTTGATGTCGCCGAACAAATTCGTGATGTGTTGCTGGGGCTGCCTGCCCGCAGCGCCGTGAATATCCCAGGGCTCAGTGCCGAGATCATGGAGCGCCTCAAGCCCCATCTCCAGCTTGCGGAAACCCTCGGTTTGCTGGTGAGCCAACTCAGTGGCGGTCAGATTCAGGAGTTGGAGGTGCGCTTGCAAGGTGAATTCGCTAGCCACCCGTCACAACCCCTTGTGGTGGCTGCTCTCAAGGGCCTGCTCAGCACTGCGCTGGGAGATCGGATCAACTACGTGAATGCGTCCCTGGAGGCCAAGGGCCGTGGCATTCATGTGCTGGAAATTAAAGACGATGCCAGTCGCGATTTTGCAGGTGGGTCGCTGCAGCTCACCACTCGCGGTGGTCAGGGAGGTCACAGCGTGACCGGTGCGGTGTTCGCAGACGGTGATTTGCGTGTGACCAGCATTGATGAGTTCCCCGTGAATGTTCCGCCAAGCCGTCACATGCTGTTCACCAGGCATCGCGATATGCCTGGGATCATTGGCCACCTTGGCTCTCTGCTTGGAGAGCACAATGTCAACATCGCATCAATGCAGGTGGGGCGTCGCATCGTCCGTGGTGATGCCGTGATGGTGCTCAGCATTGATGACCCGATTCCGCCCGCTTTGTTAACCACGATTCATGGCATTAACGGCATTCAGGAAGCTCACCCCGTCACGTTGTGATGTGGTGGCGCCTCTCCCTGCCCCTGCCACCTGTCCTTGAGGAGTCCATCCTCTGGAAGTTGGAGTCTTTAGGACTGCATCGCTTGGCCGTTCAACATGCCCCAGAGTCGCCCGATCAGCGCACGTTGCTGGCATGGCTTCCCGCGTCGGAGTGGCCGCAGGATCAACGGGATCAGTTGTTGTACAGCCTTCGCCCGATGGCGGACACGTTTGGACTGGCTTTGGCAGAGCCGCTTTGGGAGGAGTTGGCCGATGAAGATTGGAGTCTGAGTTGGAAAAAGCACTGGCAACCCGACCCCGTGGGTCAGCGCTTGTTGATCCTTCCAGCTTGGCTGGAGGTTCCCGAGGAGCACTCTCAGCGCTTGGTTTTGAAGATGGACCCGGGAAGTGCTTTTGGGACTGGGAGTCATCCCACCACTCGCCTTTGTTTGGAAGCTCTGGAGGCGCTGCCACCACGCGATCAGCGGGTGGCCGATTTGGGCTGTGGGAGTGGAGTTTTGGGCTTGGCTTCTTTGGCTCTTGGTGCCAGTGAGGTCTTGGCCGCCGACACCGACTCACTGGCGGTTCGAGCCACGACAGATAACGCTGCTCTCAACGGTTTGAAGGCCGAGCAACTGCGCGTCAGCCATGGATCGATTGAAACGCTGGCGACCTTGTTGAACGGAGAGGAAGCGGATTTGCTCCTATGCAACATCCTGGCTCCGGTGATTGAAGCTTTAGCCCCGCAGTTCGCTTCTGTGCTGAAGTCCACGGGTCGCGGCCTTCTGAGTGGTCTTTTGGTGGATCAGGCGCCTCGGCTGATGGAGGTCTTGGCTGAATATGGCTGGCAGGCAAGGCCAATCGGGGAACAAGGCCGCTGGGGCCTGCTCGAAATCAAGCGCATTTTTCAATAAGCCCTTCTTATCAATGTTCCTTCTTTGATTGGGCTTGAACAGAAAACCCTGATGAATCCCGTATCAAGCCGTCTGTCCGATGTAGAAGGGTTTCGTCCAGCAGGTTCAGATCGATTCGATCTCTGCGCATTACATCCAATCATGGCTTCTTATAAGGTCACCCTGGTCAGCGAGAGCGAAGGCCTCAACAAGACCATCGAAGTTCCTGACGATCAGTACATCCTTGATGCTGCTGAGGAACAAGGCATCGATCTTCCCTACTCCTGCCGTGCAGGTGCCTGTTCAACTTGCGCAGGCAAAATCACTGCCGGCACCGTTGACCAATCCGACCAGAGCTTCCTGGACGACGACCAGATCGAAGCTGGTTTCGTTCTGACCTGTGTGGCTTACCCCACCTCGGATTGCACCATCAAAACTCACGCTGAAGAAGAGCTGTATTGAGCTCCTCAGCCTTGAGCTGAGATCGCCCATCCAGGCGATCGCTCTGCCACCCTTGCGGGTGGCTTTTTAATGTGATGTCGGCCTTAAGTGCTTGAGCATCACCGTGACTCCTGTTCCTGCCCTGCGTTCTGATGTTCAGGCATTACTGGAGCATGCAACGGTGCATGCCAGCCCAGGCGGTCAGTACAGCTTTCGGGTGATTGGACCCTGTTGTCGCCTGTTTGATCGTGAGGAGCTGCCCTGGCCCTGTTGTCGTTTGGCTTGGCACAGTAAAGAGCCGAGTTGGCGCCGGGTGGGTCGCAGGTTTGTGCCAGATCTGGCTTCCAGGCGCTGCCCCTCGTATTCCGTTGAGTTGCTTCAGCCCGGCTCTCGCCCAACATCCACGCTTTTAACGCTCTTTTCGATGCGCTTAACGCCTGAGTTGCAGGAGTGGTGGTATAGCCGTCAGCCCAAATCCATGGTTGCGGAGAATGACATGCCTCAAGAGCCTTCTTGATCAGAGCCCTCCGCCAACTACAGGCCATACAAAAGCCTGCTCTCCTGAGCAGGCTTTGATCTCTAACTCGAGAGATACTGACTTCTAAAAGTACAGACAGAAGTAGATCCAGTGGATCTTGTATGGGCTTTAGAAGTAGATTTTTCCACCGCCCCATTCGACACCCAAGACTTTGGGGGCCACCAGGATGTATCCAGACATCAGGCGAAGATCTTCATCGGTGAGATCGCGCATAGCGGGGTACAGATCACGACTGCGCATGCTGGGATGCAGATCGGCGATGCTGTACTCCCCGTCATAGGACGTTGGGTCTTGGATGTAATCCACGAGAGCAGCAACGTTGTCACGGACTGGAGTGGCCAGTGCAAGCGTTTCAGTATCCAGGCCAACATTTTGGTTGGTTTTAGTGATGCCGCCGGCGTGACAGGTGCCGCAGCTGACGTTGAACACCTTCCGCCCTGTCTTGATTTCCTGCTCACTGAAGGTGACCAGGGCGCCATCGCCGTCAGCTGGCACCGTGAGGGTCTCGGCATCCCACTGGGCGGCCTGGGCGGGGGCACTGATCAACAGTCCAAGCAGCACTGGCAGGGCGATCAGCAGTCGATTCAAGGATCGACGCAATGTGGAGAAAAAAGAGGCCATGAAAGATGTCAGAGACTGACGTAGACAGCGCACCAAGCCCTTGTATCACGGGGTGGGATGCGGATGAGGCCCTAGAGGACCTAGTGATCACGAACTGTTGCAGCAAGCGCCCGCTCATGAAGAGGGATTCACGTCCACATTGAGGAAATCCTTGGCCAAAAACGTGTTCGGAAAAATGGCCCGGGCCTCGGCGACTAAATCGTCGGCGGTGACTGCGTTCCCAGGGGCGTAGCGAGGGCTGAGGTGGGTCAGTGCTAACTGCTTGACACCAGCCTCAGCAGCGGTCTGCGCCGCCATGGTGCTTGTGGAGTGTTGCCTTTTGAAAGCCATCTCGGCTTCCGCATGGGAGAAGGTGGATTCATGGATCAACAGGTCGGCTCCCTTAGCCAACTGCACTGCTGCTTCACAGAAGACGGTATCGGTGCAATACACAACGCTCACACCAGGTTGTTCTGGACCGCACAAGGTCCGGCCATCGATGGTGCGACCGTCGTCGAGCGTGACCGATTCGCCGCGCTTCAGAGCTGCATAGACAGGCCCTGGTGGAATCTGTAGCTCACGGGCCTTGTCGATGTCAAAGCGACCTGCTCTTGGTTTTTGTTCCGCTCGATAGGCGTAGGCCGGAACGCGATGGTTGAGGGGGGCCGCGGTCACAATCAGATCGTCGTCTTCGAACACGACGGTGTTCTGTTCGGCTGCTTCGCGCACGCGATGGACCGCAAGCGGATAGCCGATGCGAGTTGAACTCGTACGCAAAACCCCTTGGAGATAGGCATCTAAGGGATCAGGGCCGTAGAGGTCCACCCCATTGCTTGTGCCTCCTAGTCCCAAACTCGCCAACAGCCCTGGCAGGCCAAAGACATGGTCACCATGCATATGGGTGATGAACACCCTTCTCAGTTGGGAGAGGCGCAAGTCGCAGCGTAAAAATTGATGTTGGGTCCCTTCTCCGCAGTCGAACAGCCACAGCTCCGATCGCTGTGGCAAACGCAGCGCCACAGACGAAACATTGCGACCTCGGGTGGGCACGCCTGAACTGGTTCCAAGGAAGGTGACCTGCACGTCTCAACGCGCTCAACGATCAAATCTGCCACGGGGACCTAGCCGCGTCCGAATCATCAGGTCACACTGAGCTGCCTGGTTCAGCTTGCAGTGCTCACTCGTACGTCAGCGTTCTTCCCTGTGCTGACTGCTGCTTTGACAATGCCGATCGCTGTGATGGCGGTCAGCTTTGATCAGCGGGTTGTGGTGGCGGCGCAGGAGCCGTCGATGCGGGTGCTGCTGTCTCAAGCCTCGGTGGTTCGGCTTCGTGCTGATGGAGATCAGCCATTCCTGGTGCGAGGTCTTGGCCGTGGTGATCAAGGCATGCGCTCGATGGAGGTGAGTCTGCGAGCGGGGCGCCTCAGGATTCGTGGCCAATTGAGCGATGGGTCGTCTCGCTCCCTAGCAGCTCGTTCTGCGATCGAGGTGCTAGGGAGCGAGGATCCCCGCGGGATTTGGCTTGGCTCCCGTCGTTATCGCGGCCGGTTGCAGTTTTTAGTGCGTGGTGGCCAGGTGCAGGTGGTGAACCACCTTGGGATTGAGACCTATTTGGCCAGTGTTGTGGGGAGTGAAATGCCCCATCGGTGGCCGTTGCCGGCCTTGCAAGCTCAGGCTGTCGCGGCGCGCACCTATGCCCTTAGACAGCTCGGTAAGGCTGGAGACTTCGATGTGAAGGCCACGGTGTCTAGCCAGGTGTATCGCGGGGTTGAATCCGAAACCCCCAGCACAATCGAAGCCGTGGAAAGCACGCGCTCATTGGTCTTAGTCCATGCTGGCCGGCTGATTAATGCTGTGTTTCACAGCAGCTCTGGTGGTGCAACGGAACCCAGTGGTGAGGTTTGGCGCAATCAACTTCCCTACCTGGTCAGCGTTGCCGATCACGACCAGCACAGTCCGGTGCATCGCTGGAACAAACGTTTTGATGATGATGCGCTGCGTGATCTCTTCCGTGAAACCGGAGGTGTCAAGCGCTTGCAGGTCCTCAAGACAAGTTCAACCGGTCGGGTTCGTACGGCGCGAGTGCAGGGCCCACGTGGCTCTCTGGTGTTAACGGGCAGGGAGCTACGCAAGCGTCTGGGCCTCAAAAGCACGATGGTTCAATTCGAGCTGATCAATGGCTCCACCGATTCTTCAACTGCCTCTGCAATTGCAACTGCCCAGAGAGCTCCTCAAGCAACCTCTCAAGCAGCAGCTCAAGCGGCTCCTCCTTTGATCGGTCTGTGGCAAGACTCTGCGAGTGGTCCTGACACCACTTCCGGTAACAGCACGTCCAGCAACACCATGTCCAGCAACACCGCGTCCAGCAGCTCAGGTCGACTGGCGTCTCTACTGCCACCGCCACCATTACCGCCGCTGCTCCCCCTTCTCAACCCATCAGCCTTTAATCAGCCTCGTCCTGACCTCAAGGTGGGTGAGATCGTTCTCGAAGCGCGTGGTCAAGGCTTTGGACATGGGGTTGGGATGAGTCAGTGGGGAGCCCATGGACTGGCGCTTCAGGGTGCTGACTTTCGCGAGATCCTTTTGCACTACTACCGCGGTGCAGAAATTCGACCCTATCGCTCTAGTGATGACCCAGCGGTGGCGCTGCGGCTTCGTTCAGAGTCAGCCTGGTGGGGTTGATGTAAGTAGCAGTTCATCGTGCTCAAGATTTCAGACACGATCACCATCGTGCGCAGGCGCAATCCGCTGCAGCTCATGGATTCTGTTGTTGATCAGCTGGAGCAAGGGTTGCTGGACTCTCTTGAATATCAGGCATTTCGGCCCCTGGGATTGGCGACGGGACGCACCATGGAGCCGTTTTATGCCGCCTTGGTCTCGCGTTTAAGGGCTTGGCCTACGGATCGTCTGCAGCTGTTGCGTGAGCGCTGGCGCAGTTTCAATCTTGATGAATATGTGGGTTTGGCACCGGAGCATCCCAGCTCGTTCTCTGCCTTTATGGGGCATCACCTGGTGCGGCCTTTAGGGCTTAATCCTGCGCAAGTGTTGTTGCCAGATGGAGCTGCTGCAAACCCTGAGGCGGCGGCTGATCGCTTTGCAGCCGAGATCCGCGGCGCTGGGGGGATTGGCTCGCAGCTATTGGGATTGGGCAGCAATGGTCATGTGGGATTCAACGAGCCCCCATGCGGTCCAGATGTGCGCTGTCGTGTGGTCAAACTCAGCCCAGCTACGCGATCGCAAAATGCTGGTGCGTTCCAGGGCAGTCCAGCGTTGGTGCCGGAGCAAGCGATCACCCTGGGTTTGCGCGAGATCCTTGAGGCGAAGGAACTGCACCTGATCGTGACGGGAGCGCCTAAGGCAGCGATTCTGCGCAAGGCGTTGGATCTTGATGGTGATCCGGAGGTGCCTGCCAGCTGGCTACGGCGTCACCCAAACCTTTGGTTGTGGGTGGACGATGCGGCATGCGGAGAGGAAGGGCCCTGAACCGATGACAACCCAATGGCAATTTTGGATTGATCGAGGCGGAACCTTCACGGATCTTGTGGGTCGCGCCCCGACTGGTGAGCTTGTGGTTCGCAAAGTGCTTTCAGAGCCAGCGATCGATCGTGGTGATCCCGCTGTTTGTGCCATTCGAGAGGTCATGGGTTTGTCTGCGGCGGCCCAGATCCCGCCGGGTTTAATTCAGGAGGTGCGATTGGGGACAACAGTCGCGACCAATGCCCTTTTGGAGGGTGCAGGGGAGCCTGTTCTGTTGATCACGAACCAGGGTCTGGCGGATTTGTTGTTGATCGGTGATCAGCATCGCCCTGATCTATTCGCCTTGGAGATTCCTGCTCCGCAGTCGCTTGCTGTGGCGGTTGTTGAATCCAGAGGGCGATTGAATGCCGATGGGGAGGAGGTAGAACCGCTTTGTCTAGATGCAGAACTGGAGACAACGCTGCGCGCGTATCGCAGTTCCGGTATTCATGCCTGCGCCATTGCCCTGATGCATGCGTGGCGTGAGCCTTGCCATGAGCGGCGACTGGCTGAGTTGGCGCAAACGATCGGATTCACCACGGTGGTTTGTTCCCATCAGGTAAGCCCACTGCCGCGTTTGGTCCCCCGGTCGCAGACCAGCGTCGTTGAGGCGGCGGTGGAACAGGTGCTTTTTCGCTATCTCCAACAGGTGAGGCAGTCACTTGGTGGGCAGGCACGACTTCGGGTGATGTCCTCAAGTGGTGCCTTACAAGGTCTTGAACAACTGCTCGCGAAGGACACCATCCTGTCTGGGCCTGCTGGCGGAATGGTCGGGGCGGTTGCTGCAGCAGAGGCTGCTGGTTTGGCAGGTCAGGCGCTCGTAGGGGTGGACATGGGTGGCACCAGCACCGACGTGTTTTGTTTGCCAGCAGGAGCCTCAGACCAGGACTGGGAGCGCAGCGCTGAGACCAAAATTGCAGGTCTCGAACTGACGGCTGCACGACTTCCGATCCATACCGTCGCCGCAGGTGGGGGCTCGATCATTCGCAGTGATGGCGATGGTTTGCAGGTCGGCCCTCGCTCTGCAGGCGCTAGCCCTGGACCAGCTTGCTATCGCCATGGCGGTCCCTTAACCATCACCGACGCCCATCTTTTTCTCGGTCGATTACAGGTGGAAGCCTTCCCCCCCGTGTTTGGTCCGGCGGGGGATTTGCCTCCGGATCTGGAGGTGGTACAGCAGCGCTTTGGGGAGCTTGCCTGCCGATTGGGATGCGATCTGGAGTCGCTTGCGGAAGGAGCGCTTGACCTCGCCGTGGAAACGATGGCTGGTGCCATTCAGCAGGTGTCGTTGCTTCGTGGTCACGACATTCGTGCTGGGGCGCTTGTGTCCTACGGCGGAGCATCCGGGCAATTGGCCTGCCGAGTCGCGCAAGTGTTGGGTCTTCGCCAAGTGTTGATCCATCCACTTGCTGGCGTGTTGTCGGCTTTTGGTCTGGGTCAGGCGCGCCTGCGCGAATGGCGTCAGGTGGTGGTGCGGCGCCCTCTTGAAACGGACTTGCTGGTGTCACTTCCTGGAAGGATTCGCCAGGAGTTGGCTGTTGCGGAGGAGAAGCTGCAGGCTGCTGGAGCGGGCCATGCGTCCCTATGGGAGCACCGCATTCGTCTTGAACTTCGGGAGGCTTCGTCCGAACAGGGATTGCTGATCCCGATCACTGATCTCACCTCAACCTTGCAACGTTCGCAGTTGGAAGGTGCTTTTGACCAAGCCCACTGTCAGCGTTTTGGCTACAAGCCTCCTCGCACCACTGCCTTGATGTTGGAGCGGTTGGAGGTAGAAGTTTTTACGGCACCAGCACCCATTCAGCACGACACCCAGATGGCATCAGCCACGCAGCCGGTGTCTGGAGCTCTCAGCACAACAGCCACCATTCACTGGGCTGGGCTGGGTTGGCAGGAGGTTCCGGTGGTGCAGCGCTGTGATGCTTTGTTGCGTAAGCCCTTGCTGGGGCCAGCCTTAATCCTTGATGCCACGGGTTGCACCGTGCTGGAGCCTGGTTGGTCAGCCTGCTGCGACTCCGCAGGAAGCTTGCTACTCACTGCTGCTGAGCTACCGGTTCAACGGTCAGCTCGAGATCAGGTTGTAGATGTTCCAGATCCGGTGGACCTGAGCCTGTTTCATCACCGCTTCATGGTGATTGCTGAGCAGATGGGGGAGCGGCTTCGGCAGACGAGCCGCTCTGTGAATATCCGCGAGCGCCTGGACTTTTCCTGTGCGTTGTTCGATCAAGACGGAGCATTGGTTGCCAATGCTCCCCATATCCCAGTGCATTTGGGCTCTATGGGGGAGGCGGTGGTGGATCTTCTGCACCAGATCCAACGCGGTGAACGCCCTCCACTGGAACCGGGCGAAACAGTGCTGAGCAACGACCCGTATCACGGAGGTACCCATCTCCCAGACATCACGGCGATGACCCCTGTCTTCGGGGAGGGGGAACGACCCAGTTACTACGTTGCTTGTCGCGGACACCACGCTGATGTCGGGGGCCTTACGCCTGGCTCCATGCCTCCTTTCAGTCGTGAGATCGGAGAGGAAGGCCTACGGCTCCGCAACTGGTCACTTCTGCGTGGTGGGGTCTTGGATGTGGATGGCTGGAACGCGATTTTGAGAGCGGAGCGGCAGCCGCCGCGCTCTCCCGATGTGCTTTGGGCGGATCTGCAGGCTCAGGTGGCGGCCAACCTCCTCGGCGTGGACCGGCTCGAGACGTTGATGCTGCGGGAGGGACCAAGGCGGGTCAGTCGCTATATGCGCTTTGTTCAAACCCATGCGGCGGAAGCGGTGCGTCGTGTGATCAGTCGTTTGGCGGATCAGCAGTTCAGCGTGGAGCTAGACCATGGCGGCCGTTTGCAGCTTGCTTTGCATGTGGACCACAAAGCGCGTACGGCTTGCCTCGATTTCACTGGGACGAGCCCCCAAGGAGACCACAACTTTCATGCTCCGCTAGCGGTCACCAAAGCCGCTGTGTTGTATGTGCTGCGCTGCTTGGTGGATGAATCAATCCCACTCAATGCAGGCTGTTTCGAGCCGCTTACTTTGATCGTCCCGCAGGGATCACTGTTGAATCCCCTCCCCCCAGCGGCTGTGGTGGCAGGCAATGTGGAGACCTCTCAGGCGCTCTGCAACCTGTTATTCGCTGCGATGGGGGTGATGGCCGCGGCGCAGGGAACGATGAACAATCTCACCTTTGGAGATGAACATTCTCAGTACTACGAAACGATTGCCGGAGGCGGTGGGGCAGGTCCGGGGTTTCAGGGTTCGTTTGGGGTACAGACCCACATGACGAACTCCAGGCTCACCGATCCGGAAATCCTCGAACAACGATTCCCTGTGCGTTTGGAACGTTTCCAGTTGCGCCGTGGCAGTGGGGGGAAAGGACGCTGGTCAGGTGGTGATGGACTTGAGCGTGAGATTTGTTTTCTTGCACCGATGACGGTGGCTCTGCTGTCTGGGTCGCGCCGCGTCGCGCCATTTGGTTTGGCTGGCGGAGAAGCTGGTGCTCTGGGAATGGCTTGCTTGCGTGAAGAGGGAGGCCCCTGGCGAAATCAACCAGGTTGCTTTGAGCAGAGCGTTCAAACCGGTGAGCGACTTTGGATTGCAACGCCTGGTGGCGGTGGTTGGGGAATGGTGGAACGGACGCTATGAATCGGAGAATAACTTTCTTCGAATTGCTTCGCAGTAATCACCTTTTATGTGGTTTTTAGTGGGATTGGACTTGGTGTCCAGATCGACTTGAAAAGAGTCTTGAATATATAGACTAGAGAAAATCATGGTCTTCAGAATTTTCATCTTGTCCGGCTTGAATAAATAGAGCGCTCAGAAATGGGATGATGCAGATTCCAACGAACAATTCCATGGGACTCAGTCTGGTGTCCATCCACCATGAACTGCAGTCGTTGTGAGGGGCGTATTCGTTGTTACCTGGATTGTCTTTTTTGGTTAAATCTGATGCTGAATTGCTGGGATGAGTATCTTTGCTTTCAGGGATCTTGTCATGATTGATGCAAATTTTGCTCTGCTCTTTGTAAGTTGATTGGTCTAGAGCAGTGGATCTATGACCTCCCTTGCTTTTCCTGATTGAGAGCTCGTTAGATGGATTCGATGCAGAGTTAATGAATTCGCGAGATACGCTTTGGCTAGATCAGTCTTGGCAAGGCTTTGGACTGGTAGCTCGAGTGGCTCCCAGCTGGAATAGTGAGAGTCACAGCGTAGTAATAGCTGCGAAAAGAGCTCCAATGAAAAGGCGGCAATGATGATACGTGCTTTCTAATACGTTGTCGCGTATCTAGATTGACCAGGTTGATAGAAACGGATGTCATATTTTTACAGAGCAACGGGTTCATGATCCGATGAGCGAAATTGAAGCATTTCGACGGCAATTGATAGAGGCTAATCCTCGCTGTGCTTCTAGCAGTAATGATCCAATTACTTCGAGTGAAAGGAGGGATCTGATCCATGTTGATTTGGTTGTCGCCCACCAGGCATTGGATAGACTCACCGATAATCTTTTAAAGGAAATGCGCCAGGCTTATGGCAATGAAGCTTTTAGCTATTACGCAGGATTGCGCGGTGAATTGTGTGCTTACTTTGATGGGTTGTCTTTGCTCTTGGATGATTATCATGATGGAATTGAACTATCTAAATAATTTTAGTTCCAATACTTTTCGATAAAATTTGTTTTGAGGTTGAATTCATGGTTCTTGATGAAGATGGCAGTATGTCTGATTCTATTGATGCAAATCAGGAGCCTCTAAGTAGGCTCGGATTGATCCACCCTAAAGTGATTGAGCAGCATTCTCTTTCTGGCCGTCATCAGAATCCTCACTGTCGATTGAATCAAAGTATTGAGAATATTGAGGCTGAGGTTAGTTGGGATGAGCTGACGGGAAGAAAATAAAAGATGTGCCTGCGGAGAGGGATTGATTTATATCCCCAATCTGAAAGGAAGTGAGATGAGAGTGAAGTAGGCAAATTCTTATTCGTCCTATGGGTTAATTTGTATTTCGCTATTGTTTTTATGGGTTCTTCGGGTGGGATCGTGATTTCAGGAGTTTATATTGCCCTTTATCGTTCCATCTGGTCGTCTACGCATCTAGGGCTGGGGATCAGCTTGTATTGATTGCTGATCACTGTCTTAGTTGCTTTTTCGCGAAAAATTAATATTATTGCTTGTTGATTTTATTTTGAGGCTGATGTTGGCTTGGTGAAAATACCTCAAATCTTTGTCTATGACTTCGAATTGTGGTGGAAAAGAAGAGAGGCCGCCCCTCCCGGATGGAAGAGACGGCCTAGCTCGCTCGTTTATGCATAGCGCTAACCAAGATCCAGTGAATCTGTATCGGAGAAGCGTGAACCTCGAAACGACAACAGTGAACTGAAGGAGGAGTGCGAAGCGTCTGGCGTTTGGCGCCTGGGGCCTGGTTCCTAAGTGGTGAGTGGTTGAACTCCTTAGGGCACCTGGTTCGGTGCAGATGGAGTGTCGATCGACGTGGCGCTCAAGAGCTTGCCTACCGAAGGACGGAACTCGCCGTTGGGTGAAAAAAACTGTTGGAGCAGGGGCCAAGTGGTCAGGCTGCTTCTTTGATCTGCTGAGGTGGAGTGTCGGCCGTCATGGCTCCTCCGATTTCGATACACAAAGTGTGGCGCAGGCGAGCGAAAAGCACATCGGTGCAATCGCGCATTGCCATCAGAACCAAAACCGACGACATTGGAAATGGCGTGGTTGTGGCTTCCGCTTGAAGGGTGGCGTGGGATTAGGTAGCGTCCCGACTCAAATCAAACGCACCACGGGGCAAGCGTTCTTTCCAGGGAGCCAACACACACAACAAGAGCAGGGATGGAACGGCCGCCGCCATCGTGAGAGCGAAGAAAGTACTCCAGCCCACCTGACCTGCAATCACTCCTCCAGGTGTGGACAACAGTGATCTGCTGAGGGCATAAATTCCAGACAAAAGTGCATATTGAGCAGCAGAAAAACGAGGATTACACAAACTCATCAGAAGTGACAAAAAGGCACTAACCATCATTCCGCTGCAGAAGTTTTCAACGCTCACTGCCATTAAAAGACTTTTGAATCCTCCCCCAAATCGAGCTAGTGCCCAGTAAGCGAGATTGCTGAAGGCACCGATAACGCCATAGACCCATAGGGCACGATTGAGCCCCAACTTGGAAAAAAAGAGTCCACCGACCGCAGTGCCCGCGATTGCAGCGCCAATGCCCCAGCCTCCCTGAACCGTGCCAATCGTTTCTGGTGAGAACCCGCTTTGGATCAGGAATGGAACGGCCATCAAACCCAAAAGCCCATCGGGCCAGCGATACAGCATCACAAGGAGCAAAATCAGGACTCCCCGTTGACGGCCTGTTCGAGTGATGAATTCACGGGCAGGTCCAAGAACGGCTCCCCTGAGGGTTGGAACCGGGTTTTGGATTGCAGGGAGTGTTGGAGCAGCAAGGGTGATGGGAACGATGATCAACATGGCGGTGCCAGCCGTGATGAAAGCTGATTGCCAGCCAAATTGGCCCGCAATCACGAAGCAGCCGGCGCCAATAAACAACATGGCGCCTCGGTAACCGAGTGTTGCTGATGCCGCACCCCCGCCCCGTTCGGGTGGCGCAAGCAGGTCCGTCCGATAAGCATCAACGACAACATCTTGCGATGCACTCAAAATGGCAATTACAAAGGCTGCGAAGCCGATCGCGACAATTTCATTCGTTGAAACTGTTGCTCCGAAACGAGCGAAACTCACCAAGCCAATGCCGATCATCAGCTGTAAAAGTGCGATCCAACCCCTGCGTCGGTCAGGCCAAGGGATGGCCCAATGATCCATCAGGGGCGCCCAAAAAAGTTTGAGCGTGTAAGGCAGTTCTATGAGTCCTAGAAGACCAATCGTCGCAATAGGAATCCCATTAGCGGTTAGCCACCCCTGAAGTAGCGTGCTGACTGACATCAGTGGAAGACCACTGGCAAAGCCCTCCACTCCAACGGCGACAATCCGTTTCCAGCTTGAAGTGCCTCTGTACTTCTCTCTTGAATTGGACATCTTGGCTGAGAGTTTCTCTGGGAAAAAATTAAGGTGATTGCCTTGCTCATCCACGCTAGGCAATTTGTTGTTGGGTCTATATTATGCTAATATCTGAAAAGGAATAATTCAGAATGAATAAAATTGATCAACGTATTTTGATGATTGCTATTCGTATAGAGCACGCAAAATTTGCACTGAATGGAATGAGTTGATTTAATGCCAAGGCTTGTTCGTTTCTTTTTGATTCTGATTTCTCTGGGTAAAAAGCAGAGAGTGGGAACTTAAAGCACTGCACTTTGCAGATGTATTAGTGGCTATTCATCGCTAGATTTTGATGCTTTTTGCCTCTTCTCTTGGATTTTTTTGGCTCGCTGTTGTACCTCATAGTTGGAATTTCGCGTAAAGGAATAAAAAAAGACCACGAGAACCGCTGCTAGTCCTAGTGCCAAGAAAACAATATAATATCCAGGTAAAATATCTAGCATGTGGGTTATATTTTTCTTGAATCTAGCATGAACGCGGCTATGGCTTAGTGCCCCATCTGTTGTTGCGTTGGAGGCACTTGTCACATCAAAGCTGCTGAATGCATAGGATCCATGATTAATTTTCTTGCTCTTTGGCTGATTTGATTAATGTTGGTGTTGAGTTCCTCTGCCCGCTTTGGTTGCTGACGACGTCTCTCATCAGAGCCAGTTCACTGGGGTTGTCTCGATTGAACTCCGAACAGGTCTCTCGATTTGGAGGTCATCCTTTTGAGTGAAAGGCGAGAGATGGAGCTTCGGCCTCTACACCCGTTGGATGAGACTGACCTGTGCAGAGTGATTCGGGCGGCACTTGTTGAATTTGGTGCTGATCGCCCTGGTTTTGCTTGGCAAGATCCTGAGCTAGATGCAATGAGTAAAACTTACGCCGCGTCTGGATGGATTTATTTAGTCGTAGCGGAGGCTGGGAATGTTCTTGGGGGAGCTGGAATTGGCCCCTTAAGTGGTGTGGATGCGACTTGTGAATTGCAGAAGATGTACCTAGCTCCGTCAGCGCGGGGGAAGGGTGTTGGTTGGCAGCTTATGGGGAGCCTGTTGGAACACGCTCGTGTGCTCGGCTATCGCTGGGTTTATCTCGAAACCCTTTCTGGAATGGTGGCGGCTCAACGGCTTTATCGGGCTTGGGGATTCCTAAGGATTGAACAACCTCTTGGTCAAACAGGGCATGGTGGTTGTGATTGTTGGTTCCTCAAGGAACTGCATGGAGCTGGGGGGTCTGGTAAGCAAAGATATCCTTCTGAACACTAGGAATCAGGATTGCAAGGTCATAGCATCATCCTTCTTCTTGATAAGTTGGATCCCTGCAAGAGCTTTATTGGTTCTTCTTTGTCTCCTCTTTTAGGTCGATGCCAAGATCTTTCATGGCTGAAATCGTATCGCTTACGGCTGGTACATAAGCAATCTTTCGTCTGACTTTGTCGAGCAGATTCCTGAGTTTAGGCGGCATTAGTCCTCTCATTTTCATAGGGATTCTCTAATCACAGATGATTTATCTTGAACTTATGGCAAGTTTAGCGTTCTCGATCGTCCGTTGATAATGTCCTTTATGGAATTTTATTTTGATCTAGGAATCGTGATCATTTCCCTAAATGGGTGAGGCGAGTGCTGTCTCCTTTCACCCGTTTGGGGGAGTCTTTTTGACTGTTCGTGGACGATAGTGATCTCATCACTCATTACTACCTCGATGCCAGAACTACCAGTTTTTTCGATGAAGAAAGAGCGGAGAGAGCTCGTTGAATTAATGTCTACTCCCTTTAAATGCGAACCCAACTATTGCCAAGCGAAGACATCTTTCGTAAAGTTTGTGTCTGAGATGGCAGCACCAACCCTGCTTCACTCTCTCTTTATGATTCGGGGGTAAGGGGCGTTGGATCAAAAGCAACGGGCAGCTGCATATCGATTACTTGCAGCAATAGAAGCCAATGAAATCACAAAGAAAGATGCCATTGCACATGGTAATTGGTATTCATATTTACTTGAACACCTAAAAGCTGATGAGCAGGAGTGTGATGAATGAACAAACATCGTCAAATAGTGGTGCCGTTCAATGTGTTTCTTTTGTGATCTATCCTTAATGGCTTACGTGTCTCTAGCTGTGTCCAGACGGGCTTCTGCAGATGGCTGCTGAGTACTAATTGCTGCTAGGGATTGGTCTTGGGATTGGTGAGTACTGTTGTGGGCATCGCTTCCTCTCCTGCATAGAACACAATCAGGTCTACATCTGTAGTTCCCAATGCTTTGCCTGCATGAATCGTATTTACGACTTCAATCAATGCGTCGCCTTTTTGATAAATTTTTTGGCTGCCATCTTTTAATTTGAGTTCTAATGTTCCCTGCAAAATCACGGCTGCATTGATCACAGGATGGTAGTGCCACGGTAAGGTTGTACCTTTTGGTATTTGGATCCGAAGGATTTTGACCTTTGGCTGTCCATGGGGATAACTCGGCAATAGATTGCCATTCCACATTTTGGTGGAGTTGGCTAATACCTCAACTATAACGCCATGGCTTAATGAGTGGCCTTCGTGACTTTTTGCAAGTGATGGCCACAACATTGATGAAGCAAGGACTAGAGATAAGTGGACAAAGGGTCGTTTCATTTACTTATTGGAAAGGGCCTTATCTTTTAGACAAGGTTTACGCTTGATCTTACTCATTATTCACCGATTGTTAAAACAAGTTATTCCTGCCGCTTAAAGAGTATTTGGTGATGTTTTGGAAGGAATTGAATCCGCACGGAAAAGGCCAAGGCTCTGCTGGTGGCGGGAGTTTCTTCCTCAGACTGAGATTAGCTGTAAGCCTTTGCCATTAAGGGACCTGCTTGATCGTCAGTGAGAACGGGCGTCACCTTCCAATCCAAGCACTCAGCCCATTCAGCAGCATGTTCGTAGCAGGCATCTGCATTATCTGCTTCAACCAAAATCCAGCCCTCTAATGATCCAGGAGCATGAAACCGTTTCCATGATTTGCATTCCGGGAATGGAGCACCAGTGGATAAAAACTTCTTAGCCGCAATTGCATGGTAACCGGTTTTGAATGTCCAATGCATCAAGAATGTCATGAAGTCTGTTCAGTAAATATTCCTATTATACATGGCTTGTAGGAGCATCATGTAGTCTGCGATACCGAAGCTGATCTTCTCGCGGCATGTTGTGGTATTTGCTTCTGGGTGAAGAGCTATTAAATAATCTGCCGAATGGCCTGAATTTTGCGCAGTTGATGGCTTGCAATAAATGATAAGAAGACAGCCGTTACGGTTGATCCTAGCCCAAGTATCCAGATGTTCTTGATTCCTATTGAGTAAAAGGTGACCATCGCTCCAGCAAGGAGCGGTATGTGAATTAAATAGGCGCCAAAACTATCCTTGCCTGCTTTGATCAGCCATTGGCTATCTAGCTGTTCGTGGGCTTGACTCCAAGTTAAAACTGCAGCAATAAATCCCCAGCCGATGAGCGGTGTTAAAAATGCCATCAATGGCGAAATGAACTCCCAGGATGTTTTGTTATGACGTGGTATAAATGCTACATGGTTTGACGCTAGTAGGGCAAGTGTGATCACTAGAGAGAGGCGTAGCCAAGAAAATGCAAGCTGCTTGTCAATCCGTTCTAGCCATCGGTGTGATGCTGCTTTGCATCCAACAAAGAACAAAAATGCATAGGTCCATAGATGCATTCCTTGATAGCCAAGTCCATCAAGGCTTGAGTCTTTTAAGTCAGCCCAATATCCAGAAAAGTAACCCATGATTACCTCTAGTGTCCCAAGGACTACAGCGCTGATCAGCCATGATCGCCAGCCTGGTACGGTTTTTGAATTGTCAATTGTAAATTGATTTTTGCGAATGAAAGCCCAAAGGCAGTATATTGCATTCAATATTATGAGGACTAAGATAAACCATTGAGGACCAATCCTATTGAGTGGAAGGTTGTTGAAGCTCTGTCCAAAGGCATTGCTGTTAGGAATGAGTAGCCCTGCTAATGGGGTGATATTGTTAAGCAGAAAAGTTGCAATAATGAGAGGGATTGCCAGCCGGAGTAATCGTTGCCTGGCGTAGTTAGCGACCCCTCGTTTGTGTACTGAGCTCGGTACAAGATACCCTGAGATTAAGAACAGGATGTTCATGTAAAAGGTGTTGCAGATCCAGCCAAACCAAAAGCTTATCGCTTCGTATTTGGGTGCTGACTCGATGATCTGCTTGAGATCAGTTGAGAATAGTGTGCCTACTAGTATTGTATGAGTGGCAATCACCAGGGCTACCATTACCGCTTTGATTTGATCTAAAAAGGCAACTCTTCTTTTTTGTAGCATCGCCCTGCCGTGCATGATTTGATCTTAGCTTTAATTGGTTTGTCGCTTGTGATGTTTGGGATCCGATTGCTTTTGTGATTGAATTAAATTGATCATTGGGCGCGATTGATCGCTTATTGGCGTTCGCTCAGCTCCGAGGTGTTTTCCTCACCTTCCCGTCCAGTATGAGTCTTGGAAGCATCGCTTCTTAAAGTATGAGATTGAATGCCATGCAGCCTGCTTTTGGTTGTAGTTTTTGGAACTGAGGTGAAGTGAGGATTCCTTTGTCTTTTTCTCGCTTGACGTCCCCAATGATGCCTATGGAGGATCTTCAATCGTGACGCCAACAGCAGATACCGCCGCGCACTTACGGGCGTTGCTGTCGCAACAGTCCTGTCACGTGATGCCGTGTTGTTTTGATGCCTTATCGGCAAGGATTGTTGAACAGGCGGGCTGCCCGCTCACGTTTATGAGTGGGTTCTCCGTTGCCGCAGCCCGCGCCGGTTTGCCTGATACGGGCCTGATCACGGTGACAGAAATGCTGGATCAAGGCCGTCAGCTCTGTGATGCCGTTTCGATTCCAGTGATTGGTGATGGTGATACGGGCCATGGCAATGCGGCCAATGTGCAACGCACCATGCACCAGTTCAAGCAGGCAGGTTTTGCCGGGATCATGCTTGAAGATCAGGTTTCTCCTAAACGCTGTGGCCATACCGGAGTGAAGGAGGTCGTTGCCCGTGATGTTGCGATCCAGCGGATTAGCGCTGCTGTTGAAGCCCGCCGCCAGGGCGCTGATCTCGTGATCGTGGCGCGAACTGATGCTCGATCGGCGTTTGCGCAAAGCTTTGGAGAGCGCGGTGCACTGGATGAAGCGTTGTGGCGATTAAAAGCCTTTGCCGAACTTGGCGCTGATGTGCTGTTTCTGGAAGCGCCTCGCTCAGAAGAAGAGATGCTCCGCTTCTGCAATGAAGTTCCCGGAAAGCGCATGGCGAACATGTTGGAAGGAGGCGTGACTCCGTTGCTTTTGCCAGATCATCTCGGAGCCATGGGTTTCCATCTAGTGGCCTATCCCCTCACCCTGCTTGCATCTGCAGCCTTTGCAATGCGCCAAGCGGTGACGGATCTTCAGTTCGGAAAAACTCCCGAAAGGATGCTCAGCTTTTCTGAACTTAAGGCTCTGTTGAATTTTGATGCTTATGACGATGCGGTGAGCAAGCGAATTTAATGATTCTTGCCTCTCTCTAGGCAAGAATCATCCATCGGCCTTAATGACCAAGGGTTATTGACAACGACATCAAGAATGAGCTGAACTCATGCAGTCCTATGAAGGCAGTAGGGAATGGAAGAAGGTATACCGCTTTAGGGATATCTGTCGCCTGGGTGGATGCTTTCGAAAAATAGATTGGGATTAATTTGTATGGCCATTACATTCAATCTTGAGTCTGTGAGGTTTTGATGAAAAAATAGAGCTTCAGGAAAAATCAATGGCCAGAATGCAACGAAACTCTCGATTAACTCAGCCAGTGCGTGATTGATTTGGCGATTGAAGTGTTGGTGAGTTTGTGCCTTTGGCTCTTGCTTTGCTTCTTCAAACGTGTTCTTAATCGCAACTTCCCTGAGGAGAGGTTGTTTGCGAACAGAATCATTCTGATTTTATAGCTGCCTCGATTGGAGCAAGGTTGGTGCTTACGCTGCAGACATCATCGAGCGACTCCAAGGCCTCTTGTAAGTGTTTGCAGGTTTCTGCAAGGTGTGGGTCCTGGATCGCCACGAGCGTTAGTGGGTGCCAGCAGTGCTCCCAATCCACTACAGCCCAGCCACGATCCTGCAGCCCCTGTTGAAGCTGCTCCAGGGCTTCAAAGCCACCATGAACCATGGTGTTGCCATCGCTTTGCAACACATATCCCTCTGCATCGAGTTCGAGAAGGGTCTCCAGGAGCGCTTCTTCTTCGCAATGTCCCTCGAGTCGCACCTCGCTGCGGTGCTGAAAGAGATAACTCACGCATCCGGTTTCTCCGAGCTTGCCGCCGTGTTTGCTGAAGGCAAGACGTACTTCGGCCGCCGTGCGGTTGCGGTTGTCGCTGAGTGCTTCCACCAGGACCGCCATGCCTTCGGGTCCATAACCTTCGTAGCGAATCACTTCCAGGCTGCAGCCTGCTTCCCCTTGCCCCGATCCTTTGGCTATGGCCCGCTCAATATTGTCTGCCGGTAATCCGGCTGATCGTGCCTTCGTGATGGCTGTTCGTAGTTGGAAATTGCCGTTTGGGTCAGCTCCATTGCGTGCGGCCACGGTGATCTCGCGCCCAAGCCTGGTAAAAAGTGCGCCTCGCTTCCCATCCACCACCGCCTTGGTGCGTTTGATTTGAGACCATTTGCTGTGGCCGGCCATAGGGAGCAGGAGGGGGATCAGCCGCGCGCTTCGAACACGACCTTGGGTCTGAGCTGGTCTTCGCTGTTGGCGATTCCAATTCCCAGCATGATGTTGTCTGCGCTGAGAACAACGGTGGGACCGTCTCCATTTTGATGGGTGATCGTGCGACCGCAGCTCCAGTCGTCCCGTTCGAGCTCGGAAAGCGTTCGAATGGGTAGGTGGGTTAGGGCGCGTTGGGGAGGGATGAGAGTGAGGGAACCGATCGTTGGAGTGGTTTGTTCATTGGGATGCTCTGGCAGGGCAATCGCATGGGCCTCCACGAATCCCAGCGCTTGGGTGCGCCGCAGCCTGTCCAGGCAGCCGCCACACCCGAGGGCTTGACCAAGATCTCGGGCCAACGAACGGATGTAGGTGCCAGCAGAGCAGTGCACCTCAAGGGTGAGCTTGCCTTGCTCTGAATCCCAATCCTGAAGAGAGAGGGAGTGGATGGTCACACTGCGGGCCGGTAAGTCCATCACTTCACCGCGGCGGGCCCTGGCATAGGCCCGTTCGCCGTTCACGTGAACCGCTGAAACCTGTGGTGGACACTGCTCGATGCCACCGCGGAAGGGGTTGAGGGCCTGATCCATCTCCTCAATGCTTAAACGCGGCCAATCCTGAAGCGCAACAACTTCTCCCTGTAGGTCATCGGTGCTGGTGCTGGTCCCCAGCTGGATCACACCGCGATAGGTTTTCTCTCCTGGGAGGTAGGGAAGCAGTCGGGTGGCCTGGCCCACTGCAATCGGCAGAACGCCGGTTACGGCTGGGTCCAGTGTGCCACCATGCCCCACTCTTTTGGTTTGGAGCACGCGACGCATCCGGCTCACGCAGGCGTGGGAGGTGAGACCTGAAGGCTTGTCGATCACCACGAAGCCGAGTGGTGCATCCAAGGGGGTGTAATCGCAGTTGTTCTGAATGTGGCATCCGGCCTGCACTTAAATTGACGATGTCCGACCGGTAGAAGATGCAACGTCTGAGCAATTCTCCCCGCGTGGACATCGAGACCTTCTTGGACAACGGCTTTTCTGTTCGTGACCATTTGGCTGAATACCTTCAGCTCACGTTGGAGCAGGTGGATCAGCGCTTACCCGATGGGAAGGATGATTTAGCCGCACTGCATCCGGGTGCTTTTCAAGCGGATCAAGCCACGGAGTTTTACGAGACCACCGTGGGAACGGGGCATCTCTTTGAATTGGCGGCTTGGCATCTCAGCAGCTCCGACTACATCGCGGACACGCTTCGTTTGCAGGAGGATTTCGCTCGGGGCACAGTCCTTGATTTTGGAGGAGGGATAGGAACGCATGCCTTAGCGGCAGCGGCATTAGACAATGTTGATCGGGTTCATTTTGTTGATCTGAATCCACAAAACAGGGCATTCGTCTCGTCGAGGGCTGTTGCGCTTGGTTTGGATCAAAAAATGTCGGTTCATCGTGACCTTTCGGATCTCAGCGGCCAACGATTCGATACGGTTGTTTGTCTTGATGTATTGGAACATCTGCCCGACCCGTCAGATCAGCTCATGCAGTTCCATTCATTCATGAATGAAGATGGACGGGCCTTATTAAACTGGTATTTTTTTAAAGGACATAGCGGCGAATATCCTTTTCACTTTGACGATCCTATTCTTGTTGATTGCTTTTTTCGTGCGTTGCAATTGCATTTTCTTGAAGTTTTTCATCCACTATTGATTACGACAAGGGTTTATAAGCCCTTGCATGGCGGATATTAAAGCTTTATTTGAGGCCAAGTGTCTACGTGGAATAAACAATAAAAAAAGCCAATGATTCTTGTAATCATTGGCTTTGGAAGGAAATATCAGCTGATTGTCATGCCAGCCAGGTCATCAGAATTACTGAGCAGCTGCAGCAACCGTGATGCGTTTGCGATTGCGAAGCCCGCGGCGGATCGACTCAAATTTAACGATCCCGTCGGTCAATGCAAACAAGGTGTCATCCTTGCCGCGACCAACATTCACACCAGGCATAACGGAGGTGCCACGTTGGCGGATCAGAATGGAACCAGCCGTTACGCTTTCACCGCCGTAGGCCTTCACGCCGAGACGTTTGGAGTTGGAGTCGCGTCCGTTACGGGTTGAGCCTGTGCCTTTCTTGTGGGCCATGGAAAATCAAAGAAATGGAGAGAGGGAAGCTGGTTGAACCAATCAGCTGATGGCTTTGCCGCCGACGGAAATGGATTCGACCATCACTCGGGTGAGCTCCTGTCTATGACCATTCTTACGGCGTGTTTTCTTTTTAGGGCGCATTTTGTAAACGATCACTTTTTGACCGCGACGGTGAGCCATCACTTTGAGTTCCACGCTGGCGCCCTGGACATAGGGCTTGCCAACGGTGGCGACGTCACCGTTTTTGACCAGAAGCACTTTGTCGAGGGTGATCTTGGCGTCGACGTCGGCATGCAGCCGGTCGAGGTCGTAATAACGGTTGGGTTGCACCCAAAATTGCTGTCCAGAGGCCTCGACGATGGCGTACGAGCCTGCCTCTGGAGTGGTTTGTGAGCTGCTGCTGCTGGTTTCTGCCATGGGCTACGGGACGCGAACAGGCTCGGAGACTTGGAAGCCGCCGATTTGGCCTGTGCCGCAATCGAAAGACAAACAAAGATCTTCGACCTTCGTGCTCTCTTTCGTCAAGATTCACTTGAACACTTTTCGTTTTGGATGACCAGGCCGGCCCTCACGATCGCCTTGTTATTGAGGTCGCCTGAGCTCGAATCGGCTTGCTGTCAGTGGTTGCCTGGCAATCGCTACACCCCGGTGGATCTAGGACTTGAGGACTCAGCGGTCGATGTCGTCTCCGCGTTGGAGCGTCAACGCGAGGCTGTCGATGCCGTTGTGATTGAGCAATCTCTCCTGCAAGACAAGACACGTGAAGACCTACTAGCTCGTGGTTTGCTCTTTCCTGCCGTTGTGGTGGGCGAATTGATGGGCCGTGTCGATTACCACCCTGAAGAGGTTCATCTGCCAGACGATCAGCTTGAGCAGCTTGGTTACAACGTTGACGCAGCGATCTCACGCTTTCTTCGCCATGGTCAGAAAGATATTCGCCCTGAAGATGGATCCACCGAATCGGATCAGGTTGGTGGGCAGCCTGAGGGTCGTGCTTGGAAGTTGTCGAGCCGCTTGCAGGAGAGGCTTGGTTACCTCGGGGTGTTCTATAAGCGAGATCCCTCGAGATTCTTGGCCAATCTTCCTCCCCATGAACAGCGTGAGCTGCTGCAGTCGCTGCAGCGCACCTATCGAGATCTGTTGATTGGTTATTTCCGTGACCCTGCTGCTGCCAACCAGGCGTTAGAGAGTTTTGTAAATACCGCTTTTTTTGGCGACCTGCCCATTACTCAAACCGTTGAGATTCACATGAATCTGATTGACGACTTTTGGAAACAACTCAGACTTGAAGGGCATAAAGACGACTTTCTTCAGGATTACCGCCTTGCACTGTTGGATGTCATGGCTCACCTTTGCGAAAGGTACCGACGGTCAGTCCCTGGAGATATTCCCTTGGCTCCTGCTGGATCTAAGCGCCGTCAGCTTCAGGATTCGGAAGTGATCTTATGAGCCCGCGCAAGACTTATATCCTCAAGCTTTATGTAGCTGGGAATACTCCGAATTCGATGCGTGCACTCAAAACGCTTCGCAATATTCTTGAAACGGAATTCAAGGGTGTCTATGCCTTGAAGGTCATTGATGTCTTGAAAAATCCTCAGCTTGCAGAAGAAGACAAAATTCTGGCAACTCCCACGTTGTCCAAAATTCTCCCCCCACCTGTGCGTCGTATTATTGGCGACCTTTCTGATCGTGAACGAGTGCTGATCGGGCTTGATCTTCTTTACGACGAGCTTGTTGACAACGACCTCAGCTCTTCGCTGATGGATGCGTTGGAAGTTCCGGACATCGAAGAGGCAGATTCTTAAGTCACGGGGTGATCTAGAGGGTACTGAGGATTTTCCTTATTAACGTTGGAGAGCAAGGTCGCAGTTATGCAGATTTCTAGCTCAAGCGGTTCTCCTCAGATGCAGGTCCAGAAGCTCCCCACTGGAATTGAGGGCTTTGATGATGTGTGTCATGGCGGCTTGCCAATTGGACGCAGCACCCTGATTAGCGGAACGTCCGGAACGGGTAAAACTGTTTTTTCCTTGCACTTTCTCCACAATGGAATTGCTCATTACGATGAGCCCGGAATTTTTGTCACGTTTGAAGAGTCGCCACTCGATATTCTGCGTAACGCTGCAAGTTTCGGTTGGAACTTGCAGGAGATGGTGGAGCAAGATAAGCTCTTTATTCTTGATGCTTCACCGGATCCTGATGGTCAGGATGTGGCGGGCAGTTTCGATCTGTCTGGCCTGATTGAAAGAATTAATTACGCCATCCGAAAGTACAAAGCCAAAAGGGTGGCAATCGATTCGATTACGGCTGTATTTCAACAATATGATGCGGTGTTTGTTGTGCGCCGGGAGATCTTCCGTCTCATCGCACGCTTGAAGGAGATCGGTGTCACAACTGTGATGACCACTGAACGAATCGATGAATACGGGCCAATCGCGCGTTACGGCGTTGAAGAGTTTGTCTCTGACAATGTTGTGATTCTCCGTAATGTGCTTGAGGGCGAGCGCCGAAGAAGGACCGTTGAGATTCTCAAATTGCGAGGTACCACCCATATGAAGGGTGAGTTCCCGTTCACGATGGGAGCCCATGGGATCAGTATCTTCCCTCTTGGTGCGATGAGACTCACGCAGCGCTCATCCAATGTGCGCGTGAGTTCTGGTGTGCCGCGGCTCGATGAGATGTGTGGTGGCGGCTATTTCAAGGATTCAATCATTCTCGCGACGGGAGCGACTGGTACAGGCAAGACCTTATTGGTCTCGAAATTCATTGAGGATGCCTGTAGTAATAAAGAGCGAGCAATTTTGTTTGCCTATGAAGAATCACGTGCTCAATTAATGCGTAATGGCACAAGTTGGGGTATTGATTTTGAGCAGATGGAGCAAGATGGCCTGCTGAAGATTATTTGCGCCTACCCAGAGTCCACTGGTCTGGAAGACCATTTGCAGATTATTAAAAATGAGATCAGTCAATTCAAGCCAACGCGAATGGCGATTGACTCATTATCTGCGTTGGCGCGTGGTGTAAGCCGTAATGCCTTTAGGCAGTTTGTGATCGCATTGACTGGATATGCAAAGCAAGAAGAAATTGCCGGCTTCTTTACCAATACATCAGAAGAATTCATGGGGAGTCATTCGATCACTGATTCCCATATCTCAACCATCACTGACACGATTTTATTGCTCCAGTATGTTGAGATACGTGGTGAGATGGCTCGAGCGATCAACGTTTTCAAGATGCGTGGGTCCTGGCATGATCGCGGTATACGAGAATTCCTGATCACTGGTAACGGACCGCAAATTCAAGATTCTTTCTCCAATTTCGAGAGAATTATCAGCGGGGTTCCTCACCGCGTGACGATGGATGAACGGAGCGAACTATCGCGTATCGCCCGTGGAGTGGCTCCAGAATAAGAATGATTATCACTTGAAATATTAAGGCCAAATTGAAGCGACTTTTCTTTAGTCAACCTCGAATTCTTCTTGCTCATAGCGACTTTGTCGCTCAGCTTGCAATTTGATTTCGTCTTGGTCGGATTGGGCTAGAGGTAGGTCAAACCAGAATGTTGTTCCTACATCCGGTTCGCTTGCCATACGAATCACGCTGCTGTGTTTCTCTAAAATTCCCCTCACGATGGAGAGTCCTAAGCCCGTCCCTACTTCCGTATGAACTGCATTTTCTACGCGATAAAACCGTTCAAAGATTCGTTGTTGTTTGTCTTCGCTGATTCCATAACCTGTGTCACCCACTTCCACTCGTAATTTTGGAAGAGGTGAAATCATTTCGCATTGTGGTGCTTGAAGTGAATCTTCTGGAAGGGGTCCCATCCAGCAGCTGTCGGGCCAGGCGTAGGCGCGTATCACGATGCGGCTGCCACTCCGGCTGAACTTGAGAGCATTTCCAACGAGATTATCCAGCACCTGGAGGAGTAGGTCCCAATTGCCAAGAATGTCTGGCAGATCGATTGATGCCTCCAGGTCAAGTTCCACTTGTTTGTCTGATGCGTTCAGTTGGTAGCTGCGCAGGGTTTGTTCAAGGCCAGGCCTGAGATCGAGTTCAGAAAACTGAACGCTGGGATGGGCTTCGAGCCTTGAAAGATCCAGTACATCGTTCACGAGTCGCGTGAGTCGATCGGTTTCGTCATTGGCAATGCCCAGAAACTCTTGCTTGTCTTTCTCGCTGAGTTGATCCCCCATTTCGTACAGGGTTTCGACGTAGCTCTTGATGTTGAACAGCGGAGTGCGCAGTTCATGGGACACGTTGCTGATGAAGCGGCTCTGGGCCGCGTTCAGCTCCACTTCGCGGGTGAGGTCCTGCATGGTTACGGCGATTCCCTTTAGGTTTTCGCCGCTGGGTTCGCGTACGGCTTGAAGCACGAAGCGCAGGGTGCGAGGCGGCTCCCCGATGCTGCTTCGAAGATCATTGCTGTCACGGCCTTGGTTCAGGACTCCATCGAGAGGCTCATGGAGCTCATTGGCTAACAAGTCTGGGATTGCATTGAGAAAATCCTGTCCTTCGAGGTTGCGTCCCTCCCAGCGAAATAAGCGTCGAGCCGTTGGATTGGCCAACACAATTTGACCTTTCTCATCCAGCAACACCGCACCATCCGCCATCGTTGCGATCAGCGAGGCCTGCTTGACCTGGGCAGCCTGCAACTCTTCGATGTTGGCTGCGTCGTAGTCCTGGAGCTGCGAGGCCATCGCATTAAATCCATCCAACAACTCGCCAAGTTCGCCGCCAATAGGGAGGCCAATACGGGCCTGGAAATCTCCAGAAGCAATCGAGCGAACGCCGCGTAGCAGTTCCTTGACGGGGCGGGTGATGGTCAGCGCGTTGAAAACAGCCCCAAGAATTACCAGGACCCAGATTGAAATGAAGACGGCCACGGTGACCTCTCGGGTCAAGGAGGCACTGGCAAGAGCCGAGTCATTCGGATTCACCCCGAGGGCGAGAACGCCGAGATAGCGACCCTCCTGAATCAAGGGCACAAAAACATCAGTGACCTGACCCTCAGGGGTCAGATGTTGACGGACGAGGGGATTTTTAGGCCTCGATCTCAGTTCACTCGGGAGTTCGAGGCGTCGATTGAGACGTAGGTCTCCCCTGGTATCAGCGGCATTCCCACTGATGGGAATGCCGAGGTACACAACGCCTTCTGGGTCAGCAAAAAAGATGTAGCGCAGGCTGCGGCTTGAACGCCAAAACTGTTCGGCCACATTGGCCAGTTCTCGGTCGTGTCCTTCTGCAACCAGCTCGGTGACATTGCCCGCTAAAAGCAGCCCTAAATCGCGGGCGTAACGCGTGTCATTCATCACCGCATCACGTTGGATGCCGTTGAGCGCGAAGAAGGTGATGCTGGTCATCATCAGGCTCACCACAAGCGTGGCGATGGCCAGAAGTTTGGTCTGAAGGCTGAATTCGGCCCACCAGAGGCGGATGCCACTCCAAAGGCCCTCCTGCTCTGCGGCCGTATCAGAAGAGGCTGACCCTGCCCATGAGGACGCAGTCGAGTTCGCAGAAGCTGGTGCCGAACCGCTACTCATGGCGCATCAATGCTTAACAAAGCTTAGGTGCGCACTTGATGGCCAATGTCTGTTCTGAATTGCATGCCGTCGTATCGGACCTGCCTTAATCCTTCGTAGGCCTTCGCGAAGGCCTGATCAAAATCTGTTGCTTGAGCCACCATCGCCAGAACGCGGCCGCCGGAGGTTTCCAGCACCCCCTCAGTGCTGTGTCGCGTCCCTGCGTGGAACAACTGACGTTGGTCCGTGTTGGTTGGGTTGGGGCTGAATGCAACCGCAATCGGATCACCTTTCCGGGGGCTGTCCGGATAGCCCGCTGCTGCTGCCACAACACAGGCACTGCACAGCTCTGCCTGTGTGAGCGCTGGGGCATCTGCAAGACGTCCGAGCGCACAAGCCTGGAGCACGCGAGCGAGTTCAGGTCCCATCAGAGGCATCAGGGTTTGACATTCAGGATCGCCAAAGCGGCAATTGAATTCGATCACCTGCGGCCCCTCCTTAGTCAGCATGAGACCCGCATAAATCACCCCCCGGTAGTGGATTCCTCGCTTGCGCAAAGCCGCAAGGGTTGGTTTCAGGATTTGTTCGCGCGCCTGCTCTAGGCCCGCTTGATCGAGGAGGGGGGCCGGTGCATAGGCCCCCATTCCCCCGGTATTCGGTCCATGGTCACCATCTAAAAGTCGTTTGTGATCCTGCGCGGGCGGCAGCAAAACCATGTCCTCGCCATCGCATAGGGCAAACACGGAGACTTCAGGACCGGTGAGGCGTTCTTCCAGCACAAGCTGTTCGCCTGCTCGTCCGAATCGCCCTTGAAAAGCCTCTTGAATGGCGGCGGCCGTCTCCTCCACGGTGTTCGCCACCGTTACCCCTTTCCCAGCTGCGAGCCCATCCGCTTTCACAACCAAGGGGCGCTGCAGTCGCTGGAGAAGGGCAAGCCCCTCCTGTTCGTTGGTCACGGTCCAGTACCCAGCTGTGGGAATCCCTGCTTCTTGCATGAGTTGCTTTGCCCAGGCTTTGCTCGCTTCGAGCTGTGCACCCTCCGCACTCGGGCCGAAGACTGCGATGCCTTGTCCACGAAGCGTGTCTGCGAGACCAGCGGCCAAGGGTGCTTCTGGACCGATCACCACGAGATCGATGGCGTGGTCGCTGCACGCCGTAACCATGCCTTCGTGGTCCGTTTCTGCGATCGCCAGTGGAGTGCAGCTTTCCAAATCGCTGGTGCCAGCGTTTCCAGGACTGATCCAAATGTCTTCGATCTCTGGGCAGCGTCTGAACGCCCAGGCCAACGCCTGCTCTCGTCCGCCACCTCCGACCACGAGCACATTGCGCAACGGTGGCAGCGAGAGGGGACGGGTGCTGGAGATGGACATGGGCGGGTGCGGAACGGGGGGTGACTCCTAGGTTTGGAGTTCAGACGCAATGCTCGGTGCGTTGCCCTGATCTATCCATCTTTGTCGAACGACTGTCAGCCCATGGGGCTTTCCTCCCTGCCACTGGTGTTTTTGTTGGCGGCAGCACCGCCGTTGGGCGCGGCGCCTGTGCCTCCTATTGCTTTGCCGATGTCCCTTGAGGCCTTTGCAACGGTTCTCCAAGAAGGTGACATTTCCCAGCTGTCGGCGGCTTGTGCTGATGCGGATCGTTTTGGCCTGCAAGAGCGCCTGCGTCTGCTGCGCAATCGTTTGATGCTGGTGGCGCCTTCCCCGCAACCGTTCGCTGTTGTGATGGCGAATGCCCGGGCGCTGCTGGCCTGTAAGGCTCCCGACAGCACCCAGATTGTGCTCAGTCGATATGGCCCTGGACCAGGATTACAGCGCAGGGAGTGGTTGCTGCTGTCGTGGCAAGCCGCCAGTGCGGCCCTCGATCAAGATCGCGCTGCGCTGGCCCTGCGGCGTTTGGCTGATGGAGACCTCACGCGTCTCGATACCGAGCTGTTGATCGTGGGCCAATCGGAGGATGGCTTGCCGCTTACGCGTTCAGCTCTTGATCTTCTGGCGAACCATGAGCTGGCAGCTGGCAGGCCGGAGGAAGCCGTCACGGTGCTTCTAGCGGGACGTACTCCAGGGGTGGTGGCATCGCGCAGGCTTGGCCAAGTTGCTGAACTGTTGGCGCCGCTTGATCCAGAGCGCAGTGATCTGTTGTTGGAAGCGGCCTTGGATCAAGCGGCAGCTGAGCAAGCCTGGGGTTTGGCGGAAGATTTGCTCCGCCTGCAGTTGCGTTTGGCGTTGCAACGGGGGGGCGATGCTGAGCGACCTCGCGAACGGTTGCGTCGTTTGGCGAGCCGGGTTGATGACCGCTTAACGCTGCTTGAGCTCGAACAGATTTCCCCTGACTGGGATCAACAGCGTTTGCAAGACCTTGAGGATCAGCTGCGCTCACCTCGCGCTGCCGGTGGCCATGCCTCCCTGGGAGAATCGGACTCATCTGAAGCTCCTGCTTCCAATCCTTTGGCCACGCCATGACCAGCTCCCATGGACCGCTCCTCTATGAGGGCAAGGCCAAACGCATTTATGCCTCAAACAATGAGGCTGAGGTTTTGGTCGAATTCAAAAATGATGCCACCGCTTTTAATGCCCAAAAGCGTGCACAACTGGAAGACAAAGGCCGACTTAATTGTCAGATCTCAGCGTGTCTGTTTGAGTTGCTTGAACGGGAAGGGATACCAACCCATTACTGCGGATTGGAGTCGGATCATTGGATGGTGGTCCAACGGGTCAAGGTGATCCCGATCGAAGTGGTGCTGCGCAATGTGGCCACCGGATCACTCTGCCGTCAAACCCCTATTTCTCAAGGCACTCGCTTGGATCCAGCTTTGCTGGATTTGTACTACAAGGATGATGATCTTGGTGATCCTCTGTTGACTGAGTCTCGCCTCTTTTTACTTGACTTAGTCAGTCCAGAAAGTCGTCAGGAAATCGAGACGTTGGCAAGGCAGGTGAATACTGTTTTGATCCCTTTCTTCTCTGCTCTCAATCTGCAATTGGTGGATTTCAAGCTCGAGCTGGGACGCAATGCAGCAGGTGAATTACTTGTTGCTGACGAGATCAGCCCAGACACCTGCCGCCTTTGGGACATGAACAGTCGGGATGAAAAGGAGCGCATTTTGGATAAGGATCGCTTCCGTCAAGACCTCGGCGGAGTGATCGAGGCCTACGGGGAGGTCTGCAAACGGGTCCAAGGGGCAACCCCCAAACCCCGCAACTACAGGTAAGGTCACCGGACATTTGCGGCCGTTTAGGCCGGTATCCGCACCACCTCATGGTCAATCCCTCCTCATACCGAACCAGGAACGCCGTTCGGCGGGGAGCTTTGGGGCTTGCTCTAGCCCTACCGCTTCTGACCACCCTTCCTGCTCGAGCGCAAGCTGAGGCTGACTCCGATCAGAGTTCTGAGGAGCAGATCCAGCTCGAGGATGCGTTAACTGGGGAGAACACCGATCCTCAAGCTGTGGAGGTGGAAGCGTTTGAAGGTGTAGAAGAGGCGCCTGTTGCTGCAGAAGATGAGGGCGTTAATCAGCCCAGAGTGCTGATTACAGAGGTGATGATTGATGGGATCGATGGCCACCCTGAGCAAGAGCGGGTGGAATTGGCTGCTTATGACGCCATGACCGTTCGCCCTGGAAGCCGCGTCACCAGGGATGAGCTCAAAGTTGATTTGGAGGCGATCTACGCCACCGGCTGGTTCTCGGATGTACGGATTGAACCGGTTAATGGTCCTCTTGGTGTGCAACTTGTTGTTCAAGTTGTACCCAATCCCGTGCTTACAAAGGTTGAGCTGCTTCCCGAAGATAATGAGATCCCTCCACAGGTCATTGAGGACGCCTTCAGTTCTGACTATGGACGCACGCTGAATCTCTCTGAACTTCAGCTTCGGATGAAGGAACTTCAGACGTGGTACACAAGCGAGGGTTACGCCCTTGCAAGGGTCACAGGTCCTACGCGTGTTAGTCCAGATGGGGTTGTACAGCTCAAGGTTGTGGTCGGCACAGTTGCTGGCGTTGAGGTGCAGTTCCTCAATAAAGAAGGTGAAACGACCAATGAAAAAGGCGAGCCAATTCGCGGGAAGACGAAACCCTGGGTTGTTACGAGAGAAATCTCGATCAAGCCAGGTGAGGCCTTTAATCGCAATCAACTTGAGGGCGATATCAAGCGTCTATATGGAACATCGTTGTTCAGTGATGTCAAAGTCACACTGAAGCCCGTTGCAGGGAATCCAGGCGAAGTCAATATTGTTTTGGGGATCGTTGAGCAGTCAACCGGTTCTCTTTCAGGCGGCTTGGGCTACAGCCAAAGTCAAGGTGTGTTTGGACAAGTTCAAGTCCAGGACAGCAATTTATTTGGACGGGCTTGGAACTTAGCTCTCAACCTCACCTACGGCCAGTACGGCGGTTTAGCGAATTTCACGTTTACTGATCCATGGATCAAGGGTGATGCGCATCGCACATCGTTCCGTACTTCTTTGTTCTTGAGCCGTGAAGTGCCTCAGGTGTTTCAGAGCCAAAACAATGGAGATATCGTTACCGTTACTGATTACCAAGACAACAATTCATCCCGCGCTTACGAAATTAATACCAACAATAATCCTGCTGGCAGGAAATTTGACGACGTTGGAGAGGCTTCTGACCTCTTCCCTGAGTACAGCTGGTTCGATTATCAGGGCGACTCTGTTGCCTTGCAAAGGGTTGGCGGAAATATCATTTTTGCTAGGCCTCTCAACGGAGGCGACCCCTATAAGAATGCTCCATGGCAGATTCTTGCGGGCTTAAATGTCCAAAGCGTTCGGCCTATTAACTTCGAGGGTACGTCGCGTGTTTACGGCACCCCGAGTGAGGGTGATGACGATAGCGTCCCAAACGAAAATATTATATGTATCTCGTATAATTGTGCCAATGAAAACAATCTTGCTGGCCTAAGATTTGCGGCTACTTATAACACTCTCAATGATCCCCGAAACCCAACCTCGGGTAACTTCTTTAGTTTTGGTACTGAGCAATTCTTGTCAGTTGGCGAGAATTCTCCAACTTTCAATCGTGTGAAAGCAAGCTATACACAATTTTTTCCGGTGAACTGGCTGAAAATTGCGAAAGGCTGCAGGCCCAAGCCAGGTGAAAAAGCAAATTGTCCGCAAGCAATTGGTATTCAATTAAAGGCAGGTTCCATCGTTGGAGATCTGCCTCCTTATGAAGCCTTTTGTTTGGGTGGTTCGAATTCTGTGCGTGGTTGGTATGACTGCGACCTAGCGGTTGGGCGTAGTTACGGGGAAGCAACCTTGGAATATCGCTTCCCGATCATCAGTATTTTTGCGGGTGAATTGTTCGTTGATGCAGGTACCGATTTCGGTTCTCAGAGCAATGTTCCTGGTAAGCCCGGCACTCTTCTGAAAAAGCCTGGTTCGGGTTTCTCCATCGGTACAGGTGTGATTGTGACGACGCCAGTTGGCCCTCTTCGTCTTGAGGTTGCCAGTCAGGACTTCACCGGTGAGTGGCGCTTCAACTTGGGTGTGGGCTGGAAGTTCTAATGGTGTCTTGGCCTGCTGATTACAACGGGCCTTGGACGCTGGCATCCTGTGTGTCGCGCTCAGGGATTGGCCTGCATAGCGGCCAACAATGTCAAGTCACCCTTGCTCCTTCTGAACAAGAAGGTTTCTCTGTGCGCTGGCTTGATCAAACGTCAAAGCCTGTCCGTTTAGACCCCTCACAGGTGCGTGATAGCCAGCTGTGCACCACCCTCGACTTTGGAGACAGACAGCTCTCCACCGTTGAACATCTGCTCGCTGCTCTCGCCGGCTGCGGGGTATCCCACGTTGAGCTCCAGGTTTCGGGTACAGAAATTCCGCTTCTTGATGGGTCAGCTTTGGGCTGGGTGGAGGCAATTGCTGAAGCTGGTTTAACTGCAGCATCGACACCACGTTGCCCCCCTTTGGTGCTGTCTGAACCGCTGGCTTTTCATCGTGGTAATAGCGCCATCGTCGCGACGCCTGCTGATCGCTTCACACTGGTTGGCGTCATCGATTTCCCGCAACAAGCGATTGGTCGTCAGCAATTAGCCATCGAGCTCACCCCTCAGAGTTTTATTGATGAGATCGCTCCGGCTCGGACCTTTGGTTTTCGCGAGCAAGTGGAACAACTTCGCTCCTCTGGTCTCATTCGTGGAGGTGCTTTAGATAATGCCCTCGTCTGTGATGGAGATTCCTGGATGAACCCCCCGCTGCGTTTTCCAGATGAACCAGTGCGCCATAAGATCTTGGATCTAATCGGAGATCTGGCTCTTGTGGGTTTTCCTCAAGCCCAGGTGCTGGTCTATCGAGGATCCCACGGCCTTCATACTGAGTTGGCCGCGGCACTTGCCGATCAACTCGTTCCCCAACGCTGAGCCACTTGACCGTTCTTGCCTCTACCGACTCGCCTTCTGCGGTGCTCAATGCCGAGCAGATCATGGGGTTGCTGCCCCATCGTTATCCATTCGCGTTGGTGGATCGGGTGCTTGAGCATGTTCCAGGTGAACGCGCAGTCGCCATCAAGAACGTCACCCTGAATGAGCCACAGTTTCAGGGGCATTTCCCTGATCGTCCTTTAATGCCAGGGGTGTTGATCGTGGAAGCGATGGCTCAGGTGGGGGGCTTGATCGTGACGCAAATGCCAGATCTTCCGAAGGGCTTGTTCGTGTTTGCCGGAATTGATGGCGTTCGTTTTCGTCGGCCGGTGGTCCCGGGTGATCAATTGAGAATTACCTGTGAGTTGCTCAGCCTTAAACGCAAGCGTTTTGGCAAAGTGAAGGCGGAGGCCACGGTAGATGGACAGCTTGTCTGCTCCGGTGAGCTGATGTTCTCTCTGGTGGATTGAGCGTGATGAGTGATGAGCTCTCCACATCAGTGATCACGGACGATCGCCCCGCTCAGGTCCATCCGATGGCGGTAGTCGATCCCCGAGCAGAACTCGCCCATGGCGTTGTGATCGGACCTGGAGCCGTGATTGGTCCTGAGGTGAGTATCGGGGCTAACACCTGGATTGGTCCTCATGTGGTGCTCGATGGTCTGCTGCGAATTGGTGCTCACAACCGCATTTACCCCGGCGCTTGTTTGGGGCAGGAACCACAGGATTTGAAATACAAAGGGGCTCCAACAGAAGTTGTGATTGGTGATCACAACACCATTCGTGAATGCGTCACCATTAATCGCGCCACTGATGAAGGGGAGCAGACTCGGATTGGTGACAACAACTTGCTGATGGCCTATTGCCATCTTGGCCATAATTGTTTGCTTGGAAACAACATCGTGATGTCGAATGGCATCCAAGTGGCAGGCCACGTGTTGATTGAAGATCGGGCCGTGATCGGTGGTTGTTTAGGGATTCATCAATTCGTTCACATCGGTGGCATGGCGATGGTTGGCGGCATGACCCGTGTGGATCGTGATGTTCCTCCTTACTGTCTTGTCGAAGGCCATCCAGGCAGGGTGCGGGGTCTGAATCGTGTGGGTTTGAGACGTCAAGGCTTGCATCGCCTTGAGGGGGGTCAGGAATTCAAACAGTTGCAAGAGGTTTGGTCCTTGCTGTATCGCTCAGATCACGTCATTGCTGACGGCTTAAACCTTGCGAGGCAGCAGGCTCTGCTGCCTGCCGCTAACCACCTCTGTACCTTTTTGGAGGGTTCCTTGTCGACAGGTCGACGGGGGCCCATGCCTCCTCCCTCGAGTCGCTGATGGTGCGTCTGCTCATCAGCACCGGCGAGGTGTCGGGAGATCTGCAGGGAAGCTTGTTGATTCAGGCCCTATGGCGTGTCGCGAAGCGTCGTGGACTCGATTTAGAAGTCCTTGCTCTGGGAGGTGAGCGGATGCAGGCTGCTGGAGCTGAATTGCTGGCCGATACTTCGCCGATGGGCGCGATTGGCCTCTGGGAAGCCCTGCCTTTGGTTCTCCCCACGATTCGATTGCAAGCCAGGGTGGATCGGGTCTTAAAAGAGCGCCCACCCGATGGGGTGGTGTTGATCGATTACATGGGCGCCAATGTGCGCTTAGGCCACAGCCTCAGAGATCGTCTGCCGGATGTGCCAATCACCTACTACATCGCCCCCCAGGAATGGGCTTGGCGCATTGGGGAAGGAGGTACCAAAAGTTTGCTGCAGTTCACAGATCGCATCCTGGCGATTTTTCCTGAAGAAGCCGAGTTCTATGCCGGTCGAGGCGCTGACGTCACCTGGGTAGGGCATCCCCTCCTCGATATGGTCCCGGTCTCCCCCGATCGTCAGGCTGCTCGGCGTGCGTTGGGCTTGCCCTCGGAAGGAGCCTTGTTGCTTTTGATGCCTGCATCACGGCCTCAGGAACTGCGATACCTCATGCCTGAATTGGTGCAGGCTGCCGCCACCCTTCAAGCGCGTGACCCATCACTCCATGTGATCGTGCCAGCCGGATTGGAGCGCTTTGAGGAGCCATTGCAGCAGGCCCTGGATCAAGCGGGCGTTCGAGGGACGGTGATTCCAGCTGATCAGGCCGATGCCATGAAGCCCCACCTATTTGCCGCTGCCGACTTGGCCTTGGGTAAATCGGGAACGGTGAATTTGGAATTAGCGCTTCAGGGTGTTCCGCAAGTGGTTGGTTATCGGGTCAGCCGTGTCACCGCCTGGGTGGCGCGGCGAATTCTCCGTTTCCACGTGGATCACATCTCGCCGGTCAATCTTTTGCTGAAGGAGCGTCTGGTGCCTGAGCTGTTGCAGGAGGATTTCAATGCCGATCAGCTTGTGGCGTTGGCCATTCCTTTGTTGGATAACCAAGCGGATCGGCAAAGGGTTTTGGATGGGTATCAGCGCTTGCGTAACACCCTTGGTGAACCGGGTGTGACCGATCGTGCTGCCGAAGCCATTCTTGACCAGATCCAACAGCCCTCTTGAGCTCATGCGTGCGTTGATCCCGCTGGTTTTGACCAGCATCATGTTGATAAGCCCGATGTCTGCGATGGCAGCCGTTCAAGATGCTGTTCTTGCGGGTGGTTGTTTTTGGTGCCTCGAACATGATTTAGAGGATATTGAAGGTGTGATTTCGGCTGAAAGTGGGTATAGCGGTGGCCATGTGGAGAATCCCACCTATCAACAAGTGAGTGGTGAAAAAAGTGGACATCAAGAGGTGGTACGTGTGCGATTTGATTCCGATAAAATTAGTTATGCCACCCTTTTGCAACATTATTGGCGCAATATTGACCCTCTTGATGGTCAAGGTCAGTTTTGTGATCGGGGTGACTCATATCGACCCGTGATTTTTACCGCTGGTGAGCAGCAGGCCACCGCCGCTAAAGCAAGTTCTGCCTCGGCTGCAAGTGAATTAGGGGTCTCAAAATCTAAGATTAAAGTGCAGATTCGTGATGCAGTTCAGTTCTGGCCGGCGGAGGATTACCACCAAGATTATGCCAATAATAATGAACTTCGTTATCGTTATTACCGCTTCAGTTGTGGGCGAGACCGCCGCCTCGATGCCGTGTGGGGCGAGCGCGCAAGATCGGGTGCATCCTGGGTTGCTTCTCCACTAGCGCCATGACACCTTCCTGAAAACCGAAGAAAATCTGTAATTAGATCTTTGCTCCCGTTCAGGCGTTTCTCAGTGAAGATGCGGGTATTCCCCTCTCGACGCTCCAGGATTTTGTCCTTACCATTAGCCCAAGATTTGTGGAGGGGCTGTATGTATCTGCTGACGATCAAGGATGGTCTGGTGACGCGTCACGTTGGTCCTTATCCGTCGACGAAGCAGGCTTCAGACGATTTAGATCGTGTGTTGTCAACTTGTTCTGAGCGGGCGCGCTGGCAAATTCATGCCCTTGAATGCCCGCGTGTGATGACTGCGGTTGCGTCCTAATCCGCTCGTCGGCCTGGATACCCGCTGAGAAGACCGCTTTCGATCATTAGGCCGATTCCTGCGTTGATGCAGATCAGGCTCAGCGTTCCATACCAGAACCAGGGGCCACGGTCCTGTCCGAGCAGCTGGATAATGCGTCGACTGATGGCTTCCCCAAAGAGGCAGAGTCCAGCAGGCAAAAGCAGGACTCCAAGTTGAGCTCGCACGTACCAGCGCAAGGGTCTGGAAGCCATCGGTTTGGGTAGGTTCATAGTTGTGAAAACCCTAGGTCTCGGCCTGCTGCGATTGCTTGCACACCCAATGCACCAAGGTTCGGACTCCGTAGCCCGTGGCTCCAGCCGGATCTAGTGCTCTCCCTTTGTCGCTCCAAACCGTTCCTGCGATATCGATGTGGGCCCATGGGATGGAGCTTTTGACAAATTCCTTGAGGAATAAAGCGGCAGTAATAGAGCCACCTGGACGGGGACCTGTGTTTTTTAAGTCAGCAAGCAGTGACTTGAGGCCTTTGCGATAAGCCTGGTGCATTGGCATGCGCCAGAGCCCCTCTCCTGCATCCTTTGCGGCGCCCTCTAAGGAGCTGGCAAGCGAGTCGTCTCCAGTCCACAGCCCAGCGATTTCGTCGCCAAGGGCAACCACGCAGGCACCGGTCAATGTGGCCAGGTCAACGATGGCATCGGGTTCGAGCTCGGATGCGTAAACCAAGGCATCAGCGAGGGTGAGCCGGCCTTCTGCATCTGTGTTGTTGATTTCGATCGTGGTGCCGTTGGACGCGGTGACGATGTCACCTGGATGCACGGCAGAACCGTTGATCATGTTTTCGCATGACGCCACCAGCATGTGCACTTCCACACCCTTGGGACGGAGCTCAGCGATCGAGCGCATTGCGCCAAGTACCGCTGCACTGCCTCCCATATCGATTTTCATCATGTCGATTTGAGCAGCACCCACTTTCAGGTTGTAACCACCGGAATCAAAGGTGAGGCCCTTGCCAACCAAGACCACCCGTCTGGTGGCAGGACCGGAGGGGCGGTAGGTGAGATGGATGAACTTGGGATCCATATCCGAGCCTTGGCAAACGGAGAGGAACGACCCCATCCCCCTGGCTTCACAGTCGCTGCGCTCGAGCACCTTCAAGTCCAAGCCGTGCTCATGCGCCATATGAGCGGCGCTTTCGGCAAGAGCGGTTGGGGTGACACTGTTCGGAGGAGCCGCAACGAGCTCTCTTGCCAGTTCTACCCCCGCGCAAATGGGATGCACTGCTTCGAGGGCGCTGCTGAGGGTGTTGGGGAGCGGGCCGAGCAGTTCAAGCCGCTCGGGGTGGACGCTTGGCTCGGGTTTGCTGCGGAAGCGTTGATCGCTGTAGAGCGCAAGCCTGACCGCTTGCGCTGCCACGGTCACCGCTTCTGCAGGGTCAACAGCATTCCATGGCAATAGCAATCCGAGGCTGCCTGTTTGGTCCTTGCTCGCTCGGGCCGCAGCAGCCCCAGCCTGCCGAAAGCTATTCACATCCAATGCTTCAAGAGGCCCCATGCCTACGAGCACGAGCGATGCGCAGTCGGGGTTGAGAAGTTGAAGACTTGCGCTCTCTCCATTTTTCCCTTGGAACTTGCGTTGTTCCAACCAATCGCCAAGGGAGATGGAAAAGCGTTCCTCCATCGCTGGTATCAAGCCATTGGGATCTCCCTCAGCAATACCTAGGGCCAACACGGTTCCCGACCAGGCCTGTGGCTGGGCCGACGAGAGGGAGATCTGCATGAAGAATTGGCGCGTGAGCTGATGCTACGGGGCACCCTTAATCGGCATGGAACGGCGTGGACCATCGCTCACGGGTTTCCTTATTGAATGGCGGTTGCCAAAGGCGAATCAAGGTTTGTTCCAGTTGTCGTCGAGGACGGGTGTCCTGCGGGACATCGGCCCAGAAACGAATGCTTGTGCTGCAGGACAAGCCCGTGCTCATGCAGGCCTCTTGGTAACTCGCCAAGTAGGCCTTGCAATCGTGCTCGCCTTTCCAGCGCCGATCAGCCGCCTTGGTTTCTCCGATGTAAAGAAGGATGGGTTGTTCGAGTTCTTTCGGGCGATCCATCACGAGATAGATGGCCGCCCCTCGATGGGGACTGCTTGGCCAACGCCAGAAACTCAACGGTAAGGGCTTGAGCTGAAGAGGTTGGAAGCCACTCAGCGGATTGGGGTTGTCGCTGGGAAACAGTTGCTTTTGCTCTGCTGGTGGATTCCGATGCCCGAGCTGAGACGCCAACTGGGGGGAGAAGAGAGGTCCCTGGAACTGATGGATTCGCTCTTGCCAGCTTCGTAAAAGCTCTGCGCTCAAAGGTAGGGAATGTTCGACCAGCCCATTGTTTGCTGCCACGGGCTGCTCGAAAAGGTTGCCCTGCCCGGAGGGAGTGGCCATGGGATTAACTCCTTGGCGGCAGGCTGGGGCCGGATGGTCTTGCCCCAAAACTCACGCGGCCAATCAGCTGTTCCACAGCATCAGGGGGCAAACAAACGCGTTCTTGGAGATCGGCGAGATGCTCGAAGGGCTTCAGTCGTCGCTCGTGAATGAGGCGTTGGAGTCGGGGTTTTGGCCAGTTGAGGGTTTGCTCTAACAAGCTGGGTGCCGCGGCATTGACATCCAGGGGTGGCCGTTCAGGCAGCACTGGAACGTCCCCATGCCAGAGAAACACCAGGTGGGGAGTCCAGAGTTTCACCAGATCAGCAGGCAGGTTGAGCAGGAGAGCGAGATCATCCAGCTGGCTGAATTGCACCCCACCGCGTTGGAGGCGCATCAGTACATCGATCATCTCTTCACTGCAACCGGGCAGTTGTTGCCATTGCTCAGGGGTCGCCCTGTTGACATCCAGGCTCCAGGTTTCTGCTGGGCGGGGAGTCGCCCCCAACGTTGGTGGCGCTTGTTGTTTTGCTCGGACAGGATCTGGGGGTAGGTCGCCGGTGGCCTGCAAGAGTTTGCGAGCCAGGGGGTCAAGCCAGTGCTGGCGCGCCATTGCTTTAAAAAACTTGCTTATTGGCCAGGACCATACCGAGCCCAAGCCTCCGGTGTTAGGGGGTCCAGCGCGGAGGCAGGCTTGGAAGATCGATCAGTCCTTGTTGAAAGGCAACCACCACGGCGTGGGTGCGGTTGTTGGCTTGCAATTTGCGCAGCAGGCTGCCGATGTGGGATTTCACCGTTTCAATCGAGACCACAAGGCTGTCTGCGATCTCCTGGTTGCTCATGCCTTTACAAAGTCCACGCAGCACGTCTTCCTCCTTCAGGCTCAGCTCGGGCGGAATGGAACCAGAGGCTGTGCGTCCCAGTCGACCGTGCCGAAGAATGTCGGCGATCACCGAATCGTGATACATCCCGTCGGATTCCATTGCGGTCAGCGCTGCCGTGACGCCACCCATTCCAACGTTTTGGTGGGAGCACAATCCATCGCAAGGTGCGTCGATGGCCTGAAGGATGGTGCGCAGAATTGGACGTTGAACCAGAAGCAACGCTTTCAAGGAGGGGTGGTTCTGCTTGGCGCGTCGAATGAGGCTTGGGCCATTGCCACCCTCGAGTTGGTCTGTGCAGATCAAGAGGTTGACATCATCTTTTTGCATCCTCAGAAGACAGTCTTCTTCTGTGGTGGCGGCAGCAACAAGGGGCCCAAGATCTTGAAACCAGCCCATCCAGCTGGCTAACAACACGCGGTCGCCACTGGCAATCGCTGTGCGACTACTGCGCAGAAGACTGTGTCCCTGCTTGCTGCGGATCTGAAGTCTGGGGATCTGGGAGGTGAGATCCACGCCATTTCGAAACTCTCCACATATTGGCTTTGGTGAGGGGGCGTGGATCCGCACTGTGAGGGATTGCGTGAATTGTTCAAAATGTGAGTCAATCTTTTTCAGGACCATGGCCTTCTTCGATTCCGAAATCGTGCAGGAGGAGGCCAAGCATCTTTTTGGCGACTATCAGCAGTTGATGCAGTTGGGGTCGGATTATGGAAAGTTCGACCGAGAAGGGAAGAAGAAATTCATCAATACGATGGAAGATCTGATGGAGCGCTACCGCGTTTTTATGAAACGTTTTGAGCTCTCGGAAGACTTCCAAGCCAAGCTCACCGTGGAGCAGTTGCGGACGCAGCTCGGGCAGTTTGGGATCACTCCTGAGCAAATGTTCGAACAGATGAATCAAACCTTGGAGCGGATGAAAACTCAGCTCGAGCAATCAGAAGGTCAGTGAGCCGTACGATCCGTCGCACAGCACCGTCCTTCTTTAAATGACAGTCAAACCCCATTTACTGCCGAACTGGTTGGCGCGGGGGATGGCCGATTTATTTCCGGACGGAAATCCTGACGATGTGGATCAGGCATTAGCTGCTCGCTTGGCCGCGGCTGAGTTGGAGGGCCGTCCTCTGCGGGTGAAGTTGGGCATTGACCCAACGGGAAGTGATATACACCTGGGCCACAGCATTTTGTTTCGCAAGCTGCGCGCCTTTCAGGATGCGGGCCATACAGCCGTGCTGATCATTGGTGATTTCACGGCCAGGATCGGCGATCCAACGGGCAAGAGCGCCACGCGCGTGCAGCTCACAATCGAACAGGTGGAGGCCAACGCGACCACATATTTGCGCCAGCTGGGCGAAGGACAGCCCAAGGCGCAGGCTCTGCTTGATTTTGAGACTCCCGGACGGTTGGAGGTACGACGCAATAGTGAATGGCTTGAAGGTCTTGATCTGCCCCAAGTGATTGGTTTGCTGGGAACGGCCACGGTGGGCCAAATGCTGGCCAAAGATGATTTTGCCAAGCGCTATGGGAGCGGCACCCCCATCGCTTTGCATGAGTTCCTCTATCCCTTGCTTCAGGGGTATGACTCTGTGGCTGTGGATGCTGATGTGGAGTTGGGGGGGACGGATCAGAAATTCAATGTGGCGATGGGACGTGACTTGCAACGTCATTTCAGCCAAAAAACGCAGTTCGGCCTTCTCTTGCCAATCCTCGTCGGTCTTGATGGAGTGCAGAAGATGAGCAAGAGCCTCGGCAACACGGTGGGTCTGGAGGAGGATCCGTTGTCGATGTACTCCAAGCTCGAAAAAGTTGGTGATGCGGCCATCAACGACTACGTGACGTTGTTAACCGATTTGGCCAATGAATCGTTGCCAGATAATCCCCGTGAAAAGCAAAAAGCGATGGCTCTGGAGGTGACGGCAAGCCGCTATGGAATGGATGTGGCCCAAAAAGCGCAGGCGGATGCAGCCACGTTGGTGGCTGGTTCGGCTGCTTCCGCTGCAGATGTGCCAGAGGCATCCCTTTCTGCAGTGAATTTTCCTGCAAAAGCGTTCTATCTGTTCAGTGCGGTGGGCATGTGTGCCAGCAGTAGTGAGGCGCGCCGTCAGATCAAAGGGGGAGCCGCACGTCTTGAGGGAGAGAAAATCATGGATCCCAATCAGGAATTTGCTTCGGTATCCGACTTGGAAGGGAAGGTTCTTCAGCTCGGTAAAAAGACATTTAGGCGATTGGTTCCTTGATGTGCTGCTATGACTGCCACAGCTGAAAATCCGCGGAATCATGCTTGATGTGACCTCTTCTCGTTCAATCGTGGGGGCGGTCCTCAGCGTTTTGGTGGGTGCGGGAATGGCAGTACCTGCCAATGCGGGGATCAAGGATGAATATGAGCGCGCTCAGGAGTGTGACTACAGCAAGGCTGAATATGGAAGTGATGTTGGCGTTTTTGATGAGGTGAAGGTGAGATTTTGCATCAGTGAAGATCGTCGGTTTGTTGTGTATGTGATGCGAAGTGGTAAATCATGGGCCTTGCCGTTTGATCGTGACTATCGCCAGGCAGGAGTGATGAGTTTGAACACCATTGAGGACGATAAATTAGTTCATTACACCAAGAAAAAAGGTGTTGTGGATCGCGTGGTTTTGGGTAGAAAACGTATCGAAAGGCCAGTTTTATATTGATGAATTGTCGGTGTGTGTTGCCGGTTGCGGCAGGGTTGGCAGAGGGCCCCTGTTGGTGGGCTGAGAAGCAAGTTCTTCTTTGGGTGGATATTGAAGCTTCAAGAATTGGCCTGTTTGATCCTCAAACGGCTAAGAATAATTTCTTGGATCTTCCCACCCATGTGGGTGCGGTCGTTCCCACCTCTGCAGGGGACTTGCTCCTGGCAACCGCGACGGGGTTTCTGAGGCTGGATCTGAGCACGGAAGCGGTGACCTTGTTGTCTGATCCTGAGGCCGATCGCCCTGGAAATCGTTTCAATGACGGCAAATGTGATCCATGGGGGCGCTTTTGGGCCGGCACGATGGCTTACGACTTCGAGCCGCTGGCAGGAGCCCTTTGGCGGGTCAATGCCGATTTCAGCTGCGTTCGTCAACGGCAGGGGCTCACGATCTCCAACGGATTGGCCTGGAGCCAAGACCGAGGGAAGCTCTATGTCATTGATTCGCCAACGCTGAATGTGCTGGCCTTCCCGCTCACCAACGCAGGTGAGATCGCAGGAGAACCCAGCATCTGTGTGCAGATTCCAGAGGATTGGGATGCCGTTCCGGATGGCATGTGCATCGATGCGGAGGGAATGCTTTGGATCGCCCTGTTTGGCGGTGGTTGCGTGACGCGTTGGGATCCAGTTAGCGGTCAACGGCTCGAACGGCTGGCCTTGCCTTGTCGTCAGGTCACTTCCTGTTGTTTTGGCGGCCCCCACTTGGATCAGTTGTTTATGACGACTGCGAGAAGGGAGATGGATGCTGCTCCAATCAAGGCCGAGCCCTTGGCCGGTGGCCTGTTTCAGGCCGATGTGGGTGTGAAAGGGTTGCCGGCCGATTGCTTTCAAGTGGCGGCTTGATTCGAAGGCTTGCCCATGACCAATCACGATGAGGGCTCTGCGGAGATGGTGTGTGGCTACTTCTTTCTCGGCTGAATCAGCGGAACGGATCATTGTGGCCCTCGATGGCATGGCCCCTGATCAGGCTTTGGCCTTCAGCGCTCAAGTGGAAGGGCTGCGTTGGGTGAAGGTGGGGCTGGAGTTGTTCGTGCAGGCGGGGCCGGATGTGGTGGCTCAGTTGCGTGAGCAGGGCCTGCGAGTGTTTCTTGATCTCAAATTTCACGACATCCCGGCCACGATGGCGGGCGCTTGCCGGCGGGCGGCGGCGCTGGGGGCGGAGCTGATCACCGTGCATGCCTGCGCCGGCAGCGAAGCATTGCAGGCGGCGCAGACCGCGGCGGTGGAAGGAGCGCAAAGCACCGGGCAGCGGGTTCCCACTTTGTTGGCAGTCACGGTGCTCACCAGTTGGGAGGAACAGCGGCTGCAAAGGGAACTTGCCATCAGCCAGGGCATCGCTGAACGGGTGCCGGGGTTGGCCCAGCTGTCGGCGAGTGCTGGCATCGGCGGCTGCGTGTGTTCACCGTTGGAAGTCACGGCGCTACGGGCTCAACATCCGGAGCCGTTTGCCTTGGTAACGCCTGGGATCCGCCCCAAAGGTGCTGCAGTGGGCGATCAAGCCCGGGTGATGGGGCCTGCTGAAGCGATGGCTGCTGGCGCCAGCAAGCTGGTGATCGGCCGGCCGATCACTCAGGCTGAGAATTCAAGTGGAGCGTTTGCGACGTGCTGTGCTGCGTTGATGGTGTGATCCGGGTATCCCGTTCCGTGTACCCCTCTTGTTCGCTCAGCTCCACTTCAGTCCTTCTGGTTCAGCTTTGGTTCGGTGCCGTTGATCAACCGCTTGATGTTGCTGCGGTGACGCCAGAGCACCAGCAGCATCGCCACCAGGGCCACCACCAAATTGGCGTGGCTACTCGTGCCGGCGGCCATCAGCAGCGGCAGGCTGATCGCGGCCAACACGCTCGCCAGCGACACGTAACGACTCAGGCTGAACACGGCCAGGAACACGCCAAAACTGGCCAGTCCCACGGGCCAGGCCAGGCCGAGAAACAGCCCCAATCCGGTGGCGACAGCCTTGCCGCCCTTGAAGCCCAGCCAAACAGGCCAAATATGACCAGCTAGGGCGGTTAGACCTGCTAAGACCTGGATCCAATCCCCTAGGCCAAGAGCGCGGGCGATCAAAACAGCGGCGGCGCCTTTGCCCACATCGATCAAAAAAACAACCAACGCGGGACCTTTGCCCACTTGCCTGAGCACATTGGTGGCTCCCGTGGAGCCCGAACCGAGTTCGCGCAAGTCAATGCCTTTGAGCCAGCGACCTGCAAGCCAGCCACTCGGGATCGATCCGAGCACATAGCCGAGAACTAGAGAAAAGAAACCCATCAGAGCAGCTCGTTGTCGTCGTCGTAGATCTCACCGGGGCCAGCCGCAAAGGCCATCCACAGCGGAAACTGAAGCACAGGGATGTCCACGACGCGCTCAGCGGCATCGATCACAATCAAAGGAACCTCTCCGCGTTCTTCCAGGCGGTCGGCGCGCTCCACTAAGGCATCACCCCGTTCAAACAGCACGATGCCGCTGTTTGGACCAAAGTCTTCCCGGCCAAGGCCAAGGGCATCTTGCAATCCTCGCCGCCATTCGCCGAGTCGCTCTGGTTGCCCTGCCAAAACAAGGGTCTGGAATTGATCGCCATAAAGATCGCTAAGGATGGCGATCAGGGCACTGCCGACCAAAACGTTGCGCGGGCGATTTCCGCGACTGGACTGGGCTCCCCGTCCGCCCTGATTGAAGAACCAGTCCTCAAGGAGGGCGATATCGCTTTGGTCGAGGCTGCGGCGCAGCTTCCATGGATCGGCATAAAAATCAGGTTGCTCGGCAAACCGCTCGAGGCTGGCGCGAATCAGGGCTTCATCGGGCCGGAAGGTGTCGGCAACCGCTGGTGTGGGGTCTGCCGTATTGGCTTCTTTCTGGCCGTTCGCCGCCTGTTGATCCAGAGGAGAGGGCTGCACCACCACCGGCTGAGACACCAGCTCCAGCTGCTCAACCGACTGAGCCATGCCTTGAAGCGCACCGCTCAGATACTCCTGGAATCCCTTCACGCGCCGAGCAATCGCATCGGATTGGCCAACGAAGGTTCCTGCAATCTCCTGTTCAAGCTGCAGTTTGCGTTGGTTGAGGCTATCGATGTCTTGCTGCAAGGCATCACGGCGTTGCTGCAGCTCGGTCAGGGCGAGCCTGATCAAGGCATCGCTACCTGGGTCTGCAGGTGTTTCTGCTGCAGAATCGTCGCTCTGTGGTGTTTCAGGTTCAGGTGACGACGCTTCGGCCGTCTCGCCGGAATGGTCCTGGGGCGTCAGATCGGTGTCGTCAGGCATGGTCCGCTCGTCCTTGGGGTATTTCAGCTGATTGCGCGACGCAAGTCGAATCTTCTGTCCAAACGTGTGCAAAGCATTTCGTTTTCGTTACGCCAGCGCGTGAAAACAGAGGTCATCGAATGTTGATCAAGGCTTGGCTTGTTGTAGGTGCCCCACACGACGTTCCAGTTGCTTTTGAAGTTCCTTTGGATTGAACAGGATGGGAAGAAAGTGAATGCTTTTGGTCTCTCGGAAGTAAAACAGTCCGGGCAGCCAAGGAGCGAAGAGTCGCCAAGACATCCACTCACTGAATGGGAAACGCCGTAACTCCTCTTGCCCGCGCCACACCACGAGATCTTCTTCGCTGAATTCAAGCTTCAGGATGTAGGTCTGCACCAGAAGAAACACGCTGAACAACCCCACTACAAGAGTTGGCCAGGGACTGAGTGGTAAGGGCCAAAGGCATGCGCTTAGTAAAAGAATTACAAGCGGAAGCCTCGGGCTTGGGCGAATGATCACGTTGTTGGTCTTCGGGGTGGGTGTCATGGGATTGGGCAATCAGCCGAACAAAATCTGGGTGAGTAGGACATCCATCAGCGCCACGGTGACAAGAATCATGACCACAGCTCCAGTGGTGCTGGTGCCAACCTCTTTGGCGCCGCCCTTGGTGGTCATGCCCCATCCGCAGGCGATGACGCCAATTTGAAGACCAAAGACCAGCGCTTTGATCAGCATGAAGGGCAGGTCATCAGGGTCTAGCCAGGTCCTGACGGCTGTCCAAAACACGGCTGGAGGAATGCTGTAAAGGTTGGTGCTGCTGATTTGAGCGCTCCAGATTGCAACCCCAAAAAACAGGAGGCATTGCACCGGTGCCATCACCACCATGGCGATAAGGCGCGGCACCACCAAGTACTCCACAGGATCGGTGCGCAGCATCGTGATGGCATCGATCTGCTCGGTGACCTTCATCGTTCCTAGTTGGGCGGCATAGGCAGTTGCCACTTTTCCAGTCAGCAGCGTGGCGGTGAGCAGGGGAGCAATCTCCCTGGCTAGGCCAATGGCGAGAACACCCCCCACGGTGGATCCGGCGCCCATGCTGTTGAGCTCCGCTGTGATTTGAATGTTGAACACGGTGCCTGCCGCTAAGGCCGTGATGATCACGATCAAAAAGCTTCCAGGTCCTGCTTCCTGGAGCTGATCCAATAGATCAATGGTGTTGATGCGGCCTTTGGTTGTGGCTGAAACAGCTTGTCCACCGATCAGCAGGCTGCTGCCAAGTCGGTTCAGCCAGCGAGGGGACTTCATTAAAAGGAGATCACAGGAAAGACTTAAGCGCTGTGTAGATGAGCGCCGCGATCAGGCCAGCGTCGCATCAACAGAAGCCCGAGCACGACCAACACAGCTGGTATCAAACCCATGCAAAGCCGAATGGCGATCAGTGCTGTTTCAGGTTGTTGGACAGAACTCAAGGCGCCATCGGCTGTCTTCGTGGAGATGTATCCAGTGAGTGAGAGCAAGGTTCCAAACACGCTCATGCTGAGGCCAATGATTAATTTTTGCCCAAACACCATCCAAGCGGTGTAAAGGCCAGCTGGGCGGGTGGGATCCGCGTCGATCGCATCGGGAAGCAGGGACCAGGGGATGAGATAAGCGGTTGAGGCTCCCAATCCCACAAGCATGATCAAGCCGATCACAGGGATCAGAGCAACCACGCCACTGTTTTCAGGGATCGGGTTGAGGAGCGTGGAAAGAAGGCAGGCGGCAATCCAGATGCTCGAGCCCCAACCGAGAGCTGTGATGCGTCCATGCCGGTTCGACAGCACGCTCCAAACCTGAAGACCCACCAATGCGGCGACATTGAAGGCAAGCAAGAGCAACGTGGCGATTCCAGCTGGAACGTGGATGACTTGGACGAGCCAAATCAAGGCAACCACTTGCATCAGCTGTAGGCCAAACCACAGCAGCAAATACAGCCCTAGCACCATCAGAAAGCGTGGGTTTGAGCGAATGCGCCGCAGTTGTTGCAGCAAGGGCTCTTTGTTGCCACTGGGGCGTTGCGCTTTTTTGGCGTAGGGGGCTAGACCCCAGCAGCAAAGCAGGGTTGCCACTGCTGCGATCGTTCCTGAGATTTGTCCCATCAATAGGTAGCCACCACTGCCCTCTCTCAAGACGAAAACAGCGATGAGCAACCCGATGGTTCCCGCCATGATGGATCCGGTAAATCGAGCTGCATTCAGCCGCGTGCGAATCGCCGTATCCGGTGTGAGCTCGGTGGAAAGCGCCGCGTAGGGCAGATTCACGCTTGTGTAGGCCGTCATCAGCAGGATGGCCATCAGCACGTAATACGCCGTGCGTTGCAACGTGCTGCCCTCAGGGACCCACCACATCGCTGCCAGGCTGATGCCTAACGGCAGCGCAGCTGCAAACATCCAGGGAAGTCTTGGGCCCCATCGACTGTTGGTGTGATCGCTCATCCAACCGATCAGGGGATCATTGATGGCATCCCAAAGTTTGATCACGGTGAGGAGGGAGCCGGCAATGAAAGCTGGCAACCCTGCTGCAGAGGTGAAGAAGGGAAACAGGTAAAAACCCAGCGTTGTGGCGGCTAGTCCGGTTCCAGCATCTCCGAGCCCATACGCGAGCATGAGACGGCGACGGGAGCCCTCGGGGCGAGCTGTTGAAGAGGTCAATCCGGAACAGGGGGCACGCGGACCGTCATAATGCTTGGGCACGCGACTCAACGGCTACCATTACGAGTAAGCAGTTCAGGCGTACTAGTGCGGGCGTAGTTTAGTGGTAAAACCTCAGCCTTCCAAGCTGATGATGCGGGTTCGATTCCCGCCGCCCGCTTGATTCAAGAGCTCAGTCGGTCTGCATACTCCTGAGCCACCATCACCACGAGGCTGCGCGCTTCTAATGGAACTCCAGACGGAGTCCAGCGTTCGATGTGGCTGGGGAGATCTTCTCCAGCAGGTAATGCTGTATCGATCAAGCGACACCATGGAGAGGCTGCTTCCGGCAGGTCGAAGTGCATGGATTTGAAATAGGCGTTGAAGCCCATCCACAACACGGCACCATGATGTCCTTGCTGCAGGCTCATCGCTAAACAGTGGGACCAGTTAGCCCAGTCAGGCTTGCTGAGCTCTACTCCGTGCCACTGACGCCACAACTCGTTTGAGTCGCTTGATCGGATTGGTTTCTTTTCGTTGTGAGCTCGGATCGGATTGAACAAGACCGCAAGTTGTTGGCGCACATCGAGTAGGCGTCTCACGTAGGTCTGCAACTCGTGATCGCAATGATCATCTCCCCAGATCATCCAGCTGAGAGGGCTGTCCTGGCACCAGGTGTTGTTATTCCCTCCCTGACTGCGCCCTACTTCATCGCCCATCAGCAGCATCGGGACACCACGACTCAGCAGCAATGTGCTGAGCAGATTGCGTTGTTGGCGCCGCCGCAGAGCATCGATGGCGCGATCGCTGCTCGGTCCTTCTACACCGTGGTTCCAACTGTTGTTGTGGTTCTCACCATCCCTGTTGTTTTCACCATTGGCCAAGTTGTGTTTGTTGTTGAAGCTCACCAGGTCCAAGAGGCTGAAGCCGTCATGGGCCGTAATCAGGTTCACTGAGCTACCAAGGCTTGCCGCTTTTCCGTTGTACAAATCGGGGCTGCCACGGAAGCGTTGTCCGAGAGGCCAGGTGCTGCCCTCATCCCCTTTCCAAAAGCTGCGCAATGCATCGCGGAAGTGTCCGTTCCAGGTGCCAATCCGTTTGGCTGGAAAATCACTCAGCCGGTACAGCCCTCCACAATCCCAGGGCTCGCTCACCAGTTTGAGTTCACTCAGCTGCGGATCAGCTTCCATCGCTTCAAACAGGGGAGGGTTCTCCAGGGGTTTCAGCTTCTCTCCGCGGCTGAGAGCAATTCCCAAATCGAAACGGAACCCGTCGATGCCAAGTTCCGTGGCCCAGCAGCGAAGTGATTCAAGAATGAGTTGTCTGGAGAGCGGGTCGTTTGCGGCAATGCTGTTGCCACATCCGCTCACATCCATGTACTCACCTGCCTCGCTCTGGTGGTAGTAATTGCGATCGGCAAACCCCCTCCAGCTCAAGGTGGGACCGTTTCGGTTCCCTTCAGTGGTGTGGTTGTAAACGACATCCAAAAGGACCTCTATGCCGGCGTCATGGCAGGCCGCCACGAGGTCACGCACCTGGTCTCGAGCTGAATGGGGATCCGAGCCCACTGCGTATTCGTGATGTGGTGCAAACCAACTGAGAGGGCTATATCCCCAAACGTTGTCCCGTCCAGCGGGGGCGTCGTTGGGATCGAAGGCTTGGATCGGAAGCAGTTCGATGGTGGTGACCCCGAGCTCCTTTAGGTAGGGGATCTTTTCGATCACACCTAAATAGGTTCCGCGCCGATCTGGGCTGACACCGCTGTTGGGGCGTTTGGTGAACCCGCCGATGTGGAGTTCGTAGATCACGGTCTCTTGCCAGCTATGGCGAGGCCGCGGATGGGTTTGGAAATCGAACGGATCTCGCTCGCAAACCACCGATTTCAAGCATCTATCAGAGTTGGGTGATGCACCAGTCGCGGCTGCGCGCTGATAAACGTCCCAGCCATCAATGGCGCGGGCGCACGGGTCAACAAGAACCTTGGCGGGCCGAAAACCATGGCCACCCGGCTCAATGGGGCCAAACACCCGATAGCAGTAGCAACATCCGGCACCAAGGCCTTCGACCTCGACATGCCAATAATTGGCTGAGCGATGCTGCTCCGACAGCTCAATCACCTGCTCGGGTGCTGTTGCCTCTGCATGGGAAAAGATCAGCAATTCGAGCCGATTGGCCGTTGGCGCCGCAACAGAAAAATTCACACCTCTAGGTGTGATCGTGCTGCCTAGTGGCCAGGGACTGCCGCGATGGATCGTGCTCAAAGATCCGCCCGCAGATCGCAGGACGTACTTCCCTCAAAGTAGAGGGTGTGATGGAACTCCACCGAAATGACGATGACCTCGGCTTTGGAGTCAGGCCGACCACCTCTGCAAATCTTGGACAACCTTTGGTTGTTTCCACCCAATCGAGACTGTCGCGGCGGGTCGTCTTGGTGGCTCGATGTGGATCCAGAACCCGTTTTGATCGATTGCCCGCCGCTGACCGAGGCCACCCTTCAAGCCCTGCATGACCTGGCTTCTGATCGTCCAGCGCGGATTCTTTTGACGAGTCGAGAGGGGCATGGACGCCTTCGTCGTTTGCAAGAAAGATTGGGATGGCCTGTGTTGGTTCAGGAGCAAGAGGCCTACTTATTGCCAGGCGTTCAACCCCTTGAGACTTTTGTTGATTCCCACATCACAACCTCCGGTTTAAGGCTGCTTTGGACGCCAGGACCGACACCAGGAAGCTGTGTTGTGCACGCTCCAGCCCCTCTGGATGTGCTGTTTTGCGGACGATTGTTAATTCCGGTTCAGGAAAACCAGCTGGCTCCTCTGCGTCATCGACGCACGTTTCATTGGCCGAGACAGCTGATCAGTCTTCAGCGACTGCGCGACTGGATTCCTCCAGAATCCAGTCCAGCACTTGCTTCTGGAGCAGGGCTTGGGGCTCTGCGAGGTGGGCGTTTAGCTCCTTTTGATCATTGGAGTCCTGATCAATCAGACCTGATTTCTCAAGACTGATTCGGTGAATGCATTGCGGCACAGTGTTTTTCGGTTGCCTCTAGGCGCTGACCTCCATACGATTGGCACGCTCAGGGAAGCCGTGCGGATGTTGATCTCCGCAACGTCAACCAGCGCGCTCTCGCTCCAAACCACTCCTTCCATGAACAAAGCTGACCTCGTCAACCTCGTTGCTGCTCGCACCGAACTCACCAAAACGGACGTCTCCCTCGTCGTTGACGCCGCTATCGACACCATCATTGATTCCGTTGTCGAAGGGAAAAAAGTTTCAATCCTTGGTTTTGGTTCCTTTGAACCACGCGAGCGTTCAGCTCGTCAGGGCCTGAACCCTAAAACTGGTGAAAAAATCAAAATCCCTGCCAAGCGTGTTCCCGCATTTACCGCTGGCAAAATGTTCAAAGACCGTGTCCAGGGCTAGGTCACAGCTCTTTCGATGATGGTGGGGTGGTCGTTAGATCACCCTTTTTTGTTGATCTGAATGATCAGCAGTATTGATGGCTCTTCAGCTGCCCGATCATCTAAGTCAAGTCCTGCAAAACGGCCAGAGACTTCGCCAACAGGGCTATCGGGGCCGCTTTGCACCGACTCCCTCCGGCCCACTGCATCTCGGCAATGTGAGGACGGCCCTGCTGTCTTGGTTGCGTGCCCGACTCAGCAATGGGCAATGGCTATTGCGGGTCGATGACCTTGATACCCCAAGGATTCGTCCTGGCGCCATTGAGTCTGTGCTGCAAGATCTTCGCTGGCTAGGACTCAACTGGGATGGCCCCCTCTTTCTGCAGAGCAGACGACGGGGACTGTATGGATCCTTCCTCTCAACCTTTCGGAGGCAGGGTTATCTCTATCCCTGTCGCTGCAGTCGCCGTCAGCTTGGTGGTGCAACCATTTATCCGGGAACATGCAGCCGGCTTGATCAAGGCTGGGGCTTGAGGGATGCGCGATTACCGGCCTGGAGACTGCGCGTTGCTGAGCCTTACGACACAGTGGTCGGAGATGTTGTTCTCCGTCGCGCTGATGGAGTGATCGCTTATCACTTGGCGACGTCCATAGACGAATTGGCGTTGGGCATCAACGAGGTGGTGCGAGGGGAAGATCTGGTGTCGGTCTGCGCTGCCCAAAGGGCTGTTATGACGTCGTTGGGGATGGCCTCTCCGCGCTATGGGCATGTTCCGTTGCTCCTGGATACCGCCGGCCAAAAACTGTCAAAACGCGATCATGCGACAGGTCTGAGCTCGCTGCGTGATCGTGGAGAAGCGGCCGCACAAGTGATTGGCCAATTGGCCGCATCTCTTGGTCTGGTGTCTCCCGCGTGTGCGATTTCAGCTGAAGAATTGCTGGAGGAGCTGAGAGTGCGTGAGGACAAGCTCACGTCATTCATTGTTGGGGCTGATTCTTCAGGAAAAGTTCGGGATTACAGCTGAAAAAAGGCCTCAAACTGAAAGTCTTGAAATGGCAACAGGAACGATGACCTGCAGAAGCTGCGGCGGTAGTGGAATTCAGCGGATCAATGACAAGCGTTTTCGCACCTGTCTCGATTGTTTGGGTCAAGGCGAGCCCATTAAGAGTCACAATCAAGAGCTAGGCATGCCGCTGCCAGCACTTGGACTTCAGAACTCCGCGGCCCGCTCTGAGCCCCTTAACGCAGTTGTTTCTTCCTCTGTTGCCAAATAAAGAAGGCGGCGGTCACCACGACGGCCAGCAAGGGCACAGTGGTGAACAGAAGAAGGGCGACAGCAGTCCAGTCGGTGTACATCCGATCCGAGAAATAGCTGCCGCATCCTCTCAGGAGATTGCGATTTCTGGGGCAATTCTGTTGGTCGTTGGTGGTGCTTTCATGGGCGCCGCCTCAGCGGCCTCGCTGAGGAGCGTGAATCCTGTGGCGTTGGACTGTTTTCGCTTCGAGCGAATCGCTAGCTGTCAGCAGGCCCTGATTCGTTCTGAACAGCTGCAGCGCAGTGCGTCAGCTCGCGATCGTTATCCGTGTCAAACCATGCTTTTGGGCCTTCAATCCGATCTCGTCATGGTGCAGCTCCGTGCTGGACGTGGGAAAGACGCTGTCAAGTTTTTGACGGCTGTCAATGTTCAGTGTCAGGGCTTTTGATGGTCGATGGCGTCAAACTGGCTTTAGTTGTCCATCAGCTCATGCCGATCTATCGACGTTTTAATGCGCGTTTCAAGGCAGTTGTTCCTCTTGTTATCGGCTTCGTTTCACTGGTTGGTGTCTCAGTAGAGGGTCAGGTTCGCTTCAACGACTGCCAGCCTGTTGCTGGGGGAGGCGTGACCTGTAACACCGTCCCTTACGGGAACACAAGGACACAGATGATTGATGGCCAATACGGACTTTTGGATCAAGCCAGTCCTGGATGGGCTGAATATGACCCCTACGAGGGGTATGAAGACATGTTTGGTGGCAACCAGACCTGATTCAATCGATCGTGAAAACGAGGTGGATCTCGAGGTAAAAGTCTTGGCTTATTCCTGCCCACCTATTAGCAATTTGTAGATGATCTAGAACGGCATATTGGAGCAAGCATCGCCCTTAAAACCGGGCAGAAAAGCGGTGATCTCAAACGTTCCCATGATTTTCCACAACTTTTCCACAGGCGTTGATGGCGGCTGTTGTGGAGGTCGAGCTCAGCTTTCAGGGCTTGGATTGAGAGCTCTTTTCGTGCGTCCAGCACGATTTATTTCGTTATTCCCTTTTGAAGTATTCAAGCTTATTTAGTTCATGATCCAGTCATAGAAAGGGTTTATTACGTGTAATAGGCGACTTCTTGTTCTAACTCCGAAGTTGCGACATTTCATGACTGATCATGCGCTCACTGCGTGATGGATTTTGGTAGAAGCAATTTCTCGAGGAAAGGTCTGTCTCGATTTAGAAATCGTGTGGAAAAACAGATACAGCGTGAGGGGCGAGGCTCAACGCTCTGCGGTTCGCGATAGGGGTATGACTCAGTCCAATAGTTTTTCCATCTGGAAACGCACGAAAGGCACACCAGCGATCGTGAATGGCTCAGGAGCGATCATCATCCAGCCCCTTTGTTCCAGCATGGGCAGGCTGAGGAGACTGGCCTCTGTCTGCAACCGTTTGATTCCCATACGTTGGGCGTCGCATTCAATCGCCTGAAGAAGAGCTGAGCCATGCCCCTGTCGAGATGACCGACCTCGGCAATACAGCATTGACAGTCGGTTGGCGGGATAGCGAATCGCGAATGCAGCATCGACCCCACTGATCCAGCCTTGGCCTTCTTCAAAGGTGCGATCTAAAAGTCCTGGTAGCCAAGCAAGGTTTGCCCAAGCTTTTATTTGTTCAGGGCTGTAAGCCTGAGAAGCCTGCGTTTGAATGGCGTCCACGTAAATCTCGCGCAATAGCAAGGAGTCAGTGGGTTGAATGGGGCGCATGGCGCTGCTTCGTAAAACGTTGCAAAGCGGGTAAAGTGTATGTACTTATTCAAAGCCGATGGACTCCTCCTCTCAGTCTCAAGCCGTTTGGTTCCAGGATGACGCTTCAGAGAAAAATAGTTCTAGGCAGTTTGTTGCGGCTGAGCTTCTCAACGGTCGCTTGGCCATGCTCGGATTTGCAATTGGTCTACTCACGGAAGCTTTGACAGGCCATGGCATTGTGAGTCAATTCACTTTTGGCGTTTTAGGGATTAACTGATGACTGATTATTCTGCTTGGATTTACGCAATGCTGGCCGTAGGTGCATTGATTACAGCAGCTGTTGTCTATACCCTCTCTCAGCCAAGTGACTTGCCTTATTTGAAGAAAAAATAAATTCACCCATCGATTTTACTAGTCTGGGACTTTGTTTCGGGCTATTTATTGGAATCTTCCAATGGGTTTGTTATTGTGTCGTTCACAAGCTGATCAATCTACGGATAGAGAATATTTCGTGTGGATGCTCATTCTGCAAACCCTTTGAAGTATCTGAAACATTGCAAATTTGCTCTGTTGAGAGGTTTGAATTGACTTTTTGGTTGAATATTTTTTAATGTATTTTGACTTAGGGGAGTGAAATTGTGAATCTCCAAGTCATTAATCCGAAACAACTTTTTCCAGCTTGATAATCAGGCTGGTGCATCGATAGTTTTGACTATGCCGGTCCGGGATTGGAATAGGTTTATTCCGCACGCACTATTCAAATTGATTGACAAAAGTCCTTTCCTTGTTGGATAAGACTTGGGCATCCTGGGATTATCTTTAGAGGCAAAATCCTTAATGTCTCCATATCAGATGATTGAGATCAACGCTTTGCTTAGAAAGATAAAGAAATAGTATTCTTGCTTAGCGTCTAAGGTAGGTAAGCTGAATAGATCTAGATTTTGATCTATTCAGTTCCCAATTACGGTAAAAAAAAGTAAGCGCAGTCCTAAAAGCGACGCAGCATTGCAGCATTGTTCTGCTTCCGTATGTTTAATTAAGCGTTTTCAACGGCTCCGAGGTGAATGTTGTTCATGGTGTCAGTGAGATCGCCAATATCCAGGAGTCCTTCGGCGCTAAACCAGGGAGCGTTGGCCCAGCTGAATCCCTCGCCAAAGGTGTTGTCAGGTGCAACGACATACCAATGGCATGCCGTATCAGGAACGTCTACGGCGCACTTTGACCAATCGTTTGACCATTGTGGAACCTGGACCCACATCACCGCAGCGAAGAACAGCGAAACAATCGATCTGAGCATCTCATTCCAAGACGGTTCGATATCGTAATGGGATTTTACGGATTTCCAACATTCGAATTGGACCCAGTGGGACCCAATGGCATCAAAACCCAGCTGCGGCAGTCTTCTAGGCCTTCAACAGACCTCTCATTGGGACATGGATGGCCTCGAGACGGACCAGAGAGAGTGGTCTCAGCCTGTAGTCGAGGTGTGATCGCTACGGAGCACCACCGGCCTAGCGCCTCAGTGATCATGGGACAAAGAATTCATATCAACAATCAGAAAAAGATTAGTAGAGTGGTAAAGCAATATTTTTTTGAAATTATAACGATTGAAGAAAATTAGACCCTTTTAGGTTAATTAGAGGATATTTTATTGCTGAATGAACTTTATATTTAGAGGTCCTGAAGCTAGGGAATCACTCTTCCTCCATGGTTCTGCTATAAGCAGCTCTTTTCGCTGGCAAGCGGGATGTGGAGGCGTCTCAGCTTCCTTTCCTGGCATGCTTTTCGCGGGCCTGGCGCCGCTTCATCGCGTGCAAGAAGCCCTTTTCAAGGGAAGTGAGTTTTGGATTGGATTCACCAATTGCATCGTGGGCGCGTTGCTTCGCATCATCGATGAACTTATCTCCTTTGTCGAAGCCCATTTAGATCTCACGTTTCGTGCAACTTAGACACACTCTTTCAGCTTGACATCATTGTCAGCTAACCCTGTGAATTGCTTGCGACCAGTGACGGGCGTTGTCAGTAAAGGGGTTGAGGGGCTTATCGAATGAATCACCAGCTTGTACTTCCAAAGAATGAAAACAGATTTCGTTTGCTTGGAGCGTCCCTTTTGGTTTGGGGCAGTGTCGCTGCTTTTATTTGTTGGGGTGTCATGAGTGCGTACCCAGCACTTTGATAGTGCTTCGGTCAGCAGTGTTTTCCCCTGAGCTGGGTTGATTCAAGTCACGAAGCGTGGCCGTTGACGACTTGGCTGTGTATTCCTCATGCGCTTGAGTGTCTTCAGGGATGTCTGGCTCTTCCTGCGTCGTCGCTTTGAGGCTCAATTTTTATGGCAGAAGAGATTCAGCAAACCCATCCGCTTTATGCGTCTGATCGGGACATTTTGGATTCCTTGCTTGGTTTTGAGGGCGCTCCAGGACCCGATCAGCTCACCTCCGCAGCAAGACTTGCCACGCGTTATGGAGAGTTCCCTGGGGCTGATGACATCAAGACAGATTTAGGGAAAGTTGTTGCTGGCTGGGGCTTAACGCGGGACACCCTCAATACTCAATGCAGGGAGATCTGGGAAAGCGGTTGGCGTCCAGGTCAAAGCCTCAGTGAGGAGGTTGGCTCTGGGTCCGATGTGAGCGATTCGGAAGCCCCCTAGCGATTGAAAACACGACTTGATGGAAAACTTTTAGTTGTTCTTGTTGCATACGTAAAAGATATTTCATGAAAATGCTGCAGCTGATTGATGTATTTTCCAGGTAGCTCTTCAAGGTTTTAGTATCGATTTAGAGTTGTTTTGTTCGGTTTGGTGGCCTTTCTAAGTCATTGATAATAGCTGAGCTCTGGCAATTGATTTAACTTACCCAAACAATTGAAGTTGTGACTTTCGCGAAGCCTCATGGATAGGCTTACTCTCCTCACTTTTAGATCTGTCTCATGTTCGGGCCTTGTTCTTGGCTCTCGCTGAGGCCTTGCATCGAACCGTTGGACGGGAAAACTTGGGTGGTGGAAGGACGTCACAATTAGGACGATTGCTGTTTAGAAAGGATTTGCTTTTGGCATGCCCATGGATTTAATTGCGTTGTTTACAGCTGCTCCAGCTGCTCCCTACGCCTGGTCCCTTGTGCTGGCTGGTGCGGTTGTGATTGCAAGCATCGTTCCCCTAGGTGCGGCGCGCTCCCAGGCTGACTTCACCATGGCTGACATGGATGCGCCAAGGGCGATGTTTGATCGTCTGCCGGCCTGGGGCAAGCGGGCCAGTTGGGCCCATCAGAACAGTTTTGAATCATTTGGCCTGCATGCTCCCGCTGCGTTATTGGCTTTAATCGCTGCTCTTCAAACCGGACCTTTGCCGGGCATCGCAGCTGTTGTTGCGCTGATTCAACCGATCTTGCGTCTTGTTTATATCGGTGCCTATGTGGGCAACATTGCACCCTTAAGAGGTTTGTGTTGGGCTTCGGCGCTCTTTTGCACGGGCATTTTGTACTTAGAAGGTCTGAAGGCTCTCCTTCAAGCAGCTTGACCGGCCAAACGATCAATCCTTGGTTCGTAGAGCTGGAGCTCCACTGAATGGATTGAAATGCTTAGTCGAAGAATAGAAGACTGACCACTTTCCCCATGTCTTCTGCGCTCCTGCAACTAGCTAAAAGCGTTTCGCTGTCATGAAACGCCAGACAAATCAATTGATCACAACGGTTAATGATTTCTTGGTTGCAGAGACTGCTGGCAATAGGGAGTGGCAAATCATCGTGCTCCGGTTTTTCGATCAGATGAAGGACTTGATCCAGCTGGTCACGAATTTCCGGGACTTGTCGATCGAGGCTCTGGGGGAGCAGTACGGTCAAACGCTCTCGATCAACGGCTACAACACCCCGAATCACGGCTGCGTTCACACCCTGAGAGCCAGAGGTCAGCAACGTATGCCCCTCTTGCGCCAGTGACCGAGCAATTAGTTCTACTAAGTGAATCGCGACGACGGGCACGTGGCGGCTTCCAAGAATGGCAATTCTCCGCTTCCCCTTGTCCTGAAGAAGGGCAAGTTCTTGGGCAAGTGTGTCGACCCTGTCAAGTGCAGGAAGATCAAGAGAGCGGCTCAATGACATCCCACTGGCGATTGCAAACGCTAGCAGCGCCCCTCCAGAGAAGCGTGCTGCGTTGAACACTGCGTCAATGCTCAGCTAATCGCACGAAATAATTCACCCAGGTTGCAATGCTCTTCAACGAGTCGGAAGGCATAGGTGGCCTTCACTGTTTCATGGAGACGCACGTGTCCAAAGGCCTGTTCGATCACTTCAACGGTGGCCAGGGTGTCGTGTTCAACCTTCAGAAGTGGGACCTCTAATTCGTCGGCACGATTGACTAGTTGGGGGAGAGGCTCTCCAGCGCCGGTGAGGATCAGGCACTGTGTTGAGGCCTCTAATGCTGCGAGTTGAATGTCGGTGCGATCGGCTCCGGTCACGACCGCCATGTTGCGCCGCCTCCTGAAGAATTCCATCGCAGAATTCACATTCATGGCTCCGATACTCAGGGTTTCAACCAGGAGTTCGAGGCGTTCTTTGCAACAAATCACTCGGGCATCAAGACGTCGCACCAGCTCTCCAACGGTGACGCTGCGCAGAAGTGGAGATCGGGGCATGACCCCGAAAACCTTCAATCCCAGTGCCTGTAGAGCCGGCACAACGTGTTGGTTCAACTCCTCAACTTCATCGGGCGTCACCGCATTCAAAACAACACCGGCTAGTCGATCGCCGAGCTGCTGCTGCGCTGCAAGTAGGGCATCAACACTGCGGCTGTCTTGCCAAAGATGCACAAGGATCACAGGGGCATCAAGTCCCTGCGCGAGTTGTACGAGGCTGAGGCCGTACATCAGGCCTTCGTGCAGGCTTCCCGCTGCCTCGAGCATCGTGAAGCTGTTTGGATCATTTTGAAGATCCTTCAGCAACATCTCGAGTCCTCTTCCCGCATCCAAATTCCCCTGCCGCAAGCGGGTGTCGGCGGTTTCTGGAGAGAGCAGATGAAGAGAAGGTATCAAGCGGGTCTCATCGAGCCCAAGGGTTGTGCCAACGAAACGCACGTCGTCATCGATGAGCGGATCAGGCAGAGGAGAGCCTTTGGCCGTCCACTCGAGACTCGTGGCGAGTGGTTTGCCAAAGCGCACAGTCCGTCCTTCAGACAAAAGATGGCGGGCTAATCCGAGTACGAGAGCGGATTTGCCGCTGAACGGCTCACAGGATCCGATCAGCAGTGTGTTGCCCATGCAGGAGGTCCCGGCGTGTTCAGCAATTTAGAGGTCAAGCCCCGTTGTGCTGTCATCGTTGAGGCGGTGAAGAGCTGAATGGTTTCGGCCAGGTTGCTTCCCCCCGATTCAAAATCCCTTTCATGGCCAATCAGGCATCTCATTCCTCCGCTCCACTCCAGTCAGGACGTTGGGCCGGCCGAACGGTGGGAATCACTGGAGCGAGCGGGGCGCTTGGACGGGCTTTAACCAAGGCACTGATCGGAGAGGGTGCCTGGGTGATTGCCCTGAGCCACAGTCCGCCTCCAAAAGCCCAAGCATCGATTGAGGAGGCTCAAGAGTGGGTTCGTTGGTCTTGCGGAGAGGAGCGTCAGCTGGAGCCCATTCTTAAAAATGTTGATGTGCTGGTCTTGAACCACGGCATGAACCCAGGGGGTGATCAGTGTCCAGAGACTCTCTCTAAAACCCTTGAGGTGAACGCATTCAGCCATTGGCATTTGATGCAGCAATTCGAGACCATTGCTGATCAAGACCAAAATCGCGAAAAGCCACGGGAGCTCTGGGTCAACACCTCAGAGGCTGAAATCCAACCGGCCTTGAGCCCTGGCTATGAGTTGAGCAAGAGATTGATCGGTGAGTTGGTCAGCTTGCGTTGGAACAATCGCAGCGCACCGCAAGGCAAAACCCTGCGGATACGCAAACTCATCCTTGGGCCGTTTCGGTCCAACCTCAATCCGATTGGTCTATTGACCTCTGGATTTGTCGCCAATCAGGTGATTTGGCAAGCAAACCTCGGGGTGAACTTGATCATCGTCACTCCCAATCCACTCACATACCTACTAATGCCTTTCGTCGAATTGGTTCGAAGGGTTTATTGCCGCGCCTTGAAGATCAATCCCCCCGATCGGTGAGGATTTCGCATCCATCAGACGTCACCACGATGGTGTGCTCCCACTGAGCAGAAAGACTGCCGTCTTTGGTGACGACAGTCCAGCGGTCTTTAAGGGTGCGACAGGCATTGCTTCCTGCGTTGAGGATGGGCTCCACGGCAAGGGTCATGCCTGGACGCAATTTGACGTTAGGAAGATCATTCGTGCGGAAATTAAACACTGAAGGCTCTTCGTGGAGATTCCGTCCCACTCCATGGCCGGTGTAATCCTCCACCACACTGAATTGGTTGGCTTTAACGTGATCTTCGACTGCTCCAGCGATATCAAGAAGCGTGTTCCCGGCACGGATCTGGGAGAGTCCAGCCATGAGTGACTCCTGGGCGACCCGACTGAGCTTGCGGGCATCTTCAGAGACGTCACCGACGCAAACGGTGATGCAGCTATCTCCGTGGTAACCGTCGAAATAGGCCCCCGTATCCACTTTAAGTAGATCTCCAGCATGGATCACACGCTTGTTGCTGGGGATGCCGTGCACCACCTCATTGTTGATGCTGGCGCAGATGCTGGCTGGGAAGCCGTGGTAACCCATAAAGCTTGGGGTTGCTCCCATCTCCCGGATGCGTCGCTCCGCATGGGCATCAAGGTCACCTGTGGTTTGGCCGGGCTCCACCAGCTCCATAATTTCGCGCAGAACGGTGGCGACGATGGAACTGGCTTTCGCCATGATCTTCAGCTCGCGAGCTGATTTGATTTCTACGCCACGTCGCTGCTGGATGCGGGGGCCGGTGGAGGTGACAGGGGAGACCTTTGTGGAGGCCAGGAGGTCAGCGAACAAATTCATCGAGTTTCGGCGTTTCTTGTTTCAGGCCGTTAAAGCAAGCCGCGTCAGCGGAAGCTTTAAAGACAGTCTTCCTGTCACGCTATCAATTGCAATGGAGGGATCGACGGTGGCCCGCTTATTGGTTCGCGTACGCCAATGGCATCGCTGGATGGCGCCTCTTGTTGTGCTCCCTCTGCTGGTCACTGTCAGTACCGGCGTGACCTATCGGTTGGCTAAGGACTGGGGAGGATTGAGTCGTGAGCAGGTCCACTGGTTGATGACCATCCACGAGGGTGAGTGGCTGGGGCCTGTCCTCGAGCCCATCGTGGTCCTTCTCAACGCGGTCGGGCTGTTGTGGATGCTTGCGACTGGAGCCTGGCTCCTCTTGCAAAGCTTTCGAAAGCAGTGGATTGCGTCTCGGAAGGAGGCTGGGGGGTAAGCTGGTTGTTTGGCGTGTTACCAGGAGCTGGGATGGCGGTTGACCCGATAGAGACGTCTGTGGACGAAGCCACTGAGGCGACCAGCGGTGCAACTGCTGTTGCTGAAAAATCAACGTCGAAAAATTCGAAGAAGTTGAGTGCTTCTGCGCTGATTCAAGAATTCGAAGACGCTCAATTGAAGAGTGATCTTCCTGAGATTTACGTCGGTGACACCGTTCGTGTTGGTGTTCGCATCAGCGAGGGCAATAAAGAGCGTGTTCAGCCCTATGAAGGCGTCGTAATCGCTAAGCGCCACGGGAGTCTCAACCAAACCATCACGGTGCGGCGCATCTTCCAAGGAATTGGTGTTGAGCGGGTTTTCATGCTGCATAGTCCTCAAGTGGCTTCGGTCAAAATTGAGCGTCGCGGTAAAGTAAGGCGTGCGAAGCTCTTTTATCTGCGAGACCGGGTGGGCAAGGCCACTCGCGTGAAGCAGCGCTTCGATCGCTGAGGCTTTCGCTTCAACGAATTAATGCCATCGTTTTTCGATGGCTTAGGGGTTCATCGCCTTGCGCCGTTAGTTCAGTTGGTAGAACGCAGGTCTCCAAAACCTGATGTCGGGGGTTCAAGTCCTCCACGGCGCGTCCGATGACCCCTTACTTGCAGTTTTCTTGATTTCGAGCATGGAGTTAGATCTTCAACCTGGTGATGTGGTCAAAGTGCTCGAATCAGCCGCTCTCGGCTGGGTTCGTGCACGAGTGATTCGTGTCAAGTCCGGTGGACGAGTCGTTGTCCAAAGCGATCAAGGCCGTGAATTCACGGCTCGAGGTAATCAAGTGCGTTTGATTGAACCAGCTGGATTTAGTAGTCCCTAATCCAATTGTTTCGGACCTGTTCTGGTCCTTAAGCCTCCCCAGCTGGGGAGGCTTTTTTTAACGTGTGCATGATCCCTATGGACGGTTCGATCTCCCAACAATGCGGTTGCGTGCGTTCACCAAAACCATGGCCTTTTCAGTGCTACATCCCTGGTGGTTTGTCTTGAGCCTGGCCAGTGGAGAAGTTGTGCTGTTTCGATCAGACCAGTGAGCCTCAAGATCACAGCTGAAAAGCTCAGCAAACATTGGTGTCTCCTCGAGTGTGTTGACGGAGGGCAGGGCGGCAGTTGATACTGGCAAAGTCCGCGTGAGCGGCAAAGGTCACTCTTTGGGGTAGTTCTCCCTCAATTGAGTCCAGTCTGGGACCGTAGTTCAATCGGTTAGAGCACCGCCCTGTCACGGCGGAAGTTGCGGGTTCGAATCCCGTCGGTCCCGTTTTCATTCCTCCGGCTTAGTGACGGTTCGCGTTCGTCTGGCCCCAAGCCCCACCGGCACGCTTCATATCGGAACGGCTCGTACGGCTGTTTTTAATTGGCTGTTTGCCCGTCACCAAGACGGCAAATTTTTGCTGAGAATTGAAGATACGGATAAGGAGCGCTCCAAGCCAGAGTTCACCCAAAACATTCTTGATGGTTTGCGTTGGCTTGGCCTGGACTGGGATGAGGAACCGGTCATTCAAAGCGAGCGGATCGAAGCCCATCGCCTTGCAATCAGCCAATTGCTCGCTCAAGGTCTTGCCTATCGCTGTTATGCCAGTGAGCAGGAATTGGATTCCATGCGTGAAGCCCAGAGGGCTTCAGGGAAGCCTCCCCGTTATGACAACCGTCATCGTCAACTCAGTGCTGAACAGGAAGAGGCCTATCGCGCTGAAGGGCGCGAGGCGGTGATTCGTTTTCGGATTGATGACGAAGCCACCATCGCTTGGACCGACATGGTGCGTGGTCCGATGCAATGGCGTGGCGCCGACCTCGGTGGAGACATGGTGATCGCCAGACGTGCTCCTGCGAACACGATTGGTAACCCCCTTTACAACCTTGTTGTGGTGGTTGATGACGCCGCTATGGCGATCAGCCATGTCATTCGCGGTGAAGATCACATTTCTAATACGGCCAAACAACTGTTGCTTTACCAGGCTCTCCAGTTGAACTGCCCAAGTTTTGCTCATACGCCTTTGATCCTCAATCCAGAAGGACGCAAGCTCTCCAAGCGTGATGGCGTGACCTCCATTGGTGATTTTCAGGCGATGGGTTACACAGCAGAGGCCTTAGCCAATTACATGACCCTGCTTGGTTGGTCTGTCCCAGAGGGAATGGAGGAGCGGTTCACGCTCCGAGATGCAGCCGAGGTCTTTAGTTTTGATCGGGTGAACAAAGCCGGCGCCAAATTCGATTGGGACAAGCTCAACTGGCTGAATGCTCAGGTCTTACATGGTTGGTCCCCAGCTGAACTTCTCGCAGCACTGGAGCCTCGCTGGCAGCAACAAGGTTGGGTTGTCAACGATCCTCTTTGGGCTAATGACTTAGCCGTTTTGCTCGGGCCTTCTCTCACCTTGATCGAAGACGGAGTCACACAAGCTCGGCCGTTTTTTGAAGAACCTCCCTTAGAAGAGGACGGATTGAAGCAACTCGAGCAAGCAGGAGCTCGTCCTGCTCTTCAAGCTCTGCTGTCCGCTCTTGAACTGAAGGCATGGGACGGCCTTGATTTGGAGCGCGCCCAAACCTTGCTCAAAGAGGCCGCCGCCTCCGTTGAAGTGAAAAAGGGTGTCCTAATGAAGAGTCTTAGGGCCGCATTGCTCGGTCGACTTCAGGGGCCAGACCTCATCACCACGTGGGCGTTACTGGCCAGACTCGGGCACGATCGGCAGCGCTTGCGTCGTTGCCTCTGATACGGCAGAGGTCGTGGCGTCAGAGGCTTCTTCTGGACTTTCTGCAATTAGGCCAAGGATGCGTGCCAAGGGTTGTGCCGTTAATCCTTGGATACCCACGGTCATCAAGATGGTGAGGAAGACCAACCCTTGCAGTCGCCCTGCACCCAAAATTCCAGCTTGCTCAAGGCGGATGGCAAACAATGAGGCCACAGCTGCTGTCACGATTCCTCGTGGGGCCAGCCAGGCCATGAATAATTTTTGACGCCAAACCAAGGGCAATCCGACTGTGGCCACACCGACGGCGACTGGACGGACCACAAACATGAGCAGCAGGACACAGCTCACACCACCCCATCCGAGTGGGCTGAGCTCAGCCCAGGACACGTCTGCTGCCAACAGAGGAAACAGCATGGTGATGGCGAGTGAAGCCAACTCTCGGATCAATTCATCGAGCTGACCGGCTTCTTCGGTTGAGCGACGACCGACTACGACGCCCGCTGCAACGGATGCCGGTAGCCCTGATTCTGGAAGGAGCCATTCGGCTATCCCAAACATGAGGAATAGTGCCCCAAGCGTCAGCTGTAGGCGCAATCCGACGGCTTGAGAAGGTGTCAGGCGGCGTAACCCTTCTGACAACAGCCAGCCAACTGTGACACCAATGAGCACGCCCCCTCCGAGGCGTGCAAGCAGGCCCTGCACTAACTCACGCCAGCCGTGTAGGTCGCCCAGCGCGAGTTCCAGAAGCAGCAGTGCCAACACAGCGCCGATGGGCTCGAGCAGCAGTCCTTCCGCTTCCAGCACATCGCCAAGGGGATGCGCTAAGCGGATTTGTTTCACGATCGGGGTCACCACGGTGGGCCCAGTGGCCAGCACGATGGCGCTAAATACGGCAGCTAAGGACCAGCCAAGGCCTGCGAGCCAATGTGCCGCCAGGATTCCCGCACCGAGAGAAACGAAGATTCTCAAAACTGAGATGCGCAGCACGGTGGCTTTGATCGTGTCTCCTGGCAGGCGAAGGTTGAGACCTCCGTCAAACAACACCAAGCTCACCAATAGGCCAACGATGGTTTGCAGTCCTTGTCCAAGATCAAGAGGTTCAACGAGGCCAAGGCCAGAGCGCCCGATTAGCAACCCCGATAGCAGTAGCAAAACCACGCCAGGGAGATTGGATAAAGCGGCTAGCAGTCGCGCACCTGCACCCGCAAAGACAGTGATGCCCCAAAGCAGCCCTAAGCGCTCAGGCGTCATCGATCAAGGCGTATTGCGGTTCAACCCGCATTCCGATGACGGCATCCGGACGCACAACAAGAAATTCGCCGTCTAGATCACTGAGGGGAACATTCACAAAAGCCCCTTCTGCACTGGCATTGACCAGGCCTTGATACCAATCCTGGAATTGCTCAAGGGACGTGAAATGCACCACTTCGCTCTGCCCGCCAGACAGGTGAAGGGAGATCCGATACCGGCGCGGAGTGCGGTTCATCTAGGAACCGTACTGCCCAGGCAACTCTCTTCACCTCACTTGGAAGATAGAGAGGGTGACGGGGGTAGCCCGCTTTGGTCAATCCAGTCACAAAGGGGGGTGGAAGCACTCCTCGTTGATCGCTGACGTCGTTCAACATGTTCAACACGGCCTCATCCCTTTGCCTAAAACCGCCGCCAACCCCCCATCCGAGCCAGAGATCCCATGTGGGATGTTGAGCCCACTGTTGGAACCAGCTGCGCAAGGTCTGATCATTGTCAGCGCCAATGGGCTCTGAGCACCTGCATAGAAGGGAGGGGGATGGGGAGATGCGGGCAAACAGATTGAGGACCACGAGATGGTGATACCCCCAGTGGTGTGCAAATCCTTGTAGCCGTCTCAGGGTGGGGTCGTCTCGACGTCCATCGGCGCGTGACGGATTCAGACCAATGAACAGCAGCAACCGTCTCTGTCCCGAGCTTGGTTCACGGGATGGAATGGGCCGATGCAACAACCAGCGGTAGGCACCGCAAGAACTCAGTGTTGCTTCAGCTTGCCAACAGTTCAAGGGCAGCCTCGAGGATCCTTCCACTCGCCTGGCCATCGCCAAAGGGATTCACGGCTTTTGCCATGGCGTTATAGGCCTCGCTGTTTTCTAATAACAGGGATGCTTCACGGTGAATCGTTGTTGGGTCAGTCCCCACCAATAGGGCTGTTCCAGCTTCAACGGCTTCGGGGCGTTCCGTGGTTTCACGGAGAACAAGAACCGGTTTCCCGAGAGCTGGTGCTTCCTCTTGCAACCCACCGGAGTCAGTGAGTAGAAGAGTGCAGCCTTTCATGGCTGCGACCAAGCGGTCGTAATCCAGTGGCTCGGTCAGCACTACGCGTGGATGGTCCCCCAGTAATTGCTGGAGGGGCTCACGAACGGTTGGGTTGCGATGCAAGGGCAACAGCAACACGGTGTCGGGATGGCTATCGAGGACACGCAGCATTCCATCCGCAATGTTCTTGAGGCGCTCACCCCAATTCTCGCGGCGGTGAACGGTGGCCAAAATCACCCTTTGCGCGTCCCAATCGATGCTTAAGTCGCTCAAGGTTGGAGCGCGTTCAGACATGCGCAACAGGGCATCGATCACGGTGTTGCCCGTGAGCAGCACGCGCCCAACAACCCCAGATGCTTGAAGGTTTGCTTCTGATTGCTTAGTGGGAGCAAAGTGAAGATGCGCAATTTGCGAGATCAAGCGACGGTTGGCTTCCTCAGGGAAAGGATCGAGAAGATTGTCCGTACGCAGTCCCGCCTCGACGTGACCAACAGGGATTTGTTCGTAGAAGGCGGAGAGAGCAGCAGCAAAGGCCGTGGTTGTGTCTCCTTGAACCAGGACGAGATTTGGAGGAAATGCTTGAAAGTCATCACGCAAGCCCTGCAGCGCCGCACAGGTCACATGTGTGAGGGTTTGCCGTGGCGTCATCAGATTGAGATCCAGATCAGCGCTCAGGCCAAACAAATCCATGACTTGAGACACCATCTCCCTATGCTGGCCTGTCAGTACGACTCGGGTTTCGAGAGACTTGCAGGCCCGGAATTCTTGGATCACAGGCGCCAATTTGATGGCTTCAGGCCTCGTGCCCAAGACAATTGTCACGCGTGGCAGGCGAGCCATAACCATCAAGATTGTGAGTCAATCCTACGAGCGCTTCCCCCGGGAAGACTTGGCATCAACTTGCCAGATCACGCAGCATCGCGATGCTGCACGTCGCGGACACCATCAGCATGAGTCAGCCCGTATTTCCTCCTGGTCTCCCAGCGCGGCCAACGTTCACACCATCTCAATCTCCGTCTCCAGCTTCAGAGTCATTGGCTTCACAAGCCCCATCTTTAGAGCAGATCGTTCGCGTTGCTCACGAACAGGGGCATTCCGACGTTCATCTTGGAATCGGGGAGAGTCCAAGATTTCGGGCTCGAGGTGAGATTATTTGCTCCGATTGGCCTCCCACCGAACCCAGTGAGTTTCAGGACTGGCTTGGAGAATTACTGACTCCCCAACAGATCGACCACTTCAGACAGTGCAAAGAGTTCGATGGGGCTCATGCTTTTTCTTTTGTGAGGGTACGCATCAATTTGTTTGATGCATTACAGGGTGCGGCGATGGTGTTGCGGCTCATTCCTCAAAAGATCCTGTCACTGGATGATCTAAAGCTGCCGCCTGTGCTGCAAGATCTTTGTGCATATCCCAAAGGCTTGCTGCTTGTAACTGGCCCAACCGGTTCGGGTAAAAGCACTACGTTGGCGGCGATGATTGATTGGATTAATAACAATCAGAGTAGGCATATCCTTACCATTGAAGATCCCATCGAATTCGTGCATCAAAGCCGGCAATCTCTAATCCGACAGCGTGAGGTGGGGCGTCATACGCTCCAATTTCACCATGCTTTGAGAGCAGCGCTGCGTGAAGATCCTGATGTGATTTTGGTTGGTGAAATACGTGATAAAGAAACGCTCAGTACCGCCATGGAAGCAGCTCAGACTGGTCATCTTGTGTTAGGAACGTTGCACACAAACTCCGCCGTTAAAACCGTTGAACGTGTCCTTGGGATGTATCAACCTGAAGAGCAGGAGAATATAAGAGAAACATTAGCCGAGTCGTTAATGGGTATTGTCTCTCAGGGATTGATTAAAAGCGAAGGTGGCAAACGTGCGGCTTATCATGATTTATTAATTAATACCGATGCATGTAAAGATTATATTAAGAGAGGGGTCCTAGATGAGGTCGAAGACATCATGCAGAGAAGCGAGTTTGATGGAATGATGACTGCCAATCAATCTTTGCAGCGTTTAGTTGAATCTGGGCAAGTCGAAGCTGAAAGGGCCATTGCCGTAAGTCCTCGTCCTAATGAACTGACGCAGGCGTTGAGAGGTAGGAGTTAAGAGTATTCAGGCTGCGCTGTTAAACATCCGGACGATTAAGAGTGTTGCCATGCCGATGGATAGTCCGAGCATGGCGAGACGTCCATTCCAAATTTCAGCTTGAGGAGTAAATCCTCGCTTCCAAGCATTTAATTCGATGGGATCGATGGGCTCTGACACAACTTTTGTTTGGAGATCGGTTTTCGGAGCCATCGGTGAGATCTCGGGGGACGTCACCTTAAGAGAATAATTTTAAAAGGGGGGCTTTGAGCCATAAAGGCTTAACGCTTGCTCTAGTGGCCACCGCGCTGCGACGCCGAGCTCTAGAGAGCTGGGTTGAACGCCGTTAGAGAGTCGACGCAATGCCGCTACGGCAACCATTGCTGCGTTGTCTGTGCAATAGGCCAATGGGGCGATGTGCACGGACACCCCTTTTGATTGACCAACAGCTTGCATTTGGGAACGCAGACGATGGTTGGCGGCAACGCCGCCGACCATCACTAATTGATCAATCCCCTGCTCCTGGCAGCAGCGCAGGCTGCGCTCAACCAACACATCGGCCACGATCTGTTCAAAGCTGGCCGCGAGATCAGCAAGAGGAAGATCCTCAGACTCACGCCTTAACGCTTCCACGTGTCGAAGCACCGCAGTTTTCAGCCCACTGAATGAAAAGTCATAGGGGTAGAAGCCTCCTCCTGGTTTGGAAACGCGTCCTTTTGGTAACCGAAACCGTTTGGCATCACCCTCGACGGCAATGGCCTGAATCGCAGGACCGCCGGGGTAGCCCAGGCCCATGAGTCGAGCCACTTTGTCGAAAGCTTCGCCGGCCGCATCGTCATGGCTGCGTCCTAGGCGTTCCATTGCTCCAAGGTCATCCACCCGAATGAGTTCGGTGTGCCCGCCACTCACGAGAAGCACCAGATAGGGCGCATGTGGTGGGTGATCTGCCAAGAACACGGATGCCAGGTGTGCCTCGAGATGGTGCACGGCGAGAAAAGGTTTCTGATGTAGGGCGGCCAATGTTCGCCCTGTGATGGAGCCCACCATGAGGGCTCCCACCAGGCCAGGTGCCACGGTCGCCGCGATGGCATCGAGGTCGGCAGCAACGAGACCGGCGTCTTTTAAAGCGTGTTCTACGAGGTTTGGGAGCGCTTCCACATGACGGCGCGAGGCAATCTCAGGGACGACCCCACCCCATTGCGCATGCTCTTCCACCTGGGAGGCGATGCCATGGGACAACACCGTGAGCTGGTCGCCCTCCTGACGGAGCACCGCCGCGGCTGACTCGTCACAACTTGTTTCGAGGGCAAGCACTGTGGGCATGAAGATGGAGGGGGCTCCCCTACTGTCCGTTTGTGACATCCTGCCGCTTTAGGGCAGGCTCAACAGGAACCGTTCCGATGCGTCGTCTCTTCGCTCTTGCGCTCTCGGCCCTGCTGGTGTTCGGCTTTGCACCCGTCGCCAAGGCTGATGTAGCGGGTTTGACACCCTGCGCCGAAAGTGCCCGTTTTCAGCAGCGTGCAAGCGCTGCCGCCACACCTCAAGCTAAGGCTCGTTTCGAGATGTATAGCGAAGCCGTTTGCGGTGAAGATGGCTTGCCTCATTTGATCGTGGATGGCCGTTGGAGTCATGCCGGTGACTTCGTCCTTCCAGGCCTGATGTTCCTCTACATCACTGGATGCATTGGCTGGGCAGGTCGTGAGTATCTCAAAGGCACTCGCGGTACCAAGGAGCAGTACATGAAAGAGATTCAAATCGATGTCTCTCTTGCCTTCAAGTCCTTGCTGGCATCAGCCACTTGGCCTATCGCCGCTTTTGGTGAGCTTACGAGCGGCAAATTGCTTGAAAGCGATGACAAGGTGACCATCTCGCCTCGCTGAACTCGCACCACGACGTCCCTATCTTTCTTACGATGAAGAAATTTCTTACTACTGCACCAGTCGTTGCCGCGATTTGGTTCACTCTCACCGCCGGAATCTTGATCGAGTGGAATCGTTTTTTCCCTGATCTCCTCTTCCACCCCATGGGCTGATCGTTCAGTTCATAAAGTGATCAAAAGGGGCCGAAAGGCCCCTTTTTTAGTTAGGAGATGGTCAGGTTCATCTGCTTTTCTAAAGCGACTAAAGCTGTTTCAAGGTCGTCGTTGACGATCACAGCATCAAATTCTGTTTGTGCTGCCAATTCTTCTTGTGCTCGCTTAAGACGACGCTGGATCGCCTCTTCTGCTTCGGTTCCTCGGCCGCGAATTCGTTTCTCAAGCTCTTCAACGCTTGGTGGTGCAAGAAAAATTTGGATTGCTTCCGGCAAACTGTTTCTCACCTGCCTTGCCCCCTCTAATTCAATTTCAAGCAGCACGGGAATTCCATTGGCTAGGCGTTCGCTGACGGGTTGTCGAGGTGTGCCGTAGCAGTTTCCAGCGAATTCAGCCCACTCCAGCAAGCCGCCGCTTTGAACGAGTTCGTTAAACCGATCTTTGGAGTGAAAAAAATAGTGAATTCCATCGATTTCTCCACTGCGCGGAGCGCGCGTAGTGGCCGACACGGAGAGCCATATCTCTGGATGACGTTCTCTTAGGCGGGCGACCAAGGTGCCCTTACCGACGCCGCTTGGGCCGGTGAGCACCGTGGGCCTGGCGATTGATCGATCAGGAGCCATACGTTGCTTGAGACTGCATCGCAGGGTAGGAAGGCTTCCTGTTCAGCCTGCTTCTCAGGCAATCCATGGCCAGCCAAAGTCCGCAAGTGATGGATCTCACCAGCCTGAGGGCTGTGCTGGCGGATTTACGTGCCCGATTGCTGCCCAGCCGGTTTGAGAAAGCTCAACAGCCCGATCCTCAGACGCTTCAGCTCGGATTTCGCACCCTGCGAGGAATGATTTGGTTGGAACTGAGCTGGAAAGCAGAAGTTCCCCGACTGGTTGAAATCTCCGCGCCACCGAAGCAGGGTGCAGGAAGCACGCTGGCGCAACAGATTCAGCATGGACTCCGCCAACTCGCGCTGACAGAGCTGTGTCAGGAAGGGTTTGAACGGGTCGTGCACTTTCAGTTGGCACTTCGACCTGGACAGGCTCCCCAGCGCACCTTGGTGCTCGAACTCATGGGGCGTCACAGCAATTTGTTGTTGCTGGATGACCGGCAACGCATCACTGCGATCGCACGCCAGGTCCGCACGCACCAGTCGAGAGTGAGGCCGATTGGCACCGGTGATCTCTACAGCTCTCCTCCGGCCCTTCAAGGCATTGCTCCTCGGCTGGATGAGCCTGAGCAACGCTGGAGAGAGCGCTTGGAACTGTTGCCGTTAAGCCTGGAAAAGGCGATGCGCAGTGCCTACCAGGGCATCAGTCCGGTGTTGGCGAGATATCTGGCTGACGAGCATGAAGACGCTGCCAGAGCGCGATTGGCGACCAGCGTTCATGAGCTGAGCGAGCAGGAGTGGCAGGTGTTGCGACAGCGTTGGCAGTGCTGGTTGCAGGCGCTTGAAACCGACAGCTTTGCGCTGCAATTTGATGGGCCCAATTCCTATCGCGTATGGAAGCCTGCGTCAGCAGCGTGGTCTGAAGGGGAGTTGTTGGCCGATCTTGCAAAACAGGGGCAGCCCCTCAGCCTTCGTTTGGGCGAGTACTACGCCACCGTTCTTCAACGTCAGGAGTTGAATCGTGCCACTCAGGATTTGCAAAAGCAGCTCAAGCAGTTAAGGACCCGTGAGGAAGCCCTGTTAGCCGACCAGAGAGCTGGCTTGGAGGAGACGGGCGGTGCCGATGACTTGCAGCAGCAGGGTGATGCGTTGTTGTGTCAGGTGAGTCCGAATCGGGAGACCATCGATCGCGCCCAGAAGCTATATGGCAGAGCGCGAAAACTAAGACGGGCAATCCCGGCGTTGGAAGAACGGCTGCAGCATCACCAAAGCCGGCTGGTGTTACTCGAGGGCAGTGAAAGCTTTCTCGAAGAGCTGATTGGTGCTGATTGGGATGGGATGGAGGCGCGTACAAAAAGCCTTTTAGACCTGCGAGAAGAGTTGGATGATCTGTTGGCCCCAAAACGGCTTCGCCGCCGCCGTCGTCAGGGATCGCGTCGCGTGGACCCTCAGCCCCTCGAGATCCGAAGCCCGGCGGGATTATTGATCCAAGTGGGCCGAAATCATCGTCAAAACGACTGGATCAGTCTTCGGCGGGCACGACCTGGTGACCTTTGGTTTCATGCCCAGGAATGTCCAGGAAGTCACGTGGTGTTGAAGGCATCGGCGGGTTTTGCAGACGACGACGACGTCACCCTTGCGGCTGACATGGCTGCATGGTTTAGCCGCGCGCGTGGAAATCGCCGGGTTGCTGTGGTCAGAGCCCCTGTGGAGCATCTCCAACGCATTGCTGGTGCAGCGCTTGGGACGGTGCAACACAAAGAGGGTGAGGTTGTCTGGGCCGAGCCAGATCGAGCAAGACAGCGACTGATCGCCGGCAAGCTCTTAGCCTGAGTTGACTTAACAGCAGTCGGACTGATCCCTCCCGAGCCGAACGAGAAAACAGTGCTTCCCGCCCCCGAGCCGATTCGGGTGACCCTCCAACCTGAGCAGCTTCCACCCAACGATGTGGAAATGTCTTTGGTGGATCACCTGGAGGAGCTTCGTCAGCGTGTTTTTCGCAGCCTGATTGCGATTGTGCTCGGTGCTTTGGCATGCCTTCTCGCCGTGAAACCCCTGGTGAGGCTTTTGGAGGAACCAGCGGGATCGATTCGATTTCTTCAGTTGGCGCCTGGAGAATTCCTGTTCGTTTCGTTCAAGGTTGCCGGTTACGCAGGGCTCACCTTGGCGATTCCTTACGTTTTGTATCAAGGCTTGGCCTTCGTTTTGCCCGGTCTCACGCGGAATGAGCGTCGTCTCATCGCTCCCGCTGTGGCGGGTTCAGCGGTGCTGTTTTTCGCAGGAATTGCTTTTTCTTGGTGGGCACTCATCCCTGCGGCCCTCGGTTTCTTGGTGAGCTATGGGGCTGATGTGGTGGAGCCGATTTGGTCGATCGAGCGCTACCTCGATTTTGTGCTTCTGCTGATGCTCTCCACAGGACTGGCATTTCAGTTGCCTGTTTTGCAGTTGCTGCTTGGGTTGTTTGGGTTGGTCCGTTGGAAGCGGATGCTCTCGGCCTGGCGTTGGGTCGTATTGATTGCTGCGCTGGCAGGCGCAGTGCTGACCCCATCCACTGATCCGATCACGATGTCGTTGCTGGCCGGTGCGATTTCAGGCTTGTTTTTCGTTGGCGTTGCTCTCGTTGCGGCCGTTGAACGGTTCAGACCAGAAACTCCTCCAGGCGCCCCTCCCCCTGCAGCTGCAGGCTGAGGGCTTTCCCGAGTCGGGGACGGTCTCGCGTGTCGATTAACCACGAACGCACGGCGCCTGCTTGGCCTAGCCGATTCACCACGTCCAAGACTTGGGCTAGATGGGTGCGGTACTCCTCCTCGTTTAAAGGAAAGGATTGCTGCTCCAGATAGGCCCACATCACCTGGAGATACATCCGCTTGCGCCTTACGACGAGTTGCATGTCGTAGCTGGCTTGCCAGCGCTCCCGCAGCAGATCGATCACCTCATCGACTGTCAATGGAGGGATGGATTGTTCGATGGGTGGGTCTACAAGCACGGAAACGGCTGAGTGGATCATGTAAAAGACCAGTCGTCGCAAAGCTTGACGGGACCTTTACCCTCCATAATGGACCTCATTAAGTGTCGATTGAGCGTCAGCTATGACTCAGATCCCAGCCAGTGATGTGCCCGGTATGGGCCGTAGGCAGTTCATGAATCTGCTGACCTTCGGATCCGTCACAGGCGTGGCCCTGGGTGCGCTTTATCCGGTGGCGAATTACTTCATCCCGCCCAGAGCTGCCGGGGGTGGTGGTGGAACCAGTGCCAAAGACGAGCTCGGTAATGCCGTTACGGCTAGCGGTTGGTTGAGTAGCCACGGAGAGGGTGATCGCAGTCTTGTCCAAGGCTTGAAAGGTGATCCCACCTACTTGATTGTGGAAGGCTCTGACGCCATTGGGAGCTACGGCATTAATGCCATTTGCACTCACCTGGGATGTGTCGTGCCCTGGAACAGTGGTGCTAACAAATTCATGTGCCCTTGCCACGGCAGTCAGTACGACGCCACAGGCAAGGTGGTTCGCGGCCCCGCGCCTCTGTCTTTGGCGTTGGCCAATGTCAGCGTCGACAACGACAACGTGTTTGTCAGCCAATGGACTGAAACCGATTTCCGGACGGGCGAAAAGCCCTGGTGGTCCTGATCAGCCCCTCCTTTTTGCTGTCTCTCCCCTACCTCGCTTTCCCATGCGTCGCCTGCTCTCTTCCACTTTTGCCGCACTGATCGTCGGCCTTGCTGTCTTCAGTGCACCCGCTGCAAGTTGGGCCTATCCCTTCTGGGCACAACAAAATTACGATTCTCCCCGAGAGGCCACTGGCAAGATCGTTTGTGCGAACTGCCACCTGGCCCAAAAGCTCACTCAGGCAGAAGTTCCCCAGTCCGTGCTGCCCGACAGCGTCTTCAAGGCAGTTGTCAAGATCCCTTACGACACCGGCGTTCAAGAACTCGGTGCTGATGGCAGTCAGGTCCCCCTCCAAGTGGGGGCTGTTGTGATGCTTCCTGATGGTTTCACGCTGGCTCCTCAGGATCGCTGGACTGATGAAATTAAGGAGGAGACAGAGGGCGTTTATTTCACTGAGTACAGCGACGACCAACCCAACATCATTTTGGTTGGACCGATCCCTGGTGATGAGCATCAAGAGATCGTCTTCCCTGTGCTGGCTCCTGACCCCGCGACGGACAGCAGCATCAGTTTTGGTAAGTACTCCATTCACGTTGGCGGAAACCGCGGCCGCGGCCAGGTGTACCCAACGGGTGAGAAGAGCAACAACACCGTCTACACGGCCCCGGCCTCAGGCTCGGTTAGTGCCATTGAACCTGGTGACAATGGAGCGAGTGTGGTCACGGTGAAATCTGCAGATGGTGCTGAAATCACAGAGACCGTTCCAGTGGGTCCAGCTCTGTTGGTCTCTGTTGGCGATGTCGTTGAAGCTGGGGCCCCCATCACTGACGATCCCAATGTTGGTGGATTCGGTCAGCTCGACACCGAAGTTGTTCTTCAAAACCCTGTTCGCATCTACGGCATGCTCGCGTTCTTCGCGGCAGTTGCTTTGGCTCAGATCATGCTGGTTCTGAAGAAGAGGCAGATTGAGAAGGTTCAAGCTGCTGAAGGCGTCTGATCAAGGTGATCATTCCCGCTGTATTTACTTCACCTGGGCCCGTGCTTTTTCAGCTCGGGCCTATTACTTTGCGCTGGTACGGGCTACTCATCGCACTAGCCGTACTCATCGGCCTCAATTTATCGAGTTGGTTAGCTAAGCAGAGAAATCTCGAATCGGGATTGATTAGCGACCTTCTCCCCATCCTTGTGTTGGCTGCCATTATCGGCGCGCGTCTTTACTACGTGGCCTTTGAATGGCGCTCCTATCAAAACTCCTGGTGGGATGTATTTGCGATTTGGCAAGGGGGAATTGCGATTCATGGTGCATTGATCGGGGGCACGATCGCTGTGATTTTGTTCTGTCGTTGGCGGAGAGTCCCCTTTTGGGATCTGCTCGATGTTTTGGTTCCATCCGTGATTCTTGGCCAAACAATTGGTCGCTGGGGAAACTTTTTCAATTCAGAAGCTTTTGGAGTTCCCACCCAATTGCCCTGGAAATTATTCATTCCTTATTCAAGCCGTCCTCAGATATTTGCTGATTCAGAATTCTTTCATCCCACATTCCTTTACGAATCGATTTGGAATTTGGTGGTCTTTATGTTGTTGATAACGTTGTTTCGATTGGGGCGCAGCGGGCGACTTTCCCTCCCGTCGGGAGCTCTGAGTTGCTTTTATCTGCTCTCTTATAGCCTTGGTCGTATCTGGATTGAGGGTCTGCGCATTGACCCGCTTTGTTTGGGTGGTGTTCCCCCATTTTGTGACGGTGGTTTGAGGATTGCTCAGTTGATGAGCCTCTCGTTGCTGCTGCTTGCGGGCTTTGGTTTGTTTTGGCTATACGGGGTACGAAAGTCTTTGCCTGATCCAGGCTTACGCACCCCAGGTACTTCATGACCACAGTGTCGATCGTCGGTGCAGGACCCGGAGCTCCTGATCTTTTAACGCGACGTGCTGAGAACCGGTTGCAGTCTGCTCAGGTTTTGATTTGGACAGACTCCTTGGTCTCGCCTCAGATTGCGGCTCTAGCTCCTGATCACTGCGAAACGATCCGAAGCAGCACGCTCACGCTTGAGGATGTGCTCCCATTGATGATTGATCGTGCCAAAAAAGGCCTGCAGGTTGTTCGTCTTCATGACGGTGATCCCTGCCTGTATGGAGCGCTTTCAGAGCAAATTTGTGGATTAAACGATGCTGGGATCTCTGTCGATGTGGTTCCAGGAATCAGCGCTTATCAGGCAACCGCTTCAGCTTTAGGGGCTGAACTCACGATTCCTGGGCTCGTTCAGACCATTGTTTTAGGGAGGGCTGGTGGACGCACTGGGGTTCCGGAAACGGAGAGTTTGGAGAATCTTGCTCGCCTCAAGGCATCGCTCTGCCTTTACCTCAGTGCTCGCCATGTTGAGGAGGTACAAGCAACATTGTTGAAGCATTATTCGCCTGATACACCGGTTGCGATCGGTCACCGTGTGAGTTGGCCCGATGAATGGCTGCAAGTCGTCCCGCTGGAGCGCATGGCGGCGATCTCTCGAGAGCGAAATCTAATCCGGACCACTCTTTATGTCGTAAGTCCAGCGTTGAAGGCAGGTCGCCAGCGCTCAAAGCTTTACTCGCCAGACCACGATCACCTGTTCCGCCCTAGTCATTAAGTATCAGGCTTCCCCGTTGTGGTTTAAGATTTGCATTCGGGGCGATTAGCACAGTGGTAGCGCACTTCCTTCACACGGAAGGGGTCACTGGTTCGAATCCAGTATCGCCCATTTTATTCTCCTGATTTCAAATTTACTTCGTTTATTGACGGTGTGAAAATTTGATTTCTCTGACAGTTTGGCGAAACGCAACTAAAATTTCATATCGGTAAATGCATGGAATGTCTGAAGTTAGGGACGCTATCGATCATTCAGACTCCCGTCAGGACGACCTCGCTTCACTTGGCCGAGTCTTAAGGGAAGAGCGGGAAAGGCAAGGGATGACTTGCCAAGCTTTTGCTGATTCGCTCCGTATGGGGAAAGAGCAGCTTGCAGCGTTAGAAAATGGAGATCGGGACAACCTGCCAGAACCCGTTTTTATTTGCGGGATGCTGCGAAGAGTTGCGCAGAAATTGGGATTGGATCCCGCTCCAATGGTTCAACAATTCCAATCTCAGCTTCCTGAGACGAAGGGGGCGCCTGCAAAGCGTGTGAGTCGCGAGCGCTCCGGCTTTTCAGATCCAGCGCAAGGCAAGCAGGACTCCCAACCGATGGGTCGCTGGATCAGCAGTGCAGCTGTGCTTTTGCTTCTTGTTGGAGTGACAGCGGTTAGCGCCATTGCATTTCGTGGCAACCGTCAGCAACAAGCAGCCGTGAGCACCGTGGCTGCGCAGGACCAACCTGTGCCTCAGCCCTCTCCAGCCAGAGACAACAACTTAGGCATCAACGTTGCTGTTGATGGTGACAACAAGAGTTCAGAGGAGATTGTGCTTGTCAGTTCAAAACCGAGCTGGGTTTCTGTCCGCAATCGAAGCGGGGACGTGATCTTTGAGGGCACTCTGAATGAACCGAAACGGTTTGAGGGCGAGCAGGGTCTAGAAGTCTTCGCGGGACGACCTGATTTGGTCCGATTTAGTTACGGGGATGACTCTCCTCGTGTCTTGGGCAGCATCGATCAGTTGCGTTGGTACCCCCTCACTCCTGAACCTTGAGCTTGAGATTTAAACCGGTGACCTCCTTGAGAATGGGGGCACAGCTTTCCAAGCTCCACTGCTCGAGACTGAAATCCTGATCAGCCTGCTCTCCGACTAATTCCAGGACAAGATCTTCGTTTTTGACTTTGACCAACAAGCTTTTGACCACCGGCTCTGGACGTCGATCGAGGGCAACCGCCAATCTGAGCAACAAGGCCATCTCTGAGACCGTGCGCCGATTATCACGGCTTTGAAGCGCTTGCCAAGACTCATGCCTTTTTTTGGGAAGGCTGCGGCGGTGATAGCGCGCGATGGAAGCCACCATCAAATGTTCCGCTTCTGAATAGCCCAGAAGCTCGCCATGGCGAATCAGATACCAGGAGTGCTTGTGATACGCGCTGAGATTGATGTGTTGGCCGCAGGCGTGAAGCATTGCTGCTGCCCATAGCAAGTCACGGCCTGAGCCATCATCACGATGCAGATGGCCTTTGGTGGAGTCATAAAGAGTGAGTGAATGGGAGGCCACACGCTCGGCTCGTTGTTGATTGACGGCAAAACGCTGCACCTGATGGATCACGGTGCGCTGTCGAATGCTGCTTTGAAAGCTGAAACGGTCTTCTAGTAGGCCCTGACGCAACATCCAATCAACGATGAGGCCTTCGCGGAGGGCTCGTTCACTCAGAACCAGCTCATTCACTCCCAACATCTGCATGCTGGTTTGCAGAATTAAGGCACCTGGAACAATGATTTCCGCGCGTCGATCATTGATGGGTGCCAACGCTTTGCGTTGCTCCGGTGTCATCACCACCAAGCGATCCACAACCTTGTCGAGGCGTTGTTTGCTGACCCGATAGCCATGAAGCTTCAGCGGTGGGCGATCTTCCTCGCTGGCGGCCAGGGCTCCTATGGCCATCGCGGTGCCACTGGTGGCCACCATGACTGGAATTTCTTCTGGGGTGATCCGTCTCAACACTTTGTTGACCGCAGGCTCTAATGAGCCTTGGATGAAGGCCTGAAGAAAGGTCCGACGCTGCGGGGGCATCGGGTCAGCTTCAACAAAATCCCGCTGGAGTCGCACCGCGCCAACCCTTGTACTGGTGAGTGCTCGAGCATCACGACCATCCGCAAGGATCAACTCTGTGGATCCGCCGCCGATGTCCAGCACAAGATGCGGACAGTCTCCAAAAGGCATGCCTGAGAGCACGCCTAGGTAGATCAAACGAGCTTCTTCTGGTCCACTGACGAGATCAACTTCGAGATCAAACTGATCCTGAATTTCTTGTAAAAAGTCCCGACCATTCGGGGCTTCACGCACCGCGCTGGTGGCTGCGGTCACGATCTGTTCAACCTGATGACTCAGAGCGAGCTCGCGAAAACGACGCAACGCTTCGAGCCCGCGTTCTATGGCGGCCGCTGAGAGGTTGCCGGTCTCGGGATCTCTTTCACCTAGCCGAGTGGTTGACTTCTCAGCTAATTCGATGCTGAAGGTTCGTAGCTCAGGATCAACAGAGGCCACCAGAAGGTGGGTGGAATTGGTGCCGATATCAATCGCGGCAATCTTTCGCAAGGCTCGACCCTTTTGAACGCTCGGCCCTGCTGTCACTTGAAGCACCGTGCTGAAAGCCCATCCACTTTGCCCTAAGCAGACAGCAAGAACCTCTGCTTAAGGTTCAACAACTGGAGTTCTTTTTGTCAGTCAGCTCCGCCAAGCGCATGTTGTTTTCTCAAACCCTGGCTCCATGGGTTGCCCTGTTGCGTTGGAACAAACCCAGCGGAAGACTGATTTTGCTGATTCCAGCAGGCTGGAGTCTCTGGCTTACTCCGAATGCTCCGCCCTCAGCGACCCTCGTGGTGATGATCGTGCTTGGCGGCCTGGCGGTGAGTGGGGCTGGCTGTATTGCCAATGACTTATGGGATCGGCGCATCGATCGCAATGTGGAACGCACGAAGCAGCGTCCACTTGCGCAAGGAAGTTTGCGTGTTGGACAGGCCGTCGTTGCTTTGATCGTGCTGCTGATCATCAGTTTGATCGTGGTGCTGAGCTTGCCGAATTCCGTGCGCAACCTCTGCCTATTGCTGGCTTGTCTCGCCCTGCCGCCGATCTTGATCTATCCGTCCGCTAAGCGATGGTTTGCCTACCCCCAAGCGGTCTTGGCCTTGTGTTGGGGTTTCGCGGTGTTGATTCCTTGGGCCGCTCAAGAGGGAAATCTGCATGGTGGTTGGCCCTTGGCCGGTTGTTGGCTTGCCACCCTGCTTTGGACGTTTTCTTTTGACACGGTGTACGCGATGGCGGATCGTCCGGATGATGCCCGGATGGCTCTAAACAGCAGCGCACTGAGTCTTGGCTCGTCCGCATTGCGCGTGGTGGCTGTCACCTATGCGCTCTCGATGCTGGCCCTTGCTGTTGCCGCCTCCTTTGCAGGAATCGGAGTCATTTTCTGGCCGTTCTGGTTGGTGGTGGCCTTCGGGATGCAGCGTGCAACCCGAGCGCTCAAAAGCGTTCAGCAGCAGCCCATGTCGGCGTATGGCGTTCATTTCAGTCACCAGGTGCGCTTGGGCGCACTGTTGTTGTTGGGTTTCGTTCTCGGGCGGCTGGGTTGATGCACCACACCGAGCGGTCTGAGTGGTTGCTATCCCCTCTTCAGAGGGGTGATGAGGTGGCTGTCGTGGCCACCAGCTCTGCACTTGACAACACAGACAACCTTTTGCGAGGGATCTCGATCCTGGACAGCTGGGGATTGCGAATCCGTCCGGATGTGATCAGCCAAAGGCGCTGGGGCTATCTGGCCGGACGGGATGACGAACGTCGGAGTGATTTTCAAGCGGTTCCCAATGCACCCCTCTTGGCTTGCGCTCGCGGTGGTTGGGGCGCTGCCAGGCTGTTGGAACGCCCCTTCGTTTGGCAGCAAGGATGGTTGCTGGGTTTCTCAGATGTGACCGCCCTGCTCTGCGCTCGCATGGCAGCAGGTGTAAGCGGTGGGGTCCATGGGCCCTTAATTACGACCCTCGCCGATGAACCCGAGTGGAGCCAGCGGCGTCTGCATGATCTGCTCTTTGGCCATCCTCTGCCGGATCTTCAAGGGGTGTCTTGGCGGGGAGGCGTAGCTGTTGGCCCGTTGCTAACGCTGAATTTAACGGTGGCTTCCCATTTGATCGGGACTCCTTTCCTGCCGGATCTGAGTGGAGTTGTGTTGGTTATCGAAGACATCGGCGAAGCTCCCTATCGGATTGATCGCATGCTCACGCAGTGGCGATTAGCCGGACTGCTGCAATCGCTTGCCGGTCTTGGCTTCGGTCGATTCCTGGGCTGCGATCACGAGTCGGACTCGGGTGGTTTCAGCTTGGAGGAGGTGTTGCGAGAGCGCACTGCAGACTTGGAAATCCCGGTGGTGGCCAATCTGCTTGTGGGGCACGGCCCGGGGGGGAATGCAGCGTTGCCGGTTGGTGCGATCGCGACCCTCGATGGCGATCAGGGTGTCTTGAGCGTGGGGGCTAACCCTTGCGTTCAGCCAGCACCGCAGCAGCCACAGTGAGATCAAAAGGGGTCGTGACTTTGATATTGGAAGGACCAGCATCAAGAACGTTGACCGGCCATCCCAAGCGCTCGTAGAGGGAAGCGTCATCGGTGACAGTCCAGCCATTCGCGCGGGCCTCACGATGACCTTGGCGGAGTTCATCCACTGAGAAGGCTTGTGGAGTCTGGGCCGCCCACAGCTCTGCGCGATTCGGGGTCGCTGTGATCCGGCCTGATTCGTCCACTTGTTTAATCGTGTCGGTGACAGGGGTCGCTGCAATCACCGCCTTGCCGCCGCGAACGGCGTCTGAACAGCGGTTAAACAAGTCGGGTGAGGCCAGACAGCGGGCTCCGTCATGGATCAATACGTGTTGTGCTTGGTTTGGTAGCCCGGCCAATCCCCGTTCGACTGACTCCTGACGACTGTCTCCGCCGGCAATCCAAGCGACGGGTTTGGGAGCGCCTTCAACGAGAGCAAGAATCGCGGAACGGTCAATCTCCTGACCAATGATGCCGATCCAATCGATCGTCTCAGCTTCAAAAGCTGCTTGCAGTGTCCATGCCAGTACGGGTTGTCCTGAGAGCGGCAGCAGCAGCTTGTTGCGGGTTGCCCCCATCCGCCGCCCACTACCAGCGGCTGCGATCAACAGATGCATAAGCGACTCCTGTTTTCAGCAACCTGAAACGGCCTCCATACAATCAGCTCGCACCACTTGTGCTGTTGTTTCATGCGCCTTCTCGTTTTAAGCCCAGGAACAGCTCAACAGCAGCTTGAGCGTATGCCTGCCATAGCAGCCTGTGCCAACGAGCTTGGAGCTTCGATCCAAGTGGCCTGTTCCCCTGTCTATCGATCGCTGTGGACGTTGCTGCCCTCGGTCGAAAAAATCATTCCCTTTGACTTTTCGGCAAGTTTGACCATGGCCGATTGGGCCAATCTTCTTGGCTCTGTTCGAGAACCTGATTTCCAGGTTTGCCTCAATTTTGCTGAGGGGCGTCAGGTGAACCTGATGCTGTCGATGAGCCATATTCCGACGCGGATTTCAGAAGCTGGATTTGCTTCTACGGCTGTGGCCAGCCATGTTGAAGGCTGGAGTGCGCAACGCCTCTCAGGATTTCTGGCTCCGATTGGTCTCAGCTTGGATGCCGGGGCATTTCGGATCAGCTTGCCTGCAGAGTTGATGAACAGCGCGCGCGAACGGCAGCCCCAGGGAGATGGTCCGTTGTTGTTGCTTCAACCCGTTGCAACGGCGGGAGATTGGCCAGCAGAACGCTGGAAGCACTTACCACAAACGATCAAAGACAAGCTTCCCGCGTTGCGCACCATTCATCTCGGTGACAACAGCTCGTTTGCAGAGAGAGCTGCGCAGATTGCCTGCGCTGATGTGGTGTTGACCAGTTGTGCTGTCACCAGTCTGTTGGCAACATTTTGCGGGGTGCCCTTGGTTGCCCTCGGATTGTCTAACGATCAACTGCCGGAGCGGGATGTGATTCGGCATCTCGGCAATGACGATCTGCGCGCGCTCTCTGAAGCTGATGTGTTGCAGGCGATGGGCTTCTGATGAAGAGGCCACGACGGAAGTCGCAACAACGTCGTTGGCTTCAGCGCTACCCCATCCAGTTGTATCGCCCTCAGCTTCGTCAGCTGGCCAGACCATGGCTGCTGCCTGTCGTCGCCCTGGCCATCGTGATCTTGGGCGGAGCGATTGGCTATCGGATCACCGAGGGTTGGGACTGGGGCGATTGTTTGTGGATGGTGCTGATCACGATCAGCACCATCGGATACGGCGAAGTGGAGCCCCTCTCCCAGGCCGGAAGGCTGGTGACGGTGTTGATCGTGGCGGGAGGCATCGTTGTGGTGCAGCTCTCGATTCAAAAAATTCTTGGCCTGACAGAATCGGGATACTTCCGCCAGTTGCGGGAGTTGAGGTTTCGCCGAAACCTGCGGCGTATGAACAACCATGTGATTCTTTGCGGGTATGGCCGCATTGGCCGGGAGATTGCTGAACAGCTGCTTCTGGAGACCGTTCCTGTGCTCGTGGTGGAGATGGATTCGGGGCGTCGGCAGGCGGCTGAGGAACGCGGTTTGCCCGTGCTCCAGGCTGACGCGACTCTCGATGAGACCCTTCTTGAGGCTGGACTGCATCGCTGTCGCAGCCTGGTGGCGGCACTGCCTAGCGATGCCGCCAATTTGTATGTCACGCTCAGTGCTCGAGGCTTGGAACCGGGATGCCGTCTGATCGCCCGAGCGGATGGCGAGGAAGCGGCAGCAAAGCTTGAGCTGGCTGGAGCCACGGTTGTGGTGAGTCCTTACGTCGCTGGGGGCAGGGTGATGGCAGCAACAGCGCTGCGGCCTTTGGCGGTGGACTTCATGGATCTGTTGTCTGGATCGGAATTTGAAATTGAAGAATTTCGCTTGAGTCGTGATCCATCACTGGTGGGACATCTGGCCAGCAAAAGCTTGTCGGAGCTCCAGCTGGGTCGCCGCAGTGGGGCCATGGTGCTGGCCATCCGTGACGGCAGCGCATTGAAGGGAAATCCCAGCGGGGAAGAACGGCTTGGTCCTGGTCAACTTCTTGTGGTGATGGGCAGCCAGAAGCAGCTGGAGTTATTCCGCAATTTGCTGGGTGATGCCATCGACACGATTGAAACGATGCGGGGCGTTTAGCCGACCTTGATGACTGAAGGGGCAAACGATCCCTACGATCACACGATCGTAAAAACAAGTGTTCATGCGTTCATCCGCTTCTCTTGACGGTCAAATCGCCCTTGTCACCGGTGCAAGCCGTGGCATCGGTCGTGCAGTGGCCTTGGCTTTGGCCGGTGAGGGCGCAGAAGTGGTGGTGAATTACGCCAGTTCTCCAGACGCGGCTGAGGAAGTGGTTGCCGAGATTCAGGCCAACGGAGGCTCCGCTTATGCCCTTCAGGCCAACGTCGCCGACGAGGCTTCCGTTGAAGGCTTGATCAAAACGGTGTTGACGCGCAGTGGACGCATTGACGTGCTGGTGAATAACGCAGGGATTACGCGTGACGGCTTGTTGATGCGGATGAAAACAGAGGATTGGCAAGCGGTGATCAATCTCAATCTCACCGGAGTTTTTCTTTGTACTCGGGCAGTCACACGCCCAATGTTGAAGCAGCGGAGTGGTCGCATCATCAATATCACCTCGGTGGTTGGGCTGATGGGCAACGCCGGACAAGCCAATTACGCAGCAGCCAAAGCCGGCGTTGTGGGACTCACGCGAAGCAGCGCCAAAGAGATGGCGAGCCGGGGAATCACGGTGAATGCTGTTGCACCTGGCTTCATTGCCACCGATATGACAAAAGATCTTGAGGCGGACGCCATCCTTTCCGCCATTCCTTTGGGACGGTTTGGGACCCCAGATCAGGTGGCTGGAACCGTGAGGTTTTTAGCTGCTGACCCCGCTGCCGCCTACATCACGGGACAGGTGCTGCAGGTGGACGGTGGGATGGTGATGAGTTGATGTTCAGCTTTGGAGAGGCTGACCAAGCTCCTCTCTTAAGCGGCGAATGCGCTGAAGCAACTTCAATCTCCGACTGCGATCCGTCGCTGTGAGATAGATGCGCAATGGCACATAGACCAACGTCATGGTTGCTGCGGTCGCAGACATGAAAACGAAGAACAGCGCGCCGGAATCCTTCATTCCTAAACATTAACGAGCCCCTTTGCGCCGTTGGTCGATGGATTCGGCTTTCCCCACTTCCGAGAGGAGTGGGTGGTCGTAGACGCTGGAAGGGATTGACCCTCGGGCTTCATACACTATGGCCAAACTTCTCAGCTTCTCGAACGAATCACGGGAGTCCCTCGAACGAGGCATGAATGCTCTTGCTGATGCCGTTCGGGTCACGATCGGACCTCGTGGCCGCAATGTGGTGCTCGAGAAGTCCTACGGCTCGCCCGACATCGTCAATGACGGTGACACGATCGCCAAAGAAATCGAACTTGCAGACCCGTTCGAAAACATTGGCGCCAAGCTGATCCAACAGGTGGCGTCCAAGACCAAGGACAAAGCAGGAGATGGCACCACAACGGCCACCGTGCTCGCCCAGGCGATGGTGGAGGAGGGGCTTCGTAATACAGCTGCTGGTGCCAGTCCGATCGAACTGCGCCGGGGCATGGAAAAAGCTGTGGCTGCAGTGGTGACGAGCCTGAATCAGCGCAGTCAGTCCGTGAGCGGAGATGCGATTCGCCAGGTCGCCACGGTGAGTTCCGGCGGTGATGAAGAGGTGGGTTGCATGGTTGCCGAGGCCATGGACAGGGTGAGCTTTGACGGTGTGATCACCGTTGAGGAGTCCAAGTCTTTGGCCACTGAGCTTGAAGTGACAGAGGGCATGGCCTTCGATCGCGGCTATAGCTCCCCCTACTTCGTCACCGATGGTGACCGCCAGATTTGTGAATTCGAGAATGCGTTACTGCTGCTCACCGATCGCAAGATCAGCTCGGTGACCGATTTGGTGCCGGTGTTGGAAACGGTTCAGAAATCAGGCTCCCCTTTGGTCATTTTGGCTGAAGAAGTGGATGGGGAAGCCCTCGCAACCCTGGTCGTCAATAAGAACCGAGGGGTGCTGCAGGTGGCTGCAGTGCGAGCCCCATCGTTTGGCGAGCGTCGTAAGGCGGCTCTTGCTGACATCGCAGTGCTCACGGGCGGTCAAGTCATCAGTGAAGACAGGGCGATGACCCTCGACAAGGTGACGATGGAGGACCTCGGACGGGCACGCCGGATCACGATCAGCAAGGACAGCACCACGATCGTGGCTAGCGATGACAGCAAAGATGCCGTCAGCGCCCGTGTTGCCTCGATCAGGCGCGAGCTCGAGAACACGGATTCGGAGTACGACCAAGAGAAACTCAACGAGCGCATCGCCAAGCTCGCTGGAGGAGTGGCCGTCATCAAGGTTGGCGCCCCGACAGAGACAGAGCTCAAAAACCGCAAGCTACGCATCGAGGATGCTCTCAATGCCACCCGTGCTGCTGTGGAGGAAGGCATTGTTGCTGGAGGTGGATCCACCCTTCTGCACATCGCTTCAGAACTCGATGCTCTGGCCTCTGGGTTGGAAGGTGATCAAAAGACTGGGGTGGAAATCGTTCAGCGTGCCCTGAGCGCTCCCCTGCGTCAGATCGCTGAAAATGCAGGCTCTAACGGTGATGTGGTGGTGGATCGCGTCCGTACTAGCGGACAGGGGTTCAACGCGCTCACCGGAACCTATGAAGACCTGATGAGTGCCGGAATTCTGGATGCATCCAAGGTGGTTCGTCTTGCGCTTCAGGATGCGGTCTCGATTGCATCGCTGGTGGTGACCACTGAAGTTGTGGTCGCAGATAAGCCTGAGCCCCCTTCTCCTGCAGGTGGCGGTGGTGACCCCATGGGCGGTATGGGAGGGATGGATCCCATGGGCGGCATGGGCGGTATGGGAATGATGTAATTCCGGGATTGGGATCCCTTAAAGGGATCCCACCAGTCGAGCGTGGATTCGGCACACCGATAAAGCTTCACGGGGCGGCTGGCTGCACAGTCTCCCCAACTCTCGATTAAGGGCCTGTAGTTCTGTCATCGGCAACCCTGCAATTGGCAGTCCGAAGAAGGCACTGCTGAGGACGACAGGAAACGCAAATTTAAACAACATGCCTGAGTCTTTTGAGACTCACCCACTCTGCCTGTTCAGGGTCCTGAGGTATTCGGCCACTTGGAGGTCAACGCCAGTAATCGCCGTGCCAACGACAACAAGATCGGCTCCACGCTCAAGGGCCTGGGACGCTGAATCGGGCGACTTGATGCCCCCCTCACAAATCAACGTCACCTGGTCGGAAAGTTGCTCTCTCAAAGGTGAGATCAACCCGTAGCCGGGGGGATTCTCTTGTGCTGTTTGCTCTGTATATCCATAGAGGGTGGTGCCCACCCATTCGCATCCCAGTGATGCCGCGATCAAGCCGTTCTCGATGGAGTCCACATCGGCCATGAGTGGTGCTCCTAGGTCTTCTTTCGACCTTTGAATAAGTGCAGCAAGGTCGTCCTTCCCTGGCCTTTGGCGCGCTGTGGCATCGAGGGCGATGACGTCAGCACCGGCTGCCCAGACCGCTTGAATGTCGTCCCAGCGAGGAGTGATGTAGACCGAGCTCTCTGGAAAGGTGCGCTTCCATAGGCCAATGATCAAGGCGTTAGGACAGCGGTTGCGTACAGCTCCGATGTGCTCTGGGCTCTCGAGGCGCACACCAGTTGCTCCGTTGCGAAGACTGGCTTCAGCCATGGCCGCAATCACATCGGGATGCCGCATGGGAGATCCTTCTGGAGCTTGAACGGATACGATCAAACCACCCTGAAGTTGGGTGCGGGATGGGACGGGCATAGTCCTCAGGATGCCTGTAGATCTTGGACTGCTGAGGACGCCACCATCCAGCGACGAAAGCGCTGAGCACCGAGTGCAATCGGAGGTGGTGCGACTGCGAGTGGCGGATTGGAAGAACGATCAGCTAAGTCTTCAATCACCCTAGTTTCATCCTCATTGGAGTCACTCGGAAGGGGTGCCACGTGTAGGACCCGTGTCTCGGCTGCGACGGTTGGATCACTAACGATGGACAACCCTGGGATCTTTGGCTTCTCCTCTGAAGGCATGGAAGAGGGGAGAGCGTCCGGGGTGGCTTCCACCGTTCGTTGGGGAAGAGAGCTCACCCCATAGCGATGCACCCACTGCAGTTCTAATTGCGCGATCAGGGAGATTTCTCTTAATTCGTTGGCGACCAGCAAGCGACGTTGTAGGTCTAATTGGCGGGGGTTCAGGGGCTGAAACGAAGAGACAGACACGGAATCAAGAGAGTTTTCGGTTGAGCAGTGGTCGGATGAGGAGAAACAGCCCCACGGTGAGCCCGGTCAAGACCAACAAGCAGGTCTGTCCCGTGACTGATCCGTAGGGTGCGTCCAAAAGAACCAGCGAAAGATCGAGAGGGCCTGCATAGGCTGCTCGAATGGGTTCTATCGCGAAGGTAAGGGGATTTAGGGCTGCTAGCCAGCCCATCCACACAGGCATAAAGCTGAGAGGTGCTAACGCGGTGCTTGCAAAGAGCAGGGGAAGATTGGCGACAAAGATCACCGCAATTAACTCAATGTGACCAGGCAAGGCAAAGGCCAAACCCAGACTTAAGGCCGTAACGGCAAACACCAATAGCAGCAGGGTGAATAGGACGAGCAACAGACCACCAGCTCCAGGCCATCCATAGCCGAGCAATGCCGCTGTCACCATGATCGCCAAACTCTGCACGAGGCTCAACGTGGTGATGAAAATCACCGAAGCGAAGACAATCGAACTTCGACTTCTTAATGGCGCAACAAGAAGTCGGTTTAGAAAGCCAAATTCGCGGTCAAACATGACCGGAAGCCCTGCATTGAGTGCACCGCTGAAGGCTGTGAACACAATCACTCCAGCCCCCAGAAAACGCCCGTAGCTCATGCCGCCGGGCAATAGACCCTCTGGAGCCTTAGAGAACAGAGCTCCAAACAAAATCAACCAGATCAGTGGCTGTAGAACGCCGGCAATCAGCGTGGAGGGACGCCGTTTGAGCTGCACGAAGAGGCGACGCGTTAGAGCTGTCGTTTCCTGGATGATCTCGGTCAAAGCTCCTCTGGAGGACGCTTGACTCGCATCGATCTGAAGAAGGGGTGTGGTCATGGGGCGCACTGATGGAAATCGGATGGTGAAAGCAGGTCGTTACCGCATGGCTTGCTTGCGCTCTTGCTTCGGATCACGCTGACCGGCAATGGCCAGCTCGGCATCCATCAGGGTCCGTCCTGTGGCCTGAAGGTAAACATCGTCAAGACTGGGCCTGCTTTGGGCCAGGGCAAACACGGGAAGCCCTGCTTCTTCTAAACAAAGGCGAAGTCGAGGAAGAACCTGTTCTCCATCCACCACAAGGTTCAGAGAGTGGCCCTGCGAACGATTAATCACAATGTTTTGGACGCCATCAAGGGGTTGAAGCAAGTCGCGAATGGTCTCTGCTTCCTGCTCGTTGCTGAACTCACGCACACGCAAGGTGACTCGATCCCCTCCCAAACGTTTCTTGAGTTCGTTTGGAGTTCCCTCTGCAATCACCGTTCCGGCATCAATGATCGCCATTCGATCTGCGAGTGCTTCCACTTCCTCGAGATAATGGGTGCTGAGCAAGACCGTTGTGCCCTGGTCCCTTAAGTCACGGAGCACATTCCAGATCACGGCTCGACTTTCGATGTCAAGTCCGACGGTGGGCTCATCGAGGATGAGGAGTTGGGGGCGATGTAGGAGGCCAGCCGCTAGGTCAAGTCGACGACGCATGCCTCCGGAATAAGTACCGCATCGTCGGTCGATCCAGGGATCCATGCCCAACATCTCGATCAGGTCGTCGATCCGTTGATTCCTCTGCTTCGGTCGTAAGTGATAGAGGTCCCCTTGAAGTTCAAGGAGCTCTCGCCCAGTGAGGATTTTGTCAATCGCTACCTCTTGAGCGACATAACCAATCAGGCGTCGAATGTCCCGTTGGTCCTTCAAGGCATCGAGACCAGCAATGCGGACATCTCCAAGATCTGGAGCCAGCAGAGTGGCAAGAATTCTCAGTGTTGTGGTTTTGCCAGCACCATTCGGTCCCAGCAAGCCATACAGGCATCCCTCAGGGACTTGCAAGCTCAAGTCCCTGAGCGCTGGAATCGTCCCGTAAGACTTTTCCAGGTGATCGAGCACGATCAGGGACATGGAACCGTCCTAAAGCGAGAGTAAAGAATCTAGGAAGCGACAGGAAGAAATCCGCCGGCGAGGATGTCAATGACGGCCCTCACTTGCAGATCAAACTGAGCGGAACCAGACATTCGGCTCATGACAAGCAAGAGACAGATTCCGAACAGATAGAGGATTGACCAACGAAACAACCCCTTGGCGCGATCTCGATTGTTGGGTTCAGCAGCGAGACGCTCCACCATCTGCAAAAGGCGACCGTTGAAGGGAAGGATTAGCAGCCCATACAAGGCACCACCTTCCGGTAAGGCCCAAATGCCTAAAAAGCTCAGCACGATCGTGGCCCATCCGTAGCGTCGAATCGCCCTTGTGGTGATTAATGGCCCTTTGACGACTGGGAGCATTGGAATCCCAACGGCGCGATAGTCGTCATGCAAAAGCAGGGCTAGTGCCCAGAAGTGGGCTGGAGTCCACACCATCACAAGCGCGAAAAGCCACCATCCACCTAGGCCTATGTGGCCTGTTGCTGCAGCCGCTCCAACCAGGGGTGGGATGGCGCCAGCAACACCGCCAACCACGATGTTTTGTGTGGTGCGGGGCTTAAGAAGTGCGGTGTAAAGCAGGACATAACTGCAGAGCCCTAAAAGGGAGAGTCCAGCCGCAAGGCAATTCACCCCGCTCACAAGAAGAGCAGCTGCAGCGAGCGTGCAGGACACTGCCCCAATAAAGGCCGCTGACGGAGACAACCGTCCAGAGGGAAGTGCTCGACCGCTTGTGCGCAGCATGCGTCCGTCTAGCTCTTGCTCCCACAAACAGTTGAGAACTCCTGCTGCGGCTGCCGCTAACGCACCACCACCAAGGGTGCATGCCAGTCTTGGTGACGAGAGGGGCCAGCCTTCTGTGAGCGCCATTCCTCCCAGCGTGGTGGCGAGGAGAAGAGGGATCAGCCTTGGTTTGGCAACCTCAAGCCAGGGGGGAAGTTTGATTCTCTTGCGAGATGGCACCACCTCCTCTCTTGTGAGGGATGGGGGCATTGGAGCAACGGAAGCTGAACTAGCCATGACAGGGCTCCAGGGTTGAAGAATCGCGAGCGATCGTGAGAGGGGAGTCGGTTGCTGACGGGCGTCTCCAGGTGAGAGCCGCGAGAACGGCCACGAGCAGACAGGCAACGAGTTGATGACACACGGTCACCGCGGGCTGACTCAGACCAAGGCGCAAGGTGAAAACACCTAAAGCAATCTGTGTTGAGACCAGGAGGATGGCTGTGATGAGCAGAGGCCATTGCTGACGAGCCCAGCCGCCGGCGATCAGAGCTGTGGCAACGAACAGCAAAACGCAGAGGGCCGCTGGGGTTGCTGCACTGCGATGCCAATGGAGCCATTGGCAGGATTGACCCTCCTGTAAGCAGCGTTGGGCTGCCCATGAAGTTGCCATCCGTCCTCCGAGAAGGCACTGGCCTGAAACGGCTGCAAGGCTGATTCCGCCGAGCAAGGGCCACCAGCGAGGTGCTGCAGATCGTTTGGATCCTGTATGCAGCAGTCTTTGTGTCAGTGCGCTCATCCCAATGACCAAGGTCAGAGCCAGAACGAGATGGGCTGTGACTACCGCGGAGGGGAGCAGTTGAAGCACGGTCAGAGCACCAAGTCCGCCCTGAAGAACCACTAAAAGAACCAACAGGAACGACAGTGGCAGCAACCATCGAGGTAAGTCCTTCCTCCAGAACCAGGCGGCACCGAGTTGGACCAGCAGGGCGATGCCAACAACAAAGGCATCAAGGCGGTGAAACCACTCTAAGAACACCTTGAGATTCATCTGGCGCCCGGGCAGCAGGCTTCCGTAACAAAGAGGCCAATCAGGACAGGCCAGCCCTGCCTCCATCACACGGGTTGCGCCTCCAATCACCACAAGGGCAATTAGAGCCACGACCAGGTGAGCAGAGAGCTGAGCTAGACGCAAACGAATCGGAACTGTTGCCGATGAAGTCAACGACTGTTCCTCCTAATCGCGTGGTTTATTTTTGTAAACTAGCGATTTGATCTCAAACGGCACCCTAATTACAGGTCTCCAACATTTTTAAGATCGCCAACATCTCCCTTTGCTGACAACAACGCCCTAAAACAGCTTTGTTAGCAGGAACTACAGGCTGCTTTAACAATCACGGCATGAAGAAGGGCTGGGATCTCCATAGTCTGATGAGACATGTACCAGGAGTTTCGTGCCTATCCCCTCGGCAATTATCACTCTTGTTCTGGGAATGATCCTTGTCCTTGGTGGGTTGTGGATTGGCCAAAACATCAACCTTCTTCCTGTTGATGCCAGCGTCAACGCACCCATCTACGACGAACTGTTTCGTGTTCTGTTCAGCATCGGAACGATTTTGTTCGTAGGAATCGTTGGGGTGGTTGTGTTCAGCCTTGTTCGTTTCCGCCGCAAATCTGGACAGATTGGTGACGGGATTGCACTAGAAGGCAATTTGCCTCTTGAGATCTTTTGGACGGCTGTCCCGGCCATTGTTGTGCTGTTTGTGGGCTTATTCAGCTACGACATCTACGAGCGAATGGGAGGAATGGTTCCCCTCGGTCATGGGGGACACGGTGATTCTCAAGCCACTGAGGAGAGGGTATGGGGAGGCATTGGCACGGCAGGGGCGATGCAAGCCAGTTCTGAAATGGCGATATCGCCTCTTCCAGTTGAGGTCACTGCGATGCAATTTGCCTTCCTATTCCACTATCCAGATGGCGACATTATTTCTGGAGAATTGCATGTTCCATCAGGACGACCTATTTCATTGAAAATGGAGGCTAAAGATGTGATCCATGCGTTCTGGGTTCCAGAATTCAGGCTCAAGCAGGACATCATTCCAGGCCAGCCAACATTGCTTAATTTCACTCCCACTCGCCCAGGGAGGTATCCAGTTGTTTGCGCTGAACTCTGCGGCCCCTATCACGGTGGAATGCGCTCCACGGTGGTGGTTGAGTCGGCCGATGACTACGACGCCTGGTTCCAAGCCAATCGCAAGCTCCCTGTATCTGAGGCATGACACTTACTCTCCCGCAGCAAAGCAAACCCCCCTCGTTGCAGCCCACTGGGTGGCTTCGCTATCTCAGTTTTAGCGTCGATCACAAAGTGATCGGACTTCAATATCTTGTTTGTGGCTTTGCTTTCTACCTTATTGGTGGTGCCCTTGCTGGCGCTATCCGTACAGAGCTGACCAGTCCCGTGTCAGATTTTATGCCACGGGAGGTTTACAACCAGGTGCTTACCTTGCATGGCACTGTGATGATCTTTCTTTGGATTGTCCCAGTCGTCAATGGTGCCTTTGGAAATTATCTGATTCCGTTTTATGTCGGGGCCAGGGACATGGCTTTTCCAAGGCTAAATGCAGTTGCTTTTTGGCTGATTCCGCCTGCTGGTTTACTCCTGATCACCAGTTACTTTATTACCGGAGCAGCTCAGTCGGGTTGGACAGCCTATCCACCACTCAGTCTTACAACTCCTGCGAGTGGTCAGATTATTTGGATCCTGAGCGTTTTATTGCTTGGGGGAAGTTCAATTTTTGGTGGTATTAACTTTATTGCCACCATCCTGAAATTGCGTCGGCCTGGCTTGAAGCTGATGCAATTGCCGATGTACTGCTGGGCCATGCTTGGAACGAGCATTCTTGTGGTTCTTTCGACACCTGTTCTTGCTGGTACTTTGATTCTTCTGAGCTTCGATATCGTTGCGCACACAGGATTCTTTAATCCAGGAATGGGTGGAAACGTTGTTGTTTATCAGCACCTTTTCTGGTTTTACTCTCATCCAGCCGTCTACATCATGGTGTTGCCGGCATTTGGTTTGGTGAGTGAAATTCTTCCGATTCATTGTCGGAAACCACTTTTTGGATACACCACGATGGTGTATTCGATCATGGCGATCGTTGTACTTGGGCTTGTTGTTTGGGCCCATCACATGTTTACCAGTGGTACGCCTCCATGGATGCGTCTGTTTTTCACAATTGCAACGGCCTTTATTGCTGTTCCGACTGGCATTAAATTCTTTAACTGGATAGCTACTTTATGGGGAGGAAAAATCAGCCTTAATAGTGCAATTCTGTTCTCATGTGGTTTTATTGTCAACTTTGTTTTGGGCGGGATTACTGGAGTGGCACTAGCTCAAGTGCCCTTTGATGTTCATGTTCATGACACCTATTTCGTCGTTGCTCACTTCCATTACATTGTTTATGGAGGATCGGTTTTTGTGATCTTCGCGTCTGTTTATCACTGGTTCCCTAAAGTGACCGGCAGGATGATGGATGAAAATCTCGGACGTTTCCACTTCTTGTTGACTTTTATAGGATTCAATCTTTGCTTTGCCCCCCAGCATTGGCTTGGCCTCAACGGCATGCCTAGGCGTGTTGCTGAATACGATCCGCAATTTGCATTTGTGAATCAGATCAGCAGTGTTGGCGCTCTGCTGATGGCCCTAAGCACCCTGCCCTTCCTCTGGAACGTTTTCGCAAGTGCACGCTCTGGTGAGATTGCTGGAGATAACCCCTGGCGTGCCTTGACCCCTGAATGGTTGACCACCTCTCCACCTCCTGTAGAGAACTGGAAAGGTGAACCTCCTTTGGTCACGCACCCCTATGGATATGGAATCCCTGCAGACCAGATCGACTTGAAAGATGCCAGTGGCAGTGATTTATGGAGCAACGGCCGATGACTTCCCTATCCCCTCAAGACCAAGCAGTTGAAATTCAAGAGCATCACGAAGAAAGCCACCCCGACCACCGCATGTTTGGCCTAGCCACCTTCTTGGTGGCTGACGCGATGACATTTGCAGGCTTTTTTGCCGCTTATCTCACGTTTAAGGCTGTTAATCCCCTCCTGCCTGGTGCTGTGTATGAGTTGGAGCTTCCTCTCCCCACGCTGAACACCATTCTCTTGCTTGTTAGTAGTGCCACCTTTCATCGCGCTGGTGTCAATCTGCGCCGCAGCGACATGCAACGCTGCAGGCGCTGGTTACTGCTGACAGCCATTTTGGGCTTGGCCTTTTTGGTGAGTCAGATGGTGGAGTATTTCACCCTGCCATTTGGGTTGACTGACAACCTTTATGCCAGCACTTTCTATGCTCTCACTGGATTCCACGGTCTTCATGTGACCCTGGGTGCCCTAATGATTTTGATTGTGTGGTGGCAATGCCGCACTCCTGAGGGGCGCGTCACAGCCGATAATCACTTCCCCCTTGAAGCGGCAGAGCTCTATTGGCACTTCGTTGACGGCATCTGGGTTGTCTTATTTGTGATTCTGTATCTCATCTGAGCGAGCTTGATCGCTAATGCCTCTTATGTGCTTTCGATACTTTTGTTGCTTCATAAGAGAGTTATGGCCAGAATCAAATCAAATTTCTTGAGTTAGATGCTCACTGGCCAGGAATTGCTGAACAGGGCCCGGTCACTCAGCAATCGCTCTGAAGACGACATTGCGCGGGGATGCGGGTATGTCGGTCCCAGTGGTCGCGTGCTGCGCAAGGGCTTTTACAAAGCCTTAGTGGAAGCGAAGGGTTACAAGCTGCCCTCGTCCAGTTCTAGTGGTGGGGGTGGAACCAGAGGTCGCCAAGCCGAATTCAAGACCCGGGTTCATGGGAATGGAAATCTGCTGATCGGTCATGCCTATACCCGTCGTCTTGGCCTAGAGCCCGGTCAGGAGTTTCGGATTGAGCTGCGTCAAGATTCCCGCTCCATTTGGCTTCTCCCCATGAATAACGAGGAGCTCAAGGTTGCAGAGGTGGGCTCTGAGCCGGATCAAGACACAAACAAGGACCCAAGTTGAAGCTCGGGCCCTTGTGCTCACTGGTGTTCAGACGCTGACTGCGAGCTGATCATGCAGCAGCTGGTGGTTCTTGATCGTTGTGAATGGTTGAGCTCAAGGCAATCAGATCGATGCCGCTGAATAGGAAGCTGATGCCTACGAGTACGCCCAGGACCCAAAGCAAGCCCCAGAACTTCAAAGTCACGATCAGTAGCCCAAGGATGAAGGTGATGACTCCATTGGCAATCGCCCAGCCCGCTCCAGGACGGTTGCTATGAGATAGGCCGTTGAAAAAGGCCACAACACCCTCTAGAAGAAAAACGATTCCGATCGCTAGCGACAGCGTTGCGACCTGTTCCGCAGCGTCTGCAGGACTTCGGAAATTGCTGATCATCGAAGCACCCGCAACGATGAACAAGGTTGAAACCACTAATCGCCAGAAGCAAATCCAGCGCCCCATGCGTTTGGAGCGGGCCAGATTGCTGATCCAACCCACTACGCCTCCAACGAGAAAGACAACGGCGATCACTCCAGTGACCCATACGGATGCAATCACTGGAAAAATCAGGGAGAGAACGCCCAAGATGATCAGCAGAATGCCTTCGGCAATGGCGAAAGCTTTAAAGGTCCCAACAGAATCGGGACGATCGTCAGCGGTCATGAATTGTGTAACAGAGACAACTCTCGAAAGGTATTGATTCCCAGAAGCGCTGACCCGGTTTTGTGATGTTCCCTCAGCTCCAACCCTCAGCTCCAACCGTGAGAGGCAAGCCATTCAGAGCTCAGAGAGCTGTGGTTCCCAGGGTTGGAGGCTGTTCCCTCCTGCGCATGGCCGAGCAAGCGTTCCGTATAGCGAGCGAGAAGATCGATTTCTAAATTCACTTCATCCCCTGGTGCGAGATCGCGCAATGCCGTGGCCATCCAGGTGTGAGGAATGACGGCGATCCAAAATTGCGCGCCATTATCGGCAGACCCCGCCACTGTGAGGCTGATGCCATTGACGGCAACACTGGCTTTCTCACAGATGTAACGGCCATAGGCGGCATCTCGCCAGCGCAGCGCAAGTTTCCAGGATTGGCTGAGGGCTTCGATGCCCACCACCTCGCCAATGCTGTCGACATGACCACTGACGAGATGTCCGCCAAGGCGATCGGACAAGCGGAGGGCTGGCTCCAAATTGACCGAACCGCCAGAAGTGGATTTGCGTCCGAGTGTGCTGCGCTGCAGCGTTTCCTCGCTGACATTGGCCAGAAATCCATCACCGACCAATTCCGCCACCGTGAGACAGACGCCATCAACGGCAACGCTGTCTCCCAGCTGGAGGGGCGCGAACGGAGCGCAGCCACTCACGACAAGGCCACTGCCGCGGCGCTCAATCCGACCAACAGCTTGGACCAGACCCGTGAACATGCTGTGCTTTCAGCGTGAGTTCACTGGTCATAATCGAAGGAGGGGGGGAGAGCTGCCGATGGTGGAAATGAGTGTGATCGGGATTGCGTTGGATGCCGCTAGCCGAAGTCCAATCGTTCTGCTTCGAGATCCATCTCGACGGCGACAAGTTCCGATCTGGATCGACCAGGCTCAGGCCCACAACATCATGGCCGGATTGAATGGAGACCCTTCTCCTCGCCCCTTAAGCCATGACTTGATGGTGCAGCTGTTGGCTGCTGGTGATCTACATCTCGAGCGGGTCATCATCCATGCGATTGAAGACAGCACATTTCGTGCGGTCTTGAAACTCAGCCATGACGCCCCAATCGATGCGATCGAAGGGTCCCCAGACCATGAGCCGATCGAGGAGATCGAGTCGAGGGAGGAGCTTTTAGACATTGATGCCAGGCCCAGTGATGCCATTGCGCTTGCCATCCGCACTGGCAGCAGCATTTGGATGTTGGAGGAAGTTGTTGCTGAAGCCTCAATCGCTGTCGATGCCGAAGCGGATGCAGAGGATCGAAACGAGTTTCGTCGATTTCTAGATCAGGTCAGTCCTGCCGCCATGGTCCGGCACCTTCAGTCAAGACATCCCAAGGACGAGGAAACGGATAAGGAAGCGGATAAAGAAACGGATGTCGACAATTTGTGATGTCAACAGAGCCTTTGGCTGGTGCTGGGGTCCGTCGTGCTTTTGGTACTGGTCCTGCGGTGAGCTTGTTCACCTTGGGGACGATGCGCGCTCTGAAAGACCGCGAGCAAATGGTTGCCATTGTGCGAGCAGCCCATGCCGCCGGGATTAATCACTTAGAGACGGCACCGGCCTATGGCCCTGCTGAAACCTTTTTGGGGCAGGCCTTGGATCAGCTTGCACAAGAAGGGATTGCCCCTGAGGGGGGATGGTTAATCACCAGCAAACTCCTTCCAGGCCTGTCTTTGGACCAAGGGCAACGCGCTTTATCGGCATGCCTGGAACGGTTGGGACGTCCCTTCTTGAATGGCTTGGCCATTCACGGTCTTAATCGTGACGAACACCTGCATTGGGCGATCGAAGGGGATGGAGCCAGGCTCTTGGACTGGGCCCTGAAATCTGGGCTTGTGGGGCAGGTGGGTTTCAGCAGCCATGGCTCTAATCCACTGATCGCTCGTGCCATCGCAAGTGGTCGCTTTCGGTTTTGCAGCCTGCATCTTCATTTGTTGGATCCAGCACGGCTCCCCTTGGCATTGCAGGCGCTGGATGCAGGCATGGGAGTGATGGCGATCTCCCCCGCGGATAAGGGTGGCCGCTTGCAAGCACCAAGCCCGTTGCTACAGGCAGATTGCCAGCCGTGGGAACCCTTGGCTCTTGCTTACCGCTACCTCTTGGCCGCTGGGGTCAGCACCCTCACGGTTGGGGCCAGCAGCCCGTGCGATCTCAACCTTGTGGCCTCCATGGCCAGCAGCGATGGGGCGCTCACACCTGCAGAACAGACCGCTTTGACCCGTCTGGAACTGTTGCGTCAACAGCGGCTTGGTGAAACGCTTTGCCATCAGTGCAGAGCCTGTCTCCCCTGTCCAAAGGAGCTGCCCATCCCTGAGTTGCTACGACTGCGCAATTTGCGGCTCGCCCATGACCTTAAGGAGTTCGCAGAAGAGCGTTACAACTTGATTGGGCGCGCTGGCCACTGGTGGGAGGAAGTGAATGCCGAAGGGTGTGAGACCTGTGGGGATTGCCTCCCCCGATGCCCCCATCAACTGGCGATCCCTGATCTGTTGGCGGAGACCCATCAGTTGTTGGCCGCGGCCCCGCGACGACGTCTATGGGGTTGAGGCCTTCCACTTGGCTTTCAGAGCGTCTTGTTCGGACAGATCCAGAGGAGCAAGATTCCAGCAGTGTTGCCAGACCTCGTTGGAGGGAAGAACCAGGGCGCGAAGCCGTTTTGGTACTCGCGACATGGCGATGCTGAGTTGAGAACGAGCCAGGGGAGGAACCCATCCTGCAGAGAGCAGCCGACTGAGCAGGGGTTCTTCCCAGGCTTTTTTGACCCAGTCTTGAGGTAAGGGCTCTTTGCTTGAACTTGGGCGCAGCATCAGGGTCCAGTTCAGAGGCGCTCCCTGCGTAGGCAGCACTGCATGCAGCCTTTGATCTCGAAGGAGCGCTCCCATGCACCGTTGCAGAGGCAGCACTGCAACTTGTGCATCGCCTTGCAGCAACCAGTTGAGGGCATGTCGATCATCAAAACTGGTCGCTGCTGCTCGGAGTTGTCGCAGCGCATCAGGGGTCTGCATCTGCGCTGCCAGCGAGATCACCAACCGCGGGCTTGATGGCAAAAGGACTTTCCCCTTGAGTTCTGGATCCAGAAGAACGTCCCAGCTATTGACCGCTTGGTTTTTGAGGTCTGGTGCTCCTCGAAACAGCATGACCCAGGGGCTGACGCCCACAGGAAAAATTTTGCCTTTCCAGTCGGTAGGTAGTTCAGAGAGAAACCGCTCTGATGGAGGTCCTAGTTGCGCTTGTAGAGGAGCGGCATCAATGGCTTGAAACGATCCTGGGTTAAGACTCGATAACCAACCATCCCCAATCGTGAGTATATCGGTGGACGACAGCCACGGGGGATCGTCGGAGCTGGTAAAGGCTTTCAGCTCTGCAATGCGCCAAGGAGCTTTGAGCTGCTTCTGCCACAGTGCAGGAAGGCTTTTCGTTGGGGCTCGCAAGAGGGGCGAACCATTGGATCGCGCACAGCCTGCGAGCGATGAGAGTCCGGCAATGAAGCCAGCCTGAAGCAGCTGTCGCCGGCGAAACGAAACGGGCTGAGCAGATGGGCCGATCATTCTCAAACCTTACGGGGCTGGATCCCTTTGGGATTCGTTGGCGATTCAGGGGGGTTGAGCTTGGATTCGAGCAATTGATCCATGGCGTTGTCGCATGCCTGGCTGATGCGATCTAGGGACAGTCCCCGCAGTTGAGCAAGCAACGCGAGACCGCCGGCACCTACACCTTCTTTGACATGACCGAGCTCGTAGTCACGCAGCGAGCGGTGTCGACTGTCGCCAAAGCGAAGACCACTCGCCAGGGCAGAGATGCAAACATCGAAATGATCTTCTAGTAATGCCAGCAGCTCCATCAGGGATGGGCGCTTGCTCCCGGTTGGCGTCAGAATTTCTCTAGCCAACCAAGCCGTTGTGCCGATCAGCACCTGATTGGAAAGCAAGCGACGCTCTCTGGTCGACACCATGTTGAGGGCGAGTGCCAGCACGGCAGCCATCTGACTGCCCCCAGCTAAGAGGAGGGGTTGACTGCTCGAAAGGGATCCGATCAGTAATCCGGTTGCAAAGGCCTGAAATGGATCTCCCACGGCAGCTAAGAGCTCCTGAGAGGAAGGCGTTGCGCTGAGCTCTGCCGATTGCAGCCCCTGCTGCACAAGGTCTTGTTTCAACGCCATCGGCGGATGGATGGCACTGCCACTGATCAGGTCATTGGCGGGAAGTCCAAGACCACAAAGAACGGCTAACGCTGTGGTGGTTCCTCCAGGGATACATTCAGCAAGAACCAGTGGGTGCCGCAAACGCTCACCGAAACGTTGGCCTTTGCGGAGCAGCTGCTGGACTCGCTGAGGCGTCATGGCGTGCCCGGTGCTGATGCAGGCGGCTGGACCGCACTGCGGATCCTCAAAGCGCAGATGAGGGAAGGGAGGCAGCTTTGACAGCCCAATTGATCCCACCCAGGGCTGAATCTGGATGGCCTCCGCAGCAACCCAACTGATCAATGCTGGCGAGACGCCGGCGGGCAAAGGCGGCAATGGCCAGCGAGGTTGATGTGAGGGCCCATAAAGAAGCAACTCAGCGTCAGCTATGGCGGTGTAGCGCCGTGATTCAGATGTTGCACCGGCAGCAGAGATGCCTTCCACCTCTGCGGTCAAAGTGGAGGAAAGCAGCAGTAAGAGGCTGGGAGCGGGTTCGGGGTCGGACCAAAAGCGGTGCGTGGCACCCGACCAAAACTCGGATGCTGGGCCCGAAAGGCGTGTGCATCCCTCTGGGAGCTCAAAGAGGGTCGAGGGCGACCAGGCCATGGAGCACGGGAGGAGGTTCAGGAATCGGAGCTTGGAGACGGGGAAAGATCCAGTAGGCCAAGGCGTGTAGAGCCAGTACGTAAATGAGCTGCTGCACCACAACGAGCGTGATTGCCATGGATTGCACCAACAGCAGATCAGGGGCGAGGGGCAACTGCATCAGTTCAAGGACACGATCGAGCAGTCCGGCGCCGGCCCTTGTAATCACCACCCAAAGGTTCTCTCCCACCATCAAGGACAGAGCGACCACCCTCACCAGGAATCCAGCCGCTCCAATGACGACACCTAGCCCCCAACTGATCCACCAGCTCAGCTTTTTGTGCCAGCACCAGCCGAGCCAAAGGGACAGCAATCCGTAGGGGAACAGCATCAGGGGCCCGCGCAGAGGACCCATGAGCACCACCAGCAGAAGAATCGCTACAACGACGCCCTCAAGCCCGGCCCGACTGCCCCGACGGACAAGAAGCAGCGCTAAGGGCAGCGGTAGGGCTAGACGGAACAGGGCTCCACCGATGGGTAGGTAATAAAGAGCCAGCCAAATCAAGGCCGCCGCTGCCGCCAGGTAGGAGGCCTCCATCATGCGTAGAGCTTGTCGACGGCTGAGGCGAGGTTCCATCACGTTTAGGGCTGCCTTTCGCTGTCATTGGTGGCTTCTTTTGAGACTTGAAGCGAAGGGATCTTCTCAATCGTTTCGACCTCGAAACCAATTCCGGCGCGACGTAAGGCATCCGTGACACTTTCTGCAGGTGCGGCAGGATCCGCAGCTGCCAAGCGAATCGTGATGCGATAAGGCCGAGGTGCGGCGGGCTGCGAACGGATGGTGGCTGACTCTTTTTTGGCGGGTTGAACGTTGGTCAACGCTTGTTTCGGCGTCTGCGGTTCCGATGGATCTGTGGGCTCCGCGTCCGAATCCGAGGTCGTCTTGTCCTGGACGCCCTCGTCTTCAGCCTTCGCGGGTTCTTTTAAGGCGGAATCTGGTTCTTGCTTGAGCTTGGAGTTTGGTGTCTGCTGTGCCGCGGAGGGTGTGGGTGGTGAATCGAAGCTATCGGCAAGCTTCTGCCCAAACGTCGTCCCTGAGCAGGCTTGCAAGGCAAGCAGCAGCGGCATCAGCAACCACTGCGCGCGCATTACGCGTCACCAGGACGGATGACGCGCACGGCACTCGCGCGAAGGCGCCCGGTCTTGGTCGTTGCCGGTGCTTTACGGGCAGCAGGTTTGGCGGTTGCACCCTTGGCGGCGGAACTCTTGGTGCTTTTGGCTTTGCTGGCGCTTTTGGTCGTTGAGGTTTTGCGCCTTGCCGTTTTTTTGGTGGCGGCTTTTGCGTCGAGGAGCTCGATCGCTTCTTTCAAGGTGATGTCGTCGGCCACTTTGCCTTCAGGCAATGAAGCATTCACCTTTCCCTGTTTGACGTAGAGACCATAGGGGCCATCGAAGACCTGCACGGTCTCTTCGCTTCCCTCGGGTTTCCCAAGGTCCTTGAGCGCCGTTCTTCCTCCTCGTCCCCGCTTCGGCATGGCCAGCAGTTCCAGGGCTCGACTCAGACCAATCGCGAGGACGTCGTCTTCGCCCTTGAGGGAGCGATAGTCCTTTTCGCCTTTTCCTTTGTCCCAAACCACGTAGGGGCCAAAGCGACCCAAGCCAGCCTGAACCTTTCCGCTCTCTGGATGTTCGCCCAGGAGACGGGGCAAGCGCAGTAGCCCGAGTGCATCATCAAGTTTCAGCTCTTCGGGCTTCACTCCTTTCGGTAAAGAGGCCCGTTTCGGCTTGGGGTTTTCGTCGCTGACCTGACCCTTTTGCACATAGGGGCCGTACTGACCGAAGAGCAGATAAACAAGATCACCCGTTTCGGGATCTTCACCGAGCGCTTCTGGACCATCAGCCTTGTGCTTAAGGATCAGTTCTGCTTGTTCCTGATCCAATTCACCAGGGGTGATCTCTTTGGGAAGGGTTGCTTTGATGAGCTCCTCTTCTCCGTCGTCACCAACGCGTTTGGATTCGAGATAGGCCCCAAAGCGCCCGATCCTGACCACGCACGGCAAGCCCTCGAGGTCAATCGTGCGTGATGCTCCAGGGTCGATGTCTCCCTCACGCTTGTGGACCAAGGACTCAAGTCCTTCATCGCCTTTGAAAAATCCATCCAGATAGGGGAGCCATTGCACTTTTCCGGTGGAGATTTCATCCAACGTGGTTTCCATGCGGGCGGTGAATCCGGTATCCACCAAGTCGGGGAAATGCTCCTCAAGCAGGGCGGTCACTGCAAAGGCTGTGAAACTTGGTGTGAGCGAATTGTTGTTGAGCGAGGAATACCCTCGATCCACGATCGTGCCGATGATGCTGGCGTAGGTGGAAGGACGGCCGATCCCTTCTTTCTCCAGCATTTTTACCAGGGAGGCTTCGCTGAAGCGGGCGGGCGGCTGGGTTTGGTGTCCGAGCGCTTCAACGTCATGAACCTTGGGTGAATCGCCAACGTTCAGGGCGGGCAACAACACTTCCTGACCTTCCAAAGCAGCATCAGGGTCATCGCTGCCCTCGACGTAAGCGCGGAAAAAGCCGGGGAAATCAATGCGCTTTCCACTGGAGCGGAACAGGGCTTCTCCAACCGTGAGGTCCACGGCGAGCATGGTGAGTCGGGCTTCTGCCATCTGGCTAGCGACTGTGCGCTTCCAAATCAGCTCGTACAACGACAGATCACGCCCTTCTAAACCAGTTTCGGAGGGGGCTCGGAAGCTTTCACCTGAAGGACGGATCGCCTCATGGGCTTCCTGAGCATTGCGAGACTTGGTACTGAACTGCCTGGGCCCGTTGCTCAGATATTCCTTGCCGTAGCGCGATTCCACACAGCTGCGTGCAGCCGTAATCGCTTGATCGGAGAGATGCACCGAATCGGTGCGCATGTAGGTGATGTAACCGCGTTCATAAAGGCCCTGAGCGCAGCGCATTGTCTCTCGCGCTGACAGACGTAATTTGCGATTGGATTCCTGCTGCAGCGTGCTGGTGGTGAACGGCGGAACGGGCCTGCGCACCGTGGGCTTCTCTTCGACGGAAGAGACGTTCCAATCCGACGATTGAAGGGCAATCGATAGGGAGCGAGCGTCGTCTTCGCTCAGGAGGCGCACCTTGCTGCCTTGCTTGAGGCTGCCTGTGCTTTCGTCGAAATCATTGCCGGTGGCGACTTTCGTCCCTCCGAGGTGCGTGAGCTTGGCATCAAAGCGGATGCTCTGCTGCTCGAGCGCAGCTTTCAGATCCCAGTAGCTTCCACTGCGAAAGGCGCGCCTAGCCCGCTCTCGCTGCACGAGCAGGCGAACAGCCACGGATTGAACACGTCCTGCAGAAAGTCCCCAGGCAACCTTCTTCCACAACAGCGGCGAGAGGGTGTAGCCCACCAATCGATCGAGGATTCTTCGGGTTTCCTGGGCATGCACCAGCTCCATATCGAGCTCACGTGTGTCATCAAGTGCCCGGGAGATCGCCTCTTTCGTGATCTCGTGAAACACCATTCGCTTCACAGGGACCTTGGGTGACAACAGCTGGAGCAGATGCCAACTGATGCTTTCACCTTCTCGATCTTCGTCAGTTGCTAGCAGCAGTTCATCAACGCCCTTCAGGGCGTCTTTGAGCTCGCGCACAATTTTTTTCTTGTCCTTCGGAACCACGTAGAGGGGTTCAAAGTTCGCCTCGGTGTTGACTCCGAGGTTGGCCCATTTCTGCCCTTTTTGAGCTGCAGGGATCTCACTTGCGTTGTTCGGCAGATCCCGCACATGGCCCATCGAAGCTTCCACCCGATAGCCCTTGGGAAGGAATCCACGGATGGTGCGGGCCTTTGTGGGGCTCTCAACGATGACCAGGGTGTTCGCCACGTGGGGTCGGTAACCGTCCCCTTCTTTATCGCACCGCCGAGCTTTCTGCAGCGAAATCAGGGAATTCACTCAGGGAAGAGCAGGAGCGCAGCTACAGTCCCTCCAATTGGTTTGACCACACTCGCCATGCCCGAGTTGGGTGCTCTGTTTCTCTCCAGCCAGGCCGTGGCAGCTCCTGGGGAGCTGCTCAACCTTGCTTTGCATGCCGGCACGGTTGGGCCTGAGGCAGCTGTTTTGGTGGCGATGATCGCCACGTTGTTGGTTGATTTAGCCGGAGAAAAAGTTTCAGTTCGCTGGGTTCCACCCATTTGTTACGCGGGCTTAGGTACGGCTCTGGTTTTGCTGGCCCTGCAGTGGAATGCACCCCTCGAGCCTTCGTTTTTAGGCGCTTTTCTCTCCGATCACCTCGCGATTGCGTTCCGAGCGATTGTTGCTCTTTCAACGCTTTTGTCTCTCCTGATTAGTTGGAGATATGCCGAACAAAGCGGCACTCCCGTTGGGGAATACGCGGCCATCTTGCTCGCCGCCACCCTTGGCGGAATGATGCTTTGCGGTGCAACAGATCTGGTGAGCGTTTTCGTGTCGCTCGAGACGCTTTCCGTGGCCAGTTATCTGTTGTCGGGATACATGAAGCGTGATGCGCGTAGTTCCGAAGCAGCACTCAAATATTTGTTGGTGGGTTCGGCCGCGGCTGCCGTGTTCCTCTACGGAGCTTCCCTTCTGTATGGCCTGAGTGGCTCAACCAGCCTGGAAGTGATCGGTGAGGCTTTGGTGACGAGTCCCACACCATTAGCTGCTCTAGCTCTGGTCTTTGTCCTTGCCACGGTGGCTTTCAAGATCGCCGCAGTCCCTTTTCACCAGTGGACGCCTGATGTTTATGAGGGGTCACCGACCCCGGTTGTGGCCTTCTTGTCTGTGGGATCTAAAGCTGCAGGTTTTGCCCTAGCCCTCAGGCTTCTCGTTGGCTGTTTTGGAAGTTTCGATACGCAATGGAAACTTCTATTCACCGTTTTGGCGATTCTCAGCATGACGCTGGGCAACGTGGTGGCATTAGCCCAGACCTCGATGAAGAGGATGCTGGCCTACAGCTCGATTGGACAGGCCGGCTTTGTGATGATCGGCCTTGTGTGCGGCACTGAAGACGGCTTTGCCGCAATGGTGCTCTACATGGCCACCTATCTCTTCATGAATCTTGGTGCATTCGCTTGCATCATCCTGTTCTCGATCAGAACGGGTAGTGACCGGATTTCTGACTATGCGGGTCTCTATCAGAAAGATCCCTTAATCACCCTCGGCCTGAGTCTCTGCCTCCTTTCCCTTGGTGGAATTCCACCGATGCTTGGTTTCTTCGGGAAGATTTATTTATTTTTCGCTGGTTGGGCAGACCACCAATATGTCTTGGTCGTGGTCGGTCTCGTGACATCGGTCATTTCGATCTACTACTACATCGGTGTGATCAAGATGATGGTGGTGAAGGAGCCTCAAGAGGCTTCAGAGGTTGTGAAGGCCTACCCGCCGATCAACTGGAGCACCATTGGGCTTCCTCCCTTGAGAGTGGCTCTCGTGCTTTGCGTCGTCGTGACTGCCGTGGGCGGAATTCTTTCCAACCCGCTGTTTGAGTGGGCCAGCAGCACGGTTGCTGGCACACCTTTGCTTCAGCAGGCGATTGCTACTTCCTCAGGGGCCTCTCTTGGCTGATCTCTTTGACGAAGGCCGACCGGCGGTGGCTCAGCTCCGAGATGTCAGCAAGGTCTATGGATCTGGAGAAACGGAGGTTAGAGCTCTCAATGGGTTGGATCTGGATGTACTGCGCGGCGACTACTTGGCTGTGATGGGAGCGAGTGGATCGGGCAAGAGCACAGCGATGAATGTTTTGGGCTGCTTGGATCGGCCTACCAGCGGCTCCTATTGGCTCAACGGGAGTGCTGTTGAGCGGCTAGATGACGATGCCTTAGCAGATTTGCGCAACAAGGAACTGGGTTTTGTGTTTCAGCAGTTCCATCTCCTTCCCCATGCGACAGCACTTGAGAATGTGATGCTGCCAATGATTTATGCCGGCCTTCCATCCTCGGAGCGCGAGCGAAGGGCTGTTGCAGCTCTTGAGCAGGTGGGCCTTGGCAAAAGGATGGAAAATCGCCCCAACCAATTGTCGGGTGGTCAGCAGCAGCGGGTGGCCATCGCTAGAGCGATTATCAATAAGCCCGCTCTGCTGTTGGCTGATGAGCCCACCGGTGCTTTGGATTCACGCACCACGCATGATGTTTTGAATTTGTTTGATGAGTTGCATGCTCAAGGCATCACAATCGTTCTCGTCACCCATGAAGACGATGTGGCAGCTCGTGCCCAGACTGTGATTCACTTTCATGACGGCAAGGTTGAGCGAGTGGCACAAAACCGCATGAATCCAGGCCTTAAAGCGCCTTCACTTCATTGAATTGGGGAGTTTTTGAGAATGGCTCAGTTGCCAGAACCTTCTGATCAAACGATTCGAATTCTCCTTGTGGATGACGAAGTCCGCTTGACGGAGTTGTTGCGATTGGAATTGGACGTTGAGGGGTATGACGTTGAGGTCGCACCTGATGGCGCCACTGGATTAATTAAAGCCAGAAGTCACCCAGAGCCTGATCTCATTGTTCTGGATTGGAACCTTCCCGATTTCTCTGGTGTGGACATATGTCAGCGAATTCGTAGTAGTGGAGTGACGACTCCAATCTTAATGTTGACGGGTCACGATGATATTGCTGATCGCGTTAAAGCTCTTGATGCTGGTGTTGATGATTATTTGGTGAAACCTTTTTCGATCGAAGAATTAATGGCTCGGTTGAGAGCGATGCAGCGAAGAGCACAAGGCTTTTCGGGCTCAGGGCAAGGGAAGGATGCCGAGTTAACTTTTTTGGCGGTTGGAGGTTTGACAATCAATACCCAAACAAGGGATGTCCATCGTTCTGGGCAAAGAATTCAGCTTTCGGTGAAGGAGTATGAGTTGCTTTGCTTCTTGATGCGTGGGAGCGGAAAAGTCTTGGAACGAACAGAGATTATGAAGGGTGTCTGGGGTGAAGACTTTTACGGAGACGATAATTTGCTTGATGTTTATATCCGCTACTTAAGGCAAAAAGTGGAAAGCAAGGACCTTCCATCTTTAATTCATACCGTTCGTGGCGTTGGATTCATCTTGAGGGATGAAAGTGTTTCCTCCGGCTCATAAACAGGTCAGGATTTGTCTCTCTCGAGACTGTTCATGAGTTGACCAACAAGCAGAGATACGGCATCACTGCCAGATGCTGTGATCGGGTTGAGATCCAGTTCGCCAGGATCTTTTGCCACCCACCCGTTGCCCTGCTTTGTTCTCAGTTCAAAATGAAGATGGGGTCCCGTGCTGAGGCCGGTGCTTCCGACTCTTCCGATCACCTCACCTTGTTGGACCTTCTGCCCAGATTTCACGTAGATCTCTGAGAGATGTCCATAGAGCGTCCGCCGCCTGGGGGACTTGTGCTCTAATTCCACAGCGATGCCATAGCCCCCGGCGAGTCCACTACTCATGACCGTGCCTGAGAGTGCGGCAATGACTGGCGTTCCTTCTGGGGCCGCCAGGTCTTTTCCTGCATGCATCAACCAACGGCCGATCACGGGATGCTGGCGCATCCCGAATTCACTGGTGGTGATGGCAGAGCCAATGATGGGGAAAAGCAAGCGCTGATCACCATTGCCTGCGATCGCAAGAGGTCTGGGCGAAACGGAGAAAACGGACTCCAAACGAAAGCCATGTCCGGCTCCGGCAAGAAGCGCAGAAACGGGGACCGAGATCGGAGCGAGACGCCGATGTCTTTGGCTGAACGTTCCACGATTGGAGCGCCCGCGAAAGACAATGCCAGTGGCGCATTCGCGCTTGGAGAGAGCGCCACTTCGACAAGCTTGTTGAAAGCGCGGCACATTGATGGGCTTGGCAACCGCTCCTCTTTCCAGCGTTCGACGCTCTTGCGGAGTGATGATTTGATTGCGTTCGAGGGACTCCAACGAGCGATCGAAGCGCTGGGGTGGCTTGACGCGAAGTTCAGCGGGAGGAAGTAGGGGCGCCTGAGGCGCAGAAAGGCCTTGAGGACTCTGAGGAGCAGAGGGAAGGATCAGCACCAAGGGAGCAGCAAGCCAGCGCAGGACCACTTCGTTTCAACAGGCTTCTTAAACGAAATTTTAGAGATTGTCATGGTTGCCATCCGGCCAGCGGGTCCAGCTAGCGCTCCGGGCTCCTTGGCAAAGTTGAAGCGCTCCATTCAGGGCCAATCCTTGGATCTCCCAGATCTCTCCGCTCTGAGGATCCTTAACCTGATTGGCCCAAAGCCGCTTCTCTATCTCACGACGCACAAGCTCTGGACGGTTTGCCAGGGTCTGGATTCTCTCCAAGGCTCTTAAGACCTCCACCGTCCAAACGTCTCGACGGGCGCATCCACGTGGCAGGAGGTCGCGAAGGGCAATGGCCCCAACGGGAACCGGGTTGGCCACATTCATTCCAACGCCAATGCGCACCATGCGTAAACGACCACCACGAAAAACCAGTCGAGGAAGCAATCCAGCCAATTTTCGGGAATCGATGAGGAGATCGTTGGGCCATTTGATCCGCACGGGTAGACCCTTCCGTTCCAAGCGTTCACTTAGGGCTAGCGCCACCATCAGGCCGAGCATGTCGGCATGACCGCTGCTCGAATCCCAGGGAAGAGCAGCGCTGATCCAGACCCCTCCGCGGGCTGCCTCCCAGCGGCGGCCACGCTGGCCCTGTCCTCTGGTTTGGTGATTGGCCAGAACAGCTCGAGGACGTTCTCCGCGCCAGGGCACTGACTGAAGCCATTGGCTCAGTTCAAGTTCAGTGCTTGCACAAACTGGTTTGCATTTCAGCCTCCAACCGTCAGCTTCTTGTCTGCGCAGGCGATGGATGAGTCCTCCTGCCCGTTGGTGATGGTTCAGCACTGTTGTTGCCACCAAGGCGTCAGCCGTGCAACTGCAGCCTCAAGTTCGGCGACTGGACGGACTAACGCAAGGCGTAGCCAATCACGCCCAGCCTCTCCAAACCCGGAGCCCGGTGTAACCACAACCCCGCAATGCTCGAGAAGCTGAGCAGCCATCTGCTCGTCTCCCCATCCTTGGGCGCGGGCCCAGGCAGGAAGAGGCATCCAGAGATAAAGGGCCATTGATGGCGATGGGACCGACCATCCAAGATCAGTCAGTGCCGCAAGGGTGCGATCACGCCGTTCGCGGTAGATCGGCAGGAGATTGGCTGGCCAATCGGCGTGATCCGAGAGGGCCACCACAGCGCCCTGCTGAAGTGCCTGACATTGATTGAAATCGATCACGCTTTTGATCTGCCTCAAGGCCGTAATCAGGGGTTCGGCTCCGATTGCGAATGCCAGACGGAAGCCACCAAGACACCACCCCTTGGAGAGAGAAAAGAACTCGATCCCGCGTTCGCGCCATTGCGGACAACGCAGAAGGGAAGGGGCTTCTCCCTCAAGCGCTAGATCTAGATAAGGGTTGTCGTGGGCGACCACTAGATCATGGTGTTGGGCCTGACTCATCGCTTCGTCAAGCCAGGATTGTTGACCAACACACGCTGTCGGGTTATGGGGAAAACCCAGCATCAAGAGTCGCAGTTGATCCCACTGACTGGCTGTGATCGCTTTGAAGTCCGGTGCCCAACCTTGTTCCGGAGTGAGGGGCAGGGTCTGGATGGAAGCATCTGCTAGTTCAAGCCCTCCGCGATGGGAGGGGTAAGACGGATCAAGAATGAGGGCTTGATCACCCGGGTCTAAGACCGTCAGTGGGAAATGGGCGGTCCCCTCTTGAGATCCAACCAGGAGAAGAACCTCACGCTCAGGATCCACCGTCACATTCAGACGCTGCTCGCACCAGGCTGCTGCTGCCTCTCGAAACGAGGCTGTTGCTGCGTGCAGGCAGTAGGCCGCGCTCCTTGGCTTCTGGAGGTGATCCCCCATGGCCTGCACTGCAGCAGGCGGGGGAAGCAAATCGGTGCATCCCAGGGAGAGGTCGATCAGCGGTTGCTGTTGGTGTGTTGCTCCGAGCTTGTAAGAGCCTTTGCGCTGATCATTTCGATCAAAAACTCCGCTCCCAAGGCGAGCCAGTCGCTTAGAGGTGAGCATCCACAAAGGCTTGCAACTGAGGGCGGGCAATGGCCCCTTCGTGTCGAGCAATTTCCTGGCCGTTCCGGAACAGGATCAGGGTTGGAATGCCTTGAACTTTGAAACCATCGCGGGTGATCGGGTTGCCATCCACTTCAAGCTTGCCCACCAAAAGGCGGCCGGCATAGGTCTCAGAGGCCCAGTCCATCAACGGCGCCATCAACCTGCATGGGCCACACCATGGGGCCCAGAAGTCAACCAAAACGGTCGTGGACGCCTTCAATACCTCCTGCTCGAACGCTGCATCTGTGAAGTCGGAGACAGCTGAAGACACGGGCGGTAGTTGAACTGAATGAATCCTATGAACTCGGCTGCTGAAGGCGCTGATTCATCACAGTTTGTCGATAGATCGACGCAGCTCTTCTAAATCGGCATCCACCTCCTCCACCTTGACCGGTTTCACCTCGGAGTCGGCTGCTGGGAGAGCTGCAGCCTCCGAGCCTCCTTTGACCTGCTTTCGGAGGGCTGCCAATTCATCATCTACATCGTCGCCGCCTTCCAGAGCCGCGAACTGACTATCGAGGTCAGCACCAGCGAGCTCAGCGGCTGCTTGGCTACTGGCTTCAAGAGATTGAACCTTGTCTTCCATGCGCTCGAAGGCAGCCATGGCTGAATTGGTTCCCATGCTGCCAACGGCGCTCTGGAGCTGCTGTTGGGCCTGGGCGGCTTGAGCCCGGGCTTTGAGCATGTCTTTTTTCGTTCGAGCCTCGGCAATCTTTCCCTCTAAAGCGACCAAGCTTTTTTTGAGCGTTTCAACTTGAGCGCTTTGAGCCTGAACTTGGGTGCCAAGAGATGTGGCTGTCTCTTGGAAGGTTTTGCGACGGGTCAGGGCCTCGCGCGCTAGTTCATCCTCATTTTTCTTGAGAGCTAGTTCGGCGCGCTCGTACCAGGTACGGGCTTGAGACTCGGCCTGCTCTGCTTGGTTTTTGAGCCGTTTTTGACTGGCGATCGCCATGGCAACAGCCTGTCGGAGCTTGACCAGGTCGTCTTGCATGTCAGAGACGGCTTGGTCGAGGATCTTGACGGGATCCTCAGCTTTGCTAACGAGATCATTCAGGTTGGCGCGCAGCAGACGGCTGAGCCGGTCGAAGAAACCCATGAATCGTTGCGAGCACTGCCAGAGATTAGCGAGCTGGACCACCTATCCCCACTAAGGTCCAATTTCATTGGATGACGTTATGGGGCGAGCCCCTCGATCCCAACGGCGCCGTTTTGGTCGTGGAGAGGTGTTGGTGCCGCCGCCACCGCCGCCGGTTCAACCTCTTCAGGAGTGCCTGGAGTCTTTGCGGAGCAAATGGAGACGAGAGGGATCACTGGCTGCGCTTTGGCAGGACTGGCCCCAATTGGCGGGGCGTCCCTTGGCGGATCACTGCAAGCCTTTGAATTTGAGCCACGGCGTCCTCACGGTGGGAGCGCGTCACCCGCAATGGCGACAAGCTCTTCAATACAGCAAACCTCAACTTTTGGCAGCAGTGCGAAGCGCTGGCCATGCAGTGCGCGATCTGAGGATTCAGCAACATCACCCTTCCCCTCCAGCAGAGTTAGAGACAGAAGAGAGTGTTTGGGCTCGCCATCCGAGCCGGATCGATGTGCACGGAATGGCGTCATGCCCTTGCTGTGACAGCCCAGCTCCTGCAGGCGAGATGGCGCTCTGGGGTCACTGCGGGTTCTGCCGAAGACTGAAGTTGTCAGAGCTGAAGGGTTCGCTCCAGGAGGAGACCACTCAGTCGGTTAATACCTCTCTGGACGAGGAGCCTCCCAGGTCAGCGTGACACCATCAGCTTGAAGTTCGGCAGCCCGTCGCTCCAGCTTGGTCCTATCGAGGCGTACAACCCTGTAGATCCCAAATTGTCCAAGCACTTGGGGATCGAGTCCTTGCCAGTAACGACGTTTCAATGTTCCGGAATCAATCACGATCAGAACAGTTGGAGATCCTTCATCGGCATCGATTGGATGTCCTACCCAGCCACGGCGCCGCTCATGGCTTAACCGATCAGAAAGATTCACAAGGGCAGAATCTGAGCGCCCTTCGTACACCACCACCTGCTCTGTGTAGAAGTGCAGAGAGGGCTTCATCGCTCCCACCATTGCGAGGGGTTCTGACGGCTTCTGGACGCGCAGCATCGTGGCTGCTGCCTCTCGCACGGGAAGTTGTCGTACACGATCGCCGAGGTCAACCATCGGGATGAGAGCAATGAGCTGGAACATCACCAGCGGTCCCTGAACGGCTAGCAAGCGACCAGAGGCCTTTCGCCTGATCATCCAGAGGCCCAAAACGCCAGCGATCGAGAAGCACACCGCTGCTCTTAAAACCAAGCGGCTTGCCAGCAGTTCGGCTGGCAGCGTTGGCATTTCGGGGTCATCGATGAGAGGAACCCAGATCGAAGAACTCCAGAACCCCACTGCCAACACAAACGTGAGCAGGATTGTTGTGCCCCAGGCCCAATCCAAAGGAGGTCGGTTCCTTCGTTCGGAAGGCCTTGCTGCAAGGGCGATGAGAATGGCAGCAGCAGGCGTTGCAGGAATCCAGTAGCTCGGAAGCTTGGTGGCCGCGGTGGTGAACAGCAGCAATACAGAAAGAAGCCAGCAACTGGCAAAACTCTGAAGAGACAAGTTTGCGCTGGATTGGACAGATGAAAAGGCACGCTTGAGGTTTGAAGGGTGCAGGGTTTGCCCCAGCCCAAGCAGCAATAGGGGGGTGAAGGGCAGGGATGCCACAACCAAAATCACCCCGAAAAACCACCAGGGTTGGAGGTGGCTGTTCACGACCGATGTGAAGCGTTGCAGGTTGTGATAACCAAAAAAGCTATCCCAAAAAGGCTGGCCTTCGACCAGCAGTTCTGCGACATACCAAGGCAGGCTGATCAAGGCGGTGAGTGCAAGGCCGCGAAGCGGTTTGATGCATTGCGAGATGCCCTTCAGATCCCAGCGCAACAGAGCAAACAGCACCAGGGTCATGCCACTGAGGACCACGGCCACAGGCCCTTTCGTGAGCACGGCTGAGGCGAGCAGAACCCAGGCGAGCCACCATCGTCGAGACGTTCCACTGGCATAACAACGCCACTGGCAGAGGAGGCTCAGAGCGAGGGTGCCGCTGAGTAAGGGATCACTGACGGCCGTCCGACTCCAGAGCTGTACTAATGGAGAGAGCGCGAAGGCCAGTGCTGCTGCGACTGCGGTGCGGCGAGGGTGATTGTCATTTTCGGCCGGATGCACCATCAAGGTGTCCCCAAGCATCAGCATGGTTGCCACACTCGCCAGGGCTGAGGGAAGCCTCCCAGCCCAGGTGCCGAGTGGGTCCCAGAGCTCATTGGCAGGAATCGAGTACCCCAACCCCATAAGCCAGTACACCAGGGGCGGTTTGTCGAATCTTGGCAATCCATTAACCCGAGGGGTTAACCAGTCACCGGTGCGAGCCATGGCACGACCGGCAGCTGCAAAGAGCGGTGGGGTTTCATCGACCAGGCCAGTGGAACCCAGTTGCCAGCAGCACATGGCAAGGCCAAGCGCCAAGATCAGCAGCAGACCTCGGCTGCGCTGTCGTGGCGAGATCCGTGGGTCGGCAGGGGCGTTGATCATCGACATGGGGCGATCGTGCCATCCCTTGCAGAGAGCCCCTGCCTGATCCAAGCCTCAACGCGTTGTGCAAACACCGTATAGCTGGCGTTCTGCTCCACCCAACGACGACAAGCTTGTCGATCGATTTGATCGACTTTTCTGCTGGCCATTTTTAGGGCCTCGAGATCATCGGGAGGCACAAGCCATCCCGTAACTCCGTTTTGAATCAGTTCGCCCGGACCACCGCGGTCGTAGGCCACAACAGGGACACCGCAGGCCATGGCTTCCACCACCACATTGCCGTAGGCCTCATTCCATTTGGGAGTGTTCAGGAGAGCGCGGCAGCAGCCAAGCTCTTTCTGAAGTTGGTGTGTCGGCTGAAAACCGCGCCAATTAATGGTTCCTGGAGGCACGGCGGCTTCCACCGATTGTGCATAGTCAGCATCTTCGACCAAGCCCCAAACCAGAAGCGTTTCTCCTAGAGCTGCGGCAACAGCTGCAGCATCTTCGAGGCCTTTTTCAGGCGCGATGCGTCCGGCCCATCCGAGTGGGCCATGGAGGGACAACTGCAACTGATAACGCGTGAGGTCAAAGCCATTCCCCACAATTGAAGGTGGCATGGGCAATGAAAAATCCCCTGCCTGTCGTTGGGTATGGAATGACATTCGCCTTTGGTCCCAGCGCGCGAGTTGAGAGATGACTTCATCCATCGCCTGCGAGACCGACCCCATGCTCACCAAATGAAATAACGAGCACTTGGAATGGGGTGTGAGCCAGAGCGGTAACCAGTCGTAGCTGAAGTTGATCACTGCATCGGCGTCCTCGCCCAAGGACAAAGCAAGGTCCCACAAATGTGGAAGCACACCATCAAAGGGAATTTGAACGGAAGCGTCTTTTGCGGCATGTTGCCAGCTGGGTTGATCGCTGCCCCCAGCAGTGTGTAGTGAGAGTTCAGGGCAGTCGTCAGGCGCAACCGATCCGTTAGGGGCGACCAGGGTGATCCGATGCCCTCTTGCGGCTAGACCGCGCAATAACGAGGTCAGCGTTAGTTCCACACCACCACCGCGTCCACTGCCTAAATGTCCGATGGGTGTACTGACCAGTACCAAATGGAGAGGGGTGTTGCTCATGCTCCGAGATCGCCCTGCTGGGTTTCGTTCATGAGAGCAACCGGTTCCCAGAAACGTTTGCGTTGGCTCACCAATACCACCGAAATTAGAACCAAAAGCACTGCCAACCATTGAAGGTTGTTGAGTCGTTCTTGCAACAACAGCCCGCCGGAAGCAAGTGCAAAAACGGGTGTGAGAAATCCAAGTGTGGTGAACCCTGTCAGGTCCTCACGACTGGCAAACCAGAAAAATAGGGCGTAGGCCACGGCGCCCCCCATCAGGGATGCGTAGGCCATTTGCGTCCAAGCAGAGACGGACCAAGGAGGTACTAGCGGGAAGGCTCCGTCGAGCCCATGCCAAACCAGCAAGGGCAGTCCACCCAGCAGCATGTGCCATCCCGTGACGGCTACAGGATCACTATTTCGGCAGGCAAATCGACTCAGAACGGTGCCGACAGCCATCGCAATGGCAGCCGCCAACATCCAGCCCGTTCCAGCCTGCCAACCCGATTGAAACGACACTCCCTCACCCAATAGCCACCAGTGTCGTAGAAGCGGTTGGGGAACACCTAGACAGACAATTCCCACCAGGCCAAGAACCAATCCCACCCAACCGATGGGATTGATTGTTTCTGCAAAAAGCCAGCGGGCGAGCAGGGCAACCATCAACGGTTGAGAATCAATCAACACTGACCCGAGGCCGGCGCCAGTGCCTTCGAGTCCGCGTGCCAGGCAGATCTGAAACAGCACGGCATCAATCAGGGTGAATAGGAGAAACCAGCCCCGATCCCCAGGATCAATCGCTAACGAACGCCCGAGCAGCGGAACAAAGGCGATCACGACGATTCCAGCCGGGAGCAGCCTCAGGCAAGACACCAGAATCGGCCCTCCTGTGCTGACCAGGGGAGCCATTGCTGTCATCGCCGTTCCCCAGAGGACGAACGGCAGGACCATCAGCAGACCTCGGCGGAGAGATCCCATGGGGTGCTGCGAACAGGCTCCTTTTTAAGATCTAATCGTGTTCGATTGACCGTCATGATCTGGCCCTGGCGCCGCAAGTCCCGGCGAACGATGGCGAGGATCGCCATTGAAGGGGCGATCACTGGCTCCACCCGCCGTCGCGTCCTTAAAGCCTTAAAGGAGGTTCAGGAGAGGGAATTCCCTGCACTGTTGCTGCGAATTGATAGTCCTGGAGGGACTGTTGGCGACAGCCAGGAGATCCATGCAGCCTTGCTGAGGCTGCGCGAAAAAGGCTGTCATGTTGTTGCCAGCTTTGGAAATATTTCTGCATCTGGTGGGGTTTATGTCGGTGTTGCCGCAGACAGGATCGTGTCCAATCCAGGCACGATTACCGGTTCCATCGGCGTGATTCTTCGCGGCAACAACCTGTCCAAATTGCTGGATCGTGTTGGGGTCAAATTTGAAACGGTCAAAAGTGGAGCCTTTAAAGACATCCTTTCTCCAGATCGTGCCCTGGGCTCAGAAGAACGTGAGCTGCTTCAAGCTCTGATTGACAGCAGCTATGAGCAATTTGTGGCGGCCGTTGCAGAAGGACGAAAGCTTGATCCAAGCTGTGTTCGCGAGTTTGCTGACGGACGGGTGTTCAGTGGTGCGCAGGCCAAAGATCTTGGGCTCGTGGATGAACTGGGTGACGAAGAGTGCGCAAGGGTGCTTGCGGCACAGTTGGCTGATCTGGATGAGGAGCGCTGCCGCGTGGTGACACTTGGAAAACCCCGAAAGCCATTGCTGCAAGGGTTGTCAGGGTCCAACCTGCTCGCCCGAATTCAGGAGCTCGTCACGGTTGAAATGGAGCTCAGCGGTCAACCTTTGTGGTTGTTTCGGCCATGACCATGGGGAGCGGATTGACCTTGCGCGGCTTACGTGGTGCGACCACCTGCAGCACCAACACAGTTGTTGCGATTGAGCAGGCGGTCACTGAACTGATGGACGCCCTGGTGAAACACAACGCTCTGAAGCCGGACTGCATCGTGTCGATCACGTTCTCTGTGACGACCGATCTGGATGCGTGTTTCCCGGCTGCTGTTGCAAGGCGCCGCGAAGGTTGGGATGGGGTGGCCCTCCTCGACTGTCAGCAGATGGCTGTTGAGGGCGATCTGGCTAGGTGCATTCGTCTTCTGGCTCACACCTGGATGCCAGCAGATCAAGAGCTTCGCCACGTCTATCTGGGGGAAGCCAGCCGCCTCAGGCCAGATAGATCCAGTCACAACTGACAGATGCCACGCCGGCCCTTCGAACCCCTTGCCGCTGCCTGTCCTTAGGACAATCATGGGACATAACCACTGCGGTGAATGTTTTCACCAGCTGAATTAATGGACTTTTTGCCCACGACCCCGATCCGCCGCCTCGCTGTTGTTGCGGGGGTGATCGGATGCGGAGTCGTTGCTTCTGCTTCGGTGGTCGAGATGCTCCAACCCGTTGCTGTTCAAGCTCAGAACACTCCCTCTTTGATGGAGTTTCGCTGGGAAAGCGATAGAAATTATCGCAAGTTGTACTACGTCCAAACGAGCACTCGTACGCGCGAGCGCTCGGAATACTTCCTGGTGCTTCGGCCGAAAGATCGCAAAACCGCGATCCTCAAACTCACCATCACTATTCCTGATTACTTCAACGCAAAGATCCGCCCCAACAAATTGAAGCTCTGCAAGATGAAGAAGGGCGGCATGCTCAGCAGAAGCCGTTGTGAAGAGGTCATCCCTGCTGTTTTTGAGGTCAGCGAGAACCAAACGGCAATTGAGGTTTTCCCTGAAACTCCGATTCCCACTGAAGACACCTACGCCGTTTCGATGACGATCTTCAATCCCAATAAATCTGGGATGTTTCAGTTGAATGCTCTGGCACAGGCGCCTGGAGACGTTCCAGTGGCGGGCTACTTAGGGAGCTGGAACTTCAGTATCGACTAAGCATTGGCTGATAAGCTCTTCTACTGATGAAAGGCTGGGCGCCGGAGTGAATCCATGACCAAACGAACTTTTGGTGGCACCAGCCGTAAGCGCAAACGCGTTTCGGGTTTCCGTGTTCGCATGCGATCTCATACCGGCCGTCGCGTGATTCGTACGCGTCGTAAGCGTGGACGTTCACGCTTGGCTGCTTGAGCCTGATCAGCAACGCCTAGCCCCTTGAAGGGGTGACGTTTGAACAAATTTCGATGGTGCTTCCCACGTCAATGCGATTGCGGGGTCACCGCTGTTTCGATTATCTGCATCGCAGGGGTCAGCGCTTCCATGGATCGTTGATGACTCTGCGTAAAGCCTCGGCCAAGCCGAGGCTTCTGCGTTGGGAGTGCCGCCCTGTTGGGGAGAGTGGAGAAACGGCTGTTTGCCGATGTGCTGTGGTGATCAGTAGCAAGGTCAGTAAACGGGCTGTCATCCGCAATCGGCTCAGACGCTTGTTGCACGACCACTTACGTGAGCATTTTGAGCAGTCGTTTCAGCACTCCAATACCTGGGTTCTGATCAGCCTTAAACCCGGTGCAGAGGCCAAAGATGCTCCTGTCCTGGAAGAATGCGACAGATTGCTCCAACAAGCAGGGTATTAGCCATGCCAACCTCCATCCAAGAAGAGACCTTCTACGAAGGCGGTCCAGCTCGCGGTGACTTGATCTTCAATCTTTTGCTTGGGCTGACCTTGATCGGTCTGCCCTTTGCCGTTGGAGCGATTGTTCGTGCGGTCTGGTTGCGTTTCAACATCACCAGTCGTCGCATTTCTGTGACCGGTGGCTGGATGGGACGGGATCGCAGTCAGGTGGCCTTCAGCCAGGTGCGTGAAGTCCGCAGCGTGTCGCGCGGCTTTGGCGCCTGGGGCGACATGGTTCTTGTCTTGACAGACGGATCACGCCTGGAGTTGCGCTCAGTCCCACGCTTCCGGGAGCTCGAAGCATTCATCGAAGAGCGCATCCGTGCCCGACGTGAAAACGCGGGTGAGAAAGATGCAGACAGCAAGGGCTTCGCTGCCTGAGTTAGGTGTTCGCCTCAAGCGAATTGCCACAGAAGCCCCTGTGCTGTTGCACACTGGCAACAACATTCACCAATCACTCGGAACGCCATCGTGATCGGGTACATCTCCGACAATCTGCTGCTGCCAATCCTGGATTTTTTCTACGGATTGGTCCCGAGCTATGGCCTGGCGATCGTGGCCCTCACGGTGGTAATTCGCCTGGCATTGTTCCCTCTCAGCGCAGGGTCGATTCGTAGCGCCAGACGCATGCGAATTGCTCAGCCTGTGATGCAGAAGCGCCAGGCTGAGATCAAAGCCCGTTTCGCAAGCGATCCTAAAAAGCAGCAAGCCGAACTCGGAAAGCTGATGAAGGAGTTCGGTAGCCCCCTGGCGGGCTGCTTGCCGCTCCTCGTTCAAATGCCGATCTTGTTTGCGCTGTTCGCGACTTTGAGGGGATCACCCTTCGCGGATGTGCCTTACACCTTCAATCTCAAAGTGCTTCCCGCTGATCAGATTGCGGCTGTTGAGCCCAAGCCTTTCACCAGCGCCAGTCATTCGATCTTCATCACGGAAACGAATCACGTTCCCATCATCGCGAGCCTTCCTGGTGGTACCAAGATCGGGGCTGGAGAGACTGTTCCAATTCAGCTCGAGACCCGTGGTGGAGAAAGTTTCCGCGATGTGATTTCTGGCGTCGATAACGGCCAAAGATTTCTTCCAACTTGGACGGTTACCAAGGGAGAGGGCATTGTCAGCGTGAGTGACACGGGAGTGATCACGGCCCTCACGACCGGCGATGCAACCGTTGAAGGAAAAATCACAGGATTGGCCGCTCGCAGCGGCTTCTTGTTCATCAAAGCCCTAGGTCAGGTTGGCTTCTACACCGAGGGTGCGATCAATTGGGACATCGCAATTCTCATTGGCGCATTCGGTCTGAGTTTGTTTGCCTCTCAGCTTCTCTCCGGGATGGGGATGCCTGCCAATCCGCAGCAGTCCACCGCTAACAAGATCACTCCTGTGATGATTACTGGGATGTTCCTGTTTTTCCCACTCCCTGCCGGTGTTTTGCTGTACATGGTGATTGCCAATATCTTCCAGGCACTGCAAACGTTTTTGCTCACACGCGAGGCTCTGCCTGAAAATCTTCAGTCGATTCTTGATGACCAAAGGCTGCAAAACTCTCAGCCTGCAGCGGCCTCCGCAGGTGGCGGATCCACGTCTGGACGCATGCCTTTTGAGCCCAAAGGCGGAAACAAATGATCCCTGGGCTTGAGCCCGTTCCCCTTCGCGAGCTGCAAGCTCTTGGTTCCGTTCGTGAGTGGGAATTCGAAGGCCAACTAGAGGAGCTGCCCTCCCTCACCCCAGTACGTGGAACCATTCGGGCCGAGCATCGCGGCAATATTCTTGAAGTTTCCGGTTCAGCTCAGACCATCGTTTGTCTGTGTTGCGATCGCTGTCTGAAGCATTTCAACCGCGAATTGTCCACGGAAACGAATGAGTTGATCTGGCTTGGAGATCGTGAAGCTGCAGCGGAGATGGCTGAAGAGGGCCTGGATGCATCTTCAGTGGATGGACTTGTGGAGTGTCTGGATCCAAGGGGCCTTTTTGAGCCAGAGCGATGGGTGTTTGAACAATTGAGTCTTCAAATGCCAGCTGTAAATTTCTGCGGTGATGGTTGCTCAGGAATGCCTCAATCGGTCAACCCAGAGCTGACAGCTTCGGTGACGCCGTCTGCCGATCCGCGTTGGGAGGCTCTCTTGAGCCTGCGCTCTGACCCAGGCGAGGAGTCGGAGGTGACGCGTGACTGAACAGTGGGCACAACAACTCGATCTTCTGATTCGTGCGGGCACCCCTCTGATTTGGATTCGCAGCCACGAGGAGGAGCGCGTTGAATCTCTGCTGAGACAAGCGGCCGAACGCTTGCCTGGGCGTCGACTGGCGTCATGGGACTTTGTGAGTGGCCTGTCAGGCGTGCTTGGCAGCGAGGGACTTGGTGCGCGCCAGCCCATGCTGGTTTTGCAGTGGTTGCAGGATCTCGATGGCAACAGCCCCACGCTGCTGTTGCTCAAAGATGTGCATCGCTTCTGCGATGACGCGGGCATCGCCCGCATGCTCCGCAATCTCACAAGCTTGTTGCGTGGACGCCCTCATACGCTCGTGCTCGGTTGTGGTAGTTGGACGCCGCCACCTGATTTAGAAGAGGCCCTCACCCTGCTCGACTTGCCGCTTCCGCAAGAGCAGGAATTGATGACCTTGCTTGGCAATATTTCCAAGGCAACAGGATCGCCTCTCAATAGCGAGGTGCTTGAGGAGCTCACCCATGCCTGCTGCGGATTAAGTGAATCACGGGTTCGTCACGTTGCAGCAAAGGCGCTGGCTCAGCGCGGTGAGCTTGGACGCCAGGACCTTGCTGACGTGCTGGAGGAGAAGCGCCTCGCGCTGGCTCGCAGCGAAGTGCTGGAGTTCTGCCGTACCGATGCCACCCCTGCAGATATTGGTGGGCTGGAGGCTCTCAAGCAGTGGCTAGAACAGCGTCATCGTGCCTTCAGTGATGAAGCCCGGCGCTTCGGCTTGCCCCTCCCTCGTGGTGTCTTATTGGTCGGGCCGCAGGGAACGGGTAAATCGCTGACGGCGCGAGTGATTGCCCACAGCTGGTCCATGCCACTCCTGCGCTTGGATGTGGGGCGTCTTTTTGCTGGCCTCGTTGGAGCGAGCGAAGCACGAACACGCGAAATGATTCAAAGGGCTGAAGCGATGGCTCCTTGCGTGCTTTGGATTGATGAGATTGACAAAGGCTTTGGAAGCGACGGCCGAAGTGATGGCGGAACCAGCCAAAGGGTGTTGGCCACTGTGCTGACCTGGATGGCGGAGAAAACGTCTCCCGTGTTTGTGGTGGCTACAGCCAATGGAGTGGAAAGGCTGCCCGCTGAACTCCTAAGAAAGGGCCGCTTCGACGAGATTTTTCTCCTTGATATGCCAGCTCGCTCTGAACGTCAGAGCATCATGGAATTGCATATCAGTCGCAGACGCCCAGGTCTTCGCCTTCCTGTTGAAACCGTCGTGGACCGTACGGATGGTTACTCCGGTGCAGAGCTCGAGCAAACGGTGATCGAAGCCATGCACCTTGCCTTTGCAGAGAGCCGTGAATTGGCTGAGTCCGATTTAATTCAAGCCGCTGCTCAATTGGTTCCTCTCTCGCGTACCGCTAAAGAACAATTGGAAGGCCTCAAGCAATGGGCTAGTAGCGGCCGGGCGCGGCCAGCTTCATTGCGACTGGTAACGAACCCTGACAGGGCGTAACAAACAAGGGGCCTGCGTCCAGACAAGGCTTGGCGACCTCCGTATGTTTCGTGAATAGCGCCTTTTTGTCCGTGAATCGTTTTTCGGATCTCACCACCCAACTCGCTGCTGCCTGTCTTGGTGCTGGTGTCATTACAACCGTTGCGGTCGCTCAGGGGCAGAACCCAATTACCGCTCTTGGCATCACGTTGTTCTCGGCTGTTGCCGCGGTGATGGTTGGACAAGTTCTCTAAGAACCTTGATTGTTCGTTCTGAACCGAGACGTAGTCTTTTTAGCTAGTCCTCTTCAGAATTTCCGTGCTTGACCAGCGCCTGGTGCGTGATAACCCCGAACTGATTTCCCGTGAGTTGGGACGTAGGGGGATGGATGTTGATCTCACAGGTCTTCAGCTGATTGCACAGCAGCAACGCGATCTCGAGGAGCGTCGCAGCGGCCTTCAAGCCGATGGCAACCGCATTGGCAAAGAGGTTGGTCAGCGCATTCAAGCCGGGGCCGATCCCAAAGGGGCTGAGGTTGCAGAGCTTCGCCTCCAAGGCAATCAAATCAAGCAGACAGTGGCCGTTCTCGAGGATGAGGAGAAGCAGCTCACCGCGCGGCTGCGTGAAGAGCTGCTTAGCTACCCCAATCTGCCTTCAAAGGCCTGTCCAGACGGTCGCAGCGAAGACGACAACAAAGAAGTGCGTCGCTGGGGTGATCCCAGGCTGGAAGACGGGCTCATGGAGCATTGGCAAATTGCAGAGCAGCTGTCTTTGCTCGACACGGAGCGTTCCGTGAGAATTGCCCAGAGTCGCTTTGTGACCCTGTTTGGGCAAGGCGCTCGGCTGGAGCGATCGCTCATCAACTTCATGCTGGACCTGCACACGGGGAAGGGGTACCGCGAGGTGCTCCCTCCGGTTTTGGTGAATAGCGCAAGCCTCAAGGGATCAGGGCAACTGCCCAAATTTGCTGAAGAAAGTTTTCGTTGTGCAGACGATGACCTCTGGTTGACCCCAACCGCTGAGGTTCCGCTGACCTCTCTGCATCGCGACGAAATTATTCCTTCGGAACAATTGCCACTGCGTTATGTGGCTTACAGCCCCTGCTTTCGCAGGGAGGCCGGTAGCTATGGACGTGACACGCGGGGCCTGATCCGACTGCATCAATTCAACAAAGTGGAGCTGTATTGGTTTGTCCATCCCGAGCACTCTGAGGAGGCTCATGCGCAGATCACCGCCGACGCCGAGGCCGTGCTTCAGGCTTTGGAGCTGCCCTATCGCGTGCTTGAGCTCTGCACGGGTGATCTGGGCTTCTCCGCCGCCCGCACCTATGACCTCGAAGTTTGGTTGGCGGGAGCGGGTGCTTTCAGGGAGATCTCGAGCTGCAGTGTCTGTTCTGATTTCCAGGCTCGTCGTTCCTCGATTCGCACGAAAGACGGCAAGACCACACGGTTGGTTCACACGCTCAACGGCAGTGGCCTCGCGATTGGCCGCACCATGGCTGCTCTGCTTGAAAACGGGCAACAGCCTGACGGGAGCGTGAAGCTTCCCCAGGCTTTGGTTCCTTACTTCGGTTGCGATCGTCTCCAGCCAGAATGAATCGATTATTGGGTCCGATATGAACGTTCTGGCAGCACTATTGGTTCTGGGGCTGCTGATCGTGATCCATGAGGCTGGTCACTTTCTTGCAGCCAGAGTTCAGGGCATCCGTGTGAATGGATTTTCCATTGGGTTTGGACCTGCCCTCTGGAAACTTGAGCGTGGAGGCGTGACCTATGCCCTGCGCGCTCTTCCTCTTGGCGGATTCGTGTCCTTCCCTGACGACGACGAAGACAGTTCAATCCCTGCCGATGATCCAGATCTTCTTCGCAACCGCCCGATTCCACAGAGAGCCTTTGTTATTAGCGCAGGGGTGCTCGCCAACTTGCTGCTCGCCTGGGTGGTTCTCGTTGGACATACGGCTTTGGCAGGAGTTCCAGGCGACCCTGATCCCGGGGTGATGGTGATGGCAGTTCAGCAGGGAGAGCCCGCTGAGATCGCGGGTTTGCAAGCCGGTGATCAAATTTTGAGCATCGAAGGATTGCCACTGGGTCGCGGCGAGAAGGCTGTGAAAGAGGCTGTTACGCCAGTGAGAGAAAGCCCTTCCAAAGCACTGTCGCTTGAAGTGCAGAGAAATGGATTGGTGCGAGTGATCCAGCTCACTCCGGACGACCATCAAGGGCAGGGACGCATTGGTGCTCAGCTTCAGGCCAATTTCAGTGGAACCACGCGCGCTGTCACTGGCTTGGGCGAAGCGATCGCCAGTGGATCAGAGCAGTTCGGTGGACTTTTGCAGCGCACCGTGGCCGGATATGGAGCCTTGTTCACTGATTTTGGAACGACGGCTCAGCAGGTGAGTGGCCCGGTCAAAATTGTGGAGATGGGCGCCCAGCTCTCCAGTCAGGGAGGAAGTGGTCTTGCCCTCTTCATGGCTTTGATTTCGATCAACCTCGCGGTGCTCAATGCGCTCCCATTGCCGCTTCTTGATGGTGGTCAATTGGTGTTCATTCTTTTGGAGGGGGTCCGCGGACGGCCTATCCCAGAGCGCTTTCAGTTGATCGTGATGCAATCCAGCTTTTTGCTCGTCGTTGGCCTGAGTGTTCTTTTGATCGTGCGCGATACAAGTCAACTCTCGGTTGTTCAGCGCTTGCTTGGTCAGTGAACCGATAGAGTGCCTTCACTAGACGTCTGATCTAACCCGCTGCATGGCCAAGAAGTCGATGATTGCCCGCGATGTGAAGCGGAAAAAGATAGTCGCGCGCTTTTCGGACAGGCGCGCAGCTCTCATGGCTGCGTTCCATGCCGCTAAGGATCCGATGGAGCGTCTTGAGATCCATCGCAAGATCCAGGGTTTGCCTCGCAACAGCGCCCCAAACCGTGTGCGCAATCGTTGCTGGGCGACTGGAAAGCCCCGCGGCGTTTATCGCGATTTTGGGCTGTGCCGCAATCAGCTTCGTGAACGTGCTCACAAAGGTGAGCTCCCCGGTGTTGTGAAGTCCAGCTGGTGATTTGAGTTCAGTCTCTGTCAATCCATCGAATGAAGAGGTGAGTGATCACCTCTTTTTTTATGTCGTTTTTATGGCGATGGATCTGTTGGATTTTGTGGATCTAACCGGATAACCCCAACAATGGGTTCCGCTCAAATGTAAGAATCAGAATTGACAGAAAGACATAAACCAACGTGCAAGGTCAGACGCAGTCGATCTCCTTTGACGGTCGGGAGATACGGCTGACCACAGGGCGGTATGCCCCCCAAGCCGGCGGCTCGGTGATGATTGAATGCGGAGACACCTCCGTCTTGGTCACGGCTACACGCTCCACAGGTCGAGATGGAATTGATTTTCTCCCGCTGATCTGTGACTACGAAGAGCGCCTCTATGCAGCAGGCAGGATTCCTGGAAGTTTTATGCGGCGCGAGAGTCGCCCTCCTGAGCGCGCCACGCTGATTTGCCGTCTCATCGATCGGCCAATGCGTCCGTTGTTTCCAAGTTGGCTTCGCGACGATTTGCAGATTGTTGCGACTTGCATGTCGCTTGATGAGCGGGTTCCGGCTGATGTGCTCGCCGTTACAGGGGCCTCCATGGCCACCCTCTTGGCAAAGATTCCCTTCTATGGGCCGATGGCCGCTGTTCGCGTCGGTTTGCTGGGTGACGATTTTGTGCTGAATCCCAGCTACCGGGAGATTGAGCGCGGCGATCTAGACCTCGTTGTTGCAGGCACCCCACAAGGTGTAGTGATGGTGGAAGCTGGTGCGAATCAGCTCCCTGAGGGAGATGTGATTGAAGCGATCGACTTTGGCTACGAAGCTGTTTCTGAGTTGATCAAAGCTCAGCAATCCATCCTCAAAGAGGCTGGGATCGAGCAAGTGATTCCTGAGGTTCCTGAGCAAGACACAACGCTGCCTGTCTATCTAGAGAAAGCCTGCAGCAAATCGATTGGTGAGGTGCTTGGCCAGTTCGAGCAAACCAAGGCGGAGCGTGACGAAAAGCTGGATGCGATTCGCAGCACAACTGCAGAAACGATCCAGGGCCTCAAGGACTCCGATCCTGTTCGCGTTGCCGTCAGTGCCAACGGCAAAGCCCTCCCGAACAGTTTCAAGGCGCTCACCAAAACCTTGATGCGCCAGCAGATCCTGAAGGACGGCAAACGGGTGGATGGTCGCACCCTGGATCAGGTGCGTCCGATTAGCGCCGCTGCGGGAGTGCTTCCCAAGCGAGTGCACGGCTCAGGTTTGTTTCAACGCGGACTCACCCAGGTGTTGTCGACCGCCACTCTTGGCACCCCAAGTGACGCTCAGGAGATGGATGATCTCAATCCAAGCAACGAAAAAACCTACCTTCACCACTACAACTTCCCGGCCTATTCCGTCGGTGAGACCCGTCCGATGCGCTCTCCGGGACGCCGTGAAATTGGTCACGGTGCTTTAGCTGAACGCGCCATCGTGCCCGTCCTCCCCGCGAAAGACACCTTCCCTTACGTGGTGCGTGTTGTCAGCGAAGTGTTGAGCTCTAATGGCTCCACCTCAATGGGCTCCGTGTGTGGCAGCACCTTGGCTCTGATGGATGCCGGTGTTCCTCTGAAGGCGCCTGTGAGTGGTGCGGCGATGGGCCTGATCAAGGAGGGGGATGAGGTCAAAATCCTCACCGACATTCAAGGCATTGAAGACTTCCTTGGCGACATGGACTTCAAAGTGGCGGGTACGGATAAGGGGATTACCGCGCTGCAGATGGACATGAAGATCACGGGTCTGCCCGTGAGCATCATTGCTGAGGCTGTGAATCAGGCGCGTCCTGCGCGTCTGCACATCCTTGAAAAGATGATGGAAGCGATCGAGAGTCCGCGTGAAGGGCTATCTCCTCATGCACCTCGCCTGCTGAGTTTCCGCATTGATCCTGAGCTGATTGGCACGGTGATCGGACCTGGTGGGCGCACCATCAAGAACATCACGGAGCGCACCAATACCAAGATCGATATTGAGGACAGTGGCATTGTCACCATTGCTTCTCATGATGGTGCGGCGGCAGAGGAAGCCCAGAAAATCATTGAAGGCCTCACCCGCAAGGTGAATGAGGGTGAAGTGTTTACGGGTTCCATTACCCGCATCATTCCGATCGGTGCCTTTGTTGAAATTCTTCCGGGTAAAGAGGGAATGATTCACATCTCACAGCTTTCTGAGGCGAGAGTCGAGAAAGTGGAAGATGTGGTGAAGGTGGGAGATGAGGTCACAGTGCGCGTCCGTGAAATAGACAATCGCGGTCGTATCAACCTCACCCTGCGTGGCGTTCCCCAGAACGGTGAGTCGCCTGACTCCCAACCGGCTCCAACACCAGTAGCGCCTCTCTCCTGAGAGGCTCCTAACCAGGCTCAGACCTGAAAACCGGGATCAATCAGTCCCATCGCCCGTGTCGCTTTTTCACATAAAGCGGCATGGGTTTTTCCATGGCTAGCGATCAAGCAACCTGCCTGGCGAACATCTCCGGTGTTGTACGTGAGCTCTGCGCCATCGGCATGGGTAAAGGCACCACCAGCAGCGAGAAGGACGGCCTCTGGTGCGGCCATATCCCAATCTTTCGGAGCACTTTTCCCAGATAAGGAAATGTACAAATCGGTTTCGCCACGAAGGATCGTGGCCACTTTGCAGCCGACACTGCCCACTGCCTTTGAATCGCCGAGTTCTAGGGCGGTGATCAACTGTTCAAGTCGTTGATCCCTGTGACTGCGGCTTGCCACCAAGATGAGCTCATTTGTGATTGCGCGCGCACTGAAACGAACCGGTGCTCGCTCACCGGAGCGGTTTTCGCACCAGGTGCCGCTACCCACCACACCAATCCAAAGCTCTTCTCGTTCTGGAACCAGAACGACCCCAAGCACAGGGCGCTGTTGATGCACCAAGGCCAGATGGACGGCATATTCCCCTGTGCCTTGCAAGAAATCTTTGGTTCCATCGAGTGGATCCAAAATCCATAGCCACTCAGCAGCTAAGGGTTGTCCCTCAATTAGTTGCGCCTTGGCGGTTTCTTCACTGAGAAGGGTCCAACCAGCGGTGGGGAAAGATTGTTTTAAGCCATCCAGGAGCCATTGATTGACCGCTAGATCAGCAGCGGACACTGGGCCTTCGCCGCCATTGTCAACGCTGAGGGCTTTCGGAAACCCGTGGGGTGGCTGTTCTCCACGGGCATAGGCGCGCAGGATGTCGGCAGCCCCCCAGCTGAGAGGGCGAAGAACCTTTAAAACATCTTCCAGGTTGATACCGGCAAGAAGGGTCGGCGAGCTCGGCATCATGGTTTGATCTGGGCGGAGCCATTGTGAAGCAACGCGCTGAACCTGCGGCTGGAGTGCTTTATGTCGTAGGCACTCCGATTGGCCATCTCGGTGACCTGTCGCCTCGAGCGCGTGATCTGTTGATCGCTGTGGACACGATTGCTTGTGAGGATACGCGTCATAGCGGACAGCTGCTGAGCCGTATCGGTTCAACAGCAAGGCGGTGCTCGTTCCATCAGCACAACACCCGCACGCGAATTCCCCAGCTGTTACTGGAACTGGACGAGGGCCGCAGCGTTGCGGTGATTAGTGATGCAGGCTTGCCCGGAATTAGTGATCCAGGGCAGGAGTTGGTCGCTGCCGCGCGCCTGTCGGGTTGTGAGGTGATTTCTATTCCCGGTCCCTGTGCGGCGACGACAGCCTTGGTAAGCAGCGGGCTTCCTAGCGATCGGTTTTGTTTTGAGGGTTTTCTCCCCGCTAAGGGCAGGGAACGCCGAGAGCGGCTGGCCTTCATTGCTAGCGAGCAGCGCACCAGCGTGATTTATGAAGCCCCTCATCGTTTGTGCCAACTTCTCGACGAGCTGTTTGAGCTCTGCGGTGAGGAGCGACCATTACAAGTGGCTCGAGAACTCACGAAGCGGCATGAGCAACAGGTGGGCCCAACCGTTGGAGTGGCGCGGAATCATTTTCAAGAACACACCCCCCAGGGGGAATGCACGGTGGTGTTGGGTGGAGCCGTACCCGTCGAGATCGAAGCCTTAACTGACAAACAGTGTTGTGAGCAGTTATTAGCACTCACTGCAGAGGGGATGAGTGCCAAAGATGCGGCCAAGCTGTTGTCCAGCAAAATTGGGCGTTCCAAACGCGAGCTCTATGCGTTGCTTCACGCGGAGACCGAACAGGCAGACTGATGCTGGAAAAAGCGATTGTGATGTTCATCCGCCTGAGACTGCTCTTGTTGAGTTTGGGGAGTGGGCTAACGCTGCTGTTGGTTCTTTGCCTTGGTGCTCAGAACCTCAATGATCGCCATCGCCTCAATCTTGGCGTTGGTCAGTCTGCCCCCCTTCCCTCAGGCTTCATTGTTGGAATCAGCTTGGTGCTTGGGATCGTCAGCGGCGGCAGTGTGGCGGCGGTGTTGGCTCCAGCTTCTGATCCAGATCGCTGAATTAGGACTTGAGTGCGAACAGGGATCCTTCAACCACCAAGTGCGTGATGCCACGGGCAAGCAAGTAAGAGGTTGTTTGCTCAAAGACCTGGGTGTGTGGCACTTTGATTACGCGCTGATTGCGGCCGCATTGGCGTTTAGCAGCGCGTGGACTTGCGTAGAGGCATAAGGCCTGCCGTTGCTGCTCTGAAGGATCACTGAGGCCCAATTCAGGGAACTCACTGAGCGGCCGTGGATCGAGCTCCACCGTTTTGTCGACAAGCATGTACACGCTGTCTGGCAACAGTTCAGATGCAAAGGGCCGGCAAATGACTTGTTGGGTGGTGACCTGAGGTAGGTCGACCGGCAGCACTGCTATTTCATGGAAGACGTTTTCATCGTCCGTGTTGAAGGTCTCGTTGTCGTTGAGATCGGCGCTACCGAAATCCTCGCCCTCTTCCTTGGAGCTTGGTACTTCTATTCCGGAGTCTTCGAGGTTTGTTTGTGGGTTCTCGGGACGGCTGACCTCAGCAGTCTCGAGTTCAGGCACGCTGCTCGCTAAGCCAGAGCTTTTAGCCGAACGCTGGGCTTTGAGCTCGGCATACTCCTCAGGGCTGAGCAGGGACCTTACGGTTCGACTCACCGTGTTGGTGCTGCAGCTGTAGGCCGCGGCGATCTGGGCGCTTGTGTCTCCAGCGCGGTACCGCTCCACAATTTCCTGCTTGTGGCTGTCGTTGAGCCGGCTGGGGGACATTGTCTGTACCGCACAGTTTTCAAGTTTAAGCGGGGTGGCGTACGTCGACTGTCAAAATGAGTGAATGCTCCCTTAGCTCAGCTGGATAGAGCAACTGCCTTCTAAGCAGTCGGTCGTGTGTTCGAATCACACAGGGGGCGTTAATCACAGCAAGGGGTTTCAGCGAAAGCTGAGCCCCTTTTTCTTGTTTGTTGCTTTGTGTGGCCCAAAGTATGGCCCAAGTCGTCCTAGTGTTGATTACTCACCAAAAGCTGGATGTGCCAGCGGCTTTCAAAGGCTTATTGGCCATGGCATGAGCAACAGCAGCTGAGACCGCCGACCGCATCGACACGCTCCAAGGGCTGATCCAAAAGGGCATTCGACTCATCCTTTCGAGTGAATGGCTCTCACCCCAATGAGCAATCTCGCCAAACTGCTCTGATGTGGCAGCAGCAGCCTGATTACGCCCGATACAAGGAGAAGCTCAACGGTGAAGGCTGGCTGCTGAATAGGCAAGAGGGAACGCTCATACAGATCAAACCCGATAAACCAACACAACATGCTCAGTTCGTGTTGGTTAGCTACTACCGATTGTCAGCTCGCCTTGCGCAGCCCGCCAGGCAGCAAAGGATGCTCAGGTACTTAGGCATCGAGATGTGGATCAACTTGCAGAAGATCGGTTGGCAACGCTGTTCAGCTCCTCAGACCTGACTACCTGTTTGGAGAGTTACTCCATAACTAAAAAAATTGTGTTGGAATTACCTAGCTGCTTTCATACGATGACCGAAACAACTGTTCTGGACTTCAAGCTCAGCAACACATTCGAGGAATTTCGCACGCATATGAATGCGCCTGAGCAGCAGGCAATGTTTGCCCAAATGGGAGTAAAGACTTTTTATATCGGAGTCTCCAAGGACGATCCTGGTAGAGCAACAGTGATGTTTCAAGGACCTGAAAATGTCCTCTATGACATCTTTGTAAATCCAGAAACTAAACCCGTTGTTGAAGCTTCTGGTCATATTTACGACGGCACAGTTATTACCCGTTGGCTTGCTTGAGATGATTTGAAGGCGCTGCCCCCCGCCACGAGCAGGGTTTTTGTCAGAGGGTTGACTGTCGTGGGCAATAGCTAGGAGAATCTCTGCTGCTCAAATAAAATCAGGTTTCGCTTCGAACCAAACTTCGATCTCAGTATTTGGCAACACATTCCCTTCTGGAAAAGGTTCTCTGCTGTGAAACTCAAGATAACCAGGGGGCGCAAGGAAAGATGCAAAAAAGACATTAACGAAAGAGCCATCCTCTAGCGCAAATTGAAAACCATCTCCTGAAAGCTGCGCCTCAGGCTCTTGTTTGTTGCCATTGCCTACTCTAATCAGATTGTCTCCTTCAAATGGCGAATTTCCGGGAATTGATTCGCCTGCAGGGAATAATCCGGTGATGTTTTCATGATTGTATTGACCACGAATAGAGAAGATTTCATGCCAACCATCTCCGTCCTGGTCATAGTCTGTAAAGAAGGTCCCTTCAGCACGAATCTCTCCGAATTCATTCTCGCCATCTGAGCGATATTCCCACTCCCATTCGAGTAGGCAATCTCTTGTTTTTGATGGGTATTTGATTGATTTTGAATGTGCTTCTTTGCCGAATAACCGGTTGTGAATTTTGCCAAGTTGCTCTGTTCTTGGCTGATCATCCAGTAAAGCAACCAGTTTTTCATGACGAATGTCATGGAAATCATCGACCGTCTGCATTGCAGGCTTTCTCGTCATGATTGCTGAGGTCTGGGGCCTATTTGCCTCCAGTCGATTGATCAAGGCGTCTGTGTCATTTGATTCAATTTTGCTTTCAAGTGAGATTGATCTTCTTCTCGTCTCAACATATGGGGTCCAGGTCCAAGCCATCCGATGGGCTCTTGCTTTGTACCGGTACATCAATAAAGAAAGATTCAATAATCCAGGCCAAGAGAAATTAGTTTACATCCCCTAGATTTATGGCGGGGTTTTTTGCTGCTGAGGGCAATGCTTTAAGCAGTTAAGTTAACCCAATGACCCTCGACACTCAGATGACGCTGACTCTTCTGCAGGAGCTACTGATGGCACTGAAGTTATTCAGGCCGAACTATGAACGCAAATACTTAGCGATTCTTCCTTCAATCTGATCAATAGCTTCCTCCATCCGACAACATCATCGGCTGTAATCGTGACGATTACACCCATGAAGAGTTGGCATAATTAACAGTATGGGAAAGAAGTGCACTAGAGCTGAGAAGACGGCGCGCATTGAAGTTTTGGCCAACCTAATTGTGAAAGGTTTGTCTCAACGGCAGCTAATGCACCATGTGACCGAAAGCTGGGGGCTGTCTTCAGTACAAGCTTCCCGATACGTCCGCGAAGCAAGGGACTTGGTGAAGGCTGATCTAGGAGATATTGACCGTGTCGACATGCTGGCTAGCAAAGTACAGATGCTGGAGCAGATCGCTACTGATGCCGTTGCTGCAGGGCGGGAGAGCAATGCAATCGGTGCAATCAGATTGCTGAATGAACTTGTTGGGTTTGGGCAAGTGCAGAAATAAAACTGATCGAATCAGAACCACGAGCTCGAGGCTTATATCAACTCAGCGATCTGAGACTTAATCAAATAGCGAGAACCAACCACACTCTGATGCTCAATATCAACAGAAGCAGTAATGCTTATAGAACTGCAGAAGACCAACAAATCCTTTAGAGACATGCAGATATTGTTGCTAGATTTGATACGGCAGGAATACAGCAAGACAGCACAGGGCAGGGGGGCAAAGTAAAACCCACAATTCATTGAGCAATGCCCCGCCCCAAACGCCACCTGCCGCAATGCTTCTCAACCGCTTGAGCGGGCGTTGCGGGCACTTCTGGGAGGCAAGGTATTACGCCACTGCGATTTCACCTAAAGATCATCAAAGAGCACTGAATACTCTGCGGGATATCCACGCCAATCCAAAGGCAGCAGGAGTGCGTAAGGGTTTCTATGACCCATTTTCCAACTACGGACACTACGGCAGATTGGAAGTAGATGGATTATCGCAGTGGCATCCAGCATTTATGCAACTGGCACCTACGCTCAAAGGATGCTCTAAGTGATACATCAACTTCTGCAAGAACTATCGCTGCAAATCAAAACCAATCAAAACCAGACAATGGGGCAGCAAGTTGATTGCCCGTCTCAAATGCACAACAGCAAGAGCACAAGGCAACAGCAAACGCCATCGATCCTGCATTGGTCAGCAATCACTGCCACTCAACCTGCCTGCGCTGCGGGAACTACCAGATGAATGGCAGCACATCGCCCAGACGTTTCGCCAATGCAATGCACCACGCTGGGTAGATGACGAATGCCTGAATAGCAGTTAGGGCACAGAATGCTGTATTGGAGGAAAAATAAACTTATAAATAGACCGTCAAGCAGTTATCTTGTTACACTTATTGTCGCCATTGCTTTGCTGCGGCAACTTATCTATCTACTGGCAAAGAAAACATCAATAGCGCCCTCAACCCTGCTGCCCAATTCAAAATCAGCGCCATCCGTGCCAGGTAATCAACGCCTCAAATGACCGTAACTTACTAAAAAAGGGTCCTTTCAGACCCTTTCCGCTGACTGGTTTTGTAGGTGTGGCGAGGTTTGAGGTAAAGTTGGTTAGGAAGGAGCATTATTCAAGCTGAGGATCGTGCAAAAGATCTTGGATGTAGGGCATTCAGAGGGATTCGGAAATACTTTCCCATCAGTATTCTCCGCCTCCATCAGCGAAATCTTCGGGGTGACCCATTCCAACTTTTCTTGAGCAGGCGATAAGTCGTCGTTGCGGTCAGCAGAAGTCATCAGTCAGGAAATTACTATACACAACGTATCAACTGTAGGCATTATAACCCACCTGTTGCGGTGCTGCCTCACTCTTCAGCACCCGCGGCCCACCACTCCCCATAGGTACTGCAGAGACAGTACTAAAGAGGTGCTCAGGGGTTGTGCACCACTGCGTCCATGTCGCATAAGTTCAGCAAGAAGTAGTTGGATACTTGAGTTTCGCTTGATTGATTGTTAGAAAAGCTGATATACAAGCTAGTTTGACTACTTTTGCAGGCAATAGCTACAAACAGCTGCAACACAGAATATTTACGCCAAAGTATGTCTTGCTTGCTCAAGAATGGGTTGACCAAGTAGTAGTAAGCAACGTCTTTTTTGACTTTGAGTATTGAGTGCCAGATGAAAAAACCACCTGCATTGCGTAATAACAATGGCGTGGTGCAAGTGCGGATGCGACTGGATGGAAGAGATCGCTTTATCAACCGCATCGGCAGATGGGATGACTCTGTTGCCCAAGCAAAGGCAAGCGCCATTGCTGCTCAAATTTGGAGTGATGTGCAGCAGGGGATTTTGGATGCCTCCTTGCTCTCTTACCAACCTGCTGTCAAAGGGCACGAGGTCGGACTACTTCTCGCTCTCAAACAGAAGGCGGACCAGAGCAGGCAATCCAGCAGCATCCACGCCTACCGAGTGCTGCAGAGTTACGGCAAACCACTCAAGCGTCGTAGGGATGTGGAGGGTTTCATTGTCTGGATGCAACGGGAACGGGGACTGAGCAATGGCACGATCAACACTGTGTTGATGCACTGCCGCACCTGCTCTGGCGATAACAGATACCTTTTCTCCCACACGCTGAAAATCAAGAAGCGAGAGGTGCAGAGCGATGTGCTTTCCGTAAACGACATCCAAGCAGTATTGGGAGACCTCAAGACCAACGAAACTTGGTTTTACCCACTTTTTTGCCTATGGATAAGCACAGGAATGCGTAATGCAGAAGTGAGGGGACTGACGTGGGATTGCATCCGCTGGGATGAGTGTGAAATCTTGATCTATAAGACCCTCAAGCGAGATGGGTATTCATCCAGACAACACATCTGGGGACCCACTAAAACAGGCAAACAGAGGTTGGTGCCGCTAACCCCATTGCTTGCTGAAGTCCTAAGAGAGCATCAGCAGCAGATGCAGCAACTGGGTCTCTATGACCCCTATGGGTTGGTGTTTCTCACTCCCAACACCCACAGCAATGTCTATGACCATCTGCTGTCACGGGTGTGGCAGAGGACCCTGAAACGCTGTGGTCTCCAACCTCGCCGCCTGTATGCCCAACGCCATACGTTTTTGTCTCACGCCTTAGCGATGGGCAACTCCCCAGCGGATTTAGCAGCAGCAGCAGGACATAGCACCAAGATGTTGCTGGAAACGTATGCGAAACCAACAGGACGGTTGCAGATGCCAAGTTGGACGGTTTCTAGATAAAAGCAAAACGATCAACAGCAGAACATAAAAATCAAAAGAGTGGTCAGCAGTCAATCTATAAAAGTGGGTGCATCGTCAAGCAATCTAATATCTATTTTTACAGCAAATAAAACTATCAAATAAACAGCAATCGCTCCTTTGTTGCTGCGGTCTTTGCCTGCAAGGTGTCAGTGTTTATCAGCAAAGCAACACAATTTACCCTGCAAAAGCAGTCAAAGGAATAAATAGTTTTGTCGGTAGTGCTCACTCTGTAGAACGAGGAGCAACCATCTGCTGATCAACAATTTTATAGCAGTAGCAATCATTGACCTCAACACCTTTTTTATTGGTGGTTGGGGTCAGTAGGGGACCTATACCCATAAGAGACCACCAAATCTCAATGCAACAAATGGAACTGAATATCAACCAACAAAGATGCAATCAAAAAGACAACCAGAAACTCAACTAGAAATGCACCAGACCCAACGCCTCAGGCGTGGCATCAGGAACCTCATTCATTACCACCTCCAAGAGAGCATCAACCCCCATTGGTTGATCTCCTTTCACTACAGCGAAGGCAAGACCCACGAAGCAGAAGTGCTTGGCGACACCCAAGACCTCAAACGCAAACTGCAGCGCCTTATCTATCAAGCAAGAAATAAGAGCATCAAAGGTGCTGGTGCCTATCCCTACCCCAAACTGCTTTTCTTCCACGAAGTATCCCATCAAGGCACTGGTCAATATCACACCCACCTGATTGTAGAAGCATTGCCATCATCACTGAATACTCAAGCAGCAGTGGAGCACCTCTTCTCCAAAACCCTGCCTGAGAAGGTCAAAGCATTATCCAAGTGGAAATCCATCGACATCCAACGCATTCACCAGCACGACACTGACTACAAATGCATCAGCAACTACCTGAGCAAACAGAGCACACCAGAGCACCTATCGCTGGACCCATTCAGCAGTGACCTTCTATCCACGACTCAATGCACTTACAACCGCAGCAAAGGTAACCAATGAAACGCAATCAACTTACGATTACTTACCCCGCCAGAGATGCCGAGGACCTGCAACAGACCCTGCAGCACCTCAAAGCAAATCAGTATCTCAATCTTTCTGCCTTCTGTCGTGCAGCGATTGCAGAGAAACTCAAACGCCATCTAAAAAATCAATCACCTACTTATCACAATCAAAACCAACAGCAGCAGGAGACCTTCCAATGAAAACCATGACCCTACGCATCCCAGCAGTAGAAGAAGCAATGCTTGTAGAACTGCAAAAGACCAACAAATCCTTTAGAGACATGCAGACATTGTTGCTAGATTTGATACGGCAGAAATACAGCAAAACAGCACAGGGCAGGGGGCAGAGTAATGTTTCATGATCTCGCTGTTATTTTATTTTTCGGGCTTAGTTAGGATGATGTTGGCTGCAACACGCCAATAGGACAGTGACTCATTGACGACATAACCTCCATCGTGCTCAATGTAAGAGGGAAATACAACAAAACGCCCTGCCTTATATTCAATCTTTTCTTTGTCTAAATAAAATTCACCACCATCTTTGGCATTCCATACTGGATTGAGAAACCCAAGAATAGTCCAATCACTCTCGTCTTTTGAATCAGAGTGAAACTTTGTCCTGGAAAAGGATGACTTTCCTCCAACATGTATTCTCTTGACTTCTGAGGGTATTTGAGCGCTATAATCCTTTTTGAGTTGATGCTTGACCCTGAATATTAGTGAGCGAAAGTAACCAGAAAGGAATTCGTTATGAACCTCTCCACGCGTTTCAATCCCGAGGCCTGGAAATCCCATGAAGGGGATCATGTTTCTGCCTGGTCCTGTTGATGTACGCGAAAGCGTCCAGAGAGGTGTTTCGAGTAATCGGTGATAAATCCAAAGTAATTCTTCGCCACTGATTACGCCATCCAAGATATATCTCTTGAGATTCATGCTTGGAATTGAGTTACGTTGTTGCCATTGTATAGGATAATCTTCATCTAATTGGATAGTGTTGCCCAGACGTTTCGCCAATGCAATGCACCACGCTGGGTAGATGGCGAATGCCTGAATAGCAGTTAGGGCACAGAATGCTGTATTGGAGGAAAAATAAACTTATAAATAGACCGCCAAGCAGTTATCGTGTGACACTTATTGTTGCCATTGCTTTACTGCGGCAACTTATCTATTTACTCGCAAAGAAAACATCAATAACGTTCTCAACCCTGCTGCCCAATCCAAAATCAGCGCCATCCGTGCCAGGTAATCAACGCCTCAAATGACCGCAACTTACTAAAAAAGGGTCCTTTCAGACCCTTTCCGATGATTGGTATTTATAGGTGTGGCGAGGTTTGAGGTAAAGTTGGTCAGGAAGCACCAAAAGAGTTAGTGAGGATTAGCTAACCAAAATGACTGCACCTTTCCTTCAGTAATCTCCGCCAACGTCAGCGAAATCTTTGGGGTAACCCACTCCAATTTCTCTTGAGAGGTAACTAAGTCGTTATTATTGCTGTTAGAAGAAGTCATGATGCGTTAGTCAGTCGCAGGATACTCCAGAAGATAATATCACCTACCGCACACTCCTCAGCACTCACTCAAGATCCCACAGGGCATCCCAGCAGCAGCATGAAACGTCAATCAATAATCCAGTTTCCAATCAAAAAATGCCCTCAGGCATCCCTCCAATTCACTCAACAACCCCACACCACCTCCACCAGCAGTCCTCCACGCCCAACTCCCAGCACTGCCTGAAACCGCAGTGACCATCAGCACTTTGAGGTTTCAGCAGCAACGCAGAGCAACTCCCGCAAAGAAGCACTGAGATGCTGAAAAGAGGTGCTCAAGGGGTGTGCACCACTGCGTCTATGTCGCATAAGTTCAGCAAGAAGTAGTTGGATACTTGAGTTTCGCTTGATTGATTGTTAGAAAAGCTGATATACAAGCTAGTTTGACTACTTTTGCAGGCAATAGCTACAAACAGCTGCAACACAGAATATTTACGCCAAAGTATGTCTTGCTTGCTCAAGAATGGGTTGACCAAGTAGTAGTAAGCAACGTCTTTTTTGACTTTGAGTATTGAGTGCCAGATGAAAAAACCACCTGCATTGCGTAATAACAATGGCGTGGTGCAAGTGCGGATGCGACTGGATGGAAGAGATCGCTTTATCAACCGCATCGGCAGATGGGATGACTCTGTTGCCCAAGCAAAGGCAAGCGCCATTGCTGCTCAAATTTGGAGTGATGTGCAGCAGGGGATTTTGGATGCCTCCTTGCTCTCTTACCAACCTGCTGTCAAAGGGCACGAGGTCGGACTACTTCTCGCTCTCAAACAGAAGGCGGACCAGAGCAGGCAATCCAGCAGCATCCACGCCTACCGAGTGCTGCAGAGTTACGGCAAACCACTCAAGCGTCGTAGGGATGTGGAGGGTTTCATTGTCTGGATGCAACGGGAACGGGGACTGAGCAATGGCACGATCAACACTGTGTTGATGCACTGCCGCACCTGCTCTGGCGATAACAGATACCTTTTCTCCCACACGCTGAAAATCAAGAAGCGAGAGGTGCAGAGCGATGTGCTTTCCGTAAACGACATCCAAGCAGTATTGGGAGACCTCAAGACCAACGAAACTTGGTTTTACCCACTTTTTTGCCTATGGATAAGCACAGGAATGCGTAATGCAGAAGTGAGGGGACTGACGTGGGATTGCATCCGCTGGGATGAGTGTGAAATCTTGATCTATAAGACCCTCAAGCGAGATGGGTATTCATCCAGACAACACATCTGGGGACCCACTAAAACAGGCAAACAGAGGTTGGTGCCGCTAACCCCATTGCTTGCTGAAGTCCTAAGAGAGCATCAGCAGCAGATGCAGCAACTGGGTCTCTATGACCCCTATGGGTTGGTGTTTCTCACTCCCAACACCCACAGCAATGTCTATGACCATCTGCTGTCACGGGTGTGGCAGAGGACCCTGAAACGCTGTGGTCTCCAACCTCGCCGCCTGTATGCCCAACGCCATACGTTTTTGTCTCACGCCTTAGCGATGGGCAACTCCCCAGCGGATTTAGCAGCAGCAGCAGGACATAGCACCAAGATGTTGCTGGAAACGTATGCGAAACCAACAGGACGGTTGCAGATGCCAAGTTGGACGGTTTCTAGATAAAAGCAAAACGATCAACAGCAGAACATAAAAATCAAAAGAGTGGTCAGCAGTCAATCTATAAAAGTGGGTGCATCGTCAAGCAATCTAATATCTATTTTTACAGCAAATAAAACTATCAAATAAACAGCAATCGCTCCTTTGTTGCTGCGGTCTTTGCCTGCAAGGTGTCAGTGTTTATCAGCAAAGCAACACAATTTACCCTGCAAAAGCAGTCAAAGGAATAAATAGTTTTGTCGGTAGTGCTCACTCTGTAGAACGAGGAGCAACCATCTGCTGATCAACAATTTTATAGCAGTAGCAATCATTGACCTCAACACCTTTTTTATTGGTGGTTGGGGTCAGTAGGGGACCTATACCCATAAGAGACCACCAAATCTCAATGCAACAAATGGAACTGAATATCAACCAACAAAGATGCAATCAAAAAGACAACCAGAAACTCAACTAGAAATGCACCAGACCCAACGCCTCAGGCGTGGCATCAGGAACCTCATTCATTACCACCTCCAAGAGAGCATCAACCCCCATTGGTTGATCTCCTTTCACTACAGCGAAGGCAAGACCCACGAAGCAGAAGTGCTTGGCGACACCCAAGACCTCAAACGCAAACTGCAGCGCCTTATCTATCAAGCAAGAAATAAGAGCATCAAAGGTGCTGGTGCCTATCCCTACCCCAAACTGCTTTTCTTCCACGAAGTATCCCATCAAGGCACTGGTCAATATCACACCCACCTGATTGTAGAAGCATTGCCATCATCACTGAATACTCAAGCAGCAGTGGAGCACCTCTTCTCCAAAACCCTGCCTGAGAAGGTCAAAGCATTATCCAAGTGGAAATCAATAAATATTCAACGCATTCATCCTGATCCTTCTGACCACTGGCGGATCAGCAACTACCTATCTAAACAAACAACTCCAGAGCATCTATCACTGGACCCATTCAGCAGTGACCTTCTATCCACGACTCAATGCACTTACAACCGCAGCAAAGGTAACCAATGAAACGCAATCAACTTACGATTACTTACCCCGCCAGAGATGCCGAGGACCTGCAACAGACCCTGCAGCACCTCAAAGCAAATCAGTATCTCAATCTTTCTGCCTTCTGTCGTGCAGCGATTGCAGAGAAACTCAAACGCCATCTAAAAAATCAATCACCTACTTATCACAATCAAAACCAACAGCAGCAGGAGACCTTCCAATGAAAACCATGACCCTACGCATCCCAGCAGTAGAAGAAGCAATGCTCCAAGACCTACAGAACACTCAAAAGCATTTTCGCAACCTTGAGGCATTAGTGCTTGGTCTTATACGGGAGGAATACAACAAAACAGCACAAGGCAGAGCAGCAAAGTAAAAACCAATAGCAAGAGCAACCCAAGTGCCCCGCTCACGCCGTTTACTACCGCAAGGGCATTCGTTTCACATCACGCTGAGGTGCAATAGCAGAGCATTCTTGATTGCAAAACGCATTCGCCGTGATCTGCTGTTAGTAGTGCTTGCCAAAGCACAACAGAAGGTGCCTCACAATTTGTATGGGGTGTGCCTGATGGCAAATCACATTCACCTGCTCCTGCGTCCTTTAGATGCCACACAGTTACCCAAACTGATGCATTGGGTTGGTTGGTATGCCGCAATGGCACTCAACCGCCTTTCTGGGCGTTGCGGGCATTTTTGGGAGGCAAGGTATTACGCCACTGCGATTGCACCTAAAGACCATCAAAGGGCACTGAATACGTTGCGTTATATCCACGCCAATCCAAAGGCAGCAGGAGTAAGGAAAGGATTTTATGACCCCTATAGCAACTACGGGCACTACAGCAGATTAGAAACTGATGGCATCACCCAGTGGCATCCTGCCTTTCTGCAACTGGCACCCACACTGACGGGGTGCTCCAAGCGGTATGAGCACTTCTGCAGGAAATACCGCTGTAAATCAAAACCAATCAAAACCAGACAATGGGGCAGCAAGTTGATTGCCCTACTCAAGTCCACAACAGCAAGAGCACAAGGCAATAGCAAACGCCACAGGCACTGCATTGGTCAGCAATCATTGCCACTCAACCTGCCAATGCTGCAGCAACTACCAGATGAATGGCAGCACATCGCCCAGACGTTTCGCCAATGCAATGCAACACGCTGGGTAGATGACGAATGCCTGAATAGCAGTTAGGGCACAGAATGCTGTATTGGAGGAAAAATAAACTTATAAATAGACCGTCAAGCAGTTATCTTGTTACACTTATTGTCGCCATTGCTTTGCTGCGGCAACTTATCTATCTACTGGCAAAGAAAACATCAATAGCGCCCTCAACCCTGCTGCCCAATTCAAAATCAGCGCCATCCGTGCCAGGTAATCAACGCCTCAAATGACCGTAACTTACTAAAAAAGGGTCCTTTCAGACCCTTTCCGCTGACTGGTTTTGTAGGTGTGGCGAGGTTTGAGGTAAAGTTGGTTAGGAAGGACCCGTTGGGATGGTATTTACACCTCCTTCGGATGATGTTCTTGTTTTGCTTATACCATCTGTATTCTCCGCCTCCATCAGTGAAATCTTCGGGGTGACCCACTCCAATTTCTCTTGAGCGGGCACTAAATCTTCCTTCAAAGCAGAAGAATGATTGATAATCATCCGCAAAGCATGCAATAATCGTAAAAATATAAATCGACCAACGACACTCAGGTGTATCAACTAATACAAAAACCATGAATCTGTATCACGTCGATACTTTCTAGATATATTTAGTTATACAAAAAGGATGAATGAATGCCATTGCTTCTCTTTTGTAGGCATCCCAGCAGCAGCAAACCACGTCAATCAATAATCCAGTTTCCAATCAAAAAATGCCCTCAGGCATCTCTTAGGCACTTACCAAAGCAACTACACCCGTTTCAGCAGTCCTCCACGCCCAACCCCCAGTACTGCCTGAAACTGCAGTGTCCATCAGCACTTTGAGGTTTCAGCAGCAACGCAGAGCAACCCCTGCAGAGAAGAACTGAGACGCTGAAAAAATGTGCTCAGGGGGTGTGCACCACTGCGTCCAAGTTGTACAGCGATTCAGGCATCTTTTATTGGTAACCAAACCTCTGCAGGACATCTTTGAACCCGGCCTCCATCCGTTCTTTTTGATCCGGAGTCAACTGTTCACGCCCTTCGCCACTCCGGCCGGATCGAAAAAATCGTTCACAGCTATCGGGACGTTCGCGAAATCCTCCCTCAGCTTGTTCTTTGGCTTTTAGTTTCTCAAAGCTTGTATTTTTAACTGCCTGCTTGATTAACTCATCATCAATTTGTAGATCTAAAAATGAAGCCAACTGGCTAAAATGTTGTATTGGTTCAGTTAACAGATCTTCGTAGCGCAATAACAACACTGGAATCTTGTTCTGATCCACCCAGCTGCACACATGCGACGCCCAGCTACCCATGAACTGGCGCACCTGTTGTCCGCCTCGCTTGCTGGATCGACACAGCGCCGCTTCTTCGTTCAGCAGAAATGCGACGCAGCCTTCCAGATCCCAGGAAAAAAAATGGCTCAGAGAAACTGCAATATCGGCTGGATGGCGTATCACCACCACGGCACCGCGGCATCCCTCCACTGGCACCACTGGCTTGCCCATTGAATCGCTACTGAAAAATGCGTCGTGAACTTTGTGATAACGAAGGCAATCGGAATACAAAGCGCGTTGATGACCAACCCTGCCGCGGACGCGGTCAAGTTCCGCCCAGCGCAGATCACTGGTGTCGATGCCGAGTTGGTCATCGAGCCAGTGACGGCTGCTCATGATTGATCCGGTGGCCAAATCCTGGTTCAGTCGCAGCTCCCGTTCCGATTCCTGTGCTGTAGCTGTGGCTTCCGCAGAATCCAACTTTGCAATCCGCCTCAATTCGGTGATGAACACACGGCACCAGGTGTTACCCGATTTCGGGTAGCTCGCCAAATACCAATAAGGTTCTTTCTCGCTCATGGGCGCAGCTCCTATGTTTCGTCTTGCGCTGAAGGCCCTTCCGCTTCTGCCGCCGCGGTCAGCAGGTTCTGTTCGCTGAGCCAGGTCTGCATCGCGACAATCCCGCTTGGCAAAGGCAGCACCGCCATCGGGATGCTGCTCTGCAGGCGTGCCAATGCCATGAAGTTCGGTCCCTCTTGCCCCAGTCCTCTCACAAAGCGTGGCCGGAAGGCCTGATTGCGCAGGCGTAAAGCAGCTGCTTTTTCGCTGACGATCCGGGTGATCCTGTTGGCGTCGGCTTTCGATGCATCGTTTCGCCGTTGGTGGATGACGTACAACGCTTGCAGCGATGCAGCGTCAGGTGCCCGCTGTACTGCTTCACCCATCAGCAGATATTTGTGCATGGCATTGCGTATCGGCGGCAAGGTGTTTGGATCCAGCCCGAAAGCCTTTGCGGCATCATGCCAAAGCTTGATCCGAGGAATTCCCGGTAGCACCATGCCCTGCGGTGTCACCGCCACCAGATCGTCGGCGAGCAGCCGCCAGCCTTGCTGCATCAAGGCATACGCCAGTGTGGACTTTCCCGCTCCGGAATGCCCCATGCACACAATGGCTTGCCCGTTTTTTTCGAGCGCATTGCCGTGCAGCACCAACATGCCGCGTTGGATCAATAGAGCCCCTACCGCCGACCCCAACAGAAAGGTACGGATGTCCTGATCGCTCACGCCTGGATGTTCCCGGTGCCAAGCGATATGAGTGCCGTTTGTGATGCGAAACCGCCCGATCTCTTCCACAGTGAGGCGTAAATCCCCTCGCTTCATCTGCAGAAACGGTGTGTCGTGAGGACCCGGTGGTAGATCCGGCCAGCTGGATGGAGTTTCAGAGGCAATCACCACCTCCCCTGCAGGGGATTGGCCACTGTCAGCTAGCAGTTCAGGCAGTTCTTCAATTTCCAGATCGTCTGAACGCCAATGCAGACCAAACGCTGTGCGGATTGGACCGAGCCCTTGACGCATCAGATCACTTGTAAACGAATCGGATCTATTTTGACCTCCTAATGAGTTCCGAGGCTGTGGTCAGCGCAAAAAGCCTCCAAGTCACAAGACAGCTTGCTGGTCTGGTACTGCAACGCGAGCGAGAAGCGGGTGAAGGCTCAAGGCCCAACAGCGCCTGCGGTGTCAGCTCCCAGCTCGAAGCTTCATGCCGTTCCATCCCAGCGGAAGACCTTCTGGCGGCGATCCGCCGTCACCGTCTCGAAACCCTTTTGGCGGCTGATCCCCTGGTACTGCAGCTGATTCCGCTGCTGGCTGACAGGTTGAAGGTCTTGGCGCGCAAGGAGCAGATGGAGGCCCTTGCCCTTGCCAGCCTCACGCGCGAAATGGCAGCCCTTTTTGAACGCGCTGGCATCCCGATGCTGGTGATCAAGGGTGTGCCTTTGGCCCTGCAAACCACCGGATTGCTTGCTGCCCGTGGCCGCGGCGATTGTGATCTATTCGTTGATCCAGCTGATCTTGGTGAGGCAACAACCCTCTTGAAGTCGGTTGGTTTTGTGCTCTGTGAAACCAATGGTGCTCGTGGAATCGGAAGTGATGGCATTTATGGCCACTACAGCCGATTCGTGTCGATAGAAATTTCTCTTAAGAGAGTCGTTGGTGGTAAGTGGCAATGGATTGATCTGCATTGGCATGTCACCCATGCAAGAGATGTGTTGCCAGGTTTTCAGATTCTATGGAAACGTCTGGATGAGCTCTCGATCAACGGTCAAACAATCTTCACGCTTAACCACACAGATGCATTGCTGCATTCATGTTGTCATGCTGCGATGGACCGTTGGATGTCAATACGTAGCTTGATTGATATTGAAAGATTAACGCGCGGTTTTTCTGAGATTGAATTACATCGACTTCAGCGACAACGTCTTGTTCGGAAGAGCTTTGCTGTGCTAGAGGACTGCAACTTGCTTGCTGATTCTGTAAAATTTAGTAAATATCCAGCGTTTAGGGTGAGCGATCGCCATGTGATAAATGATGCACGAAAAACACAACTAATGGCTTGCCGTACAGATGAATCTCTATTGAATTTTGGATTGCGTCATTTACGACTTAGCTACTCACCTATCAATTGGCTGGTGAAGTTGCTGCTGATGTTGGCACCACCGGATGTGCTTTTTCACCCATCGACTGGTTCACCGTTGTCTCTCCCACAAGTGGCGGTAAGGCGCATCAGGAAACTCTCCCAGCAAGTCATGATTTGGGGTAATGCCTCGCAGCGCTTCCATCGCTAGGCGCTTTCAAGATCACCACCCGATCAGCAAGTTTGATTAACTCTTGGTCATGCGTACTGACCAGCACGAGCCGCTTTTTCATCCGTTCGAAAATAATCTGCCGCACCATCTGCGCTGATGTCTCATCAAGAAAAGCCGTTGGTTCATCCAGCACTTCCGCTGGGCAATCTCTCAGCCAAGCCCTCAGTAGACCTAACCGGTGAATTTCCCCTCCGGAGAAGGGATCCATCGCCAAAGACAATGGCTCATCAAGACCTTCCTGGCGCTGCAGCAAATGAACTAAGCCAAGACTCTCCAGCCAGCCTTCCAATTCATCTGAGCTTTTATTTTTATTTAGCAGCAAATTGTGACGCAGGCTCGCTTCGAACAACACAGCATCCTGAGGTGCATAAGCGAGGCCGCTACGTAAGAACCTGGCTCCCTCAATCCCTGACCAATGCATCGTGTTGTGCTCTGTCTTTATGAGCCAGGAGCTGTGGTTCTCATTCAGTAGTCCGCAGAACTGATCAAGCAGAGTGGATTTGCCGCTTCCAGAAGGCCCCACCACAGCCACCAATTGGCCAGCTTCCAGAAACAGAGGGTCAGCACTGGCCTTTTGGGATGGCTTCCATTCCAAAGACATCCAGCCTGTTTCTGGCTTCAAAGGCTTGTTGGGAATTGGCCGCGGCGTTTTCCCAACCTTTTGGTGGTTGGCAGGCTGCAGAAGCATCCGCTGCTTACAGAGTTCTTCGTAGCCGGGGAGTGACCCCAAGCAGAGCCGCTGAGCATTGATCACGGCACTTAGTGATGCGGCCATCCGATAGGCGAGCAGCAGGGTGGTGGCCATCACCGCTGGGCCGAGGTCAGATCGGCTCCAGAGCAGCCAGCTGCCTACTACCAACACCACCAGGGTGTCGCGCCAGGTGATGAACAGGGCTTGTCGTTGCACGGTTTGCTGCAGCACTCGCCGGAACCGAGCGCTGTCCTGTGTGAAGCGCTGCAACAGCCAATCCTCCGCGACTGCAGCGCGGACGGCTTTGAGGCCATGTAACCCATCTCCAACGGTGCGCTGCAGGGCCCCATTGAGATGGGTTTGAAGGCGCCCCAATTGCCAGCTGCCTGAACGTTGCAGCAGGGCCGCAGCGCCAGTTGCAGCCAGAGCCAACAGCAGTGGAATCGCTGCTGTCTTTCCCACCACGAGCACGCCAGCGGCATAAAAAATCAGAGAAAGCAACGCTTGAAGCGAGCGCACGCCCTGATCGAGAGCGAGCACTGATCGGCCGATATCAGCCATCAACAAACCGAGTAGATCGCCGCGGCCGATCGTCTCCAGCTGCAGGGAAGAAGCCTGCAGCACCAACGCAAGCAGCTGCTCACGCAGTCGATCGGTGAATCCTGAGCGCAGCCGTTCTTGCCTGATCGCTACGAGCGCTTGTAAGGCTCCGCGCAGAAGCATCACCACGATCAACACCACTAACCCTTGTTGCAAGGTCAGTTGAAGTGGAAATTTAGGTGTCTCTGTAGAACCTGATCCCAACAGCAACGTCACGCCAACCCCTAGCCCCGCAATATCGAGCACGCTGCGAAGACCGCTGCAGGCCACGAGGCTGGCGAGATGGCGCCAACCCGCCTCTCGTATCAACGCCCAGAAGAGATGCAGGCGAGGGAAACGCGGGATGATGGTGTTGAAGGGAAAAGTGGTGGGCATGATCACTGCTCAGCGAGCACGGCAGGGACTTGCTGCCGCAGCAATCACTGGTTTGGTGGTCGTGCCACTGACTTTAATGACGGGTGCCCGAATGCTTCGCAGGCTGGGGCACTGGTTGGAACCTGCGGGGAGCCATCGTTTACATCCACCATCAGCCCAGCAACAACCAAAACCCTCCCAAACGCCCGCGGAAGATTTCGTAGGCCAGCTCACGCCAAGTTGGCAGGCCAGCAGCCTGGGCAATCCGGCATTGGGTCGTTATCCCCTTTGCTGGCAAACCCTTCCACGAACCCCGTGGGATCTTGCAATCCACGATGGCCAGCTTTACGTGGGGCTCGGCAACAGCAGTAACGACGGTTTAACGGCCAATGCTGGACCTGTTCCGCTTTTTGCCTACGACATCGCAACTGATCACTGGAAGCAGGCAGCCACCCTTCCAGAAGAAGAGATCAGTCGCTTCAGCACCAGAGGCTCTGAGCTTTGGATTGCAGGGGCTGATGCGCGGGGCAGTTGGCGTTGGGGAAATCTCTACCGCCGCAGCAGCGCTGATGGGCAGTGGAGGCAGGAGCGCCTGCTACCCCAGTTCATCCATGTCCATGATTTGGCCTGGCATGGCAATGAGCTCGTTGTCGTTGGCAATGTGCCGGATGCCGTGGCTACTGGGCCCAAGCAGGAACGCCATGGCTCTGCCCTGGGGCGCGCCAGTGATGGAGGAGGTCACTGGTTGGTTCATCGTCTTAACGGCTGGCGCGCTACTGCTCTACTGCCTGTGGATGATCAACTTTTTGCAGTGCAGGCTCTACCGGGGCCTGCTCAGCGGCGTTGGCTTTCTGCAGGAGAGCGCCTTCAGGCCTTCACCGCCGTGCAGCAATGGCTCCCGGATGGCAGTTGGCGGCCTCGCCCCGACCTGACAGCTGCCGTTCTATTGCCAGGAATCAACGCGCCTGGAATGCGCTCGGTCTGGATGGAACGGGCCACACCAAGCGGTCAAGCTGTCGCCTGGATTGCCAGCATTGGCCCCTGGAAATCGGAGCGGCCACAGCGTGCCGCTTTTCTGGCAAGCCGCTTCAGTCCGGCTGCCCCGGACGTGCAGCAAGTTGCATTGCCAAGCGGCGAACAGGCGATGGACCTTTATCCCACTGAAGAAGGCTGGTTGTTGTTGAGCAGTGAAAAGCTTGCATCAGGCCAATGGCTGAACCGCATCAGGGCCATAACGGTTTCAGGACTAATGAAGGGAGAGCAAATGCCTTCTCCCAAACCCTGGGTTTCGTTTGAAACACCGGCGGCGGCCTGGTCATTGGCGGGCGATCGCCAACGCTTGTTTGTTGGCTTGGGCCATCCACCGTTTCAACAAGAGCCATCACCCAATCACTGCCCAGCGGGGGCCAAACTCAGCGGAACGGTGCTCGAATTTCGGCTGCGATGACCCTCACAATCCAAAGTGATTGCAGCCCCGCCTCGGCGGTACTGCTTGAGATTGCGGAGATCTGTGCCGCCCACGGAGCGCAGTGGCATCGTGAAATTTCCGCTGAAATCCGCGGCGGGGCGATGCGACTGTTGGCTCCCCCTGGAACGAATGGTCCGCTCATCAGCATGCCTACTGAGATGTTGGTGCCAATCGCCGGGGTCCAGTGGTCTGTCTCATCTGCTGAATTGAAACTGTTGCAGCCGCCTCAAGGAACCACGGCTGTGCAGCGCGAGCTGTTGCAACTGCATGCCGAGCTCTACAACGCCACAAACAAGTTGTCCTGGTGGAGCAACGAACACCCTGCCAGGCTCGCCGGCACCTCACCCGAGGTTCGGGCCGCATTGGCTCCACTCAAACCCAACTTTGATGCGAGAGCAGAGCGATCGGCTGTCGAAGGATTTCTGGCTACGCGGTCGTTCGGCTGGCGACGAAACCCCGGAGAGGGAGATCGACAGCCAGTGCTTTTGCCGCTGATTGATCTTCTCAATCACCATCGCCACGGGGCCCCGTTCAAAATCAGCGATGGGGCGATGCAGATCAGATCTGCTCAAGTGGGCGGATCTGAGTGTTTTGCCCACTACGGCCATCGCCGCGATGTGCTGGATTTGGCGTTGCACTACGGCCATTGCGATAGCTCAACTCCGTTCGCCCACAGTGCGCCCCTGGAGATCGAGGTTGAGGGCTTCGGCCGGATCTGCGTTGAGAAGCAAGGCCAACGATCACCAATCCATCCCTTCGATCCTCCGCGGGTGAGCCTCAAGCCTGAAGGGCTCAGTCTCAGCCATCTTTGCTGCCATCAGGATCACCCAGAGCGCGTGCAAATGATGCTCAGCTTGGCCCTGCAAGCTCATCTCAAACGCCGTGGATATGACGCCACCTCCGCCCTGCAAATGGCACAACTTGGCTTGTGTGCCATCGGAACGGCCAATACCCAACGGCTGGATCAGCTGATCGCTGCTGCACAATCCTCCCCCCATCCCGGCGCTGCAACGCTGGTGGCGGCAGCCCAACGCCAATCCGCGATTATCAGGGCCGTGCTTTGCCCGTCGCTCCTGCAGGTTTAGCTGTCGAGTGCCTCCCACCAGCCGCTTAGAGCGGTCATCGTGGCCAAGGCTCGGTTTGTTCCCATCACCTCCTTCATCGTTGGCTCAGGGCTGGCCAGTATGGAATCCGTTTCACGGCGAATCGCCTCCACATCCCAGTAGCGGATCAAATCGGGATGCCAGTTGTTAATCGATAACAGGCTGTGCTCAAGTGCTTGGTGTCCCCTTTGAGTCAGTTCAGAGCGCCATTGGTCGAGTCCACCCTCCGGCTCGCGATTCTTCGTGGGGTTATCGCGTAAAAAGGGCGGCAGAAAGGGAGCAAAGGCCATGCGATGGAGCAGGCGGCCGCGGCCAGAAGCTTCGCCGAACAGGGCTGGATCTTGCTGCAACAGGGCAGCAATCAGGCGTTCATCCAGCAATGGAAAGGCTTTGTCCATCCCGTAGCAGGCCGCCAGTCGGGTTTCTTCCTCTGCGCGGACGGCGACCCAGTCAGCTAACACGCGCTGGCGAATCGATTGATGCTGACGCAGGAAGCCATCGATCTCCCACGGGTATTGCTTTTTGAGATGCAGCCCTAGCCACTCTTGGCCAGTAGGGGTGAGCGTGCGGCTCAACAAATCACTCGAGCAGAAGTTGCGGGTGCGGCGCAACACCACTGCTTCGGCAAGCTGCCGATTTCGCAACATGAGCGAACGGCCCGCAATGTGTTTCAGCGACCGACGTTTGCCTCCAACCCAGCGCACAAGTTCAGACCAGCGGCCTTGCTCCACCAGATCAGTCGGCACATTCGCCGCGTTGTGGCTGATGGCTTGATCCCCGCCAAATCCGCTGAATAATGCCGTGCAGCCCTGTTGGCGCATTGACGCAACGGCCTGGGGGTTACCGCCGATCTGAGCAGGAGCCCCAAAGACCGAAAGCTGCTGTCGAATCCAATCACTGCTCGCGTTTTCTTCAGCTTCTGTGGCTTCAAAGCGATGGCACTGTTCAGGCGTCAAGCCATAGAAGAGTCTGAACTGCTGCAGGGGGGCACCTTCTCCACCACCTTCATTGCTCCAGGTGTGCAAGCGTGCAGGCTCAACATGAGCTCCATGGATCAAGGCCCCAAGTACGGCATTGGAATCAAGTCCGCTGCTGTGTTCACAGCCGATCGCGCCGTGATGACCTTCTAAGGCCTGTTGTACATGGTCGAGTAAACCTTGCCGCAGAAACTGATGCAGTGTGTTTGGTTCCATGGCCGCTGCTCCGCGAGACAACGGGTCGTAGGCGCTGGTCTGCACAACGCCGTCGCCGCTAACCAGTACGTAGTGAGCCCGCGGCAGGCGCCGGATTCGCCAGTACGGTGCCGCTTCAGCGTTGTGGTTTCCGCTGATCAAAGCCGCCACATAGGCGGGATTGACGTCAGGGATGGTTGCAGATCCATGCAAAGCATGGGCTTCACTCCAGCTGCGAACCACTTGGCCGTTCAACTCAAACAGGGGTTGACGATGAAAGGCATCGGTTTGGTGAATCCCTGCTGACAGAGGCTTGGGATCCGTGCTGGGCAGAGAAAGGACCATGGGGGCCACTAAAAATTAGAACTGGATAAGAGGTGCACCAGCACCAGGGCTGAGTCCAGGGGTGTAAAGCCTTCCGGTCTCCGGATCTCTGAGCCAGGCATGGGGAACCTTGCGGCCATCGCTGAACTTGCTCATGCCCAGATGCAATTCGTTGGCTACGCCAAGAAGATCAAACAGCATCCGACCGCTGAAGGAGCGACTCAAACAGGTGCTGCCCCAACTGGCACGCCGGCACCGCGTCCGCAACAGCCATGCCACGCGGTTTCGCCAGTGCCGTTGGCGAATTGGAGTAAGACTCCATTGCCAGCGTTGCCAGGGGCGCCGCCGCGCCAGCCCCATCAGCTTCGGACCAGGAAGGAGTTGGATCAACATCCAGATGCCGTGATCCAGCAGGCTGAACAGGCAATAGGCAATAAGCCTGCTGGGCCCACGCAACAGCGGCGTCATGCCGGCTGAGATTGCAGGAGCATGCCTTTCTCGAGCGCTTCAGACACAAAACTCTCCGTTTCGCTGCGACATATATCTGCATTCACGGCGTAGCGCGCTTGCAAATTGCTGATCAGCTCGTCCAATGCGGTAGGGGCTTCAAGCAGATTCCAGATGATGGAACCGGTGCTATTGAGGTTGAGATATACAGCACTTTGGGGATTAAACAGGCACACTTCCCCGTCCAATTCGGCAGCACAAATCTCAGGGTTGCGGTCAATTAACACTTACTAGATCCAAACACTTTGTTAATTATGCATAGCCTATATAGAAATGGATCACAGGCTCAAGTCATTCCAGACATTGCTGATTTAAACGGAGGTCAACAAACAGCTGTGGCACCAGCAATCCAAAACCACCGTTGCCCTCAAGCAGCACTGGTTGAGGCGACGCCGGTACCCAATCCCAAGCCACTTGATCAATCGGGGGAAGAAGAGCATGGAGTGCTTTGGCCGCATCCAAGCAGGCTCGAACGGACAACGGTGTGCTCTTGTTCAACAGCTGTTGCCATTGATCCAAGCGGTTCTGTTGGTCTGTTGTGAGGGGCTTTCCTGGTTTTGGCAGGCAGACACCTTCTGGGTTGATGAAAGCTATGGCGCCCTCATCCAATGGCACCTCTAGCCATGCCTGCCGCACATAGATCAGAGACCCTGGAGATGGCTGTCTGGTAACTACCCTGACGACCACAGACGGTTCGCTGGACGGTAATTCTGAGCTGTGGCAGACGTAAGGAGCTGCCAGGGCTGGTTCGTGAGAACGGAAAATCTGATGCCAATGGGCCAGCAGTGCGCTGGGATCAGGTGTTTGGCTGTTGGCGAAGTGTGGTGCGTCTTTCGGCAGTCGTCCAAACAAAGCCTCCTGCTGGAGGGTTGAGCCAAACCAGCGAAATCGAACAACGCCCCTACCGGCATGACCGCGAAGAGGCTTCAGTACGACCCCATGTCCCAACAAAGCAGCCTTCCACCACGAACTGACAGGTTCTGCTTCGGAGTAGTCGTCGCTGAGTACCAGAAAAGGTGCGCGCCACTGTGCTGGGACTTGTTCGAGAAGTGCAGCTTTGTTGGAGAGAAGCAACTGAGCGGGTCTACATCGTGAGGGCCAGAGGTGTCGACGCGCGTTGTGGCGATAAACCGTCAGGCTTTCTGAAGGATGTTTTGAAAGATCTGTCCAGCTCCGCACTCCTGTTGCCCACCACCAGAGCAATTCATGCGGGCGATAACTGTTAAGCCAGCATGCCTTCCATTGCAGTTGCCAAGGGATGTCTTCGTACAGAGCGGCTTGCTTGAATCTGCGGCGTATCGGGACGACCACCCACCATTGCAGTTGTTGCAGCAGTTCAAGTGGCAACAACAAGAGAGATGTAGAGCCAATGCGTTGAAAAAATGAACCTTCACAGCCCCATCGCCAAGGGGGTGGTTGCTGCAGTTTTCGAAGGATGCGATTGACCATTCACCAATAGGCGTTTACAGCCAAGTCTTGCGTGATTAGTGCCTGCACTTCAATCACTCGATACGAATGGGTTGTGATTGAGAGGTCATGCTCGAGGAAACGAATCTCCGCAGTGAGTTGATGAGTTTGACGGATCTCTAACAGCTGGAGGACCAGTGGATTGAGCTCTTGAAATCGAAGATCCTGAATCTATAGCGGTGGCGTTCAGGTTGGCGCTGGCTCATTTGGTGCAGACGAGCAAATCATTGCAAATTGCTGTGGTGATCCAGCAGGCAGAACAATCAATCGGCTGCAAGCTCAAGCACGGTGCGGAAAAGGCCTGAGCCACACCGGCAAGAAAGTGAGAGCACTGCTCTCACTTTTACGTCAAATCACGCTTGCAGAGGATTGCGGATGCAAGCACCGATTGACGAGAATCTTTTCCCTCACTCAAAAATGCCCACCGCTACTGAGCTCGATTACTGCCTTCTAAGCAGTCGGTCGTGTGTTCGAATCACACAGGGGGCGTTAATCACAGTGAGGGGTTTCAGCGAAAGCCGAGCCCTTTTTTTATGCTGCCGCGCATTCGAGCAACGGTTGCCTAATTCTTTGTTAGACGGCGATAGCCAAACTCTTTTGACTGATTCAGCCGTAATTGGCCTGGCGAATCATGTCGAAATCGATCCCCACGACCTTCGTTAGAACGAAGTAGAGACCCCATGCGGCGAGGTTGGCTCCGATGACCCAGGCAAAAGTAGTTCGTCTGGCTTTTCTGCTGTCTTCGTCCATGCCTCACCGGCCCTTGATCTTGAGGCTACGGAAGGAGGGGGCCATGGTGAGGCTGGATTTTTAGCCTCAGTTTCCGCGTCATTGTCTTCAGTGCTGCGTCCATACTTCAAAGGCTGCTGGAGACCTCAATGGATTTAGCCAAACAGACCTGTATCCCCTGCCAAGAAGGCGCTCCCAAGCTCACTGAAATGGAACTTGCTGATCTGCTGCCTCAATTGCCTGGGTGGGAGGTGGTTGATCACCATCACCTCGCTCGCTCGCTGCGATTCATCGACTTCCAGACTGCTCTCGATTGGGTGAATGCAGCTGGAGCAATCTGTGAGGTTGAGGGACACCATGCTGAGTTTTCCCTGGGCTGGGCCCATGCGGAAGCAGTGATTTACACCCACAAGGTGGATGGCTTAACGCAAGCCGATGTGGTCTTGGCCGCAAAACTAAATGGAATTGATGTTTAGATGCCTTTTGCTTGCAAAGCTATCTCTGCTTCAATGCAGATTCACTTATGACGGGGTAAATAAAACTGTTTTGTCGGGAGACTGATGCGAAGAATTGATCTTTTGGTTGGTGCTATCTCTCTTTTATGACCCTCTGACTCGTCTTTGAGTTTCTGTATCAGTCTGAATGCAACTCTAATCGTGACGACATTGTTCTGGTCTGCTGCAGTACTGCTAGGACAATAGTATTTTGATGTTATCGAAGACTCCAGGTAGTGGATCTGATGCTGAAGCCTGAATCAAGAGCTTTGGTTGTTTTTTACTTGCAAGTAAATGTGAAATAGAATGCAACATTAAGTGTTGGCAGAATTAGTCGCTTCTGAGTGAATGGCTGGGCATATGCTTTGCCAATAGCTTTATTGGTGCTCTTGCCATAGCTCTCTTGAGCAAAAGAAGAATTCCGATTTCTTCGCTGCATCTACTTCAAGGGTGGTACTCGCAACGCTTATTATCGAATGAATTAAAAGATAGGTAGCCACCAGTATTAGTAGTAGAGATCGAGCTTTGAGTTTGAATGGCTCTGGCTGGATGAAATTATTTATAACCAGATAAACCCTAGTGGCATTAAAAAATCGCGCTATAGTTGCTTCATTGTGCTTCACCCATGGATCTCCGTACGGCAGGGGTTGTCATCCAAGTCCTTAAATTAATGGCTGCCTCGGATGGGAATATTGCACCTGAGGAGCAAGAGCTTTTGGATTCTCTTGGTAAGCGCTATTTGAAAGAGGCCGCTATTCCCTCCTGGACTGCTGCCTTCAGTCATCCCAATGATTTGGAGGTTTTGGCGGAGGAGATCCCTGAAGAATGCATAGCACTGACTGCAAAATTGTCTTACATGGTGATCGCCTCCTCTCGCGATGCCTATCAATTCACGATTAATTCCGACGAACAAAAGGCTTTTGAGCGTCTCTGTGACACTCTTGGCCTTGACCAAGAGGCCCGCAGCGAGCTGATTGTGCAGGCGAAAAATGAGCTCGCAAAGCGTCCAGGCCTCTGGGATGTTCTGTATTCGAGTTTTTCTTCTCAATTCAGTATGGGCAGGATCCCTAGTGCATAAAGCTCGTGATGGATCTGCGCCAGGACTTGTATCGCTCAGTTTCTGCACGGCCAATGTGCCGACATGCTTGAAATCACCGCGCTGAATGGTGCGCCGTCTAAATCGCGTCTCAAGAGATGGGGTTGAAACGGAGGTTCAACCCAGATTCCTAAGAAGGAGCGTCCGTTCCTATGCCGCTGAGATTTGGTCTCGGTGCAATCGAGATTCCACGGAAAACTGGAGTGCGGAGACGCTCTTCTTGTTGAAGACGCGCTGCATCTGCGGGGGAATTGGCGGCAATGGCCCTCAAATTGCGATCGACTGACAAAAGGACAATCGGATAGGTGGCACAGTCTGCCAAGCGAAATTCAGAAAGCAAGGCTTATGAGCTGCAACATTCCATCCTCTCTGCGTTGAGATGCGAGGAGAGAGGCATCATCAGATTTCATACTGCCGGTAGCAACAATCAACTCAAGGGAGGAAGCCATGGCGCTTGCGCTGATGGTGATCCTGCTACTGACGGCTTTGGGCTGGTGGCTGAGTCGCTCGACGCCTTTGGGTCAACAGCTCGGCATGACGTTGGTCGTGCTGGTGTTGGGCCTGTTGGTGACCAATATCACTGGCTGGAAGCCAGATCAGCAGGCGGCTGGCTGGATCAGTGGACCACTCACGTCTTTGGCGATTGTCCAGTTGCTGCTTGCGATTGATCTCCGGAGTGTTTGGCCTGATGCCCGGCGTTTGCTCGTTCCGTTTGTGGCCTCTGTCCTGCTCACTCTTACGGCTGTGTTGCTGAGCGGCCTTGTGCTGGCCCCCTGGCTGGGAGAGCAGCTCAGTGTTTTATCTGGGGTGTTCGCTGCCAGGTTCACGGGCGGCAGCATCAATTTTGTTTCTGTCGCTCGCACATTGGGGCCGCCGGAATCACTGCTGCTGATTGCAACCGCTGCTTCTCACGTGGCTTTTGCAATTTGGTTTGCATTCAGTATTTGGATCGGTCAGCGTTGGGGAAGCCCTGATACCGCCAGTGGTGGTGAATCCAGAGCTCAGGATCAACCTCAAACGCATAAGCCGCTGAGTGTTTATGGCCTGGCTTTGTTTTGGGGTGTGGGTGTGCTTCTTGCCTCGCGGTTTTTGGAAGTGCTTCTTGCTCGAGTTCCCTCAATCTTGGTGCTCACCACCGTGGCGCTGATTGTTGCGCAATTACCTGGCCGCTTCAGCCGCCGCGGTTGTTATGACGAAGGTCTGCTGCTGATCCAGCCGTTCTTTACGGTGATTGGCTTGAACTCACCGATGAGCGGCTTACTGGGTGAAGGTCTTCCTGTTTTGATTTTTGCCACGCTGATCGTGGCTTTGCAGGCCGTTGGTTTGTTGCTGTTGCGCCGTTGGCGCCGCTGGCCCTTGGAGGAAACCCTCGTGGCGTCTCAAGCTTCGATTGGAGGGCCAAGCACAGCGTTGGCTTTGGCTACATCGTTCAAGCGTCCAGAATTGGTTTTGCCTTCTGTTGCAATAGGCCTTTTGGGGTATTTAGTGGGTACCTATCTGGGCTTGCTTGCCAGTGCTGTGTTGTCGTTGCCGCCAGCGACATAACTGCTTAAAGTTGCTTCTATTGAGATGAATCAAGCAGATTGTTGCCTCTACAAGGGAGGTGTGGACTGGGCTAGTAGCTACAACTTAATGGCTGAATTGAGTTGATTCTGTTTTGCATTCTGGACGTATCTTGATCATTACTGTTGAGTAAGGTTGGCATATTGCTTGGAGTTTGCGTAAAAATATGTGCATTTCAGCGCGAAATAGTTTAAAATAAAGCGAATATTCGTTTCTCCTTGAAAGGGTATGAAATTACATCTCCTGTGACGAGGTGAATCGGAACACAAAAATAAGGCGATGAAATCTTCTTCTTGTGTATGACAGTCACCCAGTATCAGGAACAACTAGCACTGTGCCAGTTCAAGCGTGAAATACGTTGATGAGTAGGGTCCCTTCACGGAGCGGAAACAAGGCAACTCTCCCAGTGAGAAGCCGAGAAGCCCTGACTTTGTTGTAGGTATCCTTTGGCTTTGAGAGATAAGCCGTTAGTTATTAAAAAGAATGGCTCATCGAGGCACCCTCACCGAGGCAACATCCTTTCATTTCGGGCATAAAAAAAGAACAGTCCTCCCGACCATTCTTTCGGGCGAGCATCCAGCAACACCTTCACCACCATTGTGGCTAAGGCCTTTGCGAATGTCCGCCGCCGTGTCCCTTTGAGGACAAAAGGAGGGCGTCTAGCCACTCCCCTCAAGAGTTCTCCGTCTTCTTGTGGAGGATGTTTTTTTGAGGTTATTTAGAAGGATGATTTTGTTTGCCTGAACTGATTGGTGAGCGTTCATACCCTTTTGAATCATGACGGGCTTGGGCTGGCTACCGGCACCCATTCATTTTTGTTTGGCAAAATATAAATAGAAGCATTGTGTTGGGGCTTAAGGCTTGGGTTGTTACGCCTTTTTCATGAAATTTCGTAAAGCAAGCTCCAGATGGTGACCAGATTGATAGGTTTCTAAATATTGGAGCTTCAGATTTCCTTTAGATTCTTTGGAGCGTTGCTGATGGGTTCGTCCCTTCTCTCTATGGCAAGTTCTAAAAAAGAGTTGGCACTGCTTGGAAGCACCTTCCTTTTTGGTTATGGGGCCCTAGAGCTCGCTCTGCGTTTTGGTGGTTATTAAGAGCTCTCCGCACTGCGGATGTACTGGCTTGTTGATGTGCCCTATGCCCTGTTTCTTCGTCGCCCTCCACATTGGTTCGATACGCATCAGCGGGAAGCAGCCAAAAGGCATGATCCAAGGGGTCTCGATTTAGGTTTTAGCCGTGTGTTGGGTTATGGATAAGCGATGAGGCCGTTCGAAAGATCACAGGAAATGGCTCACTCGGCTTCTGATGCATTTGGGTTCTGTTAGATCTCTGCCTGATGTGTGGGGTTATGTCTTGGTGGGATGCAGACTTGATTGACAAGGAGATGACTTCCCTCCAGCGCGGTGGCCCTGTTCTGCTGCTCTATGGATGCATCTGCCCTCTCTCATGATTGTGCTCTTTGCTTCTTCCCTTAATGGTCTACTAGAATCTAAAGAAAAGGACCTGTGAATAAGGCTGTCACTCTTTCTCTTCTTTTTCTTTGTGCTCAGCCATTGAGCTCGCAATCGACAGAGCTATATGGTCAGGAGTTTTTTGAAAGTCCTCCTAGAAATATTTCAATTCATAATTCATATTCTAATGCGTATCAGAGATCTTATCCCGTTATTTCATTGGAGCTACCTGCAAATGCTGGGGCGAACCTTGAAAGAATCGCTTTGTCGCAAATTAATGGTACTGAGAGGTGGAAATGGGGAAGTAAGGATCTCACTGTTTATTCCGGATTTTATAATATGAGAAAGCGTGGAGAAAAAGGTCTTGCAAATATACAATTCAATGATGAGAGTGGAATTACTGAAATTGTCTTCAATCCTTCTGTTAAGCCTGGTCAGATCGTTAGCGTGGTTATTCCAAGTATCAATCCAAAGCAGGGGGTTTACGAATGGTCGGCAAGTTTTTACCCTGAGTCTCCTTCCTTGCCTCCCTCCCAAACGCTTGGTCCAGTCTTGCGCTTGGATATTTATCGGTCAAACATTCGTTTTTAATTGTCATTGAAATTAGTCCCTTTGGTTCCGCTTACTCCTGTTTTGATGGGAGTCAGTGGTGGTTTGATTGCGATGGGATCTGGCTTGGAATTGAGAGGAATCTGACCATGTCTTTGAAAGGATTGAAGATGGTTCAGGTGTGATACAACCAGGAGCCCCTATCACTTCCAGCCGAATCACCCAGCTCCTTTTGGCAGCTTTGGTTCTTACGCAAGTTCCCCATTTCATTAATTTTATTGATGGTCTCAACCGCTATGAGTCGCCAGAGGCTGCACTTAGGGCATGTAATCAATGGGCAGAGAGTGCTGGTCAATACACAGTGAAGAGAACGGGGATCTGGACCAGTTACTCGCAGTCTCCAGCGCGTTTATGCCGTAAGGAAGGTGATCACTACGTGGGGTCCGAGATTCCTCTCGAGGAAGCAAAGGAGATCGGTCAAGGCCCTGATGATCCCAATGGCTTCCATGTCGACAGTGTTCCGAAGGCTGAGGATTCGGGGAAGCGTTGGAGGTTTAGACGCAACAAGTGGTCGATCACGATTCCCTTTTGAGGAAGCGACTCAGTGCTCTTCCTTTCAGGGCTTGTTTTAATCCTGGCGAGACAAGCGGTTGATCACATCATGTGAATGTGGCCTCGTTTTGTGCTGTGCGGTTTGGCCTGAGCTTGCAACTGGCGCCGATGCTCGCCTCAGACGCTAAAACGATCCTCTTAAAAGTCGATTTGGTTCAAGATGGCCTGCCCTTTACCGGCTCAGTACCGAGTCTCATAACAAAATCAAGCATCGCTTCCGTCTTCCGGGGTTCGTTTTCAGGACCTCCTCAGATCGTCGTAGCGGGGGGCATCGAAGGCGTCTTCACTGCTTCATTGCGTTTGCCATGACCTGCAGAACTGGCATTGTCTCCAAGAGTTAAGGACCAACCTCTTCTCCCCCTATGGCTGTGCGAATGGGAGCGCATGATGATCTTGGCAACGCCCTGAGAAGGGGCTTGACCAACTGAGGCAGCCGCCCTAGAACGTGAGAAGTAGTTCAGGCGTATTAGTGAGCGTCAACCACTCTCTTCAGGGCAGGAGTCCGTTTGCAAGCAAGGATGCTCCCGCATTCCTGAGCGTTAGTTCTGGCGACTTTGTGATTGTGCAGGCGGATCAGTTGGTTGCGCGAAAGGTTGATAGCAATTGGTGGATGGGACAGGTGGTGTTCTGTGAAGGGGGAGCTAGGGACCCGATGGTGAACACAATGTTCCAAGTCTCCAACGTCGATGATGGTGTTATCCATTGGGTCAATGGTGATGAGGTCACGCATATTGTCCGTTCGTTGGACGGCCTACAGCTGATGGCTTGATAGATATTTTTTCCATGCTAGTTCCATCTTTTTATGCATTTTTTCATAGAACTAACCTCATGTGATCCTTTGATTCCGTTGGTAATTATCAATGATCAGATGTCTTTAATGTTAGTCGTTGTAAAAAAATAGTGCCAGGGTTTAAAGGTGCTTAGGGAGTTATCTCTCTTGACCGTGTTCTCATTGTTCAGGGGTTTGTTGTTGCTCATTCAGGTGACTTGAGTCTCGATCAGTCCTTGATGCCCCAGGCTTCTTGCAGGTCAACCAACGGTTGATCAGCAACGCTGAAGTAATCGATTGCTAGTAAGTCCTGTTTGCATTGCGTCACGCGCCGCAGTGCGTGGGCGACGCGTTCCGGGCTCCCCGCTGCTGAGATTTGGTGAGGTTGGCAACCGGCTACGACACTGTCAAAGAGTCCTCCTTCGAACATCGCCATAGCACCTAAAAACCAGAGTGTTGAGCCTGGGACACTGCTGCTACCCGCTCCAAATGCGGCGTTCTCCACCTCACCGATGACATCCACGTTGTATCCACCCAGAACGTGTAACCAGTCGTGATGAGCAAGGGCTGCATTGGCGCCGCCCAGCTCTCCAGATGTCGTGAAGCTATGGTTCTGGTAATGCTGCCAAACAGCAGCGCCTAGCATGCCTCCCGGTAGCTGAGCTAAGGAGCGCCAATAAGCTGCTAGCTCTGGATCTTCTTCCACCGTGAAGGCCCAATCTTGCGTTCCATGCTTCTCCAGAAGAAGTTCAAAATTGGCTTTCTGAAGATCCTCTTCCCCCATCCAGAACAGTCGATAAAAATCACTCTGAGCTTGAGCCCTGGCTTGGATTGCTACATCTCTGGCCAAGACAAGGGATCGGTCGTGGGACATTGAGCGCATCTGCCCAGTGTTCTAGCGACCTCTCCAGCTCGACTGGGATGGGATTGACGATCATTTCTGTGAGTACGAGCAGTTCGATCAGCTCTCGCCGCTGCAAGGGGTCCGGAAAAATCACGCTGGCCTCTGCCACGCTTAGGCCAGGGATTCGTTGAAAGACGATCTCTACTTCCAGGAGCTCTCGGAAGATCAAAGACAGGAAATAATGGGGCTGGAATTGGGAACACTAACCACTGGGGGGTCGCATAGCACCTACAACAGCTGCAGCAAGTTGGTCGGCCTGATTTACAAAAGTATGAGCGAGAAACATTATGCGGAAACTCCCTTACCTTTAAATATCTCTACTAAAAAGTTTAAGGCTTGTCAGCATTGAAAATTAAAATTATCCGTGAGCTGATTTGTCAATTCTTTTGATTCACCTCAAGATGGTGAGCGTAGGTTTGCCATCCGGTCAACACTTGAGCCGATGCTCTCAACGACGAAAGCTTCCATCCCATCGTGATCGATGCCTGGCTTGAGACGAAATAGGAACGCATTCACCCAGGCTGTTTCCTTGTTATTCACTTCATGCCCTCGATCAACAAATCCGTGTTTTTGCCGAAACAGATGTAGAAGTATCTCTAATACATCTTGGGATGAGAGATTTTCAGGATCAACAAAAGGCAGGTTTTCTCTAACGTCCATCATTGAAATGGAGGCCGAATAGTCGAAGTCCTCTGGAATCACTGAAGAATTGATGCCGTGCTTATTGACGGAGCGTAGCGATCAATTCCTCTGTGCGTTGCAATACTGCAGCTCCATGGACTGATCAGTCATCAGCTCTGCTTTTTGTTGAGGACCTTCCAGCCCACATAGCCCGCACCGCCGAGGAACATGATTGGAAGGATTGCTTTGATGAACCCCAAGGCAACCCAAACCACCAAGATGCCAGCACCGATTCCAATACCAGTTTTCTTAACCATTGCTTGACTTTCGTCCGTCATCGTTTTCCATTTTGGAAGTGGCATGTCAGGTACTGCTGCGTCTCCTCTTTATGGCCCAATCTTTGGTTGTTGTCATGGAGATCTATTGGTAAGTGTGCAGATGCCCTCAGAGTGGATATTTGATCTAAGTCATAAGCTGAATTTCAAACCCCTTAAATCTTGACTGCTAATAACGAAAATAATGCATTTACGCTTATTCGAGAAATAAGAAATATTTCTTGGGGTTGGCGAAGCTGTAGTTCAAGCAACGATTAAAATTGTTTATTCGTAAAGAAGGGAATATGATCTATTAGTAACAGGTTCTTATTATCCAGCGGCGCGATTGAAGCCAAAGCTAGAACTTGCTTGTGCTTCTATTTCTTGACGCATTCGTGAAATAGCTTCTCTTGCAAAAGCTTTCTCGTTTTCTTGAGCCGTGATGATAGCTTTAGTGATCTCGCGAAGTTTGCCAATGTCATCGCAAGCATCAATGTCTCTAAAAGCCGCCTCTAGTTGAAACTTTTGTTCAATTGATAAGCGATGGTTGGTCATTGAAGGGATCAATATTTTTTAAAATCTATAGAGTTTTATCGGTGACTGCTGTTCGGTTGAAGGTACGGTCTCGAGCTATGAGGTGCTTCGCTTTCTTCCTTGGCAGAGAGCGGTAGGGGTGAGGGGTTGGTCGTAGGTGGGCTCGACGATGAGAGGGGGGATTAAACTCACCATCAATCGCATAGAGATCCTGACTGTGCGAAGAGACTCGAACTGACATGGATGTTGAGCTAAATGGGACAACGATCTATTTTGATCGCCCTAGTGATAAAGCTGTTGTTCAACGCGTAGCAGCTCATATTCAGCGTCGCATCGATGAAGATGATTGGAGACCTTATGCCTCCAAGGCTGATGCCTTAGCGGCTTGGGTAAAACTTGGAGGAATTCGCTTGAAAGTCCTTCAAGCCTTCGACTTGGTTGAGTAAGTGATCGGTCTTTTTGAACCGTTCATCGCTTTCTTCTGGATATCTCACTCTTTGCTTAGTTGGCGTCGTAAAAAAGCGAGATGATAAGAAAAATGGAGAGAGGCCATGATTTGTCCTCGCTATGGATCTTCTGTATGCGGTCCCCATTGTTCCTTAGTAACAGCCGAAATCTTTGCTATGTACACGCAAAGTGAACCTAGCTTTATGAGCTTCTGTCCTGTTGCTTCTCGCTTGAGTGAGTGGATCGTCGATGACGAGTCTCTCAGGGATTCACCACTCAAAACTGGATGATGGACGGGATTTTTACCGCAAACCTTCGCTGCACTTGTGAGTTGCTCTACCTAGGGAATATGCCAAGGTGACCACGCCATTTCCAATGCCGTCGGTTTTGGTTCTGATGGCAATGCGCGATTGCACCGATGTGCTTTTCGCTCGCCTGCGCCACACTTTGTGTATCGAAATCGGAGGAGCCATGACGGCCGACACTCCACCTCAGCAGATCAAAGAAGCAGCCTGACCACTTGGCCCCTGCTCCAACAGTTTTTTTCACCCAACGGCGAGTTCCGTCCTTCGGTAGGCAAGCTCTTGAGCGCCACGTCGATCGACACTCCATCTGCACCGAACCAGGTGCCCTAAGGAGTTCAACCACTCACCACTTAGGAACCAGGCCCCAGGCGCCAAACGCCAGACGCTTCGCACTCCTCCTTCAGTTCACTGTTGTCGTTTCGAGGTTCACGCTTCTCCGATACAGATTCACTGGATCTTGGTTAGCGCTATGCATAAACGAGCGAGCTAGGCCGTCTCTTCCATCCGGGAGGGGCGGCCTCTCTTCTTTTAGATGCGCTTTCGTTTTCGTTTCACGACAGAGCTTGATGTCATGGCTTGGCTTGAGCCAGACCATGGGTATTGAGGACTTCCGATGAATCCAAACTTGATCCAAGCCGCCGGTATCGGCAGCTTTTTAGCAGCAATTTCTGCAGTCTTTATTACGGCCATGGTTGTCGTTGGCTGAAGCAGAGGCCTGATCGCCCAGCTCTGGTTTGAACGGCCTTGAGGCAACCGTGTTTTGCGATGTTGCCTCGTGCAAAAGCCCCCGTTTGATTAAGGTCGCGCGATCTTCAGTTGCGGTTGCGGCTTTGTGTTGCATTTCGATTGTGCTTTCGATGGTTAGTCAGCTCGATCCTTGCTTTACAGTCATCACGGTGTCGGCTGACCTCAATGACGTGGGAATACACGCAATTGCGTTTTGTTCCGAAAGGAAAGTCGTGGACTGGAGAAATAGAAGAGCTTTGGCTTGATGAAAAGCAGTTGATCTCTCGAAGGAATCCACAGCATGAGGTCACTTTGGTGGGATTAATGAATGAGCTTGGACAGCAAGGATGGGAGCTGATTACCTATGCGCAACCCTTCACTGGGTACCACGGAGGCTGCTATACATTTAAGCGCAAAACATCATAATAGATGGCTAAAAAATCCGACCTGAAAGAAAGTTCCGTGATCTAAGTTGCGTCACAAGCTAATTGTATTTCGGGGGCATAGAATGTTCGTCAATGTGATTTTGTCTGGCAGTCCTAGTTGGCGTTCTGGAACGTAAATTGTTGTCCTGATTGTGGGGCTTTTGCCTATTTATATCCTCAATAGCCGGAAATGTACTGGTAATCGGTTATGTGATGATTATCTCTTTCTTGTCGGCAATGATGTTTTGGAACAAAATTGCCCGTTGGTCATTGCTTGCGGTTGTATGGACTCTCCCTTTACGTGCCATCGCCTTGGAGCCGGTGAGGTATCGCTGCGGATCACTAGGTGAGGTGAGTGTGGATCGTTCCAGGGCACATCCAACAAAAGCGGTCGTTGTTTATGGCGATCAACGTTGGTCAGGCACCATGAGTGGAGGATCAATGACATTTTTCAGCCCCATCAGTCAAACACCAGAAAGTCCTTGGATGAACTTCGGGCGAAACGGCGTATGGCTTTACACCAATTACGTGGGAACTGCCGGCTGGAGTGAGTTTTGGGCAGATGATGCCGCCAGCTATCGACGCCAGCATCCTGACTTTCTCGAATCAAGCTGCGTGATAGTCAGTCCTTAAGCCTTGAGCAGCGTGGTTCATCAACGCGTCATCGGCGGAAAAGTTTTCGCTTGATGTCAATGCGCTGGTCTTGTTGTCCAGCCTTTTCTAATTTCAGGACAGTGCGCGTCTGGATTGGCGTTTGATGCCCTCTCCCAAACCGAGACGCATCGTGCCGAGTCGTTCTCTAGAGCGATTTGTCGGTAGATGGTTGGTTGCTATCCCAGTGGCATTAGCTCCGGCCTGGCTCTCTGCAGAATTGTTCCGCCTTCCCGTCGGGAGGGTGTGTTCAGCAATGAATCGCTCCTTGCAAGAGCAACTATCAGGTTCTGTGGCGAAGCGGTTGCAGCAGGACTGTCGTCAGGCCGCTGATGAAAGCGTGAATTTTTGGCTTCTCTGGTTCATTTGGGCCCTCTTGATTCGATCGAGTTATCGCTACTGGCCTTTATTGGTTGCGATGGTGGTTGAGGGGGAAAAACATGACTTCTAGTGTTTTGTTTGGGGTTGTTTCTTGCTCAATCAATACAGTTGAATGAGAATTTGAGTGAGAATTGTGTTGGAAGGAATGGTTGGATTGCTTGAAAGTTGTTTCATGCTTTTGATTTGTTGATCTGATTGATCAGATTGTTCTGACGCCTTGGATTGTCTTTCAATGTTTTGCATGCTCGGGTTCAGAACTGTGTCTTTGAAAACACTTTGATGGTTGGGCTCCATTGGCTATCGGAACGCCATTTCAGCTGAGATCCGTTACCAGCACTCGTTGATGTCAGGATTGACGCGCTCATTAATAAGGGAGGTCTCGAGCATCCAGGCCTTATCAGCATATAAATCGATTAGCTTTGGTCTTGATTTGATGCTCAATGACATTTCACTGACATCCTCTGTCTAAGGGATGTTTTGAAATGTCGCGCCACACTAGACGCATGACGAACAGCACCCCCACGATCCTGATTTGGGTCAACCAATACAAGAAATACCAGCAGCTGATCGAGCAGGGGCTGACTGATGAGGCTTCAGTCTTGAAAACAGAAATTGATGAAGCGCTGCCCCTGATTGAATTGACTTGGAAAGATTTAGAGCAAGCTGCATCCGATGGGTCTAATCCATAGCCTGGTCGCTAGCCCGAGCAGAATGTCTTAGGACGTCAGCGCTTTCCATGCAGTTCCCTGAACGCTTCGAGTTTATCGAGATCTTTTTGTTCATCTACGCTGTAGTCAGTGAGGATGAGTGCTTTCCCAATCGTTCCAAGGGCATATTCAAGACGATCGAGATTCTTGCGCCCTTCCTCATCAGCTCGAGCGGCTCGAATCACGTCAGGCTTCAGCTGATCAGCAAGGTTTTCCATTTCATCGGCAATGATGCGAGCCTGATCGAGTGGTGTTGTCATGAAGAGCCTGAGATTTTACGTTGGTAAGCCTTTCCTAATTATAAATTAGGTTTGAGATTGTGTTCATAACAATCATTTGCAAGTTTTTTAATTCTTACTTTTCGATAGTTTAGATCCACGTTGGACTACTACCGAGTGACATCGCTTGCGATGTTGTGGAATGGATGTTGCATCTGCTTACGGCTTGGGGTCTTGAAACACTCTGGTTTGTAGCACCAAAAGCAACAGTGATGCTGTGCGTTTGTTTATTAACCCTGCCATGATCGCTCAACGTGAGTAAGTTGAGCAAAGATCTGTTCGGAAACGCAGCACAGCACTATGGCGTCATATTCATTTGATGTGGTTTCTGATTTTGACCGCCAGGAGCTGGTCAATACTCTGGATCAAGTCCGCCGGGATGTTGGAAATCGTTATGACCTTAAGGACTCCGGCACAGAAATTGATCTAGCGGAAACGGAAGTGGTGATCACCACGGCGAGTGACATGACATTGCAGGCTGTCGAAGATATCTTGCGGACTAAAGCGACGAAGCGAGATCTTTCTTTAAAGATTTTTGACTTCCAAACTCCTGAGGCTGTGGGTGGGAATCGCGTGAAGCAGGTCATTCAATTGCGAAAGGGCCTTAGTCAAGAGCTTGCGAAAAAGCTGAGCAAAATGGTTCGTGATGAATTGAAAAAGGTCACGGTTGCTATCCAAGGGGAAAGTCTTCGTATTACTGGTAAAAGTAAGGACGACCTTCAGGTAGCGATTCAACTCGTGAAAAGCAAAGAGGAAGAATTAGATGTTCCGCTTCAATTTGAAAACTATCGCTGAATAAAATTAAAAAAGCTGGGTGCCAAGTTGTAATGAAAAGCTATTGTCAATTTGAGGAGATGTAAGTGAGTTGTAGATGAGCTGGCCATTCAGAGATGTGAACAACTTCTTGTCTCCCAAAGGATAAATCTTGATTGTTCCTGAAAAGTTATTACTTGGAGAGAGGTCGTCTATATAGGCCCCCGTGAATTGATTGCTTAGTGAAAGATTGAAGTAATTGTTTGGATCCCAGTCAAAGCTAATTCGTGCGCTACTTGCTGCAAATGTATTTCCACAGTACTTGTCACGTGTGCAGAATTTTCCGCCCCAGATGGTCTGTACCGAAGGCCCCGCGGATACATTGAGGGTTGTAGTGTTGGTTTTTATGAGATCGTATCCAAGTCCAATTGAATTAACAAGATTATTTGCTCCTACCTGATTAAGGGTGTCATAGTCGTAAATATTTGAAATATAGGCATTCGTTTTTCCTGAAAAAGTGTACGAATAGCGTAGGTCTAGTTGTCCTTGATTCGTGTCAGTAGCCCCTTCCTGTTCGCCTGCACTTTTTGAAAACCCATATTCTGTATTGGCTTTAAAGGAAAACAGGTTGACTTCATCCCTATATTGCGTGATGAGTTGAGATGTGCTGTCTAGGTCTTTATCTCGATCTGTATTCGATCCTGTAATTCCTGCTGAAAAGCTTCCTGTCCATCGCTTTTTTTTGGGTTTGGCTTTCAGGGCTGTTGATTGAATTTTTAGTTTTCCCAAGCTTGGATGGTCAATGACCGTAACCGTATCAGTGCTTTCACTCTTAACTAATTTGCCTTGAATCTTGTCGCCGTTGCTTAGGGTTAGTGTAATCGTTTCTGCGGAAGCGATGCGTATTCCGCCTTCTAATAGCAGCAGCGCTGTTGCGTTTAGGGCGATTGAAAACCATCCTGATTTTATCAAAGTGGAAGGGTTAACTCATGTTTTTTATTTTACATTATATTGACAGGTTTAATTGCGCACCTGTTGCCCAGATTGTTGGCAGAGATCCTATCCCAGAAGGGTTGATGATCCACTGCATGAGTGGCTGTATTTGCAGGCGATCAGAGATTTGAATCTTGTAGTTGAGTTCAATCACTCCTTCATAACTATGGTTGGGAGTAATGCTTTGGCTGAATCCGTTTCTGTTCACGCCTAGGGCCAGCACATCCAAGGGCCTGCCAGGGAGGATCCCTTGGCTGAGGAGTCCCCCGGCTACATAGCTGATTAAGGGGTTGTTGTTTGGGTTCAAGCTGAGACTACTGGAGATCCAGATTCGGTTGTCGTTTCCAATGGGTAGGGATAATGGCCGTGTGATCGTTCCGTAAATACCATGATTGCTGCCATCACCTAAGTTTGTGCTTTGCGTTATGTCTAGGTCGGTGGTTGCTGAATAGCCGCCTAGTTGAATGAGAGGGTCTGGCAGGTTTTGTTCTGATTCTTCCGTGTTTGACTGTTGAGAATCGATCCATGGATACATCGACCATTGGAAGATTTGAAGATCACCTTGGAGCTTCGGCGTTAACGGCTTAACGCCTAGTGAAGCAGCAATTTGATGTGTCTTGTTTAAGTTGTAGTACGCGTAATCGAAGCTCCCAAGCTGTTCATGATGCCATCCTATTTGTGCCCCTAGTGCGACAAGTGGAGTGATTGGAAGGCCAATGATCGATACGTTGTAAGGTGTGTTTAAGGTGTCATTTGTGTAGTAATCAAGAGCTGGTATCTCCATTACATTGTTTTCGATCGAAATCACTCCAGCATTCATGCTCCAGTCGATTTTGTTTTCTCCCTCTATTCGTTCCAAGGATGCTTGTGTAATCCAGGTGCCAGTGGGAACTACCAGGCTTTGAAGGGGATAGTCCGTCCCTAGCTGTTCATTGAGTTTTGGATTGCCTGTGAACTGATTCAGTTCCAGCTGTATTTGCCAGTGATCGAAGCCTGTCCAGTTGCTTCGATTTTTGTTTAGGCCAGTGCCGAGGGTGAGTCCTGCCGCAACTTGTTGGATCCAACTGCTGGCTGAAGGTTCCAGTCCTCCTGCAATTCCCACCACCGGTTGGGCCGTGAAATCCAGAGTTAAATCAACCCAAGCAGGTGGTGGTTGAGCTGTTTCCGTTTCGTTTGCGTGTGCTTCAGTCATCAAAAGACCCAAGCTCAGCATCGCATTCGCGATACTTAGAGCCGTGATCTTCACTTGTTTCAGGCGATTGCAGAGAAGCTTTCTCGGAATGCCTTGATGGTCGCGTCGATGTCTTCATCGGAGTGGGCAAGCGACGTGAAGCCCGCTTCAAATGCAGACGGTGCAAGGTAAACACCGCGTTCCAGCATCGCTCGGTGCAGCTGTCCAAATCGTACGGAATCGGTTGTTTTCGCTTCTTCGAAATTGCGAACTGGACCTTCACAGAGGAAGAAACCAAACATGGCGCCAACGCTGCCCCCGGTGATCGGAAGCCCTGCCTCACGGCCCGCATCGAGGATTCCTTGAATCAAGCGTTCTGTTGTGGCAGTCAGTTTCTCGTAACTTCCTGGCTGCTTGAGCAACTCGAGTGTTTTGATTCCAGCCGTCATCGCTAATGGATTGCCGCTCAGCGTCCCTGCTTGATACATAGGACCAGCTGGAGCCACCATCTCCATGATGTCTTTGCGACCGCCATAGGCCCCAACGGGTAAACCTCCACCAATCACTTTCCCCATCGTGGTGAGATCTGGAGTCACTCCAAAATGAGCTTGAGCTCCTCCGTAGCTGATGCGGAAACCAGTCATCACTTCATCGAAGACCAGAAGTGCGCCGTTTTCTTTGGTGAGTTCTCGCAACCCCTCCAAAAATCCTGGCTCAGGTTGGATGAACCCTGCGTTGCCAACAATCGGTTCGAGAATCACTCCGGCGATCGCGTCGGGGTTTTCAGCGAAGAGCTGCTTCACCGATTCCAAATCGTTGTAAGGAGCGGTCAACGTGTTGGCTGTCGTGCTCCGTGGCACTCCGGGGGAATCGGGTAGGCCGAGCGTTGCCACACCGGACCCAGCCTTGACGAGGAACATGTCCGCATGGCCGTGGTAACAGCCCTCGAACTTGATGATCTTGTCGCGCCCAGTGAACGCGCGAATCAAGCGCAGCATCGACATGCAGGCTTCTGTGCCGCTGTTCACGAAGCGCACCATCTCCACGCTTGGGACGGCTTCAATCACCATCTCCGCCAGGGTGTTTTCTAAAGCGCAAGGAGCACCAAAGCTCGTGCCTTTCTCGATGGCTTCTTGGAGAGCGCTAATGACCTCTGGATGGGCATGACCGCAGATGGCTGGTCCCCAACTGCCGATGTAATCCACATATTTATTGCCATCGACATCCCAGGCATAAGGCCCTTTGACCCGATCGAACACGATGGGTTGTCCGCCGACTGACTTGAAGGCGCGCACCGGAGAGCTCACGCCCCCGGGCATCAGAGCCTTGGCCGCATTGAAGATGGCCTCGGAGTGGCTGGTGTTCAGAGTGGAAGCAGTCACGGGGACGGGAGCCAAAGGGCAGTTGCAAACCGTGCAACATCTTGACCCAAGAACGGCCCGATGTGTTTTTTATGTAGTTGAAGCCTAAGAATTGCTGACAAAACTGCCTAGGTTGCTGAAGTTCGGCACGTCATCCGTGAATTACGACTGGCCAGCGCTTGAGCGGGAATTGAGAGGGTTCCTCCCGTCGAAATCAGTCGTCGCAAGGCGCCAGGAATTGCTGACTTACGACTGTGATGGTCTCACCATGGATCGGCACATGCCGAAGCTTGCGGTGTTGCCAGAAACGGCCGATCAGGTAGCCAAAATCTTGGCCTGTTGCCATCGCCAGGGCATTCCTTTTGTGGCTCGAGGGAGTGGCACTGGGCTTTCAGGTGGTGCGTTGGTGGAGCAAGAAGCGCTGTTGGTTGTGACCAGCCGTATGCGCCGAATTCTCAAGATTGATCTCGAGAATCAGACGATCACGGTGGAGCCCGGTGTGATTAATAGTTGGGTGAGCCGTGCGGTGGTTGGTGATGGCTTTTATTACGCCCCAGATCCTTCGAGTCAGGTGGTCTGCAGCATCGGAGGCAATGTCGCTGAAAATTCAGGTGGTGTGCATTGCTTGAAGTACGGCGTCACCAGCAACCACGTGCTCGCCTTGGATGTTGTGCTGCCGGATGGCACACCCACGCGCCTTGGAACCTCGTTATGCGATGCGGCTGAGCTGGATCTGCGGGGCGTGTTTATTGGCAGTGAGGGCACGCTTGGAATCGCCACGGCAATCACGCTTCGCTTGCTGCGTGCTCCCGATGCCGTTGGTGTTTTGCTCGCAGATTTTCCGTCAATGCAAGCCGCTGGAGAGGCTGTGCGCTTGATCACTCGCGCTGGGGTGTTACCGGCTGGGCTGGAAATCATGGATCAAACCTGCATCAAAGCGGTGAATGAAGCGTTTGGAGAAGAGGAGTATCCGCCGGAGGCTGGAGCTGTTTTATTGATTGAGCTTGATGGCCAGGAACCGGAGGTCCAGCAAGCCGTCACGGTCACCTCGTCTCTTTGTCGAGAGGCTGGGGCCGGCGATATCCGTGAGGCCTGGAGTGAAGAGGATCGTGCCCGTCTCTGGAAAGGACGAAAAAGTGCCATCTCAGCGCTTGGCAGGCAATACCCCAGCTATTACCTCCAGGATGGGGTGGTGCCACGTACGGCTCTTCCCAGGGTTCTTAAGGCGATCGATCAACTCAGTGCGGACCATGGTCTGGTGGTGGCCAATGTGTTTCATGCCGGAGATGGCAACCTGCATCCGCTGATCCTGTATCGCGCATCAGAGCCGGGTGTGAATGAACGGGTAAAGGCACTCGGAGGCGCGATCATGCATCTTTGCCTTGAGGTGGGTGGCAGCATTAGCGGAGAACACGGAGTTGGCAGCGATAAGCGCTGTTATCTCGACCAAATGTTCAGCGCTGATGATCTGGTCAGCATGCAATGGGTTCGGCTTGCTTTTGATCCGCTTGGCCGTGCCAATCCCGGAAAAATTTTTCCAACACCACAGAGCTGTGGCGAGTCAATGCGACGTTCCGTGCAGTTGCAGGTTGAAGGGAAAACGCTTCCCGAAGAAGCGATTGTGTATTGAAATCAGTCTTAAACGTCATCGTCGTCCTCTAAGTCCCAGGCCAGGTCAACCACCACAGGTGCGTGGTCGCTGGGTTGGATCCGTCCTCGTTCTTGCTTGTCGATCGAACAGCTCCGCGCCACCCCCCGAAGTGTTTCATCGAGATACACGTGATCGATGCGCCAGCCACGATCTCGGTCCCAAGCACCACTGCGGTAATCCCACCAGCTCCAATGGCCGCTGTTGGGTTCAAACAGACGAAAGGCGTCTTGAAGATCAGGACCTAAGGCCGCTCTCAACGCGTCCCGTTCGCGATCTGAGGCCATGATCCCTCCGGACAAGCGATCCGGATCAGGTAGGTCTCGCGCTTCAAGCCCGATATTGAAATCCCCCACCACGCAGAGAGGTTCGTCTCTGGTTTGGATGGCCCTGAGGTAGCGCTCGAGGCAGGACAGCCATTTGAGTTTGTAGTTGTATTTATCCGAGCTGAGACTCGATCCATTGGGGACGTACAAATTCACCACTCGAACGCCATCGATGAGTGCGCTGATGACGCGTTTTTGAGCGCTAAGCTCCTCCGCCTCTGTGTCGTCAATGAGCTCTGCGCTGAAACCCATCCGCACGTCTTCAACGGGTGTGCGACTGATCAGTGCAACGCCGTTGTAGGCCTTCTGTCCGTAAAACTGAACTTCATATCCCCTCTGGAGAAAGGGCTCTAACGGAAATTGAGGATCATCCACCTTGGTTTCCTGCAAGGCCAGCAGGTCTGCTTGCGAGTGTTCAAGCCAATTCAGAACATGATCCAGTCGGGTTCGCACTGAATTGACATTCCAGCTGGCGATTTGCATAACTGACGAAAACGATTGCTGCTAGTGGTGGACAGGGTTCTATTGGGCTACTGTAGGTACACCTTGTAGATACAGTGCTGCTTTGGGCGCCATCACAACTATCCCAGGTCGTAGCGGCTTCTACATACGTGTTGCTGTCCCTAATCCGCTCAGGAAGGTCATGGGTACCAGCGCCGTGGTCAGGAAGGCTGGCAAGACGCATGCAGAAGCTCTCAAGAACCGAACTCGGATTGTTCTGGAGATCGACAAGCTCTTCCAAGACAAGCGCGGCTTAGATCCAATAGGTCAGCAGTTCGAGCAAGACGGTGGTCCTGAGGTTGACGAAAGCTTTCTGATCCATCTCGAAGACCGTCTTAAAAGCGTTGGTCTCAATGAGGACCAGATCAACTCAGTGCTCTACAGCCGTGATGAGCTTGAGCAGCAGGGTTTGCCTTATGAGCCTCAGCCCAAGCTCCATGAGCAGCTAAAAGCCTCTCTAAGCGGCTCTAGCAGCTATCTGAAGTGGATAGACCGAAGACTCAAGGCTGAGGCGCCTGCCGCTACTACAGAGCTGTCCTGGAGAGGTCGTCTTAAACGGTTGGCTGATTGGTATGGCAGTGACTACCTGGCTGGAATAGACCGCAAGCAAGCAGCTGAATACAAGGACCACCTCCTAGAGCAAAAGAAACCTTCAAGTGTCAAGACAGAACTTGGAACAATCCTTGCCTTCTGGACTTGGGCTATTGATGCAGGTGAAGTTCAAACCAACGTCTGGTCTGGCCTGAAAAAGAAACTAAAAGAATCAATCAAAGATGATGCGTTAGATCCTGAACTTGTTAAACAAGCAAAGGCCAAAGCTCTTCAAGTAAAAGATCTTGGATTCTTCCTGCAGCTTTATACAGGCTGTCGTGCAAGTGATCACCAAGGCTTGAGATATTCCGATATAGACATGTCGGGTTTGTCTATCCGCTTTGTTGAGTGGCAAACCGAAGCGATTGAACGACGGCTGAAAGGTGGAGCAAAAGATATACGTAAGGTTCCTATCTGCATGAAACTAAAAGCAGTCATAGAAGAATTCCTGCCTGATGTAGTCAATAACACCTCTGATGAACTGATCTTTCCAAAATCATATGATCCTTCTCTGAAGTTGTTCAGTCATCGCTGGTCGGTGAACTGTAAGAAAAGATATGGAATCAAAAGCCATGCAATCCGATCTCATGTCATCACCCAGCTAGGAGCCAAAAATATCTCCCCTGACTTCCTTTATGAAATAACTAGACACACACAGACTGGGATGTCAAAAGTAGTCATGGGTTACACAAGACCTTCTTGGTCGGACGTGGCAGCCGTAATGGAGCTATTGGACTGATCGACAGCACTCCTCACATTAAAACAAAACAACTAATGCGTATTTATCTAAATTGCAATTCCATCTATAAGATTCATTTGCTACCCCTCAGCTCTCTCAGAATCGCCTACAGCGCCACTTAAATAGCCGAGAGCTGCGTTTTACCAGCATCACACTCACAAGCCGCACAGAGCGGCATACACATCACATACATCACATTATAAATACGCGTAATGAAATTAAATATGAATAAAGACTAATCAGAGAAAGCAGAAAAGGCTGCAATAAGATCTAAAGAAGTAGAATAGAACACTCAGTCGCAGAGTAAGATGTTGAAGCGCTTTGGCTATTGATTCAACATGAAAAATGCAAATTTAAAAGGATGGAAAGTTTCATGCACCCTGGATTATCAAATTTCCATGCAAGAGCTTTTTGTAAATGGAATGTCGGCAGAGTCAAAAGATGAATTACCCAAGCCATTCCCGAAACGTATTTCCATTGTGCAAGTCACAAGAGAATCACTCGCTGTAGAAAGGCTAAAGCCCTTGGCTTCATCTAGTATTGTCATATGCTTTGAAGATGAAAAAGAGCTGGAGGACTATCAACCCCTAAGCCTCTATCCAACCAAGACTAAGCCTGAAATTACTGGTACTGCTTACTTGCAAGCCAAGATAGACATTTCATATCCTCATGGTTGTGGCTCAGGTGCACTATTGGTATATTCAAATCACCTTACAAGAGTATTGATACTTGGAGAAGAGTTAGCAGAACTCTTTGAGTTGTCTGACGCTACTGATCCTATTAAGGCACAGCAATGGATAAAAGAAAATTTATCCAAATGAAAGCATTGGGTGTAAATTCTAATTCTTGCAATGATTATGATTAGCTTGTAAAATTAACCTTGATTTACTTTTTCCAATCTAGGTGGCGGCAGTTTTTTCTGTGGATTCAGAGTTGCTAGTTGCATAACTAAAATAGCTAAAATAACATTCCACTATTGTCACATTCACAAGCCCTGAGGAAGAGCATAGGGGTTGTTGAGAAGTGCCTTCCTTGTGCAAGAGAAATGATCCCACCCGTATATAGGGAGATATCTAACCCCATATGTATGCAGGAAGAGCAATCGCTCCCTTAGAGAGGGAAAGAAAACATGAATCGAAAGTGTAACGGTATGGGCGGATGTATACAGCAAGAGAGATCCCACCCGTATACAGAGGGGGATCCCACATGTATACAGGAAGATATCTAACCCGACCCTTATATAGGAGGAGAAGAGATCCCACATGTATACAGGAAGAGATCTACCCCCTTATGTATACAGGGATGATTTCTCTTATCTCAAATTATTTGTCAAAGAAAAGACAATAAAACTCGTGGATTGGAAACCACGTAAAAGAAATGGATAACTCTGAATGCCCTTTGGGAGTAAGTCGTTATCCGCGCTATCAGACGCTAGGGAGAGCAAGCCTTCAGGCAGCTTGCAGTAATACCCGTTATCTGATCCCGTTAGCCCGACGCTTTAACACAGCGGCGGCACCATAGAACTCAAGTGAAATGTCATCGATATAACGATGATAAGAGTTCTAGTTTCGGAGTATGTACTACAGGCGGAGCCTACGGCAACACTTCCCTAACCAGAATCTAAGTGAATACATAAACATGTGCTTCACACATTCATAACCATTTATCAGGACAAAGAGTTACCAGTAAGTGGTTGAAACTTTTCCCCAGGGAAAAAATAAGAGCAAATTACAAGGATTTACTAAATTGAATATCACTAAAACACTTACACCAAAGAACGAGAATGGAAGCCTTGACCAAAGGTTTATCTCTTACGTCCAGAGTCTGATTGAGCATTGCGGTCAAGAGTGCATCGACACTCTTCACCAATTCCATAAGGAAACAGAGGAAAGTGAGAGAAAAGCAGGAGGTGCAGCACTGCACATGATCGTAAAGCTTTACTCGCTAAAAATGGAGGATTGGGAGAAAAAACGATTAGCAAAAAGCTTGAGAGAAGCCCTTCAAGAGATTGGATTTAAGCCTTCAAAAGTAACTAAACTAATGGGAGCTGGTAAGTTCAAAGCAGATCAATGGAATCGACTGCACCATTGCATTGGATACAAATCAGATCAACAGCTAAAGGAAGAGCAACATGATTTCCTAAACAAGTATGGAGTAGCAGCTCTATATGAGATATCACGAATGAATGATGTTGGGCAGGCAAAAGTCCGAAATGCATATGTCGATAATGGAAATATCATGAGTAAGCATGCTCTTGAGGAGATTCGACAAGAAATTCCTGCCATTGTCGATGAGAGACGAGGAAGACGTCAAAGCTCCATTCAGGGATCAACAAAACCACTATCTCAAGAAGCAGATACATCAATTAATCTGAATGCATATGAGAGTTTGAAGTCAGCAGAAGATAATAGTGAACCTCTTCAGCTTTCAGCGCAAAAGTCTGTTTCAGAGTTCCTGTACTCAGTAGAGCCTGACTATTTAGACAAACTCCTCAATCAATACACACCACACGCACAGGATCAGATCCTTTCCATGCTTTCAGAAGCGGTTACGAAACTAGCTAGTTATTTAGCTACAAGGCAATTCGTGAATATTTAAAAAACTACCCTATTCATAACAGAATGAATCAAGAAAGAAAGCTTGAGTCCTGCATCAGATTTTGGTGTCATGGCTCAATAGCAAATAGTGCAAAATCACGTATCGACAAAATCATTACCGTGTCTCAAAAAGATGCAGAAGCAATGATTGAAGAGTGGGTAATCAAACAATACTAAATACATATGCATAAAAACAAATATCAGAAGAAAAGGGGAATGCGTCCTTCAACTTCTGCTGCCTCAGCGACACAACAAGAACTAATCCAAGGACCAATTCAACAACCTTCTGGTGCTCAACTATCTACTGATTTAGGTAGAGAGACAGCAAGACAAGTAAGGGAGAATGCAAATCCCAATACAAGGTTCATTGATAAGCCAACACCAACGACAGATAAAAATCTTTTACGTCAAGCTGCAGAGCGAAAGCAATCAATGATTAGGGATGCTCAAAGACAAGCCTTTGGACAACCTCGTTCATCTATACCCACTAATCAATTCAAAGCACCAAGGATTCCGCAATATGAAATGAAGCCAGTATTGAAGGGAGGTTCAGTACGTCTACAAGCAATACCAAGAGCATCAATCATTACTGGCGTTGCTGGCATTGCAGCCGATATGCTTGTGCAACCAGTAGCTGATGTTCTTAGTGACTATTTAATAAATCCAGTGATTGGTGCTGTCTTAGGTAAAGACATCCCATCTGCTGAAGAACTACGCCAAATCCAAACAATGAAGAAAGAGATTGAATTAAAAGATGCTGAGAATGAGCGTCTTTATCAACAGAAATTAGATGAAGCTCAATTACCAATTATTGAAGGTGAAGCACCGCTACCTCCTGCGCTTCCTGAGCCTGCTTCATATGCCTCTACAGCAGCTCCAAGCCCATATCCGCATAGAAGCAATGGTGAAGTCAATTTAGGCTCGTCACAGAGCCATCTCGCTGGAGTATCAAAAGCACATTCACGATCACAAGATGATCCCAACCGTGAATACAAGATTAGACGAGCTGCCCTTGGAGATAATCCAACTAAAGAAGAAATGGATGCGGTTGTTGCTTATGGGTTAACTCAGCATATGAAGAACTTCCCGCATCTTTACAGCTAGATATTCAATCAACTGAGTGAAGACGGATGCGCTCCTGTTCTGCCATGTCAGGGTTCAATTCAGCCCATTTCTTCATTCCAGTATTGGCTTCTAAATAGTTATTATAGCTGCAATCATATTTTTCAAGTTTAAAATCGCACTTAGGTTTCTTTGCCTCCTCAACTTCTTTCCAGTTTGCTGGTGCTTTTTCACAAGAGCTATTCCACCCTATCTCTGGCTCAATAGGTGGACAATTCTCATCAGAGCCTACTGGTGCTACCTCTTCGAGTATCAAGGAACCAGACAAATAAATGCCACCACGGAAAACACTTTTACATTTCCAATTGCTTTTGCCTGCAACTATTGAATTATTACTAGTTCTACCTGTTAACCACCATCCATATTTACAGCCAACCCTTTGGCAGTTTCCATTCCCTATATATGCAAATTGAGACTGGCATTTATTTCCAACACCAGTTCTTTCTGATGGTACTATTTCTCCCTTCATGGCTCTCACGCAACCTGCGTAATCCTTTGCCTCTATGCAAAGCTTATGAATCTTGGGATCAACCTCAGCAAGGGCTGGCAGTGAAACTGCAAGCAGTAGTGGTGCTAATAGGATTTTCATTTTTGTTGATGAGTTTAGTTGTTCTTTAGTCAATGACTATCCACTCCCGTTGAGCATCTATTATCTCATAGTCATCTAACACTTCATCGTCCTTATAAAGAATTAACTCCATGTCAATCTTGCTGAACTTATCCTGTTCGTTCTTCTCCTCTTCCCATAGTTTCATAATCTCCTCATGGGATTCAGAAGACCATTGGGTTTGTGTCTCTCCATTTGTTTTGTTGAGGATGATTGTGTAGGTAGCCATTGCCTTTACTTTGAACCTTTGACGCAATAGTAGCTTTTATCCTTGCCATTGATTCCATCTATTACTGTTGTCTTCCATCTCTTACCTTCCTTCTCGCATTGATTGATATCTGGCATTGGGAAGGTTGAGTGAGCCGAGGATTTCACGCCTCGGACATTTGATTGTGTAATAAGCAAAAGATACACTTGCTGTATCGGAGCTTGCTGGACTGCAAACGACTCAGTTTCTATTTTCTCGACTTGAGCAACTGCTGGTAAAGCAGTAGCAAGAAGTAATGGTGTTAATAGAATTTTCATCTAGCAATGATTTGTCTTTATCCAGTCTATTGCCGCTTTAGGTAATCAGCAAGTCAGCATGAGTTTGCAAGAAGAAATGGATGCTGTGGTTGCCTATGGGTTAGCTCAGCATAGAAAGAATTTTCCGAATCAATATTCTAAATAATCAGAGATTCTTGGCTTTCGGTATTTCCACACGCTGAAGTTTTGTTGTCCACGTGAATTCAAGCTGCTCACCTTGGCGCTCAATTATTATTTGAGCTTGTTTCAAGACGAATTACCCAGGATTTAATTGAATCAAGATCACCGGTTGAAGCGCGTGGAGATCTTGGATTTGTTGATCATAAAACTTGTATTAATGTTCTTCAGGCCTGCAAGCTCTTTAATCCTCTCATCGATTGGCAGTGTATTGTTGAGCGGTGCTGCAGGCTCAAGATAAAACTATGCGTCATTTAAACCATCATTAAAATCGACGCCGCCACATCAAAAAGACAGCTATCTTTAGATGAACGGCTGATAGCTGTCATTGCTAAAAAGGCTTAAATATTACCGCCTTTACTTTCTAGGATTGAATAAAGTTCTACTCTGCTGACCATGTAGAAACCTCTGCTGTCTCAAGCATGACGCCATGGCTTGCAATCCAATCTGCGTACTTAGCCATGAACTTCTCTGCGGCCCCCTCGGGATGCTGGTGAACAATCAAGACTTGACTGGGATCTGATTGACTCACACCACGAAACAACGGCTGAATACCAAATTCTGAGTGGCGCTCTAGTGTTAGCTCAGAATCAAATTCTTTGACCCATTCACTGAATGGAACATTAATCTTAACCTTGATTGTGCTTGTAGTTGTCATGTTAATGCAGATGGGTGTGTTCCTTCTTTCGACTCAATCTTAGATCAAATCTGCATTCTGTCTAATAACTCAATCTCAATGTTGTATCTGCCTCCTTAACCGTAAGCAAGGCGTGAGCAAAAGCGCTGCAAACAAGAAAATCTTGGACAGGTGCGACCTCCAGGGAGGTCGTGCACATAACGCTTATGTATTCAGAGATGGACAACGACACGGCAAGTGGTGCCTCTGTTGGTTGAAGAGGAGCGGGACAGACTTATGGCTTGGCAGCTAGGCGTGAGCCTGCAGTTCCGTTGGGAAATTATGGAGGTGTTGTACCCACAACGGGTGAGGACTTGGGTGGGTTGTATGACGACATCATTTCGACCAAGCTGCCTGATAAGTGCAAGCGTGGCACTGCTGATGAAGCTCTGGCAACCAACGTTAAAGCCTTCTAACCCTGCCCTAACTGGTGGAGTTTTTTTCGTTTCCGTATAGTCATGATACCAATAGAAAGATTCGATTCACTTGTGTAACAGTACGAACAACAGAAACGTTGACGTTGTTGCTATAAAATAAAGTAGTCTTAACTACAAACATCGTTCACCTCACTTCTGTGAGGCGCAGACTCGCCAGGCCACGGAACGGGGACCTGGATTTCTGAGGAACCTCAAATGACTCTCACCTATCGTGGTAAGCAGTATGTCCAGCACAAAGGTGTTGGTTTTGATGCAACCAAGAAGGCACCATTCACCTATCGTGGCGTGTCATACGCCAAGTAAACCAAGGATTTCACATCAATCAGCTCTCGCTTAACAGCGGGGTTTTTTATTGCCTGCTAAATAGCAGCAAAGCTGAAACCGGCTACTGCAGCGGGCAACAGCAACACAAGCAAGGCATCCTTGGCGCAATAAATCAACGCTCCATGCTGCGTCGTCTTTCCCTAGGGCTGTTGGCTTCTGCCATCTCTGTTGCTTCCCTGCCTGCCATTGCTCAAGAGGACGGCAGTGCTGATGATCTTGGTGTGATGAGCATCAGCCTGGCTGATGTGGTCAAGCCAACCCTTGGTTTTCAAGGGGCGTTGCAAGGCGCAGGCACACCAAACCAAGCAGGTATTGGCGGGTTCTTGCCTCTCTCTGTTGGAGACAACAGCGTCTGGTTCGTTGATGTCCTCGCTAACGCTAATTTCGCTGATTACGAGAGCTACAGCAGCATTGGACAAACGACCGTTGCTGGCACCACCATCTCGACCTCAACGCGCTTCGGCTACCGCTGGCTGAATGGTGACCGCTCTTGGATGTATGGCATCAATGCTGGCTATGACAGCAGACCGATGGCAACAGGTGCAACAACCAATGGAATCGAAGTCTTTAATTCACAAACACCGTTCTTTCAGCAGGTTGCTGTGAATGCAGAACTACAAAGCAACCAATGGGGTGCGAATGTCTATGGATTAATACCGGTTGGGGAATATGGCTATGGCTCAGACAATGTCGCGTTGATTAATAGTAGCTTTGGAGCAGAGCCGTTAACAACTGTCGGTCTTGATGTTAATTACAACATAAGCAATTCATTGTCTTTATTGGCAGGTTATTACTACCAAACATGTGAGAAAGACCCAGAAGTATTTGAAAACTATGCTGAAGGATCTGGTGTTAAAGCACGGCTGGAATATGACATCAGCAATCAACTACAGGCTGGTGTTGGTTATTCCTATGACGAAAATTTTGAATCCAGGGTGACTGCTGATTTGAAATTACGTTTTGGTGGACCCAAAACAACAGCAATGAGGAACGAAGTTCAACAACAACCTGTGATTAAGGCTTTAACCGCAACGCCAAGCAACCGAGACGTAAGGGTGGGGAATTCGTTAACGATAATTCCAGGATTGATTCAAACTGCAGCGATTACTAGAGAGAGAAATTGTAGAGTTTTATACGTAAGTGTTTGTGAGGAATACGAAGAGGGGGGAATACGATTTGATCCATAAGGAGAGTTGAATTTTTTGGGAGGACGTTTTTGATAAAGGAATTATAAATGCGGCCCAAACGCGAGGAATTGCGGCCCAAACGCGTTGATCCCGGCCTACTGGAAAGGTAACGACATGCCGTGCACAATAGTAGAAATCTTGTCAAGCACAACCGCATTACCTATGGCATTATCTGGCGCTTTCAACCTTTTATTCACGCCTAAATGCCATCCGATACCTGGCACGATTGAGCAGAAATTAGATAAAACGAGATCGCTAAAATAAGGGTGTGAGCTAGGGACATTGCATAAGACATGACTGCGGCTCTCCAAAGCGGGGAATGCTTTAAGCAGCTGCCCTTAACCAATCACCCTCGACACACAGATGACGTTGGCTCTATTTCAGGAGCTACAAATGGCACTAAGGGCTAAAGACTCTGAGGGCTACAAGGCATGGCTCGGACTCGGCATTGAACAGCTTGGAAGCGATGTAGCTGGTGAGGTCGAGTCGGATTGAATAGCTGACGATGGTCGCTAGCCGAAATGCAGAGATTTAATGGGAGTATGCGCAACAATTCTCCTAAACCTCATGATGAAGAGCAGCCCACCTCCTGTCAGCTCTATTGCTGTTGCGCTCCTGGCAGTTGCCGTGATTGTTCTCGCAATCAAAGAACCTCGTTGTGACTGTGAAAACGGCTTGCCGTTAGTAGAAACGCCGACCAGTCAGCAGGCTTCACCACAACGACCTTCAACAAGCGGAAGCCAGCGCGAGTTGCGTAAATTTTAGACTGGTTATTATAAGCTAACAATGAATGAAGTTGCGCGAGTAATAATTCAATCAAATTTCAAGATGCTGGTGAAGCAAGTGCATCCTGATCAGAAACCACGGCTAGGTGATTAGGTATATGACGAATTGAAAGCAGCTCATGATCGAATGTTGAAGCGATCAGTCCATTGAAAATAAGGGGCTTGCTTGTGACGTATCCATAAAGCCTGTTGAATAGCGATGTAACTGAACTGTGCAGGCTGGGGCTCAGAGCAACAAAGCTGAAACTGCCTACTGCAGCGGGCAGCAGCAACACAAGCAAGGCATCCTTGGCGCAATAAATCAACGCTCCATGCTGCGTCGTCTTTCCCTAGGGCTGTTGGCTTCTGCCATCTCTGTTGCTTCCCTACCTGCCATTGCTCAAGAGGACGGCAGTGCTGATGATCTTGGTGTGATGAGCATCAGCCTGGCTGATGTGGTCAAGCCAACCCTTGGTTTTCAAGGGGCGTTGCAAGGCGCAGGCACACCAAACCAAGCAGGTATTGGCGGGTTCTTGCCTCTCTCTGTTGGAGACAACAGCGTCTGGTTCGTTGATGTCCTCGCTAACGCTAATTTCGCTGATTACGAGAGCTACAGCAGCATTGGACAAACGACCGTTGCTGGCACCACCATCTCGACCTCAACGCGCTTGGGCTATCGCTGGCTGAATGGTGACCGCTCTTGGATGTATGGCATCAATGCTGGATATGACAGCAGGCCGATGGCAACAGGTGCAACAACCAATGGCATCGAAGTCTTTAATTCACAAACACCATTCTTTCAGCAGGTTGCTGTGAATGCAGAACTACAAAGCAACCAATGGGGTGCGAATGTCTATGGATTAATACCGGTTGGGGAATATGGCTATGGCTCAGACAATGTCGCGTTGATTAATAGTAGCTTTGGAGCAGAGCCGTTAACAACTGTCGGTCTTGATGTTAATTACAACATAAGCAATTCATTGTCTTTATTGGCAGGCTATTACTACCAAACATGTGAGAAAGACCCAGAAGTATTTGAAAACTATGCTGAAGGATCTGGTGTTAAAGCACGGCTGGAATATGACATCAGCAATCAACTACAGGCTGGTGTTGGTTATTCCTATGACGAAAATTTTGAATCCAGGGTGACTGCTGATTTGAAATTACGTTTTGGTGGACCCAAAACAACAGCAATGAGGAACGAAGTTCAACAACAACCTGTGATTAAGGCTTTAACCGCAACGCCAAGCAACCGAGACGTAAGGGTGGGGAATTCCGACACAAGCATCGACTGCAATTTTCCGAGGAGTGAAGAACAATTCAATCAATGCAATCGCAATCCCATTTTATGCAATCAATGCAATCCCAATCCCATTTTATTTCGCCGAGACGGATGACAGATTTTGATCACTGCCTAATCACGCCTAAATGCCATCCAATACCTGGCATTGATTAATACTTAGTTTAACCACGAGCGGGGTTTTAGTGATTGATCACGATCCGACATACCTACGGCTGAACTCTTCCAATACCGCAAGAAACTCTGATTCCTCCTCTTTAAAGACGAAGTAATCGAATTGCTGGGTAGGAGTAATGTCGGCCATGCTTTATGGCTTTAATTTTGCAATATAGTTCAATCGTGAAGAAAAGTCAACTAACATTTTTCATTGTGCATAAGTAAGTAATATCTGTATGTCTACCCGGATTGTTTCAAATTCTACTGAAGCATCCTTTCCATTGTCTATTGGCTAAACAAACTGTGGATCAACTTTTTTAATGGATGACTACCGTCTAGAAGATGGTCTCTTCTACTGGCAAGATGAAGACCACAGTGGAGCAATCCTCGTCTCACAGAAGATGATTGACAAATATAAGCTAAATGAAACTGGATGTTATATCCAAACTATTGATGAGTATCTTGAAGATCTAGATGAGGAGGAAGGAGAAGACTATCGCAAGTGGGATGGTGTAATTATCCTTGACCACTGCTCCCATGTAACTGCAACAGATGATGAAAGTGGAAAAGACGTTACTTCACCGTTTGGACATGTAAGAGATGAAAAGTTCGTTTGCTGGTGGAATGATATTCCTATTGAACTATTAAAGGAAGGGAAGGACGATGTTGAGATTGATGGTTGGTCCGATGGGTAACGACTTTGATGAATCAGTCCTGCCTTTTGTTGGCGATCTAGCGAGAGCTGGCTGATGACCCAGCCTTATGAGTGCCAATTACAAGCTGGTGCAGAATGGTTTGAGATGCACCTTAATAAATGGCATGGCTTCTTTTTGCCCTGAGCACAGGGTCAGCAGGGCTTGTCTTGCTGTGGGCGCTGAAGATGCGAGGCCGACTCAACCAAATTAGACAGAAATATGCTCCAGCTCTTGATATTGATGATTACGTCAGCAAGGAAGAAGCAAAACTTTTCAAAAGGAAAAATGAAGCAGATAAAGACCTATCTCAGGCTTTAGACGAATTGCATAAGGTTCAAGATCTTTGCACAGATGCCGAAGAAAAACTAAATGACATAGAGGAACAGCTTGCACTTGCCCGCGAAGACGCGGTGCTGATGGATTATGGATATTATGAACCTAATTATAATTTTGAATCATCAGGCATATGGGAAAAGCACCTGTCTGATGTTAACGCCCAATTGAAGGCAATGATCCAAAATGTTCAACACAAGGCTGATAAAGCTTCGCTCAGCGATGAATGTGCTGGATACATAACTTCAGTGGTCACTTTCAATAACTCATCAGCAAAGGGGATAAGGATGCAGAAAGCATCTATCAAGCTAATCCTGAGAGCTTTCAATGGGGAGTGCGACGGATTTATAGCTAAGGTGAATTACAAGAATGTTCAGCTTATGATGAAGCGTGTAGAGGCTTCTTATGTAGCAATTTGCAAAATAGGTGAAAAAGCAAATATGGTGACTATCAATGAAATTTACAAAGAACTAAAGAAGACAGAGTTGGGTTATGTCTATGAATATGAAGAGTGGAAGCAGCGCGAGAAAGAGGAGCAAGCCCGCATTAGAGAGCAAATCCGCGAGGAGGAGAGAGCCAATAAAGAATTTGAGAAATCCAAGCGCGAAGCTGAAAAAGAAGTCAAACGAAATGCAGATGCACTTGAGAAGGCAAGATCAGAAGTGGAAGGTGCAAATGAGAAGCAGAAGACAAAACTGCTTGCTCAAATCGAGGAATTAGAAAAGCGTATGATCGAAATGGAGGAGAAGAATCGTTATATCAGCCAAGCCATGCTTACTAAGACTGGTCATGTATACATCATTTCCAACGTAGGAAGCTTTGGTGACGACATGCTGAAAATTGGCATGACAAGAAGACTGGAGCCAATGGATCGTGTGAAGGAACTTGGAGATGCCTCCGTTCCATTCCCGTTTGATGTCCATGCCATGATCAGGACATCAGATGCACCATCTCTAGAGAGTGCTCTTCACAAGCATTTTGATGCCCGAAGGGTGAACCTAGAGAACAATAGAAAAGAATTTTTCTATGTGACTCTGGATGAAATTCAAAGAGAGCTTGATGCTCTTAAAGACGAGCTAAACATTGAGGCTGATATTCACATCACAATGGCTGCTGAGGCCAAACAGTGGCGCATGTCAAAAGCCCGTCGACATCACCTTGAGCAGTCTTACGAAGGCTGAACGAACCTTGACGTCGAAAGATTGTTTAGCCATTACTGGAGCGTGGGAGAACGCTCTTGGTGGGGCGCCCACGTCATGAGGACGGAGGCGGCGTGAGTCGCCCTCCTCTTCTTGTATCCAACCTCACGACTGACTGACAGTTGATAGGGCGTGATGACTGAGCAATCAACATGCCAACACTCGGCGCGAGCCCTAAATGAGATTTATTAATGGCATCTAGAGAAGAGATCCGTGCTGTATCTGCTTGTCAAAAAAACTATAAAAATTTGTGAGGTGAATTACATATGTACCGCTCCCATTTATTGCCCCCATAGCCTCCTGCTGACTTCACTTCTCTGGTCTTTTGTGACCAAGTCAGTTCGTTTTTCGTCCTTTTGTAGGTACAGCGCGTAGGTACAGCATCTTTTCTTATATCTCTTAAGCCTTTGGTATAACTGCTATTTAAGTGATCTCATTTTGGAATAATATTCCAGCTGGCGATTTGCACGGATGATGCGGCTTCTGAAGGTGACCCTTAGCATCGAACCGTTATTTAGGAGCTGAGAACGTGCCATCGCTTACCGCGTTAAGACCTCATCTTCTTGGCCTGATCAGTGCGATGTCGCTGCTCACTTCCGTCGATGTTTTGGCTCAGGAAAGCCCGATGGGTAGCGGCTATCAGGCTCCCCAGCAGCGTGATGTGTTCCAGACCGTGCCAGGCCAGAACGACCAGGAGTCGGTACTTGATGCCACCAACCCCATGGACTTGATGAATCGGTTGCGCAGGGCCAATGCGATGAATGACGCCACACCGCCCGCTGACGCCATCGATGCGGCGCTTAAGGCTTTGGAGTCGTCTCAGCCCGCGCCTTAGGAGGAGGGGGAAGCACGTTTAGGAGACGCTTTGCCGTTCGCTCCTCACCCTTTCGGAAGGAGTCAAGTTGCCAGCGCACCGCTAGCTGATCCAAGGTCTGCTTGTTCTTTTCACTGACAGAAAGATTGTTTCTGGCTCTTAGTAATACCTCTTGCGATAGCTGTCGCTGTCCCTTGTCTCGATGGAGAAGGGCTAGGGCGAGCAGAGGTTGCATGTTCTTTGGAGATTCTGCGGCAATGAGGCGGTAGGTGGCGATGGCTGCGTTGTCTTGTCCGGAGAGGCGTTGCAAATCAGCGAGGCGCAATCCAAGCGTGAGTCGTTGACCTTTGGGTGTTTTCTTGAAACGATCGTATGTCTGTTCCAAAGCGGTGGCCTGACGCTTTGTTCCTAGATCCAACAGCAGTTGGAGGTTCTGGACTTCTGGGCGATTGGGCCATAGCGCTTGAAGAGTGATGAGCTCACGCCCTGCTCCATCGCGATCACCGCGTTGGAGCTTCCTTTGGGTCAAGAGCATGCGCCACCGCCACTCGCGTGGATGGGAGAGGGCAAGTTGCTCAAGCCTTTGCTCTGGCTCAATGGCTTGAGGAGCTTTTTGTTTGGCTTGATCTTCAACAGGCTTAATGCGTGACAGCGGCTGTTGATTGGTCTTTTGATCGGCCTTTGGATGTTGATTCAGTGCTTGGGCTACAAGCCAGCCTGTGATCAGGGCCAGAGGAAGCCCCAACCCCATCATCCATCGATGTCGAACCGCCTGTAATCGGTTAGCGCCGTGCAATCTGCATGGGGAGTGCTCAGCCCACTCTGATTCGAATCCCCCGAGCTGGCTAGAGTCTCTTAAGGCCAATGGAAGCCACTCACATCAATGCGCGACCATCCGATTTCCCCGGTTACAGAACCCCTCCAGTACCGGGCGATCGGTGTTGTTAGGGGGATCTATCGACCGGAATCTGACGATCAGCTGACCCGGGGGGTCTTGATTGATTCCGATGGCAATGAATTAGAGGCTGTCGTTCTTGGCAGGATGCTCACCCTCATGCGTCGTCATCTCGATATGTCAACGCCTCACCTGTGGGTGGTGTATCCCCGCTGCCGTGAGTCAGATCAGCTGCATCTCCAAATTGCAGGAATTTGGGAGCCGAGCACGCTGGCGACAGCTGAGGCCTCGGATACCGAGAGCGTGGATGCCGAAGCCTCAGAGACCCAGGGTTCCCCGGATCAACTGCCCGAAGGTGACGACTTCTTCTCGATTCGTGGCGAATTGATTTTTACGAAGCCAGAAGCGAATGAGCTCGTCGTGAAGGTTCGCCAGCTCCCTCGAGCTGATGGATTCCGTCCTTTGCCCTTCAAAGTTCAGCTCACAGGAGAACTGCCCCTCGAGCATCTAAGGCATTTCGTCAGCTTGGATGTGCGCCGTCAAGGACAGATCCTCTCTGTTGAGTCCGTTGAAGTGATTGCACCGATGCCGACGCGAGGCGGAAAAGGTCGGGAGGGATCCCGTAAGGGAGGCGCCCGTCCTCGACCTGCCAAAACCTGACCTGATGCCCTCTTCCCCCACCTTCAACACCACTGCCGGTGTCGCGGTGGCTAGCGCTACTGGTTTGGCAGTGTTTGGACCATTGATCGGGCTGTCTACGGCATGGATTGCCCTCGGGTTGGGAGGTGCCCTTTTGGGCCTCACCGTTGACGCTGCTCAGTTCAACGGGATGGGAGGTCACCTTTTGGCGGAATCGCTGCCCGGAGGACGCAACAGATTGCGCAGAGTTGCGTTTCATGAGGCGGGTCACTGGTTGGTCGCTCAAGAGGAAAATCTCGAGGTCAAACGGGTTCTTGTTGGAACCCGTGGTTGTCTTCAGGCAGGGTTGCGTTGCAATGGTGTCACCGAATTTGCTCTACCCGATCGGGCCCGTTTGTCTCTAGAAGACTTGCGTCGCTGGAGCCGGGTTCTTCAGGCCGGAATGGCTGCGGAAACGCTGCTTGAGGGGCCCCCTCAAGGTGGGGAAGACGACAAGGCTCTGTTGGGACGGATCTGGGGGGTGTCTGGACAAGATGTTGATACGGCTCAGCGAGAGCAACGCCGGGCACGTCGGGAGGTGGAGCAGCTGTTGCGTTTGCGACGCACTGAGCTCGAATCGATCGCCAACAGGTTGCTGGACGGCATGCCTCCAGAGCCAGCATGAGCGCCCTGGTGATTGATTGTCCAACCGGTCTTGCCGGGGACATGTTGTTGTCGGCGGTCCTGGATTTAGGAGTGCCGGAGTCGGTTGTTCATGAGCCCTTGCATGCTCTTGGTCTCGCCAAGGCCTACGGGCTCAACGTTGAGGAATCTCAGAGTGGAGGATTGCGTGGGCTTCGGCTCTCGGTGAGCAGCGAGGAAGCCAGCCCTCCCCATCGTCGCTGGTTAGATCTGCGCGCGTTGATCTCGGAGGCTTCGCTGTCACCTTCCCTAAAGACAAAGGTGTTGCAGGTGTTCCAGGCCCTGGCGGATGCGGAAGCCACGGTGCACGGTTGTGCCCCTGATCAAGTTCACTTCCATGAGATTGGGGCGATCGACAGCTTGGTGGATGTGATCGGCGTCTGCGCTGGCATCGAGAACCTTGCCCCTGAGTCGATTTATTGCACAGCCCCTCCCTCCGGCCATGGTCGAGTGACAACGGCCCATGGGGTGCTTCCTGTTCCGGTGCCAGCCGTACTCGAATTGGCGAAGCGTCATCAGCTGCCGCTCCTCACGGGGGAAGATCTTCCTGCTGCTGAGCTCACCACACCCACCGGGTTGGCCTTGGTGGCTGTGTTGGCGGATCACTTTCAACGCCCCTCAAGAATGGAGGTTGAAGCCGTCGGAGTTGGTCTCGGCCATCGCTGTTTGGATCGTCCCAACCTCCTGCGCTTGATCCGCATTCGTGCTGCGAGCAGAACACAGCCTGGTTGGCAGGAGCTTGTGGTGCAGGAGGCTTGGATTGACGATGCCACTGCCGAAGAGTTGGCAAGCCTGGCTCAGCACTTGCGTTTGGCTGGCGCGTTGGATGTGGTTCAGGGATCCGTGTTGATGAAAAAGCAAAGGCCTGGTACTTCGGTGATCGCCCTTACAACGCCAGATCAGGCTGCTGCCTTGCGGGAGGTGTGGTGGCGCCATAGTCCAACCATCGGCTTAAGGGAGAGAGAACAGGGTCGCTGGGTGCTGCCCCGTCGTTGTGGGGCAAGCGCAACTCCTTGGGGCACGATTCGCGCCAAACAGACGCGCCGACCGGATGGGACCTTCACTCTGAAGTGGGAGCAAGATGAGCTCCAGCGTGTGTCTGCTGAGGCTGGTCTCACCGTGATGGAGCTTCGTGATCGCCTCGCTCTCGAGGCCCATGCTTTTGAGCCCGAGGAGGACTGGCAGTGCTGAAACGGCTTTCTTTGCCTGGTGGTTTACGGCTTTGGATCACCCTGCTCACCCTCGCCTTTGTAGGAGTGGCATTGGCAAGCCATGCCACAGGATTGCGCGCCCTCACGATTAGCCGACAGGGATGGTGGTTGTTGTTGTTGGGGCTTGGCTTGAGTTGGCTCAGTTTGGTGGTCAATGCCCTGGCTTGGAAGGTCTTGGTGGTTTGGCTCGGGCATCAGCCTGGACGCTTGGCCTTGGTGCCGCTTTATCTCCGCAGCAACTTGCTCAAATATCTGCCTGGTGGTATTTGGCATTTCCTCGATCGTTTTCGTGCTCTCAGGCCTCAACTTGGTGGCGGCAAAGCTTTGGTGTCGGTGTTGATGGAGCCGATGGTGATGGCCGTTGCTGCCTTGCTGTGGGTGCCATTTGGTGGGTTTCAAAACGGGTTGGCGTTGCTCTGTGTTCTTCCTTCCGCGCTGCTGTTGCCGCGTTGGCGTGAGCCTTTGTTGCGTCGGCTGGAGACCAGCAAGTTGCGCCAGCTCAATCGCGTGGACCCTGGGAGTACGACCTCCATTGAGGATGAGGAATTGGGCAGCGGCAGAACGTCTTACCCCTGGTGGCCCCTGGTCTCTGAACTGTTGTTCGTGCTCTGTCGATTTGCGGGGTTTTGGTGCTGCTTGCAGACGTTCGGACTCCTGGCTGGGCAGCCTCTAGGCCTTTGGCTTGCGGCCTTTGCCCTCGCCTGGACGGCTGGCCTGGTTGTTCCTGCTGCTCCAGGTGGTTTGGGGGTGTTTGAGGTGGTTCTGTTGTTTCGTATGGGCACGATGGTGCCGGAGGCGCCGTTGCTTGCGGTGGCACTCAGTTACAGATTGCTCGTGACCTTGGCCGATCTGATCGCTGCCGCTGCTGTGAAGGGTGATGCCTGGATGGCAGCAAAGGTTCGCGTTTAATCGGCTGTTCTGATGGTGTGGCCGTTCACTGAACTCCCAATGCGCTGGGAGGCTTTCAGCAGCTGCTTCCTAGGCATCGGATAACCGACTTGGGTTGGTGCGTAAGGCGATCTGGGGTTTGGATTGTTAGCGAGGGGCGCTGCACTCTCGTGATTGTGAGTGACGGTAATTTCCGTTTGGTTCAACGAAATTTGGTGGGTTTGTTGGCTCCGCTCCGTAGCCCTCGATGCCCGTCTTTGCAGGAGAATTACGTCTCTGTTGTGTGGTCGAGGCCTGGCACCAGGGCTGCTGCAGCAATGAGGCCGAGTCCAAGGATCATCAAGGCAGGCCAAAGCGCTGCCGCAAGCCGCTCGTCGCTCGCATATTGAAAAACGCGCACGGAAAGGGTGTCGAAATCAAAGGGGCGAAGCGCGAAGGTCAGAGGCAGTTCCTTCACGGTGTCCACAAAAACAAGCAGTGCACCGACGGCGAGCGGGCCCTGTAGGAGGGGAATATGAATGCGACGGAGTACATCCGGCCAGCGGCAGCCCAGACCAGTGGCTGCTTCATCCAGGCTGGGTGACATGCGTTCCAAACCTGCATCAAGCCCCCCTTTGGCAACAGCAAGGAAACGATCGCTGTAGCCCCAGAGCAACAGCAGAATTGGTGAGAGCTGCCAGGGCCCACCGATGATGAGTAAGGCCAGGGCGAGCACCGCACCTGGAATCGCGTATCCGAGTCCGGCGAGAAAGGTAAGGCTGTGCAGCCAAGGAGCCGTGGTCCAGCGCTTTGTGATGGCAAGGAGCAAGGCAGCTGCTACGGCCAAGCCTGATGCCGCAAGGGCGAGACCAAGACTGCGCAAGGTCAGCAGCAACAGCTCTGGCTGTAAACCATTTTGAAGTTGATCCAGGTTCAAGCAGGCCCAGATCAATGGTGTGCCAAGGCTCAGAAATGGTGGAATGAACCCCAAGGCCTGGGCGGCCAAGGCTCTTGTTCCAGTAAGAGTCCAGTTCGGGGATTCTCCACCTGTTAGGCCTTCTGACCATCGACGGCTACGACGACGCAGTTTGCGTTCGCCAATCAAAAGACCCGTCACGATGATCAGCGTGACTAGGGCAAGTCCGACTGCTCCTGCTGGATTGCCTTCGAGTTGCCAGGCTTGAAGAATTCCAGCGGAGAGACTTGGAATGCCTAGGAGTTGAACGGCCCCAAGTTCGTTGACCACCTCCATTCCCATCAGCGCGATTCCCGCTCCGATGGCAGGGAGAGCCATCGGCAGGGCGATGCGTCGAAAGCTTTCCCATGGACCCACTCCGAGGCAACGGCAGGCTTCAAGTTGACGGCGACCGCAGATGCTGAAGCTTTCAGTGCTGAGCAGGAAAACGTAGGGATAGGTGCTCAAGGCCATGACCAGCACACCCCAACCCAGTCCATGAATTCGGAACCCATGGATGCTGCCCAGATCCACGAGCGTTGCAGCGAGAAGGTACGAGGGGCTGGCGAGTGGGAGCAGCTGGGCAATCCGAAGAAGGCGTCGGCCTGGAAAGCGGCAATTGGCGAGGAGCCAGCCATTTGCGGAGCCAAGAATCGCTCCGAGGCTCGCGGTGCCAAGCAGCAGGAGGGTTGTTCCTTGGATTTGGATCAGCCCATCGGCGCCCAGGCTGGCCGAACCAAGAAGAAGGCCTCTGACGCCCTCACCGATTAATCCGCCTAAGGGAAAGAGCGCGAGCGCTGCGAGGAGGCATGCCACGACTGCTAATAGGGTTCTCCCTTGCTGCCACTGGGCTTGCAAGCTCTTTCCTGTCATGAGTAGTAGCGAAGGCCTAGGGCTCGAACATTCACAAAGAGGTGGCAGCCAGGTCCACGTCCACGAATTGGATTGCCTCTGACCTGCATTTGTACCAAGAGCCTGTTGAGAACGATACTCAAGAGTGGATTGTTTGGCTTGGTCCTTCTGCTCAGTCACTGGACCGAGATCACGCTATTAGCGTCGGGCTTGCCGTACAGGGATCGGGGCAAGTGCGGGTTCCATCAAGCCGCCACCGCTATTGTCGTCATCGTCAGAGTTGGCGTTAAACCAAAGAAGGATGCCAATCAGAATGCAACAAGTCCCCAGAAGGGTGAGCTCAAACATCGCCAACCCAAAGCTGGGGAAACTCTAATCAGAATGCTTCGGTATCGACATCTCAATCGGATTTCAACCGTTGGAATGGGTTGGTTGGCTTAAGAAAAGCCTTGGCCAGCATCTTTGGCGACACAGGCTTGGAGTTGCCCCCTGAGGGTGCTGTGATCCATCTCCTGACCGATCAACACCAGTTGATTTTTGCGTTCGCCTTCCCAGTCGCTGTCATCGATAGAGAAGCGTTTGCCAGCTAAGTGAAAAACATGGCGCTTTTCACTTTCGTTAAACCAAAGGATGCCCTTGGCACGAAAAACGCTCTCGGGCAATTGATTGTCGAGGAAGTTTTGAAATTTGCGGAGCGAGAAGGGTCCATCGCTACTGAATGAAAGGGAGGTGTATCCCTCGATGTCGAGATGGTCAGCATGGTCGTGGTGCGCATGCTCGTGGTGCGCGTGGTCATGGTGATGGTGCGCATGCCCATGATCATGACCGTGATGGTCGTGATCGGCTTTGGTCGCCACGCGATCACTCTCGAATAATCCAACACTCATCAAGAGAGGCAGGGGAACATCTCCCTTTACGGAATGAAGGATGCGAGCGTCTTTTTTGATACTGCGCAGGCTTTCTTCTAATTCTTTGACACGCTCTGTGGATACCAAATCTGTTTTGTTGAGAAGAAGAATGTCTCCGTAAATAATTTGGGAGCGACCCACTTCACTCTCAAAAACGCGAGCATTGCAATTTTCAGCATCAACCAGGGTGATGATTGAATCCAACCTGGTCTGATCTCGCAATTCACTGCCTAGAAATGTCATGGCTACGGGAAGTGGATCGGCAAGACCTGTCGTCTCCACAACCAAATAGTCCAAAGGTTCGGGGCGCTTCAAGATGCGATCGACAGCTTCCAGCAATTCGCCGTTAATCGTGCAGCAGATGCAGCCATTGCTGAGTTCCACCATGTCTGCGCTGGTGCTAACCACAAGATCGTTGTCGATGCCAATCTCTCCAAACTCGTTGACCAGAACAGCTGTTTTGAGACCGTCTTGATTGCTGAGAATGTGATTGAGAAGAGTGGTCTTTCCTGCGCCTAGAAATCCGGTGAGAATGGTGACAGGAGTTCCATTGGTCTGAATCCTTTGGTTGGAAGCAGTCGCTGACATGGCCGGATTTAAAAGGTTGGAGAGAGAGCGTCGATCGCTTGGGCTAATTCGGCATCACGGCTGGAGAGTCCGCCAAGATCATGGGTTGTAAGACGAATGGTGACACGGTTGTAAACATTGCTCCACTCAGGGTGGTGATTGGCGCATTCGGCTAGGAGTGCGACCTGAGTCATGAAGCCAAAGGCTTCGATGAAGGAGTGGAAGCGCCACTCCCTTTCCAGTCCATCAGCTGCAATCGTCCAGGAAGGACAAGAAGAGCAGAGGCTTTGACGTGCCGCGTCATCGAGCAAAACAGCTTGCTTTGACATAGATGAATCTGGATCTTGAGATGTCTGGAGTTTGGTTCAGACCCTAATCAGAGGTAAAACCACCACTAATGTTCTAGGGCGTTTTGAGTGCCGATGGCGATGACGCCCTTGCCTGGTCGTTCGTCCTCTTTGCGGACCTGGAGTGTGAGTGCTGTCCTTGCCACAACATCGATTGTGTTGTGGGCCTGTCAGGCACCATCCGCTTCCGCGCAGCGGATTGTTGAAAAGATCGAGAGCCGTTGCCCTTTGGGCTATGTGGACATGCTCAATGGAAAATGCAGCACACTCGGGATGATGACGCATACCGTTCAAGCCATCGATGGTCGAGCCTGCCCATCCGGATGGCTGGATGTGGGTGGAGGGTATTGCCGCAAACAATGAGTTGTTGCTTTCTGACGACCAACAACGTCATCACTAAGCTGCCGATAGCGAATTCAACTCGAATGGTCCGTTTATTTGCTCTTGGTGTGTTGTTGTCGTTGATGGCACCAACCGACGCTTTGGCTCAAAAAAAGATCCCCAAAGCACAGGGGCATGATCAGTGCCCATTGGGTTATGTCAATACTCTTGGGACCACCTGCGTTTCGCCTATTAATTATCAAATGAGGCCTACAAATGGTGAGGCTTGCGACTCCGGTTGGATGAATGTTGGGGCTGGTTATTGCAGGAAAAAGTAGGTCTGAACGTGAATCAACAGCCGGTTGCTTTTTGGTCTCTGAAACCGTGGTGGTGTCAGCCCTGGAGCATTGTGCTCACAGGCGTTGTCATCACACTTGGCAGCTGGTTATTCCTACATCGACTTTGGATCACGCTTCCCATCACCATGGCAATTTTGGCTTGGTGGATGTTGTTTCTGGTGCTTGTGCCCACTTCGTATAGAAGGAAAGAGGAGATTCAGCCCCTGCCTTGAATCCAATCACCACCCCGGGTGTGGTGAAATTGCTTCGCTGAAATGTGTGGGTGTCTTCACCTTCAAGCACCGAATTGGATAGGGTTTAATCAGCGTTGGAGCCCAGATGGGATCCAGGACAACGGCCTGGGATCGGTTAGGCGATTACCTGCATCAGACCAAAATCACGGGCTCCATTGCGAGCACGCTGTACTGGGATCAAAACACGCGCATGCCCTCCGCCGGGGCCTCCTGGCGTGGAGAGCAATTGGCACTCCTCGCGATTCAATTGCATTCCCGGCAAAGCTCTCGGGAGTACGCCGATTTAATTCAGGAAGCTCGTGTTGAGTGGAGCCAGTCGGGGCTTTCAACGACTGAAAAGTTGGCTTGCGGCAGGAATCTTGACTTGCTCGAGCAGGATCTGGGCCGGCAACAGGCGTTAGATCCAGCTTTGGTAGCAGCGTTGGCAACGGCCAAAGCCGACGGCTACAACAACTGGCAACAAGCTCGTGCCAAATCGGATTTCGGCTTATTTGCTCCCTCCTTGCGCTCCATCATTGGATTGCGTCAAGAACAGGCTCGACAGCTTGCTGAGCCGCGCAGTTGTTGGGAAACATTGGCTCAACCCTTTGAGCCGGATCTCTCCTTGAAGCGTTTGCAGGAGTTGTTTGCACCGCTTCGCCAGCGCTTGCCAGAGTTGTTGCAACGCGCTGGAGGGCAGCCACGTCAGAGAGAGCTCAGTTGGGATCTCCCTGAACCCGCACAGCAACAGCTCTGCGACACGTTGTTGAGCTCCTGGGGACGAGATGCGTCGATCACCTGTGTTGCGCGATCCCCCCATCCCTTCTCGATCACGCTTGGTCCGAGCGACTACAGAATCACGACCAGAGTTGTTCCAGGGCAACCGCTGTCCTGTTTCCTGGCTACGGCCCATGAATGGGGCCACTCACTGTATGAGCAGGGTCTTCCAGATCAGAAACATCAATGGTTCGCCTGGCCTTTGGGGCAGGCGACATCCATGGCCGTGCACGAAAGTCAATCTCTATTTTGGGAAAATCGGGTTGCAAGAAGTCAACCGTTTGCGCAGCAGTGGTGGAAGGAGTTTGAGGCTGCCGGGGCTCCTCTCCCATCAGCAGACGCTCTCTGGAGGGCGATGAATCCTTTAGCTCCTGGTTTGAACCGGGTGGAGGCCGATGAGCTCAGCTATGGATTGCACATCATGATTCGAACGGATCTAGAAATTGCATTGCTTGAGCAAGGCCTTCCGGTGGAGGAGCTTCCTGCTGAATGGAATCGGCGTTACGGCGAGCTTCTTGGCGTGACACCAGCCAATGACGCAGAGGGCTGCCTTCAGGATGTTCACTGGAGCGAAGGACTGTTTGGATACTTCCCTTCGTATCTGCTTGGACATCTGATCAGTGCTCAGCTGAGCGAGGCAATGGCCGCTGCGATTGGTTGCCCTGAGGACCATGTTCGTCGGGGTGATGTCTCACCCTTGTTGGACTGGCTCCGTCAGCATGTGCATCCCGTCGGACGGGCCATGAATGCCGAACAATTGGTGCAGAGCGTGAGTGGTCGAGCCCTGACGCCTGAACCATTCTTGCGCTACTTGGAAGACAAACTCGACCGGGTTTTAGCGACGAGCCCAGTTGGCGGCACGTAAAAGTTACGTTTATGACGCGCCAGCGTGCTTTATTGCTGGGATCTGGCTCCCCGTAGGATTCCGGCGCTGATCGTCCTCTTCCATGGCCAATCTCGACCAGGCTCCAAGCCGCAGCATGCCCAACCTGCTTCATGTGCTGCCGGCCTTTGCTGATGAGGCTGAGCTACGCCTCAACACCATCGTGGAGCTCAACTCCAACACGATCAACAAGTACGAGCTCATTACGGAAACAGGCCATCTCAAGTTGGATCGGGTCGGTTACTCCTCTCTGGCTTATCCCTTTGCCTATGGCTGTATTCCCCGCACCTGGGACGAGGACGGAGATCCTCTTGATATTGAGATCGTGAATGTGACCGAACCCTTAATTCCAGGTTCGATCGTGGAAGCAAGGATCATCGGCATCATGACCTTTGATGATGGTGGTGAGGTTGATGACAAGGTGATCGCCGTATTGGCCGATGACAAGCGTGTTGATCACATCAAGAGCTTTGAAGATCTTGGTGAGCAATGGAAGAAAGAAACCACTTATTACTGGGAGCACTACAAGGATTTGAAGAAGCCAGGAACCTGCACGGTGAATGGATTTTTTGGTACCGAAAAGGCTGTGGAGATTATCAAGAGCTGCGAAGCTCGCTACATGACTGACATCGACCCTAAGTTGGTTGACTGATCTCCTCGTGTTCTCGTTGAACAAGTAGGTAAAAGCGGGGTGATACCCCGCTTTTTATTGCTTAATCTCTGATTTAGGGCTTGATCAAAAGAGGGCCAGAGGAGGCTGGAATATTAAACTTCTCTCTGAGAGTGAAAACGGATTGGTCTGCTTCTGACCAGAAGTTTAAATCCCTAATGAGATTTACATTACAAGCTAAACCCTTTTCATATCCTGCCATTGCATCGTTAGGGTGAAAGGCTCCTGTTGAGGGTGGAATGATATCTCCAACAGTGCTGAAAGCTTTTCCCAAGTGAAAGTCGAGAATAACCTCTAGAAGTGATTCAAATCCAAAGCCATCATCAAAAAGCCCAGCCTGAAAAGCTGCTACATTCATTTCGCCTTGGACATCTGTATTAAATCCTCCAAGAATGTGGCAGCAATCGTGATTTAAGAGCAATTCAGATGTGCTTTTTTTCTCTCCTGGTAGTGCCCAATTTCTATCCCGGTACCAATGGAACACAGTGTGGCCCAGGCTGCCTTCTGGGTAGGACTCTAATTGCTGGTAGCGCTCGGAAACACCCTTATCTCCGATGGCTTGATGGAACATTGTGATGACACCTTTGATCACTTTAGGTGCTGAATCAAGGCCTAGGAATTCGCCTAAGCTCCTGCGTCCATAATCGAGTAAAAGTCGCTTTAAGTGGTTGTCTCGAACTCGATGTAAGTCTTTGATTGTATTGGGATGAATCTCTAGATGTTCTGCAAATTTATCTACAATTTCTACCATCCTGGGGTCGACCTTCATGTCAACATAAGGAAGAAGAATGAGGATTTGAAGGAGTTGTTCGCGTTTCTTTTGATCGGATATCTTTCCTGGTAAATCTGCTGGTGCGATGCCCTTTAGATGGTTCAGGTCGATGGACGACTTCAGAACAAAGTTCTGAATGGATTCCATCATTTCGATGGTGATGGGCTCAACGTCTGCAATGCCTCCCATGGAGCCCACTTCGTGCATGGCTTGCAAGAACAGCTTTGCGTCTGCTTCGGGCCAGGACGGTTGGTTCTTCATTCCAGATTTGATGGGTTAGGGCTTGCGTAGCACATTTCTGAAATCCTTAAGGTTTCACTCCTCGCAGTGTGCGGTTTTTTTTTCGCACAGTGCATACGTTGAGACCAGTGAGTCTTGGTTATCCATCCATGGGTCTCAAATGCGCCTCTTGCGTTCCTTTGTCTTCACTGGGATTGCTCGCTTCCTCTCTTCTCGTGGCGGCTCCAGCGCTGTCTCAGGCCCAGCCCATCCAAGTGTCGATGGCTGTTCGTCCGCCAGAGCAAGGGCGTGTTGTGTTGGATCTGGGCCGCAGGCAAATCAGCGTTGTGCGCCAGGGCCAGACCCTTGGCCCATGGCCGGTAGCCATTGGTGATCCCAAGACCCCTACGCCCTCTGGGCTGTTCAAGGTCGAGAACATGATGATGAACCCTCAGTACCAGAGCACTAAGTCAGGGAAGCTGCATCCCAAACGTGGTCTTCAAAGCCCGTTGGGGCATCGCTGGATTGGTTTCCTGCGAAGTGGACCCAATCAATTCGGAATTCATGGCACTCCCTGGCCTCATTGGGTGAAAACCAGAGCGGCGGTATCCAACGGCTGCGTACGCATGTTGAATGCGCATGTTCAGAAGCTGTATGACCACGTGGAAGTGGGGATGGCAGTGGAAATTAAGCGTTGACCCCCAGCGATCACTGGCCTCGTTCCTGTTCAAAGATCTCCTGAAGGATCTCGCCGGCTCCTTGATCCTTGAGTTTGTGGGCGAGGTCTCGTCCCACCGCTTCAGGGTCGGCTAGGGGGCCAGCTTGCTCGTCACGGATGAGTCGTTTGCCATCAAGGCTGGCCACCATTCCAGTGAGCTGGATTGTGTCCCCCTGAATATGGCTGTTGACGCCGATTGGCACTTGGCAACCGCCCTCCAGAACTCTCAGGAATGCTCGTTCTGCTAAGCAGCGGGCTGAAGTTGGTTCATGGTTTAGCACTTGAATCAGCTCCATCACTTCGGGACGATCGCAAACGCATTCAATCCCTAGAGCTCCTTGTCCCACTGCATGAAGAGAGATGTTTCCGGGGATGCTTTGGTGAATTCGATCGCCGAAGCCGAGTCGACTGAGGCCAGCTGCTGCCAAAATTAAACAGTCGTAATTGCCTGAGTCGAGCTTCTCAAGTCTCGTAATGACGTTTCCACGAACGTCTTTGAACTGAAGATGGGGATAGTGGTAGCGCAGTTGGGCAAGGCGACGTAGAGAGCTCGTTCCAACGATGGAGCCCTCTGGCAGTGTCTCGAGTTTGTACTCAGCGTTTTTGCTGTTCACCACCAAGGCATCGGCGGGGTCTTCCCGTTCGGTGATGCAACCCAGCATCAGCCCCTCGGGAAGATTCGTGGGCAGGTCTTTTAGGGAGTGAACGGCGATCTCGGCACGGCCCACCAGCATTTGAGCTTCCAGCTCTTTGGTGAATAAGCCTTTATCTCCGATTTTCGCGAGGGCAACGTCGAGAATTTTGTCGCCTTGGGTTGCCATTGCCTCAACTGATATGGCAAGGCCGGGGTGGGCTTTTTCTAATTCTGCTTTGACCCAATTGGTCTGAACCATGGCCAGCTGGCTGCGGCGGGAGGCGATGCGCAGATGCTCTAGGGCCATGTTTGAGAGACTTCAATCCGCCAGATTACGCAAACGTGCCCCCCGCCGTCACGTGCATGTCTATGAAAATTGGCATGGGTCGTTGCGCTTGAGACCTAAAGGCCTGACTGTTTGTCGCCTTGCACAATCGCTCAGATTTACAATTCAACATAGTTGTGTGAATGCCATGCCAGGGCCTGTGGTTAACGGAGTTCGTAAAGACGGTCTGCCTGCTCTGGATCAGGCAATGTCTGCTAAGGAGGTTCTCCCATTTTTGCCACTCTTGAATGAGGGCACGATCAAATTGATCCTGTTGAGCAGTGGCGGTGTCTTGATGGCGCGGCTTAGGAATACAACCGATCCAGATGGCGAACGGGCGTACCAATTGATCCGTCCGCTCAGTGTGATCCAAGCCAGCTCGGATCAGCCTTGGCAATTGCAGCCTTATTTAGAGGGCTTGACGTCGCAAAAAAATATTGTGGTTTACAAAGCTGCAGTGGCATCCATTCTTGACCCTGATCCCCGGCTGCTTCAGGTCTATGCGCGCAATACATCCCAGGAGTGTCCGCCTTCAGAGACACCTGTTGAACGACTAAAGCGAGCTTTTCAAGAATTTACTGAATGCATTGAGGATGCTTCATAGGCCGCAGCGCGGGATGATGCTTTTAAGGAAAATTGTATTCAATTTTGATCGTTTTTTTCAGTGTCCTCTTTGAAAAGTTTTTCCAAGTCAATTTTTCCTTTTTCGGAAAGTAGCGTTTCATAACCAAGCTCTTCTTCGATTGATTCAATCAAGTCGTCATCATTTAAGAGTTCTGGATGTATCTCGCGATACCAAGACAGGATCCGGTCTTCGATTTCGAAAATGGCATTAAAAAAAGGCGTGATGCTGTTTTGAAGGTCATTCTGTTCGGCTTCGGTCAGGCCTTTGAATTGGTGGTCATGCGTCATAAATGAGTGGGTAACAAGTCTTGCTTGCTTAAGAGATTCCAGGGCTTCTAGGAATTCTTGGGATGTGTTTCTGTTGTTGATATTCATTTGCTTTGAGTGAAGGTTTTGTATGAGTGTGAGGAGCTGATTGGTGTCATGGTTGACGAGAAAGAGCTCTGTCTGTTGCGTTTGATTTTATGCACGTCTTTCGGGTAAGGTTTTCTCAAGCGTATCGATGACTAATACCGCTTTGGTGGATATAGACCTACGTACCATGGAGCATTAAAAAACCCCCTGTCTTTGGTAGGGGGCAGGAGAGATACAACCTCAAACTTGTCTTGTTATTTGATGTACTCCTTGAGCACGCCATTCCTGTTGGGATGGCGTAATTTTCGCAGAGCTTTGGCTTCGATTTGACGAATCCGCTCACGGGTGACATCAAAGATTTGTCCAATCTCTTCCAATGTCTTCATGCGTCCATCGTCAAGGCCGTAGCGAAGGCGCAGGACATCCCGCTCGCGAGGGCTCAGAGTGGCAAGAACTCCCTCAAGGTCTTCGCGAAGAAGATTCTTGGCAACATCTTGCTCTGGATTTTCGATATCGGCTTCGATGAAGTCGCCTAGTCGTGAATCTTCTTCTTTGCCAATAGGTGTTTCGAGGGAAATTGGAAGCTGAGCACTCTTGGCGATGAATCTCAATTTCTCGATGGTCATTTCCATCGATTCAGCGATTTCTTCCTCTGTTGGCTTGCGTCCAAACTCCTGGCTGAGGACCTTGGTGGTTTTCTTGATCCTGGAAATGGTCTCGTAGAGGTGAACGGGTAGTCGGATGGTTCGCGACTGATCGGCGATGGCGCGGGTGATGGCCTGACGGATCCACCAAGTGGCATAGGTCGAGAATTTGTATCCTTTTTCGTGATCGAATTTTTCTGCGGCACGAATCAGGCCGAGGCTGCCTTCCTGAATGAGGTCCTGAAAGCTCAGGCCTCGGTTCATATATTTCTTGGCAATCGACACCACCAGGCGCAAGTTCGATTGCACCATTTTTTCTTTGGCGCGTCGGCCGAGCATCAATCTTCTACGGAAGCGGATCACTGGCATCTCAACCAGTGCTGCCCATTCCTTGGTATCAGGAAGTTTTCCGTTGTCGCTTTCAAACTGCGCAGCGAGTTCCTCGAGATGCAGGAGGTCCGCAATTTTGCGAGCCAATTCAATCTCTTCGTCCGGCCGCAGTAGGCGAATGCGTCCGATCTCTTGAAGGTAAACCCGAATGGAGTCTTCGGTGTAAACGCCTTTAGGCCCTACTTTGATGCTCGCCAAAACCTTGGCTTTCGCTTCTGCTTTGGCCTTAGTTGCGGCCGCTTCAATCGCTTTTGCTGCGCTTGCTGTTGTCTCCGTAGCAGCAAGCAGTTGATCCGCTGATGTGTCCAGGTTGGCTGCAGTCGGGGTGGCTTTTACTTTGCTGCTGGCTTTGCTGGTTTTGGTTTTGGTTTTGGCTTTGGGGGCGGTTTTACTCGCTTTTGTTTTGGTGGTGGCCTTTGTTGCTGCTTTGGCTTTCGAGGCAGGCTTTGCTTTGGCCTTTACCTGCTTTGGTTGACCGTTTTCATCGGCCAGCATCATGATCGAAGGCGCTGGTGTTGCTTTGGCCTGTGCCAATTTGGTCGCGGCAGGACTCATGGCGGTCAGTAACGAAGGAGAGAGCGGGACAGGAAGCGAATGTCATCAACGGTCAATGCACCCGGCCGGATGAGGGCGGATGCTTTTGTGGCGTCACCTTCCCGTCATAGAAACGGTGCGCAACGAAAAACGCGGAGCGTTAAGCAAAATTGAGAGAGCTGGAGTGGTCCGATGCAGAACTGTCAAGGGCATTCTCAGACCGGTCGGCTTCATGGAATCCCATGGCTCGAACTTCGGATCTTCCCTTTGGAAGGAACTCTGCTTGTTCCAACAACAGCCTTTCAGCTGTCCAACCCTTTTATTTTAAAAAAAAGGTGTCATGAACGCAACCCCTTTAACCGATTTTTCAAAAAACCCCGTCCGCCCTCCGCCAGTTCTAGTGGTGGTCGATGTTTGGCTTGAGGCTGGTCGGGATGGTCGCACCTTCACCTACTGCGATCGCAAGCAGCTGAATGTCCGTTTAGGGGACCTTGTTCAGGTGTCTCTTCGCGGTCGTCGCATTCAAGGGTTGGTCACGGCTTGCCGCACACAACCTGAGGATGAGAATCGCCCGCTTCAGCCGGTGGAAGCTCTCCTTCAACCCGTTGCTGTCGGAAAGGCCTGGAGGTTGTGGCTTGAGGAGATGGCGCAGCGTTGCCACACCAGCCCGTTTCGAATGTTGAAAGCAGCTCTCCCTCCTGGTTGGTTGGGGCAGCGCGTGGTTTCAACCGTGAAGGAACGCAGGCTGTGGTGGGTGTCTTTGTCTGACAGCAGCGCCAGTTTGGAGGCTGACTTGCCTAAGCGACAGGCCTGCTTGGTCGCCAAGTTGCAGGAGTTAGGAGGAGGCGCGTGGCAGCGAGATCTCGTTGCTGCAGGTTTTCAAGCAGGACTTGTCCAAGCTCTGGTGCGCCGAGAGCGGCTGGTTCGTGAGTTGCGTCTCGCTACGGATGCCCAACCAAGTCCGCTGTCGCTGGGAGTTGTTCCGGAGATGGAAGTGCCGAGAACCCTTACCGACGAGCAGCAGGTTGCGATCGACACTTTTAAAGATCAGCCCGATGGTGGGGGTGTGCTGCTTTGGGGGATTACCGGTTCAGGCAAGACCGAGGTGTACCTCCAGCTCGCCGCTGATGAGTTGGCTGCAGGACGGCATGTGTTGTTGCTGACGCCTGAAATTGGTCTCATTCCCCAACTGGTGGATCGCTGTCGGCGTCGATTTGGTTCTCGAGTGCTCGAATATCACAGTGGTTGCACGGAACGAGAACGGGTCCGCACCTGGCGCAACAGCCTGGATGCAGAGGAGCCACTCGTCATCGTTGGCACCCGCTCCTCCATCTTTCTGCCGCTTAGCCCCTTGGGTTTGATCGTGTTGGACGAGGAGCACGACAGCTCCTATAAGCAGGAGTCCCCGATGCCCTGCTATCACGCCCGTGACCTCGCGATGGCGAGAGTGCAACGGGAGGGAGGTCGTGTGTTGCTTGGAAGTGCAACACCCTCCCTTGAAACCTGGATTCAGCTAGCCCCAGAAGGACCGTTGGCCTTGGCTCGGCTTCAACAGCGCATCTCGGCTCAACCCTTGCCCCCGGTTCAGATCATTGACATGCGCCATGAGCTCGCCGATGGCCATCGGCGCTTGATCAGCAGGGCGCTGATGGATCGGTTGTCGAAACTTCCCGAACAGGGGGAACAGGCGGTTGTCTTGGTGCCACGCCGTGGTTACAGCACGTTTTTGAGCTGCCGCAGCTGTGGTGAGGTCGTCCAGTGTCCTCACTGCGATGTGGCGCTAACCGTTCATGGGAAAAGCACCGGTCACCAGTGGCTGCGTTGCCACTGGTGTGATCATCGAGCCCCGGTCGCAGCCAACTGCGGGCACTGTGGCTCGTCGGCTTTTAAGCCCTTCGGCGCTGGCACGCAAAGGGTTTTGGAACAGCTGGAGTCTGAGTTGGAGGGACTGCGGTTGTTGCGCTTTGATCGCGACACCACGGGTGGACGCGACGGACATCGGCGTTTGTTGGATCAATTTGCAGCTGGTGAAGCCGATGTCTTGGTTGGAACCCAAATGCTGGCGAAAGGGATGGACTTACCGCGCGTCACGCTTGCCGCCGTGTTGGCCGCTGATGGCCTGTTGCATCGTCCCGATCTCCGGGCTGGGGAGCAGGCGCTTCAGTTGTTGTTGCAATTGGCAGGCAGGGCTGGCCGTGGAGAGCGTCCTGGGCAAGTGCTCGTTCAGACCTATAGCCCTGATCATCCGGTGATCTTGCATTTAGTGGATGGCCGTTATGAGCGTTTTCTGGAGGAGGAAGCTCAAGAGCGCCGCGAAGCCGGATTGGTGCCCTATGCCAGGGCGTGCGTGTTGCGGTTGTCTGGGACGTCCGCATCCACAACGGCAACAGCAGCAGCGGTGTTGGCGGAACAACTGCGCCCCGGTTGTATTAACGCCGGTTGGCAGCTCATTGGCCCTGCTCCAGCTCCGGTGGCACGGGTTGCTGGTCGCAGTCGCTGGCAGCTATTGATGCATGGTCCACAAGCTTCGCCTTTGCCTTTGCCACCCGGGAGCTCTCTGTGGGATGGCTTACCCAGTGGTGTAGCCCTGGCTGTTGATCCAGACCCGCTGCAGCTCTGAACTCAGGACGGTAATTCCGGGTAGCCGAAACCCATGAGCAGCCGAAGCCGTTGCAGGCCGGCGGTCAACACAAGCAGCGCCAAGATCGCGAGACTGCCGAGTCCAAGGCGGCTCCAGCGCCATTGACTCCACTGCAAACGATTCTGAACGCCAATTGTGAGCGGCCAGATGAGCTCACCCTTGGCATTTTTGCTCGCCATGGCAGGGCTGCTTTGCAAGCTGCGCAAGCTCGCTTGGTCCCTAAGGCGTACCGCGATTTGCAGCTCATTCAGGCTGTCAAGAGCGCTGAGATCCAGCTCCAAGAGCAGCTCCTGCTTAAGACCGACAAGCCAATTGCGCTCATCCAGTTTGAGGGTGGGTGCCGGCAAGAGAAGGCCGGCGGTTCGCCCTGCTGCCGCAACCGTTTGGCTGAGGAGTGCAGAGGCCTCTTCACTGTTTTGAGTTGGTGCTTTCACCTCAAGGTGACCGTTGCCTGCGTTTCGAATGTTCCAAGGCAGATGCCTCGCCCTCAACTCCTGGCTGAATGCGTCCTGCCAAGGAAGTTGTAAGCCACTGCGGCTGTCGATTGTCCAAGCCATCTCCACCCTGTCTGGTCCAGGGAGACTGAGGTCTGCGGTGATGCGTACGCAGCCACTCAACAAGAGTGTTAACCCCACCAGCACGGTGATGACCAGCACCGCGAAGCCTGCTGCTGGGGCCCTGGTTGGACCGGTGGGAGGTGATGGCGGCGGCGGCGGCAGCTTGCGGCGACTCAACAGCTTTGGACGTTTGCCCACACTTGGATCCATCTCCAAAGTCGGGAGTTGCATCGACCAGCTCTCAGGTCTTGCCAGGCTTGGCGCCTCAAGAACATCCAGCAACTGCCGCGACCTGTTGCGCACCTCTAGATCCTTGCAACGCGTGAGCAGTCGGCAGATGCTCAGCGCCTTGCTTTCATCTCCCTTCCCCATCCAAGCTGTGACCAACAGCATGCGGATCTCAGCCCCTTGACTGTTCGTGATCGGGTTGGCTTCTGCTAGCTGCTCCAACAGTGCGATGCACTGGCCGTAATCGCCACGCTCGAGAGCGGCTTCCGCGGCTGCCAGTGCATTGGTCATCGATTAACCGCGGCCCAGAACCATCGTTCCGATGCCTGCATCTGTAAACACTTCAAGGAGCAAGGCGTGGGGGACACGACCATCCACGATGTGCGCTGCAGCAACCCCTTGAGCCAGGGCACGAATACAACATTCGGTTTTTGGCGTCATCCCACCGGCAACAACACCGTCGTGGATCAATTGACGTGCCTCAGACAGCCGGAGTTGTCGGATCAGGGAGTCGGGGTTGTCACGATCGCGAAGGATTCCTGGGGTGTCCGTTAGCAAAACCAATTTTTCCGCTTCGAGTGCGGCAGCAAGCTCACCAGCAACTGTGTCGGCATTGATGTTGTGAGATTCCCCTTCCGGGTTGGCAGCCACGCTTGAAATCACGGGAACGTATCCCCGTGCCAGGAGTGGTTCCAACACATCTGGATTCACCCGTGCCACATCGCCGACCAAGCCGTGGTTGCCATCACCCCAGGGACGTGCCTCGACCAGTCGGCCGTCACTACCGCTGAGACCTACAGCACTTGCTCCCAGTCGGTTGAGTCCATTGACGATCTGTTTGTTCACGCGGCCGACAAGAACCATTTCCACCACGTCCATCGTGTCGGCATCGGTGACGCGCAAGCCGTCACGAAATTCAGAGGGAATATTGAGCCGCTTCAGCCAGGTGTTGATCTCTGGGCCTCCGCCATGAACAACCACAGGTTGCACTCCCACACTGGCCAGCAGGGCGATGTCGCGAAAGACGGCATCACGCAACTCTGCGTGGACCATGGCCGCACCGCCGTACTTGACTACGAGCCGTTTCCCAGCAAAACGTTGGATGTAAGGGAGGGCCTCACTCAGGACGGAGACCCTTAGGGAATCATCCATTTGAAGCTGCTCAGGGCTCTCCATGCTCGCTTGTCGTGGCGTCACTCTTTGGAAGCAGCTTCAAATCAAGTTGATCGTTCTCCAACGGCAGGATTTGCGCCTCTAAACCCTTGGCGAAAAAACGACCTAAGCGCTCGCGGCGTTCTTGCCAACGCTCGAGACCGACGGCTTCACAGGCAAAACGCATTCTGAGGCCATATCCACCTTCGTTACTGATCTCTTCAATTTCCAGCAGCTGAGAAGGCTTGTCCTCATCCCAGAGTTTCAACGCTTCGAGAGAGCTCTCGAGGTGAGCTTTCTGCCCATAGCGCCAGCGCGTGACGTCATTTAGCAGCTTGACCAGTTCAGGAGATGCAGCCTCGCGTTCCTCGCGAAATTTTGCTTTGGGTGTCACCCGGCGTGCTGGGGGAAGTTCTGAGGATTTGAGCGCAAGACCCCCGAGAAGAATCGGAATTCCATAAAAAATGGTGGGCAAGCTGAGATTGGCATTGCCAGCTCCGTAGGCCAGAGCACCAACCACGGTGAGGACACCGCCAGCGATGGTGATCAGACTTCCGGGCGAAATGAGCTCGTTCATGGGGGCCCGTGCATTGAAGCCATTGTGACCAAGAGGGCTGCAGGATGGGTGGAGAAGTCCAATAAACATGAACATCCCCTCCGTGCAGCCTGTAGGTACCCGAGAGCTGATTGCTCAGCTGGAGGCCGATCGTGCTTGGTTACTCGAACAAATTGATCGCGGCCGCTGGCCAGAGTTAAGACTGGATTTAGCGGCTCTCGAGCGAGAGCTCGGTCAGCTGCTGTTGCGTGCTGCAGAGCAATGTTCTGACAAAAGTCAGTGAAAACTTTGCAGCCCCTTGGTCTTAAAACGGAATGTCGTCGGTCTCGGGAACGAGGGGAGAGGTGTTCCACTGAGCCGCTGAATCCTGGCCGGCTTGCGCTGGCTTGCCCGTTGATTCGGCGGACTGAGGCATTTGAGCTGGTACGGGTCGAGCTGGAGCTGTGCGCGCTGCGGCAGGGGGCTGGCCTTGGCTTGATGCTGTCGTGGATCCAGCCGCGCCCACTGAATGCAGCCGCGAGAGGGTGAACTCAGCTTTTTTCTCTTTCGTGCCGTCTTGACGGGGAACAGTATTCATACGCAGTCGGCCTTCAATGACGAGACGCTGCCCGACCTGCACTCGGTTTTGAAGGTCTTGAGCGAGGTTGCCCCATCCCACCACTTTCAACTGCCCTTTGGGGTCATCGGGCCTGAGGGCATCGAAGGACACGTCCATCTCAGCAATGGGCGTTTGATTGTCTTGGGTGTATCGCAGGGTGGGAGCTTGAAGGACATCCACCTCGAGCACGCAGTGGTTCATTCTCAGCTGTGACAGTGAGCGCCATCCTGATGCACCGACAGGAGAATCGCCAGGGGACTGTCTGGTTGCTGGCAGGGACGGGTGATGGCCCGCGCTTAGCTGAGGCTTTGATCTCGCAGGGCTGGCATGTCCATGTCAGCGTCGTGGGCGCCACGGCCGCCCATCCCTATCGAGGAATGGATGTGGACGAGATCCACGTGGGTGCTCTGGGTGGTTCACAGGGAATTTCTCAATGGCTGCAGACGATTCCTGTGGATTGGGTTGTGGATGCCACGCACCCGTTTGCGCTGAGGATCAGTGACCAGTTGAACCAGGCTTGCAAGGTCTCTGGCCAGGGGTTGGTGCGCTTCGAACGGCGGATGGAGGCCTCGGGCAAGGCGGTTGTGCTCGGCTCCATGGCCGACCTTGCTGATCACGGCCTATCGGGACGACGACTTCTCCTGGCCCTTGGTGCCCGCCAGTTGGTTGAAGCTGCGCAGGTCGCTCGTGACGCAGGGGCCACAGTGTTTGCCCGAGTTCTTCCTTCGCCAATGTCTCTCATGAAGGCAGCGGCAGCAGGCGTTCCACCAGAACACCTAGCGGTGGTGCGACCACTTCAGGGTCCCCAGCAAGGTGCACTGGAAGCTGCTGTTTGCAGGCGCTGGGCGATCACAGACGTGGTCTGTAGGCAGTCGGGAGGAGCGACTGAGGCGCTCTGGGCGAGCCTTTCGATGGAAATGGGGTTTGCGTTATGGCTCCTGCGCCGACCTTCACCCATTGCTGAAGTTCCCGTCGTGCATAGCGTGAGCCAGCTTCTGGCGCATCTGAATGGCACAACACCCTGATCCTTTGTGGTTGGTCTTAACCACCGAGGCTGATCAACAGAGAGCCTCTGCACTCGCTGAGCAGCTGATCAGCCGTGAGCTCGCCGCTTGTGTGAGCTTTCAGGCCATTCAGTCTCGCTATCGCTGGGAAGGACGGGTTGAACGTGCCGATGAAGTGTAGCTTTTGATCAAGACCACGGCACCCGGTTTGAACGCGGTGCTCGGGGCTATTGAGGCGCTCCACAGCAACAACAACCCCGAGATTCTTCACTGGCAGGCTCGGCCATCGCACGCCTATGGCGCTTGGGCCGCGGCGTCGATCAATCCAGATGCTTAGCGATCAGATCAGGCAGTGAAACCTTGGAGCGAGGTCCTAATTGGGTCACGACCTGCCCGGCACAGATGGACCCCATTTTGCCGCAGACGTCTAAAGGGAAGTCATGGGTGTAGCCATGCAGGAAACCACCCGCATAGAGATCGCCGGCTCCTGTGGTGTCGACGAGATCTCCGAGCTTGTAGGAGGGGATTTCCCAGCGCTGATCCCCGCAGAGCACGACAGAGCCTTGAGCGCTGCGGGTTAAGACGGCCACGCTGCAGCGACCTTTGACTTGCTCAAGCGCGCTCTCGAAGTCAGCTGCTCCGTACAGCGATTTGATCTCATCCTCGTTGGCAAAGAGCACATCCACATGTCCGTCAACAAGCTCGAGAAAGCTTTCACGGTGACGATCAACGCAGAAGCCATCGGATAGCGACAGGGCTACTTGCCCGCCGCTTTCCCGGCAGGCTTCTGCGGCTGTGATGAAGGCCTTTTTTGCTGCAGGACTGTCCCAGAGGTAGCCCTCGAGATAGAGCACCTTGGTGTCGCGAACCATCGAGAGGTCGAGATCATCAGGGTCCAGTTGGGTTGAGGCACCGAGATAGGTGCACATGGTGCGTTCAGCATCCGAGGTCACGAGAATGAGGCAACGGGCTGTGCTCGCACCGCTCACGGCAGCCGGTGTCTCGAAACGGGTCCCAACAGACTGGATGTCGTGGATAAAGATAGACCCGAGTTGGTCGTCACGAACACGACCAATGAAACCGGCCTTGCTTCCGAGTTGAGCGAGGCCAGCCAGTGTGTTTGCAGCTGAACCTCCGGAGGTTTCTAGACCTGGACCGCTGGCGTCGTAGAGGCTTTTGGCCTGGTCTTCGTCCACAAGGGCCATGCTGCCCTTGCTGAGGTTGTGATCGCTCAGAAACTGGTCCTCGGTTTGAACCAACACGTCGACGATGGCGTTACCGATGCCCACCACGTCGAGAGAACTTGCAGTGCTGAACCGGGGAGTGGAGGACATCTCTGCTGTCGATAATACAGCGAAAGTATGGCTGTTCGTTGGATCGCTGCTCTGAGGGGGCGATGCGAGTGCGCTTAGGCGCTGAGGAGCGCGCGCTTAGGACCATGGATCGGATCCTCCACCACGATCGTTTGGTCTCGGCTGGCACCAAGGGAAACGATCGCAATCGGCACGTCCATCAGGTCGGCGAGGAAGCGTAAGTAATCCATCGCCGGGGCAGGAAGGTCTTCGAGTCGACGGCATTCAGCTGTGGAACATTGCCAACCAGGGAGGGTCTCAAAGATTGGCTTGCAACGAGCGAAATCTTCGGAGCTGCTGGGGAAGTAATCGATGCGTTCGCCATCAAGCTCGTAGGCCACTGACACTTGGATTTCATCCATTTCATCCAGCACATCGAGCTTGGTGATCGCAAGGCAGTCCAGTCCGTTGACTTGAACGGCGTAGCGCCCAATCACGCCATCAAACCAGCCACAGCGGCGACGGCGGCCCGTGGTTGTTCCAAATTCTCCGCCTCGATCACACAGCTGGTCGTTCAAGCTTCCAGAGAGTTCTGTGGGGAAGGGACCTTCTCCAACCCTAGTGGTGTAGGCCTTGGCGACTCCAATCACTCTGTCGATCAGGGTCGGACCAACGCCAGCACCGATGCAGGCCCCTCCTGACACTGGGTTGGAGGAGGTCACATAGGGATAGGTGCCGTGATCGAGGTCGAGAAGAGTCCCTTGTGCGCCCTCAAAAAGAATGTTTTTGCGGTCGCTTGCGGCTTCATGGATGGCGCGGGTGCAATCCACCACATGAGGAGCTAAGCGTTTTCCGTAAGCCAGATATTCACGAATAATCTCTTCAGCATCCAATGGTTTTTCGCCATAGATGGTTTCGAGCAGTTGATTTTTTTCGCTCAGCGGGCCTTCAAGTCGATCACGCAGCCGATCCTCATCGAGCAGGTCGAGAACACGGATGCCACTCCGCTGAGACTTGTCTGCGTAGGTGGGACCTATGCCGCGGCCGGTCGTGCCGATTTTGCGTTCACCTCGTTGCTTCTCCATCGCCAGATCCAAGAGGCGGTGGTAAGGCATCGTGACGTGCGCAGTCGATGCCAACTGGAGGCCTGAAATGTCGATCCCGTTGGAGATCAGCATGTCGAGTTCTCCAAGCATCACCTTGGGATCAACCACGGTTCCGGAGCCGATCAGGCACGTGGTGTCTGGGTAGAGGATTCCGGAAGGGATCAGGTGGAGTTTGAGAACTCGACCGTCCACCACGATGGTGTGACCAGCGTTAACGCCTCCCTGATAACGCACCACGACATCAGCGGAGCGGCTCAGAAGATCGGTGATCTTTCCTTTTCCCTCGTCACCCCATTGAGCACCGATGACGACAACATTGGCCAAAGAATCGGCGGCCCGAAGCCGCATTTCTGCACAATCCAGCACTTTCGCAGACAGTCGTGCCTGCGGTCAAAGTGCTGTTCGATTTTGTGATCAAGTGCCGCGAACTGCTGCTTTCTCGGCCTTGCCCAATTCCTTGTCGATCCTTGCTCTCAGCGCATCGGGAACGGGACGGTTGGTGTAATTGTTGTAGTGACCAGCCAAGGAATTGAGTGCGGTCTGCATGGTCGTGAATGAACTCAAGCCGTTCACCTTGGGACGTGCTCTGTAACGAGAGACGTACTCGGTGATCAAGTCGCGGGCCTCTCCTTCAGCTTCTTGGCGATTCGCCGCGTCCTGGGGCAACGCCAAAGTGTCGTGAATGGTGTGGGCTACAGCAACGGTGTCTTGGACGTAGTCCCCGGTAAGGGTGGACGATTCGTTCCCGCAAGCCGTCACGAGCAGAGCAAGCCCAAGGCAAAGGGCCAAGGTCACATTGGTTAGACGGCGAGTGAGGCGTTTCAGTACGGCGATCATGACCGGAGGAAATTTGGTGGACTTTACGCGGGTTAGAGCTGGACCCGAAGCTCGGTTGGGATCGCTTTAAGAAGGGACGAGATGGCGTCGGCCTTGCTTAAAACGTTGGCGTCTCGTTTTGAACGTTGCACCAGTTCCACGTTTCCTTCGACGGCAGCACGACCAACGACAACTCTCCAAGGGATGCCGATGAGATCGGCATCTTTGAATTTCACCCCGGCCCGCTCTCCACGATCGTCCAGTAGGGCATCGATCCCGGAGGCACGGAGCTCGTTGTAAATCTCCTCACCGAGGGCCATTTGGACCTCATCTTGAAGATTGGCCACCACCACGATCACCTGAAACGGGGCAATGCTGAGCGGCCAGATCATTCCGGCGTCATCGTGATTCTGCTCAACGGCGGCCTGGGCCAGTCGTGAGATTCCGATGCCGTAACACCCCATCCAGAGGTGCTCCTGTTTGCCCTCGTTTGTGGTGATTTGAGCTCCCATGGATTGGGAGTACTTGCGGCCAAGTTGAAAAATATGTCCCACCTCGATCCCGCGTCGTTCTTCGAGGCTCTGTTCTGGCCTATGGACACAGTGATCGCCTGCTCTGGCATTACGGAGATCCATCGTGGGAATGGCGCCGAGATCAGACCAGTTGCAGCCCCAACGGTGCTCGTCGCTTGTGTTGGCTCCGCAGACAAAACGGTCGAGCTCTGCAGCTGTTGTGTCAGCGAGCTTGTAGAACGTGTTCCGCCAGCTGCGCGCCCCAGCGAGGTGGTGATCTGAGAGGTCGGGGCCGATGGAGCCAAACGGGAAGGGCTCCAATCCTTGAGATTTCAGTTGTTCGGCATTGATCGGGTTGAGATCGAGAACGGGGCTGTCGAGTTGTTGTGTGAGTGCGTTAACAAGCTTCACCTCGTTGAGTTCCTGGTCTCCGCGTAGACAGACAAGAACCGGCTGTTCATCACCGGACTCAAGCTTGGCGAGGAGTAGCAGCACTTTGACCACCTGACTGGGATCAAGCGCATGGGCTGAACACAGAGCATCAATCGTGATTTGCCCTGGAGTGGCAATGACCTGTGATTTCCCGCTGGGTAAGGGCAGAGCAGGTGGTGCGATTGAGACGGCTTTTTCTTGATTGGCTGCGTAATCACCATCAGGACTGATGAGGATCAAATCTTCTCCCGCATCGGCTGTCACCATGAATTCCTGGGATGCGGCGCCGCCGATGGCTCCACTGTCGGCATCAACTCCGACAGCCGTCAGGCCGCAACGTTGGAAGATTTGGGTGTAGGCCCTCTCCATCTGCGTGTACATGCTGGCCAGATCTCCTTCATCTCCATGGAAGGAATAGGCATCTTTCATGATGAATTCCCGGCTCCGCATCAAGCCAAAGCGGGGGCGAATCTCGTCCCTGAATTTGCTTTGAATTTGATAGAGGGTGACTGGGAGCTGGCGATATGACTTCAGTAGATCACTGGCCAATTCCGTGATCACTTCTTCATGGGTGGGACCCAGGCCAAGGGAGCGTTCCTGGCGATCTTCAAGGTGAAACATGATCCCCTCTCCAGCGGTGTATCCCTGCCAACGGCCACTTTTTTCCCACAATTCGGCTGGTTGAAGTTGAGGTAACAACGTTTCAAGTGCACCAATTTGATTCATCTCCTCCCTGACGATTCTCATCACCCTTTGAAGGACCCTCCACATCAGTGGGAGATAGGCATAAATTCCTGAGCCAACGCGTCGGATATACCCGCCACGAATTAGCAGTTGTTGCGAAGCGATTTCGGCGTCAGCGGGAACATCCCGCAGCGTCACCAGCATCAGGCGGGAGACGCGCATAGCAATCAGTGTTGAATGAGATTGGAAGCTACCATCGCTGCGAGAAAATGGTCGCTTAAGGAAGTGTCCCGATCGCCTGGAACGTCGCTGGCATCCTGATTCTCAGCTGCTACTGTCTGCCCAATCCAGTGCGTCCTAAATCAGTCTCATGTTTCCTAGGTCGATCGAAAGTCCCGTTTCTGTTGCTGAGGATGCCTCTCTATCCGCAGCAGATGTTGACGCGGTGATGGCTCAATCAGATGCGTTAGTTGCAATCGATGATGTTCAAAAATCCTTGAACCGATCCAGAGCATCTGTTTATCGTTATACGAATACTGATTCCCGCAATTTAAATCCTCCTTTTAATCCCAAGAAGTTAAATCCCGAATATCGAAGCGATCAAAAAGATCCTCTTCTGTTTCATCCGAACGAAGTGGCGCGTTTTGCCAAGGATGTATTGAGGATCAAGGAGGTCACAGTTGAAGTTCTCAACTCTCCATCGACGGCGACTCAGCAAGTTCTAAGCGCCATCCTCGAGGAGTTACGCCAGATCAGAACGCACCTTGAAGACCTTCCTGCAGCACCGTCTGATCTTGCGGCCCGTCGCGATCGACAAGAACGTCCAGCCGCCTAGAGCCGCGATGGTGCGAGAATCATCTCTAGCCTTTTGATAACGCCTTTCCGGAGCTTTTCATGCCATTAGGTGTGGTTTGCGCAGGGTCAAAACCCTTCCCGGATGTCCTTAATCCTGCCTGAATGGACCCCGAGCCTGCCCGCGAACTTTCTCAGCAACCCTCGTTTCAAGTTGCTGCTCCAACACTTGCCTTTTTAGGGTTCATCCTTGCTTGCACCAGCCTTGGAATTCCCTTGGCGGCTGTACTGACCGATCGCCCTCCAATGGGTTCTTTGACACCACTCACTGCGCAAGATCGCCATGGATCTGAGGTCCCTGCCTCCTTCTCCCTCTCCGGGGCTACTCAATCTGATCGTTGAGATTCCAGCGGGTAGTTGCAACAAATATGAGTTTTCAGAAGACGTTGGCGTGATGGCACTTGATCGTGTGCTTCACCCTTCGATTCGATATCCCTTTGATTACGGATTTGTTCCCAATACGCTTGCCGAGGACGGCTCACCTCTTGATGCCATGGTGATCATGGCGGAACCCACCTTTGCGGGATGTTTGATTAAAGCCAGGCCGATCGGGGTGCTCGATATGGACGACACGGGGCATTACGACGGCAAAATTCTTTGTGTCCCGGTTGCTGACCCGCGGCAAGCAGGGATTAAGAGCATCCAACAAATTGCACCCAGCCAGCTTGAGGATGTGGCTGAGTTTTTCCGTACTTACAAAAATATGGATGGTCGCGTCATTTCGATTGGAGGTTGGCGTGACTCTGATGCCGTCGCTCCCCTGTTGGAGGCATGCGTTCGAGCGGCCGGTGGTTAAGGCCTCATGGAGCTGAATCCAGCTTTTCTGGGCAAGATCTGTGATTGGGGCGCTATTGAGGCCTTACTTCTTGTAAGTTGGTTCGCGCCTAGATTGTGAACGACCCGTGCCCACCATCCGTTTTGAGCAGGAAGGCCAACAGGTCGGTTGCATCGAAGGAGCGAATTTACGCAAAGCAGCCCTGTCATCTGGGATCAACCCATACAAAGGTCTGAACAACCTCAATAATTGTGGCGGGGTTGGCCAGTGCGGAACCTGCGTGATCGAGGTTCTTGAAGGAGCCCAGAACCTCTCCCCCCGTAGCGATGTTGAAGAGGTTTATCTCTCTGATCGCCCTGCAAATTATCGCCTGAGCTGCCGCACAAGTGTGAATGGCGATGTCACCATCAAGACTCGCCCTGACGAAGGCGTTGGTAAGGGTTCAAACAGCCTGCTTGGTGCTGTGAAGAACTTGTTTGGACGTTGAGCTTGGCTCCAACCATCAAGGTTTACAGCTACTCCCGATGTTCAACGTGCCGTAAGGCCCTGGCTTGGTTGGATGCCAATAACTTGGCCTACGAGGTTGTTGACATCACAACTGCTCCTCCTTTAAAAGAGGTTCTTTCGCTTGCCTTCGAGCGTTTGGGTCTTCGTCAACGTCTCTTCAACACCAGTGGCCAGAGCTATCGAGCCCTGGGCGCAGCTGTTGTTAAAGCGATGAATGACGATGATGCACTCGCCGCGTTGGCTGCAGATGGGCGTTTGATTAAACGCCCTTTTGTTGCCTTGCCCAACGGCGATTTTTTGGTGGGTTTCAAGACCGAGGATTGGAACCAGGCTCTTTTGGGTTGAAATTCAGCCCATCGAGCTCGGTAATCAGTTCATCGACGCCACCTTGCGTGTGAAGTTGGAACATACTGGTGCGTTTGAATTCTTCGAGAAACGCCACCAAAAGTTCCTGGCTCCGTTCCAGCACCACGCCTTGTTCGAGCGTGCGAGCGAGCTCCTCCCAAAACCGATCGAGCGTTTGAATCCCAAGATCTTCGAGAACTTGATCTTTCTGACCAAGTTGGTCTGCCGCGCTTTTTGAAAGCCCCAACAGCGAATCCACCATTCCCGTAGCGAGCTGACGGCTCAGTTCGGATTCCGCCTTTTGCACTCCAGGTAGCTCCCTCAGCGGTGCCGGTAAGACCAGACCATCCAAATTTCGTTGCAGAGCGTGGCCAAATAGCGCCACGAGTTGTGGCCGCATCCCTGGACCCACTTGCGTGAGGATGAGAGGGAGCCAGAGCCGAAGCAGCTCCGCGAGTTCCCTTTCTTCGCTGCTGTCCACAGATTGATGACTACAAAGCCGGAGAATCCTGTCGGGAAGATTCGGCGAGCGCACGATGCCTTGCATGGCATCTAGAACACGCAACGTGATCACTTCAAATAATTCGAGCGCCAGGACTGCGACAACGCCGCGACTGACGGCTGCTCGAAGGGGCTCAAGATTGAGAAGCTGAGCGCGGGACAGCCGTTCTGTGACTGGAACGACTCGCAATAGACGCCAAAATGGAATTAACAGTGGAAGATCAATCCAACGTCTGAGTAAGGCGTCTCTCCAGGCAATCGCCGGAAATCGACGTTTCAGTCGAAGCGTACGAACCAGGATGTCCAGTAGGAACAGGATTTGAAAAGGAATGTCGATCCGCCAGGACAGGTCGATCGGCATTCCGTTTTCATCAATTCCGCGCGAGTAATTGGTCTCCGCTAGCGGAAGAATTTTGGTGTTCCAAAACTGACGCTCTTGGCTCCAGTCGTGCTTGCTCAAGTAGCGGTCGCTGAGGAGATAAGCCGCAGCTTGTTTGGCTGAATCCATCTCAGCTCTCGCTCTGAGACGGTTCTTGAGTTTTTCGAATGCTCCAACGTTGCCAGAGCTGATGAACGGGTTTTCATCGACCAACTGGCTATTTCGAACCACCATTTCAAGGCGCAATTGTCGTGCGGCTGGACTGTTAACGCCCAACGTTGAAGCGGTGGTCTCGAGTCTGCGGAAGTGCTCGACGTAGGACATCGTGTCTCGGTGAACTTCGATGCCCTTCAGCGGGTCATAGAGGGGTGTGATGTCTGGCAGCCACGGCAGTGGCAAGGCCAAGTTGATCGATGGAAGGGGATAGAGCGTTCTCTGCAGCCAGAAATTTCGCAGCGGAATGTAGGTGACATCGAAAATCACCCAGATCAGATTGAGCGCTGCAATCAGGGCTAAGACCTGATCCCAGCGGTTCCAGAACAATTGGATGGTGCGGGGTTTCACGCCCTGCCAGCGGGGTCGGACCATGGATCACCGTGCCTGGTTTCAGGCTATAAGCGCAGGCTGATCGCGCCTATCGTGAGTGTCAGGATTGAAGCAAGGTGCCTGTTGGTAGACAAGCAACACAACAGTCGTTCTGACGACGAGCGGCCCAACAGCAGCGAGACGCTTCAGGAGGGCCATAAGGATCAAAAAAAGGAACGAGGTTCTGGACATCCGCTCTGGGATTTTTGGGGCCCGTTGTTGTTCACGATGGCTCTCTATTTCGGGATTCGTCACTATTTGGCCGAGGCACGCTTCATTCCCTCAGGCTCGATGCTTCCTGGCTTGCAGATCCAAGATCGCTTGCTTGTCGAGAAGCTCTCCTATCGCGGCCGCAAACCTCGGCGCGGTGAAATTGTTGTGTTCAATTCCCCCTATGCCTTCGATCCTGCATTGCGCTCAACAACGTCACCCCCACCTTTTCAATGCGTTCTCGCGAATATCCCTTTGATTGGGTTAATTCCTGGCGTCAGTCATCCGGCCTGTGATGCCTACATCAAACGCGTTGTGGCTGTGGCGGGTGATCAGGTGGTCGTCAACCCTCGAGGACAGGTGCGTGTGAACGGTGTTGATCTCGACGAACCATATGTGACTAATTACTGCCCTCTGGACAAGCGGGGGATGAGCCTTTGCCGCACCCTGAATGCCACGGTCCCGGAGGGACGTGTTCTCGTTCTTGGTGACAACCGCAGTAACAGCTGGGATGGGCGCTATTGGCCGGGTGGAGCCTTCCTGCCTGAAGATCAGATTATTGGTCGAGCGGTCTGGCGTTTCTGGCCATTTAATCGACTTGGTTCGTTGGGATCCTGAGTCCACAACTCACCACTTGCCCTCGCATGCGCACGCCGAGCCAAGGCTGGTTGGCAGCTCTAGGGGCTTGGGGAGCCGCACGGGTTTGATCCCATATTTGGTCAGGATCAAAGAGCAACCAGCGGTTGCTTCCGATGCTCAGTCGTTCCTCGTCCTGTCCAAGCAACCGTGCTGGGCCGAAACTGAGCGCCTGCCAGAGTTGGTTCACACTCCATTTTAAATCGACCACGAGATGCTGCCAGAGCGTTGGCAGCACTAAGTGATGACCGGACAACCCTTTTGGACGTTGATCGGGAGGCAATAGACACTCCTCATCGTCGAGAGGAATGCCATGAACAGCAACGGCGTTGATCTTTCCTTCTCCTAAGGCCTGAATTAAGGCCCAGCGATCACGTTGTCCACCAATGGAAGGGGTGACAAACCAATGGGTCGCTTCAGCTGGTTGGCTGGATCGATCCTGCACGAGGTGCCACCAGCTGACAGTGGCCAGAGGAGATGACGTTGCATGGCTCAACATCTCCACTCCAGCAGCGGTGGAAAGATTCATGAGCACAAGCTTGCGATTGCTATGGCGGCGCTGCAATTCCAGGAGCTGCCCCATGGGTAGCGTTTCGCTGATGGTTGGATCTGCAGGCCATCCGGCTCGTAGTGTCTCCACGCCTTCCCGGATCATTCCGTCTCCGCGCAGGTTGGAGTCATTGGGTGCAATCAGCACAGGGGCTCCATCCATTTCTCCGAGCGTTAAGGCGCGGTCGATGAGGTTGGCAGACGGCATCTGCTCCCCAGCGCTCAGACCGATGGCACCTGCTTCAAGCAGATCGGCGTGGAGGCTGAGGCGTTCGCCTTCTCCGTGATGGGTGAAGCTTCCCCATAAATGAATTTTGAGATCGCAATCGCTCGGCTGGAATCCCTTTAAACGTTCTGGGCTATCCCGTTCCGATTCACCGTTAGGAAGCAGTGCGAGCTGTCCATAACCGGCTCGCCCTGCGGAGTTGATGAGGGTTTTGAGCGTCTCTCCGCTTCCTGTAAATGGACTGGGAAGGCTTGAATGTGGGTCGACAAGACATGGGGCGAGGAGTTGCTGGGCCCGGTTATGGCCCGAAACACCTCGCTCAGCGGCTCGCTGCCTTGCCTCTTCCCCAAGGGCAATAAGACGATCATCTTCAAAGAGAGCAGCACTTCCTACTTGGAGCGGCTGATCGCTTGCGACTAGAACCTGCACGGGGTCGAGCAGCATCGTCTCAGTCATGGGTTCAGAGTGCTCCCGCTGCTGTTCGATCCAGAACCCCACCGAGGTGGGAGGTGAGATTAAGGCAACTCACCACTGCAGGTTGGCTGGGATCTTCTGGCATGTCGATCACCGTGACGCCTCCGTTGCCTTGTTTCACGGCCCAAATGTCTTTGGGGGCAAGGCCTAAGAGGTGACACAGGATTGTTTTGTTCACTGCATCATGCGCCACAACTAAGGCTGTCTCTGAAGGATCGAGCCCATCGGCGATGCTGTTCCAGCAGGCCACAGAGCGTTCCCATACGTCTTGAATCGTTTCGCCTTCGGGCATTTGCACCGTCTCGGGAGCGTCCTTCCAGGCCTGGAGTAACTCTTCCCAGCCCTCTCGAATTTCGGATTCCAGCTTTCCCTCCCAAAGCCCGTGGCCGATTTCCATCAGGCCATCAGTCACGGTGAGCGGTACGCCGGCGTGCGATTTCAAAATCCCCTCAGCGGTTTCTCTTGGACGAGACATCGAGCTGCTGTAAGCCCGATCCAGAGTCACAGCCTCGAGGAAGGAGCGAGCCGCCTCTGCTTGGGCATGGCCGTTGCTATTGAGGGGGATATCAATCTGTCCTTGGAATCGCCCCTGCCTGTTCCAATCTGTTTCACCGTGGCGGACAAGCACCAGACGCGCCTTGGTGCCTTTGGCTGGCAGCGCTGGCTCTAAGTGGGCAATGCTGTTTAAGCATTCGATCTGGACTTGGTAGCCTTTAGGCCCGGAAGAGAGGTTGAACACCGACAACGATGCATTGTCCAGGCGTAGCCGCCTGAAGCCTCCTTGAGGCTCGCCCAACAACACCAGAATTAAGCAGCGAAGAATGGCGTTGTGACCCACGACCAGAACGGTGTCGTCGCCAGTCACTGGATGCCGTTCCATGAGGCCTTTCAAGAACGCCCGCGCCTGAACCATCAACTCGGTTAGCGGTTGATACCGGGTGCCGTCAGCGCGGGTGAGTTCTAGCTCTTCCGGTCGTTGACGCCAGGTGGCGTAACCCTCTGGATCCTGGATCGCCCGTTCATCGGCTGTTAGCCCGCTCCAGGGCTCGAGATCAATCTCCAGCAGTCCGTCATCCAGAACGGGGGCCAGGCTGTCTTGACGCACGCTCAGCACTCCGGCTGTGGTAGCGGCAGCACGTTGAAGCGGTGAGCTGTAGGCCGCATCAAACGGCACGTCGGCCAAGGCCACGCCCATGCGTCGCGCCTGGTCTTCGCCAGTGGCTGTGAGTGTTGATAGATCATTGCGCCCCTGGATGCGGCGCTCAATGTTGAAGCTGCTCAGGCCGTGGCGGACCAGGAGGAGACGCAGTGACACCGCAACAAGGGGAAAGGCGCGGTCATCGTATGGGCGCACGGTCCAATCACGCCGAAATGGTCAAAATCGGTCGTTGGTAGCCCTTCGCCGGAGAGAATCACTTGCAGTTGCCCATCGTCTGTTGACCAGCCCGCTGAACGGACGTTCAAACGCAGCACCTAAGTGGAAAGTCCTTCTAGCTGTCGTTTCGATGGTGCTGGCTTGCAGCGTTTGGTCCCTCGGCTTGATGGACAGCCTCGGGCGACCCTCTGTCGCTCCCGCGTTGTCGTTGGAGCAGCAAGAGCTGGCGTTGTTGGCGGATCCCGCCTTGATGCCATCGCTCAAACCTCTGCTTGTTGGCCAAGATCCTGCTACGAGCTTGCTTGAAACGTTGAGAGAGACCCCTCTCGACAGCCTCAGCGATCGCCAAACACTGTTATTTGCATCGTTAGAAAACGATCCAGGTCGTCGCAAGACCTTGTTGGAGACTCCACTTCAAACCCCAAACCTTCGGACGCTTCAGGAAACTTTGGCCATCGAGCCGCGTCCCCGTGACCTCTCCTCACAGGACCAGGAGTTGTTGTCTGACAACAGTCCTGATCCTTTAACCCGGCGTCTGGTGTGTCAAGCATTGGGAGGTGAACCGTCCGATTGCCTTGAAAGCTCTGCAGCCAAGGCTGCATCCAAGGCCGCGGCTCGACGTCTTGTTCTGAGTGAGCTGATGCCGCTCGGAGCACTGTTGTTGGGTTCTCTTCTGCTGGTTCGTCAGCTTTGGTTGCTTCTGCGCCGCAAGCAATCGTCCTGGCCTGAACTGCAAGCCGCACCCCTTGGTTTGGTGGACATGGTGCTTCTGATCGCTGGGGGGTTTGTGGTGCTGGGCGAGGTGCTGGTCCCACTTTTAGTCACTCCTCTTTCAGCCTTGGTGGCTCGGAGCATTGCGGCGCCACTTAACCAGTCGGTGGCTGTGCTGATTGGCTATTGCGCTCTCGCGACGCCGCCGTTGCTCATCCTCAAAAGTCAGCTTGATGGTCTTGATCAGCGTTTGCTGCCTGCAGGTGGTTGGCTTCAGTGGCGCGTGAGCCCATGGTGGACGGCACTGTTTCAGGGCGGCCGCGCCTGGTTGATGGTGATGCCGCCTGTGGTGTTAACCGGTTGGCTGATGAGTCGCTTTATCGGCGATCAGGGAGGCAGTAATCCATTGCTGGAAATGGTGCTGAACGGCAGCGATCCGTTGGCCTTGTTCCTGCTGGCCATCACCGCGGTTGTGCTCGCCCCGCTGTTTGAAGAAACAGTGTTCCGTGGGGTGCTGTTGCCCGTTTTAGGACGCTCGTTCGGGCGGGGTTGGAGCGTTTTTGGCAGCGCCCTTGTGTTTGCGGTTGCTCACCTCAGCATTGGTGAGTTACTTCCTTTGTTGGTTCTTGGTTTGGGTTTGGCATTGCTGCGTTTAAGCAGTGGTCGACTCCTTCCTTGTGTGGTGATGCATGCTCTCTGGAACGGTGTCACCTTCCTGAATCTTGTCTTGCTGGGAAGTTGAGTTGATTTCCCTGATGCTGTAAGACATTTCAGCCTTGCGGGCGGACCATACGGGTGGTTCACTGGCGCATTGCCCTAATTGTTCAACGTGGTCGCGGTTCCCCAAACTCAACCTGCCCCACAGGAACACGTATCTGCCACTGGTGCCTTTGAGCTCATTCAGGGTTCACTGTCCGCCAAGCGTGTTGCACGTCGCTCTCCCCTGCTTGCCGGTCTTCATCGTGCGGCTGATGGCAGTTTGATTGGGGTTTTCACAGCTGTGCTGGCTCTCAGTGGACTCACGCTTCACTGGCAATATCGCTGGACGGTTGCTTTTGAACGCTTGGAGGACACCCGAGGTGTGGGCCACCGACTGACGGAGTCCACAGCAATGCTTGAGCGTTATCTCCTCGATCGAACCCAGACTCCAAAGTCGATGGTTCCCACGACCGCTGAAAAATTGGTGTATCTCGAACGTCCCAACGAGGAGAAGTCAGGCGGTTCCCACGATCATCTCGCTTTCATTGGCTCCTTGATGGATCGTTCTATTCATCACGGGTATTAAACAGATGCCAGCCAAGCGGCAAGGCTCGACCCCTACGACCCCTAAGGCGCGTCGTGAACGACGAAGGGTCATTCGTCTTGAGCCGGTGCCCGCGGGTCGCATGAAAGTGGTCTTTGTGCTGCTGTGCGCAGGTTTATTGGGTTTGGTCGGGCGTATGGCCTGGCTACAGATTGTTCAAGCCTCCGAGTTGGAGGCGCGGGCCCGTGTGGTGCAAACCCAACGCACCAAGCCCCTGGGCAGCCGCCGGCCGATTGTGGATCGCAACGGCAGGCTTGTGGCCTTAGACGAGGAGCGTTATCGACTCTGGGCTCACCCTCGTTACTTCAACTTTCCTGGCGACGAGCCGACGCTCATTCGTGACCGTCAAGAGGTTGCTGCACGCCTCTCCCCCGTGTTGGCCCTTTCCTCTGGCGAACTCAACAAAAGGATGGGAGACAGAGCGTCTGGCATCAAGTTGGCTGAGGGCGTTGACCCTGAAACGGCAACAACAGTTCGTTCCTTTGGAATCAGCGGCATCGATCTCGAGCCCTATCCCTATCGCGTCTATCCGCAGGGATCTCTTTTTGCCAATGTCGTTGGTTTCCTCAATCAAGAGCGTCAGCCCCAGGCGGGGCTGGAACAAAGTCGTGACGATGACCTGCAGCGTCACGAACAGTCCAGGAGTCTTCGTCGCGGAGCAGACGGAACCCCGTTGCCAGACAACCTCGCGCCAGGCGTGTTTTTCGGGGATGACTTGAGATTGCAGCTCACCTTGGATGCCCGCTTACAGGAGCTGGCTGCCAAGGCCCTGTCGGCACAGGTCAAGACCTGGAAAGCCAAAAAGGGAGTGGCGATCGTGATGGATGTCACCAATGGCGAATTAATGGCGCTGGCATCAACGCCGACGTACGACGCGAATCGCTATTGGGATTTCAATCCAGAGCGTTTTCGCGAATGGTCTGTTCAAGACCTTTACGAACCGGGTTCGACTTTTAAACCGATCAATTTGGCTCTAGCGCTTCAAGAAGGTGTGATCCAACCCAACGAGACGGTTTACGACAGTGGGGCCCTCAAAATTGGTGGCTGGCCGATTCGCAACCACGACCGCAAGGGCAATGGCGTCGTGGATTTCGCAACCGTGCTTCAGGTTTCAAGCAATGTCGGCATGGTGCAGGCGATGCGCAAAATGCGTCCTTCTAATTATTGGGACTGGTTGAGTCGGCTTGGGCTCGATGCGAAGCCGGACACAGACCTTCCAGGTGCAGTAGCGGGCCAGCTGAAGACCAAGGAACAATTCACGACGCAGCCCATCGAGCCAGCGACAGCAGCATTCGGTCAAGGCTTCTCGCTGACACCTCTCAAGCTTGTTCAATTGCATGCACTGATCGCCAATGGCGGGAGGCTTGTGAGTCCTCACATCACCCGTGGTTTACGGGCTGGCCATGCACTGGCTCCGAGTGGAGAGCGCATGGGGCAGCCCTTGCTTCGCCCAGAGGTCACGCGCACAGTGCTGAACTGGATGGAATCCGTGGTGGAAAAAGGCAGCGGTAAGGGGGTGCGCACCCCTGGTTATCGCATTGGCGGCAAAACAGGCACAGCCCAAAAGGCAGTGAATGGTGTGTATATCCCTGGGGCCTTGATTTGCAGTTTTGTCGCAACGCTTCCGATCGAGGACCCTCGTTATGTCGTGCTGGTGGTGGTTGATGAACCACAAGGGGAGCACGCCTATGGCTCAACTGTGGCTTTGCCTGTGGCTAAATCCATCATTGATGGGCTCCTGGTGATTGAAAAAATCCCACCAAGTGGCCCGGTTAAATCTGCACAAACGGACACACCTCCTCCTTGAGCTGTCAGTTTGAAAATCGTCGCTACGTTGAATTCATAGAGTTTTAGTGCGCTATGGCCACCCTCCTTGAGCAGCTTTCCTCCATGACCGTGGTGGTAGCCGATACGGGTGATCTCGAAGCGATCAGGCGTTTCACTCCCCGTGATGCGACCACCAATCCCTCCCTGATCCTTGCTGCAGCACAGATTCCTGCTTACGAGAATCTCATCGATGAAGCCTTGCGTTCGTCACGCCGGCTTCTAGGAGAGAGCGCTCCGGTGGAGCAAGTGGTGCATGAAGCGCTCGATGAAATCAGCGTGATATTTGGAAAGGAAATTCTGAAGATCGTTCCTGGCCGTGTTTCAACGGAGGTTGATGCCCGCCTCAGTTACGACACAGAGGCCACGATTGAAAAAGGTCGGAAACTTATTCGCCTCTACAACGACTCGGGAATCAGTAATGAGCGTGTCTTGATCAAAATTGCCTCCACGTGGGAAGGAATCAAAGCGGCTGAAGTTCTTGAGAAGGATGGAATTCATTGCAACCTCACTCTGCTGTTTGGTTTCTCTCAGGCTGTGGCCTGCGCCGAAGCAAGCGTTACGTTGATCTCGCCGTTTGTTGGTCGCATTCTTGATTGGTTCAAGGCCGATACAGGGCGCGATTCTTATCCAGGTCCAGAAGATCCTGGTGTGATTTCAGTAACCAGCATCTTCAACTACTTCAAGACATACGGCTACAAAACCGAAATCATGGGGGCCAGCTTCCGCAATCTTGATGAAATCACTGAGCTTGCAGGTTGTGATCTATTGACCATTTCCCCGAAATTGTTGGATCAATTGCGTAGTAGTGATGCTTCGCTGATTCGCAAGTTAGATCCTGCCAATCTTGCTCCTGTTGCAGAGCAAATGAACGTGGATCAGGAGCGCTTCGTCTCCATGATGGCTGCGGATCGGATGGCTACTGACAAGCTCAGTGAAGGCATCAAAGGTTTCAGCAAAGCGATTGAAACTCTCGAGCAGCAACTTGCTCACCGTTTGGCTCAGATCGAGGGTGGCTCTGCGTTCAGCCATGCCGTTCAAGAGATTTTCCTGCTGAACGATTTCAACGGTGATGGCTGCATCACCCGCGATGAATGGTTGGGAAGTGATGCGGTCTTTGATGCCTTAGATCAGGATCATGACGGTCGTTTGACACCAGACGATGTGCGCCTGGGTTTCGGTGGCGCCTTGTCTTTGACCGCCGTTTGATCGAGCTTGTTTAAGGCTCCAGACAGCAAGCACGCCCTCGCTCTATGGAGTGAAGGCGTGTTTTTTAGTGGCTTGCAACAGAGGCTCGCTGAGTCCATATTCAATCGTTAGGGTCATCCTTCGGGGAGATTTAGGGGGTTGGCTGCAATGGCGCTCCAGCTTGTCTGGTTCAAGCGAGACCTCCGGGTGAAGGATCACCAGCCCTTGCAGCAGGCCTTGCTTAGGGGGCCAGTGCTGCCGCTTTATGTCGTTGAGCCTGAGTTGTGGCAGCAGCAAGATGTCTCCGAGCGGCAGTGGTTGTTTTGTCGAGAGTCTTTGCTGGATTTGCGTCTCGCGTTGGCGGAGCTGGGTCAACCGCTGCTGGTGCGCCGTGGTGATGTATTGGAGGTGTTTGAGCGTGCCCATCGTCAATTTGGTCTTGATGGGCTCTGGAGCCATGAAGAAACCGGAAATGGTTGGACGTATCAGCGTGACCAACGCGTCGCTCTCTGGTGCCGGCAGCACGGCATCGCTTGGAAGGAGATTCCCCAATTTGGCGTGATCCGCCGTCTGCGGTCCCGCAATCGATGGGCCAAGCGCTGGGAGGCGCAGATGGCTGAGCCAATCACGCCTTCCCCGTTAGGGCTGCCATCGATCGAGGGGGTCGAGGCCGGCATCATTCCTGATCGCCCCCATCCGGAGCTGGCAGCCGATCCATGCCCGCATCGCCAAAGCGGTGGTCGTTCAATGGCCTTGCTGGAGTTGGACGATTTCCTCGAACATCGCGCGTCCGGCTATGCACGCTCCATCTCCAGCCCCAACACCGCGTTTACCGGGTGTTCACGCCTCTCTGCTTATCTCACTTGGGGATGTCTCTCGATGCGAGAAGTGATGCAAACAAGCCGTGGCTTTAGCGGTCGTGGAATTAGCAGTTTTGAGTCACGCCTGCATTGGCATTGCCACTTCATCCAAAAGCTAGAAGCGCAGCCAGCGATTGAATTCGAAGATTTTCATCCGTTCATGCGCGGGTTGCGCTGTGCGGATGATGAGCGACTCTCTGCCTGGGCGGAGGGACGCACTGGAGTGCCTTTCGTGGATGCCTGCATGCGCGCATTGCGGGCCCACGGTTGGCTCAACTTCAGGATGCGAGCGATGTTGATGTCGTTTGCCAGCTACCACCTCTGGTTGCCGTGGCGGGAGAGCGGACTTCATCTGGCGCGACAGTTTGTGGACTACGAGCCCGGGATCCACTGGAGCCAGTGCCAAATGCAGTCAGGCAGCACAGCCATCAATACCGTGCGGGTCTACAACCCGATCAAGCAGGGGCAAGACCATGACTTGAAGGGTGAATTCATTCGCAGTTGGTGTCCTGAACTCCACCTGGTTCCCGATGTCTACGTGCATGAGCCGTGGAAGTTGTCGATGGCAGCGCAACGTCAGGCAGGGCTCCAGCTTGGAGTGGACTATCCCCTGCCCATGGTGGAACCTGCGCTTGCAGCTCGGGAGGCGAAGCAGAGGATTTGGGCGATCAGGGAGCGCTCTGGATTTTCTGCTATCGCTGATGGAATTCAGCAGCGCCATGGGTCGAGACGTTCAGGTTTAGCGCCAACGGGTCAAGGTCGCCGCCGGCGACGGCGAAACCCTACGCCCGATGATTCCCAACAGCTCGCGCTTGATCTCTAACCCCTTTGCAGCATCAAGCGGCGGATGACCCTCTGGGCGATGTCCCCGTATCCCATTTCACCAGAGAGAATTTGGGCAATGCGCTGCGGCGCAGTGGGACGTTTGATGCCGAGTTGATAGCCCACGTTTGGAAAGCGATAAAACACCTGGGCAATGCGACGCCCCCAAGCCATTGAATCGCCCCAGCGTTCGCGCATCCGTTTTGAGTAGTTGGAAAGGTCAGGCTGAGTTCCGTTCAGCCAAGAATCGAGACTGGCCGCTGCTTCGCAGCCGCTCATCAGCGACGGCCTGAGGCCTTCGGCAAGAAAGGGGTCGCAGAGCGATGCGGCATCACCGACTGCCACTACGCCTTTGCCGTGGAGGGGTGTGTGGCCATTCCAGACTCTTAATTCGGAGTTTTGTCGCAGCCCGTCTGTGGAGGAAAACCCTAAATCCGGTAGGAGTTGTTCGAGCACGGCTTCCGCGTCACTGGCCCGGCGTCCAATAAACGTGCCCACTCCCACATTGATGCCGTTTGCCAGTGGAAACGCCCAGGCGAAACCATGGTGGACGAGCCCAAATTCAAACCTGGCGGTGCCAGGTTGCAAGCTTCCCATTCCTTCGATGCGAACAGAGAGTGTCTTGGCCATGTGCAGAGATCGAGGGCCGATTCCTAAGCGTGTGGGCCAAGGAGAACTGGAGCCATCGGCCAGAACCACGGCTTTGGCCTCGATCACCTCCCCGTCCTTGCTGCGTACAAGCCAATGGCTTTCATCCTGCTGAAGGTCCACAACCTCGAAGGGCTGCCGCAGCTCTGCCCCTAAAGCGATCGCTTGCTCCAGCAAGAGTGCGTCGAGCCGCTCACGCTTGACGATCCAGAAGGGTGCAGAGCCTGGAAGCTCCGCGACCACAGGATCAGTGAGACACCAGCTGAAATCCACCTGTTGGATGACGTCATCAACGGCTGGTTGTAAGTCGAAAGGGAACCACTGCTGAACGGAGGCCGCCATCCCACCAGCGCATGGCTTCACCCGCTCTGATCGGTCCCGTTCCAAAACGGTGACGCGATGACCTAAGCGGGCGAGATGGAAAGCCGTGCTGGAGCCGGCTGCACCGGCCCCGATGACAGCAACGTCAGTGGTGCTCAAACCTTGAGGATTTCAACCTCTTTATCCGCTAAATGTTTTTCCAGTTCTGCGATGAAACGATCGGTTGTTTTCTGAATTTGATCTTGCTCATCTCGGCTTTGATCCTCTGAAAGATCTCCCTCCTTCTCTTGTTTCTTGATTTTGTCGATGGCGTCACGACGCACGCTGCGCAAGGCCACCTTCCCCTCCTCTGAATACTTTGCGGCAAGTTTGCAGAACTCTTTACGGCGCTCTTCTGTGAGTGGAGGCACATTGATGCGGATGACCTTGCCATCGTTGTTGGGCGTGAATCCCAAATCACTTGTGGCGATTGCTTTTTCGATCAGCGCTAGAGATCCCATATCGAAGGGTTGAACGGCAATCGTCTGTGAATCTGGAGTTGAGAGACTCGCGAGTGATTTCAGTGGTGTATCAGCGCCGTAGTACTCCACACTCACTCGATCCAGTAGCGAGGGATTGGCTCGGCCCGTGCGGATGGTGTTGAAGTTGCGCTGGGTGGCTTCCACCGACTTGCGCATGTTGGCTTCGAGATTGGATTGCGACATGACGATGACTAGTTGCTGATACGAGAACCGATGGGCTCACCGGCCACGGCTCTGCCGATGTTGCCAGGTTCAAACAAATTAAAAACAACAATTGGGATGTTGTTGTCTTTGCAAAGAGCGATGGCAGTGCTGTCCATTACGGCGAGCTCGCCGCTGAGCACCTGTTGGAAGGTCAAGGAGTCGTAGCGGACGGCATCAGGGAATTGATGGGGATCTTTGTCATACACACCGTCAACCTTGGTGGCTTTGAACACCACATCAGCGCTGATTTCGGCTGCGCGTAAAGCAGCTGTGGTGTCGGTGGTGAAAAACGGATTGCCACAACCTGCTCCAAACACGACCACCCTGCCTTTTTCTAGATGTCGCATCGCGCGCCTGCGGATGTAGGGCTCAGCCACTTCTTGCATTTCAATGGCGGTTTGTACGCGGGTGGGAATTCCGGCTCGCTCCAGTCCGTCTTGCAGGGTGATGGCATTCATCACGGTGGCGAGCATGCCGACGTAGTCAGCTGTGGCGCGATCCATGCCGGCGGCGGAACCCTTCAAACCTCTGAAAATGTTTCCGCCGCCGACGACAATCGCTAACTGCGTGCCAGTGGCAACAACTTTGGCAACATCTGTGGCGATGGCCGAAACAATTTCAGGATCAATTCCGTAGCCCTGATTGCCCATCAGCGCTTCACCGCTGATCTTCAGGAGGGCACGCGCGTAGGCCATTCAATATCCTTATCTTTAGGACAGTAGCAAGGCTGTTCTTAAGGGATCGAGAAAGCTGATGGGCTGCTGATGCTGTTCTGCCAAGTGGGTGGAGAAGCCACCGGATTGCTTTGATCGCACTTATGAGGTCTTGATTTGTTCAGAATTCAATTCCTTGTTGTGCTTTGACGCCCTGTTCACGAAAGGGGTGTTTGACGAGGGACATTTCCGTGACCAAATCGGCTCTTTGAATCAGCCCATCTGGAGCTCCTCTGCCAGTGAGGGCAACATGCGTGAGTTCAGGCCTTTCATCAAGGCCTTGCAGGACTTGATCCAGTTCGAGATAGCCAAGTTTTAAAGCCACGTTCACTTCGTCCAGCACGACAAGTTTTTGCTTGGGGTCTTTGAGGTAAGAGAGCGAGGTCTCCCAAGCTGCTTGCACCAACTGACGATCACGCTCACGATCTTGGGTTTCCCAGGTGAAGCCCTCTCCGAGAGCATGCCAACTCAGGGCATCTCCAATGGCTTTGAGTGCTTTGGCTTCTCCAGGCTCCCAGCCCCCTTTGATGAATTGCACAACTGCAACCTGGTGGCCGTGACCGAGGGTTCGTAAGGCCAAGCCAAGAGACGCAGTGGTCTTTCCCTTGCCGTGGCCGGTGAAGACCAAGACCAATCCCTTCTCAACACTTCTTTCTGAGACCCGTTGGCGCTGCACGTCTTGACGCCGTGCCATGCGCTTTCGATAGGCATCAGCGTCTTTCTCTGGGGCTAAATCGCCTCCCATGCCAAGAGATTCGGCCGATTGGTCCAAGGATGATGGGTTCACAGGTGTTGGCTTTGCGGCTGATGTTTGATCCGAGCTCATGACAACTCCCCACTTCCCTCCAGCATGCCGCTATCGGGGCACCTTGCTGTGATGCGCTGCAGAGCAGCCCCGGCCAAAACAGACTGCTCAACCGTGGTGAAGCCGATCTGCTGCAATTGCTCGGGGATGTTGTCCTCAAGCAAAGCAATCGCAGTTTCTGTCTCGAACAAAGCGCAAAACAGTTGTTGGGGGAGTTGCAAGAGAGGACCAGCGGGGTGGAGATCAACAACAACGAGCCAGCCGCCTGGTTTCAGCAATTTCAAACAGGACAACAACACTTGATGCCGCTCGGCTCGAGGAAATTCATGCAGCGCAAGGCTGATTTGAATGGCATCAAAGCTGGCTGGCGTGCATGGCGGATCTTCTGCGAGCCCCTCAATGCAAGTGAGGAGTGGATGACGGGTTGCGGCGAGTTCGAGAACCTTGGGTGAGACATCGAGACCGGTGACCCGAAACCCTGCTTCGATCCATGGCGCTGCCGCTTCTCCTGAGCCGCAGCAAAAGTCGAGCACCGTGGCCCCCCTTGGCAGAACGGGATCGAGCGCTGCTAATCCAAGGCATCGCAGTCGATCGACACCTCCAACACTCAGGGCAGAGATCGCGGTGACGGTGTCGTAAATCCAGCGATGGCGGTAGGCCAGTTGGCGAAGGGGTGATGTCATCAGGCTTCTCTCCTGGCTAACGCGGCATCGACGGCCTGCTGTTGATCTCGTCTGGTGATCCAGTGGTGATAGGTGCGGGTGTGAATCGCCACGGAATGTCCCATCATCCTGGCGGCCACGGTATCGGGAAGTCCGATGTGGATGGTGCGTACGGCCCAGGCGTGGCGAAGGTCGTAGGGCGTGAGGGGAACGTCGTATCTCCTGAACTGCTCGGCAACACGCCGTCCGACTTGTTGGAGTGTGGTGTGGCGGAGATCGGTGCAAACAGGAGGGAGGGCCGCGGCATTGGAGGCCAGATGCGTCAAGTTGAAGCGATCCACCCATTCCGGATGGAAGGGCCAAACCTGATGCTCACCGGTTTTGGTGGTGGGAAGAACGCGGATGACCCTGTCTCCTCCATCCGCTAATGCCGAAACATCCGTGAAAAACACCTCATGGTTGCGAAGTCCATAGGTGGCCATCAGTCCATAGACAAGACGCCAACCCGGATTGGGAATGCGCAGCATGGCTTCAAGAATTTGCGGGTCGCTGGGTAACTGCCGAAAACGAGCGCGGTGCAGGCCGTATCCCCCCGCCTCTGCACGCCATGCATCTGGAAGGGGCAGATTTTGATGCCGGGCGAGCGCCCCTAGGGCAGTGGAACACTGCTGGCGACTTCGGCTTCCATCGGGATAGCTGTTCAGCGTCAGCAGTAATAAGTCGGGAGTGAGGAGCGAGTGTTGTTCAAGAGCCAAGACCTTGAGGCGTCGCAGGTAGGGCTGGTAGGCCCCGCTCCAGGTGGTGCGGCTACCAGCTGGGGAGCGACGACGACGGGGGTCTGCGAAGAATGCATCCTTAAACGTATCCAGATCGCGATCCAAGGGATCGGCAACTGAAGTGGCGTCGCCATTTGGAGTGTTGTGGTGCTGAACTTTTTGCTTCGGTAACCACTGGTCCCATACAAAAAGCTGTCGCTTTATTTGCAGCTCCACAAGCTGCACCATGCGCTCAGCCTCTTTCAACCCATTCAGGTCGGCCAGGAGTCCAAGACTCAGGCGCTGGGTTTTCCAGTGGTTGGGTTGCTTACGGCAGGGCAGCCGTCCACGCAGATTGAGTTTTTGCCCTCGGCGCTCCACACGAAGACCACAGCCCTGCTCGGCCAAAGCCGCATTGGCGGCCACGATCGCGGTGTCGAAGTTCATGACCCTGTAAAGACAGCGTCACCATGACGTTGATGGGAGTTACGCTCAACCCCTAAGAATCAAGAATTTTCCATGGCTCGGGTTGGCATTCTTCTGCTCAATCTGGGTGGTCCAGAACGGATTCAGGATGTTGGCCCCTTTCTGTACAACCTGTTTGCGGATCCAGAAATTATTCGGCTGCCCAACCCGATCCTGCAGAAACCCCTCGCTTGGTTGATCAGCACGTTGCGTAGTAGTAAGTCGCAGGAGGCGTATCGATCAATCGGAGGAGGTTCTCCTCTCCGCCGAATCACTGAGCAGCAAGCGCGAGAGCTCCAGAGTCTTCTGCGCCAGCGTGGGGTGGACGCCACCAGCTACGTGGCCATGCGGTATTGGCACCCATTCACCGAATCGGCCGTTGCTGATCTCAAAGCTGATGGCATTGACGAAGTTGTCGTTCTTCCCCTTTACCCCCACTTTTCAATCAGTACCAGCGGCTCGAGCTTCCGTGAGCTCCAACGTCTTCGGCAAATGGACGAACGCTTTGAGGCGTTGCCTTTGCGCTGCATTCGCAGTTGGTACGACCATCCAGGCTATGTGCGCTCGATGGCTGAACTCATCGCCGAGCAAGTTCGCGCCAGTGACGACGTCGAAAAAGCTCATATTTTCTTCAGCGCCCATGGCGTGCCGAAGAGCTACGTGGAAGAGGCCGGCGATCCCTATCAGCAGGAGATTCAAGCTTGCGCGGCTCTGATCATGGCTGAATTGGAGACCATTGTTGGCCACTCCAATCCCCATACCCTGGCCTATCAGAGCCGAGTTGGGCCGGTGGAATGGCTCAAGCCCTATACCGAGGAGGCCCTCGAAGAACTCGGCCGGGCGAAGACGCAAGATCTGGTGGTGGTCCCCATCAGTTTTGTGAGTGAGCATATTGAAACGCTTGAGGAAATTGACATCGAATACCGCGAACTTGCGACTGAGTCAGGTGTCGTGAACTTCCGACGCGTTAGGGCTCTGGACACCTACCCACCCTTTATTGCCGGATTGGCTGATTTAGTCGAGGCCAGCCTTGAGGGTCCGGAAGTGAATCTCGACCAGGCGGCTGAACTGGCCACCACCGTGAAGCTCTATCCCCAGGAGAAGTGGGAGTGGGGTTGGAATAACAGCTCCGAAGTGTGGAATGGACGCTTGGCCATGGTTGGTTTTTCTGCCTTCCTTCTCGAGCTGATCAGCGGCCATGGCCCACTGCATGCTGTTGGTTTGCTTTAAACACTGCCAATTGGTGAGATGGCCACTTAATCTTGAGGGTCAGATCCTTATGAGGCAGCCGTGACCCTGACATCCGTTCCCACGGCCGCGGATGCGTTGGATTGGAACGGTCAACGCCGTATCACTGGCGCCCACGCCCTGATGAATGCCCTCAGGCTCCATGGCGTCGACACCATTTTTGGCTATCCGGGCGGTGCGATCCTTCCGATCTATGACGCTCTGCACATCGCCGAAAGCGAAGGCTGGCTAAAGCACATTTTGGTGCGTCATGAGCAGGGTGGCACCCATGCGGCTGATGCCTATGCCCGTGCCACTGGTCGGGTTGGCGTCTGTTTTGGAACGTCTGGCCCTGGTGCCACCAACCTCGTCACGGGCATTGCCACGGCCCAAATGGACTCCGTTCCAATGGTGGTCATCACAGGCCAAGTCCCTAGGCCTGCGATCGGGACTGATGCGTTTCAGGAAACAGATATTTTTGGCATTACGTTGCCAATCGTGAAGCACTCCTGGGTGGTTCGTGACCCAGCGGATCTCGCTTCCGTGGTGGCTCAAGCGTTCTTGATCGCCTCTTCAGGACGTCCTGGCCCTGTATTGATCGATATCCCTAAAGATGTAGGCCAAGAAGAATTTGATTACATCCCAGTTCAACCAGGATCGATCCATCCGCCTGGGTTCAGGCAGCCGGCTCATCCTGCGGTTGATGCGGTTACCGATGCGCTTGCCTTGATTCGTGAGTCGAGTCGTCCCCTCTTTTATGTGGGGGGTGGTGCGGTCAGCGCAGGTGCCCATGACAGCCTCCAAGTCTTGGCTGAGCGCTTCCAGATCCCTGTGACCACCACGTTGATGGGGAAGGGAGCTTTTGACGAGAATCATTCACTCGCCTTAGGCATGTTGGGGATGCATGGAACGGCTTATGCCAACTTTGCAGTCACAGACTGCGATCTGTTGATCGCCGTTGGGGCTCGTTTTGACGACCGTGTGACGGGCAAGCTCGACACGTTTGCTCCCAAGGCCAAGGTCATTCATTTTGAGATTGATCCTGCGGAGGTTGGTAAAAACCGACGTCCCGATGTGGTTGTGCTGGGTGATTTGGGTTTAAGCCTTGCTCAACTTGTTGATCAGAGTCGACCGCATTCCGCCGAGTTGAAGACCTCGTCTTGGCTGGAACAAATCAAGACTTGGAAGACGCTTTACCCACTCACCATCCCTGCCAAGGAAGGTGCGATTTTTCCGCAAGAAGTGCTTTTGGCTGTCCGTGATCTGGCCAGTGACGCCATCATCACGACAGATGTAGGCCAACATCAGATGTGGGCTGCTCAGTACTTGCGTAACGGGCCGCGTTGTTGGATCAGCAGCGCTGGATTGGGAACCATGGGATTTGGAATGCCAGCCGCTCTCGGGGCTCAGGTGGCGTTCCCGGATCAGAAAGTGGTTTGCATTGCTGGTGATGCAAGCATCCTGATGAATATTCAGGAACTTGGAACCTTGGCTCAGTATTCACTTCCTGTGAAGGTTGTGATTGTGAATAATCACTGGCAGGGAATGGTTCGGCAGTGGCAGGAAAGCTTTTACGACGAGCGATATTCAGCATCCGACATGCTCAACGGCATGCCTGATTTCAGTGCATTAGCAAGGGCTTTTGGCGTTGATGGGGTCAAGATCACCGAACGAGATGATCTTCATACCAAACTCAGTGAAGCGTTTGCCTCACCACGTCCGACCCTGATTGATGTCCACGTCAGACGTGGTGAAAATTGTTATCCGATGGTGCCACCAGGCGCCAGCAATGCGCAGATGGTGGGTCTCCCCTCCCATCCTGAGTTGGCCCAGGATTCCAGATGATCATGTCCGGACTGCTTCACCGTCACAGCCAGCGATCCCCATGGCTGCACCGTTTGCGAAGAGCAGCTCTGATCCGTCTTGGCTCCAGTTTCCTAATTCTGTTGGTCCTGATGCTGGCTTCACCATTGCCATCTATGGCAGCAGAAGTCTTGCAAGTGCGTTCGTCCACTCTTCTTCAAATTGGAGATCGCAACCGCAATTACAGCGTTCGTTTGGCTTGTGTTGCAGTTGATCCCGCCAATGAAGAGGCTGCTGTTGATCTTTTAAAGAAAGCAGTGCCTCGACGCAAACGGGTGAACCTTCGTCCAGAGGGAAATGAAGACGGTGTTTTGATTGCCCGCGTTACCCCTCTAGATGCCGATCAGGATCTTGGCCTTTCACTGGTCACCGGCGGCTTGGCTACGCAAAGTTGCAACGCAAGCTGAGATGGGAAAAAATCGCTTCGCTGCCGGCATTGTGATGGTGCCCTGTTTGCTTCTATCAGCTGCTTTTTTTAGTACGGCGGTTTGGGGTGATGTGCCAGGAGAGAATCAATCCCTCGCCCTAGGACTGGGCGGGTTGTTGTTGGCAGCAGGTTTGCTGGCCCTGTTAATCCCATCGACAAATCCTGAGACAAAAGAGGACGAAACCGATCCATCTATCTAGGTTTTGACAAAGAGCGGTTCTCTCATGCCCCCTCCAACTGAGGCCCCCATGAGTGACCGTGCTTCTGATTCAAAATTAGGGAACTTTTGGAAGCGTTTCCGCATTGGTCAAGGCTTAATCGTGGCGGCAAGTCTGCTGGGATGCCAAGCTCTCGCGGCAAGCACGCCGGAAAGAGCCCCCGTGCTTGCGCTCTTGTCAGACGGGTTGATGCCTGCGCATGCTGTGTTTCGGCAAGGTTTTGCTCTCGGGGAAGAGCAGGTTCGAGAGTGTGGAAGTTCCCCCGCGGATGTGGAGTGGCGCACGATTGGTCTCGATGACGACCCGGCTCCATTTCTTGGTTCAACGCGTTCTGTGGTGATCGCGCCTTTTGCGACGGAACTCTCTCGTTTTTCTCGACTGGCCCAGGACCACCAGATCAATGTGATCCTTCCGTATCAACGCGGTGCGTCTTTAAATCAATTGGTGCCGCTTGATCCGCAGGGATTGCTGCATCCTTTGAGCCCGTCCCAACAGTCTGAAATCGATCAACTGGCAATCGATACGCTTGCGCAGGGATGGCGAAGAATCATGGTGGTTGCCGATCCGGCTGACCGCGCTGCAGGCATGGCAGTGACCTATACGGAGGCTTTCGAGCAATTAGGGGGCAAGGTCGAATCCTATGAGAAGTCCTTGGTGCAGCAGGTCAACGCAGGCGATCCGTCCGCTGTGAATCAATTGATTCAAGACGTGGCTTGGAAACGTCCTGCTGCCATTGCTCTGGCCGCTGATCCTTCTGGACAGTTGGCGAGGCTGTTGGATCAAGCACAGAACGACGGTCAGCTGATGGGAGCTTCGCTTGCGTCACCGGCCAGGATTTGGCTGTTGCCCGTGACCCGTCTTGATGCTGTCTCTCAAAGACCTTGGACACAATTGAGTCCTGAACAACAGGCGCTCGGTCCCGGTTGGTCTTCATTCGCGACGTCTTACCAGCAGCGCTGGGGGCAGGCTCCTGATCTGTTGGCGGCCTCTGGGTTTGATGCTGCCCGTGTTGTGGCTCTGGCTACGCTCGCCCCCGCGCCTATGTCATCGGAAGGGCTCCGTGACCCCATCGGTTGGCTTGATCCGGATGCCGAGGTGCAGCCTTTATGTCAGGCGATTGCCCTTCGTCAGCAAGGCAAGGCTGTTCTTTTAGAGGGAGCCGCCAGTGATCTGGCGTTGAGACCAGGACAGATTCCGTCGGGACAGGCGACCACCCGGGTGATTGCTCCGCGGTCGGGGTCTAACCGTGGTAGGGGGCTTTAAAGCCGGTGTTGCGTCTTAGTGAACTCCGACTTCCTTTGGATCACGGTCCTGATGATCTGGAGCAAGCGGTTCTGCGTTGCCTGAAGATTCCACCGGCGCGTCTGCTTCGTTGTCAGTTGGTAAAGCGGAGTGTTGATGCCCGTCGTCGCGATCGCATTCAGCTGATTTATTCCGTGGATGTAGCACTGGATGGAGAAGCAGCGCTGTTGCGGCGAAGGCACGGTGATCGAAGAATTCGTCCGACCCCAGACACCCACTACAAATATGTCGCCCAGGCTCCAGAAGGGAGTGTCTGGGACTCCGAGCAGCGGCCTGTGGTGGTCGGAGCTGGTCCGTGTGGTTATTTTGCTGCTCTCCTTCTGGCTCAGATGGGATTTCGCCCGTTGTTGCTGGAACGGGGACAGCCCGTGAAACAAAGAACGGCCGATACGTTTGGATTTTGGCGTCGAACAGCTGAGTTCAATCCAGAATCCAATGCCCAGTTTGGGGAGGGTGGTGCAGGAACATTTTCGGATGGGAAGCTCTACAGCCAGGTCAGTGATCCTGATCATTACGGCTGCAAAGTCCTGGAAGAACTGGTGGCCTGTGGTGCAAACCGCGAGATTCTCACGCAGCACCGACCCCATATCGGCACCTTCAAACTGGCCACGGTAGTGAGGGGGCTGCGGGCCAAAATTGAGGCTCTCGGTGGCGAGGTTCGTTTCGGCAGCCGGGTTGATCAGATCTTGCTCAAACCCTGCGCTGGTCCTCATGGTTCAGGTAAGTCCCAGCAAGTGGTGGGTCTGTCCTTGTCGGATGGAACTTCATTGCGTTGCCGTCAGGTGGTGTTTGCTCCAGGGCATTCAGCACGGGACAGCTTCCAGATGCTTCAGGAGGCTGGAGTCGCTCTTGAAGCCAAGCCGTTTGCGGTGGGCTTTCGTATTGAACATCCCCAGGCCTTGGTCGACGAAGCGCGCTGGGGGCTGAACGCAGGACATCCACTCCTTGGGGCGGCGGAATACAAGCTCGTTCACCATGCTGAAAATGGCCGTTGTGTTTATAGCTTTTGTATGTGTCCAGGCGGACTGGTGGTTGGAGCAACCTCGGAGAAGGGCCGGGTCGTCACCAATGGCATGAGCCAGCATTCACGCAATGAGCGCAATGCCAACGCCGCATTGGTTGTTCCTGTGGATGAGGACGACCTGGCGCCCTATGCCGCCTGGCGAGGGGATCCCTTGGCTGGTCTTGCCTTCCAGCGTGCGCTGGAACAAAAAGCGTTTGTTCTCGGGGGGGCTGATTACAGCGCTCCAGTGCAGCGGCTCCAGGACTTTTTGGCTGGACGTTCCACAACGGAACTTGGTGCAATCGGCGCTTCTTACCAACCTGGTGTGTCACCAAGTGATTTACGCAGCCTGCTGCCACCCCCAATGGTGGCAGCATTGCAAGAGGCTTTGCCTCGTTTTGCTCGTCGCATCAAGGGGTATGACCATCCCGATGCGTTACTAACAGCAGTGGAAACGCGCACATCGTCACCGCTGCGTATTCCTCGTGACGAACATTTCGAGTCGATCAATACGGTGGGTCTTACGCCTGCTGGCGAAGGGGCCGGCTATGCGGGGGGGATCCTGTCTGCGGCGATTGATGGGATACGAGTCGCAGAGGCCGTGGGCTTGCGGCTGGGTTCCTCACGCTGAGGAGTCCGCCGCTTGACCAACGATTCCACTCCATTGCACTGCTCTTACCTGATCGCGACGCCAGGAGTGGAACAGACTTGGCTCTGAAACGGTGCAGAGAGGGCAGAGATTGATCTGTTGCTCTGGTATGCCGCAGCATTGCAGCTGTTCAAGGGCGGCAAGACGAATATCGAGGCGACACTTGTTGGGGGCTGGATCGGGCAAAAGGATGCCCAGGGCCTCCAGTTCGCTGAGACCTAACGATCGATCTGAATGGAGAGCTTGTCCTACCTGCTCCGCTACGTCGGTTTCCACCTGATAATTCACCCCACTAACTGCTGGACCTAGGGCCACAATGAGTTGGTCTGGTTTTGCTCCTCGCGTGGCTAACCGCCGTATTGCAGCAGGCAGAATGCCGCTGGCGACCCCTCTCCAGCCCGCATGACAAGCAGCAACGTGGCCGCTTGTGGGGTCTGCAAAAAGAACGGGGGTGCAATCGGCACCGCAAACCCAGAGACTTTGCCCACCACGGTCGCTGACTAAACCGTCTGCATCAGGCCAGGGAGAACCGATCGCTTCTCCAGCATCGAGAACTCGGTTGCCGTGAACTTGTTGGGGGCGGTGGACACTCACTCCCGCAGATAGATAGGCCGCTAAGGCATCAGGCCCGCGGTTTTGCCAAAGACGGGTGAAAAAGCCATGCTCGAACCCTGCGGTCTGCATCGCGTCCGAGGTGAGGTAATAACCGCCGTAGCAGCCCACCCATGTCCAATGCTCAAGAGTGTTGAACAGATTGTCGGGCTGGCGGAACGGATCGGCAGCAGCGGTCATGGTTCTGCTTGATCGCGCAACATCCAAAACCCTTCAAAACGCTCAGCTTCCGGTGAGGTTTGAACAGCGATGAACTGCAACCCGTCAGCGCGCTCAGACGTTTGAGTCATCAGTCCTGAAACATGGGTGGCTTCCTCGGCGCTGAGATCGCTTACAAGCCAGCAGTCATCCTGACCAGCCTCGAGGAGAAGTTGGGTGCCGCTCACTCTGAGGCGCACGGGTTCAATTCCACCGAGGAGACCAGCCAGGGCTAATCCCCTGGTTTTGCTGAACAGGCGCAATCCTGGGATGACTTGGTCATCCTGAATTGTGGTGGGAACTGGCAGCAGTCCTCGGAATCCGATGGGCCATCCGGCGGCTTCACGTAAGGCTGAAGCTGGGAGTTCGGCCCAATTCCAGGCATCACCACGAACAGACTCTGGTAGGGGACGAGGCGGCGTGCTGATGGGTACTGGCGGGGGAGCAAGAGGTCCTGCCATATAGCCCTCTTCGTTGGGGTAAAGATCGTCTTCGCGCTCAGCGATCCAATCGAATAAGGAGTAGGTGCGACGGCTTGGGACCATCTCGAGACCCAGTTCAGACGCAGCCCTCTGAACCATGGTGCGCATTGAGCTTCTCCACGAACGCAGCTTTCGGGGTACGGACCAGCCTTGGTGTTGGGCAGCTGCAATCGCTTCCGAAAGAGCGCTGGTTAACCAGGTGGAGTTCACGTTGCCGGCTGGGCAACGTTTTTCGAAACGAAAACTGGCGGTCGTTCCTTCGCAGGGGGAGCTGATGATCAGCAGCTCCCAACGTTTTTTGCCATCAGGTTCGAGGATGGGCCTGGAATAGAAATCGAGTTCCCAGTCGCCTAAAAAAGTCCCGCTTGAACGTTCACTTGCATCGTTCTGGGTCTGTTCGGCGGAGATCATCCAGCTGATTGTTCCTGTTGCTTCAGGACGTTACGAGCTCTATTGGCTCGATCGGTCGCTTCTGCCATCACTTTGTCTTTATCAACAAGTAATTCACCAGGCTGTCCTTCAAGCATTGCGGTATTGAGAGCGATTCGCCCGCGACCTGGATCCAAGTCCGTAATTAACGCTTTCACCGCATCGCCTTGATCAAAGATTTCACGCATTGACCGCATGCTGCCTCCGGTAATGGAGGATTGATGGAGAAGCCCGCTGATCCCTCCGAGATCTACGAAAAGTCCGTAGGGCTTGATGGCCGCCACATGGCCTTCAACCAGTTGTCCAATTTCTAGTTCTGAGAACCGAGCAGCAGTGGCTGCTCTCTTCTCAGAAAGGACCAATTTTCGCGTTTCAGAATTGACCTCGAGGAAAGCCACACCCAAGGTTTTGCCAACTAAGGCTTCATGGTTTTCACCGTCCTGCAATTGGGAACGGGGGATAAAGCCTCGTAATCCTTCTAAATCGCAAGTCACACCACCGCGGTTAAAACCGGTGACTTTGACTTGAGCGACCCTGCCCTCTTTCTCAAGCTGTTTGACCTTGTCCCAGCTCTGACGTAAGGCGAGGGCGCGGCAGCTGATGGTGACCATCCCATCAGCATTTTGCTCACGCGTCACCAAGACTTCAATCTCGAGGCCCTTAGGGAATCTCTCCTTCAGGTTGGTGATCACTCCCAGACCACATTCGTTTTTGGGCATAAAGCCTGGGGCCTTGCCGCCGATGTCGACGTAAACACCATCGCTTTCCATCGCGATCACTGTTCCAGTCACCACTTCCCCTGTGGTGCCCACCGGTTCGTTGGCATCGAGGGCGGCGAGAAAAGCACCTTCGTCAAAGTCGAAGTCGTCGACGCTTCGACTTGAGGTTTTGGCAGGACTTGGCTTGGACTTCGAAGCTTTTCCATTCGCGTCGGATGGGCCGAGTAGGTCGGCCATGCTCATGCCACTGAGCTCATCGGTCCCAAAACGAGCGTCGTCATCAACCGCTGATGGCTTGGCCGTCGTGGTTGGGGCGGTTGGAGGTCTAGCCGTTGTGTTCTGAGCTCTTTGTGCAGCCTGCTCTAACTCAACAGCCCGTGCCATCGCCACATCTGCGGCCGCCCGTGCTTCTTCCGCCTCACGATGGAGGCGGTCCTGTTCGTCTTTGCGGCTGATATGCATCACCTGCAACGGCTTGCGAGGCGGCTGCGCTGCCGGGCTTTGCCCTTTGCTGTCTATGGAATGTTGGCTTTCTGATCCCGCCATGGGTCTCAATATCCTCGATCAGCCAGTCTGGCAGGAAATGGGAGGCATGTCGGCTCATGACTGCACAAGCTCACTTGGGTCTTTCAGCGACACGTCGCCTGGACAGGTTGAGTTGGCCTGAGGCGGAGAAGGCCTTGCAGCAATCCCGTTCAACGGTGGTTTGGCCGATGGGAGCGTTTGAACAACATGGCCCCCATCTCCCTCTTGCCACAGACGCTCTGTTTGCTGAGCAGATTTTGGACACTGTGTTGTCACAGCTCGCGCCCCACGCCCCGATTTGGAGTCTTCCCTCACAATCCATCGGGTTCTCTCCAGAACATTCAGGTTTTCCTGGAACCTTGAGCCTGACCTCTGGATTGTTAACCCAACTCATTATCGAGGTGGGAACGCAGTTGTGTGGCCAAGGGGTGAAGCGCTTGGTGTTGTTCAACGCCCATGGTGGGCAAATCGGATTGCTGCAGGCTGCAGCTAGGGAACTGCGTGTTCAATCGCCGTCGATGGCGATTCTTCCCTGCTTCTTGTGGAGTGGTGTTCCCGGTTTGGATGCGTTGATTCCTGGGGATGAGTTACGGGGCGGATTGCATGCCGCTCAGGCTGAGACAAGTTTGATGCTCGCGCTTGAGCCGGAGTTGGTGGGTGATGCAAGGCCTGTAGACGGTGACCATCGCCAGCCCTCCTCTCTCGCTACTCCTCCGCCTGGCTGGAGTCTTGAAGGAGCGGCTCCTACGGCTTGGTTAACGACTGACTTGAGTACTAGTGGTGTGATCGGTGATTCACGCGCCGCCAGTGCCGAATGCGGTGAAGCGTTGGAACGCTGCCTGGTGAGCCATTGGCTGAACCTTTTTGGCAGTTTGTTGGCTAGTGAATGGCCCCCTTCTCAACCTGTTGCGGTTAGCAACTGACCCTTAAAGCACGTCCGTTGAGGTGAACCCTGGTTACAGTCGTCAGCATTGCTGATAACCGGAAGCGAATCATGTCAACCCTTGACTCCACAGCAGTAGCTGTGCTCGACGATCAGCAGGGTTTGGCAGAGCTACCTGATTTCACGACGGATGCTTATAAGGATGCTTACAGCCGCATCAATGCCATCGTGATCGAAGGTGAGCAGGAAGCACATGACAACTACCTGTCCCTAGGCACGCTGATCCCAGATCAGGCCGAGGAACTCGCCAAGCTGGCGAAGATGGAAATGAAGCACATGAAGGGCTTCACCGCCTGTGCAAAAAACCTTGACGTTGTGGCTGACATGCCCTTCGCCCACGAGTTTTTTGCTCCCCTGCATGGAAATTTCCAATCGGCTCTGAAAGAGGGGAAGGTTGTGACTTGTCTGTTGATCCAAGCCTTGTTGATCGAAGCTTTCGCTATCTCCGCTTATCACATCTATATCCCTGTCGCTGACCCCTTCGCCCGCAAAATTACTGAGGGAGTCGTCAAGGACGAGTACACCCACCTCAACTACGGCCAAGAGTGGTTGAAAGCCAACTTCGAGTCAAGCCGTGATGAGTTGATGGAAGCGAACAAAGTGAATCTTCCGCTCATTCGCTCGATGCTGGAGCAGGTGGCTGCTGATGCGTCTGTTCTGCACATGGAAAAAGAAGATCTGATCGAAGATTTTCTGATTGCCTATCAGGAAGCCTTGAACGAGATTGGGTTTAGCTCCCGCGACATTGCTCGCATGGCAGCGGCCGCACTGGCGATCTAACTGCGCTCACCCCCAATGGTGTCGGGTTTGACAGGCGTCAATTTCCACCCTGTCCGTTCACCCTGAATCCGACCCGTGCTTAGGTGGATGCGCAATCCATCGCCTGATTCGGTTGATGCGGTTCAGATTCCTACTTTTAAGTACGACCGTCGGCAGCACATGTTTGGTCTGATCGGACATTCCACCAGTTTTGAAGCTGCTAGGCGTAAGGCTTTGGAGCTGGGTTTCGATCACATCGCCGAGGGTGATCTTGATGTTTGGTGCAGTGCACCGCCTCAGTTGGTAGAGCATCTTGAAGTCACGAGCCTGACAGGCAAAACCATCGAAGGGGCCTATATCGATTCCTGCTTTGTGCCAGAGATGCTGAGCCGCTTTAAAACAGCGAGGCGCAAGGTGCTGAACGCCATGGAGTTGGCTCAAAAGAAAGGCATCAACATCACGGCTCTGGGCGGTTTTACCTCGATTATTTTCGAGAACTTCAACCTTCTGAAGCATCAAACGATTCGCAGTACCACGCTGGAATGGGAGCGGTTTACGACTGGAAACACCCATACGGCATGGGTCATCAGTCGACAGGTTGAAATCAATGCTCCTTTGCTTGGTATTGACCTCAGTAAGGCTCGGGTTGCTGTGGTGGGAGCAACAGGAGATATCGGTAGTGCAGTTTGTCGCTGGTTAACCCAGCGCACTGGAATTAAAGAGCTGCTGATGGTCGCGCGTCAGCAACAGCCCTTAGCAGACTTACGAGAGGAATTGGGGGGCGGCCGCATCCTCAGCTTGGATGAAGCACTTCCCGATGCTGATGTTGTGGTTTGGGTCGCAAGCATGCCCCGCACCTTGGAAATTGATGCGGATCGCTTGCAAAAACCCTGCCTGATGATCGATGGCGGCTACCCCAAAAACCTTGACTCACGTGTGGCTGGACAAGGGGTTCATGTCTTAAAGGGAGGCATCGTTGAATTCGTATCTGATATCGGCTGGACGATGATGGAGAATGCTGAATGGCAGATGGAGAAGCCTAAGAGGCAAATGTTTGCTTGCTTTGCAGAAGCCATCCTTCTCGAATTTGAAGCTTGTCATACCAACTTCAGCTGGGGTAGGAACAACATCACCCTTGAAAAAATGGATTTCATTGGTGCTGCCTCGATGCGGCATGGTTTCAAGACCCTCAATCTTCAGGGGCAGCTTCAGGCTGCCGCTGCCTGACGTTCACAGATTCGGTTTTCATGGCACGTCGCCCCCTGCTTGAGTTTGAAAAGCCCCTGATTGAGCTTGAACAGCAGATTGAGCAGATCCGCCAGTTAGCTAGGGACTCAGAAGTTGATGTAAGCCAGCAGTTGCTTCAGCTGGAAACTCTTGCTGCTCGCAGACGCGAAGAGATTTTTCAAAATCTGACTCCTGCGCAGAAAATTCAGGTAGCTCGCCATCCTCATCGTCCGAGCACTCTGGATTTTATTCAGATGTTCTGCGATGACTGGATTGAGCTTCATGGTGATCGTCGTGGGAGCGACGATCAGGCTTTGGTGGGTGGCCTCGGTCGCTTAGGTGAACGCTCGGTGGTGGTTTTGGGCCATCAAAAGGGGCGTGATACCAAGGAAAACGTGGCTCGTAACTTTGGGATGGCAACCCCAGGTGGATATCGCAAGGCCCTGCGATTGATGGAGCATGCCGATCGTTTTGGTCTGCCGATTCTTACTTTTATCGATACTCCTGGTGCTTATGCCGGCTTGCTGGCCGAAGAGCAGGGGCAGGGTGAAGCGATCGCTGTCAACCTCCGCGAGATGTTCCGCCTGAGAGTGCCAATTATTGCCACGGTGATTGGCGAAGGCGGATCTGGCGGTGCACTTGGAATTGGTGTTGCTGACCGGCTGCTGATGTTTGAACACAGCGTTTATACGGTGGCGAGTCCAGAGGCCTGCGCCTCGATCCTTTGGCGCGATGCAGCCAAAGCACCGGAAGCGGCTGCGGCATTGCGAATTACTGGCAAAGACTTACTCAGCCTTGGTGTGGTTGACGAGGTGCTTGCGGAACCATCAGGTGGAAACAATTGGGCCCCCCTTGAGGCGGGAGCAACCCTGCGGGAAGCTCTCGAACGGAATCTGTCTGAGCTTTTGGCACTTCCGCCCGAAGAATTGCGGGATCAGCGCTACGGAAAGTTTCGGGCGATGGGCCGTTTCATTGATCCGAGCTCGTCGAATGCCGATCCAGCTTCTTAGGATCGACGTGATCGCTGAGGCTCGTTGCCCTCTGTACTAATTACCGGAGCATCGCGCGGCATTGGCCGCAGTGCTGCTTTCGCTTTTGCTGAAGCTGGCTGGGATTTGATTCTCTTGTCACGCAGCGAAGCCTCTCTCCAATCTCTGGCGAGTGAATTGGCATCGACAGGTCAACGCATCGTTTACGGAGCCGTTGATCTCACCAAGCCTGAGGAGATTGCTCCTGGGGTCAAAACATTGCTGAGTCAGGGGCTTACACCATCTGTATTGATCAACAACGCAGGTGCTGCATGGACAGGAGGGTTGCTTGAGATGCCCTTGGACCGCTGGAATTGGTTGATGCAGCTCAATCTCACCAGTGTGTTTCAAATGTGCGCTGAGGTGGTTCCTGCCATGCGCCCTGCAGGCGGACTGGTGATCAACATCAGCAGTCATGCGGCCCGAAATGCTTTCCCGAATTGGGGTGCTTACTGCACGGTGAAGGCAGCCTTAGCCAGCTTTACGCGCTGTCTCGCTGAAGAAGAAAGGGTGCACAGCATCCGTGCCTGCACGCTCACCCTCGGTGCTGTTGATACGCCACTTTGGGATTCGCCAACTGTCCAGAGCACGTTCGACCGCCGTGCCATGCTTCCAGCAGAACAAGTTGCTGTTACGCTTCTTCATCTAGCGCAACAGCCTTCCACGCAAATTGTTGAAGACCTCACTTTGATGCCAGCTACTGGTGCCTTTTAAAACACCCCTGACATGACTTCTACTATTCCTGCTATCTCAGACGGGACGTTGACTTCACTTAATGCTGGAGTCCAACCCGTTTCACAGAGAATCCGCCAACGCCTCGTTGATCAGGGTATTTCTTTCCTGGCGAATGACAACGTTGCGGCCTTCATCGAAACCGGTGAGCTCGATGAGCTCGAGCACGAGGTTGCTGATCGAGTCAGGGAGCTTCTGCGCAGCCTTGTCATTGACATCGACAACGATCACAACACTGCTGAAACGGCAGAGCGTGTGGCGCGGATGTATCTCCGTGAGGTGTTTAAGGGTCGCTACAACCATCAACCCAAAGTTGCGAGTTTTCCAAACGTCAAGCAACTCGACGAAATTTATACCGTTGGCCCCATAAGCGTTCGCTCTGCTTGTTCCCACCACCTCGTTCCAATCATGGGGAATTGCTGGATCGGGATCAAGCCCGGTGAGCGTGTGATTGGTCTTTCAAAGTTCACCCGTGTGGCTGATTGGGTGTTCTCTAGGCCTCATATCCAGGAAGAGGCAGTGATGATCCTTGCCGACGAAATTGAGCGGCTGTGTGCTCCCCAGGGTCTGGGCATCATCATCAAGGCTCAGCATTACTGCATGAAATGGAGAGGTGTCAAAGAACCACAAACCAGCATGGTGAACTCAGTGGTTCGTGGTGATTTCCGTCATGATCCCAGCCTTAAGCAAGAATTCTTTGAGTTGATTCGCCACCAAGAAGCAATGCTCAGCACCTGATTTATAAGCTGAGTTGACGGTGATCAGCACGATTGAAACGGTGTTATCGAATTGGACCGATTACATTGCTGCTCACCCTCTTTACGTCTCCATCATTAGTTGTGACAACCATCACAGCCATGACTGATCCACCACGATCGGCTTGGCTGATTCGATAGTTTTCTTCGCTGCGATTAGACACTAATTTCCAATGACCATCCCCTTGGCGTTGGTACCAGTGAATATCAACGCTGTTGATTTGCTCTCCCTGGAGATCAAATTTTGCTTTAATAAGTTCTCCTTCCTTTGCCTCTCCGATCAAGATAAATTTCTTGAGTCCTTGGATGGTTTGTGTGATCCTTCCTTCCCTCTGGACATCTATTGAGATCTCTTGATTGAGAACGTTGATTTGTTGTTCTGGATCTGCTGTTAACCCAGGCACGCATTGCAAGCTTCCGCCTTCCAGGCGACAACCAGGAAGCATTCCCTGCGCTTGCGTTGCTGCAGGTAAAAGGCTGATCCATGAGAGAAGCAATACAGATGCTGCAGCCCGATAGGCCATGGAAATGGGTTGAATTGACCGCAACTTATTGCCGAAGTCGTCTGTTGTCATGAACGGTTTGAACAAGAGCGCGCACTTTGTTGAGGTCTTTCACTCCTGGTTTCACTTCAAGACGGCTTGAGGCATCGAGTCCGTAGGGCAAAACGAGCCTGAGAAGTTCAGGGACCCATTCAGCGCTGATTCCTCCAGCTAACCACCAAACGGTGTTGGGTTTGAGCTGGTCATGCAAGTGGGTAAACCAGCTTGGGTCCAGGCGATGGCCTGTGCCGCCAAGTTGATCAGGGCTCCAGGCATCGAGTAACAGGGCATCACTGTGGGATTCAAAGGAGCTCAGTTCACTCAAATCTTGTTCTGTGCGCAGTCTCAGGGCTTTCCACCAGCGCACTGATGGATGCTGCTGCTTCAGCTGAAGGCAGCGCTCTGGCGTTTCCGATCCATGCAGTTGAACGATCGTTGGTGTCCCATCGCCTTGAAGCGCGTTTTGGATGGCGTGATCGGAGGGATCCGCGACAACCCAGACGCGCTCGACGTCCGGATGCCGCTTTTTCAATTCCGCAAAGATGGCACGTCGGAGCGGTTCCGCGGCGAAACGGGGTGTTTTGTCCACGCCGATCACGCCGATCGCCTGCACTCCCATAGCAGCGATGGAACAGGCTTGAGAGCGGTCGGTGAGCCCACAGATTTTCAGAGCGAGAGCCGCTTCGGACATTCGATCGAGGAGCTCGAGTGGTTCCTTTCTAGGATTGGGCGATCGGGCCACGGCAGTGCCCAACGGAGGAGCCCATGGGCGATGGCTGGCAGCTGATGCGGATTCGCGGCATTCCGCTAAGGGTCCACCCCAGCTGGTTCATCATTTTGGTGTTGTTCACCCTGGTTTTTCAGCAAGACGCAGCTCTTCTGCCAGGTGCATCTGGTTCCCCCGGTTTGAGCTGGTTGTTGGGTTTGGCCACTGCCCTTCTACTGTTCGTTTCGGTGCTGTTGCACGAACTCGGCCATTCTCTGGTTGCGCTTAGAGAAGGCGTCAAGGTAGTCAGCATCACCCTTTTTCTGCTCGGTGGTGTGGCTCGCGTGGAGAGGGAATGCTCCACGCCGATGGGATCGTTTCGGGTGGCCGCGGCAGGACCAGCTGTCAGCTTTCTGCTGGCTGGCTTTCTTCTGGCAAGTCAGCATGCTGCGGGTCATGCGAATCCCTTGCTGGGCAATCTTGTTGAAAGACTTGGCTATCTCAATTTGGTTCTGGCTTTATTCAACCTTTTGCCCGGACTGCCCCTCGATGGAGGCTTGATTCTTAAAGCCTTGGTTTGGCAATTCACTGGTAGCCAACGCCGCGGGATTCAGGTGGCAACGGCCACGGGGCGGCTTCTCTCGCTGACCGCGATCATGCTGGGCGTTTATCTCTTCCTTCGTGGTGGTGGGTTCACGGCCCTTTGGCTTGTGATGCTGGGCTGGTTCGGAATGGGAGCCTCTCGTTCACAAACCCAGACCTTGGCGTTGCAGCAACTTTTGATGCGTCTGACGGTTGGCCCTGCGTCCTCCAAGCGTTTTCGGGTATTGGAGGCTGATCAGAGCTTGCGCAGCCTGAGCCAAATGCGTCTGAGAGGAGCTGAGTCTGAGACGGATCTCATGCCCGACTGGGTGCTTGTTTGCCGGTCTGGGCGCTGGATCGGATACGTCACTGATCAGCCACTCAAGGACCTCTCCGTTCAGTACTGGGATCGACAGACCGTGGGGGAGCATATGCGACCGCTGGCTGAACTTCCCTCTCTTCAAGAGTCAGATCCACTCTGGAAAGCCGTTCTCGCACTCGAGCAAAGTGAGCATGGACGATTGCTTATGACTGGTGCTGCTGGTCTTCCCTCCGGAACTCTCGATCGCAGTGATGTGGGCGAAGCGGTTTTGAAGGGGTTGTCCCTCAAATTGCCGGCTCCCCTTCTCGAAGCCTCTAGGCGTCGAAACGACTATCCCTTCGGCTTGCCGCTTCTCCAGGCGGTGACGTCGATGCGTGCCTCGGGATTGTTGGATGAGACCGCTGAATCGTTGACCTCATAATCAGCAGCCCGTTCCGTTACGAGCTGCTGTTCCCTGCCGCTTATTGGCGTCACGCACCAGCGGAGTTCTGGCCAGAGCTCCGCAATCGCCTCGGTAAGAGCTGCTTCAACACGGGCAGCAGACGGTGCTGTGGGCTGCCAGCAAGGTGGAGCTGCTCCAAAGACGTCTTCCCAAAGCTGTTGGGACGGCGCCAAGGGGATTTCACCGTGCTGAAGGAGGTGGCCCCTTTGCCAAAACTGGGCACTGCCAATGCGTTTATGCCCCAAAGGATCCACGAGATCTGCCGTGGTGGCGCTGGCGAAGCAATTATGGCTTCCAGCGAGGGCTGGATCATCCCCTGGATGAAGCTCAAGGCCGAGTCGCGCCAATCCAGAGGAGATCCAGGAGTTCACCCTGCGATACGCTTCGCGCCGCTGTCGGGGTGGATGCGGCCAGATCAGGGCATAGGTCAGGCCGCCGCCATGCAAAACAGCCCCACCACCGCTAGGGCGTCGGACCATTTTCAAGCGTCCATTGCGGACCAGATCGAGCCATTGATTCGACCGTGGTGTCTGGTGGCGCCCGAGTGATAACCAGGACCCTTCCCAGAGATAAAAGCGGAGCACGGGGCCAGGGTTGTTTGTGGTTTGGCACTGTTCCAGCAACAGGGCGTCAAAGGCCATATGGTCTGGACCTTGGCCGGCGACAGCTGGGATCAGTCGGCCGTGGGTTCCGAACTCAGACCGGCAGGATGCAGGTATCGACATGGCCGGAATGGAGATTTTGGAGTGGCTGCTGGTAGTGCCTCTGGGACTGCTTGCCGGGGGATTGGCCGGACTGCTGGGGATTGGAGGTGGTTTGATTTTTGCCCCTTTGTTGCTCTGGATGGGGTTAACACCGCATCAGGCTCTGGCGACCAGCACCTTTGCCATTGTGCCAACGGCGCTCAGCGGCACGGCAGCGCACCTTCGCGCTCGAACTGTGCCTGCTCAGGCTGGATTGGCCATTGGTATAGCCGCTTTTGTGACGGCGTTGATCTTCAGTCGTTTGGGGCGCTTGGTTGCTGGCTGGCATTTGTTAGCGCTTCAATCACTTCTCTATCTGTTTTTGGCTTGCACGATTCAGTCACGCTCCAATGATTCGGGGTCAGATATGGATCAGACGTTTTCGTTGCCAGGACTGACCGCCGTGGGTGGCTTGGCAGGATTTGCCGGTGGAATGTTGGGCTTAGGCGGCGGCCTCGTGATGGTGCCCGTGATGGTGCGGGGGTTGGCCGTCCCGATTCGACTCGCGATCCGATTCAGCACGGTGGCAGTGGCCTGTTCCACCGCAGCGGCGTCTCTTCAGTTTCTTTCTGAAGGGAGAGGGCAACCCACGTTGGGCCTGATTCTGGGTGGAGTGGCTGCAGTGGGGGCGCAGTGGAGCGCATCGCGTTTGGATGACGTGAGGGCTGATCGACTGGCCTGGATGCTGCGTGGGTTAGCCATTCTGTTGGCCTTTGATAGTGCTCGGAGAGCCTTTCAGCTTGCGCTCATCGGTTGAATTCGTTGATTGATGGAAATGATGGGACAGCCCAATCACCATCCACGGTGTGATCTTCCTCAGCGTTGATCAAGGAGAGTCCAGAACGCTGCATCCACTTCGTAGCCAATGGTGGCGGCCATCTGGAGCAAGTTGCCCCGCTGAGATTGGGGAAGGTGTTTCCCCAGGTGATCGAGAAGCATGAACCGGTGGGTGATCCAGATCTCCAGGGCTTGAGGGTCGAAGCGAATCCCTTCACTGGGACTGAAGTCGTGGGGGACCACCATCGCCACGTGTTGGATCAGGCTTCCGCCAGATCGCTCCAGCACGAGAGGGAGCCAGGGGTGCACGGCATCGGCCCTGAGGGCCCAAAGCCTTGGCTCAGGGCATTCACTCAACTCTCTGGGGTCATCGGCATCCCGTGGCCAGTTGTACTGGAGCTCTAACTCCGCTCCATCGCTGAGAAGGTCTGTGAGCGAGCGCTCCATCCATGGGTTCAGCGCCTTGAGATCAAGCGTCTGAATGGCAACGGCATCGATAACAACGGGTTGCATCTGACTTTGGACATCCATGGGGGTGTGACAGGCCTTTGCGAATGATGGCTTGGAGAGGGGTTGAGGAGAAAGAATGGTGGGGCGTTATGAATCCGTCATGGTCAGTTCTATTACTCAAACTGAAATTTTCATCGCTTTGGTGGTGGCTGCCCATGCCGGCGTGTTGGCTGTGCGCCTTTGTGTGAGCTTGTATCGGGCGTGAAACTGACGTCGTGATTGAGCGACGGCCTCTTGCAGTCTTTGTCCGCTGCGTTACAAGCGGATATGGCTAAGGCAGCTCCATCGCCAACACGACAACGACGCAGGTCATCTGATCGCTCCGCTAAAGACCCGGTTGATGCTGTCAGCCGTGCTGCCCTGATTCAAAATCAGGGTGATCGCAGAGACGTGCTATGCAGTGGCCTTGCATTGGCTGTGAAAATTGGTCTGATCAGCCTTGGTGGCGTCAGTCTTGTCAGGCTTTCCGTGGCTTATCAGGAACGCTTAGACCGCCATGGAGAGCTTGCTGCTGTTGTGGATGTGGAGACCAACAAGCTTCGTGGCTTACAGCAACGTTTTGACCGTTTGTTCACCCTCGGTGGAAGAGAGCGCCTGATGGATGAACAGGATCAGTGGATTGCACCAAACCGACTTCGCATTATTTGGCGCTGAACTCAAGGTTCTTTGAGAGTTATCTCCAACGACACTTGAAAGGTCAAACTGGAATGAGATAAGGCATCTCAAGATGGGAACTCCAGGCACCGTTCTCATTACCGGAACCACCTCTGGTGTGGGATTAAACGCCACTCATGCGTTGGCTCGACAGGGATGGACCGTGATTACGGCTAACCGCAGTCCTCAGCGAGCTGCTGGTGCAGCAGATGAGCTTGGTATCCCTCGCAATCGACTTCATCACATCCTCATGGATCTAGGGGATTTAGAGAGTGTTCGTCATGGGGTTGAGAACCTCTCAATCGGGGTTGATGCGCTGGTTTGCAATGCTGCGGTCTACGAACCCAAGTTGAAGGAGCCCAAGCGTTCGCCCCAGGGCTATGAACTGTCGATGGCTACTAACCATTTGGGCCATTTCTTGTTGATTCAGTTGCTTCTTGACCGGTTGAAGGCGTCCAGCCACCCCTCAAAACGGATCGTCATCCTTGGCACCGTGACCGCCAACTCCAAGGAATTAGGAGGGAAAATTCCGATTCCGGCCCCAGCTGATCTTGGGGACCTCTCAGGTTTTGAAGCGGGCTTTCAAGACCCGGTCGCGATGGCGAGTGGCCAGATATTTAAGCCAGGCAAGGCTTATAAAGACAGCAAGCTTTGCAACATGATCACAACTCAGGAACTGCATCGACGGATCCACGAGGATACCGGAATTAGCTGCACGTCTCTTTATCCAGGCTGCGTAGCTGACACTCCTTTGTTCAGAAACACCCCGAAGGCATTTCAAGTGATCTTCCCTTGGTTTCAGAAAAAGATTACGGGCGGTTATGTCTCTCAGGCTTTAGCTGGTGAACGGGTTGCAATGGTGGTGGCGAACCCCGACTTCAGCCAATCAGGTGTGCATTGGAGTTGGGGAAATCGTCAAAAGAAAGATGGCAAGCAATTCAGCCAAGAACTGTCCGACAAGGCGACAAATCCTGATGTCGCCCGACGGGTTTGGGAGCTTTCAATGAAACTCGTTGGTCTCTGATCAGTCGAAACCAAGAAGGTCAAAGATCTCCCTGTCTTTCAGAGATACGGCTTCCAAGGGTTCAACATTGTCGAGCATATTGCTCGCCAATCGGATGTATTCCTCTTGGACAGCTTTCACACCATCCTCATTTTCGTCCATCTCGAAAATGGTGCATTTCTTCAGGCGTGAACGTCGAATAGCATCCACATCCTGGAAATGAGCCATCGTACGAAGGCCCGTACGTGCATTAAACTTATCGATCTGGTCCGTATCCACGGAGCGATTCGCAACTACACCGCCAAGGCGCACCTTGTAGTTTTTCGCCTTGGCTTGGATCGCTTGCACGATTCTGTTCATCGCGAAGATGGAATCAAAATCGTTAGCGGTCACAATTAGGCAATAGTTCGCGTGTTGAAGCGGTGCGGCGAAGCCACCGCAAACCACGTCGCCCAGCACGTCAAAGATCACCACATCGGTGTCTTCGAGGAGGTGGTGCTCTTTAAGCAGCTTCACGGTTTGGCCGGTGACGTAACCACCGCAACCGGTTCCGGCGGGTGGCCCTCCGCTCTCGACACATTTCACCCCGTTGTATCCCGTGAACATGAAATCTTCGGGGCGGAGCTCCTCGCTGTGAAAGTCCACCTCTTCGAGGATGTCAATCACCGTCGGCACCATTTTGTGGGTGAGGGTGAAGGTGCTGTCGTGCTTGGGATCACAGCCAATCTGGAGCACCCGTTTGCCTAGCTTTGAAAACGCGGCAGACAGGTTGGAGGAGGTGGTGGATTTACCGATGCCACCTTTGCCATAAACGGCGATGACAAGAGCGCCCTCCTCAATTTTTGTCCCTGGGTCCTGATGGACCTGAACACTGCCGTCACCGTCCGCCGGACGGGTGAGAGTTGTGGTCATGCAGAGACCTGCTTCGTGGGTGTTGTTTTCATTTTTACTTCAGCAAGGTTGAACAGTCAGCTTTCAATTCGCGATCGAAACATCAGGGCTGATGGTGTTGAAAGACTGACGAGGATTGAATGAATTGGCATCAAAATAGCTGGATCATTGAGTACAAAGACTCAGCCGATTATTCCTTGTTGTGGGTAAGAAATTGAAGCCAAGAAGGGTTTTTACTCGCTAGGCGCTGAAGTGAGCTTTCGCGTCGTACAGGGTTTCGCTGTCGATTTGGTTGCGTCCAGTGGATTTGGCAAATGTTTCGGTGTTTCGGCGTACCTTCCCCCGAACGAAGAAGGGAATCTTCTTCAGCTCCGCTTCTCCATCAGCAGTCCAGACCAGCTCGTCATTGAGGGTGCTGACCGCCACATCCGTTTCTGCACCTGCTCCAGAACCTCCCGCATGACCAAGGTGGCTTTGATGACCATCCACGAATTCAAAATCGTGCCGGAACATGCCGATGAGGTGCTCCTCTAAGCCCATCATCAGCGGGTGCACCCAGCTGTCGAAGATCACGTTCGCTCCTTCCCAGCCCATTTGAGGACTGTTGCGGGCCGGCACGTCCTGGACATGCATCGGTGTGCTGATCACTGCACAGGGGAGGCCCAGTCGTTTGGCGCTGTGTCGCTCCATTTGGGTGCCGAGCACCAGCTCTGGTGCAGCTGCGGCCATCGCCGCCTCGACCTCGAGGTAGTCATCACTGATGAGGGCCTCAAGTCCCATCGCTTTCGCTGCTGCTCGCACGGGTCGAGCCATTTCTCTGCTGTAGGTGCCTAGGCCAACCACTTCAAAGCCCAGCTCGTCTTTGCAGATCCGGGCTGCTGCCAAGGCATGCGTTCCATCGCCAAAGATGAACACCCTTTTCCCTGTGAGGTAGGTGGAGTCAACGGATTCGGAGTACCAGGGCAACCTCGACTGACGAATTCCCGCTTGGGGGGAGGGTGGTGTCATCCCCAGCAGATTGTGAACTTCAACAAGGAAGTCTTGGGTTGCGCCGATACCGATCGGCACGTTGCTGGTGAAAGGGATTCCAAAACTGCGCTCAAGCCAAGCACAGCTTGATTCCGCGATCTCTGGATAGAGGCAGACATTGAGGTCGGCTTCTGGAAGGCGAAGTACATCTGCCACCGTGGCTCCCAACGGAGCGACCACTCCCACGTCGATGCCATGGATGCCCAGCAGTCTTTGAACTTCTAGAACATCGTCTCGGCAGCGAAAGCCCAGCAACGAAGGACCCAGCAGATTCACACGGGGACGACGACCCTGCTGTTGCCATGCCTTGGGGTCATGGGTGAGCTCAGCAGGAGCATGATCTTTCAGCAGGGTGCGAACCAGTTGATAAAAGGTTTCCGCTGCACCCCAATTCTCTTTTTTGCTGTAGGCCGGCAGCTCCAAGTTCACGACCGGCATGCCCAATCCCATGCTGTTGGCTAAGGCGCCGGCTTGGTCCTGGATTAATTCCGCGGTGCAGCTTTCGCCAACCAGAAGGGCATCAGGTTGGAAGCGATCAACCGCCTCCCTGACGTGTCTCTTCACCAGTTCAGCGGTGTCTCCGCCGAGATCTCTGGCTTGAAACGTGGTGTAAGTGACGGGAGGTCGTTGATCTCGACGCTCGATCATCGTGAATAGGAGATCGGCATAGGTGTCGCCCTGGGGAGCGTGCAGCACGTAATGGACCCCTTCCATTGATGCCGCAATGCGCATGGCACCAACGTGGGGAGGGCCTTCGTATGTCCAGAGAGTGAGTTGCATGGCTTTAGGCGTGAACAGGGTCAGAGTCGATGGGGGCGCTACTGGGCGGGTTCAGTGCTGGGCGAATGAGTTCGCGTCGTCTGAGTGGGCGGGAGAACAACTCGGCCAATTCCCCGGCCTGATCGATGCCATGAATGGGACTAAAGACCAATTCAATCGACCACTTGGTGGCAATCCCTTCTGCTTCGAGCGGATTGGCAAGCCCCATGCCGCAAACCACGAGATCGGGTTGAGTGGCACGGACGCGATCCAGTTGTTTCTCGACGTGCTGTCCCTCCATGACAGTGGTGCCCTCAGGGAGTAGCGCTAGCTCCTCTGCCATTTGCTCGCGGTTTAAGTAAGGAGTCCCTACTTCCACCAGTTCCATGCCGCATTCTCTCTGCAGGAAACGAGCGAGTGGAAGTTCGAGTTGAGACTCTGGAAGGAGGAAAATGCGTTTGCCGTTCAGAATCTCTCGGTGTGGAGCGAGTGCGCTTTGGGCCCGAGCTACTAGAGGATCCAGCACGGATGCGACTTGGTCAGCATTGATTTGAAAGTCTTTCGCTGCGGCTTCCATCCAGCTGCGGCTGCCTTCAGCACCCAAGGGGAAGGGGGCTGTCAGGACGCGAGCACCACGATCACGAAGCAAGCGGGCTGTTGTTGTGAGGTACGGCTGCGTCAATAGGACCGTTGTCCCTGGTCCAACAGCTGGCAGTTCGGTGGACTGGCGTGGGGGCAAGCTGCAAACCGAATCGATGCCAATCCGACCAAAGAGATGAATGAGGCGATCCTCGACGGCATCGGCGAGAGTTCCGACCATCAACAGTTGGCGTTGATCTGTCGAGGGCAGGAGGGGAATTAAGGCCGAAAGTGCCCCGTCTTCTCCTTGGGTAAACGTGGTTTCAATTCCGCTCCCCGAATAATTAACAACCTGCACTCGGCCTCTCAATTCATCATTGAGACGTTCAGCTGCCCGTGCCAAGTCCAACTTGATCACTTCGCTGGGGCACGACCCCACCAGAAACAAGGTGCGGATCTCGGGTCTGCGTTCAAGCAGCTCGCGAGCGACGCGATCTAGTTCATCCTGAGCATCGGCAAGGCCAGCTAAGTCGCGTTCGTTCAAAATCGCTGTTCCAAAGCGAGGCTCAGCAAAAATCATCACGCCAGCGGCGCTTTGAATTAAGTGGGCGCAGGTGCGTGAGCCCACCACCAAGAAAAACGCATCAGGCATCCTGCGGTGCAGCCAGACGATCGAGGTCAGACCACAGAACACCTCCCGTGGTCCTGTTTCCTTGAGCAGATTCACGCTCATCGCTTTTAAGGCAGGTTCCTATCCGTCACGATGACGCCAGAATCACGCAGTGGTCAGACTTATCAAAATTCTTCGGTATCGGTGTTGATTCCCAGTTGGGCCAGATTCGCTGGAGATGACTAAATTCCGGTGGAAATGATGTTACCGACCTGAATGATGCCCTTCCGAGCTATCCCTGCTTTTCTAGCTCTTGGTATGGCTTTGGCTGCCTGTCAGTCCGTGGAGAAAAAGGCTGTTACTGATCAAGCCAAGGTGGTTTCAAATTCCGGTCTCGTTTGCACTGCGGCGGCCGAGGTGGAAAAAGCTTTGGACAAAGTTGATGATTTAACCACTGCATCCACGGTGGCTGATGCTGAGGCCGCTGGTGCGGCGCTGAAGAAAGCTCTCGCCACTTTTGATCAGGCTGAAACGGAACTGCAAACCGCGAAGCTGAAGGAATATCGTGACCAAGTTGAGATCTACGAAAAGTTTGTTGGTGAGATTAGACAGAACAAAACCATGACCCTGGAGGAAGCGGCTAAGCAACTGAAAGCAAAAGCTGCGCCTGTGATTGCTGCTCACGAGCAACTTGCCGAAACCACAGCTTGTATTGAAGTTGAAGAGCTAACGGATTCAAGTGATGACCGTTCTCGGGATACGTCAAAGGATGACGGCCCCGAAAAGGCTGATTCCTAATCATTGCAATCAATGGAGCTGTTCAAAGGCGACGACGGAAACGATCGTCGCCGAATCCACCTGTTGACTGAGATGAATCCATGCCGATCTGGGTGAGACGCCACACGTTTCTGCTCAATCGGCTCGCCCGTAGGCCTCCCCTTTCAACTTGTTCCGAACCAGGGCGGATGCCAAGCAATTGGGTCACTTCCGCCGTACTCAGTGGAGCCCCTGTCTTAATCGCAAGAGATGTCAGTTCGAGTCTCTGGCGCAGCTCAACAAGATTGGCAGCACCACCATCTTCAGCATCGCTCCAAATCCAACGACCTGGTCCTTCCTGATTGAGCTTTTGCATTAAGCCCATTCCGATCATTCCCAGCGCTTGCTCGGCGCTGAGCTCAGAACTCAAGGAGGTTGTTTCTGGGCTATGGGTTTGATTGGCTGCCATCCTGAACTCCCGATTTGCGCGGACGGTATCGGTTCCGTTGGCTGATGCAAGTCGTGAGACGAATTTTGTGAGCAACCTTCCGGTAGCATCGCCGCAATGAATCGCTTCGCCAGCTTCGATGCCCGGGAGCGGCGAGTAGGCGGAAGCGCTCTCGTCACCGGAACTGAGGTACATACCTCGGCGAGTGGAGCTAGCTGTGTCGTCACGACCGACAGCGAATCCCCACGGTTGTTGAGACAAAACAGCCACGTGCAGTCCATTGAACTGCGCACCTATGTCTTTCTCGATTCTCTTCAACCCCAACTCGCTGCCTATATGGGGACGGTGAGTCAGGGCTTTTTACCGATCCCAGGCGATGCCTGTTTATGGATGGAAGTTTCACCAGGGATGGCGGTGCATCGCGTTACTGATATTGCTCTCAAAGCCAGCAATGTCCGTCTAGGGCAGATGGTGGTGGAGCGTGCTTTTGGCTCCATGGCTCTCTATCACCGAGACCAAAGCACCGTGATTCATTCCGGTGATGTGGTTCTAGAGGCGATTGGTAGTTCCATCGACCGACGAACCCCCGCAGATGTCAGTTGGACCGAAGTGATTCGTGCCATCACCCCTGATCATGCCGTCCTCATTAATCGTCTGAACCGCAGGGGCTCGATGATCGAAGCCGGAATGAGCATGTTCATTCTCGAGACAGAGCCTGCTGGCTATGTTCTGATTGCTGCGAATGAGGCTGAGAAGTCCTCGAACATCACCCTGGTGGATGTCAAAGCGGTTGGAGCGTTTGGACGCCTTACGCTTGCGGGGAGAGAAGGTGATGTGGAAGAGGCTGCGGCAGCCGCCATGCGCGCGATTGAATCGATCAATCGAAATTGTTCGTCACGTTGATGGGTTAGCCCGCTGATCCTTACAAAGGATCAAGGTGGGGGTCAACGAATCCCTAGCTGCTGACGTAGGCGAGGAGCCATGTCTCTTGCTGCTTTTCCGCGGCTTCCCAGTCGACTGAGTTGGGCTGCTGTCATTTCGCCGTAGCTGCATCGTGTTTCGCGCAGCCAGAACAGTGACTCCAATCCACCACCTGAATAGGCAGGGCGTTTGAGAAGTTCACCCCAGCACACTCCTTCAGAGCTTTCAATCGACGCCCCGTCAGGGGAACAAAGAACCATGGCGCTGCGAAATCGAGCACTGCGATAAGGCTGGTCAGCCATCGATCGAAGCAACTTGGATATTTTCTCGTTATCAGTGGGCGCGAGTCGTGCTGTGTAGAGGCCAGGCGCACCGTTAAGGGCATCAACCTCCAATCCAGAATCATCAGCAAGAGCCCAGTTTCCCGTTAGCTGTGCGGCCGCAGAAGCCTTGAGGAGAGCGTTTTCGAGATAGGTGGTACCTGTCTCTTCAACGTCCAGCTCGGCAGGCTGTCGCAGCACATTGAGAGGGAGAGGCCCGAGCATCTCCTCTATTTCAGCAACTTTGCGTGGATTGCCACTGGCAATCGTCAGGTTGAGCACTGAAGGGGATCGAGTGAGTCCCATTGTGTGGGGTAAGGGTAAAAATATCGATCAGATTCGAAAATGAAGCTCAGCAGGGGTTGAACATTCCACTCCGCTTACGCGAAAGCTTTGCTTCGAGGGGCAAGTTATGGGGTCTTAGGGCCCTTGCCTACCGCTTGTGTTGGTGTGCTCACCCGAACCCGCACAGTGCTTCAGATCAGTCCAGGCAAGGCTGATCAGTATTGCTTATGAAGTTCAGTATGGACAATGATCTTGCAAAGCCCCCAAACCGCTTGACGAGTTGGCCTCTGGCAGACCAATGTCATCCCCGAACATTCCACCCCCCTTACTCGGTAGGCAATGGCTAACGAAACCATGGGTATCGCTCTCGGCATGATCGAGACACGCGGCCTGGTCCCAGCGATCGAAGCAGCTGATGCAATGACCAAGGCTGCTGAAGTGCGCCTGATTGGTCGTGAATTCGTCGGCGGTGGCTACGTCACAGTTTTGGTGCGTGGCGAAACAGGTGCTGTGAACGCAGCTGTGCGTGCAGGTGCAGATGCTTGCGAACGTGTCGGCGACGGCCTCGTGGCGGCGCACATCATTGCTCGCCCTCACCGCGAAGTTGAGCCAGCACTCGGCAACGGCAACTTCCTCGGACAGAAGGACTGAGATCAGCCGCTAACCCCTTGATGGGGTTGCGCCTCTCATTTCTCTTACCGACTTAACGGAATTAATCCATGAGCAAGAAGTACGACGCTGGCGTCAAGGAGTACAGGGACACTTACTGGACTCCCGATTACGTTCCCCTAGACACCGACCTGCTGGCCTGCTTTAAGTGCACCGGCCAAGAAGGTGTCCCCAAAGAAGAAGTTGCAGCTGCTGTTGCCGCTGAATCTTCAACTGGTACATGGTCCACCGTGTGGTCCGAGCTCCTTACCGACCTCGACTTCTACAAAGGACGTTGCTACCGCATCGAAGACGTTCCTGGTGACAAGGAGGCTTTCTATGCCTTCATCGCTTACCCCCTCGATTTGTTCGAAGAGGGTTCCATCACCAACGTCCTGACCTCATTGGTCGGCAACGTCTTTGGCTTCAAAGCCCTGCGCCACCTGCGTCTGGAAGATATTCGCTTCCCGATTGCATTCATCAAGTGCTGCGCTGGTCCACCAAACGGTATTGCCGTTGAGCGTGACCGGATGAACAAGTACGGCCGTCCCCTTCTGGGTTGCACCATTAAGCCAAAGCTTGGCTTGAGCGGCAAGAACTACGGCCGTGTTGTCTATGAGTGCCTTCGTGGCGGTCTGGACTTCACCAAAGACGACGAGAACATCAACTCTCAGCCTTTCCAGCGTTGGCAGAACCGCTTCGAATTCGTTGCGGAAGCCATCAAGATTGCTGAGCAGGAAACAGGAGAGCGTAAGGGTCACTACCTCAACGTGACTGCTAACACTCCCGAAGAGATGTATGAGCGCGCTGAGTTCGCTAAAGAACTCAATCAGCCGATCATCATGCACGACTTCATTACTGGTGGTTTCACAGCCAACACCGGTTTGTCGAAGTGGTGCCGCGCAAACGGCATGTTGCTGCACATTCACCGTGCGATGCACGCTGTGATTGACCGTCACCCCAAGCACGGCATTCACTTTCGCGTTCTAGCGAAGTGCCTGCGTCTCTCCGGTGGCGACCAACTTCACACCGGCACCGTGGTCGGCAAGCTGGAAGGTGATCGTCAGACCACCCTCGGCTACATCGACCAACTTCGCGAATCCTTCGTTCCTGAAGATCGCAGCCGTGGCAACTTCTTCGATCAGGACTGGGGTTCCATGCCTGGTGTGTTCGCCGTTGCCTCCGGCGGTATCCACGTGTGGCACATGCCAGCACTGGTTGCCATCTTCGGAGACGACTCCGTCCTTCAGTTCGGTGGTGGTACCCACGGTCATCCCTGGGGCTCCGCAGCTGGTGCTGCTGCCAACCGTGTGGCCCTCGAGGCCTGCGTCAAGGCACGCAATGCTGGTCGCGAAATCGAGAAAGAAAGCCGCGACATCCTCATGGAAGCCGGTAAGCACAGCCCCGAGCTGGCCATCGCTCTCGAGACCTGGAAGGAGATCAAGTTTGAGTTCGACACCGTCGACAAGCTCGACGTTCAGTGATCGGTGCAAGGGGTGAATTTTTCACCCTTTAACCGAGCCTCTCTATGACTCCGGCCGGAAGATTTCGATCCGGCCAAACCATTTTTTTCAAGCGTGATCCCCATGCCTTTTCAGAGCACCGTGGGTGACTACCAAACAGTCGCCACCCTGGAGACATTCGGCTTCCTTCCGCCGATGACCCAGGACGAGATCTATGACCAGATCGCTTACATCATTGCCCAAGGTTGGAGCCCGCTCGTTGAGCACGTCCATCCTTCCAATTCCATGGCCACTTATTGGTCCTATTGGAAGCTCCCGTTCTTCGGTGAGAAGGATCTCAACGTTGTTGTGAGTGAACTCGAGGCTTGCCATCGCGCATACCCCGACCATCACGTTCGCATCGTTGGTTACGACGCCTACACCCAGGGCCAAGGCTCCTGCTTCGTGGTATTCGAAGGACGCTGATCTTTCGGCTTCACGATTTCGAGCCCTGATTCATTCAGGGCTCAACTTTTCCTGTAGGGATTCGTTCCCTTCAACTCACGACGACACTCTCGGGCGGACATGGCAAGACTTTCTAGTCGCGAACTAGCACTTGAGCGCCGTAAGGCCCTCACCACTGCTGGCAAAAAGGCATCCGTTGCTGTATCAGCAGGTGCGAATCGCGTTCGGTCGGCCGGTGATGCCCGCAAGACGCGCACCAATGCAGACCCAATTGCGGCTGCCCCTACAAAGGCCGCAACCCCCGTCGCTGTACAGCGACCAAGGAATCAATCACTCGCATCTGCATCATCCGCTGCCCATCGTTCTCGGGTGAAACCTGTGAGTCACCCAAGTCGTGAGCTCGTGGTGGCTCGCAGAGAAGCCCTTTCACGTCGTGGGAAATCAGCAGATACCACTAAAGATAGAAATCGAGCTGAGGTCGCTCGCAAAACAGCGACAACAACATCCACAACAGCCCCCTCAGTCAGCAAGAAAGATTGTGGTTGTGGAGGTAGTGCTGCAGCTGAAACACCAACTCGTTTGAGTCGTCAGGCCGTATCTGTTGACCTCTCAACCAAGAGTTCCTCCCGCCGCAGCAAGGCTCCAAAGCGACGTGCCATCGATAATCCCAGCCGCGCTCTCGTGTTAGCCCGTCGTGAAGCGATGTCTAAACATGGGAAGACAGCCGGTAAACAACCCACAAGCGCTGCTGCGGTAGCCCGTCAGGCGAATCCTGATCTCACCAGCCGGGAGCTGGCTCAGCAAGTGCGTGAGCTGCGTGCGAAGTCCGGAGCTCGTAGCAAGCAAAGCGCCGGAGTCACACGTCCAACAGGCCCGAATCGCAACGGATCCAAGCAAGCCGCCGCCGCTGATGCTCACTGGAAGGTCGGTGAGTCAGAGACCACTGGAGGTCAGACCGTGACCGGTACTCAGGCGAATCGTTCTGTCAAGACGACGGGCAACGAAGCCAGCACATGTCGTTCGATTACTGGCACTGAATATCTCGGTGCTGAGGTGTTCCAGACCTTCTGTCAGAGCGCTCCAACACCAACGACCCCTGCCAAGGTTCGTGTGTCTGCCACCACCCATGGCAATCGGGTCACAGGTAATGAAGTTGGCCGCTCGGAGAAAGTGACTGGGGATGAGCCCGGCACCTGCAAAAGCGTGACAGGTACTGAATACATCTCGGCGAATCAAAGCGCTGCCTATTGCGGTGGCACGACCCCATCACCTCGGAAAGTTGGTCACAGCCAAAGCCAACAGGGCAGACCCATTAGTGGTGTCATGGTTGGCCAGTCCTCCAATGTCACTGGTAACGAGGCCGGTGCAAACCGCAGCCTGACGGGTGATCAATATCTCGGGTCTGATCCTCTGCCCGAAGGACGCCCAGCCACCAAGGTTGGTTTATCCGAAACTCTTTCTGGTACAGGTGTTACTGGCACTCTTGTTGGCCGGTCATCGGCGGTAACTGGTGATGAATTTGGTTCTTGCCACCGCGTCACTGGCAATCAGTACCTGAGTTCTGAACAGTTCTCTACTTTCTGTGGTTCCAAGCAAGAAGCAGAAGCTCCCAAAGTTGGTTTCAGCGTCACCAACCGCAACCTTGTGGTGAGTGGAACCCAAACTGGACGGTCGGAGCGTGTAACAGGAGACGAACCCGGTACGTGCAAAGCCGTGACGGGGACTCCGTACGCAGGTCTCGAGCAAGCTGGCAATTACTGCGGAAACTCAGCGGTTCAGGCGATCCGCGAACGGACTCCTGTCCGCCCCGGGACACCTTCCTCCCCAATGACAGGCCTGCAACCAGGGATTGGAGGGGTGATGACAGGCGGCGAACGCGGCGCTTGTGAAGCCGTAACAGGTACGCCTTATATCGGTGCTGATCAGCTCTCATCAGCTTGTGGTGCTGAGGCACCTCTAGGAACAGAGACGCATGGCCAATCGCCAGAAGGGTCGAGCTGGACTCGATTCAGCGTGGTTTCTCCTGCACGGGCTGCGCAGCAACAGCGTGAGATCAGCAAAGGTGTTACCGGCACGGCTTACGAAGACAGCAGCCGTATAACAGGCCCTTTTGATTTGGCCGGTGGCAAAATCACCGGCACGGAACAATTCCGATTCGATAATCGCGAATTTCAGGAGCGTCACAGCCAAAGCAAAGGCCAGCGTCAATTTCAACCCACCACCCCTGAGGTTGAAGTCGCTGTGCAGGAACCAGCCTCCCGGGTCACCGGAGAAGGCTCTTCCACCAAAGTTACAGGTGACGACTGGGATCGGGGCGAGCATGTGACGGGTACGGAAGGCGTCTCCGCGCGTCGTCGTAATCCAAGCCGCTCCGGTGGGAGGGAAGCTATGCCTCCGTTCGAACGAAAGCGCAACGAGCAGTCTGAATGGCCTGAAAGTCGTGTGACGGGTTCCAGTGGCAGTACCTCAAAGGGTTCACTGATTACCGTCTCCGGCGGAGCGCGGGGCTGATCGCCTGATGGTCCGCTCTGTGCCCTCCCGCGGAGGGCGACCTCTGTCTCCCTCCGCACCTACACGACGTCAGCTGCAACAAGAGAGAGCTGAGTCTTCTGCTTCCTCTGAGCCCAAGCAAGCTGATTCCAATTCGCTTTCAGCCCGTGCTGCCTCCCTTGAAAGACGGAGAGCGCTGACAACATCGGGCAAGGCAGCTGTTTTGGCTCAAGGCACGCTAGGTGCCGGTCGCGTCAGGACAAGCCAAGACAGCAGGCGTTCGGTGCCGCAACAGCCCGGCTGGGTGCGTCGCGATCAAAAGACGTCAATTGCAATGTCGAGCAGTTCGAATCGCTCAAGGTCTAGCCGTCCAATATCCAACCGTCCAATATCCAACCGTCCAACATCCAACCGTCCAGGCTCCAAACGCCTGCATCCTTTAACCGATTCGGTTGCTAATGACCATTTACGGGCTTACGAGCTGGAAGTTAAAGGGCGCTTCGAAAGAATTGTTCCTGTTCTCCAAAAGATTTCAGCGCTTCAACATCACGCTGATTTTATCGATCAGGCACAGCTACTAGCCTGTCGTGAACTTGGTTTTGACCTGCCCAAGCACATTCTTGAGCGTGCTTGGGTACGTCCATTAGATATGAGAGCGCTTTATGCATGGTGCGTTTTTGAGTCGCACCGTGTTTTTAGTGATTGCTTTTTTCAGAACGATCCTCTCGCGGCCTCTTCAGGGAGTGAAGCGGCAAAGACGTTTGAGCGCTTCCTTCTTGATTGCGGTTTCCATCTCCTCGATGTGACACCTTGTGCGGATGGTCGGCTGGCTCATTCCATTGCTTACGCCTTACGGATTCCGTTCAGTTCAGTGCGTCGCCGGAGTCATGCCGGAGCCATGTTTGATGTTGAAAATACCGTCAACCGATGGGTCAAAACAGAACATCGGCGTTATCGCGAGTCCATCCCTAACGCTGTCAGCCAAGACACCCGTTATCTCAAGGTTGTCACCTATCACTTCAGCTCCTTGGATCCAAGCCATCAGGGCTGTGCTGCCCATGGAAGTGATGACAAATTGGCTGCCTCCGCTGGATATCAGCGACTGCTTGATTTCCGACAAGCTGTTGAAAATAGCTTTTGTTGTGGTGCTTCCGTTGATTTGTTATTGATTGGACTCGATACCGATACCGATGCAATCAGGGTTCATCCACCCGCAAGCGATAGTTCAACTCAGTTGGATCGTTGGGTGTCAGCTCGAGATCTGTATGAGGCAACGTCAACGATGTCTCCCGATCAAGCCTTGATTCAAATCGCTGAAGCTGTTGAATCTGGTGCTCCCGGGACGATGGACTCGGGAATGGTGTCTTTATTGACTCGCTTATTGGCCAATAATATTTCTCAAATTGATTATGTATCTGAGCTTCATGGTGGTCCCTATCCAGATGCTGGCCATGCGGAACGTTTTATTGGTGTAGGAATCGGTTTTAAAGAAGTTCATTTACGAAATCTCACTTATTTTGCCCACCTAGATACCGTCGAAGAAGGGGCTCCAGATTTGGACGTTGGAGTGAAAATTTTCAAAGGTTTAAATGTTATGCATGATCTGCCTATCCCAGTTGTAATCCGTTTTGATTATTCCAGTTCCGTTCCTGGTGCGCGTGAACGAGCGATTTCAGATTGTCAGAGAGTGGATTCGGCTATTGCGAATCGATACTCAGATCTCGTTGGTGATGGTTTAATTCATACCTGTTTAACCATCCGAGATCGAAGTCAAACTTCTCCAGCAGAAGTTGTAGGGTCCACACTCGATCCAGATGTTCAGGAGGCTCACTGATCATGCTTATCGTCAAGGTTATTAAGCCACTGGTTTCTACCAATCGCATTCCTGATTTCGAACACAAGCACCTTCAGGTTGTTCTAGACGGCAGCACCCAAAAGGTTGCCGTTGATGCTGTTGGCGCGAAGCCAGGCGATTGGGTGATTTGTGTCAGTAGCTCTGCCGCTAGGGAAGCTGCAGGAAGTAAGTCGTATCCAAGCGATCTCACCATTGTTGGGATCATTGACCATTGGGATCCCGATCCACCGAAGCCATCGTCTCCATTGAAGGAGGCGAAGAGCTAGTGGAAATCATGCAGGTGATGGGGACTCTTGTCTGTACCTTCCGCGTTGGTGGTTTGGACCATATGCACCTGCGAATTCTGAAAAACAACAAGGGCAAACAACTCGTTGCTGTCGATCCTGTTGGCGCTCGAGAAGGCAATTGGGTTTTTACCGCTAGTGGTTCTGCCGCACGACATGCCTGTCCTGACAACACGGTGCTCACAGATCTCACCATCGGTGGAATCATCGACCACTGGATGCCAGATGGATAACTAATTCACGTTCTGCTCACCGTCCCACCTCAACCCAATCCATCCAATGGCCACCCCTTCACCCCGTCGTCGTTCCAGCGCCGACTCCGCCGCATCAACCCCAACGAATAAAGCCGCTACCCCCACTTCAGCCGCTGCGAAAGCCACCGTTGATGTGAAGCCTGTCGAGAGCGCTTCTGCTCCTGTAGCGAGCTCCCCTGCTCGCAGCACCTCCCGACGGACACCACCAAGTGGAGGCAGTGGAAAAGGGTCCTCCCTTCAGGCCTCTGCGAGCCCTTCTCCGAGGCGTCCGTTTGGTATCGCCCTTGGCATGATTGAGACCCGAGGCATGGTGCCTGCCATTGAGGCAGCTGATGCAATGACGAAAGCTGCAGAGGTGCAGCTGATCAGTCGTGAATACGTCGGCGGTGGATACGTCACGGTGATGGTGCGTGGAGAGACCGGAGCGGTGAATGCTGCCGTGCGCGCAGGTGCTGATGCCTGTGAAAGGGTTGGAGACGGCCTTGTTGCGGCGCACATCATTGCTCGTCCTCACGATGAAGTGGAACCAGCTCTCTCCTGTACGAACGTGACGCGGCGGATGTGAGCAATACGTCACCTCTGTTCAACTCCGTTTAAATTCCCGGCCCAACATTCCTCTCAACGGCGCAACCGCCCCGTTTCTCTTGATTTCAGCTGCAACGCTGCCTCTGCAAACCGCCTGGTTGATCCCGCTCTATGGGTTCGCCGGGATGTTGGTTTCACTGCCTTGGGCTTTGGGGGTCTTTCGTCGTGATTCCCATCGCCCTGCGGCCTACCTCAACATCCTGCTCACATTGCTTGCTTTCATCCATGGAAGCCTTGTGCTGCGCGACGTTATGGCAGGTGGACCCACCCTTCTGACGTTTCCATGGCTCAACGTGGCCGATCTCAATCTTGAGATCAGCTTCAGCCTCTCTCTCACCAATGTGTCTGCTCTTGAGCTGATCACTGGTTTGAGTTTCTTCTCTCAGTTGTATTCCCTTGGCTATCTCGATAAGGAGTGGGCGTTAGCCAGGTTCTTTGCATTGCTGGGCTTCTTCGAGGGGGCGATGTCCGGGGTTGTTTTGAGCGACTCCTTGTTCCAGAGCTATTTCCTGCTGGAAATGCTCACGCTCTCGACCTACCTCTTGGTGGGGTTCTGGTACGCCCAACCCCTCGTGGTGACTGCAGCAAGGGATGCATTCCTCACCAAGCGCGTTGGTGATGTGATGCTCTTGATGGGGATGGTTGCCCTAGCAACGTGGTCGGGTGTGACCAGCTTTGACGACCTCTATGCCTGGTCTGCTGCAGACACAATCAGCCCACTTGCGGCAACCTTGCTCGGGCTAGGCCTGATTGCTGGCCCAACGGGTAAGTGCGCCCAATTCCCAATGCATCTCTGGCTTGATGAAGCCATGGAAGGTCCTAACCCAGCCTCGATTCTTCGGAACTCTGTGGTTGTGACCTGCGGTGCTCTTGTTTTGCTGAAGGTGATGCCTCTGCTGCAGAACGCGCCCGTCACACTCGTTGTTCTCCAGGTGATTGGAACGATTAGTGCGATTGGGGGGTCTCTGGTCTCGATTGCTCAGGTGGATATCAAACGCACGCTGTCGTATTCCACAACTGCTTATCTCGGGCTTGTTTTCATCGCGATTTCTTTGCAGGTGCCCGTACTGGCCCTGCTGCTCCTGTTCGCCCATGCTGTCTCGAAGGCACTGCTTTCGATGAGTGTGGGTGGCGTGATTGCTTCCACGAATTGCCAGGACATCACTGAGCTTGGTGGCCTTGGCGGGAGAATGCCTGCCACAACTGGTTCTTATTTGGTGGGAAGTGCGGGGCTTGTGGGTCTTCTCCCCCTTGGGGGATTCCTTTGCCTGGCGCAGGCCGTTGAGCTAGTGGGAGCTCGCTCAGTGATTTTTGTACCAGTTTTCCTTCTCACCAATGCGCTAACCGCCCTCAATCTCACCAGGATTTACCGACAGGTTTTTCTTGGCCGCTCCCTAACAAAGACGCGTCGAGCGGCAGAGGTGAACTGGCAGATGGCCTTCCCGATGGTGTCTCTTGCCGTCATCGTTGTCTTAACTCCGCTGTTGTTGATTCGCCTGGAGTCTCTGGATGGTTTGCTTGCGTTCCCTCTGTGGGCTGCTGGTGTTGTGGTGGGGAGTGGTTTGATTGGCTTGTTGGTAGGAGCTTTCATCCCCCTCAACAAAGCCTGGTCTCGATCTCTCAATCCCGTGCTGCGTTGGATCCAGGACCTTCTTGAAAATGATTTTTATACAGAGAGGTTCTATCGCTTGACGATCGTTAATGTAGTGGCCTTATTCTCGAAGCTTGCTTATAGCTTTGATCGAAATGTTGTTGATGGAGTTCTCCATGGACTTGCTCGATTCTCACTTCAGAGTGCTGAAGGCTTGAAGTTGAGCATTAGTGGTCGAAGCCAAAGCTATCTTTTAACGGTCATCGCGGCGATCGTGTTGCTTTTGTCATCCCTGAGCTGGTGGCTGAACTGAATTAATGATGATTCTTACCCTGCTACTTGTTATTCCTTTCCTCGGGGCTCTGTTGCTGTCCCTATGGCCTCAAGGATCAACGCCAGCTCAACTAAGACGTCTGACCCTGGTCATTCTTTCCGTTCAATGCCTTGCCAGTTTTGCGGTGCTGTTCTGGTTTGATCCGAGCAACCCTGGCTTGCAGCTTCAGGAACGCTTGCCTTGGCTTCCCAGTCTTGGGCTTAACTATTCTTTAGCGGTTGATGGAATCTCCCTTCCGCTTGTTTTGATGAATGCTGTGCTCTGTCTCGTTTCAGCAGTGGCATCGCGAAAGATTGAGAATCGACCAAGAATTTATTTTGCGCTTTTATTAATCATTAGCGGAGCTGTGAATGGAGCCTTTTTAGCTCAAAATCTTTTGCTCTTTTTCCTTTTTTACGAGCTTGAACTCATCCCGCTCTGGCTCTTGATCGCGATTTGGGGTGGTGCCAATCGAGCCTATGCGTCCACGAAGTTTCTGATTGTTACTGCAGTTTCTGGGGTCTTGATTTTGGGAGCATTCCTTGGGATTGCTCTCGTCACTGGAAGCGTTGATTTTGGAATCCGACCGATCTTGTCGGGAGAGATGGGTCTCACGTCACAGCTGTTGCTGATGGGGGCACTGTTGATCGGGTTTGGGATCAAGATCCCTCTCTTTCCGTTTCACACCTGGCTTCCCGATGCTCACACTGAAGCGTCAACTCCAGTGTCGGTTCTTTTGGCAGGAGTTCTCCTCAAGCTTGGGACCTACGGGTTGTTGCGATTTTGCCTTGGTCTCTTCCCTGAGGCATGGGAGGTTGCAGCCCCCTGGTTGGCTCTCTGGGCAGCGATTTCTGTGCTGTATGGCTCCTTAGCTGCAATTGCTCAATCGGATATGAAGCGCATGGTGGCATACAGCTCTGTGGGACATATGGGATATGTCTTGCTTGCTGCTGCCGCAGCAACGCCACTGGGTTTGATCGGTGCGCTATTCCAAATGGTGAGTCATGGTTTGATTTCAGCGATCCTTTTTCTCGCTGTAGGTGTTGTTTATGAACGAACAGGCACAAGAGATCTGAATGTTCTTCGCGGACTCCTTAATCCTCAGCGTGGCTTACCCCTCACTGGAACCCTGATGATTGTGGGTGTGATGGCAAGTGCTGGAATTCCAGGTATGGCAGGTTTTATCTCTGAATTCCTTGTTTTCAGAGGAAGTCTTCAGCCCTTTCCAATCGCCACTTTGCTTTGCATGGTGGGATCAGGTTTGACAGCTGTGTATTTCTTGTTACTTGTGAACCGAGCCTTCTTTGGACGCTTGGCCATTGCTGCAGGCCGAGTCTCTAATCCCACCATTCTTTCCGTCGTGCCGCTCCATGAGCAGCTTCCGGCGATTGCACTGTCCTTCATTGTGCTGCTCCTGGGTCTGGCTCCTGATCTTTTGGTTGGAATGAGTCAGGCAGCTACCACCGGTCTCAGCGAATTAGCGCTCTTACCCATCACAGGAGGACTTTCATGACTGCTTCCAAGATCACTGATGTCCCAACAATCCCCACCCTCCCTGATCGTGAAGAGCTGATTCGTCGCTTGCTTTCTGACCAACCTTTATTGGCTGATACGCCTGATCATCTTCTCCAGATTGTCAATGTTCTCGATAGCTACGGGATCGTTCTTGATGCCTACAGCCGCAACCTTGTGAATCAGGGTGAAACTCAGCTTTTGAATCCATTTCCAGTGATGCGATTCTTTCACGAGGGTTTCAGTGTTGAACGCTTATGGCAGCACCTTCGCGGTGATCGCATCAACTTTGAGTATGCCGAGTATTGCCAGAAAGCAATGTTTTGGCACGGTACTGGCGGAATGGATGCTTATTTCGATTCCGAGCCTTTTCTGGAGACCTGTCAGAAAATCATTGCTTTGCGAAGTCGCAGGGATCCATTGTTGGCATTGGTGCATCGGCTTTATCCAGGCTTTGCGCCTGAGGCCATTCGATCGATGGCCACCATTTATGCCCTTGGTCTGTTTTGGCGGGTGATGAGTGACCTCTTCCTTGACCTGTCTCGTAAATATCGCAATGGTGAAATTGTGTCTGTTAATGATGCTGTTCATCACATCAGAGATGGTTTAGTTGCTGCCGCTGGAGATCCGATGACTTATAAGGTCACAGTTGGGAACGAAGAGGTTTGGGTTTTACCACCAGAGGCAGGACTGACATTTTTGGTTGATGTGGCGGTGCCCTACGTGGAGGCTGTCTTTTTTAGGGGAATGCCTTTCCTGGGAACCGTGTCTTACAACGCTCAGGCGCGACAAATTTCAGCTGATATCGGCGATTTTAAGTATGGAGCTCTGTATGCAGATCCAATCCCCAGTATGGGAGCGGGAATTCCGCCAAGTTTGTGCATGCAAGATATGTACCGAAATCTTCCAGAAGAGCTCCGTGATTGGTATATGTCGCATGGCAGGGGCATGCATGATGTTCATGTTCAGATCTGCATCAGTTTTCAAAAATCGATGTTTTGTGTCACGAATGGTGCGATCTCAGGCACCATGCCTCATCCCCTTGATACGACAGATGCTGATCAGCAACAAGCCAATCGTGCTTACGCTGAATCATGGTCTGAGCGGTTGATGGGATGTCAGCGAGGAGCTCTTCTCTAATCCCTGCTGTAGAAAATAGCCTGTTTTGAACATCTTCTGAATGAAGGAGATTCTTTTTTAAGTCTTTGAGTCTCCTTTTGCTTTTTACTGAAAAATTTAGCCTCGCTGGAACATACGCATCTGTTTTGCTGTTATCAAGCCGATGATGATCTGGATTTTTGACTTCAATCCTCTTTTGGTTGAGATGATTGATTTTTGATTTTCCTGTCAGTTGTAAGTTGAGCTTTAAGATTAATTTGTTAGGTTATCGGACCGCTCTCTACTAGGTTTGTAGGTGATGAAGGGATTGTCTTATGGACCAATGGCATGAGCGCAAAAGGCCAGTTTGCCTCGAGCGCCGATTTGAGTTTGAAAGCTACAGTGACACACGTGATTTTCTTGATCGTCTCGGCGATTTCAGCGAAGCGAAACAGAGATTTCCTGATATTAGTTTTGGCCGAACCTATGTGAACATCACTCTGCGCCCAGAGTCTGAGGGCGATGATAGTCAGCTCAGCGATGATGATCGTAGCTTCGCTTTAGAGATTGATGCCCTCTTCTGTTGATCTGGCGGCTGCTTATGCCGAGTCAGGCGTTGCGGAGGTTCTTGACCAGCTTGACCAGGAGCTCATTGGTTTGCTGCCAGTGAAGACGCGCATTCGTGAAATCGCGGCTTTGCTTCTGGTGGATCGTGCCCGTCAACAGTTGGATTTGCAAAGCACTGCTCCCGGACTACATATGTCGTTTACTGGAAGACCAGGGACGGGGAAGACCACGGTCGCTAAACGAATTTCGCAAATTCTTTATCGGCTTGGCTATTTGCGAAAGGGGCATGTTGTTACTGTGACTCGAGATGATCTTGTGGGTCAATATGTTGGTCATACTGCTCCTAAGACTCGTGAGATGATCAAGCGTTCTCTGGGTGGTGTTCTATTCATTGATGAAGCCTATTATCTCTATAAGTCTGATAACGAACGTGACTATGGGGCCGAAGCGATTGAAATACTCCTGCAAGATATGGAGAATCAGCGATCAGATTTTGTGGTGATTTTCGCTGGTTATAAGGATCGTATGGCCAGTTTTTACTAATCCAATCCGGGGCTTTCCTCGCGAGTGGCTCATCACATCGACTTTCCTGATTACAGCGAAGATGAGCTCATGGGGATTGCCCTTTTGTTGCTCACTCAGCAGGATTACCACTTCAGCGAATCAGCGCATGATGCCTTCAGCCTTTACATCAAGAGGAGATGTCAGTTGCCACACTTTGCGAATGCTCGTTCCATTCGCAATGCCCTTGATCGTCTGAGGCTTCGTCAAGCCAATCGGTTATTTTCTCGCCTCGATCAATCTCTTAGTCGTGATGATCTGACCACCATCGAAGCAGAAGATGTTTTTGCAAGTCGCGTGTTCCAGGGTGAGATTGAGGGTCGCGATCCTTCTCAGCCCTTGACAAAGATTTCGGGTTCTCCTTGAGCCGTCAGTGCTTGGGTTGATCCAGATCCCGCCGAATCAATGCCAACAAATAGGACGGTGCTTTGTAGCGACCTGGAAGGCAGCGATTCAGTGTTTCCAGGTGCCCCCAGCACACGGTTCGTTCAATGTCCTTAATGCTTCGCCCCTCTTTGAGAAGTCTCCGGAGGGCTTTGCAGTACAGGGGGTAGCCCGCTTCGAGTTCGCCAATGGTCAGCTTGGCTTGGGCCATGGGGTCTCTCAGCATCGTCTCAACCCAAGAAACCGTGAGCCCCCCCCTCTTGTGGAGGGCCCATTCCATGCTCAGTTCAACCAGGCAATGCAATCAATTTCTACTTTTGAGCCTTTTGGCAATGCTGCAACCTGAACGCAAGCTCTGGCAGGGCTAACTCCATCACCAAACACCTCGGCATAAATGGCATTGACGGCTTGAAAATCACCAAGATCCACCAGAAACACTGTGGTGCGCACGACTTTTGAGGGGTCGGTGCCGGCCTCTTGAAGAACAGCTTTTAAGTTGCTCAGCACTTGGCGGGTCTCAGCCTCCACATTTCCGTCTCCCACCATCGCTCCAGTTGCAGGATCAAGCGGAATTTGTCCGGAGCAATACAGCCAACCACCGGCGATCACAGCCTGGTTGTAAGGCCCCACCGGAGCTGGTGCCTCTTGGGTGATGACAGCCTTAAGTGGGGTGGATGACATGGTTACGGCTCAGAATGAAATCTCATTTTCGCGTTCCGTGTTGATGGAGTCGTGGCCGGTTGAGCTTGAGGGTCTCTGGCACCGCTATGGCGGCGCAGATGAAGCTTGGATTTTGAAAGACATCAATCTTCAGTTGAAGACGGGTGAGCTTGTGGGTTTGCTGGGGCCATCAGGCTGCGGAAAAACCACGCTTTTGCGTTTGATCGCTGGTTTTGAACATCCCAGCCAGGGCGTGGTTCGACTGCATGGGAATGACGTCGCGTCGTCGCGCTTGCGCCTCGCTCCAGAGCGCCGTGGCGTGGGCATGGTCTTTCAGGACTACGCCCTCTTTCCCCATCTCAACGCTTGGGAGAACACATGCTTTGGCCTTCGTCGTGGACAGGACACCAGCCGCGCCTCATGGTTGCTCGAACTTTTGGGGCTGACCGATCTCAAAGGACGCTACCCGCATGAATTATCGGGGGGGCAACGTCAGCGTTTGGCTCTCGCAAGGGCTCTCGCGCCTGCGCCCTCTGTTTTGTTGCTGGACGAACCCTTCTCCAACCTTGATGTTGAAGTGCGTTTGCGCTTGCGCAGTGAGCTACCAGGAGTGCTCAGTGCGTGCGGGGCCAGCGGTTTGTTGGTGACCCACGACCCGGAGGAGGCCCTTGCGATCTGCGGGCGGGTTGCCATTCTTCGTGACGGTCAACTTCATCAATGCGCTACTCCCCGTGAGCTCGTGGAAGTCCCGGCAACACCCTTTGTGGGCCGGTTTGTGCTTCAACGCAATGTGCTCCCGGTTTGGAGGGACGGATCCACGTTGTTGTGCCGTTGTTTGCTTGGTGATCTGGAGATTCCAGAAGGGCAGCGGTCTATGGCGCTTCCTGATGACGCCACCGTTTTAGTTGATCCGGCATTGATCGATTTGGCTCCTGATCCTGCAGGAGATGCCTATGTGATGGGGCGGGAGTTTTTGGGTCGCTCCTGGCTGTATCGCATTCAGATTGGAGATCAGCAGTTGCGGCTCATCAGGCCTCTTGCTGAAGACCATCAGAGGGGATTGCGCTGCAAGCTTTCTTTGCAACAAAACAGTGAGGTTCTGCTCCATCCTCAGTGCTTATCACTTCAAGTTTTGAATTGATGTGATCAACCTCTCCAATTGTCTTTGTGTTGACGCAGACGTCCCAATTGTTCGGCGCTGGTTGCCCGTAAGAACAAATTGGAGCGCCACTCCTCGGCAATGCTGCTGGGAAGGGTTAGGGAACCTGACCGACGTTTCGCCTGAACCTCCTGCAGTCGGTTTGTGATGAGGGCATCGTTAGGCACCTGTTGCGCGGCCCAGCGAAGATTTCCCTCGGTGTATTCGTGAGCGCAGCAGACCAAGGTGTCTGGAGGCAGGGACCCCAGCCTTTGTAGAGCGCGGTGCATGTCAGCAGGGGTTCCCTCAAAGAGCCGTCCACATCCGCCGCTGAACATGGTGTCGCCGCAGAACAACGCACTGGTTCGAGAGGTTGAGGACGCTCCCTCTGGCAACCAGTAAGCAATGTGAGCTCGGGTATGGGCATGCACATCCATAACCCTTACGGGCCTGCCCAGGAGCTCAATGGCGTCACCGTCGTGGACGGACAGCGTTTGAAATGGGATGCGCTCTAGGTCGTCCGCAGCGGCCACGACTTCAGCTGATGACCAGCGTTGAAGAAGTCCAGGGGTGCCGCCGATATGGTCGGAGTGGTGATGGGTCTGAAGCACTGCGACGAGCTGCAGCCCACGCGTGTCGAGCCAGTCGATGATGGGTTCAGAGACGGCAGGATCGATGACGATGGCCTGATTGCCATGCACCCAAACCCAGACGATGTTGTCGCTGAGGACGGCTACTGGGTGGATGCCATCAATCGTGGAGGCCATCGCCATCGTTAAAGTTCTGCTCGACGCTTGATTCCATGATCACTGTTGCCCTAGCCAAGGGAGCACTTCTGAAAAATTCAGTGGCCCGCTTTGCGGCGGCCGGGCTCGACTTTTCTGCAGTTCTCGACCCCGATAACAGGCAACTGATGGTTCCATCCGCATGTGGTCGAGCCAGAGCTTTGCTTGTGAGGAACGGAGATGTTCCTGTCTACGTGGCCTATGGGCAAGCTCAACTTGGAGTGGTTGGGTACGACGTTTTGCGGGAGCACCAGATGCCTGTCGCGCAATTGGTTGACCTGGGCTTTGGAGGGTGCCGTATGGCAGTGGCTGTGAAGGCAAGCAGTGGATATCAGCGGGCGACGGATCTTCCTCCCCATTGCCGAGTGGCAAGCAAATTCACCCGCTGTGCACGCGACTACTTCGATGCCATCGATTTGCCTGTGGAACTTGTCCACCTCACGGGTTCAGTGGAGCTAGGTCCGATTACCGGGATCGCTGAAGCGATTGTTGATTTGGTGGCTACGGGCAGGACGCTCCGCGATAACGGGTTAGTTGCAATCGAAGATCTTTTTCAAACCACGGCTCGTTTGGTGGGTCACCCCCTGTCATTGCGCCTTGATCAAGGCGATCTGCGCCAGATCGTTGAGGCGATGCGATCTACAACACCAATGTCCAAGGTGACCAGCTGATGGCTGGTTCCGATTTTCAGCGGGTTAAGCGGCTTGGTCGTTACTTAGGTCGAGATCGACGACGACTCACGCTCACGTTGGTGCTGCTCATTCCAGTGGCTGTTGCCGGCGCGATTCAGCCGCTGTTGGTTGGGCAGGCGATTGCCGTTTTGCGCCGTGTTGGAGGGGCCGCCAACGAGTCGGTGATTCCTCTTTTTCAGGGTCTCGACAGCACGGTTGCGATCAGACTGATCATCCTGATGCTGTTGGGATCGGTTCTGGTTCGCTTGGCTCTTCAGGGAGTTCAGTCGTTCAATATTCAAGCCGTCGGCCAGCGGCTCACCGCTCGCATTCGCAAGGATTTGTTTGCCCATGCGATGAGTTTGTCTCTGCGGTTTCATGACCGCATGCCTGTGGGCAAGCTGCTGACTCGCCTCACCAGCGATGTGGATGCATTAGCCGAGGTGTTTGGAAGCGGTGCCGTTGGTGTGCTCGGAGATCTCGTCAGTTTGCTGGTGATTGCGGTTTCGATGCTGCTGATCGAGTGGCGTTTGGGTTTGTTGTTGCTCGTGACCCAACTGCCCGTCACCTTCGTGATTGTTTGGCTTCAGAGGCGCTATCGAAAGGCCAACTATCGAGTGAGAGAGGAGCTTTCTCAACTCAACGCTGATTTTCAGGAGAACCTCCAAGGTCTTGAGGTTGTGCAGATGTTTCGCCGTGAAGCCGTCAATGGAGATCGGTTTCAGAGAACCGGTTTGGCGTATCGAAGTGCAGTGAATGGCACGATTTTTTTTGACAGCAGCATCTCTGCCTTTTTGGAGTGGGTGTCTTTAGGCGCCGTTGCCCTCGTTCTTGCGCTTGGCGGATGGATGGTCACATCAGGAGCGATGGGCCTTGGCACGCTCACAACCTTCATTCTCTACTCACAGCGCCTGTTTGACCCCCTTCGCCAAATGGCTGAGCGGTTTACCCAGATCCAAGGAGGACTCACTGCTGTGGAACGGATTGGCGAGCTCCTGGAGGAGCCTCTCGAGATTGTTGACCATGGTGCTGCCAGCGGTTCAACCTTTGATTCGAGAGGTGGATCCACGGTTGCTTCCACGGTTGGTCCCACGCTCCTCCAGAACGCTTCATCTTCACCAGCTCGTGGTGAAGTGATTTTTGAAGACGTGGACTTTGCTTACCGAAAAGATGAGCCGATCCTGCGCGATCTCAGTTTCCGGATTGCACCTGGTGAGCATGTTGCTCTTGTTGGACCCACCGGATCTGGCAAGACCACGGTGATTCGGCTCCTCTGCCGGTTGTATGAGCCCCAGCGTGGACGAATCCTGCTGGATGGCCAGGACATCCGTAGCTTGCCTTTGCAAGAGCTGCGTCGTCAGCTGGGTGTGGTGCTTCAAGACACTTTTCTTTTTAGTGGAACGGTGGCCGACAATTTGCGGTTGGATCGGCCCCTCGATGACCAGAAACTGCAGGAGGTTTGCCGTGATCTCGGACTTGATCCCCTGCTCGGTCGATTGCCTGAAGGTTTGGATACCGCATTGAGAGAGCGGGGAGGGAATCTCAGCTCTGGGGAAAGACAGCTGTTAGCCGTGGCCAGGGTGGCGATTCGCAACCCAACGGTCCTGGTGATGGATGAAGCGACTGCGTTTATGGACCCTTCAACGGAAGCCACCCTGCAGCGTGACCTAGATCGTCTCCTTAACCGGCGCACGGCAGTGGTGATTGCCCACCGGCTTGCCACCGTTGAGGCGGCTGACAGGATTTTGGTGCTTCGTCGAGGGAGCTTGATCGAGCAGGGCACTCATCTTCAGTTGCGTGCCAGTGGTGGTTTGTACGCCGAACTTGCCGATCTTCAGGAGCGAGGACTCGCCAGGCTTTGATCGATGAGCCAGTGATGGATCGTTTGTGCCAGTAGGTCGGGATGGCTCTGCATGGCCAGATGTCCGCACTGTTTGAGTTCTTTTAGGCAGTGCTTGTCGCTGTATTCGGCAAGATGTTGCACATAGCCGGGTTCCATCACGCGGTCCTGCTCACCGCTAATCCATAGGTTTTTAGCCTCCAGATCTGCAACCAGGTTTGGAATCTGTTTGACAGCTCCTCGCGTGGTGCTGTTCACCAGCAGACCCAGTGCCGCGCGTTGCTCCGCTTGAAATGGCCCCAACTGGCCGATGGGCCCTGGAAGTGAGGTGGGACGGAGTTTCAGAATCAATTGCCCTCCAAACCTGAGGCGTCGAAACGGTCTGGGTTGGTAGATCCCACCTCCGGCCGCCAACATCACAAGACCCGAGAGAGGCTGATCCCACTGTCGACGTAGATAGGTTTCTGCATGCAGGGCAATGCTTCCTCCTAGTGAGTGACCCATCAACACCACGCGGTGGCCCTTGGCTTGAGCTCGAATCTGCTCCGCAAGCCATTGGCCATAGGACGCCAAGGTTGGTCGAAGCTGAGGAGGGCGAGACTCCAGTCCAAATCCTGGTAAATCAGGACACCACAAAGGGATAGAGGTGCCTAAGCGTGTCCAGCTTTCTTCAAACGGTGCCCAGACCTTGCGGCTGAGCATCCAACCGTGTACGGCGATCAGCAGCAGATCAGAGGTCATCGGTGCGTCAGGATTAAGGCATCGTCGCAGGACAGGGTGACTAGTACTCCCTCTCTCACCCAAGAGATTTTGTTGCATTCCTACGGGAAAGAGGCTCGGATCTGTGAAACGGCCAATACCAAGCTAAGCCTGGTATTCAGCCAGTCTCGTCCAATGGATTTAGTTGAGCTGGAACAGCTCTTAGAGGCGGTGGGGTGGAGTCGCAGGCCAGTTCGGCGCGTTCGCAAGGCCCTCGATAACAGCTTGCTCAGGGTGGGGTTATGGCGCCATGACCCACGCATTCCACGCCTTGTGGGTTTCGCACGCTGCACTGGAGATGGTGTTCTTGAAGCCACGGTTTGGGATGTGGCCGTTCACCCCTTGTATCAAGGTGCTGGGCTTGGTCGTCAGTTGATGGATTACATCCTCGATGCACTAACAGAGATGGGAACGGAGCGCGCCACGCTGTTCGCCGATCCAGGGGTGCTGCCCTTTTATGACCGTCTTGGTTGGGACCTAGAGCCCAATGGTCACCGTTGTGGTTTTTGGTATTCCAATTGAATTGTTGAAAAGGGCTTTCCGTAGTAATCAGCTGCCAAGCGTGCTGGAGATTCCCCACGTCGCCAGCGATGCCGCAACCAGGCATTTTCAAGGCTGCGGCGCAGCACGCCTCCCCGCTGCCAGCGCCGGCCATCCGTGGTGATCGCCAGGCCAAGGGGACGTAAGCGTGTGAGTTGGTTAAGTCGCTGTACGAACTCAAGATCCTCCATTAACGGCAAGGCTGCGTATCCACCACTGCGCTCATACAGAGACCTATGGAGCAGGAGGCCCTGATCTCCGTAGGGTTGTTGGCACCAGCGACTACGAAGAGCGATCACCCCTTCCAGCAGGCGTCGGGCTGGAGTGCTGGGGTGAATGTGTAAGTCAAAAAACCATGCGAATCGTTGTGCATCGGGATGCTGAATCCGACGCAGCACGCTGCTGCACCAGTGTCTTGGCAGACGGCTATCGGCATGGAGAAAAAGGAGCCATTTGCCTTGGTTTTGCTGGATGGAGTGCTGGGCACCTGCAACCAGTTGCTTGCCTCGCCCAGGTGGATGCTCCGTGATGAAGCGTCCACCAGCGAGAGCGCTGATGCGATGGCTGTGATCGTTGCTGCCACCATCCACCACCGTGATCTCGATCGGAAGAGGCCAGCGCTGCAGGTCAGCGAGGAGAAGTGGAAGACGCTCCGCCTCATTAAGGCAGGGAATCACCACGCTGAGCATGAGCGGGTCAGTGCTCATCGCTGCCATGAATGGAGATCAGCAAGACAATCAATGTCGTTTTTCATGCTGAGTAGATGGGGTGTGAGACCCAGCCCCCGAGCGCGAGCGCAAGTGATGTCCAACACCTTGTTGCTTCCCCATGGCACGGCCGCAAAGAGTGCATCGAGCTGTTGCTGCGTTAATGCAGCGCCCAGCCCCAGCAACCAATACCCACCGTCTGCGGAGGGGCCCAGCACCAAGGATTGGTTTTGGAGCGTTTGGATCGCATGGCGCAGATCGTTTTGGCAAAGATCTGCAAGATCGGTTCCGATCACGATCACAGGCTTGTTCTGCTGCCTGAAGCGCGCGCGGTGAATCTGACGGAGCATGCGAGCCCCAAGCGATCCCCGTCCCTGATCCACGAGGGTGCAGGGCGGTAAGGAGGGCAGACAGCGTTGGGCTGATCGCAGACTCACGCCGCTCATTGCCACCTGCACATCCACGTCACCCTGCTCGTGGAGTGCTTCAGAAACAGCGAAGGTATGGGCGGTGAGGCGTTGCTGAATGATGGCCGCCTGCTCGCTTCCGATGTCGACGGCCAAGCGACGCTTGCAGCGACCGCTAGCTGGCCAGCGAGCCATCACAACGAGTGTTGGGATGGGTGATTGAATCATCTTTGGCGTGATAGCTCCTCAGGTGTGACATCCAGGGTTTGCTGTTCCCCAGCTCGTTCCACAATCAGCGGCATGACCTGACCCACCTGTCCTCGGTCAACGGCCAGCTGCACTTCAGAGGGGTCGTTGACGGCGGAGCCATTCACGTTGCGGATTAAATCACAAGGCTCAATACCAGCCTTGGCTGCGGGGCTGCCCTCCACCACTTCAATCACGAGCACGCCGTTGAGCTCGGGCACGGTGCAAAGGTTGCTCGTGGCGTTGATTTCTTTGGCCAATTGGGGGGTCAGGCTCTGCAGTCGTACACCGATATAGGGGTGGGAGGCCTGACCATTGCTGATGATTTGTTGGGCAATGCGCTTGGCCAAGTTGATCGGGATGGCAAAACTCAGTCCTGCGCCAGGTGCTTGGCGAATCGCTGTGTTGATGCCGATCACTTGCCCGGCGGCGTTAATGAGGGGACCACCGCTGTTGCCTGGGTTTACTGCAGCGTCGGTTTGGATGTAGGGGACACGCTGGCCTTCTCCTACGGCATTGGTCCGATCCACAGCACTGATAATGCCCGCTGTGACCGTGTTGTTGAGCCCAAGCGGATTGCCGATCGCGATGGCCCATTCACCGGGTTTTAGGTCGTTTGAGTTTCCAAGGGGTGCGACAGGTAGCTTTTCAGCTACGACTCTCACCACCGCCACATCCGTTAAGGGGTCGCCGCCAAGAACGCGTCCACTGAAGCTGCGACCGTCAGGCAAGGTGACGGCCACTTTGTCCGCGCCTTCCACCACGTGCGCATTCGTGAAAATCAGGCCGTCAGAGCGTGTGATGAATCCTGAACCTTGACCGGCTTGTTTTTGGGTGGTTGGCCCACCTCCAAACAGGTTGCCTAGTGGATTGGATACCCGTTTCACGGTGTCGATGCGTACGACTGACGGACCAACCCGTTCAACGGCTTGCACGATCACGTTGCGACCAGGTTGTAAAGGGGCCGAACGAGGCCCATCACTCACTTCGGGAAGGGTTGCGGGTGCCTTCGCTTCTGGCTCTAAGCCAAGCCGTTGACGCAAGGATGATCCACACCCTCCCATCGTCAAGCTGACGATTCCGATCCCGATCCAGGGCAGGGATCGTGCCAGGGCGCGGGAGACGGCAGCTGCCATGAACAGAAACGTGTTGAAACTGGTTTCATTAAAGACGGGCCACTCGGCATAAGGCGCGTAGATTCGTCATTCGCAGAAGGTGGGATGTGGTGCTGACGGGCAGTGAGCTCTGGAACAAGGTGCAGCACGCTCTTCAGAGCAACCTCAGCAAGCCCACCTTTGAAACGTGGATTCGTCCTGCGCGCTGTAACTCCTTCCAAGATCGGAGGCTGACCCTGCAGGCTCCCAATCGTTTCGCTAGCAATTGGCTGCGTAAGAACTACGTCAACACCATTGCTGAAATGGCGCAGGAGATCACCGGTCATCCGATCGAGGTGATCGTGCTTGCTCAAGACGATGAAGATGGGGCGTCTGGGTCGACTCTCGAGGCTCGGGTGTCGCCTTCCAGCCAGCAGGCTTTGGCACCAACGACGGCTGGAGTCGCTGCCCCGCCGAGCACCGCTCCCCGTCGGCTCCCCGGCTTGAACATGCGCTATGTGTTCAATCGTTTTGTCGTTGGCCCCAACAGTCGGATGGCGCATGCGGCTGCTTTGGCAGTAGCCGAGGCCCCAGGTCGTGAATTCAATCCGCTATTCATTTGTGGAGGTGTGGGCCTAGGCAAGACCCATCTAATGCAGGCGATTGGTCATTACCGCCTAGAGATTGATCCTGAAGCGCGCGTGTTTTATGTGTCGACGGAAACGTTTACGAATGATCTGATTGCTGCGATTCGTAAGGACGGTATGCAGGCTTTCCGAGACCGTTATCGGGCCGCGGATCTCATCTTGGTTGATGACATTCAATTCATCGAAGGGAAGGAATACACCCAAGAAGAGTTCTTCCATACGTTCAATGCTTTGCACGACGCAGGGCGACAGATTGTGATTGCGAGTGATCGGCCTCCTAGCCAAATTCCTCGGCTGCAGGAGCGATTAATTTCTCGCTTCTCGATGGGATTAATCGCGGATATCCAGGCCCCTGATCTGGAAACACGAATGGCGATTCTTCAGAAAAAAGCTGAGCAAGAACGCGTTGCTCTTCCTCGCGACTTAATTCAATACATCTCTGGCCGCTTTACCTCCAATATTCGTGAACTTGAGGGAGCGCTCACTCGGGCTGTTGCGTTTTCTTCGATCACAGGAATTCCGATGACCGTTGAATCGGTCGCGCCGATGCTTGATCCCAGTGGCCAAGGTGTTGATGTCACACCGCAGCAAGTGATTGAAAAGGTGTCTGAGGTGTTCGACGTCACGGCAGAAGATATGCGCAGCAGCAGCCGACGGCGGGCGGTGAGTCAGGCTCGTCAGGTGGGGATGTTCTTGATGCGGCAAGGCACAGATTTGAGCTTGCCGAGAATCGGCGACACCTTCGGAGGTAAGGATCACACCACCGTGATTTATGCCATTGAACAAGTGGAAAAGAAGCTGGCTACTGATCCGCAACTAGCGAGTCAGGTGCAAAGGGTGAAGGATCTTTTGCAAATCGACTCTCGCCGTCGTCGCTAGGAATCATGAGGCATCACTGCCTTTCCAACCTGCCAAGTGGGATGCCGCTGATGAGCGAGCCAGCCTGCGCGCTGCAGGTAGGGCTGGATCCAAATGTTTTGAGCTAAAGGGAGGCATGGGCCTCGTTCGCAACCAGAGGCCCCAACGAAACTCGTGATAAGGAATCAAGGGCTGTGGCTTGATTACTCCCTCCTGCTTCAGTTTCCAAACAAGGCTGCGGTAAGGATCATCCTGAAGGCCAAGCAATGTGGCGGGCAGGTCTTTCGCTGGCCACGGGCCATTGCCTCTGCCGTCTTGAAGATAGAGCCAACCCTTGTTGTGTAGAGCCTGGAGAGCCTCCTCCCTGGTGCTAGTGGTTAGGTCGTCGATCACGTAGCCGTAAGTCGTAATCGTTGGAACCAGTTCGAGCAAGGCTCGGAGGCGGTGATGTCGATCCACCATCCAAAGGTGTCCAAGCTGATTGCGTACCAATGGCACTGGCTTGCGATTGAGATACCGGCGACGTTCTTCGGGACTTTCCTCACGGAAATCACGTTGCCGGTTCCATACCTCAGCCATCCCCACACACATCTGTGTGGGCTGAAGGTCAGCAACGGCCACCTCAAAAAGCTTGAGCCCTTTGTTGTGATCAGGTATTGGGGCGTAATCAGGAAGATGCAGAGGGCAGGCCTCAACGCTGCATCCATCCACTATGCCGAGGTTGAGTTGTGAATTGACTCGCTGATCACTCCTGAGCTGACTTGGCTCTGATTGTTGGTGTACTCGTGCATCGAAGGCAGCGGGCAAAATGTGAGAAAACAGTGAACCCCATGGAACAAATCTTTGATCTTGTGGTTCTCGGTGCTGGGTCTGGAGGCTTAGCTGCTGCCAAACGTGCTGCCCGTTATGGAGCCAAGGTGGCGATTGTTGAAGGAGATCGCGTTGGCGGTACCTGTGTCATTCGTGGTTGCGTGCCGAAAAAGCTGTTGGTGTACGGCTCTCTTCTCTCCGAACAACTCGAGGGTGCGTCGAGTTATGGCGTGAGTGTTGCGGGGGCAACGTTTGATACGTCTGTGCTTTTGCGCAATGTGCGTCACGAGGTGGATCGCCTCAATGCACTTCATATCGATTTTTTGGCCAAAGCTGGAGTGGAGTTGATCACAGGTTGGGGCCGTTTTCTTGACCCGCATCGCATTGGTGTGTCTAGGGCGCGCGAGGGCGAGATCGATCAGGTGCTGCAGGCCAAGCGGGTGATGATTGCAGTGGGTGGGCGCCCTTTTCGGCCGAACATTCCAGGGGCCGAGCTGGCTTGGGTCAGCGATGACATGTTTTTGCAGCAGCGATTCCCAAACCAGGTTGTAGTGGTGGGAGCTGGGTTTATTGCTTGTGAATTTGCTGGCATCCTGCGAGGCCTTGGTGTTGCGGTGACCCAATTGGTGCGTGGCGAACAGCTTTTGCGTGGGTTTGACAGCGAACTATCAGGAGTTGTGCAGGAGGGCATGCAGGAGAAAGGCATCGACCTGCGCTTTGGACAAGGCCTTGCTGCGATTGAGGGTCAATCAAACGATTTGACTGTCGTGACCAAGAGCGGTGATCGGCTGCCGTGTGGTGGGGTCCTGTTGGCGACGGGGCGTCAACCATTCCTTTCAGGCCTGGGTCTCGACGCTGCTGGCGTGGATGTCGAGGGGCATCGAATCCCAGTTGATGCCGATCAAGTCACCAACCTCCCCCATATTTTTGCCGTAGGAGATGTGACGGATCGCATTTGCTTGACCCCTGTCGCGGTGGATGAGGGGCGTGCTTTTGCAGACAGTGTGTTTGGAAGCACTCCTCGGCAGGTCAATCACAACTTGGTGGCAAGTGCTGTGTTCAGTCAGCCGGAGCTAGCCACAGTGGGATTATCAGAGGAGGCAGCGATTGCCAAGCTTGGTGCGGATCAGGTTGTGGTTCATCGCGCGCGTTTTCGCTCCATGGCTCAGGCGTTGCCTCAACACGGTCCCCGTTGCTTGTTGAAGCTGGTCTTGGAAGTGAGCAGCGGGAAGGTGCTCGGATGTCACATGGTTGGTGAGCATGCGGCAGAAATTATCCAGATGGCTGCTATCGCCGTGGGAATGGGGGCGACCAAGGCCGATTTCGATCGCACGATGGCCTTGCACCCGACGGTTTCAGAGGAGTTTGTGACGATGGCTTGATCCCCTGAGGCCTTGTTTTGGGTCAGGTCATGCGCTGGCTGAGAGTGTCGGCTAATCGCAGGGCTAAGGCGATGGTGGTCAGACCCGGCCCCACGCTGGGACAGCTAGGAAACACACTTGAGTCGGCGATATAAAGATTGTCGAGTTCATGGCACTTCCCTGATGGGTCGACGACAGAGGCCGCTGGATCGGTGCCCATGCAACAGGTGCCGCATGCATAGCCCACAACGCTTAAGGGTGCTTCGCCCCTTGGGTGGGTTGGTGCGGTACTCACCACCCGAGTCAGTGGGTCGGCTTCGATCGCTTTGAGGGTGTCAATCCAGCGATAGACCAGTCGATCATGGGCTTCGCGATTGTTATGGATGTAGTTGATGCGGATCTGATCGTTACTTAGCCACACTTTGTTGTGGGTGTCGGGCAAAACCTCAGACATGGCCCACCAAGCCACCGATCGGGACGCCAGTCGCTCCAGTCCAAAATCAGGAATCATTTTGGTGACAAGGGACAGCACTGGCGGTGACTCTGCAAATAGGGCGTCCTGCAAGACACCTCCTGCGGCTTGAATGTGGCCCAGCGGGAACGAGACGTTTTTGTCTCCCCAGTAATAGTCATTGATTCCAAGCGATCGGGCATAGCGTCCGTCGTTGCGTTCGGTTGCGAGCTGCAGGATGGAGGTGAGTTGCAGATTCATCAGGTTGCGACCGACCTGGTCGGACCCATTACTGAGGCCTCGGGGGTGATGGTTGGAATGCGATCGCAGCAGGATGGCCGGAGAGTTGATGGCTCCTGCGGCCAGCACGATGAGATCCGCCTTGAACAGCCATGCTTCACCGGCTACGTCAACTTCCACCCCCTTTACGCAGCTGCCGAGAGGATTTAAGTGCAAACGCTTCACTGCGGCTTGCGTTCGGATTTCCAGTTTGGAAGGATCGGCATTGTCGATGCCATACAGCTGAGAATCTCCACTTGGATCTTCCTGGCTGTTGGACCAGCTCAGAGGTAGGTCATAGGGCTGACATCCATGGCGTTTGAGCGCTTCTCGCAGGGGCTCAAGAAAAGGAACCAGTGGTTTTGGCTCATGCTCAAAAGGGGAAGAGCGTGTTGGTTCAGTGGGGTCGATTCCTGAGCGACCATGCACTCGGTACAACTTTTCAGCTGCTGAGTAATAAGGAGAGAGCTGGTTGTAGTTGATGGGCCAGGACGGTGAAACCCCTTCTTGAAGGGGGACTTCATCAAAATCCTGTTCGCGCATGCGTTCCAGCACTGCACCCCAGATTTTTGTGTTGCCGCCGAGGGAGTAGGTGGTTTGTGGTGCGAATGGATCACCGTCAGGCCCAAACCAGCGCTCATTTTTTGGGTGGTAACGATCTTTCCGGAATAGATCCACATCGGCCACATTTTGATCTTCGAGAGCCATGGCCTCTCCTCGCTCAAGCATCAGCACCGAGTGACCCTTTCGGCTCAGGGCACCGGCAAGGGTTCCACCACCGGCACCACTGCCGATGATGATCACGTCGTAATGGCTGTCGTCGATGATCATGATGGAAAGATTGAGGGCAGATCAGATCTGAAAACTCGGATGGATCAGGTCGTGCGTTGCCAGACGTAAATCAAAAGGTAAAGAATGATCCAAATAACATCAACAAAATGCCAGAAAAGACTTACTGATGTGACGCCCATATCCCCCTTCTCATAATTATTTGGCCTGAAAGATCGAATCAGCATCAACCCCATTAACAGAATGCCTGTGATGACATGCAGGCCGTGAAATCCTGTTAAAAGAAAAAATGTACCACCAAAGACTCCACTGCTAAGGCCGAATTGAAGTTCGGACCATTCCACATATTGTCCATAGACAAAGTATGCTCCCATGGCCATCGTGAGAAGCCACAAGGCTCGAAAGCCCCAAAGGTTTTTCTGATGCAAATAGCGTTCTGCAAAATAGGCTACAAAGCTTGAACTGACCAGCACGATTGTGTTGATCAAAGGCATGCGTGTTTCTAGCCCCTCAACACCTTCAGGAAGCCACTCTGGAGCGGTGGTTTTTAAAAGCGCAAAGCCAATAAAAAAGGCTAGAAAAATAATACTTTCTGAACATAAGAAAATGATAAAACCTGTGAGGTTGTGCCCATCGTGCTTGATGTGACCGGGTTGGTGATTGAGCGGTAAGTCGGGATTGGTTGTGGTCATTGCTTCAGGCCTCCATAGAGCGATGGACGTAGAAGTCTTGGTCTTCGACTAAGGGTTTGCCCAAGCCATAGCCGTAGGGTTCGCTGATAACGGTTGGGACATCGTCTTCGAAGTTTTCGGCTGGAGGAGGGGAAGGTAACAACCACTCCAAGCCAATAGCATTCCAGGGATTGGCAGGTGCTTTCGGTCCTCTGGCCCAGGAGCTCACAATGTTGAGAATGAAGGGAATGGAGGCCACGCCCAGCATGAATGCCCCAATGCTTGCAATCACGTTCCAGATGGCAAATTCCGGGTCATAAGAAGCCACTCGTCTTGGCATGCCCAGTAATCCTGCCCAATGCAAGGGCAACCAATTCAGTGTGGCGCCAATAAATGTCAATACAAAGTGAACTTTGCCCAGCCCTTCGTAATACATGCGTCCCGTAAATTTAGGAAACCAGTGGTAAATTCCTGCGAAAATACCAAAGCCAATGGTATTGAAAATGATGTAGTGGAAATGAGCGACTACGAAATAAGTATTGCCTACGTGGATGTCAATGGGTGCGGTGCCAAGCATGACCCCAGTAATCCCTCCAAAGATGAAATTTATAAGTCCGCCAAGCACAAATAGCATGGGTGTACTGAGCCGTATTTTTCCTCCCCATAGAGTTCCCAACCAGGCAAAGACTTTAACCCCAGTGGGAACAGCAATCAACATGGTGGTCACCATGAAAAGATTTCGCATCCACTGTGGTGTTCCGGAATAGAACATATGGTGAACCCAAACAATGAGCCCCAAGAAAGTGATGATAAATGAAGCAAGGGCAACAAATTTGTAGCCGAAGAGGGGTTTGCGCGAATAAACCGTAATCACTTCCGAAAAAATACCGAAAACGGGAAGCACCATCACATAAACTGCTGGATGTGAATAGAACCAGAAAAAGTGTTGATAGAGAACGGGATCACCGCCTCCTTCTGGACGGAAGAAGCTCGTTCCAAAGCTGAGATCAAATAGCAGCATGATGGCTCCACCTGTTAATGCGGGGAGTCCAATCAGTTGCAGCGTTTGAGCAGCCCATGCGGTCCAGATGAAAACGGGCATCCGGAAATAGCCCATCCCAGGAGCTCGCATGCGAATGATTGTGGTAACGAAATTAACCGCTCCCATAATCGATGAAACACCGGATAAAGCGACGGCGAGGATCCATAGAAATTGACCGTTAATGAAATGGCCTAAGGGGTTCTGGATGCTCACAGGCGGGTAGGACCACCATCCTGAGGACGCAGGGCCACCGGGTACAAAAAAGCTGGCCAAAAGAACGATGGCAAACACTGGCACCAACCAAAATGCTGCTGCATTCAGTTTTGGGAAGGCCATGTCGGGTGCGCCGATCATGGTTGGAATCAACAAATTGTTGAATCCATTCAGGACGGGAAATAGAAAGAGAAACAGCATGATTGTTCCATGCATGGTGTAGAGCCCGTTGTAAACAGAGGGGTCCACTAAATCGGCGGGAGGTGTAATCAATTCTCCGCGCATCACCATGGCTAATAATCCACCTATGAGAAGGAAGATCAGAGCTAGGCACATGTACTGGATTCCGATCACTTTGGCATCGGTGTTGAATGTGAAAAATCTCTTCCAGTTGTCTGGTGCTCCTGGAACCGGATGTTGTGTTTTAAGGATGCGTGGATCGTATTTGGTACTAGTCATTCGTGTCAGGCTTCGTGGGGATCGTCAGGGTTGCCGGGATCGTTGACCATCGGAGGTGGTGCAGGTGGAACTGTTGCCCAACCTTTGTTTCCTTTGGAGAGCCTTTTTTGGTATTGAACTGTTCCCGGACTCAATCCAGGAACCAGTGGTTTCTCATTTGTGGATTGAAGCCAATTTGAGTAATCGTCTTTGGATTGGACGATGACATGGGTTTGATTGTCAGAGAAGTAAGCACCGCTGAAGTGGGCATCACGAAGGCGATAGCGGCCTTCTCTCGTTGGGGTGATGCTGTAAGAAATGACGCTTCCCGGAATGATGTCTTGCTTGAGCCGGAATGCTGGGATGTAGAAACTGTGGATTACATCTTTTGATGTGAGTAAGAAATTTGCGCGTTGATTAATTGGTAAATGCAATTCCGAACTTCGTACACCATTTGGATAGACGAATTCCCAATTCCATTGCCTTGAAATTACTTCGATCGGACCTACCTCGCTCAGTCCATCGAGACTGGCAACCGTTTTTGCTGACTGATTAACAGCCATGTCGTATTTATTCTTAGGTCCCAGTGTGTCGAGTTTTCCATTCACATCAATGGAGTAGATGGCTAGAGCCATCACGATGATGAATGGAATGACAGTCCAGATAATTTCGAGCTTGGTGTTTCCTTCGATTGGAAGTCCATCGCTCTCATCATATTTCTCCGCACGATTCGCAATGACCGACCACAAGATGAAGCCGACGCAACCGTTGAATAGAAACGCACCTATCCCTACTTCTAGGGAGAAGAGCCCATCAACATAGGGAGCTGCCGTAGAGGCAGCCACAGGTAGCCACGAAAATGACCATTGTGCAATTTGAAGACTGGCAAGCAGATTCAGTCCCACAAGACTGAGCAAGATAAGTATCAACCTGAGCGATAGACCTTTCTTTGGTTTAGGGGTTGTGGATGTCATGGCAACACTTGTCTTAGGTCCGTCCCTGAAGCAAGCAGCTGATCGGCTGTGATATGAACACCAAATTCACTCGCAAGCCAGGCGCCAAGGCTTCCATGCACGCCCATGGCCAGGAGCACTACGGCTCCGCATCCCAGATAGAGCCAGCTCACCTGGCGACCGTAATCTTTACGCCATAAAAATCTCTGAAATCCCCGCCAGATGGTCATCACCACAATGATGAGCAGCAGTGCGACCCCTCCGATCGCGTGCCACAACATGGTGTCGATTGCATTTTGGCCGATGATGCTGCGAATTCCTGGCAGTGGAACGGCCAAGAGCATTTCGTAAAAGCCAGCTGCAACAGTGAAAAAGGTGATCACGCTGCAAGCGAGAACGTTGTACCAGCCAACATCGTGAAAACCGCTTCGTGTTGCGGGTAGTGCCAGGAAACGAAAAACTCGTTTCTCTAGGGGGTAAAAGGCTCCGGCAAAATCAAAGGCAATCCCGATGGCAAACAGGCCAATGGTGAAGTGCACCAAATTGGGATGGATCGGGATTGAGTAAGGGAGATTATTCGCCCCAAGCTGGTCCGCAATTTCATTTACCGGCGAGAGAATCGTGCTGATTACATTCATGACAGTGCTCCACTACGGACTGCTTCCACCACCGGGACCGTATGGAGGCCGTATACCCAAACGAGTTTGTCGCCTAGGTAAACCTGGCAGAACACCAGCACTGCAAGAACGGCGTCAATAATCAGAAATCCTCGCGGCAGCACGGTGGGGTCTTTTTGTCTTGCGACGTATCGCCACCCCGTCAGGAGGCTGAGAATCGCGGCGAGCGACCAGCCAAGCGTGCTGTGGTAATTCAAAATGTCTCTTGAAGCTCCATAAGGAGTGGCTAAGCCCGCTTCAATCTGCCCAAAGATGATGGCCACAAAGATGGCCACGGTCGCCACCAACAAGTTCCAGAAGCTCACCTCAAACAGGTTGCGCTGCCGTGTGAGCACTCCAATCAGGTCAAAGACCACCGTGATCAGCGCCATGGCAATCACGAAATGAACCACGATTGGATGGATGACATCCAGCCAGGGGAGATTCTTGTCGTTGAGCGGGGGGAGCAGCAGCCCAATCATCGGCATGCCGATCGTGCTCTTTAAGCATGGATAGCTTTTGCTCCGCAGTCATCCCTCCATAACGGAAGAGAAGCAGAAGCACTTGTTGAACGTTATGCGCCCTCTCGTTTGAGCTGTCTCCAATAGCGAGCTGCCTGCACCGTGATGAGCACGACAACAGCAGGCAGTACAACGCAAAGCATGATGAGGCGAAATTCGTCTGACCATGAAGACAGCGCTGTGCGGGGAAGAACGTTGTCAGTGATGTAAAGGACGTAGAGGCCAACCAGTAAGCCCCCTTCAAGTCTGCTGATTCGTCCTTTGGTCCAGAAGATTGGTAGGCAAGCCAGGCTTGTCAGAATCATCACGGGCATGTCGTCATGAATTAAATCTGGAGTGACATTCAGACCCCTTGCTCCTGCAGCTAGGGCACCTCCAGCAAGGACCAGTAGAAGATTTAAGAGACAGCTACCCACCACATTGCCGATGGCGAGATCGGTTCTCCCTCGCAATGCGGCAACCAGAGAGGTAATCAATTCAGGCATGGAGGTGCCAGCCGACACGATGGTGAGCCCGATCACGGCCTCACTGACACCGAGGCTTAAGGCAACCGCGCTGGCTCCTTTGACCAGAAGTTGGGAGCCGAAGACAAGAACAACGATGCCCACCACAAGTCGAACCATTGCTTTGATCCATCCCTGCTTGGCGGTTCCCAAGTCAATCTCCGGTTCGGCAGGCTCCATCTCCTCTGGTTCCTCCCGTGCGGTTCGGATCTCCCAGACGGTGTTAATGACAAGGGCTAGCAACAGAGCAACGCCTGATTGCCAGGTCACACGTCCCGCAGATGCCATCCCCCAAGCAGCAGCCGACACGGCGAGCAGAAGGGGGACATCCCTTCTCACTAAGCGGCTTTCGACTCTCAGAGGAAGAACTAGGGCGCTGCAGCCGAGCACGACCAACACATTGAAAATGTTGCTTCCCACCACGTTGCTGACGGCGAGCGCATCAGCCCCTTGCATCACTGAACTGATACTGACGAAAAATTCTGGCGCGCTCGTTCCAAGCGAAACCACTGTCAGGCCAATGACCAGCTGAGGGACGCCGAGGATGACGGCAAGAATCACCGCACCTTGTACGAATAATTCTCCCCCTCCGAAGAGCAGTCCGATTCCCACCAAGAGCTCGAGGGTAGAGATCAGAAAGTCAGGCATCGACTCCTTGCTTCATCAGAAACTATCTTCCCTGCTGGCCTCGACGGCTGCAAAGGGGAAGAGACTTAGTATTATCCAACTTCTAAGAAGAGACCCTGGTGCTCCTGAATTACATCAGCTCCCGCAACCTCCGAGGTGATGCCTTTGGTGGGCTGACGGCAGCTGTGGTTGCCCTTCCGATGGCATTGGCTTTTGGAGTTGCTTCTGGTGCGGGTGCGGCAGCAGGCCTCTGGGGTGCCGTGATTATTGGCCTGGTGGCGGCACTGTTTGGCGGGACATCCACGCTGATCTCTGAGCCCACTGGTCCGATGACGGTGGTGTTCACTGCGGTGATTCTCAATTTCACCAGCCAAATCCCAGACCGAGCCACAGCGTTAGCTCTGGCTTTCATGGTGGTGATGCTCGCAGGCCTTTTCCAAATCCTCTTTGGGTTGTGTCGATTAGGCAGATACATCACGATGATGCCTTACACCGTGATTTCAGGCTTTATGTCTGGCATTGGTGTGATTCTGGTCATTCTTCAGTTGGCCCCATTTTTAGGTCAGAGCAGTCCAACCGGTGGTGTGATTGGGACGCTAACCAGCCTGCCTCAATTGATTTCTGGTGCACAACCACTGGAGTTTTTATTAGCGCTAATTACCCTGCTAATCCTTTGGTTTACCCCTGAAAATTGGAAGCGTTTTTGTCCTCCCCAGCTTCTCGCTCTTGTTGTGGGAACATTCCTTTCAATTACAGTATTTGCGAATGTGGGATTAAGTCGAATCCCTGAGTTTTCAGCTGCTTTTCCTAGTTTTCAGCCTCCTGCTTTTTCAGCAATTACTCCAGATTTGCTTCGATTAATGGTGGTAAATGGAGCTGTATTAGGAATGCTCGGTTGCATAGATGCTCTGCTTACTTCTGTTGTGGCAGATAGTCTGACTAGGACAGAACATGATTCCAATAAAGAATTAATCGGTCAGGGTTTGGGAAATTTGGTGTCTGGTCTTTTTGGTGGCTTGCCAGGCGCTGGCGCCACGATGGGAACGGTTGTCAATATTCAGGCGGGCGGCCGTTCTGCTCTTTCGGGAATTGTGAGAGCCATCATTTTGATGCTTGTAATTTTGGTGGCAGCACCGTTGGCTTCGCGCATTCCCCTGGCGGTGCTTGCAGGTATTGCCCTGAAGGTTGGTTTTGACATTATCGATTGGAGCTTTTTGAGGCGAGCGCACCATTTATCGATGAAGGCAGCTTGTATTACTTACGGAGTGATTGGCCTCACGGTACTTGTTGATCTGATTTGGGCAGTTTTTATTGGTGTGTTTGTTGCCAATGTTCTAACGATTGAGCGGATGACTGCTCTTCAGTCCAAGGGCGTTAAGACGATTAGCACCACTGATGATGATGTGATTCTTCCACCTGATGAGCAGGAACTTCTTGATCGGGCTTCCGGTCGATTACTGCTCTTCCAGCTCACCGGTCCAATGATTTTTGGTGTTGCCAAAACGATCAATCGAGAGCACAACGCGATTGAAGAATGTGAGGCTGTGTTGTTTGACCTAAGTGAGGTTTCTCACCTGGGTGTCACAGCATCCCTAGCACTTGAAAATGCAATCAAAGAAGCCATTGAAGTGGGCCGTTTGGTGTATGTGGTTGTACTCCCTGGGGCGACGCGCAAGCGCTTAGAAAAGCTCAAGCTTCTCGATCTCCTCCCAGAACACCATGTCAGCGCAAATCGCTATGAGGTGTTGTTGCATGCCGTCAATCAATTGCCTCAGCTACAGGAGCTCTCCTCTTAGATGGCCTCAGATCGTCTGGTCATGCGTCGTCCGGATGACTGGCATGTCCATCTCCGAGATGGGCCCATGTTGGAAGCGGTGCTGTTTGCAACGGCCAGGGTCTTTGGAAGGGCGGTGGTGATGCCGAACTTGCGACCACCCATCACAACTGTGGAAGCTGCGCGTGGCTACCGCCAGAGGATTGTGGATGCGCTGAACCACGGTGTGATGTTTACGCCATTGATGACTGCGTACCTGACGGATGATCTTGACCCCAGCGAGTTGGAGCGAGGTTTTGTTGAGGGGGTGTTTGCAGCAGCGAAGCTTTACCCAGCCAATGCCACGACCAATTCAGCAGCTGGGGTAAGCGATCTGGTGTTGATTGCGCCTTTGCTGGAAAGGATGGAGGCGATCGATATGCCCTTGCTCATTCATGGAGAGGTCACCGATCCAGATGTGGATGTGTTTGATCGGGAGGCAGTTTTTATCGAACGGCATCTCATCCCTTTGCGTGAGCGTCACCCTGGATTGCGGATTGTTTTAGAGCACATCACCACAGAGCAAGCCGTGGATTACGTCGCCAATGGAGACCAGCGTTTGGCGGCCACAATCACGCCCCATCACCTCCATCTCAATCGCAACGCGATGTTTGTGGGTGGCTTGAAAAGTGATTTTTATTGTCTTCCAGTCGTCAAGAGAGAATGTCATCGTCGCGCCCTGGTAAAGGCGGCGACGAGCGGCCTTCCTTGCTTTTTCCTAGGGACGGATTCAGCCCCCCATCCCCGATCGGGTAAGGAGTCAGCCTGCGGTTGTGCCGGGATTTTCAATGCTATGCATGCCATGGAGAGCTATGCCGCTGTGTTTGAACAGGAGGGTGCACTGGATCGTTTAGAAGCTTTTGCGAGTGAATTCGGTCCGCGCTTCTACGGCTTGCCCCTAAACACCGACACCATTGCATTGGTGCGTCAGCCGCAGATTGTGCCCCAGCAGCTCACTCTTCCTCAAGGTGGTTTCGAAGCATTCGACTCTGAAGAGGCGCCTGTCTTCTTTCATGCCGGTGAGTCTCTGGCTTGGTCTGTTGACTTGATGGGTCTGGCTTAAGGGATCTGCAACACGTTCGACGTTTTGACCGAATGGGTCCAGAGGGGCTCCCTCTGTCTTCTGCTCTTAAAACTAGATGTGTGATCTGTTACGACCGCGTCTTGACTGATGGGGGCGGGGGGACTTGAACCCCCACAGACATTTCTGCCCAAACGATTTTAAGTCGCGTGCGTCTACCGATTCCGCCACGCCCCCGCGTGCCATGCAGGCTCGCTCCGACATCTTAGATTCACCCCAACCAGGTCGTCTTCTGTGTCCATCGATAATCTCCTGTCTTCGGTCTCGTCAGACACGCTGCTTGTGATCGGTGGCTATGCGGCTTTGGGTGGCCTCTACCTAGTCGTGATGCCACTTGCACTCTTCTTTTGGATGAATCGGCGCTGGCATGTCATGGGGAAGATTGAGCGCTTCTCTGTGTATGGGCTGGTGTTTTTCTTCTTTCCAGGAATGATTGTGTTCGCACCATTCCTCAATCTCCGCCTCAGCGGTCAAGGGGAGGTTTAAGTCTTTGACGCGTGCCGGTGTTCTCAAGCTTGGTTTAGGTCTCTTACTCGCTGGGGGTGTTGGATTTTGGCTATTTAAGGCCGCAGGGTTTGAGGGGTTGTCAGCAGGAATCGCTGCTGAGGCCGTGTTAGTGGTGATTGTCGTGGTCTGGACAGGCTCCTACCTCTTCAGGGTGGTGACGGGGCAGATGACGTACATGCAACAGCGTCGCCGCTACCGAAAGGAGTACGACCAACTCACAACCGATCAGCTTCAGGCTCGTTTTGATGCTTTGAGTCCGGATGAGCAGCAAGCCCTGCTCGCATCTCTCAATTTGGATGAGTCTGAATCGGAACAGACCACAGAACCGTAGGCTCCGTTAATCAGACCCTCTGCTTTCTGTGACGGAACAACTTTCCAGGATTGAAGCGGTTTTCTCCCGAACGGCTCAGGAACAACGCATGGCATTGATGCCATTTCTGATGGCAGGGGATCCAGATTTGAGCGCGACGGCTGAAGTGCTCCTGAGCCTTCAAGCCAATGGCGCTGACATTGTGGAGCTTGGCATCCCCTATACGGATCCATTAGCGGATGGGCCTGTGATTCAGGCTGCTGCCTTTCGGGCCTTGGCGCAAAAGACCACGCCAGCGAAAGTGATCGAGATGTTGGCTGGCTTGAAAGATCAGCTCACCATGCCCGTGATTCTGTTCACATACACGAACCCTCTTCTCAATCGTGGACCGGAGCGCTTCTTTGCGGAAGCATCTGCTGCTGGTGCGGCAGGCTTAGTGGTGCCTGATCTTCCTTTAGAGGAAGCAGAGAGATTGTCTCCCTTAGCTGCATCGTTTGGATTGGATTTGGTCTTACTCGTTGCACCAACAACACCGCAAAATCGGATGCAGAGGATTGCTGAATCCAGTCGTGGTTTCACTTATTTGGTGAGTGTGACCGGTGTGACCGGCGAGCGCGTCAAGCTCCAGGATCGCGTAGCGACATTGGTCAGCGATTTGAAAGCGTGTAACAGCCGTCCGGTGGCTGTTGGGTTTGGGATTTCTGGGCCTGACCAAGTTTTGCAAGTGAAACAGTGGGGGGCTGATGGTGCAATTGTTGGTAGTGCTTTGGTTAAACGAATTGCCGCTGCTTCGCCCGGGAACGCTGCTCTAGAAGCTGGAGAGTTTTGTCGGCAACTTAGGAATGCTGCTGGATGATTTGGCTAGCTGATCGATGCCGTTGCTGCAAAGGCATCGAATCGAAGGTTCCTTAGGCTGATCGTCAATAACGATTCAATGAATACAAGTCGTTTGTGCAACGAGAAGATGCCATTCTATTGTCAACAAAATACTTAAAGGGGACGGGCAAGTGGCACGTTTTGTTCTTTGGGGAACATATTGCGATGGCGCACTTCAAAAGCGTGAGCCTTTTCGAGATGAGCATCTTGCTGGACTGCGTGCGCTTAAAGAACAGGGAACATTGATCACGCTGGGCCCTACAGAAGGCAGTACGCACGTGTTTGCGATTTTTGAATCAGACAGCAAAGCAAGCGTTTGTGCCCTACTTGAACAAGACGTGTACTGGCGTGAAGGGATCTGGACACAGCTTGATGTTTATCCCTGGGTCCAGGCCTTTTGAGCTTGTTGCCAAACCCATTCACCCACAATCACATCACCACCCTCACCGAGGGTTTCGGCGTAACCACTCATTTGTCCGATTCCTGCTCGGGCGACTTGCGCGATGGCCTCACTGCTATCGAGTCCACGCTTTTTTAACGCTTTGATCTTGAGAGTGCGTCCTCGACGAATAATGTTTTCGCCATTGGGGTGGCAACTCGCGCAATTGTTTTGAAACAACGAGGCTCCAGACTCAACGGCAAGTGCAGTTGAAGGCCACAAGAGCATTACGGCAAGCAGGATTGATGAGAGGAGTCGAATCATGCTCACAGAGGGTGGTAGAGCAATAGTTTGCTTCCTTGTTCGGCGTCGTGCTGATGCTTGTCTCGATTGTTGGCAGGATTAGAGAATTGATGGACATTCCCCTTGGCCGAAAAGGATCTTCAGCGATTCCTGCAAAAGGTGAATCATCTGAATGGCTTGGTTCAGTCCCTTCACGAGCATCCTGAGCGACGTGAGCAGCTCGCCGCTTGTGACGATCACAACTCAGTTGTGCAACTTGCCCGTTCCTGGGGGTTTGAGATCGCTCGACGGTGGGGTGATGGAGAGGGGGAAACGATTGATAGGCCGTTTGACAATCTGTTTCATAGTCAGGATTTAGATGATGGCGAGGAGCACGAGCGGATGCTTTGCCAAGGTCCTGATTGGCGCTTGATGCGGATCGAGTCATGCGCGGCTTCCAGCCCTGAAGGGTTCTGGTACGACCAGGCTGAAAACGAGTGGCTGACTCTGATGCGTGGCAGTGCCAGATTGCAATTCAAGGATCCCGAGGAATGTTTCGATCTCAGTGTGGGTGATCAGCTCTTGATTCCAGCCCATCGTCGCCACCGTCTGGTGAGGACAGATCCGCACCCTGGGACGTTATGGCTCGCTCTCTATTGGTCTGTGAACTCCAGTCCTCCTGTCTTGTCGCTGAATCAAGAGGGGTTGAGCGTTTGACGAGCCAGTAGGAGCCGGCAAGGGCAATCGACGCGATACCAAGACCAATGAGCAGTTGCGGTTTGTTTTCAGACCCTGCGGGTAAAACAATCACTTTTCGGGCAACAGCTGTTAAAGCTGTGACCAGAACGAGTTCAATCTGGATGACATGTTTCCTGAGGTAGCTCGTGACGTTCTGAAGGACTTCAAGGGCAATCAGGACGGTTAGGAGATCTCCAAGAATTTTGATCAGTCCATCTCCGAGCCAATACGAATTGCGATCGGTGTAAATCAGCGCAAGGCTGACGCGAATGCTGAGTTGGATCAGGGCCGCCACAATCACCACAGCTGTGATGACTGTGAGCAGCTTGGCAACTTGTTGCTCTGCGGAGTCGACGAGCAGCAGGAAGGATCGACGCTTGCGACGGGCCTGAGGCACGGCTGATCAGTTGGTGAATGGGTTGTAGTAAGGCTTGGCAGGGGTGGTACCTGCTGGGTTTTCGATCTTGGTATTACAGGTGATCGAACCGTCGTCTCCCGTTACGCAATCAGTTGGCACCACAGTGCTGCCTGGCCCTGAACGGCTGTTGGGACCAAGCAGCCATGTTTCTGTTTGAGCCTGCGCGATCTGAGGCGCAACAACACAGAGAGCAGCACCAGCCATGAGTCCGACGCTGAAGACGAGGGAAGCGGATAAACGCAAGGCAGGAAGGCATCTCAAACCACTTTGCCTGTGATTGCATTCAGTTGCCGCGATCGTCGCGGATTTCGCGCAGAAGGAGATCGAGTTGGCCAAATGGATCCGTGTCTGTCGTTAAGTCTGCTGCGGAGGCGTTGGCATGCGCTGGGGCGTTATTGATCCAATCGGCTTCGATGCTGCAGAGCTTCGCAGCGAGACGGGGTAGCCCTCCGAGGCGATGCTCTCTTTCAAGCACTTCCATCAGAGCGGGCATGCGAGTTGAGGTTGCTCGAAGGCTACGGCGAAGATCGGCTTGGGTTCGACCCTGCTGTTTCAGCCAATCCTTCAGAACGAGAGCCAGCTCTTCCTCAACGTCTGGAGACCAGGGATTCATGAGCGTCAGAGGGGGAACCATCGATCCAGTCTGCGTTGTGCCCGTAGACGGATGTCTGGAGTGATGTGTTTGCTGCATAAACCGATCACAGCTGTCAACGCAACAAGGTCATCGCTGAACCCCGCGACAGGAAGAAAGTCGGGAATGAGATCGGTCGGTATGAGCAGGTAGGTGAGCGCTGCCAGCATGGTGAGTCTGGCTTGAGGAGGAGTGGCCTGATCCATCACCATCTCAAGGGCTTCAAGGGCCGGTGCAGCAATCGTTCTTCCCGCGCGTTTGAGCAACCGTTGAAACGCTCCCTCATCAATGACGGAGCTTTCTATAACGTCAGCCTCAAAAACAGAATCGTTACAAGAAGAGCCATCAGTCATGAAGGAGAACGATGCAGCGTTGAAAAGTCAAGACACCCTCGCTGTTACTTAATTCTCTGAACTCTTAGTGGGCGGGTTCCACCAAGCCATGTTGGATACTTGTTTTACGCAGTTTGCGTAAAGCCCTTTGCACGACCTGACGGCAATATTCTCTACTGCAATTCATCTGTCGGGCGACTTCTGCAAGCGTGCGCCACTCGTGACTTCCGTCAAGTCCAAATCGCAGCATGACGATGGTTCTCTCTTTGGGAGTCAGGTTTGAATTGTCGAGCAGTTTCCAGGCGGAGTCAGAGCGCTCTGCGATTTCAGCGCGCTCCATTGGTGGGATTTCGTCGCTTGGCAGCACATCCACCAATTCGGATGGATCGGATTTCGACTTCACAACACCCTGAAGGCTCACGGTGACACTGCGAAGTTCACAGCCCAACAAGTCCTCGACTTCGCTGATCGGCAACTGCATGCTTTCAGCTAACAGTTCCGCGGAAGGAGCAAGTCCATTGCTTTGCATGAGACGCGCTTTAGCAGCGCGTAACCTCGTCAATTTTTCATTGACATTGACAGGGATGCGAATTGTTCTACTTTGCGTAGAAAGGGCGCGGTTTAAGCCTTGACGAATCCACCAATAGGCGTAGGTAGAAAAACGGTGGCCTCGAGTTGGATCATATTTTTCAACGGCTCTACTTAGTCCAAGGGTGCCCTCTTGGATAAGGTCAAGAAGGTCAAGCCCCTTACCTTGATAACGTTTTGAAAGATTAACAACCAATCTTAAATTAGCCGTAATCATCTGATTTTTTGCCTTTTCCCCGCGCTTGATTGTGCGCTTCTCCTCATCGTTGTAAATGCACGCATCCCCTTCGCCGCCGGCGATTGTGCAGCGCTCAGTGAGAGCTGCCATGGCCTGCACCTTGCGGCCCAGGGTTAACTCCTGCTCAGGCGTCAACAGTTGATGCCTTCCGATTTCGCCGAGATAAGCACTCAGAGAACTCACCATCTGTGACTCCTGCTTTTCTTGAACTTAGGACCAAAGTCTTTCTATTCAGATGGCGTAATAAAGACTGCGGAATTTGTATTTATTCCTTAATTCGTTTTTATTTCGTTATTCATTGTTGCTCCATAATTGCTTTTTGTTGCGCGTTGACTAGAGGCCTTCAGGTGGTCCTGACTCCAGCGCGAGTGGCAAGCCAGCAGCTACGGTCAGCCCCACTGAATCATTTGTTATGCAGCTGGCCACTTTGCTGACTCCAGAAATCGCCAAAAGCGCTGGTGTGGCCTATGTGCACTACCTCAGTTTCATGCTTTGTTTCGCCGCTCTCGTGGTGGAGCGGCGCTTATTGCGTCCAGATCCCGATCGACGGGCAGCCACGGCCATGGTGATCACTGACATTATTTACGGGATCGCCGCTTTGGCCCTGTTGGTGAGTGGCATTTTTCGTGTGTTGTATTTCGGGCAAGGCAGCGATTTCTACACGACGAACCCCTTGTTCTGGTGGAAGGTTGGTTTATACCTATCAGTTGGTGCTTTGTCGTTGTACCCAACAGTGACTTACATCCTCTGGGCGATTCCTTTGCGTAAGGGAGAACTCCCCAAAGTGTCTGAATCCCTGGCTAACCGCCTCGGCTGGATTGTCAACATTGAATTGGCGGGTTTTGCCCTGGTGCCCTTGTTGGCAACGCTGATGGCGCGTGGTGTCGGACTACCGGCATCGTGATTTGAAGCATGCAAGTTGACCCCTGTCCCCCAGTCCAGGCTCAGCAGATCAGGACCGACTCGTTGCGAGCTAGTGATCTGACCAATGCGCCAGGGTACGGCTCCAGATTGGCGATTAGCTCATCTGGATTCCCTGTGCTGCAGCGCTGGTGCGTCTGGGTTCAGCCAGCTGAAAGCACTGAGCCCAATCGCTGGGAAAGACGATGGTTCGGCGCTGTAGATCGTGCTCTTGATGAGTGGTCTGCTGTTTTGCCGATCATCCGGGTTGACGACCCTGAGCGGGCTCATGTCCGAGTGGAACGTCGCAGGCCGCCCCGGCGACGTCTGGCTGATGGATGGCGAGCGAGCAATGGCAGAAGCGTCCTTCAGGTGTTGGAGGTACAACGGCAGGGGGTGTGGCGTCTTGAGCCCCAAGTCACCGTGATGGTGTCACCTGAGTTGAGATCGGAATCTCAACAGGCCACAGCGCTTCATGAGTTAGGACATGCGTTCGGACTATGGGCCCATAGCTTGGCGCCGAATGATGCGATGGCACCTGTCCAAGGAGCGTCCCCGGTGTTGAAGCTGTCGCCCCGTGATCAGCTCACTCTGGAGTGGATGCGACGGCAGCCCACTCGATTTGGACTGCCTTTGCCTGCGCCTGCAAGGCCTTAGGAACGCCTGGGCGCTCCACGTCGACTGGCGAGAACAGCTTGGACGTCTCGCCAGCTGACGTTGTGATGGGCTAGAGCCACTTGGAGGTGAAAAATTAAATCAGCAGCTTCACCTGCGATTTCGTTGGCGTTGTTGTCTTTGCATGCCATTACGAATTCTGCGCTTTCTTCACCGATTTTTTTGAGAATTCGATTGTCACCCCCTTCAAGCAATCGGTTGGTGTAACTCCCTTCGTCTGGGCAGTTGCGGCGATCTTCAATCACGCGCATCAATTCGGTGCAAGCATCGGCTGGTGGGGGTAATGCCTCGTGTCCTCCTTGGCTAGGAACTGGACCATCGTCATAGAAACAGCTGCGTGCTCCTGTGTGACACGCCACATCGCCGGTTTGTTCGATCGTGAGAAGCAATACATCAGCGTCGCAGTCGTAGCGAAAGCCCTTGAGACGTTGAATGTGACCGCTGGTTGCTCCCTTATGCCACATCTCTTGTCGAGACCGACTCCAGTAGTGCACTTCACCGGTGCTCAGTGTGAGTTCTAGTGCCGCACGATTCATCCAGGCCTGCATGAGGATGGCACCATCAAGCCAGTCTTGAGCGATCGCAGGGATGAGCCCCTTCTCATTGAAGCGGAGTTCGTCAATGAAGGCGATATCAGCGGCTGGCATCGGGCCTCGGTGCATTTAGATGTAGACAAGGTCAATTCTCCCGCAGTGTGCTCCCTCTTTTGAGCTGATGTTTCTGCCTCCCGCCGGCTTCACCTGCAGCAAGCATTTCGAGGGGTATCCCTGCTGTCATAGGCAGTGGCAACACGAAGGACATTGTCATTTCGTCCATGGCTACAGCCGAAGCTTCACCTTTTGGTTTGCCGCTAAGGAGCTTGATGCATGTGGCTTTGTGGTGGATTTCTCAAGTTTGCGTCCCTTAGAGAAACAGTTGAGAGATCAGTTTGATCACACTTTTTTGGTCAATGATGATGATCCCTTGCTTGAACAGTGGCGTTCTCTGCATGAGCAGGGAGCCATCGATCTTCGCGTGATGAAAAATGTGGGAATGGAAAATACGGCACAATTATTGTGGAACTGGGCCAATGAACTCCTGAATGAACGTGATCTTGGCCGAACCTGTTGTTGGAAAGTAGAAGCGAGAGAAAATATTAGTAATGAAGCAACATATTATTCAGTCCCACACTGGTTTGAGTCTACTGATCCGGAGAAGTAACTTTCTGCATCGAACTATTGCTTTTTACAGCTTGCATCGTATTGATCGTGCTGTGAGCCGTAGATCCTGCTCGAAGTGGATGATTTGATGATTGCTTTATTTCGATGCGCACAGGGAAACGTTGTGGCACTTTCACCCAATTACCAGTGGCATTCTGAGGTGGGAGAAGGGAGTAATAGGCTCCACTACCTGAGCTAATATTAATAACAGTCCCTTCGAATTTCTTGCCTGGGTACATATCAAGCTTGATCGATGCTTTCATGCCAGGACGTATTCGATGAATTTGTGATTCTTTGTAGTTCGCATCAACCCACCATTGACTGTTGTCGACGATTTGGAAGAGAGCTTGCCCAGGTTTTACATACTGCCCTGTTCTGATCGTGAATTTGTTGCTGATGAAACCATCAAAAGGGGCATGATATTTTGCGTAATTGAAGTTAATCTTTGCAGTTCCTAATTCGCTTGAATTTGCATCAATTAGTGATTCCTGCTCGAGAAGCTTTTGCGAAATTCTTCGTATCTCTGCTGTGGCTCGAGTGACATCTGCATCTGCTTCAATGGTGGAAGCTTGGAGCTCTTGTTCTTTTTCAAGGGAAACGACATCTTTCTCCAAAAGGAAGGCATAGCGTTTTTGGTTTAAACCAACTAGCCAACGAGAAGCCTTTTTACTTTTGAGATCGTCTTTTGCTTTTTGAAGCTCTTGATGCATGCTTTTTAAGTTTTTCTTACTGGCTTCAAGTTTGCTTGTTTTTTGATCAACAATTACCTGAAAGGAATCAGGAACAATCTCATATATAAGCTCTCCTTTTTTGATAAATTGATTAGGTTGAATATGGATGTTTTTTATATAACCAGCGACATAGGGTGCGACTGTGACGGTATATGCATGAACATATGCGTCTGGAGTGTTTGGATAGTAATGCCCATAAACGAAAAAGCCTGTTAATCCAAGCGTTGTGATTCCGCCGAGGATTCCACCGGTTAAAATGAGCTTACGATTTTTGTTGTCCATCGCGTCCTGCTCAGTCATAGCTTGATTTTGGGTGCCCCTAGGTGTAATTAATTGATGAGGACCTAATTACTATAACGTGAATTTATGCTTTGTCTTGTCGCTCTCTATGTAAAAAAGGAAGTGCTCCAAAGCAGATTAGAAGACAGCCTGTGAGGGTTGCCTGGTTGATGTAAGACACAACTGCTGCTTGGTGAGAAAGAGAGTGGTTGATCATATCAAGTGATGCTTGATTCCAGTTATGAGCATGTATTCCTTCGATCATTTGATTGTTCAGAGGGGCTTGAAACTTCTCAAGTCCGATACTTGTTTGATTAATGTGGCTGCGAAATCTTTCCCAGCTCCCTTGAGTAGATACGGTGTCAATGCCACCACTTAGGGCACCACCAAAAACTTTTGCTAGGTTGCCACCAAACAAGGTAATTGAGCTGGCTGTTGTTGCAAGTTCGGCTGGGATCGTGGCAAAAGCCATCAAGAATTCATGAAAGAAAAAGCCAAAAGATATTCCAAGTAGGATTAATTGAATTGTGATGGTTTGATTGGATTGTGCAGATGATGTCTGTGCCATCCATAAGGAAGTTAGGCCGAATCCAATAACCCCTAGGCTTGACATGACTCGTCTCGACTTAACTGTTCTCGCAAGGTAGTGAGTGTTAATACCTGGAGCAAAGATATAGATTGTGATTGTTGATGCTGCTGAAAACAGGAAAAATGGCCCTGAATAAGTAGCAATTGTGTTGTGGGTCACGCTAATCATGAATTCGGGAACAATTGCAAAGATCAGATATACCGAAAAAAGGATGACCGAAATATTGATGCTACTGATGACAAAATTAATGTCAGAGAAAACCTTTGGGTTGAGTAGGGGCGGTGAGCTGCTGAAGCGAATAAAAAATAGGATAAGACCAATAATTGAGATTGCTAATAATAAAATATACGTCTTGCTTTGGAACCATTCATGCTGATTGCCGTAGATCAAAGAAATGCTAAATGTGCCGAATCCAGCACTGCATAGTATGAATGTTATCCAGTCTAGTGATGCGTTTTCGTCACCCTGGTCTTTTGGAAGATATCGAAAAATAAGAAACCAAGATATGAATTGAATCAGCGCCAAGCTCGCGTAAATGATACGCCAACTGAAGTACCAAGATATTGCTCCTCCATAAGCAACACCAATCGTTGCAGAAAATGCAAATGTAACGACAAAAAGTCCTTTCCCAATGTCACTTTGCTGTTTCCCAATTCCACCATTTAGAAATCCTCCTGCTAAGCCGCCACAAACTGCTGCGCCAGCTCCTTGCACAATTCGAGAGATGATTAAAGCCAGGCTATCTGTAGCTATTGCAGCTCCGACAAGCCCGATAATAAAAACGACTGGTCCATAGGTTGCCATTGTTTTTCTGCCGAACTTTTTAGTTAAATTTCCAACGAATATCATTATCAATGACATTGGTATTAAGAATGCATTCATGTACCAAAGACTATGATGTGGCGTTCCTCCTAAATAACCTCTTGCGTAATTGTGGGCAGGAACGCCAATGGCCCCTGCGATCGCGTAACAAAACAGCATCGCCATGAATGCTCCTGTTAGTACACCTCTGTTGGTCAGGAAAAATGATGGATGGAATTTTTGCATTGTTTTTTGTCCTAACTTTTGCGAGCTTCTCTGCCTGCTTTACCTTCACGGTGTAGAAACGGGAGTAAACCGAAGGCCAGGAGAAGGAAGCCGGTCAAGGTAGCTGTATTGATATAAGTAATAACCTCTGCCTGTTGTGAGATCGCATGATTAATGATATGTAGTGATGCCTGTGACCATGATTCCGCTTTAATTCCTTCTTGAAGATGATTTTGTAGAGGTTCTCGAAAGCTGGTAATGGCTTCTTGGCTGGCTCCAACTTCAATCCGAAAACGTTCCCAGCTGCCTTGGCTAGATGCTGTGCTGATAGCCCCGCTGAGGCCTCCCGATAAGGATTTGGCAATATTAGTTCCGAAGAAATTGACGGCACTTGCCGTGGTTGTTAGTTCTGCTGGCATTGTTGCAAAACACATAAGGAGTTCATTCAGGATGAGACCAAAGCTGATTCCCAGAGCAACTAATTGTACCGTTAGATTTGCATTGCTTTGGAAAGCATTGGTTTGTGCCATCCACAGGGCTGTTAGTCCAAAGCCAAAAACCCCAGCGCTCGAAAAGATTTTTCTTTGTGTAATAGTGTGTCCGATTGCATAGGGATTTAGCCCAGGGGCAAATAAGAAGATTGTTGCAACACTGGCAAAGCTAAACCAGGCAAATGGTCCAGCATAACTTCCTACAGTGTTTCCAACCACTTCGATCATAAAAGTAGGAACGATGTTGAAGACAAGAAAGACGGCAAATAGAATGAGAGTTAGGTTGGCTGTGCTGATGCAGAAATTGATATCTTGAAAGACCTTGGGGTTGAGCAGTGGAGGCGCGCTAGAGAGCCGAATGAAGAAAAGTATGATGCTTACGATCGATAACCCAAGTTGAATGCAGTAAAACGGACTTTGAAACCATTCATGTTGGTTACCCCAAGCCAAGGAAAAGCTAAATAACCCAAAACCGCTACAGATTAGTCCAAACGTTGGCCAGTCAATTTTGACGGATGAATCACTCGGGGTATGTGGCAAATAAAGCAAGATGAGCAACCAAGCTGCTCCAAGTAGTATCCCTGAGAAGCCATAGACAACGCGCCAGCTTAAATACCACGTTGTATAGGCTGAAATTGCGATGCCTGCTGTTGCGCCAAAGGCAAAAACAAGGACAAATAATCCCTTCCCTAATTTACTGTGTTTCGGTCCGATTCCACCATTCAGCCATCCACCTCCTACAGCTGCGCAGACTGCTGCACTTAATCCTTGAACGATACGTAGGATGATAAACAGGCGACTATCTTCTGTAAGTGCAGCACCGATTAGGCTCAGACTAAAGATTGCTGGGCCAATGATGGCCAAGTTTCTACCCCCGTAGCGTTGGCGAAGGTTGCCTACTAACGTCAGCATTAGCGCGCAGGGAATGAGGTAGGCGTTCATATACCAAATGCTTTGGTACGGAGTTCCTCCTATAAATCCTCTGACGTACTCGTGGGCTGGAACACCGATGGCGCCAATCACAATGAAGGTGAACAACACCACCATGAAAGCCACTGTGAGCACACCACGGTTGGTAAAAAGAAATTTGTTGCTTCCCAATTCTGAGGCTCGTCTGCGCCAATTAAAGCGTGCTTTTAGATCAGGTTTAGGCGTTCTTCTATGACTTCGATTTGGACGCTACTGCCTTCCTCGTAGGCGCCTGCGAGGATCGCTTTCGCAATGGGTGTTTCCAGTTCCCGCTGAATCGCTCGTTTGAGGGGCCTCGCTCCATAAACGGGGTCATAGCCGGCATTGGCTAGCCAGTCGGTGGCTTCTTCACTGATGTTGAGATCGAGCTTTCTCTCGCTCAGGCGTTGTCTTAACCGTTCTACTTGAAGGCCAATGATTTGGCGCAATTCATCGCGACGAAGACTATGAAAAATGATAGTGTCGTCGATTCGGTTTAGGAACTCTGGACGGAAATGGCTGCGTAGAGCTTCATTGACCCGACTCTCCATCTCTTGATGTTGGTTGTCATCACCTCCTAAATCGAGGATGGATTGACTGCCGATGTTGCTGGTGAGAATTAACACAGCATTGGTAAAATCAACAGTGCGGCCTTGGCCGTCGGTGACGCGACCATCATCGAGGATTTGGAGCATCACATTGAAGACGTCTGGATGAGCTTTTTCCACTTCATCAAACAAGATCACCGCGTATGGTCTGCGCCGTATCGCTTCTGTGAGCTGTCCTCCAGCCTCGTATCCCACATATCCGGGAGGTGCACCGATTAATCGGCTCACCGTATGTTTCTCCATGTATTCCGACATGTCGATGCGCACCAAGGCGTCTTCGCTATCAAACAATTGGGCTGCCAAGGCTTTTGACAACTCTGTTTTGCCCACACCGGTGGGTCCCAAAAATAAAAAACTAGCGATGGGTTGATTTGGGTCGCTGAGCCCGGCTCTGGATCGCTGGATGGCGTCGGCTACAGCCGTCACTGCTTGGTGTTGTCCGACGACGCGTTCATGGAGTTGGTCTTCGAGTTTGAGTAGTTTCTCCATCTCGGATTGAACAAGCCTTGCCACAGGAATTCCTGTCCACTTCGCAATCACCTCAGCGATGTCGTCTTCGCTGACCTCCTCTCTTAGCAGTGATTTTTCGCCAGTGTCATCGGTTTCTGCCAAGGCATGTTCCTGGGCGTGCAGTTGCTTTTGAAGTCCAGCGAGCGTTCCGTATTCCAACTCTGCAGCCTTGTTGAGGTCATAACTCCGCTTGGCTTGTTCCACCTGTAGTTGCACGCGTTCGATCTCTTCTTTCAGAGCCGAGAGCTCATCAATGGCACCTTTTTCTTGCTGCCATTGAGCATTGAGGGTGCTTTGTTGTTCGGATAATTCCGCAAGTTCTCGTTCCAATCGCTGCAGTCGCTCTTGACTCGCCGCATCCGACTCGCGTCCTAACGAGAGCTTCTCCATTTCTAACTGAAGGATTTTGCGATCGATTTCGTCGATCTCCTCTGGTTTGGAGGTGATCTCCATCTTGAGCCTGGCGGCTGATTCATCCACAAGGTCGATCGCTTTGTCTGGAAGGAAGCGATCGGCGATGTATCGACTACTCAAAACGGCTGCTGCTACGAGCGCGCTGTCTGCAATGCGGACGCCGTGGTGCACTTCGTAGCGCTCTTTAAGTCCACGCAAAATTGAAATGGTGTCTTCAACGGTGGGTTGATCGACCAGCACTTGCTGAAAGCGACGCTCTAGGGCGGGGTCTTTCTCGATGTGTTGTCTGTGCTCGTCCAGGGTGGTGGCCCCGATGCAGCGCAGTTCGCCTCGCGCAAGCATGGGCTTCAACAGGTTGCTGGCGTCCATGGCGCCACCGGTGGCACCTGCACCGACCACGGTGTGAATTTCATCGATGAACAAAACAATTTGTCCTTCGGAGTTGGTGACCTCCTTGAGCACAGCTTTAAGGCGTTCCTCGAATTCACCGCGATATTTGGCACCAGCGATCAGTGCTCCCATATCGAGGGCGATCAGCTGACGATTTTGTAGTGCCTGAGGCACATCGCCATTCACGATCCGTTGGGCCAGCCCTTCCACAATGGCTGTCTTGCCCACCCCTGGCTCACCAATCAGCACAGGATTGTTTTTGGTGCGGCGGCTGAGAATTTGAATGGTTCTGCGGATTTCTTCATCACGACCGATCACCGGATCGAGCTTGCCGTCTCGGGCAGCGCTCGTGAGATCGCGACCATATTTTTCGAGAGATTCGTAGGTTCCCTCAGGGTTTTGGTCGGTCACTTTCTGACTGCCACGCACGGCATTAATGGCGGTTTTTAAACGAGAGCTATCGGTGCCAGCTTGGCTAAGAAGCTGACGGCCACAGCGACCATCGTCGGCGAGGGCCAGCAGCAGATGCTCAATAGAAATAAAGCTATCGCCATAACTTTGCTTCAGCGTTTCAGCGCGATCGAGCAGGGCATTGAGACCTTTGCCTAGAAAGACTGAGTCGGGGGCGTTGGATAGTGAGGGTTGCTGACTGAGATAGCTGTCCACCGCAGTTTGGAGCACTGGTGGTGAAACCCCTGCCTTATCCAGGATTCGAGCCGCCAAGCCTTCTTGGTCCAACAAAGCCCTCAACAGGTGCTCACTTTCAAGCTGTTGATGCCGCTGGCTCTGGGCTAGCTGCTGGGCTGACATGATCGCGGTCCAGGCTTTTTCGGTGAATTGTTCGGCTGTTGGTTGCATGACTTTTTCTACGTTTTATTGATTGGAACCGTATGTGGATCTTTTGACTTTGTAGAGCGGTTCACCGATCCAGATCTGTCGGGCTTTCCGTCAGCCTGCGGCTTACCGACCTGCACTTGTAGGGTCAGCCGACCTTAATCAATCAATGGCAGATAAGGATGGCAACTGATCCCGCTCTGGTGACAGCTCTCGTGGAGCGTGTCCATGCCGTGTACGGAGCCCAACTCAGTGATGTGGAGCGCAAGTGCTGGACAGTGGTGCACGAACATCACCATGGCGCCATGCCTACGGAATACGACATCCGGGAGATCGACGAGGATCTATATCTTGCGGTGCTGGAGGCAGTTCGCAGTTAATTTGAAGGCCCCTCAGGAACTCAGGGGAGTTGTCCCAATGAATGATGCGTTATCAATATCCGGCAATAACTCTATTGCTCATAATCGAGAGTTTATGGAATGTCGCATTATATTGTGATTATTAAAGTCTAGAAGCGTATCTCGGTATTTACCTCGTAAAAGATCAATATATTGTAGGGAGCATAGAGTCATTGATGACTCTTTTGGCGGAATGGACTAATTGCTAAGATGACTCTCTTGGTGTCAACGAAGAGTGATGATTTGCTTCTGCGAAGATTTTGAAAGCTGAAAAGTGCTGATCTATACCTCTTCGTTAGATAGAGTTTCTGCTTTCATGTACTCATTTGATTGATTTTGGATGTCCAGATGGATAGCCATTCAAAGCATTTGCTCGTTTGTCGCTTTCGAAAAATTCGTGCCATCGGCTAAGTGCCTCTTGGCGTTGACCAATTGGACGGGTTGCCATGATCAGTCCTGCCTCGACAAGGGCTCCAGAGCCGGCCTCAGGCATTTCTAAGCGCACTTGCTGTAGGGCTTCGTCATGCTCGGTTCTCCAGGTCTCTCCATTGTTTTGATATTCCTCCCAGGCTTGGGCATAGGTCATTTCGCTGGGGCTTGGTAGGTTGTTGATGTCAGTCATTTCTTTGTTTTTAGTTCTGCAAACATAACTTTAGTCATTCATTGCTTGGCAAGAGCTTTTATTGTTTAGTATTTATTTTTGCATGTATCAAGTGTTTTGCTTTTGTGCGGATCATTTGTTGGTTAAGGCCTTGCATTCTGATGTCAAGCTTTCGCGCTTGACATTTCTGGTCGTAGTGCTGTCATTATCAATACATTTTCACGTAAAAGCGGTTTTGTTAGGTCTTAGAGGAATGGGGAGTGCGAATCCTAGTCATCTTTTGTTGTGATCTCTTTTGTGCTTGGCTTGTTGGCAGTTACTCGCGTAGTTCTATCGCTTTTCCCCAGGAACTCTGAAGATAATCCCCCCTCTTTTTCTGTTTGTGCTCAACTCTTTTACGGTCCATATCCGTGGCATGGTCTGGGATGTTGGTTGCTAACTAAAGTTGGAGATTCCTAAAGAGGTGATTTGCGTTCTACGCTCATCGATTGGGTGATCAGTCTGTGAATGTTGGCTTCAGGTATCCTGCCAAGGCTACTCTTTCTGCCTTTTTCCTTCCCCTCAGATTATTGAAGTTCTTAGACCTTAGGTGACTCCCGCTTGGATTTAATGCCGGATCAGTACTGTTGAGCCTGCTTTCACAGTTCCTTGCAATCTTTAACATGTAATGCTGGTAATAGATGAAGCTACAACTTGGAATGCTTGTTTGTAGCAGCTTGTTTGCCTCTTTTATGGGAAGCCTCTCCTCGATGACAGTATTTGCTACGGAGACAATGTCATCCGTGAGAATTGTCCCGATTGCGGTTGCTGCATCTAGGTCGAAGCCGGAACGATGCCATCGGCTGAGTGATCTCTTAGCTTAGGGAAAATGGTACTGATCTCGATGAACCCTAAACAGATTGGAGCTCTTCGCAGGGCTGGTATTTACTTTGTTGTGGGCTATGGAGGCTTGGTTCTCATTAATAACAGTGGTCTACAGCTCGACAACATGTGGGTTGCCTACTTGCCGATGTTTATTGCTGTTTATTTCTTCTCACGTTGGGCTGATGCCAAGATTGAGAGCCGCTCGAGCAACCAATCTGACGATTGATTTTTCGATGTTGCCTAGTGGTGGCAAGCTGCTCTGAATCGGTCGGCATGGCTCGTGGCTGCATGCTTGGTTTTGCGGCCTGAGACACGTTTACGCCAGCTACGGAAGGATCCTGGTTTTAACGTCTGGCGCATCAAGCTGATCACATCTTTCTCCATCAGACCGAACTGATATTCAATCGCTTCAAAGGGTGTGCGGTCTTCCCATGCCATCTCAATGACCCGGTCCAACTGTTCGCTAGTCATTGCATTTGCTTTGATCAACGCCTGATGTCGCTCCAGAGTTATCAGGATAAAGGTGAGATATGTACGCCGTGATGTCGGGGGTTGTCCGGTTATTGGATCGTGCTCTGCTCGAACCATTTGCTGATGGCTTCGGCTTGAGGGTCTTGGTTGAGGTCGTCTAGGCACAGTGAGAAACCTAGTCTTTTGCCAAGCGCAACGATGTCTTTTGTTTCACTACAGACGCTGAGTTCCCTTTGAAGAGCTGGACTTCGTTCTGCAGCACGCAAGAAATCTTTCCAACCCTCTCGGCTCATCGCTGCCAGCCTTTTTCAGCCTTGAGTTCTACGTAGGCGGCTACATCAATGATGTCTTGTTCGCTCAATTTTCCTTCAAACGACGGCATCGCATTCTTTCCATTTTCAATTTGGTGCTCGATGGCCTCAATGTGATCCTCGCCGTACTCATTGAGATGAGCTTGAAGATCGCTTTGACTCAATGTTCTGGACGCACTGATCACATTGCCACCGCCCATGTGACATGCAGCGCAATTCGCAGAAAAGAGTTGCCCACCATGTTCGACGTCAACGCCAGAAGTGCTTGCCGCAATTGCAGGTGAGACTCCCAGCAGGTTGAGGCCGATGCAAAGCAGCAATGCGAACACGGACATGGGATGGAGCATCAACACCAACTTCAATTTCTACAACCCTATCCATTTCGGTGGACAAAAAAAGAGCCCGGTGAGCATCTGTTAAAACGCTCGCCGGGCTTGTGTTCAACTGCTGATCTAAGGATCACTCAACGATAACTTTGCCAACCATGCCAGCACCACGGTGGGGCTCGCAGTAGAAGTCAAAAGTTCCAGCTTCAGTGAAGGTTTCTTCCCATGATTCGCCGGGAGCAAACGCTAGATCGCTGTGGCTGAGCTCGTCGTGGCCATCAAAAACGGCGTTGTGAGGTGCCAGCTTGTTGTTGACAAATTTGACGGTGTCACCAGCTTTGATGTTGAGGGTGCTGGGTTCGAATGCAAGCATGCCGGAATCTGTACCGAGCTTCACTTCAACAGTGGCAGCATTGGCTGTACCAACACCGATGCCCAGGACGAGTGCCAAAGCAATCGCGGCTGAGAGGAGAGAACGCAAACGGCTGATCATGAGCTCATAAACACTGTTGTGAGTTTAACGCTGTTCAGATGCTTCCACGATGTGGAAGTCCTGAATTCATCAGAACTGTTTCAAGGTCTGGTCCATGGCTTCGACCACCGAAGCGTTCAGGCTGGGTAACGGGATCATGAACGAAGTGACGTTGATGAATTGAAAATCGGTCCCATGCGTTGATTTCGATTGGAAGGATTTTGATCAGGCCTTCAATTAGCCAGCTCCAAAGGGGTATCCCAGGAGTTCGCGACACACCTCTCCAGCGACAGAGCGTGGCAACGGCATCGTTCACGCTGATCCACGGTTGTCCCATCACGATTCTGCGGACCGGTCCCTGCCCAGGTTCTGGATTGGGTTGGTGAGGCGTGGTCACCAGGATCCCGCAGATTTCAGCAATGTCAGCAGCATGGATGAAATGGAAGCTGGCATCGGCTCTCAGCCAGCGAGCGAGCCATAACCATTTGCTTGCTTCCGCTAAGCCTTCCGTGAGGTAACTGGTCGGGAAGGGACTTGTTCCATCTACCCTTCCGCCGAAGACCAGTGTTGGAAAGACCGCCACAATGCGTTCAGCTAACGGGTGTTGTTCAAGCTCTCCAAGGCATTGAGCTTTGGTTTGGATGTATTCGGTGCCGTAGGCCAGAGCTTCTTGAAGCGGTTGCAGGGAACGATCGAGAATGCTGGCGGTTGAGAAATAGATGATCTGCTCAACGACAGCTGGATTCAAAAGGGCCAGCATCCTTTTGACGGCCACGACATTCACCTGATGGGCACGCTCAGGATCTCCCCATGCAGTAGCCGTATGAATCACCCGGGTCACGGTGGAGAGTTCGCTCGCAAATCGATCTGTTTCACGCAGATCTCCTACTAACAAGCGGACACGTGGTTGATCTGCTGAGATTGCCGAAAGTTTGGCTGGATCTCGCAGCCAAAGCAGCAACTCGGCATCGGAATTTTCCAGGAGCCAAGCCGCTGTGTATTGGCCGACGCAACCACTTGCGCCGGTGATCAAGATTCGAGCGGGTGACGGGATCAATCAGCCCTCCCCGATTCGATCCATCACAGTCTTACCAGCTTCAAAGAATGCGCGGCCATTCTCCTCAGGCGTGCCAGGCAAAATTCCATGGCCAAGATTCAGGATGTGGCGGCGACCACGGGCCTTGCGCACGCAATCATCGATGCGATCGCGAATGGCCTCAGGTGTGCCAAACAGCAATCCAGGATCGACATTGCCTTGTACGCCTATGTGGTCAGGAAGGCGGGCGAGGCCCTCAGCCATGTCCACGGTCCAATCCAAAGAAATGATGTCGACACCTGTGCGACCCATTCGTTCTAAAACCCCTGCGCTTCCAGAGATGTAAAGGATGAATGGGGTGTCGGGATGCGTTTGTTTGACGAGATCAACAACTTTTTTCTGATAGGGCGCAGCAAACGTGTCGTAATCGGCGGGGCTGAGTTGCCCTGCCCAGGAGTCAAACATCTGGACAACCTGCGCTCCGGAATCAATTTGATAACGCAGGTAGGTGGCAATCGAAGTCGCGAAGTGATCAAGGAGTTTATGCAGGAGTTCTGGCTCCTGAAAGGCCATCTTTTTGATGACGGCATAGTTCTTGCTGCTTTTTCCTTCCACGACGTATGCCGCCAGGGTCCAGGGGGCGCCTACGAAGCCAAGGACTGCGGCCTGATTGCCAACGCTGCTGCGCAGCCGGCCCAGGACTTCGCCCACAAAGGGCATGCTCTCTTCTGGCTGCAAAGGTCTGAGCGCTTCAACTTGACTGAGGTTCCTGATTGGATCACCAATTTGAGGGCCTTTGCTCTCAACAATGTCGAACTCGATCCCCATGCCAGGCAGTGGGGTCAGGATGTCTGAGAAAAGGATCACCCCATCAGGCTGGAAGGCCTTAAAGGGTTGCATGGAGATCTCGTACGAGAGATCGGGGTTTTCAGATCGTTCTCGGAAGCTGGGGTGGCGATCGCGAAGGTCGCGGTAGACCTTCATGTAGCGCCCTGCTTGGCGCATCATCCAGACTGGAGGACGCTCTACCGATTCTCCGCGGGCGGCACGGAGCAGTAGGGGCAGGGTGTCGCTCATGAATGCGTGAAGATCCAGGCGGCAACCTACCTGACGAAACTGACCAAAACGCTGTGCTTTTCGGCGATTCGGCCAGTTTTGTCACATCACCTGAACCTAATCACTCTCTTTTTTGCTGGCTTCAGCCAAACTTTTCTTGGCATCGTGCTTAAACACCATCACGCTGAGTGGCGGCAGGCAGAGATCCAAGGAGTTTTCGTAGCCATGGATTCCCCATTCATCGCTTAGCTTCCCACCAAGATTTCCAAGGTTGCTGCCACCGTATTTGGCAGCATCGGTATTGAAGATTTCTTCGTAGAAGCCAGAGATTGGAACTCCCACTTTGTAATGGGAATGGCTTTGGGGCGTGAAGTTGGCCACGACGACTAACCAAGAGCCACTTGTGCTTTCCCGTCGCATGAAGCTAATCACGGAATGGCGATTGTCATTGCAGTCGATCCACTGGAAGCCGTACTGATCAAAGTCGTCTTTCCAGAGAGCAGGCTCTTGCTTATAGAGCGCGTTGAGTTCTTTCACCATGAGGTGAACACCCGCGTGCGGCTCGTAGTTCAGCAAATCCCACTGCAAATCCCCCCAAACGTTCCATTCAGAACGTTGACCGAACTCCATACCCATGAAGATCGTTTTCTTGCCTGGGTGCGTCCACATGTAGGCCAGCAAGGCGCGTGTGTTGGCGTACTTCTGCCAGTCATCGCCTGGCATCTTGTGAAGGAGATGGCTCTTGCCATGCACGACTTCGTCGTGACTAAGGGCAAGCATGAAGTTTTCGGTATAGGTGTACCAGATCGAAAACGTGATGTTGTTTTGGTGAAACTGGCGGAACCACGGATCCAGCTCGAAGTAATCGAGCATGTCGTGCATCCATCCCATGTTCCATTTGAGATTGAAGCCAAGTCCACCGTTCTCCGTGGGCTGAGTCACCATGGGCCAGGTGGTGGATTCCTCTGCGATAGAGAGAGCACCTGGGAAATGCTCGAACAGAACGTGATTGGCTTGCTGAAGGAAGCGAACGGCTTCGGTGTTTTCTCTACCCCCTTGTTCGTTGGCTAACCACTCACCATCGGGCCGTAAATAATCTCGGTAGAGCATTGATGCCACTGCATCAACCCGGATGCCATCGATGTGGAACTGGTCAAACCAGAAGACGAGATTGGCAACGAGGAAGTTTCTTACCTCATTTCTGCTGTAGTTGAAGATCAGCGTCCCCCATTCCTTGTGCTCGCCAATTCGTGGGTCAGCATGTTCGTAAAGGTGGCAGCCATCGAAGAAGGCAAGCCCATGACTGTCTTTGGGGAAGTGGCCAGGCACCCAATCGATGATCACCCCGATGCCCTCGGCGTGGCAGCGATCCACGAAGGCGCGAAATTCGTCGGGAGTGCCGTAGCGGCTTGTGGGTGCATACCAGCCAGTGACTTGGTATCCCCATGACCCATCGAAAGGATGCTCTGTGATTGGCATCAATTCGATGTGGCTGAAGCCTTGCTCTTTGACGTAAGGAATCAGACGATCGGCAAGCTCGGGATAGGTGAGCAGGCGGGCACCTGGCTTTAGATCAGCAGCAGGCACTGGTGGGCGTGGAGTTCCATCGGCTTCGATGAATGGATCGTCGGCGGCGGCGTGAATCCAGCTACCAAGGTGCATCTCGTAAACCGAGATTGGCTGATCGAGAGGGTTGCGTCTGTCTCGGCTGCTGATCCAGGCGTCATCATTCCACTGAAATCCGTCGAGATGACTAACGATCGAGCTGGTATCAGGCCTGACTTCATGCTGAAAGCCGTAGGGGTCAGCCTTCTGATAACAGTGGCCGTCTTGGGTACGGATTTCGTATTTATAGAAATGTCCTTCCTCAAGCTCAGGAACAAATAGTTCCCAGATACCGCCCAGCCTTTGCTGCATGGGGTGATAACGGCCATCCCAGGAATTGAGATTTCCGATCACGCTGACGGTGAGGGCGTTCGGTGCCCAGAGGCAAAACATCACACCTTGGATGCCACCTTGTTGGCATTGGTGGGCCCCCATCCGGCGCCAAATGTGATGGTGATTGCCTTCTGCAAACAGATGGCGATCCATTTCGCCCATCCATTCGTGCCGAAAGGCCCAAGGATCGAATTGCTCGTGCTCGAGCCCGCCTCGGCGGATCTTCAATTTGTAGTTATGCCCTGGATCCCTTGAGCATTGAGCTTCGAACACCCATGGGTGATGAGGCGTTTGCATTAAGAGACGTTCGCCATCGAGGATCAACTCAACGGTTTCAGCTTCTGGAACCCAAGCCCTAACAATCCATTGACCCGACTCCAGTTGTTGGGGCCCCAGAAGAGAGAAGGGATGATCGTGTCGGCATTCAGCCAGCCTCTGGCTGTCCTGAACCATCCAGTCGAGAACAGCGCCGGTCATGCAGGGGGATGGTCTTCGTTAGCCCGGGAGCTTAAGCGGAAAAGCCGCCACGGCTCCATGGATTCGCCCGAGTTTTTGGGATTAGACCAGATCCTCTGAGAAGTCCACGTTGATGATCCGGCCTTGAGCATCGAAAATCACGAACAAGTTGTCGGTCACAGTTCCAAATTCAATGGTGACCAAAACGAGTTGTTGTTCGGCTCCTCTGCTTGAGACAACAGCGTTTTTGACCCGCTTCACTCCACCGAGGGTGCGGCTCAACTTGCTCCACTTTCGCTCCAGATCCTCTGGGGAAATTTCTTTTTGAAAATCAAGCGATAGGTAGTAGCGAGCAGCAATCCAGCGTTTTGCGTCGAGATCGCGAACAAATTTCAGGGCGGTTGTCTCGATCGGCAGCGTTTCACCCAGCCATTTCCAGGCCACAAGCTTGCCTTCATCATCAAGAACGAGCAGCAGCTCCTTGCTCCCCTGCTCGGTTTGGGCAATCACATCCACGGTGGTGTCATCGATTCCTGGATAAATCGCCACAATGCGCGTGGATTCAATCCGATGGTCATCCTTTAATCCACCCTTTACGGCTTCAACGGTTGTTGCGTTTTGAAGTTGGGTGGAGAGTCGATCAAAAAAAGCCTGTGCGTCTTGGGCTTGGATAGCCGTGAGGAGTGCATCTGCCGCCTGGCTGGCCTCACTGGTGCTCAAAGAAGTCGTTGGGACCAGTGCTCCCTGGGCTAAAAGCTGTTCACCTCGTGCCGCTGGCATCGGGAACGCCTGCAGCATCGGTGCCGCGAGAGCGCAGACCAGAAGGCAGGAGGAGAGCTTCATGAATGTGGGGCAACAATGGAATCAGTTTGCCGGAGTTCATCCGGCTTGGGGAACAAGCAGTGGCGCCATTTGCAGTGTCGCTTCATCCAGCTGTAAGCAAAGGGTGATGACACGGCAATCGCTGTTGGGGGGGCCAAAGCGTTGCTTCCCATCGCCTGGATTGATCGCAATCGCTGGCCATGAGGCCCCCGCAAGCGAGAGCCTTAGTCGATCTCCAGGTTGGAAGCTCACAAGCAGTGGTTGTAATTCGAGCGTGATGGTGCTGAATGGGATGTCACTGTCGCTCTCGCTGTGAGTGGCTTGTCGCACTCGCAACACACCTGTTGAGAGCTGCTGCACCTCATCTCCACCGGCGGGGAGTTTTGATAGTGCAGCGCACAGATCAAAGGCTGGCTGATCGGCGGATACTTTTAACTTCAAAACAGGGCGACCGCACAGCTGGAGCCCTGTTTTGAGTGGCGCGGAACTAAACACGGCCACGTCCGAGCGTTGATCCACGATCCTCCGATCGCAGGGCCCAGCTGTAGGACTCAAATGACCACCCACGGCTGGTGCGGGTCGCCACGGGTCATGAACGATGACGCAGGTTCCTGATCCAGGCAGCGTGGTATCGAGCAATTGCCCATCGGTGGGATCAAGGCAAGCCAAACCATTGCTGTGGAGATGCCAACAGGCCTTGCTGCATTCGTTTCCGCTCTGACCTGACCAGGTCCTATCGCCTAGATCCCAAAGCCTGATCGCAGCTGTTTTGTCTTGGCTGGGGGTTGGGGGATGTTTGAGATGTTGATTGAAAAAATCGAGCAGAAGCTGGGTCGTTTCCGGCCACCACTGCAGATGGGTGGCGGGTCCGATGTGCAGTTCGGGGTTGCCGCCGCTGGATCGGGCCGTTTGGAGAAGGTCGAGGAGACCCCGCAGATGGGGATCCCACCAGCCGCCGATCAGCAGCATGGGTTTCTGGAGCCAGGTTTGCGCTGGGCGATGGAGAATCCAGCTCTCGTCCTGATCTGCCGGTTGTCGCAACCAGCGCAAAGCCATTCCCTGGGGGTCATGTTGCTCTAAGAGCTCGACGCCTTCGTGTAGATAGCGGCCATCCACCAAAGCGCTATGGATCTCGTTCCAACCGACTGAATCGTTGCGGCGCTTGGCTTGCAGGGCTGCAAGCTGCAAGCCCCAGCCAAGGCCAAGGTGCCACCAGTGAGCGCCGCCTTCGCAACTCCAATGCTGCCGTTCATCTAACCCGCACATGGCTGGCGCAAGGCAGTCAGGCGCCTGGCAATCCGCTGGTGCGAGCAGCTGGGTCAGCCCTTGGTAAGACAATCCATACATGCCAATGCGGCCGTTGCATTCGGGTAGCTCGCGCAGCCAATTCAGGGTCGCGGCAGTGTCAACAGCCTCTTGGCCGAAGCCTTGAAAGGTCCCCTCGGAACTGCCCTGTCCGCGCACGTCTTGGACGACGACTGCAAATCCTTGGTCGGTCCACCAGAGCGGGTGGGGGAGGGTCACAGTCGAAGCAATCGCTCGCCCATAGGGTTGCCTCATCAGCAGGGTGGGCCACGGACCAGAGCCCTGTGGAGTCCAAATGCGTGAGACCAAACACACCCCATCAGGGGTGATCAATGTCGCGTCTATAAACCTCTGATCAGGTAACTTCTGATCGGTGAAGGTCTGATCAGCAAACATCTGTTCAGCGAACATCCGAGCAGTGCATTCCGATCACGTACGTGGCCAAAATTTCTGCATTGTTCGCGCTCAAGTTGCGCTGACTTGCCAACTTATTGATGGCTTCAGGTGACATTGCGGACTGACCATTGCTGTTCATGGCCTTGAACGATTGGCACAGCGCTTTCGCTTCCGCGGGGTTTCTCTTGACACTCTCTAAAAGGCTGGATTGAGCGAACCCTGCTGAAGCGGATATCAACAATGAGAGGGAAAGGCATCGAATCGTCAGCTGGCGGAATGCTGAAGTGTTGACGAAACCTTGTTGGAGGGGACTCAAGGGTTCCTCCTTGAATAACTACAACTATTTGAAAGGGGTAAGACAGGGATTGCAGCTTTGAGCGGTCAGTTCATGGTTTGCCTGGCTTTCGCTTGCAGCATCCATCGTTTGGCAATTGCAAGATCTACAACGGGAGCTCTGCCACTCCCTAACTGGCGTTCCAGTCGCCCGGTGCGGTTTGTAATCTCCTGCGGCGAAGAGGTTGCGATGGCTGCGACCGTTGCAAAGCCTGCGTGCATCAATAGAGCTGCATCGGCTGGCTCAAGCTCCAAGTCGCACACCAATACAGCGATGCCGCGGAGGCGTTTGAGATTGCGTGCTGTGGATCGCCCCGTTGCGACAAGGCGGCTCAGATTTTGATCTGTGAGTTCACGCAACTCACACCAGTTGGTAATCCCAGCCTGTTTTAAATCACGCTGCTCATCGCGAAAACCTTGCGGCAATGGGTGGAGAGGGGCATTGGCGTTCATCCCTGACTGAAGTCTCGTTTGGTTTCTCCAAGCACCACTGGTTTTGAGGTGCCCTCGCTCACGGCCTGAAGCTGCCGAAGTCGAACACGCACTTCACGATTGCGACCACCCGGGCGGAGGTTCGCGGCGATCTGCTCCAGGGTTGGTGCAATGGCACCTTCTGCAAAATCACTGGAAGCTTGTGCCACAACAAGATTGGTGCCGTTGTCAAACACAATCGGCACTTGTAAAGCTCCTTTTACGCGCACCGGGGGCGAATAGCTGATTGAGAAAGCCCAACAACTCACCGCTAATAAGAACGTAAAACTGCTGACGCCAACAAGGCGAAAACGCAGTCCCCAACGGGTTACGAACGCAATCACCGTCAGGACAGAGAGGCCCAGGCCACTCCAGGCCAGCCATGTGCTGGATACATCCAACAATTCCGGAAGCGGCATGGGCTGGTTAGGGACAAATCTCCTCTCTATATTGCGTCGACCTTGGCAGGGATGACGGTCATCAATGGGGAGCACTGGCAAAGGCGCGATGGCTTCACGAGTGGTGATCTCTGGACTTGGCCTCACAGTTGTGGCTGCTGCTGTCGTTTGGCTTACTGCTGACCGATTGATTGCACGGGCCGTCAATGGTCTGCGCCCCTCCCTTGAACAGCAACTTTCCATACCTCTAGGACATCCGATTGAGATCGGCCCTTATCGCGGCCTTGGCCTGAATGGCATCGGGATTGGACCGGTCAAGATTCGTCCTGGAACGAAGGATGCTTCCACCCTTCGTTTGCAAAAACTCAGCTTGGGGATTGATCCTCTCTCCAGCATTCGCCATTTGCGCCTGGTGGTCGTCGCCCGACTGAAAGGGGTAAACGTCCACCTAAGCCGCAATCAGCAAGGTCAGTTTTGGGTGCCAGGGCCCAAGTCAAACGGTGATTTTTTGCATCGCGTTGACCTTCGCGTTCGGCTCATTGATCCAGCTCAAATTCGTGTTGAGCCAGCCAACCTTCAGCTTTCTTTGGCGGGAGCCGTCCGCCTCCGTCTCAATGAGAAATGGGCTGATGGTGCCTTTCAAATGGGTCTACCTGATCGCGGCTCGGTGACGTTGAAAGGCCGGGCTCACTGGGACCGTCCTGAATTTCGGCTTGCGACGCGTTTAAAGCGGATTCGCCTGGACCGCTTGCAAGGCTTGCTTCCGATGGCGCAGCCCATCGAACTGAGGGGTCAGGTGGGTGGTGATCTCAATTTCAAATGGAATCGAGGTCAAACCAGCTGTGGTGGTGGGCTGTCTGTTGTGGGCTTGAAGCTCAGTGGTAAGCCGCTTCAGCACGCGCTTGCGTCGCGACAGCTGCGTCTCCACTGTGATGATGATCAACTGACGATTCCCCGCAGTCACTGGCGTTATGGCCCCTATAGGGCCAGTTTGGGGGGTCGATTTCATCTCAATCAGCGCTTTGATTTAAGCGCCACCCTGAAGGAGCTGAATCAGGACAATCAGCTGGCGATGCGCCTTGATGGTGACTGGTCTCAGCCTCGTTTCAAATTGTCAGGGCGATGGCGACTTCCTGAGGCCAATGTCCTGGATCAACCCATTGCGATTGATCTGCAGGTGCGGGGAGATAGGCGTCGTTCAAAGGCATGGAAAGCCAGCCTCGAAACATTGGCGTTAGGCGCTCCTGGTGTATCGGTCAAGGCGCAGGGGGCCTTGTACCCGCTGCTGGACATCAAGACGAAGCAGCTTCAACTGGTGGGGAAAGCCTGGAAGGGACTGCCTTTGATTCCTGAGCTGTTGGGGACGAAAGCCCCTCTCCATGGTGAGTTGCGTGTGTCGGGCCCCAGCCTGTCGCCTCGACTTCAGTTGGCGCTCAATCAAGACAGCAATCCTTTGCTTGAGCGTTGGTCTCTTCAGGCCGAATGGTCCTCAAATCAGGGGTTGTTGAGTCTCAATCGCTTCAGTAGCTCTCAATTCAATGCAGATGCTGTTTTGCCCCTTCAAATCGGGAAGGGTGGGCTGCAGGTTGGCGCGTTGGAATCCAATGTGCGTCTACAGGACTATCCCCTCAGCAGGATTGGGCCTCTTCTTGGGATGGAGATGGACGGCACGATTGCGGCGGCCGGGGAGGTCCGTGGCCCTCTTCAGTCGTTGCAGCCTGACCTTCAGCTCGAAGTTAATAGTCCTCGTGCAGGTGCTATTCGCCTGGTTGAACGGTGGAAAGGCCGCTTCAAAGGACGCCATGGTGGTGGTGGACAGCTTCAGATGGCATCCGTTGGCGCTGTGATTCCTGGCTCCTTGGAGGCTCAACTCGGGGGCAATTGGTTGCCAGAAAGCGTTCGCTTGCAGCGCAGGAACGGAGAGCTGCAGATCAGCGGTAGTCCAGCCCTCTACCGCTGGACAGCGAACGACCTAAGTGTGGATGGTTTGGAGTTGGTATTGCCTCCGAAACAGCGTTGGGAAGGCGTGTATGGCCTTTTCAGTGGTTCTGGTGATTTGAGCTTGCAGCCTTGGAGCATGTCGGCGGATCTCAAGCTCGTCAAACCGGGATTGCTCGGAATTCAGTTCGGCCAAGCTCTGCTGACGGCCAAGTACAAAAATGATCGGTATGACGTCAGCGGCGAGCTTTTGCCTCGCGATAGCGGGCAGATCACCTTTGAGGCGGATGGATATCGAAACGCTGGACTGAACGCCAAGCTTCAGGCCCGTGGCCTGAGTGCGCGCTGGCTAACAGCTAATGTGCTCAGCCTCCCGCAACTCTCTCAGTCTCTTCCTCCGTATCAGGGCGATGCCACTGACCTAGGCAGCTTGTTGGTGAATACCTTCGGCGGATCGCTGGATGGTCAGTTGAGGGCCCTTAGAGGATCTCAACTGGCGCTAGCAGATGCCCGTCGTCTTCGCAGAGAGAAAGAAGCGTTTCATCCTGAAGATCTACGGGGGCAAGTCGACGCTGTTGTTGATGTTCAGGGGCCAAGCCTTAATCGCCTCGATCTGGATCTCACCGCGCGAGGTCATCTTTGGATCGATGGTGATGACAAAGATATTGCCCTGCAGGTGAAGCCGTTCATCGCTGAACTCAAGGGTCCCCTGCAGGCCGGTAAAGGAAGTTTTTCTTTGGCACATTTGCCGTTCAGTCTTCTTGCACTGGTGGCACCCGTACCTCCAGCTTTGCAGGGGGCTTTGGGGCTTTCAGGTCGCTATCGATTAGGTGAAGGGGCACCAGTCCTGACGACGGAGCTTGTGCTGGAGGAGGCACGTGTTGGCCAGGAGCCGATTGCACTCGATCGTGGTCAGGTTTTGCTCTCTAATGAGACGTTGCAGCTTGATTTGGCTTTGCGGGCAGAGGGGGCTAGTGAGCCGCTGACGGTGATTGGACAAGTCCCTCTCACGCCTGCTCGCCCCTTAGACGTCAGAGTTGAAAGTCATGGTGATGGTCTTCAATTCTTGGCTGGATTCATGAGCGATGTGGTCACTTGGAGTCAGGGAGATACCGATCTCCGCTTGTTAATTGGAGGCAGTCTCTTAGCGCCTGAAGCCAATGGATTCATCGTAATGAATGATGGCGAATTTGTGGTTCGGGACCAAATTATTAGCAAGGTTAAAAGTTCCATTTTGTTTGATTTCGATCGCTTAGAGGTGCAGAAATTCAAGGGCCGAATTGGTCGCTCGGGAACGATTCAGGCTGGTGGGGCTCTGAAATTATTCAAGCCTGCGCCTGAAGATGTTCCTTTGGCTATCACCGTTGAGAAGGCCCGCATTAAAATGCCTACTGCTGATTTGGCCCTTGCTGCTGATCTTCGCGTGAATGGAGCACTTGTAAGTCCTGATTTTCAAGGGAATCTTCAGTTGAGTGACGGGGTAATTACTCCGCAAAGATCTTTGTTTTCAAGATCAAAAAGGAGTGATGGAAAGAGTGGATATAAAACTGAACAGGTGGTTTACGACCCTTTGGTTTCGGCGAATGCTTTACTTGAAGAAGACTGGAATTTCAAAGAACCTCTTGTCTTGCTCGGCCCCAATGCTGAAGAGGACCCAAGCAGGGAGCTGAAGGCGTATTTGCCTAATTTGCCTTTTGTTGAATTTGACAACTTTCGGTTGAAGTTTGGCCCTGATTTAAAGGTTCAAGTGCAACCTGTAGCCAATTTCTCAACAACAGGCTTGATCGTAGTAAATGGTTCTCTGAATCCAGATATTGAGCTAAGAGGCGTTGTGCAGTTGCTCACAGGGCGTATTTCAGTGTTTACGAGCACCTTTAATTTGGATCGTAAAGCTCCGAATGTGGCTGTTTTCACTCCTTCGCAAGGGCTGATTCCATATGTTGATGTTGCAATGGAGACTAGGGTCTCAGATAGTGTGAACCTTGGAGTTGGTAGCAATACCTCGAGCACAACCGTCTTTGACACGAATGGCACCGGAACTCTTGGTGCTGGAGGTCAATTGCGTTTGGTCAAAGTGATGCTCCAAGCTGAAGGTCCGGCCAATCGCCTTGCTGACAGCATTCAGCTTCGTAGCTCTCCTCCCATGTCACAGCCCCAGTTGCTTGGGCTGATTGGTGGTAACTCGTTGGCTGGACTCACTGGTGGAGGTGCAGGCACAGCTCTCGCCGCGGTGCTTGGTCAATCTCTGCTTTCACCAGTATTGGGAACATTTACGGATGCTTTTAATCAGAGCCTTCAATTTGCTCTTTATCCCACTTATGTTACGCCTACAATAAATAATAATGGAGAGCGAGTTTCAGGCCGTGTTCCGCCACAATTAGCAATTGTGACTGATTTTGGAGTAAATATTACGGACCGTTTTGATTTGTCTGTCTTGGCTGCTCCTAATCGCAACGATATTCCTCCTCAGGGAAGCCTTAGTTATCAAATAGATCAAAACCTAAGTATTTCAGGTTCTGTTGATTCGCAAGGCACTTGGCAAAGCCAATTACAGCTTTTCTTTCGATTTTAGGCCATGCATTCTCTGGAGGTCATCGGAGTTGATTTGGGTGGAACGGCAATCAAGCTGGGTCTCTTCTCAGCAGATGGCATTCTTCTACAGAAGCAGCAGGTACAAACCCCACAGCCTGCAACACCAGGTGCTGTTTGCATCGCATTGGTAGAAGCAATCGAAGCATTGGATCCCGATCATCGCGCCTTGGTCGTTGGGATTGGTTTGCCCGGTCCGATGGATGTGAGGGCACGCGTGGCCAGGGTTTGCATCAACCTGCCCGGTTGGGAGGACGTGCCTCTGGCTGATTGGTTGGAACCCCGTCTTCAACGTCGAGTCACCCTTGCCAATGATGGCAACTGTGCCTTGGTGGGCGAGGCTTGGAAGGGGGCGGCTCAGGGTTGCTCCGATGTGGTGATGCTCACTCTCGGTACTGGTGTGGGTGGAGGTGTGATGCTGTCTGGCCGTTTATTCACGGGTCACAATGGGGCCGCGGCTGAACCAGGTCTGATCGGTCTCGATCCAAACGGACCACCCTGCAACAGCGGAAATAGTGGCAGCCTTGAACAATTTGCCAGCATTTCGGCGCTGAGGAGATTGTGGGATGGAGATCCGGCTGAGTTGGCAACCTTGGCTGCACATGGTGATGCCGAAGCGCAAGCTGTGTGGTCCCGATATGGGACCACACTCGGTGTAGGGATTAGCTCGTTGGTGTACATGTTCACGCCAGAGGTTGTTCTGCTTGGTGGTGGAATCTCTGGAGCTGCCTCCCATTTCCTGCCTTCGCTGCGCAAGGAAATTCAGCAAAGGGTCCAGGCTGTGAGTCGTGAAGGGCTGCGCATTGAAGCCTGTGCTCTAGGTAATGGTGCAGGTCGTCTCGGGGCTGCACGACTGGCCATCGAGCGCTTGACGAGAGGCGAAACGAGATGATGAAGCAAAGAACAAATGCGCGACGATGACCAGTCAGGCTGTGCCCGAACCATCAGCAGATCTATTGCTTCTGGCCACAGCGGTTCGGCGTGCTGCTGTTGGCTTGGGACAGAGCTCAAATCAACAGCGCCAACAGGCGCTGTTGTCTATGGCCTCCTCACTCGAGGCCAATGCTGATCGCATTGTTGCTGCAAATTCAGAAGATCTCGCTGAGGCCTCCGCTAACGGCTTAGCTCCTGCCTTGGTTGCTCGTCTCAAATTGGATGCGGGCAAGCTTGCCGGAGCCATTGATGGCGTCCGTCAATTGTCGGCTTTGTGTGACCCTTTGGGTGCGACGCAGTTGCATCGCGAGCTTGCCGATGGCTTGGTGTTGGAGCGCGTCACGGTCCCCCTTGGGGTTTTAGGGGTGATTTTTGAGGCGAGGCCTGATGCTGTAATCCAAATTGCTGCACTGGCGATTCGTTCAGGCAACGGAGCAATCCTTAAGGGTGGCAGCGAGGCCAAGTGCACCAATCATGCTGTGATGCAGTCGTTGAAAGAGGGCCTTACTGGCACAGGAGTGTCTGCAGATTCCTTGGATTTGCTTACAACCCGAGCAGAGAGCTTGGCTCTACTCCGGCTCGATGGTCTTGTGGACTTAATTATTCCTCGGGGTAGCAACGAGCTGGTCCGTTTCATTCAGGACAACACCAGAATTCCGGTCCTTGGCCATGCCGATGGTGTTTGTCATTTGTATGTGGATGAAGAGGTCGATTGTGCCCAGGCTTTGCGCATTGCGATCGATAGCAAGACCCAATATCCGGCGGCTTGCAATGCGATCGAGACGCTCCTGGTTCATGAGCAGATTGCTTCTACTTTTCTGAAAGAGGCTGTTCCTGCCTTTAAAAATGTTGGCGTGTGCTTACGCGGCGATGAGGCGAGTAGAGGCTTAGGGGTGGAGCAGGTTGCAACCAGTGATGATTGGAGCCAGGAATATCTAGATCTCGTGCTCGCTGTGCGAGTGGTGAAAGATGTCGACGAAGCCCTCGAACACATCAGGAGATATGGCTCACGCCATACCGAGGCCATTGCAACGGTGAATCAAGCCACTGCAGAACGCTTCTTGCGGGCAGTGGATAGCGCCGGGGTGTACCACAACTGCTCAACCCGTTTCGCTGATGGTTTTCGCTACGGCTTTGGTGCAGAGGTTGGTATCAGCACCCAGACCTTGCCGCCCCGCGGGCCTGTAGGGCTGGAAGGATTGGTGACCTATCGCTACCGGTTGCGCGGTGAGGGGCATATCGCTGCTGATTTTGCTGAGGGACGGGAACAGTTCAGCCATCGCGACCTACCCAGCGGTACGACATGACAGCTGGAGATTTGATTCATATCCATGATCTGCGCCTCTGGGCTCATGTTGGAGTGCTGGACCATGAACGACGGGATGGCCAATGGTTTCAACTCGACATCACATTGGGCTTAGATCTCAGTGAATCGGCCAAGTCCGATGATTTAAGCGCGACCGCCGATTATAGCCTGGCAGTGCTGGCGCTTCAGGCCTTGGTGAGAGAGCTGTGTTGCCTCACCATTGAACGTTTTAGTGAGGAGGTCTTTGAGGTGCTGGAACGTCTCTATGGCCCTTTGCCAATGCATTTGCTCTTGCAAAAGTGCAACCCTCCTATTGCTGGTTTTACAGGCACAGTTGCCATCGAGCGGCGGCGTAATTGGTCAGGTCAGCAGGATTTTTAATGCCATCTGAAGCTGCTAACCGACCCCTCGTTTTGGTGCATGGACTTCTCGATACGCCCCGGTTGTTCTCTCGCCTGGAGCGTCGCCTTGAAGGACAAGATCGTCCGGTGTTGTCTCCGCATTTGCCCCATCGCTTCGGTGCGATTCCGCTCCGCAAGCTCGCTCAGCGGCTGGATGGATTGATTCAAGAACGTTGGGGAACGAAAACGCCGATTGACCTTCTTGGTTTTTCGATGGGTGGGGTGATTGCTCGGATTTGGCTCCAAGAGTTGGGTGGTGCCAAGCGAACCCATCGGTTCATCAGCGTTGGTAGCCCCCAACAGGGAACGCTCACAGCACAATGTGTTCCTGCCTGGTTGTTCGCTGGTTTGGCAGACATGAAGCGCGGAAGTCCCCTGCTGCGCTCCTTGAATGGCGATTACGCCGAGTTGCAGTCTGTGGAGTGCCTGAGCTTCTTCTGCCGTTGGGATCTCATGGTGTGTCCTGGGTGGCAAGCCGTGCTTCCCATCGGGACCAGTGCTGCGGTGCCGGTCTGGACGCATCAGCAATTGATGTCCCATCCCAAATCGCTTGATTTGTTGGTCGAATCACTTCTGATTGACTAACTGACAAGGCTGAAGTGCGTGACTATGTCTTTCCTCAAGATGCTCTGCTTGAGGGCTTCTTATAGCGATACCAGGGCAAGCAGGTCATGCTCCATGTCTGCAAGCTCAACGCCCGGCTGCTGCCAGTCCGGAATGGCGAATCAAGGCATCAGTTCTGGCCGTTCGACCCCTGAAAGACTTGTAGACATCAGCTGGTCGTTGACTTCCTCCGAGGCTGAGAACCGTGTTGCGGAAGCGTTGACCGGTGGCTTGTATGTCCGCTTCTCGATCGAGGCCAACTTCTTCGAAAGCGGCAAAAGCATCGGCACTTAAGACTTCTGCCCACTTGTAGGAGTAATAACCAGCGGAGTAGCCACCAGCAAAAATATGGCCGAAGGCACAGAGGAATCGGTCTTCCGGGATCGGTGGCAACACGGTTGTGTTGTCCGCAATCGAGCGCCTGAATGCATCCGGGGATTGACCAAGATCAGGGCTCCAAGCGCTGTGAAGTCGTAAATCGGTCAAAGCGAAATGAACCTGGCGGAGGGTTCCACATCCCTGCATGAAGGTGCGGCTGTTGCGCAATTTGTTGTAGTCCTCTTCGGGTAATGGCTCGCCTGTTTTCCAATGACGGGCCATTCCCATCAGGGTCTGTCGATCAAGGCACCAGTTCTCCATGAACTGACTAGGAAGCTCCACCGCGTCCCATTCCACATTGTTAATTCCGGCGGCTTGAGGATGTTCAACCGTGGTGAGCATGTGTTGAAGCCCATGGCCAAACTCATGAAAGAGGGTCTCAACCTCTTCAAAACTCATCAAACTTGGGACGTCTCCAGCCGGTGGGGTCTGGTTGCAAATCAGATAGGCCACAGGGTGGGTGAGCTCACCCTCAGAATTGCGAGACCTGTTCAAACATTCATCCATCCAGGCTCCGCCTCGTTTGCTGGCGGGTCGGCTGAAGGGATCGAGATAAAACGCTGCGAGTGGCTGGCCTTCTTGATCACTGACTCTGAAAAAGCGCACATCCTGATGCCAGATCGGTGCTTCGCCATCTGCAGGCTCAATCTGGATGGAGAACAAGCGTTCGCAAAGATGGAAAAGGCCATCGAGCACTTGTGGAAGTGGAAACCATGGACGCAACTCCTCTTGATTGAGGTTGAATCGCTCTTGACGAAGTTTCTCCGCCCAATAGCTCACATCCCAGGGGCTGAACTTATCCGCTTCTGTTGCCCCATGACGACGGGCGCAGTCCCTCAGTTCGTCAATCTCTTCTTCCGCGACGGGGAGGGCTGCAGCACGAAGTTCTTCAAGAAGCTGTTCAACAGCTTCTACGTTGTCGGCCATTTTTGAGGCCAGGCTTCGTTCGGCCCAGTTTTGATAGCCAAGGCGTGCAGCCTGATGGGTTCGTAGGTCAAGGATCTCCTCGATGAGAGGAGTGTTGTCGAGATCCCCTGAGCTCGCCCGACTCACCTGTGCCCTGTAAACCGTTTCTCTGAGCGTTCGCTTGTCGGCATAGGTCAGTACGGGTAGGTATCGGGGCATATCGAGACCAAGACGCCAAGGCCCTTCCAAGGCCGTGGGATCTTGGCCATCGCGATGTTGATCTCCAGCATCCTTGGCGGCAGCAGCCAAGGCTTGAAGGGCCCGTTCCGGTATGCCTTTGAGTTGTTCAGCGTCATGCACCAACAGGGTCCAACCCTGGGTGGCATCGAGAACGTGATTGCTGAATCGAGTGGACAGGGAAGCGAGTTGTTCGCTGGCTGCGTTAAAGGACTCTTTGGCAGCTCCGCTCAATCCCACCCCCCGATGGCGCATCGACAACAGCTCGGCATCAAGGATGCGGATTTGAGTGGAGTCCAGCGGATGACTGGGGTTGCGTTGAAGACTTTCCAGGGCTTGGTGGATTACTTGGCTTTGCCCCGCGCGGTTGCCAAAGCGCACCACCTCCGGTTGCTGTGCCGCATGGGCTTCGCGCAGCTCGGAGCTGTTGCAGACGCCGTTGAGATGACTTACTACTCCCCAGCTCCAGCGCAAACGTTCTCCAAGATTGTGCAGTGGAGTCATCACCTCATCCCAGCTCAGGGCTGTGGTGTCAGAGAGTCGTTGTTGCAGCGTGGATTCCAGCGCGCTGAGCTGTTCTCCTAAGTCCTGAATCAGTGCTGGGATATGAGTTTCTACCTGGGATGCATCGATGGCCTCGAAGCGTGGAAGGCCCTGTCCGCGCAAGAGTTCTGGATTGGTCATCGCTGTCAGCCCGCCGGCAGCAGGGTTGTGAGGGCTACCAGGCTATGAGTGCCGAGATCACTGGCGAGAGCATCGGTGGCTGCTTCGTAGAAATCCATGGCGATACGAGGCCAAATTCCAATCACCAAAGTTGGAACCATCAGGGTGAGCCCGATCACGAGTTCTCGAGGACGCATGTCATCGATGAAGGCCAAAGCTGGAATTCGTGGGCCGAAGAACACTCGCCTGCACATTGACAGGAGGTACATCGGGGTGAGCACGAGTCCAATCGCTGCAATGGCAACAGCGGTAACGCGGAACAAGGTGGTGAAATTTTCCTGACTTGTGATTCCTAGGAAAATCGTGATTTCACTGATGAATCCGCTCATGCCTGGAAGGGCAAGGGAGGCCAGGGAGCTTGCAAGAAAGAAAGCAAAAGTGATCGGAAGCACCTTTGCAAGACCGCCCATGTTTGGAATCGACAGGGTTTTGGTGCGTTCGTAGAAACAGCCTGTTACGAAGAACATGGCTGCTGCAATCAGTCCATGACTGATCATTTGGAGCATGGCACCACTCAGGCTCAGGGCATCTACCGCACCGATTCCAAGCAACACAAAGCCCATATGGCTTACTGAGCTGCAGGCGATACGCCGTTTGACATTGTCTTGAGCAAAAGCGTTCAGTGCTCCGTAGATGATGTTGACGATGCCAAGAACGATGAGGGCTGGTGCAAGAACAAGATGCGCATCGGGAAGCATCTGAACGTTGAAACGCAGAAGGGCATAACCGCCCATTTTTAAGAGCACACCAGCTAGCAACATCGACACAGGCGCATTGGCTTCTCCGTGGGCGTCTGGGAGCCATGTGTGAAGCGGAAACATCGGTAGCTTCACCCCAAAACCAATCAAGAAGCCCAGATAACAGAGCAACCCAAAGGTTCCGCCTGGCGAACGTGCTGCGAGTTCAGTCAGGTTGAGTGTGAAGGTGTCTCCGGATAGGGCTAGCGCAAGACCGCTGATCAAAATCAGGAGGGATGCGACAGCGGTGTAGAGGATGAATTTTGTGGCTGCATATTGACGATTACTTCCACCCCAGATCGCTATGAGGAGATAAACAGGCACGAGTTCTAGCTCCCAAGCGAGGAAGAACAGCAGAAAATCCTGGGAGAGGAAAACCAGCCCCTGAGCCGAGGCCTGAACGAGCAAGAGACCGAAATACAACTTGGTCTTGTGTTGAACGTTCCAGCTGGCGGCAACTGATAAGAGCGTGACCAATCCACTCAGCACAACAAGTGGTGCTGACAGGCCATCAGCGCCTAGGGACCATTCCAATCCGATCGATGGAACCCAGCTGACTCTCTCAACGAGCTGGAGACTGCTATCACTCGGGTCGAAATGCTGGCTGAAGACCACCAGCATCAGCACGAGATCGACGAGAAGGACGCCGATGGCCAGATTTCGCGGCAACGGTGATTGCTGCGAGTCATCACCTGGAAGCAATGGCATCAATAAAGCCATCGCCGCTGGTAGTAAAACGATGAGCGATAGCCAGGGGAACGCTGCCTGAGACGCAGCCGTCAGCGGCAAATTGGCGTCCATGGCATTCGCAAGATTGTGATTGAACTTATCAGCCCTTGGGGCCCTGCTGAGTAATTCTACTCAGCGTCTTTGGGGTGCCAGTGGCTCCCTGTCGTCTGAAGGTTAAGCAGTGGAGCGCGACTAGCGACGCCAGCCGCTTCCCAAGCCTTCACCATGGCATGACTCACTGCTGGCCCTCGTTCTTCTGCGCATAACGCCAAGATGCTTGGCCCCGCTCCACTGATGGCACACCCCCAGGCTCCAGCCGCTAGAGCAGCCTCTTTGACTTCCTGTCCACCTTTGATCAGTCTCCAGCGATAGGGCTCGTGTAAGCGGTCATGCATTCCATCTGAGATCAAATCGCCGTTTCCGGTCCTCAGACCTTGCAGCAGCAGGGTGAGGGCACCGAGGTTGACCACTGCGTCACCAATGGGAACCGATTTGGGCATGGCCCGCCTCGCTTCGCTGGTGCTGAGACGAATGGCTGGGATCGCAACGACTGCCTTGATGCTGTGCATCCATTCGCAACGCACCACTCGCCAGCGTTGCGACGCAGCCTTTGCTGTCATGCAAAGCCCCCCCAATAGCGAAGGCACAACATTGTCTGGGTGTCCTTCGATATCGATCGCGAGCTCCAGCAGTTTTTCTCGACTTAGTGGCTCTCCCACCAAGGCATTGGCACCGACAAGCCCCGCCACGATGGCTGTGGCGCTGCTGCCTAGTCCCCTGGCTGGAGGAACGGCTAAACGCACTCGAGCCTCGATCGCTACGGGCTCTTGGCCTGCTGCTTTCCAGACCCGCTGCGCGGCTCGATAGACGAGGTTGTCTGGCCCTCCCCGTAAATGAGCCCCCTCCTGCCCCTCGATGATCAATTCAAATCGCTCTCCATCGCCATCGATTCGACGCATAGTGAAACGGTTATTGAGATCCAGAGCAGCGCCTAGACAGTCGAATCCTGGTCCAATGTTGGCGGTGGTAGCGGGAACATCCACCACCACTGTTTGGCCGATACGCGGCTGCGCCATCCCTGCGTTTCCACTCAGGCCAGTGTCCCACTCGACTCAGCCAGTTCCCGCGCTCTGCAAGCAGCACTGAACAGACCAGCTTCCGGATCGATCACGGCACGCACCGTCAAACCTTCCAAAAAAGGCTGAAAGCGCCCCTTCTGACGCATGGCATTTAAGAAGTCCATGGACTTCAAACCATCCTGGTTTTTTTCGGCTGTTCCTCCACCGATCCACAGTCCCCCACTACACAATTCTTGTAAGGCCAGGTCACCTGCTGCTGCTCCATAGGCACTAAGCCAAAGCGTCATCGCAGCGTTCGCGAGCTGGTCGCCTGCTTTGGCGTATTGACATGTGGAAGCAGGGAGATCGTGATACTCAGGATGATCTGGTGTGTTGTATCTCCAGGCCTTGGCCTTCTCTAGAAGTGGGTGCATCGCATTGTCTGACTGCTGCAGCATCCAGTTCATGACATGCCCCAATCCGGTTCCGCTGACAACTCTCTCCACGGAGATTCGCTCGAGGGAGAGATCGCGCTTGAGCCATTGCACAAGGGTCCATTCATCGTTGCAACGGGGAGCGAACTCTCTGTGCCCCCCCTCGCTGGGTAACGCAATCAAGCCTGTCTTGCTCGGAAGTCCCCGAGCCATCCCCAAGCCTGTTCCCGCTCCAAGAATGGCGACGGGACCTTGCTCGGCTTGGCTGCTTTCGGAATCCAATCCTGATCCGGCTTGAAGCGTGATCTGCTGACTGTCGCTGAAATGCGGCAGGCCGTAGATCAGAACGGCGAAATCGTTGACGAGCTCAACGCGCTCCAAACCCGCCGATTGTTGCAACGACTCCTGGCTGATGCTCCATCCCAAATTTGTGAGTTCAGCAGCGCGGTTTTTAACCGGACCTGCGACGGCAAAGCAGCTGGTTTGAGGAGTTGAGTTGGCGTCAGGTCGTGATTGGAGGAAGTGCTTGAGCATCGAGTCGAGAGACGTCCATTCCGCCGACACGTAACGCTGGAGATGCTCTTGTTTCAGCTTGCCGTTTTGATCGCTGTAGATCGCTAATAGCGTTTTGGTGCCACCGAGATCACCGGCCAGGTAAGTGGTTGCCTGCATTGGATCGATCGGCGCATCTCAGCTGAAGGCTGATGGCTTTGATCGGAATCGACAAGTCTTCAAGAGGCTCTAGAACACTCAGTCATGAAAAAAGTCGAGAGGCAGGGGCCCCCATGTGGGGCCTGACTGTGGACCCAATTGTTGAGACTCAGCTTGATGGCCGCTGATTAAGAAGCCTTCACCCAGCCCCGCCTCTGCTCGGATGCGAATGCAACCGGTGGATTGGTTGGCTTTTAGGAAAACCCCGCTCTCAATGCGTGTTCCCTCCTCGCACTTCATGGGAGGCCAACCCATCGCCAGCTCAAGGTCGCGGAGGCATGTCATGGCGTCAGTGGACGAGGGAGCCATAACGCCAACAGTGAACCAGGCAAAGTGATGCATCTCAGCGATGAGCTCGTTTTTGAGATCCTTGCGCTCATGTGAACTCAGCTGAGGAGCACTACGAAATCGATTGAGATCGGCAAGAGACGTGATTGCTGGGTCGCTCATACCCCGATACTCCCACTGTCGGCAAAACAAAGTGATGCGAGCCGTTCTTGGTTGGCCGATTGTGCTGTCGTGACCAGGAGTTCCCTCGTGATCACGCCAAGGTCCCCATCGCGGCGGCTGCGCAGACTCGCGGCGCCCTGTTCAGCTTCTTTGGCTCCAATCACAGCAAGCACTGGGATTTTCATTTGTTCTCCCGTGCGAATCAACTTGCCAAGTCGATCTCCGCTGCGATCAATGCTGGCGCGAATACCAGCTGCTTTGAGCTGGTTTTGAAGCTCTTCCGCGTATCCCAAAACGTCATCAGTTACTGGAAGCAGCCGGATCTGTTCAGGCGCGAGCCAAAACGGAAAATCTCCCGCGTAGTTTTCGGTCATGATTCCGAAAAATCGTTCCAGTGACCCAAAAATGGCCCGGTGAATCATGATTGGGCGCTGTTTGCTGCCATCCGCTGCGATGTAGTCCAGTTCGAAGCGCTCAGGCAAGTTGAAATCAAGCTGGATGGTTGAGCACTGCCACATCCGACCAATCGCATCCTCGATTTTCAAGTCGATCTTGGGTCCGTAAAACGCTCCCCCACCCTCATCAATTTTGTAGTTCCAGCCCTTGCGCTCTAAGGCTTCGATGAGGCCTTTGGTGGCGAGATCCCAGACAGCGTCCTCTCCGATGGCTTTGTCTGGTTTTGTTGAAAGGTTGATCTCATAGTTGCTGAAATCGAATGTTGACAGGATCCGTTCTGTGAGATTCAGGATTCGCAAGATCTCATCACTGATCTGTTCGGGTAGACAAAACACGTGGGCATCGTCTTGCGTGAAGCCACGGACTCTCATCAGCCCATGCATCACCCCGGGTCGCTCGTAGCGGTAAACGGTCCCTAGCTCTGCCCATCTGATGGGGAGTTCTCTGTAGCTACGAAGTTTGCTGGCGTAGGTCAGAACGTGGAACGGACAGTTCATTGGCTTGAGCTGATACTGCCTCTCATCCACCTCCATGGGGCCAAACATGCTCTCTGCATAGAAGTCCAAGTGTCCTGAGGTCTTCCAGAGGCTGATATCCGCAACGTGTGGTGTGTAGAGGAGCTCGTAATCCCCTTCGAAGTGCGCTTGCCTCCAGAAATCTTCAATCAGAAGACGCATGCGTGCGCCCCGGGGATGCCAGAACACAAGCCCGGCTCCAGCTTCGTCTTCGATGGAGAACAGATCGAGGTCTTTGCCGAGGCGGCGATGATCACGACGCAGTGCTTCTTCTTTGCGGCGTCTGTGCTCTGACAGTTGATCGGCGGTCTCCCAGGCAGTCCCGTAAATGCGCTGCAGCTGAGCTTTTGTTTCGTCGCCACGCCAGTAAGCACCAGCGACACTTTCGAGCTCAAACGCTTTTGGATTGAGTTCGCTCGTGTTGGCCACATGCGGTCCAGCACAGAGATCCCACCATTGCTCACCCAGGGTGTAGAGCGTGATTGGCTCAACCAGTCTTTCGAGAATTTCCAGTTTGTAGGGTTCGTTTTGAGCCTTGATTCGACGTTCTGCTTCGTCACGACTGACTTCAATCCGCTCCAACGGGAGCTTGCGGCCAATAATTTTCCCCATCTCCTTCTTGATTGCCTTGAGATCGGCTTCCGTGAAGGGTTCCGGATTGTCGAAGTCGTAATAAAACCCTGATTCAGTCCAGGGACCAATGGTCACTTGGGCCTTAGGAAATAGCTTCTGAACTGCCATGGCCATCACGTGGCTCATCGAGTGGCGAATCTTCAGCAGGGTCTCGCTATCGCTGGTCTTGGGCAGAACCACAGGCGCGGTAGGGGCTGGGGTGGTTGCTGCGACGCTGCTCACCTTTTCCTGTTCAGGGCCCGCCATCCTATGGGGGTGCGTTGAAAAGGTCATGAATCAAGAGGCAAACGCTCTGCTCGAGTCGTTGTTGGACTCGTTGCTCAATGACTTCAACCACTGGTTTAAGCGTGGTCAGGAGCTTTTGGCGGCTTGTCCAGATTCAGTCTTGACTCCGGATGATCGCGAAGCGATGGGAGTTCGGATTGACGAGGGCCTCAAGGCGATTGCTGCCACAAGAGCCCTGGTCAGTGCCACCCCTGCGGCAATGGCTATCTCAATGGAGGCGATGACGCCTTGGCACCAGCTTGTGATCGAGATCTGGGGTCTCGCAGCTCGTGTGTCGGAGGCGAATGCGAAACAGTCGCTCTAGGCGCCTTGACGAAGCGTCTGAAGATTTTTTGAATAAAAACTTGCTAGCTCAGCATGGCTTTTGACGGGTTGACCGTAAGCACTGCGTCCTGAGTGGGTGGGAAAAGAAGCCCATTCCGGGGCGAGGCTGTTCATGGCTTCAGCCGTGAGACCTTTCTGATCCACTTCGTTGAGAGCTCCGCGTCTCTTGACCAGATGAAGAGCCGCTTGGTCTTGATGTTCTGGAGAGAAACTTGGCAAGTCCAATCGGCCTGAAACCTCTTGCCAGGTGGTGGGCAAAAATTGATAGGCCCCGGCCGCGGCGCTGACATAACGCTTCACGACAACCCTTTCTGGATGTTTGGAGAGATCTTCAAACTGGCCACCTCCGTAGAGGGTGCGATACCCAAGGTCGTGACCGTCCTTCCAAGTCCCTTCTGCGAAGCGAATGGTGTTGAGCAGGGCGCGTCGTTCAGGAGTGATCGAATAAGGAGATGCTTTTTGATCGGTATTGACGTCTTGTTGAAGTGCGGAAGCCAACTTTTCTGCTTGTTCAATCCTTTCGCTGGAGCGTTCAGCATGAATGCTGTGTCCTAGGCCAAGCAGTAGACCCATGCTGACAACACCGATGCCACTGGCTTGACGGAAAGTGGGTAAAACGGCGCGGGGCAGCCTGGAGAAGGAGCTCAGCAAAAGGTGACGTTCCGTAACGAGACTGCCACCTTCGTCAGGATGGGAAGCTTTTGGCGAGTCCTTTGGTACCGGCCTTGACGACTGAGTATCAGTTGTGCATGAGCAGAAACACTTAATTAATCTCTCCTCAAGACTCGCGAGACGCGCCGTTTTTGCTCGTTTTTGCTGGCATTCCTTGGATCTGGAGTCAAGGCTTCTCAGGAAGCCTTAAGTATTAGAGAATCTTTTCAAAGGCCTCCCAAATCATTAGGCCGTCAGAAAGCCCATGGCCTTGCGTACGCGATCCACGGTGGCTGTTGCCACGCCTTCAGCCCGGATACGGCCTTGTTGCAGCACGTTCTCTAATTCGGCCCGATCATCCATGAGCTCGCTATATCTGCTTTGAATCGGCTCTAAGGCGCTCACGGCGGCCTCTGCCAGCAGAGGCTTGAAGGTTCCCCAGCCCATCGCTGCGCATTCTTCAGCAACGGCTGTTCGGCCCTTGCCGCTCAGCAGCGCATAAAGGCCGAGGAGGTTGTCGGTTTCCGGTCGATCCGGGTTGCTGAATTCAAGACCCATTTGAGGGTCTGTTTTGGCCCGCTTGATCTTCTTCGTGATCAGTGCAGGTGGGTCAAGAAGCGTGATCCGACTGTTGTCGTTCGGATCGCTTTTGCTCATTTTGCTGCGGCCATCCATCAGGCTCATCACCCTCGCCCCTTCGCGCATGATCAATGGCTTGGGAACTTGCAGGAGCGGTTGATCCTCTGAGCCGAAGCGAGCGTTGATGCGTTGTTGGGCGATGTCGCGCGCTAATTCCAGATGTTGTTTCTGATCTTCCCCAACAGGCACAAGGTCTGCGTCATAGAGAAGGATGTCTGCGGCCATCAGAACTGGATAGTCAAGAAGGCCTACTGAGACGTTGTCGCCTTGCTTGACGGCTTTTTCTTTGAACTGAATCATGCGCTCCAGCCAGTTCAAGGGAGTGACGCAGTTCAGGAGCCAGCACAGCTCGCTGTGAGCTTTGACGTGACTTTGGACAAAAACGGTGGATTGATCAGGGTCGAGACCGCAAGCCAGATAAAGGGCTGCCGTGCTGAGGGTGTCCTCCGCTAAACGATTTGGTTGGTGTGGAACGGTGACGGCATGCAGATCAACGACACAAAAGAATGTGTCGTTGTCGTGCTGCAGATCCACCCAATTGCGAATGGCGCCCAACCAGTTGCCCAAATGAAGAGCACCTGTTGGTTGAACGCCGGAGAGAACCCTCGGCCGCCCCATCGATCAGGCTCCAGTCTCGGTGTTGTCGTCGCTCGCTGGCGTGGAAGTCCCATCGCTAGCGCTGGCGTCTGTTGAAGCTTCTGTCTCTGGTGAAGCCTCTGCTTCTTCTGCAGGGTCTGGTTCCGCTGCAGGTTCTGGATCAGGGGCAGGAGGTTGGGGTTTGGCTGGCCGTGCAAAAGGATCAGGACGTGGTGTCCGATTCCGTTCACCCCGATTGCCTTCTCCTCGTCCGTCTTCGGATCGTCGCCCGCCACCTTGGGCTCGTTGCTGAGCGATCAACTCAGTGAGCTGGCCGTCCTCCAGCATCTGAGCAAGAGCGCGAACGGCAAAACCCAGCACTGCAACGGTTGAACGCAGATTGAAAGCCTCTTGGAGGGCTCTCACTGCACGCATCTCGTTGTCACTGAGTCGAATACGGAATCCGCCCCCCTCTCGGTTGCCGGAATTGCGGCCGCCACGGGAGCCCCCGCCGCCCTCACCTTGTCTGCCCTGTTGACGGGAATCGCTGTTGGAATCAGTCATGGCCCGAGGCCTGGAATCAGGCGCAAGTGTGACGCATCATCGAACTCCTAGAGGCATCCTTTCTTGATCTCCGTGCTTAACCGTGGGTTCCACGGAAGGTGATCACTTGTTCTGCATAGTCTCTTGGCTCGAGGTGAATGGTGCAGCGAACGGGGCCGAACCGGGATTCAAGGCGCTCTTCTACACGCTCAGTGATCTGATGCGCTGCAATCAGGTCATCGACATCCACCACCATGTGCATATCAATGAAGACCTGTTGGCCCAGGATCCCTCTGCTGGCGATGTCATGGCAATTGAGGACTCCAGGTACACCCAACGCCTGTTCGTTGATGGCTTCAGGGGCAATCGCAATGTGATCCACAAGCCAGGGCAGGTTGTCGCGCAAAACCTGCCAGCAGACACGAATCAGAAGCACGGCAAGGGGCATGGCAAGCGCGACGTCAAGCCAGCTGATCTTGAGCAGCCAGGCCCCTGTCAGCCCCACCAGGACAATCACGGTGGTCCAGATGTCACTCGTGGTGTGATGGGCATCGGCTAGGAGCAGTGGACTGTTTAATCGGCGCCCCTCTCGTCGCTCGTAGCCGGCGAGCAGAAGATTGAAGACGAGCACTAGAAGCAGCAGCAACAGCTCCGTTGCGTTAATCCGTAGTTCAGGCAATCCCTCGGTAAGGCGTTCACTTGAGGTGATCAGGATTTCGATTGCTGTGAAAAAGATGAAGCCAGCAACCGCCAGAGCCCCAATTCCTTCGTATTTGTGATGGCCGTAGGGATGATCTCGGTCTGGTTTGGGATCCGAGAGCCCATTGGTGATCAGTCCCGTCAAGCTTGAGAGAGCATCGGTTGCGCTGTGCATTGCATCAGCAACCACAGCCAGTGATCCACTGGCTAGTCCCACCACCATCTTCAGCAACGTCATGGCCACGTTGATGGTGAGGGCCACCATTAGGACCCGTTTGACCTCATGGCGACGATCGCGGGCCATCGATGTGAGGTACAGGTCCCCTAACCATATAAATTTCTCGTTCAGAGGTCTCGTTATGAGGGACGGACTGGACGCTGCCAGTTTTCATACGTACGCAAGTGCTGGCCCTGACTAGACAGGTTGAGCTAGGAAAGCCCCAAGTTATGGATTTGTTGTGCTGATGCCGGTTCCATCAATCAGCACCATCAAGCTGATTCCATCCATCGCAGGGAAACTTGCTCTGGCTGGAGGGACCCTGGCTTTTGGAAGTTGGCTGTTCAGCGACCTGGTTCACCTCCCCGGTGGAGGCGCCGGCTTCTTGGTCTTGGGAGCTGGTTTCTGGTGGATGTCCCGTCCTTCTCGGCCTCCTCAATTTTCAGAGCCGTCCTCAATCTCTGGATGGATCCGTCGTTGTGAGGCGGTGCTGGCGCAGTTCACTGAGCTCGAGCTGGCGTTAGGTCTCGATGGTTTGCGATGTCCGCGCGAACAGGAGCTGGATCTGTTGAAAGCTCAGCATGCGCCTCTCAGTGTGGGTGTGGTCATTAGTGAGGGCGGGACTCATCCGAGCACTTCCGAGCTTCACAACGCTTTGGAGGGTTCCAATTCACTTGAGCTGTGCATCGCAAAGCCGTTGCCAGTGGTTGCTGATGCTTGGAACTGGCCTCAGGAGCTTGAGCTGCTTGATGTGATCTTGTACGGACTTCCAATGCCGCTGAGGGCAGCTGATCTTTTGCGATTGGAACAATTGCCCACGGATCGCCCCGCTTGGTTGCTCATTAAGGATTCTGTTCACGACTCTCGCGAAGCTCGACAGCAAGCCTTGAGCTGTCAATTACCCAAGCCATGGTGCGATCGACTGTTGTTTTGGAGTGGTGAGTCAGCTGATCTACGGAGAGGCTTGCATCCAGTGCGACGCCATTTTGCTCAGCCTTCTCGGAGCCGCGAGATCACCAAGCAACGCTTGTTGACCTCTCTTCATCGCCGTTGGCAAGCAGAGCTAGAGCAGTTGCGTCGTGAGCGATTCCGCTCCCTGCTTCAAAGGAGTCAGTGGATTGTGGCGGGTGTGGTGATTGCCTCCCCTGTCCCAAGCGTTGATCTTCTTGCTGTGGCTGTGGTGAACGGCTTGATGGTGAAGGAAATGGCTCAAATTTGGGGCTGCTCCTGGAGCTCTGAGGTGTTGCAGGTTGTGGCGCGCCAGTTGGGGACGGCCGCCCTTGGGCAGGGGGTTGTGGAGTGGAGTGGTCAAGCATTGCTTGGCATGGCCAAACTTGACGGTGGTACTTGGTTGGCGGCAGGGATGCTTCAAGGCCTTAGTGCTGCCTATCTCACTCGCGTAGTGGGTGCATCAATGGCTGATTGGATGGCCCTTAATGCCGGTGTTGCCCAGCCTGACCTCGATGATCTCAAGCAACAGGCCCCGCTGTTGGTTGCGAAGGCGGCAGAGCGTGAGCGAATGGATCTTCCCGGTTTTGCTGATCAGGCCAGGGCATGGCTCAAGACGAATCAATTCGCCGGCGCGTGACACAACTTCATGAATCATTCATGAAGTTGTCATGAAAAATGTTGTCGAGATAATGAGATCCGTTTGTTTCTCTTGAATTGTGGAGGCCTGTTCATCATCCTTAGCTCGATCATTTGCCCTCTTTTGAGGATGGATTGATCGATCCCGTTCTTATTTTCATCTCATGGCAACTGCCGTTCGTAGCGGTCGCTTAAGCAGCTGGCAAAGTTTTTGTCAGTGGGTCACAGATACCAACAACCGTATTTATGTCGGTTGGTTCGGTGTGCTGATGATCCCTTGTCTGCTTGCTGCTACCACTTGCTTCATCGTCGCTTTCATCGCCGCCCCTCCGGTTGATATCGACGGCATCCGCGAGCCTGTCGCTGGCTCCTTGCTTTATGGCAACAACATCATCTCTGGTGCTGTTGTTCCTTCCAGCAACGCCATTGGCTTGCACTTCTACCCAATCTGGGATGCTGCCTCACTCGACGAGTGGCTCTACAACGGTGGCACCTATCAGCTGGTTGTCTTCCACTTCCTGATCGGCATTTCGGCCTATATGGGCCGTCAGTGGGAACTTTCCTACCGCTTGGGCATGCGCCCTTGGATCTGTGTTGCATACAGCGCTCCGCTGTCTGCAGCCATGGCTGTTTTCCTGGTCTACCCCTTCGGTCAGGGTTCGTTCTCTGATGGCATGCCTTTGGGCATCTCTGGAACCTTCAACTTCATGTTGGTCTTCCAGGCTGAGCACAACATCCTGATGCACCCCTTCCACATGCTTGGAGTGGCTGGTGTCTTCGGTGGTTCACTGTTCTCCGCCATGCACGGTTCATTGGTGACCTCATCCTTGGTTCGTGAAACAACCGAGACCGAGTCCCAGAACTACGGCTATAAGTTCGGCCAAGAAGAAGAGACGTACAACATCGTGGCTGCTCACGGCTACTTCGGTCGCCTGATCTTCCAATACGCCTCGTTCAACAACAGCCGTAGCCTTCACTTCTTCCTTGCAGCCTGGCCTGTCGTCGGCATCTGGTTCACCGCCCTTGGCGTGTCAACCATGGCCTTCAACTTGAACGGCTTCAACTTCAACCAGTCCATCCTTGATAGTCAGGGCCGCGTCCTGAACACCTGGGCTGACTTGGTGAACCGTGCCGGTCTCGGCATGGAAGTGATGCACGAGCGCAACGCTCATAACTTCCCCCTCGACCTGGCAACTGTTGAGTCCACACCTGTGGCTCTTCAGGCACCTGCAATCGGTTGATCTGGAACCCCTTCAAAGTTCAGATCAACTGAACTAGAAAGCCCCCTCCTCACGGAGGGGGCTTTTTTGTGCCTGGATTCGTCAAGTTCTGTTTTTCAGTAGCACTGTGTTGAGGCAGCATGAAAAGCACCCTCAAAATAGATCCGTGAAGCTCAAGACATTCGTCATCGTATTGGCGACCATGTGTCTGACTATGAGCCTGTCGCTCTCTGGTTCTGCTTCAGAACAAGGTGTCATCCAAGGAGGATGGTATCCCTGGAGGCCATATCAATACCTAGAAGAAATCAATTTTGATCGCCGTCAGCTCACTGGTCTGGACGTTCAGTTGTTCAGGGAAGTTTTCGAAAAAGAACTTGGATTCATCCTTAAACTTCCTCAAGTTACCTGGAACATTCATCAAGAAGATATTCGGCAAGGAATTCGTGATGTAGCAGGAGGGGCTTTTGCAACTCCACAGCGCGAACGCTATGCCTACTTTTCGACTCCCTATCGAAGTGAAGATATTATCTTAATTAGCAGAAGAAGCGAGCCGAATGCGGTCGCAATGCTTAAGCCTGAAGTCTTTAAAACGTCGTTTTTAGATAGCAACCTTCGTCTTGGAGTCGTGTCGGGGTATTACTATGGCGAGGAAATCGATACTTTCATTGCAGATCCATCTAATCAAAGGCGTTGGACTTCAGCTGGTTCACACTTAGAAAATATTCAAAATCTGATCAAAGGGAGAGTAGACCTGGTTCCAATTGATCGCCTAGTGGGTGGAAATTTACTGTGGGAAGAGTCTTTAAACCGAGAATTGATCGCAGGTAACAATTATATTTTTTCAGGACCAATCGTCGCTCTTTTTAGTCGGGCCAGTACATCACCAGAGCTTGTTACAGCGTTCGATCAAGCCATGCAAAGAATCAAGGATGATGGGCGATATAACCGAATAGTTCGAGATTATCTCTTCCCCTCATTACTAGGAATGACAGCTGGACAGCCTTGGTTTTTCGCTTTGGAAACCATCGGTACAGCAGCTTTTGCTTTTTCTGGCGTACTTCTAGCTTGGAAAGATCGTTTCAGTATATTTGGAGCTCTTGTTTTAGCCAGTCTTCCCGCTTTTGGCGGAGGAATCTTAAGAGATCTGATCGCGAATGCAGGCCAGGTAGCGGTGCTTCAGTCGACTCACAATCTCATCATTGTGATTGCGCTTGTTCTGCTCAGTCACATCACGATGAGGTTGCCTAAATTGCGTGGAATTCCACGTTTGCTGTCGAAAACACATTTCGGAGAGAATGCTATTCAGGCTTTGGATGCCATTGGCTTGGCGACATTCACAGTGACTGGGGTCATCGTCGCAGTAGAAGAGCAATGCTATCCATTGCTCTTATGGGGCCCAGTTTTCAGTGCCATGACGGGAGCGGGTGGAGCCATCATTCGCGATGTAGTTCGAGGTGACGCAAGCCACCCGACCCTTCGACGTGAGCTATATGCTGAAATCTCATTGCTTTGGGGGCTGGTTCTTGCAGTGTTTATTTCTCTTTATGCCAATTCAAATAATATATACCCTGGGCCAATTAGCCTTGCTGTCTTGGTTACAACTTTGGGATGCTTGTTCACTCGATTATTTGCAATCCACTATAAGATAAAAGCCTCCTCATTCATGCAAAGAATGTGACCATTCCATTCGCTCTGCTGGTAATATGATTTTGATTGATTACGAGTTGGAAAAAGCTTTGGATTTTTTCGTGCAGGTTTCACTTTGCGCGCGGCTAAGTAATTTTTTAAATTTTAGTGCAAAATATGCTTAGGGTTGTTGACTATATCATTAAATAAGTCATTTTTCTCCTTGCGTGTAACGAAGGACTCAGGAATCGCGCATTCTGGTTGTTGCAACAACCCTTAGAGCCATGGGTTTCTTTACGGCACTCACCGATGCCATGAGCAGCAGGAAGTCGCTTCTTGTGACTGGCCTCGACCCAAATCCAGAAATGCTCCGCAGCTGGGCTGGCCTTCGTGGTCTTGGGGGAAGCTCGCTGCTCAGTCAGGCGCGCTCATGGTGCAAGTCAGTGATTGAAGCCACATCTGACCATGTTTGTGCTTACAAACCAAGCCTTGGTTTTTATCAGGCGATGGGTTCAGCAGGTGTGGAACTGTTGTTGGAGGTGCGTGAACTGCTTCCCCCAGATTTGCCATTAATCATCGATATCAAGCACGGAGATCTCAACAGTTCCAGTGCAGTCGCGGCCTATCTGTTCAAAACCCTGCATGCCGACGCGGTCACTCTCAACCCCCTCGCCGGTCAGGACATCGCTGCTCCGTTCCTCCTGTATCCAGGCAAAGGGGTCTTGATCAACTGCCACAGCTCCAACCCTGCGGCCGTCGCCCTACAACACCATCCCAACGAAAGCGATCCTTTTTATTTAAAGGTTGTGCGCGAAAGCCAGAGCTGGGGGACACCAGATCAGCTGCTGCTCGAAGTTGGCACGAGCGATCCGTTGATTTTGGGGCATGTGCGTCAAGCAGCGCCTGAACGATTTGTCATGCTCCGCTCGCTTTGGGGTGAGGAAGGAAATCTGCAACGTCTGATGGCCAGCGGACTTAATTCGGCGGGGGATGGGTTGCTGCTACCTCTGCCGCAAAATCTTTTAAACGAAACCGATATCAACGAGCAGACCGCTGCGCTTAAAGAGCGAATTAATCGGATGCGCCAAGACCATCTCCAGCAGCAGCCATCAATCGTGGAACAAGAATCCGAGCAGTGCAGAATTTGGCCTCACGCTGATCAACCTTCTACTGGTGTTGCAACGTCGGCAGCGGCTTCGGCAGCTGCCGAGCTGATTGACTCTGAGCTCCGTGATCTTGTGATTGATCTGTTTGATATTCGCTGCTTGCTTTTTGGGGAGTTCGTGCAGGCCAGCGGTGCTGTTTTCAACTACTACGTGGATCTGAGGCAGATCATTTCTGACCCTGCGCTCTTTCATCGCGTGCTCGATTGCTATGCCCAGGTTCTACGCCCACTGCAGTTTGACCGAATTGCCGGGATTCCTTATGGATCCTTGCCTACGGCAACAGGCCTTTCTCTGCAATTGCATAAGCCCCTGATCTATCCACGCAAAGAGGTCAAGGCCCATGGAACTAGGCGCTTGGTGGAAGGAGAATTCAATGAGGGTGAGACCGTGGCAGTCGTTGATGACATCCTGATTACTGGCAGTAGCGTCCTTGAGGGAATTGGCAAGCTCGAGTCTTCCGGTTTGAAAGTGAGTGATGTAGTGGTGTTCCTTGACCATGGCGGCGTCCATGACACCCGTGCCAGGCAGCGCCTGGAGTCCAATGGTTTACGGCTACAGGCCGTGCTCACTTTGGACACCATCAGTGAAGTCTTGGAAACTGCAGGTCGGATCAGCACCCAACAGGCACAAGTGCTCCGTCATTCAGGGAAGTGATCAGCTGCGCTGATCATTTGGATCAAGAGCCCTCACTGCGGGATTGTGTCAGCAGCGCAATCTTCCGTTACATTACGTAAGTCGGGTTAACCGACCTTCTTTATTCGCCACCGGGATTCATCCCACAGGCTCCTTTCCGTTCTCATGACTACCACCATCCAGCAGCGCTCCGGCGCTAACGGCTGGCAGCAGTTCTGTGAGTGGGTCACCTCCACCAACAACCGTCTTTATGTCGGTTGGTTCGGTGTGTTGATGATCCCCACACTGCTTGCCGCTACCACTTGCTTCATCGTTGCTTTTATCGCCGCTCCTCCGGTTGATATCGACGGCATCCGCGAGCCTGTTGCAGGTTCACTGATGTATGGCAACAACATCATCTCTGGTGCTGTTGTTCCTTCCAGCAACGCCATTGGCTTGCACTTCTACCCAATCTGGGAAGCTGCCTCACTCGACGAGTGGCTCTACAACGGCGGTCCTTTCCAACTGGTTGTGTTCCACTTCCTGATCGGCATCTACGCCTATATGGGACGTGAGTGGGAACTTTCCTACCGCTTGGGCATGCGCCCTTGGATCTGTGTTGCATACAGCGCACCTGTTGCTGCTGCATCTGCAGTGTTCCTGGTCTACCCCTTCGGTCAGGGTTCTTTCTCTGACGCCATGCCTTTGGGCATCTCTGGAACCTTCAACTACATGTTGGTCTTCCAGGCTGAGCACAACATCCTGATGCACCCCTTCCACATGCTTGGTGTGGCTGGTGTCTTCGGTGGTTCACTGTTCTCCGCCATGCACGGTTCATTGGTGACCTCATCCTTGGTTCGTGAAACAACCGAGACCGAGTCCCAGAACTACGGCTATAAGTTCGGCCAAGAAGAAGAGACGTACAACATCGTGGCTGCTCACGGCTACTTCGGTCGCCTGATCTTCCAATACGCCTCGTTCAACAACAGCCGTAGCCTTCACTTCTTCCTTGCAGCCTGGCCTGTCGTCGGCATCTGGTTCACCGCCCTTGGCGTGTCAACCATGGCCTTCAACTTGAACGGCTTCAACTTCAACCAGTCCATCCTTGATGGTCAGGGCCGCGTCCTGAACACCTGGGCCGACGTCTTGAACCGTGCCGGACTTGGCATGGAAGTGATGCACGAGCGCAACGCTCATAACTTCCCCCTCGACCTGGCAGCTGCTGAGTCCACACCTGTGGCACTTCAAGCACCTGCAATCGGTTGATCTGGAACCCCTTCAAAGTTCAGATCAACTGAACTAGAAAGCCCCCTCCTCACGGTGGGGGCTTTTTTGTGCTTTGGTTAGAGCCTCAAGGGACATCGCTCAATGCAAATCAAAGCGATCGAGCTCCATAACTTTGACCCAGGCCGCAACAAAATCCCTCACAAAGCGCTCCTGGCCATCGTTTTGGGCGTAGACCTCGGCAATGGCGCGCAGTTGACTATTTGATCCAAAGACCAAATCCACCCTGCTCGCTGTCCAACGTGGTTCACCCGTGTTGCGATCACTGCCGATGTAGCTGTCGTTGCTGTTGTTGGTCGGCGTCCAAGCCGTGCTCATATCAAGCAGATTCGTAAAGAAATCCGTGCTGAGCACCCCAGTGCGTTGTGTCAACACACCTTGTTGGTTGCCGCCGGTATTGGCACCAAGCACGCGCAGTCCTGCCACCAGTACTGTCATCTCAGGTGCACTGAGTGACAGAAGTTGGGCTTTGTCTAAGAGCAACTCCTCACCACGGATCGCCATATCCGCTCGTTTCCAATTTCTAAAGCCATCTGCAATGGGTTTGAGTGCGTTGAATGAGGCGCTGTCTGTTTGTTCTGCGCTTGCATCGCCTCGGCCGGGTTGAAATGGCACCGTGACAGGGTGCCCCCCATCGGCTGCTGCTTTTTCGATTGCGGTGCCTCCACCGAGCACGATTAAATCGGCTATGGAGACATGCTTCCCTTCGGAAGAAGCTCGATGAAAAGAGTCCTGAATGCTCTCAAGCTGTGGGATTACACGCTTGAGTGTTTCCGGGTTGTTGACGTCCCAGCTGTTCTGCGGAGAGAGTCGGATGCGACCACCATTGGCGCCTCCGCGTCGATCTGAATTTCGGAAGGTGGAGGCTGAGGCCCAAGCGGTGGAGACCAAGTCTTGAACGCTGAGATTGGCCTCAAGGATTTGTTGCTTCAGTGAAGCAATCTCAGTGGCGTTGATGAGTGGGTGATCTACTGCTGGGATGGGGTCTTGCCAGATCAGAATCTCGGTGGGTATATCGGGGCCTAGATACAACGCACGAGGCCCCAAATCTCGGTGGGTGAGTTTGAACCAAGCTCGTGAGAATGCCTTGGCAAAGGCTTCTTGATCTTGGTGGAATCGCCGCGCAATCGGTTCCATGATTGGATCGTGGCGCAGAGAGAGATCGGCTGTGGTCATGATCGGAGCCGAAAATGTCCCGGCGATATGGGCATCGGGAATCATGTGCTCTGGTTGCACGTCTTTCGCGACCCATTGCCATGCACCCGCTGGACTTTTCGTGAGTTTCCAGTCGTAGGTGAACATCATTTGGAAATAGCCCTGATCCCAACGCGTGGGATGGGGTTTCCAAGCCCCTTCAATTCCGCTGGTGATGGTGTGTTCTGCTTTACCAGTTTCGAAACGATTGCTCCAGCCCAGGCCTTGGGCTTCGAGTGCGGCTCCCTCTGGATCGACGCCCAGATGATCAGCGTTTGCTGCTCCATGGCATTTCCCGAACGTATGGCCACCAGCGACGAGCGCAACGGTTTCTTCTGGATTCATGCCCATCCGGGCAAAGGTTTCACGAACGTCTTTGCCTGCTGCGATCGGATCTGGATTGCCATGGGGTCCTTCGGGGTTGACGTAGATCAACCCCATCTCCACCGCTGCGAGCGGCTGGTCGAGTGCCCCTGCATCGTCATGACGTTCGTCAGCGAGCCACTGTGTTTCTTTGCCCCAGAACACGTCGTCTTCCGGTTCCCAAATGTCTGTGCGCCCCCCTCCAAACCCAAAGGTCTGGAACCCCATCGATTCCAGAGCGATGTTCCCCGTGAGAATGATCAAATCAGCCCAGGAGATGCTGTTGCCGTACTTGCGTTTGATGGGCCAGAGCAAACGTCGGGCTTTGTCCAGGTTGGTGTTGTCCGGCCAGCTGTTCAGTGGTGCAAAGCGTTGATTGCCATGGCCGGCACCGCCACGGCCATCGCCAATGCGGTATGTGCCTGCGCTGTGCCAGGCCATGCGGATAAATAAGGCGCCGTAATGCCCCCAGTCGGCGGGCCACCACTCTTTGGAGTCCCTCATCAGGGTGTGGAGGTCAGCTTTGAGCGCTTCAAAATCTAGTTTTGAAAAGGCTGTGGCGTAATCGAAGTCCTCTCCGAGTGGATTGGCCGATGGATGGTGTTGATGCAGGATCCTGAGATCGATTTGATTCGGCCACCACTGTTGATTGCCAGTGTGTCCATCAGGAGTCGTGGCCCCTGTGTGGCCGCTAAAAGGGCACTTCAGATCAGCCATGGCCAGTGGTAGTGGTGTTGCTTGGTTCCTGTCTCCTCGAGATTATGCATAGACAAGACTTCCGCCCACATCGTCTGGGCGCAGTGCCTTTGGCGCTAGGCGTAGGGACCGAAGTGGGTTGCACAGGTCGCACCACATTGGGCCCCAAGCTTGATGGCGTCAGTGGTGGACCACCCTGCAGCGAGTCCGGCCGTCACGCCAGCTGCAAAGCTGTCGCCGCATCCATAGGTTTCAGTAAGGGGGCCTGGCAGAGGTTGGGCTTCAAATCGTCCTCCTGGAATGAGAACCCCTCCCCTTTCTCCTTCTGTGGCGATCCTCAAGGTTGGCGCTGGGGTGAATGCACCCTCTTCGATGCATTCGCCTGGATCAAGATTGCTGCCGATCAAGGCATCGAGACTGACTCCGGCCTCTTGAAGAACGGGTAGTCGAAGCCGGGGCGTAGCCGTTAAAACTTTGGCTGCTCGTGCCAGCTTGAGTCCTTGCGGATCGGTTGCAGAGACAAACACCCCGGCACAATTGGCGAGATGCTCCCACGGCAATGGATCATGAGCGACTGGTGTCAGTCGCTCCCCAATGACCGTGATCGCTCGATCGCTGCTGCGATCAACCAAGCTGATACCGCGGCGGGTGGGTTGGTCTCGCCAGGCAACGATGGGTGTGACACCTAATTCATGCAGGCGTGCTTCGCTTCGCGCGCCGATTTCATCCTTCCCAAGGGCTGTAAAAAAGGCCACTTTTTGGCCCGTCAGCCTGGCCAATTGAACAGCCACGACAGCGCCAGCACCCGCTGGCTCCTCGAGAGAGCGATGGGCACGGCTGATCTGCCCAGGTGAAGGGAGCTCATTAACGGCGAGAAAAGTAACCCATTCGAGATGCCCAACAACAGCCAGAGTGAGATCAGTTGGAAGTGATCTCATTTAAGGAATCGGCAGAACAGATTGAGCCGCATCACGCAGGCGCACATTGATCCGACCGCCGATCTCGGTGACGTCTACCGCTCCACCGACGGTCAACTGATCTTCGTCGGATGTTCCGACAAGAACAGGACCTTCATCCACCCCTTGCACTTTGACGGGAGCTGTCACTTCGTTGACTGAAACCTGTCCTTGCACGTCAAGTGATCGGTTTGATTCAATCAACACGGGCTTGGTGACGGAAACTTGGCCTTGAACGGGGAGAGCTTCAGAGGCCTCAATGGGGAGTTTTTTCGAAGCCTCAATGGCGATCGAACCCTCACTCTTCACCCTTACAGGTTCCTTGATTTCATCAACAATGACACCGTCAACGAGACGCACTGGAAATGGCTGTCCGAGGGGCAGTCCGATCGGGATGGGTTGACGGAGTATTTGGGTCGTAGCCACGGCAACTGATCCCGCCGCAATCACAACTGCGAGCGGCCAGCGGCTAGCCATCGCCAAGGTGAACCAGCGCGGATCGTTCTGGTCTGGCATCAAACTAATTCTAAATACCGTTCCGGTTGTACAGGATTTTTAGAAAAAAATTAGTGGATAAGGTCCAGATCTTGAAAATGCCCTAGAGCTCGTAATCTTCTTCAAATTGATTGAGAAGACCTTTGTATAGAACGAGTGTGCCTTCGCTCTCCTCAGTGATGCCCTCAGCGTCGTACAACTGAGAGAGGTGGGTGCATGCGGCGTGCACTTGAATAAAGGCTTCTGCGTATTCGTTTTGAATATCTTCTTCTCGGATGTCTCGAATTAACGCAGAAATAAACTCAACTTTCTTATGGGCCGCTTTGATTTCGGCTTCCATGTCTTTGCTGAGTTTGCGCCGCTTTCGAGCCATTGGCCTGCACTGTCAGCCCTGAATCCTAAGGCCAGGGGGCTGACAGGCATTGACTGGTCAGATCAGAAACAGAAGGGAAGCATCTGAGCGCTGCAAGCTGTGTAGCCATCGATAAGGGGGCCGAGGCCGATTTGATGGAGGATTCCTTGACCTGTGAGTCCTTCGGTAATCACCCCGATCACAAATCCGATCATCGCGGCACGACCGTTAAAAAGTTCAACTTTCTTGAGTTGATCTTCATGAATGGAGCGAGCTGCTTTGCTTTGGAACCAGGTGTCGGTAGCGGGGGTACGGTCCATGGTGATCTTTCAATTGAAACGAACTGTAACAGAAGTTTGACGTTGGAGCGCCTTGCGGCTACGGCCTTTTCCAGATCACCGGCTGTCTTCGCTTTGGGTATAGCTCGCGGCACATCGGGCAAACGGTTCCATCGCATCCACGAGCAGTGCAGTGCTCACGTCCGTAAAAGATGATTTGCAAGTGAAGCTTGTTCCAGCTCTTCGGGGGGAATAGGGATTTCAGATCCTTTTCGGTACGCTCAACGCTGTCTCCATTGCTAAGCCCCCAGCGCTGCGCTAACCGATGAATGTGCGTGTCCACAGGGAAGGCCGGTACTCCGAAAGCTTGGGCCATCACCACGCTGGCGGTTTTGTGACCTACGCCAGGCAGCGCCTCCAGCTCTTCAAAGCTGCTTGGTACTTTCCCTCCGTGCACTGTGATCAATAGGTGAGCGAGTTTGTGCACATTGCGGGCTTTGGTTTTGGCGAGCCCGAGCTGGCGGATGTGTTCGTAAATCTCTGCTTCTGTTAAGGCCGCCATGGCACTTGGAGTTGGTCCAGCTGCAAACAAGGCCGGAGTCACTTCATTGACCTTTTTGTCGGTGCACTGTGCACTGAGAAGCACAGCGATCAGCAGGCTGAAAGGGTCGCTGTGATCCAGAGGGATCGGTGGATCTGGATAGTGCTCATCCAGGCGGCAGAGCAGGTGGGAAGCACGCTCTTGTTTGAGCAATGGTCAGCGAGTTGCAGGACTGCCATCATGGCCGCACTGCTTTTGCGGCCATGACATTTGTTCGTAACGACGGTTCATCAGACGTCAGTTCCGCTTATCAGCGTGCGATCGCGCGAGAAGAAAAGAGCGTGAGTTCGGATGACGATCTCTCGGCAGTGGAGTTCCCCCAGCCAAGACCTGGTCCCCAGTACCAAGCGAAAGCCGAGAGCGACAGTGATGGCGATAGCGATCTCTACCGCCATCACAGCCAGCAGCAATCGGCGGAAGGGGGGTGAAGCGGAGCTGCCTTTAAGACCCAGGCTGAATGGCTTTTTTCAGGGTGTCCACGCCTTTCTGGATCGCTTCTTTGGGCGCTTCGATCATTCTTTTCTGCGTGTTTGACCAGATTGTGACGGCATAGACCAGCGCACCGCCAAGAATTAACGCCGCCAGAACCAGGCCAATGCCAGTGCCGCCGCCTCCTTGCTTGATCACAACAGGTTGCTGCTGATTGTTTTCAGACATAGGAGGACCTTTCTGCTTTTTCAAAGTGATCACCCAAAGGTCCTAGCGAGGTGATGGTTCATTGTCAGGTTGCTTCAAGAAGCTTTGAAAGAAACCTCTCCATCAGTGGAATCAGTGATCAGGTAACTGATCGGCCATTGATCAGCACTGAAAGACTTGGATTGACGCCTGCCCTAGCGTCGAGTTGAACAAGCATTTTCAAAAGGAGCTGCCGTGAACACCGCCGTGAGGGGGATTCTCTACGTTTCGATTTGGGTTGTTGTGTGGGGTGTCGCCTCATCACTCGTGGATTGGGTTTTGTTAGGTGGAGAGGTCTACGAGATGGGATCTTTTGGTCAAGTGGCCACCTTTATCGGCTATGGAGCCGCTTGTTCTGTCTTGGCTGTTCGCTTGTCTGGTCGCTTTCTCAAATCAGCTGAGGATCAGGCTGACGGTTGATGGGGTTCACGTGACACAGCGCCAGCTGCCAAAAGCCCAGCGATGAATCCACTCGCGTGACCAATCCAGCTCACTCCTGCAGGTGAGGCCCAGGGCAGCAATCCAGGTAAGGCGCTTCCGTAGAAGGCAACGGCAATCACGCTTAAACCAATGGCCAGCGGTCGTCGTTCGAGAAATCCGATCAGCACAAGGTAGCCAAGGAGTCCATAGACGACTCCTGAGAGTCCGTGGCTGCCCACAGGCCAAAACATCCAGAGCGGAATTTCGAGAAGAATGACGGCAATCCAAACCGCCACATAACCGCGCAGGCTTTTCAACAGCACGAGATAGCTGAGAGGTAAAAAAACGATGCTGTTGCCGATGAGATGACCTAGATCTCCATGGCTGAATGGTGCGGTGAGCAGGGTCCACCAAGGCGTTCCAGGCCCCATGGCCAAATTCCATCGTCCGCCTAGCAAGAGTTGATCGATGCCTTCCTGCAGCCAGGACAGACCTAACAGGACCAAGGGAAGAAGGATCACTGCACTCTGAATGTCACTCCCATCACCGCGGTGATGTCTTTGTCGATGGTGCTGGTGTCATAGGAGCCATAGCTCCCCATTTTTGTGGAGTTCGGCACGGTGATTTGGAAGGTGCCTGTGTCTGCATTGGTAATGGCTCCAATACCGGAGCCAGCCTGACCTGCGATCGCAATCGCTCGATCTCGAGCATCGGCAGTTGCTTTGGCAAGCATGTCGACGCGTTTTTCAGCCAGCTTTGTATAGGTATAAGCCGGTGGCTGAATTGCTAACGACACTCCGTCGCCAATCAGATTGCTAATGGTGTTTGATGCCTTACGGATTAACGCCACATCTGAGCTGCCAACGTGGATGGACTGACGTGCTGTCCACTCCGTGTTGGTCAACATCCCGGTGACACGGTTGCGAATGTCGTTGCGATCAGTCCGTAAAATGGTGAGTTGGGTGCTGTTTTCGGGGATGCCCGCGTCTTGCAGAAAGGCGAGCGTCCGCTTCAAATCAGGTTGCAGATTTTGATAGGCCTGCTGCTGGCTCAGACCGTTGCCACTCACGGTCACGGTCCAATCTGCATAGTCGCTACGAAGCCTTTCGGTGCTGGCACCGGTCACGGTCACGGTGTCTGTTGCGGTTCGAATCCCTTTCACGGCAACAGCTCCAGCCACAACAAGACCGCAGCTCAGCACCAGCATCGGCAACACCAGAGGAGGCGTTCGACGCCATAGTGAAAGCCGGTTCGGATTTGGGGACGATTGTTCTGGCACGGACTTTGGACTTTTAACCATTCCAACCGATCTGTGGATTGGGATGTGTTTTTCGCGATCACAACTGTGACTGGCTATGACCCAATTCAAGACCCATAAGTCATTAATGCCAAAAAGCACTGAGGTGATCGTGATCGGCAGTGGGATTGGCGGCTTGTGCTGTGCCGGACTCACTGCTCGAGCTGGTAAGGAGGTTTTGGTTCTTGAAGCTCATAGTCAGCCAGGCGGGGCTGCTCATGGCTTTGAACGCCAGGGCTATCGCTTCGAATCTGGTCCATCCCTATGGAGTGGGTTGTCGCGTTGGCCAAGCAGTAACCCGCTCACCCAGATCCTGCGTGCCTTGGATCAGCCTTTGGATGTGGTGAGTTACAAGGATTGGGATGTCTTGTTTCCGGAAGGCCATCTCCGTGTTGGGGTGGGAGGCGATGGCTTTGAACGCGTGGTGCAAAGGCTGCGTGGACCTGAGGCTGTAGCTGAGTGGCAGCGGTTTACAGAGGTGCTGCAGCCGATCGCAGCCGCCGCAGATGCCTTGCCGTTGCTGGCATTGCCGGCATCCGTTGATGGGATTGGTCCTCTGTTGAGACGGAGTGGACGCCTGGTGCAGCATCTTCCAGCCATCCGCCATCTAAGTGGTGCATTCGGACCTCTAGTGGACCGTCACTTGCAGGATCCATTCCTGCGTCACTGGGTGGATTTGCTCTGTTTTTTGATCAGCGGTATGCCGATGGCTGATACCAACGCAGCCGCGATGGCCACCTTGTTTGGTGAGTGGTTTGACCCTCAATCTTGCCTTGATTTTCCGAAAGGAGGCAGTGCGGCCGTGGTTGATGCACTCGTGCGTGGCCTTGAGGCTCATGGCGGCAGCTTGAGGCTTGGCGAAAGGGTTCGTCAGGTGTTACTCGATGGGGATCGGGCCATTGGCGTGGAACTCAGCAATGGCGAGACGCTTTATGCCGACGTTGTGGTGAGCAATGCGGATGCCTGGGGTACAGCGGCTCTTTTGCCAGAGACGGCTGCGAAGGCTTGGAGACAGGACAGGCTGTCTACTCCTCATTGTCGTTCTTTTTTGCATCTTCATCTGGGATTTGATGCGAGTGGTCTTGAGGACCTACCGATTCATACCGTTTGGGTCGGAGACTGGGAACGTGGGATCGATGCTGATCGCAATGCTGTGGTGGTGTCGATTCCATCTGTGCTCGATCCCTCGATGGCACCGGAGGGACATCATGTGCTCCACGCCTATACCCCGGCCAATGAGCCCTGGACAAAATGGGCGGATCTCCAGCGGGGAACTGCGGCCTATCGGGAGAAACGTGGACAACGCTGTCAGGTGTTTTGGGATGTGTTGGAGCAACGCATTCCCGATCTGCGCAGTCGTTGCCAAGTGGTGATGGAGGGAACCCCTATCACTCACCGTCATTACCTCTCCACGGATCAGGGGAGCTATGGCCCTGCAATGTCAGCAGCCAAGGGGCTGTTTCCTGGGGTCACCACTCCCGTTAAGGGATTGCTGCAATGTGGATCGAGTTGTTTTCCTGGAATTGGTATTCCACCCGTTGCTGCGAGTGGTGCTATGGCAGCTCATGCGATCACAGGTCGCAGGGCTCAAAAGGATTTGCTTCGCTCACTAGATCTATAGGGATTCAGTTGATAGAAAACTCAGAAAGATTGATTTTTTAATGGTTAAAAGCTTGTGCATGTCAAGAAAAGAAATACACAAATTGCTTAATTCTTGATTCCATGCTTGTAGCTGTTGACTCTTCGATCATGCTTGTAATGTCTAATCATGAGGCAAATATCAATCAACTTGATTTGATTCCAATGCTGTCTTGATGCGCAAAATCAATTTATTATTGAATTCTTTTGAGTTGGTGGTGGAAATGATGATTAGCCGATACTTTTGCGGGCAACAACTGCAAAAAATGGATTGCCTTTCCCGCCAACTATTCCCATCAAACCAGCGGCTTTTGTTTCTTCCGCAAACACCCGTACGTCAGACCAACCATTGGCTTGGAGCACTGTGCCCACGTAGTCGAGATGCTGTCTGTCATCATTATCTGTCCAAACCTGTGGTGCTTTCGTAAAAAACATCCGATTCGAGAATGCAACGATTGCTGTTCCATTGGGTCTCGTGACTCGGAGCATCTCTGACGCGACATTTTCTGGTTGTGTCCAGTACTGCCAAGCAGCAACGGCCAGGCAGACATCAACGGATGCATCCTTTAGGGGGATCGTGGGCTCCAGATTCATGTCTTGAACGTAGTGGCTGTCGAGTCTTGGGTTGGCCACGAGTTCTGCCTCGTTCATGCCATGGCCAATTACGCGCTCGTAATGAATGTCTTCTGGTAGGTGACTCACCCAAGACGATCCCAGATCAAGCACAACAGCTCCGGATGGAATGTGCTCTCTGTAAAAACTGGTGAGACGTGTCCTAAAGCCTTCATCTAAATGCTGGACGAAGCGTGGTTCTGAATAAAAAACGCGATCAGGCTCGCGGTCGAGCTTGTATCGCTGGTCTTCAGTGAGAATTTGAACTGCCATGAGTGCATTTTGGCGAGTTTGTTGGCTGCCCTGCGAGTTCGAAGCCCTCACTCGTCTGGTGGAAGCTGTTGCCAACCGCTGGTCCAAAGCTCTTGGTTCTTGAGTTCGTTCCAGTGGATGCGTAGACGAACGCTTGCATCAAGCACTGCTTCTAATTCCACCCATCGGGATTGTCCTTTCCCTCCCTGAAGGATTAGGCGAAAATGGCGGAAGCCCTTCTGGGGCGTAACGCTTGTCCAGGATTTAGCAACAGTCCAGCTCATGGTTGAGGCCTAGGGATTTGTTCTTGAAAAGTGTTAATTCTGGCTCATCAATTGTGAGTTCTCAGCGTTGGTGACTTGTCAAACTATTTTGATTCTCAAGAGTATAAGTCGTGAGATTCCGCTGTGAAAATAAATTGTTTCGATTGTAAGACAGTCAATGCTCTGGGGAGTCTGTTTGAGTCTACAATCAAGTGAACTGAATCGGTACATTGGCCAAGCTAGCAGAAACTGGAGTTAAAAGTCTTCAGCAATTCAATACAGCAGGAAATGGCCGAATTGTTGCATTCCATAAGTCTATTTTGAATGGATTAATTAGAAAGTTTGGTCTCTCAGCCTATCAACTCTTATGGCTTTCCTTTTTAAAGGGAATCGTTCTTGCAATGGTTGCAATCTGTCTTTACTATGAGCTTCGTTAAAACCCTATATTAGTTTAATATGCTCTTTTGATCTAGGCTTTTCGGTTAATAATTTTAACCCTTGCTTGCAGGCGGAAAAGATTTGTATTATTGGTCTATGGAATCTATAATTATACTTTTGCTCAATTCTGAACGGTCAACTTATCGATCCCAGTGGCTTTTACCCACGCGGCAATCGCTTCAAGGTCATTGCGACTGGGAATGCATAAGCATCCACTACCTGGGTTGCAATGATGGATGCCGAGTCCGCTTCGGTCTGTTTTGAATTGCGGCTGTAGGTTCAACCAGATGTCTGCTCCCCATGGCTCGGGCTGCCCCAGCAGATAATCTCCAATTGGTAGAGCTGCTCCATTCCCTGGACTCCAGCGTCGATCAGCCGTTGGCTTCGTGTTGTATCCGCTGATGGCAGGCCAGCGGGCAAGGCGTTCGCTTCCTTGAAATAATTCGACCAGCCATTGGCCATTGTTGTTTGAGCCTGTGCTGGATAGACGCCTTGCTTTGAGCGAAAAGCTATCGCGATGACCCTGAAGAAGGGCTGGATTTGGACCTGTTTGGCCAGAATCAAGATTGTTTGGTTTTTGCGTATTGCTTCGTTTGATTTCATCTTTGCTTGCGGACTGCTTTGCGGAAATTCCTGGCTCGCAGCTCATGATTAACAGCAAGGGAGCTGCTAAGAACAGTCCTTTGATGATGTGAAGTGTTGCTTTGTAATGCATGGCTTTGCTGTTAGTTTCTCTGTGCTTTGACCTAAAAAACTTTTTATTGTTAGGCTTTTGCGCTTGTTTGTTAGTGAATTTTGATGATTCACTCCTTTGTAAGCCATGCATTGCCTTTTGAGACTTTTTAGGACTAGCTGTTTTGAACCTAAGTATTGCATGATCACTTGCTAAATAATCGGTTTCGGTTCATGCCGGTTTTTTGGCTATGAACGAGAGGTCTTGCTACCAAGAAGTGGTGTTCTTTTTTAGTGATATGAAGCATTTGGTTCGTGTTGGTGTTGTGGTGTCTGGGGTAGCCACGATTTCATCCCTGCAATTGTTTGCGGGTCCTGCAATGGTCTCTGCAAAAACGATTGCTCGTGCACAGGGTGTGTGCCGATTGATGAGTGGTGGTGCTGTTGCCTTTCAGGGGCATTGCGTAAGTCAACAAAAGGTCAATGCTGGCAACACTGTGTTGGTGATCAAGCTTGACAATGGCTCCACCTATCGCTTTCGCGGACCTTCCAAGGAGGCTCTGCAAATTGAAACATCCTCTGGCTTGCACAACGCGCAATTTCGTGATGGCGGCAATAGCAATGTTTTTGCATGGAACGACAGAGGTCAACCGCAACGCCTTGCTGTTCGTTTAGAAACCGCGCATGATCCGAGTCCTCGCTATGACAATTCTTCAACGAGTACGGGGTCTGCAATTGGAGCGTTTGCTGGAGCTTTGATCGGAAGTTTGATTCAAGGTCACTCTGGTCATGGCGGGGGAAATCAGCGCCAGCATGCAGAGTCAACCTGTCTTCGCGCGGTATCGAATCAGGTTGGGCGAAGGCGTGATTCGCTCCAGATCGTTGGGACTGAATCGTATAAGGGAGGATTTTCAGTACGCGTCAATGTTCCTCGTACAAAGGCGCCCTGGCTTTGCCGTGTGAATGGTGAGGGTCATGTGGTGGACGTGGAGCACACCCATCCCAATGGTTTCCTTTGATCCTGATTTGTGTCTTTGTATCGAAGTGAACGACGAACTAGTTGACCAATCAGTATGTTTATGCTGTAGCAATCGCTACGCATTGCATCGTTCACCTCGTTTTCGCGAGGCGCAGACCAACCCAAGCCAAGGAACGGGGACTTGGGCTTTCTCGGAGAACAACATGAGCACTCTTCTTTACAGAGGTCAGTCCTACGCAGCACATCAGCCCTCTGCGGCTAAATCCTGTGTGGAGCTCACCTATCGCCACGAGCATTACAACACTTGCCGTGAACAGATCAGAGCTGAAATGCAGCAGCATCCAGTTTTGAGCTACCGAGGTATTCGTTACTCCAAGTAACTAAGCCCCCATCTCCACCATTTTCGGTGATTGAGTTTGTTGCCCGGTTGCTTAAATGCAATCGGGCTTTTATTTTGAGTATTCAGAATGACCTTAACCTGACCTTATTTGTCCCAGACACTCTTGCAGTTTGCTTTTTTATATTGTGCTTTTGCTTTGCGATAGCTTTTGTTTTGTTCTGATAGCTCATCGCTAGCTTTTTTTGCGGCTTCACTATCCCCCTTGCTTGAAATGATGTAGCGATTGATGCTCATTCTTGAGCCAAGGCTATTCATGATTCTTGTGAGTAGCTCACATTCTGTTGTCGCTTGACTTTTGCCTGCTTGCCAGCTCATAAGTGTCAGTATGACTGCAGCTATTGAGATTCTCATGGTTTGATACGTCAGTTTTGACGTTGATGTTGATGCGTTGCTGTGCGCTCTACCTTAGATCTCCCTTATCATCAACTTTAGAATTATTGCAATAACACCTTCTCATGAGTCAGCGAACAATTGCGATTACTGGAGCCTCTGGAAAAACAGGGTTTCGGATTGCTGAGGAGTTGATGGCTTACGGAGACTGTCCGCGTTTGTTGCTGAGGTCTGAGTCGGTGATTCCCGAAACCCTTAGCAATGCTGAACAAGTTCGGATCAGCTTGCAAGACCCAAGCGCTTTGGATGCAGCCTTAAAGGGTGTGGATGCCTTAGTGATTGCAACGGGTGCCAGGCCTTCGATTGATTTGTTAGGTCCGATGCGAGTTGACGCTTGGGGAGTGCGCTCTCAAGTGGAGAGTTGTTTGAGAGTTGGAGTGTCTAGGGTGATTCTCGTGAGTTCTTTATGTGCGGGGCGGTGGCGTCACCCCCTGAACTTGTTTGGTCTGATTCTTGTCTGGAAACGAATTGGGGAGCAGGCTCTGGAGAACAGCGGGCTGGATTGGACGGTCATTAGGCCAGGTGGTCTTAGTGAAAGAGAGCAATCACTGGAGGAAGAGGGGGTGTATTGGACAGGTCCTAATCAGCAGGAGAAGGATTCCATTCCAAGGCGTCTTGTTGCCCGTTGCTGCGTAGAGGCATTGAATACGCCGGCTTCGATCGGGAAGATTCTTGAAGTGACAAGCAGTGCCTCTCGCCCACTGATCGCTCTTCCCGAAGCATTATTGAGTATTGATTCCTAGAGACCAGGTCCTCTGGATATGCGATAAATCAGTGATCAGAGTTTGACTTCTGATCATTGCAATCAAGTTGAGAAGATGGGCCGCCACCCATCTTTTTTAATGGCTTGTGACTTCAGTTTTGATGACCTTATGTCCATCGAACAGGGTCTTTGGAGAAATGATGGAGGCATGAATCGGTTTCATTCCCTAGTAAGTCGCGGCTAATCGTGAGACAGATTGCATTGAGAGGCAATGCAAATGTGCTTCCATCTCCATCGAATGGACCTTCAACGTAGGCACCAATGCGTTCGGCCATTAAAAAGCCAAGGAACAACACGATCCCGGTGATGCTACCGACTACAGATGTCCCATCTGTTTTGAAGTTCAACAGGAGCTGGAACCCGAAGATCCAGCTCAACATGCGAACAAAAACGTCGTAACTTGCAGGCAATGGCGTATTTCTAATTCTCTCAAGGCCACCGATTGCGTCAACGGTGGCATTGGCAATGTTCATTAATTGTTCTCTACCACGAGCATTGATGCTTTTGTTTTCATATAGTTTGCGAACTGCAATGGCTCTAGCCTGCCCTAATTGTCTTAGCGTTGTTGTTGGTTTTATCTCTAGATTCTCCAAGAGGTAGTCTTGGAAGCGTCTTAGATCTTGATGGTAAAAGTTTCTTAACTGAAAATTGAGCTGCCAAACCATTGCGACTTGATAACGCACTAAGTTACGTCCATCTGCCCTCGCTAAGTGCTCTTCTGGAAGCAGACTTGTTAAAATGTCGGTCCAATTGCGGCTGTGGTTAACGATTGCTCCCCATAATTGCCGTGCTTCCCACCAGCGGCCAATCGCCTGAGTATTTCTAAAACCTATAAAGATCGATACCGTGATTCCCATAATTGAGACCACGCTGCCGCTTTGTTGCCAATTTGTGGGCACTGTGTCACTCAAGATCAGAGTGCCAACCACCGCCAACAGCAAGAGGTCGTAGCGCATACGCCACAGCAACAGCAACAAAACAACGAAATAGTCCCGTCGAGCTGTACGCGGTGGATCGCCGTAGGTCCCAGACTTAATTGGAATGGCGTTCCCCATGATTCGCTTTGACATAATCCCGCGGCCATTGGCGCTTTATGACCCTATTAGCTGACTCTCCGCATTCAGATTTTGATCTTGCTGTGATCGGAGCTGGTCTGGCCGGCACTGGTCTTGTTGCTTCGCTTCGTCAAGCCGGTTTTGACGGCACTATTGTGCTGTTAGAAGCTGGTCGAGGGCCTGGTGGTCGAGCCGCGTCGCGGCGTCGACGCGACGATTTGCTCTGGCGGCTCGACCATGGAGCGCCTTGTTTCAGCTTCAGCCAACCACCGAAGGGTCGTCTCGCTGAATTGTGGAATCCTCTTCTGGAGAGGGGGATTGTCCAGCCTGATCGAGGACTTGTTGTTGGGTTGAATGAGACGGGTTGCCTCGTGGACCCACCGGATCACCCACTGCTGCAGGGCCCTCGTTTTCGTGGTGTGCCAACCATGGCATCGGTGCCAGAAGCGTTGTTGCAGGCTGCAGGCGCAAAAATGCACGGGGTGTTTGGAGAACGAATCAGTGGCTTGAGGAGGGAAAATGGATGGTGGTGCTTCTCCGGTCAGCACCGTGCGCGTTCTTTAGTGGTCACTGGAAATCTTTTGGCGCATCCCCGCTCCCTGGCGATGTTGGGGTGGCGCGATGTGCCTTTGCGTTCGGCAGTTCCGGTGAATGTGGATCCCTCCCTGGACGCTGCACTCGAGCAAATTGCTGAGATGCGTGCATCGGTGCGCTGGAATTTGATGCTCGAATTTCCTCGATGTGCCGACCATCTCCCTAGGCAAATTTGGTTGACGTCTGAAGCTCAAGAAACATTTGGCATTGAACGGATCGTTCTTCATCGTCAGCAGGATCAAAAGCTGGGCTTAGTGGTCCATGGATTAGATGACGGGTCCCCGATCACGCCAGACAGCCAGCCTGGTTTGTTGGTGTCGCACGAATTACGTCAACGAAAGGCTCTCACTGAGCTGTTGCTGCCTTGGCCAGAGTTGGCTCAGGCACTTCCTCTGGCACGTTCTTTAGGGGTCATGCGTTGGGGAGCATCTCAGCCCCTGGATTACCCGCTCCCAACGTCCCTTCAATGGTGCGGGACCAGTGCTGTTGGCTTTTGTGGGGACTGGATTGCCGGCCCTGGTTTTGGCATGGCTGAAGGGGCTCTGCAAAGTGCGGTTGATCTCGCCGTCCATCTGATCTGAGTGAGGACTGATCTGAATAAAAGCGGATCTCTAATTAATTGATGACAACAATTTCAGGATGGATTGCTAGCCCTGCTGAGCCGTTCATTGATGCGTCAAAACAGTTCAAAGCGGATCACACATGCGCCCGAGTTTTCGCCCTGTTCAGCTCCATGCCAGTGTGGATGATGATGACCCTTGTATGTGTTTGAGCTGCACTGACTTACGTGGACGCTTAATGCTAAATGCGACACAATCTCATTCACTCTTGATTGGACAAGGCAGCTTCCAAGCTTCGAAGACGTTGTTCGTTGACCCCAAGATCTGATTCTCCAAGTCTTGAAACTGAGCGTGCCTGTAGTACAGATCGTTCTGAATCTGCGTAGAGCTCTAGATCATCAACGAAGCCGAAAATCTGACTGCTTGCGGTGGCATGGAGATAATCCTCTCGCTGTTCGATGATCTCGGATCGAGGGGTTTGTTGGATGACTTCGGCGAGTTCCCTCAGGCTTTCGACTGGATCGTTTTGCTCCCACTCAAGTCGTGCGCAGTGAGCGGGTGATTCGCACGAACTGAGTTGACCTTGATGGATGCCCAGATCGGTGGGCATCGGCCCGACGAAATGAAACAGAGCCAGAAGAATTGAAAAAACGGTCAAAACCATAGGGAAGCTGTCTCAGCGTTGTTCAAGTGAGTTTGGGAGCCGATGGCCATCGAGCTGAACGTTCAATCTGCTCGGTACGGCGTACAACCTCACGATACGGATCAAGATCCGACGATCATGGCGTCAGTCGTGAAGCAACCATGCACCCCAGCTGGAGTGAACAGTGGTGGCCCGTGGCCTATATGCGCGATCTTGACCCAACCCGTCCCCAGCGATTCACGCTTCTTGATCAAGATTTGGTGCTGTGGTGGGATGCTCCTGGCGACAGCTGGAGAGCCTTTAAAGATGTCTGCCCTCACCGACTTGTTCCATTGAGTGAAGGCCGGATCAATGAGGCCGGTCAATTGGAATGTCCCTATCACGGTTGGAGTTTTGACGGGGACGGTACGTGTCGGGCTATTCCTCAAATGGGGGAAGGAGCTCGCTCGCAAGCCCGGCGAACGGAATGTGGGAGCTTGCCCACTGCGATAGGCCAGGGATTGTTGTTTGTCTGGAGCGGCACGGCTTCAGCTGCTGATCCTGCAGCGCTTCCCTTGGTTCCAGTTTTGAAGGAGCAGGGAGATGGTTGGGCGGATGGCTGGATTGTGCAAGACACATTCCGCGATTTGCCGATGGATGCTCTCACCCTCCTTGAGAATGTTTTGGATGTGAGTCATGTTCCCTTCACGCATCACCGCACCGTGGGCAAAAGGGAGAATGCCTCTCCAGTGGAGGCAGTGATCATCCGCGAGGATTCCCAAGGGTTTGAAGCCTTTTGGCAGGAGGGTCCTCGAAAGGGAAAGCTCGGTTCACAGGACACACATTTTCAAGCTCCCCAGTTGATGTGGCATGACCTCACGGCTAAGGGGTTTGCGCGCATTTTGACGGTGGTTTATGCCGTACCGATCAGCCGAGGGAAATGTCGTTTGTTTGCTCGGTTCCCCTTCCAGTTCAAGGCTGTTGCTCCTCGCGTCTTGGTGGGGTTGCGGCCTCGCTGGTTGCAGCACATCGGCAACCACAAGGTTTTAGAAGACGATCAGGTCTTTCTGCACTGGCAAGAAAGGGTCCTTGAAGCCGCTGGTGGCAGTGCTTCCGCTGAACAGGCTTTTGTCCTTCCCACATCAGCTGATGTGTATGTGAAGGCGCTACATCGCTGGGTCAACCGCCAAGGAGGTGGCCCCTTCGCTGGCCGGCCGCTGCCGCCGCGTCAGGATGTAGAGGTTTTAATGGATCGATATCACAGTCATACCAAGCACTGTCGCAGCTGCTCGGTTGCTCTGCGACGGATTCGTTCACTACGGCCTTGGCTCTGGGGTTCGTTGTGGCTGTCTGCCGTGTTGATCGGAGCGGGTCAGTTGAGTTGGCTGCTTTGGTTGGGTGTAACTCTCGCTGCACTGAGTGGTGTCTCGCTCCGCCAAACGTCTCGTTGGCAGCGGGGATTGCTCGTTGGGGATGGTCAGGCGCCCCGAAATCAGCGAATCTGAGAAGCTCTGTTCAGTTACCACGATGATCAGTGTCACATCGCCTTGTCCCGAGAGCACGATCCTGGCTCTTGGTTTACGAGATTGGCCGATTTGGGGCTGCGACATCAGCACATTCCCTTGGACCTATGACCAGAGCGAAACTTGCTTGTTGCTTGACGGGGATGTGACGGTGACTCCGGATGGCGGCGAGCCCGTGAGATTTGGGGCGGGAGATCTTGTTGTGTTTCCGAAGGGGATGAGCTGCACTTGGGATGTTCACCAACCTGTGCGTAAGCATTACCAATTCGGTTAGGTGCAGCGAAACAGGCATTCCTAATCAAGCGTTGATGGTGATGGAGGTAGCTCAAATGTCTGAGTCTGAGCTCCACTGTGGGCCGCAGGGCCTCCAGCCAACGCGTACGAGCTCTCGCCAAAGTTGATCAGCTGTTTGCTGGCTCAAATGCACACGCGTCTTCAACAGGGGAGGGGCACCTGAAAGAGGTCGCCCTGAATCCACGAAGACGTGTGGATCACGGCTCCAACTTTTTTCATCGGGGTGGAAACGTTTCGTGTCCGTGGAGTTTGGATCCTGGATCCAGTCCTGGTGTGGCATGTCTTTCGAGGGCTGATGACAGAGTCATGCATCCACGCTTCAGCCTGGAAATGGGCGTAGGGCGAACTCGGAGCCAAGAATCTGTCGCTGGTACAGATGTTCTAGTTGAGTTCTGCGCGTGCGTCAACGCGCTGCTTGTTTTTCTGGCTAATGCTGAATCAGGCTGGCTGGATTCACCGTGCATATCGATGTCTGGGAAGCTGAGAGTGCATGGGCGTCAGGGCGTCACTGCAAAACGGCAAACGCGTCTCGCTTGAGCCTGGGGATTTGGGGTCCACAACGTGATGCTCTTAGAAGAGCTCCCCGCATTGGCTGGACGCTTCGATCTCGTGATTAACACCGCGAATCAACCGCTCGACTGGTCTGCCGTGATGGGATCTCTGGCCCCACGGGGTCGCTTGCATCAGCTGGGAGCCGTCTTGCAGCCCATACAAGTTGGTGCTTTCGATTTGATTTCCTTTCGTCGGTCGATCACGGGTAGTCCCACGTCGTCGCCTGGGAGTCTTCGAAAAATGATGGAGTTCTGCGTGAGGCATGCCATCAAACCTCAGGTGGAGCATCTTCCGTTCGATCAGGTCAATCAAGCGATTGAACGCTTGCATCGTGGTGATGTGCGTTACCGCTTCGTGCTCGATCAGACAGACGGCCTAATGGATGGCTGAGTCTGCGCTTGGTTGTCTGGTTGGTCTTGCAGAATCCATCATTCAGCACAACCAGAGGAGAGGAGTTCAGTTTTTACTTTCTCACGCTTGGCCTGCCAAGTCGCAGCTTCGTTAGACCACTTGTTTTTGAACTCTTCACTATTCCGTGCGCTGAGTTTGCAATTTAGATATTCAAATCGTCTGGAACCTGCTGCTCCTCCGATCCAAGATTGACTTTGAGATCCGCATTTCTTTTTGACGTGCTGTTTTCGTGCTTTTTTCAAGGACTCTTTCTCTTCAGCATTGATCCTGCTCAGCTTGGTTGAAAGGGTGTCGCAACTGGCATGAACTGAGCTGGATACTCCCAGCGCAAGCAGCAGCATCGGAAGGCAAAGATGTTGGGTTTTCATTCTGAATGCTGCATTCATAGATGGATCATCATCGCTCTATGGCTCTCGAATTTCAGGCCTGGATTTCTGATCGCGATGGCTTGGGATCGTGGTAGCGGTAGGGAGTGGCCATCCACTGTTGATGTGCTCCCCAAGACAAACCCTTGTGACTTCCTACCTGGTCCGATCAGATTTAATTTGTTGATGGAGACCTCTCGTTGATCGTCACCTCTAAAAAGATGGTTGATCCCAGCCAGTACCTTGTGACTGATGGTCACATTTACAAACGCATTGACATGCCAAATGCTCCCTCCAAGCAGTGGCGGCTTGAAGAATTAAATATTGAAGAAGCGATACGGTCGATGATCTCGGATTTTGGAGGTCGCAGTGATGAGCCTTAATCACGTTGTGGAGACCCATACAGATTGAGCAAAGGGGACGTGATCGCGCAAAGAAGACTCAGCTCGAATGTGTCCAAACCTGGAAGCAATCTTTGGTGTTTGCCTAATCTTGTTGGATTGTTGTTAGTGGCTCAATCATGGATCGATGGGGCTTCCCTCGATCTCTCCTCTGCCCTGAGCTGGTGCATGAATTTGTAGGTCAGGTCATTGGATCAGATTTTGATTAAGGTTTGGATCTTCAGCATCGAATTGCGCTGATAGGGCTCGATCCAACATGAAAGCACCAGAAGCCTTACTCGCTTATCTCCAACAAACCCCTGGCATGGAATCAGGTTCCAAGCGTTTGGTGTTGCTGTTCACTCAGCTGGGTGATTTCGACTCAATGGAATATGCCCAAGCCCTCGTGCCTGCTCTCTCTCATTTGGAGCAGGTAGGAATCCAGACTTTGGGCATCGCGATCGGGGATCAAGCCGGTGCTGATCGTTTTTGCGTTTTTACCGGATTCCCAAGATCTCAGCTTCGGGTGGTTCCTGATGCGGAGCTGCATCGCAGTGTTGGCCTCTCACCAGGTCTTCAGGCTGCGGGCGGTCCTTGGCCATCCCTCTTGCTGATGTGTGCAGGGATTGGCTCGCCAGGCACTCTTGCTGAAGTGCTGAGGGGATATACGGGGGATCGCAGTGCACCAGGCCGTTTTGATGAGTCTTCCCTGTTTCGCCTGGCTGGGGGCAGCGGATTCCAACGGCCATTTGAGCTGGCCACGGTTCGTCTTCGCAACATGAATGAAGTGCTCTCGAAGTGAGGGACTTATGTCCCCAACAACGCCTACATCACGCAGCGAGGCGGCACGTTTCTTTTGGATGAGGATGATTCCGTTCTCTACGTCCACCGCGACAAGGGGATCTTGGGCTTCTCGGAAACAATGAATAAGCCGCTTACTTTCCTTGATCCTTGGCTGGATCGTGAGGACTGAAGGTGAGCACTGAAATGGATGCAGAGCAGCCGCTCCCTCCTTGGAGACCGCTCTTAACTGCGGCGCGCAAGCGAGAAGGCCGCTTACCAGGTGGTCGCTGGTTGCAGCTTGCAACTCTTTCCGTGCATGGTTATCCGAGGGTGCGCACGCTCGTGTTCCGCGATTGGAGTGCTGCGGCGACGCTAGATCTGCTCACGGACGCCCGAAGTGAGAAGTGCTTAGAGATTGAAAGAACGCCTGAGGTGGAGTTGTGCTGGTTGTTTCGTAAGGCCCGTGAGCAGTTTCGCCTTCGTGGAACGGCAACGCTGATCGCTCCCACAGGGGATTCTGTGGATTTGGATCAGCACTGGAAGAGGCTCCCAGCTTCTGGCCGATCTGTCTGGGCTTGGCCTCCTCCCGGTGATCCGTTTGATCCTCAAGGCCCATGGCCGCAGGAGGTTTCAGATGATGCAGCTACGCCAGAGCATTTGCGCCTGCTTCGGATTTCGTTGCACCTCGTTGAGCAGCTCGATCTCAAGCCACACCCGCATTTGCGACGGTTGTGGACCTCTTCCAGGCAATGGCAAGAACAAAGGATTAATCCTTGAGTACCCAGAGCGCGAGTCCGCCTCCCCGTCCACGGGCCGCCATCCAGCCATCAGGGTTTCGTTCGATCAGAGCAAAAAAAGGCATGCGTTTTTGATCTGGCGTGGGCAATACTTTTTTGAGCAAGACAATGCCACCAATGCGCAGCGTCAGCGAGTCGAAGTGAAAAATTAGTAGTGGGCGCTTTCCTTTCAATAAACCTGGACCTTGGAATTTGAGTTCAAGAGGTCCAAAGTTGACGGCGTTAGAAAGACGTAATTCACTGCTTTGCCCTTCGAAATCTGCTTCGATCTCCAGGCGGGCATCCAGGCTTCTCAGCATCCAGCTGCTGAATGGATTGGCGTTCTGGTCTCCCTTCGACCAAACCGTTTGTAGGTGCCAGCATCCCAACAGATCGCTGCTCTTGAGACCAGTGCCTGTCAGGCGGACGGCCTTTTCCCTGACATTCAGAATGGCGAAGTTCATGAGAGCGGGGAGGGAGCAAGGAGTCGTCGCATTGAAAAAATCTAAAGATGCTTCTGTTTTGGTGTTGAGTTAGACAACTCTGAAGAGGTTTTCAAGGGATGTTTTAACGATCGTGAAAGGAATTCTTGGATGGGTGAATGTTGCTATCGGAATGATTCGTCAAAAATGGTAATCCTCAAATGTATTGGCGAGAGTCAATTCTTTTGTGAAAAAGTTTTGATGCCATCTGAGGTGTACTTGTTTGAGGCGCCCGATGAGGCTCGCCTTGAATTCTGGTTGCTGAATGGCGGCGAGCCCATGCTGCACATCACGGCCGAGGCTAAGGACTATGCCCTCCTGAGCCACCACAGGCTGGGTGATCCTTGATCATGCATAGATCTGAATGTGGGCTATGGCCGATTTGCTCGCTGATTCTGTTGCCCTGAGTTGGGAGCAGCTCAAAGCTTTGGCTCCTGCTCCTGCGGAGCGTTGTGAAGGCCCAGCGAATGCCCAAGCCACATTGCGCTTGTTTGGACAGCCTGAGTCTCAGGTGCGTGTCACGTTGTTTCGTGATCATCACGCTTGGTGCCCCTATTGCCAGAAGGTATGGCTATGGCTGGAGTTTCGTCGAGTCCCCTATCGGATTCGAAAAGTCACCATGCGCTGCTACGGGCCGAAGGAGCCCTGGTTTACCGCCAAGGTGCCATCAGGAATGCTTCCGGCCCTTGAGTTAGATGGACGGCTCCTCACAGAAAGTGATCGCATCCTGGAAGCGTTGGAGCATGCCTTTGGCGCTTTAGGCGCAGGGATGCATGACCAACGGGTGCGCCGGTTGCGCGATCTCGAGCGCCTTTTGTTTCGTGCTTGGTGCATGTGGCTTTGCACCCCCAGGCTGAACAATCGGCAGGAGGTTCGAGCTCGAGATCAGTTTCAGGCTGTGGCTCGTCAAATGGAGGGGGCTCTCATGGCGGGAGGTGGCCATTGGCTTGATCCTGATTGTCCGGGTGGAGCTCATCCCGGAACGGCAGATCTGGTGTTCGTTCCTTACGTGGAGCGGATGAATGCCTCCTTGGCTTACTTCAAGGGCTTTGCACTTCGGCAAGAGCATCCAGGCATCGATCGATGGTTCAAGGCTTTGGAGCAGCTTTCGACCTATCGCGGTACCCAGAGTGATGTCCATACGCATGCCCACGACTTGCCACCACAAATGGGTGGTTGTTGGAGTAGTGGACGTCCTGAACAGCAAGCGATGGCGCGTGCTGTGGATCAAGGTGCTGGTCTCGCTGAACTCGAAACAAGCTGGTCAGCGCAGATCGATGACGACGGTGTGATGTCTTCTTACAGGGCACTAGAGAGAGTGTTGCGCCATCGTTCTGCGCTGATGGATCGCAACCCTCTTGGTGCTGCTTTTGATCAGCCTCTGCGGGCTGCACTGACCTCTTTAGTGTCGGGTAATCTTTGTCAGCCAAATGCTGACACTGCAAGCGGTCTGCGTTACTTGAGAGATCGAATTTCGGTGCCGAGAGATATGCCTCTGCAGAGTGCTCGGTTATTGAGAGCGGCCCTTGAAGCAACAGCAGCTCTTGATGGTGAGGCTCAATCAGCCCCACCGCCCTTTGAGCATCGTTTTGATCAAGACCCAAGGCCATTTTTGTCCTTGTGAGGGTTTGCGTTTCTTCTGGTGATCGCGATCCGGCAGGCTGGCTTCTTACGTGAGATCACCATGTCGAGCGGTCAAGAGGCTCAAGCGGGCTCTGGTTTCGGAACCGGTAACGCTGGCGGGAGCAAGCGCAACAGAAAGAGCAAGCGCAAACCTGGTCACTCCAACCATGGCCGCGAGCGGCAGCCCTTAGGTAGGGATCCTGATTATGAAGCGATTTGCGCGAGGCAGACCCTGGGCTTGGCTCTCTCGGGCCGGTTAACTGAACAGCTGGTGAAGAGGGTGCACAAAGCTCTCGCTGTGCAGCATCACCCAGATAAGGGTGGCGATCCCGAAACGATGACGCGTTTGAACAACGCCCGCGACGTGTTGCTCCAGCCTGAGATGTCAGACATCGTTGTGCCGTGACATCGAGGTTGACTTAAATACAGACTCTGGATGCTTTACGAATGCAGGTACTTCAGTCTGTTTCTATGGTTTGTTGAATTTTTTTTGGCAGTTGATGATTGAGAGTAGGAAAAGTCATGGATCCTAATTAGCCGTTCGTGTTTTTTATGCAGCAATGCTTGGTGGTGCAAGAGCGATTGACCTGGATAGTCGGATTGGTAATTTTTGAAATGGAAGGAGGCCGATTTCGTCTCTTTTGACGCGCATGCTGGTCAAATACCAACCGGAATTGATGATGATATGGAATTAATGTTTCGTGTTTTAGGATGTGGAGATAATTGCAGTGTGCCTGAAGCTTGGACTTCTGCACAATGATGCTGTTAAGGCAATTTTAAGGGAGATTGAGTAATGGTTTCGATGCTTACTGGAGAGGAGTTTACGTATACATTTAAGAGCGAAATTTCCATGCTTCAGCTCGATGGCTATAAGGCGCTTCAGGAGAGAATTAATCATGTTGCCATGAAGTTTGAGGGTTATCTTGGGCAGGATCTTGGCTTCTCCCCACTTCCATCAAGTAGTGGATACCTTTGTACTGCAAGAGTAACGTTTGTCAGTCTTCAGCTTTGCTTGGCTTGGTTGGATAGTACTGAGCGTCGTCAGATCTTAAATGAGGCAGAGGCTTCACTTGGTTATAAGTATTATTCGTTGTTAGAGCCTCATTCTTTTGATCAGTGGCTCAACTGTCGAAAAGGTATGCAAACACCTATTTGGAAAATTAATTTATTAGTTTGGTTGGCGCTTTATCCTTCAGTGATGATTCTGATTGTGATTGGTCAGAATACCTTGGATGTTCTGCCCTTGCCGCTAAATATGTTAATCAGTAATGCCATTACTGTTGCAGTAACGGGTTGGTGGCTTGTGCCATGGTTGAGCCAGCGTTATAGCGGTTGGTTTCAGACTAATAGTAAACGCTTGAATTTGATCTATTCGTCTTCTGTACTTGGCTTTCTTCTTTTGTTTTTGTTGCTTTTTAGCGCCTTGTGGAATGGCTAAAAGTAGACATATGACCTACTTGTGGCCAATGTTTCTATGTCTTTAATTGTTGCCCATTCTGGCAATTAATCAAGATTGTATTTTCCTCCTTTCGCATGCGTCTAGGGTGATAAGTATGACAATTTCTTTGTCACCCAATGATTGCTTTAAGGTTTTAGGTAAAGGTAAATATTATCTCTGTGGTTAGTTGATACAAGTAAGTGAAATAATAATTTATTCCTGTCTTTAGGGCGGTCAATTGCTATGGTTTTAAGCTAAAGCGTGAGGGTGACCATCAAGCTTTCTGTTGAAATAGATTTTTTATTGGCTGGTTTTGTTTCTGCATGCGAATAATTTTTGTGAGCAAAATTTTTGCAATCTATTGTTGCTGATAAAACTTAAGCGAAATGTAAAAGATGTTTTTGTGGTGAGATTTATAGAGATAAATACCAGCGGATGACATCTGCAACTTGGCCTGCAGGTCCATGACCACTAATCAGTTCTCCGATGATGGCAGCCATAAAACCCAACATCGCCACTCTTCCGTTGAGTCGTTCAACAAAGCCCAAGGATCCTTGATTCCAGGGGCGTTTCGTCGTTAGGCCTTCACCGAAAGCTTCTAAAGGTTCGTACTGAAAATTTTGGGGTGACAAATCGTCTCCATCAAATCTCTGTTGACTGTATGCAGAGATCCAGCTTCTTTTCATAAGCTTGGGACACCCTTAGGCCCGAACCCATGGACTCTGCTCGTTTAAAAGCACTTTTTACTAAACCCTATGGACAGTCGGGACCCACGGAGTCTCAATGGAGAGAGTTGTATGACGATCAGGTTCGCTTTCAGGATCCAACTCAGGAGCGTCAAGGCATTGATGCCTACATTGCTGCTCAAGATGGTTTGATGAAGCGGTGCGACGACATTTATCTTGTACCTGGCGCAATATCCATCAATGAAAGTATCGCTTTCATTGAATGGGAAATGGGCTTGAAAATTAAGGGAATAGAATTTATTTACCCTGGTGTTTCTCGGCTAGAGATCAACGCTGAGGGAAAGGTCATCAGCCACAGGGATTATTTTGATTTTATTGGTCCCACTTTTGGTCCAGTCCCAGTCCTTGGCGGTTTCGTCAGATGGCTCTACAAGAAATTTGTGGATTGATCACCCTTAGGGGGCTGCACAAATTTGACTTCGTTCTGGCAGGTTCAACGCGTAGAAGAATTTTGGGGTGAACGGCTTTGGCTCAGCTTCCAAAACGTGAGGCTGGTCACGGCAGCTCCAAAACCGAGGAAGACTGTGATCAACGCTTCGCTTGACATGTTAAGCATTTGTTACAAATGTCATCATGGCGCATCCGCAAGCCGTGCGCGAGTGAGTAATTGTTCCTAATTACCTCGCCCCTAGCTACGCACTTCTTCACAAAGGAGCCTGTTTTGATTAGGGTATGTTGAGAAACGTAAACCAAATGCTGAGATCCATTGCGACGAAACCTTTTCTCTCGGATTTCGGAATTCTGATTCTGCGTGTCGTCACAGGCACCCTTCTCATTCACCATGGTTACGAGAAGTTGGCCAATATCGAGAATTTTGCTGACGCATTCGTCCGCCCACTTCACCTCCCCTTCCCAATCCTTCTCTCATATGTCGCCGCTTTTTCTGAAGTTATCGGTAGTTGGCTGTTGATTACGGGTTTCCTGACACGCTTCGGTGCATTGGCGATCATGGGAACGATCTCAGTTGCCATCTATCACGCCATTATCACAGCAGGATTCAACATCTATTTGCTGGAGCTACTGGGTCTGTACTTCGGGGCCGCCGTGGCGATTTTGGCTGTAGGCCCAGGGCTGTTCGCAATTGACGAATTGATTGTGCGCCGCTTTAGTTCTGAGCTAGAGCGTGAGCAGTCTGGCACCATCGACACAGTTGTATCAGAAGGTGGAGCTGCTTAGCTTTTAGTCAGTCTCATGGAAGGGTGAAGCCGGACTGGAGATGTTTGACGTCGAGCATGACCCAGCTCAGCCAAATCACCACGCCAATCACCCCTGACACTGCAGCAAATTTGCCTACGTTGCGAAGTAGCAGTTCGCCAACACTCATCTCTCGCAAGGTTCTGTCCCGATCAGCCTCCATCCTGCTTGATCAGTGACACCAATGACCATTCCTCTTAATTCCCCCTCAGTCAGCCTTTTGATTGTGGGGGTTTTCTTTGGGGTTCTTCAGGTCTGGTGGATTCGCTCCTTGTGGTTTAGAAATGCAGCGCGTCAAAAAGCTCAACCCTTGAGCTCCAAACAGTTTCGAAAGGATTTGGAACGAATATTCAAGAATGAATTCTGAGTCCTCAGGCAGGTTCTTCCCCATGATTGAGGACGCGTCACGTGTCTATTGGTTGGATGGGCTCTCTTCAAATCTATGAATTGGAGTCAGACCAGATTCCAATCGTGACCGATTGGTCCCGACGCGAGGGATTTGCCCCAGGTCTTGGGGACATTGAGATTTATCGGCATACAGATCGGCAAGGGTTGTGGATTGCCTGGCTTGATCGCGAGCCGATTGGTTGCATTGCGGGCGTTCGTTACAACCTTGATTATGGATTTATTGGCCTCTATCTCGTTGTTCCACATCAGAGAGGTCATGGCTATGGACAACAGCTTTGGAGGCATGCTCTGAATCACCTTGCGGATCTCACCTGCATCGGATTGGAGGCAGCCCCCGCTCGCATCTTGGACTATGCGGGATGGGGATTCAAATCATCCTCATTGACCACCCGTTGGTCCTGCTTCAACAAGGGCATTTCAGAAGATTCCAGAGGCGATCTCCCATCTGGTCTTCAGGTTGTGGAGGGCCGTGATATTCCTTCAGAAGCTGTACAGCTGTACGACGCTCAGCGAGAGCCAAGTCCCAGGCCCCATTTCCTGGCCGATTGGCTTGGACATCAGTCTGGTCAAGTCCTTGCCCTTCTTGATGACAGCGGCAACTGCCATGGATTCGGCCGCATTCGCCCCTGCCTTTTGCAGGATGGTGAAGGCTGGCGCATCGGCCCCCTCCTTGCTGATTCCCCTGGGTTAGCCACCTATCTCATTCAAAAGCTTCAGCAGCGCCACCCAGGAATGTTGTTGATCGATACGCCTGGATTTAACGCTGCTGCGACTGAGCTCATGGCTGCACTGGGTTTTACGGCTGAGTCGGAAACCATGCGGATGTATCGAGGTGATCTGCCGAAAGTGGCTTTAAACGACGTGTTTGCTTTGGCCTGTTTGGAATTGGGTTGAGTGGCTTGGCTTTACTTCTTCGCCGCATAGACGACGGCTCCACCTGCAACGAGCGTCAGGGCGCCAGTGGTAAGTAGGAATCCAACCAACAGGGTGAAACCAATCAAGGAACCAAGAAGCGACATCTTGATGCGTAGAAGCTTGGACTTCATCAACATCACCATCAAGATCATGATGGTGGCTTTAAGGCCAGCCACCTTGCCTGCATTGATCAGGCAGAACGGATTAACAGGAAGCATTTTTTCGCATTTTAGGTTCCGCTAATTCTGACGAGTTTGATCTCTCATCTGTGAGATCTTCCATCGCGAGCATCCGCCATCGATGATGGATGGCATGTGTGGACGTTTTTCACTCACTGCGGATGCTCTTCAGCTCCCGGCGGCGATTCGGGAGCGAATGGATGATGTGCATCTCTCGCGCTATGCACCACGGCAATTGATCCGCCCTTCTGAACCCGTGTTGGGATTGCGTCGTGAGGAGTGCAAGACCGAAGCCGCGCTCATGCTTTGGGGCTTGATTCCTTCCTGGGCGAAAGACCCCTCCGCAGGACCTCGCCCCATCAATGCTCGCTCTGAAACCGTTGCCGAGAAAGCGAGCTTTCGAGCAGCCTGGCGCCACCGGCGATGTTTGATTCCAGCCACTGGATTTTTCGAAAAAAACTATTTGGTTCGCCGTCGAGATCAACGTTCCTTTTGGATGGCTGGGTTGTGGGAGCGCTGGCTTGGTTCGGATGGAAGTGAACTTGACACCTGCACGATTCTCACCACGGCACCGAATTCTCTGATTCAGCCGCTGCACGATCGAATGCCTGTTTTGATTCCTGATGGTCTGGAAGAGGCATGGCTGGCCGTTGCTGATGGCCATGACCTCCGCGCTTTAGAACCACTCCTGATGGGTTGGGATCCTCAAGGTTGGATTGTTGAACCGATTCAATCGAGCGGGAACCAACCATCTCCATCTGCTGTCCAGGGTTCGCTGTTTGACATCCAGTGATCCCCGTTCCTTGCTGATCAATCTCGAATTCGTTGCTCCCTGAGGCGTCGCATGCTGTTGCGGGGCATGATCCGATTGTCTTTGAGTGAACGAAGAGGGGCGTCTCGATTCGCTGTTCTTGGGTTCAAGCTGATGAGCACCATCAAAGCAATCAAGCCCAGCAATGTGATCCCAGACCGAATCGGTGAGATCATTTTCAATCCTCCACTGACGTCACCACATTCTGTTCGAGTGGTAGCAATTCATCGTCGTCGTTTGCACGAGTACGAACAGGAGCATTGAACCCACGAGCTCGTGGGTTCTTGACCTCAAAAGGGCCTGGAGTGCCTCTGGGCACAGCGAGTCGGAGGGCGAATGGATGGGCTCCTGGGTCTACATCTCCAATCGATCCAACTCGTGTGCGGTTTTGAAGCACTGGCTCACCGCTGCGATCAAGAATGCGTGCATAAACATCTGTATCGACAACAGCGCGTTTGCTTGGATTATCGACTGTGCCGCTGAGCACGTAGCAGCTGGCTCCTTCAGGACTTGTGATGTTGTTGCGCGTATTCCCTTGCGCCTGTCCTGGTTGTGCCCCTGGGTCACTGGCATCGCAAGGAGCTAAGGCCACGTCACTCAACCGCAGTTCAGCTGCCAGAACGGGGGTACTGATCAGCAAACACATTGCGATCAGAAGTGAAATAAGTGAGCGCTGAATCATGGCTTGGACGGGGTTCAGATCTGCACCATGCCGCAGCGCATGCCTTTAAGGACAGCTTGCACCCGATTGTTGACCCCAAGAATTTTTAGCAGTCGCTTGGTGTAAGTCCGTGAGGTTTGTTCACTCACGGTTAAGGCCTCTGCAATCTCCCGATCTGTCATTCCCTGTGCAAGAAGATCGAGAACTTCATATTCTCTCGGCGTGAGTCTGGGACAGCTCAAATAGGGCAAATGACCTGAGCGAAGAGAGGCACTCCGGTAGAAGTGGTGCCCTAAGACCGCGAGCACAGCTGCCTCAAGGGGCTTGCGATCTTCAATGATGTCGGCTTCCGCGACAACCGCTTCAAGCCAGGAGGCGTTGGCGTATTCAACAGGGATGGCATCTCCGAGAGCCAGGACGACGACCTTGAGCGAAGGTTGCTGCTCGCGTGCTTTGCGAGTTAATTCGAAACCATTTCCCTTTTCCAGCCGATCGGTGCAAATCAGAAGCTCAAAGGGTTCTTTTTCTAGGTATTTAATACAACTGTCTTCATCAGTTACTGCACAGCCAATGCATCCTGTGTCTTGAAATGAATCACAAAAACAACGGAGAAAAAAGCGCCCCTTCATCGCAAGGGCGACCTTCCCTGTCACCGTGACCGTAAGAAGGCGATCTTCATTTTCGCGCTGCTCTTGGTTCTGGATATAGGGGGTCAGATCCATGGTCCGGACATCTTTAAGCGCAGGAACGTTATCAGCGATCCTCGCAAAAAATTTACGACGTCATCGGTTCGATGGGGGCTTAGTCGTCATAAACGAGGCATTCCGGGGCATCGGGATTAATTTCGCAATGCAACTCCAAAGGAGAGGGGTCTTTATGCTCATCAGGGTGGTTTCGCTTATAGGTCTCGAGCCTTTCAAGTTCTTCTTTTAGATGAGCTTGTTTGCCAGCATCACCATCTCTCTTTGCTTTTTCAAGATCTGCTAGGTCTTTGGAGATATGGTTTTCAATGCTTTCCATATAGAAATCAAATGATCACTCAATATTCAAAGCTTTCCGGCTTTGGGCAGATACCCCCGGATGGGGACCTTTGAATTGACCCCAAATGGGGGTCGAAGAGATGTCCTTTGCTAAGGCAATGTGAAGTTGATTCACAATAAGGCTTAGCTAATGAGCACGAGCCCAGCAATCACGATTGGAGAATTAGAAGCAAAGTATCCCCTTTATTGCAAGGCGATGCGTCTTTTGCTTTCAGAAGGCCGCTCACCCCTGCAAATGAAGAAAACTTTGTGTTGGGAAAGGCTGGAGACACTACACATGTCTCTCCCTCGTCGTTATAAGGCTCCTTCGCATTTGTTACGTCTTATCCAGAGGGATTTGGGAGATTAAAAACTCGTCTCAGGGAAATCTATTGATCTTCTGATTAACGACTTTTTCTTTTACTTGGGTTAATTGCTGCTGTATCGGCAAGCATTTGCAAGAAGAGGTGTTCTGGATTTAAGTATTGGTTTGGCATTGCTTCGTGGAGTCTGGTCAGTCGATTCCAGCAAACAGTCTTTTGTGCCTTCTCCATTGAGGATCCATCCTGAATGAGAATTTGTAATGCTTTTAAATAGATCGATTGCTGATCACGTAGTTCGGAAATGCTTTGAGTGGTGCTGAATGTTGGAGTGGTCATGATGCGCAAGTCTCGGATAGAAGTTCATGTGCAGTTTGCTTATGTGAAGATAGTGGGTGGAGTTCTGAGCTAATGGACCTTGTGCCGCAGCATCCTTCAAGGATGACCCTGCTACCTAATAAGACGATTGTGAACGTCCATCCATCCATTGAGAAAGTCATTTTTTTGCTTCGAGAGGGCCCTTGTACTGAGCTGTGGATGGAGCATGCTCTATGTAAGGCGATTTTGTTAGTCCCTATTTGGGGGTGATTAGTGGCCTATGCATGAGCTAACAATCACGAGATGATGGATTTTTTGGTTGGTTATGTCAGCCTTGATCTTTGCTGATATTGGAGAGTGCAATGGCTCGTATGTTGCACATTTGAATCTTCAGGGCCACCAGGATCTGCTGAATGAAAAATGAGAGTTCTTAAAGATAATCTACTAGTTGCTAGAATGTTTGCTTGATATTGCAATAGCAAGCCTATTCTCTAACAGGCTTAACAATAAGCGACTACGGCACTCACGATTGGATGATTTGAAGGCATTACTGGTTCTCTAGCCACTGCTACAGGAGGAAAGGTTTGCTTTTGCTGTCTTTAGAGCAACCTCGCAAGCCGATCGATCCTCCGCATCGATATCCCCCTGACTTCCATTTAGTCGTGCTTCCAGGAAGGCAATTTCGTCGATCCAATAGTCTTTGCCTTTTGCAGAATCGTTGCTCATCTGGGGTTTCTGGCTGCAGATTCATTCTCTCTTCTTTGCGAGCAATTTGCAATCTCCCCCCTTGGCATCCAGTATATTTTGCTTACCAGAGTTGAAATTTCGTTGTATCAGTAGAAGATGCGGACAGTTTTTGGCTAAGAGCAACGGCAGCTAGCACTGGTGCAACCACACCTATGACAATTGTCTTGGTTATGAGCTGCTGCAGCTCATTGTGTTTGGATTGGCCATAGTGAAAGCCCTTAATTGCACTCGTCATCCGTATGATTGCATTCTAATAATCGTACCGAATCATGTTTTCTTGATCTTAGAGTTGGCTGAAAGTTCTATTAAGTACCAATGAATAATGATATTTTCTAATGTATGAATCAATTCTTTGAGCTTGTCTTCCTTGCCTTGAAAAGGTGTTTTAACCACTCCTATTGTTCTGAATATGATCGTTGAGATCAATTCAGTACAAGTTGAATCGCGCGGCGGCTGCTGTCGATGGCCAAGACAATGGCTAGTCCTCGTAAGCAACGCACCAAAACTAATGAATCAAAAAGATCGAGGCGTCTCGCAGTCCATTGAGCAGCTATTGCCGCAACGCTGCCCAGAGTGAGTCCCATCCAGGGAATCCCCCGTCCTTCGTGCAGAAATTGGAGTGACGCTGCACTGGCTGAGCAGAGCACGGCCACTGTGCTCAGGCGAATGGCCCGATGGATAGGGACTGCAAAAGGCCCACTCATGAGTGGTACGAGAACGAGTCCCCCCCCGAGGCCAAGCATTCCTGCTGTCCAGCCCGCGATGCAGCCCACTCCAGCTAGCAGGGGCGCGGGCGTTTCTTCTGGTTCTAAGCAGAGTGGTTTCTCGAGCTCTTGCTCTATCTCTGCGTCTTCGATTTTCTCTTCGGCTTCGTCTGTTTCTGCATCTTCATTGGTCTCAGCTTTTGGCGCCTCTTTGATGGAAAAAGCCAACAACACATACACCGCTGTCTGCATGGCTAACAGCATCCATCCAGCAGCAAGGCCACCGAGTCCTCCAAAGACCAACGCTGATCCGAAGCCTGCTAGGCCAATGGCTAAAGCCGATCGTGTTGGCAGGCTTCCACTTTGCAGGTGCACGATTGTCCCAGCTAAAGCGGTTGGCACAATCGCAAAGCTGCTAGTAGAGAGCGCCTGGTGAGGCGGCAGGTTGAGCCAGAGCAGAACAGGAGCAAAGATCAAACCGCCGCCGATTCCTAACAATCCAGCCAAGCCTCCTGCCAGGAGTCCGAGGCTGATCAAGATCGGTATATCCCACCAAGGCACCACGGCGACTGTTCCAGTGCGCTCTCAGCATGCTGTGAATGGCTGTCGCAATGGGGCTGATGCGTTCAGATGGTTACTGATTTTGTTGAAAAGTGGCGGTATGAACCACGTAGTTGCACCAATACCCTTAGAAAGGTTAAAATATGAGTAGGTAGGTGAAAAATGAATCCGGCTAAACAGCATCGCAAGTTACATAAACTTCTCTCAAAGGCTGAAGTGTGTCTCACGAGAGACGAAGCTCAGAAAATCTTGAAGAAAGCTGCAAAAACTCAACGCAAACTTGAAAAAGGTCCTTCACCTGAAACTAGTGAAGAACCAAATTTGCAAGTTAGTAACTTATAGTATTTGAATAAGTGTCAGTTTAGTGATGCTGAGCTTCAGCAAATGTTCGAGAAAAACAATATTTTAGTAATATTTTTTATCAATTAAATCGCTTCAATTGATTGGAAATCTAAAAGAGAGACATTGCTTTGATCTTTGAAACTTTTTTGGGGTCTAATCCCTGAAGATCATTGGCTTCGATCAGATCTCTTTTCATCATTTCAGCTAGTGAGAAGAGAATGGTGTCGTAGTTGAAATCCATTCTTCCTTCTAACGCGAATCTCTCCGTACTGAGATAGTCGTGAAGTGAGCAAACAGATTCGAGTGAGTTCAGAGACTGACTCTTGTTTTGGATGGCACTAATCAAAACGGTCACAGCGCGCTCGTTGCCTTTGAGGAAGGCTTTACGAGCAATCTCTGTTTCGGTGGAAGGCCAGTCAACTTGCGTCATGACGAGAATCAAAAGGGTTGGTGTTAGCCGGTGGTTCAGGCCGTCTGACTCAATGGGGATCGTTGACGCAGACGCGGAAGATCAAACCAGGGTGTGGACGGTGATAGGTGATGTTCGCGATGGTATCCAAAGTGATAGCAAGCTGCGAACGAGAGCAATGGATGAACCGTCAGACTTCTAGGTGTTTGACGATGAGGATTGTTCTTGTTGAGGTGGTGGGGAAACCAAGTGCCTACGAAAAAGAGCTGCAGAGCGCTCAAAATCAGAGGAAGAGTACAGAAAAGCGTGACCGATAAAATGGCTTGTTGGCCTGTTGACGGAATGAGAGTGATAAGGACCAACCAACACGAAATCAAAATCGTGAGCGGTCTAACACTCATGTACCGCCTGAGAAAGTCCCAGAACCAGCGCAAGGCTGAATGGTCTGGGTGATTGAGATAATCAGGGTCTCGTTCGGTTTCAGCCTTTAAATGATGAAGATCGTGATTGCTCTTGCATCGTTGATAACTAAGACCCGCATAAAGAATGAGGGAAGCAGTACCAATGAAGTTGTTTAATTTAGAACGGTTTGGTGAGAGGGTTCCATGCATAGCGTCGTGGCCGATGATGAACAATCCCGTCTGTACAAATGTTCTCAATAAAACAAGAGGGATTAATGCTGAGATCGGCAGTAAATCAAGATTTAACGAAAGGCATCCCACGAGTGAAATGAGCCAAATCGCTGTGATTACTGCTGCGAACACTAATCCGAGATCACGCTGCTGATCAGATTCAGCTACCACCAAGTTTCAGGAGTTCGGCTGGTGATGCCAAGAGATCGATGGCAACAAAATAGATCTTATCGTTTTCGTCTAGCAGGAAACGCCAGGCAACATTCATGCCAACTTCTCCTCCAAACCAAGGAGTTTGAACTTGTCCCGTGACTTTAATTTGATTAAAACCACCATCTGTGGGTTCTCCGTAACCACCTTGAGGCAACAGTTTTAGGTTCTGACAGTCCCGCTTGAAGAACTTGAGAATGGCATCTGTTCCAACGATGGGCCTTTGAAATGGTGGTTGGAGAGCACCATCAGATAAGAACAATTTAATCAGACCGTCAAAATCGTTGGAATTGAGTAGTTCCATGTAATCCAGAATCGTTTGATTCAAGACTCCAGGAATGAAAACTTTTACGCGAGCTTCTGCAGGTGTGGGCTCAACGATCGGTTCGGAGACAATCGCTGAATCATCGTTGTCAGGGTCAAAACCCATGTCAACAACAAAATTTCGCAGAATGCTGATTTGTTGGCCTTGCTCAACTTTCTTGACGGACTCAAGAACAGCGTTGGCGTTGGAAGACAATTTATAACCTTCGGGAATCGGTGCGACTTTCCCTTGATTCATCAGTTCGCCAAGTTCATACCAGAAACCGAGCTTTACGTTGATCGACCAGAACGCATAACGCGTAGAGATAGGAGCATCCACTTTTCCAGCTAAGTCGCACATCACGCGGCTTTGCTCGCTGAAACCCATCCCAGTAATTTCATCGAGTGTTGGCTGTGCGATTGCCATTCGTGCGGCACCCGGAGCAGCAACAGTGATCGTGCGTCCCATCTCTAGATAGGCGAACCAGATGAGGGCGAGTTGATCCTCTGCACTTAGCAACTTGTAGCGGGCAGTGATGGCCGGGACGGCATCTGCTGTACGTGTATCTGGGAATATCTGCGCGGCCTTATCGATCGTGAACATGGAAGTACCGCGCCTGAAGATGAAGACAGTGTAACACTCTGTATCGTTGGGGTCGCGCTTGAGTCGTTGATTTGGTAGGAGCTAAATCATTTGGCTGCGAATGATGCTGTCCCACACATTGGTGGGGAGCAATTTTTGAATAGCGACAGATTCCGAACGGTGGCCGCATCGATAACGCGCATTCGGTGCGCGAGCCTCAAGGGCTTTTCTGATGGTTTTAGCAACGACATCTGCTGGAGAGGCACGCCTAAACCCTTCCATCCAGTTTTGCTCCACTTTTCTCATCATTGCTGTCCAAGCCGGATCGCTTTGGGCTTCAATCATGGATGCCTTAGCGACATTTTCGAAGCCGGTGGCAATTAAGCCTGGTTCGACAATGACGACTTGGATTCCGAATTGATGAAGCTCAAGACGCAAGGCGTCGCTAAGGGCCTCAAGCGCATACTTGCTTGCTGCATACCAGCCGGACCCAGGGGTCACAAATCGTCCGGCAATCGATGACACATTGATGATTCGCCCTTTGCCATGCTTCCTCATCTCCGGCAAAAGCATTTGGGTGAGACCGATGAGCCCGAAGACGTTTACCTCAAAAAGACTCTGAGCTGTTTGTATTGGCATGGTTTCGATCGGCCCTACCTCTCCAAACCCTGCATTGTTCACAAGGGCATCAAGAACTCCAAATTGTTCATGGACATGCGTGACAAGGGATTGCCTTGATTGGATGTCCGTGATGTCGAGGGGAAAGACTTTGGCACCTGAGGCGCAAAGATCAGTCATCGCATCAGCTCTCCGTGCTGCCGCGATGACCTTCCACCCATGAAGGAGGAGGAGTTGAGCGGTTGCTTTACCAATCCCGCTGGATGCCCCTGTGATCAAGACGGTGCGTTGTGGCTTGGTCATCCAGCCTTGATATGGAAGAGTGCGCACAGGCTGACAGCGATGTCATGAAACAGCTTCCAGGTCGCACGCGACCTCGTTGGCAGCAACAACTTATTTCTGGTCTTGTGATTGGCTTGGGATTGGTGGTGATGGTGGCGTTGCTGCCCATCTTGTTGCCGATCATGTTGATCGCTGGGTTGCTTGCCGCGCTAGCCCTGATCCCGATCCTGCGTCAATTGCGCAGTGAACTCGAGCAACTGGATCAAGTGCAGAGAACATCTGCCGAACGGATTCCAACGGATGTCACTCCCTGGCAGCAAAAGTTATGGGACCAATGGAAAGCGTCGCTTAATCGGCGCTCATAGGGCACTGTCGTCGTCAGCGGTTCGAACGACGGAGATGGTTCGAGATCCGAATTCATCAAGAGCTGCAGCCCAAGCTGCTGCATGGTCTGAGGCAAACACTGTGATGGAGCCGACACTCTCACCCGTGAGTTTGAAAAAAACGGTGAATCGCTGGGACATCGTTCTCCAGTCGATTCCAATGTCACTGTGGCATTTTGAGCACGATCATCGCCTCATGACCGCACATTTTCGCTAGAGAAGGGTCAGAAAAGTTCTAGCGGACAACATTTCCTATGCAGACCCCATCTCAGATGCGTTCGGTGACCCCAGGAGGGCCTGAAGGAGGACTGGTCGCGATCCTTGGTCTCGTCTTAGCTGCTTTGTTGTTGCTTTCTCAGGCTTTATTTGTGGTGCCAGCTGGTGAAGTTGCTGTTGTGACAACACTTGGCAAGGTCAGTGGCTCGTCACGCCAGCCTGGTTTGAACACCAAGCTTCCCCTGGTGCAGCAGGTTTGGCCTTTCAGTGTTCGCACCCAGGTTCGCCCTGAAAATTTTGCAACTCTGACAAAGGATTTGCAGGTGATTGAGGCCACGGCCACAATCAAATATGCGTTGCGTGCCGATCAAGCTGGTCGTGCTTACAGCACGATTGCGAGCAGTGATCGTGATATTTATCCTCGAATTATTCAGCCTTCCTTGCTGAAAGCACTCAAATCTGTGTTTTCTCAATATGAATTGGTCACAATCGCATCTGAGTGGAATGATATTTCGACTCTTGTAGCAGAAACGGTTGCTGATGAGCTTGATCAATTTGACTACGTCAAGGTGTTAGGCCTTGATCTCACTGGACTAGAAATAGCCGAAGAATATCGTGCAGCGATTGAGCAGAAACAGATTGCTGAGCAACAACTTCTCAGGGCTCAAACCGAGGTTCTTATTGCTGAGCAAGAGGCTTTGCGCTACGACACTTTGAACAAAAGTCTTGATGATCGTGTGTTGTACAAATTATTCCTTGATAAGTGGGACGGTATGACTCAAGTTGTTCCTGGTTTGCCTGGCACCAATGGTGGGATGCCTTCCGTAATCGTTGGATCACGCAAATAGTCACTTAGCTGGTCTATTGGCTAAAACATCAATAAAATGAATGTTGCAAATCTTTTGTGAATTTCATTTTATTGATTCAAATTGTTGAAGCCTTGGGTCTTTCTTGAGGTCTTGCGTTGAAGGTATAACTTATCGCAGGATGTAGAAATTGTATTTATTGTATGTTTTCTTGAAATCTGTCATGTGCACACAGCGATGCTCTTTATTTTCGATGAAGAACGGCCTCGAGCAATATGTTCGCTTTTTTCTTGCTGAAAAACCTTTAAAATGTCGAGTACCAGGTTTGTTTGAATAACCTGCTTCAAGTCACCATTGGTGGTTTTGTTTGATCTTTAACCCTGAAATATGAGGTGAGTGGGTGAATCGTCGTGTGGTGAGGGGTGTTTTCGTAGTGTTGCTCCTGGGTGTGCTCACGCATTGTGCATCCAAAACTCAAGTGCGTGTTCGCTATCGGGTTGTGCCACAACGCTCGCCAGAACGGTTTCAGCTTCCGAAGCAAACTCCTTCGCAGCATGGTCTGTTGTTGTAGGAATCAAGACAAAATTTGAGCCTGGCTTGAGATTGTCTTCAAAAGACAATGGTTGATCTTGCCAGTTTTTGAATTGTATTACTCGAATTCGGTGTGAAGAGAGAGTCGGCTTGAGCAGTTGTTGAGGTTAGCGGGTGTTTTTATTTCATCTTTTCGTGCGATGTCCGCGCCCTTTTTTACTGGAGCTACATCGCCATTGAATTAAAAAGCATTGAGCTGTGTAACAGCAAGCTCACCTTGTCCACGAACGGTCGTTCAAGTCACTTAGAAGAGTCTTGACCTGTATCGAGCTTCAGCCATGCAGAATAGTTTCAGCAGGGAACTTGCTCAATCACTCGTGGTCATGCTCTTGGAGATGCAGGCAGAGATTCGCGAGTTCTCATATCAAATGGATCTTGAGGAGCAGCGCTGTCAAGCTGCTCAAGCACGATCTGGGTCTACAGGTAGTCCTTTTAGTGTGAGCGCTAATTGACGGGCTGCGAGCAACCCCGGGTATAGAAAACTGGCTCGTTTGCTATTACCAAAGAGTCCGTTCAGTAAAGCCAACAAAGGATCGCTTGGTTTGAGTTGACTACAGAGAACAGAGATAGCTTTGCTTCCATGCCAGATCTGATCCCCGTCGATCAACACGGCCCCTTGACTCAAATTGAATCCCCGTCGACGCAAGTCATTGCGAAGTTCATGGTCGAGCCTTCCGTCTCGGATCAGTAGATCTGGAATGCCACCTTTTAGTTCGCTGCGCAGGGCAAATGCTTCGCAAAAAGGACAGCCACCGTCGTAAACCAGCGTTTTCAGCAACCCCTCCAACCGTTCGTTCGGTAAGTTGATGTGATTGACAATAATTTAGATGGCGGACAAGGAGCTACTCAAAGAGGTCGGACAGGAACTGTGGGGGTCTGTCAAGAAGCTCCGCCCTGGCTTGCCTCGTGAATCTCGTTTGGAGCTCACCCTCAAGGCACTGATGGTGATTGGCGATCTGTCTGATCAAATTCAGGCTGCAGTTGTTGTTGGGCTTATTGCAGAGCAAGAACCGCCCGAAAACGAACCTGAGGGCAAAGATGTCACAACCAGTGCTGACAGCGAGTCGGAGGTGGAGCAAACACCGGATGGCCGTCGCGTGGTGCGTCGTCGCTCGCGTGCTGCCGGTTAAGCAGAAAAGGAATGCTTGATCAGCATCAGCCGATCGAGCATTTTTTGGCCTTGATTTTGTAGTCCCTATGCATGGGCTGTTCCAAGGGGCAAGAAAGCCCTGCAACATCTGTGTTGCAGGGCTTTCTATTGGCGATTAACTCGTTACGTGCGTTAGTTCAGCAAAGCCTTCCCTCGGCTGTGAATGTTGCGGGCGTACTCAGTCCACGTGCCTTGGCCCCAATAGCGAAAGCAGCTTGTTTCCAGTAAAAGCAGGTGCAGAAGTGCTTTTTGATATCTCTCATCCTTCGTGAACGATGGATTTTCTTCTGTCTGCTGGTCGAAACGTTGATGAAAGGCTGCGCTGAGTTGGTTCATCGGCTCCAAAACGTTGTCGTACCCTTCAACCCAACTGAGGTTGTTGGTCCAAGAGGCCCCCTCCATTGAGAAGCCATTGTTATTGGCTTTGAGTTCTTCGATTGCGGCGTTGACAGTCTCACGATTCGAATCGTTTCCTACCTGTTGCCATAGCCGGTGCTGCTGCACCGCCTGCACTTCGGGGAAATCGGTCGCCGTTACTCCTGCCTGTTCGAGAAGCTCAAGCCATTCGCTTCCGTTGATTGCCACCGTTTGGGTGTGCCCCTCTCCCACTGGGTTCTGCTGGCGCGCTTTGCGGTGCGCTTGAAGAAACGCTTCCGGGAATTCATTCATCATCACCCCCCCGTTTTCGCCATCAGCGATTTGCGTCACCACTGATGGAATGTGCCTGCTTCCAAGCGGTTGTTGTTCAAGGGTGAGCGCCTCGTAATAGGGCTGCATTTGGCCCACCAGTTTGGTGTCAGAACCTTGTGTCTTGATTAATACAGTGATCCTTGCGGTGTCTCCTGTTGAGCTCCTTGCGACCAGTTGATTGGGGAGGTACCTCTGTGCATGGCTAAGAGGTGAGCCATCCGGGTTTTCTACGCTGTGTTCTTGAACCATCAACCAGCTGTAACCGCAATCAAGAAGAGCCTGGATGAAGGCATGAAGAGTATCTGGGTGGTTTGGAAGATGCATTTCGGGGGGTGAAAACCCTTTCACCCGTTTGAGCGCGTCCTCGCCGAAAAGATCAACGAACTGGTGCTGCCAAGCACTGATCTGAAGCTTGAGATCGGGAATTGGTGTGGATGGAGCCACCGCATGGCTCCAGAACGTACCTAGCCATTCCACATGGCGTTGCATGTCTGGATCACAGGCGAGATAGCGCAGCGCGTCTGTGATGTCTTTACGCCCCATCTGGTGAACTCCCCAGAGGAGGTTGCCGGAATAATCGAGCATGATCCGGGGATTGCATCCTTCGCTGATCAGCTGCGGTATGAGATCAGCCATGCGTCGGTAGCACTGGGCGAAGGGTTCCGCGTTGTGGTTGTCGCCCTCTCCCTGGTTCTCAACCATGTATTGCAGATGGGAAACCAGTTCTCCGCTTCTGCCTGCCGGGATTGTTGGCTGATGCATGTGCAGCGCACAGGCGAACGCTGAGCGGATCCCCTCAAGCCGCAGATTTGTGTGCTGGATCCAGACAGGCTCGCGATTTTGCAAAAGGGAATGCAGATCGGTTTCTCGGCCAGCGATTGCTGGAGATTGGTGTTGTGTCATGGCTTGATTCGTACTCCATCGAGGCTTGGACGTCATGTCACGATCGATTCAGCAGCTCATTTCTGTTCTTGGGTTTCGTTTGCATGGGGTCTCATTGTGGTTTCCTTTCGTGATTCACTAACGGAGACAAGGGGCATGGGCTATCTGTTTTGAGCGCTCTCCATTCATTTTTGGAACACTTGCAACGCGATGCTCGGTTGCAAAGCCGCGTCCAGTCAGCAATGACAGCAGCTGAGGTTGCGATGATCGCTCAGGAGCTTGGTTACGCCGTTTCAGGAAGTGAGCTCCTGTTGCTATCTGGCAAGTCACTGACAGGGATGCGGGTTGTTCGTATCGATCATCCTGGTGAATACCCACACCGTTATTGAGTGAAGCTGCTGAGTACAAACACTGATGTTTCTGAGAGATGGCATGCGCCATAACGAAAGAGCCCGATGGGAAGGGCTTAGATCAAGTCCAATGAATGCGTCTCGTGGGCAGTGGCCGGGGGGTTACGGCCTTTTTATTGGTCTGTTGTATCCATGCTGGAGGAGTTCTGTACGTCGTCTGTTATTCCCTTGAATGTGCTGAAAGCTTGAAAAATCGCCGTTATTTGTCTTTATCACCACATGAATCATCCGTGATCCCGAAGACTTCTGATGTATGTGCGTGGTTTGCACCATGTTTTGCAGGTTGGGTGCATAAGTTGAGTACATACGAAACGTCATTGATGTACAGAATTCAAGAACTGAGCTCTTCCGGCTGGACGGATCATGGAGCCAGAACAACTGAAATCGTGGCCTTTTGGGCTGCTCATGCCCTCAGCCAGCAGGAAGGACAATCTGCGAGAGTCCTCAACCCTTTGGATGAGATGGTTTGCATCATGAACCGCTCTGGATCGACTGCGATCCAAACTGATCACGAATTGGTGGCTTAACCGATGGCTTATTTCAGTCACTACAAGCATTTCACGATTCGCTACAAGATGTCTGATGGCAGCAAGCAGGAGGCTTGTTTCTATGCATCAGACGCTTGGGAGGCCCGCATCCTTGCTATGGAGTTTTACGAGCACATTCGACGATGGCCCAACAGCATCGACTTAATCCATGAAGTGGGTTGTCGCTTCTGATCATGACCAGCCGAATCGCCCATTAAGTCAAGAAATAGCAACGAATGGGGCCAGAGGCATGAACTGGCTCCAAGATTGGGTTCATGACTTTGACGCACTGTCCGCTTTGTATTGGCTTAGCGCTGCTTTCAGCGATTCGCACTACGGCTCATCTCGTGATGATTGCCCAACTCGAGCGTCGAACTGCAGAAAAGTTTGAGCATCCAGCAAGTGTGCTGGGTACCGTGTTTCAACTTTGAAATTGGCAACGGGATGATCTCCTCAGTGTGAGTAGAGAAGCAGTGGTCACATTCTGTTGATCAAAGGGAGTTTCATAGAGCCAGTGGTGGTTTTCCACCAGTGGAAGCCACTCGAGGGCTAAGCACCTCACCATCTTTGAGCCTTTTTATCGGAGGCCGCTCGTTCAAGCGAAGGGTTTACATGTGATCTGGCATCACAATGAGACTAACAAATCATCATAGTATCAAACAAGGCTGAATAAAAAATAGATGATTAATTAAGAATGCTTTCAAGGTTGCAGGTATTGTGTAATGGCTTAATCGAGCTGGATGTTTGAAATTAAATTTTTATAGTATATACGTTCTGAACCGATAAGGATTGCGATACTTATAGCTTTTGAGAATCTTGTTTTAAATATTTAATGGGACCACTTGGATATGATGAAATCGAAGACTCGTTTTGATATGTAGGTTTAAAAATCAGCTCAAAATTGAATTAATCGTGGAATGGATTAGAGCCTTTCTTTCAGGCAAGGAAAATGAAGGATCATTTGTTAGCAATCACCCAAGCAGTGGCAACACGTTGCTTGAGATAGAGATCTGCGAGATGCCTCGCTAGCTCTTGAAGAGCCACAACGTCAGTCGTGGCGTCAATTTGTCGCTTAATTGACTCGGTTTCGAACTGCTGAGCAAGAGTTGCTTGCATGAAAATGCCTTTTGATCTCGCTACTTTAAAAACTCTTTACGGAGACTGCGGGCCACGGTTGGCCAATAGAGGCGCCAAGTTGTAACGAAATCGTTACAAAGCTCATGACTGTTGGCGAACTCGTGCTCGAAACCCTTTCCACTGGTGTGATTACGGAAGATGAGGTCACTTGGCTTACTGATCATCTGCAGACATTTACTCGGCCTGAAGAAGCAGCTGCCATTCGTTTGGGTCGTCTTATGGATGAAGGTCAAGTCAATCTCGGGTGCCGTGTCTCGAAGCGCTGGCTGCATCATCGGGAGGTTCTCGTGGACTGGATTGAACCACTCGGTCGTCACAGCTGATCAGTGTTGAGTGTGGCGACTCAAATGCCTCTGCTTTTGGAAAATTTAGTGTTAGCTCGATTTTGAGGAGCGCAAGGCTGAGTCGCTCACTTATTGCAAAGCCTCATACCAATTTCTGATTCATTTTTAACACAGCCTTTGAACTATTCCTTTCTCTTATAAGTTGTGCATTTTTCACTTATTTTTGATCGGGTCTGATGACATTTTTATTGTTTGCGAATAAAGTCATGAATTTTTAATCACATCTAATATTGAGTGTATTTATTCGTGTTTTGATAGCTAACTTGACTTTGACTCTTCACGCGACGCGATTTCATCCATCTCTAAGTGGTTTCGCTTATTTTTGCGAGTCGGCATTAATTTTTGACTATTGTTTTGGTTGAAAACTAATCCATCTTTACTATATTGATAACGTAATGGGTGAAATTTGATGAAAAAATTACGTCAATTGAAGAAGCTAGAATTAGTAGTTGGAATTGGTTTCTCTTTGATTGGCTTCTTTATTGGCTCACTTTTGATTGGAAACACATTGAACAGTAAAATCCAGCTGGATTCACCTAAGGAAATTAGTGACAATGACTCTAGACCTTATTTGAGTGAGAAATCTCCTGATATTGAAATTCCAAATGTTCCCAATCCTCAAGTAGAGAACGTTAAACAATTACGAAAAAAAGAGAAACAAACTGCTTCTACCTCTCCCTCTAATAAATTTACAAGTTTGTCTCAAGAAGAGAAGAATTGTGTTATTTGGAAGAATGCATATCCTGAAGCTGCTTATAAGCTCAAGCAAGGTGATGCATGTTACTAATCTATGGTGACTACTTTTTTATTGGATTTTTATTGTTATTTGAAAGCAACAATGAACTGAATGGTTCTTTCATGGGTTTACAAAGTATGGAGTTTGGAAGCGCTCTCTTCAGACTCCGCTTTTAACCTAAAAAGCTTTTTAGACTGTTTCCACGACCCTAAAGCTGGGTGGAAAGTCGTTGTCTTTTGTTGCTCTTGTGATTGTTGCTGCCTTAATCGCTTGGTTTATGTGGCCGTCTATTCAAATGCATAGATGGCCACACATCTATCAGCTCACGCGTTGCTCCTGAGTTCTTAGAATTTCATAAGCTTTCCATAACCCATCAACCTCTGAGCATGTGAATTGCTTGTCACAAACTCGATATTTCCCATTTCCAACGGCATCGATTGTTGAACCCTTAGATGTTGCGCAGATTCTGCTGAGAAAGGCCACTGGATTGACTCAGTTATCCATGGTCTAGGTCAGCATCGGGGCATTGTGCCCGTTTTGCACCTATTCCTTTTCAGATCGAAATAGATTCTTGCAGAGAATAAAGACTTGGAGCAATGCTTCATCTTTTGATCTTGATGACATGCCTACCAGCTTTACTTTTATTGTTTGGGTTGAATCGATGATTTTTCTATTCTCTATAATAAATTTTTTGTGGCGAGAACTGATAGGTTTGACTATCTAGTTTTTGTTTCGTTTTAGTCCATCCTTTTGTGGCTTTTGCTTTGTCCTTTAGATGCCTTTTATGAATAAAACATTTTTATCAGATTTGACATTAATAGAGACTGATTCACTTTCAATAGCATTTGCTGTCTCCACTTCATTCTATTGGTTAGTCGTTACCTACTTTCTCTTCGATTTACTCGATGCATGACGGCAATGTTCACACTTCAGCGCATCGCTACTTAATATGGTCAAAAGACTATTCTCCATGAAAGCAGTTTTTGACGACACCATTCTTGCTGAAAGCAACGATATTGTCTATGTGGATGGAAATCCCTATTTCCCTCGTGAAGCAATCTACGACCAATATTTTCGCGATTCTCGACACACAACGGTGTGTGGTTGGAAGGGTAAGGCGCGCTACTGGGACTTGATTGCTGATGATCAGATTATTACCAATGTGGCTTGGAGCTATGAGACACCAAAGCCTGACGCAGAAGCCATCCGTTATCGGGTTGCTTTCTATTCCGGAAAGGGCATCATCATATCTTGATGGATATGAGCTACATTTGTTTTTAGCAAGAAATGGTGGTCCATAAATTTACTTTTTACTGGTTTTGATATGTACTAAGAATATTGCTTCGCTCTGCTCATGGTTCTATTCTATTAGTCATAGTGGATCGTATTCTTTGACGAACGTACTAATTGCTTTTAGTTTGACTATTTTGTTTGCAATCCTGTCCATTCTCTATTGCTGACCTATAATGATTTTTTCATTGTGTGCTTATATGGAAAACGAATCATTTGAAGCTTTAGAACCTGATTTCAAAAAGTTGAACGTAAGTGTTCCTTTGTACCGCATTGTTCGTGATGATCTTCAGGAAGATGCGATCACTAAGCTACAGTTCAGTTGTTACGATAGCGCTTATGATGAGCTAGAGCGCTTTTATGGCGATTTATGCTGCTCAGATGAGAGAATAGAATACTCAATTGTATCTATTTGATTGTTTGTCCTGTTTGCGTAAGCTTCCAACTGATTAACTTTATGAGCTATGTTTACATTATGTGCTCCTGGGCGAGCTGATTTGTTGTTGCATTGTCTTGGATTTCGCTAGTGAGTTTATTTCGTGCTGCATTCGCCACCAACTTGTTATTCGTTGGTGCGAACGCCATGCTCCTTGATTATTGTTCCCTTCTATAGCTTCACACAACGTAGTCATAATCTTGAGTAAATCGATACCCACGCTCTGTTGGTAAGAGTCGTCACTATTATTTGCTCATCACATCTCAATGTGATGCAAAAGGCCGGGTGATGGGGATTACTTGGCGGATGACCGCTCTTGTTTCGAGCGGTTTTTTTGTGCTTACCCAATTTGGCTTATTGGATTGGTTACGTGCTGTCTTATCGTTTTAAAATTGTTCTATCATTGATTCAATTTTTTGCTCTTTATGACTCCAACAAAGATTTTACGTATACTTATTATTGTGGCTTTTCTTGGATTGTCCGTTTTGGCGATCCAGTTGACCAGTGGAGTGAGCGATTCTGACCCTTCTAGTGAGCTTCAAGAGGCTATGCCGGCCTTACAGCAATGAGTAGATACCTGTTAATGACTTGAAAAAAGTTGTTTTTTGCACGTATCGAGTGTGATTGTGTATCTTACATTCTGCTTGTCGTCTACAACTCTGTAAATCTTTCCCGTAGCCATACATTTTGTCCGAGCATCTACAAATGCTTTGAACTCTGTCTTTCTGGTTACTTCAGGTGTCCAGTTTTCATCGGACAGGTGTTCAATCGTGTACATCAAGATCTAAGCGTTATAGATATGCTGGCCTCTAATGGGATAAAAGTGTGGAATCTACTGATTAACCTTGGGATCACAAAGGCATTTTTAATTGTTCCAACGTGTTTCTGTATTTTTTATTTAATTTCGATTTGATCTCCATGCGCTTATGCCAAGAGTTTGAACGGCTTTCTGAACACTGGTGATCTAATTATTTTGGACTTTCTATTGGCTCCAGGCACCTGGTTTGGCGATCAAAGGCTTGTGCCTGACTCATTTTGTTGAGCAGCTTATGGATGTCATGGGTGGAGAGTTCTCCATTCGAAGCCCACTTCATTGATGACAATTCGTATTTTTGAAGAGGGGCTGGCATCGACCATTTGATTAGGTATTTGAGCTTACGTTGAATCTTGAAATCAGAACAGGCTCATCCTTTGTTTTGCCCTTCAGAAATTCTGTAATTCGTTGTTAGCTCATGCGTTCTCTCCTTGCTCGTCGGTTTCTGGTGGTGGGGGTTGTTGAGTGCTGTGTGACCCTGTATCGCCTGGGCATTGCGCATCGGCAGCTCGGGGGAGCATGATGAAGAAAATATGTAGTTTTCCGCCGTGAACCATGGACCCTGCTGCCCCATTCATCAATCCACTCTCGATTCACCTGACTATTGGACAGATCCAGCCTTGATGTCATCGGCTACGCCTGCCTCTTCCACGGAATGGCGTCGTTGGGACATTGAGAGTCGCAGTCGCCACGCCAAGTGGGCAACTCGTCATGGCCAATGACAGACGATACTCAGTTGTTTTATGCGCGGCTTGATGAAGCCCTGCGCATGTTCTTTCTATGTTTCATTGAAATTGTTAGCGAAATTGCTTGATTTTTAAGATTAATACGCTTAGATGACCTTGTTGTTGTATACATTTGCTTGTTAAGCGTTCATTTTAAGTAACTCTTTATTGGCTTTGTGGATTGACTGATGTTTTCTCTGAGCGGTTGTCTCTTTTGACGCATTCTTTTCAGTTTTGTTTCTTCAGTCTTTCCATTGATCTTTCGTGGGTTTCTTGATGAACCTGAACGCTCTTTGCAGAGATGCGTCTCCGTTTTAGGTTGATGACCTAACTGGCTCAGACTGGTCAACTGCTGCAGTCGGTAAGGCAGACTGGGCTTAGGTCAAGGATTCAATCATGGCAACAGCAGAAGAGAAGCGCACCATTACGAAGAAGCGCCTACAGGAACTGCGCAATATGTGTCGTGAGCACTACAACGTGCTCATTGAGGAGGGCACCATGCCTGATGCAGCAGATGTTCGTGTTACCAATCAAAAGCTTGAGGAACTCATGGAACTCCTTGATGGCAAAATTAAATGGGATAACGCCTGATTTGATTGTTTGGCACGACAGGGATTGGCATCATCAACTTCCTTAGTCGTAACCAAGCATCAGACCTTTAAGTGTTTGACTTGGTTCGTTTGATGGGTCTCGATACGTTGTGGTTTTTGATTGTCTGGCTGCTTGAGTAAATCATTGTTGATTTTTTCAATACTCTTTCAATAAAATATGAGGCTATCTGAGCCTTCGTTTTTTTCTAGTAAAAATCTTTCTTTTATGTCTTCAGCATCCCAGGGATGAGCCGAATTTTTCTCAACCTTGTTTGCTGCTGAAATGTTCTTCTGGGTTGAGTTCAAGCATTGTTGAATGGGCTGCCCCGTTCAAGTTAATTCTATATATTTATTTGATTTTGAGGGTTGTGTGCTCACAGCGAGCAGGAGGAACATAGAAGTCTTTGGATCCACCTGCTTCTGGTCTCAGCTTTCCTACCCATCCTCGTGCAATTGGGATAGAACCCTCGCTGCTAGACCTCGTGAAATCCTGCGTTCGACCAATAAGTTGCAAACCCAATTGAACAAGGGGGGGTTGGCTGGGTTCGAGGTCAGCCGACTTTGCAAGAGCATGAGCTCTTGCTTTGTTTTGATTCCTCGTAAGGCATCAATCAGCATGTCTTCGCCTGTTGTGGCTTGAATCGTGCGTTGAGCTGTGCTGGTCATCTGCCAAAGGCTTTCGTTCCTTTGTTCTGGCACGTCTTGCCTTCAATTTGCAAACCTGGTTTCTGTGCCCAATCAACCGCTGCATAGCTGTCGCTTTTCAACGGAGTCCCTACAGCTCCCTTCCCTTTGCCTTGCAACCCTTTTGGGATCTAGCTGACAGGCATTTCTTCTTGTTGATGCGCTTCTGCCTACTGGTCCGCAAGTTTTTCCAGGGAGTTAGCTGTTCGATACATCTGGTGTGAAGCCTGTGGGCTGATTCCGTCAATGGAACTCGCTGAATAGATGCTCCCGTCCCAGGCCAGATATTGAATGCCTTTGTCCTCGCTCCACATCCAGCCGAGCACATTAATGAAAGCGCTGCCATCCCTGATGGCGTGGACGTTGGAGAAGGCTTGAAATTCACTAGGAATGTTCATTGCGATTCTGATTATTGGCATGCTCGTTGTTTGCAGTTTGGCAACGGATGTCTTGATGGACCACATCAGTTGCAAGCTGTCTTATCTCTTCCCTTATCGCTTTGCTGTCCATCGCAGCATGCTGATCCAGATTGCAAACAGGGTCCCAACCGGGATCACGATCACGAGAAGTTGACCGATCACCAATTGGCGTACTTCTGGATCCATTGTTTCAGTTCCTCTTGGTTAGCTGCTTGCTATTCGTCAGTGCGATGCGCTGGAACGATCGTCATTCCAATCGGAGCGATGGCAATGAGAGCGAGTTTGATGTGCTGAATTCCGAAAGGAATCCCAATAACGGTCACGAAACAGGCGAGTGCCGAGGTGAGATGGCCAATTGCAAGCCACCATCCAGCCACTAAAAACCAAATTATGTTTCCGATCAGTCCTAACGGGCCGGTGCCTAGATCAACACGTCTGCTGAGGTCGCGTCGGTTTATGGCCTCAAAACCAAAGGGCCACAGAGCAAATGTACCAATCACAAAACATGATCGGCTCCATGGCAATCCCACGATGCTGACGGCTGAGATCAGTCCCACCAGCCACCAGCCCAAGGCCATCGGCAGGCCTCCAAGGACGACCCAAAGAATATTGAGAATAGATTTGAGCATTCTCTCATTCTCACCAGATCCCGGGAATTAGATAAAAACTTTTTGATTTGTAATCTGAAAAGTCTTGATATTTAAATTTCATTGAAGATTCTTTGTCTCGAATGCGTTGAATGTATAAAAATAAGATGGAAAGTGGCACTAAAAATGCCCACAATGAACCTGCTACCACGCTAAAGCTGAGGTAGCGCATTAAATCACCTGTGTAATTGACATGCCTTACCCCACTCCAGATCCCGGAGCGCACTAAGCCCACACCGCTTGTTTTTTCTGTTGTTTTTTGTATGTCGGCGGCAGTATTGATTAAGCTACCAAAGTAAAAAAGTGGAATAGCTGTTGCTGTGGCTGCGATTGATAATTTTGTTGGATTTGTAAAAGCCAAAAATGCTGGTAATGAATAAAAGATGCCCACGATGATGATTGCACCTATGAAACCGGCTCCATCAACCTTTTCTGTGAAAATTTGCTTGCGGCGTTCTGGATATATCTTTTGTTCTAGGAGCCACCATAAGCAATAGCTGATGTGCATGCATGCGTAGAGGATTTGCCTCTGCCCATTAATGCCAAAAAAAAGAGATAAACCAATGATGACTGCAATCGTGATTACTTTTGCCCAGTTAATCGCTGTAAGTTGTGTTTGCATTATAGGCTATGGATTATTTTTTTAACAATTTGATTACGACTAGAGTTGTGCAGATTGCGAGTATCCACCAAATCCAAGTTGCGCTTGTTACGAGTGCAAGCGCAATTCCCACAACCAAGAAGATTAAAAATTGATTGAGGGTCATGGGCTCTACAGGTGGTTCTTCATTCTGAATGCAACCCGGCGCTCTTCAATCTGTGATCGAAGCTTCCGGTTGATCCTGGCTTGGGAAACGGACAACCAGAAGGTCTTCACCTGTGATGGAGCCATTGGCGTCAAGAAGTTCAGGATGGGTGGTCAGCAAGCCTGTGCGGTCTGTGCGACGTGTTGACTTGGCTGGCCCAGAGCTCAAGCGCATCATCCGGAAAGCCTGAACTAACAGAAAGACAAAAACGGATCCATAGACCAAGGGGAAAAGAGCAGAAAGCATGACATAAAACCCTTTTGTTACGAAACGTTAACGGGTTTCTTGCTGATTCGCGTTTCTGAATCAGCTGGAAACTGGAAGTTTCCTTGGTTTTGCCCTTGCTTTGAGTCAGCTTTGGGACATGACGATCTCTCTTCAATTGGCTGTGGCCCGATGCACCGCTCGCGGTTTGATCAATGGAACGGCTGCTGCTGACTACAGCGAGGTCATCAGTCTCCACCGAATGATGCAGCTTGAAGGTGAAACGGTTCTTGCTGCTGGATTGTTGGCACTGGCCCGCTCATTGAATCCAACTGGGGCCATGCGTGATGTTTCAGCCCATGCACGTCACCCGTTGGCTAAGCCACATGCTTGAGCCTTCGACCTGGACCTGGACGTGGAGTGGTTCAGTTGAAGAACGGGTTTCAGACGAATGATTAGAGATGAGAAGCTGGATCGAACTGTGGTTTGAAACGGCTTGACGCAGTTTCTTGATGTAGCAACCAGCTTTGGAGTTGGGTCACGCACGCATCGGTTGATTCATAGGGAAGAACGTTGCGCCCATCAATACTTGCGCTTACAGCATTCGGCAGCTGCTGCGCATAGGCGTGGATACGTTCTTGAGCATCATCCCAATTCTTGGAACGGCCGATACCGGTTGCCTTGAGCCCAAACAACAGCCAAATCGGTTGTTTGATGTCTTGCCATTGCTTGGTCCAGTTGCGTCTCCAAAAACCAGCTAAAAAAGAAAATGTTGCCCAGCGTGTTGTCATATTGGCTGCTTCTTGTCCCAACGTGTCGAGCCATTCGGAGTCAACATCTTTGTGGTTGGCAAATAAATTATTGATTGAAAATGATTTTAAAAATGCACGGCGGCGTGCATAGCGGTAAAACAAAGAACCGATGGGTCCTTGAAACAGCAATCTCCAAAGCAGTTGAGATTGCATTTTTGGAAAAGGTTCCTCAAGAATGCGCCAACTTGGTGGGCTGATTGCGACCAAGCCTGAGACGAGTTCCGGTGCGGTCTCGAGCACAGCTAAAGCGATTGGAAGAGAGGCGCCTTGCGAGACAAGAACCGCTGGGGCGTTGTTATGTTCTTTCAGTAGATCGATGAGGTGTGCTGCCCAATCCTCAGGGGCAAGCCGTTGATTTGGATGCTCGCTCCCACCGCATCCGAGTAGGTCTGGAACGAGCAGGGCTGTCGTGTTGTCTGAGGCTCGCCAACAGGTGATAAAACGATCCCAAAACCGACTGGATAAGCCAACGCCAATGGGATGGATGAGGAGCAAGCGTTTTGCCTTCAAGACCCGACACCGCAGGCAATACGAGCACCGCCTCCCCCTAGGGGAGGCGTGTCGGTGTAAGTGTCACCCCCTGCATGAACCACAAGGGCAAGGCCACGCAGGTCAGAGGCCTTGAGCCTTGGTGCCACAACGCTTGTGGTGGTATTTCCATCTCGGTCCACCACTAATCGGCTGAGGTCACCGCGATGGCCATTGCCGAAAGGTCCGAGATGGGTGTCTGTTTGGTCAGGATCCCAATGTCCGAGTGCTGCCAGACCGGCAATGGAGGCCCCTTCAGAGTTGGTTTGTGGATCACACTGAGCTCCAGCATGCAAGTGAAACCCATGCTCGCCCTCGCTCAGGCCGCTGAGTTCAGGAATAATCACCAACCCTTGGTCTGTGTCTCGGGCACTGATCGTGCCAATGGATTCACCGATTCCCTCGGCGTTGATGCTGTTCATCGTGACTTCAATCGTGCTCGCTTGTACGGCTGAAGGCAGCAGCAATGCCAAGCACAAAGCTAGGAGCGCACCAAGTCGGTACATGGGGTTTCTACAGATGCACTCATTTTGTCTGGATGATGGCTCTAACTGCTAGCGCGCATGTGCTTCAGCAAGGGAGCGGCCTTTCCAGGTCCAGCCCCTTCCCGTAAGGCTCTTCCAAACGGATGTGGGTGCGATCAGACCGATGATCATGCCGCCTACCCCCATGAGCCACCAATGGCGTAAAGGCACTGAAAAACGAGCACGGGTCCAGAGGCGAACGTTCAGCTGCATCAGGATTGCGATCAATCCGAGACCAGCATCACTAAGCCAAAGGATCTGATCCTGGCTGCTCAGACATGCCATCGTCAGGCTGGCTGGCAAAAGCAGCCATGGCATCGTGAACATCAACAGCACCACTCCGCCAGCTCCAAGGGATTTGCTGATGCTGCGATCAAGACCGAGAAACCAGTTTTTGCTCCAGCCTTCCCAAAGAGCCTGGAGATTGGCGTACATCTGTAGGTCGACTGCATCGATTCCAAGCACGTATCGCAAGCGAAATCCCCCCTCTTTAATCCGACGCGCTAAGGCGAGATCTTCTACAACCTCCCCGGCAAGGGCCCTGTGGCCGCCGATCGCGTTGTAGCTGTCCCTGCGGAACAACATGAAGGGTCCTGCGGCAAAGGCCACCGTTGAGGCAGGGTCGTTGGCTTCAAGGATCGGAAACCCAAGCCCTAACAAGCTCGCCATGATCGGTTGGACCATCCATTCGGCGAGACAGCCACAGGTCAGGCGTGGAGCCAGGCTGAATAAATCGGCGTTCTCGTTGATGCTCTGATGGAGTGCGCGACGTATGGCATCGGGTGCCAGGGTTACGTCTGCGTCGATGAACAGCACCCACTCGCTGTTGACCTGCTCCATCGCTTGAGAGCAACCCCAGTTTTTTCCAACCCAGCGCTCTCCCTTTGGTCGAGGGCCAGCTTGGAGAACAGTTGCACCAGGTTGGTCAGCTCTAGCGACGGTAACGATCGCCTGTTCCGCAATCTTGACGGTGTTGTCGCTGGACTGATCATCGACAACGATGACGTCCCATCGAGAGCAAGGCCGTTCAGACATCAGGACGTGAGTTAGGCAACCCTCAATGTTTTGTTCTTCATTGAAGGCTGGGATTACAACGCTGAGACTGGTGTCCTTGACGTCCCGATCGTTGCTGTCCCAGAGCGTTGGAGCTGAGGCAAACACGCGTTGTAGGCCTAAAAGAAGGATGCTCAATCCAATCGCGGCCGCTAGAGCTGTGACTCCTGCAACCAAAGCCACAATCTGGAGCAGGTTCAAGAGCTAGGCGGCGTCTGCTGACTACTTTGACCAACGCCTGCCTCGATGTTGTCTTTGCAGGTCGAGCAAAGCAGATGACCCTTGTGTTTCCAATAGGTACGGGTGGAACGTTCGATCGTTTGCCTGCAGATCAAACACTGAAACATTGGACTCATGATTTTCAATTCCATCACGCTTATCCCTTATCCCACGTGCCCGATCCACGTTTTGTTCATGCAGATGCGATTTGACGATGCCTCGCTCTTCATGTCTTCAGCGTCTTCTTTCGTCCCCAGTGTTCATCCCCACTGTTCGTCCCACTGTTTGTTGTTTTGAGCGATGCGTGATTCGTTGCTTATCGACGTTTTCGTTCACGACGATTTTCTTTTCTCGTTCCCCCGTATTGATAACCAGGCTGGTGTTGCAGCTTGTTCCAGCAGCTGGGGCATGCAAATTGCCAGTTGGGTTGGCCTGCAATTTTTATTCGGTAGTGAATGGGCCCGTGACTGGAGCATTGATCACAAGCATGAGATTGGGATCGTTTGTGTTTGCCACGGGAGTGCCAATCCTTTAAAAACTTCAACTCTTCCTTTGTGGAGGCTCTCCCCAGTGCGGCATTGCGTTGGGGATAACGTCCATATCGCTGGATCAAGGTCTTGTTGCGATCAGCGACTGCAACCGTGGCGGGGTCGCTCCAGCGCTCCATAAACGAGATCGCATCCAGGATCACCCCCAGCTCCTCGCTGTGAAGCATTGGCATCAACCAGAACTGCCGACGCACCCGTTCTGGTTCTTCATCAAGCCATCCCTCTGCAATCGCTTGGCGGGTCAGTCTCAGGGCGTAAGGATCGCCTGTAAACGCTTTGGGTTCATGTCTCCAGATCTGCCGGGTGAATTGATCCATCATCAAAACCAGCGCTAATGCGCTGGTTGGGTGCTTCTCCCAGTGACTCAGTTCACCGTTCAATGCTGAACATGTGAGCTTGCCGAAGCGGTCCAACACCACGGCGTCAAAGTCCGCATTTTCGCGAAACCATTGGTGCGGGCGACAATCTTGAAACCAGAAGCGGAGAACCGCATTCGGCCTGGTCTCCATTAGCTGCTTTGACGCACTGCCTTTACGGCCAAGCCTGCTTCCGCGCTGGTCACAGCGGCCAGAGCAATCAAGCCAATGAGCCCAACGAGTTGGTTTTGTGGTTCAGCTTCAGCTGCGGAGTTTTGAGCTAAAACGGCTCCCACCACAAACCAGGTCGTGGCGAGTAGGGAGGTGATCCAGTAAGCCTTCCAACGTCGCTGATACAAATAACCAGCTCCAAGACCGGGCACCACGTTCAGCACAACCGCTACCCAGCCAGCTGATGCAGCGAGCACCTGATCTTTTGTCGGTGTCATCAAAACGCTCCTTCTTGACAACACTCTGTCGTGTGAGGTGCTTGGGTGGGGTGAACGGCTTCTCCTGCCTTGCGCTCTCTGCTCTCGTTTTGCTTGGTGGCTTTGTTGTGGCTTGCGCCATGCTCTCCTGCGCTAGCCACTAGCTATTGGTGTGAAGGAGATCTGCTCACTGCGGAGCGAACCAATTTGGGTCAGGAGGCGATCGGCGCTGTTTTGGAACCGATCCCGAACAGTGCTGATGGAACGGTTCCTGGCGATGGAATCCTTCTGCATTGGCGGGACCTCAATCTGCAACTGCCCCGCACCAACAATGCTGGACCACCCAGCTACACCGATGGACGTTGGTGGTGGCGGGTGGAGGATGCGGATCATCCTGAATTCCGCCAAAGGAAAGCGTCGATTGAAACTTATGCCTGTGAGGCTCAACTGGAGGGTGCTAACCCTCTCAACAACAGGAATTCATAGATCGCGACTGCGCCCACCAAGAGTCCAATAGCTCCAACTACAAGCTTGCCGTTCATCGACGAATTCTCCGCAGCCACCATCATGGAGGTATTCACAACTTTGTCGTGCACGGTTCTGCCTGGATCTTGTTGGCTTGGTTCGTCGTCGCGATTGCTTGCGCAACACGTTTCTGGCGGATCACAGCAGCCTTTCGTCGAAACAATGGGCTGGCTGAGCCCTCTAGCAAAGCGATGAGAGAGTCACTGGAACGGGCATGGGAGCGCAGTCCCCGTTGAGAACGGCGATACCGTGGGGATATGGATCCTTCTTCCAGTACGGACAAACTTGAACGTGAGTTCAAGCAAGCACAACAATTTGGACGTTGGCTGAGCGATGAAGAGCGTTTGGCTTTGGAAGAGGAGGAGACCAAAGCGTTGAGGGTGATCGAACAGCAACGTCAGAGACGTGTGCGTTTGATCGTTTTGACAGGTGTTTGTGTGCTGATTCCTCCTTTATGGGGACTTGCGGCAGGACTTAGTTTTTACTTGTTATTCCCAGAAACAGCTAAACGAGTGGCCTTGATTGCTGGAGGTGGTCTTATTCTCCTTTCAGTTTTATCCGCTTTAACAATGGGATTGATAATAATGAGTATTATTTATCTACTTTTTTGAATAATAAATTTTTAGAAACGTGGTTGGTGCACTCTGTTGATGCTGAATCTTCTAGCTGCAATGGATAGAGGGATTCAAAGTTTAAGAATTAGCCAAGCGAGTGAGCAGCTCAATACCAATGAAATGATTCCAGCAACCGCTTTCCAGAAGCGAGGATCATTTGTTTGAAACATGGGAAGGTGCTGACCAGGTCCGTCAGGATGACAGCTGGATCGTTCCGGCTTCAACGCGTTTCAAAAGATTGCTCCTCAGTTTTTGATCCTGTTCATCCAATCCGTGGTTCAGCAAAACTTCGCGATAGTGCTCAACACTGATTTGGTTGTGCAAGGTGGCATCCAAGTAAAGCTCAACCATGACACGTAGACATGTAGTTCTGTAAAGCTACGTGTCTTAATCGGCGACTGCGTGCAGTTTTTCGTTCGGTTCTCCCCGGCTAAGCGACAGCAGCAGCTTGATGGTCCCGGTTCAGCTGAAGCTTGAACTCCGTTGCTTGTATCTTTCACTTATGGATCATCGCCTGCGTCAATACACCCGTTTTGGCCTAAGGGGTTTGCGAATCGGGGCAAGCACTTTGGCGTTGGTTTCGTTGCTGCGCTCAGAATGGGCGGCGGGAGCAGGAGCGTCGTTGGCCTGGTTCCTGTTTGTTCAAGTTGAGCGACGTTGGACCGATCAATCTGAAAGCGATTGATTTTTGCTCATGATGAATGGGTCTTCAGCTCAGCCCCTCAGCCCTCGATTTCGGCTGAGATTTTGATGGCTCCTGGAAATTCGTTGGTAATCACTTTTTGTCCTATGAATTGGATGCCGCTTGGGGTTGTGATGCAGCAGCTATGAACGTTTCTCAAAGATGATTTTGAAAACACTTTTTGCAAAATAAAATATTGGGTGTTGTCGTCTAGTTAAGATGTAATGAATATGGACTGCTGATTTCATTGATCGCTTGACAAGTCTCAATCACGCGTCATCGGCCTTATGGTGGCAATCTGCTGGTTATTGATGCCTGATCAGCTGTTCCCTGGGGTGTTTTGTCTGATGGCGCCATCACTGGATCGCCCAACAAAAATCTGTGCCGTCTGTGGGCGCCCATTCCAATGGCGTCGTAAATGGAAAGATGTTTGGGATGAAGTGCGTTACTGCTCTGAGCGCTGCAGGCGCCGGCGCGGAACAACTGCAGCAAAACCATCCTCGTGAACACAAGTTCATCCAATCATGAATATGGCTAATATGGGGATCATTAACATCTTTTTGGCGGGGATATTGAGGGGATGTATTTTGCGTCAGGTGGCTATAACTACTTTAGTTTTGCCTATGGCTTTTGCCTGCTCAAGTCAGGGTACATTGTCTAACAAATCAGGAAATAGTGCTGATAATCGTCCAGTTGTTCTGACAACATTCACGATCCTCGCTGATATGGCACGTCAGGTGGCTGGTGATCGTTTGCAAGTTAGATCGATTACCAAGCCGGGTGCAGAAATTCATGGATATGAGCCTTCACCTCGGGATTTAGAGCAAGCCTCAGGTGCAGACTTAATCGTAGAAAATGGGTTGGGTTTGGAGCTTTGGGCTCGCCGCTTTGTCCAATCCGCTGGTGATGTGCCCACTGTCACTCTCACCGAGGGAATGCAGCCGTTGCTCATTGAGGGTGATGCCTATGCCGGTAAGCCCAATCCCCATGCCTGGATGTCACCCCTGAGAGCTCAGGGATATGTGGATCGACTTGTGGATGCGTTTTCTCAGCTCGATCCAGAGGGAGCTCAGTTGTATCGCAACAATGCTGATAGCTACAAGCTCCAGTTGGAAAACCTGGATGCTGAATTACGCAACCTCCTCGCTGTCATTCCCCAGAAGCAGCGTGTTCTCGTGAGTTGTGAAGGGGCCTTTTCTTATTTAGCTCAAGACTATGGATTTGATGAGGCCTATTTGTGGCCGGTTAATGCTGAGAGCCAGATCACTCCAAGACGTATGGCTCGATTAATCGAGCGTGTGAAGAAAGATCAGGTCCCCGCGGTGTTTTGTGAAACCACAGTGAGTGATAAAGCTCAACGGGAAGTGGCTCGTGCCTCGGGAGCTCGTTTCGGTGGCAGCTTCTATGTGGACTCTTTATCAAAACGCAACGGTCCTGCACCAACTCTGCTCGACCTTCAACGCCACAATGTGAAACTTATTAGGCAGGGGTTGGCTGCATCCGCCGAAACGTCCTCATGACCCAAAGTGAATTGATGCGGATCGAGGCCGATCAGATCTGTGTTGACTACAACGGCACAGTTGCCCTCTATGACGCTTCTCTTCATCTCCCTTCGGGATGCATCTGTGGATTGGTAGGGATGAATGGGTCCGGTAAGTCGACCCTTTTCAAGGCTTTGACTGGTTTCATACGCCCTTCGCGTGGACACATCAGAATCAACGGTCGCAGCGTTGCCCGGGCTCAGCGCGATCAAGCTGTTGCCTATGTGCCTCAGAGTGAAGGGATCGATTGCGATTTCCCCGTCTCTGTTTGGGATGTGGTGATGATGGGCCGCTATGGAGCCATGAATGTGCTCCGGATTCCACGCCAGTCAGACAGGGTTGCGGTTCGGGATGCTCTTGAGCGCGTTGAGCTTCTTGATCTCAGGGATCGTCCGATCGCTGCTCTCTCAGGAGGTCAACGTAAACGGACATTTTTGGCAAGAGCTATTGCACAGCGCGCATCGGTTTTGTTGTTGGACGAACCCTTCAATGGTGTGGATGTTCGTACGGAAAAGTTGATGGCAGAACTGTTTTTTCAGTTGCGTACGGAAGGACGCACCATTTTGATTTCAACGCATGATCTCAGTCATGTCAGAGACTTCTGCGATCTCACGGTTCTGATCAATAAAACGGTTTTGGCTTACGGTGAAACATCGGAGGTGTTCACCCCGGAAAATCTTTCTTTGGCCTTTGGGGGCCTCCCTCCGGACTTATTAACCGGAAATAGTTCCTCGGAGGACGCTTGACCACATTTTTGCTCGAGCCTCTTCAGCATGCCTTCATGGTGCGGGCACTGCTAATCAGCGCCACCGTTGGTGGCGTCTGCGGTCTCCTCTCTTGCTACATGACCCTCAAGGGATGGGCGCTGATGGGTGATGCGGTATCTCATTCTGTGTTGCCAGGAGTCATCCTTGCCTATGCCATTGGGTTGCCTTTTTCAGTTGGGGCCTTTGTGTTTGGTGTGGGATCAGTCGCCACGATTGGCTTCGTTAAGCAGAAATCCCGAATCAAAGAAGATACGGTCATAGGCCTTGTGTTTACGGGTTTCTTCGCTCTAGGACTGGTGTTGGTTTCGAAGACGCGTAGCAATATTGATCTCACCCATATTCTTTTTGGCAATGTACTTGGTATCTCTATTTCTGATATTCAACAAACGGTTCTGATATCAGTTTTGGTCACGGCTGTTCTTTTGTTGTTTCGTCGTGATCTGTTGTTGTTTTGTTTTGACCCCACGCATGCACGCTCGATTGGAATCAACACGGGTGTTCTCCACTACCTCCTTCTCTCCGTACTTTCTCTTGCTGCGGTTGCTGGATTGCAAACGGTAGGCATCATTTTGGTGGTGGCCATGCTGGTCACGCCTGGGGCTACCGCTTACCTATTAACCGATCGCTTTGATCGAATGAGTTGGTTGGCGATTGGCAGCAGCATTCTTTCCAGCCTTCTTGGGGTGTATACAAGTTATTGGACTGATAGTTCAACAGCTGGTTGCATCGTTCTTGTCCAGACAGGTTTGTTTGTGATTGCTTTCCTCTTTGCTCCTAAGCACGGGATCTTGCGCCATCGATTCGCATCGTCGCTGCCCATTTCAACCTTGCCCAATCGGTGAGATCCTGATTTAAGACTTGGATCTGCACTGGTTGGATCGTTTTGTATCGCACTTCAGCACCATTTGAGGCTTGATGTGTAGCGCAGCTGTCTAGCGCGGCCTGATGCATCAAACTCAACTGGTTGCAATCAAATCTGAGATGCGTCTCTCTCCCTCCGCTGGACTGCTTTTGGGCTTGCTGGCTTTGACGACTCCAGCAATCGCTCATCACGAGATAGGTTCTGACCACAGCGACACGTTGCTGTCGATGGAGATGGAGCCTTCCGCATCAAAAGCTGGAACGGAGCCCATCAAAGCGATGTATGACACCAAGGCAGAAGCCGAGGAGGCCGCAGCTTTGTTCAACTGCAAGGGGGCCCACCAGATGGGGGCGAAATGGATGCCTTGCAACGCTCATAACCATGGCTCAAGTGCAGGGCACTGACCTTGAACTGAGGTAGAACATTATTTCGGTTCTAGTGGGATTCAGTCACTAGAGGTAACGGGGAAAGAGCGGTGAAAATCCGTCGCTGTCCCGCAGCTGTGAACTGCTGAAATTCATCAGCAGAAGTCAGAACGCCCGCCGATTTTTTAACCGACGAGGATCGACCATTGATGTTCAAAAGAAGCACCAGAGCCCTTTTCGGTCTCGGAGTTGTTGCTGTAACCGGATTGTTACTCACGTTTGCAGGGCCCGCTGTTGCCCACCATCCCTTTGCGATGGCTGAAGGGGGTGACATGAATGCGCTTCAAGGATTGATCAGTGGGATTGGCCACCCCCTGCTCGGACCTGACCATCTCCTCTTTCTTCTGGCGATTGGATTGATCGGACTTAGGCGCCCAGTGGCTTGGGTTCTTCCCCTTTTGGCTTTCGCCCTTGGAGGGGCGGTATTAACGCAAATCTTTCCTCTGCCCTCCAGTCTTGCGCCTGCTGCTGAGGTGCTTGTTTCACTGACTTTGGCGGTTGAGGGTTTGATCGCTCTCAACATCATTCCTGCAGGAATCTTGCTGCCGGTTATTGGATTGCACGGATATCTGCTCGGTGGCGCGATCGTTGGAGCTGAATCCACGCCTCTATTCACTTACTTCTTGGGTCTTTTGATTGCCCAAGGTGCCTTACTTCTTGCTGTCAGCCTTGCCTCGAAGCGATTGCTGGATGCTCTTGGAGCTGAGGGCAAGCGTGTGGCAGCAGGGATTTGGATTGGTATCGGTGGAGCATTCGCCTGGGCTGCCCTGGTGGCTTGACGACTCTCAGATTCATTCCATAACGATCTGCAGCAACGTCACCACCGGTGCTTCAGATCTCCTGAGAATGGTGACAATTGATTTGGGGCACCATGCGTTTTTTGCTATCCGCTGTTTTTGCTTTGGTGCTGGTCTTGAGCATGCCCATGCGTGCGATGGCCTCTGACACCGTTAGGGGCGGTCAGATTTTTAATACCAATTGCGCCGCATGCCATGCCGGCGGTGGAAACATTGTGAAAAGTGAGCGCACGTTGCGGCAGGCCGACCTTGAGGCGTTCCTTCCTAACTACTTGACTGGTCATGAGACTGGAATCGTGGCTCAGGTCACCTATGGGCGTAACGCGATGCCTGCATTCCTGGATGTGCTTAGTGAGAATGAAATTGCTGATGTTGCGGCTTACGTTGAAGATCAAGCCAGCCATGGCTGGAGTTAACAGCTTCACCGCTTGATGACACGCTTCGCTACGGGCTGGGCCATCTTTCAAGGCCTCTTAATCGAAGCGCTTCCTTTTTTGCTTTTGGGCGTTTCGATTGCTGGCCTGGCGAGATGGCTTGTCCCCCAGTCCACTTGGATTAAGCGCCTGCCTCGCCATCCACTCTTGGCGCCAGTGGTTGGCGCCTTGCTTGGTTTCGCTTTGCCGGCTTGTGAATGTGGGAACGTTCCTGTCGCGAGACGTTTGCTTGCAAGCGGAGCGCCGTTGGGGACTGGTTTTGGTTTTTTGTTCGCAGCGCCGGTTCTCAATCCGATTGTGTTGGCGAGCACTTGGGCTGCCTTCCCTGATCAGACCTGGTTGCTTTGGGGGCGACCAATCGGTGCTTTTCTGATTGCGATCGCGCTCAGCGCTCTGCTGGGGCTGCTGCCTGAGTCGAGGTTGTTGGCGTCTGCCTTGCTCGAGGAAAGAAGACTGAGTCAACCCCTTTCTCGGGTGGGACTGCTTGAACGTGGCAGTGGACTGGTTGGTGTGGACTTCAATGCTTCTGAACGTCGGCTCGAGGAGGTGCCGCTTCGGCCTGCGGAGCTGCTCCAACACAGCACGCGTGAATTCTTGAGCCTGCTCACCCTGCTCGTGTTTGGCTGTGCCCTTGCCGCTGCGGTGCAAACCTGGTTGCCGCGCAGTTGGCTGCTGGCTTTGGGCTCAGGCCCCACCGTTTCGGTGCTAGCTCTGATGCTCTTGGCACTCGTGGTTTCGGTTTGTTCCAGCGTTGATGCATTTCTTGCGCTTGGCTTTGCCGCCCAGGTCACGCCCGGTGCCTTGTTGGCCTTTCTGCTGCTTGGTCCAGTGGTGGATCTCAAGCTTGCTGGCTTGTTCACTGTGCTTCTTTCAACGCGAGCCATTGCCATCACCGCAGTTGCAGCATCGTTGCTCGTTCTCTTGATCGGGCAATGGGTCAATCTTGTGCTGCTGTAACGCAATGCCACGTCTGAACCGGATTCGACAAGCGCGATACGTACCTCCCCTTGTTTTGCTGCTTTGGGGATGGTTGTTGGTTTGGAGCAGTGTGTCGGCTCGTTTGGATCTACTGCTGAATGCGGTTTTCCATCCGGTGGTTGCGATTGCAGGAGTTGTGCTGATGGTGCTCGGAGCCATACAGCTTCGCTCTGCTCCACGCTTGAAAACTCCTCTAACTCCTTTGAGTTGGTTGGTTTCGGTTGCGGTGGCCTTGTTGGTTTTGCTGTTTCCCCCTGAACCTTCTTTCAGTGATTTGGCTGCGAATCGCAGCGAAACCTTGCCTGAGGCGCCGCGATTGAGTTTTTTCCTTCCGCCTGAACAACGCACGTTGACGGAATGGGTGCGGCTGCTGCGCAGTCAGCCCGATCCCAATTTGCATGCGGGTGATCCTGTGAGAATTAGTGGTTTTGTGCTTCAACGCCCTGGGATGCAGCCCCAGCTCGCCCGTCTCACGGTTCGGTGCTGTCTGGCTGATGCCACCCCTGCTGGCCTCCCCATTGAATGGCCTGCAAACGCGGATCCGAAGCCGGATGAATGGCTGGCTATCGAGGGAACGATGACAACAAAGACCATGGATGGACTGCTAATCAACATGGTGAAGCCCACCACAATTCAATCCATCCCTAGGCCTGAACGGCCTCTGGAACCATGAGCTCTAAGGAGTTTGGCTCATCGAGCGCAAAAATTCGACTTTTAAGCGTCGCATTGATGGGCTTGGGCCTGGTTGCTTTGGTCCAGCAGCAGATTTTGTTGCGTCGTCCGCCGCGTTTGCGATCCGTTGCGATTCAATCCATGCGTTCAGGTGCTGCAGCACTTGAGGTTCGTTTCAGCCGAACGATGAACCGCAAGTCGGTGGCTGAAAACAGTGGTCTGTTCCCCGATCAGCCCCATCAGTGGTTTGGTCAACAGGATCAGTTCCGCTTGCTTCTGGATCCTGGCGCCCTCATTCGTTCGCCTCAGAGGCTTGTTCTTGCTGGTGATGATCAACGGGGGCTTGCTCTGCCTAACCACTCGCTTTGGTGGGACCCTCGTTCCACTCTCGTTGCAGTGGTGGTCGAGGAGGAGGGAGAGCAGTTAAAACTGCGTCGTAAGGATGGCAGTTGGTTGCCGTTGTCGTCTATTGAGCAGCGCATTCTTCAGCTTGAGCCGCTTGGCAATGGAGAGGGCGTTGCCTTCGTGACCGATAACGATCCTTCCAAGCTGGACGTGTTGCTTCGCCAGCTCACCCCACGGGCGATTAGCGATCAAGCGCAACAATTAGCTGAACCGTTGCCTGGTGCCATCCAATCATTGGCATCTGGGTCACTTTTGTTTGCCCACTTAAGTAGCAATCAGCGCGGGGAATTACTCGTGCAAGTTGGTGGTATTGAAGCTGGTAGCGATCGAACCTGGATTCGTTCGGTTAACTCCAAGCGACGGGATCTCAACCTCGAGGTTGCAGGCGCAATTCGTCTTCTTCCTGATGGAAGCGGAATGGTTGTTCCCTCTTACGACGGGCTTGATCTTTTACCAATGAACCCTGATCGAAATAGGAATGCTTCGCAGAGCCTGCCTGGAAGCAGGGAGCTCAAGTCGTTTTGCACTGGCTCTGGTCGCGCGGTGTTGTTAAGGAATTGGCCTGATTATCGACGGTCGATAGAGCTCGTTATTCCAGGACAGCCCCCACGACAGGTTTGGTTGGGAGAGGCGGGAGTGATGGCAACGGCTTGCGATAACCGGGGAGAAAAGATTTGGATTGTTCTGCGTGATGCATCGCCGACTCTTCGAGATGAATTACTGCTTCTGAACAGCTCTGGAACAGTGCTCAAGCGAAGGTCTTTGCCTGGATGGTATTTGGCTTCAGGCGCGATTCTTGATGTTGATCCCGCCACGAATCGTCTTCTTACGGTGATGACAGATGGGGATGGTATGCAACGCCGAGCGGCCCTAATTGATGGCAGCAGCCTTGAGTTTGAACTTCTTAAGCCTCAGGTTGTGTTGGCGCGATGGTTACCAGCAGGTGGCGAATTGGATGAATTCTCCAAGGTCCGTCGATAGGTTGAGCCAACTTGACGTTTCAATTTTTGGAAGAGCCAGTTCTCAGAGCAAGGGATGTGAATGTTCAATATGGCGATAACGTTGTGTTGGAAAACGTCTCGCTGTCGCTGCAATCAGGGACATTGACAGCTCTAGTTGGTGCAAATGGAGCCGGTAAATCCACTCTGTTGCATGTGCTTAAAGGGCAATTACGTCCGTCAAGTGGCTCGGTTTACTGCGATGGGGATCCGATCGAAACTTGCCGTGAACGGGTGGTGTTGATGCCTCAGCGCAGTCGGATTGATTGGTCGTTCCCAATCAGTGTTCGTGATCTCGTGGATCTTGGCGCCATGAACGGTCAAGCCTTTGGGTGCTGCGATCGGGAGGCTGCGATGCAACGGGTTGGGCTGGCAGACCTTGGAAACCGACGCCTTGATGCACTCTCAGGTGGGCAGCAGCAACGCGCTTTGCTGGCCCGCGCTTTGGTACAACCCTCTCGCATGCTTCTTCTCGATGAACCCTGTGCTGCGATTGATCCGCCCTCTCGTGATCAGTTGTTAGTCCTGATGCGCCAATTGGCTGATGCTGGTCATACCTTGCTGGTGAGTAGTCATGACTGGGGTGAGGCGCTCGATTCCTATGACCGCGTGATCGTGGTTGATCGGCGTGTTCTTGCTGATGGCCCTCCTGCAGAGGTGAGGAGCTCTCTTAAAGGTTTGGTTAATCCGGGGAATCATCACTGTGGATGAGATCGTTTTTTGGTTGTTGCCTCTGTTGATGGCACTTTTGGTGGGAATTTTGTGTCCTGTCATGGGAACTCTGTTAGTGACCCAGCGCCGGGTGCTTCAGGCCAACCTCATTTCCCATGCCGTTCTTCCAGGACTGGCGGTATCCGTTGCGTTTGGTTTTGACCCAGCAGTGGGGGGCGTCATCAGCGGCATTCTTGGTTCCCTGCTGGCGGAACGATTGCAGCGCAGCTCGAAGCTGAATGAGGAAGCTGTGATCAATACCGTGCTTGCCGGTTTTCTTGGGCTCGGCGTTTTGCTGATCCCTTTGCTGGGTTTGCGCCTGGATCTTGAAGCCTTGCTGTTTGGTGATTTGCTCACGGTGGGTTGGCTTGATGTAGGCCGGGTGTTATTGGCTTGCCTGGCTGTGGCCTTGCTTCTTGGCACTCGCTATAGGCAGCTTGTCTATTTGGGTGTTGATCCAGAGGGTGCAGCGGCGGCGGGGCTGCCGGTGCGAGGTCTACGGCTTGCCATGTCTGCGGTTACGGCTGCGGTGATTGTCAGTGCAATGGCAGCAGTGGGAGTGATTCTGGTGATTGGCTTGCTATGCGCACCGGTTCTTCCAGGGCTACGCCGGGTAAAAAGTCTTCGTGCCGCAATGGTTCAGGCAGCTGTTGTGGGTTTGGCCCTGAGTGGCGGTGGTTTCCTTTTGGCCTTGCCTCTCAATCTCCCCCCAGGTCCTTTGATTGGTGTGGCTTGCGTTGTGTTGCTTTGCCCATTGGCAAGAAGAAGTACCTAGCCATTTTCATGAGAATGATTATCGTTTCTAGAAGTTCTCCTCTCGCAAGTGCCCCTGATCGCTTCTTTACCGTTTGCAAGTGTCTTGCTGGCGGCAGCTAATACGGCAACTCCCACCGTGGTGGCTGCCGACGGGATTCTTTGCGATCTCACGCGCACTTTGGTTGAAAATCAAGCAAAAGTGATCTGTTTGATCAAGCCGGGCACAGATCCGCACTCCATGGCATTGCGCCCAGCTGATCGCCAAAATCTTGCGAAAGCAAAAATTGTGCTCTTGAACGGGTACAACCTCACGCCGGCGTTAAACAAGATCAGAATTCCAGGCACCGTTGTAAAGGTTGGAAATATTGCTGTCCCCAACAACCCCGCAAAAGATCCCCACATCTGGCATGACCCAGCCAATGTGATTGCAATGGCCAACACCGTTGCATCGAGATTGAAACCCTTGTTTGATGCCAACGGTGATGCTCAAATTGACCAGCGCCGCGCGAAGGCTGATCGCGTTCTTGCTTCTCTTGGCGTTTGGATCGGTCAACAAGTTGCCACCGTTCCAGAAAAGCAGCGTGTGCTTGTGACCGGTCACCGCACTTACGATTTTTTGGCTAAGCGTTACGGCGTTCGTGAACTTCCCGTTCTGGATGATTACACCACGGGGGGAACATTGCGTCCTTCGAGCTTGTCTGCAATCAGCAAGTCGATCAAAGCTTCTGGAAGTAAGGCCATTTTCCCCGAGTCACTTCCTCCTTCTAAAACGATGCGACGGATTAGTCGGAGTAGCGGGGTTCCGATTGCCAAGCAAGTACCTTTTGGTGATGGGCAAGCACCAGGGAAGAGCTTGGTGCAAACGGCAACGAGCAATGTTTGCATTTTTGTAAATGCTCAAGGAGGGAAATGTGATCAGAAGGGAGCGTCTCAACTTCAGCAGCGTTGGGCAGCTATTTAGTCATTCTTTTTATCTTCTTTTTTAACTATTTCTTATTGTGATGAATTTAATCTTGCGTCGAGTCCTTCAAGGTGGTGCTGTTGCTGGACTCTTATTAGGAGGCGATCTTGCCTTTCATCCTGTTCGAGCTCATGGAGCACACGGAGGAGGTGGTGAGGAGCTCAAACCAGGAGAATTCACTGCCCGGCCAGTGGTCACGATTGAAGGCCATGGCGGCTTCGAAACCAATCTGGAGGGGCGTCCAGAGCACTACGCCATTGATGGCCAGTTCGGTGCTGTTTTGGAATGGGGCTTACCCAATAAGGGAAGTTTCGCGATCGAAGCACAGATCGGTCCCTCCCTGGTGTGGGGGGAAGCAGAGCATTTTTATGGTCGCGTGCATGTTGAGGAGGGAGGTCATGACGGCTATGGCGATGAACACGGCGATGATCATGGGGATCACGCTGAAGATCATGGTGATCATGAGGAGGGTCATGGCGATTCCCATGCTGGACATGAAGGTCACGGCCATGGATCAGGAGCACCGTTCCGTCGTACAGATATCAAGGGCTTTATGCAGGCCCGTTATCAACCGAATGATCGCCTTGAATTGTCATTGTCTTGGTGGCCTTATTACGTCACCGGTAATGAGGGTGAAGACAGTGTTGGTCTGAAAAATGAGGTGGGAGCCAAGCTCGTTTATGCCTTTGGAGATGGCGATCTCAACTTTGCCCTTGGAGATGGACTTGAATCCGTTCTAGATGGTGTGTTTGTGTCTGTTGAAAATCGAAGCGGTTGGGAGACCGACGGCCTTTTTATTGGAAATTACACGGATACCTGGCTTGGATTCGGCTTTTTTGTTGACCAGCTCAATGTGACCCTTACTGCTGGGCCTCGTTTTTACTCACCTGGTGATTACTCAGGTCTTCCCCAGAGGACAGATTGGGGCGGCGAGATTGGGATGGAATATCCACTTGCAGACAGTGTGGTGTTATTTGCCCATTGGAAGCCTATCTACAGCACCGCAGGTGGAGAAGGCTGGGGTAAGGGCTGGAGTCATCATGTGGGAACTGGTGTGAGTTTTAGCTTTTAAGGGGATGACTGGCTATAGAGAGCACCAAGGATTCTCTATAGCCAGATGACAATCGACGAAGAATCACGGCGTCATGCCATCAGCCGTCTTAGCCGCAAGAGGGCCTATCGCCATCAAGTGATCAATTACCTCTGGGTAAATGGTCTCTTGATTGTGGTGTGGGCTTTCTCTGGGTTTGGTTTTTTTTGGCCGATCTATCCACTTATCGGTTGGGGGGGCGCTCTTTTGATTCAAGGATGGAAAATCACCCATCCTCATCGACACTCCTTTAGTGAAGAGGAGATCAAGAGAGAGATCGAGCAGAGCTGAAATGAAAAAGTCTTAAGTGCGTGTCTCCTAGATCCGCACTTTTCCTACTTCCGCTTGGATCGGCTCGCTTCCAGTTCCTACAAGAATGGGTAAACGCGTGAAGATTTCAACTCGGATTCCAATTCTTGCAACCACGATGAGGGCACGACTAACAAAAAAGATGGAAAGAACGATTGCTAAAGGCCATCTCCAGCTTTCTAGAAAGTAAAAAAAATCGCTCATCAGCTGATGTGATTGTATCTTCTTTCTAGTGATAGCAATGTTTTCAGTGGAAGAAACGCTTCATTGGATTTTTTGATCAAGGCTTTGCACTTTGCTAGATGATTTAAAAGCTTTCAACGATGTACACGAAACCAGCTTCGATCTATAAAGATTCAAAACAAGCTGGGATTAAAGCGTTTCGGGGTTGAGTCGGCTTGGTCGGTAGGAAATCAAAAATTTCTGTACATTGCCGCTCGTTCGTTTTACGGCTGTAATCAGATCCTCACCTGTGTTCCAAACCCAGAGCTGATCCTCATAGTGGTCTTCTTTGATCGATGTGCTGATTGGCTTGCCGTGCCGAGCACTCAAACCGGCAAGGACCTCGGTCATGTCATCCATGCTGAATTCGTAGGCCAGTGATGCAAGCCCTCCCTGCTCGTTCATGTCCAACGTGAGCTGGGAGACAGGCAATTGATCGAGATGGATGTTACGAGCGATCAAGCGTTGATGGTTCAAGTCTTCTTGTCTGACCGCACCATTGAGGTGGTCGTTGATCTCTGATTGGGGCATACCCCAGGCCAATCCCTCCACACAAGCGTTAGCTGTTGAAGGACTCATGAGGAAGTAGGCCACCAGTACAAAGGCGAAAAGTGCAGACAGCACATTTCGAATCATGGCTCAGTGGATCAAACGTTCCGTACCAGTCTGTTCGGTTTTTGGCTCGACTTTACAAAGCAAAAATGAAGCTCTACTCGGCTTGCATTGAAAAAGCTGTTATTTGAGAAAAATCCAACGGTCTTTTCGTCTTGTCATGTGTCACATCAGTTCAATCGCTTTAGTAGCCCTTCTTAGCCTCATGATGCCTTCATTCGCTATTGCTGCAGATGTTGGTCATGGAGGGCAGTTGTTTTCTGCTAGTTGCGCTGCATGGCACATGGGCGGTGGCAATGTGTTTGGATAGGAGCTTTGAAAGAATAATATCTATAGCTTTTGATTTTGGATGAGATTGATTCAATATTCTTTGAATGTCATTATGATTGGAGGCTTCTACTGTGTGATAACAGCTTTAAGTGTCTAAGAGTTGACCACTTGCTTGATTGGCTGTGTGTGATTACAATACAAGAAAAGTGCTTGAATCTGAATGAAATACGGACGTTACGTTGTAACGTAAGCTATTTTATTAATATTTTTTGTTTGCTCGGTATTGTAAATCTGTCTTGCATTTGTTGGCGCGCGGGGGATTCAATTCCTCTGATTGTTGTTGGAACTGCATAATAATTCGCTCTCTCGTTGTGTTTGAGATTTGGGAGCTGCCCTATGCCAGTGCATCTTGCTTGTAGCTTCTTGCGGGGTGGAACTATCCAGCTTATTGACATACCAGTATTTTACCAAGATCATGTCTGAATTGCATTTTACAAGGATAATATTGTTGTCTGCATTTTGATAGGAAAACTCTTTACCTCCCAGTTTTCGAATTTTCTTGATTGAGATTTTGCTGAGTTCTTCTGATAATCCTATGTTAATTTGATCTCCCTTTTGTTCATCGTCTGCAGATACAGGGTTGAGTACCGTTAATCCTGCCAGCAGTGCGATAACGAGGGCCTGATTTTTATGGTTGAAAATCTGCATCCCATGGCTGTCTCTTTGTAAATTCTACAGATGATTGATTCCATACTCTTGGAATTGGTCTTGTCCTTGAGTCAGAATTCGTTTCAGCATTTGAAGGCCGGTCAAACTTATCTGTTAAAACATGCATTCAGAGGCATTGGATCAATGGCTCTGAATCTGAATTGACTTTTTGATCCATTACTGGTTCCTGTCTTCACTGATCCATCTATTTTGAGCGCACTGCTCAATGGATCTAGCCTTTGCTCAAGTTTCCTATCATCTGGCCTGCCTTGTAATGGCTGAGAACCATTGGCCTCACTGGTTTTTTGCTCGGATAGGATCCATTGCGTTAACTCTTTCACGAAGGAATAATAAGAATTCGTCACAATCTTTTTTTCGTCGTATTGTCATGGAATCTCTAGGCATAAAAATTATGGCAGAAATTCAAAGGCGAATTCGTTTTAATACCATCAGCATGAGCGTACTGATGATCACAATTGCTGTAGGAGTGATGACAGCCATGTGGATGTATGCCGATTCAATCGTTTGATTTTTTAAAACAAACTGCCAGGGCATACTTGTGTTGCTAGTGGATTTTATTTGGAATCTTTATGTAAACAATTGCTCTTTATTCTCTCAACTTTGTGATGTTTGATTGATGAAGAATTAATCTTTGCATCTCAATTTTTGGATCTGAGTGTATTGAGACTGGATTTGTGCTTTTGGTTGCTGTTGAGCAATTCGATGGCTCGTTGGCGTGAGCACTTCTGTTGTTCTCAATTTGATAGAGCCTTAACAGCAGTCGTTTTAAGCGATATTTTGTATGCATGACTATTTCAGAAGACAGCGTTAAACGATTGGTGGAGCAGTTTTCTCAACCACTGACTGTGATAGCTGCTGATGTGAGAGAGCGTCTGGTATGGGATTTCAACCTTCCAGTTGCTGTTATCGATGCTCGACTTGAGCCACCCGTGTTGATGCAATCGTCAGTTGGAAGTTTGGGAAATGTTTTGCGTGTTTCAACTAAAATTGATCATCCTTTAATCCGTCAATTGTTTGATATTTACCCAGACCGTGGGCCTGATGCTGCTATTGATGAGATGCTCAATGGTCAGCATGGAAATGAGTTCGCAGATGTCTTTGCGGACTATCAAGAAGAAAAAAAAGCGGGGACCTTGATGTGGGGTGCTAACGATCTAGCTAGTTTTGTTGTTAAATCTCGTACATGCTTCGAGGATGATGAGTTAGCGATTGCAGCCGTCTTTCCTGCAGATTTGGGCGATAATGGTCATGCACTTGCGACGTTTGGTATTCCATGGAGATATTTTACTCCTCTTTGACTATTCTTTGTGCTCCTATAACTCGTCTTTGGGTTGATTTATTCATTGAACAGATAGCTTCCCCTCTTGATATTTATGGTCTTGTTTGAGCTTTACATCTGCTTGCACTTTTTGTAGTAATTTTAGGAGTATTGTGAAGCTTATTAGGTTTTGCCTTGCTTGATAGGTATAACTTAAATCTCTGATTCGTTCCTAATAAATAAAGTTAGCTTGATTGAATGGCGATCACAATGAGCAGTGTGCCAAGTCCAATAGCCCACCAAATCCATTGCCGATTGACTTGACGCATTGAATTTTGATTGGTTCGCGTGGTTTGTCCCTGCCCAACTGCTGCACCGCAGTTCATGCAGACCAAGCGTCCACCAAGGGAGCGATCAGCTCTGATGGAGGTTGATCCACAGCGCGGGCAGCTTCTGATGGACATTGACAGGTTTCTCCTGAAATTATTATCCCTGATGGGTATGACTTGAACTTTGTAATTATACTATTTAGAATCCCTGATTTGCTGATTAACAGAACGGTTGGTTGTTGATTGTCTTGATCATTTATTCCTGATCTTGTGGTCGTTTACTACGTTCATTGATCTTGGCTTTAGAGATTTAATGTTCTTTGATCGTTTGTTGCATGCTTTTTGCTTTTGCTAGAGCTAGTTTCAATGCTTCGGTTACAAATGCTTCTCAAGGACCCAACGGTGTCATAGCCTCATTTGATGAGACCCACTCAGCCATGAATTTTTCAGCAAAAATTGATGCCTTGCAGCTGATGCTGACGGATCTAAGAACGCGAAACGAGCCGATTCGTCATAAAGCAGCTTTCCGTGGTTGTCAGCCTGAATTTCAGGCGCTTGTTACGAAGTTGATTCATCAACTAGAAACTGAGCTACTTCATGAGAAGCAGCAGTTTAGAGAGAAGTAAAAATCGTTTTTGTTAGATTGCTTTTGAGAATGGTTGTGCTCATTTGAGTGTGAGCAATTCGCCGGAACGTTGTAGTTTTTCAAGGCTATCGAAGCCGCCAATCGTTGTTCCATCAATAAAGACTTGTGGAAAGGTATTCATCCCACTACGTTGCTGACACTGTTGGAAGGTGACGTCATTGTCAACAGTGATGACCAGGTGAGGAATGTTATAAGCCTCTAAGAGCCTGAGTGCACTAGCGCACCATGGACATCCAGGAAGGACCGCAATCTCTAAGCGTGTTTTGGTTCTGCTTCGCGCTGCTTGACCTTGTTTGAGAATTCCCAGAAGAAGATCCGCCCCTTTCAGTATCAGTGAGCCTTTTTCTAGATGGCCTCCCCAAACCTGACATGCGCCATCTGAAAGACTTAAGTGGAGATGAACTCCGTCTGCATCAAAGGTTCCATTTAAGGTGATGATTTCTAGCTCACCCTCTAAAACTGTTGGTTGATCGCGTCCTGGACATTGAAATGATGCTTTTGACAAATTTCCCACGACTCCTAATAGGAATCCGCTGATCTGCTTCTCTTGGGCTACCTCTGAAAGCGATAGCAGTAGGTCTTGTTCTGGCTCAAGATGAAGCGTCAGCGTATCCATTCGTCGAATTGGTCTTCCCTTTATTAGGTAAGAGACTAACCGGAGCTGGATCCCCTGCTAAGATACGTCTTAGTAACGGTACCGTAACTTAACCGTGTCTTTTCTTGAAAGTCTTTTGCATGAGCTGCAGGACCAGCTCGTTCCTGTAGATGCTTCGATTAGTGCTGGCCAAGTGGCCGAGGCTGCCACGTCGGAGCGTCTTAATGTGACACTTCCCGCTGGCATTATGAGTCGGCTTAAGCAGCAAGCACTTCAGGAAGGTAGGAGTTGTAGTAGCTTGGCAACATTTCTAATTGAAGATGGGTTGCGACGCCACACTGTGATTCAATAAATATCCTCTTAATCCAATAATTTTGTTTTAATTCTTTCTGTGACTCCGTTCCGTTCCATATCAAGTAGCTCAATATTTAATTGGTTTCTTAATGGACTTCCCATCGGTAGTACGAATCCATAGGTTTGTATCGCTAATGGAAAGTTTGCAAGTTTTAGCTTGCTCTTTTTGTTTTGTTTGAGATAGTGTCGAAGCGGAGCTTCGTCAAAAATAATGCCTTCTACTTTTCCTTGATTAAGGATTTTGATTGCTCCGTTTAAGTCTTTGGTGAGGAAGGCGTTGATTTCATATAGTTTTCCCCACCTTAGGCTCGTTGTTCCTTCTACAACGGCTATTTCTTTACCCCTTAAATCGGCTTTTTCGCGAATAGCTGAAGGTGCTATTTCAGCGAGGGATAATGTAAACGCCGATGCAAGCCCTGCGGTGATTGACGAGACTGCTACGAGTGAGATCACCATCCAAATGCCAGCGATGATGCGGCCACTTCGTGATAGTGGTGCTCGATCACCGTAACCAACGGTTGTGAGTGTAACGAGCCCAAACCACATTCCATTTCCTACGCCATGAAAATAGTGGCGAGGAAATTGTTCGGTGTTTTTGCGTCGCTCAGCCAACCAAATGAGATTGCCAAAAATAAACAGAAGTGTGATCAGTATGCCCACTGATGATAAAGCAGCCCAACCAATGAATGGGCGAAGCCGCGTTATCAGTCCAGGTGGTTTCTGAGGGATCAGTAAACCTTCGTATCCGTGATAATAAGGTTGCGTAAAATCTATTTTCGGATTGGCTAGGCGGGTTGGCGTAATGCTGATTGGACCGATGGCTAGATCAACGCTGCCATCAGCGACAGCTTCTACATTTGCATTGGTGTTCGGCTGAACAACAAATTTGTAAGGCTGCTCGAGACGCTCTGCGACGTCCTTCCAAATCTCGACACTGATCCCACTCAGCACACCGTCCTCTTCGATCACAAATGGTGGTGACCCACTGACCCCAATCTGCAACTCCTTTGCGACTTCTTTTGCGAGTGTCTGAATCGGCAGTGAAATCAGAACGATTCCAGTGAGTACAAGCGTACGTATCATGACGATCCCCGCTTGATTAGCCCTTTTCCAGCCGGCGAATAATGAAACCCATAGCCATCAGCGATCCAAGGAGTGCAAGTAGCAATGCCAGGGTCATCATTCCAATGCGTCTTACGTCAAAGACTCTCATCACGACTGTCTGGAAGGAACTCTCGAAGCAACGTATGTGTGATAACGGCAATCAAACGGTTGCTTTGTCCTTTAGGGGTCTGATGACGTCTGGTTGTTGTTGGAGGAGCACCTTTTGAGTTTAGAGTTGATCCCTTCAACGAGTGCTGATCCTCAGGGCACTGGCTATGGCCTGACCTGGACTTGGGGGCAGGAGCGACTCGAATTTCTCCCGGAGAAAGCTCTCTGGCGTCCTAAAGGCCGTGAACTCCTGATTGCCGATCTGCATTTGGGCAAAGCCGAGGTGTTTCAAGCCCATGGAATCCCTCTGCCGAGTGATGGGGATCGCGGCACGTTGAATCCATTGTTGGAGCTTTGCGCGCGCGTTCAGCCCGAGACTCTCATCATTCTTGGTGATCTGGTTCATGGTCCCCTTGGTTTGACCGAGACCCTTCGCGAGACCCTGGAGGCACTTCCTGAGCTTGCGGGTTGCCCCATCACCCTGGTGGGTGGCAATCATGATCGTCACTGCCGCACGTTGGGTCTGCCCCAGCAGCCGAGTTATCGACTCGGACAACTTTGGCTCAGTCATGAACCTGAGCATGCAGCGGATTCTTCATCCGATCTTTCCTGCCAACAAGCTCATTTGCTTAACGTTTGCGGCCATATTCACCCGGTTGCGAGCCTCAGCTCTGGTAGTGATCGCCTTCGTCTTCCCTGTTTTGCTTACGACGCTATGGAGGAAAGATTGTTGATTCCAGCCTTTGGTGAGTTGACGGGAGGGCATGAATGCGGTCAGCTTTACCGCAAATGGTTGGTGGCTGAGGGCACCATTGTTCCTTGGCAGAACCCCGAATCCCGCGTTCGAAAAAAAAGGCTGGTCCTGTGATTCGAAATCGGACTTCAGCTTCTGCTGCAGATATCCCGGCTCAAAAGAAGAGACTTAAGCCCAAGCCCGTCCCCCAGCGTTCCAGCCTCTGGCGCAACCGTTGGCTGATTGTGGTGATCCCGATAACGGTCTTCATGGGTTTGATTGCGCTTGCGCCTAGAACTCCCGAAAAAGGGGAGATTTCGACAGAGCCCAAGCCAATCGATACGGCCAATTCTGTGGCAGGGCCTTTTTCCTACCAGCCCGACGATGAGGTCTACGCCCTCGATTTTGACCCCCGTGATGTGCGGCTAGGCCTCCTTGAAGGTTGGGATCGCGAGCAGGATGCCTTTGAGGACACTGCCGCTCTCGCCTACGTCTCTGGACCGATGTACGAGCGGCATATTGATGAGTTTGGACAGGAAATTACTGTTCCACTCGGTGATTTGAAACTTGGCAACAGAGTTTGGCGCGGACGCAATCGAACGGCTTCAAGACAACGCGCCTTCATTGGCATCCTCAAGGATGGAACCGTTGATTTCGGATATGGAGAATTAACCCCCGATCGTGCCAAGGCCTACGACATGTTTGTTGGGGGTCTGCACAGCATCTACAACGACCTGGAGGAGCCACCTGAGAGCTACAAGGGGGCTTACAGCATCAGCATGGGCCAACGGATTCGTTATTACTTGCCACGCATTCGCATGGTTTACGGCTTGAAGGCTGACGGGCGCATCGAAATGTTGATGAGCAAAGACGGCCTCACTCTCGAGCAAACAAAGGATCTGGCACGTCGGCGGGGTCTTGTTGCTGCCTACATGCCAGATCACGCCTCGAAGAGTCGTCTCATCATTCCTGGAGTGAAAGGTTTCACAGAAGAAGATGCCAACTGGATTAGTGGTGGCGTCACCAGCTTTGTGCATGTTCCTTACTTACTCCGATTGAGTGAGCGTCGTGTCCGACTGGAAGGAGGGTTGATCGCTGATTTGACCAGACGCATCGAGACCAGCCAGCGCTGCGAAGGTGCGTCGGACTGTGCTTTCTTCTATGGGGGGCAACTCATGGATCGTGCTTTGGCTGGTTTGAACCGTGTGATGGAGCAGGGTGTTGAGCCGATTGCGCGCATGATCTGGGCACCTAAGCCCTCAGTACGCCTCGATCACAACCAGACCACACCTGTCACCGAAATCGTTCCGACGAGGCAACCCCTGCGGGAACCACCGATTACCGCGGACCCACTCGTGCTCCGAGAACGGTCCGACGTTGAGAGCGGTCAGGACGACCTGTCCAACTCAGATGCTGAGACTCAGCCATGGGATTTCGCTTTACCTCCGGATCTACCACCACCCGTTTTGCTTCAGGAGGATCAGATCCTTCCAGAGGATCCTGAAGCCTGGCCTGAGCCCATCCCTCCAACCCCTGGACTGAACGAAGAGGAATCGCTGTCGTTAGCTGAGGACGAGAAGAGCATCATCTATGGAGCACCACCTCCGCCGGTGCTCCCTCCTCCACCTTTGCCCTGATCGTTCTGTTGATGCGCTTCAACGGGTGAACAATCCATTGCAATCACCTTTGGGGGGATTGCTGAAACACACATTGTCTGGAGACCAATAGCCCACAGCAGGAAATTTCAGGCCTTTGCGGCGGGCTTCAGCGTTCACCGCATCAGCACCACGGGCTGTAATCAGCACATGGCCAGGGGCTTCAACCTGATCTAAAAACTTTTGCTCCGGCATCTCTTGCCTCGATGAGCCTTGAGCTGAAAGGGGGGCGGCGATGCAGGCTGAAATCGCAACCAGAAGGAGTGGATTTAAACGCATGGCTTGATGGAGTGGTTATTTGGATGTCACAACGACGGGTGTCCCGACGTCGACTTGATTGAACAGGTTGATCACATCTTTGTTGAGCATGCGAATGCAGCCAAGGCTGACAGCAGCTCTCAGATTGACCCAGTTGGGCCAGGCTGTTCCGTGAATGGCGTATTCACCAGTCCCAAGCTGGAAGTAAGCCATGTATCGCACTCCAACAGGATTCTTGGGACCTGGCGCGATGACCTTCCCTTTCTTGTGATAGATCGGCGCATTTTCCATGCGGGTGATTGCGTAGTTCCCCGCGGGCGTCGGTGATTCAGGAGCTCCTATCGCAACGGGAAAGCGAGCGACAACAACCCCGGAATCCAGCAGCTTCAAATAGCGATCCTTCAAGCTGATTTCGATCGTCTTCTCAGCGCGGGCTGGTAGCTGAGTTGCTGAAGCAACAACAGCGACACCAATGCAAAGCGCCACCTGGCGCATCCATGAACTTGACATGCGCCGCACGCAAACTGTGCGTATTTTGACTCATCAAAATAGGGAGCTACCGTCTCTGCACGTTTAATCACCAACCAATGATCCGCACGTCGCGCCAGAAGACCCGTCAACAACTCCATGGCCGAGTGCTGCTGATCTGCACCTTGCTGGCCTCAGCAGTGCTCTGCCCTCAGCGTGCCCTTGCTGGATTCGATAAAGAGCAACTGGCTGGTTTTGAGGTGACGGAGCTGAAAGGAACCGTTAGCGAAGCTCTAGCCAAAGAAAAGGTGATCGAAATTGTGGATCCAGAGGGGCACACCGAGGTTTATACGGTTGGTCTCGACCTAGAGCCGCTTGGCTTAGAACCTGGAGATGAGGTGAGCCTCTCCGTTCTCGACGGATTGTTGGTCGACCTTGAACCAAGCGACGATCAAGATCTGAGCTTTAGTCGTGAAGACATCATCCTTCCCAGTGATATGGGGAAGTTGAAGAAAGGCATGCGCGTCGCCCTTGCCTCAGGAACGGGAAGGGTGATCAAGCTGGATCGTAAGGATGGAAGCCTGAGCCTGATGGGTCCGTTTGGCGGCATCAATAATCTCGACGTTTTAGTGACGCCAGAGAATGATCCTCTTGAGGATTTGAACGTTGGCGATTTCGTGGATTTCCGCTTGGTGCAGCCCGTCGCGGTTGATGTCCGCAAACTGTCTCGTTCGCTGAGCCGTCCTTCGGCCCTAAGGCCTCCCTTAGCGAGCGACCTGCTTCGGTCTGGAATCACTCTGAAGGCGGAACTTCTGGAGTCATTTGAGATCACCCATCTCCACGCCATCGTGACCCGCCTTCTTCCAGATCAGAAGGTGCTGGAAATTGAAGGCCCAGAGGGACACAACATCGTTGTGACGTCGGCCGTGGATCTCAACAGCTTGAAGTTGAGTCCAGGCACAGAGATTTCAATGGATATTTTGGATGGTTTGGTGGTTGACCTTCGCCCTGCCACGAGCAAAGCCCTCAGTTTTGAGCGCCAGGATGTTGAGATTGCTGGAGATTTTGGCCCTGTGCCGAAGGGCACTCGCGTGGCGATGGCTACGGGCAGCGCCGAGGTGGTGAGGATCTCGCGAACCGATCGCACCTTGAGTCTCCGCGGACCATTCGGGAAGGTTCACAATCTCGACGTCAGCAAGCGAATGCCTGGAACGGTGTTCGATGAGCTAGCTCTCGGGGATCTGGTGGAGTTCCGTTTCATCAAGCCTGTGGCGATTCGAATCACGCCACTCGCTTCTCGCTAAGACTGTCCTGACGCCAAGGCTCGGACGATGTCACCCCGCGTTAACACTCCCACGGGATGTTTGTTGTCGTCCACCACAATCAGTCGCTGGGTGCTGCGTTCATGCAGCAACGATGCAGCTTTGGGGAGAGGGAGACTCTCTGAGCAGCTGTGAAGGTCACGTCCCATCAGATCGGCCACCGTGGTGCCCAGCACTTGATGAACCTGCTTGTCCCAGTTGAGTGGATTCTTCAGATAAATCACGCTGTCCAACAGCATCACGTAGGGGCCGGCATCAACTCCGCTTTCACGCACCATGAGGTCTTGCTCGGTGAGCTCACCGATCAGAAGTCCGTTCTGATCTACTACCGGCAGGCCACTGATGTGGTGATCGCTCAGCAGACTCACGGCATCTTTTAATGCCGTTTCTGGTGTCACAGTCAATACGGGCGATGACATCACCTCTTTGACCGTCTGCTGAAGCACCATGGAATCCACGCATCTCAATGCATTCTGAGCCTTGATCTCTCCCTGGCGCCTCTGGGCTGATCGACTCACCCTGGCTCGAGCCCTGATGGGGCTCCCGCTTCTGCTTGCCTTGGCGACGCATTACGACGCGTTGGCCTGGTGGTTATTGCTGATTGGAGGCTGGAGCGATGCAGCGGATGGCTGGTTGGCGAGACGTGCCGGTGGTGGCAGCACGTGGGGCGCTCGGCTGGACCCTCTCGCTGACAAGTTATTGATCAGTGCTCCTCTGATCTGGTTGGCGTCAGAGGGAACCCTTCCTGTTTGGGCTGTCTGGCTGTTGCTGGCCCGTGAATTGCTGATCTCTGGCTGGCGTGGTGGCAGCAGTGATGGGGCACCAGCATCCGCTGCAGGGAAAGCCAAAACAATCCTCCAATTTCTCAGCCTTGCGCTCATGCTTTGGCCCCCTCTGTGGGGAGATGCAGCACTGGTTCAGGGTTTGAGAAGGGTTGGTGTGGGTTTGTTTTGGCCCTCGTTGTTTTTGGCGTTGTGGTCAGCCTGGGGCTATCTCAAACCTCGCCGATCAGAGCCTGGTCAGCGCTGAAGTCAGGATCGGGTGTCGGCTTGCCTTTGTATTCCCGTTGATAGCTGTCAACGAGGGAGGCACAGGCATCAAACCGGGGTTCCCAAGCCAGTTCACGCCTGACGCGGGTGGTGTCGGTTAAAAAATGACTGAGCCTTAAAGGAAAGGCCTTGCGAGCTTTGGGATCTAGTCCACTGGGGTCAAACGGTCGTAAATCCAATTGCTTGGGGTCTCGGCCACAGGCCACGGCTGCCGCCTCAATCAAGCCACGGAAGGTGATGCCCCGGCTTGCGCTGCAGTTGTAGATCCGATTGCTAGCGGCATCCACCTCAAGCGAGCGCGCCATGGCCTCAGCCAGGTCTTCAGCGTGGCCGATCTGGGTGATGGTCTCACCTGATCCTGGAAGGGGAATCGGTCGATCATTGACGATGCGGTCAAAGAACCAGCGCTCTACGGGGTTGTAATTCCCAGGTCCCACGATGTAGGTGGGACGGAAGCTGGTGAAGGGAATCCCCTGCTCTTGCAGCCATTGTTCGGTGTCGGCCTTGCCTGAATGTCGACTGGCGGGATCGATCGCAGCTGTTTCATCCAGCGGCCACTGCGTGGAGGCGGAATAGACCCCAGCGGAACTCACATACAAAAAGCGATGCGTCGGCGTGCCCGTTACTGCTAAGACGCGACGACTATCGTCCAAACTGCGGCCGGAGCTGTCGATGATCACCTCAAAGTCACGTCCCTTGAGTTGGTCGAGATCGGCATCAACACTGCGATCTCCTTGAATTGACTCCACTCCTTTGGGTGAGGGAAGTCGACCTCGTGTGAACAGGGTGAGTGCATGCCCCTGGTCTTGAAGCCTTGCCACCAATGGCTTCCCAACAAAGCGGGTGCCACCCATTACGAGAATCTTCATCAGCAAGGCGCTCAACCCAGCCATTGAAGCGCGGCCATTCCACAGCAGACATCACGCTTGCCCCCCGGCCTGCAGGATGGAGAGAGTGAAACGTGCCACCGGCGTCATGGAGATCATTCCCGCGATTGACCTCTTGCAGGGCAGCTGTGTTCGTTTGCATCAGGGTGACTACGACCAGGTCACTCGCTTTAGCGACGACCCACTCGCGCAGGCTCAACAGTGGGTCAAGCAGGGTGCAACCCGTTTGCATTTAGTGGATCTCGATGGTGCTCGAAGCGGTGAGCCCATCAATGATCAAGCGGTGCGCTTGATTGCAAAAGAGCTCTCCATTCCTGTGCAACTTGGTGGCGGAGTGCGGTCGTTGGAGAGGGCTGAAGAGCTGCTCAGCTGTGGACTGGATCGAGTCATTCTCGGCACCGTGGCGATTGAGAACCCCGAGTTGGTGATGGAACTTGCCAACCGTCATCCTCACAAAATTGTGGTGGGCATCGATGCACGCAACGGTTTTGTCGCCACCCGTGGATGGGTTGAGGAGAGCACCGTGGAAGCCACGGCTCTGGCTCAGCGGTTCAGTTCCGCAGGGATTGCGGCCATCATCAGCACCGATATCGCTACCGATGGCACGTTGGCTGGGCCGAATCTTGATGCCTTGCGCGCCATGGCTCAAGCGAGTGAGGTTCCTGTGATCGCCTCTGGCGGCGTGGGTTGCATGGCAGATCTGCTATCGCTACTCGCCCTAGAACCACTGGGTGTGGAGGGAGTGATCGTGGGTCGAGCGCTCTACGACGGTCGCGTCGACTTGCATGAAGCGATCCAGGCGATGGCGGATGGCCGACTGCAAGACCCTCTGAGTGATCAGTGCCGCACGATCGCTTGAGACGAATTGGATTGATGGAGCCCTCGTGTCAGCTTGAGCGCGACGAAGTCTTGAATAAGGTTTTAAGATGCCACTAATAAAGTTGCATTAGTGGCGGTCGGAAGCACCCATCTAAGTTCGGATTTGTCCGCTGCTTCCAGTGGACTTCAAGCCACTTTTGAGTTGTGCCGAAGACTTGGGATGCGCTTGAGTCAGCAGAGGCGGATGGTCTTGGATCTGCTTTGGACTGAAGCCAGCCATTTAAGTGCGAGGGATATTTTTGAAAAATTGAATGATCAGGGGCGACGGATTGGCCATACATCGGTGTACCAAAATCTTGAAGCTCTCCAGAGAGCTGGTGTGATCGAATGTCTGGATCGGGCGAGTGGCCGCCTTTATGGCTATCGAAGTGACCCCCACAGCCATCTCACTTGCCTCGAGAGCGGACGAATCGAGGACCTCGATGTTCAACTGCCTGATGAACTCGTGCGGGAAATCGAAGAGCGCACTGGCTACACAATTGAGACCTATACCCTTCAACTGAGTGGACGTCCAACAGCATTAGATCGACGGCGATGATTCGAGCTGGAGCATTTGCTCCTTCACCATTTCCCTGCGATCATTCGTGAGGGATGGATTACAGCGGTGAACGGGATTCCAAACAAGATTTTGCTTATCGCAAGGAATCTGCTTGCTCAATCTCTTTTGTCGGGGCTCGCTGGCAACAAAGAGTTAGAAATATCGGTTTCCGCGAAGCAGCTGGATGGACAACCTGATCTTGTGATCTGGTCCATCGAAACGATTGCATCGCCGGCACTGCTCCAGCTTGAGGTTTTGAAACTGCAAAGCCGTTGGGGATCCGCTCCACTGTTGTTGTTGCTTCCTGCAAAACTTCCTTGCGATCCCACAGAGCTTCTTTCCCTGGATTGTGCGGGATTGCTTCAGGATCCTGATCTTGAGCAATTGCAGCTGAGCATTGAAACGTTGCTGTCTGGGGGCAGGGTGGTCGAACTGTCGGCGCACGCTTCGTCCGAGACGTTTGGATCGTTTCAGTCACCAGGGCTGGGCCCCTGGTTGTTGATGACTGGTCTTCAGCAAATCAATCACGACCTGCGCATGATCGAGGTGTTGTTGAACCCACCGCCAGAGAATCCGATGTTGCGATTCATGCTGGAGGGTCGCTGTCGTGAATTGAACAGTGCTCGTCAGCTGTTGCTTTGGCTTTGGGGACCATTGCAATTAGGGCTGGAAGGTGCGCTTCCTCTCCAGCAATCGTCTCCCTTCAATGAACCGTCAGGAACATCGATTCAGTTGAAAGAGAGAAATGGTGCTGCGGTGTGGGATGCCATTCATCAACGCCTTGAAATGGCGGTGACGGGAGGTTTAAGCAACGCCACCGGTCAGATGCTGGCGATTGAAGGTCTCCACCCTGAGCGACGACGCGAGCTCTTGCTTGCCCTGTTGCGACAGCTCAACGCTGTGCTGCAAAGGTTGCGTTTGGATCAGCAGGCTTCCGCTGAAAAGCGGTCGGATCGCGCGCTCTCGGAGCACTGGCAGGCTTTGCAACCGGAATTGCGCAAGCAGGCGTTGTGCACGATGGCGGGCCATTACGTACGCCTTCCTATGGGGGAGGAACTCAGCGGCGTGGCCGATCACCTGGTTCTGAATACAGAGCTGGAAGACATCGATGAGGAACTGCCGAATCCAAAGCGGATGCTTGCCCCTTTTCTTGACGATCAGCCCGTTTTGGTCGATGGGCAATTGCTGCCTGCCGATGATCCCCGCGCGTTGCTGCAGCTCGAAACGTTGGTGAGCAATTGGTTGGTGCGCACAGCCGAACTGATTGGATCTGAGCTGCTTGGCGTTTGCGGAGACTGGCCTGAGTTGAGACGCTACTTATTAGATCAACGCTTGATTTCCACACGAGAGCTGGAACGTCTACGCAACCAACTCAACACCCAGTCTCGCTGGCAAGCTTGGATTCAACGTCCGATACGCCTGTACGAAAGCCAGCGTCTTCTGTATCAGCTCAATGACGGAACGATCGCACCGCTGTTGTTAATGGAACCCAGAGACGAAGAGTTGCGTCGTCTTGGCTGGTGGCAACAACAGGTTGCTCTTCTTCTAGAAGCGCGGGATGCCTTGGCTCCTCAGGTTCAACTTCTGGTCCGCAGAGTGGGTGATCTGTTAGCGGTGGTCCTGACCCAAGTGATTGGTCGAGCGATCGGACTGGTGGGTCGAGGTATCGCTCAAGGGATGGGCCGCAGCTTCAACCGCAGCTGATCCAAGCGGTCAGAATGCTGCATCCACTGTTCAGCACCATGCCTTTGCTCAGCATCATGCGCCCGGTCCTGCGTTCTCTATTCGCTGCGGGATTGTGCTTGCTGCTGATTGCAAGCCCAGCCGAGGCAGCTAGGGACACCGATAGTTACGACGGCAATATTTTTGCGTTGTACGCAGGCAATGGATCACTGGTCCCACCCGCTACAACCCTGAAGGACGCTTTAGACAAAGAACGCACCAGCGTGATCGTCTTCTATTTGGATGACAGCAGTACCAGCAAGATTTTTGCGCCTGTTGTGTCTGAACTGCAGCGTTTGTGGGGGCGAGAGGTGGAACTGTTGCCCTTCACCACCGATGCCTTTCAGGGAGATGACAGCCAAGACCCATCCGATCCAGCGACCTATTGGCATGGCACCATTCCGCAGGTCGTCGTTATCGATGGCAAAGGCACGGTTTTGCTCGATGAGGATGGACAGGTTCCTCTTGAAGTCATCAATGCTGCCGTCAGTGCAGCCACTGGAATTGAGGCACCTACCCAGGGCAGCACCACAATCAGTTTCAACGAGCTCAATACAGAAGTGATGTCGCGCTGATCAATCCACCGGAACGCCTTACGCTGCTTGATTGTTTCCGGTCAGCTGACCGTTTTCCTATGTGCACGCTGTTGCTGATCTTGCTCCTGCTCGGCATCGGTGTGCTTTGGATTGAGGCGCGGCACAGGCTCAGGCCTTCGTCACCCCTTCAATTACGCGCCCACGATTGGCAAGTGCAACACACGCCAAAGAGCCTTGTTCTTGAGGGTTGGTTGACAATCACGAATCCGCATCAGCGCATGGAAGTGATGGTTCCAGAGCTTGGAGTGGACCCCACATTGCTCGGGAATAGCGACCTGAGTTCCGTCAACGTTCAGACCAAAATCACTCCGCATCACCCCGATGAGGAAGCCCGCCCGGATGGATATTGGGCCGCTTACATCGTGAAAGGCCGCAAGAGCACTCAGGTGAAGGTGCAACTCACATTCAGTTCGGATCAAGAGGTCGCGATCAACGATCGCGTCGACAGCGTTTGGGTTGATGTGCACTGGGTGAATTACGGGCCGTTTGGCCGCTTACATCGCCGTCAAGGGATGGTTGTTCCAACCCGTCAACCCGAACCGCTCCAGCTGGCTAATGCTTCCTTCCGTCAAGGAGATGGCTGCTCGGTTTTGCCCATCAAAACGCACTTGCTGGGTCCCTTAGATGACACGGTTGATGTGCTGAGGCACTATGCAGGTGGTCTGATTCAGCCCGGAGATGTCCTCACGATTGGGGAAACTCCTGTTGCTGTGATTCAGGGCCGATACGCTCATCCCTCCACGGTCCAGCCAAGTTGGGTTGCCCGCTTGCTGTGCCGTGTGTTTCATCCCACGAGCAGCTTGGCAACAGCCTGCGGCCTCCAAACGTTGATCGATCAGGTTGGTCCTACTCGCGTTTTGGTGGCTTGGAGTGTGGGGTTCGTTTTAAAACTTGTGGGTCAGAAGGGTTGGTTCTATCGACTTGCCGGTGACCAAGCACGACTGATTGACGACATCACCGGCACCACACCTCCCTATGACCAAACCATTGTTCTTGGTCCGGACTCTCCAGCAGAGCTTTGCAATGCTGCCGCAGAGACGCTTGGCGTTGCGGTGGCGATCGTTGATGTCAATGATCTTGGCCGGGTCAAAGTGCTGGCTTCCAGTCGTGGTTGCGATGAAGCATTGCTTCACCGTGCCCTGAAGCCAAACCCTGCTGGCAATGCCAACGAACGGACCCCCCTTGTGTTGGTTCGACCTGCCTAAATCCTCGGCTGCTCGAGGTGAGCGATACATTAATGATCTACAGCAGACGCGATGTGGATCAAGCATCCGGCAGCTCTCCTCGGGTGGAAACTCTCAACGCATCCCATTTGCGATTGCTGTTGACATCTGCTCAGATCAGTTCATCGAACCAATGGGCCGATCAACCGCAAGCCATGATTCTCCAGGCTTGGCTGCTCCACAAGTTGCGGGTGTTGGTCGCTCTGGAGCAAGACGATGCAAGGGCTGAGCGATTGCTCTCTCTTGTGGTTTTGCGCTCGCTAAATCGCCTTAGCAGCTGTTGGCAACTCGAACTCGAGGAACGGCAGGAACCAACGGGCACGAGCAGGATTTCTGTGATCCGGAGGTTGCTTCATGAAGCGCTTAGCGATGGGGTCGCCCGTTCACAGAGTTGGTTGATCCGCTGCGATAGCAACGATCAAGACCAGCTTGATTTGGTTCGTGAACTGGGATTTCAACCGCTCAGGAGGTTTGGGGTTTGGCGGCGCGATCCGTCTGCCATGTCAGAGACATCAAGCTTTGAGTTGCCGCCCCATTGTCGTTGGAGCGCTCTCGACAAGAGCACCGCAAGACAACTGCTCGCTCTCGAGCAAGCCTGTTGTTCAACGCATCATCGCCAAATTCTTGATCGCCAATGGCAGGACCTTGTCGATCAACGCGCGAAGGGTTGCGGCCTCTTAGAGCGGATCGATTCCGATCAAAATCAGGTGCTTGCAGGACTTGTTGCCAGACCCTCTGGTTTTGCCAGACCAAGGCTTGAACTGTTGCGAGGTTTGGCCTGGGATGACCGTCTCAAGGATGCCTTGCCTCCCGCTTTGGCGCGTTTGTCCCGACTTCAACCAACCCCTGAACTCCTGGTTGATGACGATGATGCCCGTCTCCAGTCCATCGTTCAGCGTTGTGGATTCCAGTCGCAGCAAACCCAACTCGTCCTGGGCCGCAGTCTCTGGCGCAAGCTTGGAAGCCGAGAGCTCAGTGGTATCCGTCCTCTGGAATCGATGCTGGGTCGTCTCCAACCACAGCAGCCGCCCTTGCCGACGCCATCACTGGGTCGTGAGCGCTCATCGTGAGTCCATCTCCCCGTTCGATGTTGAGCCTGGATGTGGGGCGCAAGCGCATCGGCTTGGCAGGGTGTGATGCTCTGGGCATCACGGTGAGCCCCCTCCCAGCTCTTTTACGCAGAGCGTTTAAGCAAGACCTTGGGCATTTGGAACAGATCTGCCTGACCCGTCGCGTGCAGGGCCTGGTTGTGGGTTTACCCCTTGATGCAGAAGGTCAATTCACAGAGCAAGCAGCCCATTGCCAGCGTTACGGTCAGCGCCTGGCCGTGGCTTTAAAACTGCCTTTGGCGCTCGTGAATGAACACAGCAGTAGTTGGGCCGCGGCCGAACGTCATGGCTTGCAAGGGGATCGCAGCGGAAGACTTGACAGTGCTGCCGCTTCACTCCTCCTTGAGCAATGGCTCGCTGATGGGCCAGAGCCTGAACCGGTCGACATGGCGACCCCGTCTGCTAGCAAGACGGACGGCGATGAAGGATCCTGAGGGTATTGATTCTTTAGCAATGAGTTCTAGCGGGCCTAATAACAGCGGAGACGTGCCAACGCTGCTGGTTAAAGACAGTGAAGGCCGTGATCTTCTTTGTTTCCTAGAGCAGCTCATCCCACTCGATGGTAAGGATTACGCGTTACTGACCCCTGTCGATACTCCGGTCTGTTTGTTCAGGTTGAAGGATGGAGATGAGCCTGAAGTCATCGACAGCATCACAAGCAATGAACCGATTCTCTCGGTGGCTGATGTGGTTCTTCAAGAGCATGAGCTCACCCTTGTCCGCTCCGCGGTCACCCTCACGGTGAATGGTGAGCTCGATGAGCCCGATCCTGAAGATCTCGATGAGGATGAGGCGGGTGACGATGAATCTGAGACCTATGAATTGCTGGTGAGTTTTTTGGTCGATGAATTGGAATATGGGCTCTACATCCCTTTAGATCCCTTCTTTGTTGTAGCCCGAATGGATGATGGCGCAGCAGTTTTGGTGGAAGGGGATGAGTTCGATCAAATTCAACCTCGAATCGAGGCTGAGCTTGATGAGCGTGAGCTCTCCGAGTGATGCGTCGTGATTGGCTGCGACCTGATTGGGATCCAGGCTTAACGCTGGCCCATCTTCCGTTGGAACCCTTGCTTGGCAGAGGGATCAAAGCCTTATTGCTTGACGTTGATCGCACCCTTCTTCCAGGACGTGATGTGGCGTTGCCTGCCTCTGTCCTTCGCTGGGCCCAATCGGCTCAACGCCATACGCATCTCTATTTGATCAGTAACAATCCCTCCCGCGAGCGGATTGGTGCTGTGGCTGAGCAGCTTGGAATTGGCTTCACCAGCTCAGCAGCTAAACCGCGTCGCGGTGCGATCCGACGTGTGATGGAGACCCTGGATCTCAAGCCAGAGCAGATCGCAATGGTTGGGGATCGCGTGTTTACGGATGTTCTTGCAGGAAACCGTCTTGGTCTCTATACCGTTTTGGTGAGACCCCTAAGTGCAGACGGAACGCCCTGTCGTCACGATCGCGTTCAAGTGTTGGAGCGACAACTCGCTCGATGGCTTGGAGCAGGCCAGGCATGAGCCTGCGGGTCGTGAAGGTTGGAACCAGTTTGCTGCGCAGCACGGAAGCTCGCAGCACTGCTGAAGCCATTTCAGCTCTATGCCTGAATCTCGCCCAATGTCTTCTGCGCGGTGATCGTGTTGTCTTAGTCACGAGTGGTGCGGTTGGACTTGGATGCCAGCGCCTAGGCCTGAAGACAAGACCCTCCACGCTCAGAGGTCTTCAAGCGGCTGCGGCGATCGGTCAAGGCCATCTGATGGCTCTGTACGAAGACGCGATGGCCGCCCATGGCATCCCCGTTGCACAGGTTCTTCTCACCCGATCTGACTTAGCCGACAGTCGCAGTTATCAGAACGCTTCGGCAACCCTGCACCAGTTGATCGAATGGAAGGTTTTACCCGTCATTAATGAAAACGACACGGTGTCCTCCGCTGAGCTGCGTTTTGGCGATAACGACACGCTCTCAGCGTTGGTGGCAGCAGCGATTGATGCGGATGATTTGATCCTGTTAACCGATATCGACCGGCTCTATTCCGCTGATCCGCGCAGTGATGCCTCCGCTCGTCCGATTTCGGACGTGCATCACCCAGCAGACTTGCAGGCGCTTGAACAGGGCGCAGGAGATGGAGGTCGTTGGGGAACCGGCGGGATGACCACCAAACTCGCGGCCGCTCGGATTGCCACCGCGAGTGGAATCACCGTGCATCTGGCGGATGGTCGTGATCAGCGCACGCTTGAAACGATGCTGGCTGGGGGGCGTGGAGGCACGGTCTTTCATCCCCATCCCCAACCCCTGGGTCATCGCAAAAGCTGGCTGGCCCATGCCTTGCAACCCCAAGGCAGCCTTCACATCGATGGTGGTGCCTGCCAAGCGCTGTGCGACAAAGGCGCCTCGTTGCTTTTGGTTGGCATTACGCACTTAACAGGAGAGTTTCAGGCCAATCAACCCGTGCGGATCCTCGATCAGGAAGGCCATGAAATGGCCCGTGGCTTGAGCTCCCTGAGCAGTGAGGCGCTTCGACGTCTTGTTCATGAGCCAGCGCGGACTGATCGGCAAGGGGGCTCGCCTGTTGTGGTCCATCGAGACGTGCTTGTCCTCAGCACGCCTACGATCCGCCAACCAGACCCCTGAATCGATGCGTTTCAGCCAGTTAATCGCCGTCCTTAAGGACGGAGAGGCAGGTCTGCTGGAGCATCAGCTCAGCAGTGATCCTGAGCTCCGTGGTGCTGCATCTTTGGAGAGAGCCGGTGCCGATCAACTCAGCTTCCTTGAAAAGGGCAACGCTCTGATTCAGAGCTTAGAAACCAGCCATGTTGGCGCCGTTTTGATTCCCAATCAGGATGACCTCAAGGCCATGGCAGAGCAGCGTGGTCTGGCTTGGGCCGTGATGCGTGATCCTCGCTTGGCCTTCGCAGAAGCTCTCGAGCGTCTGCATCCTCGGCCCAGAACAGAAGCAACCATTCATCCTTCTGCGGTGATCGGTGACCGGGTTCAGATCGATGCTGGGGTCTCGATTGGCCCTCACGTTTGCATTGGCGATGACACACGCATCAGTGCCAACAGCACCATTCATGCTGGTGTTGTGATTTATGGCGATGTGAGGGTCGGTCAGTCCTGCGAATTGCATGCCAATGCGGTGCTTCACCCAGGAGTGCGTTTAGCCAACCATTGCGTGGTTCACTCCAACGCGGTGGTGGGTTCAGAGGGGTTTGGATTTGTTCCGACTGCTAGTGGATGGCGAAAAATGCCTCAAACCGGTCTGGTGATCCTTGAGGAGGGTGTTGAAGTGGGTTGCGGCAGCACGATTGATCGCCCGTCTGTAGGTGAAACCCGAATTGGTGCGGGAACAAAGATCGATAATCTCGTGCAAATTGGACATGGCGTTGTCACCGGCCGGGGCTGTGCCCTGGCCTCGCAGGTGGGTATCGCGGGCGGCGCTCGCCTTGGACATGGGGTGATTTTGGCTGGACAGGTTGGTGTGGCCAACCGAGCGGTGATTGGTGATCGTGCGATCGCGAGTTCCAAGAGCGGGATTCATGGTGAGGTGGAGCCCGGTGAAGTGGTGAGTGGCTATCCGGCTATTCCCAACAGGCTTTGGCTGCGTTGTTCAGCAGCCTTCAGCAAATTGCCTGAGATGGCGAAACAGATTCGCGAACTTAAGAAAGCCACTCAGTAGCCTCTCTTGTTCCTCCCTCTGAAACCCAATGCCACAACATCGCGTTGTTTTGCTTCCGGGTGACGGCATTGGTCCAGAGATCACTGCCGTGGCGAGGCAGCTCCTGGAAGCCGTGTCGGCTCGACATGGGTTCACGCTCGAGTTCAGTGAAGCGCCGATTGGTGGCTCTGCCATCGATGCCACTGGTGAACCCTTGCCGGCGAGCACCCTTGAAGCTTGTAAGGCAGCCGATGCCGTCTTGCTTGCAGCGATCGGGAGCCCTCGATTTGATGCCTTGCCACGTGAACAACGGCCTGAAAGTGGATTGCTAGCGCTGCGCTCTGGAATGGAGCTCTTCGCGAATCTCCGACCAGTCAAGATTGTTCCAGCCCTCATTAGTGCCAGCAGCCTGCGACCTGAAGTTGTGGAAGGTGTGGATCTGATGGTGGTGAGGGAGCTCACCGGAGGTATTTATTTCGGGAAGCCGAAAGGTCGTGTGCAGGCCGATGGCGAAGAGAGAGCGTTCAACACCATGACCTACTCGGATTCAGAGGTCGACAGAATCGCCAGGGTGGCTTTCAAGCTCGCCTGTGAGCGTCGCGGGCAGCTTTGCTCGGTGGATAAGGCCAATGTGCTCGATGTCAGCCAACTGTGGCGTGATCGCGTGGAGGGCATGAAAGGTGAGTACGCCGCAGTGGATGTCAGTCACCTGTATGTGGACAATGCGGCGATGCAACTGGTGAGAGATCCTCGCCAGTTCGATGTGGTGCTCACGGGCAATCTTTTCGGAGACATTCTCAGCGATATTTCGGCCATGCTCACCGGCTCGATCGGCATGCTTCCCTCAGCCTCTTTGGGAAGCGAGGGGCCTGGTTTGTATGAACCCGTTCATGGTTCAGCTCCTGATCTCGCTGGTCAAGACAAGGCCAATCCAATGGCCATGGTGCTCTCCGCAGCGATGATGTTGCGGACTGGTCTCAAGCAAAACGCAGCTGCGGACGATCTGGAACATGCTGTGGATCGCGTTTTGGCAGCCGGATTCCGCACAGGAGATCTGATGTCTGAAGGCTGTACTTCCCTGGGCTGTCAGGCGATGGGGGAGGAACTTCTCAAGACACTGTGATGCAACCTGGCAGGAAAAATGTGGAATTTGCCCTTTGACCTGCCAAACTCATCGGGCCAGATCTTCCTCCGTCGATGTCGAAGCGTCACCCCGTCGTGGCTGTCACGGGTTCCTCAGGTGCAGGCACCAGCACTGTTAAGAGGGCTTTTGAGCACATCTTCGCTCGGGAGAACATCACTCCTGCAGTGGTGGAGGGCGATAGCTACCACCGCTTTGAGCGGATGGCGATGAAGACCGCCATGTCTGAATCGCTTGCGAAGGGTGAGAATTTCTCGCACTTCGGTCCAGAAGCCAACCTCTTCGACAAGCTCGAAGAGCTCTTCCGCGTCTATGGCGCAACTGGTGGAGGTCAGAAGCGTTATTACCTCCACAGTCCAGAAGAAGCTGCTGAACACAATGCTCGCCTTGGCGTGAGCTTGGATCCAGGTCAGTTCACCCCCTGGGAAGACATTCCCGGTGGCACAGACGTCCTGTTCTATGAAGGCCTCCACGGTGGCGTTGTCGGAGACGGCTATGACGTGGCGTCCCTCGCCGATCTCCTTGTAGGTGTGGTTCCGATTACCAATCTCGAGTGGATCCAAAAGATTCAGCGTGACAATGCCGAGCGTGGCTATTCAGCCGAAGCGATCGTGGACACGATCCTGCGCCGCATGCCGGATTACATCAATCACATCTGTCCCCAATTCAGCCTCACGGACATCAATTTCCAGCGGGTGCCCACGGTTGACACCTCCAACCCATTCATCTGTCGCAATATCCCAACGCCTGATGAAAGTTTTGTGATCATTCACTTCCGTAAGGGAGCGCGTGAAAAGTGGGGAATTGATTTCAGCTACCTGCTGAGCATGATTCATGACTCCTTCATGAGCAGTCCCACCAGCATTGTTGTGAATGGAGGAAAAATGGGCTTCGCGATGGAACTCATCTTGACCCCCATCATTCATCGCATGATTGAAGACCAAAGCAAACTCTCCTGATTGCTTTGCTCGATACACATCGAGCGAATACATCTATCGTGGACTCATCTGAATGATCAGGTGGGTCCTTTTTTTGTCCTCTCCCTCCTTTGAGATTGCAGGTGCCAGTGGATCAACAACTGCTCCACCGCGTTGGGACAGAGTGGATAGTCGTCGTCTGATCGCGTTGGCACGACGGATCTACTTCCGCTTCTTAACTGAGTCTGGGCAGCAGCTGGAACCGATGGGTGTTGTTGTGAATGAGCGGTTAGATGAGGGCAGGGTTGTGTTCGCAAGCCCCACACTGTTGCTTCAAGAACATTTCATCAGCATCGATCTCATCGGTCGACGATTGCGGCGTCCGCGTGGTTGGCGAGACCGACCCAGGGGGTCGGGGCTTTGACAAGTGTGCTGGGTCTGATCCTTGTGGTGGCTGGTGCCTGTGTGGGGAGTTTCGCCAATGTGGTGGCCTGGCGATTGCCTCGCGAAGAATCAGTGGTTTGGCCTGGCAGCCACTGCCCAAAGTGTGGTCAGGCGGTGCGCTGGCACGACAATGTGCCGGTGTTGGGCTGGGTCTGGCTTCGGGGACGTTGTCGCGATTGCCACCAAGGCATCTCAAGCCGCTACCCATTCGTGGAATTTTTTAGCGCCCTCCTTTGGTTGAGCGCGTTGTGGGGCCATGGATTGCTCGCCGCTTCGGATCAATTAGGCCTGGCGTTGCTCAATCTGCTGGCGGGGATTGTTCTAATCAGTGTGCTGCTGCCACTGGTGTTGATCGATATCGACCATCTCTGGCTCCCCGAACCTCTTTGCCGGATCGGCGTGTTGCTCGGCCTTGCCTTTACAGGTGCTCTCTATTTTGTGATCCCCGCTCCAGAAGCCAGTTCCGTGATTCTCAATCATCTGTTGGCGGCATCAGCGGGATTGCTGGCGCTCGAGGGATTAAGCGCTCTCGCGGAGCGCATGCTTGGCCAACCTGCCCTCGGACTTGGTGACGCCAAATTGGCAGCTGTCGCAGGCGCTTGGCTCGGCTTGGGAGGTGTTTTGGTTGCTTTGGCAATCGCCGTTTTTAGCGGCGCATTCTTTGGCACGGTTGGACGTCTCTCTGGACGCTTAGGGCCGAGACAACCCTTCCCATTTGGCCCTTTTATTGCCCTTGGCATCTGGCTGACCTGGATCGGAGGTTCTGAGTGGTGGGGTCAGCAATGGTTCAGCCTGTTTGGTGGCCTTTAAAAGAACAGAAATCAGCTCAATGCCTGTTGTGCAGAGAGATTGCAACATCCCTGTCCTAGCCTGATGTGATTGGTGCAAGATTCAGGCCCTTGGCTTGATTATTTGTTCCCTCGGATCTCCCCAATGTGGCGCTCGTACAAACCGAATGCCCCAATGCCAACTGAGATCTGCTGTTGCCATTAAGGAGTAATCAACCTTGAGTTTGTTCGACTGGTTCGCTGACCGCCGTAAGGGTCAGTACGTCGGCAAGGTGAATCAAGAACCCGATGAAGGGGATGGCCTGTGGAGCAAGTGCCCCGAGTGCGGTCAGGTGGTGTATCGCAAGGATCTGTTGAGCAACGCCAGCGTTTGCAGCAACTGTGGCTATCACCACCGCATCGATAGCACCGAGCGCATTGCGGTGTTGGTGGATCCCAACACTTTTGTAGCCATGGATCAACAGCTTCAACCCACGGATCCATTGGGCTTTAAAGATCGCCGGGCCTATGCGGATCGCCTGCGCGAAACGCAGGCCAGTACAGGGCTTCGTGATGGTGTCATCACTGGACTCTGTGAGGTCGAGGGGATTCCTATGGCTCTTGCCGTGATGGATTTCCGTTTTATGGGCGGTTCGATGGGGTCGGTGGTCGGTGAAAAAATCACTCGCTTGGTGGAAGCAGCAACCGCCAAAAAGCTGCCACTCCTCATTGTGTGTGCGTCGGGTGGAGCAAGGATGCAAGAGGGAATGCTCAGCCTCATGCAGATGGCCAAGATTTCCGGAGCTTTGGAACGCCACCGCGAAGCTGGCGTGTTGTACATGCCCCTACTCACTCACCCCACCACTGGGGGCGTCACAGCAAGTTTTGCAATGCTTGGTGATCTGATTTTGGCAGAGCCAAAAGCTCTGATTGGCTTTGCTGGGCGTCGCGTGATTGAACAGACGCTGCGCGAAAAATTACCGGATAATTTTCAAACCGCCGAATATCTACAAGATCACGGATTCGTTGATTCGATTGTTCCGCGTACGCAATTGCGTTCCACTCTCGCGAGTCTGCTCAGATTGCATGGCTGTGAATCTCGGGTCGCAAGCTCATGATTCAGGTTTTGGCTTCATTCTTTCGGAGCTTGGCTGCTGTTGCTTTAGCTGTGATCCTTTGCGCCGCTCCTGTTGTTGCGGGTCAGGTTGAATGGCGCGAAGTGCCATCTAGTACGGAGGGACAGCAATGGTGGGACGCCGGGAGTTTGCGTCTGAAGAAGGATGGCACCGTGTCAGTGCTGAGCCGCTATAGCTTGCGTCAGGAGGATGACAGCCCCGCGTTGGGAACGCTGGTCGTGATGGAGATCGACTGCAGCCAACAGCTGTATCGAGACAAGCAAAAGAATGGATTGCCCCAATTCAGGGCCGAATGGCAACCTTCTGGTTCCGATCCTTTGATCGACGGTGTTCTTTCCGGTGTGTGCTCATCGGACGAGCTTTTGTCGCTTTCCTGATCCCAACGCTTCCCTTATGGCTCTTTCATCCTCAAGCCCTTCTCCGATTGGAGTGGCAATTGCGGGTCTCGGCTTTGGTGAATCGGTTCATCTGAAAGCCCTTGCCTCTCAACCTGATCTCCAGGCGGTGGCGCTCTGGCATCCCCGTCGGGAACGTTTAGATCAGGCCTGCCTTGAGCACAATCTCCCTGGTTATGACGATTGGGAGGCTTTGCTCAGCGACCCTCGCGTGCAAGCCGTGATCATTGCCACCCCTCCGGAGCCACGCTTTGCCTTGGCCCTTCAAGCGCTAAAAGCAGGCAAACACTTATTGCTTGAAAAGCCTGTTGCTCTCAAGGCTGAATCAGTGGCAGAGCTGCAACGCGTCGCCATCCAGAACCGGCTCAGTGTTGCGGTGGATTATGAGTATCGGGCCGTGCCTCTGTTCATGCAGGCCGCGAGGATGTTGGAGGAAGGTGCCGTCGGCACTCCCTGGCTGGTGAAGCTCGACTGGTTGATGAGCAGCCGTGCGGATGCCTCTCGACCTTGGAGTTGGTACTCCCAACGGGATGCTGGTGGTGGTGTGCTTGGTGCCCTTGGTACCCATGCTTTCGACATGCTGGCTTGGTTAATCGGACCGATGCGATCCGTTCAAGGTCTCAATAGTGTGTCAATCAAGGAGCGTCCCCATCCCAGTGGGGGCATGGCGCCAGTGGACGCTGAAGATGTCTCACTGATCCAGATGCAACTTGATTGGCAGGGCCGTTCGGACCAGAGGGTTCCAGCTCAGGTCAATTTGGCATCTGTGGCTCGCAACGGTCGGGGGTGTTGGCTCGAGATCTACGGATCTCATGGCAGTCTCACCCTCGGTAGCGCGAACCAAAAGGATTATGTCCATGGCTTTGGGCTGTGGCACACGCCGATGGGAGAGGCCACTCGCAATATCGAGGCGGATGCTGAGTTCATGTTCCCCACCACCTGGAGTGATGGTCGTGTGGCGCCGGTGGCCCGCATCCAGAGTTGGTGGGCGCGCAGCATTCAAACCGGTTCTCCGATGGTGCCTGGTCTGGCAGAGGGACTTGTCAGCCAGCAAGCTTGTGATCAATCGAGCATCGGAATCGATTGAATTTGACAGATTGAAGGATTAATAATCAATTTTCTCTGCGACCTTGGATACTGGCCTGGGCATCAAATAGCTTTTTTAAGATTAGATTTGGTGTGTACAGTTCTGGCGCTTTCGTCGTTGTTGCGTCATTCCTATGTCTCTCTCCGCTTATTCCAAAGAGTTAAGTGCTACAGCCAACGCTCTGGCAGAGTCGGGGAAGGGAATTCTTGCTGTTGATGAGTCCACAAAGACCATCGGTAAGCGACTAGGTGGAATCCAAGTTGAAAATACTGAGGCCAACCGCCAGGCCTACCGAGGAATGCTGTTTACAGCGTCAGGTCTTGGTAACTTTATTAGTGGCGCAATTTTGTACGAAGAAACCTTGTTTCAGAGCCATGCTGATGGCGAAACAATGGTTCAGAAGTTAAACAAAGCGGGAATTATTCCCGGTATCAAAGTGGATAAGGGCCTTTGCCCTTTGCCCGGAGCTCAGTCCGTTGAGACGGTTTGTACGGGTCTGGATGGCTTGGTGGAAAGAGCTGCTGACTATTACGCCCAAGGTGCACGTTTTGCAAAATGGCGCGCCGTACTTCAGATCACGGCTGATGGATGCCCCTCTGATCTGGCCATTCGTGAAAATGCTTGGGGCCTAGCGCGTTACGCACGTTCTGTTCAGGAATCAGGTCTTGTGCCAATCATTGAGCCTGAAATTTTGATGGATGGTGATCATTCGATTGAAGTCACTGCAGCCGTGCAAGAACAGATCCTTAAGGAGGTGTACTTTGCTTGCCAGCTCAATGGAGTTTTGCTCGAAGGAACGCTCCTTAAGCCTTCGATGACGATTCAAGGAGCTGATTGTGCGCAGAAATCAGATCCCCAACTCGTTGCCGAAATGACCGTGAGAACATTGGAGCGTTGTGTTCCTGCCAGTGTTCCTGGAATTGTCTTTTTATCAGGTGGTTTGAGTGAAGAAGCGGCGTCGGTGTACCTCAACAACATGAATACAATTACAAGAAAAGCGCAATGGAATCTTGGCTTTTCCTATGGACGTGCCTTGCAGCATTCCTGCCTGAAGGCATGGGCTGGTAAGGACAAAGAGGCAGGCCAGGCAGCGTTGCTTGCGCGGGCGAAAGCGAACTCTGAGGCCTCACAGGGGCGTTACGTCCCCGGCTCTCAGCCGTCATCGGACGAGCAGCTTTTTGTAGCTGGATACACCTACTGACCCATCATTTGCTGACACTCCGGCGTGCTTTCTGCCACGGAGTGTCGTGACATTCACACGACTCAACTGTAAAGTCGCGCGGCTACGGACACATGTCCGTTTATCTGCCTTCGTTAGGACTTCACTATGGCGCTCGTTCCGCTTCGACTTTTGCTCGACCATGCCGCGGAAAACGGCTACGGCATCCCTGCTTTCAACGTCAACAATCTTGAGCAGGTGCAGTCGATCATGGAGGCGGCTCACGAGACTGACTCTCCTGTGATCCTGCAGGCATCACGTGGAGCTCGTGCTTATGCAGGCGAGAATTTCTTGCGTCATTTGATCCTGGCGGCTGTTGAGACCTATCCCGACATCCCTGTCGTGATGCACCAGGACCATGGCAATAGCCCCGCAACATGCTTCGGAGCGGCGGCTAACGGTTTTACCTCCGTGATGATGGACGGCTCTCTTGAGGCTGATGCCAAGACTCCTGCGAGTTATGACTACAACGTCAACGTCACTAAGGAAGTGGTGGACGTTGCCCATGCCATCGGCGTGAGCGTTGAAGGCGAACTGGGTTGCCTTGGTTCCCTTGAAACCGGTAAAGGCGAAGCCGAGGACGGCCATGGTTTCGAAGGTGAGCTCTCCAAGGATCAGCTGCTGACCGATCCTGCTGAAGCCGCTGATTTTGTGGCCAAGACCAAGGTTGATGCCCTGGCCATCGCCATCGGTACCAGCCACGGTGCTTATAAGTTCACCCGCAAGCCCACGGGTGAAGTGCTGGCTATCAGCCGCATCGCTGAAATTCACAAAGTCATCCCCAACACCCACCTGGTGATGCATGGCTCCTCCTCCGTTCCCCAGGAATGGTTGGCAATGATCAACAAGTACGGCGGCGCGATTCCTGAGACCTACGGCGTTCCCGTGGAAGAAATTCAGGAAGGCATCCGTAATGGTGTTCGCAAAGTGAACATCGATACCGACTGCCGTTTGGCTTTCACGGCTGCCGTACGAGAAGCAGCCATGGCTGATCCTGCCAACTTCGACCCTCGGCACTTCAACAAGCCGGCTCGTAAGTACATGAAGCAGGTTTGCTTGGATCGCTTCCAGCAGTTCTGGGCTGCAGGTAACGCCAGCAAGATCAAGCAGCGCGACATCAACTTCTATTCCGGCCTTTATGCAAAAGGCACCCTTGACCCCAAGACAGCAGTTGCTGCCTGATTATTCGGTCAAAACCAACCTATCGGGGGGGCATCAGCCCCCTTTTTTGATGGCTTCATTCATGTGCTCGATCAGGAATGAGTTTCAGCGTTCCTTGATTGGCGTCGAGTGTTGCTGCTGCACCAAGGGGGAGAGCCATGTTGGGAAGTCCATGCCCAAGGGGCAGATTCATAACCAAGGGGATGCCTAGATCAGAGAGTCGCTCCTCGAGGATCCCATCCATTGAAAAATCACCTGGTTCGACCTCCCCTTTCCAGCTGAATCGTCCCGTTGCCACCCCAGCAAGGCCACGCAGCACGCCAGAGCTGCGCCACTGCGTCAGCATGCGATCCACTCTGTAGGGAGCCTCTCCAACATCCTCCAGCACCAGGATGGATCCGCGTAGATCAGGGAACCAGGGTGTGCCAATCAAATGGGTCGCAACCGTGAGATTGGTCACCACGAGCGGACCTCTGGCCACTCCGGCGCGGACCGCACGCCCCTGCAGAGGGGCGACCAGTTCCCCTTTCAGGAGGCGGACCGTCCGTTCCCACTGTGGATCAGGTCCCGCGGTGGATCCGTGGATGGCGCCCTGCAAGCCAGCTGACCATTGCGCCATCAGCATCGAGCTGGTGTCAGAAAACCCCAGGGTCCAGAGCGATCGCTTGGGGAAGCGAAAGCCAGCTTCTAACACCCTGGCGCCTCCCCAGCCAGCACCGACATAAATCAGACCATCCAGGGAAGGATTGTTCCAGGCACGCTCAAGATCATCCGCTCGTTGCTGATCGGTTCCTGAAAACCATCGCCATTGGCGTTTTACTGATTCTGGGACTTCTAAGGTCCAACCCTCAGCTTCACAGCGTTCCACCAACGGGCCAAAGTCTGTTTCCGGATCGAGCCAAGTTCCGGCATTAACGGCTCGAAGCCTTGAGCCCTTTTGTAACGAGTGAAGAGTGGAGTTTTTTTGAGTGGATGCCGCTAAACCACTAGCGGAAGATGAAACGGCTATCGCTACGGCCGTTGGGACTCCCAACGTTAAAAATGATCGACGATGCATTAAAGAGCTTCAACTCTAATGAGCTTTAGTCTGACAATTCGAGCGGGTTAAAGCTTTAAGTAATTCCTGAAAACCTGTTTAGAACATAAATTGCAATAGAGAAACTTGCATTGATGTATGGAGCTAGGAGCAGTTTATAGTTTTCAGACGCATTGTTGCGAGTATTTGCTGAATAAGGTATTGTTTTATTGGCCAAATGAATATGTTTAATTGTTTGATTTGCTTCAGGTAAGTGTTGATCAGTTGATGTTCTCGATCTTCCGGTCTTGTCTTAAAACTAATAAGGACGGGTCATGATGACTGGATCAGAGCTTCAATCAATTTCCGTCCATCGGTGCATCCAGTGACTGGATCACAAGCCCGTTCAGGATGGGGCATCAAACCGAGCACATTGCCAGCTGGATTCGTGATGCCGGCAATGTCGGCAATGGAGCCATTGGGATTGTTGTTGTATTTCAGCGCGATGCTGTCTTTATCTTGAAGCGCTTTTAGTGTGTCATCGCTGCATTGATAACGGCCTTCCCCATGGGCAATTGGAAGTTTGAGCTCACTTCCGGCTGTTAAGTGAGAGAGCCAGGGGGTGCGCGCACTCACCACATTGAGTGGGGTGTCTTCGCAGATGAAATGAAGACCGCTATTGCGCGTGAGTGCTCCTGGCAATAAGCCAAGTTCAGTGAGCACCTGAAATCCATTGCAGATGCCCAGCACCCGCCCGCCTTTGTTCGCGAAATCGATCAGGGATTCCAGCACTGGGGCAAACCTGGCGATGGCTCCGCAACGCAAATAGTCGCCATAACTAAAGCCTCCGGGTAGGACTACAGCATCTAAGCCGCTGAGATCTGTCTCCTCATGCCAGAGGTAACGGGTTTGCATGCCAAGGCATCCCTGCGTCGCCCAACGAACATCCCGGTCGCAATTGGAACCAGGAAAGACAACAACACCAATGCTCATGACAACTTGAGTTCCAGGGTCCAGTTTTCAATCACAGGGTTGGCCAGGAGTCGATCACTCAACAGTTCAACCTGTTGGCGAGCATCAGCTTCATCAGACGCCTCCAGCTCGAGCTCGACCGCCTTGCCGATGCGTAGGCGGTCGATGCCTTCCACCCCTAATCGGCTGGCAGCTGAACGCGTGGCCTCACCGGCTGGATCGAGGACAGAAGGGCGCAGATGCACCAGAACACGAGCTTGATAACGCGGCACGGGCTCGGAGCAGGAATTGTTAAATCTTCGCAGGCCGCAGTCCCGTTCCAGGCGCTTTCTATTCACGTTGAAAACAGACCACGTCTCCATGTCCTTTTTCTGTGATCCAATCCATCGGATTCACAATCAGGTTGATCACACCACTTCTGCTGATTGCCCCTGGCTTCGCGCAGCTCGCACAGGCTGAGCCGGTGGCCGTTGATGTGGAGTGTCGCTGGAGCCATGAGGCTTGGGAGCCATGCCGTTTTGTGGCCGATCCGGTGGGCAGCCGTTGGAATTTGGCATTCAATGCTCACAGAATTCAGTTTGAGCATGACGGCAGCGGTTTGATGCGGATGCGGATGAATGAACGCTCTGCTTGGAATCGTGTTCAGGCCAGTTGGAGTGAGGAGGGTGCGCTTTGCTGGGGTGAGGTCTGCGCTCGAGGCGACCTGCCGATGGACTAACCCCTGCAGATCACCATGGACAACAAAGGTCTTCCGTTCAAGGAGCCAAGGCAACAGGGCGATTGGCGTGAGAGTTTTCAGGGTTGGGGTCTGAGCTGGTCAGGATTGCTCAACAATCAAAAGGGTGAGTGGTGGTTGTTGGCTCAGGTGGTTCTGATCTGCGCTCATATCCTTCCGACCTGGCCCTCTGAGCTCCTCCAGGCCTGGAGTTGGCCTGTTGTGCTTCATGTCACGGGGTTGATGGTGTTTGCTGTTGGGCTTGGCTTGGCCTTGCAGGGTTTTTTGGCTTTAGGCCCCAGCCTTTCCCCATTACCTGATCCAAAGCCCAATGCCGTTTTGATCACCACAGGGGTGTATCGCCATTGCCGGCACCCTCTCTATCGAGCTGTTCTGATTTGCTCCGTTGGTGTGGTCCTTGCCAAGGGAAGCCTGCTTCACCTGGCGCTGTTATTGATCTTGGTTGCGGTGCTCAATGGCAAGGCTCATCGAGAAGAAAAGCGCCTCTGCAACGTCCATCCCGACTATTTGACGTATCGCTCCAGTACCCCAGCAATCCTTCCCGGTCTTCCTGGCTTGGATTGGCGCCAGGATTAGGGCCAGCTGAACAACCGTTTATTTTTTCCAAAAACAATAAATAAACCCCTTAAGACAAGGTCGCTTTTGATCGCTTCGGATGGTTCTGTCTGCGCCCTTGCAGTTGCTGGCAAGCAAAGCGACGCCTTCCGTGTTGCTCCTCAGTGCTGTCTGCGCAGGTCTCGAATTCAGCGCCCCAAGTCAGGCCAACGAATTTGTGCCGAACACCCCCCAACCGGTTGAGGTCAGTTCAAGGCTAATAGCGATTCTTGAGCCTCCGATCACCATCCCGGATCCAGAGCCTCAGCTCGTCCTTAACCGTACAAAGAGACAGATTCGTTCCACAGGAGATCCCATCTGGGACTTGCGGCTTGAGATTCCTGGAGAACCGGCACGTCATTTCGATGCAGTGAGCGGTCGAGCCCATCGCCAGGATGCGGACCGTGATCAGATGGGCAGTAAGGCTCCCCTGCCAACAGGTCGCTACAACCTTGGGCCAGTGGAGCCTCTTGCCAAAGGTGCTTATCCAGAACTAGGTCCGGTTTGGATCGGCATCGAACCGACCTTCATCACAGGTCGAAGGGTGCTTGGGATCCATCAAGACCCAAGCGTGGGTCTCAATGGAAATAGCGGCACCTTGGGATGTATTGGACTGATTCATGAACATGACTTACTCGAACTATCTCAGTTGATTCAAGCCAGTGATGTGCGCTTATTGGTTGTTGAAGACTAAAGAAATGGACTCAAATAGCTTTGATTTTAGAGTCAAAGCTGTACTTTTTTATGATTATAGCTAGTTAAGTTTAAATTAATTAATTCGTTAAAAAGTAGTTTTGCAATGGCTCAATCACTGAGAGCATTTTCTTTCACTCATTAGCTTGAAGTAGCGGAAGCAAGCAGGAGGGTTGTGAGTTTTTCAGAGGCAGTTGGATCAAATCCAATCACAACCAGATCTACTCCTGAGCGGCTTTCGGGAGTCCAGGCCGCGTCAGGAGCAGCTTCAAACCAAGTCTCTAAGCGGGGTCCAACCATTTGCACTTGCAGAGGAAGGGATTTGCCAGGTAACCAGACCCGTCCTTTTAGGCGTACCACCTGATGTTCAGTCACAAATGCAGGAAGGATCCGTTCAAAATCCGACCGTTGAATCACACCTTCAAACCGAACATTGCCGCCTACAACATCTAAATGGGTGTGATCGTGGTGATCATGCGCATGATGGTCATGGTCATGGTCATGGTGATCGTGCTCATGATGCTCGTGGTTGGCAGACGTCTCACGCTCCACTCCCAGCAGCAAACTCGGGTCGACTTGGCCGCGAGTCATGGGGATCACTGTTGTACCGGTTCGGATCTTGAGGACCAGTGATTGCTGGATCTGGTCCAGCTCGGTGGGCTCTAAGCAATCGGAACGGCTAACTAACACGAGGTCAGCGGATTGAAGTTGATCGGCGAACAATTCATCAATGGCCGTGAGGTGGTCGAGGCTTGGATCCTCCTGTCGTTGCCGCTCCAACGCCTCCGGATCTCCTACAGGACTTCCGTTGTTCAGGGCTTCCCCATCCACAACAGTGACAACACCGTTCACGTGTACCCGGGCCCGGATCGCGGGCCATTCGAGGGCCTGAAGTAGGGGTCTTGGAAGAGCTAGACCACTGGTTTCAACAACAATTCCATCGAGCTGATCAGCGCGAGCGAGCAGCGTTTCCATCGTGGGTAGAAAATCGTCCTGCACGGTGCAGCAGAGGCAACCGTTGTTCAGTTCAACGAGACGCCCCTCGATTTCATCCTCTGGGCAGAAGCCGCAGCTTCGGATGAGATCGCCATCCAGGCCCACGGTTCCGAATTCGTTGACCATCACGGCGAGGCGTTGGCCGCTGTTGATCAAGAGATGGCGCAACAGCGTTGTTTTCCCGGCTCCAAGAAAGCCGGTAATCACGGTGACGGGAAGGCGTTCAGACATCAGCGGCACCCCAGGCTTTCGCGGGTGCTCACGCCGCTGACACTATTCACGCCACTGGCACGACCGCATAAAGCCTTCATCTGAGTGAGATCGATTACGGCGTTGGTGAAATCCGTTCCCTCAATGCGCGCATCCACAAAGCGGCTTTGCATCAGCATTGCGTTTGTGAAGTTTGCGTCGCTTAAGTCGGTTTCATCAAATCGGCTTGAGAACGCCACCACATCCTCAAGGTTCGCTCCATGAAGATCAGCTCCCTGCAGTTGAGAGGTGTTGATCACAGCTCCGCGCAGGTCGGTTTCACTGAGATCAACACCGCGGAGATCAGCTTTTAAAAATTCTTTTTCTTTTAAATCCCGGCCATGCATGTCGTTGCTGATGTCTTGCACCGCGAACTGACCACGTAATTCAGGGGCGGTAATGGCCTGAACAGGATGAGGAAGGGAGATCAAGCTCGACGCAAGAAGCACCCCCAACAGAACGGGTAACAGGTGCTTGTGGAACAAATCGGGAAGGGGCATCAGAGAAGGATGCAGCCGGCATCAGGTTGCAGCTGCCGTAACTTAACTTTCACGTTATGGCAGACAGCTGCCCAGCTACGTGCCATGGCCAAAACCTTGAGGGTGATTGTTCCTCCCCATCCACTGATTGCTCACTGGCTCACGATGTTGCGCCATGTCGGCACACCGCCGTCGCTGTACCGAACAGCGCTTGAGGAGTTGGGACGTTGGCTCACCTATGAGGCCTTGAGGGATTGGCTCCCCCATCGCCGCGAAGAGGTGCAAACCGCCCTAGAGCTCACGGAAGGAACTGTGATTGAAACGGGTGTTCCCCTGCTTGCTGTGCCTTCTCTCCCTGGCGGGTTGATGCTCTGGGAAGGGGCTAGGCAAGTGCTGCCCCACGCAGAGCTCTGCCTGGGTGGTTTGCCTGAAACGATTGAAGCCAACGCTGGGCTGGTGTTGCTGATCGATCAAATCAGTGATGGGGAAGAGCTTGTCGGGCTGATGGAGGAGCTTGTCTCAAAAGGTGTTGAGAGTCGAAGGCTTCGTGTGATTTCAGCCTTAACAGCCAGCCCTGGCCTCAAACGACTAGGTGAAACATTCCCCGAACTCACCATCCACACCGCCTGCATTGATGAAGAACTCAATGCGGATGGGCAGATATCTCCAGGGATTGGCAACACATCTCAAAGGCTGCAAATCAGAACAGCTCCCTCGACCTAGGCTTGAAAAAATCCATCGGCGGCGATGAGCAGGCAGCAGGAATCCACCTCAGGAACACTCTTCACACTCCTGAGCGGAGCCCTTATTGGGGCAGCAGGTGTGGGTTGGTGGCTGCTCACCGAAGCAGAACGGCGTCAGCGGATCAAGCGTCAGCGCTCCATGCTCTATGCGCCAAGGATGCAAGACGGCAGTGAGGCCTTTGAGGCCAATCAATACGCCGATCGTGACGATCAACTGGAACATCGCGTTGAGCAGCTCAATTCAGCTATCTCTGATGTCCGTCGTCAGCTTGAAGACCTCGGCTCCAAGTCGTAACCACCACGGCCGGTAAGTTGGGGCTTGTCCCCATCTGCGATCCAGTCGTTGCCATGCTTCGCTCAGACGCCGTTACTCAAGGCATTCAGCGCTCACCCAATCGAGCAATGCTGAGAGCAGTTGGCTTTGGTGATCATGATTTTGGCAAGCCAATCATCGGGATCGCAAACGGTTTCAGCACGATTACACCGTGCAACATGGGATTGGATGCCCTGTCCCGTCGTGCAGAAGACGCTGCTCGAAAGGCAGGCGGAATGCCTCAGATGTTTGGCACGATCACTGTCAGTGATGGCATTTCTATGGGCACCGAGGGAATGAAATATTCCTTGGTGAGCCGTGAGGTCATCGCTGATGCGATTGAAACGGCATGCAATGGCCAGAGCATGGATGGTGTTCTGGCCGTTGGTGGCTGCGATAAAAATATGCCTGGCGCCATGTTGGCGATGGCACGTATGAATATTCCCTCGATTTTTGTGTATGGGGGAACCATTAAGCCTGGGAAACTTGGAGGCTGTGACCTCACTGTTGTGAGTGCTTTTGAGGCTGTAGGTCAGATTACGAGCGGGAAGATTGATGAAGAGCAGCTGACAGCGATTGAAAAAAATGCCTGCCCAGGAGCTGGAAGCTGTGGAGGTATGTTCACCGCTAATACGATGAGTGCTGCGATTGAAACGATGGGGCTGAGTCTTCCCCACAGTTCAACGATGGCTGCTGAAGATGAGGAAAAGGCAGAGAGTGCAGCCCGTTCCGGTGAAATTCTTGTTGAAGCCATTAAATCTAATATTCGCCCCCTTGATTTACTCACGCGTGAAGCTTTTGAGAATGCGATCAGTGTGATCATGGCGGTGGGCGGGTCCACCAACTCTGTGTTGCATCTGCTCGCGATCGCGCGCACAGCCGGCGTTGATCTCAGTATTGATGATTTTGAAATGATCCGAGAGCGCGTGCCAGTGATTTGCGATCTCAAGCCGAGTGGTCGTTTTGTCACCGTGGATCTTCATCAGGCAGGTGGTATTCCCCAGGTGATGAAATTGCTATTGGACGCAGGACTGCTTCATGGCCATTGCCGCACGATTGAAGGCAAAACCCTGAAAGAACTCTTGGCGAATGTTCCTTCCACACCTCCTGAAGGACAAGAAGTGATCAGGCCACTGAGTGATCCTCTTTATGCAAAAGGCCACTTGGCCATCCTGAAGGGAAATTTGGCATGCGAGGGAGCTGTCGCCAAAATCAGCGGCATTAAAACGCCCGTTCTCACTGGCCCTGCTCGGGTTTTTGAAAGCGAAGAGGATTGTTTGGCTTCAATTATTGGCAAACATATTCATGCCGGCGATGTCATCGTGATTCGCCAGGAAGGTCCTGTAGGAGGACCTGGAATGCGTGAAATGCTTGCACCAACTGCTGCCATTGTTGGTCAGGGACTCGGGGATAAGGTGGCGCTGATTACGGATGGACGCTTCAGCGGTGGAACGTACGGTTTAGTTGTTGGCCACGTGGCACCAGAGGCTGCCGTTGGGGGAGCAATCGGCCTTGTGATGGAGGGAGATAGCATCACAGTGGATGCCAATCAAAATCTTCTTCAACTCAATGTGAATGAGGTTGAACTCGAACGCCGCCGCAGCATGTGGTCAGGGCATCAGCCTAAATATAAGACAGGAGTTCTTGGCAAATATGCTCGACTCGTTTCGAGTTCGAGCCTTGGTGCCGTGACAGATCAGCCTGATTAATGCTCTCTTAAAGAGGGTTCTAATTGATTCATTAGTAGTGGCGTGGTTGATGGACATCTTCGCCATTGATGCGTTTGAAATATTTTGTTGAAGGATTATCTTGAGCTGACATCCTTAGATCAATCCAATCGAGATTGACTCACGAGTTGTGCTCTGAGCCGTCGTGCCATCGCTTCTAAGGGTTGGCCGTCGGCTGGTGCCGTGCAGCGCATGCCGTTATCTCCATGCATCCAAACGGGATGCTGCCCCTGCCAAAGCATGGGGCGCTCAGCTTGATCACACCAACTCAGCATGAGATTCACATCACTGCCGCTTCGATAGATCTCGAGTTCGAGGTCCATGTCCTCCATCCGAGATCCAGACGCATCACGGGTTTCGATGCGAACAAAGAGATCATCAATGCTGGATGGCCCTTCATCCTCGTGAATTGGAACAACAGCATGCTGATATGGCTTACGGCAGAGATCAGCCGTGTGGGCAATCACAACTGCTAAATCGATCATTTGTAAGCTTCGATCGAATGAATCAGAAGTCGGATTGCACCCGCACGGAAGCCTGGATTGGTGGATCCCGCCTCATCAAACCGCGAATGGAGCACTTGTAAGCGCGTGATTGCGGATGCATCAAAGCGCAAAGGGAGTCCCACCGGTTTGGCACGGACCACGGGCTGAAGATCTTTAAAAGCAACCTCCACAACAGTGGTTCCTTCCACCTCTGTTGGAACGGGTGTCACCCAGCGCAATCCGCCAGGAATCATCTCTGTGAGTCCCATCAATCCATCAGAGCAGGCCACTGCAAATTTCAAAGTTCGCCCTTCTGCTTCGATCGCTAAGCGCAAGCCGCTGAAAGCCGAAAGATCGAGGGGGGGTCTGAATAAGGGGGAACGGCAGCTCACAAAACCTCCGCCATCAGCGACCACCTCACCCTCCAGCAATAGACCTTCAGGAGTGAGGCGGCAGCCGGCTTGGCTTGTCCCACCCATGATCGTGTCATTAAGGCAGGTCCAGGTTTCTGGGACCCACAAGTCCTTGTTTCCTTCAGTCACAGAAATCACCAGCCCTGCAATTCCTATTCCCATCAATCATTTTGGATCCAGGTCTGTGATTTGTGTTGCCATTCTGATCTGATGACTGAGTCTTCGTTGGGCGGCCTGTTGTCTTCGTCGGGGTTGGATTTCTATTGCGACTTCTAGCCAGTCTTCCCGCCAGGATGATTGCTGTTCCGCCTTTGACACGAATCTTGCCTTCTTGGTGGCTTCTGCTGCTGCTTTACCTACCTAAAGGTCCATCATTTCTCTTTTCATGGCAATGTAGTGTGAAATACAGCAATACGTAAGATCTAAGTCCGACGATTGAATTGAATTTTCCAAAATAAGAGTTTTTGCTTACATAGTCCACTATCCTTAATCTAGTCTTTACCAGTTTTTTACTAAATGGATTGTTGATTGCCGTAAATAAAATGAGTAGTTTTTTCTACTTGTTAAAATGGCAACCTTTCGCGTTCATACTGCCTCAGAGCTGCAATCAGCTCTCCAAGAAGCCAGTAATAACTCAGCACGCGATAACAGGATTTTGATCCATGATGATATTGAATTAACTCACGGCCTGATTTATTCAGGTTCTGGAAAACTCAAAATCGATGGTGATGGCTCAAGTCTTACTGCTGCTCATGACTTTGAGTCCTATTCTGAACAATCTGATTTGAGTGTGGCCGGCAAGGGTGTAGCCTTGATAACCTCAAGAAGTTCTGCAAAATTTGAAATAAAGGATCTAGTGCTCGATGGTAATAATGGGAGTTCTCAACATGGTTTCGAATTGGATGTTCCTGAAGAGGCAATCGGCACAGTTGAAGTAACTTTTAAAGGCGTTGAAGTGTCTGGTTTCTGGGATCACGGTATTCATATTGATGATCAGTCAGGAGCTACTGGAGCAGGTGGGGATACAGGTGGTGGTAAGGATGACTCAACTGGTGCTAACTCTCAGGCGTCTTTGCTGGTCAAAGTGATTGATTCACAAATTACTGATAATGGTGGTTTTGCAGGTATCAGTGTGAGCGATAGCGACGGACTCCGCATTGATGAGGGTGGAGAAGGCTCGGCGAAGGTGGTTATCAAGAGGAGTGAATTTCTTCGTAATGGTGCAGATGGATTTGAGCTTGATGAGACCGGTATTGGTGATGCAGAGGTGATCGTTAGAGATGCAACTTTCAATGAAAATGGGCCCTTCGATCTCAATGACACTGATGATGGTCTGGATGTTGATGAAGCTGGAGATGGTTCCCTCATCGTAGATATTCGGAACAGCGAGATTAATAACAATAAAGATGAAGGCCTGGATCTTGACGAGGCAGGTGAAGGTGATATTCGTCTAACTATGAAAAGTTCTGAGGCGAATTACAATGGTAATTCTACGGTTGTTGGAGCTACCGATCCCGGTGGTACTGGAGTTAAGCTAAGTGAAGAAGATAGCGGCGATATCATTACTAGCTTTAGGCAAGTTGAAGCTGATGGGAACGATGATTATGGATTCCGTTTAGAGCAGTTTGGGGGTGGTGAGATTGATGCCAACTTCCTCCACTCTAGCGCGGTAAATAATATTAATAGAAATGGCATTCGTCTGGAAAGCTACCAAACAGAAGATGGTGCAGCTGTGGAAATCTACGATCCTATTAATGCGCTTTTTAGAAATGTCGTTGCGACGGGCAATGGTAGATCAGCTCTTAGAGCTGATGGATCGACGGGGACTATCCGTGTAGTGGGCGGCGATTATGCTCCAATCGGTAGTGATCTTTTTGATTTCGATGACTATAGTGGAACTGTTTTATTTGCGCAATCATTCTAATTCTTTACGTCTTTCCCCTGTCTTCTAGGCACTGGTGAAGGTCCAATTGTGTTTTGATTTGACTGCGATTTAGTGCAGAAAATTTAATCTATACCAAGCAAATTTATTGTTGAACATGGTAAACCCTTGTCTTTTGACAGGGGTTTTTTTTGGCAGCCGCCTCGCCCCACTGGCTCTCTATTCTGACCTTTTCGGTAGCCTCTCTTGCAAGGATGGAAGTAATAGCTTCAGTTGATCTCGGGCTATTGAGCAGACGTGCTCAGTTATATGCCGCTCCCTTCAGAGGTGGCTATTCAGCCCACTAGTAGGTCATGCCTGCAAGAAGATATGTGAATCATCTTGAATGTTCCCTGCTGGATGCGATGACTCTCGGAGGCATAACGTGCTTTGGATTGCTAAGTACTCAATCCTCTCTCCAGATTTCAGGAAGCTTAATCCTCGAATCGATGGCTACTGATTACAAGTTCTTCGAAACCAAATAGAGGATTAGTTCGAAGAAGCATTTCTACTGTTGTCAGGTCGAGTTTGCGTTGGTTTTTGCTGGTGATGTGTTTCATGATCCCTCTCTGGCAGCTTCGTCGGCGAGCACAATAATTTCAGCCTCTGGTTTCGCCAATTTTGCGGGAGTGCGTAGTGGGGATTCAGCTGGATCGAGCAAGCGTCGCAGGGCTTCCCGTTTATTGGCACCACTAACCAGGAACATCACGGTTCGAGACGCGCTGAGTACCGGTGCAGTCAGTGTGATGCGCTCCAACCCCTTACCCCGTCCAATCGTGGTCCAGCGATCACGAACCTCAGGAGCGTCAGTGCCGGGGAAGAGTGAGGCGGTGTGACCGTCATCACCAAGGCCCAACACCATCATGTCGAAGATGGGTGGTTCGCCATTGCAGCTGTTGGCAATTAGTTGAGCAAAAGCATCGGCACTGGCTTCGGGTGAGGGAAGTTCCACGGTTGGAACCGGATGAAAGCAGGCCGCTGCACCAGGCTCACCGGTTTGGAGCAACGTGGAACGAAGCATGCGGGCATTGCTGGACTCATCATCCGCAGAGACCCAACGTTCGTCTCCGAGGAACACATCCACGCGGTTCCAAGGTAAATGTTGTTGCCCTAAGCGCTGATAAGCCTGGGAGGGAGTGCTCCCTCCCGACAGTGCAATCTGAGCTCGATCACGTTGATCAAGCGCCAGTTGTATGGCTGTGGCGATGTATTCAGAGGCCCGCAGCGCTAGATCCTGGGGATCTCGGGCGCGTTCAATGCGATAGGAGGTCATCGGTCAGCTCAATCCAACCACTCGGTGTGAAAACTGCCTTCCTTATCAACGCGTTGATAGGTGTGGGAGCCAAAGCAGTCGCGCATGGCTTGAACGGCATTTTGAGGCAGACGAGCTGTGCGGTAGCTGTTGATGTAGTCGAGCGTGTTGCTCAAGCAAGGCACGGGAATTCCGGCTTCTGCGGCTCCTGCAACGACCTTGGCTAAACCGGGAAGGCGGGTGTTGACCTGATTGGCAAACCAGGGATCAATGAGCAGATTGTTGAGCTGCGGATCGGTTGTGAAGGCATCCTGAATGCGCTGAAGCAGTCGTGCGCGAATGATGCAGCCACCCTTCCAGATCTGAGCGATGGAAGGCATGTTCAAGTTGTAATCGTGTTCTGCGGAAGCGATCCGCAGAAGCTCCATCCCTTGGGCGTAGCTGGCCATACAAGCAAGCACCATCGCATCCATTAGGGGTGCCATTCCATCGGCAGGGGTGCCTAGATCAAAGGCCTTGACTGCGGGACCTTTGAGGATGGTTTCCGCTTTGACGCGTTGATCTTTCATCGAACTCATCACGCGGCCATTGAGAGCTGCATAGATGGTTGGGACAGACGCACCCATCTGCAGGGCGCTCACCACAGTCCATAAACCCGTGCCTTTTTGCCCAGCTTTGTCCTGAATCTTTTCGATCAGATCGCTCCCATCATCGGGATCCTTGGTGCGCAAGCAGACCTCTGTGATCTCAACGAGGTAAGAGGCGAGTTCCTCCGTGCTGTTCCAATGGGCAAAGACGTCGGCCATCTGGGTGCCATTCATGCCCCCCACCCTCTTCATGAGGTCATAGCCCTCAGCAAGGATTTGCTCGATCCCGTATTCAATGCCGTTGTGCACTGTTTTGACGAAGTGTCCTGATCCGCCTGGGCCGATGTAGGTGACACAAGGACCGTCTTCGACTTGGGCCGCCATTTTGGTGACCAGGCTCTCGATGGCGTCGTAAGAGGCCTTGGTGCCGCCGGGCATCATGCTCGGACCTTCTAGAGCGCCTTTGGCACCGCCAGATACGCCCATGCCGATGAAGCCGAAGCTTTTGCTTTCCAACTCGGCCACACGACGCTCTGTGTCGCGATATTCCGAGTTGCCCCCATCAATCAAGAGATCTCCTTCATCTAAAAAGGGAGAAATCTGTTCGATGACGGCATCAACGGGACCACCCGCTTTCACCATCATTAAGATGCGGCGAGGCCTTTCTAATTTGTCAACAAAATCCTGAAGGTCGGTGGCACCTTGAATGTTTTTACCGGCGCCTAAACCTTTCAGAAAGTCTTCTGTCTTTGAATAAGTGCGGTTGTAAACAACACTCGAAAAACCATTGCTCTCAGCATTGAGAACAAGATTCTCGCCCATCACGCCTAGACCGATGAGACCAAAGTGAGACTTGGACATCAAAAACTGCTTTCACTGCTGTCAGTGTGACCACAGGATCAAAGATCGGCTGCGAACTGGTCCACCTCTGTCAGGGATAAGAGATGGAAGCGCCGATCCTCAAATGGCTTTGTGCTCAAATCACTGTGTCGTCGGCAATTGAAGCGTTTTTAACGACAACGATGATTCCGTTTCGAATGTAGAAGCCTTGGTCAGGACGATCGGCTTCTTCCACGTGATCCTTATTCACGATGGTGACGTTCTTACCAATCCGAGCATTCTTATCAAGAATGGCTCGTTTCACAGTGGTGCCCTCACCAACGCCGACAGGAATACCACCTCGTGCTCTCAGGGTTTCGCGTTCGCTTTGAGATTCAAAGAAGTCAGCTCCCATCAACAACGAATCCTGGAGAACCACATTGTTTTCCACGCGACTACGCACACCAAGAACGGAGTGGTGAATGCTGCAGGCCTTGATAATCGATCCCTCACTAATGATCGAATCTGTGATCTGACTGTCCACAAACTTGCTAGGTGGCAAATACCGCGGGCGTGTGTAAATCGGGAATGCTTCGTCGTAGAAGCTGAATGGAGGAGTTGGCTGCTGGGTTAGGGCCAGATTGGCTTCATAGAAGGCTCCGATGGTACCGATGTCTTCCCAGTAATCATCAAAGACATAGCTCTTGAGGGTGTCACCACGAGAGAGTGCTTCTGGGATGACCTCCTTGCCGAAATCCTTATGTCCAGGATTTGAATCGAGGAGATCAAAAAGGGTTTTACGACTGAAGACGTAAATGCCCATGGAAGCGAGGTAAGGACGCTCCTTAGAGGACTCAGCGCTGAGGCCAAAGCGAGATGTGTCAACGGCCATTTCCTTCAAGGAATCGCCCTTGGGCTTCTCGCGGAACTCCTTGATGTTTCCGTTCTCATCGGTTCGCATCAAACCGAATGCTTCTGCTTGTGCAGCGTCCACAGGCAGTGCTGCAACCGTGAGGTCTGCTCCCGTACTGCGGTGATGCTCCACAAAACGGCTGTAATCCATCCGGTAGAGCTGATCACCGGAGAGAATCAAGTATTCATCAACATCCCATTCGCTAAACAGGGTTTGGTACTGGCGCACCGCATCAGCGGTTCCTTCAAACCAAGACGGGCTATCGAGCGTCTGTTGCGCCGCTAGAACTTCGACAAACCCTTGTCCAAATCCGGCATTGAGGTTGTAAGTCTGGCTGAGATGGCGATTCAGCGAAGCGCTATTGAACTGCGTCAACACATACATCTTGTTGATGCTGGAGTTGATGCAATTGCTGATTGGAATATCAATCAGGCGGTATTTGCCCGCCAAAGGCACTGCTGGCTTGGCTCTCATCTTTGTGAGTGGTTGGAGACGGGTGCCAGCCCCTCCCCCGAGAATGATTGCCAGTACTCGCTTCATGCCGCTCCCGCCTTTCGGCTATGCCGGGCAAACTTACTGGATTTTTCCCGTTCGAAACCAACCCTTGGGCCAGATGGTGGAGATTGCAGGAAATTAATCTTGCGAGGGTGCTCCAGATTCCAAATCAAAAATTCTTTCAACGACCTGAAGAGCCTGTTGTCGCTCGCTGCGTTGCTGTGCACTGCGGAGCTGAGTCACAGGGGTGTGAAGGATCTTGTTGATCATTCCCTTGGTTAAGGCCTCCACAACCTTGCGTTCTCGTGCTGAGAAATCAGGACCCATGCGGCTCAGCGCTTTGGTGAGTTCCTCGACTCGGATCTCCTCAAGCGAGGCCCTCAAACGGTTGATGGTGGGAACGGCCTCAAGGCTGTCCCACCACTCGAGGAAAAGGCGGCTCTCTTCTAGAAGCAACCCTTCAGCTTCTCGAGCAACCTGTTGTCGGGCCTCTTGGTTGCGCTCTACAACCTCTTGAAGATCATCCACATCGTGGGATTCCACTCCAGATACCGCATGCACGTCGGAGGCGATATTGCGAGGCACGCCGATATCAACCAGTCGCAATGCGCTGCGGCGATTGAGAGCGTTCAATCTGTTGGCATCGATGATTGGATCATCAGCGGCTGTGCTTGTAAAGACCAGCGAACAGGTGCTCAAGCACTGATCAAGATCATCAAGCCCACGGCACTGAATGGGCAGATTTGGGAAGTCTGTTGCTAACGCTGAGGCCCGCTCAATCGTGCGATTCAGCAACACCACTCCAGAGGCTCCCTTGGCTTGAAGGTGTTGGAGGAGTAACCGGCTCATGCGTCCAGCGCCGACAACGGCGATCTGCTCCGTTTCAAGCGTTACTAATGCATCCTGGCCGCGAGATTGTCCAAGTTTGAGTTGAGCCAATTCAACCGCTGCTGAGCTCACAGACACAGCACCGGTGCTGAGATTGGTTTCAGAACGGACGCGCTTTCCTGTGCTGACAGCTTGGGTTAGCAGACGATTGAGAATGGGCCCGATCGATTTGTGTTCTTGCCCCAGGCGCATCATTTTCTTGACCTGGGACAAGATTTGTCCCTCACCAAGAACAAGGCTGTCGAGTCCTGCCGTCACGCGCATCAAATGTGCGATGGCTTCATCGTGGTGATAGGTGAACAGGTGCGGAGATAGATCACGGCTTTCCAAACCGGAGTGGCCACTCAGAAAATCACGTACAGCAGCAATCCCTAAATCGGGGTTGCGCACCAAGGTGTAAATCTCAAGTCGGTTGCAGGTGCTGAGGATTGATGCCTCCAACACCTGCTCATGATTTCGCAGGTTTTGTAGGGATTCCTCCATGGTTTGCTCAGGAATGCTGAGCTTTTCGCGCACTTCGACCGGAGCCGTTCGATGACTGAGGCCGACTACGGCGATATGCATAGAGAAATCCCTCTGTTGCTGCGTGAATCAGTTCAAAGCGATGCTTTGAGCACCATCCTTCATGTGAATGGTGTTTGTGAAACTGCAGGTGTTGTTCAGGTTGCTGATGATCAAGCTGCTCGTGCGGGTGCAATCAGTTTCGAACTTCACTCCGTTGAAAAGAAGACCATCTGTGATGCCGCTGCCGGCGAACACAACGTGCTCTCCGCAGGCGAGCTCACTGGCTTCGTACACCTTATCGGGGTCGGTAATCCCCATTTCTGCAAGGCGGGCGAGATTGCCTTCCTTCGTCATATCTGCCCACTCAGATGTCTGAGCAATGGCTGGGTCATACACCAGTTGTCCTTGGAAGTGTCCGCCAAGCGCGCGCATCGCGGCAGCTGAGATCACACCCTCAGGTGCAGCACCAATGCCCATCAAGCAATGCGTTCCGGTTCCAGCAAAACCACAAGCGATAGCGGCCTGCACATCACCATCTGAAATGGGTTGAATACGAGCACCGGTGGCGCGGATTTCAGTGATCAGATCTTTGTGACGGGCACGATCCATCACAACGATGGTGAGCTCGTCAGGAGCAAGACCCAAGCACTCGCTGAGGATTTTGATGTTTTCAGTCGCAGATTTGCGAATGTCAACCTTGCCCTTAGCTGCTGGAGGAGCAGCCAACTTCTTCATGTAGAAGTCGGGAGCGTTGAACAAACCACCGCGGTCGGAAGCAGCTAAAACGGCCATGGAGCCGCGCTGGCTGTAGGCACAAAGATTGGTTCCTTCACAAGGGTCAACGGCGAAATCCACGCCAGGGCCAGTGCCGGTACCGACTTCTTCGCCGATGTAGAGCATGGGAGCTTCGTCGCGTTCCCCCTCGCCGATCACAATGCGGCCCTGCATTTGGATCTGATTCATGCGCTTGCGCATGGCATCAACAGCCAATGCATCCGCTTCATCCTTCAGACCTTTGCCGGAGAGCGTGGCGGAAGCGATGGCGGCCTGCTCGACGATCTCGAGAATTTCCTGGATGAGAGTGCGATCCACGTAAGTGCTGCGGGGGTTAAAGAGAGGCTTTGAGGAGAAAGCCTGCAACAGCAGGGATTTCTGTCTCAGATGCGCGGCTCACTGTATCAGTGGTATCAGCGCTCTTTACAATCGACCTATCCCATAGCGCACTCCGTCATGAGCACCAAACCCCTGGTGATCTCTCCATCGATCTTGTCTGCTGACTTTTCCCGCTTGGGTGAAGACGTCAAAGCTGTTGACGAGGCGGGTGCTGACTGGATTCATGTCGACGTCATGGATGGTCGATTTGTTCCCAACATCACGATTGGCCCGCTGATTGTGGAGGCCTTGCGTCCGGTTACTAAAAAACCTTTGGACGTGCACCTGATGATTGTGCAGCCTGAAAATTATGTAGAAGACTTCGCAAAAGCTGGGGCAGACATTATTTCTGTGCAAGTTGAGGCCTGTCCTCACCTGCATCGCAATCTTGCTCAAATTAAGGATCTCGGCAAAATGGCGGGGGCTGTGCTTAACCCCAGCACTCCACTCGACACGCTTGAGTACTGCTTAGAGCTCTGTGATCTTGTTTTGATCATGAGTGTGAATCCAGGTTTTGGTGGTCAGAGCTTTATTGATAATCAAGTCAAGAAAATTAGTGATCTTCGCCGTATGTGCGATGAAAAAGGCCTTGATCCATGGATTGAAGTGGATGGAGGCGTTAAAGGTGCTAATGCATGGAAAGTGATTGAAGCTGGTGCGAACGCCATCGTGAGTGGTTCTGGTGTGTTCAACCAACCCGATTACGCAGCGGCAATTCAGGGAATCCGTAACAGCAAGCGCCCTTAGTGGTTTGGCGTTTAGCAAGGAATTCAATGTTGCTCGTTTAGACCCAACTCAATTCTCTGTGACCCCTGCAATTTGCAGGGGTTTTTTGATGCACTGGTGAATGCATGATGATTCTAAGGGATGTATCTTCTTTGCTATTTCAAGGTTCCATCAGTTGTGTGAGTGGATCATCTTTGCTTCGAACATCTGGCGAGTGAAATGCTTAAAAGTGTTTAAATCGCCTTTTTTAGGGGTAAAGGACCTTGATAGGTTGAACCTAAAGAGGGTTTTATGAAAACATTTACCGCACGTTATTTTTGCTTCCATGATCGTACCTAAGGCCATTAAGGGCCTGTCTTGCTTGCTCTGTGATGCGCCCGTTCAAGTCTTAGATTTTTTCTTTGAAGGCTTTTCTGTAATCCTTGCACTGGTAGGAGGAGTGAAGGCTTTGGGTTGTTTCGTCGATTGCACAGTTAAAGCCTTCTCTGAAAGCAGCACGCTTCATGGCTTCGATTTGAGAGACAGCGTAAATGCCGAGCACAATCAAGATGAAAAGTGAAATCCCTGCTCCCGTGCCTTTTGGGTACAGCTTCATCGCTTCTGGGTCATGTGTTGAATGAGTTTAGGGCGCTAATATTGAGTTGTAAAGAATGAAAGATCAAGGTCTTCAGTTTGCTTGTATTTTGGTATGGGGAGTATGTTTTTCAGGTGTTGGCTGGCTGAACTGAAATCTTTATGTGCTTTTTTTGTTTTTTCCAACAAGCCAAGCACTAAATGCAAGCATCAGTACGCATCCACAGTATTGGAGTATGTCTGATATTGATTGCACTTCATAGCTAATCATTTGCTTAAATGCTGTTACGATTAATGCGACGATGATGACATTTGTTAATTTCTGCTTGAGAGATTCAAGTGAGGTAATGCTGAGTATGTTTCGCCTTTCTTTTGATAGATCTTGAAGTCGTGGATCGATGTCAGAAATGATCAGCTCATAGATCCCGTATCCGAAAATAAGTAGGGCAATTCCGATCACGTAGTAATCAATTCCGCCTACCACTTTGCCAAGCAAGATAATACTTTTATCTGGATTGAAGGATCCTTTGAATAAATGACTGAGTGCGTGAATCTCCTCTTGGGTTCCAAGGATGAAACAGCTAACGCTGCCAAGGAGGCTCATCACAACAGGCAGGATGGTCACCAGTCGGAATCGCCACAGCAAATGTTCAAAACGTGACTCGAATCGGGCTCTCCGACTCTTTTTGATTTGAAGTTCTGCCATTTGCTCATTCATGGTTGATTGTTAATGCTTTGGTTCTTTTCATTAAACGGTTGCGGCTGGTGGATTGGTTGGTGGCGGAAGCGGACGCGGTGTAAAGAGTGCCGGAATAGACAGCGTGATCAAGGCGCTACCAACGGCCAGCAGCACGAGGAGGGGCAACGGTTTGACGAGGGGCTGCTTCTCTAGGACCGTTCCACAGCGCACGCAAATTGGCGTGGCTCCAGGGGGTGGGTGTAGGACAACGGCTGGTCCACAACAGCATTCTGGGCAGCGAAAACGGGCCATGGGTTTATTTTATAGATGCTGATCTCTTGCTGCCACAGATTAATTCGTCGCTGCAAACTTTGTGTGATTAAAGTCTTTTGAATCAATGGTTCGTTGATTTCTGTTGATTCGTTCGTGGCTAATTTTGAGTTTATGGACATGATTTGTCTGTTCTATATCTAATAAAAAAGTAGGCTAATGTATAAATTTTTTGTATGCACAAAAGACCTCTAAATACTTTTTTATATTCAAGCAGGGATTCAATTGGCAGGCAAAGGCAAAGGCAAAGGGTAGAAACCTGCGGTTGGGGCCTAGTCCTTGACAGAATCGTGCGTTGCCGACAGTTGTTCTGCCATGCCCCTCAGCTCTTTGGTGCGTCTGTTGCAGACCTCAGCGCTGAGCGGTGAGTTGTGCGAAAGAGCGGAACGGGACCAAAGGCTGTTGATGCGCGGCGCTGGCCGAGCCGCTAGGGCGTTGGTGGCCAGTGCGATGGCGCGACGCATGGATCAGCCCCTGCTGGTGGTCGTTCCCACGTTGGAGGAGGCCGGACGTTGGACAGCCCTCTTGGAGCTGATGGGGTGGTCCCGTGCCCAGCTTTATCCCACCAGTGAAGGGTCTCCATACGAACCTTTTGACTCCACAACCGAAATCACCTGGGGCCAACTGCAGGTGTTGAGCGAGCTGCAAACAGACCGCAGCAAAAGTGATTTAGCGATCGTTGCCACAGAGCGCTGTCTGCAGCCCCACTTGCCACCTCCGCTGGCACTTGCAGAGCATTGCCGGGCCTTGAAGAAGGGCGATGTTGTGGATCTCGAAGAGCTGTCGACCTACCTGAGTCAACTCGGCTATGAGCGCGTCTCGACGATTGATCAGGAAGGAACCTGGAGTCGTCGTGGCGACATTGTTGACGTTTATCCCGTGAGTAGTGAGCTCCCTGTGCGTTTGGAGTTCTTTGGGAATGAACTCGACAAACTTCGCGAATTTGATCCAGCTAGTCAGCGTTCCCTCGACGCTGTCGACACGCTCAAGCTCACCCCAACTGGTTTCAGTCCTCTGATAGCTGAATGTCTGCGCGAGCAGGTGCCTGATGACCTTGACCAATTGCTGAATGAAGCGCAGATCACTGAGCTGCTGGAGGGCGGAACCCCTGAGGGGATGCGTCGATTGATGGGTTTGGCCTGGGACGCACCTGCGTCCCTACTCGATTATTTGCCTGCAGACTGCTGCATCGCTATCGATGAGCGCCGGCATGGCAGCGCCCATGGGCAGCAGTGGCTTGATCACGCTGAAGAGCAACACGCCGAGCTTCCTGTTCCCATTCCCTCTTTGCATCGGCCCATCAAGGAGGCGATGGAGCTTGCTGAGGCGTTTGCTGGGTTCGATCTGGCAGAACTTCAGGAACACGACAGCCACCCCAATGCCTTCGATCTCGCCAGTCGGCCCGTTCCTTCTTATCCCAATCAATTCGGAAAACTCGGTGAATTGATCAAACAGCATCAACGGGAGCGTCAGGCTGTTTGGTTGTTGTCAGCCCAGCCCAGCCGCGCTGTGGCTCTGCTTGAAGAACATGACTGCATCACGCGCTTTGTCCCCAATGCAGCCGATACGCAAGCGATCGATCGCTTGATTGAGCAGGGCACACCTGTGGCCTTAAAAACCCGAGGAACAGCTGAGCTCGAGGGACTGCAACTTCCTGCATGGAGGGTGGTTCTTCTTACGGACCGCGAATTTTTTGGACAGCAGTCGCTCACCAGCAGCGGTTACGTGCGTAGGCGGCGCAAAGCGGCCAGCCGCACCGTTGATCCCAACAAGATGCAGCAAGGGGATTTCGTGGTGCATCGCAACCATGGAATTGGTCGCTTTAAAAAGCTCGAAAAATTAGCGATCAGCGGTGAGGTTCGCGATTACCTCGTTGTTCAGTACTCCGATGGCATCTTGCGGGTGGCCGCCGATCAGCTGGGAAGCCTCGGTCGGTTTCGCGCCAATAGTGATACGCCGCCGCAGCTCAGCAAAATGGGCGGCTCCGCTTGGGTGAAGGCGAAGGAGAGGGCCACCAAGGCGGTTCGCAAAGTTGCTCTTGATTTGGTGAAGTTGTACGCCGAACGCCATCAAGCTGCAGGGTTTGCCTTTCCGATCGATGGGCCATGGCAGGTTGAACTCGAGGATTCCTTCCCCTACGAACCCACCTCTGACCAACTCAAGGCCACGGTTGATGTCAAGCGAGACATGGAGAAACCAGAGCCGATGGACCGGTTGGTTTGCGGTGATGTGGGTTTCGGGAAAACAGAGGTGGCCATCCGAGCGATTTTCAAAGCCATCACCGCTGGCAAACAAGTGGCCATGCTGGCTCCCACAACGGTGTTAGCGCAACAGCATTGGCGCACGCTCTCAGAACGTTTTGCCCCCTACCCAATCAAGGTGGCTCTGCTCAATCGTTTCCGCACCACAGGTGAGCGCAAAACAATTCTTGAGGAACTCAAGGCTGGCACCATCGATGCGGTGGTGGGCACACACCAGCTGCTCAGCAAGAACACCGCCTTCGACAAACTTGGTTTGCTGGTGGTGGATGAGGAACAACGTTTTGGTGTGAATCAAAAGGAAAAAATCAAGGCCTTGCGCAAGGACGTGGATGTTTTGACGCTCTCGGCGACGCCCATACCGAGAACCCTTTACATGAGCCTGTCTGGGGTGCGTGAGATGAGTTTGATTACCACTCCACCACCGTTGCGCCGTCCGATCAAAACCCACCTAGCAGCTCTGGATGATGAGGCGGTGCGGAGTTCCATCCGCCAAGAACTTGATCGTGGTGGGCAGGTGTTTTATGTGGTTCCTCGAGTGGAAGGGATTGAAGAGGTGGCCGGCAAGCTTCGTGAAATGCTTCCTGGTCTCAAGCTCCTCGTGGCCCATGGACAAATGGCCGAAGGTGAGCTCGAGAGCGCGATGGTGGCGTTCAACGGAGGGGAAGCCGACGTGATGCTCTGCACCACGATTGTGGAGAGCGGCCTCGACATTCCCCGTGTCAACACGATCCTGATTGAAGATGCCCACCGGTTTGGACTCGCTCAGCTCTATCAGCTCAGGGGACGGGTCGGGCGCAGTGGCGTCCAAGCCCATGCCTGGTTGTTTTATCCAGGAGATGCCTCGCTCAGTGAAGCGGCACGTCAGCGCTTACGGGCCATCCAGGAATTCGCACAGCTCGGCAGTGGGTATCAATTGGCGATGCGGGATATGGAGATCCGCGGGGTGGGCAACTTGTTGGGTGTGGAGCAAAGCGGTCAGATGGAGGCCATTGGTTTTGATCTCTACATGGAGATGTTGCAAGAGTCGTTGGCTGAGATTCAGGGACAAGACATTCCCGCAGTGGATGACACGCAGGTGGATCTGCAGGTCACGGCCTTTATTCCTGCGGATTGGATCGTGGATGCCGACGAGAAGATGTCTGCGTATCGAGCTGCATCCGAGTGCCTGAGTTCAGAAGCCCTTGTGGAACTTGCTGCTGGTTGGGCTGATCGCTACGGGGCCTTGCCTGGACCTGTTCAATCCCTGCTGCAGTTGATGGACCTCAAGCTGCTTGCGAAACGCTGTGGATTTGCGCGGATTCGTCCTGAAAAACCAAATATTGCGCTCGAAACGCCGATGGAGGAACCGGCGTTCCGTCTTCTTCGTCAGGGTTTGCCCCAACATCTTCATGGCCGACTTGTTTACCAAGCGGGAAGTGGAAGCGTTGCCAAGGTCCTGGCACGAGGTCTTGGCATCTTGCCTGTGGAGAGGCAGCTTGATGAGCTCAAAGGCTGGCTAGAGCAGATGGCATCACAGATTCCTGATCCGGATGGACTGACGCGTGAGCAGCGCGACCGACAGCAAAAAGATCGTAACGAGGCTGTTTTGACGGTTTGAGCCCAAGCCTGCGCTGGAAAGATGAGAAAGTCCAACACAATTCGCAATCCTTCGTTACCATGTGGGCCTACGACGTGATACCCCTGTGGCTGAATTCATCGATCCAATTGCTTCGGGAAGTTCCCTCAGTCTTCTAGGCAGTTTGGTTGGTGCAGCTGCACTTGGAATTTTTGCTCTGTGGCAGAACGACACGGAAAACGATGACGACGACTCGTCTCCTGGTGGTGGTCTGATGCAGCCCGTGGCCTGAGCTGCTCTTCCCTCACATTTGGTCATACAAATCACCCATCTGGGTGATTTTTTTTATGCATTGATGTCCGACCCTGATGAGGTGACCCGACGGCGGACCATGCCAATACAGCCGCTTGACCCCTTTAAACGATGGACGTTGCTTGCTTGCTTCACACCTCTAGTGCTGCTGGTCCCAGCACCTGTCCACGCGCAATCCTGGGCCGCGGTTGATGCCTTACGCACCAAGCTCACGTCTCACGGCGTCAGGGTGGTTCAACGGGATTGCTCAACCCCGGGGTTGCAAGGGGCTTACCACCCAAAAAATGACACCTTGATTGTGTGTCGTACGCACCGCAATGCGGCACAAGTTTGGAACACCCTGGCTCACGAAGCCACCCACAGAATGCAAAGCTGCGCCGGTGGATCGATCACACTTCCGAGCCAACATCGCATGATGTCTCGCGTGTTGAGACGGGAAACACCACAGGAATGGAAATCGATTAGGGCGTATCCCCGTGGTCAGCATCTTGCAGAACTTGAGGCTCGCTATACGGCAAAGCTTCCTGCCAAAGATGTCTTGAAGCTCTTCGATCGCTACTGCGGCTCAACAGTTCGCGTCTAAGACCATCTCGCTCCCTAACAAATACCAACTGACTGATGAATAACCTTCTTCTCCAATTAGCCATGGCAGCCCTTGGGCAAATGTCTGGAGGTGGACGATCTCAATTGCCGCTCAACATTCCATCGAGGCCTTTCCCAGTGAGCCGCCAGAGCCGACCTATGTATCCCACGCGCTCCACTCAGGCGGTCAATCTTCAGGTTGCCACCTTGGCAACGACCACTTGTTTGATGCGATCAGGTTCCATCGGGCGTGGAGAGGCGATCACCTTGTTGGAACGTCAAGGACAGACCTGGGGATGGCCTAGGACTTGGGGGCAACGCATTCCTTTGAACAGCGTGGATCAGGCGATCCAATCGGCTGGTGGCTGCAATGCTCTTGTCCAGAGGGCTCATGAGGCCGCTCCAGGAAGGACAGCCACGATTTCTGCAACGCACCGAGGCCGCAATTCTGGAGGGAATCAAAGCGAACGCGAAGGGTTTGGATTGGCCCCTTATCGCTGAAGTGCCGACTGAAGGTTGGCCGCTCCTGGTTGATAGGTGCTTCCAGTTTTCGGAGCTTGCAATGCTTTGAGCAGGGTGGTTTCTGCTACGCGGTATTGCCCATCTTTGTTGGTCCCCAATTGTTCAACAGTGAGGGTTTTAATTTCCTTCTCGCTCATCTCCACCGGAACATCCGGTTGGATGCCGTTTTTGTGGATATCGGTTCCCTTGGGTGTGAGGTATTTCGCAATCGTCACAGTCATCCCAGAACCGTCAGAGAGACCTCTCACGGATTGGACGAGTCCTTTGCCAAATGTTTTTTGGCCCACCAGAAGTCCACGCTCGTTGTCTTGCAGCGCTCCTGAAAGGATTTCGCTTGCACTTGCTGAGCCTTCGTTCACCAACACCACGACTGGACGGTCGGTTAACGCATTGCCAGTGGCGCGGCGCACATCTTGAATGCCCTCACGGGTTTTTGTGCTGACAATTGTGCCTTCATCCAGCCACTGACGCGCAATGTCGACACTGGCTTCGAGCAATCCCCCTGGATTGCTGCGTAAATCAAGGACGTAACCCTGAGATCCTTGCTTCTCCAGTTCGCGAATCGCTGCACGCATCTCTTTGGATGCATTGGCATTGAACTGCTTCAGGCGGATGTAACCCACCTTGGTGCCATTGGCACTGGTATTGAGCTGACTGTCAACGGCCTGAATTTCAATGCGAGCCCGCACAAGAGGTACGTCGATGATGGAGCCATTCCTGCGCAAGCCCAGGACGACGTCACTTCCTTCCGTTCCACGAATGAGCTTCACAGCATCTTCCGTGGTCATCCCTTTGGTGAGTTGACCATCAATCGAAACGATGACGTCTTTGGGTTGCACCCCGGCTTTTGAGGCAGGCGTGCCCTCGATTGGAGACACCACCACGATCTCTTTGGTGTCTTTGTCCAGTGAGATTTGAATGCCGACACCGGTTAATTCACCTGACGTGTCGATTTGCATTTCCTTGAACTCTTTCGGGTCCAGGAATCGGGTGTAAGGGTCATCAAGACTCGCCAACATGCCGCGAATCGCTTCATACGATTCCGCTGTTCCGGCATAGGACTTGGAGAGCAAGTCCTTGCGAAGAATGGACCACTGATCGAGGTCATAACCCCCGGATGAATCCAGGAAATCTCGATAGACGATCTGCCATACCTGATCAATAACCTCTTTCGGGCTGTTGGTGATGGACGACGAGGTCGTGCTTGGTAAACCCAACCCAGGATTGGCCACCACCACTGCCGCTGTGACAGCCCCTGCGCCTAGGGCAACAAACCAGCTGCTGCGTTGGGATCCTTTGATGCCGAATTTTTTAGCGCGCATGCCGTCCACAAGGACCTTTCCAGCACCTTAACGACATCAGTCGGGTTCAACCCAGCGACCGTCGTCTTTGATCAACTGAACCAAGGCGGCCACACCTTCCGACTCGGGTACTTTTCGGATCTCATCACGATTGCGGTAGAGCGCGATCACCCCAGGCCCTTTGCCGACGTAACCGTAGTCCGCATCAGCCATCTCGCCAGGACCGTTGACGATGCAACCCATCACAGCAATGTCGAGACCGGTGAGATGGCAGGTGGCGTTTCGGACCTGATGGAGGACCTCCTCGAGATTAAACAAAGTGCGACCGCAGCTCGGACATGCCACGTACTCGACCATCGTCTTGCGGATGCCCAGCGCCTGCAAGATCGAGAAGCACACAGGAATTTCCTTTTCAGGGGCTTCTGTTAGGGACACCCGGATGGTGTCTCCAAGGCCTTCCGCCAGCAGCGTTGCGATTCCGGCCGTGCTCTTAATGCGGCCGTAGTCGCCATCCCCTGCTTCGGTGACACCCAAGTGCAGTGGGTAGTTGAATCCTTCCCGATCCATGGTGTCGGCCATCAATCGGTACGCCGCCAGCATCACGGGCGCACGGGATGCCTTCATCGAAATCACGATGTTGTGAAAATCGAGTGAATCGCAAATGCGCACGAACTCCATGGCCGACTCGACCATGCCCTGGGGGGTGTCTCCGTAGGTAAACAGCATGCGTTCAGCCAAGGAGCCGTGATTCACACCAATCCTCAAGGCCTTGTTTTGCTCTTTCAGCACCTTCACGAGAGGAGCAAATGTGTCCTTGATCCGATCTCCAATCGCATCAAACTCGTCTTGGCTGAACTCCTGGCGATCGGGATCTGGTTTATCGAAAACAAACAGCCCAGGATTGATGCGCACTTTGTCGACGTGCTTGGCGACTTCGAGGGCGATGCGCGTGCCGTTGTGATGGACATCGGCCACAAGTGGGACCATGCATCCCTGAGCTCGAAGCGCTGAGCGAATCTTCCCCATCGCTTTGGCATGTCCGATCGACGGCGTCGTGACGCGCACGATTTCGCATCCTGCATCGACAAGACGTCGGATTCCTGCGACCGATCCGTCGATATCAAGCGTGTCTTCATTGATCATCGATTGCACCGCGATCGGGTGCTCACTTCCGATCGGAACATCGCCGACCATCACCGTGCGCGTCACCCGGCGGTGAATCTTGGTGTCGTAACGCTGCGAGGCGGTCATCAAGGATCGCTCGAATCTGGAGTTAACCCTGACACAACCCCGTTCAGGGCGTGCTTGACGTTGGCTAGATCAGTCATGAACAGCGAGCGGGGCTTGCCAGGGTCTCGTGAAGGATTGCGCAAGAGGTAGGAGGGATGAAAACTCGGCATCACATAACGCCCTTGCCATTCCGTCCACTGCCCCCTTAAGCGACTAATCGGGGTGCGGCATTCGAGCAGTGTTGCTGTGGCTGTTGCTCCAAGAATGAACAGGATCTCCGGATTGACCTCAAGAATTTGACGATCCAGCCACGGTCTGCAGGCCTTGAGCTCAGCTGGGCTTGGACGTCGATTGCCAGGGGGCCGGCATTTGATCAAGTTGCAGATGTAGATGTCGTCGGTTTGATCAAGACCGACCTCCGCCAGGCAGGCATCCAAAAGTCGGCCGGAACGCCCAACAAAGGGACGCCCCTGAGCATCCTCATCAGCCCCTGGTGCTTCACCAATCACCATCAGCCGCGCTGAAGGATTCCCGCGACTGACCACAACATGCTGGCGTTCTTTCGCTAAGTCACAGCGTTGACACTGGAGACAGGACGCTTCTAAGTCTTCTAAGGACACGCGCTTGGCTTGCTCGGCTCAAACCCTATGAGTTCAGGGCACCTTGCGGCAGCACCAAGGTGAGAAAGGGCTGCCCTTCCGGATCCTCCATCCAGCATTCCGCTCCAAACGATTCGAGACGAGCGGCTTCGCGCCGCCGCGCTCCCAACGCTTCCAGTTGTTGGATCCAACCTCCGAGCTCCGTCTCTGGATGGTCGGTTCCGATCCGTTGAAAACAAGGGGACAGGGCCGCACCTCGAACGGGCCAAGGCCGTTGACGAGAAGGGCAATAAATCTGAAGCGTTCCTCCGGTTGGTAGAGACACCATCCAGTGCTGGTCAGACAGTCCTGCACGGCATGAACATCCCAAAGCTTTCGCATAAAACTCAGCCAGCGATTGGGGATTGTTGGCCGCCAACACCCAACTCAGAGAGGCCTTTTCAGCTGACATGTTCGTCGTGGTCAACATTTCGTTCCAGGCTGTCATCAGCACATCGGTGTTGTCACCGACGCCACATCAGGCAGGATGTTGGTTCACATATCTGAGCATCCATCGAGGGGGTGCCGTGCTGATGCCAGGCCCCCCATCTCTCTCGCACCGAGCCTTGGCTCTGCAGCCATCGCTCACACTTGCCATCAGCGCCCGAGCAAAAGCTCTGCAGCAGCAGGGTGTAGACGTTTGCAGCCTGAGTGCAGGGGAGCCGGATTTCGGCACGCCAGAATTCATTGTTGAGGCAACGATCCAGGCCCTCAGGGATGGCATCACCCGGTACGGACCCGCTGCTGGCGATCCGGAGCTTCGCGCTGCCATTGCTCAGAAATTGAGTCTTGAAAACAAGATCCCCACCACCGCCGATCAGGTCTTGGTGACCAATGGCGGCAAGCAGGCGATCTACAACCTGTTCCAAGTTCTTTTGAACCCAGGTGATGAAGTCATCATTCCGGCCCCCTACTGGTTGAGTTATCCAGAAATTGTTCGCTTGGCCGGGGGAAAGCCCGTCACAGTTCGGTCGTCAGCAAGCGATGGGTTTGGCCTTGATCTGAACTTGATCGAACAATCCATCACCTCAGCAACCAAGGTTTTGGTGCTCAATTCACCGGGTAACCCAACGGGGCGTGTGTTGTGCCTCAGTGAATTGGAAGCCTTGGCAGAGCTGGTGCGAAAGCATCCAAACCTGATGGTGATGAGCGACGAGATCTACGAATATTTATTGGAAGACGGAGAATCTCACCACAGTTTTGCCGCCGTCGCGCCAGATCTCAGAGAGCGTTGTTTTGTGGTGAATGGTTTTGCCAAAGGTTGGGCGATGACCGGATGGCGACTCGGATATCTCAGTGGTGACAGCACGGTGATTAAGGCCGCGGCTGCCCTTCAAAGCCAAAGCACCAGCAATGTGTGCAGCTTTGCCCAACGGGGAGCATTGGCAGCGCTTCAGGGGTCACGGGACTGCGTCCGTGCGATGGCTGTGAGCTACAACACGCGGCGTGCTGAGCTCTGTACGGGGCTGCAACAGATGGAAGGCATCACCCTCGTGCCACCCAGAGGTGCGTTTTATGCGTTCCCTCGCTTGCCTGATGCCATTACCGATTCACTGGCCTTTTGTGAGCGTGCTCTCGAGCAGGAGGGACTGGCGATTGTTCCTGGTGGTGCCTTTGGCGATGATCGTTGCGTCAGGCTTTCTTGTGCCGTCTCGCGTGAGACGATTTCAGAGGGACTGAGTCGGTTTCAGCGTTTGCTGACAAGTCCCTAACACCATTATTTGTCAAGCATGACCAATCCTTTGACGCGGGTCCGAAAAAAAGGGGCCGTTGTTCTTTTGGCCCTTTTTTGTGGTCAAGGCGCAACGGTCCTTCCTGCTAATGCGCAAGCAACACTTCGGATCGGGGCCATACCTGATCAAAACCCAGAACGTTTAAATCGTCGTTACGGCCAACTCGCCACTGAATTAAGCGACCAACTCAAGGTTTCTGTGCGGTACGTGCCAGTGAGCAATTACCCAGCAGCCGTGAGTGCTTTTAGGACCGGAAGTTTGGACCTTGTTTGGTTCGGAGGGCTCACAGGTATTCAGGCTCGTCTTCAAACACCAGGTGCTCAGGTTTTGGCACAACGGGCGATCGACGCCAAGTTCAACAGTGTCTTTATTGCTAATACTTCAGCGGGTTTACAACCCATCGGCAGCATTGATGGTTTGAAATCCCTGAAAGGAAAGCGCTTCACCTTTGGATCAGAAAGCTCCACGTCGGGGCGATTGATGCCTCAGCATTTTCTGGCCCAAGCAGGAGTGACCCCGAAGCAATTCGCTGGAGGACAAGCAGGCTTCAGTGGCAGCCACGATGCCACGATCGCTTTGGTGCAGAGCGGCTCTTATCAGGCTGGTGCTGTTAGTGAGCCCGTTTGGAATGTGGCTGTTAAGAACGGGAAAGTGGATCCCAACAAGGTGAAAGTGATTTGGAAAACTCCTCCTTTTGGGAATTACCACTGGGTGGTACGCCCCAATCTTGATCAACGTTTTGGGAAGGGATTCACCACCAAACTCCAAAAGGCCATTTTGGGTTTAACCCCCACCAACGAGCGGCAGAAAACCATTTTGGAGTTGTTTGCAGCCAAACGTTTTGTTCCAGCGCAGGAATCTCAATATCAACCCATTGAGAAGGTGGGTCGTCAGCTCGGCAAGATCCGTTGACCTCTCTCCTTGAGTTGGTAGATGTAAGTCTGAGTGGCCCGAGAGGAGATCGACTGCGCTCGATTTCCCTCTCGGTGTTTGAGGGGGAGCGAATCGCCTTGTTGGGACGAAGTGGGGCTGGCAAGAGCACCTTGCTGGCCATCGCTAATGGCAGTCTTCGTGTGGACCAGGGAGAGGTGCGTTGGCGCGGTGCGTCGGTTTGCACCATGCCTCGCCGCAAGAAAAGGGAGATCGGAATGCTCTGGCAAGACTTGCTGCTTGTGGAAGAGCTCAGCGTTGGACAAAACGTCAATAGCGGCGCCTTGGGGCGCCACAACTTGATCTGGGGATTGGCCAATCTGTTATTCAACGTGGATCAATCGGCTTGCAAACATTGCCTTCAGCGCGCAGGGCTGGATGCCGATCTCATCGAGCGCGGGTTGATCGATGCTCCGATCCGCCAGTTGTCCGGAGGGCAGAGACAACGCGTGGCTCTTGCCCGTTTGCTGCGACAGCAACCGCAACTGATCCTGGCCGATGAGCCGATCGCCAATTTGGATCCTGCAATCGCCTCTGACTTGTTGGATCACTTGCTGAATCGTTCACCAGAGGGGCCGCTGAATTGTGGCGCCAAGGCGATTGTGATCAGCTTGCATCAACCCCAACTCGTTCATCGCTTTGATCGTGTGATCGGTTTGCAGAATGGGGAGCTTGTGATGGATCAACCCTCAGAGCAACTCACTGCTGCTGACCTGTCGAGGTTGTACGAGGCCGGATGAACCGCCTAAAACCAGCGGCACCCCTGCTCACCTTGTTGCCTGCCATGGCGCTGGTGCCCGTCTTCATCGTGACTTGGACAGGGCTGCATGGAGGCGGGCTCTCGATTTGGCAGCAATTCCTTTCAGGGGCGCTGCATCCATCGTTGGATCCCGATGTCCTGCATGCGGTTTGGCATGGTCTTGGCGTCACCATGGCCACGGCTTTTCTGAGCTGGAGCCTCAGTTTGTTGTTTGGCGTGCTGCTCGGCAGCGTTTGTGCGGATGTGGTTTGGAGAAGCTGGTCTCTGCCTACCTGGCCAGCGACAGGGCTTCGCCGGGGCCTTGCGATCCCAAGAGCCGTGCATGAGCTGGTTTGGGGACTGTTGCTACTGCAGGTGTTTGGGCTCCATCCTTACGTTGCTGTCGCTGCTATCGCGATTCCGTACAGCGCTCTGGTTGCAAGGATTTGGCGAGATCATCTCGACAGCGCAGACCACCGTCCTCTCCATGCCCTCATCAGCGCTGGTGTGCATCCGCTGTCTGCTCTGATGACGGCTCTCAACCCAGGGATGGGCAGCGTTTTGATGAGCTACGGGGGGTACCGGCTCGAGTGTGCCTTGCGCAGCGCCACCTTGCTGGGGGTTTTTGGCTTGGGAGGGCTTGGCACCGAACTGCAGCTCACCCTGCAGTCGTTGCAGTTCCGTGAGTTGTGGACAGGTTTGTGGGTTTTAGCGGCCGTGATGTTGATTCTTGAGCAGCTGTTGAGGTTTTGGCGAAAACGGTCCGGAGTGGGTGTGCATGGTCAGCGTCGAATCCTGTTGTTTGGACTTTTGGCGATTGCTTTTGGGGTGATCGGCACGTTTTGGCTACGGCACATCGTCCCCGATCAGTTTTCAGGGCTCAGTTGGTTCGGGCTAGAGGTTCCTTCTTGGACCCAACTGAATGCCGCCGCCCAGGAACTTCCTTGGTTGCGCATGATTTTGGAAACGCTGGGTCTCACCGTGTTGGCAGCGGGGATTGCCATTGGACTCCCACCTCTGGCCTTGCTCCTTTGGCCGTCACCAAGGTGGCATCAATGCTGCTCCATGTTTTGGGCTTGCATGCGCTGGATTCCCCCGCCACTGATGGTGCTTCTGCTGTTGCTCAGCAATCGGCCGAGCCTGGCGATTGGTGCCCTAGCGATTGGTCTTCACAACAGTGGGGTGATGGGGCGTTTGCTGCTCGAAGGCCTTCAGCAACAAAGTGGCCAGCATCAAGACGCCCTCAGAGCGATGGGGAGTTCGGAGCGGATCAGTTGGTTGTACGGCCTGCTCAGTCCCCAAAGCCCTAGTTATCTGGCTTACGGGGCCTACCGCAGCGATGTGATTCTCCGCGAAACAGTGGTGGTGGGAGTGATCGGTGGAAGTGGTTTGGGCTGGCAGCTGCTGGAATCACTCAGTTCCTTTCATTGGGCCGCGGTGGTGTTAGTGCTTTGTTGCTACTGCGCCCTCACGATCACTGGGGAGTCACTCAGTGATCGTTGCCGTTCGCTCTGGCTGCAAAGCTGACATCTGGATTGCGTGACCGCCAGTGATGACAACAGCGCCCCGCAAGCTTGTCGTGATTGGTGATAGCGGTGTGTACGGATGGGGTGATCCAGAGGGGGGTGGATGGTGTGAACGCTTGAGGCGTCAATGGATGTCGATGCCCTCTGCCCCAGTGGTGTACGGGCTTGGCATTCGTGGGGACGGACTGGAGCGCGTTGCTCAGCGTTGGCAGCAAGAGTGGAGTTGCCGCGGTGAACTCCGTCGTCAGAAGCCCGATGGTCTGCTCCTTTCGGTGGGACTGAATGACAGTGCACGGGTTGGGAGGCTCGATGGACGGCAGCAATTGAGCGCTGAAGCGTTTCGCTTCGGGCTGGAGCAATTGCTTGCGGCGATGACGCCTGCTACCCAAGTCATGGTGATGGGGCTCAGCGTTGTTGATGAAGCGGTCATGCCTTTTGCTGACTGTCTTTGGTACAGCAATGAGGCAGTGGCCATCCATGAAGTGCAATTGGAGGAAACATGTCTGGAGGCCGATGTTCCGTTTTTAAGCCTGCACCAAGCGATGGCAGCAGAGCCTGATTGGCTCACCTGGTTGGAACCCGATGGGATTCATCTCAACAGCACTGGTCATTACTGGATTCATCAACGTCTTCAGGGGTGGAAGCCCCTTCTTAATTGGGCTGGTCTCGAGCCCCACCGTCAGTTCACACCCACCATTTAGTTGGTGAACCCTTCACTCCTGTAATCCTCGCTAAGGGTGTTTTTTGCTACAAGGATTAGTTCTGATTGCTACCAGCATTGAAGTAGAGCCGATTAACATATGCGGGCACCAAAAATAAGGGTAATGAGATTCCGCTAAATCTTATTTGCTCTTTTTATATTTTCCTTCCTCGCTTCATTGTTGCCGTGAGAAGACCAGAGGTTACTGCTACACATCTTTGGTTTATTTTTGGCGTGTTGCTATGTTTCTTAGTGCAGGCTGGCAAGCATTAGCCAGTTTAATTGGTCTGGGTAGTAACAATTGAACTAGCAAGTAATGGCTAAAGAAGATGGAAAAGGTAAAAGATGATCGATGAGAGCTATTCTCTCATTAGTGCAATTCTTTTTTTTGAGTCCATCTAGGATTTTCATTGATTCATTGTTTAAGTGGGGTATGTGGGCTTATGGATTAATCCATCTTCCCCAGTGTGAGGAATGGCATCGAAAGGATGAACTGTTTTTCATCCTTTCGAGTGGCACCTTTCATTGAAAAGGAGGAGGGTGGAAACGGCGAACAAAGCGACGTTGAAAGGGTCGTACATACCCATGCTTCATGCCTTCCACCCAAAGTCTTCGACGGCGCGAGCAGCGCAGATCGTTGCCCAAGCCCATCCTTGAGCGCAACGATTCTGTTCTTGAACATCTTGGATTGGCGCACCATGCAGCTATCCATCAAGCGGCTCGCTATCCAGGCGAGCAAGACGATTTAATCCAAGAAGGTCGCGTGGGTTTGATCCATGGAGTGGCCAACTTTGATCCTCAACGTGGATTTCGTATCAGCACCTACGTGTTGACCAGAGTCAACGGCCAAATTCTGCATTTCCGCCGTGATCGTCAACATGCGCTGAGGATTCCTTGGCGCTTGAAGGACTTGCATAGCAAGGGTGTGCGTCTTCAGGCTCAACGCTTGCAGCAGGGACTCGAGCCACTGGATGAGCAAGGCCTCGCGGCATCCCTCCAAGTGAGCCCTCAGCGTTGGCGAGAGGCCCTGATCGCTCATGCTTTCGGCCATGTGGAATCGCTGGATGTTGCTCCTTCCATGCAGGCCTTAGAAGGCGAGCTGAGATGCTCCCTGCTCGATCAGATCGAGGATCCTTCTTCCATGCCTGTATCGCTGGATGAACCGACACTTCTATGGCTGCAGGATGCGTTGAAGACCCTTGAGCCGCAACAGCGTTGTTGGCTTCTTGCTCGTTATGTCGACAACATTTCAATCAAAGATCTTGCCTTGAGAGAGAAGGTTCAGCCAGGCGTGCTTCGCCAATCCATTCGCGCGGCTTTAAGCATCTTGCGGCAGGCAGCGCAATCCTCTACTGCCTATCCTTCCGTCAGCCACCAAGTCCTAAAGAAACCGCGATCAGCATCGCCAAGACGGCGGCCCAAGCGGTTTGCAACCCATTGACGATTTCATTCGTTAACCAACTGACCTTCTCTTGAGCCAGAGCTCCCAGCAGGCTTTCCAACAGGGTTGCGATCAGACCCACAATCGCGACCACGATCATTGCCGTGGGTGTGGTCAACACCGATAGCCCGGCCATCACCAGCATCATCAGCAGGCTGCCGGCGGCGCTCGCCAGGGTGCCCTCCAAGCTCACGGCACCTTCCGTTCCTGCTGGCACTCTGCGAAGACTGGTAATCAAAACGGTGGTTCGTCCCCAGCGTTTGCCGATCTCACTGCCAAAGGTGTCAGCAAGTTTGGCCGCGAAGCTTGCTGCAAATCCAATGAGCAACAGCGTGGTGGAGCCGATGCCTGCTCCAATCGAAAGGGCGATCACCGTGCCAGTGAAGGCAGATCCCCAAACGTTTGCTGGTCCTCTTCGGCCTCCACGCGCCTCCGCAAGCCCCTGCTTTTGTTTTTGGGCAAAGCCAAGGCGTGTGACCAGTGATCCCAATACGAGGTAGATCACTACTGCGACCCAGCCTCTCCAGCCGAGGCAGCCCCAGAGAATTGTTCCCAGGATTCCTGCATGCACCCAACCTTTTGGTGTCAGGAGGGGAAGGGGCTGTGCAATAGCGATCAGCACGCCATTGAGAAGCAGGGCTATTCCCCACATCGTGATGCTTTGGTCGGGCAAAACCATCGAGCTGTGTTGCACTGCCCTAAGCATCAGCCCATTCAGACTGTTTGGGTTGGATAATCAGCCCACGTTGTCCACCGGAACCTTGCATGGCTCTGAAGAGCAAAGGCTTTTTCCTGAATCTCGAGGAAGGCGCTCCGACCGACCAGGCGATTCAGATCGCGCCTGTGCGCGATCTCCCTGTCGAGGACGGTGAAGAGGAGTCTCTTGCGCCGATTCCCGCCATTTCCAAAACAACGGATGGAAGTGGCACGGCTGAGACCGCTATGCCAGCTTCAGCGGTGAGCACTCCAGTTACGGCTGCTGCTCCAGCTGCGGCTGCTGCTCCAGTTACAGCATCTGCACCAGCTCCAGTGGCTCCGGCAGCCGCAGCTGGCTCCCTGACCACGGCGGAAGCGATCGCATCTGCCCTGGCTGAGGCTGAAGCGGCCCGTCCTGTCGCGACGCTCAGCACCTTCGCTCCAGACATGCTTCAGCCTGGTCGTGCCCTTCGTTCTGAGCCGCGTCGTCCTGGGCGCAATTTGAAGGGTTTCAAGGACATGGCCTCCGAACTGTTCAGTAGCTGAAGCCTCTTCAGTTGTTCTCAGCAGTTGGTTGGCTCAGTGGTCAGCGTCGTACGACGCCAACTGCTGAGCGTTGCCACCCCAGCAATTGCTGCTGTGGAAGAGCGCAAAATGTCCTCACTGAGACTGACCGGCGACCATCCTTCGGTTAAGGCTTGCGCTTGTTCTTGAGGGTCCCAGCCTCCCTCCGGACCAATCGCAAGCCAGATGCAGTTGCTTTCAGGGGTCTGGCGCTGCAACCAAGGCTCTAATGCCATGAGCCCTTCTACTCGTGTAGTGGCAATCGCCCGCGTATCGCCGTTTTCCGGCATCGACCACCAGTGATCCGACGATGCAAGTGGTAGGAGCTGGGGCATCCAGAGCCGCTCGCATTGCTCGACTGCCTCTTTGAGGATCAGCTGCCAGCGCTCTGGTTTGAAGTCCGCTTGGGGTGTACATCGCTTTGCTTGCAAGGGCTGGATCCAATCCACGCCTAACTCACAAGCCATGCGCATCACGTCATCCATGCCTCGACGCACTAGGGAAATCGCAAGACCGAGCTGAGGGCTTTTGGCTGGGCTTGTGGTTTCACAACTGTTGGGGAGAAGAAGCTGTTCCTCTCCCTGAAACCATCCCTCCCAAAGATGGCCGCGGCCATCCACTACCGCCACTGGTGATCCAGCACGCAGCCGTAAAACCCGGCGGAGGTAATGACGTTCGTCATCACGTAGCACAAGGAATCCATTGCTATCGCGATCGGCCAATCGTTTGGGCTCGATCAGTAACCGACGCAGCTCTGCCACCATTCGGTTCAGTTCAAGCCAGCTTGTCGGGCTTCGCGATACAGCGCCTCAACACCAATCCTGTTCAGGGGAAGACGCAACAACTCCAAAGCCAGGGATGGTTGGCCCCGTTGAATCAGCCAAGCCATGAGCGGCCGCAGGCTGTGTTCATTGAGAAGGCCGCCGAGCGTGAGCAAGGACCAAAGCACGCGATGCAACCAGGTGAACTGAATGATGAAGCGGACCCGACGACTGGGGTGCTTGCGATAAAAAACCAATCCCATGCGAGCGCGTTCCCGCTCCACACGAATCAGGTCTGGTATTTGCTCCAGGCGAAAGGCTGGATGCCAGTGATAGCCAACCGCTTCTGGACACTTCACCAGTTCCACACCCATTTGCCTGAGTCGCTCTCCGAGCTCTAGGTCTTCCCATCCGTAGAGGCGGAACCCAAGATCAAATAACCCCGATCGTTCCAAAACCTCACGGTCGATCGCCACGTTTCCTGTTGCGAAGTACGCCCAGGAGAGATCCCGCAGTTTGTGCCGTTCTGCCGTTGGCTGATCAAAGTTGGCCGTATTGATGACGGCCCCGTAAGTGAAACAGAGACGATTGTCCTGCTGATTCCAACGTCGACTTAAAGCTCGGGCATGGGATGCCAGGAAGCTTGATGTAACCACTAAATCGCTATCGATAAAAACGATCACATCGCCTTTGGCATGATCAACGCCGCGATTACGACCTTCAGCAGGTCCGCCATGTTGTTGTTCCACAAGGCGGACATGGGGGAAGTGAGCTGCGTTTTGACGCAACCAGTCGGGAGTGCCATCGCTGGAACCGTCATCGACGACAACCACTTCGTAGGTCTCGATCTCTCCGCTGGGATCCTGGTGTTCCAGTGCCTGAAGACACTTCTCAAGAATGGAGCGCCGGTTGTAAGTGGGGATGACGACGCTGATGAACATCCGCGCGAAACAGAGGCATTAAGGATTCAGCCTAAAGCCATTAAAAAGAGAGGGGTCTCCCCCTCTCCTAATACAAACGATGCAGGGTCACGCCAAAGCGATCAATCCGCAGCACCACCATTGTTTGCCGTACCGGTCACTCCGTTACCAGCACCTTCACCACGGCCATCGTTGCGCAGCTTGCGCTTTTTAAATTTGCGGGCGTAAGCGCGATTGCGCTCCTGCTTTTCCTTCTTGAGGTTTCTGCGCTTAGCCATGCGTTTTGGAAGATTCCAATTCTTAAACTCAGACCAACTTAACGAATCGTCTGGTAAAGACGCCCATCTTCCATTCGAACAAGACGATCTGCCACATCAAGGATGCGCGGATCATGCGTCACCATCAGGACAGAACACGACTGTTCTCGCGCGAGGCGCTTCAACAACTCAACAACTTCTCGGCCTGTGCCGCTGTCGAGAGCAGCGGTTGGTTCATCGGCTAAGAGGAGCTGAGGTTTGGCTGCAAGAGCTCTGGCGATCGCTACGCGCTGCTTTTGTCCGCCGGACAGGTCATGGGGAAGTTTTCCCAATTCGTCTTCTAGTCCCACAGACCGCAACCACTCCCGTGCTTGATCGCGACGAGCCCTGTAGCCAAGATTCGGCAACAAATCAGCTCCCATCTGAACATTTTGTTCAGCGGAGAGACAGCGCAAAAGATTGTGTCCCTGGAAAATCATGCCGATGCGACGGCGCAAACGCTGACGCTGGCCTCGAGCCGCTCCGCGTAGCTGCTGTCCAAACACTTCAACATCACCCTCCTGAACCTTTCGTAGCGCTCCGATCAAGGTGAGCAAGGTTGTTTTGCCACAGCCGGACGGACCTGTGAGTAAGACCACCTCACCTGCAGAAATTTGCAGGTCAACACCTTGCAGAACCTGCCTGCGGGTTGAGCCTTTGCCATACCAATGGCTCAGTGCCTGGATATCAATGGTGAGTGAGCTCGTTCCCATTGCTTTAAAAGATCTCCGCGGGATCGGCATCAACGAGTCGGCGCATGGCAAGACCTGCTGAGAGCATGCACATGATCAAGATCATGCTGAACACGCTCACGGCTCGAACCGTGTTCATCGCCACTGGCAACTGGGTGGCGTTTCGCACCAAGAGGTACAGGCCCTGTCCGGCGGCGTAGGCCGGTAAGTAACCAAACAAAGCAAGCAACAAGCCTTCTCTGACCACAACTCCCAGCAAACTATTGAGCTTGTAACCCATCGCCATCAGGGTGGCGTATTCGGGCAAATGATCGCTCACATCTGAATATAGAACTTGATAAACAATGACGCAGCCCACCACGAAACCCATGGCGGCACCGAGGGTAAAAATGAAGCCAATGGATGTACTTGTACGCCAGTAATTTTGCTCGAAATCGATGAATCCTTGCTTGGTCAGCACGGTCACATCATCTGGTAATTGAGATTGAAGGCGTTGAGCTACCTGCGCTGCATCACTTCCAGGCTTAAGGCGAACCAAGCCCACTTCGATACTTCCCGAGGGAGTGTTTGGAATTAAATCCAAAAATGTTTCGCTGCTCGTTAATAAGTTGCCATCAGCACCAAACGACGCACCAAGGCCAATCAGGCCGGCCACGCGAACTCTTTTGCCATTGATTTCACTTTCAACAGTGCGTCCCTCACGAAACCATTCGGCTACGGGACCAAATTCTGCTCGCGATTTTTCGTCAAATAAGACCCGGCCTTTCTGTGTGAGCAGCTTGGCTTTTTCTGCCAGCGTTGGATCGGTGAAAAGAGGATGGCCTGGTTCAAATCCCAACGCAAGAATGGATCGTGTCCCAAGGGTTTCTGGATTCCTCCAAAGCAGCAGATTCCAGTGGACGGGAGTAATCCCTTCAACCTCAGGAGAGGCCATGGCTTGAATCAGTCGTCTACGAGGGAAGCCAGCCATGCTCACGGAACTGGTAGAGCGTGGGCTGATTAAGACGATGTCTGCATCAAATAGGCGATGCACGGTGACGCTGGCGTCAAACAAGCCGTCTCGGAAGCCCAGCTGCATAAACATCAGAATTCCAGCGAAGCTGATACCGGCCAGAGCGACAGCTAGACGAACGGGCTGACGGATCAGCATCAAGGATGCCAACGGAATTCTGCGCTTCCGCCAAAAGGCTCGGATCATGGGGTCTTGAAGCGGGCAATCACTTTCAAACCGGAGAGTTGAGTCACTCTTTTTGCCGACTCTGGCGTAAGAACAACATCCACTTCGATGACCCTGGCATCGGCATCACCGGTTGGATCGGTTGAAAGCACTTTTCGCTGTCGCACCTGGGGGGTGATGCGTTCGACGCGTCCCTCGAGTGTTCCTTTGAATCCGCCGTTTTCGCTAATCAAGCTGACGGATTGGCCAATGGAAATGCGATTGATATCCGACTCATACACCTCAACCAAGGCCTCCATGCTTTGGCTTGCTCCGACCTCCATCACACCGTCACTGCCAGGACGCTCTCCAACGCGACTGTGAATTTTGAGCACCACACCATTTATCGGAGACAGCAACTCGCTGTCAGCAAGATCCGTTTCAAGGCTCCGTCGCTTCGCGATCAGCTCGACGCCTTTGCGTTGGAAGCGTCTGAGTTCATCTTGTTTTTCCTCGTAGGCCACCATCGCGGCGGCTCCTACCTTGGCTGCGGCTTCGTAGCGGGACACCTCTCGCTGTTGAAGTTGCACTTCGATCGCAGTCGATTCGATTTGGACGTCAATCTCAGCGATTTCAGCTTCTAGTTGGGGTCGGTTGTCAAAGATTGCCAAGGGCTCACCTTTCCGAATCTGGTCCCCTTCTTTCACAAGTACGACAGCAATCCGCGGTGTACCGCCAAACCCACTCACGGGAGCTGCCAAGCGACGGACTTCACCAGCTGGCTTGAGTTGGCCAAGGGCAGCAACTGCTTCCGGAGCACGAACTTTTGGAACTGCAGCTGCTGGTATGGCTTCTGGTGCCGGCCGGCGGGTGACCGAGACTCCGGCGCCGACAACAGCAGCACCGAGCACCCCGACCATCACCCAGAGACGGATTTGTTTCATGGGAGAGGTGGAGGATCGTCGAACAGCATCTCTTCGATGTAGCGATCGGCCCAAGCGCTCCCGAAGGCCTTCTCTAAGACGCGTCGGGTTTTGTCGTTGCGTTTCTGCTGCCGGCAATAGGAGAGTTGTCCTTGCTGACGATTGATCGTAGGGAGTTCATTAACAGCATCGGGAGCTGTTTCCAGAATTGCCTGGCGAAGAATGTTGAGGTATTCAGCGACAAGGCCAACGAACCATGTCTCCTCTTGCTCATCTACGGGGCGTATGAATTTCACATAAGGGGAAAAAATGGTCCCCCATGCAGGTAGGTCTCTTACTTGCTGAAACGGTGGCAATTTCAGCGCACTGAGCGGTTGACTCACCGCATCAGGTAAGGCATCGCATACGGGAGAGAGATCAACAATGGCCGCTGAGATTCCAGCTTTGCTGGCAACAATATCGGCTCCAAAGACGGGTAAGTCGAATCTGGGATCTGGAAAAAAAACGCAGTGAAGGATCTGCAATCCCATGCCCAGGCGAGCAATCTCGAGATGCAGTTTGCGTAGACCAAGGCATTGATGCAGCTCGTTGCGAATGAAGAGCGTTTCACCATCCAACATTCCGCTGATCGCCTCTAATGCCGGGTCTACAGCCAGAGGAGACAGGTCAGGTAGGGCTGTCCGACACGTACGAATTTGCTCCGCTAACGAGGTCACCAGCGGATGCAATTCAAGACCGTTGGTGGATTCGGACATCAGTCCAGCAAGGGACAACACAGAATGGGACTTTGACACGGGACCCTGAACGAGATCGCCTCCGGCCTTGAGCTGCAGCATCAGCTCTTGAAAAACGGTTGCCGAACCGTGAGTGCACTGATGCCAGATGCAGACCTCACTTGCCTCGACTTTTGGTGTCGAGGAGGAAGCACCTTTGAAGACCATGGGGAAGAAGGTCTTGCCCACTTTTTAGAGCACATGGTGTTTAAGGGCAGTGCAACCTTGCAGGCTGGAGAATTCGATCGTCGGATTGAGGCTCTTGGTGGCAGCAGTAATGCGGCAACAGGTTTCGATGATGTGCACTTTCACGTGTTGGTGCCGTCCAGCTGCGCACAGAACGCCCTCGACCTGTTGCTGGACCTCGTGCTCAATCCTGCGCTGAGAGAGGACGCCTACGGCATGGAGAGGGATGTGGTGCTGGAAGAAATTGCCCAGTACCGAGATCAACCCGACGAACAAGTGTTCCAAACCCTTCTCTCTCAGGGTTTTGGAAAGCACCCCTATGGCCGTCCAATTCTTGGCTGGGAACAGAGTTTGCTCGACAGCACTCCAGAGGCGATGCGCCAATTTCACAACAGGAGGTATCGCGGACCCAACTGTTGTTTGGCCATCAGTGGCGCTGTGACATCGAACCTGTTGGAGCAGATTCACTCGAGCCGCCTCGCCGAGCTCGAAGTCAATCTTGATCAAGGGGACGAAACCGCATCCGCTTCGCGTTCGCTTGCATTTCACAGCGGACGTCAAAGCATCCGATTTCCTCGCCTGGAAGCAGCTCGTTTGTTGATGGCGTGGCCGATGGCTGCAGCCAGTGATCAAGACAGCGTGATGGGAGCCGATCTGGCGACCACCCTTCTGGCGGAGGGGAGGCGCAGTCGTTTGGTGCAACGCTTAAGGGAAGACCTACAAATTGTGGAATCCATTGATATGGATGTCACGGTGATGGAACAGGGAAGTGTGGTGATGCTGGAGGCCTGCTGCCCTGAAGACCAGATCGAGCAGGTGGAAACCGTGATCGCGGAGGAATTGAACCGGGCAACGCTGGATGCCATCGGTGATGACGAACTGCATCGCGCAAAGCAATTGGTGGGGAATGGGCTTCGATTCAGCTTGGAAGCACCAGGATCCGTTGCTGCAATTGCTGGATCCCAATCCTTATGGGGGCGCAACCAAACGTTGTTGTCTCCGCTCAGTCATCTGCAGACCTGGACGGTTGAGCGCTTGCAACAGTCCCTTTTGCCTCGTTTGCAACCTGAACAAGCGTTCACGCTTCTGGCCTTACCGGAGGACTCTGAATGAGCCCGACTGATTTGGTTTTAGATCCGGTTCAGACACCAGGGGTGTTGGCCGCCAAATTGTGGATCGGTCGTGGAAGCGCTGCTGATCCGATCGGCCAGAGGGGCGCACATCAACTGCTGGCATCCGTGTTGACTCGCGGGTGTGGCTCCCTTGATGCCATGCAAATGGCCGATCTCGTTGAGGGTTGTGGCGCTGGACTTCGCTGTGATACCAACGAAGATGGCTTGCTGATCAGCCTGAAATGCAGGGATCTCGATAGCCCTCAATTGCTTCCCTTGTTGAGCTCGATGGTGCATGAACCCCATCTGCAAGCCGATCAGGTGAACCTCGAGCGGGAGTTGAGTCTTCAGGCACTGCAACGTCAGCGAGAAGATCCCTTCCATCTGGCCTTTGATGGTTGGCGCCATCTGGCCTACGGGCTGGGCCCTTATGGCCATGACCCCTTGGGAGTTGCTGGTGAGTTGGAGCAACTCACCGCAGCATCTCTTCGGCCGATTGCACAATCCCTCAGCGCCGAAGGAGCGATTTTGGCGTTGTCGGGTTCGATTCCAGCGGGACTATTGGACCAGCTCCGAGCAGACGGTATTTCCCCTCAATCCAATTCTGCTGATTTTGATTCGGACGCTAGAGACTTAATTGATCAAGCATCTCTGAGTGCGGAACAAAAGGTTTATCTCCACCCTCAGTCCACCGAGCAAGTCGTGCTGATGCTCGGTCAGCCAACGCTTCCTCACGGACACCCAGATGACCTTGCCCTTCGTTTGTTGCAAACCCATTTGGGTACAGGGATGTCCAGCTTGCTATTCCGCCGCCTTCGCGAAGACCATGGTGTGGCCTACGACGTTGGCGTGCACCATCCAGCAAGAGCGAAGGCCTCACCTTTTGTTTTGCATGCATCCACTGCAGTTGATAAGGCCTTAACCACCTTGGACCTGCTGATCATGAGTTGGCAGGAATTGATGGAACACACGCTGGAGGCAGCAGACCTCAACCTGGCGCGGGCCAAATTTCGTGGTCAGTTGGCTCATGCCTCACAAACAACAGGTCAGAGAGCCGAACGTCGCGCTCAGCTCAGAGGTCTCGGCCTACCCGACAATCACGACCATCGCTGTATGGAGGTTTTGGAGACCCTTGATGGCAAGGCATTGCGTTTGGCGGCATCCCGCCATCTGGCCAATCCACTTCTCAGTCTCTGTGGGCCAAAATCTGCCATCGAATCATTGGCTGAACGATGGAAACAAGCACTTGATCAGCGCTGAGTCTTTGCAAGATTGGAGGTCTTCTTGAATCAGACCAGCAAAATCATTCTTGCTGAGAAGGCTTTTAATCGCTTGGGAAGACGTCTTTTGAGTTCAACGAGTTAATTATTGATTGGTAGCTTTTTGGTTCCAGCAAAAAGCATTAATCGTTAAAAACCGCAAATTCTTTGACCCGTGACATGAAATCCTTCATTTCATGCTCTCAGATGCTGCACGCTAAGTCTGTCCATCGATCTAAATGCATCTGTAGTTCTTGGCCAGAGTATTTATCTGCAAATCTTTGAAATGTGTGGTGCAGTATTAAAATTAAATCGCGCTTGGGAATCTATGGATCATGGATGGGCGAATGAAATTTGATCGAGTCTGTTGAGCCTGCCGATCTGCAAGTACATGAATGCATCCGTGACGGATCACTAAGGATATAGAGACATATTTGATTCTTTTCATTCAAAAGCAAAAGAGTCCCGTATCAAATGAATGTTTGAAGGCAACGCGATGTATGACTCACTTGCTATTGCGTGCATTGCAGGCTGGGGGGCGGAGCCTTCTCTTCTCTGTCGGCTGGTCGACCTGCACCAACTTTTTAGCGTTGGTGATCAAGTTTTTGTGTGACGTATGGATACTTTGTCTGTGGAGATTGCAGTGACTGGTGAGCTGACTCGCGGCGCAGGGTCGAAATTTGCCAAGGTATTCCCATGAAAAAATTGCTTCTCAAACTGATCGGTCCGTTGTTTGCGGCAATTGGTGTGTTTGGCCTCGCTGGATCAGGGATTGTTTGGAATTTCCTAGGTCGTTCCCTTGGTCTCCCCAGCACGGTGGCCTCTCTTGTTGTGTTGATGCTTGGGGTCGTGCTTCTACGCCCCCTGGCTCGTACATCAACATCACTTCCCAAGCCATCCCCATCGTCAGTTCTGAGTGAATCTGTCGCCACAGGATCGGAGTCTCCTGTAGCTGCGTCTGAGCAGGCTCTGACTACAGCCGAATCCATCGCTCGAGAACTGGCCGAATCGCAAAAGTTAATTGACACCGCTCCCCCGGTAAATTTTGCGCCAGAAATACTTTTGCCTGGTCAAGGTGTGCCAAGTCGTAAGCGTCGCCCTGGTGCATCGTTGAAACGCTATAAAACAATGGCAGGAGAGCTATTCGTTACCAAATAATTCTTAGAAGTTTTCATTAACTTGACTTCTTCTTAAGAGCAGTCCAAAAATTGTTTTGCAAGAGCTTGTGAAGCAATAACTTTAGACTCGTTCTGGCTATATTTTTGCTTCGATATGGGTCTTGATTGATAATATTTTTTTGGATGAGTTGCCTCCTCTGCCGTTGGTTGAATGTCAAACAGGTGCTTCTCCAGTCATCTGGTTGATGTGTTGCTAGAGAGAGGGTCATCACTATTTTTTTTGATGAAAGTCGTCCTTTCGCTTGCAACGGCTGCCATGGTGCTTGGTACTTGCGGGGTTACTTTTGCCGGATCAGCAACTCAAGAGGCGATGGATGAAGAGGTCGCGACCAACCGGGCGTTGTCCAAAGTGCCCCAAGGTCAAAAAGTGACTGGTACGTCATGCATCTCCATCGAGATCGGTATGGGTGGCGAGACCTCCTATCGCTGCACAGCGACCTGGGAGTGAAGACACAGCAACCTGTGCTTTTCAGCGCAGATTCAAGGCCTTAAGAGTGAGAGTGCTTCCCATAAAAAAGCCGGCTCTAAAAAGCCAGCTTTTGAGTAGGGATTTTGTTGTTGTTTGAAATCGGAGCGGCGGGATTTGAACCCACGACCCCCACTACCCCAAAGTGGTGCGCTACCAAGCTGCGCTACGCCCCGTCAGAAGGAAACTATCACAGCGCATTCCCAGTTTTGTTGAAGCGTGTGGAACGTTTCAGCAGGCGGTCTGTTAATTCGCTGCGGGCGTCGCTGCTATACCCCCAAACTTGCAAATCCCTTGCAAGGAGACGCAACTCACAGAGTGTCATCGAAGCCAACTGGAGCTCAGGCAGGGTGCGCCAAGCTCGACTGGTCATCGGCATCGCAGAGCGGTTAGGACGCTCGTTCAAGGCAAGCGTTCCATCCGCTAGCCACTCAGGAATGAGCACAACCAAAACGGCAATCAAGCCGTAGAGCTCCACCAATCCCTTAGGCAATGGGTGAAGCCGACGGCGCTGGCGTTGCTCAGGTGAGGGCTTCACGAACCTTTTTTAGGTGCCTTGATGGATCTAAATAAGCGAATTTTCACAGTCAAAACTCTGTTTGTGATCAAATCGCCAAGGAGCTCCCGTTAGGGGTGGATTGCTCTTTCCAAAGAAATGGCTCGGCGTTGTTGTCATTGGGCCTCAGACTGAAGATCAAAACGAACACCAAAACGAGCGTGAGAGCAATCGCGGCCATGACGACCCTGTCTGGCAAGGCGTTGTTCATGGGTTTATGCCTTCAGAGAAATCGGGCTGTTGTCACCGCGCAAAACACAGTGACTGATGGACCAGTCGTAGTGGCTCCAAACAGAACTCGGCAGCTTGTAGTTTGCACCCGCAAAGTCGCCAAGCAAGACACCGCTTGGCATGGCCGAGCAATAGGGCCGGCTGCCTGGTCGGGCTAGGTATTGCTGGTGATACTCCTCAGCTTTAAAAAACACTTGATCGGCCGCGATCTCCGTTGTGATTGCGGCACTGTCTTGTTGGTTTAAGGCTGTTTGATACCAATCACGGCTTGCGCTTGCCAGCTTTGCTTGATGTTCGTTGCTGGTGTAGATCGCGGATCGATACTGACTGCCTCTGTCGTTGCCTTGTTGATCCCCTTGCGTTGGGTTGTGGCATTCCCAAAACAGCTTCAGGAGATCACTGAAATCAATCGCCGTCGTGCTCCACACCACGCGCACCACTTCCGAGTGGCCTGTGCGGCCGCTACAAACTTGTTCGTAGGTTGGATTTTCGACGTTTCCTCCCGCATAGCCAACGGCTGTTGAAACCACTCCAGGAAGTCTCCAAAAGCCTTTCTCAGCTCCCCAGAAGCAGCCGCAACCAAACAGGGCTTCTTCCTGATCGTCCATCAGAGGCGCATTGAGTGCAGTTCCGAGCACTACATGCCGCCCTTGATCGCTGGACGGCTGTGACGAAGTTGTTTGTCCGGTAAGCCAGGAGGGCAGCATCGCGATTTAGTCAGTGACAAAACCCTAGGCAACTGATTTGGGTTCCAGTTGGATGTGATTCAGCAAGGTCGTCACAAAGGCGAACAGCAGAAAAGGCAAGCTCAACACAAGAATGAGACCGACTCCCACAAGAGCGAACAGCGGTTTGGACGACCCCATGAGAGCCAGACCAGAGGCCAAACTCACAAAAATCACTGCCATCCAGGCCAAGATTTGGCCGTAAACGTCGCCGAAGGTGAGGGTGCAGCGCACCGCGAAAGGAGGGCTAGAAGACATCGCTAAAACCTTTTGCTCCAGCTAAGCCCCGAACGCATCATTTGTCGTGACTTTATGGATAAGCGTTTCATGTTTCATGCCACAGCATCTAATCGTTCTGCGGCCTGCTCCCGCTCCCAAAGGCTGCGGTAAGGGCCTTTGACGGTAATGAGTTCGTTGTGATGCCCCTGCTGAACGAGGCGTCCCCGCTCCATCACAAGAATCCGATCGCAAGCTGCCGCTGCCGACAATTGATGGCTGATCATCACAATTGTGCGCTGGGTTTGGCGACGGACGGAGGCGAGAATTTCTGCGGCTGTGTTGTTGTCAACGCTGGCTAAAGCGTCATCCAGCACCAGCAGCGGTGACGTCATCAACAAGGCTCTGCCCAGGGCCGTTCGTTGTCGTTGCCCCCCGCTGAGTGTGATCCCTCTTTCTCCCACCAAGGTGTCAAAACCATCAGGAAAGCCCTTCACATCAGCAAGCAGGCGCGCTTGATCTGCCGCTGCTTCCACCTGATCCATTCCTGCTTCTGGATCTCCGTAACGAAGATTGTCGGCAAGGCTGCTGGTGAACAAGTAGCCCTCCTGTGGAACGAGTGCAATCTGTTCTCTGAGGTCTTGCAGTCGCAGTTGTGTGAGATCGCAGCCATCTAAAAACAGCTGTCCCTCGGGGACTTCCACCATCCGACCAAGGGCGCGGGCCAAGGTGGTTTTTCCACAACCAACAGGACCAACGACTGCCACCAACTCGCCAGGTGCAATGCGGAATGAAAGGCCCCTCAAAGTGTCTTGATCGCTGCCGTCATAACGAACATGCAAATTTCTTGCTTCTAGTTCGCCCTGCATTTGCTCTTTAACAGCGACGGGCTCCAATGGATCAGCAACACGAGGACGGCGTGAAAGGAGCTCCTCGACTCGCTCCAGACTGACCTGACCGGTCTGAAAGGTGTTGAGCGTGAAGCCCAATAAGGCCGTTGGAAAGACCAGACGCTCCACGTAAAGGATGAGAGCAACCAAACTCCCGATGGTGAGAGCCCCTCGCTCAAGCTGCCCACTTCCGAGGGCAATCAAGAGCAGCAAGGAGATGGAGGAAATCCCTTCTAGTAATGGGAAAAGGGTGCTGCGGGTTCGAGCCAAGCGAATGGCCGAATCCCTGTAATTTTTATTCCGAGCGCTAAAGGCGTCCAATTCTGGAGCCTCCTGTCCGTAAATCTTGATCGCTGCGATGCCGGAGAGATCTTCTTGGATGAGCTCACTCAGACCAGCCAAATCTTCCTGTTGGCGTCGCTGTTGGCGCATCATCCGGCCGCCAAACAAGCGCACTGAGCCGAGCATCACTGGATAGAGGGCGATTGCTGCAACGGTTAGTCCTGGATCAATCGCCAACATTGCTGGGAGCGTGAAGGCATAAGCCAAAACAGTGTTGGTCAGGCTGAGGACAGCAAAGCCAAGAAGCCTCCTTACATTTTCAACATCACTCGTGGCACGGCTAATGATTTCGCCGCTACCCGTTTGCTGCACCCAGCCGGGCTCCTGCAGCAACATTTGATCAAATAGTTTTTGGCGTAATTCCACTTCAACTTGCCGTCCAACCCCAAACACCAACTGGCGAGAAATCAGCCTGGCAATGCCCATACTCGTGGCCAGCAGCACGATGAAACCGGCTTGACGCAGAACGTCGGAGATTGCGAACCCGTCTTGTAAGTCATCAATCACCCGCCTTACTTCAAGGGGGATCGTGACGCTGAGAATATTCACCACGACCAGAGTCAGGGCTCCCACCACAACCGTGCGACGGTGCGGACGCAAATAGCGACCGATTAAATCGAGACGGAAGGCGGCCATGCCTGGTGCAGAACAGCTATCAACCTAGGCATTCGTCATGGCTGAAAGTTGGTTCGCAATCTTGATTTTTCCTAGTCTTAGCTAGTCATTGATCAATCTGGTCATTTCTTCATTTTTGGGTAATAGTGGAGAAGTCCCCATCACTCGGCCCGGCGTGCATCTGCACACCGGGCTTTTTTCTGACCAGCACCTTTAATCGCGTTTCTTTCATGGTCACTGCATCAGCGTCCTGGCCCCAACTCCTCGAGCAATTGTTGGCTGGAAACGTTCTGTCTAAAGAGAACGCTGCTGCGCTTATGGAGGCTTGGCTGGCGGAAGAGCTCACTCCAGTTCAGACCGGAGCCTTTCTTGCGGCGTTGCGCGCACGCGATGTTCAGGGCACAGAACTCGCTGCAATGGCCCAGGTGTTGCGCAAGGCGTGTGCGCTCCCAGACGCGAAACCAAACCTTGCTCTTGTCGACACCTGTGGAACGGGTGGTGATGGGGCCAATACCTTCAATATTTCAACAGCTGTGGCTTTCACAGCGGCGGCCTGTGGGGCCACTGTCGCGAAACATGGCAACCGCAGCGCTAGTGGAAAGGTTGGCTCAGCGGATGTTCTTGAGGGATTGGGCTTGCAACTCAAGGCTCCATTGGAAACAGTGGTGGGCGCCTTGTCTGCGTCTGGAGTGACGTTTCTCTTTGCACCCGCATGGCATCCAGCACTCGTCAATCTCGCTCCGCTTCGCCGCAGCTTGGGGGTGCGAACGGTGTTCAACCTGCTTGGCCCTCTCGTGAATCCACTCACACCAGAAGCTCAAGTTCTCGGTGTTGCAAAAGCTGAACTGTTGGATCCGATGGCGGAGGCGTTGCAACAGCTCGGGCTCACCCGTGCTGTTGTGGTGCATGGTGCAGGAGGGCTGGATGAAGCCTCGCTAGAGGGGCCCAACCAAGTGCGCATTCTTGAGAATGGGAACGTTCATGCCGATCAACTCAGCGCCTCTGACTTTGGTTTGACACCTGCTCCCCTTGATGCACTGCGGGGTGGGGATTTGGTGACCAATCAGCAGATTCTTGAGGCGGTCTTAAAGGGTGAAGCGCCTGCTGCGCATCGTGATGCAGTTGCCTTGAACACCGCGCTGGTCCTTTGGGCTGCAGGCATTCAGTCTGATTTGTCTGAAGGAGTGAAGCAGGCTTTGACAAGCTTGGGGGAAGGTCAGCCGTGGCATCGGCTTGTGTCTCTGCGTGATGCCCTGGAAGGTCGCAAGGAAGAATGAGGAGGCCATGGCTGACACTCGCTTCTGCTAATGACCGCTCCTAACCCATTCACAGCGCGTCTGGTCCTGCAGGACGGCACGGTTCTCGAGGGCTTTGCCTGCGGTCGGCGCGGCAGCGTGATCGGCGAGGTGGTGTTCAACACCGGGATGACGGGATACCAAGAGGTCCTAACGGATCCGAGTTATTCCGGTCAGCTCATCACTTTTACGTACCCAGAGATCGGCAATACCGGTGTTAATCCAGATGATCAAGAGGCGGATCAGCCTCATGCCCGTGGATTGATCGTGAGGCAGATGGCTCCTCAGGCGAGCAATTGGCGGAGCAAACAGTCTCTTCCTGAATGGCTGGAGCAAAACGGTGTGATCGGAATTCATGGTGTGGATACTCGTGCTCTGGTGAGGCATCTGCGCGAATTGGGCCCCATGAATGGTGTGATCAGCAGCGACGGTCGCCCACCTCTTGAGCTTTTAGAGGATCTCAAGCAAGCCCCCTCGATGGAAGGGCTCAACCTGGCTGATCAGGTGACCACCCCAACCGCGTACCGCTGGACCAAGTCCTGCAGCGTTGCTTTTGACCAACGGTTTCAAACGCGTCCTGAGCGTCCTTATCGGGTTGTCGCTATCGATTTCGGGATTAAGCGAGCCATTCTTGAGCGATTGGTTAGCCACGGCTGTGACCTAACTGTTTTGCCCGCCAATACAGATCTCGATACCGTGCTCTCTCACGAGCCGGAAGGTGTTTTCCTCTCCAACGGTCCTGGTGATCCAGCGGCTGTGCAATCAGGCATCACGCTGGCCCAACGTTTGCTGGAACATCGTCAGCTGCCGATGTTTGGGATCTGTTTGGGGCATCAAATTCTGGGGTTGGCCCTCGGGGGCACAACGTTCAAGTTGGCCTATGGACATCGAGGCCTTAATCATCCCTGTGGCAGCACCGGTCAGGTGGAAATCACAAGCCAAAACCATGGCTTTGCTCTTGACGCTGGTTCATTGCCCGAGGACAAAATAGAGGTGACTCATTTCAACTTGAACGACCGCACAGTGGCGGCATTTGCCCATCGGAATCAACCGGTGTTTGGCGTTCAATATCACCCTGAAGCAAGTCCAGGCCCCCATGATGCAGATCATCATTTCGCCCGCTTTACGGGCTTGATGGCAGATCGCCGTTGAATCTTGATCAGATCGTGGTGAGAAGCAGCCAATCTCCCTAGAATTTCGTCCAATAGATCATCGGGGGGATGAGTCCCATTACTGAACTGCAGCGATTAACCGTTTCGCTTCGGGGTGGCTTCGAGCAAAAGGGTGGCTGTGTGGTGTTTCATTTCACCGGTCAGCTTGATGCCTATTCCGAGAGTCAGTTTCTGACCTACGTGACTGATGTTTTGAAACCGAATAAGTCACCGGCCGTGATTGATCTCATCAAGATTGATTTTCTTGACTCGTCTGGCCTGGGTGTTCTTGTGCAATTTGCCAAACAATGCAAAGACTCGAAGCGACGCTTTGCGGTTGTTGGCAATGCCCGCGTTGTTCAAACCGTCAAATTGGTGAAACTTGAGGAGTTTCTCCACCTATCGGAAGATCTCGATAAGGCTGTTAGCCAATTGGCAACTTGAGTGACTGGATTCGTTCTCAGTTGCCACAAGAGCCTGAGCGTGATCTTGGATCGTTACAGCTTGCTTGGCTTGGAGATGCTGTTTGGGAATTGCATCAAAGACTGAGGTTTTGCAAAACTCCAGGACGATCCCAGGATCTTCACCAAGCGGTCGTTTCTCTCGTCAGGGCTGATGCTCAGGCGGCCGCATTAGAGAAACTGGATCCGTTTTTGACAGATCAGGAACGCGATTATGTAAGGCGTGGACGCAATCGGGCTGGCCGTGGACCCAAGCGAGCTGATGCCGGCGTGTATGGCAGAGCTACGGGATTTGAGACAATGATTGGCTGGCTCTTTTTGCAGAATCCGGCGCGGCTTGCGCAGCTCTTGGATCGACTTGAGGAGACCGACACCGTCCTGTCATAACCACCCCTGCTATGAGCTCACGATTCGATCGCCGCCCTCCCTCTGGCTCTGGCAGCGGCTCAGGTTCACGCAGTCGACGTCCGTTTCGTGATGGATCACCACCCATCCGTCGCGATCGGGATGACAGCTGGGGGGGACGTCCTGAAAACGGAAACAGCGAGCGACGTTCCAGTGACCGTCGTCCCTCGGATCGGCGCTTTTCAGAACGTCGTTCTGGCGACGCGTATGGAAAGGACCGTCGACCTGCTTTTGATCGCCGCTCGTCCGATCGAAGCCCTTCAGATCGACAGTTTTCGGATCGAAAGTCTTCAGATCGATATTCTTCGGAACGGCAATCTTCTGATCTCAGGCCCTCCGACGATCGTCGCTCCGCTGAGGGCCGCTCTCCAGGCAACCGTTTTTCAGATCGTCGCTCAAGAGATTCGGTCTCGAGTGACCGCCGTTCTTCATTCGATCGTCGACCCTCATTTGATCGGTCTTCAGATCGCACCTCAGATCGTTCCACTGGGGATCGCTCCTCAATGGATCGCTCCTCCTCAGACCGGTTCAATGACAGTCGTCCCCCTGAAGGCTCTTTCTCAGATCAACGTTTTTCCGAACGTCGTTTTAAAGATTCGGGCTCAACGGATCGTCGTCCTTCTTCTGATCGCCGTTCTACTGATCGCCGCTCGTCTGATCGCTCCTATGGAGAGCGTCGAGCGCGTTTTGCGGAGCGTCGTGGTCAGGGCGGCAGCGTTGGTAAAAGCTTTTCAGCACGCTTGGACGACAAACCCCGTGGTGAGTCCAGTCCTCATGCCGCGGAGGCTGTTGCCGATGACTTGCTCTGGGGGCGTCATGCCACTCAGGCGGCTTTAGAGGCCGGAAGACCCATCCATCGCATTTGGTGCACCTCTGAGCTGCGCAGTGCCGCGAAATTCCTTCAGCTGCTCAGGGATGCCAAATCGTCCGGAGTGTTAGTTGAGGAGGTCACCTGGGCAAGGCTTGGCCAGCTCACCGGTGGCGCTGTGCACCAGGGCATTGTTTTGCAAACTGCCGCAGCTGAAACCTTTGACCTTGATGATTTGGTGAATGGATGCAGCGCCTTGGACGAGGCACCGCTGTTGTTAGCCCTGGATGGTTTAACCGATCCCCATAATTTGGGCGCCATTGTGCGCTCAGCTGAAGCGCTTGGAGCTCATGGTGTTGTGCTTCCTCAGCGAAGAAGTGCTGGATTAACGGGCTCTGTCGCGAAGGTTGCTGCCGGTGCGCTTGAGCACTTACCTGTTGCTCGGGTCGTCAATCTCAACCGTTCTCTTGAGACCTTGAAATCGTCTGGTTATCGGGTTATTGGCTTGGCTGAGGAAGGTGATCTCACCCTTGAGGAGGTGGATCTGGATGGTCCGTTGGTGATTGTGACTGGCTCTGAAGGGCAAGGACTTTCGATGTTGACGCGTCGTCATTGCGATCAGTTGATCCGCATTCCCTTGCGAGGCGTGACCCCCAGCTTGAATGCATCCGTTGCTACGGCCCTTTGTGTGTATGAGGTGGCGCGTCGCGGCTGGATGAAGGGTCTCAAGGGACAGAACCCATCGCCACGAATTACGAGGCCGAAGTTGGCCGGACCAGCTGTCGAAACAGCCCCTGTCGTTCCAGAGCTTGGAGACGCCAAGATCTCTGATCAGCCCTCTGACCAGCCTTCTGATCAGCCCTCAGAAAAGCCCTCTGGTGCGGTTTATGAGCACGTTTCTGAGCAGGCCTCAGAGGGTCCACTGGTCAGTGTTGATTTAGAGCAGGAGTCTGAAATGTCAGGAACTGATGCTTTTGCAGTGAGTATTGATCTCTAATTTCGAGCAAATGTCTTGAAGCAGTGCAAAATATATTGACCTCGACCGCTCTTCCATGAGCCCCTTGATCAGGCCCCTCCGCAGTCTCGCCAATGGTCTTGGCTTTGCATGGTGGGCTCGTGTCCAAACTCATGGGCCTGATGTCACGTATTGGTTCGGTCCTTTTGTGACCAAGAACGGTCTCGAACAAGTCCTGCCGGCCTTTCTCGACGACCTTTCCTCAGAAGCACCGTCCTCGATGGATCACTCGGTTCTCCGTTGCCGTCGATCCGAACCTCTAACCATCAACGCTCAAGGTTGATGCTGCGGCTGATAGCGTCAATGTTGGAACCCAAATCCTGCAGATGGCGATTGCCGAGTGGCGTCAGCAACTTGAACGCGGTGAAGTCTCCGCAAGGGAGCTGACAGATCATCATCTGGCCCGAATTGAGGCAGTTGATTCAAGCGTTCATGCCTTTTTGGAGGTCACAGCAGATCGCGCTCGCGCCGATGCCGATCGTTTAGATGAGGCTCGTGCTTCAGGGGAGGATCTTCCGCCCTTGGCGGGTGTGCCGATCGCCATCAAGGACAACCTCTGCACGAAAGGCATTCGTACAACTTGCTCTAGCCGGATGCTGGAGTCTTTTGTTCCGCCCTACGAATCCACCGTTACGGAGCGCCTCTGGCGTTCTGGAGCTGTTTTGATCGGAAAGACCAATTTGGATGAGTTCGCCATGGGCGGCTCAACCGAAACATCAGCTTTTGGACCCACAGCCAATCCCTGGAACACGGAGCACGTGCCTGGAGGGAGTTCTGGAGGCAGTGCAGCAGCCGTTGCGGCGGGTGAATGCATGGCGTCCTTGGGGTCTGATACGGGTGGATCCATCCGACAACCAGCATCCTTTTGTGGCGTGGTGGGTCTAAAGCCCACCTATGGCCGCGTGAGTCGGTATGGACTTGTGGCCTTTGCAAGCTCGCTTGACCAAGTGGGCCCCTTTGCGACATCTGTGTCGGATGCAGCCGAGCTGCTGCAAGCGATCGCTGGGGAAGATCCTCGAGATTCGACCTGCCTTAAGGCCCCTGTCCCCGATTACCGCGAGCGTCTTGGTCGCTCGGTGAGTGGGCTGCGCATCGGAGTGGTGCGTGAGTGCTTTGATCAAGACGGACTCGATCCTCAGGTCAAAGCTTCGGTTCTTGCCGCTGCGGATCTTCTGCAGTCTCTAGGGGCTGAGCTTGTGGATGTGAGCTGCCCCCGTTTCAACGACGGGATTGCCACCTACTACGTCATCGCTCCATCAGAAGCTTCAGCCAACTTGGCTCGCTACGACGGCGTGAAGTACGGCTTTCGAGCTGACGATGCTTCCAGCCTTGCTGCGATGACAGCTCGAAGCCGAGCTGAAGGCTTTGGTAGTGAAGTGCAACGGCGCATTTTGATCGGGACCTATGCCCTTTCTGCCGGATATGTGGACGCTTACTACCGCAAGGCTCAGCAGGTTCGCACCTTGATCCGTCGAGACTTCGAGACGGCATTTGCCTCAGTGGATGTGTTGCTCACTCCCACTGCTCCGTCCACCGCCTTTGCCGCGGGTGCCCATGCAGACGATCCCCTGGCGATGTACCTGGCGGATCTACTCACCATTCCTGCCAATCTGGCCGGTCTACCCGCCATCAACGTGCCTTGTGGTTTTGATAGCGCGGGGCTGCCGATCGGAGTTCAACTGATCGGCAACGTGCTCGAGGAACCTTTGCTTCTCCAGGTGGCCCATCAGTACGAGCAGTCTGCAGATGTGATGGCTCGACGCCCTGAGGGAAGCTTTATTCCCGCTTGAAGCCGCATCAAATCTCCTCATCACCCTGCATGTAGTGCTTGCAGGGATTGATACCCCTACATCTTGCGCATGCGTTTACGCTAGTGGCATGGCATTTGTTCCCCTCCATAACCACAGCGACTACAGCCTTTTGGACGGAGCCTCACAGCTTCCCCAGATGGTGGAACGTGCCAAAGAATTAGGGATGCCGGCACTGGCACTCACGGATCACGGGGTGATGTATGGAGCCGTAGAGCTTCTCAAGCTGTGCAAAGGAGCAGGCATCAAGCCGATTATCGGCAATGAGATGTACGTCATCAACGGTTCGATTGATGACCCACAACCCAAAAAGGAGCGCCGCTATCACCTCGTGGTGTTGGCCAAGAACGCCACTGGCTACCGCAATTTGGTGAAGCTCACCAGCATCAGCCATTTGCGTGGGATGCGAGGACGAGGAATCTTTTCCCGCGCCTGCGTTGATAAACAGTTGCTGAAGCAATATGGAGAAGGTTTAATTGTGGCCACCGCTTGTCTCGGGGGTGAAATTCCCCAGGCGATTATGCGTGATCGCCCTGATGTGGCCAGTGATGTGGCGCTTTGGTATCAGGAGACTTTTGGCGATGACTTTTACTTAGAAATTCAGGATCATGGCTCACCTGAAGATCGCATTGTCAATGTAGAAATTGTTCGAATTGCTAAAGAGTTAGGAATTCGTTTGATTGCTACCAATGATGCTCATTACCTCACGCGTAACGATGTAGAAGCGCATGATGCTTTGCTCTGTGTTTTGACCGGCAAGCTGATCAGTGATGTTAAAAGGTTGCGTTATACAGGCACTGAATATCTTAAAAGTGAAGAGGAGATGTCACGACTCTTTGCTGATCATCTCGAACCAGATGTGGTCTCAGAAGCGATCAGCAACACTGTTCAAGTTGCTGAAAAGGTTGAGGATTACGACATCCTTGGCCGGTATCAGATGCCGCGTTTCCCAATTCCAGAGCCACACACTCCGGTGAGTTATTTGCAGGAAGTAACAGAGCAGGGGTTACGCAATCGTTTGGAGATTGATTCCGAAACAGCCATTGATCCCATCTATGGAGATCGGTTGTCCCATGAATTAAAGATCATGGAACAGATGGGATTTCCTACCTATTTTCTTGTGGTGTGGGATTACATCCGCTTTGCGAGGGAGCAGGGAATCCCCGTTGGACCTGGGCGAGGCTCAGCGGCTGGATCGCTGGTGGCCTATGCCCTTGGAATTACCAATATTGATCCTGTTAGTAATGGCCTCTTGTTCGAGCGATTCCTGAATCCAGAACGGAAGTCGATGCCTGATATTGATACCGATTTCTGTATCGAACGTCGGGGTGAAGTGATTGATTACGTCACCCGCCGTTACGGCGAAGACAAGGTGGCTCAGATCATCACGTTTAACCGTATGACCTCCAAGGCGGTCTTGAAAGATGTGGCCAGAGTGCTGGATATTCCCTATGGCGATGCTGATCGACTCGCCAAACTGATTCCGGTCGTACGCGGTAAGCCTGCCAAGTTGGCAGCGATGATCGGTGAGGAATCGCCCAATCCAGAATTTCGCGAGAAGTACAAGAAAGATCCAGTCGTCAAGCGCTGGGTCGATATGGCGATGCGCATTGAAGGGACCAACAAAACATACGGAGTTCATGCTGCTGGTGTTGTGATCGCAGCGGACCCTCTCGATGAACTTGTTCCTCTGCAGAGAAATAACGATGGACAGGTTATTACTCAGTACTTTATGGAAGATGTGGAGTCCATGGGACTCCTGAAGATGGACTTCCTAGGCCTTAAAAACCTTACGATGATTGATAAAACTCTGGAGCTCGTTGCTGCCACGAGTGGAGAAAGGATAGATCCAGACAAGCTTCCAATTGAAGACCCTGAAACGTATGCCCTGCTTGCCCGTGGTGACTTGGAAGGAATCTTCCAGCTTGAATCCACTGGAATGCGCCAGATCGTTCGCGATCTAAAGCCCTCATCTTTGGAGGATATTTCTTCGATTTTGGCTCTTTATCGACCTGGTCCTTTAGATGCGGGATTAATTCCTAAATTTATTAACCGAAAGCATGGTCGTGAGGCTATTGATTTTGCGCATCATTCCATTGAGCCGATCCTTCAAGAAACCTATGGGATTATGGTTTATCAAGAGCAAATTATGAAAATTGCTCAAGATATGGCAGGGTATTCATTGGGTGAAGCTGATCTGCTTCGTCGCGCGATGGGAAAGAAAAAAGTGTCAGAAATGCAAAAACATCGGGGGATCTTCGTGCAGGGTGCTTCCGATCGAGGTGTGGATCAAAAAATTGCTGACGAACTCTTTGACCAGATGGTGTTGTTTGCTGAATATTGTTTTAATAAAAGCCACTCCACAGCCTATGGAGCTGTTACTTATCAAACGGCCTATTTAAAAGCGCATTACCCAGTTGCTTATATGGCTGCTTTGCTCACAGTGAATGCTGGAGCCAGCGACAAAGTGCAGCGCTATATCTCCAATTGCAATGCGATGGGCATTGAAGTGATGCCTCCTGATATCAATGCATCAGGTATCGATTTCACGCCTAAGGGTGATCGCATTTTGTTTGGGTTGTCTGCTGTTCGTAATCTTGGCGATGGCGCGATCCGTGCCGTGATTGGGTCTAGGGAATCAGAGGGGGCGTTCCAATCGCTTGCTGATCTGTGTGATCGTCTTCCCTCTGCGGTGCTCAATCGCAGAAGTATGGAGTCGCTGATCCATTGCGGAGCGATGGATGCTCTTGAGCCCGAGGCGAATCGGGCCCAACTGATGGCTGATTTAGATCTTCTTCTTGATTGGGCCACGTCAAGGGCTAAAGATCGCGCCAGTGGACAAGGCAATTTGTTTGATTTGATGGCGGCATCCAGTGACGGCGCGGATGACGCGGCAACCGACCTCAGCTTGGCGCCAAAGGCTCCTGCGGTGAAGGATTACCACCCCACCGAAAAGCTCCGTTTGGAGAAGGATCTTGTTGGTTTCTATCTCTCTGATCATCCGTTAAAACAGCTCACTCCTCCCGCGAAGCTTCTAGCTCCCATTGGGCTCGGGAGTCTTGAAGAACAAGCGGATAAAGCCAAGGTCAGCGCAATCGCGATGATCAGTGAGATGCGTCAGGTCACCACGCGCAAAGGAGATCGAATGGCGGTTTTGACTCTGGAAGACCTCACTGGATCCTGTGAAGCGGTGGTTTTTCCCAAGAGCTATGCACGTTTAGCTGATCATTTGATGGCTGAGGCTCGTTTGCTGGTCTGGGCGGCGGTGGATCGCCGCGACGAGCGCGTGCAATTGATCGTGGATGACTGCCGAGCCATCGATGATCTGCGTCTACTGATGGTGGAACTTGATCCAGAACAGGCCAGCGATGTGGCCGTGCAACACAAATTGCGTGAATGTTTGCAGGCTTTCCGTCCAGATCAGGAACAGTTGGGAGTTCGAGTCCCCGTTGTTGCTGCCGTTCGACAGGGCAATACGGTTCGCTATGTGCGACTTGGGCCTCAGTTTTGTGTACGCGATGCTTCAGCTGCCGCTCTTCATCTCCAAGAAAAGGCCTTCAATGTGAAATGCAGCGAACCTCTATTGAATTAATTGCGGTGTGAATAACAGTATTAGTTAACTCTGCTTTTGAGCCCGAATGGATTCGCGCATGCGCTGAATATTTGGCTTGATGTGCTCAAGTCCAAGCAAAGTTCCGGCATTTTGTTCCCAGCTGGCTGATAGAACGCCATAACTCAGTCCTCCGAGACCCAACAAAAAGAAGCCGCCAGAGCCCAACAAGGTGATCCCTGGTGGAACATCCATGATTTGGCGTGAGACCAGGAAATAGCTTCCTACAAAAACACCCATCCCCATGATTGAAGGGATTCCTGTGGCGATAGCCACGCGTCGTGCCATTCGGTTGGCCACCGACTTGGGAATGGGTTTGCTACTTCCTGATTCAGAAGCAGCTCGTTTGGTTTTGGATTGTGATTTCGTTCCTTCAGCTGACCGGCGCGGCTCGAAGGGCAGAGAGTTGCGTCGATCAGCCATGGGCTCCTGAAGTCCTGTGCAGCTTGCTTAGCCGCGGATTCCAAGTTTAGAAATGAGATCGCTATAGCGCTGCTCGCTCTTGCCACGGACGTAACCAAGCAGACGCTTGCGACGTCCAATCATCTTCAGGAGACCCTGGCGGGATGAAAAGTCGTGGATGTTTTGCTGAAGATGGCCGCTGAGCTTGGAGATGCGCTCGCTGAGCATGGCGACCTGAACCTCTGCCGATCCGGTGTCGGTGGCATGAGTTTGGTGACTGTTGATGAGTTGCTGCTTTTCAGTTGTATCGAGCGACATGCGAAGCGTCCGGCCCTACTTGTGCAAAGAACCAATTTACCTTGTCGTGGGCACGATTACGCCGAAGGGCGGTTCAACCAACGCAGACTGGCGCGTAACCACCCATCTCCGTCATCCGACGCCGGGACTTCTGCCCCTGTGGCCACTGCGCGCATCGCGCGACGGATCTCTAGATCCTCATATCCCAGTGTGCTGAGGGTGAGCTGTAAATCCTGCAGTGGGTCAGGTTCAATTGGCAGTGATTTGAGATCACTCCTATCCACAAGGGAGAGTTCGGAACGATCACTTTCTCGCTCCGCACTCCATGCACTCAGACGATCGCGAAGCTCTACCGCAAGGCGTTCTGCTGTTCGTTTGCCGACACCTTGCGCTTGGGTGAGGCGACGCAGGTCTCCATCGATGATCGCTTCGATCAAGTCTGCAGCGCTGCAGCTCTCCAGCAACGCCAGTCCCACCTGAGGACCAACGCCATTCACGCTGATCAGAACTCGAAATAGGTCCCGTTCTCTTCGGTCCGGGAAGCCAAACAAACTCGAGCCATCGTCCCTCTGCACCTGATGAATCCAGACGGTGCAGGTTGTCTCTGCCGAGAGAGGTTGCAAGTACCTCGATGCAAGTTGAACTTCGTACCCCACACCGGCGCAAGCAATGACTAATCCCTGACGCCCGCCCTGACTCCAGTGTTCGATTCGTTCTCCTTGAAGCCAGCCAATCATGCGAATCCTTTTAATGGCCCCATCGAGGCTGCTGGCGGCGTGTGGTGAGGAAAGACATCAGACAAGGCAAGCCACCGATGGCTGACAGCTCCATTTTGAACAGGAGTCAACATCCGACAACCACCGCGAAGAGCCAAGCGTTGATCGCAAGGTCACACAGATGACAGGCTTGGTGCCATGCCAGGTCATAAAAAAAGAAGGCGAATCCGCCTTCTTCGGGGGTGTGAGGAGCCAAATCTTGTGAGGAGATGGCTTTCTCCATGGTCAATAAACACGTGCCACTCAGTCAACCAACTGATACGTACAGACTTGTTTGTACTGATGTCTGCGCCTTTTGTGGGGTTTTCATTCAAGACCTCCCCTCACAAACATGAGTGTTGATCGGCTCTGTTTGGCTGTTTCCCAGAGTTTGCGTGCAACGCAGGCCACCCGTTTGGCATAAAAAAAGAAGGTGTTTGACGCCTTCTTTGGGGGGTGTGAGGAGTCAATCCTTTGTCAGGAGTTGACCCTATCTTTATAAGTCAATAGCCAAGCTGGGTGGTAATCCAACAAGTGACAAGACGTGTTTTGAACACTCTGCCCCATACGCTTGATCGTTCTGTTGGCAATGAATCGAGACAGCAGTTGATGTGTTTAGTTCCCAACTCGGCCGGACCAATTTGAGTGGTTTTGTTGCTGGTCATTCATGCCCTCTTCTATCAGGGATATTGACGGAAGTCATTGATTTACGATCATTTGGCGGGCAGGCGATGACGCCACTCTTTCTAGATCAATGAAAAGCAAGACCTTGATCGCATTGTCATCTAGCTCATTCTGGAAGAGGAAAGCTTTTGCCAATCGCGCGAGCACCTAATTCCATTTTATCGCTTACGACCCATTGAGCAAAAGTGTTGCTGTTGGGGCCTGGCCAGTATCTATATTTTTGAATGAACGGATAATTGCTCGGGGATGATTCAATCTTTTTAACCATTGATAAAGCATCATCATTTAACCATTTTTGTATCAATCGAGATTGTCCATTTCCAACTCCCTGATAGGGATCCAAGAGGTTTTTATGAAGATGCCCCCAGCAAGAATTGTTTTGGTGAGGATGTTGCCATATCTCCCAACGATCACACGTTTGGTTGTGACTGCTCTCGACACCATGAAGAACAAGAAGCCAATAATGATCTGCAAAGATGCCAGGCAATCCAGGAATCTTGGCAGCCCGAAGCTCCACTTTAACCATTAATCGTGCCCAAGATATTTATGATTTTATTATGGCAGAGTGCCATCATTTATGTGTTTAATGCAATGTGATTCCGATTATGTGTTTTGGCTCAGAAGCTTGCGATGGCTGAGGTATGTATCTGCTAAAAGGGTTACCCTAAAACAAAGCCTCCGCTCGTGCGGGTCTAAGTATTGGTTAGCACCAGCGATTTAAGTTTTATTTAGGGATCTATGACGGTAGCTTAAGTTATAAAAATGTCTATAGTGGCAGTGGCTTTGGGTATAATTCATTGTTACTTCACTTGGCCTGTTCCGTTTTTGTAGTTGATTAATCCAACCATAAACCCAGAACTCTTTGATCACCTAGTGCTCTAACGATGAAAGCAGCGACAGCTCTATTGCTAGCATTTTTGATTATCCCTGGTACGGTTAATTCTCAGGGATTGAAGAGCTCTATCAAGCAATGCAGTCGAGAAGTTTACGATTTGATAGAGGGAGAGTATCAATATACGTGCCTTACTAAATCAGAAGTGAAACATTCTGATTCTAAGAAGGACTATATAGAGGAATGCAAGACTACATACGCTAGGAGATACGAAAAATGGTCTAGAAGGTTTTTGGATAGGATAGTCAATGAAGAATGTCAGTCTAAAGCTAAAGTGCCAGAGATAATTATTGAGTATCCTGAAGACTGGCCTTAGTCCTAGTCATTGGTTGCTGAAGGTAGTGCTCTTTGCGGGGTTAATCAGTATTTTGTTGGGAGATCGATCGTGAACCTACGTCCCCTGCTGAAGGAGTAATAGAAAATAATGGGTTAAAGGCAGGTGATTTGTGATCTAGATGATCCTGGCTACAGATGGAATCCGTCTGAGCTGATGGCTGATTCCGATCGAGATCATGATTTCGAGTGGTGATGCAGCGAGTGCAATTAGCCAGTGATTGAAGCCCTTAGCGTCATTAGCCCTTATTGCGATCAGCAGCTCCTTACGCAGATTCCGTGTCCTCCGAGTATTGAGAGGGGCATGGCAACAAGGTGGTTTCTTAAAGCATCCCCCTGCGAGCAGCGATGTCGACAAAGCTCTGCTAATACAGATGTACTAACGCCGAGGGTTTGTGGAGGAGTGGAGCTATGTGGACGAGCGGGAGTTGAGCAACTGCCGATGTTCAAGCGTTTGTGTGGCTTGCCAGCACTTTCGGCATGGGGTTGATCAGCACTGCCGCACCTTGGTGGCGTGCAACATCCGGCAGCAATTGCTGCAGCAGGGCCAGCATCTCACCAAGACCTGCAAGCTCTGGGCGCCCACCTGGCAAAGCACAGCAGGCTGGGCTCCTGAGATGGGTTGAGCCAAGGCATAAAAAAAGATCTGCTTCCACACAGACCTTTCTTTATTGATTTGAAGACCGCTCCCTCAAGCGACATTCGTGTGCAGATCCCGTCCAAGGAACGCTTTGCGTAATGTAACAGATTGGTAACGGTTTGTAAAGTTCACTGGCTAGTCTCTCGCAATTCAAGGTCTGCAAATGAACCGATCACCAAACATCGCTTTCTTTGGCGGCACAGTGATCATTGCAATCATGGTCATGGCAGCGTTCGCAAACTTGGCGAACGCCTAGGAGATTGTTGCTTCGTGCTCGAACCTGGCAGAGCGGGCGCATGCAGGCAGTGCATCTGAGATGGGTTGAGTCAAGGCATAAAAAAAGAAGGCGACTAAGCCTTCTTCAGGGGGTGTGAGGAGCCAAACCTTGTGAGGAGTTGGCCTCCCCCATGATGATGAGGTCTCTGCAGATCAGTCAACCAACTGATACGTGGGGGCTTGCTCAGCAAGATTTCTGAGGCATGATTCATTTGTGAGGAGGGCTTCTTCACGGAGTGGAAACAAGGCAACACGCCCAAAGAGAAGCCGAGAAACCCTGCCTTTGGCGGGGTTTTCTTTTGCCTTGCTTTGTCTTGAGGTCCAAAAGGCAGCTTGATCAGATTCCGTCAATTAGCGGAATCAGTCAGGAATAACAGGCCAAAAAAACGAGCGGTTTCTCAGGCCGCTCGTGCTCTCCCTTTTGTCAGCAGCTCGATGCCACTGGGGAAAGGATCTTCTATGTCCGTGTTTTTGTTTGTAGCGATACACACTCATTGCCGAAAGTTTGTGCACCGAGAGAGTGCAGAGAACTTGGCGGACAATCCCTGCTTGTCGTAGTTGAACGGATGGGACGCAATCGGCATGGCCGCCACGATTTATCTGCATTGGACCGCCACTGCCTACGACTGGATTCGCCCTGGGCACTATCACTCGATCATTACTGGTGATGGTCTTGTGCACCGTTTGCATTCCTACAGCGTGGATTTGCCAGCCCATACCTGGCAGCGCAATAGCAATGCCGTTGCCCTCTCTTGCTCCTGCATGGGTGGCACCCCTGATCCTTGGACGCAACCACCAACGTCATCACAGCTCGAAAGCCTTTGCGCAGAAACGGCTTCGATCGCTCGGAGCTGGGGTTGGAGCGCGGCTGATATCAACATCACCACAGTGATGACCCACGCCGAAGCCGCATCCAATCGCGATGGCAGATCAATGCATGACAACTATGGACCGGTGATTTGGGGTGGCAGCGGCTAGCGTTGGGATCTTTTGCAACTGAAGCGGAATGGTGCCACGGATGGTGGTGAACAACTTCGCGCCGGTATTCAGGCACTCATGCGCGGTGAACCAAGTGCTGGCTTTACCACCAGAGCTGACAAGCTTGAACCACTGTTGTTTCGTGGTCAAACGACAATCAAGGCGCGTGGTGATGATTTACCTGTACAAATTGATGCGAATGGCACGTCATGGGCTCTAGCCGCTGATCTATTGGCTCGTTATGACATTCCTTATGTTTGGGACACCAGTTTGCAGCGGCTTTTAGTGGGTGCCCTTGATGTTGCGCCCACCTACCGTGCTGATGCCATTCAGGCTGATGTGGGCTGGGCATTGTTTGAGATGTCGTTGCAAACCGGCAATGCTCCTGTGATTCTCACTGGAATCATGAGGCCCACGATTGATCGCCCTGTTCAGACCGCCCGTGCTTGGTGCCGGGTGGTGGAATTTGCTGAGGAATTCGGTGTCTCGATTGCTTATAACCCTCTCGTATTAGGTGAACGGCGGGGTGGTTAAGCGGCTGAAAAGACAACTTGATGCAGCTGTACTTCACCCTTTCCAATGAATAAAGAGAGGCCGCCCCTCCCGGATGGAAGAGACGGCCTAACTCGCTCGTTTATGCATATCGCAAACCATTAATCAGTGAACCTGTATCGCTGAAGTTTGAACCTCGTATCGAAAACAGTGAACTGAAAGGGTGGTGCGAAGCGACTGTCTGCAGGATCACCTGGGGCCGGGGCTCTAGGTGTGGGGTCGTGTTCTCCGTAGGGCACCTAAGACGGTGCAGATGGAGCATCGATTGGCGTGGCGCGCAAGGCCTTGCCTACCAAAGGAACAACCCACGTCTTGTTGAGACTGTTGGAGCAGGGACCTGAAGTCAGCTTGCTTCTGCTGATAACTCAGGTGGAGTGTCGTCTGTCAAAAGCGCCTCCGATCTCGATGTCCATAGTTTGTGCCAACAGCGCACCCTTGCCATCGGTGTAAAGGCGCATTGCCTTCACAGCGAAAACCACCGAAATTAGGAATGGCGTGCCTCATCAGCTATTAAGACGTGTTGATGAATCTTTTGTGGATGAGAGCATCGCAAAGGCACACGCGTGATTCGCAGCGTCTGATCAATCTTTTCTGAGTGCCAACTCTGGATCCTGTTGGATCAACGAAGGATGCAATTAGACGACCATTGTCATGGTCGCAATAGCCCCATGGATGGGCGGTTTTACCTATCGCACCTTGTTCAGAGCCTTTGTAGAACGAATACAGCGAAACACTCACTCATGGAAATTCATACTGCTCATGCTCAACCGATGGGGAGCTTGATTTTTGAAGGTCATCACAAGCCATTTCACGCTTTGGCCTGCCCTCTCAATCCTCAATCCGTGCGGATAGCCAAGAAAAAGTAATGAGCTCCTGCCCCATCAATGATTCAGCACTCATCCGCCTTGTGCGGATTTTTTTTGCACCTTCACGGCTCTCGTTTTGTGGCCAACAAGGTGGATCCAATCGGCAACTATCGTTATCAGCATTGATTGGCTGCTCATGCCGCCTGCCCTGCCAAGCCTGAATGTTTGGATCACACCGCTCAAGCGCAGCGTTCGGCATTTGCTTGTTGTTTGCATGGTGTTGCTTCTGAACCTTGGATTAACTGGATGTGGTCCCTCCGATCAACCTCCTCGCGGTGTGTTGCTGAAAGCGTTGGGACTGCAAATTCAATTAACCCAAACAGCAATTGCGCGCTCCCTGGAGTTAGAGCCCGTTGGGGTGCCTGAAGTGAGTCGTGTGCGCGTGGAAGAGCAGGAGTCGATCCGCCTCGGAGAGCAACGTGGGATCCATCTCACCGGGCGTTTTGATTGGAGGCTTCCCTCCGATTCCGTGCGTGTTGATAGTCCTTTTGAGCTCTTTTTAGAGCGAGGTGAACGCCGCCAAAGCTGGCGTCTAGCCCAACCGGTTGGCTCGATCGATGGCACCTCTCAAGATTGGATTACCCATCCTTTGCCGATTGATTCGCTCTGAATTCCAGGTTCGACAGGATTCAGGCTCCTGCTTTTCGAGCCGTCCTGGCGCTCAGGCTGATCAACGTTGCCCCCAAGACGCATAAGGCTCCAAGCACTACAGCGCTCGTAATCGGCTCAGCAAAAAAGAGCACGCCCCACAGTGACGCAAACACCACTTGGACGTAATTAATCGAGGTGGCGCGGGCTGCAGGCAGGGCAGATAGGCCTTCTGTTAACCAGATCTGCCCGATCTGAGTGAACAACCCAACTCCGATCAGCCAGACCCACTCCGTTGGATTGGGCCACAGCGTGGCCTGCCCCCATAGCAAGGGCAGGGTTGCAGGCACAGACACCAAGGGGAAGTAAAAGACGATCACTAGAGGGTGCTCTTGAACCGATAGCTGGCGCACACTCACGTAAGCCAGTGCCGTCAGTAACGCACCGCCTAGGCCAATCAGAGCCGCCATGGCAGGCAGGCTTCCCATCGTGCCTCCGACCCATTCCGGCTGCACCACCAATGTGACCCCCAGCAGCCCTAGCAACACAGCGATGCCGATTCGGCGTCGGATGGGCTCGCCTAACAGCAGCCATGCCGCGAGTGCCGTCAGGGTTGGATAGGTGTATTGGAGCAGGGTTGCTGCCGCGAGTGGAAGCCGAGCGAGAGCCTCAAAGAAACACAACAAGGCCGCCGTCCCTAATCCCCCACGGATCAATAACAACCCACGTTGTTCGCCCCATGGCGAGACCTTGAGACGACGCAACATCGCCAGAGTGATGGCAATGCTGATCAAGGAGCGCACCAGCACGACTTCTGCCACGGGCAGCCGTCCCCCTAGGTGTTTCACGCAAACGGTCATCAAACTGAACGCCAACGCACAGGCGATCAGGGCTCCGCAGGCTCGCCATTCCTTCGTGGACTGGCTGCCTCGTATCGCGCCTAACAGCCCCTGCATGGTGGTTCACGACGACACCTGCCAACCATGGCGCATCGCGCTTAACAGCCAGCGCATCGCGCTGAACAGCCAGAACGGCATCGGGGCTCGCAGAATGGCGTCATGGCGATGCCCCGTCTTCACCCCCGCACGATCGACGCCGTTAAGGAGCGTGCCGACATCGTTGATGTCGTGGGCGAGCACGTGGTGCTCAAAAAAAAGGGACGGGAATTCGTTGGTGTCTGCCCGTTTCATGACGACAGCAAGCCGTCGATGACGGTGTCGCCGCAGAAGCAGTTTTATTACTGCTTCTCCTGCGGAGCGGGTGGCAATTCCATCAAGTTTTTGATGGAGTTTCAGCGGCAGAGCTTCAGCGACGTTGTTCTGGATTTGGCGCGCCGCTATCAACTCCCGGTGGAAACGGTTGATGGTCCTCAACAGGAGCGTCTCCGTCAACAACTCTCAAGGCGGGATCACCTGCATCGTGCGTTGGCCCTCGCTTCCGGTTGGTTTCGCAGTCAGCTCAAGAGTGCATCGGGCGCCGATGCCCTGGCTTACCTGCGCGATCAACGTGGCTTGAGCGAAGCCACGATGGAGACCTTCGAGCTCGGCTATGCCCCCGATCAGTGGGACGGTTTGCTCAAGCATCTTCAACACGTGGAGGGGTTATCGCCAGAGCTGCTTGAGTCAGCGGGCCTTGTCGTGCCAAGAAAAGGAGGCAACGGGTTTTATGACCGCTTCCGTGGCCGGGTGATCGTTCCGATTCGCGATCGGCAGGGACGGGTTATTGGCTTTGGCGGTCGAAGCCTTGATGGCAGCGATCCCAAGTATCTGAATTCTCCCGAAACAGAGGTCTTTGAAAAAGGCAAGCACCTCTTCGGTCTGGATCAGGCGGCCAATGCGATCCGCAAGGACGATCGAGCTGTGGTGGTGGAGGGGTATTTCGATGTCATTGCCTTGCATGCGGCGGGCGTCACCAACGCTGTGGCATCGCTTGGTACCGCCCTCAGCAGTCAACAGATCACCCAACTGTGCCGGTGTAGTGACGGCAAGCGCATCGTTCTCAATTTTGATGCCGATCGTGCGGGGATCCGAGCTGCGAATAGGGCGATCGGCGAGGTGGAGCAACTTGCGCTTCAAGGACAGCTGGAGCTGCGCGTGCTCCATACACCCTCCGGGAAGGATCCAGATGAGTACCTCAAGGATCACGGAGCTGGGGACTATCGCGCCCTGCTTGATCAGGCACCGCTTTGGCTCGATTGGCAGATCGAACAGGTGCTGGAAGGTCGTGACCTGACCAAGGCTGATCAGTTCCAACAAGCCGTTAGCGGGTTGGTGGAGCTGTTAGGCAAGCTGCCTCAATCTGCAATTCGTACGCACTACCTCCAGCAAGTCGCGGAGCGGCTAAGCGGTGGTCAAGGCCGTTTGGCGTTGCAGTTGGAGCAGGATTTGCGCCAACAGGTGCAAGGTCAGCGCTGGCATGGTCGTTCAGCCCGGCATGAAAAGGCTGGTGAAGTCAGCCAACGAGAGCGTTGTGAAGCCGAGATCCTGCGCATTTACTTGCACTGTCCGATTCATCGCTCGCAGGTGCGTTGCGAATTACGCCAACGGGAGTTGGAAGACTTCGCTCTTCAGCACCACCGTCTGTTGTGGTCTGCGATCACCGATCTTGAGGAAGGCAATATCGGCTCCGGTCGGCTTGAGGCGATCAGTCGGGGGAAAGATCCTGGTCATGAGTTGGCCGACCTTGATCTTCCGCGTTTGCTCACCGACCAGCTGCTGCTCGAAAACAGCGCGTTGGTGGCCAGGTTGACGCCACTTTTAGAGCCTGCTGAACTGCAGCGTTTGGCGTTGGCACGTCCTATGGACGTTTTACGAGGTACCGCGGCCATTTTGGAGCGGCAGAAGAGCCATAAACGCTGCCGTCACTTACTAGAGGCATGGGGTGGTCAACGGCTTGAGACTCTGGAACGGTGCATTGCTTCCCTGATTGCGAATGAGCAAGAGCAGACGGCGACAGCCGAGGGAGTGGATATGGAAGGTCGTATTCAGGAGATGTTTGAACAGTTGAATGCAGATGCCCTTCGATTGCAAGAGCTGTATTACTCCGAGAGGAAGCATATTCAGCATCTTGATCAACAACGTTGTGCTGGCTATGAGGTTGCTGTTGCTAATCCCCCTGAATCCATTCCTCCTGCGGCTTGATGCATTGGTGCTAGCCCAATGACCTATAGATCTTGATGTTGCGACAAGAGTGGGCCTCACTCTTGTATCAGCTTATGCAGGCCGTTTTGAAAATGTGTCATTTGATTCGATGAGGTGTTAAAAATGAAGTCCAGAGCTATCTATCCGTCCGATTGGCTTGGTAGATGATGCCGCAGTATTTTTTTAGAGCTAGACCTTGAGGGTGTTCTTCAAGACCAATGAAAATTGCGCTCGCCACACTTGTTGTTGCCCTTGCCGCACCCATTGCTGTTACAGCTGCTCCTGGGGTGCCTGACTCAGTCATGAGTGAAATTACTGAGAATTGCAACGAAGCGGTTGCTGGAAATAGTCAAGCAACTGCATCCGATGAAAACTGCATCGCTAGAGCTGTGGAGGCTTACAAGAAATCCAACTGATAGGACCATCAGTAAATGCTGGTCCAAGTGATAGGAGTTGAGCCTGAGTTTTTTCTCGGCCCATACCTCAATTTTGGTTTTTAAGTCCTGCTTTCAGCAGGGTTTTTTGTTTGACAATCTTGATGTATTGGGAGTCTTAACGTTTGATTTAAGTGCTTGATCAAGAGTTGACCTTGTTAGGGACTTCAGCAGCTTGATGGAGTCAGAGGGTAATTGCTTTGTATTCAGCATTTGTTCAAGTTCGTTTGCCCGTGCCAGCACCATTTGGCAGGCTGCAACATGATCATTGGGATCTAACTGTTGAACATAGAGATGAGCACGGGCATCGTCTTGGATTGTGCCATCAAGATTCAGTCCAAGGCCTTGCCTGAATAATTCTGCCTGAAAGTGGCCAAGAGCAGTTTTCATGCCAATGGCATCAGCGAGCAACTCGTCGAAAAGGTTGATTCTCATTTCCCCTACAAGTTTGCGGCAAGCGATATGGGCTAGCTCATGTTCCAGTCGCCAGATCTGAGACTGCTTGATCCATTGATCGAGACTGGGGCTGCCAGGAATGCTTGAAGCTGAGAGACTGCTGTATGGGGCTCGATGCAGAATCAAGATCTGACAGCGATCTTTCACATCGAGCTCTCTGATCAAGCCCCAATGAATCAAGCCTGCAACAGCTTGTGCATGCACTGTTCCTTGTACTGGAATAGGTTCACAGCGATGGGCGAGGCAGCGCATGATCAGCACAAAGTCATCGTGATCGCTAACAGATAGAACCGGCTTTGCTCCGCACGGATGGTTTGCGATGGTGATGGAAAACCCTTTCGGGTCCCGCAAGCGTGGAGCAACCTCAAGGTCCTTTGGCTGCGGTGATTCACCCCGAAGCACCAAGCGTTGATAGCGATCACTGAGACGTGCCAACGGTTGTGGGGTCACCAGAAGTTGTGGCAGCTCTGCCCTTAGGGCCTGCCACTGGTTGTCCTTCGCTGTGGCAAGCAGCCAACGACGCCACCACAGTTCAATGGCGTCTGGCGGAAGCGGAAGCGCGGGCCAGATGGCGTCAGCCTTTGAGAAGGGCTTGCAATAGTCCTGGAGATCTTGCATCGCTGATAATGGCTGAACAGCTTTCCTCAGAGATGTCTGAATTTTTTGAAGCAATCTGGCATGGAGAAGGCATCGGCGATGGCGGCGATCTCGATGAAGCCCTTCAGGCCTTCGTGGTTGTGAAGCCTGAGAATAATGATTGGATCGAGGCCTGTGCTGTTGAGGGGGCTAATCCTCGTATTGAGCGTTTCGCCTCCTTTGATTCCTATCTTGATAATCAAGATGCCCTTGAAGTGATTACGGTGACTCCTCAGATGATTGCAGTTGCGATTGAGCAGTTGCCTGTTTGATGGCTGATTCCACGATTGACTTCTCGACCTACACGCCAGTGAACCACCTCTGGCCCGCTTTTGTGGAACGATTGGGATCTGAGAAAGCACAGCAAGCAGTGCGTCAGGCTTTGGATCTTCAAGGCATGAGTGGGAATGCCGGCAGTCTTCCCGTTTTGTTCGTTGAAACCTGTGGCCTGGCTCTCGCTCATACAGATCTTGTGCGAGAACAAACAGGTCTTAATAGCCACGGATATCGCATGGTTTTATTGCTCAGTCGACGTGAATTAGAAGTGCAGCTCTTGCAAGATACGTTGTGAATTCATGTCTATTGCTTGGTGCAAACTTAGGTCACTAATGTTGGGTATTCCTTGGCAAGCATGGCAATGACAACCGCCAGTGTGACCATGGAAAGAATTGTTGTTCCGGCTACAATGGACTCAGTTTCTTCAACATAGACATCGTGTGATCGGGCTACGGCATATTGGCATTTTGCTGTAGGTACTGCGCTGCATAGAATCACGGCAACCGAAGGTGCTGGTGGTAACTTCACGAGGTCACAAATAAACCAAGCAAGCGCTGGCATCAGGAATAATTTGAAAAATGTGCATTCACTCACGATGCGAATGTGATTTTTGAAAAGTGTGAAATTCAACTGAGCTCCAATGGCAAAGAGTGCGACTGGTGCTGTTGTCATGCCCACTGCGTTCAAGCTCGTACTTAAGACGCTCGGAAATTGGAAACCTAGGAAAGAAAGAATTAAGCCCAACACCATGGCAATGAAGTAATTCGCTTTCATGGCTTTGCCGATTGAAATGAGTATTTTTCGTACATCTAGTTTTGCGTTTTCTTCTGAGGTGTATTCGTAGATGATAGATGTTGTTTGCAATCCAATGATCAAAACTATTACTCCAATCACGCCATACGTTGCACCGCCAACTGGAAGCATTATGGCAAGGATTGGCAGTGCAATCATGCAGGTATTTGAATAGGAAGCGGCAGCGGAAAAGTAAGATCCAATCAATAGATTTTGGCGCTTAACGATCCGTGCATATGAATAGGCTATGGTGAATACAATGGCGGATACTAATAGATAACCGCCGAAGAATTCAGCATACTTTGAAAGGTCTTTGAACATGTCCTGCCTTGTCATGTCAAGGACAATCATGCAAGGAATTGAGATGTTTAAGACGTAGCCAATTAAGATTCCGCTATTGCTCGGGTCGAATTTTTTGGTTCGTTTTGCGATGTAGCCAATGCATAAGTATGCAATGACTGGAAAGATTGCCTTAAGGATTGATCCTGGCATTTTTGCCTATTTCTGATCCTTTACTTAAGGCGTAAAAAGTGGCACTGTCAATTTTCTGTTGCCATAATCTATATTTGCTTTAACGGATGTAAGCCCAGATGCTTAATTGTGATAGCTGAAGCTGCTGCTGGTAGCATTAAGTTGTTTTTGCTGGTGTTGATCTTGAATAATTTTGCTTGTAAAATAATCTTGATTATTCAGATTAGCCGACTTTCGTCTGCTGGGTTCATCTTTTCTTTTGGTATTGAATGATGAAGAAGGTGTTGATTATTGGTGGTGGGATTGCTGGTCTAACGCTTGCCTTGTCCCTTAAGAAACTCGGAATCCCTGTTGTTGTTCATGAAAAGTATGATCATTACCAAAATCAGCAAACAGGATTTCTGATTTGGAGTTATGCGATCAAAATCTTGCAGGACTTGGGCATTCCTGTTGATGAGGTAGGTGCGCCCCTCGAATCATTCCAAATCCATGGTCGAAAGGGAAGATTTGTTTGTGAGATGCCAATCGGCTCAGTGTCGCGATTGCATGGAGCAAATAGTTATGAAATCAATCGATATCGACTTTCTGAATTGCTATCTAGAATGGTCGGTGATGATTTAATTCTTGGTAGTGAATGTATTTCTGTCTCTAGTCTTGAGGAGAAAGCGATAGTAACTTTTGCTGATGGTAGCTCAGATCAAGGCGATATTTTGATTGCCTGTGATGGATCTAATAGTGTTGTTAGGATGTTTATTCATCCAGGTGTTCAGCTCAGAATGCTTGGCTCTGGTGGTTGGATCTCAGTGATCAATCAACGTCCTCCCTTGTTGCCATTAAACACTCAAATGGAGTTTTGGCAGCCGGGTGTGAAAGCAGGAGTTGCTGATCTTGGGCATGGTGAAACACGCTGGTATGTTGCTTTTAAAAATTATATTCCTAGTGCAGTTGAATCAAAAAAAGATCAGATTTTCAATCGTATGAAGCCTCTTCCAGAGATGATCAAGTCCTGTTTGGAATGTACTGATGAAGATCAAATGGTGCCTACTCAGGCCGGAGATCTTTTGGCCTTGTCTCCTTGGTACCGTGATCGCGTCTTGATGATTGGTGATGCTGCCCATGCCACTAGTCCGTATGCCGGAATGGGAGCCTGTTCAGCGATTGCTGATGCCTCATTCCTTGCCGATTTAATTGGTTCTGGTCGGTCTATTCCTGCCATCTTTCAAGATTTCCAGGCGGTGCGTAAGCATGCAGCGGATTCGGTGATTAAGGAATCACGACGTGGCCTTGATTGATCCACTTGTGGTGATCTCAAAGGCTGGGTTCGCGATTGGATGTTTAGGAATATGCCAGAGAAGAAATGGAATCAGATCATGACTGACATGGTGACTGGTCATTGAACAATTCCATCGTTTCTTATGCCTGCACCACAGGCACGTCGCTCAGGCGAGTTGTGGCTGCCCGACCCAGCCGTTCGCGTCGCATGGCCCAGCTCGGATCCAGACCGCAGGCAGCCCATTGCACCGTACCTCGCCCGTAGCGGTGATTGAGGCGATCGACTGTTGCCATCAAGCTCTCCCGTTTCCGTTGCTCTTCCTCTGTGCAGGGCACCCATAGATGCTGTTGAAGTTGATCGATTCCCTGCAGGTGTTGCATCAGAACACCTGCCTTTGCCAGCGGTCGGTGCGGTTGGAAAATTCGTTCCACTAGGGGTAATGCAGCGTCCAACAACACGCGTGTGTCGTTGCTGGGTAGATCAAGGCTGGTGCTGGCAGCTCGGCTGTAAAAGCCTGGAATGAATGGGCTGGTGCGCGTATAAATGGTGAGAGCCGCTGTGCGTTGATGCTGTTTTCGCAGCTTCTCAGCTGCTCGCACCACATAGGTCGCTATCGCTTCACGGAGCTCTCCCAGGCTGGTGATCGGATGACTGAAACTGCGGCTTACGCAGGTTTCCTGCTTCGCAGAGGGTTGGAGATCAAGCGGTAGGCAGGCATGACCTTGCAGTTCTCTTTGGAGTCGAACTCCCACCACACCGGCCTTTGCGCGCAGGCATCCGCTGGGCATATCACGCAGCTCCCGTGCGTTCACCACTCCCCGCATTCGGCACCAGACAGCGAGTTTGCGGCCGATGCCCCAGACGTCTTCAATCGAAATTGTTTCCAGCCAGCGATCGGGATCGCGACACAATCCAAGATCAAAGAGTCCAGCGTGGGCCGGCACCACTTTCGCGAGGCGGTTGGCGAGCTTGGCCTGTCCTTTGCTGGCTCCGAGACCAATGGCAATGGGTAATCCGAGGTTGCGTCGAGCCAAGGTTCGCAACTGCTGGGCCCATGGACGCAGATTTCCGTCCGATGGGCGGCTGAGCCGGGCAAAAGCCTCATCGATGGAGTAAATCTCCAGATCCTCAACCTGGCTTTCCAACAAACTCATCAGCCGCTGACTCATGTCGGCGTAGAGCGCGTAATTCGAGCTGCGAATCACAACATGGTTCTGTTCCAGATCTCGTTTCGCCTTGAAATAGGGAGTGCCCATGGCGATGCCAAGAGCTCGTGCTTCAGCGCTACGGGCCACGATGCAGCCATCATTATTTGAGAGCACCACCACTGGCCTGCCGATCAGGGCCGGATCCAGGCTCTGCTCGCATGAGGCATAAAAATTGTTGGCATCAATGAGAGCCGTGACCTGGTTCATCGCGACGACCTGAGCTCTAGAGCGGATGGATGACGTGAATGGCGACGCCCCAGATCTGCACATCTCCGCAACGATGGAGATCTAAATGGGGATAGTCAGGGTTGGCCGCTTCCAGACGTAGATGGCCGCGATAGCGAGCGAGGCGTTTGAGAGTGAAGGCCCCATCCAGGACGGCTACCACCACTCGGCCAGGGCGAGGATCGAGGCTGCGATCGACGAGTAGGAGATCGCCATGGTGAATGCCCGCGCCAGTCATGGAGTCGCCGCTCACACGCAGAAAAAAGGTGCTGCTTGGATGGCGAATCAGTTGTTCATTGAGATCGATCCCCACGTCGATGTAGTCGTCAGCAGGGGAGGGGAACCCTGCGGCAACCTGGTCACTTGCTAGAGGAAGGCTGAGCCTTTGACGCTGGAGCCGCAGAGGCTGGGGTGGCTGAAGCGAGATCCGATCCACTCTCACGGAAGCGCACGTTCACACTCAGCTCATAGTACAAGTGTTCTAATCGCTTTCCTGTCGCTTTCCGGCATGCGCTGTCAGGGCTGGGAGCAGGTCGTCCTTGGCTCCAAGCAGGCGAATCGTCGCCGCTTACCGAGAAGCATTCGCGATTCAATCCGAAAAGAGGCCAAGCCAAACCCATAGGCACGAACCTCAACGCAAGGGGGGCTTTTATTCTCTATGCAGCTTGAAGGAGGAAGTACGCGCTACTTCAGCGACAACTTTTAGAGCACAATCTTACGGTTGGTTGGCTTGCACTCAAGCTTCTGCTTTTCTTCTGACTGCCAGACTTCAAGAACATCAGGGAAGTGCTCTTCAATGCATAAATCACAAATTCCATGACTAAAATTAAGATTAGTTCGCTTAGATAGATATCGATCTAGATGCAGCCAATGCCCGTCGGTGTCTTTCGCTTTTCTGCAGTAAGAACAGGTTGAAATAATGTTTCCATCGTCTACAAGTGAGCAATAAGATTCAATCAGTTTAATGGATCTTTTTCTTATTTCCAAGAAAGCAACTGCTTGCCTGGATAAGGATTGCATGACACTGAGCTGTACGTCTGTAAGCCCATGCGGCTCTCGATCAATAACACAGAGCGTCCCAATTCTGTGATTTTCTTCATTCTGTAAAGGGAAACCTGCATAGAGTCTGATCTTCGGTTCTCCTTTGACTAAGGGGTTATCGAAGAATCGTTCGTCTTGTAATGCGTCTTCAACGATTAAAGGCTCAGAGGAGTGAATCGCATGGGCGCAGAATGACCAATCGCGCACAGTTTCTTGAGCGTCAATACCAACTTTGGCCTTAAACCATTGCCGATCTGAACCAACTAAGCTTAAGAGAGCAATTGGCGTGCCACATGTAAGAGAAGCTATTTTTGTTATATCATCATAATTTTCTTCAGGCTTTGTGCCAAGAATTCTATATTCGCTAAGTGCTTTTAGCCTTTCTGATTCATTTATGGGGATATCTGGCTTTTTCAAGTGAAAACTTGTGCTTTTTAAAAGGTTGAACGCAAATTGTAGGGTTCGCAAAAAGGGGCATAAAAGTTCATTTGAAATTGTTTAAGTTTCTTGTCGCTTCGGCTTTTTGGTGGTGGATTGGACGAGTGTTCATTAGGTGCGCCTGTCAGTTCTTGCTCTCTGTTGAAGGTGATGCCTGATGGTCTTTGCAGAAGCATCGTCGAAGCTTGGATCCCGAATCGATCAAGATGGCTGCCTCTGCAGCTGCTGCTGATGGCCGACTCTCCCTACCTCCTCGCCATTGCCCTGTTTACACAGAATGGGAAACGAGCCATGCCTCTTGGCGGTCGCTCCCTGCCGAAGGATGTCACGCAAGATGAGCGGGGGGTTCCTGCACAGCTGGCGAGTGAGCTGGCTTTTGAACTCCTGCTTCGCGTTTGGCAACGCAGCGATCAGGGACCTGTGCAACGCGAAGCGGCGCCAGGAAGTTTGCTGCTGGCTGAATTAGGCATGGAGCATTTGCCGGAGGATTTGCCCCTGCTTAAAGCGGCCTGGCTCACCACTGGGGATAGCCCAGCCTTTCGGCGAGGACTGTTGGCGATCACCTCACGCTGTTGGAGTGTGAGCGTGGCCAAATTTGAGCCCATTGCATTCACCGCACTTGAGGTGTCGGCGTCACAGGCGGAAGGCTGAACGGGCCGTTGAAAACGGTTTCAGGATGGAACCGCTTGAATCAGATCTGCTAATCCAGACGCAATGGAGTCCTGCTGATCGGCGTCGAAGTGAACGCCATCGAGGGGAGAGGTTTCCGCAACAGCTTGTATATCAAAAAAGAACACCGACTCTTGTTCAGCAAGATTGCAATAAAGAGAGGGAAGCAATCGAGACTTTTCATGGGCACCTTTAAAGCCCCAATCAAGAGATTGTGGTGTGGTTTGAATCACTCCAGGAGGGACTAAAATAATCGTGGGGGGTTGATTAGAATGGCGTGGTCCACATTGATAGGACATGCGCACATCGTGGATCAGAATTTTTGCTCCTGATGTAATTTCTTCTGGAGAAAGATGTAGATGGCTTTTGCAATCGTTGCATCCAAGTGCAAGAATAACAACGTTAAGGGGTTTGCAGCTATGCAAAATCACGGGTAAATCTTTCCTGCCATTGCAGCTGTAGTCGCCACCATAATTAACGGCTCCAAGAGGATCATCCATCACCCAAGTTCTGGAATTCAAGCCTTGTTCAAAGACAACCCATGGCTGATGATTGGGATTCCGCTGATTCAGAATCTGTTGGAGGCGATTGGGCCAGCGTGTTTCAAATGGCAGGCGCCCACTTCCATCAGGAGCCATTCCCCAAGTGTTGGAGTCTCCAAAACACAAAATACTTTTTGGCTCCATGATGATTTGGTTTAGCAGTAGGCCAACAATGGTGTCTCTTGCTTAGGCACGGTGATAGGGACTCCCTTGCTGGATGGCTTGGGCTCTGAACAATTGTTCAATTAAGAGAAGTCTTGCAAGCTCATGGGGGAATGTCATCGGTGAGAGGCTGAGTTTCCAATGGGCCAGGGTCTTCAGCTCGGCTGTTAATCCATCAGCACCACCAATCACGAAGGCCAGTCGTTGCGATCCAAGGCTGCGGAGCCGCTCAGAAAAGCTGATCGACGTCAGGGTTTCACCCTGTTCCATCAACATCACTGGCCATTCATCGCTTCGCAGCGTTTGACGAATCAATTCAGCTTCTTTCTCAGGATTTCCATCCCGCAACTCAACGATTGTGAGTCCAGGAAGGCGTTTGCGATAGAGCTCGATTCCTTCCTGAACCCAGGTCTTTCGAACTTTCCCGATGGCGATAATGCGGCAGCGAGATGGATTCATCCTTGGAGATCCAAATGCATGCAGGAGTCGGACTCAGTCTTCGTCATCTTCTAAAAGAAGCTGGCCAAACGCAACGTAAAGCGATTCTTCTTCGCTGCCAGCCGCCACATTCGGGCGAGTGGGACGGGTGGTTTTTCCTTGGCCGCCGCGCAGCGGTTGTCTGGAGAGAGTCTGCGATGACGGCAGCGTCTGCGCGTTTGCCTTCATTTTGTTCTGAGTCGCAATGTGGCGCTCAGCATCCTTGAGCCGTGCCATCAAATGCTCGGGAACAGTGCCATCACTGCTCGCTTTCATCAGCTCTTGAAACAGGCGTTCTGGATTGTCTTCGGTTTCAATGCGATGGCGCTTTTCGGTCGCCTTCAAGGGGCGATCAGTGGGTTGTTGGGGAGGCGCGATCGGCTCAGGCAAGGAGCGGCCCAACTCCTTGAGGCGCTCCAAACTGCGGGGGTCAAAGCTCATGAGCAGCCCAGGGTTTCGCGCGTGTCTCGACCGGTTACGGGGTTCACCCCTTCGGCGTTGGCGCACAGCACCTTGAGTGCATCCGCTCGCAGAGGCACGTTGGTGAAATCAGCGCCTTCAACTGACACGTTGATGAAGCGAGTGTTGAAAGCAAACGCATCCTCCAGCACTGCATTGGTGAGGTTGGTGCCATCAAAGACCGCTGAATCAAGCGTTGCATCACGGAGATTGGTGTCGCTCAGATTGGCGTCTTGAAGTTTGGCGCCATAAAGGCTGGCACCCTGCAGATCACTCCCCGAGAGATCAGCTTCTCGAAGATTGGTGAGATTAAAGGTCACACCTTGCATTTCCCGATTTGAAAAATCGGCTCCGATCAACACCTGCTTGGCATAATCCATCGCTGCAAATGCCGGTTGCATCGGCAAAGCCAACGTGACCCAAAGAACCATCAGCGCAGGCAATAAGCGCAATCGCATCGGGAGTGAGATATCTGTAGTTCAGCCTAGGACTTTTAGATCCGTTTGTTCTTTTCGCATTGAATCGCCTGTTCCAAGCTGTTCAGGCGATCTTCTCTTGAGCCCCAAAGCTCAATGAAGGCTGGGGGGTTGTTGATTGGCATGACAGAGAACCGTTGCTCCCTATAAATTTGTTTAAAGATGGCATCAACTTCATCGCGATAGGAAAGATCAATCGGGCGAATTCCATCGTTTTCCATTGCTACTGGCCATTCGCTTGTTATTGGTAAAAAAATCAGCAGGTCAAGGTTGTGAAGAGAATCGCGAACTCTTGCAGCTAACGACTCAACAAATTGATCATCAATGTCGGTGGTTTTGTGATTGGCTGTGTATTGCGAATAGGCGATATAATCAATTGGGCAGCGGTCAAAAATAATGCAATCACTTGGTTGCTGGTAGTGCATCAATCTGCTGATGTTGTAGTACATCTGGATCCCGTTATGTAGTCTTGTGCTTTCTTGGCGAAAGCGAATGTCGTAACCCTCATCATGTAACGCTCGAAAAGGTTCTTCTTCGCGAATGTAGTGATGATGGCGCTTAATCCAGTCGTGCACGAATGTGCTTTTCCCTTGTGAATGTGTGCCACTAATAGCAATGCGCATACGAAGATTTAGCTTTGAAGAGTTATAGCCCCCAAGCGCCGTCCTTTAATCGTGCTGAGCGGGGGAATGGTTGAGAGCACGTTGTACTGCCATACCTTGTTGCCTCACTCTCAACTGCAAGGAGCTCAAGCAGAGCACTATGCGAAAGAAATCTTGCTGAGTCATGGATGGCGCTTGCTGGAGCAGAACTGGAGCTGTCGGTATGGAGAAATTGATCTGCTTTTGTTGAAACAGTCTTTCCTGAACAATCGAATTTTGGTTGTTGAGGTGAAGGCGCGTCGCCGTTCAGGGTTGGATGGCTGGGGTCTCGCTGCATTTCATCAAGCCAAACGGAGGCGGATTGCCAGCAGTGTGTCTTGCTGGCAATCCGCCAACCCCTGGAGTGAGACCTGCTATTTCGAAGTTGTGCTGGCTCTCGTCGCACTTCCAGTGCACAGACATTGCGTGCGTTGGATCCGCATCGACGGGCTCGATCACATGAGTCGGTGATCACCTTGCTGATGATTCAGTGATCAGGGCCTGGATGCGCGCAATCGCAGCCACTTGTCCCTGGCGTGGGTTGGTGATGACAAGCCCCGAGACCGACCGCAGTGGGCGGATAAAACTCCATTCACCAGGAATCATGTGCATCAGCATGTGTTGGATGATCTGAATTGGATGACGACCGCGCTCTTGTTGATCTCGTCGTAGCCGTCGAATCATGCGCAGCAGCAAGGGTGCTTCGAGATAAAACAGTGCTGTGATCGAGCCATCGTCGAGCAGCTCTTGCGGTCCATAGGCTCCCTCGAGCAAGACAAGCTGGTAGCTCCGGTTCAGCGGTTTGCGCGCTACATCACGCGTGCCCATGTCATAGGTGCGCAAGCTACTTGCAGCGTGATGCTTGACCTCATCCAGATCAGTGCGCAACGCGTCGATGTCGATGGCTGCCGCTGTGTCGAATCCAAAGCGTGGGTGAGGGCGCCAGTGGTGCCTGTAGTAGTCATCGCAGCAGATCACAAGCACTTCAAGCCCAATAGCGCCCAGTGCTTGTGCCAGGGCCAAGGTGAAGCTGGTTTTCCCAACCGCGGAAGGGCCAGTGATGCAAACCACAGGAACCTTTGCCATCACGCCGTCGCCCCAGTCGATCAATCCTGCATAGGGCACAGTGAAGCAACGCTGTGAATGTCATGACTTTTTCAGGGCACACGGCCCGCAAGCGTTTTGGCCAGCACTGGCTGATCAATGAGCGAGTGCTGGATCGAATCGTTGAGGCCGCCGAACTAGGAGACGGGGATCGCGTCCTTGAGGTGGGTCCCGGTCGCGGGGCTCTGACCGATCGTCTCCTGGCCTCAGCGGCAGCTGCGATCCATGCGGTGGAGCTTGACCGTGACCTCGTCGCTGGGCTTCAGCAGACCTTTGGACGCCATCCAAAGTTCTCTTTGCGTGAGGGAGATGTGTTGTCCGTTCCCTTGGAACTATCCGATGGGGTGCCTGCCGACAAAGTTGTGGCCAATATCCCTTACAACATCACCGGGCCCCTGCTAGATCGTTTGATCGGTCGTCTCGATCGTCCCGTCGATCCCTCGTATCAACGACTGGTATTACTCGTTCAGCATGAGGTTGCTCAGCGCATTCGGGCTCGGCCTGGGCACAGCAATTTCAGTGCCTTGAGTGTGCGCATGCAGCTCTTGGGACGGTGCAGCCATGTTTGCCCTGTGCCACCACGCTGCTTTCAGCCACCCCCCAAAGTGCAGTCGGAGGTGATTTGCATCGATCCCTTCCCACTTGAACTGCGTCCTACTGCTGCTTTGGCCAGGGGGGTGGAACGGCTGCTGAAAATGGCCTTCTTGAGCCGCCGCAAAATGCTGCGCAATACCCTGGCCCCGGTGTGTTCCCCAGACCACTTGCAATCGTTGGCAGAAGAGGCCGGCATCAGCCTTCAGCAACGACCCCAGGACGTGTCACCAGAAGCCTGGGTTGCCCTTGCGAAGGGTTTGAATCAGTTCGACTCTGCTGCTTGATCGGATGACCGCCACCGTTCGCGTCACCGCTCCCGCCAAAATCAATCTCCATCTTGAGGTGCTTGGTCAGCGCTCGGATGGGTTCCATGAATTGGCGATGGTGATGCAAAGCATCGACCTCGCGGATCAGCTGGAGTGTTCCAACAGCGCTGATGGATTGATAAAACTGAGCTGTGATCAGCCTAGACTCAGTTGCGGCAGCGACAATCTGGTGATGCGTGCCGCCGAACTGCTCCGGCAGCGGTCTGGTTTCAATGAGCTTGGTGCTCATCTTCATCTGCGCAAACGGATCCCCATTGGCGCTGGTCTTGCCGGCGGTTCGAGTGATGGTGCTGCAGCTTTGCTGGCGCTTAATACGCTCTGGGGGCTCGGACACACCGAGGACTCTTTACGAGCCATGGCCGCTGAACTTGGCTCCGATATGCCGTTTTGTCTTGCCGGTGGGATTCAGCTCTGCTTCGGTCGAGGCGAATGTTTGGAATCCATCCCGGCTGCAGCGCAGCCTTTAGGTGTAGTGCTGGTGAAGGATCCCACTGTCAGCGTTTCGACGCCCTGGGCCTATGGCGAGTGTCGTCGTCTCAAGGGCGACCACTATTTGCGTGGTGAACAGGCTTTTGCACAACGTCGGCAGGATCTGCGTGCAGCGTCTTGGTTGAACCCCCTGCGAGCGGCTGAGCCACCGCCGCTTCGTAATGATTTGCAGGATGTTGTGGCACCTCAAACAGCCTCAGTGCAAACGTCCCTGCGTTTGCTCCAAAATCTTCCCGGCCAACTGAGAACAGCGATGAGTGGTTCCGGCCCTAGCTGCTTCGCCCTATTCCCAAATCGCTTGGATGCTGATCAGGCTCTGAATGCAGCGCGTGATTCCTTCGTTGAGGCCGGTTTGGAGGCATGGAGTTGTTCATTCGTGGCTCATGGCGCCAAGCTGATGCCATGACCAGCAATGACAGCCAAACGCCAGAGGCGCCTTCAGAACGCAAGAAGGGGCCAATCAGTTTCCTTTCGGGCTCGTTGACAAGCTTGATGTTGAGCTGGCTCAGCCTGGGTCTGAGTAAGGGGATGGTGGCCTATTTCGCAAAGCATCCATCAACGTCCAGTTCTGCCATCGCTCAAAGCATTACCTCAGCGCTAAAGACGCTGTTTACCGGCATGTGTTTCCTGGCCACATTCAGCTTTGCTTTTATTGGTGTTGGATTGTTTTTGGTGTTTCTTCGCAGTCTTTTTACAGGCAAAGAAGCCGATGCTGTCTAGCCTCAGATCACTGTCCTGAACTGCTAATGGCAGTTAATGGTAATGACTCCCCACGATCTTGGTCAGCTGATCCTGCTGCTTTCTCCGGGGTTGCTTCTCTCGGTGCTCCTGCTCACGACGTTTGCGGCAGGGGGCTGATTTTTTCGTTGCTGAGATAGCTTGGCCACTCACGCCGGCTTGGCCGGGATTGCAGAAAAGCCGTGGCAGGGACTCTTCTCTTCAACGCACTTCGTGAGGCCATCGACGAGGAGATGGCCCGGGACCCCCACGTTTGCGTGATGGGTGAAGACGTCGGTCAATACGGCGGCTCTTACAAGGTCACAAAGGACCTCTACGAGAAATACGGTGAGTTGCGTGTGCTCGACACGCCAATTGCTGAAAACAGTTTCACGGGTATGGCTGTTGGTGCAGCCATGACAGGCCTGAGGCCAATCGTGGAAGGCATGAACATGGGCTTCCTGCTTTTGGCTTTCAATCAGATCTCCAACAACATGGGGATGCTGCGATACACAAGTGGCGGCAATTTCACGATTCCCACAGTGGTGCGTGGACCAGGCGGTGTGGGCCGTCAGCTGGGAGCAGAACATAGTCAGCGCCTTGAGGCCTATTTCCATGCCGTTCCTGGCATCAAAATTGTGGCTTGCAGCACGCCTACCAATGCCAAGGGGCTGATGAAGGCTGCGATCCGCGACAACAACCCTGTGCTCTTCTTTGAGCACGTGTTGCTCTACAACCTCACAGAAGAATTGCCAAATGGTGATTACATCTGCGCTTTAGATCAAGCCGATCTTGTGCAAGAGGGCAGCGACGTCACGATCTTGACTTACTCACGCATGCGGCACCATTGCTTGAAAGCGGTGGAGCAGCTGGAAGCGGATGGCATCAGTGTTGAGTTGATCGATTTGATCAGTCTTAAGCCGTTCGATATGGCAACAATTGCCAAATCGATCCGGAAGACCCATCGCGTGATCGTGGTGGAGGAGTGCATGAAAACAGGCGGAATCGGTGCTGAATTGATTGCCCTGATCACGGAGCACTGCTTCGACGATCTCGATGCCCGGCCGATTCGCTTGTCCAGCCAGGACATTCCCACGCCGTACAACGGCAATCTTGAAAATCTGACGATTATTCAGCCCCATCAAATCGTGGAAACGGCCCAGGCCATCGTGCGCAAGGGGCTCTGATTCATGGCCCGTCAACAAGGGTGGTTCGCCCTCATCCTCGCTCTGGCCATCGCTGCCGGATCTGTCCTTATCAGCCCCGGTTTTCCTCTAGAGCTTGGCTTAGATCTCCGTGGTGGGAGTCAACTCACTTTGGAAGTGCAGCCCTCCGGTGAAATCACCAAAGTGAAACCTGAGCAGCTGGAAGCCGTGAAGGCCGTGCTGGATCGCCGCGTCAACGGCTTGGGTGTGGCCGAGTCGACTCTCCAAACCGTTGGAGACAATCAATTGGTTTTACAACTTCCCGGAGAAACTGATCCCACCAGAGCAGCTGAAGTTCTTGGAAGTACAGCGTTGCTTGAGTTCAGAGCGCAGAAACCTGGCACTGATGAGGAATTGCGTGGATTGATGCAGCTAAGAGCTCAATTGGAAAGCGTGCTGGAGTTGAACAAAAGCAAAGACAACTCTGATTCAGGCGATCAAAACGATGGCCCCTCCCCTGAGCAGTTAGCCAAGGCCCAAAAAGAGTTGGGTCTTGAAGGAACTGCTGATTCTGAACAAGAGCAGCTGGAACAACTCCTGGCTCGTGCCAACGAAGAAATTGTGGATCGGTTTGAGCCGGCGGGACTCACCGGTAAGGATCTCGTCACTGCTGGGCGTCAACAGCAGCAAAACGGCAGCAGCTGGGAAGTGACGCTCACCTTCAATCGAGAGGGTGGTGACAAATTTGCAGAGCTCACCCGCTCAATCGCAGGCACCGGGCGTCTGCTGGGAATCGTGCTTGATGGGTCCTCAATTAGCGAAGCGGGAGTGGGTGAGCAGTTCAAAGCCGCTGGCATTACAGGAGGTTCCGCTGTCATCACTGGAAACTTCACCGCAGAAGAGGCTCGCGACCTAGAAGTCAAAATTCGCGGAGGTTCCCTCCCTTTGCCGGTAGAAATCCTTGAGGTGCGCACGATTGGACCCAGTCTTGGCGCTGAAAATGTGCGTCGCAGCCTGATCGCCGCACTTGCGGGTTTGGTGTTGGTCGCCATTTTCATGCTGCTCGTTTATCGACTGGCAGGTGTCGTGGCTGTGCTGGCACTCAGTCTTTACGCCCTGTTCAACCTGGCGGCCTATGAGCTGATCGGAGTGACCCTTACATTGCCTGGAACGGCCGGATTCATCCTCAGTATTGGTATGGCAGTGGATGCCAACGTGTTGATCTTTGAGCGCATCAAAGACGAATTACGTCGAGGCAACACCTTGATCCGATCGATCGAAACAGGCTTCTCTCAAGCTTTCTCCTCGATCGTTGATGGTCACATCACCACGCTGATTAGTTGCGCTGCGCTCTTTTTCCTCGGGACGGGCCTGGTGAAAGGTTTTGCAGCAACGCTTGGAATCGGTGTTCTGCTCAGCCTGTTCACGGCACTGACCTGCACGCGCACGCTCTTGCGCTTCTTGATGAGCTACCAATCGTTGCGCCGTCCAACCAATTTTCTGCCCGCAAGGCAGCTGCCTTCCTCCGCTGTTTGAGCCATGGCTGTGTCCTCCCCAACTGGTCAAGAACGCCCTTTGCGTTTTCCTCTGAGTCGACAACGGCGCAAGGTTTGGTTGATCTCCGTGATTGTGCTGTCGCTCAGCGCGCTGGGTTTGGTGCTGAGCTGGACGAATCCTCAGATTCGTTCCCCCTTAAGGCCTGGACTCGATTTCACAGGTGGAACCAAAATCCAGCTCGAGCGCTTGTGCAAAGACAATTGCCAAGACATCAGGGCCATCGATATCCAGCAGACGCTTGGAAGCCTCACGTTGCCTGCTGAAGGTCGTGATCAAGACGCCAACACCCTGCCTAATCTCGCTTCGGCTCGGGTGCAGTTGCTCGACCGGGGTGAATCGGTGGTCTTGCGCATGCCCGCTTTAACCGCCTCACAGGGGCAGGCCGTGATCGAGGCTGTTGAGCCCATCGCTGGTCCCTTTGAAGTGGGTGGCCAATCGGTTGACACGATTGGACCCAGTCTTGGTGGTCAGTTGCTGCGCAGCAGCATGATCTCGTTGCTGGTGGCGTTTGCCGGCATCGCTCTTTACATCAGCATTCGTTACGACGGTCGTTATGCCGTTCTTGCCCTCGTGGCCTTAGGCCATGACGTGTTGATCGTTTGTGGAGTCTTCGCCTGGCTTGGACTGATCAGCGGTTTGGAAGTCGACAGTTTGTTTGCCGTTTCACTCCTCACCATCGCCGGCTACTCCGTGAATGACACCGTGGTGGTGTTTGATCGCATCCGCGAACGACAACGGGAAGACGGTGACCTACCTCTGGATGCTCAGGTGGATCGTGCCGTTTCCGCGACGCTCACCCGCACGATCTACACCAGTGGAACCACCTTGTTACCCCTTTTGGGTCTGATTCTGTTTGGTGGGTCCACCTTGTTTTGGTTTGCAGTGGCGCTTGCGATTGGCGTGATTGTGGGCAGCTGGTCGAGCATTGCTCTGGCCCCTTCCCTTCTCAGTATCTGGCCAAGGCAACGCACGGCAGGTGCGTGATTTGGCCGTCACACCCAGCTCTCCATCCCAACGCTGGGTTCCCATGCTGTTGGGCGTTCTTGCTCTGTTGGATTTACGGGTGGAGCTTCAGCTTCTGGTGGATCACATCACTCTGACCAGCCTGAATTTTGCGATTCGGCACCATCTCCTTGCAGTGGTGGTCATCCTTCTTCTTCCCTCCATGTGGCGTCACTACGGACCTGTGCGTCGGTCTGAGCCCTGACTCCTAAGTTGGATGTCCGCCTCGAATGCATGATGTCGCTCGATCTCGACGCCAAGAAAACCCTTCTTAGAAAAATTCCCCATGGCTTGTTCATCTGTGGGGTTGCAGAAGGGGATCAAGTCAACGGGTTCACCGCTAGTTGGGTGACTCAGGGATCGTTCGATCCACCCCTCGTGGTGATGGCTGTTCGTGCTGATAGCACCAGCAACGGCATGATTCAACGCACGCGCCGCTTCTCCCTCAACGTGTTGGCAGCCGATCAGAAGGATTTAGCTGCTGTGTTTTTCAAGCCCCAGCAAGCGGTTGGCGGACGCTTTGATGCCGCACCTTTTACAACGGGCGAGCTGGGTTTACCGATCCTGAAGGATGCTCTGGGTGCAGTGGAGTGCGAGCTCGTGGGGGAACTTGCCCATGGTGATCACACCGTGTTTCTTGGCCAAGTGAAATCAGCGGTTCTCCACCGTGATGCTGCTGCCCTCGAGCTCAGCAGCACGGGATGGCAATACGGGGGATAACTCCCAGCGATCCATGATCTGCCTGATCACAACTTGCTGCATGATCACTTGAAGCACCACGACCAGCGGTAACGCAAGCAGTACGCCTGGCAGCCCGAGCAGGGCTCCCAGGCTGAGCTGGGCGGTCAGCGCCACCGTTGGCAAGAGATTCACCGTCCGACTCAGCAGAACAGGCGTTACGACAAAAGCTTCTAGGTTTTGCAGTGCAAGTCGCATGACCAACACCTGCACCATCAGGGTTGGGGAGATCAGCAGGGCAATCCCCATTGGCAAAAGAGTTGCGGCTGTAGGCCCAATCGTGGGGACAAAGGTGAGCAAGCCACACACCAAGCCGCTGAGCAGGGCCAAAGGCACACCAAGAAGGGCGAGCCCTGTCCAGGTGAGGACAAACACTGCGGTCGCTGAAATGGTCATGCCGGCAAGCCATCCACCGAGAGCTTCACGGCAGCGATCCAGCAATTCCGTGACCTGACCCCGTGCAGGGCGTGGACTCACGGCGATCAGCATCTGCCGATGAGAATTAGGATCTAGCGCGAGCAGAATCGCCAGCAGACTCATTAGGAGCACTTGAATCAAGCCGTTGGCGGCACCACCGGCATAACCAAGTAGCTGTGCCCCAACGGGCTGAATCCCTGTCCAGCTCAGTGATTCAGAGGGACTGATGTTGAGGTCTGCCAGGCTTGGTTGGGTGGCGATGATCGACTTGATTTTGTCGATCAAATTGGGCAATAGCGCAGTGAGTTGTTCGAATTGACCCAGCAGTTCAGGCAGGAGAAGTTGAACCACCAAGGTTCCACCAAGGAACAGAATCACCAGAACCAGCAACAGCGCAACGTGCCGTTTGAGCCTGAAGCGTTGCATCAACTTCTGAATCGGAACGTCGAGGGTTACGGCCAATACGATGGCTCCGAACAGAATCAGCAGCACCCAGCGCAGCTGCCAGAGCAGCAGGGTGAGCAGAATGGATGTGAGGGCAATCAGCAGGGTGCGTGCGTTCATGAGGCCAGTTTCTGCCTCTTCCAGGGGTCAAGAAGATCGTGAACGACGACTTCGCGGATGAGCACCTGCAAGACAACCGCCAAGGGCAGAGCGAGCAACAAGCCAAGCGGACCGAACAGAACGGTGAATACAAATTGAGCAGCAAGGGTGAGCCCTGGAAGCAAATTGACCTGGCGCTGCATCACCGAAGGCGTGATGACGTAGCTCTCAAGGTTTTGAATCACGATGTAAAGCCCCAAGACAGCCAATGCCTTCCAAGGAGCATCGAGGAGAGCCACAGACATCGGAAAGACCGTGCTCAGCGTGGGCCCCACATTGGGAATCACGTTGAGCAATCCCGCAAGCAATGCATTGGCCATCACCAGCTTTACTCCCAAGAGTGAAAGCCCGATGCCCGCCAAAACAGCGACGCAAACCGAACTGATCAACACGCCGATCATCCAGCTGCTGAGGGCATCGCCGCACATGTTGAGGATGACGCGAGCTCGTCTTCGATAGAAGGACGGCAACATCTGAATGCCAACGTTCTTGTACGAATGGGGCTGGACCGCCACCATCAAGGTGACGGCAACGACGAAGAGAAGCTGCAGCAGACCACTGCCAACATTGCCTGCCAAGCCAAGAAGGCTGAGAAATCCTCCAGTCACGCTTGAGGCAATCGCAGGCCCGCCTGGACTATCCGCCAAACCTTTGGGAAAAAGTAGTTCGCTCCAATTACTAGAACTCCCACTGCCGTAAACCATTGAGCTAACCGATGAAAAAGCCTGCAAAAGCAGTTCTTTCAGGGCTTTTGCCGCTGATGGCAGCTGAAGAATTAATTGTTGAAACTGGCTCGTAAAGGGCGGCACGATCACGGTTAAGCCAACCGCAACCATCACCACGAGACCGAAAACACAGGCCAAAAGAGCCAGAGGCCTGGGAATATTCCAGTATTGACGCAGGGCTCCAACAAGGGTGCACAGCGCCATTGCCAAAACAATGGCCGCGAATAAGTGGATTAGGACTTCACGCAGACTCCAAAGCAGCAGACCTGTTGCCAGAACGGCGCAAAGTCCTAGCCAGTGTTGAAGCTTCACCCGTTTGCGTTGTCACTCTCTGCAGCTTCGCCTGAATCCTGGGAATAACCAAGACCAGAGGAATCGGCATATCTCTGAGCAAAGCGCATGAAACGCTCAAAATCCTGCTCACTCTTCCAGGTGTAGGTGGCTTCCAAGGCGCTTGCTTTGCCGTTCACAAACTTGCCATTGACCTCTCGCGTGACGAGCGTGCCCTCTTCGTCGAGCATGAACATGCCTGTGATCGCTTCCATGACTTCGGGAGCCAGGGCCTCGGGTTGTTCAAAGACGAAGATCGCTTGTCCTGTACGTCCGTCACGACTGCGTGTCACGCGGATATCAGGAACGACGGGCTCATCCACACCACGAAGGAACTGGATTACTGCCTTGCTTCCGTCTGCCATGAATGCTGCTCCAGTACCTAAGCGGGATCTTAAGGGGCATCGATCGGTAGAACGCGCCCGGTGTTCAGCAGTTCGATTGCCGCATCCTGTGGATTGCGGCCACTGAGATCAAGATTGGACGTTTCTCGGGCTTGTTTCAGCTCGTGGTCGTAGCAGCGGTCGTAGTAATCGAGCATCGCGCTGCAAGCATCGTGCCAGCGCTGATCTTTGATTGCCTCTAGGGCTGCCTGAGTTCTTTGTGGGCCGAGCCTGCGCTGGATGCGTTCTGTGGCCTGTTGCAGCTGATCGGAGTCTTGGCAGCCGTACACCTCCACGAGCTGATCGATGCGCTCTTCCAGAGTGCGTCGAATTTCGAGGACCGGTGCCTGTTGCATCTGTTCGAACAGTGCTTTTGGGATGCGACAGCAGCCCACCGAAGAGCTCTCGGCTTCCAGCCAAATTTGTGGGGCTTGTCGTTTCCGATAGCCATCTAAGGCTTCAGCAAGTTTGTTTTCGTAATGCTCACTGCTGGGCTGGTTGGGTTGACCAAGACCACCGAAGCTGCTTCCTCGGTGATGAGCTAAACCCTCCAAATCCACCACAGCCACATTTAAAGCTTGCAAAGCGATCAGGAGATCTGTCTTTCCCGTGCCCGTTCTTCCACCAAGCAGCTGGACGGGCCACCGGCGTTCAAATTGCTCGAGCACCCAGCGGCGATACACCTTGTATCCGCCTTCGAGCACAAGGGTGGGATGGTCTTTGAGAGCTGCAAGCCAGGCCATGCTGTTGGAGCGCATTCCTCCACGCCAGCAGTACAGCCGAAGCGGCTGGTCGGGTCCTCCTGCTGCCTTTGTAAGCGCTTTGGAAAGATCGACAAGGGCTGGACCGGTAAAGCTCAGACCCAGCTCTATGGCTTGTTTCCGGCCCTTTTGCTTGTAGGTGCGACCCACGACAGCTCTCTGCTCATCGTCAAACAGCGGGATGTTGATCGCGCCTGGCCAATGGCCCTGTTCAAATTCCGATGGAGTGCGCACATCAACCAACGTTCCACTCGCTGTCCGAAACTGATCGATACCGCTCACGTTTGTGGATCCCATCCCTGACATAGTGGGATAACGCCGAGCCAGTTAGAGCCGGTAGTTCGTCATGCTTTCTGGTCTTTCTTCTTCCTCCGATCTCAGCGTCGACCAGCTCCTAGAGAAATTCTCCAGTGGCTCGTTACGACAAAAACGCTCCTTGATCCCAGCAGTCGAGAAAGCGGCTGATCAGTTTGCTGCCATGGGTGCGGCTGCGCTGGCCTCCTTCGACCGAGAAGGAGACGACTGGGGTGCGGGTTGGATTTTGCAGACCCTGTATCGCCATCAACCGTCGGCCCTCAGCTCTCTCCTCGATGCTTCAGGGGGATGGTTTGTCACCGGTTCGGAATCCGATCTCGACTACTCCCCTCTTCAGCAGGCTCTTCTCGAAGAACGTTTTGAAGAGGCTGATCGCCTTACGAGTGTCTTCCTTCGCCAGCTTGCTGGTGAGCAGGCTGTACGGCGAGGCTATGTCTACTTCAGCGAAGTGTTATCCATAAGAGGTCTGGATCTCGTCACGCTGGATCGTCTCTGGATCGCTTACTCCCAAGGTCGATTTGGTTTCACAGTGCAGGCCCGTTTGCTGGCCACTCTCAATGGTCGTTACGACAAGCTTTGGCCTCGGATTGGCTGGAAGAAGGAAGGAGTCTGGACGCGTTATCCGAAGGCTTTTGATTGGTCCTTGAAGGCTCCAGAGGGCCATATGCCCCTGGTCAACCAGCTTCGAGGCATTCGACTGATCGATGCATTGCTCAACCATCCGTCCCTGGTTGCTCGTCAATGAGTTACTGCCCTGTGGCATAGATCAGATCAAGGGGTATGGTCAAAACAGAGTGCTTCGGTCCTGATGTCATCACGGCTTGGATCGACTTCAGGGTCGTTCGGTTTCAACCTCACCCCCTCGTTCCCACGAACGCGCTGGGCTGATTTCATTCTTCCTTCAACGCTCCAACTCTCTCCATTGTTGGAGTTGCTTCTCGACCCTGTGGATTGTGTTGAGACAACGGGTCGACTTCAGCTCGGTCTTCAGGAAGCGCTTGTTAACGCTGTTCGTCATGGGAACTCTGGCGATCCCCAAAAGTGTTTACGTGTGCGCCGGATTCTCACCCCTCAATGGATGATTTGGCAGATCCAGGATGAGGGTGAGGGGATTCCCTCCGATGCCCGTTTCGGCGATCTTCCTGAGTGCATCGAAGCGAATCAAGGCCGTGGGCTGTTTTTGATTTATCAGTGTTTTGATGATGTGCGTTGGAGTCGCCGCGGGAATCGTGTCCAGTTGGCAAGCCGCAGGCCCGACTCTCGAGTGGCGTCCCTCAACGGTGCGGACACCCAGGATCTTTCAGTTCCCGTCTGATCCAGCGGAGTGCTTGCTCTGTGAGTTCCTCAACATCGTGACGCTCTCCACCCTGGATGAGTTGCGACAGAGCAGCAGCCATCAGTTCAGCGCTCCGACGGTCGGCATCGGTCTTCAAACGATGCCAGTCACGGTCGCCAAGACTCAAGCATTGATGAAGGTCTTTAGCGAGTTCAGGTGCAGCTTCTGGCCAGCGCGATTCAGCCGTTGACATTGTCTTTGGACGATCGGGTGCCTTTATCCTGATGGTTCACGTCAGATGTTGTGACGTGCATCGTGAACGCTCTCATGGCATCAGGCTCCCGTCGCAAACAGTTGCGTCCAATACACGCCCTGGCCACATTGATACATGTTCAGCCAAGAGGTTGGGAGGGCAACGATGTTCGCTCTAGAAGACGATTACAACGTCGGAAGCTTCTTCAACAACTCGTTGAAGGTCAGAATGAATTTAATTGGATTTTTAAACCGAAATCAGCCCCAATTTTTTGGCGTTCGCTGCGTTGGGGCGGTCCCGGAATTTTGATTGGATTTGTGTTGGTGAAACTATCTACGTGAAGCGACAACAAGCACATAGCCTTGAATCAACAAATGAGAGACTTGTGATGCACAATCACAAGCGAATCAGGCACGGTAGTCGTCGTTTCAGGGGAATCAGGGGATTCACAGGAATGAGCTGGAACGGCTTGACCTTTTAACCAAGATTGATGCAGTGCGTGGCGCCGCGTGTCTTCCTGGAGAACGAGTCGATCGGCAGCATCCTGAGGTGTTTCGCCATGCAAGAGAGCTGTACGGATACAGATTCCAAAACCATGCGCCTCCACCTGCACTTTTCCTTCCATTAAGACCAACTGGAATGTCCAGCCTTGAAGCCAGCGGACATGGAAAGGGTTGATCATCAAAGCCCTCGGCAAGGGTTCCTGCACCATATGGGGCGCTAGTCGACATCACCGCAGGTATGTCAGGGAATCACTTCAAGGCTTGTTGGCCGTCCAAACCCTCACCATGAAATGAGATTCAGCTGAAATCCCTGTGAAGCCAGCATGACTGAGGCGTGATTCGATGTCATCTGAAATAAAATCTCGGTAGAAGGGCTCATGAAAGATCCGGCGGAAGTTATCCATCGCCACGCTGTACTGCGGTGAATCTTTGAGTTGAATCGAATCGGCAAGAACAAGAACTCCACCGGGCTCTAGCAATCGATAGGCATCATTAAGAACAGCCTGGCGGGCTTCAGCTGGAAGCTCATGCATCAGGAACACGCAGGTCACGGCCTGCATGCTTTCATCACCAAAAGGCATGGATTCGCCATTGCCTTGCAGCAGTTGCACAAGGCTTTCGCTTCCTTTGTTCAGCCATCGATTGGCTTGACGCAAATAGGATTCAGAGAGATCAAGCCCAAACAGTGAGGCTTTCGGAAGAGCAGCTCGGATCTGGTGGAGCGTCCGACCTGTTCCTGTCGCGACGTCAAGGATGCGAAGGCTGGATTCAGGGCGATCACTAAAGCGCTTCAAGCCGCGTTTCAAGGGAGCGATCAGCCTCCGGCGCATCGAGTCTGCGGAGCCGTTGAACAAGATGTCGACTTGTAGGTCGTAGAGCTCAGCGGAGTGATCGCTGAGATAACCATCGGTTTGATGATGGAAATTTTGTAAGTAGTAGTCGGGATACAGCTCCTTATCGTGCGTTTCAGGGATGTCTTGGACGTTTCGAGACCTTCGCCTGGCCCAATTCGAGGGAAGGTCAAGCCACACGCGTGGGTAACGTTCGGCCCACTCCAGCCAAGGAATATCAAATAGCAGGGATTTGGGATAGAGCCCTTGTTCAGACTCCTGCCAATCAATGTCCTGAAGAGCGCTTAATGAGCGCCGGAGCTCGTTCAACAACGCGTCGGGAACAGGCTCTGTGCTTGGCACAACATCGGGTGCCAACAGCTCCATGGCTTTGGTGCTCAACTCCTTATGAGCCAGTCCTGCCAGGCTCCGGCCCTGCTGGATGGTGCGGTAAGCAATTTCAGTCAGGCTCGGCGCCATTGGGCTGTGGTCCTATCAATGCGCCTATTTCAATCGATGAGCCCATGCAACCGGGGATGCAAAGCAGGTCTTTCAGGAAAGAAATGTGAAGCAGATGCAAATTTCGTATCAACCGCTACAGAATAATCGCGTCGAAACGAGGCCTTGCACCATGAAAGCCGTTCTTCGTTCCCTGCAGGTTGGCTACAGCGGCAATGTGCTGGAGCGTCGCAAGAAGTCTGCTGCTGAATTTCTTGCCTGGGCTGATCATCACGCCCATGAGCAAAGGCTGAGTCAATCCAGTCACGTCCAGCTTGAGGGACATCCAGATCTTCTTGATTCCAAGAGCGCACTTGCTCAACAGCGCGTTTGGGCGAACCGCCATGCTCATGAAAGGCATCTGCATGAGAGTGCGATGGCTCACCTGCGCCATGGCTGAGTCCAAGGAATCAAAAGCAGAGCCAGCATTGATCTCGGTTGAGTGACTACGCCCGAATCAGCATTGACATTGACGTTGTCTCAGGCATCTTGAACTTGCCATTTTTTATCTTTATTAGAGCAAGATCAAGTTGATGATTTGGAGTAGGCATATGATTTGTATATTGACTGAAGAATATGGATCGCTGAACCATAAAAATCCTGCCAAAAGCAGAGTTTATGGATCGTTATTGTTCGTGTTGCCTTGTTTCCACTCCGTGAAGGAGCTCTCCTCACCTCTGAAGTTTGCCTTGAAAATTGTGCAAAATAAGGGCTTGAATCTTTAGTGATTGATGGTCGTAGTGGATAACCCATACAAGCCTGAGGAGGCCAGCCGAACACCTTGCTTGCTTTCTTCCTGATTTTCCTGGAAGCAGGTGTATAGATGCATTCTCTCTTTCAACAAAATAAAGATTGAGATATTGAGATGAAATGTCAGCGTGTGAAGAGCTCTTCGATCGAAAACTCACCACGCAAGGCCCTTGCATCTTGAATTCTCTGTTGACTCACAAGGTGTCTTAAGCGCTCGTCAAGCCATAGCCGTAAACGAGGGGTGAACAGCTGATTCGATGGTTGGTACTCGCCAAATGGAATCGTCATCAGTGTCAATGTGGTGATTTACGCTAACAAGATAAGAAGAAGCGGGCTTTCCTAATCGGATTAAGACTCTCAGATTATAGATTTATGTTGTTTTTGTTTACTGATTAAACATTCTTCAAAGAGATGCCGGCAATTTATTATGAATGACTTCTTTGGTATTTAATTGAATGAGGACCAGCATCCCTTGTCATATTTGTGAACCTTCTCCCCAAGGCTGATTTTGTAGATCTCGGAGCTGTCGAGTCTGCATTGCTCTTCCTTGTTGGCGATTGGAGCAGCTGCTTTTGCTTTTTCAACGCCCTCAACGACGTCATTTTCATCATTGTCTTCATTACAATACGTTTGAGCTATTGAATTAGCCCAAACTTTGAAAGTCGCATCTTTCGAGGTTGTCGCAAAATTAGTGGAATTTGTGCAAATTGTCTCTGCTGAAGCTTGGTTACTGATATCGGATTGGATCCATTCGGCCCATTTCTGTTCATTAACGCCTCTCCACGGTGTTTCTGCTGCTGAAGGGATCAGACAGGATGATGAGATCATCACAACTGAAGCAAAAGAGATTGAGTCCAGGCGTTTCATTGGCTGCTGGTTTGTGGGTGATTCTTCTTGTGCTTGCTTAGTATCGATGCAATACCCCGTTTTCCACATCCCCTCAATGGGGGAATGTCGGCAGTCTGTTTGTTTCTAGCGTTGATCTTCTGTGATGACGTAATGGATTCCTGTCACCACACTGTCATTCTGCATGAAAAACTCTATCAAGCTAGGGTCAACAATCTCGATCTTCGTGGTGGTGCCATCAGCATCCATCTCAACCCACAACAACCAACTGTGTGATCCGTGGCCTGTTGGTTCTAGACCAACATCCGAGTACAACTCCCCTGTTACCACTCTTAGATAACGTTTCATCCAGGCAGGCGCTGCTTCGAGTGCTGCAGGGGCACGCTCATGGCAACGTCCAAGCCCAAACTTCTGGGTCAAGTCAGCAAGTTTCTGTGAGAGTACAGGGTTGAAAACGTCCATTCCGTAGGTGACTGTTTTCTTTTTGTCTGTCATCTGCTCTGTAAAAAGTCAAGCACCTTGTTGGATGTGTGAGAGGAATGATGCTGCCTATTCGCTGATGTCAGGAGGAGGCATTAGATGCCTGCGACAGCGCTCAATCTTTATGATCTCAACCGCTCTTGCACGTTGCTGTCTTGCAATCGATAACGCTCAACAAAATGCTATCAAGACGATTTGATCTAGATCTGGTTATTCCAATATTACAGACATGGATGAAAAATGAGGAGGTTCTTTGCCATTAATGGCATGAACCTCTTAGTGATCAAAAAGTTGCTCAAAAAGCATTTAATTTGCGCCCGAGCAATGACTTATAGCCAGCGTTACAAGGACTGATTCTTGGCGCTTTTAAGTAGCCAAAGAAATTTTATCGCTCATCTGCAAAAGGTAGGGAGCGACAAAGCCCTCGTACTCATCTCTTTTTTCAATGGATAATCCCTTCCAGCCATTGACATGCACTCTGCAAGTTACTTCTCCACACAAACAGGGATCGGGAAAATAATCAATTGAATAATTTCGCATTGCATAGTCAAAAGTAATTTCTTCACCCTGCTCAATATCTCTAAAGGCAATAAAATCATGAGCACCAGATGCATTGACTGAAATGCCACATGATGGATTGCATGAGTGATTAACCTTGCTGATTAAGCCTGCATGCTGAACATGCAGTGATGCTGATACTTGTGAAGCATGAGAGTGGTTTGCGGTAAGAGTTTTTTCGATAACTCCAACCATCACGATGTCTCCAATTGAGAAGGATTTGGTAGAAAAAACACCATCTCCTCTGCCTGGAGTGACCTTCAACTCATATCCTATTGACAAAATACGATTCCAATGATCAACCTTATTCTTGTCAATTGTCATTTTTTAGCAATGAGTATTATCACTCACCAGTGAATTTAATTTTTCAAAAAAGTCAATAATTATAGCACTAATCCCTTCTAATTATTAGAAATAATTCTTGCTCAAAAAGAAAGTGCTTCGACGCTTTTTGTTCTGGTTTCAACTTATATCGCATTGCAATCGAATGATGCCGGGTTTTCGCTTAGATTGAAAGTGATGATAACCGCGAATGCTCAAAAATTTCTTGACTATCATATGTTATGAAGTTTCTATGCTATGAAGCTTCACCTAATTTGCTCTTTTTCAGGGCTGGTAAATTTTTTGTGTCATTTATGCTGTAATGATTGAATTTCTTGTCTCAACTCCTGTTGCTTAGGTCTTGTTTTGGTGTTTGCTGATCATTCCTCAAAAGATGATTGATGCAGCATCTTATCAAGTTTTAGCACCATATGTCGCGCTTAAACGTATGACTACTGCCCATTTGCTGCCGGCGAGACCAACCCATCACTCCGCTAGATGCTATGGACACATTGAGAACTATCTTGTTTCTGCACACCAGTTGACACGTTCAGAGAATTCGAGACTTGTTGTATATCGTTCGGGTGCTTGCCTAATTGGGCTATCGCTTTAATTTTGAACTTTGACGTAATTTATGGGAGGCGAGCTGATGACCATCGAAACAGTTGACAACGTGCTCCATGCCCTGATGTCTGCCGGCGGCGAAAAGATCGATTGGAAAGAGGGTGAATCGCGCTCTTGTCCTAATGGCAGTTGGAGCATTTCTGAGAGTACTGACTGCAGTCATTTTGGACATTTAGATGAAACGATTACCAAGCGTTTGTCTCGTCTTGACATTACTGTTAACCAGGAGATCAACTTGCAAGTGATTTTTGACCCTGAAAGCCGTCGAAATGAAGCACTTGAGATTTATGAATCCACTACCGCTCGGTCTTTGCTGATACTTATGTTTTGGCCAGGTTTGGAGTCCGCTAAAAAGCTGGCGATCGCAGCTATTGATCAATGGCAAAGAGCCATTGAGGACGGCTGGTACGAGAGCGATTGAGTTAAGCCAAGTTGATCGTCACCGTCAAAACAGGTGCCGTTTGATGCAAGGCCAAATCACTGCTGATTTCACTCCCTAAGGTGAGATGGAGATGGGGTTCGATCTAAGCATTCGTGATGTTTATTGGAATGTTTTGTGATTGGCATTGATGTCGCCCTACTCATGAAAAAATGATCCCCATCATGGGGATCATTGAGTAGAGAGCTTTAGGTGGTTGTTCTCGATCCTGTGCGCTACTAAGCCGTTTCGATCAGGCGTCGTAGTACATGGTGAACTCGTGGGGATGGGGCCGCTGACGCAACTGCTGAACCTCTTCGTATTTGAGATTGATCCAGTTGTCGATGAAGTCTTTGCTGAACACCCCACCTTCCATGAGGTAGTGGTGATCAGCGTTCAAAGCTTCCAAGGCTCCGTTCAGTGATGCAGGAACGGTGGCAATGTTCTTCAGCTGTTCGGCTGGGAGTTCGAAGAGGTCACCATCGAAGCCATCACCAGGATCAATCTGGTTCTTAATGCCATCGATCCCCGCCATCATCATGGCCGCAAAGGCCAGATAGGGATTCGCTAAAGCATCACCAGAGCGGAATTCCAAGCGCTTGGCTTTTGGATTGGGGCCAGTGAGGGGGATCCGAACTGCAGCAGATCGGTTGCCTTCCGAGTACACCAAATTCACAGGTGCTTCGAAGCCGGGAACCAGTCGCTTGTAGCTATTGGTGGTGGGGTTGGTGAAGGCCAGGAAGCTTGGGGCATGCTTCAAAATGCCCCCGATATACCAACGGGCTGTCTGGGACAGATCTGCGTAGGTTCCTTCGCCGAAAAATAAGGGGAGCTCACCTTTCCAAAGGCTTTGGTGCACGTGCATGCCAGTGCCATTGTCGTTAAAGACAGGTTTGGGCATGAACGTTGCCGATTTGCCGTACTTTTTGGCCACGTTGCGAACAACGTATTTGTAGGTCATCACGTTATCGGCAGCTTGAATAAGCTCCTCGTACACCATTCCCAATTCGTGTTGACCGGCGCCAGCCACTTCATGGTGGTGCTTCTCAGTTTTAATCCCCAATTGAGCCATCATTAACAACATCTCAGAGCGGATATCCTGAGCTGTGTCGTTTGGTGCAACAGGAAAATAACCCTCCTTAGTTTGGATTTTATAAGCGAGGTTTCCACCTTCTTCTATCCTTCCGGAGTTCCAGCCAGCCTCGATGGTGTCAACGCTGTAGAAACATCCGCCTTCGCTTGAGTTGTAGCGAACATCATCGAACAGAAAGAATTCGGGCTCGGGGCCGAAAAATGCCTTGTCTGCAAGACCTGTATTAGCGAGATAAGCCAATGCTTTCTGAGCTAAAGCCCGCGGGCAACGGTCAAATGGTTGATGAGTACGTGGATCTTGAATCGAGCAGATCATGCTCAGAGTTTTATGCCGATAAAACGGATCAATCCAGGCCGTGGAAGGGTCTGGAACCATGGACATATCCGACTCGTTGATCGCCTTCCATCCGCGAATCGAAGAGCCGTCAAAGGCCAAGCCTTCCCGAAACTCATCTTCGCCAAGCATGTCGGAACACACCGTTAGGTGTTGCCACTTGCCATGCAGATCGGAAAATTTGAGGTCGATCAGCTCGATTCCTTCGTCCTTGATCTGACGAAGCACGTCCTGAGCAGTTTTAGCCATGGTTTGGACGACAGCCTAGAAAATATTCTTAGAAGGTAGGCATCGAACCGGCTCGTTTTTGTATCCTTTCGCACTTTTTTAAGAGTGCGCCCCTGTCGGTGAGTGATCGGTTAACGCTTGGTAACCGTTTCTGTCAAATTCCTTGAATCCCAGGTGATGAGAGCGTTCTGACCGCCTTTGCAGTGTTAGCTTTCAGCTAGTGATCCCTAGCGACCTCATCATGCGTGATGCCATCACCGGGTTGATCGGCCGTTATGACCAGTTGGGTCGCTATTTCGATCGATCGGCCATCGATCGGATTGAGGGTTATTTCGGTCAAGCCGAGCTGCGACTCAAGGCCGTTGAACTGATTAATCGCGAAGCGACTGAGCTCGTACGAGAAGCCAGTCAAAGATTGTTTGTTGGAGATCCTGAGCTTTTATTGCCCGGTGGTAACGCCTACACCACCCGCAGGCTTTCAGCTTGCTTGCGTGACATGGATTATTTCCTGCGTTACGCGAGCTATGCCCTAATTGCCGATGACAGCACGATCCTGAATGAACGGGTTCTTAACGGCTTGGACGACACTTACAAGAGCCTTGGTGTTCCGACCGGACCCACGGTTCGCAGCATGATTCTTTTGGCAGATGTCCTCTGCGAACGCATGGTGGCTGAAGGATCAAGTCCCAGCGACTGCTTGATGCTTCGCAAGCCCTTCGATCATCTGGCCTCTGGTCTTTCTGCAAACGACATCAGTCAGCGCTAATCGCTCAGCGATTGGTCTCGTTTCAAGAGGCGTTGCAAAGCAACCGTTTTGCCCCCTTTTGTGACCTGTCTATGCGTAGGCTGCTGGCCATTAATTGGTGATCCTGGCTTTGGCGACGACGCACTCCCCCCGGTTGGTTGATTCGTCCCATCGCAGGGTCATTGCCCCAATCAGCACTCCCGATCGTTTGCTGCTCGGTCCAGGACCTTCGAACGCTGATCCAACGGTGCTTAAGGCTTTGTCTCGAACTCCGATTGGCCACCTCGATCCGCTGTATGTGGAGCTGATGGGCGAAGTGCAGGAGTTACTTCGCTACGCCTGGCAGACAGACAACCGCCTGACTTTGCCGATGAGCGGCACGGGCAGTGCGGCCATGGAAGCAACCCTTGCCAACACGGTTGAACCCGGCGACACCGTTCTTGTTGCTGTGAAGGGCTATTTCGGGAATCGTCTTGTGGACATGGCCGGTCGTTACCGCGCCAACGTGAAAGTGATCGAAAAGCCCTGGGGTGAAGCCTTTACGAAGGAAGAGCTTGAAGCCGCTTTGATTGAGCACAAGCCCACGATCTTGGCGATGGTGCATGCCGAGACGTCTACCGGCGTTTGCCAACCGATGGAGGGAATCGGAGATCTCTGCCGGAAGCACGATTGTTTGCTCCTGCTCGACACCGTGACCTCCCTTGGTGGTGTTCCTCTCTATCTCGATGAATGGAAGGTGGATCTGGCTTACAGCTGTAGTCAGAAGGGCTTGAGCTGCCCTCCAGGTCTTGGCCCATTCACGATGGGTCCCCGCGCTGAAGCCAAGCTTGCTGCGCGTCAAGACAAAGTTCCTAATTGGTATCTCGACGTTTCCCTTCTCAATCAGTACTGGGGAAGTGACCGTGTGTATCACCACACAGCACCGGTCAACATGAATTTCGGCATGCGCGAAGCGCTCAGGTTGTTGGCGGACGAAGGCTTGGATATGGCTTGGGCGCGTCACCGCACTAACGCTGAAGCGCTTTGGTCCGGTCTGGAAGCGATGGGCATTGAAATGCATGTGCCCGAGGAGCTTCGTTTGCCCACCCTCACTACCGTTCGTATCCCAGAAGATGTGGATGGAAAGGCTTTCACCCAGCACCTGCTCAATAACCACGGCATTGAAGTGGGTGGTGGTCTTGGTGTTCTTGCTGGAAAAATCTGGCGAATCGGCCTGATGGGTTACAACTCAAACCCTGAGAACGTCAGCAGGTTGTTGAATCTGTTTGAAACGGAGCTTCCCCAGTTCCGTCAGAACGTCGCCGTCGCTGCTTAAACCAGCTCGATAGCATCTCTTTCGCTTCCTCAGCCTGCACACCACCGATCACTGTCATTCGGTGATGTGCGCTGACATGAGTGGCCAAGTTGACCGTGCTTCCCATAGCGCCTCGCTTGGGGTCAGTTGCGGCAAAGATCACTTGTCCGACTCTCGCTTGAACCAAGGCACCGGCGCACATGGGACAGGGTTCCAAGGTCACCAACAGGGTGCAGTCATTAAGACGCCAGTCACCACGCAGACGGCAGGCCTGTTGAATCGCCATCAATTCAGCATGCCCAAGCGGATCATTGTTCAGCTCCCTTTGGTTGATGCCATGGCCGATGCATCGGCCTCGGTGATCCAAAACAATGGCGCTAACGGGAACCTCTCCACGCTCCCCGAAACGGCGCGCGCGCTCAATCAAGCGCTCCATCCAGGCTTGCATCTGCGTGGAAGACAGTTCGATTGGAGACTGCATCGTCAGGCTCTTGGCTGAGCGCATCGTTTGATGTGCCACCACTTTGATGTTCCACCAAAGGGGAGAATGATCACTCCCCATCTTGTCTTCTTGGTTGGACCTTCCAGCAATCCTGAACCGGTAGCTCTGTCGGCGTTTGCTTCACCCGATGCGCTTGACCCTCTACTCCTTCAGTTTTTGGAGGATGCTTCCGAGCGCTTATGCAGCTGGATCGGTTCGGCGGGTGAGCGGGGTCCACTGCCAGCACTTCGGGTGCTTCCTGATGCTGCCCCGCAAGCCCATGGTCGCGATATGGAGCAACTGCTGGATGACCTCCAGCAGGTGATGGATGGGTCGTTTCAGCCTTCCCATCCCGGGGCTCTTGCCCATCTCGATCCGCCGCCACTGAGTGCGTCTATCGCCGCGGATTTGATCTGCGCGGGGCTGAACAACAACCTTCTGGCCGAGGAGCTGTCTCCCAGTTTGAGTCATCTCGAACGGCAGCTTTGCGCCTGGTTTGCCGAACGCCTTGGCTTTCCTGCAGGGGCCTCAGGTGTTGCGGCTAGTGGTGGCACGCTGAGCAATCTGATCGCCTTGGTGTCCGCTCGCCATCATGCGGGCTTGGATCACAACCCAGAGGCCGTGGTGGTGGTCAGTGCTGATGCCCATGTGTCATGGCATAAGGCAGCGCGCGTGATGGGGCTTCAAAGCGACGGAGTTCGTGCCATCCCGGTGGACGAGCAAGGGCTCATCGATCTGCAGCAACTAGAGGCTGAAGTCGCAACGCTTTCAAGAGAAGGACGCCCTTGTATCGCAGTGGTGGCGACAGCAGGCACCACGGTGCGAGGCGCCATCGACCCCGTTTCTGCGATGGCTGATTTCTGCGCTCGCCTGGGCCTATGGCTGCATGTGGATGGGGCGATCGGTGCGGTTTTTGCTCTGAGTGCCACCACCACCCATCTGCTCCATGGGATTGCGCGCGCTGATTCGATCACCGTGAATCCCCAGAAAGTTCTTGGCATCACAAAGACCTCATCCCTTCTGCTGGTTCGTAAGGCCGCCGTGCTGGCCGCTGCGTTCTCCACAGGCCTTCCCTACATGGAGCCTGCCCTCGAGCACGATCACGGTGGTGAATTGGGTCTGCAGGGCAGTCGTCCGGCGGAAGTGCTCAAGCTCTGGCTTGGCTTGCGACAACTCGGTGAATCAGGGATTGAGCAGGTGTTGACGGCCGCGATCGCTCGACGTGAGTATCTCCAGCAACAACTGGATCCGAACAGGCTGATGATTCTCTCCGGCCCTTTGCATGTGCTCGCCGTTAGGCCCCAACGCGGACAGGCGCAGCAGCATGAACGCTGGTCGATCGAGACACGCCGGCTCTTGCTCAGCCAGGGCATCATGGTGTCGAGACCGCTCCATCAAGGACATCATTTCCTGAAGGCTGTTCTTGGCAACCCGCATACCGATCATGGTTTGCTGGACCAACTGGCATCAGCTCTGAATCAATCCGTGGAGGCTTTGCCCTGATGGCTGCCCCAAAGCAGCAACGTGGCCGCTGGGTAGCGATCATCACAGGCATTGTGTCTGTGCTGATTGGTGTGGCCTATTTGGCTCTGATTACCGTTCTCGATGCCCGCGGCCCGATGCGTCCCCCTCCGCCCGAGGCCCTGGTTGGGGTGGTAAGCGCTTCTTTGCCTTTTGCCGCAGTGGTTCCACCACCTGTCTGAGAGCGGTATCGAGGAATCGTTGGAGGGCGCTATCGCGACGGTTGAGGTCGTAGTGCTGTTGCACAACGTCTTGCACGCCACCATCCCCCCAATCTTGATCTTGCTGGAAGTAAGTGATGAAACTGGCTCCTGCGATCCGCGTTAACCATGCAGCAGCAACACCTTGAACGGCTTTTCCCAGTAAAAGGGTGGGCAGATTCACGCTCAGTGCGGTGCCAATCAAGGCGACACCACCTTTAACGACCCCCAGACCTGCCAGGGTTCTTCCCACGGATACGGCCAACTCCTGCGCTTTGGCGCGAGTGAGCTGCACGTTGTAGACCTTCGCCACCTCCATCACCATCTGGGCATTGACGGCAGCAGTACCAAGCAAGTCGATGCCGGGTAGTGGTGTCGCAGCCACGACGCCTGCACTAATCCAGCTGTAACGGTCCACGATCCGTCTTGCTTCGCTCTGTCGCTGTTGGTTGAGGAGTGAACGCCCCTTGTCGCCCAGCGTTCTGCATTGCAGAAGAATGTTGTCGGCCAAGAGCTCTTCGCCGTCGGCATGGAGCACCACGGCCATGCGTTGAAGTAGCACTGCCACTTCTGCTGGAGGTTGCCAGGGTTTCTGGCCAGGTCTTGGCAACGATTGGGGAGAGGCACTGGTTGGGATGACGTCCTCAGCAGCCAGCAGGCCTTGGCAACGTCCCCGCAGCAAGGCCAGAAGACGCTTCTCCTCCTCCTCTCCCCGTAAATCGCATTTGTTCAAGACCAACATCAAGCGCTTGCCTAACCCCGCAAGGCTGCGCACCACATCCCATTCGGCAGAGCGAAGATCACCATCCACCACCACCAGCATTAAGTCGGCCCGGCTAGCGCGTTCACGGGCTTCTTGTTCCCGATCTCTTCCATCCAGTCCGCTTTCAAGGATTCCAGGTGTGTCCACCAATTGAAGTCCGCGTTCCAGCTTGTTGAGACGAAGCCGATAGGTCTGGCTGCCGGTTGTGGAGCCCATCGGTGCTCCAACCTTCCCAACAATGTCTTGGAGCAGGGCACGAATCAGGGAGGTTTTGCCGCTAGAGCCCGTGCCAAACACCACCACCACTAAATCGCCGCGTGCTAACTCACGCGCCACGCGCTCGCGCTCCAGATGCAAAGCCTGCCGGGCTACATCGTCTTGGAGACGCTCCAGGAGGCGATCAATGCTTTCCAGGCTCTGTTCAGCCGCTTGACGACGCGACCCAGGCGGCAAAGGGGCTGTAGTGCCGGCTTTTGTCGCTCCGCGACGGCTTTTCCATCCCTTCCACACGGGCCAGCCAACCTGCACCACGAAGGCAATCAACAAAATGGTGCCGATCAGCAGCACGGGTCCTACAAGCCAGGGCGGAAGGATGTAGCTGAGATCCCAGAGCAGATTGCGAATCGCCTGGAGCACTAGGCCAAGCACCAAGAGGACGATTAGCCCAGCGGCGCCAAACAAGATCAGGCGGTTGGATCCCTTCATCGGCCCACCACACCGCCCTGTCCTGCGGCACGCATGATGCGACTCCAGAGAGAGGCTGCTAAGACGCTGGAACTAGCGGAAGGACTGTTGTCATCGTTGCCCAGCCAGATTCCCAGCACCCAATGGCGACTCGGCTCGTAGCCAATGAACAGCAGGTCCCGCCCATCATTTGTGGTTCCTGTTTTTCCCCCTTCTCGACCACCGAGCGAGGCGGCACGCCCTGTGCCGCTGCGAATGACCGCTCGCATCAAGCCCTGCATCTGCTGAGTGGTCTGTGCCTTCAGCACACGACGAGACGTTTGGCGCTGTCCAGCTTCGCCATCTCCATTGAGGCTGCCGCAGCCACTCGGTCGATCCAAGCGGCAGGTTTCAGCATCAAGCAAACGACGAATGGTGGTGGGCGCTTGCCAGATGCCGCCATTGGCCACAGCGGCATAGGCACTGGTGAGCTCAATTAAGCGAACTTCACTCTGTCCAAGAGCGAGCCCCGGTACAGGATCTAAGGGAGTGGTGATTCCCAGGCGTTTTGCCAGACTCACCACTTGCTCCAGGCCCACGCGTTGGGCCAAGCGCAGCGCTGCGGTGTTGTGGCTTGAGGCGAAGGCACTGGCCAAGGTCAGTTGGCCCGAACAGGTGCTGTCGAAGCGCTGTCCTCCCCAGCGAAGGGGGCTGCAATCCAAGGTGTCGTTGGGTTTCAGGCCTTGTTCCAGGGCCGCCAAGTAAGTGATGAGTTTGAAGGTGCTTCCTGGTTGCCGTAACGCCATTGAGGCACGGTTGAACTGGCTCGCGTTGTAGTCACGACCTCCGGCGATGGCGAGAACTCCGCCCGTGCGGCTGTCGAGCACAACAGCGGCCCCCTCCTGAACGCCAAGCCTGGAATTGTTGGCCAACAAACCGCTCAATTGGCGTTCCAGCACAGATTGCAGAACAGGGTCTAAGTGCGTTTCGATCAAGAAATTTCCTTCATCCGCCACGTCAGGACCTACGAGCGCTGTGAGGTCTCGGCGCACTTGATCGGTGTAGAAGGGTGCTGAGCGACTGACCTGCTCCCGACTGCAGGCCTCTTTTGCAAGCTGAATCGGTTGACGACGGGCCAGTCGCGCTTGCTCCAGGGAGAGTCGACCGCCATCGGCCATTTTGTTGATCACCCGATTACGCGCTTTTAAAGCGCGCTGGGGAAACTGACAGGGATCGTGCCCATTGGGTGATGGCAATAAACCCACAAGAAGTGCAGCCTGCTGCACGTTTAGATCTGCTGCGGATTGATCAAAAAACACGCGTGAGGCATCTTCAAATCCCCAGCCAACGCCTAAGTACACGCGATTGAGATAGCTCAGCAGCAATTGGCTTTTGCTGAAACGACTTTCCAACTGCAAGGACACAAGCAGCTCTTTCCATTTCCTCTCCAGGGTGTCTCCATCTCCTACGTAATTGGGATAGAGGCTGCGAGCTAATTGCTGCGTGAGACTGCTGCCTCCCTCCAGCACCTTGCCGCCGATCAAATTGGTGCTGAAAGCTCTCAGCGTGCCAACCGGATCGACCCCTGGATGCCACCAGAAACGGTTGTCTTCACTGCTGAGCAGAGCATCAACCAGCAAGGGGGAGAACCCATTGACCGATTTGAGCTCGCGATGACGACTGGAGTCAACAGAGGTCAGCGGTTGGTTATTGCCGTCGTAAATGGCCACCGGACCGCGCACGCGCGCCAGTTGCCCGCGGATCGGCATGGTGAGATTGGACAGCAATAGCAGCGCTCCTCCTCCACCCAGGCATCCGAACAAGAGCAGGCCCAACCAGCGCTCAATTCGATGGCGTCGGCGGCCGGCTGCATCGTTGAACTGTAGGAAGGGAGCCTTTTCGTCTAAAGCCGGCGCAAACTGAACAACGTCTCCATCGCGCAGTTCCAGCTGCGACACCCGGCGGCCTTTCCACCACAAGCCATTCGTGGAGTCCAAATCTTGAAGGATCCATTGCCGCCCCTGGCGATGCAGCAAAGCGTGTTGGCGGCTGACGGCTGGATGATCGATGCTCACTTCCAGAGGACCATCGCGTCCAATCCGATAGCCATCGCCATGCAATGGAATGGTCCGATCCGCCTGATCGCTCTGATGAATGATCAGTTGGGCTGAGGACGGGCCGTCAGGATTTCGCTTGTCCATGGCGTTGGGAGAGAGCGTCGATGGCGAAGCAGAGGACAGCGAGATTGATGGCGATGTCCGCGCCATTGAAGATGGGAAAACGGAAGGGCACCAGCTCGATGAAGTCGGTGACATATCCCAATTGCCAGCGGTCGATGCCATTGCCAAGCGTTCCTCCCAGTAGGCAGGCCAGGGCCAGACCTAACCAGAGATCGAGTCGCTTGGATCGCCAGATCCAGACCAGCAAACCCAGCGAAACGAGCAGGCTGAGCAGTCCGAGTAAGGCGGTGGAATCACTCAGCATGCTGAAGGCGGCGCCGGTGTTGCGTACGAGCCGCAACTGCAGTAACCCCGGCAGGAACGGTTGCGACAGATTTGGAAGAAGATGGGATCGAGCCCAAAATTTGGACGCTTGATCCAGCAGCAGGATCAATAGGCTGATGAAGACAACTGTGCGACGCCGGATCACTCGGTTGCTGCGGCTGATCATTCGATCCAGAGCAGACGACGAATCGGAAGTGCAATCAAGGCGATTGCGACGCAAAGAGCCAGTTGGGCCAGCAAGGGACCCAAGCTGTAACTGAATAACAGATCAGGGAGTGATTCACTCCAACGATTCACACCTGCACCGAGAAGCAAATTAAGAATTCCGCATAGCTGAATCGTGACCACTCCGGCAAGACCCGCCAACGTGAGACGCGCTAAGTCGTTCATTCCTTCTTGATGCGCAAGCCGTCCGGTGAGCCAGGCAGCCGGCACAAAGCCTGCGAGATAACCAAAGGCGGGAGTGAGGACATAGCCAAGACCTCCACCGTCATGAAAGACGGGAAGATCAACCAGCCCCACGGTGATGTATGCAACCGCTGCTATCACGCCTGATCGTGGGCCGCAGACAAGAGCGCATAACAACAGAGCCGGCACTTGCCAGGTGCTGGGCAAACTCAGCAATCGGGGGGGAAGTTCTGCACCCGGCACCAGGACGGCGGCCGGGATCAAACTTCCAACAAGGATCAGGAGCACTCCCGCGATCGCACCGCTCCAAGTGGCAAGAGCCCGCACGGGCAAATAACAGCTGACCCCATCCTGCTGTAGGAGAGGGTGATTGCCCAGGTGTCATGACCGTTTCTATTGGTGACCAAGTCCAACTGATCAGCCCGATGCCCTATCTCAAAACGGCAGATCCCATGCCAATGCTTCGGCCTTCCGATCTCGTTGGCAGTGATGAATCAGGGTCTGTGGTTGCTCTCCATCCCCTCGAAATTGCCGCTGTCCGCTTTCGGCGAGGCACATTTTTAATTCCGATTGATCGTTTATGTCCCGCAGGAACTGAGAAGGAGAGTTAAAGACGAATCGAGCTACTCAGGGCTGGCAGACGTCTTAATGGCTAGTGCCTATTGGACTGCTCAATGACAGCTGAGAGCGTTCAGCAACGCACTCAACAACAGGGCCTAGATGGACACGGAGATCATCGGAGCCATTTCTATCCTTTTTGAACAAAGGATCTTTGACTCTAAAATTTCTTTTTAAAGCTGATAAGATAAAAGATTAAAATGGTTTGATTAAGAAAAAGTTAACCGAGGGTAAAAGATTAATGAAGAGGGCTAATTGGGGGTAGTTGTAGTTTGGAATACATCCTATTGGCGTCGAGCATACAGAGTATTATTTGCTGGTCGAATAATTTGGTTGCGGGTTAATTCCCTCATTAATTTTTGGTGTGAGGACCGAAAATGAAACTTTTCCATCAACTGCTGGTGGCCCCAGCTGCCCTGGGCCTTTTGGCTCCTGTGGCTGCTAATGCCACTGAGCTGAACATCAACGGTGTTTCTGACTACGCCGCTACCGGCGAGCAAGTCACCAGCATCACTCAGTTTTCAGACGTCTACCCAACCGACTGGGCTTATCAGGCACTTAGCAACCTGATCGAGCGCTACGGCTGTGTTGCTGGTTACCCCAACGGCACCTACCGCGGTAACAGGGCCATGACCCGCTTTGAAGCGGCTGCTCTGTTGAACGCTTGTCTCGACCGCGTCACTGAAGTGACCGACGAGCTCAAGCGCCTGATGAAAGAGTTCGAAAAGGAACTCGCCATCCTCAAGGGCCGTGTTGACGGACTTGAAGCCCGCGTTGGCGAACTGGAAGCCACTCAGTTCTCCACCACCACCAAACTGAAAGGTCAAACCACCTTTGTGATTGGTGCCGTTAATGCTGGCGGTGACAGCCTGGGCGACAAAGGTGCTGATGCCTATAACGAGTCGTTTGGTGCATTCACTTTCAATTACGACCAACGTTTAGTTTTTGATACCAGCTTCACAGGCAAGGACACGTTACGGACTCGTCTTCGTACTGGTAACTTCGGTGATTCCGCATTTAGTGGTGCAGGCAATAATTTAACTGCCTTGGATGTCGCATCAAATACTGATAATAGTGTCACTATTGACCGTCTGTATTACAAATTCCCTGTCGGTAAGGACTTCACATTCATTGCTGGTGCCCTAGCAAGGAATACCGAATCCTTGGCAATGTGGCCTTCTAAGTACAACAAAGGTGGAGCAAAGATTCTCGATTTCTTTGCCGTAGCAGGTGTTCCAGGCGTTTATAACAAGGAAACAGGTCAACTAATTGCTGCTTACTGGCAGCAAGATGTTGCTAAGGGCGACCCTGGTTTCAGCATCAGTGCTAACTATGTTGCAGATGATGGTGAGGGAAATAGCTCTGATTCCACTTCAGGTGGTTTTATGACAGATAACTCTCGCGCCAACCTTCTTGCACAAATTGGTTGGGGTAATGGTCAATATGGTGCAGCGGCCGCTTACAGATACGGTCAGTGCAAGTCAGGTATGCGCCGTTCTACTTCGTTCGTCAAGACCGGTGACTATAACCTCAAATGTCAAGGTGGTAGCGATAGCCGCTCTTCCAATAGCTTCGCGCTGAATGCCTATTGGCAGCCAGAGGATCCTGGATTCATTCCTTCTATCTCTGTCGGTTGGGCGATCAACACAATTAATGGAGACAATATTGTAGATGGCTCTTACACCACTTCTCAGAGTTGGTTCACAGGTCTGAAGTGGGAAGATGCATTTATGGAGGGCAATGCCTTAGGCTTTGCCTTTGGTCAGCCTACGTTTGCTACTGCACTTAAGGGAAGCGATACTCCTTATGATGGCAATTATGCTTTCGAATTGTATTACAACTTCCAGGTGACCGATAACATTGCTATTACCCCAGCATTGTTCTATCTGTCTCGTCCTGAAGGGCAGCTTACCCAAAAAACAGTGACGAACGGAAGTGGCTATGACGGCCAGTTCAACATCTTTGGTGGATTGATTCAAACAACCTTTAAATTCTAAAGTTTGGTTGATGCTAATTCAATGTTAGCTTGTTGATTTTATGGCCCTTAGCATTTGCTAAGGGCTTTTTTATTGCCATACAATTCAGTCTTTGCTGTTGATGTGCAACGTTAATAATAAGTGTCATTGTCTGTTAATATTTTGATATCCATCCGCTCGTTTGGGCGTGTTGTATTAACATTTTTTGATCGACTGTTGTTCACTTGCTCACTCCTGCTTGGTGCCCGTCTATCTCTAGATGGATGGACCCAGACCTGCAAAGGAATAGCTCTTTGGCTACAGTGGGGGCCATACCTAAAAGATTTTTTAAGGTGTTCAAACCTGCATGACAACAGATTTTTTTGATATCTCCCATGCAGCCCGTCTGTTGATTGTGGATCACGATGCAGAAACCCGTGATCTCATCTGTGGCGTTCTTTCGGAAGAAGACTTTGACGTTAAAGCTCTGGACAATGGACTACTTGCATGGGAGCTGCTACAGGATGAAGAGTTTGAATTGATTGTTCTTGATCGAAAGCTTCCTGGGGTTAGTGGCTTTGATCTTTGCAGAAAACTCAGAATGCAAAATAATCAATCTCTTGTTTTAATGATTAGTCGTTTGGATACAGAAGCTGATCGTGTCATGGGCCTTGAAGTTGGTGCCGATGACTACTTAGTGAAGCCATTTGGGAGTCGAGAGTTTTTGGCTCGTTGTAGAGCCCTTTTGCGGCGTCACCCATTAAGTGGAGCGGCACCTGTTTTTGAAAAATTTGAGTGTTGCGATTTGAAGCTCTTTTCTGATGAATGTAGAGCTTCTCGTGATGGCTTTGATATTAAATTATCGCCTAAGGAGTTTAAACTCCTTGAGCTATTTATGCAACATCCTAAGAGAGTCTGGAGCAGAGACGAGTTGCTAGATCAGATATGGGGAGTCGACTATATCGGCGACAAAAAAACTGTTGATGTTCATATTCGTTGGTTACGTGAAAAAATTGAAGTCAATCCTTCTACTCCAACAAAAATATTCACTGTTCGCGGATTTGGCTACCGATTCTGTTGATAGGTTCCTGTATTAGACGCAATTGATAGTCATCTTTATGGTTATATATTTGCTCCGTATCTGCGTTAAGGACTTCGTTTAAGCCAAGATCTTTTTGTTTTCGATTGTATTTCTACTCGGAAGGTGGCTTACGATGATCTTTTGTTTGCTGTCATATTGAAGCCAACCACTCTCTTTGAGTTGTCCTAGCACCTTTGTGATTGTGACTCGGGTTGTGCTTACAGCACTTGCGATTTCTTGATGGGTTAGGCGTAAATTTAGTTTGAGGCCTTGATCGCAAGGTTGACCATAATCTTCTGCCATCAGCTCCAAAAAGCTTTTTACACGATTTTCAACACCACGCAGGCCCAATAGGGCGATCAGAGCTTCCGACTGACGGGTTCTATGCATCATTGCCTTCATCAAATTGTTGCTCAGATGAGGCGTAGTATTCACATCTTGAATGGACAAACCCAGCAAGTCGCAGTGATCAAGAGTTGTGGCCTCGAACAGGTCCAAATGCGTTAATGGCTCTCCAAAGGGCTCATTGGGTCCTGCAATTGCAAGCAAAACATCATCACCTTGCTCGTTGAGGCAACTTAATTTAACAATGCCTCGTACAACGATCCAAATGTGATCTGGGAGTAAGGGTACCTTCACTCCTGAATCGAAATGAATGGAGCGACGTCGATAACTGTTTTCTAGATCTCCGAGGAATCCGCTGGAGCTGCTAGGCGTGCAAACCATTTCTCGATATACGAGTGGTATGTGGTAACCCTATGGAGCCTGATTCAGCACTGAGCAAAGAGCTGGTAATGGTTTGTTTAAGGATTTTTGTCTTCAGCGCTGATGTCTCGCTTTTTGCCATCTCGACGTGTTGTGCTGGATATCTTTACCTATCCTGTCGAATGCTTTAACCCTTTCTAAACACAGCGCCTCCAACTGTTGAGTATTAGTAGTGTCATCTATTGCTCAACTTCGATGCGCATTGGCATCAATGGTTTTGGCCGGATTGGTCGGCTCGTTTTTCGTGCTCTATGGGGCCGACCCGGAATTGATATCGTTCATGTGAACGATTGCGCTGGTGATGCTGCAGCTGCAGCCCATCTGCTTCACTTCGATTCTGTTCATGGACGCTGGCAACATGAGGTTCGCCCCCATGCAACGGGCTTCCTCGTTGGCGACCAGGAGGTGCGATTCAGCTCAGAGAGTGATCCTACAAAAGCAGGCTGGAGTGACTCTGGCGTGGAGATGTTGCTTGAGTGCAGTGGGAAGTTCAAATCATCAGAATTGCTTCAATCATTTTTAAATATCCTTAACCTAAAAAGAATACTTGTTGCATGTCCAGTTAAGGGGTCTGTTGATGATGTCGAAATCCTTAATATCGTTTATGGGATTAATCATCATCTCTATGATCCCAGTCGGAATAGGGTCGTAACGGCTGCATCTTGTACAACCAATTGTCTTGCACCCATTGTGCAGGTTATTCATAATAGCTTTGGGATTAAGCATGGTTCGATTACTACATTGCACGATGTCACCAATACTCAGGTTGTTGTAGATGGGTTTCACAACGACTTGCGACGTGCTCGATCCTGTCTCCAAAGCGTGATCCCAACCACGACAGGATCAGCAAAAGCTATCGGTCTTATCTTTCCTGAATTAGAGGGAAAGTTGAATGGTCATGCGGTGAGGATTCCACTCTTGAATGCATCGCTCACTGATGCAGTGTTTGAGCTTGAGAAGGAAGTATGCGTTGAGGATGTTAATGGAGCCTTTGAGGCTGCTGCCAATGGAGACCTTCATGGCATTCTTGGCTATGAAACTCGACCGTTGGTGTCAGTGGATTATGTCAATGACAATCGCAGCACCATTGTTGATGCGTTGTCGACCATGGTTATCAACGGCACTCAAGTCAAGATTTATGCCTGGTATGACAATGAGTGGGGGTACAGCTCACGAATGGCAGATCTGGCATGCCATGTGGTCTCCCTCGAGGAATGAGGCTCTCTTCGCTGCAGCAATACAGCGTCGTGACCGCCAATTACTGGGCGTTCACGCTTACCGATGGTGCCTTGCGCATGTTGGTGTTGTTTCACTTCCATGAACTTGGTTATTCCACCCTTGAGATTGCGTTTCTATTTCTCTTTTATGAATTTTTTGGCATCCTGACCAATCTCTATGGTGGTTTGATAGGTGCTCGTTATGGGTTACGTCTTACGCTTTGGGTTGGCACGTTGCTGCAGATCTTTGCGTTGTTGATGTTGATACCTGTGGCTGCTAGTTGGCCCAAGTTGTTGAGTGTGAGCTATGTGATGGTGGCTCAGGCAATCAGTGGCATTGCAAAGGACCTCAATAAAATGAGCGCCAAAAGTGCAATTAAGGTGGTTGTTCCCGTGAATGCAGATGAGGCAGAAACGGGTGAATCACAACTATTTAAATGGGTTGCGATTCTTACTGGCTCTAAAAATGCACTGAAGGGAGTCGGTTTTTTTCTGGGAGGGGTTCTTCTCACATCCTTTGGATTCAATCTTGCAGTTGGCTGGATGGCGGCAGGTTTGGCATTTGCATTTCTGCCAACGTTGGTTTTGCCAGCTGATTTCGGCAAGATGAAGGACAAGCCTTCGATCTCGTCACTGTTCTCTAAATCTGAGGGGATCAACGTTTTGTCCTTGGCTCGTTTCTTCTTGTTTGGGGCTAGGGATGTCTGGTTTGTGGTGGCTCTGCCTGTTTTTCTAGAGGCGTCTTTGGGTTGGAGCTTCTGGGAGATCGGTGGTTTTCTGGGCCTTTGGGTGATTGGATACGGCCTCGTCCAGGGGGCAGCCCCTGCTTTACGTCGTCTTTGGGGTAAGACCACTCCACCTGGGGTTTCATCCCTGCAGTTTTGGAGTGCCTTGTTAACTGCGGTCCCTGCCCTCATCGCTGTTGCCCTATGGCGAGAAGTCGATGTGTCGATTGCGATCACTGCAGGACTGGCTGTTTTTGGAGTGGTGTTTGCAATGAACTCCTCTATTCATTCCTACATGGTTCTGTCGTACACCGATTCCGAGAACGTTAGTCTTAACGTTGGTTTTTATTACATGGCGAATGCTGCTGGCCGTTTAACGGGCACCTTGTTGTCTGGAGCTATTTTCTTTGTAGGGGGAATGGAGGCTTGTTTGTGGATGTCCTCCGTTCTTGTAGGTTTGGCATTTTTGAGCAGTTGTCAATTACCGCCACCTCCTAGACATTGCGTTAATACCATCCAGTCTGTGTGATTCTCTATATTAATTTTTCTCTATAGATTTTTTTGTGTGTGTACTATTTAGGCGAGTTTTTTTTGCGCTTCTATGATGTATTTGCGATGACTTTGTAGCGGGCAGGGCGTCCTGCGGCTCTTCATGTGGCTAACTTTTACTCATAAAAATAGGGGGGAGAATTTGTTCTCCCCCCTGTCTGTTTTACCTTTTGTCGTTATTCGACGAAGGATTACTCTTTGATTGTGTTGACAGCTTCTTTGGCTTTGCTAACCACTTCCGGCGGAAGTGAAACGTAGCCAAGTTCTGGAGCTATGGACTGGGCCTCGTCAGAGAGCATGTAGTTGAAGGTCTTCTGAAGCAGAGGCAGCTTTTCAGCATTGCCGTTGGCGTAGGCCAGCACCCACGTGAACGTCACGATTGGATATCCACCCATAGGATTGGGGTTCCCACCGATCAGATCTGGTCCAAGATCGATGGATCCCAATGCTTCACTGGCAGTTTTGTTGGTGGGAACAACTTGCTTCCCTGAGCCGTTTTGAACAGCTGCTGCTTGCAAGTCTCCTTTCACATAGGCCAGTTCGACGTAGCCAATGCCGCCATCGATTTGTTGAAGTTGAGCAGAAACACCTTCGTTTCCTTTGGCTCCAATTCCAGATGGCCACTGCACAGATTTGTCTGCGCCCACATTATCTTTCCATTCAGGACTAATTGCTGAAAGGTGCTTGGTGAAGTTGTATGTGGTTCCAGATCCATCGGATCGATGCACAATCTTGATGGCTTTTGGATCGCAACCCAGTTCGCTGTAGTTTTTAATCGTGCCTAAAAAGATGCCGGATAATTGATCTTGCGTTAGCTTCAGTTCACAGTCTGAGTTGTTGTAAGCAACGGCGATTGCACCAGCTGTCATCGGGATCTGAACAACACCTCGACTTACTTTGTCAATGGCTTCGGGTTTCATTGGCTTGTCAGAAGCCCCGAAGTCGACCGTTCCTGCAGTGAATTGGCGTACTCCTGCTCCAGAACCTACAGATTGATAATTGACTTCCATCCCTTGTGGCGCTAGATCCGAAAACCAGCGTTGATAAATCGCAGCGGGAAAGGATGCACCTGCTGCAGAGAGTGTCCCTTCAATGTTTTTGTTGCTGTTTTCTGTACTTGTACACGCTGCAAGGCTGAGGCCTGCAGCCACACCCATGAGAGTGAGGGATGAGCGAATCATGAAAGGACGACGCATGCTGCGAAATCACTGCTCGCTTGTTTTAAGAGCTGATCTTCATAAGCAATTAAAGTGAGCATTAAGAAATGGTTATCAGTTTGGTTTCCCCAGCCTCTCAGGATCTTTGGGATCTCCATATCTGAATCGTCTGATCATGTGCTGTGGCTGTCTTGTAGGGGGTCGGGTTTGTAGTTTTGAGTGCAAATCAAACGCGTTGCAACGGCATAGCGATTGAGCCAGCGGTTCACTCGGGTGCGCTGGATGGGAGGAACCTCCTCCACCAATTGTGAAAGTTCAATCGCCCCGAGCCGTCTTAACTCGCGAACATCCACGTGCCAAAGGGATTCTGCTTCTCGGATTAAACGCGCCCAAGTGCGCGCTTGTTGCCAGCGCCTCAAACGACGCCGTAGGGGGTCAAAGGTCCTGAATTCGCAGTGGCTGAGTGGTCTCTGCACGCTGGGACGAAGGTAGAGAACAACCGTACTGACAGCCTGATGCCGCGGACCTTCTCCGTGAAAAATCCCCTACCTGCCTTCGGATTGCTGAAACAAAACCAGGTGGTTGACGTCAAATTTCCTCTTGTTGCACGACTGGAAATGGCAGTTCTTCCACTTCACGGGTGCTGAGACGCCTTGTCCAGGCTCCTTTCACAGGATCATTCCAGCGGAAGCCTGCATCTCGAGCAAGCTGGCGATCGTCGTAGGAGACCTGAGCTCGCATGAGGGAACGGGGTTCGCGCCCATGTTCAATGAGTTGTTCCAATTGACTGCAACGGCGGAACACTTCGGCCAAATAAATGCAATCGCTGAGAGCGCGATGGGCTGCCCAAACCGGAATCTCGTAGGCCAATGCCAAATCTCGGACGGAAGGGCGTGACCGCAGTTGTTTTTCTTTCGGCCAACGCATGTCCTCCATGCTGCAGAGCCAGGGCAGATCTGTTGCAGGAAGATGGCCCCTGCCAAACCATTGCCGATCGAAGGCCGCATTGTGTGCCACTAAAAGATCAGCAGCGTTCAGCAGCTCTTGGAAGTAATCCAATCCTGGTTTCCAGGGTTGCGGCAAGCGCGTCACTGCTGCGGGGATGCGATTGATGGCCTCAGCTCCATTGGTCGCAACGGGTAACAAGCAAGACATCTGGGCCAGGATCTGCCGGCTTGGGACATCGAACAAAATCGCCCCAATCTCAAGGCAGTGATGCGCTTCAGGTTCGAGGCCAGAGGTTTCGGTATCAATGATCAGCAGGGTGCGCGCTGCCGATGTGTTGCGCTCTTGCTTTGCTTGCTTCGGTAAAGGTTGCGGCTCTTCAACCTGGAATTCACCCAGAAGATTCAATTGACCAGGAACAGCGCCTGACTCCATCACTCCAGCTCGCTCGTTCTTAAAACCATTCTCCCGTCTCGCCCTAGGTGCTTCCTAGGGTGCCGCCAATTCTTGATTTCCTTTATGGCTCTCACGATCGGAGACCGGGCACCAGAGATTGCCCTCGAAGATCAAGACGGCGTGCTGCGTCGTCGTGATGAGCTGCAAGACAAGGTGTTGGTGCTGTTTTTTTACCCTAAGGACGACACTCCCGGCTGCACTGCTGAAGCGTGTGCCTTCCGCGATACCTATTCCTCTTTCGAGGCTCTCGGTGCTGTTGTGTGGGGTGTGAGTAGCGACGATGCTGTGAGCCATCGAAAATTTGCCCAGCGTTATCAATTGCCCTTTCCTCTCCTCAGTGATCGAGGGCAACGCCTACGTACAAGTTTTGGCGTTCCCAAAGTTCTTGGCTTGCTTCCAGGACGGGTGACCTATGTGATTGATGCCGAAGGCACCATTCGCCATATCTTCAACAACATGCTCGATGGGCCAGCGCACGTGCGTGAAGCGGAACGGATCGTGAAGGAGTTGTCCAAAGGATGAGCCGCTGGCAGCGACAACACGGCTGTTGGTGCCTCTGGCCTGCTTCAGCGCAAGGTCTCGTTGAATTTATTGGCGGGAGCTATTTAGCAACTAATCCCCAGATCAGTTACCGACGCCTATTGGAAGGTTTGGCTGCCCGTCAGCTTGCGGTTCACGCTTGGAGCTATGTGCCAGGTTTCGACCATCAGCTGCAGGCCAGAGAAGCTTGGCAGGCCTTACGCGCCTGTCGTTCAGTCCTCAACCAACGCTTGGGTAAGGATCTCGTTCCGGTGCGTGTGGGTCACAGCTTGGGCTGCAAGTTGCATTTGCTGGCCCCGGATGGAGGTCGCAACAGTCTTGCGATGGCCGCCTTGAGCTTCAACAACTTCACCGCTGAACGCTCGATTCCCCTACTGGGCACATTGGCGCCAAGCCTTGGTGTGGTCACGGAATTCAGCCCTGGACCTGAGGAAACACTGCGCTTGATCGAACGCTATTACCTCCAGCCTCACAACCTGGTGATTCGTTTTGGCTCTGATCAGCTCGATCAAAGCCAGGATTTGATGCAGGCGCTCAGCAAGCGCTCCGGCGACCAAAGTCAGTTTGTTCCTATGAAGGGAGATCACCTCACCCCTGCGAGTGCTGGACTTAGACAAGGGCTCTTAGGAGATTGGGCCGATGATCCATCAAGAGCCAGGGTGATCGGCAACTTGATTGAATCCATTCGCAATCTTGGACTCGGCCTTGAACGTCAGCGATGATTGAAGAAGCCCTGTTTAGACCGTTGTGAGCGCCAACCCACAAAAAGTACTTCTGCAGATTGCAAGGTGTATCGCGCTGAGTGATGGCACCATCTCAGACGAGGAAGATCGTTTGCTCAAAGACTTGCCTGAGCGCTTATATCTCGAGGAGAGCACACCTGATGACAGGCCCAATCAGCCTCAAAGTTTGACTGAGCTCGCCAAATTGCTCACCAATCACACCGATCAATGCACAGCGGTCAGGGTGGCTTGTTTGGTGGCGGGTGTGTCGCGGAATCCAGGCGATAACGCTGATATCAATGCAAAAGAACGAACGGCTTATCGAGAGTTAATCGCTGCGCTTCAAGTTTCGGATGAGGAATTAAACGAAATCCAATGGGCTGCCAAAGAGGAGCTTCAGCAGAAACCCTCTCTTCTCAACATGATTTTGGATGCCATTTATGGCAAAGATGGCTGGCCCGATCAAGCGCTGCTCCCACCCGACTTTCCAATGATTTGAGATCGACCGATGCAGCAGCAGCTCTCGCCGCTGATGCTGCATCGGATGTCTGGACTTAGCCGCGTAGACGATCAAGAACGGAGCGGTCTTCCAGCGTGCTGGTATCGCCTGTGACCTCTTCACCGGCAGCAAGAGCGCGGAGAATCCGGCGCATGATCTTGCCACTACGCGTTTTTGGCAACGCATCGCTGCAGCGAATCTCGTCGGGCCTGGCGATCGGTCCGATCTCCTTGCCGACATGGGCGCGCAGTTCGGCAACGAGGGCGTCGTTGGACTCTCGTCCCAGTTCCAGCGTCACGAAGGCAACGATGCCCTCACCTTTGAGATCATCGGGTCGACCGACGACAGCCGCTTCGGCTACGGCGGGATGGCTCACCAAGGCCGACTCGATTTCCATCGTGCCAAGACGATGACCCGAGACATTGATCACGTCATCCACTCGCCCCATCACCCAGAAATATCCGTCGGTATCACGGCGTGCCCCATCACCTGCAAAGTAGAGGTATGAGCCATCTGCAGGGCGAATGGCTTCCCAGTAGCTCTCCCGGTACCGCTGCGGATTTCCATGAACGGTGCGCATCATTCCTGGCCAAGGGGCTCGCACCGCTAGGTATCCGCCCTCGTTTGGTCCGCAGCTCTTGCCTTCGGCATCGATGATGTCGGCTTGGATTCCAGGCAAGGGCAAGGTGGCAGAGCCTGGCTTGGTGGGGGTCGCTCCAGGGAGGGGGCTGATCATCACGCCACCGGTTTCGGTTTGCCACCAGGTGTCAACGATTGGGCAGCGTTCACCGCCCACCACATCGCGATACCACATCCAGGCTTCAGGGTTGATCGGCTCACCGACGGTGCCGAGCAGGCGCAGGCTGCTCATGTCGTACTGATCAGGCACCGCACGTCCACTCCTCATAAAGGCACGAATGGCTGTTGGAGCGGTGTAGAAAATGCTCACTTTGTGCTTCTGGATCATTTCCCAGAACGCCCCTGGCTTGGAGGGTCGAGGAGCTCCCTCGTACATCACTGTGGTGGCGCCGTTCGACAGAGGCCCATAGACGATGTAGCTGTGTCCGGTGATCCAGCCCACATCGGCCGTGCACCAAAACACATCGTCGTCACGGATGTCGAAGATCCATTGAAAGGTCAAATGGGCCCAGAGGTTGTACCCCGCGGTGGTGTGGACCACACCTTTGGGTTTTCCTGTTGATCCAGAGGTGTAAAGCACAAACAAGCGGTCTTCGCTCGCCATGGGCTCAGCGACGCATGCATCCTCTTGATTGGCGACAAGGTCATGCCACCACTGATCTCTCCCATCCACCATCTCCACCGGTTGATCGGTGCGCTTCACAACCAGCACGGAGTGCACCGTTGGGCATGCACCATCGGCAAGCGCTGCATTTACAGCCGGCTTTAGCGACACAGGCTTGTCCTTGCGGAAACCGCCATCGGCGGTGATCACCGCTTTCACTTCACCGTCGATCAGGCGATCACGCAGGGCTTCTGCAGAGAACCCACCAAACACCACAGAGTGAGGAGCGCCAATGCGCGCACAGGCGAGCATCGCGATGGCGGCCTCAGGCACCATCGGCATGTACAGAGCGACAAGGTCACCTTTGCCAATTCCGATGGCCTTGAGGGCGTTGGCGGCACGGCATACCTCGGCATGCAGCTCTTGGTAGGTGAAGGTGCGCACATCCCCGGGTTCTCCCTCCCAGATCAGGGCTGTCTTGTTGGCCTTGGGGCCATTCAGATGACGGTCAAGACAGTTGTAGGAGAGGTTGGTTGTTCCCCCTTCAAACCAGCGCGCAAAGGGTGGGTTGTCCCAGTCGAGAACGGTGTGAAACGGTTCGAACCAATGCAATTCACGACGGGCTGCTTCTCCCCAGAACGTGTCTGGATCGGATTTCGCTGCTTCAGCTAGAGCGCGATAAGACTCCATCCCAGAAATACGCGCATCCCTGGCGAGGTCCGCTGGTGGATCAAAGACACGCTGTTCTTGAAGCACGCTCTCAATGGTGGAACCCTCACTCATCGCTTGCTGCTCAAATGCACTGATAGGACAACACTATCGATGCTTTCAGCATCCTGACCAGTCGCGTTGTCAGAATCCACAGAAGAGTGATGCGGCAACGATGCCAAAGGCAGGATCCTTGTCAGCGCCAAAAGCATGCCTGTTTGATCTTGATGGTCTCCTGCTTGATACCGAACCTTTACAGGCAAAGGCTTGGAAGGAAGCGGCAGCATGCTTCAACGGATCCTTGTCGCGTCAGCAACTTCAACAGCTCAAGGGACGTCGCCGGGAGGACAATGCCAACTTGGTTTGCTCATGGTTGCAGCAGTCCGTTTCAGCGGAGCAACTCCTGAAAGCGCGGGAGCCCATTGCCAAGCGTTTAGTCGCTGAGGCTCCAGCGGTTCCGGGCGCTGAGCAACTGATCCGGTTTTGCAGTTCCCAGCATTTGCCCATGGTGCTGGTCACCAGCAGCAAGGAGGCATCCCTGCTCTACAAAATCTCCGGCCACCCTTGGTTGGATTTAATTCAAAGCCGTGTGTTGGGCGATGACATGGACCTGCGTGCAGGAAAACCAGCTCCTGATCCCTATCTGCTGGCAACCCAAAGGCTGGGGTTGTCTCCCCGTGAATGCTGGGTCTTTGAGGATTCACATGCTGGCTGTCAGTCGGCCTTAGCGGCAGGCTGTTGGGTCTGGCAGTTGGTCGAAACACTCAGTGAAACCGCTGTCATCCAACCCCCTGCGATGCAACATCCTCGTTTAATGCTCATCACCAGCTTGGGGCAGGGAGAGGAGCAACTCCGGCACAGCCTCAGTACAGACGGCTAAGAACAAAATCTGGTAACTCCTGCAAGGCTGCCCGTGATGGAGATTCGGGCATCCAATCCAGGGCTTCGCGTGCTTCGCGTGCAAACGTTTTGGCGAGTTCACGGGTGCGAGGAATGGCTTCCGACTCACGAACCAACGCCAAAGCGATTTCAAGATCACCCTCTCCACTGAATTCGCGTTCAATCAAACCCGACAAAGCAGGTCGTTCCTCAAGGGCGTAAAGAGCGGGAGCTGTGAGATAACCGCTGGATAAATCACTGGCTGCCGGCTTGCCGAGCTGTTGATCACTGCCGGTGAAATCAAGGATGTCATCCACAACCTGGAAGGCCAGACCCAGCTGCCGGCCGTAGTGATACAGAGACTCAAGCTGAGGCTCCGACAAGTCGCTTAAAACACCAGCCGCTTTGGCGCTATTAGCAATGAGTGAAGCGGTTTTGCAGTAGCTCTTCTCGAAATAGGTTTCGAATGACTGGCCTGTATCGAAGCGAAACAAGCCCTGTTTCACCTCTCCATCGGCGAGATCCATGATCACGCGGCTGAGCAATTTCACTACATCGAGATTGTCGAGATTGGCCAGGTGCCAACTCGCCTGGGCAAACAAGAAGTCACCGGCGAGAACGGCCACTCTGTAATTGAATCGGCTGTGGACGGTTTCAACGCCCCGTCGTGTTGAGGCTTCATCCACAACATCGTCGTGAACGAGCGAGGCGGTGTGGATCATCTCCGAGATCTCTGCCAGACGTCGATGGCGTGAGCTCAACTCTCCGTCTGCGGAAAGCGCCCTCGAAATCAGCAACACGATTCCAGGTCTGAGGCGCTTCCCTCCAGCGCTGAAAAGATGTTCAGCAGCTGCCTGGAGAATCGGATGACCAGCTCCTATCAAGCTGCGGAGGTCGCTTAGCAGGATCTCAAGATCCGCCTCGACCGGCTGCAGCAACTCGGTGACGGTGGCCATGAATCCCCTCGGTGCAGAGATCCTAGGAAATGCAGACCTATGGCTGCAGATTCACCAGATCAACGCAAGGCCTTTGCCCCAGCCAAGCCGTGGCTCTCTCGGCAAACCCTGCGGGGTCTTTTGTGACGCAAATATGCGTTGCGGCCAGTGATACCGGCTGATTTTGACTTCCAGGCAAGGGTTGGCCAAGAAAGGCATCGAGTTGGGTGGCGACGGCGACAGCTGGGTCGATCAGACGCATATGAGGGGGCAATAAGTTCGCGAGCAGTGGCACCAGCAGGGGGTAATGGGTGCAACCAAGCACCACCGAATCAACCGAGGCTTCAAGCAAGGGCTGGAGGTATCGAATCGCCGCTGCACGCAGTGCATCGGAACCGAGATCTCCGGTCTCGATCAGCGGAACAAAATCAGGACAGGCCTGTTGAACCACCAAGGTTCCTGGATGGAGCGCCTCGATGCTCTCCCGATAGGCGCCAGAAGCCACCGTTGCTGGAGTCGCGAGAACGCCCACTCTCGACTCTTTCACGAGGGCAGCGGCAGCGCCAATCAGCCCTACAACGGGAACGCCGGCTTGCCCCTCGGTGACATCTCTGGCGAGAGCATTGGTGGTGTTGCAGGCCATCACAACGGTGGAGACCTCTTGGACTCGCAACCAGGCCACCACTTCAGCGGCAATCGAACGGATTTCTGAAGGAGACCGACTTCCGTAGGGAACACGGGCGGTGTCGCCTAAGTAGGTCACCGGCACGGCACCGTGACGCTCCAGGATTCTGCGCAAGACGGTGAGCCCGCCAATGCCACTGTCAAACAGTCCGAGACGAATGGTCAACGCACTCCTTTCAGATAGTCCAGGATGCCGGTGGCAAGAGCTAAAGCCAGCCTCTGACGGTGGGACGAGGTGGCCAGGCGTGGAGAATCAATGTTGCCAGTGACGAATCCCATCTCCACGAGAGCTGCTGGCATTGTCGTGCGCCTAATCACAAAAAAGCGACCTCGCTTAACACCTCGATTCGGGCTGCCGGGAGACACATTTAGCATTTGCTGCTGAAGGTGAGCGGCCAAGCGGGCGGAACGACGGTCGGAGTAGAAAAACGTCTCGATCCCGTTCACATCAGGCCTCGCCATGCTGAGCGCATTGGCATGAATGCTGACGAAAGCATCCGCACCAGCCCGATTGGCAATTGAAACCCGAGGCGGAAGATCAACATCCACTTCAGTTGTTCGCGTCATGATCACCTGGACCCCCTTGGCTTCCAGTAATCGAGCGACTTGCAGGGAGATATCGAGAACGATTTCACTTTCCCTGATCCCTCGGATTCCCACAGCGCCGGGATCGGGACCACCATGGCCTGGGTCGATCACGACGCGGTATTTGCCTCGGGTCACGGTGGGTAAGCCCGCCGCATTCACTGGAGTTTTGCTGGGTTGGATGCGCAGGCCACCCGCCCAGGACCCAGAGGATGCACGGTTGAGATCTCCTTCCCCGATCGCCCTTAACCCTGTGGTGGAAAGCCCTTGAAAGCTGAGCTTCCAGCGATTGGAAGCGGTACCGATCAATTTCAATTGACTGGGATCGAGATCGACCCCTGGCTGAAACTCGATCACCAATCGGGTTTCACCTGCGCTCGGTTTGCCAAGCCGAATTTCGCGAATGGGGCCGGACCCGGGCAGGCTCCTCGATCGACTGAGCTCACCTGGAAAATCGATCCACACCCTTGGACCGCGGTTGCGATCCCCGGCTTCGAAGAAGGCTTGAAGTCGCGCACCCGCCGCGGTGCGCAGCAGGAGCTCCCCTGAAGAACTGAGTTTCCAGGCTGCCAGGGCACTGGCGGCTTGGGCCGGCAGGCTGAGAAGCAGGGATGACGCTTGGACAGCCGCCGCAAGAATGAGCGCACTGAAGCGGAAGGTCAGCGGAGCCATGCCCTTCAGAACAGCGAGGGTTGGCGGTGCTGCAGGCTCGGCATCTGCCCGCGAATGCGCTGGAGATGGCTGGGGTCAATGGGAGCGATGGCGGCCCCTGGAGCCACCCCGGCATCGGACAACACCGTGCCCCAAGGATCCACAATCAGGGAATGCCCGTGGCTCTGTCGTCGCTTGTAGTGCACGCCTGTCTGGGCTGGAGCCAGCACGTAGGCCGTGTTTTCGATCGCCCGTGATTGGAGCAAAACTTGCCAATGGTCCTTCCCTGTGAAGGCTGTGAAGGCAGCGGGAATCATTAACAACTCAGCTCCGGCTCCAACGAGGTGGCGATAGAGCTCAGGGAAGCGCACGTCGTAGCAAATGGACAGCCCCACCCGACAGAGTCCAGGCACATCCACGACGGGAGGGGGGGATGTCCCCGGGCTGAAGCTCGCTGATTCCCGATAGGAGCTCCCGTCTGGGAGATCCACATCAAAGAGGTGGATCTTGTCGTAACTAGCCAGCACTTGACCGTCACGGCCTACCAGTTGTGACCGTTGAAAGTGGCGTTGGCCATCACCGACGGGAACGGGGAAGCCACCACCCAGGATCACGACCTGATAGCGACGGGCCATGGTGACCAGAAAGCGCGCCGCCTGGTCAGCCAATGCCGGTGCCAGTTCGAGTCGCTGCGCGTCGTCACCCATAAAGGCAAAGTTTTCGGGCAAAGCGATCAGCTCTGCGCCACGACGCGCCGCCAAATCGATCTGTTCTTCAGCGGCCGCAAAATTGCTTTCAGGGTCAGTTGTGCTGGTGAGTTGCAGGGCCGCAGCCAAAAAGTCACTCACGTGCGTCCTTTCCGATTGGCAAATGGTATTGGCTTATTGCCGTCCGGCTACCCAGAAACGGCACGAAGCACGCCTGGTTCAGCCTGTGTTGGCACCACCGAGAGCTGATCAAGACCAGCACAGCGTTGGAAATCAGCGTCGTGATCCCCCAGGCGAATCAAGCGCTGTCCATGGGATGCGATCCGTAAACAGGCCTCGGGATTGTCTTTCCATTGAGCCCACAGAGCGAGTGCCGCCTGCATTTCGTCGTTAGCCACGCTGGCCCCTGCTGCCAGGAGGGAGTCGGCGAGGGCGCCGGCTGCCAACGAATCCTCCAAGGAATAGGTCCCTTCCCAGCCGCTTCCCACCATCCATACCTGCTGGGGCTGATCGCGGATCAGTCGTTGTGCCACCGCTTCACGGTTTGGTAAAGCCACCGTGAGCACGCAGGCCACCTCTCGAACCCGGTGCAAGGAGCGGGTGCCATTGGTGGTGCTCATGAACAGGCGCTTGCCCTTCACGGTCTCGGGCACCACGGAAACGGGGGAATTGCCGAGATCAAATCCATCCAGCTTGGAACCTCCCCTCTCGCCCACCAGCAGACGCTTTGCCTCGGGCCAAGCATTGGCTTCTGCTCGAAGTTCATCGAGATCAGCAAAGGTTTGAACGGCTTCCGCTCCGTTGTGCAAGGCCCAGGCAATGGTGGTGGTGGCGCGCAGGACATCGATGACAACAGCGGCGTCAGGACCGTCTGAACCGTTGATGGTGTCTGGCACGTCACCAGCAACGTGGAAATAGGCAACCTTCATGGCCACGATCTCGATCAGCGTGCGTCACAGTAACCAGATTGCTTCCTGATCACCCTTTCGACTCCATGGCTTTGATTGGACCCGGCCCTGGAACGAGAGATTTGCGGGACTTCCTCAAGCTGCTGGAAGAGCGCGGGCAGCTGCGGCGGATTACAGCGCCAGTTGATCCAGATCTTGAACTCGCAGCCATTGCTGATCGGGTTCTTGCTGCTGGTGGACCAGCCCTGCTGTTTGAGAACGTGATTGGCTCCAGCATGCCCGTAGCCGTCAACACGCTCGGCACTGTCGAGCGTGTGGTGTGGAGCATGGGTTTGGAGCGGGCTGAACAGCTCGAGGAGCTTGGATCCAGACTCGCCATCCTGCAGCAACCAAGGCCTCCAAAAGACCTCAAGGAGACCAAGCAATTTGCAAGGGTGTTTTGGGATCTGGTGAAGGCACGACCAGACCGCGATCTTGTCCCTCCCTGCCGTCAGCAGATCTTTTTGGGAGATGACGTCAATCTTGATCAAATCCCGCTGATCAGGCCTTGGCCGGGTGATGCCGGTGGTGTGATCACGCTGGGTCTTGTGATCACGAAAGATCCTGAAACCGGAGTCCCAAACGTGGGGGTCTATCGGTTGCAGCGTCAATCGGTCAACACCATGACCGTGCATTGGTTGAGCGTTCGTGGAGGTGCTCGTCATCTACGTAAGGCGGCGGCAATGGGCAAAAAGCTGGAGGTCGCCATCGCTATTGGTGTTCACCCTTTGCTTGTGATGGCAGCAGCAACTCCAATCCCTGTGCAACTCAGTGAATGGCTGTTTGCGGGAATTTATGCAGGGGAGGGCGTGCGTCTCACCCCTTGCAAAACAATTGATCTGCAGGTGCCAAGTTGCAGTGAGGTGGTGTTAGAGGGAACGATCACCCCTGGAGAGGTAAGCCCGGACGGTCCGTTTGGCGACCACATGGGTTTTTACGGTGGTGTGGAAGATTCACCTTTGGTGCGTTTTCACTGCATGACGCAACGGCGGTCGCCGATCTTTCTCACCACGTTCAGTGGCCGGCCACCGAAAGAAGAGGCGATGTTGGCTATTGCTTTAAACAGAATTTATACACCAATACTGCGTCAACAAATTCCAGAAATCAAAGATTTCTTTTTGCCAATGGAGGCACTAAGTTATAAATTAGCAGTTATTTCGATCGACAAAGCCTATCCTGGGCAGGCAAAGAGAGCTGCGATGGCTTTCTGGAGTGCGCTTCCCCAGTTTACTTATACGAAGTTCGTTGTTGTTGTTGACAAGCACATCAATGTGCGTGATCCACGTCAGGTTGTCTGGGCGATTGCAGCGCAAGTTGATCCACAGCGGGATCTATTTGTCTTAGAAAATACACCCTTTGACACCCTTGACTTTGCTAGCGAACAACTAGGCCTGGGTGGAAGGATGGCCATTGATGCCACGACCAAAATTGGACCAGAAAAAAATCATGAGTGGGGTGAGCCACTGAGCCGTCCAGCGGACTTAGAGAAAAAAGTTACTGACCGGCTCGAGGAGCTTGGATTGTCAGATCTTGAAGATGCTGAACCAGATCCTGCACTCTTTGGTTATGTCTTAGATAAGCTTATTTCCATCCAGCCTCGGTCATAAGACGAATCGCCTCTTTGTTGTAGCGACTCAGTTGCGAAATAGTGACGCGATCAGGAGTGAATTTCGTCATTCCTTTGAGGTAGGTTGAGCCGCCAACCCCTTTTAAGGGGAACTCATAGGTTGGCCCTGCAAGTCCAGCGCTTCCTTGAGGGGATGAGAGATATTCGATCAATTTAACTGCATTTTTCTTGTTCTTAGAATAATGTGAAACTGCTGCAGCACTGATATTGACGTGAGCAGGTTTAGGCATCACGATTTTTACTTTGTTAGCAAATTGCTGATCTTTTTTTCCGTTGACTCCCGCTCTCATGCGAGCTAGATAATAGTGATTCACAACTCCAACGCCACACTGGCCTTGGGCAACAGCCCGAATGAGGCCAATGTCACCACCAAAATAGGGTTGACTAACATTATTAGTAAGACCTTTCAGCCAGGTTTTAACCTTAGCTGTTCCCTTTAGCGCAAGTTGATCGGCAACAAGTGATTGATTGTAGACATTTTTTCTCTTTCTAAGACAAACTTTCCCCTTTAGGGCTGGGCTCGCCAGTTGTGAATATGACGTGACTGAAGATGGTGAAACAAGTGCTGGATTAACAATAATCGCGCGCACGCGTCGGGTTAAGCCAAACCACCTTTTCTTGGGATCGCGATAGCGAGATGGTACAGATTGATCCAAAGATGAGGATTGAATGCTGCCAAAGAGTCCTGCATTGGCTGCATTATTGATGCGTGCAGCATCAACTAAGATGATGACATCAGCTTTTGTATTCTTACCTTCGCTCTTTAATCTTTGAACTAATGAAATCCCTGAGGCTTCAACTAGGCGAACTTTGATTCCGGTTTGATCTGAAAACTTTTTATAAACTTGACGGTCAGTATTGTAATGACGACCAGAGTATACTCTGACTTCTTCTGCCGCAAAAGCTGGCGCAAATAGTGCTAGAGGCAAAAGAGATGTGAGAAATAAAAAAGGTTTCATCTCAATAAAGCATTTTCTTTTATTATAGAAGCCTGTTGGGACGCAAATGAATCATTTGTCACAGGGCTATGCTTCGTCGATTTTTCCAGAGATACAAGGGCTGAACAATGAATCACTTGCAATTGCAAATACTTGACCCAATAACCTGTGAACGCTTTCTTGAGAGGCTTGCTCATGAAGCGGAATGGCAGGATGGTTCGCTGACCGCTGGTGCTCACGCTAAGGGGGGGAAACGAAATTCACAACTTAACGATGAGTCTCCATTGCGAAAAGAGATTCATGAGTTCGTAGAACATGCCATGTGGAATCATCCTGTCGTTAAGGGATTTTGTCTTCCTCGTAAGCTCCACCGATTCTTAATTTCTAAAACAGAAAAGGACGGTGGGTATGAAACGCATGTTGACAATGCCTATATGAGTAGTGGAAGAAGTGATTTATCTTTTACTCTCTCTTTAACTGATGAGACAAGATATGAGGGTGGTGAATTGGAAATCGATAGTATTTCTGAGTCTTTTCCTATCAATCTGAAGCAGGGAGAAATTGTGATCTATCCCAGTACATCGTTGCATCGCGTTTGTACTGTAATGAGTGGTGTTCGTACTGTTTGTGTGGGTTGGATTGAGAGCTATGTTCAAGCCGAAAATGATCGTCTTTGTTTGTTTCAACTAGAAAGTGGTGCGCGAGCAATTTTGGCAAAGCACGGCCGTAGTGATGAACTTGATTTGATCTTTTTGGCCTATACAAATCTGTTACGACGCTTGGGCGGCTAGGCATGTATAAAAAGATTCGTTCCTTCGCGTTGTATTCAGTAAAATAAAAGCAAGTGCTCAAATTTCATGAAAAAGACATCTGCTCTTTCAATCTTTCTTGCTAGTGCAGCTGCATTGTCAGGTCAGCTAGCCATAGTGGACCCTGTTCAAGCTGATCAAGCACCGACGGGTGGCCTTCAAGAATGGTCGACAGATCAAGATCTCGATGCTGCAGCTAAGAAAGATGCTGATGCCAAGGCTGCAGCTAAAAAAGCAGCAGAGCAGGATATTTGCATTCCGATTGGCGAGGGTGAGAATTGCTGGTAAGAGAAAGACTCTTCAGGCTTTTAAGGAGGGACTTATTAGCCCCTCCTTTTTTAATGCAATTTGAATTGAGAATAAAAAAGGAGGGTTAAACCCTCCTCAATCATGATCCTAAATGGATTTAGGTTCTAGAACTTGAATGTAGTCTGCACAAGACCACCAAGGGTACTAAAGGTGTCTGCACCTGCACCACCTGTTTTGAAACTAGATCCAGTCTCTTGACCGAAAGGACGGCTCAAGTAGAACAGCGCAGGAGTCACAGTAATGTTGTCGGTGACTTGGAAATCGTAATACAGTTCCATGGCATAGTTGCCATCGTCTGCATAACCATTGCCATCTTTACCCTGATTCTTCAGAGCAGTCGCAAACTGTGGTTGTCCAATTGCGAAACCTAAACGGTTACCGCGCATGAAAGCATCTTGCCAGTTCAGACCAACAAGCCAACCTTGTGATTGGGTGACATCGCCGTCAGTAAATCCATCTTTTTCGTTGAAGCTTGTGATGCTCCAACCAACACTCACGCTAGGCATCCAACCGCTATCTAGGGGCTGGTAATAAGCGTTCAGGTTGAACTGATTGGCGTCTGAATATCCTCCTTTGTTAAGACCAGCGGGAGTACCTGCTCCACCAACTGTCATATCAGCCTGTGAGTAAGCATAGGCTGCTGATACTTGCCACTGAGGTGATCCATAAGCGATTTGGCTCAGGAACTTACCTTTGGAACGATCACCAGCGATACCACCATTATTGGGGTCACTATTTGGACCGTTTTTAGCGACATAGTTGGCACTAATTTTCAGTTTGGCATCACCGTAATCAGCATTTCTGTTACTGATCCAGTTGATACCTGCACCTGGTGAGGTACTTGCGCCGTAGGCACCGTAGTAACCACCAAGTTTGAACTGTTTCAACACATGCTTATAGACGCTGGGTGTGGCGGCCAACATGTAGTAGTTTTCGATCAGGGGACCAGCAAACACTTGGAAATCATTTCCGAGTGGGAACTGATACCAAAGCTTGTCAACTTCCAGGCTGTTAGCACTACTCTTGGAGGCCTCGATTTGAGATTGACTTCCGGTGTAACCCTTACCCGAGAAAGCGTTGGTGTTGAAATTACCTGTTCTAAGGCGGGTGTAGAGCAGATCTTTACCGGTGAAGCTCGTATTGAGGTTGAGGGTGGTGCGGTACGAGAAAGATGTTCCCGTGTCGCCTACATAATTGCCATCTTCATCCTTGAGATTATTCGTCTCGTCACCGCTATAAGAGGTGGCACCAAGGGTCATCACGGCTTTACCGCTCAACTTGGTGGTGGTGGAGAACTGAGTTGCTTCCAGTTCGCCAACTCGGGCTTCCAAACCGTCCACACGGCCCTTGAGGATGGCGAGTTCTTTTTCGAACTCTTTCATCAAGCGCTTCAGCTCGTCGGTCACTTCAGTGACGCGATCGAGACAGGCGTTCAACAGAGCAGCCGCTTCAAAGCGGGTCATGGCCCTGTTACCGCGGTAGGTGCCGTTGGGGTAACCAGCCACACAGCCGTAGCGCTCGATCAGGTTGCTCAGTGCCTGATAAGCCCAGTCGGTTGGGTAAACGTCTGAAAACTGAGTGATGCTGGTGACTTGCTCGAGGCTGCTCGATGCAGAGGAAGCGTCGTAGTCAGACACACCGTTGATGTTCAGCTCAGCTGCGTTGAAGTCAGTGGCGTTCGCAGCCACAGGTGCTAAAAGGCCCAGGGCAGCTGGGGCCACCAGCAGTTGATGGAAAAGTTTCAAATTGATCCTCACACAAGATGACGCAAAATGCGTCGACGCAAATTTAATTGTTCTTTGCCGAAGTTGCGACGTAAAAAAGACACTTTGGTGCTCCTGTACAATACAATTTTTTTTTACATAAAGCACATTAAGGTGCGTCATTTGATACAAGCAAATTCAATTCTGTTTTTGTCGCTAGACAATGGCCTCGAAATTAACTCGAGACTTGGACACTACAAAATTCATACTTAGAGCATCTTTGTTCGCTCTCGCAGCGCTTGTAGCGGTTGCGTTCGTTCTTGTTCGACGTGACTCCATCGGTGGCAGGGATGGATTTGTTGGCGATCAGACGCAAAGTCAGTCGTTTTCGACCAAAAAGGGTCGAGATCGCACACGATCCCCTTCAACAAGCAATGGCTATTGAGAATCGATTGCAGAAAGGCTCTGCTTCGGCTATGTTGCTATCAATTCTCATTAGCGTTAAAACCACTCCGTGAGCTTCCGCTTCCTGCCTGACGACCCCACGTCCTCGATCCAAATCCCGACGGGGCAAACCGTGCTTGTCGACACCCACGGGCGTAGTGATTGCATGAAATTAAATGTGCTCGAAGGCATTGCCAGGGTGTATTGCCCTTGCGAAGAAACAGAAGGGATGACGCTTGCCTTCCTACAGACGGGTGACCAGCTGAGAACTGATTGTTTGTGCAGTGATGGCATTTGCGTTGAAGCGATGACTCCACTGAGAATCGAAACGAAATCAATGGAGCCATCCCCAAATGGGTATGACTCAGTGAATGAGTGGACGCTGCAACTTCTGAGAATCCGTCACTTAGGACAAGCAGAACAGAGACTTCACGCCTTGCTGAGTCTGTTAGTGAATCGCTTGGGTAAGCGCTATGGAGAGTGGTGCAATCTTCCCTTTCGACTTACACACGACCGAATTGGTGAATTGATCGGCTCTACCAGAGTGACGTCTACGCGCTTGATCTCCAAACTTCGCAATGGTGAAATGTTGGTGACCAACTCTGGTGAAGCTTCTATGAAACTCTCTCCTAGATTGATTGAATCGAGTCCGCTCGGATTTTAGGTGATTACGTGGAAGGAATGGCTAGTGAAAGTCTGGTTCTGACCTTGAGTCAGGAGGTTGAATATTTAACGAGTTATCAGTGCATCGCCATTGAAAGAACAATTAAATCGATCAGCCCACTGCTGAAGAAGCGTTTAACAGACGATTTGGAATCGATTCACATCAGGCTCGTGGAAATTTATGATACTTTTGACGTCCTTAAGCTTGAGCAGCTCACGATTAGTGCTCGTTTGCTCTACGAACAAAGCAAACGAGCAATGCTGAGGTCAACCTCGCTGCGTTTGACCTGCTCTTAATTCGTTATCGATGACAAGCAGCGCTGTGGGGTCACCATTCGCGAACTTCACCCGCCCGAGCAAGTACGCGAATTGATCTTCGGATTGAATTTGGGCTTCAATGAGTGGATCTAGGAATACGGTAGTTCTGGTATCGCTGTTTCTTTCAGCCATGGCATACACGCTTTGGATCGAAGACGTTGTATCAGCTTCCATTTGAAAGGCTGTTGCCATTAATGCAGCCAAATTGTCCCAGTTTTGCCTAGGAGCATCCAAGGTTTGCAAGTCGTTGGATTGACTGCGTGCTATCAAATACTGGGTGAAGTGCACGGCATGGGACTGCTCGCTTTTCGCTTCACCATCGAAAAATTGATAGAAACCAGCAAGTTCACATTCAGCACACCAGATGGACATTGCCAAATAGGTGATTGAGGCATGCCTTTCGATTGAAATGTGTTGCTGGATTGCACTGAGCAAATCTGGATTCATGGATTCTGCCAGTGCCCTTCCATTAGGTCCCTGTGCAACGTTCGTTGCAATCTGCGTTGACGAATCTGAAGTCGTCATATTGAACACTCCTCTGAATCAAAAATCACTTATTAATTATTGACTTCTTCCACTGTTTCGTCAAGCAACATTGTTTATTTTGTGCGCTTTCGACCATGTATAATGAGAGTCAATCTCAAGATGACTCAAATGGCACGACTTCAGGGTTCACAAGAAAGCCTTGGGATCGATAAAATGACGAAAAGACTTTCAGTTTGGAGCTTTTTTAGTAAGAAAAAAGGCTGTAAAAAATCAAAGTGTTCGAAGTGGAAAGGTGGTCATTGTAAATGCGGTCGTGGTTAATCAAGTGAATTGCAAATACTCTACAAATGTTGATTCCTGTGCGATTAGTTTCTCGCTAACTAAGATTCCAAACTGGTATTTGTCAGAGCAGATTAATCCCTTCTCTTTCATGAAGCCAATTTGACGCGTTACAGTTGATCGGGTGCAGCCAACTAAGAGGGCGATTTGTGAATGGCTTAATTCGAATGGGAGTGTATAACTCTCCTTATTCCTTCTTCCAAACGAAAATACTAAAATCGCGATTAAACGACAGATTCTGATCTCAACTTGAGTGGATGATTTTATCATGCACAATATTAGTAGCCAGTGATTGTGAAAGATGGAATCCACTTCGTTTGCGCAATCATGGGTGGATGTTATTTTAAACTTTACTTCATTTAATGCTTCTAGGCGCAGATCAAAATTTCTAAGTCTGTTTTTCTCAAGCCTCAACCACTCTGAACCAAAAAAACCAATTGGAATTAGTTCGGAATTGATTGTTGAGACGAGGCAGACGCGTAAGACCCCTTCTTCTATGGCTAAAAATTTGCAAGTTTTGGCTTCATCAAGATCCAAGAATGTGATGTCTAAACTCTGACCCCTTTTGAGGCAATGCAATTGATGCTGGCTAATGTTCTGGCTAGCTTACCTAAATCTCCTGACATCATGGTCGTCATATGAATCATCAGATTGTATAAAATGATATATCAACTCACAGTTATTTCGCCGGGTTTGTTCGGAGGTTTTGGCGGCCTAATCATCGCTTGGATGTGATCTCTATTCTCCTGTTAATTGTTTTTTATGAGCATATTGGAATGATTAAGTTTGTATTTTCAGGGCTATTTCTTTGTTGATGTGATCGTTATTGCTTTTTTTCTAGGTTGTTAGCGAAGGTTTTTGCTTTTACAGCAGGAGTTGGTGACAACTTTAACGACAAGCCTGAGCCTTTGAAGATCGGGCTAATAGGATTGTTTTCATCAACCACAGGCTGTTCAACGGTGTCGGGATCAAATGGCTCCCCTAGGGATCTGAAGGCAGGTGGCAGCCTCCATGGCCGGGTCCGTGTTCCAGGCGATAAATCTATTTCTCATCGGGCACTGCTCTTTGGTGCCATCGCTGAGGGCACAACCACAATCGAAGGTCTTCTACCAGCAGAGGATCCGATTAGTACAGCTGCTTGCCTGCGCTCGATGGGGACAATGATTTCGCCGATTCAGAGCGGTGAAATGGTGACCATTGAGGGCGTTGGTCTTGATGGTTTGCAAGAGCCTTCGGAGATTCTCGATTGCGGTAATTCGGGCACAACCATGCGGTTGATGCTTGGTCTTCTTGCTGGACGCGAGGGGCGCCATTTTGTTTTGACCGGTGATGCTTCTCTTTGTCGCCGGCCGATGAACAGGGTTGGTCAACCCCTCTCCCTCTTAGGGGCAGATGTGCGTGGTCGCGATCGAGGAAATTTGGCTCCGCTGGCTGTCCAGGGGCAAAGGTTGAGGGGTGCTGTTGTGGGGACCCCTGTTGCCAGTGCTCAAGTGAAATCCGCCATTCTCTTGGCTGCTCTCACTGCGGATGGGGCAACGAGTGTGATCGAACCTGCCCATTCTCGTGATCACAGCGAGCGCATGCTCAGAGCCTTTGGTGCTGACCTTGAAGTTGGTGGTGAGATGGGACGACATATTTTGGTGCGTCCCGGTGCCACATTGAAAGGTCAGCATGTTGTGGTGCCGGGAGATATCAGTTCAGCGGCTTTCTGGCTTGTGGCAGGTGCCCTCGTTCCTGGCGCTCAGATTACGGTGGAAAATGTGGGTTTAAATCCCACGCGTACTGGGATTCTGGACGTGTTGGAGATGATGGGCGCTTCGATCAACGTGTTGAATCGCCGCGATGTTGCGGGTGAACCTGTTGGCGATCTGCAGGTGAGTCATGGTCCCCTCAAGGCCTTTCAGTTTGGAGAGGAGATCATGCCGCGTTTGGTGGATGAAGTTCCAATCCTGAGTGTCGCGGCCTGTTTTTGTGATGGAGAAAGTCGTATTCGTGGTGCAGCTGAGTTGCGTGTGAAAGAAACGGATCGACTTGCTGTAATGGCGCGGCAACTTAAAGCCATGGGTGCCGACATTGATGAACATCCGGATGGTCTCACCATTCGTGGTGGCCGCTCTCTGAAAGGTGCGGAATTGGATAGTGAGACAGACCACCGTGTGGCGATGAGTCTTGCTGTTGCTGGCTTAATGGCCGAGGGTGATTCAAGAATTACCCGCAGCGAAGCAGCGGCTGTGAGTTACCCCACCTTCTGGGACGATCTTGAGAGATTGCGTCGCTGATTCCTCTGTGCTGAGTACGCGCTTCACAGCAGACGGAAGCTTCAGTTTGCATAGCGATCGTTTTGCTGAAGGCTTCCATAGTTCTGGCGGTGCACTTCAAGAAGCCAATAGTAAGTTTGTGCTGCCGGCTCAGCTTGATCGCTTTCCCAGCGGTGGTTGTTTACGTGTTTTAGATGTCTGTTTTGGGTTGGGTTACAACACGGCTGCCCTGATGGCGGCCCTTCCTAATGCGGGCGGGCCAAGTTTGGAATGTTGGGGGTTAGAACTTGATCGATCGCCTCTAAGACTTGCCCTTGCTGAGCCGAGATTTATAGACCTTTGGCCTAAGCATGTTGTTGCTGCCTTAGGGGCAGTTGCTACTGATGGTTATTGGCAGGATTCGCTCCGGCAGCATTCGGTGCAGATGCTTTGGGGTGATGCGCGTCAGCAGCTGCAGAACCTACCCAAGGAATTACAACTGGATTTGATCCTGTTGGATGCTTTTTCTCCTGGAAAATGTCCCCAGCTCTGGAGTGAGGAATTTCTGCAGAGCCTTGCCTCCTTACTCGCACCTGGGGGGCGGTTGTTGACCTATTGCAGAGCAGCAGCAGTAAGAAATAGTTTGCGCCATGCCGGTCTCGAGTTGCGCTCGCTGCTTCCAAAGGCAGGAGAAAAATCAGAGTGGAGCTCTGGAACTCTGGCGTTATGTTCTAAAGATCGCGATCAGACTCCACCTGAAACGGGCCCTGGTTGGTGTGGCTTGAGCGTGATGGAAGAGGAACATCTTCAGACGAGGGCGGGTGTGCCCTACCGAGACCCGTCAGGCACCGACTTGGCCGCTTCGATCTTGAAGCGACGCCAACAAGAACAGGCTTTAACTGAACGGCCTAGCACCAGCGCTTGGCAGCGAAAGTGGAAAGTCCATTGAATTGGCGCTTTCATACTTTGGGATTTGATGGATTCAGTTTGCGCAAGCTCTTATCACTGGTTGCTGCAACGTTTTTGCTCACGGCCACTCCATCGATTGCCACTCCTGCTCTCGACGGTATCGAGATCAAGTTGCGCGGAGAGGCCCAAGGTTGGCTGAATGCCACTTGCACGTATTACGGGCTCGGTTGGCTACAGCCTGATCAGGGTCGTCAGGCTTTAAAACGTTTAATGCTGTTGATTGCTGCCCACCAAATCGGAAATTTGGAGGTGGATGATGTGAAGGCTGCCGCATTAGCCCGAGACCCAGGCTGTGAGGCAATCTGGCCGGAAGCGTTTTATGAAGGCGATTAAGTCTGTTTTTTAGGGAGAAATATCAGAGCCAATACCATCTGAATCGTGATCAGACTGTTGGCTCAGCCTCCTCCCCGCTGATCAAGTTTCAAGTGGAGATCCGAGTCCCGCAGTTGCCTGTTGGTGTTCCCAGAATCTGCTTCCACCGGTAGATTTCGCCGGTCTTGCTCCCGTTCCATGCTCGCCGTTGCCGTTCTTGCTGCTGGGAAAGGCACGCGTATGAAAAGTGCGCTTCCGAAAGTGCTTCAACCCCTAGCGGGGGCCACTTTGGTGGAACGCGTGCTCGCCAGTGCCCGGAACCTTGCGCCAGAGCGCCGGCTGTTGATCGTTGGCCATCAAGCGGAGCGTGTGGAAGAGCAGCTCAGCTCCAATGGCGGCTTGGAATTTGTGCTGCAACAGCCACAGAATGGAACTGGGCATGCTGTCCAACAGTTGTTGGCGCCTCTCCAGGGCTTTCAAGGCGAATTATTAGTGCTGAACGGTGATGTTCCACTTCTGCGAGCCGAGACCATTGATGCATTGGTGAGCACGCACCGCAGCAGCAAGGCAGATGTGACCTTGTTAACGGCAAGGCTCGACGATCCCACTGGATATGGCCGGGTGTTTGCCGATGCCAATGGCCGGGTGAGCGGAATTATTGAACATCGCGATTGCAGCGACGAGCAACGGGCCAACAACCTCACCAATGCGGGCATTTATTGCTTCAACTGGGAAAAGTTGGCAGAGGTGTTGCCGAAATTGAGCACCGACAACGATCAGGGCGAGCTCTATCTCACCGATACGGTGCAGCTCCTAGGCGTGGCGATGCAGATGGAGGTGAGTGATCCCGATGAGGTGAATGGAATCAATAACCGCAGACAACTCGCTCAGTGTGAGGGTGTCTTGCAACAGCGCTTGCGTGATCACTGGATGGATGAGGGTGTGACCTTTGTGGATCCCGCCAGTTGCACCCTGAGTGAGGACTGCAGCTTTGGCTGTGACGTGGTGATCGAACCCCAAACTCATCTGCGAGGCACCTGCCGAATTGGCGATAACTGCCGCCTAGGCCCAGGCAGTTTGCTTGACAATGCCGAACTCGGTTGTGATGTCTCGGTTGTGCAATCCGTCGTGCGTAATGCACGTGTTGGTAACGATGTTGCGATTGGCCCCTTCGCCCATATCCGACCTGCCACCACCGTTGGTGATTCCTGCAAGATTGGTAATTTTGTGGAGATTAAAAAGAGTGTGATCGCTTCTGGTAGCAAGGTGAATCACCTCAGTTACATCGGAGATGCAGAGTTAGGCGCCAATGTGAATGTGGGAGCGGGCACGATTACGGCCAATTTCGATGGCAAGAATAAGCATCTCACCGTGATTGGTGCGGGCAGCAAGACTGGGGCTAACTCCGTATTGGTTGCACCTGTTGTGATCGGAAAAAATGTCACGATCGCTGCGGGGTCGACGATCACCAAAGCTGTTCCTGATGGATCCCTTGCGATCGGTCGTGCGAAGCAATTGATCAAGGAAGGCTGGGATCGCAACGCCGAGTGAGCTGAATCAACAGACTTTTTTCACAGCATGCCCTTGGCCTGCGTTCGTTGATGCGTAAGCGTGGGGCGACAGGTTGATACTTCCATGTCCGATCAAAAGCGTTTCACTGTTCGCTATCGCGATGCCACCAGTGATCATCAAGAAGAATGTTTTTATGCGGGAGATGCCTTTGAAGCAAGGGTGTTGGCGATGGAGGAAATTCGCTACATCCATGACCATCCCCATGCGATCGATTTGATTCGCTGCGAAGACCCAGCGGACGCGCTGAGAGCCGCCTGACCTAAAGCTGTGGCAATAACGGAAGCAATCGTTCCAGTGCAATCCCTCGACTGGCTTTTAAGAGCACGGTGTCTCCAGGCCTGAGCCACTCGATTAAAGGTTCAGCGGCCTGTTCGGGTGTTTCCACCTGCCGAAACAGTGGCAATGCTGCACTTGCGTTGCTCATGGCCTTGGCCTCCAAGCCAGTGGCCACAGCCACCAGTCCATCAAGCTTCAAGGCTGCGGCGTGATCGATCACCGCCTTGTGTAAGCGTTCACTGTCTGGTCCGAGCTCCAGCATGGTGCCGAGTACTGCAAACCGTCGACCTGGCTGAGCTGCTAATAAATCCAACGCCGCAAACACTGCTTCCGGTGAAGCGTTATACGTCTCATCGAGAACCGTTAAGGCACCGATTTGTTGGCGGCGATTGCGACCTCCCGGTACCTCGACATCGAGCTGTTGTAGGTCTGAGGGTGCAACGCCGAGGGTGTTGGCAACGGCGAGTGCCAACATGAAATTGCGTGCATTGTGTCTCCCTTCTAGGGGGCAGCGATAGCTGTGATTCCTTAGTTGAATCTGTCCCGTTGCAGGGTTGTAGTCGCCGAGATCATCAGCTGCTTGACCAGAGTTGTTGGTATCGCCTACAAGCGCCACACGCCGCACACGACCACTCCAGCATCGTTCGAGGGAGGCATCCAAAAGAGGATCTCCAGCTGGAATCACCACAAGGCCATCGGCTGAAAGCGCTGCAGTGATTTCACATTTTGCAGCGGCAATTGCTTCGCGACTGCCCAAGCGGCCAATGTGCGCCGTGCCGATATTGGTGATCACGGCAATCTCAGGTTCCGCACAACGCGATAAGCGTTCAATTTCACCAGGGCCGCGCATTCCCATCTCCACCACCACAGCAGCGTGCTGCTCGTCTACACCAAGCAAGGTGAGTGGTACGCCAACGTCGTTGTTGTTGTTGCCAATACTGGCTTGAACGCCTCCAAGGGGTGTTAACGCGGCGCGAATCAGTTCTCTTGTTGTGGTTTTGCCGGCGGACCCGGTGACGGCTACAACAGTGCTGTTGAAGTTGCGCCGCACCAAGCAGGCGATCTGTTGGTAGGCCTCCAGCGTGTCGTTCACGGACCAGTGCAGCAAGCTTGGCGGTATTGGAATGTCACAATCACGGGCCACCACGGCGCCCTGCACGCCTTGCTCCGTTGCAGTGGCGAGGAAGCGATGACCATCAAAGCGCTCACCGCGTAACGGCACAAAAAAGGCGTTTGCCGTGAGCAGTCGGCTGTCTGTGCAGACAGGGCCTAAGCGTTGCTGGAGGTTGGGTGCAGCGCCATCGCCACGTTGTGGCGGCCCCCAGAGCGAAACGAGATCAGCTAGATCCAGCACGTTTAAACCCTCTTTGGATCGAACACGATCATGCCGCCACCGATCCTGGCGGGTCGAGCCAAGAGCTCTTGTTGTTCATTCACAAGACGCAGATCGGCATAGCCCTGGTCTTCCAGTCGGGTCCACCAGGTTTCGGCTAGGTGTTGGCGTTGGTCAGGAGACCGTTGCATCCAAGCGGCAGCATCGATTTGCAACGTCACGGCGTTGCGCTCTGGCTGAGGTTGGGCCGAAACAATCAGGGCTAGTCCTGGGTTGCTCTCTGTGCCTTCCTCATCTGCCAGCAGCTCGAGAAGGGGAGCAAAGCGCAATAAGTCGCTCTCTTTGTCTTCCTCTGTGTCTACTGATGTTGCTTTGAGCTCCTGGTCACTCACCCCTGGGGTTGGTTCATCAGCAGCTGCAGGCGCGTCTGACTCCTTGGGGTTGATGGGATCGGCGTCGACGCTGGGGCTGATCGGCAGGGGACGGGCCTCGGGGAAGGGGGTGGTGCGGACACGTTCCACCTCTGGAGCTGCTGGTGGCGACTGCCCTTGAAGGGCCTGACGCAATTGAATGCCGCCCAGGATCAGGACTGCGAGGCCGAATCCCAGTAGCACAGGCCAAAACAACGCTGCGAATGGCTCTGGCCAAAACGCTGGAACCGACAGATCTCCCTCGCGGTTACGGCGCCACAGCTCTTGGCTGCGAAGACGCAGATCGGCGCTCACGGCCCTCAGATCTTGGCCAAGGGCCTTCCAGGGGCTGTTGTAAGGAGCTGGAAGGGCGCTGTCGTTGTCAGATGGCTGCGGTTCGAAGGAATCCTGCATTCGTGGTTGCCTGCAGCATTAGCGTCGCTGACCGCCAAACAGTCTGGCTAGCGGGTTGCGTGAGCCAGGTTCCTTGGGCGAGTCGTCTGTGGGTTGTTCGGGGGGGCTGGTGGGGGCTCCGCGTTGGCCTGGGTCCAAGGAGGGATCGGCACTCTGGCCTTGGGAAAACTGTTCAACGGCAGCGGCATCGGGACCTGGCTCCTTGAGGCCACAGACCTCCCGGTACATCTGGTCGTATTCCAAGGCTGAACGCGCCCAGCTGTAGTCCTGCTGCATGCCCCTGCGCTGCAGTTCACGCCAGCTGTCTTGATGGCGGAAGGCTTCCCAGGAGCGCACGAGGGCGGTGTAGAAGTCCACGGGATCGAACCGATCGAAGCAGAACCCTGTGCCGCTGTGCTGGGCAGGATCATGCGGTGGAACCGTATCGACCAAACCACCTACCTTTCTCACCACGGGCACGCATCCGTAGCGCATGGCGAGCAATTGGCTGATGCCGCAGGGCTCAAACCGACTGGGCATCAGGAAGGCGTCACTGCCGGCGTAAATCAAGCGTGAGAGGTCGTCGTCGTAGGTAAGAAAAACAGAAACGCGACCTGGATAGCGGGAGGCCATCTGCCAAAGACCGGACTCCAAGCCCCGATCACCGGTGCCAAGCACCACGATCTGGGTGTCGGTGTAGGCGAGTAAACGATCCGCCACTTGCAACAGCAGATCAACGCCTTTTTGATCCACCAGACGGCTCACCATGCCCAGCAGATAGGCATCGGATCTGACCTCGAGACCCATGCGTTCCTGGAGCACCTGCTTGTTGCGGGAGCGACCCGACAAATCATCGGCACTGAAGGTGGCGGGTAAGGCCCGATCGGTGGCTGGATTCCAGGCCTCCAGATCAATCCCGTTCAGGATCCCGCGCAGTTTGCCGGAGATGTAATTGAGCAACCCATCTAGCTTTACGCCGTATTCCGAGGTGCGGATCTCTCTGGAATAGGTGGGTGACACCGCATTCACGCCATCGGCATAGAGCAGGGCGGCAGCCATGGTGTGGTCGCCTTGCATGTACCAAGGGCACCAGGTCATCTTGTCCAGCTTCCAGCGCCAGGGCCCCTGATATTTGAGGTTGTGGATCGTGTAAACGGTGCTGATCTCTGGGTCTTGGTGCATCCAGACCGGAATCATGCCGGTGTGCCAGTCATGGCAATGGAGAACATTCGGCTTCCAGACGTTCCAGGAAAATTCAGCCGCAGCACTGGCAAAAAAGGTGAAGCGCCAATCTTCATCTTCTCCGCCATAAATCCGTTCTGGATCAAAGACGGGGTGACCAACCAGGTAGATGGTAAGGCCATTGGTGGGATGACGGGTCTCAAAGACCGCAAAATCGGTGCCCATGGTCTGGCCTCGCCAGATCGGTTCCGTAGGGATCTCCAATCGGGACCAGAGCTTGCCGTATCCCGGCATGATCAAGCGAACGTCGTGCCCCAAAGCCTTCAGGGCAGGGGGAAGGGATCCCACCACATCGCCCATCCCACCGACTTTCACCATGGGGGCGCATTCGGCGGCGGCAAAGAGCACGCGCATGGACGATCAAACCTGCAAGCCGCGAGACTGTAGACGCATTACTGCGTTGGCATCACTTTCACGGGACCACGGTCACCTGAGTTCCAACCCTGACGAGATCGAACACCTCCTGAACGTTCTCCTCGTACAGGCGTACGCAGCCGTGGGAAACAGCCCGGCCAACAGTCCAGCGATAGGGGGTTCCGTGGAACCCGGCCACGGTGCAGCCATTGATATCCAGGTATTGCTCGCCGTCCCAACCCGAGCGTCCATTGCAGTCGCGGTAGAAGCCAATCCAGCGTGAACCCAAGGGATTTCCTTCACTTTCCGCATCCACAAGATCACCGCTCACCGGATGGGTCCACACCGGTTTTTTCACTTTTTCAAAGACCCTGAAGCGTCCGGCAGGGGTCTCCCAGCCTGCGGTGCCCACCGCGGCTGGAAACCGGCGCGTCATCCGGCCATCCCTCAGAACGAGAAGTTGATGGTGCTTGCGGTCGAGCACAAGCTGCAGCCCATCACGCTCCATCACATCGCTCGGAACACGGGCCAGGGAGGCGGCATCGCTCAAGGGGATCGCCAGGGGCGGGATCGGATCGGATTTGCGTTTAGGACCCTCCTCTGGAGCCTCCACCAAAATCTCGCCCTTCACCTCTGTTAGGAGGGTTTCGCCAACCTCTTGTGCTGAGGCCACTCCTGCCGCTGCGGCGAGCAGCGAGGCGGTGAGCAGCGCAGTAGGCATCAACTGAGCAGGCTTTTGAAACCGCATCCGAAGGGGCGCAACAGCTTTCTTTTTTTAGCGACTTTTGTGGCTAAGGCAGCCATGGGGTGTCGGAAAAATCTGGATTGCGCTTCTCCAGGAAGGCATTGCGGCCCTCCTGGCCCTCTTCGGTTCGATAGAAGAGGTGGGTGGCCTGTCCGGCCAATTCCTGGATGCCAGCTAAGCCATCGGTTTCTGCATTGAACGCTGCTTTGAGGCAGCGAATCGCCGTTGGGCTGTGTTGCAGCACCTCTCTGGCCCAACGCACTCCTTCGGCTTCGAGAGCCTCTAAGGGAACAACCGCATTCACAAGGCCCATGCCTAGGGCCTCGTCGGCGCCGTATTGACGGCAGAGAAACCAGATCTCCTTGGCTTTGCGCTGGCCCACCACGCGAGCCAGATAGCCGGCACCAAAGCCGCCATCAAAACTGCCAACCCGTGGCCCGGTTTGACCAAACACAGCGTTCTCCGCCGCCAGGCTGAGGTCGCAGAGCAGGTGCAGCACCTGACCGCCACCGATCGCATACCCCGCCACCAGAGCGATCACCACCTTGGGCAGGCTGCGAATGATGCGTTGAAGGTCGAGCACGTTGAGGCGGGGCAGGCCTGTTTCGTCGAGATAGCCCCCATCGCCGCGCACGCTTTGATCACCACCTGAACAAAAGGCGTAGCCCCCATCGGCGGCGGGGCCCACACCGGTGAGCATCACCACGCCGATGCGGCTGTCATCGCGGATCCGGGCAAAGGCGTCACAGAGCTCCGACACCGTTCGAGGCCGGAAGGCATTGCGCTTGGTGGGTCGATTGATCGCTAAACGGGCAATGCCCTCATCACAGCGATCCAGCAGCACATCCTCGTAGGTTCCCCAGGGCTGCCAGTTCACTCCGCTGGATCCAGGGAGCACCTGCCGGATGACGGGCTCTGGCATGGCGATTAGGAAAGGCTGGAATCCTGTTGTAACGCCTCACGCAGATTGCGGCGAAGCTGGGCGTCGTTGCGGCGATCGGTGCACACCCGCAGGAGTGCTGGTCCAGATCTATCCAACCCCCATTCCAGGGCGGTAGGCAGATCGTCTAGGCAGGCGAGCTGACGCACGGGGATGGAATGGGCTGAGGCCAGAGCGAGGGGGTCCACCCGTTGGGGCATGGCAAACAGCTGATCAAAGCCATCGCTGGGGGTGGTTTCTATGGGCAGTTGTTCGAAAATGCCGCCGCCGGCGTTGTCGATCAACAGCACGAACAAGGGCAGTTGGTTAGCGCTGGCCAGGAGCCAGCCGTTGCTGTCATGCAACAGCGCTAAATCACCTGTGATCAACACCGTTGGACCGAGCTCGGCCGCTAGACCCAGGGCCAGGGAGAGGGTGCCATCGATGCCGGAGGCACCCCGAAAGCTGAAACAGCGCCGGCTCCCGGTATCGCCTGCGGCAAAGGCTTGCCAATCACGCACCGGACTGCTGGCAGCGAGCATCACAGGCAGCGCAGCTGGCAACAGCTGCGCTAGGGCCAGCATCAAGGCGGGTTCATTGGCTGCTCCCTGGATCGGCAGCAGGGCCGAGAGGCGCTTGCCAACAGCAGCGTCTGCGTTTTCCCAGCCGTTGAGCAGCGACCGTGTTTGCTGTGCGCCAGCCGAGGCCTCAGCAGGAGAGCGATTGAGCTGGGGGCTGAGCTGTTGCCACCACTGCGTTAGGCCGCTGCTCCATTGCTGGGCGACGTCGAGCGGATCGAGGGGCCGTGGATCACCTTCTGTGATCAGAAGTTGTGGCCCTTGCTGGCTCGCTAGCCAGCCCTCCAGGCGTCGACTGGCCGGCATCGAGCCCAGGCGCAGCACCTCGGCGTTGGCGGGCAGCTGGCTCAAACCGTTGGGGAGCAGCAGATCCCAATAGCGAATCACGCCCCCTAAGCCGTTTGGGATCGCGGCGAGGGGATCGGCGAGTACGGGCCAGCCACTGCGCTGTTGCCAGGCGATTAAGGCGGCTTGATAGGGCGCAAGCGTGGAGCTCAGTCCTCGCCAGGGCCCGGCAACGATCACACCAGGCTGGTCAGGATCGAGTGCTGGCGGGGCGTTGTTGCTCGTTGGCGTCCAGGGTTCAGCGCTGTGGGTGATGGCCTCAGGCTCTGAACGGTTCCACTGGCTCCAAAACGCGTTCTGCTGACTCAGATCCGGGAGCAGGGGCTCTTCAAAGGGAACGTTGAGATGTACAGGTCCGGGCTGCTGATGCAGATGCCGCCAGGCCTTGTGAGCCAGGGCTTGCAGCTCCTGCTCCATCCCTGCGTTGAGGCCATTCAAGGGACCTGATCCACACCAGCGGCACACCGGGGTGAGGAAGGCTTCCTGATTCACGGTTTGATTGGCCCCTTTGTTTTTGAGCCGTAGGGGCCGATCGGCGCTGATCAGCAGCAGCGGCTGGCTGGAGCGATCCGCTTCTACGGCGGCGGGGAGAAGATTGGCCACCGCGGTTCCGGAGGTGGTGATCACGGCCGTGGCAGTACCAGAGGCGCTGGAGCGACCGAGGGCATGAAACCCAGCAGAGCGTTCATCGATCGCCGTGCTGAGCGTGATCAGCCCAGCGCGCTGCAAGCCAGCGGCGGCAAGGGCTAAGGGGCCGGAGCGACTCCCAGGACAAAGCACCACGTGGCGCAGACCCTGTTGCTGCAGGGTCTGGAGCAACAGGACAGCAGCTTGCAGATTGGCGAGGGCCTGCGTCAGGGGAGCGGTGATGGCTAATGCGATCCTCGGCTAACGCAGAACCTGCCATGGCACCCACTCCCAACTCAGAACCCAAGCGCAACAGTTGGATAGGCCTACTGGTGTGGGTGGTGTTGGCCCTGCTCCTGCGTTGGCAGGTGATCGAACCCCGCTGGATTCCCTCCGGTTCGATGTTGCCCACCTTGCAGTTGCAAGACCGGATCCTGGTGGAGAAAATCACGCCCAAATTGAACCGTCAACGGCACAAACCGATTGGCCTGGATCAAATTGTGGTGTTTGCGGTGCCCACCCAGCTCGTAGAGGCTGGCTACGACGCCAATGCCGCTCTGATTAAACGTGTGGTGGGCCGCCCAGGAGACACGATTGAAGTGCGAGATGGCGCGTTGCTGCGCAACAACATCCCTGTGCCAGAAGACTGGAAGCCTGCGGAGATGGATTACGACCAGGGGCCCCTCACTGTTCCCCAGGGGCAGTACTGGGTGCTGGGCGACAACCGCAATGCCAGCCTTGATTCCCATGTATGGGGTGCACTGCCTGATGAGAGGGTGATTGGCACCGCGGTGTGGCGTTATTGGCCCTTGAACCGGTTCGGTCCGATTCGGTTCTCACACCAAGATTCGGAGGTGCCCCAGATCGCAGCTGCGATAGGGTCCAGTGACTGACGACAGGTGGGCAGGATGTTCAATCCAGAGTTCCTAACCACGGACAGCCAGGACGGCCAGCCCGTTAATAGCTTGATCCAATATCTCCAGGACCAATCGCCGGACGTGCTGCAGCGAGTGGCCCGTTCTGCCAGTAACGATATTCAAGACATTATTCGCCACAACGTTCAGGGTTTGCTCGGCATGCTTCCCGGCGAGCAATTTGAGGTCAAGGTCACAGCGAATCGCGACAACTTGGCCAACATGTTGGCGTCCGCGATGATGACGGGATACTTTTTGCGTCAGATGGAGCAGCGCAAAGAACTGGAAGAAACGCTTTTCGCTGACGATGAAATGGCCGTGAATCCAGACGACGATCTCAATCTTTGAGCTCTTTTGCTTTGGTTTAAGAGTGCAATAGCTCTCTTTTTAATGTCTGCCAATTATTTAATCGTAAGACTGATCTTTTGAAAGATCAGTCTTTTTTGATGGATTTTCTGGGACAAATCCAAGCTCTAAAAGCCGCTGATCGATACCACTGAGGAAGGTCCAGTTTCCTTCATTGGGTGCCCAGTTTTTCTGCTGCAGCTCTGATCGCAACGCTGATGCCTGTTGCGCGTTGAAGGCAATCGGCGCGCTGTAATGCGCTGGGATCAACCAGAGCAGATCCGCATGGGATTCCAGTTGCTGAAGCCAGGCGTTGATCGCCTGTTGGGCTCGCGGTAACACCAGCCGTTCCAGTACTGGAGCCACCTGCAATTTGGCGGTTTCCTCCCCCATCAAGGCAGCCGCATCGTCACGCCATCCGGTTTGCCAATCGAACGGATACACCCCGAAATGGGCTTTCCAGCTCCGCAACCCCGGCCGGAAAGCATGGCGTAATAGCTCGGCGATCGGCGGCACCCGCAGGCAATGGGGCCGGAGATAGGAGGCAAACAACACCAACCGGGCCCAGCCACGCCGGCGAGCCTCTGGCGAATCAGTGAGGGGTTGATCACCTCGATCGCGCGCATGAAACAGCAGAGGCGTGGGATCGCGATCAAAGATCGCGGGTGGTGTTGCGTGAATGCCCACCAGGGCATCAGTAATCAACAGGGCGCCGCTGGGTTGATGCAGGCAGCTGATCTCTTGAAAGCGGCCTACACCGAGATCGAGGGGGCCAAGCGAGATCCATTGGCAGATCTCGGGATGGGGCACACCATCCGTAAGCAAAATTTTGGTGCGCGCAGCCGGTACCCCGAGCCAGCTCAGGGGAAGCTGCACCGGAAAACTCCACTGGCCTGGGCACACCCAGACCTCAGCCTTGGGGAAGGCGCGTGCGAGCGGGCCGAGCGGAAGTTTGTGCTCCAGGCCAGATGCGGTGGGCAACACGATCGTGCACACGGGTCCATGCTCAGCTTCCAGGGCCCTAAGGCCTGCGAGCAATTCAGCGGTGGGAGGCAGCGGATTCACCAGCATCAAGCCGCCGGGCACCTTCACCACGCTGAGCCGGATCGGCACGGCGACGTAATACACGCCCTGGAGCTGCTCAAAGCTCCAGACCTGGCCAGGAATCAGCTCTTCAACGTGGGTGGCGCGCTTGCCGTAGGGATACAGCGGCAGCAGCGGCCAGAAATTCCAGCGTTGATCAGCAGGATTCACACCAGCTTCAGCCACCACGCTCCCCATCAATGCAGTGATTCTGCAGAGGAATGGATCAGGCCAGGGGGAATGCACCAACCGCGGCACAAAACAGCACCACTCTCTACGCAAGTGGTGCGTTTGTCTGTATGTATTTACAGCTTGACAATTGTCTTGCTATTTAACTGATTCGAAGTCGCCGGGCATCCAGGTTTTTGCAAACCATGGTTCAAGCGGTCCGTAGAGACGAAGGATCGCGTTGTATCCCTTGCCAGGCATGGTCTGCACCCAATTGCCTTCTTGTCCTTCCGGTGCCTTGGGGCCGAAATAAATGGTCGCAGACCCATCATCATTCAGTTTCACGTCTTTTGAGTTGCTATCCAAACCACCGGTGACCTGATCGGTCTCGAGGATCGAACGAGTCTGATTGTCATAGACCATGAAAGACCAGAAGTCTTTGGCCGGAATCGGCGCTGGCAACGTCACCTTGTAGGTCATCGCTCCATTCAGAGGCACGCCATTGCCATCAGTGGTTGTCATCGCATAGACCGAACCCTTGCCAACCATTGGCTTGACCATCATCGGGGTGCTGCCTGTGGCGTAGTAGTAAAAGATCAGGCGATCATCCAACACTCGCTCGCCATTGTTGAGAAACTCATGGCTCCCTCCAGCCAGAGGTGAATACCACTGACGCTTCCCCGGGTAAAAGTAAACCTCTTGATTGCGAGGGCTGAAGACGACGGTCCGGGCATAGGCATTGGCGATGGTGGAAGCCTCGGTGAGGATCTGCTTCATCCGATCGTCCGGCTTGAACGTCTGTCCTTTTTTGATGCCAATCGCCCCAGCTTGCCCAACTAGCTCAGGATCCCAAGCGGTCGCGGGCTCATACTGAATCACTTCATTGAGCTCGTCGTAGAAGCTCGCGTCATTGGCATGAATGGTGTTGTATTGCTTGTTTGACAGATTGATAAACCCAGTCGGCTCGGGATTGTTGGCGTCGGCAAGTGGGTAAATCTTGAAGGTTTTCTTGAAGGCCTCAATGGCCTCCTTGGTTTCACCGGGCTTGGCGGCGATACGCATCAACGCCCAATGACGGTAGGCCGATGTCTTGGAGACGAAATATCCTTCGGGGATCTCCCCTTCATAGTCAGGGCCCACCAAGAGGTATTTGCCTCCTTTGCCCTTGTCGGCACCGACCAACCCCAGGTCCGTGACATAACGGAAGAAGGCATCATTCACAAAACCGAGCACCGGTGTACCGATCTCGAGCACCACGGGTCCGTCTTTCACATCGATTTCCGCATGCACGTAAGGCGTGGTCGTCTGTGGCGTGAGCCACAGAGAACGGGCATTCATCAACTCCTCAGTGATCCCTACTGAGTGGTTGGGCTCGAGACCGATTTTGACGTGCCCGTTAAGCATTCCATACATCGAAGCGGCTGGCGTTCCATTGATGAACAGTTCGACCGCACGGGAGATGTCTACGAAGTTGCTCACTTTGGAGGCAGTTTCCTTCGTTGGAAAACCGTCTTGGAATCTCAGTTCACCGAGATAGCTGCTCTCCATCTTGTCGGGAGTTAGCAATACCTCGGGAACCTTCGCTTTATAGGTTGGACTCTCCTGCGCTTGAAGGGGTGAAACGGCAATTGATCCTGCAAGAACAGCGGCGGTGAGGATGAAGTGCTTGGTTTTCATTTTCTTATCTCCTTAATGTTGAGTTGGATTGTCTGAAGACATTGATGTAACAGGAAGGACTGATCTCGCGCCCCGAGTAGCACTTCTGGTAGCAGCCCCTTGGTGGGGCTTTCTCATGCAATCGTTAGTTCACAGGCATGATGTCCTGCAAGGGATAGGTCTGATCGAAATAGGCCTGAGTCGGTCCGTAAAAGCGCAGATAGGAGAACCAGCTCTCCTTGGGATTGGTTTGAATCCAATTGGCTTTATCAACGCCGGCCGGCAATTCAGGGCTGAAGTGCATCGTCACTGAACCATCGTCGTTCTCAATCAGACCCGTTCTCGAGCTCAGTGCAGCCCTATTTTCATCGTTGAGAATCAGCGTGCGCGAATTGACGTCATAAACCACAATCGACCAGAACACTTCTGCAGGCGCGTTTGGCGGCATCGTCAGCTTGTAGTGCTTGTCGCCTTCCAAAAAATTGCCATTGCCATCCTTGTAGGCCGTCCGGTATTGCTGTCCGATGCCTGCCTTCTCGATGTAATAAGCCTTGCCCCTTGAAACTGCCTCCCAGGTAAAGGCTGCCCTGCGATACAGCTGGTCCATATCACCATCTCGGTCATCCACCGTGACCACCATCAGCTGATCCCAGTGCGTGCCCTTGTAAAGATCATTGTTCGAGAAGGGCTTGTCAAAGGTGATCGACTTGAGCATGGCCTCACCGATCACGGCAGCTTCTTTCAAGACCTCAGCCTGAGTCGCCGTGGGCTGTAATGGTTGGCCCTTCTCCAGACCAAGCGAGGCGAGCATGCTCAAAAAGAAGCGATCGCGATCTTCAAAAACTTCGCGATCCATGATTTTTTTCAATGCCTTCCAGTAGGCCATCCCATGGGGCTGCCATTGCCCCCACTCCGTGCTTTCATCCACATCAATGATCGGATTCAGGGTGGGATTGGCACGTTCTGCATAGGGAAAGATGCGGAAACTTGATAACAGCTGATCCGCCTCAGCAGGATCAGGCATCAGAGCCCTGATCCCAAAAAACGCAATGTTCGAGCCATTGCGAATGACGGTGTACTCATTGGTATCCAAACCATCGGGGATGGCCATCTGAGGCGCAAGGACGAGCAGCTTCGCGCCATTGCCCTGATCCGGACCAGACATCCCGAAATCATGAATGCCACGCTGCCAGATGTCATTGACAACCCCTGCTGACAGTCCTTTGGGAATGTCAAAAACCAGTGGCCCTGTTCTAGAGAGATCGGCAAAGGCAACCGCATATGGAGTTGTGGCATTTGCCGTCAGAATTCCCTGCTTCGCCTTTGGAGAGGTGAGCCGCACAATCTGGCCATCTTTGGCACCGAAAAGCTCTTCATGGGACTCAAGCCATCGGGCATAACTGACAATCGGAGCGGCCCAGATGTACGCCTGTGTTGCCTTTTGAAAATCGAGCTCATTCTTAAGAGTATCGATGGTCTCAAGACTGGGGTAACCGCCTGCAAAACCGCCCTTGGTGAATGTGAGTTCACCAAGGCGAGATTTCAGTTTCTTAGGTGAACTTTCTCCATAGGCCCTGAATTCACTGGGGCTAAGTTCATCTTTGATGGTTGTGACATCAACGGATTGAGCTTGGGCGATCTGTCCTCGCTCAGCCAATCCCCCAAACAAAAGGCCCAAGGTCAAAGCGATCGGGAGAGCACGCATGAAGATGTAAAAACTCTGGTTTGAGTCGTTTTTATTTGACTTCGACGATATTCGAACTACAAATAAATTTGGTCCTGATCGTGCATTCTTTTTTTTCTCGAGGCGTGCAGCGTTATTTATTCCAGAACTACCTGGAGAATCGAGGCTCACGTTGAGCTAGTGCTGCGCCTGAAAATCCCCTGAGTGGGGGATCTAAAAAGCCGAAACCTGCTGCATGCTTTTGCAAGCACCAGTGAGATTCATATGACTACATCGTTCCCTTCAACAGGGACGTTTCCATCAGAACCGGCTGAGCTGCAACGGGACGAGCTTGATGCGGCTTATCTCGAACTGTGCAAGAGCTACCGGAGCCTGATGGTGAGCAGAGGGCTCTACAGGGGTAAGGCCGATCGCAACCGAGCAGCCATGCAGAAGCTTGAAACGAAGCTGAGGGAGATTGCCAACCGGGAAGCATCGATCAGGCAGGAGGCCTACGAGATGCTTGAGATCGTGACAAACGTGGTGGGCGAACTGGAAGACGCTGGCGATGACCTGGTGAATGAATTCGGGGCTTATCAGATGGGCCGCCGCAGCTACCAGGGAGGAGGCTTTCTTGGTGGTTTGATCAAAGCGATCGCTCGCTTTATTCGCCGCTGGACCTCGACGAAGCAGCAACTCGAAGCGATCGTGGAGAAGCAACAAACCATGCAGGCCACGCTCGAGGACGGAACCGATGGGACGACTCGCTGAAGCCCTGCGGGCCAACCTGAAATCTGTAGCTGCGTCTGACGCCAGAGCCCTGCGCGAGATCGACCAGGAACTCAAGGCTGCAACGTTTGGAGTGGTATCTGCTGAGGCTCAACTCACAGGTCAGATGGATGCGAAAGCACTGCTGGGCAAGGGCTGTTTTAAGCAGCAGACGGTGACCACGCTCAAGCGCCTCTGCAAGGAAAACGGCATCAAGGGCTTTTCCAAGCACAAGAAAGCAGAGCTATGCCAAACCCTGGAAGCTCAGGGGATTCAGGCACCACCTCCACCGCTCGAAAGCTTCAGCAAAAAGGAGCTGGTGGCGATGCTCAAAACTTTTTTGGAACTGAAATGACAATCACTCCCCGCTATGGACAAGCCCTGCTCTGGGCAGACGCATTGCATCGCAAGCAACGGCGCAAAGGGAAGGTTGTGCCTTAGATCTCCCATCTGATCAGCGTCAGCGCGCTGGTGTGGGAAGACGGCGGCACTGAAGATCAGGCGATTGCTGCGCTGCCGCCTGTTTGCATGGCGTGTCAGCACTTCAGGCGTGGAGTGGATCAGCACTGCCACACCTTGGTGGCTTGCAATATCAGGCAGCAGCAATTGCAGCAGGGTCAGCACCTGACCAAGACCTGCAAGCTCTGGGCACCCACCTGGCAAAGCACTGCTGGCTGGGCTCCAGAGATGGGGTGAACCATTACGTCTCGAAGGATGGATTAACGCTCGAACTCTTGAGCGGGCATCCCGTTCTGAAAGACGAAGAGGCTGTATTTGCCGAGGCAATGGAACGATAGTGGATTGGAATTGATCCGCACATAAGTCTTGCCCTGATCAACTGCCAGGAATTCAAAGTTCCAGTTCTTACTCCAGATCTGCGCGTTGCCAGCGGACTGACGAAATTCACATGGAAAGATTTCAGTACGGGGAGTATCTCCATACTTGGAGAGCTTGCACTCAGCCTTGACGATTTCAGCTTGCACTGGTGCTGACGTGAAGGCTGCAGCGAAGGCGAGCGCTGCGGTGGTGAATGTCGTGCGGATCATGGATTCATCGTATTCATTAATTACTTGCAAAGCACTGCTGGCTGGGCACCCGAGAGGGGGTAAGCCAAGGCATAAAAAAAGAAGGTGACGAAGCCTTCTTCGGGGGGTGTGAGGAGCCAAACCTTGTGAGGAGTTGGCCGTGCACATCCTGAGAAGATTCCAATGAACAGTCAACCAACTGATCCGTAGAGGCTTGCTCAGCGAGATTTCTGAGGCATTATTTAATCGTGAGGAGGGCTTCTTCACGGAGTGGAAACTAGGCAACACGCCCAACGAGAAGCCGAGAGACCCTGCCTTTGGCGGGGTTTTCTTTTGCCTGTGCATAAAAAAAGAGCGGTTTCTCACTCCGCCCCCAATGTCATCTGTCCTTGTGTGAGCAGCCCGTCGCCGCTGAAGCAATAATCATGTATCGCAAGGAACATGTTTATTGCGATACATGTAAAGGCGAACATTGCTTGGGGCAGGCTGTTATCAACTATTGAGTGTGCTGGCCTGCTACATCAGACGGCAGCAGCTGCAGCAAGGGGCATTCGGGTCGGGGACAGTTAGATCTCTATGAACCTGATATGCCTTGGTCATATCAATGCGTCTGATCACCCCGAGCCAGCTGTCGCTGTTTTCGATCAGCCCGGTGATCGGGGCTTGGTGGCAGGAGCTGGAAGCACGCAAGCTGTTTGAAGGCAGCAAGCCAGAGGTGAGTGAGCTGGATCAGCAGCTGTTTGCCGATGGCCTGCGCCATGAACAGGTGTTGCTCACCAAGCTGGAGAAGGAAGGGCACCGGATTGCCCGATTACCGGGGAAGCAAAGCGACGCCGATTACGCCGCCACACGTGAGGCGATGGCAGACGGGTTCGACTTCATCCATCAGGCCTCGCTGTGCCATGGCGGCATGCGCGGCAGTGCTGATCTGTTGCGCAAGACCGAGCAGCCATCCGCACTGGGCGATTGGAGCTACATCCCCATCGAATGCAAGTTGGCGAGTAAACCAAATACCACCTTCCTGGTGCAGGCCTCGGCCTACTGCGAACTGCTCACCCCGCTTCTCGGTCGTCGGCCGGACCAGTTCGATCTGTATCTGGGTGGCGGCAGGTTTCAGCGCTACAACACGGATCAGTTCTGGGCCTGGTATCGGCATCTGCGCCAACGCTTCTCAGCTTTTCAGGAACGTTTTGACCCCAGCCAAGCGCCTGAGGATGCACCGGGTGATCACAGCAACTGGACAGCGTTCATTGAGGAACGGCTCGAGCAGCAGCGCGATCTGATGCTGGTGGCGGGCATGCGCCAGAGCCAACGCCAGAAACTGCGCGCCGAAGATCAGCACAATCGAGCCGCTGGCGGTGTTGCCGGCTGGCAGCAACGTGAAAGGGCTGTCGGGCGAGGCCTTGCATGAGCTGCGCCAGCAGGCCGAACTGCAACTCACTGCTGTGGATGCCGACGGCCGGCCGGCCGTCGGCTGCGGCTGCTGGTGGAGGGAAAAGGTTTGGGAGCACTGCCGGCAGCGGATCCCGGCGACATCTGGTTCGACATGGAGGGCATCCAGGATTCCGTGGCGGGAACCAAGCTCGAATACCTGTTTGGCGCTTGCTATCGCGAAGCACCAGAGGGCAAGCCCCGCTTCAAGGGCTGGTGGGCCCACAACGAAACGGAAGAAAAAACCGCCTTTGCTGCCTGGGTGGATTGGGTGGAAGCACGGCGCCGGAGCCATCCGGGCCTGCACGTCTATCACTACGCGGCCTATGAGAAAACAGCGATGCGGCGGCTGGCGCAGCAGCACGCCACGCGGGAAGCGGAGATCGACAACTGGCTGCGCAGCGGCCTGCTGGTGGACCTGCTGCCGGTGGTGACCAGCGCGATCGTGCTGGGTGAGCCGAGCTACTCGATCAAGAAGGTGGAGCTTTTATATGGAGCAGCGCCAGGCGGGGGTGACCAACGCCGGCGATTCGGTGGTGGCCTACTTGCACTGGCAGCTCTCCGGTGAGCCGGAGGTACCGGGCGAAGCGCCTGGCGCCAGCCCGAAGCTGCAGGCCATTGAGGACTACAACCGCGAAGACTGCGAAAGCACTGCGCTTTTGCACGACTGGCTGCTGAAGTTCAGGCGTGAGCAAGGCCTGCCGGAGCAACCCCTGCAGTTGCCTCTAAATGACGCTGATCAGGAGCCACGGGAACCGCAACAGTCGGAGCTGCTCAGCCAACAGCTGCTCGAAGAGATTCCCGATCACCTGGCGGATGAACGTGCACTGGGGCCGCGCGGGATGAGCTGGCAGGCCCACAGGCTGCTGGCTCAGCTGCTGCCCTTCCACCACCGCGAAGCCAAGGTGGGCTGGTGGGCCTATTTCGATCGCCGCTCCAAAGCTGAACTCAGCCCGGCAGATCTGATCGACGACGGCGAAGCGATCGCAGGTGCCCAATGGGTGGGGATGGACGAACGCCCCAGTGCCCGCACGGGCGCCGACATCCACCACTTCCGCTTTGATCCCAGCCAACCGTTGAAATTGCATGCCGGCGATGGCGACGGCCGGCTCACTGTTGAATTACCCGCCACCGACTTGAAGCTGGATGTGGATGCGCTGGATGCCGAACGAGGAACACTGAGCCTGCAGCCGCAGCAGTAGCCATAGCCATCAACGCCAGATTCCATGATTCTGTAAAAGCAACATCAAGAGAAAATCAAGCCCCCCACCAAGGCACAAAACAGCACAACTCTCCATGCCGGTTGCTTCCAGCAGATCAACATCAGAAAGGCCGTGATTGCAAGGCTGAACTCCGCACTACCGCGAATCGCTGATTGCCAAACAGGTTGAAAGAATGCGGCCAGCAGGATGCCAACAACAGCTGCATTGATGCCAACAAGAGCTCGACGCATCATGCCCAGACGGCCAAGGTCACTCCAGAACGGCAAGATGCCACCAATGAGCAAAAAAGAAGGAAGGAAGAGCGCCGTTATGGCCAGCAAAGCGCCACCGAGGCCATGAAGCCCCGCCTGTAGGTCAAAACCAAGGAATGCCGCAAAGCTGAACATCGGCCCCGGTAGGGCTTGGGCAAATCCATAACCCGTCAAAAATTGATCAATCCCGATCCAACCGTGGGGAACAAGGGTTTGCTCCAAGAGGGGCAGCACCACGTGCCCACCCCCGAAAACCAGCGCACCGGTCCGTAAAAATCCACTGAGCTGTTGCACAACGATTGGTCTATCCGCCGCCGAAAGCCAAGGCAGAGCCAGCAACAACACCCACAGAAATCCCAACATCACCAGAGCAAGCCACCGACTGAGTGGAACCACAAGCCGGGTCGACTGCAAGGACGCGTTCTCTGGAGGAGCAATGACCACAAGTCCCACCAGTCCGCCAACAGCCAAGGTCAGTAGCTGCGCCCAAGCATGCGGAATCATCAGAACCAGAACGGCAGATAAAGCCATCAAGGTGGCCCGCTCTCGATCTGGGGCAAGTTTCTGCTGGAGCGAAACAACTGCCTGGGCCACAACAGCCACTGCAGCCACCAGCAGGCCATGCACCCAGCCATCTGCGAACCAGCTTGGTTGAGATGAGAGCAAGGCTGCGGCTACCACCATCAACACTGCCGACGGCAGAGTGAAACCAACCCAGGCTGCTAACCCTCCTAACCATCCAGCCCTGATCAAGCCAATGCCCATCCCTACCTGGGAACTCGATGGTCCTGGCAGCAATTGACATAGCGCGACAAGATCGCTGTAGGCATCTGCCTTGAGCCAATGCTCGCGCAGCACAAAGCGCTCATGAAAATAGCCAAGGTGGGCCACAGGGCCTCCAAAGGACGTGCAACCCAATACAAAAAACTGAAGGAATACCTCCAGCAAGGAAGACATAGCGGAGGAAACGTCTCCTTAAGAGGCTAGTAAGTCTTTAAAGCTTCATTGGATACGTAGAACACATCGCGCTACTCCTAAGTCCATGGGCAATAAAAAACCCCGCTGCTGGCGGGGCTAGGGATTTAGACGCAAATTGTTGACAACAATCAATCCAAATTGAATGGGCTCAATCTTTCTTGATTATTTGCCAATCTTTTTCACCGCAGCTTTGGACTTCGCCAAAATGTTGCCCTTCAATGGAACAAAACCAAGAGAAGGTGCAACTTTCTGAGCTTTGCTGCTCAGCATGTAGTTCAACGTGTCTTGAACTGTCTTGGCCTTGGCACCGTTACCAGTCTTATAAGCCAGGACCCATGTCAAGGTTGCAATGGGGTAGGCACCTTTTGCAGATGGATTGGGGTTTTTACCTGCTAAGTCCTTATCGAGGCTGATCCCATTGAGTGCCTTGGCTCCAGCTGAAACCGAGGGCTTCAGGTACTCGCCAGATTTGTTCTGTAGTGCTGCAGCGACGACTTTGCCCCTGATATAGGACTGGTTGACGTAGCCAATGGCGCCAACTTTGTTTTGAATCACGGCTGAAACGCCTTCGTTGCCTTTGGCGCCTACAGCATTCTTGCCAGGCCACTTCACAGACTTACCAGTTCCTAACTTCCATTCAGGAGAAAAAGCCTGCATGGAGTTTGTGAAAGCCTTGGTGGTGCCAGAGCCGTCTGAGCGATGCACCCAAGTAATCGTGCCGCCGGAACAACCAAGATCCTTCCAGTTGGTGATCTTGCCTGTTGCAACGCGCACAGCCTGAGTCTGAGTCAGCTTCAGGTTGCAGCCAGGCTTGTTGTAGCCGAACGCAATCGTGCCACCCACCATGGGGATTTGGACCACGCCGCGCTTCACCTTGGCCATGTCCTTCTTTTTCATCGGATCATCCGATGCACCGAAGTCAACCGTGTTTGCCATGAACTGACGACGGCCAGAACCAGATCCAACGGATTGGTAGTTCACCTGTGGCCCCCCAGAATTGGCTAAATCTGCAAGCCAGCGTGTGTAGATCTTGGCTGGGAAAGAAGCGCCAGCTCCTGTCAATCGAGGAGCTGCATGTGTAGAGACTCCAGCTCCAAATGCAACCAAAATAGTAGCAATTGAAAGCTTCTTAAATGAGTTCATGAGTAATGCTTGGTGATGCCATTTTTGACACCTTTGAAAACTAGTTCCGGATAGATGCAGCCACTGATAAGAAAAGTTCAAGGTATTGTTAACTTTCGATTAAGTCATCAATGTCATGTCAAAAATACCACACCACGATGTTGTTTGGAACACATGAACGTTCATTATTTGCATGGTCCTCGTGAATACCAACTTGGCTCATGACTGCAGCATCGCCAAGCCAAGGGGTGGTCACCAATGTCAAGAGCTTCTCTGGTAACTGGCCGTCTTTCATGCGTTTTTATCTAACCAGGCGCCTAGACGTTATTGATTACGGATTGGATTGCAAAGAAAGAGCTGTCAATGTCTGATGAGCCTTTCTGCGTTTGCATCGCTTCCTCCGCGACATTAAACAATCTGCGTATAGAATTATACTAAAACAATGTCGTGATCCATACACCCAAAACTCTGATACTTGATCAAGTAATCCCTGACACAGCAAAAGAGCTTGTCATCAGCTGAAACTGAACAGGCCTTTAGTCATCACCAATGACTATGACTATAAAGCCAAAAACAATTGCAGATCTGGAAAGTGGTTTCCCTTCCTACTGCAAAGCCTTGAGACTGTTGGTTGAGGCAGGTAGCAGCCTTGAAAAGGTTAAACGAACAATCTGTTGGGATTGCCTTCAGCGATTGCACTCTTCGCTTCCCAAGATTTATCATTCGCCTGAATACCTTTTTTATAAATTTATTCGTACAAGGTTGATTCTCAAAGAGATTTAATTTATTTGGTGCTATGTCTTAGATGTTCAAGCTTTAGGCTATAGTAGATTTGCAGTCATTGAACTCGCATGTAGATGTTTTATATATGAGTTCTACATGTTTTATTCCTTCCCTGGTTGCTGACTTTTAGCTGATCATTCTGTGGTTTTTAGCATACTTCGCTTGGTCTAATCCAGTTGTGTCAATATCTCAAGGTCTTTTTTTAATTGAGACCTGCACCCTTGTTGGGATATTCAGGATGTCGACCGCGCGCTGGGATGGAGAAACGTTTCCGTACGATTTCAATGGGATCGGCGAAATGAGCCCATGCATCGATGTCTTTAATCAGATTGCAGCAGTCATGTCGAAACACAGGTGGAGGGAGACCACTTGGAAGTCCGTTGCTGTTTGCTCCAACAGCGCAAGAGCTTCCGGACTTGGGGAACCGTCGAACATGGCAACCAGTGTCATCCCTCGCAGAATGCGTTCTCTCCATTCGGGATCCGGATCGCAGCGCATCACAGCTGCAGCGATGGCGTCTGGTTGCAGGCTTGGCAGAGCGTTGAGATCAACATCCACCTTGAGAAGGTGGTCACGGATTTCCCGGATGCCAGCAAGGGCTGAGTTCATGCGAGAGCTATCCACTGGGGTGAATCGTCATGGCTTCTCGCAATCGTCAACCCAAGAGATAGCGATGGATTCATCCGTTGTTTTCTGGCACTACGGGGGCTTGCATAACTTTGAGATCGCGGTTCTATAGCGAAACCCGTTCCCTGGCTGATGTCCTTGCTTCTACAGCGTCAGATTGAGCGGTTGGAAACCGCTATTGAATTGTCTACGGACTGGCTCGAGATTCACTATCTGATGGCCGAATTGGATCAGCTCAAACACTTGTATGAGGAACCAGACGCAGAGGCTGCATGATTCCTTCCGATCCCCATCTTGGTGGATGAACTGAGTTGTCTACGGTGGATAAATGTCTCGCCAAGCTGTGTCGTATTGGCTGCTACCTGGACCAGAGGCGCAGGTCAGGCTGAATCAGCTCTCGCTTCTGGCCTGTGAGGGGATGTCGCATGGGGGAGGGTTTTGCATGTTGCCGTTGCATCTCACGCTTTACAGCCATGCTCTTGATGCTGATCATCCCAAGAGTGAAGGAATGGCGATCGATCGCCTCCAGCAACTCGCCGATGGCCATCAACCCGTTTTGCTCTCCCCAAAAGCGATCGAGGCAATCGAAACATTCACGCAGAGTTTGGTGTTGCGTTTCAACTCCGAAGCTCTCAGAGAACTCCAGCCTTGGTTCCAACAGTTGTGCCTCAGCTCTCCTAACGCACTCGGTTACAAGCTTGATCCGCACGTGAGCTTGCTCTACAGCGAAGCCCCTCTTGCGTTCAGGCGGGAAGCTGCCAAGCGTCTTGCTCTTCCAACAGATCCGCTGTTATTTGAGTGCGTGAGCGCGGTCACGCATCCGCTCACGATCAACAGCCCAGTTGACATAGCTGCTTGTATCACCCTTCAAGAGTGTTCTCTTTTACCGTCATAAATTAATCAAGGCCACACCATCAATCAGCTCTTTGTTCTCAACCTGGCAAGACCTGTCTGAATCCCTTGTGCTCGAGTACGCGTAAGGGAGTATTAAACAGATTGCTTAGTTTGTGGTCTTGTAATAATTGCTCTGGAGTGCCATCTGCGCAAACTCTTCCCTGCTTGACGAATAAAATCCTGCGCATTTCCGGGAGAATGGTGTCAATCCGATGGGTGATCACCAGGAGGGTGGTGCCTTTTTGGCACAGCTCTCGCATTGTGTCCAAGAGTTGATGGCATGCCTTGAGATCAAGTGCTCTACATGGTTCATCAAGAACCAGCACCTTGGGATTGTGGACGAGCGCCCTGGCAATCATCAACCGGCGACGCTGGCCGTCTGACAGCTGTCCATAGGGCTTCTCTGCGAAGGCCTCAAGATTTAGTTGGTTCAGGAGCATGTCGCTTTTAGCGATTTGATCCAGGCTGGGATTCTGGTCACGCCCTAGCCGTGTTGAACCAAAAAAGGCACTTTGAATCAATTCTTTTGCAAGAATTGATGGACGAAATCTTGTTTCTAAATCACTATTGACGATCCCAATAGAGGAGCGTAATTCCCAAATATTGATGGTGCTCGTTCCAAAAATCGCCAGATGAGAATCCTGTTTAACGATTGGGTAAAGACTGCGATTAATCAGGTTAACGATTGTGCTTTTGCCAGCCCCGTTTGGCCCCAGTATTGTTGTTGACTCTCCAATTTTTAATTTTAAGCAAAGGTCGTGGATTACGGGCTGTCCGCCAAGCCAGGCTTCGAGATGATTGGCGTCAAACCAGATATCGCCCATGACAATCAACTTGATGCAGATTCAATCCTAGCAAGGGTGTTACGTCATCTTCAGGCTTCAAAGAAATCAAACCGATGTGAGTTTTAGAGGTTTCATTATTTTGTTTCCTTAGGAGGATCGATGCGATTGCGGCTTAAGGATTGCGAATACAGGCGCCCTGTCCTTGAATGATCAGTTGATGGCTAGAACTATTGCCTTGATGTGCAGATATGTTTTTTATGAATAGTGCTTGCTGTCCAGCATATTTGTTTCTTGTCGGAGAATCTTTCATTTACAAAGCACTCAGGCAGAAGGGATGTTGTTATTAAGGCAAATATTTGTAATTTGAAGCTCTCATCCAGGATTAAAGGTTTGATTTTGAATCAGATCCCAGGCTTCAGTAGCCGTGTCTGCAAACTGGATTAGTTTGAGATCTTCATCATCAATCAGTCCTGAATCAGCCATAAACTCAAAATCAATCAGTCGTGACCAATAGTCTTTGCCGAAGAGCACAATAGGCATGGCATGTTGTGTTCCCACCTGCCGCAGCGTCAATAACTCAAAAAGCTCATCGAGGGTGCCGTAACCACCTGGAAACAAAACAGCACCTACGGCACGCATCACAAAGTGAAATTTACGCAGTGCAAAATAATTAAATTTAAAGCAGAGATTTGGCGTGATGTATGGATTAGGATTTTGTTCATGGGGCAGTTCAATATTCAGTCCGATTGAACGGCAACCAGCATCAAAAGCACCACGATTAGCTGCTTCCATGATTCCAGGACCACCTCCTGTCACAATCACATGGGTAGAACAACTAGGCCCTGAGATTGGTCCTGATTGACCAAAATGGGAGGCTAGAAAAGCAAATTCCCTTGCTGCGTCGTAATACGAAGAGAGTTCCACCATCTTTCTGGCTCGACTCACCTTTCGCTTCCATTCTGCTGAATCTGGATTTGCATCCAGCTCTTTGATCGCTTCCTTAAGACTCGCTTCTGCAGCTAACTTTTCCTGTAAGCGTGCACCTCCAAACACAATGATTGTTGAGGTGATGCCAGCCTCCTCCAAGAAAAGCTCAGGCTTTCTGATTTCCAGCAACATCCTTACGCCACGCATTGAGGAACGATTGAGAAGATCAAGATCCTGATGCGCGAGTCGATAGTTGTCCGAGTGAATAATCTGCTCAAGGTTGTGAGCCACTCGGGCTGGATTTTCACTTGGCAAGCCTGAATCCATGAAATTTGAAACCATGGGCTGCTCCTTCACAACATGTTGGCTGCTAGTTCAGCCAATGCACTTCGTTCCCCCCGCGTCAAGGTCATATGACCCACGAGGGTCTGACCTTTTAAGCGCTCTGCGAGCCAAGTGAGTCCGTTGCTCTCCGCATCCACGTAGGGGTTATCAATCTGATAAGGGTCACCGGTGAACACGATCTTCGTTCCTTCACCCACACGAGTCACGATTGTTTTCACCTCATGAGGGGTGAGATTTTGTGCCTCGTCGACCACCATGAATTGATGAGGAATCGATCGTCCACGTATGTAATTGATGGCTTCTACTTCTAGAAGTCCCATCTCGCGGAGATCAGACCAGGAGCTTTTTGGACCACCACCATGGCGGCGGCGATCATCCTTTTGCTCATTGCTCATGGCATCACCCGTCAGGAAATCCAGGTTGTCCACGATCGGTTGCATCCAAGGAGCAAGTTTCTCGTCCAGAGTTCCCGGCAGAAAGCCGATCTCTTTGCCGAGTGAGATTGGCGGACGGGTCACCAGCAGCCGGGCATAACGATGCTCATCCGCCACCTGATGCAAGCCGGCTGCAATCGCTAGCAAGGTTTTGCCGGTTCCGGCTTTACCCACAAGGGTGACGAGTTCCACAGATGGATCCAGCAGCAAATCGAGGGCAAAGTTCTGTTCGCGGTTGCGTGGCTTTAGGCGACCGAGGCGGGCGCGTTTCAGCCAAACCAGAGGTTCTAGTTCTCCCGAATCGCCGTGTTGACGTGCCAGGAAGGTGTGGTCTGAGCTGTCTCGATCAATCAGCGTCACCCCCTCATTGGGTTGCAATGACGCCACCGCTTCAGCGGGCAGGGCCTTCAAGGAAAGACGTCCATTTTGACGCAGCTCATCGATGAGATCAGCTGAGACCTTCACGCCTCTTGCCCCCGGATAGAGGTCGGAGATCGCCACTTTGTCGTTGGCGTAATCCTGCGCAGCTAGGCCTACGGCATCAGCTTTGATGCGCAAATTGGTGTCTTTGGTGATCAACACCACCTCTGGAGCTTCGCTTAGGCCCTTAGCCCGCATCTGTTCCAGAGCTACAGCCAGGATGTTGTTGTCGCCGCCGCCACCGCGCAGTTCCGGTGGCAACTGGGCCAAGGTCTCAGCCCGGCAGAACGCCACCTCGAGGGTGCCGTCACCATCAGGCGTTAATGGAACACCGTCTGCGAGATTTCCCCGCTCCCGCAGACCATCAAGCAACCGGGCGACCCGACGGGAGTTGCGACCCTTTTCAGAGGGATCCCGCTTGAAACGATCAATTTCCTCGATCACCTGAATCGGGAGAACAATGCGATCAGATCCAAAGCTGCTCGGAGCTTCTGGATCATGCAGAAGAACATTGGTATCGAGTACAACCACCTTCTTCACAACCACCTTCTTGTTCATGACAAACCCTCTCTCTTCTCTGTTTGTAATTTAGAACGCAAAAAACACGGTGATTTCCTTCTGTACCAGGACTTCACTCATTGCCTTATTTAATTCTCTAAAAACGTTGGATGCGCCGTCTGCCCTCAAAAACGCAGCTGATTAAAGCGATAGCTTGATGGCTTCTTAGCGCTTGGGCCCATGACTGCAAAGCCTTTGCCCAGCACCGCTGCCGTGACCGGACTCAAGGAGACCCTTGATTTCTTCAATGATCCGTCGTTTGCCCAGCGGCGATTTGACGCCTATGGAGATGTGTTCGCCACCAAGTTGCTGGCGCAGCGCATCGTGTTCATCCGCGGAGAACGAGCGATTACGGAGTTGCTCAATCAAGGCGACTCCTTAGAGGGCTGGTGGCCCGAAAGTGTGAAGCAGTTGCTTGGGAGCCGCTCTTTGGCCAATCGCAGCGGACCTGGCCATAAAGCCCGGCGCAGGGTTGTTGGGCAGTTGTTTTCAAGCGCTGCGTTGGTCCGCTACACCCCATCGATTACCGGGCTGATCGATGAGCTCGCCAATGATCTGATCCAAAGCCCTGGTTGCGTGTCGTTATCAGCGATGATGCGCCGCTTTGCTTTTGCGGTGATCGCCACCACTGTTCTGGGGCTGGATCGAGAAAGCCGCGAGGTGCTCTTCGCTGATTTTGAGATCTGGACCAAGGCCCTGTTTTCACTTCCTCTGGCGATCCCCGGTACTCCCTTCGCTCGTGCCATGGCCGCACGCCAGCGTTTGCTTAAGCGCATCAAGCAGGTGTTGCAACAGGGCAGCAATCGGGGGGGGCTTGATCTGATTAGTGGTGGTCTTGATGAAGCTGGGATTCCGCTGGATGACGATGACCTGGCGGAACAATTGTTGCTTTTGCTGTTCGCCGGCTATGAGACCACAGCTTCATCGCTGAGCTGCCTGTTTCGGGCCCTGCTGATCCAGCCGGAGGTGATGCAATGGTTGCTTCCTGAGCTGATGGAGTCTCCGTGGCCAGCCAGCTCAATACCGCAATCAGCTCGTCTTGATGCCACGGTATTGGAGGTCATGCGCCAGACCCCACCTGTGGGTGGGGTCTTCCGCCGCAGCCTGCGCAAGATTGAGTTAGCGGATGTGGAGGTGCCAGAGAACAGTGTGATCCAGGTGGCCCTTAGCCCCTCCGGGCAAATGGATAGCAGCGATCTGTCCCACTTCCGCCCCCAACGCCATCTTGATGGTTCCTTTGATCAAACTCTGCTCCCTTTTGGAGGAGGAGAGAGGGTGTGCCTCGGCAAGGCCCTGGCGGAACTGGAGATTCGTTTGATGGTGGTAGGTCTGCTCCAGAAGGTAAAGCTGCAGCTGGAACCGGATCAGGACCTTTCCTTGCAGCTGGTGCCCAGCCCCTCGCCCCGCAGCGGCCTGATGGTGAGAGCTATGCCAACCACTGATCGGCATCCATGATTTTTTTGCTCAGCAAGCCAAGGCGCTTGAACTCAGCAAAGTTCAGATCTTTCACCGCCTGATCGATTCCGCAATCGAGCCATTGGCCATCGCGCTTTTCATAAATAGTGAAGTCCTGCTCCAGCGTGTCGCGGCGGATGCAGTAGGTGATGCCGTCCTCATGGAGGAACTCAGCGGATTGCAGTTGCAGACCCATCGATGGACTCCCATTCATCCTTAACAACGCATCGTGTTGCATCAACCTCGTGGATTTCAACACTTTGTACAGACGCAAGTGACATTTGATCGGAATGAGCAAATTCAATCCGACTTGAAAAGCAAGCGCGGCACGGCGCATCTCTTTGTGCTGGGCGACATGGTTGGTCCTGATCGCGATTGCAATGCCTTGCTATCGCGATTACGCCAACCAAAGCGTGGGGATCTACAGCCCAATTGCATTTATGGATGGTGGGAAGAGCAGCTTCTTGCTGAACATGGCTATCGAGGCGATCAAAAGCCAGAAGCTTTTGATCGTGACAACGCAGCAATCACGATGCAGAAGTTGCGAGAAGCGGTGAACGTAGACCATCTCAATTGGCTGGCTTCTCTGCAGTTTGGCTTCGTCGAACTGGATTGTGGTTTGATCCATGGCAGCTCTGCAGACGTTGGTGATCAACTTCTTGAAACAACGTCACCCTTGATTCTTTTGGATCGCCTTACAAGGCTCGATGTCAATCGTCTATTCACTGCTCGCAGTGGACGTCAATTTCATCTCCAACTCAACGGCGGGACGATTCAGTCCAAGGTGAAGGATCATGCCGGTGAAGAACAGCAAGAACACACCGTGCCAAAACGCGGCGTGATTGGTATTGGCTCCGGGGCAAATTACACCCTTTACGATCCAGCGAGTGATCACATTGAATTTCTCAGTGTTTCAGGTCGATCCGGAAGATTTAGCCTTGGATTTGGGTAATCGGAAGATGAATCGAGCTCATTGATAAGATTTAAAATAAGGTCGTTACTGGAATGGGTTGTCTACAGCCGCGATCAGCGCAGAATCTGATTGTTGGAACTATGACTGCATGCTATTAATGCCACATATTGAGTTGTTGCCTTGCAAGTCTCCGGTCGATTCCTTGCTGAACCAGTCGCACTCAACGATCCGCTCCGGCCAGCTTTGAGCCGGGATCCAGAGGCAGTGGCTCTGCATGATCTAAACCGCAGCATGAGCTGGGCTGAACTTGAGCAGTCTTGTCATGCTCTAGCCAAGCATTATTGGAGCATTGGACTTCGCTCTGGTGACCGCATTGCTTCACTGATGCCTAATAGTTTGGAGTTGTTGATTCATTATTTAGCCGGCTTGCGCTGTGGACTTGTTTTAACGCCACTGAACTATCGCTATACCGTTCCCGAAATCAACCACGCTCTTGATGTGAGTGGTGCTCGATGTCTGATCCATCACTGCGAACGTCAGACTGATGTTGATGCCAGCAATGTTCCAACGGCCTGCGATCTTGGATGCATTGCGGTTAATGACGATGGATTTATCTCTGAGCTAAGCCAAGACTTTGGGGAGCTTGCCTTATCGCAAACTGAGCATGATCCTGATCAGCCTTGCTTTCTATTTTTCACGTCAGGAAGTACAGGAAAGCCGAAGGGTGTCACCCATACACGGCAAAGCTTGGGCTGGATGTTTTCTTCTGTTCTTGATGTCACCGGCTTAAGGCCTGGTGAGCAATTTCTCGCTGGTAGTTCTTTATCCCATATCGCTTCATCGACGTTTGCTTTATCGGCGTTGTGCCGTGGTGCCTCTGTTCTGGTGCCTAACAATCTCAGTTGTAGCTGCCTCGAAATCTTGCTTCGGGAGCATCATCCTCAGGTTGTGATGGCCTTACCTGTCACGTTGTTCAGTCTTGTGCGCGATGAACGCCTACAACGCAGCGACTTTGCATCGGTTCGGCTTTGCGTCAGTGGTGGTGACAAGGTCAACCATCAGTTGCATGTGGAGTTTGAACAGGCCACTGGACAGCGGATTGACGAGTGTTACGGCATGAGTGAGATTGGCTTTGCAAGCCTCTCCCCGATTGATGGTGAAAATCGGATTGGTTCTGTTGGCAAAATGTGCCCTGGTTTTGAAGGCTGCATCCGCTCATCCGATGGACGAGAGCTGAGTTTTGGTGAGGAGGGTTTGCTCTGGGTTAAGTCACCTACTTTGACCGTCGGATATTGGAATAATCCTGCCGCTACCGCTGAAACCATTCAGAAGGGTTGGCTCAATACCGGAGACGCCATGCGTCTCGATGATGATGGCTATCTCTGGTTCTGCGGACGTCGTAAACAAATCATCGTTCACGATGGATCCAATATTTGTCCCCAAGATGTAGAAGAAGCCTTGATGGAACATCCCGCCGTAGACCAGGCAGGCGTGATTGGGATTGAAGATGCCGTGCATGGACAAAACGTCCACGCTTATGTGTCCTTTAAATCTGGATTTGATCTGCCCACAGTTCCAGAACTGATTTCTTTTGCCCGTGAGCGGGTTGGGTATAAGGCTCCAGAAGTTCTGCAGATACTTCCCTCTCTTCCTCTTAATTCTGTGGGAAAGATCAACCGTGTGGCTCTTCATTCTATGACTTCCAAGCATTGAGTGACAGCTCACAGTTCATGGTTTCATTTCTAGTGAAATGATTTATGCTCCTCATGCACTACAAAAGGCATCGCTATTTTTAATCTAGCTGAATGGATTAATGGGATAACTTATTGCAAGCCTAGATTGCAAGTCTATGCTGAATGTTATTGATAAAAGTATTCGTAAGGCTTAAGTGCTGTAAAGTGCTTTCTAATTGCACCTCACCACTTGAATTAACTCAACCAGCGCTACTGTTAATATGTCTTAAATCTAATCAAAGCTGGTTTTATTGTTCTCAGCTTGTTATCTATTGTCCAGCTTTTGCCATTGATTTAAAAGCTTCATTGCCTGAATCATCAGCCATATCAGTCAATAATGCTTTGCTGTCTTCGCCAAGGTTTTCTAGGGTTTTGGCTGTGTAGTCGTAGTTATCAAAAATAGTTTCTATGGACCATACGTAATTATTTTCTATAGCATAGCTGCAAATACTTTTAACAACTTCGTCTTGAGTGGCTCTTATTCCTTTGTCCCAGAGATCTTTAACGATGAAATCCACCGTGACGGTCCCTTCAAGCATCGGGTCGAGGTCGAATGCCAGCACGCAACCAAGTTCATTAAAGGTTTCTACCCACGCAGTGTTGGTCTCAAGGCAACCCTTGATAATGGTATGGGCTTCTTGCTTTGTGGTCACTTGGAACCGATCAGATCTCTCATTCTTAATGCATCAACACCGGTATTGCCCTGATATTTCGGAATTATTTTATTCGGAATGTCTGACAAATCCTTTAGAGCTGCCGACTTTGCGATCACGCCTTGGATCTTGTGGCCCACACGAGGTTTCTTATGGGCAATTTATGTAGTGTCACTTCTAAAAAGCTTGCAAAAGTTTCTGTTTCATGACAGATCAGATCTCTCCTCGTGAACAGCCTTTTCGCAAGGCTCTATTAGATTTTTTGATCAGTTAATTTTTTGTTTTTCTTCTGTTGAGCTGACTACAGCTCTTTTCAGTTGGCGGATCGTAAGCATCAACATCGTGACGCGATGAGCTAGAGCTGATACCAAGAGATCATTGCGTCATGACTGCAGCGACACTGACCTCCTTTCCCTTGCAGAACTGCAGGTTTGAGCGGTTTGGCACTGCGATTATTCCCGTGGATGACATGACGCCCCATAGCGACGTTGATGCCCATCTCAAATTTGAGGGAGCTGACCTGCGCTACTACGTGATGCGCCTTCGCCATCGGCCGGCGGTTCTGGCAAGCATGACCCGCCATCAGCGGGCTACGCAGTGTTTAGGTTCTGCTGACGCCCAGCCTTGGTGGTTGGCTGTCGCTGCTCCAGAGCTGCTTCCCGAGGAGCTTTGTGCTGCATCTGTGCAATTGGTTTACGTCCACCCGGGCGAAGCTGTGAAGCTCCATCAGGGCACCTGGCATGCTGGGCCCTTTTTTCACGAGCCCTCTGCCCTGTTTTACAACCTGGAGTTGGGCGATACCAACCTCACCGATCACAACTTTCAGGCGCTCACAGCTCCGATCAAGTTGATGCTGGACCCATCCCTCAGCTCACCCAGCTCCTAATGATCTGCTACTGATGATTCTCTGGTCAGTCATTGACGCCAATGAGCACCACCAATAGCTTGCGTCCTCTTCCTTGCAGAACGGGTCCGCTCATGGGGTTGCGCGAATCCATCGCTTACCTGCGGGATCCTGACGGTTTCATCGCAGAACGCCACCAACAGTTTGGACCAGTTTTCGGCACAACCCTCTTTTTTCGTCCTACGGCTGTTGTTGGTGGTCCAGATGCGGTTGAGCAGTTCATCCGCCTTGAGCGCAGCATTAGTGAAAGCGCGTTACCAGCCGCCTTTACCGCCTTACACACAGCAGACGGTGCTTTAAATCAGGCTGGTGAGAAACATCGGTCCACGCGACGTGGCTATTCCGCTCTCTTCAGTCCAACCAATCTTGAGTCTTACTTACCACTGATCAATCGCTGCATGGTGCAGTTCACATCAAGCATTGCTCAACACGGGAGTACGTGTATCGCGCTCGATGCGAAGCATCTTTGTCTCAATCTCTATTCAGAACTCTTTGCTGGTGAATCGTTAACGAAGGATGAGATCGAAGCTTTTATCTCTTACAACGATGCACTTCTGAGTCTTAGCAAGCAGCTTCCTTCGTTTCGGAAGGGAGAGAAGGCACTAGCTGCGCTTCAGCAGAGCATGCAAGTGCGCTTGGGCAAATATCGACGCGGCGAATTGGATGGAGCTTGCTTCCGGATTTTTACTGACAATCTCGATGAACATGGACAGCCGTGGAGTGATGAACGCATTGCGACCGCCACCGTTTTGATGGTGTGGGGGGCCTATATCGAAGTTGCCTCCTTGATGGCTAGTTGTTTAATCCAAACCAAACATCGTCTTGATGTGAGAGATCAGGTCCTCGAGGAGGCAAGGAATCACAATCTGGAGTCTCCAGATACACCAGCTCATCTCGCTGCATGGGACCTTCCCTTCGTACAAGGTGTACTGCGTGAATCACTTCGATTACTACCCCCGGCTGGAGGCGGTTTCCGGATTACCTCTGAAGACATTGAGGTTTCTGGATACCGCATCCCAGCGGGAACCGTTGTGACGGCTGACCCGCGAATCGGAAACGCAATGTCTGCATTGTTTCCAGAGCCTCAGTCGTTTGCGCCTGAACGGTGGATGAGTGACTTTGATTTCAACAGCAACCTCAAACAAGGGACTGGATGCCCTTTTGCAGGGAGTGCCCTTCGGCTCCCCAAGGAAGGTTGGTTCCCAGGAGGGATTGGTAAACATGGTTGTCCTGGCTTGCCATTGGCTGAGCTCAGTGTGAGAGTTTTTTTGGTGCATTGGATGCAAACGATTCAGCATTGGGAGGCTGATTCAGACCAGGCTGAGTCGATTCCATACACACTTGTTCCTATTCGAATCCCTAGAGATTCCTACCGATTCAATGTTGTACCGGTTCCCAGGGATTCCACCTTTGGTTGAGTGTCGATTCACCATATTCCTTTTTGTTTTCGGGATTTCTAAAAGTGCTTTTAATGGATGCTAGGTAGCAATTTTTTAAGTATCTCTAACTTCGTTTTTGCTTCTCGGAATTGTCTGGATTTTGATTGATATTCACAAACGGATCTCAATGCTGAAAGTCCTGAATGGTTGTTGGATTATTGCTAGGCCATTCTGTAGCGTTTGTACTTATGCCCTGCTTTTCGTGTGAGATATTAGGGTTTACCTCTTTTTCGTTATGGCAAAGCTGCGCCTGACCATTTATGCCGCCACAGCCTTCGGAGGGATTGTCTGGCCTTGGTATTGCATCTATCAGTTTATCCAAGAAACTGAATCTCTAGGCCTGACTGATCCGCTGGAGATTGTCGACCTATTTTCTCAGGGCGTCTGGACTAACGCTTCCGCCGGTTTTATTGCTGCTGATTTGACTCTTGTTTTGATTGCTGCTTTTGCATTCATCATTGCCGAGGCATTGAGACTGAAAATGAAGTATTGGTATCTTTACTTTGTTGCCACTTTTGGCATCTCTTTTGCGTTTTCATTCGGCTTGTTTATGTTTAATAGAGAGAGGAACTTGATCCGTTCGTCTAATGCTTCTGCCTAAGATTTGGGCCTTGATCCATACGTATAACAACGTTTGATCCATGGGCTTTGGCATCAGCGTCAGTTGAGTGAAGCTGGAGATGAGCTTAAGAGTTTTTCAGCATCTGTTCCGAATCGCAAGCTCTCGACTGTTTTGCTGTTCCTCAGAGCGATGATGCACAAAGACTCGATTCTCCCTCGCTCATGATTCGCTCCAGAGCTGCGGTCGCTTGGGCTCCAGGCGAGCCCTTGGATGTCACCGAGATCGATGTCGCTCCACCCCGTGCTGGAGAAGTCCTCCTTCGTGTTGTGGCGACAGGGGTTTGTCATACCGATGCTTACACCCTGTCTGGCTCAGATCCTGAGGGTTTATTCCCTGCCGTTTTGGGGCATGAAGGCGGAGCTGTTGTGGAGGAGATTGGCGAAGGCGTGACCTCAGTGGCGGTCGGCGACCATGTGATCCCTTTGTACACACCTGAATGTGGGCGATGTCGCTTTTGTCTGTCCGGTAAGACGAACCTATGCCAGGCGATTCGTTCGACCCAGGGAAAGGGGGTGATGCCTGATGGCAGTAGTCGTTTTTCTCGTGATGATTTGATGATTCATCACTACATGGGTACGTCGACATTTTCCGAGTACACCGTTCTGCCTGAGATTGCAGTTGCCAAAATCAACTCTGATGCGCCGTTGGACAAGGTTTGCTTGCTTGGCTGTGGTGTGACGACGGGAATTGGAGCCGTCCACAACACCGCCAAGGTGGAACCTGGCAGCAGCGTGGCCGTCTTTGGCCTTGGTGGCATTGGATTAGCGGTGATTATTGGTGCGGTCCAGGCTGGAGCCGAGCGGATTATTGGGATCGACCTGAACCCTGCGAAGTTCGCCATCGCCCAACAACTGGGGGCCACGGAATGTATCAATCCTCGCGATCATGCAGCTCCCATCCAAGAGGTGCTGATTGACCTCACCGATGGAGGAGTCGACTACTCCTTTGAGTGCATTGGCAATGTGGATGTCATGCGTGCCGCTCTTGAGTCATGCCATAAAGGGTGGGGTGAATCCACCATCATTGGTGTTGCGGGAGCTGGACAAGAGATCAGCACCCGACCGTTTCAACTGGTCACAGGCAGAGTGTGGAGAGGGTCTGCTTTTGGGGGAGTGCGCGGACGCAGCCAATTGCCGGGCTACGTAGAGCGCTATCAAGCGGGGGAGATTCCGCTTGATCGCTTCATCACGCACACGATTGAATTGAAGGACATCAACCGGGCTTTCGCGTTGATGCATGCCGGCGAAAGCATTCGCACGGTTGTGCACTTTTAAGGAGGCTGTTGAGGAATGGAATTGATCAGTAGTCATCGTTGCTTTAACGGTGAACAACGCCGCTACCGCATCGAATCTGAACAGTTGAAAGGCAGCAGCACCGTAGGAGTGTTTATGCCCCCGAGTGCTCTCGCCACTCCTGCGCAACCTGTGCCTGCATTGATTTGGCTATCTGGCCTTACCTGTAGTGACGAGAATTTTGTTCAGAAAGCGGGAGCCCAACGGCGTGCTGCAGAACTTGGACTAGCTCTGATTACTCCAGATACCAGCCCAAGAGGCGACCACGTCCCCACAGATCCCGCAGGTCAATGGGATTTTGGCTTTGGCGCAGGCTTTTACGTTGATGCTGAGCAGGAGCCCTGGTCTAGGCACTACCGGATGCATAGCTTTGTGCTGGAAGAATTGCCATCACGGCTTTGCTCTGCATTGCCTCTTGATGTTCAGCGTCTTGGATTATCCGGCCATTCGATGGGCGGTCATGGTGCCTTGGTTCTCGGTTTGCGTCATCCAGACCGCTATCGATCGGTGTCGGCCGTGGCTCCGATCTCCCATCCTAGCCAATGTCCCTGGGGCCAAAAAGCCTTTGGTTACTTCTTTGGCACCACTCCTGAAGCTCAACTGCGATGGCGACAGTGGGATGCCGTTGCTTTGTTAGAAGACGGTTATCACCGCGAGGATCAGCTGTTGGTGGATCTGGGTTCAGCCGATCCCTTCTTGCAAGAACAGCTGCGTCCAGATGATTTGAGTCTTGCCGCTGAAAATCACCATCAACCAATGGCGTTATTCATTCATGAGGGGTACGACCACAGCTACTTTTTTATAGCCAGCGTGATTGATCGCCACCTTGAGCATCATGCGCAAGCTCTTGGTTTATTGAGTTAGGTAATAACAATTCTCGTTTAAATGATGCTTTCAAATCTCTACATGGCGCGTGTAGTTCTAGCTAGTGCACTATCCATTGATCCATGATGGTTAGAGTTAAAGAATTTTGAATCGTAAAAGCATTATGAATATAGTGTATCCCAGTGACACGAGCTAGGCTAAGCCAGTCTTTGTAGTAAAAACCTTATTTAGGTCTAATCTGATCAAAGACAGTGGTTGTGCCGTCGTGTGCAATGGCAAGCACATCAAAACCTTCAGCTTGAACACCTGCTGTTTCCATTCCTGGAGATCCCATGGGCATTCCAGGTGCTGCTAGGCCTCTAATATCTGGTCGCTCCTGCAACATTTTTTTGATGGATGCTGCCGGAACGTGGCCCTCTACGACATAGCCATCAACAACCGCTGTGTGGCAAGACGACAACTCCGGGGTAATGCCATTAGCTTGTTTGAAAGTCTCCATATTCTCGACCACTTTGTCTTGGATCCTGAAGCCTGCTGTTTCTACGTGTTCTCCCCATTTTGTGCAGCACCCACAGCTCTCAGAGCGATAAATGGCAATGTCAGGAAGAGACTCAGAATTCAGTGATGACTCCACAGCAACTGCTGTTTGCTGTGCCTCCACCGAAAGAGGCAGGATGGCAAAAAATAGCGCCATCACAACTCCTACATAAAACCGTTTCATCTCTATCTGCTCAACAACACGCCAATGATAATAAGCTGTAGCCTTACGCTGGAATCGTGATCATTAAAAGGTGTGACTATGCAGATCCTTCTAATGATTTTATAGGGTGATCAATGCAACTTCCGCGCATAAGCCTGGACCAAACGCAAGCGCAACGCATGGTCCATGACAATCGTGTTGTCGCATCTGGTCAAGAACAAACAATATTGTTGCTGACGACATATTTCCATGCTGACTCAGAATCTCTCTTGAGCTAGCAAGTTGATCGTCACTAAGTGACAATGAATCAGCACATGCTTGAAGAATCCTTGGCCCTCCAGGGTGAATGGCCCAATGTTGGATGCTGTTGAGATCCGTTCCACTGGAATGAAGCCACTCGTTAAGCCATGGTTGCAATGACGTGGAAATCGCTTCGGGCACTTTGGGGGATAAGCCCATGGAGAATCCGTGATCGCCAATTTGCCAATGCATTAAATCATGGGTCTTTGGAATCACTGTGGATCCAGAGGCCTGCAGGGTTACCTTTCCTGACGTTGATTTCGGGTTGGATGTCTCAGCATGAGTAGCGACCAAAGCAGCAGCACCATCTGCAAATAAAGTATTGGCCACGACATGTTCAGGATTCCAGCCGTATTGCAAATGAACACTGCACAATTCCACAGCGCATAGGAGAACAACAGCTTTTGGATCAGCTTCTACAAAGGCGCGGGCAACGCGTAAACCATTCAATGCCGCATGACACCCCATAAATCCAATATGTGTGCGTTGGACATTGGGAGACAACTGAAGTTGATCGATGAGATCAAAATCAACGCCAGGAGCATGAAACCCTGTACAGCTGATCGTGATTAGATGTGTAATTACACCAGCAGAGAGTTGTGAATCTGCGAGTGCACGTTTGCATGCTTTGAGTGCCATCAAGGAAGCGTTTAGGCGATACGCTTCCATTCGTTCTGCTGTCCTTGGGCTATTAACCCCATAAAACGGCAAACGTTGATGGATCGTCTGGGTTGCATCGCCAGTTAATAAAACACTGCCTCTGGTTTGGACTTGCGAGCGTCTCTGAATGCGGCGTACGAGCGAGGCGCGTTCGGGACGATCTGCACTCACCCATTCAGACAGTGTTGTGGACTCTGTTTGATTGACGCTCTGATCGGGTACTGCGGTTCCTAGACCACGAAACATTAATGGCATGGCTCACCTTTGGGCGATGGCAGCTTTTCTTCGTTCAGGCTGGAGACGATTGATTCAGCTATAGAGGGCCAACGTTTCACAAGTTCAAATAAAACTGTTGTGGAGGCCGGACGTTTTAAGACTGAGGACAAGGCTCTACAGACTGTTTGTCTCCTGCCGATATGCACCTGAAGCGTTGCCTTCCAGCGCATTTCCAAGTCTTCAGTCCACCGTTCCAGGCCTTCCAGTACGAATGGTGCTGCAGCAGCACCTGCCGTTAAGGCCCAGGCCATCCCTTCACCAGTGAAAGGCTCGACATATCCCGCGGCATCGCCCATCACAAGAAAGCGATCCCCTGCCACCACATTGGAAGTGCGGCTGAGAGCAGGAGTGAGTTGCCAGCGTTGCCCTTGTTGGAGTGCCGGTGGCACTGGAAATCCTGCCTGATTCAAAACATTTTGTGCTGCATCCACGGCGCCTTGACCTTGGGAGAGTGCATCTCGATCAAAGGCCCCCGCAAGATTCAGCAATCCGTCTTCCCTGCGAACCAATCCCACATAGCCCTGATTTCCAATGGCCATGTGAATGGCTCCACTGGGGTAGTGATCGGTGTCATCATCCACGACGCATCCGGCACCGTGTCTGGATTGCTTGCGAATCCTGCTTTGCCCTGCTTCGTTTTGGGGAAGACAACGCTGAGATAGGCCTGCGGCGACCAGCACAACGCGCGCGTTGACATGGCTAGTAGTCCCACTTTGATGATCTTTAAGGCGCACACATCTGTAGTTCGGGCGCGCCTCTTCCACTTGCGCAGTCATCTGAAAGCGAGCTGACGCTCCAGCTTTGATTGCTGCGTTGATCAGGGCTTGATCGAATAGTTCTCGAGAAAGGACATAGCCATTCGGTAATGCCAACGATGCTTCACGACCGCGCAGTCCAAGACGCAAGCTGTCCAGTCTTTGTCCGCCGCAATCTGCAAACAAGGTGGTTTCACCTCTAGAACTCAAAATCGCTTGAGCTTGGTTGTTAAAACAGCATCCACAGACTTTCCAGCGGGGAAACGAACGTTGCTCAACAAGCATGACGCGCAATCCTTGCTTTGCACAATCCAGAGCAGCAAGACCACCAGCTGGTCCAGCTCCAATGATCAGGACATCCCACAACACGTCCATCTCAGGAATGGGCCCAGGTCAACAGGTATCGCTCTGGCCATGAGCATTTGATCTGTGCATTTTTCATGCCTGCTTGCTTGGCAATGCTCATCATTTCATCGGGTTGAAAGGCGCCGCGTACAGAGAGAGGACCATCGGTATGAACCACCCAGGAACGGCTTAAGAGACGGGTTCCCATCCAGGCCAGTGCAAAGCCAATCCGGCTACGAATTAAATCATCCACGAGCACGAGTTTCCGAGATCGCAATGCCATCACTTCTAAAAGACGAACCACGTCAACCTCATCCAAATGATGTGCAAATAGCGTGCAATACACCACGTCAAAGGTGCTGTGGTCTTTGGGTTTTGTTAATGCATCGGCAGTAAAGACAGTGATGTCTGCTTTTCTCCTCTTCGCATTCGAGCGTGAAATCTCAACGGCCTCAGGGTTTAGATCACAGGCATGAATTTCGATTGCCAACCCCTTTCGTTGAGCCATCAGGGCAAGGTCGATAGCTGTATCACCTCCTCCACAGGCAAGCTCTAAAATGCGAAGTGGTTGTTCTGGTTGCGTGATCGCAAGGGCCTCGATAGCACGAAATAGAGCGGCAGAACAACGGCTGATCGCATTGATGCGTCGTAAGCCCATGAGTGCTTTTGCATGCTCTTTTGGATCGAGGCCAGGCTGATCCATGACTTCCGGTTGACGATCTCGGTTATTGAGAGCTGTACCCCAGATCATCGATCGCCCATTTTTTGTTTGGACAAGCTAGGAAGAATATGGCCCGGAGACGCTTTTGAGTTGGGCTTTTGGCTTCTCGGGATTGAGGCGTTGGTGTCCTAAGACCGCTAAGAATCGTCCGATGGAAGTGCTTTGCCTGAGGTTATGGGAATCAACCAGCGCGGATCGATTCTTGCTGAAGCACCTGTACATGCCTCACTCGTCATCGATACGGTATCGATCGACTCACGCTTGACGGGTAAAGACTTGTAAAAATGGGTTGACTCAATCGTTGCCAGATGTGTTCCTACTCCGTTATTGGCTGTGGCTACGTCGGTAGCTTCGTGGCGGCAAACATGAAAAGTCAAGGCCATTACGTCATTGGTACAACCCGCACCTCTCAACGGTTTGCGGAGTTGCGCAACGTTGTCAATGAACCGATCAGCCTTGATCTCGCTGACCCAAACTGCGATTTTTCATTCCTTGAAGAGCAGCAGGGTTTGCTGATCAGCGTGGCACCTACGCAAAATGGTGATGGATATCAATCGGTTTTTTCTAGCGGGATTCGAAACCTTGCCCGCGCTTTGCGCTGTCGTCAGTCCATCCAGCCTCTCCATGTGACCTACATCAGCTCTGCTGGTGTGTATGGAGATCATCGTGGCGAGATGGTAACTGAAGATTCATCTGTCGACTCTGCAAACCCTGTCAATGCGATGTTGGTGGAAGCAGAAAATGTATTGCTCACCATTGATCGTCCTGATACAAAAATCTGCGTGATGCGTTTAGGAGGTATTTATGGCCCCGGTAGGGATATGGTTTCGATGATTAAACAGGCAGCTGGTGAACAGATACCAAAAAATGGTAGTGATGTTCCTGCTTGGAGTGGCATTTTCGACATCACCAACGGTGTGAGTTTTGCTTTTAATAATCAGCTTGTGGGAACTTACAACCTTGTTGACGATATGCAGCTCAGTAGGCGCGAATTGTCAAATGAAATATGTGATATTGATGGATTGCCTCCTGTGATTTGGGCCAATGAAAATAGCCCAGGAGCTCGGGCGATGAATGCCAAAGTGAGTAATGAAAAAATTAAGTTAGAGGGATTCAGGCTGAGCTCACCTTCCATGCTCCTTCCTACTCCTGTTTAGGCAGTTGTTTTGTAGTTGATCGTCTAAGTTGTAGAGCTAGGTTGAAATAGCTCTACATGCATCCAAGTTCTTAGTACTTTCTTATTTCACTGGAAATATCCATAATGTATATCTAGGCTTACATATGTAGGAGTATTTTTTAGATAATTTGTAATCGTCTCCGAAACAGCAACATGAACCCTGCTAACGGTAATGAAGAGTTCAACATATTTACTCCATTGATAAAATTAAGGATTTCAATTTTCGGATTTAAATCAGCTGTTGAGAATTGATTCATCACGTTGAAGTATTAATTCACCAGGGAAGCTGTTGTCCGCTGGAATGCCAAAAGGTCCCGCTGGCATCGAGTTCTAGCTCATCAATTCGTGCCAGGAGCCCTATCACCGCTTTTTCTGGGCTGATTCCTTTTGGATTGAAGTTGATCATGCGCGTACTGACAAGCCCTGGGTGGAGGATGGCTACCGCAATTCCGCGTGGCTTCAGATCGATCGATAGTGATCGACCAGCCATATTCAGCGCTACTTTTGACATCCGATATCCATAAGAGCCACCTGATGTGTTGTCATCAATCGAGCCCATTCGACTAGTGATCAGGGCCAGCTTTGCGCCTCTTGGCATCAGTTCCACTAGCGATTGCGCCAACAACAACGGGGCTAGGGCATTCACTTCAAATTGACGTTTGATCCCTTCGCTATCAAGGGTCTCGAGATCCATGGATTGCAAAATCCCAGCATTGAGGATGACGCTATCCAACGACCGACTCCGTAAGTTCTGAACTAAGGCGGAGATAGAGGCTTCACTGCTCAGTTCGATGCCGGACTGAATCTCCACACCGATGGCCTCAAGCTCTGGAGACGCTTGGCGACATACAGCAATCACCTGGTCATGACGAGCCTGTAACTGACGGCAGAATTCAAGACCGATGCCCCTGTTTGCGCCTGTAACAAGAAAGGTGGACAAAGAGCCCTCTGAATCAGACAACAGTTTGGTTCGGAATCATGAGGGTGCGATGACCGGAAGGGATTTCCAGTTGTGCCAGTCGAAATGCCACCATTCAGTGGCAAAGGAACGAAATCCTCTGCGCTCCATTGCCCTGCGTAGTTTTTGAGCATTGGCGGCGCGGTCAGCGACGCCATCAGCATCCACATGGGCGGACTTCGAAAAATCGTCGTAATCCGTTGGCATTCGCAACGGATTCCCCTGCTGATTGATGAGTGTTACATCCACTGAAGCGCCTCGGGTATGACGTCCAGCATTGACTGAGGGATCTGAAACGTAGCGAGGGTCTTGGATTGCATCCCACATCAGCTGCTGAACAGCAAGTGGACGATGAGCATCCCAAATTTTTAATCCAAGTCCTTCCTTGGCAAGATCTTGTTGGACGTTTTGTAGTGCCAAGGCCACGGGACATCGTAATTGTGGATCAACCTTGGGATAAAGGGTTTGTCCTAGAAAATTATTAGAACTGGCATAGCGAATTTCAAACAGTGGTCTTGGTGAAACCCTATTTAATGACACAAGGTCAAGGCCGCTGCACGTTAATGGGGTCTCAGCACCACTAGGCAAAGCGCTAAGTGGGATGCAAAGACAAAATCCAGCCGCCACTTTGAGCAGGATCAGCACATCTTTAAGGCTTTTCCTTTTGCTTTCAGTCATTAAACCAAATACTGACATCAATGATTATGAGATGAATGTTGATTGAAAGTTCCACATTTCACCTGCCTCTTGCCACAACACCCAAGAGTGCCGAGATCCATCAACATCAATGAGTTGTCCAGCAAAACCGGCTGGTGATGGTTGAAAGAGATCGGTTAAATCCTTTACGGCCTTGCCATCACTTGTCAAGATTTCGGTGACTCGCTTTCCAATCCGCTTGGACAGATCTCGCTGGAACTCGTCAATGTTCATATGCCTTTTTCATGATGTTGCATGAAGTGTTTAGAGGTTCAGTGTTGAAACTGATTAGAGGTTAACTCTTGTCATTGGTTTCGTCTTCATGATCCTTCAAAAGGATTGTGTTTATTCATTCAACTATAGCTGCTTTCGTTTCGAGAAATGAATAAGCCAGGCATAGTTCATGGTTTGATTAAAGGCTTGTTGTGTATATAATGTTGAAAGAGGTCGATGTTGACTCAATCCTAATCAATTAGTTTGCACAATTAACATGGTTAATGCATTTGTAAGAGCTGTGGTCGGTTGATTTAGATGTTGCCTTTTGATGGAAGTTCATTCAACGTGATTGCTCTTTGTGCCCCGAGCATCAGGGCCGCAGCGTTTCAAGTGCAATCAATGGATTGAACAGGCGGTCGTGGATGACTAGGAGGTGCGATGTTCGATCCGGCAACGGCAGCGAATCATGGCAAGGTCTTCCTCCTTAGTCAATCGCTAATGCTCTGGGTGGATGTTGCCTCTCAATATCAATCGGCTGCATCCGTAGTGCCTGACTGGGACGAAATGCCGAGGAACGAGAATATGAAAATGATTCTCATTTTGTAAGAACTGAGCTAAAGTTCCTCTACTGGTTTCTCAGGGGTCAGCCTGAGAAGGAAACGGGGAAACAACGGTGTGATTCCGTCGCTGTCCCGCAGCTGTGAAGCGTCTCTTCGGGAGACGTCAGTCAGAACGCCCGCCAGATCTACAACCGACGAGGATCGACAATTGACTCTTTCGAAACAGGCCTTCTTGGGGCCGTTCAAAACGGCTGCCCTAGGAATTATTCCTCTCCTTTTGCTGGGAAGTCCAGCTTTTGCTCACCACCCGTTTGGCATGGGTGACAGCACCCAGCTCACCGGATGGTCGGGTCTTGTGAGTGGCATTGGCCACCCACTTCTTGGGCCAGACCATTTTCTCTTTTTGCTGGCCATCGCATTCATTGGTCTTAAACGTCCGAGCGCCTGGATTATTCCATTGCTGGCCATCGGCTTAGGTGGAAGCCTGATTTCTCAGTTCATCCCCTTACCTGATGTAGTTGCACCCTGGGCTGAAGCCCTCGTGTCGTTAAGCCTTGTGGTTGAGGGCCTGATTGCGCTTTCAATCGCTCCAGCTGCCTGGCTTTTGCCGCTCTTTGGTCTGCATGGCTTTTTGCTTGGCAGCACTATTGTCGGAGCGGAGCCCACTCCTCTCATCACCTACTTCTTAGGTTTGCTTATAGGACAAGGTGTTTTATTAGCCCTTGTCTGCTCTTTATCGCAAACCGTGATCACTCACCTTGGAGAGCAAGGGCGTCGTCTCGGTGCTGGGATCTGGATGGGTATCGGAATTGCCTTTGCCTGGGTCGTACTGATCGACTAATACGCTGATCAATAGAGAAAAACATTCACGACCTCTTCCTTCTTGATGAAAAAGAGGACTTATTATACAAACATTAAAATAGCCATGAATTTAATTCGTAAAATATTCATTGTGCCTGCAACTTTGAGTATTGTCTTTTCGACAGCTAATCTGAAGAGCAAAGCATCCAGTGTTATTGATCTCAGTATCAATGATATGCCCGAAAACACGGTGCACTCTGTTGCCAGCAGCCTCGAACAAGTCACCAGCATCACTCAGTTTTCAGACGTTTACCCAACCGACTGGGCTTATCAGGCACTGAGCAACCTGATCGAGCGCTACGGCTGTGTGGCTGGTTACCCCAACGGCACCTACCGCGGCAACCGTGCAATGACCCGCTTTGAAGCGGCTGCTCTTTTGAACGCTTGTCTCGACCGCGTCACTGAAGTGACCGACGAGCTCAAGCGCCTGATGAAAGAGTTCGAAAATGAACTCGCCATCCTCAAGGGCCGTGTTGACGGACTTGAAGCCCGCGTTGGCGAACTGGAAGCCACTCAGTTCTCCACCACCACCAAGCTTTCTGGATTAGCAACGTTTGTTGTTGGTGCCAATAACTTTTCTGGAACCAAATCAAAAGCAGATGCAGCCAATAGAGATTTTGGCGCTACTGCTTTCAATTACGACCTTCAATTAAGTCTTGAAACTAGTTTCACGGGAAAAGATTTGCTGCTTACAGTCTTAAGGACAGGTAATTTTGACGGTAATTTTGCTTTCGGAGGCAGTCCTAATGCATTATCAACTTTAGAAACAGCATTTCAAGAAAATGGTGGAAATAATTTAGGAATTGACAAGCTTTTTTATCAATTTCCTGTTGCCAACTCACTTACCTTCACTCTCGGTGCCCGTGTTGGTCAGGAAGATATGCTTGCCGTATGGCCTAGTGCTTATCCAAGCGATGCAATCTTGGATGTGACAACACTGAATGGTGCTCCAGCTGCCTATAACAAAAACCTTGGAGCAGGAGCTGGTGTTAGTTGGTCAGCTGACAACGGTTTCAGCGTCTCTGCAAACTATGTTGCTGCTCAAGTTTCAAGTTCAGACCCCAATGCTGGTGGTATAGGAACTGCATTTTCCGAAGCTTCAGGAACTATACAAATTGCCTATGAATCAGAAAGCTGGAACATCGCCGTAATTTGGTCAGGTGTTCAAAGTCCATCTGAATTAGCCGGTGGTTTTGGCACTCCATTTGCTGCAGAAAACTACTTTTCTGGTAGTAACTCTTATATGAATGCTTGGGGTATTGGCGGCTCCTGGCAACCACAAGACAGTGGTTGGATACCATCTGCCTCAGCAGGTTATGGCTATAACTCTGTTTACGCTAAGAATGCTGGAGATGTCACGGCCAGTCAGTCATGGAATCTTGGTCTGGAATGGGCAGACGTCTTCCTGAAAGGCAACAATGCAGGTATGGCTGTAGGCCAACCTATTTTTGCAACTAGTCTGAAAGGTGATTCAACTCCAGCTGATGGTAATTATGTATGGGAATGGTGGTATCAATTCCAGGTCACTGACAACATTAGTGTTACCCCTGCATTCTTTTATTTGAGCCGTCCAGAGGGTAAAAATACTGATCTTGATGGAAACGATAATACGTTTAGTCAACTTGGTGGATTGATAAAAACAACTTTCAACTTCTAAATTGCTTTAATCTAAAGCCAAATTTTCTTTATTTCTATGTTTTCTTTCTTGCGTTCTAAATCAATCTTCTCTGTTCCTTGAGCATTGCTGCTTATGATGTTGCTCGTTTCCTGTAGTAACTCACAAAAAACAGATCGCAATAGTGATCAATCAAAACTCAACGTTGTAACAACGTTTTTACCTATCACTCTGTTCACGGAAGCGGTCGCCGGTGAATGCGCCACTGTCACGTCATTGATTCCACCAAATCTTGGCCCCCACGATTTTCAGGCTACGCCTGCCGACATCTCAGCCCTAAGTAATGCCTCGGTCTTGGTAAAAAATGGACTAGGGATGGAATACTTTCTAGACAAATTAATTACCTCAGCAAACAATAACTCGCTTCAAGTTGTCGATACAAGTCGTGGAGTGGCTGTGATCAGGTCAGACGACGATCAGGATGAAGCTAAGCAGGGGGACCAGGAGTATGGCGAGGTCAACCCTCACATTTGGCTGGACCCACTCCGTGCGGTTCAACAGGTCGAAAATATCCGTGATGGCCTTGTGAAAGCTGATCCAGATTGCGCCGATGGGTACACAAAAAGGGCGGCTGCATACGCTTCTCAGCTGAAGGGTTTGAATACAACGATTGCAACCCAGCTCAAGCCTTTCCGGGGTCAGACGTTCATCGCTTTCCATGACTTTGCTCCCTATTTCGCAGAGCGTTATGGTCTCAAAGCGGATTTTGTCGTTGATGTTCCCGAGATGAACCCCACACCAGAGGATCTCCAACGCGTGTCCAAAAAGGTACAGCAGTCACAACTCAAGGCCCTTCTGAGTGAACCCCAGGAAGGTGACCGTTCTTTTAATGCGTTGGCTTTAGATCTTGGTGTCAAGGTCGTGACGTTTGATCCGCTGGAAACAGGTTCAGAACAAGCTTCTAAACAGCCCGATACTTACTTCAAGGTGATGGACAAGAACGTGGTCTCCCTTATCCAGTCCTTCGGAAGCTAAGGATGAGTGTGAAAGAGGCAATCCTCCAGGTTCATGATCTAAGCGTCGAACGCCGAGGGCGTTTGGCAGTAGAGGGGGTTTCCTTTTCTCTCCCTGCTGAAAGCGACACGGCCCTTGTCGGTCCCAATGGAGCAGGAAAGAGCACGCTTGTCGCTGCTTTGCTTGGGCTGCTTCCCCATGCCTCTGGGCGTGTTGAGCTGCTGGGTCAGCCCATAGCTGCCAATGGTTGTTTGCCGCGTTCTGTGCGGGCTCAGATCGCTTATGTACCTCAAAACCTTGTGATTCAAGGGTTGATTCCGCTCAGTGTTGCTGAGTTTGTGGGCTTTGGGTTTGACATGCCAGGACCAAGCCTGCCGTGGAGGTCGGGTAAGCAAAGAACAGCAGCTGTCTTGAGAGCCTTGGATAGAACTCAAACCTGTGATCTACGCAAACGCTTGCTGACGGAATTGTCGGGTGGTCAGCTGAAACGTGTTCTGCTGGCCTTTTGCCTTGTTCGTCCACGACGCTTGCTCGTGCTCGATGAAGCGCAAGCCGGTCTTGATGTTCATTCCAATGAGCAGTTTCAGCAGCAATTGCTCGACCTACGCCGTGAGGAGGGTTGGACTGTTTTGCAGGTCTCGCACGACTTAGAGATGGTTCGACGCAGCAGTGATCAGGTTCTTTGCCTGAACCGGAGTCTTCGCTGCAGTGGCACTCCGCAAGCAACCCTCAGTGAGGAGCGGTTAGGAGAGCTTTACGGCCTCAATATGGTGCATCAGCCCCATGGTTGAATCTCAATTTTGGAGCCTTCTGTCTGAGCCGTTCATGCAAAGGGCGTTGCTTGGAGGGATGCTCACAGGTGCCCTTGGCGGAGTACTCGGCAGCTTTGCCGTACTTCGTCAGCTGTCGTTCTTCAGCGATGCTTTAGGCCATTCATCTCTATTGGGAATCACTCTAGGCATTCTGCTTGGCGTGAATCCCACGCTTGTATTGATTCCTTTTGCCGTGCTCTTTGCACTGCTTGTGAGTCAGTTGGTTGAACGCAGTGCTCTTCCCACCGATGCGTTGCTTAACATTGTTTATTCAAGCTCACTGGCCGTAGCGATTTTGGTGCTGAGTCGCGTGAAGACGTACCGCGGAGGTATTCAACAGTTGTTGTTTGGAGACATCCTCGGTATTAGTCCACTCGATATCGTTGTGATTGCAGCCTTTCTTGTTGCAAGTGTGATCTATCTAGGCCTCAGTATGCGGGCTCAAGTATTGCTCACACTGAATCAGGATTTGGCGGGCGCGATGGGAGTACGTACACGTTGGCATGGTTTGGCATTTGTCATCCTTTTGGCTGTTGTGGTTGCCATATCAATCAAGGCTGTAGGTGTGTTGCTCATTTCAGCCTTTGTTGTGATTCCCGCTTGTGCTGGCCGTTTATTGAGTCGAAGTTTTCCAGTGTATGTGATGATTTCTTCTGCTATTGGTGGTGGATGTGCATTGCTAGGTCTCCTTTTCTCGGGCTTAACAAATTTACCTTCAGGTCCTTCAGTCGTGATGGTTCAATTCCTTGGTTTTCTACTCGCAATGTTGCTAAGCAGCAGCATCCACCTCAATACAAGATCATCCTAATTCATGCGCCTTTTTTCCTTTTCTTCTTTGAATCATTGATGGATCGTTGATATTAAATACTTGGCAATGCCTGAGCTAATACTGTGGTGACTGCCGTATCAACACTAAGAACTCTTGTGCCTAGATGTATTGGGGATGCAATCCTTGCCGTTGCCAGATCAACTTCAAAGGGTACGAATCCACCTTCAGGTCCAATCATGACGACAGAGGGTTTTGAGGCAATATTAAGATCAATTGCTGAATTTTCTGCACCCATGTCTGTAATCCAGCAGCTACGAGATCCGCAGAGATGGGGTAATTGATCTTCTACAAAAGGGCGGAACCGTGGATAAAATTGTACATTCGTCATCAGTGTATCTTTGGAGCGTTCCATGCCTGCAACGAGTGACTCCTGAATTTTTTCTGGTTGCAAAAGAGGGCTTTGCCAGTAACTCTTCTCTACTCTTGCGCTGTTGATCAAGTGTAAATTCTTAACACCATATTCTGCAATCGTACGTAAAATTCTTCGTAACATCTTGGGACGTGGTAAAGCAAGGACAATGTCAAATTGATGGCTTGGAGGGGCTGATTGGTTTAGAACAACCTTAAGTCGTACAACTTGTGAATCAATAGACTCAATGATGCCATGACCGCAATCACCGCCCAGTAGGCCTACTTTTAATGATTGTCCAATAGTTGGATTTAAGACCTTTAAGATATGCGTTAATCGATAATCACGAATGAGGGCTGTATTTGAATCACTAAGAAAGTCTTGCGTTTTGAGGAGAATAATATTCATGGAGAATGATAAATCTATTTAATGGTGAACGATTTGCTGATCGTATTCATTTTATGGATGGGACTCAAGTCAGCTGAATCGTCGGTTTTGAAAGGATGGTCGCTTCACAGACAGTTTGGTCAGATGCTCGACGTGAACAACCTCTGTGAGAGTCTGACTGTTCTCCCTATGGTGATCTGAGCAGGATGGCTGAGCATGCCGTGCGTTGTTTTGGCTGCTAATGGGGTTTGATCCTCGGCGATGGTCGTCAGCGGCAGAACCGCATCGTCGTCAGACGGTTACAAGCAACGTTGACGCCCTTTTGGCTGAAAATGACAGTCTGCGTAGACAGGTTCTGCAGCTGAAAAGGCAGCTTGATGTGCTCCGTCAGCGTCAGTGGACACAATCCCAGTCAAAACAACAACAGCGCTCAAATCCGCGTCGACAAGAGCAAGGAGACACAGCACCATCCGTTTCTTCTGAACAGGTTGAACGTTGGGGAGAAGCTCTTGCAAAGCAGCAGGGATGGAATGCCCTTCGTCTCAGCGAACTTGAGCATCTAATCGATGCATTGAATCGGGCCAGTTTTCACCCTCATCTCAATCTTCAACAACGATTGGATCGGCTGATGCCTGGGCTGGGTACCGATTTAATTGCTGCCATGCTTAAGCCGGTCACAAAAAAGCGATGCGCAGTACTTGCAGCATTTGCTCTGTATGGAATTAGGTCTCGTGAATGGCTTGACGAAGACCCACAACGGGTTGTCTTTGAATTAAAAAATAGACAAAGGAGCTCACAAAAAAGTCGCAGAACAAGGTCTGATCAGCGAGCTTCAGATCGCAACTACCAGTCCTACGGTGAAGGAAATAAATCTACGGAGTTATCAATCATCGAAGCACACCGAGTTTTAGGTCTCAAGCATGGGGCATCTCAAGACTCTATTAAAAAGTCTTATAGGCGCTTAGTTAAACAACATCATCCAGATCTAGGCGGTTCACCCGATTCATTTCGCAAAGTCAATGAAGCCTATCAGTTACTCATCATGAATGCATGACTCATGCTGAAGTGCAAAAGCTATTTATGGTTGTAAATACTGAAGCGAACATCAATTAGTTTTGAATCATTCCCATAGAATGCTTTGATTGTTTTCAGATGATTTTTGGATTCAAGCCAGATCCCGGTAATTGTAAATTTTTGGTTGAGAGTGATTCTTGCTGGACATCGTAACACAATGTTATCAGGGAAAAAATATTCTTCTTCATTCGTTTGTGGTTTCATTTCGAACGTGGTATTAATCGAAGATCGAGTCAAATCAGTATCAATAATTTGAGTGATTCCATGCCATTGGTTTCTGTTTTCCCAAGGTGGAACAAGCTCACTTGTATTCGACCACGATGAATCATCAAGATCCTTACGTCGCTCACGAATGCAAGCTGTTCTTTGAAGTTCACCATCGACCCCATAAAGCATGCCAACGCTGCAGCGAACATTCTTGTTGGTAAGAAAAAGCTCCATTGGAAAATATTGTTCTTTTTTGGCCTGAAGAACAAGCCATGCAGCAGATCCATCGCGAAAAGACAATCCCCGCATATAGTCGCTCGCAGGATGCATGAATCCATCTTTTTTGCAGTGATCTTTGAAGCTGTACGTCCAACGCTTTTCCTCATGCTCGCCATGATTATAGAAATACTGATTAAATTGATTAATAATCTTTTTTTCAGGATCTGATTCAAACGATCGATTACTTAAGAAGGATTCTGACAACTCTCCACTTGGTTTATAACGTGTCCATTGCCCATCCCAGGCTCCGAGGTGATAATCCCAAAATGCATTCCAGTTTTGTAGGGAGGATAAATTTTGATCATTCATGGTGTCACACCAGTGGAGATGAGGAAAGATACTTTTCTTAGACTGTTAATCTCAATGAAATAAAAGTTGGTGCTTCAGGAGGGGACATCGATCTCAATGATTTGGTTCCCTTAGTCTCATGAATATGCTGATCAAACTCAACCATTGGTAGTAGACGTATTTGAGTAATGGGTCCAGAATTGATCAAGACCACCATTATGAACACTCAGCGGCTGAGTATCGATGATTTGGACCTATTCCTTTTGCCTTGTTGCAGGAGCAGTTTTAATCGCCTTCTCCCTTGATAACGATGGCAATGGTCTCGATGGCGGAGGGTTTGATGGTGATGGTTCGGGCGGAAACCTAAGCCTGCTATTCAGTACTCCGTTTTGGTCGTTTGGTCTCTGTGGGTTCGGCTTGTGTGGACTGTTGATGTTGTTGCTTAGCCCAAAGGACAGTGGATTCCTCTCCTTGTTTGTCGCTAGTGCAATGGGTTTGGGTATGGGATGGGCTGCATCTCATGTGTTGCGACTCATGAGCCGTCGGGAGGCAGACACACTCATCCGCAATGACGACTTAATTGGTCAACAGGCTTTGGTGACATTGCCGATCACCCAAGTGGAACGTGGTTTTGTTGAATTACGCGTGCGTGGCAGTTTGATCCGAAGACCAGCCCTGAGCAACGCGGGACGACTTGAAGAAGGTACGGCTGTGGTCGTGCTGGCCAGTGATGAATACACCCTGCGCGTGGACCGGTTGTGAGGTTTGTGGACAATCTTCTTCTACGGAGCTAAGCCAGGATCAGCTTCTCGTTGCCCATGTCTTCACGACTGCTCAGTGAGCAGCCTTCACCATCGGTTGGTTTCCTGTCTAGGGATCAAAACAACACAATCGCAGGTGGAGTTGGAATTGTTGTCGTCAGTCTCGTTGGACTGACACTTCTAAGTCGATGGATGATTCGGATATGTCGACCCAACGAGATGCTTGTGGTAACGGGATCGCGTACCAATCAGGGAAGTCAGGGCTTGAAGGGATATCGCGTCGTTGCAAACGGCGGCTGGACATTTGTAAAACCAGTGCTCGAGACAGCACGGCGTATGGATGTCACGCTGCTGCCTGTCTTGGTTGAAGTAAAAAATGCCTATTCCAATGGAGGTACACCGCTGAATATTCAGGCCATTGCCAATGTGAAGGTCAGTACGGATCCTGATGTTCGTAACAACGCAATCGAACGTTTTCTGGGACGTGATCCTCGTGAAATTATTCAAGTTGCCCAAGAAAACCTAGAAGGAAATTTACGTAGTGTTCTCGCTCAGCTCACGCCAGAAGAGGTCAATGAGGACCGACTACGTTTTGCTGAGCAAATTGCCAAGGATGTAGGAGATGATCTGAGGCGACTCGGACTTCAGCTGGACACGTTGAAGATCCAAAGCGTTTCTGACGATGTTGATTATCTCAACTCAATCAGTCGCAGAAGAGTGGCTCAGATCGTTCGTGATGCTGAGATTGCTGAAGCTGAAGCGATCGGTCAAGCCGAGCGGATTGAAGCTGAAATGGAGGAAAAAGCCGAAGTGGTTCGGACTGATGCCCAGACCGTCGTTGTTGAAAAGGACAACGGCGTGCGTACCAAAGTTGCCTTAATGGAAAAAAAGGCACGATCTGAAGAGCAGCGAACAGAAGCAGCGGAACTGGAAGCTAGAGCGATAGCGGAGCAAAAACTTCAGAAAGTTAGGGCGGAGCTCGAACGACTACGGCTGCAAGCTGAACAAGTCCTTCCAGCTCAAGCCAATCAAAAGGCAAAGGAGCTGAGAGCTCGTGGAATGGCTGCTGCAACGGCGGAGGACGTGAAAGCAAGTGCCTTAGTGAATGATCTGCTCACTCAGGTTTGGGAAGAGGCAGGCAGCACAGCAGAGCTTGTGTTTCTTCTTCAGCAAATTGAAATGGTGCTTGATCACGCCACACGCCTCCCAGGACGTCTTCATTTGAAGAGGATCACAACGTTGGATGGCAACGATGCATCCAGCCTTGCCAGCCTCGTAGCGCTGAATCACGTAGTCGTACGACAGTTCTTTGATCAAGTCAAAGAAATTTTTGGTATTGACCTGATCGACACCCTTTCAAACAGAGGTAATCAGTAATGTTTTTGTCTATTCTTCTAACAGGCGGAGCGGGCTTATGGGCCTTCATAGTACTCCTCAAAAAGTTGTATTACATCTGTCAACCGAGCGAAGCTTTGATTTTTGCCGGTCTTAGACGCACAACTGGTTCAGGTCAAACAGTTGGTTATCGAACCGTTCGAGGCGGTAGTGCTTTGCGCATCCCATTGCTCGAAGAGGTGATGCGATTAGACCTAAGCAATATGATCATTGATTTGCAAGTTGAAAGCGCTTATTCACGTGGTGGTATTCCTTTAAACGTGTCTGGTGTTGCAAACATAAAAATTTCAGGTGACGAACCAGGTATTCATAACGCCATTGAACGTTTAATTGGGAAATCGCAAGACGAAATTCGGCATATTGCAAAAGAAACCCTTGAAGGGAATCTTCGAGGTGTCATGGCTAGTTTAACTCCGGAGCAATTAAATGAGGACAAGGTAACCTTTGCACGAACGCTACTAGAGGAAGCGGAAGACGATCTTCAAAAGCTAGGTTTGGTGTTAGATACTCTCCAAATTCAAAATATCTCCGATGATGTTTTGTATCTTGATTCAATTGGTAGGAAGCAACTAGTTGAATTGAAGAGGGATTCACGAATAGCAGAAGCAGAGGCCAAATCTCAATCTGCTGTGAAGCGTGCAGAAAACGAACGTATTACATCGCTACGTCGACTTGATAAAGACCTGGCAATTGCGACAGCGAATGCAAATAAACGCGTTCAGGACGCACTAACAAAGCGTGACGCCTTAGTTGCTGAGGAAGAGGCACGTATTGGTGCTGAGCTGGCTCGTGCAGAAGCAGAGCTTCCAGTACAGGAACAACGTATCAAGCAAGTTTTACAACAATTAGAAGCTGATGTTATCGCTCCTGCGGAATCAGAATGTCAAACAATGATGGCTGAAGCAAAAGGTGAAGCTGCAACGATTATTGAACAAGGAAGGTCTCAAGCAGAAGGATTACGTGATCTTGTTGAGTCACTAAAACGATCAGGTAGCGATGCCAAGCGTCTGTTCCTATTGCAAAAGCTGGAACCACTTCTAACGATGCTAAGCGATACGGTGCAGCCCATCGAAGTTGAAGAAGTCAATCTGATTGGAGAACGTGATGGGCAGAACAGTCTGTCAATTGCTACATTATTAAAGCAGCTGCAGTCCAGTACAGGGTTACGGTTACCAGAACAAATGACTTCTAAAGATATTGGGGATACGACTGACTGATTATCATATTTAAAAATATTTAAATGCCAAACCATACATTTACGTTAAGGAAATTGGATTAATGTGCACCCTATGTCTGTTCTAGTCAAGAGTATGAAAATTCTATTTCCTGTTTAGTTTTTCCCAAGCATCACTATGACGGAAAGCAGGCCACGCTACAAAATAATAAATGAAGAGTGGAAATAGCGAATATTCTGGATGAACATATGAACCATACAATAGCCAGTAACCTCCTAATGCTATAGGAAAAGCAATTAATCTTGGTCCATTTCCATAATCGTCTTCAGCCCAGCGTGCACTCAACGCTTTCCCTACAATCCAAGGAGATAAAATAAGCAAAAAAGACCAATGAATTAACAGACGATACAAATTCCAGAACGGCTTGAAAAACAATGAAATAATCAGGAATACGATTAAGTATGGAAAAACCACTGCTGTGATGACGCTGAATACCTATGCTAGTGCTTTGAATGCCCTAAATCAAAGCTACTTATAGATTTCTATAATTGATTGATAATCGTACTCAGAATTATAATCGACCATAGTCTATGATCCTCTATTTTATCAAGATGACTAGTCATTTGGTTGTTAATCTACTCTTATTGCAAAAGAGATATGTGTGGAGAATCAAATATTTCGCAGGAATTGCATCAGAATTGGTTATTATGAATAAGTAAATTCACCAATCCGTAATTCTTGTAATATAGTCATTAAATAGATCTACTTGATAATTTGGATCCAGCCTTAACCAAGCCTTTTAGGTATTCAACATTTAGTCCCTATTTTTCATTGACTACATTACTACATTCTCGGAGAATTAAATCTTATGTCTAAAAGCTGGAATGACATTGAGAATCATTGGATACGTCTAAGAGATCAATCATCCTTTGTACTAGAGACTCCTTGTATTTTGATAGATAAGGATGGAGATTTGTTTGAAACAACCCTTTTTGACTTAATAGATTATATTGAAATGCCTTCAACGCTGTCGAGACAACTCTTGAAGGATTATCTTCAAAACGCTGTTGAGTATGGAGTAGAAGCTGCAAGGAGCAAGATGATGGATACATATAAAAGCGACAGCCAGAAGTTTTTTGAAGAGCTTGCCTTAATCAAACAGCAGTCTCGAAATGATACCTTAGGTGATATTGATGACATCCTTCACGCAATGGATGTCGCTAATAAAGGTTTTATTGAAGCTCCACGAAAGATGCTGATTGTTCAAATGGGGGAGTCTCGAGCAGATCTCTTATTAGTTTCACCACCTTCCAATGATGGCAGGAAGATGGTTGCCACTCAGTAATTAATTCCCGTATAATTCAGTTCTCTGCTTAGTATTTTTATTATTAGATAGTTTTTGTGTTTTCATTTGATTGTTACTATAGGATAGTATATTACTTCCTGGTTTTTCATGAATGCTGATTTGATTGGGTATATAGCTGCAACTTTAACAACAGTCAGCTTTTTTCCACAAGCTCTAAAAACGCTACGCAGCAGAGATACGCAATCGATCTCATTACGAATGTATCTACTATTTACAGCTGGTGTGACGTTCTGGTCCATCTATGGGTGGATGGTAGATGATGGTCCAGTTTTACTTGCTAACCTAATCACTTTGGTACCAGCAGTTATTGTCCTGAGTATTAAGCTAAGTAGTTATTTGAAGAATGAAAGACAACTATAAATGATAGGTGATATTATGACTTAAAATTAATTTTCTGAATGATACAATAATGAATATTGCTTGAAATCTTAGAAACTAGTAAAAAATAAAATCTTAGAAAGACTAGAAACAAGCTTAATGCGTGATTCAGTTGAAAAAACATTAAGCAAGTAAATTAATAGGTTAACATAAAAGAGGGAAAACCTAGAAAGCCTAGTAAGTGTTCGAGAACACAGATTCTTTTAATGAAACTTTCTCTTTAACATAGCTTTCATCACCATGAAAGAACATTACCCATTGACACACTAATGTATGAAGAGTCTTGAGGGCCCTTAGTTGTTCTGTCGATCCTGGTTTTGTATATTTAAAATCCATAAAAATTCTGTCAGCTGTGATTTGTTGGCTCTTACAGCGTTGATCAATAGTCATAGCTTAGATTTGATCTTTTTTAGCAACTCTTAAGGCTGTGAGCTGTGATAAAGCCAAATGCCCTACTGACGTATCAACAACTAGAGGCGCATTCAGAGCAAAAAGGTTCGTTGAATAACCTAACACGAAGAAGTATGTAGTTATGTGAAGATTCTACTACAGTCTTGAGGGCTCATTCGTGAGTGTTTATACCTGCTGAACATGGCTAAATAGGAAGTCATGTCTCGAACGCGGCAACATCATGAAGCGCATAGCTGCGTCCGGATCTAGGGGCGGCTAAAGATAGGCTTCAACGCTTATGTCCAGCAAGAAGCTATTTCCTCTATTACTATCATATGAAAGCTGGGTAAGCCATTGCTTGATGAGCTGAAGAATCAAATTTTCATCGCCGATGCAGAGCTCGTAACGTTGAGGAGTTTGGCTGTTCAACTTGGTGAGAGCGATATGGAACTAGACCTCGCATCAGTAGTCCTAACCATTGAAAAGGCGTTGCATGAAAAATTTGATTGGGAATTAAAGGCTAAGGCTGCTGGATACCAGTCTGTCGATATGGCACTCACGGCTCTAAGTGAAGTAAGAGCATATTCCAAGGTTCCCTCTGAGTTCATGACTGCACCAAGTCAATGGCTTGTCTCGCGTTCTGCAAATAAGAACGATCAAAGTTCTCATGAACCGATCTCTGTAACAGCGACTCAGGCACAAGAGCTACTTAATAAGCTTCACCCCCTGATTGCTGAGTTTTGTGATGGAGCAACAGAAGCCTCGATTCAATCGTTACGAGAAGGTTTTTTCTGTTTGTCATACAATGACTTCTCGACTGAATTACTCAGAATTATCATTGAGGATAGGGGCATAAGTAATGTATCAAAACAGTTAGAGACTAACGCGTTCTGTCCACCTGTTGGAGAACTAATCCTTGCTAATGAAGATGTATGCCGACCATGGCTTCAGTCAAATAATGATTTTCAAATGCTGGTTAAGTTTGCCAAATATCCCATTCGTATGGACTTAGTTGATCAGGCTTCAGAACTTGATGCACTCAATAATTTTCAGAATGCAGAAATTGCTACACTTTTAATTAGTACATCGTTTTATGAATTGGCATCTATCGGACTGGAAGAGGTCACGGGGTATGAACTAAACCATCCAGGAGGACTTCCCACGAAAGGTCAGCTATTCCTTGAAAGATTAAAGAAAATAGGGCTGCAAGAGTCGATTAAGGATTACCAGCAAGCATTAATTGACTAATTCCTGCTTTGTATTATACTTTCATTTTCAAAGCCTAACTCTTTCTATGACTCTTTAGTTAAAATATATTTCCAATCTTATTTAAAAAACTCTGCTTTTGATCATGTATTACCCACTGGAATAGGCTCTTTCAATTGAAGAAGAATTGGTCAGAGATCGAAAATCATTGGAATAGACTAATAAGTCATGAACTATTTGATATGGCGATTCCTTGTATTATTATTAATCCAAACTGTGAGGTAATAGAAATAAATATTTCAGGACTATCGAATCACCTAAAGGTGTCGATTTCAATGTCTTCGCCCTTAGTTAAAAAATATAGCCAACTGTCATTACAGATCGGTTCTGAAAAAGCTATGAAGCAAATGATGATGTCTCATATGAATGAGGTAGATGAATTTTGTTTGATGTGGGATGAGGCTAAGAAGGATGTCGCAAATGGTGCAATGGCCACAATGGATGATTTAGTTGATGCCATAAGTACAGCCAAAAAGGGATTTTTTGAAAGCCCAAGGCGAATACTTGTTGTGCAAATCAATGAAATAGATTGTGATATATTGCTTGTTGGCAAACCAGTTTATGATGAGCTATGGGAGATTGATTAATATTCTAAAGTACATCACGATATAAGAGTTTATAGACTTGCTGGAGAATATGTTATGATTTGAATACTGCGCTTTAGCTTGATTTCAAACAGTTTTTTTCTACAAACTTCTTTCCTTTGTCATCGCCCAGCTCTACAGCTCTTTTCCAGTCTAGACAAGCAGTCATTAAATCTCCAGTCATATCCATTGACATTCCATGGTTGAAGAATGCATTACCATTGTTTGGATCAATTGAGATTGCTGAATCAAAATCTAAAATAGCTTCATTTAGATTGCCAGATCTAGCCTTCGCAATTCCACGATTTCCGTATGTATCAATTCGATATGGGTCTAATTCTATAGATTTATCATAATCAATGATTGACCCGGAAAAATCCCCTTTTTTAGCCTTTGCAACTCCTCGATAGTCATAAGTGACTGCATCATTAGGGTCTATTTCGATAGCCTTACTGAAGTCAACAATAGCTCCATTGTAATTACCTAATTCCAGCTTTTCTATCCCTTTCCGCTGAAAGTCTCCATTGACATCTGTATAAGAAGATATTGTCAATGAAATGAACACCAGAAATATTGCTAGTAGAAGCGAACGATACCTCATCTTGTTTAACCGTACTTGTTACAGCGTACACTCAAAACAACCTTCATGCTCCCCGATGAGATGGATCAAAGCAAATTTAATGTGAAGGAGGAAAGCTCAATTGAAATAGGTACGTCGCTTGACGATTATCCCCACTGTTACCTGTTCGCTTGCAGGTGCTTTTACCTGTTGAATTGTCAATAATTGTAGATGATAAAAAGCTTTTAAGAAATAGCTGACCTACAAATTATCTAGATCGATTTCTACCCTTTTCCTATGGATTGAGGAATCCAGTCATGTACTGCTAAATCGGTTCTCTTCAGCAGCGCAAAGCACGTGCCCGCATTTCCACGGCAAATCCGAAGTGAGTCATCTAACCCTGTGATATCGAGCCAAGCAGGAAAGGATTGATTAATCGTAGCTAAAAGCTTTGGTCTCCATCCATTGCCTAAAGAGGGACCAAGCCAGCCGCCTCTTTTAAACTGTACGCCAACTTGATTGGAGCTATTGATCGACAATTCAGCTTCAACAGCAATCCCCACTACAGAGCCAATGGGAGCACTTAAACGTAATAGATTAATCCCTTTTTTTTGTACTGGATCAAGAATCTGGAGATTTTCAAGCCAAGGAGCTTGCTTAAGCCAAGGCTGACTTGAGCTACTCCATTTTAATTCCCAAACTCCCTTAAGTAATGTTATATCAGTTTCAAGGTTAACCCTTGATAGCAATTCAAATTCCTCGATCAATGATGGAATGAAGCAACTTTTAGGATCTGATTGAAGTAAGTACGTTAATTCTTCCTTGCATTTCATCAGATTAACTCCGGGTGGTTTATGTCGCCTTTAAAGGGCCCAATCGTCCAACTTGTAATCCACCCACCATAAAATGAACCAGGTTGAGGTGAAACATGTTCACCTTCCAAAATGCAAGCATCAACTAATCGGGGGTACAGACTTATCCAATCCTTAAGGAGTGAAAAACGTTCTGTTGGTCTTGGATAGCTCCATCCAGCACGTGATCGTGAATCTGTTCCATCAGCTTTGCTCAGTGACCAATACTCAGCTACTCCCTTCCATTCGCAAAATGAGCCACGTCCAGAGATTTGTTGTAGAGAGCCATGGACAAAAGCCTTTGGATTGATATAGATCGTTGGTGGGTGAAAGGTTTCACATACACGCACGTAGCGGGTATCCTCAGCAATAACTTCATCAGCAATACGAACCGAGACATTCCCATTCACTAGCTCAATCAATGGTGGCCTTGGGTAATCCGATACATCTTCTTCAATTGGCATTGAATCACTACAACTTATATATTCTAGGTATTTAAGCTTTGCACTGCTTGCATTCCTTTCCTAAATTTAAATAGCTTTCAACTGGCAGCTTGAAACAATTTGACCTGGGATACAAATAAGTATGCTATTTTATCTAATCACTAGTTATTCTGCCGTTTTCAATAATTATGTTACCTTTCATGCCGCAACGCTTCATTTTGCATTCTTGTGACTCTTTCTAATATTGACTCATTGCTGAGCCGAGATCGTAATCGCTCAACTAACAGTGGAAACGCTAGTGGACCTGGTCTAACGATTTCACTATGGATAATGTCACCTTTTCGTATTCGTTGTAATGCTTTTTTTAAACGAGGTAACTCAAGCTGTTCATTTAGTACTTCAAATCGTGATTGCCTTAGCAGTAGATTCTTTGGTTCATGCTTATTGAATACATCCCACAGTAGAGATCCGCTGATTTGCAACTGTCCACTACTTTTGTTTTTACCTGGAAATCCTTGCATCATTAGTCCTGATATCTGAGCAATACTTCGAAAGCGTCGTTTACACAATTCTGATAAGTTTAATGCATTTTCAATGTCTTCCTCTAGATCTTTATCATCCAATAGAATTTCTAGAGTTTCTTCAACTAGTTTGCTTAATGGATATTGTTTGGGCCCTAAAATTTCAAATCCATAATCATTTACTGATACAGTGATTGTACTTTTTTGATACTTTGATAGGCGTGATGCCCATAAAAAGCCTAGTCCTTCGTGAACAAAACGTCCTTCAAATGGATAGGCGAAAAGATGTTGTCCTTCCTTGGTAATACATGTTTCAATTAAAAACTGATTTTCACTAGGAATCATTGACAAGTCTAGTTGTCGATCGATCAAGGGTCTTAAAGACATTAACTCTGGTGTATCTAGAATTAACTTGGATGCTCGTGATACCTCTTCTCTCAGCTGAGTCGTCAAAAGATCAGATAAGGCCATCTGACCTCCTGCCCAGGCTGGAACCTTTGAACTCTTCCTGGTTGTTGTTTTTACATAGGCTGTCATTTCTTTCATTCTGATAAGTTCTAATTGACGTCCTGCAAAGAAGAATACATCTTTTGGTTTTAATTGACTGATGAAACTCTCTTCAACATGTCCAAGATAGACACCACGACTAAAGCGAACACGCACGGAAGGTGCAGAAGTGATCGTCCCAATATTCAGCCGATGAAGTCGGGCTATTGATTGATCACTTACAAAAAACAGCTTTTCAATAGCGTTCCATTCAAGTTTACGAAAGCGTGTATATGCATTTAAACAGACTCCTCCTTTTTCGAGAAACAATAGACACCATTTCCATTCTTCGTCTTCTAATGAAGCAAACGAAGCTGTTCTACGGATTGCTATGAGTGTCTCTTCAGGATTAAAGCCTGGTCCACATGCCAATGTAGTTAAATGTTGAAGTAGTACATCAAGCGGCTTACTAGGCGTTTTTCTATTTTCTACTAAATCATTGTCTAGGCCTCTTCTTAATGCACTTAGCTCTAGGAGTTCTAATGCATTTGTGGGCATAAATAGTACTTGTGATTCTCCTCCAGGGGAATGAGCCGAACGCCCAGCTCTTTGTAGTAATCGTGCGATGTTCTTAGGACTACCAATTTGAACAATTTTTTCTACAGGTTGAAAGTCAATTCCTAGATCTAGTGAACTTGTACAAACCACCCAACGGATTAACCCCATTTTCATATTTTCTTCAATAGCTTCTCTTTCGGAACGATCTATTGCACTATGGTGAAGAGCTAGTAACCCCTCCATTTCCGGGCATGCATAACGTAAGCATTGGTGCCATCGTTCTGATTGGTTCCGTGTATTTGTAAATAGTAATGTACTTATTTTCGGATCTAGCTTTGCAATGAGTTCTTCGTAATTGCGCAGGCCTAGATGTCCACCCCAGGGAAATCCATCAATGGATTCTGGGATTATACTTCTAATTGTTGTTTTTCTTTTTGGTGCATGATTTATTATTACTTTATTTGCAGTACTGATTCCTAATGCATGCTCAGTAGCTTCCTCAATATTTCCGATTGTGGCGCTCAATGCCCATGTTTGCAATGAAGGTTGCTGATGTCTCAGCCAACTTAATGCCAATTCTGTTTGGCTTCCGCGCTTGCTTCCCATTAATTCATGCCATTCATCCAGAATGACTGTATGCAATCCATCAAATAATTCTTTTGCTTTTCGATTACTCATTAATACACAGAGTGATTCTGGTGTAGTAACTAAGATTTCAGGTGGACTTTTAAGCTGTTTGGCTCGTTCTGTTGAGGATGTGTCTCCATTCCTTGTCCCTAGACGTATTGGCCACTGCATCGCATGGATTGGTTCCTGAATTGCTAGCGACAAATCCCGACTTAGAGCTCTTAAGGGAGTGAGATAGAGCACTCGTAGTCCTTTTGGACTTGTTTCTTCAGACAGGATCCTTGCAATGGGACCCATCACTGCTGCATAGGTTTTTCCCGATCCAGTTGGCACTTGGATGAGACCGCTCGCACCATCTAAATAGGAATGCCAGCTTTGTCTTTGAAAGGTAGATGCTGTCCATCCTTGATGTGTAAACCAACTCTCGATCGGTTTGAGTAGATCTTCAGTTGTATGACCTCCATCACATCCTGATTTTTTTTTCATTGGTAATGATTGATTGGTTGCCTTTTGTATAAGCTTTTACTTTGTGCTCCTCTGCGCTTGATATGTACTTTGTTGAGATAGACAGATCTTATATTGATTTTCATCTGACTCATTTCCTTACAATAGACTCTTTCATCTTTGAACCTATATTTTTTGAGTTAATTTGCATTATTTAACTTGCTTTAATAATGCGTGCGCTTGTTCGATACAGTCTGCTTCCATAACTGGTTTATCAATTCTCCATCGGTGGATTCTTGGAAATCGTACTGCAAGTCCGCATTTATGGCGTTTTGACTCCATAACGCCCTCAAAGGCGATTTCAAAAATCTGTTTCTGCTCAACGACTCTTGTTGGTCCATATCGTTCGATTGTATGAGCGCGTATCCATTTATCTAATTCCATTAACTCAGAATTGTTTAGTCCAGAATATGCCTTTGCAAAAGTAACTAGTTTTCGATCCTTTGAACTTTTATTACTGTCATCCCATAATGCAAATGTATAGTCAGTAAAAAGATTTGCCCTTTTACCCGTTCCAGCTTGTGCATATACTAAAACTGCGTCAAGAGTCATAGGATCATGTTTATATTTCCACCAATATCCTTTTTTTCTGCCTGATAAATAGTGTGAGCTGTTTTTTTTAATCATTAAACCCTCGGCACCTTCTAGACGTGCTCGATCCCTTATTTTAGTTAGTTCTTCCCATTCTGCAAACTTTTTTTCACTGTCCATCATTAAGCATGGATGATTACAGCTTTGTTGTATACACTCCAAAAGTTTTAATCTATCTCTTAGATCGTACGCTCTAATATCTGTTGATTTATGTTCTAAAATATCGTATGCCATGAATACTGTTGGGCACTCCTTCAATAACTTCTTGTTCACTGTCTTCCGTCCAAGCCTGCGTTGCAACGACGCAAAAGCCATCGGTTTGCTTATATCTTTTTGCCAACATAATATCTCACCGTCTAGCACAGTGCCATCAGTAAGATCTTCTGCCATCTCTATTATTTCAGGAAATACATGATTCACTAGTTCTTCTCCTCTACTCCATAGATAAGCGCCAGTGTCCCTTTTTATCAATTGTCCACGAATACCATCCCATTTATATTCCAATCTCCAATCAGCTGGTGGGGTTTCTTTAATGTCTTCAATCTGAACAGGACTTGCTAGGTAAAAGGGATAGGGAATGGCTCCACGATCTGTTCTTTTTTCCGACACTTGTTGAGTTAATTCTTGAAACCATACTTTATTGATTTCCATTGGTTTCATCAGACGCTCAAGTACGGTGCTTTCATCTAGTTCATATGCTTGTGCAATACTTTTAACAACGAGGCCTTTTGACACACCATTCCTGAATCCACCTGTGATTAGTTTATTTGTTAAGTAGTGATCTTTGTCTGTGATTTCACTCCACAATTTCAGTATTAATCTTTGTTGTGTTGTTTCTGTTGAATCTTTAATCTCTGGCAGCAAGGTTTCCATCCACCAATGAAGGGGTTTTGACTCTTTTGTCTCATTAAACATTTTATTGTCATTCTCCTCGAATTCAATATCTGTGGTAGTAAGTTCATTCTTTAATTGTGGCCATAATAAACTAATTGTTTCTGCGGAGTCTCCCACTTGAGCAAAACAGTCATCAATAAGCCACGAGGGCATTTTTGAGGATGCTTGTAGAATTTCTTTCAAACGTCGACCTGTGATCAGTCTTTTCTGTCGACTGCCCATCAATAATAGGAGTATCCATGATCCGTCTCTTGGATCAATATCCTTTATGAATGTACTAATTAGGTTGATCTTCTTTTTTGTAGAATTGCACTGTTCAAGGGTGTTTATCAAGTTTCCAAATGTTCTAAAGCTAACATTGCGCATTAATTGAACCTCAGCTTAATGATTTGAGTGGATCTGCTTTGATGCCTTCTACTTCCCGCAGATATCGTGAAATCACATCTTCTTGTCCATGTGTGACATAGACCTGTTTGGCTTCACTTTCTTTAATTGTTTTTATGAGACCGGACCAATCTGCATGATCACTTAGGACGAAGCCCCTTTCGTAACCACCTCTTCTTTTCGCTCCTTTCACAGCCATCCAACCTGATACAAAAGCTGTTTGTGGTTCTTTAAATCGCTTCATCCAACTGGATCGATATGCAGATGGGGGAGCAATGATTAATCTGCCTCTGAGTGGATTCTTGCGTTCTAATTCACTCACTGGACGTGTTTTAGCCATGTTGATTCCTGCTTCACGATAGTGTCGTGTCACCGTTTCCACAGCTCCGTGCAGGAGAATTTCCTCATTGATTCCCAGTCCACTTAGTTCGGCTAGTACGCGTTGTGCTTTTCCAAATGCATAGCAAAACAATAATGATGGACGATCCTTTTCATCATTCCACCATTTATAAATTTCTGCTGATATTTCCTTTCCTGGCTTCCAGTGATAGATCGGCAAACCGAAGGTTGATTCTGTGATCAGTACATCGCATTTCACCGCTTCAAATGGTTCGCAACTTGGGTCATGGCATCGTTTGTAATCGCCTGTCACAAGCCATACTTCGCCTCCTACTTCGATACGTATCTGAGCACTTCCTAAGACATGCCCCGCACTATGAAACGATATCTTTGCTTCTCCAATGATGAGTGTTTCTCCATAGCTCACTGCATGAAGCTTGATCTCCCGTCCTAGTCGTTGTCTTAAAACCCCTTCCGACTGTTTCACCGCCCAATATTCTTCAGACCCAGCTCTTGCATGATCTGCATGGGCATGGGTCAAGAGTGCCCGTTTCACTGGACGCGTTGGATCAATCCATACCCCTGCTGCAGGGCAGTACAAACCTTCAGTTCGTTGCTCAAGAACCGCCATACCTTATTTTGTCGAATTTTCTCTCTCAATGTGGTTCTCCATTGGCTTTTTATGATTATTTTGTTGATCGTGTCTATGACTTATTTAGTTGTCTTGATTCGCTTTGCATTTCCTTGTAAAAGTGCAGCTCATTTCAATGATGAGCAGTTTCTTAATTGTTGAACTCTTTTCCCTTTTTCGGTTTCAGGTAATCCATGATGAATTGACATTGCATTTGTTGTATTGTTCTACTTCGTTTGCTGTTTTTGCTGAGCAATGGTTTTCTGCATATCGTAGCTAAGTGTATTGATTTTCTGATGAGATCTTTATTTATGATTCTTTTCGAGCGTCAATTGTATTGTCCCTTTTGTTATTGAAGAGTGGTTATTGAATTTTTCTATTTGCTCATCTCCAGCATTTTCTGTATTGGTGCCAATGCTTTGACTCGAAGGTTTTCGTCCATTTCAATCTTGGGTTCCAGTGTTTCTAGGCAATGCCATAGTTTTTCGAGTGTATTCATTCGCATATACGGGCATGTATTGCAGCTACACCCGTCTAGCCCCGGAACATCGATAAACCTTTTATTTGGAACTATCTTTTGCATTTGATGCAAAATTCCGGGTTCGGTGAGCACGATAAATGTTGTTGCTGAGCTTGTTTGAGCATGCGCTAGGAGTTTGCTGGTTGAGCCTATGAAGTCGGCAAGGTCTAGAAGGTTTTCCATACATTCAGGATGTGCAATGACTTCTCCATCAGGGTGTTCTAGCTTTAGTTTCAACAACGCTTCTTCGCTAAATGTTTCGTGAACGATGCAGCGTCCAGGCCACAATGTGAGCTCACGACCACTTTGTCGTTGCACCCAACGACCCAGATTCTGATCTGGTGCAAATAGAATCGGTTGATTAGATGGAAGTTGATTGACCAAGTCAACAGCATTACTACTTGTGCATATCAAGTCGCTTTGCGCTTTTACAGCTGCTGTGCAATTGATGTAACTCACAACAAAATGCTCAGGATGGTTTGCTCTAAATGCCTCAAAATCATCGGCTGGACAATCATCTGCTAGTGAACATCCTGCCTCGCTGTCAGGTAGCAGAACAATTTTCTCTGGACTTAAAATTTTTGCTGTCTCTGCCATGAAATGCACGCCACAAAAAACAATCACATCCGCATCTGTGTTGGCTGCTTTTCGTGAAAGCTCTAAGGAATCACCAATGAAATCAGCTATATCTTGTATTTCTGGCTCCTGGTAATAGTGCGCCAGAACGATGGCGTTCCGATCCCTTCGAAGCTGGTTGATGGCGCTTACGAGATCACTGGGAGCGTCTTTCATGATCCTGATCCCTAGATCTGTCTCAGTGTTGATTGCAGACATTCTGGCCACATCGGGCAGGATGTCCAAAGCCTAGGCACCACTCCTGACCAGATTGCGCCTCGCCATAGCCGGAGACCTTCACGGTGACTGGAGTTGTCACGACGAACAACTGCTCGAGCAGTTACGTCCTGATGCTCTTTTGTTCGTGGGCGACTTGAGTGATGGTGATTTGCGCTTAGTGAAGGCAATCACACGTCTAAAGCTCCCCTGCGCCGTGATTCTTGGTAATCACGACCGGGGCAGAGATCGCACTGGTGAACGACTGCGGCAGCAGATTTCAATGTTGGGTGATCTCGACTGCTCCTGGAAATTGCGCAATTGGTCGTCACCAGCCGTTGCCATTGTTGGCGGCCGTCCTTGCAGTTCAGGAGGTGGTTTCCATATCTCTGAAGCGGTGCAAAGCGTTTTCGGCCCAGTCACGGAACAGGAGTCAGTGGATCGAATCGTTAAAGCGGCGTCCCATGCTCCCGAGGATTGGCCACTTGTATTGCTTGCTCACAGTGGGCCTACTGGTCTTGGATCTGATGCGTCCAGCATCTGTGGTCGGGATTGGAAGCATCCCCACATCGACTGGGGTGATCGCGATCTAGCGATCGCTGTTGAGACCCTCCGTCGCCGCCGAGCCGCAGATCTTGTGGTATTTGGCCACATGCACCACAGCCTCAGAGGAGGCAAGGGTGAACGGATGACTTTCCATCGTGATCGTTATGGCACCGCCTACGTCAATGCCGCCTGCGTTCCTCGCTCGGGTTCAGACGAAGCTGGGCAAACCTTGATCCATTTCACCTGGGTTGAATTTGAGGGGCGTCATCTCAGCCTTGTCAGTCATCGCTGGTTCCATCCAAATGGAACCCTCGCTTATGAACAAACGTTGTTGCGGCACCCCAGTGAAAGTCGATCGCCATGCTGATTTATGTCTGCCTAAGCAGCCATGGTTTTGGTCACGCTGCACGACAAGCCACTGTTCTGTGCGCTTTGCACCGCCTTAAGCCGTCATGGAGGCTTGTAGTCAGTTCCAATGTCTCTGCTGATTTTCTCAAGCTCGTCTGCGCTGCTGTGCCCGTAGAGCAACGCTTCGTTGGGTGGGATGTGGGAATGATCCAGGCCGATGCCCTCGGCGTTGATCAAGAGAAGACGTTGGCGTCTTTGAAGGCTCTGGAGACTGATCTGCCACAACGAATCGATCAAGAGGTTGCCTGGATTGGTGAGCAGAACACTCCAGTGCTTGTTGTAGGTGACATTCCTCCGGCAGCAGCAGTTCTATCTGAACGGTTGGGAGCTCCTTTGGTTTGGATGGGGAATTTCGGTTGGGATGACATTTATGAGCCGCTTGGTGGTCGATTCAGCGAATACGCAGCAGCAGCTCGCGCTCAATATCGGCAGGGTGAGCTGCTGTTGCGCTGCCCCTTTTCAATGGCGATGCCTTGGGGTCTAGATGAGCAGCCGTTAGGTCTCACCGTGTCTGCCTTGCGCGAGCTTCCTGCACCATTGCGAGAGCACTTGGACACGATTCAACAGCCCCTCGTGCTTGTTGGATTTGGCGGCCTTGGTCTAGCAATTGACCCTGCCCTATTTCGTCTCTGGCCTCATCATCATTTTTTGATGCCAGCCCCAGTGGCTCCTCACCTTCGGGCCAACTTGAAATATGAGGCCAATGTCACTCTATTGCCCGAAAGCGTGCGTCCTTTTGATGTTATGCCTTTTTGCGAGCGGCACCTAGGCAAGCCTGGTTACAGCACGTTTTGTGAAGCGTTAAGCCAAGACCTAGGCATGCATGTCGTGGAGCGTGATGGCTTCGCGGAAGCTTCCGTCCTCATGAATGGTCTTCGATCATTCGGACAGCACAAGATTCTTAGTCGCCATGCTTTGAATCAAGGAGAATGGGAGCTGGATCAACAACTTGTCGATGCAATCCGCCCGATTGGTTCAAAGCAAGGCGCGGAAGAGGCAGCAAAGGCTTTGGTCTCGGTTGCAATGAACACAGTTCAGCACGACTGATCGCAGCAATTACTTTTATTTATCTATGCCGAGACGGACGGCCCTCTTTGGTTTTGGCGCAGGATGCGTCCCATTTGAGTCTTGCCAGTCCCTAGGGACAATGGCTCATCTGGCACATCAGCTCTTGGGCTGATTGAGCGTGTTCGTCAAAGTTCCGTCCATTGAGCCCGTTGTGTTCAATTTATTTTTTGCTGATATTTCGAGTGCCGCCTCGCTGCGGTCTGTTGATCTCCTCCTTCGGTCAATCTTTCTTTTTTTCACGTATGACTTTCCTTGCGAAAACTGTCTGTCGAATCCTTCCAGCGGCTCTCGCAAGTTTTGGTCCTTTGTTGATGTCGTCTCAGTCAGCTCAAGCTGCTGTCGCTGCGATGCCAACCCTTGAAGCCTCCCGTTCGGGACTTACTACCCCAACAGATCAGTCTGTAAGCGCTCTTCCATTCATCATTACCCCAGAACGGCGAGCTCTTCTCAACACGATTCGCTTTGCTGAAGGAACCTGGAAAAACGGTCACGATGTTGGTTACCGCGTGATGTTTGGCGGGAGTCTGATGGGGTCGATGGATCGCCATCCCGATCGTGTCATCTACTCCTCCCGTTATGCGAGTGCGGCGGCGGGCGCTTATCAGTTCATGCCGTTCACCTGGGATCTTGTGAAGCGCAGTCTGGGTGTGAGGGGGTTTGGACCTGAAGTTCAAGATCAAGGGGCCTTGTTCCTCGTTCAAAGGCGCAAAGCTCTACGGCTAACGGATGTTGGTGTGATGACACCTCAGTTGGCGGCCAAACTTGCCCCTGAGTGGGCCTCTTTCCCAACGCTTCGCGGTCGCAGCTATTACGGCCAGCCTGTAAAACGCTTCGTCAATCTTCAATCGTTTTACAAAGTCAATTTGAGTCAGCTGCGTCAGATCAGAGATAAGCGCCAGGAAGCTCTCAGCGGAGATGATGGCAGCAAGGGCTTAAAAGCCCCTGTTTGCACAGGACCCAAGATTCTTTGTGGTATGCCTTGATCAGGGTCTTGACCTGAAGAGACAGAATTATTCGTCTGTTTCTTTTGCCAATTTCCGACCAACGATTGTCTGGGCGATGAGATAAGCACCCACCATGCCTCCAATAAATCCCATCCCGTTCCGAACAAGCGGCAAGAGATCGCTTGTTCGTGTCACCACCGGTGCGATACCAAACACTCCAAACAACATCACCCATAAGGGAGATAACAGGAGTACCCAAGCCCAAGCGATCCGTTCACCTTCTTTGCGCGGATAAGCAGCAAATCCTGCGATTAAGCCACCGAGCACTGAAGTCGCCAGAGTTAAGAGCCATTGTTCCTGTGGCAAACCAGGAACAAACTGACACCCGCCACGATCCAAGCAAAGTTCTACGGCTCCGATCGTTGCCAACAGTGAACCGTCTTCACCATTGTCGCGGACGTAAAACTGATTTCCATAGCGCGTTTGCAGTTCCACCCACCAGGTGCGAGGCATTAATGCAAAGAAGGCATCGCCCACGTTGAAATTGAGCAGATTCCCACCGCGAGGATCTCCAATAATCAACAAACTGCGCTCATCGAGGCCCCAGAACTCTTTAACGGCGAGCCCAGGAGTCTTTTCATACTGGGTGAGAACTCTCAGTTTCCAGCCACTGCGCTGTTCAAACGCATCCAGCGACGTTTCCAGTTCTTTGAGTTGATTGTCACTAAAGGCTCGAGCTAGATCGATCACCGGCGTTGGATGGTCGGGAAGTAGCTCTGGGTTGTCAATCGCTTGGACAGGATTTGCGACGAGGAGCAACAGAAATAAGCTGAACAGGGGGAACAAAAATCGTGTGAAGCGCGTTTGTGTTCCCATAGCTCTGTCGCATTACAGGCATTCTCGTCAATGACAGGCCACTCTGCGTCTTGCCCTTTATGGCTTCAACAGCGCTTTGAGCAATCAGGAGGTTCCGTACCCTTCTCCCAGTTCATGGCCTGGGCTTTGCATGACCCTGAATACGGGGCCTATGGCAGTGGCCATCTGAAGATTGGCAAGGAAGGTGATTTTGTAACGTCAACCACCCTTGGTCCTGATTTTTCAGCCTTGATGGGTTGTCAACTTGTCCAGTGGCTTCGAACTCTCGCCCTGAACCACCCAACCAAAACCCTGTCCATCGTTGAGGTTGGGCCTGGCGAAGCGGAGTTGAGTTGTGACCTCATCGATCATTTGGTTGAGCAGCTTCCCGACCTGATCCATCGCCTTGAGCTGGTTTTGGTGGAGACCAATCCAGGGATGGAACAGCGTCAACGAAAACGTTTAGAGCAGCACCAGAGCTCATACGAATCCCAGCAACGTCTTCCACACCGTTGGACCTCCTTGTCCAATCTCAAGACCTGCCCGGTCATTGGTGTCTTGATTGCTCATGAGCTCCTCGATGCCTTTGCGGTGGAGCGCCTTGTTCTGAATGATGGACGGCTACGGCGTCAAATCGTTCAATTGCAACAAGGAAGCGATGGCGAGAAAAGACTGCACTGGGGAACAGAACCCATCCCTCAAGAGCTTCAAGAGCGCATGGACGCAACGTTGTCAGCCACACAGATTGCCTTGCCTCCAGAAGATGCTGAGGATGGATGGACAACGGAATGGCATGACGCGTGCGCCGATTGGTTCGCAGAAGCATCTGAGGCGTTCATTGCGGGCCATCTGCTTGTCGTTGACTACGCCCTCGAGGCTCATCGCTACTACTCCGCTCCACGCGGGGAGGGGACCCTCATGGCCTACCGAAACCAACGGGCTAGTGACAACGTCTTGGTGGATGCAGGAAAACAAGACCTCACGGCCCATCTCTGTCTTGAGATCGTCGTACACCAGGCGACAAGCAACGGTTGGACCCTGGAGGGGCAATGCCGACAGGGAGAGGCTTTGCTCGCTTTAGGTCTTGCTGAGCGCTTCAGCAGTCTTCAACAGCTTCCGGGACACCAACTTGCTGAGGTTCTGCAACGACGTGAAGCACTCCTGCGTCTCGTGGATCCTGCCTGCCTTGGGGAATTTCGCTGGCTGTCGTTCCTGCGATTCAACCCGTTGCTTCCAAACTCAGGAACAGAGGAGCGGAGTCAATTCCTGCAAGAGCCTTGAGGCATCAACCCATCGCTGCCAGGCAAGCTCTGATTTCATCACTACTGACGTCATCCACGATCGACACAGCACCGATACCTGACGGCAATACGAAGCGAAGACGACCATTGCGGACTTTCTTGTCGCCTTGAAGCGTGCTTAAAACCAGATCTGGATCGAGATCTGGCCATTGGCTAGGCAATCCAGCATTTTCAATCAAACGTTTCTGACGTTCCGCATCGGATTGGGGCATCACACCGCGCTGCACGGCAAGGGAAGCCACCGCCACCATGCCAATCGCTACCGCTTCCCCATGGAGCCAGGTGCCGTATCCGGTGAGTGTTTCGACGACGTGTCCAAACGTATGGCCGTAATTAAGGATGGCCCTCTGACCTCCCTCTTTTTCATCAGCAGCGACAACGAGTGCTTTGGCTTGCGCAGACCGTTCGAGCAAAGTTTCCAGCAGTTCGGTGGAAATGGAGAGAGGGTCGTCAAAGCCGGTGGATCGCTCGAGCAAGTCGAACAAATCCGTATCTCCGATCATTCCGTATTTGATGACCTCAGCTAAACCAGCCCTAAATTCCCGCACGGGAAGCGTCTGAAGCGTGTCTGGATCAATCATCACCAACCGAGGCTGATGAAAGGCGCCGATCAGATTTTTACCGCCTGGATGATTCACACCAGTCTTTCCGCCAATGGCGGCATCCACCATGGCCAATAGCGTTGTCGGCACCTGCACGACACCGATTCCGCGCAGCCAGCAAGAAGCCGCAAAACCAGTCATGTCGCCAACAACCCCACCCCCCAGAGCGAGCATGAGTGACTGTCGCTCTAACCCTTTCTTCTTGGCAGCATCAAGAATCGTGCTGAAGGTGTTCAGTGTTTTTTGTTCCTCACCTGCGGCAATGGTTAGCAAACTGGATTGAAATCCCGCCTGGGCGAGGCTTGAAAGGCAACGGCCTCCATAAGGCGTTGCAACATCTGCATTGCTGACAACCAGAATTTTGGTGTTAGGGCGAATCCCAATTCGTAGCAATTCAGCACCGAGATGATCGACACCGCCGGAGTTGATCACAACGTCATAGGGATGGTGTTCGAGCGCAACGCTGATACGTCTTGCGGTTAACGCTGATGTTGAGCTCAATTGGAATTTGGTCATGCCGCCCGCTGTGACGGATCTATTCTCCGTCAAACCATCTGGCGCTGGTGATGGCCCTGCCTTCAACGTCCAAACAGCGGACCACGCTGATCGCCTGGGGGTTTTTAGCTCCTGCCTTAACTCTTCTGAGCCTTTCCGTGCTGGTTCCGGCACTGATGGCGCTTGTAATCAGTTTCACGCAAACAGGTCTAGATGTCACCGAGCCACTGAAATTCATTGGCTTAACAAATTTTCAGAGGCTTCTTGGCGATCCAATGTTTTATCAGGTGCTTTGCACTACTTTAATTTATTTATTCGGGGTTGTTCCACCTATTGTGATTGGCGCCCTAACCCTTGCGGTTCTTGTCAATCGAATCCTTCCAGGTGTGCACATCCTGCGCGCTGCTTTCTACACGCCAGTTTTAGTTTCGATCGTTGTAGCTGCTATTGCCTTTCGATGGCTGTACGCCGAAAACGGCTTAATCAACGGATGGCTTGGCGCCTTATTTGGTCAAGGATTCATCCCCATCGATTTTTTAACCAATCCGTTTTTAGCCCTTCCCTCAGTGATGCTCGTCACCCTGTGGAAAGGTTTGGGCTACTACATGGTGATTTTCCTGGGAGGACTTCAAGGCATCCCAACAGAGCTTTATGAAGCCGCTGAGTTGGATGGAAGTGAAGGCTGGCGAAAGCATGTTGATATCACTTTGCCTTTACTGCGTCCATACGTCACCTTGGTGGCCGTGATCTCCGCGATTGCAGCAACCAAGGTGTTTGAGGAGGTGTTTCTGATGACACAGGGTGGCCCTGCAGACTCCACTCGCACCCTCGTTTATTACGTCTACGACCAGGCCTTCGCAGAACTTGAAATCAGCTACGCCTGCACGGTTGGCCTCGCGCTGTTCCTGCTCGTTCTTTTGCTAACTGCCATTCGACTTGCGTTCGGAGGAGAACGAAGCCTGATTTAAGGCTGTCATCGTTGCTAAAAGGAGAGAATGACAAGCTCCACTCAGACCGATCTGCAAAGGATGCCCAACGCTGACAACACAATTGGGGTGATCGGTGGAGGGCAACTTGCCCTCATGCTCGGTGAAGCAGCGCAAACACGAGGTTTGACGCTTGCGGTGCAAGCTTCTAAAGCCGAAGACCCTGCTGCCTCACTAGCTAAGGATTTAGTGATTGCTGGATCAACAGATGTCCGTGCAACAAGGGAGCTGTCATCGCATTGCGTAGGCATCACCTTCGAAAACGAATGGGTCGCTGTCGATGCCTTGATGCCTCTGGAGCGACAGGGAGTGCAATTCACTCCATCACTGGCGAGCCTGGTCCCTCTTGTGAATAAGTTGTCCCAGAGGCGGCTACTCAATGACCTTTTGATTCCAAGTCCAGATTGGATTTCATTAGCTGAACTCAATCCTGGGTCGCCATCCTTACCGAGCGGATGGACCTTTCCAGTAATGGCGAAGGCTGCCTATGGCGGTTACGACGGGAAGGGAACAAGGGTTTTAGAAGATCTGAATGGTTTGGCACAGTTACTTCGAAACGTCGATGCCAATGAGTGGTTAATCGAAGCCTGGGTTTCCTATGAACAAGAACTTGCTCTCGTTGTCAGCAGAGATTCAAAGGGGCGTATTCGTAGCCTGCCTTTAGCTGAAACGCATCAGAGAAATCAGATTTGCGACTGGGTCATCGCACCTGCACCAGTGAGTCAACTCGTTGAAGCAACGGCCTACAACATTGCGGCCTCACTTCTCACAAAGCTCAGCTACGTAGGGGTGATGACATTGGAGTTTTTCTATGGGTCAGAGGGTTTATTCGTAAATGAAATAGCACCTCGAACGCATAATTCAGGGCATTTCTCAATTGAGGCTTGTTCAAGCAGCCAATTTGATCAACAACTCTGTATTGCCGCAGGGCTTGATGTCCCTAATCCAGAATTCATTGCCGATGGCTCCTTGATGGTGAACTTGCTTGGTCTCAGTCCAGACCAAGAACCTTCGCTAGAGAATCGCCTCACACAATTGCGTTCAAACGAAGCGCTGCATCTGCATTGGTATGGAAAAGATGAAATCCCTGGGCGAAAAGTGGGGCATGTCACAACCCTTCTTAATGGCTCAACGGCTGTGGAGAGAGCTGAGCACGGACAGAAAATGCTGCAATGCATTCGTGAAATCTGGCCTCTTCCCCTAAATTGGTAGAGAACTGCTGTGTTGGTGACAGCCTTTCTCTAGTGCTCTGATCTGACTCTCTTTCGACATGGGGTGACTGTCGTGTGGGTGCCGTAAACCGGTCTTGTAATCGGAAACGAATCCTCTCGAAATCTTTTGCCCCTTCTGGTAACTCCAGGTCGAACACTGGGGCTCGCACGGCACAGCGGTTCACAACCATTTGAAGCTAGTGATAACAAGACTTCTCACCTGTACTTGATTCGGTTAAATCACTGTTAGGTAGCACTGAGAAGAGCAATTCCGAGCGGTGATTGAATCATAAGTTTTGGTTATGGATGGTGAGTTTGCTTATTGGCTAGCTGAGTGCATATCTCCTTGCTGTTGTTGGGCTCACCTTGAGGCATGTAGCGATGGCTCTGCATGTCTTGCCTTGGCTTGTCAAGCGTTTAGCCCTTTGCTTGGAGATAGGGCTACGCGCACAGGATCAGAAGAGGGATCGCCAGGAGGGCCAGGAGGGCCAAGACAGTCGCCCCCAAACAGGTTCTGGATGCCCTTGGATTGGGTAGCTAATACAATAAGAGCTGAATCATCTGGTTCATACTTAGATCGACTCCTATTCATCAACAACTCTGATGGTTGATGAGTTTATCTATATAGTGGTTTAGGTGTGTATCTTTGGCTGAGTATTAGTCACACTGTCTCTAGTGCTATTGAAAAAGGGAGAACCATCTTTGCTCCTCGTGGTCACCTCAGCTGACAGCTGCTGTCGCGATCAACGCCTCGTTGTTGTATTCCCTGGATTTGATTTCAGTGGCCGCTGTTAACTGCTTGACGGTTAAGTCTGTAACCAGGCTTTGTAGTGGATGTACGACAGGCTTAGCGGGCTTCCCTTAGACAAGGTTTTCAACCTTTTTCTGGTGCTTGAGATGTCTGTTGTGTTGATTGGGATGACGCTGATGGGGCTGACTGCGTTGGCTCAGCATGTCCTTGTTTGTGACCTGCGAGCTCGTTGATGATTTAACAGCTGAACTCTTCTAAATGTCCATACATTTGGATTGTTAATAACGTTGTGCAGCGCATGCTTCGCGGCTGTCTCGATACGGTGGCGGATGGACTCCTTGAATGCCCTACAGAATTGAAGATCTAGAACTGGCAAGTCGATCCATTAAGTCTGACTTGTCTAATGTTGTAATAACGAAGACTTCCTGAGCGGTTCTACCACGGCGTGCCATTAGTTTGAATCCGCCTCGAATTGGAACCGATGGCCTCAGCGTCAAGTCTTGACAGCGCCCTTTGACTCTTGCAATCACGCCTGGGGTTATGGTCTTGATTTGTGGGTCATTTGCCAACACCTTGAGCCAAGGTATTAGGCCCTTTACATAGGTGCTGTGCGTAACGACAAGACGGCCCACAAGGGGTACAAAAGGAAAGCTTGTTTAAGTTAGCCACTCTGGCTAGAGATCAGCTAACAGTTCTGTTCGAGCCATGCTCCGATCCGTCGATTCCCTTAGGACTGAAATCTCTGGTCCGTTGACATCTCGAATGGGCCCAAAAGCCAAGATCCTTACGGCAGAAGTCCATGGCGATGAAGTGCGGGGGCTAGCGTTCTGCCCTGGGAAAGTAATTCGGTATGTCTTTGCTGCTCAAACACAACGCTTGCGCACCAAAGCTCTGTTGTCGCTGACTCGCTCCAAGCGTAAACCTGCTGCTTGACTCAAGCGTCGATTTCTGCCATCAAAACCATGTCGAGTCGTTGAGTAGTGGTTTCTCTAAATTGAGCGACGCTGAGCTGATTCAGAACAATCAATGCGCCTGCCATGACAAGAATTTCAATCATAAAAACCAAGCCGTAACCAGCCATCGGACCAGAATTGGGCCAAAGCTGACGACCAAGATCAAGCAATCCTCCACCCACGACCTTGCCAAATCCGCGAGACAGAGCTTGCGCTAACCCCCAAATGCCTACAAAGGTTCCAGCCATCTCTGGAAGAGTGAGATCAAGCATCAAGGTAAGTGCGCTGTTAGTGCCAACTCCGGCAGCTAGGCCAAACAACACCATCACGACAGGAAGGAGTCCCGAAGCTTGTTGCCAGCCACTCACCATCAACAGGAACAAAGAGCCCATCACCATCCAGCAACCCAAACGCGCAGTGGCCAACTTTCCAAGTTTTGGGGTGATAAACCAGCCTGCTACAAGTAAACCAACAAGCGTTCCCGATCCCCACCAAGCATTAAGCAAAGTGGTCTTAGATACAGCTAATCCAAACACTTCTGCTCCATAACTTTCAAGAATTGGATCCTGCAAAAATAGTCCAAGAGTGAATAAAACTAAAAAACCAAAAAATATACCAATTTGACGACTTGATGTAACAACTCCCCAGGCATCTTTAAGTGTGACTAAATCCTGTACGGATTGAATAGATCCAGGCACTATTGGTTTTTCTACGCCCCAAGTCGAGATAATCGCCAATACCATCACAATCGCAGTGATCGAAATCATGAACTTCTGAAGCCAGTGCTGAAGAATCACTGGATCTGAAATGCCATCGATTGAGCGGACGGCAAGACTGATTGCAATTGCACCAACGATAATTCCTACTGTGAGCATCGCCCAAATCACACCGATACATCGTGGCCTTTGCTCTTCGGTTGTGCGATCAATGACAAGAGCTAAGTAAGAAGTACTCGCTAAAGAAGTACCCAATCCATAAAGTGCAAATAAACCACAAAATGCAGCAATACCAGCAGTGGCTATCAACGGTGATCCACTATCGAGAGCTTCCTTCACCTTGAAACTCACCGGAACGCTAAGAATCGCTAAAAGACAGATGGCGATCGTCCCGAGCAAGACATAAGGCGTCCGATGTTTGCCCATTAAGGGATGGGAGTCACTGAGATGTCCGAACAACACCCGTGCTGGTGAGACCAATTGCTCAAATCCCAAACCTCCACCCGCCAGTAATGCAGGAAAGGCAAGTTCTGTAATCAGAATCCGATTAAAGGTCCCAGTGAAAAGCACCGCAAGGGTTCCAAGACAGGCTTGAAAGAGACTCAATCGGAGCAGAGTCGGCCAGCGAAGACCTGTAACGTCATTCATCTCAATGGGTGCGGCAAGAGGCATTAATTACGTTCCAATGGAGCCATCGTGAGTCCCTCACTGCTGAGTTGTTGGTGGTAGAGCTCAGCTGGCTCCAGGGGACCAGCCCACACTTCTGCAGCGCCTTCATCATCGATTTGATGGGCAAGTGTCCAAGCCCTATCGCTGTTCATTCCAGGGATGATTTTGCATATACACTCAACCACGTGTTCAAAGGTATTGACGTCATCGTTGAGAACGATGACTCTTGCATTCGGATAACGCAGGGTTGTGCGTTTCGGCTTAAGGACGCTCGCGGTTCCAGGTGTTGCCATAGTCATAAGAAGTAATGAATCAACCGGTCAGTTTCGAGGAAGAACCTAGGTAAGCTCATCGCATTCAAGCGCTATTTCAATGCTGTTCACGATTGCCTGGGCATCCCTCGCTGCTGTCTTCAGTTTCTCCATCGCCATGGTCGTTTGGGGTCGCAACGGTGATGGCACCCTGAATTTCTGAAGTGAACGAAGCACTGCAAGCTCCCATCGTCAGCCAGGGATTGGCGATGACCGCTGCGGTTCTTTTGGTCTTTGTCAGCGTGATAGTCGCTTACCTCTCCACTATCGAGTGGAAGGATCGTCGTCGCAGGCGTTCTCGTGACCGCAACTGACTCACTCCTGAAGATCTCCACCTACCGATCGGTCGCTCAGTCCAATCCCGTCACTTTATTGGGTTTAGGGGCTGTTTTATTGGGCGGTTTGATCGGCGTCAGCCTTAATCAGCCAAATCATCAAGAGGATGGAACCCCTGCATCGCTGAGCCGCATCTCAGGGGCTTTCAGTTTGATGCAGTCTTTCCATGGTGATTCAAAACGCCCAGCTCCCAAGCTTTGGTACCAACGGCTTGGCCTCGTTCGAGCTGCAAACTTATGGAAACGGCAAGGGCGCGCGATCTGGTGGCAGGGATGGTCAGAAGATGGCGATGCCTATTTGATCCTTCCTGATCAACTTCTTGCCACCGACACGAAAAATTTACGCAAACACCAAGTCTTGGGATTGACGTTGCTTGGTTCCGATGAGCTGCATCGTCAACAACTCATTCAAAGACTTCAACGCCAACCCGAACGTCCACCTCAACCAACATCCCTTCAAAGTCGATGTATGCAGCGTCTTGCCAACGCTCCTGCCGTGTTTTGGACGAGCGACGCACTCGCTGCCATTAGTGGAACGAGAGCTCTCCTGCTCCAGCAGGCAAGTCACGGCTGCCTTGCACTTCGCCTGATCGGCAACACACTCCATTGGGGCGGCTTTGTTGGTGATCGCTCGCTCGCTTTTGCCGTATCACAACCTAAAAGTGGTTGGAAATTTTTGGTTTCTGAGCGTCAAAAGCCAGCGAACTTTGACCGAGACAGTCTTCTAGAAGTGCATGGAGCCCGAGTCGATTTGATTCTGGGCACATTGTTGAGTCGTGAAATCATCCAAAAGCCCTTGGAAGATCAATACGGAGTGAATCAATCGATTCGATCAAGGCTTGCTCTAGCCCCGTTTTCGCTTCGTCTCAAACAACAAGCCAAAGGTGCCTACCGAGCGGAGCTTCAATTTCAAGCACCATTGCCAGGAGGAGCCGCAGCTTGGGCCTCAGTCCTTGATCGAGTGAGCAACCGCTTAGAAGAACGGGGCTTTGAACGCATTAATCCAGCTGAAGACAAAGCCAAAAAATCTGATGCCGTGATTTGGAAAGATAAACGTGAGGGGCAAAATAAGGTTGTGGGTGGCTGGCGTTGGTTGCAAAACCCCAATAAACCGATGCTTTTGAGTGCCGGACTGGCAGGTCTTCCGGTCACAAAACCGTTTTATCAAGCCCTCCCCGCATCCACGCGGTTAGCACTGAAGCTCGATGCCCGCCCGCGAGATCTTCTGTCGCTTGGACTGATCAACGGATCATCGCCTGCTCTTCTGAAGCAGGCCGATTCCTTACAGTTCCAAATCAAACCAGCAATCCACGCATCCAAATTGAAGGCTTCAGGCCAACAAGCTTGGTGGGAAGTCACTGGTCAATTAGTGCTCTCTTCCGCGGCTGAATCCTCTGACGACTCAGATTGAACATCAGGTGTCTGAGAATCGCTGGCTTGAGAATCAGCCGCCTGACGATCCCGTTTGCGCCTTTCTGCAGCAAGGGTTTCTTCAATCAGTTCCACAGCCTGAGCCATCTTTTCGAGATTGGTTGTGTACAGGCTGAGGTCCTTGTCAAGACGAGGCTTAGAGAGTCCTAGTTGCTCACCAATTTCATGGGCGAGGGTCTTGAGCTCAACGGGATCAGAAGGTTCACCACCCTGGGCGGAAGAGAGCAGGCTCAACAAACCCACAGCCATCAAACGCGAGTAGTGAAACGATTCGCCGCCAACACTAGAAATTCCCGACGCCAAAGGCTCTGGAGCTCCAGCGCCGCGATTGGAAAGCCATTCACGGACTTCACTGACGGTATGTCCTGAAACAGCTGAGGTGGATCCCTCTGCCAGCTGTTTCAAAGCCTCTGGATTGAACCCATTGCAGCTGCAAATGGCCGCATAGAGCTCATCGAGGTGTGTCTCAGGTTTGTAGCCCTGCGTGAACGCCTGAAACACCTGACGCAGGCCCACAGCGAAGAAAGCGTCGCTTTTGAAATGCTGCTGATGGCTGAGTAGATGCAGCTCAACCAAGAGCTCGTCTGCCGTTCTTCTGTACAGAGACGGAATCACGTAGGGAAAAGCTTTATGGAAGGCACGCTTGCTGTCAGCGATCGTCCGTTGATCCGTCAAGGTCCTTCCACCCCACTTTGAATCAAGACCATAGCGCCGCTGCCGCCGCCGTTAGGATTGTTCTAACTGAAGCTATGCAACATGATCCCGATCGTGATCGAGGAATCAGGAAGAGGAGAAAGGGCTTTTGATATTTATTCTCGTCTCTTAAGGGAGCGAATTATTTTCTTAGGCGAGCCTGTTACCAGCGATTCCGCCAATCGAATCGTTGCTCAGCTTCTTTTTCTCGAAGCGGAAGACCCCGAAAAAGAGATCTTCCTATATGTGAATTCCCCCGGCGGTTCTGTTTACGACGGGCTTGGAATTTTTGACACCATGCAACACATCAAGCCGGATGTGCACACAGTCTGTGTTGGACTTGCCGCGAGCATGGGTGCATTTCTGCTCTGTGCTGGCGCGAAAGGCAAGCGCAGCAGTTTGCAGCATTCTCGGATCATGATTCACCAGCCCTTAGGAGGAGCAAGTGGTCAGGCCAGTGATATTCGAATCCAAGCCGACGAAATCTTGTTCCTTAAAGATCGCCTCAATCATGAATTGGCTGATCGCACTGGACAACCTCTAGACAAAATCCAAGCCGATACCGACCGCGATTTCTTTATGTCCCCACAACAGGCGATGGAATATGGCTTGATCGACAATGTCATTGATAAGAGCCCAGTTCGCTCTGTATAAAAAAAGACCCTCAAAATGAGGGTCTTTTAAATCATCACTAACCAACTGAAAGACCAGGTTTTCCCAAAACCTGGTCTTTTTTATTCAAGCTAGTAGGGGAGAGAATCGTTCCTTTTCGGGGATTTCTGTGAATTCAGCAACAACAACACGGAATTCATCTCCATCTAATGTTTCCTGTTCGATAAGCTGCTCGACTAATTTATCCATGGCTTGGCGATGTTGGCCTACGAGTGCAACGGTCTCCTCGTAGAGCTTCATGACGATCAAGCGCACTTGTTCATCAATTTGCTTGGAGATGGCATCGGAAACATCGCTCCTTGTCATCAGATCGCGACCAAGGAAAACTTCCTGGTTGCCGCCCTCAAGTGCCATTGGTCCTAACTGACTCATCCCAAATTGAGTCACCATTTGGCGAGCCAGAGAGGCCACCATTTGAATATCTCCACCAGCGCCAGTCGTGACTTCGGAGTGACCAAACACAACGTCTTCAGCAGCGCGACCTCCCAAAGCCCCCATGATGCGAGCTTTGAGTTGGGCGCGAGAGACGAGCATCTGCTCTTCATCAGGTGAGAACCAAGTCAAACCCTGTGCCTGTCCACGTGGAATCAACGTGACCTTTTGAACAGGATCGTGATCTTTTACAAGCGTGCCAACTAAGGCATGTCCAACTTCGTGATACGCAATAAGTCGCTTGCTTCGACCATCGGTGAGGGGATGTCCTTCCATTCCGGCAATGATGCGATCCACGGCATCATCAATTTCAGAAATACCGATGCTTTCCTTGCGACGTCGTGCCGTAAGGATCGCCGCTTCGTTCAACAAATTGGCAAGGTCTGCCCCTGTAAAACCAGGAGTCCTTCTTGCAATGCTGTCGAGAGTAAGGGTTTCTTCGAGCTTTTTGTTTCTTGAATGAACTTCAAGGATGGAAAGACGACCTTTGATATCAGGTGCATCAACGGTGACTTGACGGTCAAAACGACCTGGACGCATTAGCGCAGAGTCAAGAACGTCAGGTCTGTTAGTCGCGGCAAGAATGATGATTCCGCTATTTCCCTCGAAACCATCCATTTCTGTGAGCAGCTGATTAAGCGTTTGCTCACGCTCATCGTTACCACCACCAATTCCAGCACCACGCTGACGGCCTACGGCATCAATTTCATCAATAAAGATGAGGCAAGGGCTGTTTTCCTTCGCACGTTTAAACAGATCTCGGACCCGGCTAGCACCGACACCCACAAACATTTCAACGAATTCAGAACCAGAGAGGGAGAAGAAAGGAACACCAGCTTCTCCAGCGATGGCTTTAGCAAGAAGAGTCTTGCCAGTTCCCGGAGGGCCCACTAACAAAACACCCTTAGGAATTTGTGCACCAACCGAAGTAAAGCGCTCAGGCTGCTTCAAAAAGGTGACCACTTCCTGCAGATCTTGCTTCGCTTCGCTAACACCGGCCACATCATCAAATTTCACACCGGTGTCGGCTTCCATTGCAAAACGAGCTTTCGTCTTACCGAATTGCATCGCTTGACCAGGACCGCCAGGCATGGAGTTGCCACGACGAGCCAAAAAGATCAAAGATCCGATCAGCAACAGGGGGAACAAAAGATTGCCAAGAATTCCAAGGGCAGGAGGAGCAGTCTTCGGTGGATGAATATCGAAACTGATGCCCTCTTCTTTCAGGGTGTTGATTAACTCAGGAGCTAAGCCAGGAAGATCAACACGGAGCCTTTGAACGCGATTGTCAAGATCAGGATCAACCGCTTCTACAACTGCGTTACGGCCACCGTCGTAAATATCAACCGCCGTGACGCGACCAGCTGCCACGTAATCCAAGAAGCGTCCGTAGCTCATTCGAGCAACGGCAGCATTGCGTGGAGCAACTGTGGTAGAGCCGCTCGTGGGAGCACTACTGCTGCGAAGATTATTGAGAGCTCCGCTTCCAACCAGCTGCCAAACAAGCAGCAACGCGGCGCCTATGGGAAGAATCCAAAGGGCTATCTGACGCCAGCGTTGATTCATGGATTCATCGTGAGTAACAAGACTGTAAGAGTTTCCTTACCTAAACCGCTGTTTCGAGGCAAGGTGAATTAAAGGCTTCTTAATGCAACGATCGGATCGAGCATCGCTGCGCGCTTGGCAGGGACAACTCCGAAAAACAGACCGATGGATCCGGATAGCCCCACCGTCACCAAAATTGTCGAAGCACCAATCGCTGCCGGTAAGGGCGTAAAGAAGGCAACAGCTGCCACGGTGCCAAGTCCTACTGCGGTTCCAATCACCCCACCAAGGCTCGCCAAAACAAGACTTTCAACCAAAAACTGGCGAAGGACATCGGAACTACGTGCGCCCAATGCTTTGCGCAAGCCGATTTCTTCTGTGCGCTCGCTAACGGATACCAACATGATGTTCATGATTCCGATGCCCCCAACAAGCAGAGAAACGCCTCCGATCGCACCGAGCATCAGGGTTAGGCCGCCTGTAATCGTGCCAACGATGGTGAGAGCATCCTTCTGAGATCTGACAGCAAAATCGTCTTTGCGCAAGATGCGATGCCGTTGCCGCAGCAAATTGGTGATTTGAAACTTGGCTGGCCCTGTGCTTTTTTCATCGTTCGCTTCAACACTGATGAAGCTGAGACTCACTCCATAGGTTGGGTCACGGCCAGTGAGGCGACTCACCATGGTTGTTAGCGGGATGTAGGCGTTTTCATCCTGGTTTGAACCAAAGACCGCTCCCTTGGGTTCCATCACCCCAATGACAGAAAAACTCTGGTCTCTAATCCGGATGCTTTGACCAACAGCTGCACCAGAAGGGAAGAGCTTGTCACGAAGATCTGGACCAATCACCACAACAGTCTTCGCGCTCAGATCATCCTCGGAACTGATGAATCGACCACGGGCAACCTCAAAACTACGCACCGGTAAAAACGCTGCTGTTACCCCTGAGATCGAGGCGCTCGTACTCCTCGCTCCCGCCTGCACCACTTCATTGGCTGAGATCTGAGGAGCGACCCGTTTGACACTTGGAACTTGAGAAGCAATGGCAGTGGCATCGTCCAGCACCAAGGTTCGCGGAAATGCCACCCCCTGCCTTCGCGTGTCATTGCTCCCAGGAACCACAAACAACACGTTGGCTCCAAGACTGCTGAGCTGATTCTCCGCCAAATTTTGGGCACCTCGACCCACACCAACCAGCGTGATGACGGAGGCATTACCAATCACGATGCCAAGCATCGTGAGCAAACTACGTAAGCGATTTGCCTTGAGTGTGGTGAGAGCCATGCCGACGGTGTCGGCAAGAGGCAGCTTGCTAGCCATGAACGGTTAGGGACCTAACTCAGAGCATGGTGTCTAATTTCATCGCCACGTTGCTGCCGGTACCCCGATGAACCAAACCATCTTTCACGTGCAAGGTGACAACTTCGCCTTCTCTAAGGTCTTGCGTGGCATTGACCACCCCTGTGATCACTGGAACGCCCAGACGTTTGGCGATGACCGCAGCGTGAGAATCCTCTCCAGGTTGTTCTGTGATGACAGCTGCAGCTTCACGAATGCCGTCGAGGTAGTCAGCTGTCGTTTCACGAGCCACAAGGATGTCTCCTGGTTCGAGTCGGGCGCAATCACTTGCAGACATCGCTATGCGTACTTTTCCGCTAACAGAGCCACTTCCAAAGCCCGTACCTCGACCAAGAACAGCACTCACAATCCCCACTTTGATCAAATCTGTAGAGCCACTAATTCCAGCCAGTGTTCCCGCTGTTTGCACGCAAAGATCACCGTCTTTCACCACACCAAGCTCTTGGGCGTAAGCCATCGCCAAGGTGAAGGTCGCGGTGGTGCTCTTCTGGGTTTCAATCAACAGTGGTGACACACCCCAAACCAATTGAAGTTTGCGCGCCACATTGACCTCGCTGGTGATCGCAAGGATGGGAGTAGAGGGCCGGAATTTACTGACGTTATGAGCGGTGGCACCACTTTTGGTTAAGGGCAAAATCGCCGCGGCATTGAGCTGGCGAGCAATGCTGCTCACTGCCCCACTGATCGCATTCGGAATCGTGCTCGGCAGATGGGTATCAATGGGCCGTTGGGGATAATCGCGTTCGATCCGTCTGGCGATCGTCGCCATCGTCTCAACGGCCTCAACAGGAAAGTCACCTACGGCAGTTTCATTGGACAGCATCACGGCATCAGTGCCATCAAGGATGGCGTTGGCAACGTCACTCACCTCGGCACGCGTAGGTCTAGGGCTCGAAGCCATGGAATCGAGCATCTGAGTGGCCGTAATGATCGGAATCCCGAGGCTGTTGGCTTTGTGGATCAGATCTTTTTGAAGAAGAGGAACCTCTTCTGCGGGCATTTCAACCCCTAGATCTCCACGGGCAACCATCACGCCATCACAAAGCGGCAAGATCGCGTCAATTTGATCAATCGCTTCGAACTTTTCGATTTTTGCGACCACAGGAGTGGTGTAACCGTGCTTACGAATCAGTTCTCTGATCTCCTGCATGTCAGAGGGGTTGCGCACGAAGCTCAGCGCGACCCAGTCCACACCCTGCTGAAGACCAAAGGCGAGATCCTGACGATCTTTTGTGGTGAGAGCTCTTACAGAGAGCTGCACATCAGGGAAATTCACCCCTTTGTTGTTGGACAACACGCCAGGAACCGTGACCGAGCAGTGAAGGGTCTGGTCGACAGCATCGACGCGCTCAACCTTCATTTCAACGCGACCGTCATCAAGAAGGATGCGACTTCCAGCAGACACTTCTTCGGCCAGCTTGTCGTAGGTGACCGTTGCAACCGTCTGATTGCAACGCACCTGCTTAGCCGTGAGTGCGAATTGATCACCTTTCGCGAGCGTGATCGGACCTTCTTCGAACCGACCTAAGCGGATCTTTGGACCCTGAAGATCCTGAAGGATGCCGATGTGGGCTCCCAATTCGTGGGCCACCTGTCGAATCGTGGCGATCCTTTCAGCGTGCTCGCTGTGATCTCCATGGGAGAAGTTCAGTCGAAACGTGGTCGCTCCGGCTTGAATCAGTTCACGGATCCTTTCAGGGCTTTCCGTTGCGGGCCCAATGGTGGCCACGATCTTGGTTCTACGGGTTAGATCGATCTGGGCCATCCACAGGTCTTGAAGCTTGCGGAATCTACCGTCTTGCCCTTTTGGACTCGACAACTTGTTGGATGATGACTCTCTTCAACATGTTTCGTATGGACCTGAATGCCTATCAGGCCGCTGCACGGCTCACCGCTCTGTACCCAGATGCTGGCAGCAATCCCATCTATCCAACCCTCGGACTGACTGGTGAGGCGGGGGAGGTCGCAGACAAAGTGAAAAAGGTGCTACGCGATCGAGCAGGACACTTTGACGATGAGGTAAAAGCTGAGATCGCCCTGGAGCTGGGTGATGTGCTCTGGTACGTCGCTCAACTAGCCAGCGAACTTGGGTATGAGCTGGAGGATGTGGCCAACCAAAACCTCAGCAAATTGCGTAATCGTTCAGCGCGTGGGCAGCTGAAAGGGAGCGGCGATCATCGCTGAGGCCCTTGACTCAAATTGTCCATACTCAAAACGCCCTTAGCCGTAGTTGCCAAAGCCACCGGCAAACGCGTAGCTGGCGGACACCAGGAGCTGCTGCATCAAGCTCAGGGCAACGAAGGCGAGAATGGCAGAAAGATCCAGCCCTCCTAGTGGAGGGATCAGGCCCCGAAAGGCATTGAGGTAGGGGTCGGTAATCGAACTCACGGTGCTAAGCACTGGGTTCCCCATATCCACATTCGGGAACCAGGTAAGAAGCACTCGAACGATTAAGACAAACGAATAAATCTGTAGCGTCTGGGCAATGATCTGAAGAAAGGTGGAAACAAAACTCAAATCCATTGGTGCTTCTTAAGCGTGAGTAATAGGAGAACTTTATGCAGCCTGGTCTGGTTCTGAGATCCCTCTATCAGGAAGCACAGAAAATGTGCGATGAAACTTTTCAGAAAGGCTGAGCCAATACGAGCGCCCCTCGCTTTGGCGTTTGCGTTCAATGAAGTTCTGACTGAGCAGCTCTTTGATGTGGTCGTAGGCGCCTGACCCCCTTAATTCAACGAGCTCCGACTGAAGAATTCGTCGTTTCAAGGCAATCGTTGCAAGCGTTCTCAGCGTTGCGGTGGACAGATTGACCGGTAGAAGATTACGAACCAGTTCTCCAAGACCAGCCCGAAGCTGAAGGCTGTAACGTCCGCTGTTTTCATGAATTTCTAAAGCCGTATCCCGTTGGGCATAACCAGCGACCAACGCGAGTAAGCCCTGTTCTGCTTCTTTTTCACTGGCGTCAGCTAGCTCAGCCAACTCCGAAAGGGAGAGGGCTTTTCCCTTCAGGTAGAGGATGGCCTCCAAGCGAGCTGGAAGAGAGAGATTGAACTCCTGCATGTTGCTTCGCTCCAATCCTTGTGCCATTACCTCCCCATACGAACCGGTTTCAAAGTAACGCTGGTGCAGGTTTTAGCCATTCACACCGCCTCATCCACCAAGAAAGAGTTGGTATGCCGGATTACTTGTTTCTTCCCAACTGCTGTAACCAAGGTCACGTAGAAAGGATTGCCAGGCCTTGAGATCATCGGTGCTAACAAGAACACCGACCACAATCCGACCAACATCAGCTCCATGATTTCTGTAGTGGAAAATGCTGATGCTCCAGTCGCGATGCAAGGCCGTCACGAAGCGCATTAAGGCCCCTGGGCGCTCTGGAAACTCAAAGCGATAAAGCAGCTCCTGAACATTGCTGGCCGATGAACTCGCGGGGAGTCGACCTCCAACCATGTGCCGGAGATGCACCTTCGAGAGTTCATCGTCACTGAGATCTAGGCAGGCATAACCGTGCGCTTTGAGATGGTCGATCAAAGACACTCTGTCATCGGGCCCGCTCACCTGAACGCCCATGAAAATGTGGGCCTGATCACCAGCCCCCATTCGATAGGAAAATTCAGTAAGACTCCGGTCTGCCAGCAATTCACATAGGCAGCGAAGACTTCCCGGACGCTCGGGGATTTCTACAGCAAGCATCGCTTCACGTTCCTCACCTAATTCGGCACGCTCAGCAACGAAGCGCAGGCGCGCGAAATTGATGTTCGCTCCACAGGCAACAGCAACAAGGTTTTGATTCTGAAGCGACCGCCGGCTTACATCAGCCTTGAGTCCCGCAATAGCGAGGGCACCTGCCGGTTCGAGAATCGAACGGGTGTCTTCAAAAACATCTTTGATGGCTGCACAAATTTCATCGGTGCTCACCGTGACGATGTCATCAACGTACTTCTGGGCCAAAGCAAAGGTGTGCTCACCCACCTCACGGACAGCGACTCCATCTGCAAATAGACCCACCTGTGGCAATCGAATGCGTTCACCGGCCTCTAACGACAGCGTCATGGCGGCAGCGTCGTGGGGTTCAACACCAATGATTTGAACGTCAGGCCAGAGACTTTTCACGTACACGGCGATTCCGCCGATCAAACCACCACCACCCACAGCCACATAAATCGCATCGGGTGGCTGATGGCACTGTCGGAGGATCTCCATGCCCACCGTTCCCTGTCCAGCAATCACCTCCGGATCGTCAAACGGATGGATAAAGCAAAGTTGTTCCGCTTCGCTGCGTGACCTGGCCTCCGCATAGGCCTCGTCGTAAGTCTCACCATGCAGGACCACCTCTGCTCCCAACTGGCGGACAGCATCAACTTTCACGCCAGGGGTGGTGACCGGCATCACGATCACGGCTCTACAACCGAGGTGAGATGCACTAAGTGCCACTCCTTGTGCATGATTTCCAGCACTTGAGGCGATCACCCCGAGTTTCAGCTCAGCTTCAGAAAGTTGAGCCATTCGGTTGTATGCACCACGCAACTTGAAGGAGAAGACGGGTTGAAGGTCTTCCCGTTTCAACCAAACGCTGTTGCCCAACCTTCGGCTCAGGTTGTTGGCAAGTTCTAAAGGGGTTTCCCTGGCCACGTCATAGACGCGGGCGCGCAGGATCCTCGGCAAATAATGATCCATCACTGCAGTCTGACAACCACTCACCATCGCGAAGGGTCGGGGAGGCTCGTAGATTGACTGAATCGGTCTTGGGATGGGTATGCATCTGAGCGAATTAACCCATCCCAATCAGCTGCACGGACTGTCCGCGGCGCAGCTTGAAGAGGTGGCCAAGCAAATTCGTGAACGCCATTTAGAAGTGGTGTCAAACAGCGGCGGACATCTTGGCCCTGGATTAGGCGTTGTTGAATTAACCCTGGCCCTCTACCAAACCCTTGATCTGGACCAGGACAAAGTGGTTTGGGATGTAGGGCATCAGGCCTATCCACACAAATTAATTACCGGACGCTATGGAAGCTTCGACTCTCTGCGTCAGCAGGGAGGAGTGGCCGGTTATTTAAAACGAACAGAAAGTCGTTTTGACCATTTTGGAGCAGGGCACGCCAGCACATCCATCTCAGCAGCCCTCGGAATGGCCATGGCCCGTGATCGGCAAGGTCTTGATTACAAATGTGTTGCCGTCATTGGTGATGGTGCCTTAACCGGTGGCATGGCCTTGGAAGCGATCAACCATGCCGGTCATCTGCCATCCACCCCACTACTCGTTGTTTTAAACGACAACGACATGTCGATCTCTCCACCGGTTGGAGCGCTGTCGACCTACCTCAACCGGATGCGATTAAGCCCGCCCCTTCAATTTTTGTCTGGAAGCGTTGAAGAAAGCGTGCGCCATCTCCCCTTTATGGGGGGAGAAATTCCACCAGAGCTGAATCGTCTCAAAGAGAGCATGCGCCGCCTCGCTGTTCCCAAAGTCGGTGCCGTTTTTGAAGAGCTTGGATTCACCTATATGGGTCCAATTGATGGTCATGACATTGCTGAAATGACACGATCATTCCAGGCCGCACATCGCGTTGGCGGGCCGGTCATGGTTCATGTTGTTACAAAAAAAGGAAAGGGGTATCCCTACGCAGAAGCCGATCAAGTTGGTTATCACGCACAGTCAGCTTTCAATCTCAGTACTGGTAAAGCAAGACCCAGCAAAACCCCAAAACCACCGAGCTACAGCAAGGTATTTGGACAAACCCTGGTCAAACTCTGCGAACAGAATCCAAAGGTTGTTGGCATCACAGCTGCCATGGCGACTGGAACTGGCCTGGACATCCTGCAAAAAGCACTTCCCGACCAATACATCGATGTTGGCATTGCTGAGCAGCATGCAGTCACCCTCTCCGCTGGCATGGCTTGCGATGGACTCAGGCCAGTGGTGGCCATCTACAGCACGTTTTTACAGAGAGCTTTTGATCAACTGATCCACGATGTTGGCATCCAAAAACTGCCCGTAACCTTTGTTTTGGATCGAGCCGGAATTGTCGGAGCTGATGGTCCAACCCACCAAGGTCAATACGACATCAGCTACATGCGTGCGATTCCTAATTTCACCGTGATGGCTCCCAAAGATGAAGCTGAGCTTCAGAGGATGCTGGTGACCTGTCTCCATCACGATGGCCCTACAGCTCTAAGAATCCCTCGTGGCCCAGGTGAAGGTGTTCCCCTAATGGAGGAAGGCTGGGAAGCTCTTCCCATTGGCTGTGGTGAAGTCGTGCGTGAAGGTAACGATGTATTGATCGTTGCCTACGGCGCCATGGTGCCGAAGGCCGTAGCCACAGCAAAGTGTTTATCTGCAGTTGGCGTTGAGGCAACAGTGATTAATGCACGTTTCTTACGGCCGTTGGATGAAGCACTCATTCATCCCATGGCCCAAAAGATCGGCAAGATCATCACGATGGAAGAGGGAGCGTTGCCAGGTGGCTTCGGTTCGGCTGTTCTTGAATCGCTCCAGGAGAAGGGGTTAGCGATTCCGATGCTGCGCATAGGTATTCCTGACAGGCTTGTGGACCATGCAACTCCTCAACAAAGTTTTGAAGCCCTGGGTTTAACTCCGGATCAGATGGCAGTGAGGATCAAAAATCATTTCGTGCTTCCAACCACGGGTTTCTTAAAAATCGAAGAAAAATCACCAGCTGAAGTCTCATCAGCTGGCTGAGGTTGGTTGATTTGAGGCAGCTGTGCTGCCTCAAATCGAGAACAGCGAAGGGAACTTAAAGCACGCCTCGAGCTGCGAGACCTTGGATTGCGCCAATACCAATCATGTGACCCAGGCTTGTGGTGGCAAGCATGCTGCCGTGACTCATACCTCCAAAGAAATTGGCGCCGGGCAGTTTGAGGCCAACGTTTTGATGCTTAATCGTGGCTTTGCCAATCCCGATGGCGATGACATTGCAGACCACCATCACAAGGGCAACCTTGGGTGACCAGGAAACGGTGGCAGGAGCAATAGCCAGAAGAGGAATAAACATGCAGCGCAACAAGCGACACCTCATCTTCCGATTTCATTGCCCCAAGATCTCCTCCTCGTAAGAGTTATTTACTGGCTGCTGGGATTTGGATCGGAGCAGACCAGCAACAATGCAGGCATTGCTCAGTGTTAGAAACGCTTCAGCCCCACCGTGAAGCCAATCCACAGCCACCAATTCAGAGTCGTAGCGAACCAGCGCAAACACAGCAGCAGCGATGGTGACGGCAACAAACAGAAGCGTGAGCTGAAACCCGAGAACAGTTAATTTTGGAAGCTGCCGGCTTCTCCCAAGGTGATAGAGGAACACCAGGTAAGGAATTAAGGACAGCGCAAAGAGAGGAGCTGGATCAAAGTTGGCCATCATCCTTTCACCGTGGCGTCGCGTTGCAGGTTCCAGGCGGCACAAGCCAACGTGATGTTCCCAAGCAAGGTTGTACTGGCTTGCAGAGTGACGAGCCAACGAAGGCTCTCAGCATTGTCGTACAGGTGCCAAGTGCATGCAGCCATGGCACTGATCAATGCAGGAATCATGGCTGCTGAGAGCCAGATCATGCTCGTCTGAGAGCGGAGTGATCCGCGTTGCGCGATCAACACCATGGCTAACAACCACTCGAAAACAGACGCCACATGAATCCACCATGTACCGAGCGAAAGAGCATGCATGCATCACAACCAAGTGATTCACCAACGTAGGCGCCCTAAGCGCAGATAATGAAGGCCCACATAAGGTCCAAAATGTCTGGAATGCCTCCGTCTTCCTCACCGAGGCGCATTCTCCTCTGTGGCTATTACGGAGAACACAACCTGGGAGATGACGCTCTCCTTGAGGTCTTAAGCGGACAGTTGCCCCAGGGTTGGCAACCATGGATTACGGGCCATGATGCATCAGCTATTCGAGCGATCATTCCAAATGGAAAGGTAGTGAATAGGAGGTCATTGAGAAGTGTTCTGAAAAGCATCAAACAAGTGGAAGTGGTGGTGCTTGGAGGAGGAAGCCTGCTGCAAGACAGCACAAGTTTTCGAAGCCTTGTGTATTACATAATTGTGATTCTGGTGGCGCTAGGCAGACGCAAACCTGTTTTGCTATGGGGGCAAGGACTCGGTCCGTTAAGGCATGCGAGCAGTCGTTTTCTCGTGAGTTGCATTTTGAACGGTGCAACGTCCATTACCTGGAGAGATACTGCATCAATGCAACTAGCCAAACGGATCGGAATCAAAACATTGATGTCGGCAGCCCCTGATCCTGTCTGGACACATCAGATGAATGAATATCAAGGAGGTGGAAATATTGTGCTGTGCTGGCGTCCGACCCGCTTATTGACAACGAACAGTTGGTCACTATTGCTACAAGCCGTTGATCAACTGAGCGAAAGCAGCGGACGATCGGTAACTTGGTTTGCTTTTCATACCAACCAAGATGTTAACTTACTAGAGACCTTAGAGAGAAAAGGATTGGTTCCTAAAAGGCTTGCGTCGAAATCAAACACTATTATCGCTAAAAATATTGACCATGCACAAGAAATTTTTAGTAGTGCTGGCCTCGTTATTGCAATGCGATTGCATGCACTCATATTATCAATCGTAAGTCAATGTCCGACAACGGGACTGAGTTATGACCCAAAAGTTGAGGCAGCAGCAGAAACAGCCAATGTGCCTTGGCTTGACTTAAGCCATCTCCCTAGCCTTGGTAAAGTTTTAGAACAATGGAGAGAATGTATGTCCCAGCCACCATCAGAGAAACGCCTTCAACATATTCAAGAACAAGCCTACGAACATGAACGCATACTCAGGTTAACACTAGCAAGATTAATCAAATAGTTCTATCGAAAACATACAAAAATATCTAAAAACTTTACTTAAAAGTCATATCAACAAACGATATAATGTTTAGGTAACCCTCAGGCCAGATAAAGCATCAAAGCGATGCTCATCGAAAGCATTCCATGACACGTGGATGACTTCAGGAATATCAACAGAAGTCGAACAAGACAATCTAAGAGTACCTTCAGGAGAATCGAGATAAAGAAGCTGCGAGCTACCTAACCATTCACGTGATATTAATTTGCAGGGAAGCCCCTCGTGAGAAAAGAATAGTGACTCTGGCCTTAAAGCACAAATAACACCATTCTTTGGGCGAAAGCAGTTGATCTGAGGACGTCCAATAAATTTGGCAATAAACAAAGTTTCAGGATATTGATAAAGCACTTCTGGAGTAGCAACCTGTTGAATACGTCCGGCATACAAAACGGCAATGCGGTCAGCAATCGCCATAGCCTCATGCTGATCATGAGTCACGTGGATCACGGGTTTGTGCTGGTCAAGTACAAGACGACGAAGCTCAGGCCTTAACTCTTCACGTAGTTGGGCATCTAAATTACTCATGGGTTCATCGAGCAAATAGACATCTGGATCCCTCAGCAAAGCCCTTGCTAAGGCCACCCGTTGCCTTTGACCCCCAGACAACTGAGCCGGTAATACTTCCGCACGATCTTGTAACTGCACAAGTTGAAGCATGGCTTGAATCCGCTGTTGCCGATCGGTTGGACGAACTCCTCGAACATGCAGACCAAGTTCCAAATTGGCAAAGACACTCAAATGTGGAAGTAAGGCATAACTTTGAAACACCATTCCTATAGCTCTAAGAGCTGCCCTGGCATGTGTAACGTTCACCTGATTGAGGATAATCTCACCCTCTGAGACCTTATCAAGCCCAGCAATCAACCTTAGGGTACTACTCTTACCACAGCCAGAGGGACCCACTAATGCAACACATTCTCCATCATTAATTTGAAGGTTTAAATGCCTAACAATCCATTGTTGGCCCAAACGACGACCTAGATTTCGGATATGAAGAGTCATCCCTTTACAGCTCCGCTAGTAAGGCCAGAGATAATTGGTTTTTGAAAGATCAAAACAAGCAGTACCAAGGGGATTGAACCAAGAACTGTTGCTGCAGCATAAGCACCAAAAGGCACAGCAAACACTGATGAGCCGGCAATTCTTGCCATAGCTACAGGCAGTGTCAATTTATTAGAGTCACTGATCCAAGTCAATGCAATGGGGTACTCATTCCAACAAAAAAGAAAGACTAATATTGCAGTACTTGCGGTAGCCGGTGCTATGAGTGGAATCAAAACCCAGCGAAGACGCTGCCAAAGATCGAGGCCCTCAAGCTTTGCTGCATCTTCCAACTCATTAGGAATATTATTAAAAGCACTACTCAACAAAAGGATAGCAAGAGGCTGAGAAAGTGCTGCATAAGGAATGCTTAAAGCTAATAAATTATTGCCTAAGTTAAAATCACGAGCAATCTCTAAGAGCGCTAAAAATAGTAATACATAAGGAAATAGTGCTGCACCTGCTAGCGACAAACGGCTAGCCCAAGCCAATTTTCTGGGTATTAAGTTTAACGCATAAGACGCAGGTATCGCTAATATGAGACAAAGAGCAGTAGAAACAAAACCAACCACAAGACTATTAAACAAGTAAAGCCAAAAAGATGGATTAGCATTTAATATACTTCGATAATGTATTAATGTCCAACGTTGAGAAACAGGTGCAAATGGTTGTACAAGAGCTTGATCAGTACTAAAAGACGTATACAATTGCCAAAACAATGGTCCAAGAGACCAAATCAAAAGCAATACTATTAATAATCGCTTATTCATGATTCAGCTCCAGGCCTGACAACTAAATGCTGCGGAAAGAAAACCTTGACAACGTAATAAGCAAATAGGCAGACGAAACAGATTATAATAAAACTACAAATTATTAGAGTAGAACTGTAGCCAAAATCCAAGAATCGCAGAGCATTTAAATAAGCATATAAAGCAATACTCTCAGTGCTACCAGCTGGACCTCCACCTGTTAAAATCTGTATTAAATCAAACACACCAAAAGCTTGTGCCAATCTAAACAATAGTGCCAACAGAATGTATGGACGTAGTAAAGGCAGTGTGATGCGCTTAAGACAAGTCATTGAGTTAGCACCCTCAAGGTGTATTGCTTCATAAAGATCTGAAGGTATTGTCTGAAGGCCTGCAACGAGTATTAATGCTGCGAAAGGAGTTGTTTTCCAGACATCAGCCAAAACCGTAGCCACCCACGCCAAACTTGGCTCACCAAGAATATTGAGTGATCCAAGGCCAACCAAATTCGTAAAATGGTCTATTGGGCCGAACGGAGTATTAAAGATCCATCGCCAGCCAAGTGCCATAACTGTGGTTGGCAAAGCCCAAGGGATAAGACTTAAGGCACGAACGACATCACGTCCTCGCCAACGTTGATCGAGAAGAAGTGCAATGATCAATGCCAACATCAATTCTAAGCTAACGGAAACGCCAGAGAATCGAAATGTCTGGCTTAAGGCCTGCCAATACCTTTCATCCTGGACTAATCTGCTCCAGTTAGCTCCATAATTAGGTATGGCGACTAAACCTGTAATTACAGAGTCTGCATGAAAGCTTAACCATAAATAGCGAAATAATGGCACAACAAAAACAATAATAAGTAAAAGAAATGATGGTATTAATAAAAACGCAATCATGGTTTCACCCCAGCCGAAATTAAAATCTGTTCTGTATTATTTGTTGCACGGACCATTCCAGTCTCAGGGTTCTGTTGTGTTGTTATGACACTGCTTAATTGGCGTTGTAGTACATCGCTAATTTGGGCATATAGCGGAGTCTCAGGCCTTGGTTTAGTTACATTTAATGCAAGACCAAGCTCACGTATGATTGGGGCCTTTAAGTATAGATCAGTGTCTTCAAAGACACTATTCATTGTTGGTGTATATCCGTATTTGAGAAAGAGAAAATTCTGAGAATCTTCGCTTGTTAGATAGCGTATTGCCTTAATTGTTGAGTCAATATGACGAGAATTCTTCATGACTGTAAGACCCCAGCTTCCTAGTGTAGCTGTTGCATAACCAGGATTAGCAACCATAGTTGTGACTCCCACATTCCCTTTGACCAAACTGTCTTCTTTCTGTAATTCAGCCCAAGCGTAAGGCCAATTTCGCATAAATGCAGAGTCACCAGCTCTGAAACTTTGCAAAGCCTCTTGTTCTGCAAAATTTGTAACAGCCTCAGGGCTAACACCATCCGTTATCAATGATTTTAACCAAGAGGCCGCCTCAACACCTGGTATTTGATCCAAGCCGATGAGGTTACTCTTTGCATTTAACCAATAACCACCAAATCCCTCAATCATTTCTAGAAAAACACAACTCAAACCTTCATATTGTCTCCCTTGCCAAACGTATCCCCATTCCACTTTATTTTCCTTCTGTAGATTCTTACTTATTGAAACTAGTTCATCTGGAGTCTTCGGGGGTACATCCATTAAATCAGTCCTCCAGTAGAGCAAGCCCATATCAGCGACAAGAGGCCAACGATATAAGTGATTGTTAAAGTTATTCCCCTCGCGTGCTCCAGCTGCTAATGAAGACACATCCATGTCATTAAAATATGACTCAAGTGGTTCCAACCACCCAGCCTCAGCATATTTAGGTAACCATGTAACATCCATAAGTAAGCCATCAAATGGGGCTCTACCGAGCAGTAAACTACTAATGGCTAAATCAGACATTGCATCTGTTGCTAATGGACCTCGAATAATTTTAAGATTAATTTTTCCACGATTCTCATGATTAAATTGTTTTGCCAACTCTTTTGTAGAATCAGCGAATGAAGCAGGCATCAATATAGACACTGTTTCAATTCCTTGAGCACGAGAAAAGCCAATTCCAGAACACAAAAGAACAAACACCACCAAAGAAATGAAAACTCTTTTTATAAATGATATATGTTTCATGGTTATTCGCAGATTCATGCTTCTAATGCGTCCATTTGTTCGCTTACCCAATCACTCACGGTAAAGCTTTCAACAGCACTACTCATTCTACTCATTCTTTTAAGTTGTTCATCTTCCGGCATCTCCAATGCACGTTCAATGGCCTCATCCATCTGTCGATGTGAATAAGGGTTGGTCAAGATTGCTCCATCAAGAACAACAGAAGCACCAGTAAACTCAGAGAGAACTAGTACACCACCTCGATCCTTACGAGCTGCTGCATATTCCTTCGCCACTAAGTTCAATCCATCGCGCAGTGGTGTAATCCAACAGATGTCCGAACGAGTAAACCAAGCAACCATTTCTTCATAAGGTATGCGTCGTGTAGAAAAACGAATAGGAACCCAATCAATCAAACTAAATCGTCCGTTAATTCGACCTGCGGTTTCTTCAATGGTGCGTTGTGTTTCTTCGTAGATTTTCATGCCACTTGCAGCGGCAACACAAGCAAGCATAAGAACTACTTTTCCATGCCAATCAGGTCGATGCTCAAGTAGCCGTTCAAAGGCAAGCAAGAGCTCTTCATTGCCCTTGGTGTAATCAACACGGCTAGCAGAAAGGATGAGTTTTCTACCCTTCTTGGTGTCATCATCTATCTGATCGGCTAATTCTTGAACATCAGCACGTGCTGCAAGCTCTTGGATTACATCGGGTGATGTCCCAACAGGAGATGACAAGAGCTGTATCTTTCGTCCCTTGTAATGTAAATAAGGAGTTTCAGATGGCTCTGTTAAAGCGGAACCGGTTGGAGCGAATCTTGAATTGACAGGTATCTTGGATCCTTTCTTTGCACCTAATAAACAATTGGCAGCTCGCGCAAAGTTTTCGGTATAACGCGGAATATGAAACCCCACTACATCGCAACTAAGGAGGCTTTCAAGAATCTGTTCACGCCAAGGTAAAATCGCAAAGACATCATTTCCAGGGAATGGTGTGTGATGGAAAAATGCAATCTTTAGGTCAGGCCTTAATTCTCTGATATAACCAGGAACAAGCCACAAATTGTAGTCATGAACCCATACAGTTGCTGAATCTGCGGCTTGATGACAAGCAGCTTTAGCAAAACGTAGATTAACTTCTTCAAAGATTCCCCAGTCAGCGTTATTAACATTAAAATGGGTTGGAAAGGTATGAAGTATGGGCCAAAAAGATTCTTTTGATGTGACATGATAAAAACTCGATATCTGATTATCTTCTAACGGAATTCTGCACAATGTAAATGGTTTCGGATCAGACATCGCGATACTTTCATCAGCTGAATCCTCAACATTGTCTACTTTTCTCCAAGCAATCCATGTCCCATTTTTTCGCGTACGAAATAAATTTCTAAGCGTTGGGATTATTCCGTTTGGACTTTTCTGATCACACCAAATTCTGTTGCCCTTTTCATCTTTCCCTTCATCAAATGGCGTGCGATGGTACAGAAGAATGAAAGGACTTTGTCCCTTTGTAACCGCCATGCTTCACCTCTCTTTACTAGCTCTGCCGAGCCATGGTCAACATCCCATCTCTAACACGCGCAGAGGACTTACCCGGTTTGTAACTCCTTGAGACGGCTGAGCACCTCGTTGGCATGGCCAACTGGTCGAACTCCTGTCCAAGCAGCTTGAAGCACAGACTGTGGATCGATAAGGAATGTATGGCGCATCGAGTATGGCGCCATCCAAGAGCCGTAAGCCTTGCTTACAACACCATCAGGATCTGAAAGTAAAGGGAACTTCAGCTCCTCAGAACTACAAAAGGATTCATGGTCGCTTACTGAGTCAGCACTGATAGCAACAACCTCTGCTCCTTGCTTTTTGAACTCTGGCAATGCTTTCTGAAAGCCATGGGCTTCGATGGTGCAACCAGAGGTAAAATCTCTCGGATAAAAATAAACGACAAGCCAACGTCCTTGAAGGTTTGTCAAACTCCAGTGGTTTTGATCTGGATTGACACTACTGAAACCCAAAAGATCGAAATCAGGAGCTTTGATTCCGATTTCGGGAGACGTACCACCTAAAGCCCTTACACGAGCGGGTGCCAATAAAAAAATCCCTGCTCCAAGCATTGCTGTCTGGAGAAGGGATCGTCTTTTCATGAAACCTTTATTGATTTCGAAATTCTAGTGAGGCTTCAGAGCTTTCCGAGATCAACGCCCAGTGAACGTGCGTAGGCACCCAACCCTTTCTTCTGGATGGTCTTAAGCGCACGTGTCGTGATGCGGATGTTGATCCAACGCTTTCCCTCAGCCCACCAAAGACGACGCTGCTGCAGATTGGCCTGCTGCAGCTTCTTTGTGCGTATATGCGAGTGACTCACAGCCATGCCGTTGTTGGCGCGAGTACCTGTGAGCTGACACACCCGTGACATAACGGCGTCCTTAAGAAAGCGGTGGCCAATGGCCGAATCAATAGTTTAGCAAAGTGTCTGCTTAGAAACCTCGTTCCATCAATTGCGACATCAGCTTCAAATTTTTGTTTTGGAAGTTTGCAAGCTCCTTGGGATCCAAACCTCCCACTGACAGCTTTGCAGTGTCATAAAGATGTTGAGCAAGGTCACGTGCAAGCATTTCGCTTGGTGATTGCCCCGCATTACCAACAATGACACCCCCGGATTGAAGTCTGAGCAGACCCTCCACAAGGGGGTGCTTTTGATTGACCAACAACACGTGGTAATCGGGTAAACCCGGCAGTCGTTGATCCATTAATGCGCCAATATCGTTCATACGACGCATTTGTTCTGGAAGCAAAATCAGAGCGGCAGGCCCGTTTGATCCAGATTTGAGCGCTTGAACCTGAATGGTGACTTTATCGTTGGACAATGCATCTTTAATCAATTTGCGTAAACTTTCACTCTTCGTTTCCCCATCACCATCACTCAATTCGGGTGTTTCTTCCTTGAGTGATGCATCCAATTCAGCATCAACACGCTGAAATTTCAATTCTTCATGTCGTGATTCAAGCCAGGGGAGGAATTGACTATCAATCACCGTATCGGCGAACAACACTTCACGCTCTTGAGAAGTCCATAGGTTGAGCGCTGCAGATTGTGATATTTCGTCGGTGCAATACAAAATTATTTTTTCATCCTTAGGAAGCCTTCCGCGATACCCATCAAGTGTGGTGAAGTTGCGCTCGTTACCTCCAATTGGATCAGATGTATCGTCAGTGGAGATTGAAGCATTGGTAGCGAACATCACCAGTTCTTCTACCTGTTCAGCAAATTTATCATCTTCAATAGCTCCAATTTTTACGAAAGGCGCAAGAGACTCCCAAGCTTCTGCATAGGCTTGCGGATCTTCTTTTTTAAGACTACGAAGACGGTCAGAGACTTTTTTGGCAACGAAATTACCAATAGAGCGCACACGTCGATCCGTCTGCAGTGCACTTCTGCTTACATTTAATGGGATATCTGGAGAATCAATCACTCCCCTTAATGGTAGAAGATAACGTGGAACAACTTCCTTAATAGAATCGCTCACAAACACTTGATTGCAATAGAGCTTAATTTCTCCTTTCTCCCAATCTGCCCTACCGGTTTGCTTGGGAAAAAAGAGAATTCCTTGTAGGTTATATGGATAATCAGTATTTAGGTGCACCCAAAGCAAGGGGTCGCCTTGAAATGGATAGAGATAATTATAAAGATCAATATAATCTTGATCCGAAAGTTCTCGAGAATTCTTACGCCATGGAGCGACCATTTTGTTAACTGTTTCCCCTTCAAGCTGAACAGGTACTGACATAAAATCGCAGTACGTATTGATGAGTGTCCTAATCCTTGCAGGTTCTATATATTCCAATTCCTCTTCCATAAGATGCAGAATCACATCGGTTCCTGCACCTGAGCGTTCTGCACCTGTGAGATTGAAATTGGGAGACCCGTCGCAGGACCAACGAACGGCCTCATGGTCGGGTTTGGCAGATTGGGTAAGCAATTCAACGCGCTCCGCCACCATGAAGCTCGAATAAAAACCTAAACCAAAATGTCCGATAATGGCATCATCTTCTTGCTTATATTTCTCAAGAAAGTCTTCAGCGCTCGAAAATGCAACCTGATTGATATAGCGCTTTACTTCATCTGCCGTCATACCAATTCCGTTATCGGAAATGGTCAGAGTTTTAGCCTCTCGATCGACGTTAATTTTGATAGTGCCGTTTTCTCCCTCACTACAGTCACCAGCCATTGCGGCCATTCGACGCTTGTTGATGGCATCAACGCCATTGCTAACAAGCTCACGCAGGAATACCTCGTGGCCGGAGTAAACAGCCTTCTTGATAATCGGGAAGATGTTTTCGGTGTGGATCTGAATTTGACCCTGCTCGTCCAACACCGCCATGACAACAACTTTAAAAACCGAATCTTAGAGATAGAACCCATGAGAACACAACAGCCTATTGAGGGGGTTCTCCGAACCTCCGATCAAACACTGTGTTCATTTGGACGCACAAACATTCATCAGACGAGGGATCGTCGCATAGAATCTTCTTCTAAATAATATGAATAACCCGTTAAATCTTCTGAGTGCAAAAATTGATTGTTAGTTGGCTATGATTAAAGATAACAAGTATGTTGAAAGCCTGCAACCCACTAATCTATTGATGAATATAAGTGATTAGCTATCAGCCAGGTAATTGTAGATCTGCCCTCTCTTCTGGAAGGATTGCATTAGCCACGGGGCAAACTTGGAGACAAATACCACAATCAATACAGGTATCGAAGTCAATCCAATAAAAGTCCGTTCCTTTTTTGTTTTTGCCATTCCCTGGATTGATACAGGCAACGGGACAAGCATCAACACAGTCAGCCACGCCCTCGCAGATGTCGGTGACAATGGTGTGTGCCATAGATGTTGGTAACTCTCGCCATCAATCTAGTCAGAGAGCCAGTCGATGGTGTTACAACCAGAAGTCTTGAGACGCTGTTCAGCTTCTTCGCGATTGGAACAAGGCTTGAGATCACATTGAGCGACTTGTCCTTGTGCATGCCAGCTCGTCTGTTTCAAGAGTGCTTTTTCAAGACTTGAGTGATCGCTCCAGCAGATTAAGACTGTGGATTCTAGTTTGGGATTCTCGGAACTCGAGCCAGGTAGATCACGAATATCATCCAGGCAAAAACTAAATCCCACACCCCCAGCATTTGCTTCGCTCTCTCCGCATCGCTCTACTAGTCCGTCATATCGCCCTCCACGGGCAATGACCACCGGAGCTGAAACCCCCTGACAAACGAGCTGAAAGACCAAGCCGTCATACAACTCATGATGAGGGTGAAAGGTTGGATCCAATTGCAGTGTCAGCGATTGTTGTTGAGCAAGGGGACTGAGATGCACAAATAATCGCTTTAATTCATGCAGAACAGGTTGTGAGCCAAAGCTTTCTGCCAATCGATCAAGAATGGTCGCGGGTGTACCACGACAGTCCAAAAGCATCACGAGTCGCGCAAGATCCGTCGCTTCAAGATCCATCGCTTCAAGTCCAAGCCGGTCGTACTGAATTAAGCAGTTGCGGATGTCATCCCGTTTTGGTTGCTCAAATGGTGCCAACACCAATTCCATCAACGCGGTATGGCCTATCAAGAGTTGGGGCTGATGCTCTTCCAGCAGCGAGAGAGCACTCATTGCCTCTATGAGGAGGGTCAAAAGTTCAAGTTCTGCTGCTAGATCTTTCACGCCAAAGAGCTCAACACCGCTGTGCAGTTTTTCTTCGATGCACAGCCCCCCCTCTTCTGCCGCACGGCTTTCGAAAATGGTTCCGCAAGCACAAAGGCGCAGCGGCCTAGGTCGATCCTTCAGTCTTGTGCAGGCTGCTCTAGCAATCGAGGCTGTCATCTCTGGCCGAAGACCCAGCGGGTCATCGGCCACAAGTCGAACCACGTCATGGCTTGCAATGGCACCACCGGCCATGAGTGTGTCGAGCCGTTCCACCTGTGGTGGAGAAACCTCGTCGTATCCCCAGTGGCGATACACCGTCGCCAGCTGCTCCCTTAGATGCTGATTTTGTTGGACTTGCTTCGGATTCAGATCTCGAGCGCCCGTGGCGGGTTGCAGGGCCATCCAGCTAGTCAACAAAACACGAACAACGATCCTATGACTGCCGAACCTCAAGCTCCATAAAGCTTGGGTGGGAAGGCGGTCACGCAAGCAAGCTCTTGCTTCAGTGGGAGGTGAAGTCCTGGTGAAGTCGCAAGAATTCTTCCATTCACCACATCAAACGCAGAGTTTTTGTAGTCACCAACGGAACCACCAGCACAAGCCACCAATGCAGCGCCTGCGGCAAGATCCCAAGGTGCCAAACCACGCTCCCAGTAACCGTCCAGTCGCCCTGTGGCCACAAAAGCAAGATCAACGGCGGCGGCCCCACCGCGACGAACACCACGACAACGATGGGTTAACCAACAAAACTCGGCGTAGTTGTTATCGATAAGCTCGTGCCTGTCGTATGCAAATCCCGTCACAAGAAGGCTGTCTTGCAAGCTGCTGCAGTCACTGACGTGAATCGGGTTGTCGTTGACAAAGCTCCCTTGGTTGGGAGAACACCAATAGGTCTCGTTTAGGAATGGCACTGACACTGAACCCAACAGTGGTTGCCCCTTCCAGATCAAACCAACGGATGTGGCAAAAAAGGGATAACCGTGGGCAAAATTCGTCGTTCCGTCGAGAGGATCCACGCACCAGCAAAGAGCGCCTGGTGTCCCACTGGACCCGGTTTCTTCGGCAAGAATTGCAATGGCCGGAGTCTGTTCTCTCAGATACGCGAGAACGACTTTTTCAGCGGCAAGATCGGCGTTGGTGACCAAGTCGCCTATGCGACCCTTACTTTCGATGCTGCTGAGGCGGCCGTAATGCTGCATGAGCACGGCAGCTCCAAGGTTTGAAGCCGTTTTGGCTACCTCAGCAAGCTGTTTCTGGCTTGATGCGTCGAGGGCAGCATCAAAGGCAACTTTCCGGCAATCAAGTGCTGAAGTCATCATTCCTCATCCAAAGGAAGGCCAGGACGCACCTGACCACGTCCGAAATGTCGTCCGAACTGCAGTTCATAAACCTCATCCTCATCTTGCGTCACCGCTTCGAGAGGACCGATAGCTCTTGCAACACAAAGCAATCCGTAACCCTGTTGTCTGAGCTCTCTTGAGAGTCCCATGGCCTCAGCCTGATCGAGCTGTCCCCGTTGAACTCTCACTGCGCAGGACGTACAGCAACCGTTACGGCAAGAGAAAGGCAGCGGGTCGCCCTGCTGCTCAAAGCTCTGGAGGATGTACTCCCCCTCGGGGACTTGATGGGTGATCGTTCGTCCAGCTTTGGGCCAATGAATTGTGACGGTGTGACTTGGTCTCAAATCAGGTCCTCAGGAAACGCCCTGCTACATTCTCACTTCAGCCACTGGAGAGGTGGCCGAGTGGTCGAAGGCGCAGCACTGGAAATGCTGTATAGGGGCAACTCTATCGAGGGTTCGAATCCCTCCCTCTCCGTTAGCTAACCCTCAAACCCCTGGATCACAAGGGGTTTTTTATTGGAAAGTATTTACCGACAAAGTGATAGGAGCCTAAAATAAACATAGAGTCAGTTTTAGTCGAGCAATTAATACGAATAACACGCACAAATTTCTACACAAAAAACTTAGATGGAATCAGGCTCAAGGCATTAAGTTTTAAGGAGTAACTGCAGAATGATCTGTTCAAACAGGTTGTTTAATTATCCAAAGCGGCCTGAAACGTAATCCCGGGTGGCCTGTTGAGATGGCGCATTAAAAATTTTGTCGGTCTCATTGAATTCAACGAGGTAACCAACTTTTCCTGACCCCCCTTCAACAGCTTCCGCATTAAAGAAAGCTGTCATATCACTCACACGTACGGCCTGCTGCATGTTATGAGTCACAATCACGATTGTGAAACTCTTCTTCAGCTCATGGATGGTTTCTTCGATCTTCAAGGTGGAGATGGGATCAAGTGCAGAACAGGGTTCATCCATCAAAATCACTTCAGGCTCAATGGCAATGGTGCGTGCAATGCAAAGGCGCTGCTGTTGACCACCTGAAAGTGAGTTTCCACTCTCTTTGAGCTTGTCTTTGCATTCATCCCACACAGCTGCCTGACGCAGTGACCGCTCCACTAATTCATCCATATCGCCGTTATAGCCATTAATACGTGCACCAAAGGCGATATTTTCATAAATGCTCTTCGGAAAAGGATTAGGTTGCTGAAAAACCATTCCTATACGACGGCGAACTTCAACTGGATCAACATCAGGAGCATATAAATCAGCACCATCAAAAAGAATTCTTCCCTTAAGAAAACATCCCTCAATAAGATCATTCATCCTATTAATGGCTCGTAAAATTGTGGACTTGCCACAACCTGAAGGCCCAATAAAAGCTGTGACCTGCCCTCTTGGGATGTCACAAAAAACATTTTTTAACGCCTCAAAACCTCCATAGCTAATGGTTGCATTTTGAATAGATAGGCAAATATCTAAATTAGATGGAACTGATTCAGCGGTTGATGTAGCTGTCATGACTGGAGAAAATCAGTGGCGGCAAGAATGGGGATTTACACCTTTGAAGGTGATGATCATTTGCTAGCAAATCGGCCAAGCCAGCGAGCAAGCAGATTAAGAGCTAATATGAATACGACAAGAATGAAGGATGCTGACCAAGCGAGCTGATTTTGAAGATCATAAGGCTGGGCAGCAAAATTATAAATTAAGACCGATAAAGTTGCAATGGGATCAAAGATCCCGTTTGGCCAAAACGGGGAAAATAGTGCAGTAAAAATCAAAGGAGCAGTTTCACCAGCCGCTCTAGCGATTGACAACACCACACCAGTTGCAATTGGGGTAAAAGCCTTAGGAAGAGTGATTTGGCTCACTGTCACGAAACGCGATGCACCCACTCCGAGTGCTGCGCGCCTCAGGTCGTTGGAAACAAGCTTCAAGCCTTCATCAGTTGTCTTAACAACAGTGGGCAGCATCAACACCGAGAGAGCTGTTCCTCCTGCAATCGCACTGAAGGTATTGCCAAAAAGAATACGCGTAGAAACAATCACTCCATAAACGAAAACACCAGCAATGATGGATGGAACGCCAGCAAGAACATTGGTTCCGAAACGAATGAACTGCGAAAAACCACGACCTGTGGAGTATTCGGCTAAGTAAATTCCCCCTCCAACACCAATAGGAATCGCAATTAGCGTCGCAATTGTTGTGACCACAATACTGCCAATAATTGCATTGCCGAAACCACCACCTTCCCCACCTGGAGGTGGTGGAAGTTGAGTAAAAAGATCTAAGCTAAAGGTTGACATTCCTTTTATTAAGATATAAGCAAGAACCGCAACCAGTGGCAAAACACATAGGAATGAAAATACCCCTGCCAATATTGACAAGAGCCGACTAACAAGATTGCGCTTTTCCCAAATTTTATAGCTGAGGTCAGGAATGTTATCTGCCGACCTTGCAAGTGAATGATATTTCATGATTAATACTTAAGACTCAGTCGTTTCACAAGCCACTGCGCAACAACATTAACCAATAAGGTCAGGACCATTAAAACAAAAGCTGCATACATAAGGGAGGAGAGTTGACTTACATCTGCCTCTCCAAACTGATTGGCTAGCATGGCTGAAATGGTATTTCCTGGGGCCAACAATGACCAGCTAAATACATTTGAATTCCCAATAATCATCGTGACAGCCATGGTTTCTCCCATTGCTCTTCCGAGGGCAAGCATCACTCCGCCCACAATTCCCGATATGGCTGCAGGCAAGATGACATTCAAAATAGCTCCCCAACGTGTTGCCCCAACGCCATAAGCAGCTTGGCGAAGTCTCATCGGAACTTGGTTTAACGAATCACGGGCAATGGCAGTAATGATCGGTAAAATCATCACAACCAAAATCAAGATAGCTGGAGCCATTCCGGGACCCAAAGGTTCAGTGCTAAAAATAGGAATCCAACCAAAATCCTCATATAAGAACATAAGGAATGGTCGAATAAGAGGCTCTAAAATAAAGATTGCCCACAATCCTAAAACGACTGAGGGAATAGCCGCCAACAGCTCCACCATCAATCCTATGATATTTCTAACTTTGAGCGGAATAATATTTTCTGTAATGAATATTGCAGTACCTACACCCAAAGGAACAGCAATCACAAGTGCCAATAGAGAGGTCACGAGCGTTCCATAGATCGCCGTGAAGGCACCGTATTCGTCATCAACAGGGTTCCAGTTGGACGTGAACAAAAAATTCAGTCCATAGCGCCCCATCGACTCCAAGGATCCCCAAAACACAACCACAAGGATGGAGATGAGGATCAGCGCAACCATCGAGGCCATGACCACGACCAATTTCTGGAAACTGCCATCAACGAACTTTTCCGCTGGTGGTCTGCTTCGAAGTAGGTATTGAGCCTTGAATTCGGTCACTCTGCAGGCAGACAGATTGCCGAACCGTACCCGTATGCCTGCTGTATTGCATGTAAGCGCAAGAACACCACAGGATTCCTGCACAGAAGAGCTTGGAGATTGGAGTTTGGCCCGTTAGCTTGGAGGCACCAAATACGCGGTTATGGGCCGGATCGTCGGAATCGACCTGGGAACCACGAACTCCGTCGTCGCCGTGCTCGAGGCGGGTCGACCGGTGGTGATTGCCAACGCGGAAGGAACGAGGACAACTCCATCGGTCGTTGGTTACACGAAAGAAGACGAGCTTCTGGTCGGACAGCCCGCTAGGCGCCAACTTGTCCTCAACCCTCGCAACACGTTTTCCAATCTCAAGCGTTTTGTCGGGCGCGCCTGGGATGAACTCGACGACAACACACTCACCGTTCCTTACACGGTGCGTGCAAACAACCAAGGCAACGTTCGTGTTGCTTGTCCGCAAACCGAAAGGGAATATGCCCCTGAAGAGCTTGTCTCGAGCATCCTGCGCAAGCTGGTCGATGACGCCAGTACTTATTTAGGCGAAACGGTCGATGCAGCCGTTCTCACGGTTCCGGCTTACTTCAATGATGCCCAACGTCAGGCCACTCGAGACGCGGGACGTCTTGCGGGCTTGTCGATTGAGCGGATTCTCAATGAGCCCACAGCAGCTGCCCTCGCCTATGGCTTTGATCGCAGTGCTGTTCGTCGGGTCCTTGTGTTCGATCTTGGTGGTGGAACCTTTGATGTCTCGCTCCTTCGGATCGCAAATGGTGTCTTCGATGTGAAGTCCACCAACGGTGATACCCAACTAGGTGGCAATGACTTCGATCAACTCATCGTTGATTGGCTTGCTGATGCCTTTCTCCAGCAACATCAAATTGATCTGCGCAGGGATCGTCAAGCGCTTCAACGTCTCACGGAAGCGGCTGAAAAAGCCAAACAAGAACTCTCAGGCGTTTCCACCACACCGATCTCCCTTCCTTTTATTGCAACCGGTCAGGAAGGCCCTCTTCACATCGAGACCACCCTCGATCGCAAAACATTTGAAAGCCTTTGTCCTGATTTACTTGATCGACTGCTCACTCCCGTTCAGGCTGCATTGCGAGACTCAGGCTGGCTTGCAGAAGACATTGACGACGTTGTGCTCGTAGGTGGTAGCACAAGAATGCCGATGGTGATGCAGCTCGTGAGGACGTTGATTCCTCATGACCCCTGTCAATCCGTTAATCCAGATGAAGTTGTCGCTGTGGGTGCAGCCGTTCAGGCAGGAATCATCACTGGTGAGCTAAGGGATCTGCTGCTGAATGACGTCACACCCCTGTCCCTTGGCTTGGAAACTGTGGGTGGCCTGATGAAAGTGTTAATTCCTCGGAATACCCCGATTCCAGTGCGTCAATCCGACGTGTTCAGCACTTCCGGTGCCAATCAATCGTCTGTGGAAATTCACGTTTGGCAAGGTGAGCGTCAAATGGCTCAAGACAACAAGTCATTAGGCCGTTTCCGTTTATCAGGTATTCCGCCTGCCCCACGTGGTGTGCCTCAGATTCAGGTGGCTTTTGATATCGACGCCAACGGGATTCTTCAAGTCAGTGCGACAGATCGAACCACGGGCCGAAAGCAATCCGTCACGATTCAGGGAGGGTCGAATCTCAATGAAGACGAATTGCAGGCACTCCTCGCCGAAGCGGAAGCGCGCTCTGATGAAGACCGCCGCCGCCGTGCTGCGATTGAGCGGCGCAATTCAGCCCTCACCTTGGTATCGCAAGCGGAGCGACGCTTACGTGATGCTGCCCTTGAGCTCGGTCCCTACGGTGCCGAACGGCAGCAAAGAGCTGTTGAAATGGCCATGCGTGATGTCCAGGATCTTCTTGAACAGGATGATCCTCAGCAATTAGAGATGGGCGTAAGCGGCCTTCAAGAAGCTCTCTTCGGTTTGAACCGCCGCCTTTCAGCAGAACGAAGCAGCGATGCAGGTCCTCTTCAGGGCATTCGCAGCACGCTGGGAACGCTCAAAGACGAACTGTTCGCAGACGATGATTGGGAGGATGACCCCTGGTCCACGGGTAACAGCCGTTCCGACGAACGCATGAGAAGTGGACGTCGCGGAATCGATCCTTGGGATGATGACTTCTATCGCTGAGCCCGATTATTGGGCCCTTCTAGGTCTCGATCCAGGCAGTGACGGGGATTCACTGAAACGTGCGTTCAGGCGTGAAGCAAGGCGCTGGCACCCCGATCTCAACGGAAACGATCGCCAGGCTGAAGAGCGCTTCAAACTCGTCAATGAGGCCTATGCCGTCCTCAGTGATCACGACAGGCGCGTCGCCTGGGAGCGCGGTCGCACCGGTCGAAGTCTTAACCAAGACCCGTTTGCTTCAGGGTTCCCTGATTTCGAGGAGTATCTCGCCGTCGTTCTTGGTATTGGTCATTCTCCAGAGCCTGATCGCCCTGAAGACACCCACGAGGACGATGACTCGCCATCAGAACGCAGACCCACCCCATCTCCCCAACCTCCACCTCCTGTTCGCTCACAAGACAATCTCGAAACAACCGTTGTCTTGACTCCCGACCAGGCCCTTCACGGCACAGCGGTGAATTTGGAGCTCTCCGATGGAACTGTGATCGAGGTGGATACGCCTCCATTCGCAGGGGATGGCTGGCGCCTCCGTTTGGAGGGGGTCGCACCTGGTGGACGTGATCATTTTTTGCAGTTGCAGGTTGTAACCGCTGAAGGCCTCCGCATTGATGGATTGCGCGTGTTGTACCGCTTGGAACTATTTCCGCCCGATGCGGCCCTTGGATGCGCAGTGGATGTTCCAACACTGTCCGGTTCCGTCACCCTTCAAGTGCCTCCAGGGTCATCAAGTGGCCGCCTGCTGCGACTACGAGAACGCGGCCTGGTTTGGAATGACCGACAAGGTGATCAGCTGGTTGAAGTTGTCATCGTGATTCCTGCCCATCTGAACGATGACGAACAAGCCCTCTACCAGAGGCTTCAGGAGCTGAGTCTGGATCAAGGTCGGATCTAAGCAAGGACTTTCGATGAGAGACTGAAAGCGACCTCGAACATCTCATGCTCGTTCACGTCCTTCTTTACGACGCCGGTCAGGACAGTGAGGGCATTCATTCCCTTGAGCTCTCTGGCCAGACCGTGGTTTTGATGTTTGAAAACTGCGACGATGCCGAACGGTATGCAGGCCTGCTAGAGGCCCAGGATTTCCCCACTCCGACTGTTGAGGCTCTCGATCAACACGAGGTGGAACTCTTCTGTACTGAGGCTGGATATGAAGCGCGACTCGTCGAAACTGGCTTCGTACCCAAATCAGATGACGAGCGCTTAATGCTGGCTCCTCCCACTGCCAATCGTGACGTCAGCAATTGGCAAACCGAGGATCAATCACTCGATAGCGTGCAGCCATCAAGCCCAAGTGATGGTCTGGATGACGTCCGTCGTCGCTTGGAAGGTTTGCTATGAATCCATCTGAAAATCGGGGCTACCTCACAACAGAGCAATCGAATCCCCGCAGTGCCGATTTGGACATACTGTCCACAGTCGATCTCGTGAAGCTGTTCATCGATGAAGATCGCAAACCGCAGTTAGCTGTTGAAGGTGCTTCAGAAGCGCTCAGTGCTGCAGTTGATGCCGTAGCAGTGAGATTAAGCAAAGGCGGGAGACTGTTTTACATAGGGGCAGGAACCTCGGGTCGTCTTGGTGTTTTGGATGCCGCTGAATGTCCTCCCACCTTTTGCAGCCCACCAGAACTGGTACAAGGTGTTTTAGCTGGAGGTGCTCCGGCCCTGTTACGCAGTTCAGAGGGTCTTGAAGATCTTGAGACAGCAGGCGTAGACGACCTCAAAGAACATCAATTCGGCGCAAAGGATTGCTTAGTAGGCATTGCCGCTGGAGGCACCACGCCCTATGTACGCGGTGCACTCCAATACGCCGTGGATTTACAGGCCTTGGCTATTGCAATGGCCTGCGTTCCCGCAGAACAAGCACCCATGCCCTGCCATTTGGACATCCGCTTGATCACCGGACCAGAACTGCTGACTGGATCGACGCGTTTGAAGGCGGGAACCGCTACCAAAATGGCTCTCAACATCCTCTCCACCGGGGTGATGGTGAAATTGGGAAAGGTGTATGGCAACCGCATGGTTGATGTCGCTGCTAGCAATAGCAAGCTTGTCGACCGCTCACTGAGAATTTTGACCGATCTCGTTGGCATATCACGCGAGCAAGGCCTTCCCCTACTCAACGAAGCCAAGGGCTCGGTCAAACGAGCCTTAGTGATGGCGGCTGGATCCATGGATCTTCCAGAAGCTCAAACCCTGTTGTCCGATCACAACGGCAACCTACGACTAGCCCTTGGTTCGATCGGAATCACCCTGAATGCAACGCCTCATTGAACTGGAGCGGTTGCGGGTCCCCAATAAGCACTCGTAAATAAATCCAGGCGATGCCTGGTAGCCGCAGGAACAGCATCAGGAGGCGTCATTAGTGCATCTTTGAGAGCGTCATGGGCATGGGAAGAAGGACGTTCACGGCCTAATTTCTCCATGAGAGCGAAGAGGATTGGCCCCGTTGCAGTGGCATTGGCTTTGAGGTTGCCAATAATCATCTCAACGGTCACGGCATCATGTTCTTGATGCCAACAATCAAAATCGGTCACCATGCTCAGGGAGGCATAGGCGATTTCGGCCTCTCTCGCTAAACGGGCTTCCGTGTGATTCGTCATGCCGATCACATCACAACCCCAATGGCGATACAGCTCGCTTTCCGCTCTTGTGGAAAACGCTGGGCCTTCCATGCACAGATAGGTGCCACCACGATGCAGCCGATGTCCGGACGGCATTTCTGTCGATGCTGCAGAGGCAAGCAGATCACTCAACCGCTCGCAAAACGGATCAGCAAGGCTGACGTGGGCAACGCAGCCATCGCCAAAAAAAGATTGAGGCCTCTGCACCGTTCTGTCGATGAACTGGTTTGGAACAACCATGTCGCGGGGGCGAAGATGTTCCTGAAGAGATCCAACGGCTGAAACCGATATCAGCCAGCGAACCCCCAAGGACCTCATGGCCCAGATATTGGCCCGATAGGGAACTTCGCTTGGGAGCAGGTGATGTGAGCGTCCATGGCGGGCAAGAAACACCACCTCAACTCCATTGAGTTGACCGACGCGCAAACAATCAGAAGGAACACCGAATGGCGTGTCCAACGTGACTTCTTCAACAGATTCGAGTCCATCGATCGCATACAAACCACTACCACCGATCACACCAACTCGAGCGTCTTGGAGGGAGGAATGGACTGTGGTCATGGCTTAAAACAGCGCGCATTGACACTCATCTTGCTCGCTTGCCTAAGATCAGTTTTTGCTTTTGGTGCCTTGACGACAGTCCTGATGAAAACGGATGCCGGCCAGATCAAGCTGGAAATGTTCGATCAAGATGCGCCGAACACCGTCGCCAATTTTGTGAAGCTCGCGCGTGAAGGCTTCTACGACGGTCTTGCCTTCCATCGCGTCATCGATGGTTTTATGGCTCAGGGTGGATGCCCAAACAGCCGTGAAGGCGCAAAAGGAATGCCTGGAACAGGCGGTCCTGGCTACACGATTAATTGCGAGATCAATAGTAAGAAGCATGCCCCTGGCATTCTTTCAATGGCCCATGCCGGTAAGAACACGGGCGGAAGCCAGTTCTTCATCGTTCATGAAGCTCAGCCCCACCTCGATGGTGTTCACACGGTGTTTGGACAAACCGGTGACATGGATGTCGTTCTCGCCTTGAAAAATGGCAGTCGCATTGAAAGCGTCACAGTGAGTGATTGATCGGCTAGGACCAGTGAATCAAAATCGGCTGGTCAGCTTGGTCTGTCCAGCCATTTTTTTTGTCGATTAACAAGGAAGCCAAGTCTCTGTCTTCGCGATTGAGTTGCAATGAAGGATGGAGACGCTGTTCTGCTTTCGCCGTTTTCAAGAAGCCAAGCCTTTTTGTTTCCGTCCAAGACGCCAAAGTTTTAAGAAATTGCTCAATTGCGGAATTGTCACCTGAAATAGTCCAAACAAACTGAGGACGCTCCCAAAGTGCAAGCAGTCTTGGTGTTTGTTCTGGTTGCAAACTCAGGTTTAATTCTGAAGCCCACATCTCAGCCCTATTTAAAAGATCTGGGAGCTTCGCGATCAGATCTTCGCCACAATCCCAGGCTAGAGTGACAACATCGTTAGAGCTATTCTCATTGAATAGATGACCTAATTTATCTCTTTTTGTGGCTAGATAATTAGCATTATGATCGCCTGGATTAATGATGAGTGGGATTCGACTCACAACTTCCAAGCCGTACCCCCCGAGTCCTGCAATTTTGCGAGGGTTATTGGTTAAGAGCCTGAGGCGATGAATACCAAGATCACCGAGAATCTGAGCCCCCACTCCGTAATTGCGGAGATCTGCTCCAAATCCCAGCTTTTCATTCGCTTCAACGGTGTCGAGTCCTCCATCTTGAAGGCTGTAAGCCTTCAATTTATTGATCAGACCAATGCCACGCCCTTCTTGCCGTAAATAAACAACAACCCCTTCACCTTCTTGCTCGATTTGCGACAAAGCGGCCTCAAGTTGTGGCCTGCAGTCACAACGAAGAGAACCAAATGCATCTCCCGTCAGGCACTCTGAATGCATCCGAACCAAAACGGGTTCTTGCAGTTGCCCGGGAATACCTTTCACCAGGGCAACATGCTCACTGTTATCAAGTTCATTGCGAAATCCAATCGCCTGAAACTGTCCGAACTGACTAGGCATGACTGCCTGAGCATGACGACGAACAAAACGCTCGTTCTGAAGCCTGTAGCTGATGAGGTCAGCAATGCTGATCAGCCGTAAGCCAAATTGTTTGGCGTAGTCCTGAAGTTCTGGCAGACGAGCCATCGACCCATCGGAATTCTGTATTTCACAAATCACCCCCGAGGGGATGAGTCCGGCGAGCTGGGCGAGATCAACAGCAGCTTCAGTATGTCCAGCACGTTTGAGCACCCCTCCAGAACGGGCTCGTAGCGGAAACACGTGCCCTGGACGCCTTAAATCGGATGGTTTGGCATCGGCCTGAAGCACAACCTGAATCGTTCGAGAGCGGTCTTCTGCTGAAATTCCAGTCGAGACACCATGCTCAGGGCCGGCATCAATACTCACCGTGAAAGCTGTTTGATTTTCATCGGTGTTGCGATCAACCATCAAGGGGAGGTCGAGGGCATCAAGACGATCTCCTTCGATGGCAAGACAGATCAAGCCACGGGCCTCTTTGGCCATGAAATTGATCTGCTCTGGCGTCGCAAACTGCGAAGCACAAATTAAATCTCCTTCGTTTTCACGGCGCTCGTCATCGACGACAACAACGCACTCGCCATTACGAATGGCGTTTAGGGCATCAGGGATGGAATCAAAGATCGGATCCATGTCCTCGGCAGCTGCGGCTGAATGGCTCAGCGTTCTAGGTATCCAACAAGCTCTCATCATGATCGACGCCAGTACGATCAGCCGATCATTCTGCTCAGTGCATGGCGATCAAACGAGTTGCGGTCATCGGAGCATCCGGTTATGGGGGCTTGCAAAGCCTGAGGCTGTTGCAGTCCCATCCAAGTTTTGAGATCAGCCTGCTCGGCGGAGAACGCAGTGCTGGCAAGCGTTGGAGCGAGCTCTGTCCGTTTTTGCCCCTACCGGATGATCCCCTGGTGGAGAGTCCTGAGCCCACAAGAATTGCCGAGCGGGCAGATGTGGCCTTACTCAGCCTCCCCAATGGATTGGCGAGTGGCCTGGTGCCTGGGCTTCTGGATCGAGGCGTTCGCGTTGTCGATCTCTCCGCTGATTACCGCTACCGCTCGCTCGACCAGTGGTCGAGCGTCTACGCCCAGGAGGCTCTCTCGTGCAAGCGCACAGATGCCGATCTTTGTGCTGAAGCCATATACGGATTACCTGAGTGGAATGCTTCTGCTATTGCAACAGCGCGATTGGTAGCTGCGCCCGGCTGCTTTCCCACCGCAAGCTTGCTTCCTTTGTTGCCCTTTCTCAAGCAGGGATTAATCGAACAAGACGGCGTGATTATCGATGCAAAGACGGGCACATCCGGTGGAGGACGCGCAGCAAAAGAACATCTTTTGCTGGCGGAAGCCTCTGAATCCATTAGTCCCTACGGCGTTGTAGGCCATCGCCACACCTCTGAAATTGAGCAGATGGCCAGTGAGGTTGCCGGATGTGGAATCCAGTTGCAGTTCACACCCCATCTGGTTCCCATGGTGCGCGGGCTGCTCTCAACCGTGTATGCCAGATTGCGCGATCCGGGACTCACTGCCGAAGACTGCACCACCGTTTTAGAAAGTTTTTACCGCCATCACACCTGTGTCACGGTGTTGCCGGTGGGAACTTATCCAGCAACCAAATGGGCTAAACACACCAACCGGGCCTTTTTATCCGTCCAAGTCGACAATCGAACCGGACGTCTTGTCCTGATGAGTGCCGTTGACAACTTGATGAAAGGACAGGCCGCACAGGCCATTCAATGCCTCAACCTGATGGCAGGACTATCGGGCGAAACAGGTTTACCTCTCGTGCCCTTTTATCCCTGATCTTTGCTGGAAGGAGGTGCCAAGGTCTGCCGCCATTGCATACCGGCAAGAGCGATAGCCCAGGGCAAGATGCGATGTTCTTGGGCTTGGATACGCAGGGCCAAGGACTCTGGACTGTCATCCTGAAGCACTGGAACAGCCGCCTGGGCGATGACGGGGCCGGTATCCACATCCGCCTGGACAAGATGTGCAGTGCAACCACTGATCCGCACAGACGCTTGAAGAGCTTGACCAACCGCATCGAGGCCTTTGAAGCTGGGTAGAAGTGATGGGTGGATATTGAGCAATCTGTTCGGGAAAGCTTCAATCAGCACTGGAGTCACAATCCTCATCCATCCAGCCATCACAATCAGATCCACATCAGCCTCAAGAAACGCATTCACAAGGGCGTGATCAAGACGTTCTCTCGTCTCAAACTGACGATGATCGAACAACTCACAAGGAATATTCAGACGCTCCGCTCGTTGTTCAGCTCCACAGCCTTGGTTGTTGACCACTAAAAGGCGAATGTCGGCATGCAGCGCTTTGGCAGAAATCGAGCTTTGAATCGCCTCGAAATTGCTTCCGTTGCCAGAAGCCATCACTCCCAATCGCAACGCTGGCTCAAACTGTGGCCATTGCTGAATCGACGGGGAAATCAGCTCGAGACCTGAATCGAGTGAATTCGCAGCACAGTGGCTAAGGTTCAAAGGCGCAGGCATCATGTGCTCATGTCCCATCTGACCATCCTGCCAACCGTCATCACAGACCTCGAGCTTCTTGAGGAAACTCTGTTAGCGGAGCACTACCTCGTCCAACGTCCAGGCCTGATCAAAGCGTTTGGCCAGGATATTTATCCAGCTGAATTGGTAGCCACAGACAGCAGCGGGCTCCAAATGGGCTGGAGGTGGGATGCCGATGGATCGTTGGCGTTGATGCTGGATCTTGGTCAAACCAGAAATTCTGCAGGACACAAAACGCATCTCAAAACCATTTTGCGGGCCTATGCCCTGAGGTCGGCCCTGCGCTCTGCAGATGAAGTCAGCTTGGATCCATCCGTTTCAACAACAGGTCAGCAGGGAGCTGAGCGAGCCATCTGCTGATGGATGGCGTGAGGATTTCGATTGATCTCTGCGAGCCTGCACGTCAGCAACTCAAGGTAAAACTCGAGTGGACACCTCGAGTACACCATCAATCCTGGCTGATGCCGAGTTGGACGCCTGGGTCTTATACCGTTCGCGATCACGCGCAGCATCTGCACAGCCTTCAGCTTCAGCAATCAGGTCGCGCGATTAGATGCAAGCGAGTAGCGCCCTCGGGCTGGACAGCCGAGCTCCTGAACCTCGATCCCGTGTGCTTGACCTACACGCTGGAAGCGCGTCAACTCACGGTGCGTACCAATCATTTAGATCCAGATTTCGCATCCCTGTGCCTCCCCGCGGTGGTCATGCTGATCGATGGGGAACGCTGGAATCCGCATCATCTCCAACTGTGTTTGCCTAACGGTTGGTTAGGACATCTCCCCCTGCCACGTGTTGACGATGGCTATGAAGCAAAAGACTTTGACCATCTCGTTGATGCACCCGTACACGCCGGTCCCTTTGATTCTCGTCCGTTCACAGTTTGTGGGCATCAGCATGAGTTGCTAACAATCGGCGAGCCACCGATGGGTTGGCCTCTCAGCCTTCAAGCCGATATCGAGGCGATCTGTGAAGCAGCTTGCACGCTGATGGGTACCCCACCACCGGCTGGTGATTGTTATCAATTAGTGATTCAGCTGCTCGATCAAGGTTATGGCGGTTTAGAGCATGATCATTCTTCAGTGCTTCAGTTTTCCTGGGAAGCTCTCACTAAAAAAGATGGCTATCGACAGCTCCTACAGCTCATAGGCCACGAATACTTTCACCAATGGAATGTACGTAGACTCCGACCAGGCGCCTACGTTCCCTATCGATACGACAAGGCAGAAATTAGCGATGGACTTTGGTTTGCAGAAGGAATCACCAGTTATTTTGATCTCACCCTGTCGCTTTTAGCGGATAAATCTGATCGACAGACGTTTGTTGAAGACTTAGGGAGAGATATTTCCCATGTCCTTCTAAATCCTGGATGCAACATCCAATCTTTAGCTGATAGCTCGAGAGAAGCATGGCTACGGCTTTATAAACAAACAGCCGCAAATTCTGTTGCTCAAATTAGCTATTACCGACTTGGAACTGTTATTTCTTTTTGCCTTGATGTACAACTTAGACAATCAGGATCGGCCCTTTCCTGTGTTGTTCGAGACCTTTGGCAACGCTTAGGCCGCTATGGCAAGGGATATGAGCCAACAGACTTGATTCAAGCTGTGGCAGGCCACAACATGGCACTAGCCGAGCTTTTGCCAACCTGGCTTGAAACCACAATGGCAGCTCCTATTCACGAAAGCCTGAGCGCTCTTGGCTTGCAAGCGGTTGCAATTCACGCAAAGCACCCAAACGTAGGACTACAACTTTCCAAACAAAAAGGTCGTTTCATCATCAACAAGGTGAGTCCAAATGGTCCTGCTGAACACGCAGGACTTGTCCCAGGGGACGAACTGATCGGGGCTCATGATTGGCGTCTAAAGGGTCTTGATCATTGGCAAGCACTCCTTCAAGGGCCAGAGCAGATTCCTGTTCTTTATGGGCGTCGTGGTCGTCTTAGCTCGACAATCCTGAAGAAAAGCGATCCAATTGTTGAGCAATGGGAAATCAGCTGGGACCCTAGAGCATCCTCATCACAAAAAGACTTACGTGATCGATGGTTTTCAATCGTTTAACTCAAATCTGGAAGCGACTGAAGTCTCAGGTATCGCATCGTGGTGCAACGGTCATCCTCTGTAGCGGCACTGTCGTTTTGGGCATGGGTGCATTGGCCTGGCTGAGCAATGATCAAAGTGGTGCACTGAAAGCGAGTGGTCCGTCTCTCCTCGATCTTCTTGATGAAGTGGGCAGTGAAGCAAAACGAGAGCGTAAAAATGTTGAGCCAACCAAGCAACCGCTCCCTCCTAGGGCGATCTCCTGGTCTTCACCCTTATCGAAACAATGTTCTGGGTTCGACTCCAAGCTCAAAAATCGGCTGGAAGCTCAACAACGCACGCTGAAGGATCGTCGTGTATCGGTAGCAACAGATCCAACAAATTATGGAGAACGCTTCAGAATTAATCCCTGGGGTGCAGCTCTCAATCCGGATCCCCGTGTTGTTGTCCTCCATGAAACGGTGTACTCGCTCCAGTCGGCTGTGAATACCTTTTTGACGCCCCACCCCAGAGATGCAGACCAAGTGAGTTACCACACAGTGATTGGTCTTAACGGGAAAATTGTTGATCTTGTTGATCCACATAATCGCGCCTACGGTGCTGGTTATTCAGCTTTTTTAGGTGAATGGGCCGTAACCAATCCAAAAATAAGGGGCTCCGTTAATAATTTTGCGCTTCACTTAAGCCTGGAAACACCAGGGGATGGAGCCAACAGCAGATCTATCCATAGCGGATACTCATCTGCCCAATACGACTCTCTTGCACTTGTCTTAACAGACTGGATCAATCGTTTTGGATTCACACCAGCGGCCATTACCACCCATCGTCATGTTGATCTTGGTGGAGAACGTGCCGATCCAAGAAGTTTTGACTGGGATGAACTTCAAACCCGACTCGCTGCATTAAAAATTCTATGCCCTTAACGCTATAGAAAAACTAATGTATAGGCGATGATTGTTGAAAACGTGATTCAAATGATTAACTTCTATCAGTATTCAAACCAACGGCTGAGTAATTGGACGACGTTCAGAAAAGATTAGGCCATGCAACTCAGTGTCTTGCATGTATCGCAACACACGCCTGGGATAATCAAGTTTGCCATTATGGAGATAAGCCAGGGTTGCGATCGCTTTGGCATCAACATACGAGCGACTCGCAATTAAAACTTGATCGGGAGAGAGGCCTAACTCTTTTTTTAGTCGAGCTATCTTTGCTGCAAGTAATTCAACATTGGCCTCGGAATTCATCAAAAGATTTCTAGCTTCAGCGATTTCAACTTTTGATGGTTGCATGGGAAGTCGACCTTGATGAATCAACTCACTAATTCCAAGCTGAGCAGGTCCATGCGTTGACACAAGTCCGGAATGGACAACAAAAGGCAGATCTTCTCCCGGCTTGGAATGCTGTATTTCATCAAACAAGATGGCCGTAACCAGCATCGGATTCACCCGATAACGTCTCGATTCCCGCTTAATCACGGGCTTGAGTTCTTGAAGTCGATTGACCGTTTGCGTTCGCAGAGGTTGGAATTGGTCCATACCCCGGGTGAACAATTGAGCAAGTTGCGTTTGTGGTCCATGCACACCAAAACGACGCTGCAGCAGCAAAAGCTCTTCTGGGCTGAAGACACTCGGATCTCCATGCAGAGGCTGCGTCTGGATCTCAGCATCGACTAGTGGCAGTTTCGCGGTGCTGCGAAGGTGAGCAACGGACAAACAGATGAAGCCCAGAACTCCCGTTATGGCAACAATCTGACGTCCAAGCACACGCACAAAACACAGACCACGTTTCCGCCGAGAGAATAACCGTGATATTCCAATTCGTGGGCATCTCGGACAATCACGGATAGGTTCAGGGATGAAGGTTCTCCGCAAGAGATGAGCTTCCCGGATTTCAGCGCCATCGATAGCCAGACCCAGTGGCAACGCTTTTGCGATTTGCTTTGGTATCACGACGATCTCGGGCTCTGGCTTGATGTCAGTCGCATGCATCTCAATAGTTCTGCTCTCGAGGCGCTCACTCCCCGCCTGGAACAAGCGTTCAAGGCGATGGAAGAACTCGAGGGGGGTGCGATCGCCAACGCCGATGAGCAGCGTCAAGTTGGCCACTATTGGTTACGCCAGCCGCACCTAGCACCGGATCCACAGGTTGGGGCGAGCATCTCTGCTGAAATTGATGCCATCGATCAATTCGGTCAATCAATTCTTGCTGGATCCATTCAGGCACCTAACGGACAGCCCTTTACTGATGTCCTTTGGATCGGGATTGGAGGGAGTGCTCTCGGTCCTTTGCTCATGGTTCGCGCTCTTCAGGACCATGCCGTAGGCCTGCCGTTCCACTTTTTCGACAACGTGGATCCCAATGGCATAAGCCTGGTTCTTGCAAGCCTGGGGGAACGTCTCCGTACAACGTTGGTGATCACGGTGAGCAAATCGGGGGGAACACCCGAACCTCACCTCGGCATGGAACAAGCCAGACATCGCCTCGAAGCCCATGGAGGCAGTTGGCCAGGGCAAGCGGTCGTGGTCACCATGGCGGGTAGCAAGCTTGATCAGCAGGCTGAAAAAGAAAACTGGCTCCAGCGTTTCGACATGTTCGACTGGATTGGTGGTCGAACCAGCATCACGAGTGCTGTTGGTTTAATACCAGGCGCCTTGATCGGTTGCGATATCCGTGGCTTCTTGGCAGGTGCAGCCCAAATGGATGAAGCCACGCGCTGTCCAGATGTGCGTCGCAATCCAGCAGCACTGATGGCCGCAGCCTGGTATGCCGCAGGCGAAGGCAAAGGCAAACGCGACATGGTCGTACTTCCTTATCGGGATCGACTAGAGGTTTTTAGTCGTTACCTCCAACAGCTGGTAATGGAATCACTTGGTAAACACCTCGATCGCGATGGGAAAGAAGTGCATCAAGGCATTGCCGTGTATGGAAATAAGGGATCAACAGACCAACATGCCTACGTTCAGCAATTGCGTGACGGAATCGATAATTTTTTCGTGACCTTCATCGAAGTCCTGCGTGATGTGGATGACATCCCTTCGATCGAAGGGGAGCGTCCTGGTGACTTCCTCGATGGGTTTCTGCAAGGAACGCGCTCAGCACTCACGGAAGGAGGACGCCAAAGCTTGAGTATCAGCATGCGTAGCTTTGATGCGCGCCGTCTCGGAGCACTGATCGCTTTGTTTGAGAGGGCCGTTGGTTTGTATGGGGAATTGGTCAATGTGAATGCCTATCACCAACCAGGTGTCGAAGCAGGAAAAAAAGCCGCAGCCGCCATTCTCAATCTGCAAAAGCAAGTAGAAGATGTCTTATCCGACGGAGTGTCCAGATCTGCAGCCGACATCCAGAAGGCCATTGGATCAGGCACCGAAGAAGCCATTTTCTGGATCCTGCGTCATCTCACGGGCAACGATCGTGGATATATGGCACAGGGAAGCTGGGACAGTCCAGCCTCACTGCGCTTTAGCAAAGGTTGATCGGTTAGGTGCTTGGCACCAGGTTGACGAGCTTTCCGGGAACCACAATCACGCGTCTGGGGGGCTTGCCTTCCAGCCAGCGTTGAGCCACGTCACTGGCAAGAGCCAAGCGCTCTAGCTCTTCCTTGCTGCAATCAACGGCAACGGACATCGATCCCCGCACCTTCCCTTTGACTTGAATCACCACTTCAATGGAGTCCATGACCAGGGCATCAGGGTCGTGGTCTGGCCATGGCTGACGGTGGACACTGTCTTGACCACCGAGTCGTTGCCAAAACTCCTCGGCTAGGTGAGGTGCAAATGGCGCAAGTAAGCGCACGAGAGCAGACATCGCTTCTTGGCGCACACCCGTAGAGGCTTGAGAGAAGCCAGAGGAGAGGGCATTGCTCAGCTTCATCAGCTCCGAAATCGCCGTATTGAACTGAAAATCATCACTGAGATCCTCGCTAACAGCCTTGATGGCTTGGTGCACGGCCCGACGCATCTCACTGTCTGATTCACCTGTTGCAGGGGAGGCAGCGTCATGACTAACCTCCGCATCCACCAGCCGCCAAAGACGCTGCAAGAAACGGAATTGACCCTCTACATCCGCGTCGTCCCATTCCAAATCTTTTTCTGGAGGAGCTTTAAACAGAATGAACATCCGAGCGGTATCAGCGCCGTAGCGATCAATCACAGCAGCAGGATCCACACCGTTGTGCTTCGACTTGGACATTTTCTCGAATAAAACCTCTAACGGTCCACCGTCATCTGGATCGAGGGGATTGGATTCATCCGTCACCACCGCTGGAGAGACATAACGCCCTGTTCTCGGATTGCGGTAGGTCGTGCCTTGCACCATGCCTTGCGTTAGCAAGCGTTCAAAAGGTTCATTTGTCTCGAGTAAATCACGATCATTCAGTGCCTTAGTAAAAAAGCGTGCATACAATAAGTGCAGAATTGCATGTTCAATCCCCCCCACATACTGCTTAACCGGTAACCAACGATTAACCGAGGTTGCATCAAATGGAAGATCTCGATTATGAGGATCTGCAAATCGCAAGTAATACCACGATGAACACATAAAGGTATCCATCGTGTCGGTTTCGCGTCGAGCTGGTTTACCGCACTTAGGACAGCTCACACTGACCCAATCCTCGGCACGAGCGAGGGGAGATCCGCCTGACCCATTGAGATCAATTCCAGTTGGCAATTCAACAGGAAGCTGATCACGGGGAACTGGAACAGCACCACAATCATCACAATGAATGATTGGGATTGGGCATCCCCAATACCGTTGACGGGAAATCAACCAATCTCGAAGCCTGTATTGACGTTTAGCCCGAGCCCAACCTTTCTCTGCCCCATGATTAGTAATCGCAGTTTTAGCCTCTTCATTTGTTAATCCACTAAAACTTGCACTGTGAATCAAGGTGCCTGGTCCTGTCCAAGCTTCCCCATCATTGAGATGTTCATTGGTTCCTGCAACTTCAATGACCCGTTGAACAGGCAGTTCATGTTGCCGAGCGAATGAAAAATCTCGAACATCATGGGCCGGCACTCCCATGACAGCGCCAGTTCCATAATCAGCCAGCACGTAATCGGCAATCCAAATGGGAATCGATTCACCATTCGCTGGATTAATCGCTACTGCACCGGTGGGAACCCCACGTTTTGGTTGATCATCAGACGTCCTCTCCTCTTGACTCAGTTCAGCCATGAGATCCCGGAACGCAGTAACTGAAATGCGTTCATCGCTTGTGGTGAGTTGATCAACAAGAGCGTGATCGGGAGCCAAAACGAGATAACTCACTCCAAACAACGTGTCTGGACGCGTTGTAAAAACAGTGATTGAAGTCTCTGGATGAGCTTCAACTTCAAAATCGATCTCCGCACCAATAGAACGGCCGATCCAATTAGCCTGCATGGTGCGGACGCGTTCAGGCCAACCCTGAAGTTGGTCAAGATCATCCAGCAGGGCATCGGCATAATCGGTGATGCGTAAAAACCATTGACGCAAGTCCCGCTTTTCCACCAACGCTCCAGAGCGCCAGGAGCGTCCATCAGCATCCACTTGCTCATTGGCAAGCACCGTTTGATCAACAGGATCCCAATTGACAGTGGCGTCCTTTTGGTAAGCAAGCCCGCCGGCATGAAGTTCCAGGAACAGCCACTGCGTCCAGCGGTAGTAATCGCTGTGACAGGTCGCTACCTCCCGATCCCAGTCAATCGATAATCCCAGGCGACCCAACTGGCCTCGCATCTGAGCAATGTTGCTATCTGTCCAAACGCCTGGTTCGATCTTCCGTTCAATGGCGGCATTTTCAGCTGGTAAGCCAAAAGCATCCCAACCCATGGGATGAAGCACCGCATCACCCCGCATGCGTTGCACCCGAGCAATCACATCCGTAATCACATAATTACGGACATGCCCCATGTGAAGCGTTCCCGAGGGATACGGAAACATCGACAAGGCATAAAAAGCGCGCTGACCTGGCTTCGGGTCCTGCGTTTCATAGAGGCGCTGCTCCTTCCAAAGCTCTTGCCAGTGCTCTTCGAGCGCGAGGGGTTGATACCGATCAGCCGCCGAAGAGGCTGGGCTGGCGGATGGGGACGAGGAAGCCGTCACGACAAGAGACCATTTGGACAGATCGTGACACAAATGCAGTTTTTTAAAGGCCCCTGGGCAACGGCCGGACCAGGAGCATGCCGGCACGACTGATCAAAACCGGGTCGTCAGAATCCGTTGGTTGAAGCGCCAAACAGTGTTGGTCTTGCCAGATCAGCACTCCAATCAGCCGACGCCCATCGGTTAATTCAAGACTGAGGATTTTGCGTTCACGAATCCAGGTCTGCAGCAAGCGAATGCTGGGCAAGCTCGGATCGAAGGAACTTGGCTCCATAGGATCAGAGAGGGATTGGACATTTCATGCTGCAATTCAGCAAGATCCGAAGCTTAAGGCATGACAAGCCAGATAGGGCTTCATAACTGGCAAGTCAGCTGATGCTGGGCTTACATTGTGGGCATACAACACAACAGAAGCAAGCCCGTGTCTACCCGAAATCAATACCTAACCAGACGGCAGGGGAGAGATGGTTGGTATTTCCAACGCAGGGTGCCTCCAAAGCTTTCCGGTGCCATTGGCTGTGCCATGTGGAGGAGAAAGGCAGGGAACACCATTGGTGAGGCAAAGAGAAACGCTCTGGTCTTCCTTGAGGAGACCGATGAGCTGATTAGGAAAGCAAAGGGAGAGCAACTGGACCCTGAGCAGCAGATCCTGTCGTTGATGCCAGATAGGGAACAGTTGAAAAAAGATATGGATAGGGAGGGAATCGATCTGCATGAGGTGATCGGAGGATTCACCAGGGAGCCCATGTATCTGGATGACATAGGCACACCTAACCATCGCTATGTGGAATTGCATGAGCTAGCCACAGGAGTGCTGGATGGGACAGCAAAGCCACCCAAGACAGCTGATGACCTAATCACCCTTGCAACGCTCCTGAAGGGTCCAGCAGTGAGCACAAGGAAGGAGTGGGAGAGGCACCTAGAGAAGCTCATGGAACACAGCCAGCGGCAGTTCATCACCGCTCTGACTCGTGAGGATGCCTTGGCCTATAGACAGCACCTCCTGAGCACCACAGCAGCCAGCACCACAAAGACCAGGCTGAGGTTTCTCTCTGGGTTGTTCAACGTTGCTGTTGATGAAGGGTGGATAGATACCAACCCCTTTGAAGGACTAACCAAAAGGATCAGGAGTAAGGCAACGGTTAAGGAGGTGGTGAGACTTGATGAAGCAGATAAGAACTGGTACAAGCTGCCTAAGCACCATCAACTCCTATGGCACATCTTGAGGTGGTCAGGTAGTCATGCTTCAGAAGCGGCAGGATTGAGGTGGGAAGATATAGATCTAGACAATGGAACAATCAGCTTTAAGGCACACGAAACAAGGCCACTAAAGAATGTATTTAGAGAGAGAGTTATTCCTATCCATCCCAAGCTCATGGAGATCTTTAAGGGAGTAGATGGAGATTCATCTGGCCTCATCTTCCCTTGGGCTTACAACCCAAAGAGAGCTAGGTGGGCAGAAGGAATGCATTGGAATGACATCCTCGGTGTATCACCAAAAGCCACGAGAGATTGGGCTGCAAGCTGCTTACGAATGAAGGACGTTAATGAAAGAACCATTGGCAAACTATTTGGTCACAGCCCATCAAAGACAAGCATCACAGGTGTGTATGGTTCTGTTGATATTGAGACCATGAGAAGGGCTCTGGACCAGTTGGAATAAAAGATAAGACAAGGGATAAGTATTAATACCTGAACCAAAGGAATTGATTACTTCTCTTTAGTTTCATTCACAATGTGATCCTCACAGAGGTTGCGAAGGTAAGCGCCTAACGGTCTGCGATCTTTCTTAGCTAGGGCGTCTAACTCCTTGCGTGTTTCATGGCTAACAACGAACACGATCCTTACGTTTTTGGTTTCGTCTATTGGCATTACAAGGAAGCCCTCTCATAAAGACGATCCTATGACACCGGGTATGAACCAATGGTACAACTGGCACCTAAGAGTTATCAATGGCTATTACCCAAGGCCAAACTGGTTAAGACGGGCAAGAGAGGAAAAGCAAACCTCTCCTCTAACCACTGCTCACCCCCAAAGGACTGACGCAAAGCACTGTGCTGATGGACCGAGACGCCTCACCCCAAAGAAACGGGTGACGGACTTGGAAGCCAACACAGGGAAGCCAGGAGGGATTGAGCGAAAGCCTTTTTATTTGCCAATGGGGTATGCACTACGCATCCCCAAAGCAATACCAACAACAACAATGACTAAAGAACAAATCAAGCAAGCCCTAAAGCTTGTTGCCCTACTGGAGAAAGATCTCGAAGGTCAAGCCAATTGCAGCATCTACGGCAACTGGTTGGCTCACTTGATTGATCACCTTTCTGGTGAAGTTATTGAGGAGGAATGCTGATCATGACTGCTTGTGCAATGGCTTGGGTAGCAGCCTTGGTGCTGCTCCCTGTGCTGGTGATCCTCTGGCTAACGGAAAGCAAGAGCACCCGTATTAATCGCCTTAAGAAGAACGGTGCAACTTGGAAACAGATAGGAGACCGCTATGCAGTTAGTGCTTCAACAGCACGTAGATGGTCGATGGTGCAGTCCTAATTAAATCATTCTTTCTAGATATCAAAACCTGAACCAAACCAATTCATGAACTATCAACGCTACCAAAGAGATCCACGAGAGTTAATCTCTCAGCGCAAGGCCCTCCTCCAAGCCGTAACCGTGTTATGGGAGAACGATCACCAGGAGCTAGCTCAAAGGCTTTGGGATGTGGGGTATCAGCTAAAACCGGAAGCGTGTTGTTGCTCTGGTGAGTACTTGAGAGATGCCTGAGGGCATTTTTTGATTGGAAAATTGATTATTGATTTGGCGTGTTCTGCTGCTAATGGGATGCCCTGTGGGGTTCTGGCGTAAGCAAGCGCTTAAGGGTGCGGTTGTACTCAGCGGAGCGACAATGGTCCCAATAGTGCATGAATTCAGTTAAAGGTTCATCCATTTGCTACTGATCACAACGTGAAGAGGACATACTAAGAAAAATTTGGATTGCTTAAATGTCTACTGACTTAAACGACAATTTAGTGTCCGTTCAAGAAAAGTTGGAGTGGGTCACCCCGAAGATTTCGTTGATGGATGCGGAAGATACTGAGGGGTCAGGCAAGACGCTTGTGCAGTCGTTTGCGGAGGGGCAGTGTACAAAGAACGCTGGTGCTTGCGCCGGAAATTTAGGTGCCTTTTTTGGTCCTTCCTGACCAATTTTACCTGACATCCCGCCACACTTACAAAACCAGTCATCACAAAGGGGCTGTAAAGACCCTTTTTTATTGAGTTGCGGTCATTTGAGGCGTTGATTACCTGGCACGGTTACTACTGTTTTTAGATTGGGCGGCAGGTCTGAGGGCGCTATTGATGTTTTCTTTGCCAGTAGATAGATAATTTGCCGCAGCAAAGCAATTGCGATAATAAGCGTCACAAGATAACTGCTTGGCGGTCTATTTATAAGTTTATTTTTCCTCCAATACAGCATTCTGTGCCCTAACTGCTATTCAGGTATTCATCATCTCTCAAGAGTGGTGAGAACCTATCGAGATACCTACTAAAGATATAAGGCTCACATTCACATCCTTGCCGGTACGTTGATTGATCAAGGCTGGCCAATGAAGACAGTTCAGGAGGCGATTAGGAAGGCTGCCGATCTACTGCCACTACTTGAGAGCAAGAACGAAGACGAAGGCGACAACGACAACGATGAAGCGATTTGGACGGTCTAAACGCTTCAAGGAATTGCTAAGGCCAGAAACCTTGTCGTATCAATGGATTCCACTATTGGAGTCAATTAAGAAGAAGACACCTGAAGCCATTGGCGTCATGTATGCAAGAGAAGTATTACTACGGGTGCTTAGATTTCGCTGTAATCCGTTGCGTTGGTGTTGATCTCAGATACTGCCGCCACTATGGAAGAGGACAGCTAATTCCATTGAAGTCACTTAAGCAAGAGAGGTAGCCACAGAGGCAATCTGCTTTTGGCTGAAACGACTGCGCTGGAATGGATCCAGCCATTGGAGTTAATTAAGCAAGGCGACAGCTAATTCCATTGGCGTCACCTAAGCAAGGCGACAGGGGCCAAGACTGGCTGTTGTGTTGACCCTTAATAACTAATTGAACTGATCCATAGGCTTTGAAAATATCAACAGCTTTGGTTTCAGTTTCTAATTAATAAATCCTTGGCAGTAGCTTTTTGCTATGTAAGCCCTAAGAGGGAGGTACTTAATCGTGCTTCCCTTTTGTATTGACCAAATCTGACTGAACAATTACTAATTAACCATGCTATTTGAAAACTTTCTTTGTGATGAATGCGACCTAACTCATTATCACATCACTGTATCTACAGAAGAATGCTATGTAAGTAGGCAAGAGATCACTGTCGAATTAGATAGAGATAGAATGGAAAACTTAATGGAAGAAATCCAAAGACAGTTGCTTCAAACACCTGTTCATTCACACGCTAACTAATTACTAAAGCAGCATGAGCCAACACGTAATTGAGTCACTCCTTGATTATCAGAATCAACAAAAGGAAGTGATCCAGCAGCTTAAGCGTCAGCTGTCCAACGCAAAAGGACAGATCACCAAACTCAAAAATAAAAATGAGGAAAACTCAAATGACTAAGACCAATACCAAGACAACATTAAAGACTGAACCAACCACAGTCGAAGAGCATCAGATCTTTATCGATGCTCGTAAACGTGCCTTGATCTGCTTAGAGAACTGTTTGGCTAAGTCCTACACATTGTCCCTTGCATCAGCGGAGAACATGTGGAAGGAAGCCAAAGCACTATCAGCAGAAATCAGAGCATTAGAGGCCCAGCAGGAGGCCACTCAGGGCCAATCAAAAACTACTAAAGGAAACTGATCCAAATGGCACGAACTCAATCAAGACCAAAAGCAGGAGCTATGCGAGAGACGATCTTCAGCAGAGTCTCCTTAGCTGACATGCAACAGCTACAAGAGCAATCACTAAAGCTAGATCGTCCTATCTCCTGGATTGTCAGGAAAGCTCTTATTGAATCAGGTTATTTAGAAGAAGGCAAATGATCCCATCCAGAGTTTATAACGGCCTTGATGATAACCAGCAAAATGAACTGAACCTGATGAGGATTCAACACCTTCAGTGGGTAAAGGATTGGTCACCAGAAGTAGCAAGGATTGCCTCTGAACGGATTACCTCTGTTTATCAGAAGAACCCAGAACTGAACATTCAAAGGAGCATCCTTGAGTCTTATATGGTTCTAGCTATGTGCTACAAATCAGGTGAAACAGAATTAACTGAACAACAATTTGATTCTATTAAGTCTGTGCTTGATCACTATGGCGTTACCTAAATCAACTATTTAATTTTGAATACAACTACCACCACATGGATAACATTAATTCAAACAAACCTGCAAACTATGTAGCACCTACACGGGAACAACTAGCAGCACAGCTAGAACGTGAGAAGCAAGCCTCAGCTATGGGTAGGCTCAAAGCGAAGGAGAAGCTACAGAAACAAAAAGAAGGGATGGACTACAGCAGATCTCAGGGTGGCTCAGTGATCCTGGATCGCTGTTTGGAATTCACGGGAGTAGTGATCCAGCAAGCTATGGAGAAAACCCTTCAAGGTGCTGGCTTAGGTTCTGCATTGATTGGTCCAGTCTTTAAGGATCTATCAAACAAACAACTGATCAACCTTCCAAAGCTTGATAAGGACGGCAAACCAACAGGTGAGCTAGCAAGGATTAATGAGAAGTTCGTTAATCTTTGGGACTCAGATGAAATTGCTTTTATTGTTCTACTGACAATGATTGATACTTGCAGAATGCCTTTGCTCGGTTCAATCGACAAGGTATCTGGATCTGGTAAGCGTTATGGCACCAGACCAAACGTTTATAAGCTAGAAAGTCTTATTTCTGATCGTATCAATGACCACTTGTGTCATAAATACATACGAGAATGCACAAAAAACACAGGTCAGGACAAGCTTATTGATTTCATATTAGCTGATGCGTATGATAATAAAGCTGGCTGGTCGCAAAAGAAAACTAACACCAGACTCAAAAGGAAAGGTGTTGCTCAAGAATTCATTGATGACGACCTGACTCCATTCGCCAAGGTTCTCCAGTGGAAGCCTTTCTCTAATCGCCTTGGTCATGCATTAGCTGCAAAATTAATCAGCTATGCAGAAAAGGGCTGTGAACTGGTCCTAGAGTATCAGGTGTTTAAAACAGTTGATCGATTCAATGAACAATTCTACGGGCTAACTGAGCCGGCTGAGATCTTTGTTGATCGACTGGACCTAGCACGAATTGGGAAAACTTTTGTTCCTGATGTAATGGTTTGCCCGCCTAGATTGCACTCTGCTAGACAAGCTGGTGGTTACGTTGGTGTGGCTCAGTCTCTAATGAAGAGATCATTTACTGGTGGTTTCAAAGGGGAATTTATTCCTAGCCCTCAGCACTTGAGATTCATTAACGGACAGCAGTCTGTTCCATTCAAGATCAATAAACAGATCTTGGAGGTGATGAACGCTCTTGAACAGCAACCTCACCAGGACTGGAGAGAACAAGCCAACTTTATTCCTGCCCCTCACAGAGATCATTATCTGAAGTGTGCTGAGATTGGACCACCCCCTGTAGATATGTCTGAACAGCAAAAAGCTGACAGAGATGCATTGAGGAAAGTCCGTAAAAAGGAGTGGAGTGTCTATCAGCAGAAGCGATCTGAATCAGAAGCTTCATTAACTGTTGACACCCTTGAACTTGCTAACCGTGTAGCTCCTCTAGAACGCTTCTGGCTGCCTGTACAAGGTGGATTCAGAGGCCGTGCCTACTGTGCCAATCATCTGCTTAATAGCCAAGGCATGAGCTACCAGCGGGCTCTCCTGCTGTTTGCTAACGAAGTACCTGTTGATCACCTAACACAGACTCATCTTGAATGGTCTTTAGCAGGATTTGCAGGCCAAGATAAGAAATCTTGGGAGCAACGTAGCCAATGGTTCATTCAGCATAAAGCTGAGATTATGGACTCTATAAGGGACTTGGATTCTATTACTGGACCAGACTCATTCTGGAGAACATACTCTGAAATGGATGACTGTTGGGCTTTCCTAGCCTGTGCTCTTGAGTACAAAAGGTTGTTCTTATCTTCTGAACGTCCATTAACTACTGGGATCATTATCCATGTGGATGCGACTTGTTCAGGTGGACAACTCATTGCCGGTTTGACTGGTAGTGGGGAAACAGCTAAGGCAACAAATTGTCTTCCAGGTCCAGTTCCTTTTGACATTTACAAAAGTGTCAAGGAAAAGATGCAGGAGATGATCAAGGCTGACAACTACAGGGTTCCTCTACGTGATGTACGTGGGGAAGTGAAAAGAGCAGTAGATGGTTCAGTTCTCTATATGGCTGAGAAGAGAGTCCGTTATCTCTTCACAACTGACCCTGCCAAGAGTCAGGCTGTAAGGAAAGGAATCAAAGGTGGTTTTCTACCTCGCCTTTATGGAGCTGGTATCAACAGAACCATTCAGGGGATGCGTGAGAAGTGGAAATTTATCCACCTCCACAGCAAAGAGAAGAAACTGAGCCTTGATGAGGCAAGGGGCCTAGCACCCTTCTTTGAAGCTGGTCTGAACCACGCCGTACCTGCGCTGACTGCTTACGTCGAATGGGCAAGGAATGTGGCTGATCTTGCTTTACGGGTACAGGTCTAGAACCCAATGACTAAAGCTGGTAAGCCAGCAAAGAAAGCTCAATACACCCCACGCCTAAACGATGAAGGCGATCCAGTACTAGAGCTACGGGCTCCAATGCCTAATGGGTCTGTGATGATCCAGCGATACCCAAAAACAAGGGCCAAGGCGCTTCGGATTGATCACCTGACAACCCACAGCATCTTTAACCCAATCACGGACTTCAGAGATCAACAGCTCCATGAGCCAACCCCTGAGGTGTGCTTTAAGGATGTAAGTAAGGCAACTGCGCCAAACTTGATTCACGCTGCTGATGCTGCTGTGTTCGCTGAGATGGTTGACGGGTATGAGGGTTCTTACTCTCTCATTCACGACTCCATTGGTTGTAGCCCAGGTGCTCAGAGAAACGAATTAATCCAACGCTTTCAACAGAGCTACGAGAAGGTCACGACCTTTGACTACCTGAACGGAATCCTGGACGAAAACAACATCGACAGACAACACAACCCTGTTCCTGCATTCGGTACGTTCAAGCCAGCAGACAGCAAAGGGTCTGCATACATGGTCTGTTGAAAACAAATAGAGGGCGAGGTTCAGTTCCCTTACCCTCTTTCAATTCATTAATTACTCAGCCCCTCCAGAATCATCTGTAAGGGGCCTTAAATCTTATTTACTTACAATGCCACTAAACAGACGACAAGAACTCACACAGGCCCATACATGGCTGTCTGAGGACGATATAAGTTTAATGCTGGTCCACAAGTATCAAAAGTATTCAGACGAGTACGAACCAAGCAATGTTCAGCCAATGCTGGACAACTTTACCAAGATCGCTTGTAGGTTACCTGAGCAAGCTTTACGTGACCTATTGAGTCGTGTACAAGAGTTTGCTGTGATTTAGGGAGATTCAACTGAACCAAATCTCGTTGCGCAAAAGGTTCTGCTGGGTGATTTTATAGGGGTAAATGTATTGGTACAACAGGCTTTACCTCCTCAGTACTAATAGAGAAAGATAAAAACAATCTTCTCTGCCCTTTGTACGGACTTGATAGGGGTCGTTCCCGTGCATCGCAGCTACTCCGAAATGAAACTTTCATTTGGAACTGGAGCTGAACACACTTCCTTTATCACTCGATTTCATTGCGGAATTTGGGGGATAAAGGGGGTGCGTTCATGCCTTTCAGATCCAAATTAAGGATATACCTTATACCCTACATTAGACTGTTTAGATGCGAAGCATTAATAACAGTTGTATGTAATGACTATGGTTCAGTTATATTATTATTAATTATACACTAAAGACTTAGTAATAGTATTTATAAGTTATAAGACTGAACCATAACCTGTTGTATTACTGCTCTGATGCTTAAGCATTACTAGCAGTTGTTTAACAAGCGTGGGGTCCAGTTAAAAAGAAATCCATTAACAACAACAACTATGACACCACAACAATGCAAAGACTATCAAGAATATCTTGCTGACTTTGATCCTTCGCCTATTGGCAATGGAGATGATTATCTTTATCCTCTTTCTGCCGACCAATGGCTTGAGGAGTATTTAGATGATCAAGATAGTTGTTGTTGTTGATTAGGTTAACTGAACCATAAATTGTTGTGGTCCAGTTTACTGATCTGCTAAGTGAATAGTTAAAGCTAATACTTAGCTACTAATTAACGTTGGCTCTAGTTGAGCGTACACAAGGGTGCAAATCTCTTGTCAATGATTTTGCTATGTACGGCATTTACGTTAAGTAAAACTAACTAAATCAAATGAATAACACGTCAAGTGTCACAAAGACCACTAGAACATCTTCATCTAATGACACCACTAGACCACTACTGGAAAAACAATCAAGTTACCCGAACCAAATCAGGCAAGGGGATTGTATCTATCTGGATTCATGCGGACTATCTCAAGGACTATTGGAAGATAAAGAAGCCTTCCAGAGTCGTACAGGTGTCTTAGATAAGGCTCCTGTTTGTGTCTCTGCTGTTGCTGCTACTTGTGGGGTGGTCCAGTGAAGCACAATCAAGAGTTTATTGATTACAAATCGACACTGCCTAAGGGTAGAGGTGGTATTGCCTGGACCATTGAATCATTCTCAACTGCTGTAAAGCTATTAGCTCCCGGCTTTGTTGTTGAGGATGGTCAGGAGTGGGTAAGTTACATGCAGCCTATGTGGCTTGTGTGTCCAGTACATGGGAGATACAAGGTAACCCCTAATGACTTCCTAAAACAATGTAATGGCTCAGGCTGTGCGAAATGTCATGCTCAGAAGAACTCTGATTCTGCTGGAATAGTTCGTAAACCTAGAGCATCAGAAGCTGAGAAGGAAAAGCACGAAAGCTTTACTCTGAACTCGGTAACTATGCTGAGATTGCAAGGATTACTAGCAGAACTAGATCAACAATCCAACGTTGGTGTGATCCTGAGCAAGCTGAATGGCAAAGACTGAATTCTACTAAGTGGCAAGATGAAAACCGAGATCAACACAACGCTAACAACAAACGCTACAAATCAGAGTTCCTACATGGTCGTGTCAAGCAATCACAAGCAAGTGCTATGAGACGTGGAATTTACCGTGACTACGATGAAGATGGAAACATCATTTATCAAGAGTTGGAAACCTACAGTGCTGAAGATGAGATCGCTATGCGAAAGCATCAAGCACGTTTAAAGGAGTTGAACGATACCAACTACATGGGTATCAAGTGGTCAGAAGAACATCTACTACCACTTAGCCAAGGTGGTGAACATAATTGGTGGAATTTATCAATCACACCTCTTGAAGATAACATCTCTAAGAACGACAAGATTGTTCCATCTCACATAGCTCTAAGAGTACATAAGATTGCTCGTATGTTCCATAACGTTGCTTAGTTCAGTTAATTCTATTTCTCTGAACTGGACCATCACAGCGCCCACCCAAGAGGCGCTTTACAAATATCTAGGGCAAGTTCTGTGGTGGTTCTTGTATTCCCTCTTGAGGTCAGTACTGTTCACACTGGCCTCATACGTACTCACAGGTGTCAATTAGAGCTGGTTCAATTCCAGCAGAGTGCTTTCGGTGTTTGTATCCCCTCAGGCGTTGTCCTGTGGGAATACATTCACCACACAATTTAAAGTGATTAAATTAAATACTAATTATCGTATTAGCTGCAGTCTTGTTAGTGGTTCATTAATAGAGATGCAATCATTCAAGGATCGTATGACTGGTTGTTTTCAATTGGTTGTACAGCCTTGGGATATGGACCTTAAAGATCAACTGAACAGGGTCTTTGAGGAGAATGCTGGGCCTAACGTAAAGTTGGATACATCAGAAGCTTTTGGTGCAAAAAATACTTTGATCCTTGAGAGTGTTATCAAGCCTTACGCTCCTGATTTCACAGAAACTGAGAAGGAACTACTCCAGGAAGAAACAAGCCTGGAAGTAACCATTCAGCCAGAATCGAAAGGTGAGGGTGAGATGTTGTTCCCTCAGCTTACTATTATCTTCGTGGATCCATACTTTGATGCTGACGAACACCAGACTGAAGAGTACTGGAACAACGTAGGTAACCCTGATCATGACTTCTAATTTTCTAGGGTTCAGTTGAATACCTTTTATTAATATTGAACTGGTCCTAATAAACTTTTAATTAGGAGTTAGCTTATTAAACCTTGGAGACCTTACTGCCAGAGAATGTTTGTCCCTTCTACGGAAGACAAGGCAAACACTATCAAAGTGTTGGGAACATGTTCCTTCACTCATTGGAATGGGAAGCCCAGAGGCGCTTGGTCTCTTGGGGTTAATTGATTGAACACTTGGCGACCCTCCGCCTTTTAGACTGTGGTGGTGCTAATAAATAGATCAAGGGAATCGAAGGACAAGCGTAGATGGGAGTTTTAATCTGCTCAACTGTCTCCACGTTGCAATACGTGGTCTTCAATTATTGTTGTCCTGGAGTATGACGTTAAAATGCTTTAAATCTAGAAAAGTGGTGCTTTCCAGTGTGGATAATGCGGCTTGGGAGAGCAGTTAATTCTGTTCTCCCGCCCATTCATCTTTCATCTTTTTTTGGTTTTCTATAAAAGGTGGTTTGTAGTTTTTTGTTGTTATTGCCATTGTCTAAGGATCGCGGTGATAACTACTGACGTTTACTTGTATTAGGGCTTAATCTACACTTTTCTTATTTCTATTACTTGCAGTTCTATTTGTTTATTAGTATTGCAACCTAATTTCTCTGATCTCTTTAGATAGGGTGATCCTGTAGATCGAATCTACCAGAGAGAATTGAACTTAACCAACTATATGTTGTGACCCGTCTACTTATGACGTGGGTGTTCATACAAAACCTTATTTGTATTGTCTCCGATCCTTATTGATCGTGTATTAAATTTATGTCTTATAGAGTAGAACCTCAGGATTATCTTCCTGAGTTAGCTAACGAAACCAAAGAAGTATCAGCACAAGAACAAGCTGACTTCAATCAGAAGGTTGCTTTTGAAAACACAGCTAATGACCTTGCTGCACGTAAGAACCGCATCTCTGATGTTGGTGTTGGTACTGATGAAGTTGTATCCCTAGGAAAGGCCAAAGCGGAAGCTCGCTTACAGGCCGTTCAACAGGAACTCTTTCACTGTACAGATCCAACTCAAAGCTCAATCTTGCAAGTAGAAGCACAGCAATTAGCTGAGATGCTTACTACAGGTGGTTCAGTCCATTCCTCTAACGAGAAAGCTCCCGAACCTAATGAGGAAGTAGAAGAAGATGAATGCATCACTAATGCTCTTATCTCACAGTACGGTAAAGAACGTGTTGATGAAACTCTTTCTTGGGCCAGCCAATCTCTTGGTGAGTCAACGAGTCGTGCCCTTAATACTGCCTTTGAAGGTGAAGAAGCTTCCCTAGCTTTCTCAACACTCGACACCCTTAAGTCAAACCCAGATCTCATCCAATCAGAACATACAGCTTTTAATGAGTTAGAAGCTTCTCAACTGATCGAACAGTTTGGTGAACATGGTTCTGATTTAGTTACCCTCAACACAATGTTGTCTGAAGGTAAGATTTCTAAAGGAGATGTGTTGAGTCAGATTATGTCTTCCTCAGAACTTATGAGAACTGCATACCAAGCAGCTCAAGCTGGTTTGATGAAATTTAGTGTATAGGAATTATGTCTATCAATAATCTTCCCATTGGTGTCACTCAAGAGATGATCGATGTTGCTGTTGCTAACCCGGGTGTTGCTGTATCCAACGGTGATCTAGCTACGGCTAGAACCCCAGTGAACAGTATTGCTATTCGTGGTGCTGGTAAGGATCTACGACCCAATGTTGCCGGTAATAGGCCACAGGAAGGACTTGTAGATGGTCCTTCTCCCAAGTTTGCTAAGGGTCTTGCCTCCTCTGCTCAAGCTGACGCTAAGGCTCAGATGGAAGCCCTAGAGAAACAACATAAAGAGAAGGAATCTCTATCTAATCAAGCTTTACGGCGAGACGTTTCTGCACTTACACGCATTGTGAAGCGTCTTGAGAAACAAGTTAAAGAACTAACAACACAATGACCTCCCCTATGCAATGGAGTGGTGACGGCAAGCGTCCCTGGATGCAGAACGATCCCATCACTTCTTATGACCGTGATCAAGGTGGATCTACCTCTAAGAAGGTGATCTATCCACTAGGTGGATCTACCTCTAATACTCCTCCTTCAGGCACTCTTTACTGCAAACAACAACCCGATGATGACAGTTATTACTGTGCTCTCAGTGATGGTGATGCTTCTAATGGTGTTAATGGAAGGCTTTATCCCTCATTACCTAGTGGTGCAGTTGTAGTTACTAGAGAGGCTCCATATGAAAGCCCCTAAGAAACTAAATAAGTCTGACCTGAAGCATCCTGCTGATAAGAGATCGTCATTTAATGGTGATCGACGTAAATCTGATGCAGATAACGGCTTCATGAAAGCCAAACGTGTATTCTCAGTGGAGGGAACAACACCTCCAAGGAACACAAAAGGTGTTGATATTGCTTCCCTAGATAGTGCTCCTGGTGCTTCTACACGGGATGTAACAGGATGTAAGCCTATTCCACACGGACATAGGTTTACACCTGCCTTCCAGCGTGATCTGAAGCCTCTCACAGAGAATCAGAAGCGTATTAAGTGGAAGAAGTAGCACCAAGTTATTATTATTTATCTATTCTATCAATGTCTAATCAAATCGATCTTGCTGGTGGGTCATATACATCAGCTGAGATCTTTCAAGCAATTGCTGAAAGTAATGATCCAGCACCGGTAGATCTTACTGATGTAACTTCCAAACTGGACCTTATCTCTGCTCGCCTTTCTGCTATTGAAGGCCGCCTAGCTTCTCTGCCTACTAACTGGTCTTTTTCTTGATTTATTAACTGGACCTTCTGGTTCAGTTCATTACTTATTAACATTTAATATTATGTCTAAATCAAAAGCCAAAGGCACCATCACCGGTGTTTCCTCCGATCAGGCAGCTTTGATCCATGAACTCCTTGGTGAATGCTTTGAAACCTCCCTTCGCCAACAACTGATGGCTGGTGAATTCAATGCAGCAATCCTAGGCAAAGTCCTTGAGTATCTCAAGCACAACAACATCTCAGTTGTAGAAGAAGCTGATTCCCACCTTGCATCCCTAGCAGCCGCTTTTCGAGCTGATAGCAATAGCAATGACAGCGATGACTATAACTTCTTTGCCAGTATCAACGCTTCAGAAATCTAATAGTTAATGGGACTAGCTCCCTTTTAGATAACCAACAACACAAATGACTTTCCTACAACTGCTTCAGCAACCTATGTACGCATGGGATCTAGAAGAGATCGAGAGTAATAACTGGACCTCGCCTAAGGGCTTTTCTACCAACGGTCTAGATCAGATCGACACAGTTGACGACCTAATGGCTTACCAAATGCTGGCTGAGCATCATCAAGTTGTTCTTGAGATTAGGCAATACATTCAAAATAATGATAATCAATGGATAATTCCACGACACAAACCTTCTACTTGAGATGTAGTGAATGCAAAGCTGAGGCTACGCTTACTGCTACTGAAGTGATGGCTACTAAACTTCTTACTCGTTGCCCTTCCTGGTGTCGTTGTAGTTCACCAAGTCATACAAAGATGATTCCAGGGAAACTTAAAACTATGGCTGGTGGTGTTTAGATGGTTATTGTTTGGTTTGGTTCAGTTCTATATCCTTTTCTAAGAGTCCTGTAGGGCTCTCTGATGGCTCTTAACTTGTGTTTAGTTGTATCTAGCATGATTGATAGTTAAGACTGTTCTGGGGGCATATGAAGGGAGCCAAAATAAAATAAAATAATTGTCTGAAACCTATTCGTAGGGGCCAGGATTTCCTTTTACCCCCATAGGGCCTCCGAGCCACGAGAGTTTGAAGTCCACCCACTAGTTCTCTAGTACACAGGAACTAATGAAAAGCCAAAAAAAGCACAGATGTGGGCGCCCAAGGTTTGGATCTTTTTCTATTTTCCTAGGCTAGCCGCTGAAATCCTTTGCTATCACTGGTAGTTCGTTAGATAAAGTATCTAGCGCAAGGCTTCAGTACTCATAGAACCAGTGATGTAGGCCCACCGCTAAGTATTTCTACTCAGTCCTAATTAGCTGTCGATAGGGGTGGCTGAGACGTGCTGACTAGCTGGTCTTGGCTAAGTATTTATGCTTATTGGTCTGTTTTGTTTGGGATCTGTACGTTTTTTGTACCAGGATGACTGGACCAACGACGCTAGAATGCTCTGAGAGGGGCCTAGAAGGGCCTACAGCAAGCCTTAGATCCATCTATAGGCATATAGCCTAGAGATATTCAACACCCTCACAGGTCATCCTCGAAGGACTGAGAGGGTCCAGTTCTAATGAGACAACAAGCCCAATACAATGGCTACATCAGGCAAGGGTCACAGAAGTTAATGGGCTTACACAGTGGGCTTACACACTTTCTAAGAACCCAGTCACAGACAAGCTTTTAGAGAGATGTTGCAATTCAGCAAGTATCAGGGTTTAGGCAACGACTTCGTGCTGTTGGAAGGCCGCGGGGGACAGCTTCCTCTGACCATCACGGAGCCAGATCCCGTTTGGGTGCGCCGGCTATGTGATCGCAGATTTGGGATCGGAGGCGATGGCTTGATTTTGGCCCTGCCCCCACAGCATGGCGAAGAACTACGGATGCGCATTTTCAATGCGGATGGAAGCGAGGCCGAAATGTGCGGCAACGGCATCCGCTGCCTAGCCCGTTTTCTTGCTGATAGCGATGGAGATCAGCCAGGACGGACATGGAGAACCGAAACCATGGCGGGCGTCATCGTCCCTGAACTTTGTGATGACGGACAGATACGGGTCGACATGGGGCAGCCATTCCTGGAACCCGAAGATGTTCCCACCACACTCTCAAAGGGGCGGTCTGGACTTCCTCAAGGGGAAATCGAACTCGAGAGCAGCACTCTTCAGCTCGCCGCTGTGGGGATGGGCAATCCCCATGTGGTTGTGCCGGTACAAGACCTCAAAGCCATTCCCTTTGACGCATGGGGATCTGCGCTGGAGGTCAATCCTTTGTTTCCAGCCAAAACCAATGTGCACTTTTTGGAAGTGATCGATCAACATACACTCGAGATCCGTGTGTGGGAGCGCGGGGCAGGTCCAACCCTGGCTTGCGGCACGGGAGCCTGCGCCACGCTCGTTGCTGCAACGCTGCTCGGGTTATCGGAATCAGAAGCCACGGTGAAACTTTCAGGCGGGCCTCTCGAGATCAGTTGGCCTGATCGCAAGGGCTCCGTGTTTATGACCGGACCCGCCGTAGCAGTTTTTGATGGCGTTTTAAATCCTGAATTACTGCCAGAAACAAGGCAAGAGCAGCCAACTTCGGCGGCAGCTGGTGGACAAACCATGCCGTCTACAGCTGCTGCCGCCACACAATCAACGCAGAACTCGAAGAGCTTGAACTGCGCGAATGATTGCAAAGACACCTGCCAGAAACCGGACCATTGCTTACGCGATGAAGCCCAGGCTCGCGTCCAAGAATTTTTGTCGTCAACCTCTCTCGACGCCATGCTCAACCTCGCTGGCGACTCCCTCGAAGAGCGAACCCTGTCACGCTTGAATCGCGATGACAAACCCTGAAGACCCCTATTTTTATCTGGATGGGTGTGCCACCGCTCCTGTGAGAGAGAGCGTGATCACTTCCATGCTTAAGGCACAGAAGGGCAGCTGGGGCAACCCTTCCAGCCTTCATCGCATCGGCTGTGATGCAGCTGAGTCACTGGAACGTGCTCGCCTTTCGATCGGCGAGAGCCTGGGAGCTGAACGATCAGACATCCTGTTCAGCTCCGGGGCCACCGAGTCGGCCCATCTTGCATTAATAGGGCTGGCCAAAACTGAATCAGCAGGGCGGTTGGTGATCTCTGCTGTGGAACATCCCGCTGTTGCGGCTGCAGCTCAGCAATTGATCGCGTGCGGATGGACGGTTGAACGATGGCCTGTAGATGCCTACGGACAGATCCAAATGTTCCATTTGGATCGACTGCTAGCCCCTCCAACCAAAATCGTGTCCTTGATCTGGGGTCAAAGTGAAGTGGGAACGCTGCAACCGATCCAAGCTGTAGGTGAGGCCTGTCGTTCCAGGGGGATTCCGTTCCATACCGATGCCACCCAAGTCTTGAGCCAGGGTTGCCCTAATTGGGGAGAACTTCCAGTTGATCTGCTCACGGCCTCAGCACACAAGTGCGGAGGTCCAAGAGGCATCGGCTTGTTGCTCCTAAGACAAGACATCGCTGAACGGATCCAACCCTTATTTGCCGGTGGCCAACAGGAGAATGGGCTTCGCGCTGGTACTGAATGCCCCGTCTTAGCGCAAGGCATGGCGGCAGCATTCCGTGACATCGCTTCTTGTCAGGCGAATCAGGTCGAATCATCAGGATCTGGGATCGCTCGGTTGCGCGATGCCTTGCTTGCCCTGCTTTGCAAAAACGATGCAATCCGTCTCAGTGGACATCCCAGGGAGCGTTTGCCGCACCATCTCTCAGTGCTGGTCTCCGATCGTCACGGTCAGCCCATGTCGGGTCGCGCCTTGGTACGAGCCCTAGATCGTGAAGGAATCGCGGCGAGCAGTGGAAGTGCTTGTTCCTCCGGCCGCGATAGTGACAGCCCCGTACTTGCAGCAATGGAGGTGGATCCCTTATGGCGTCGATCAGGACTTCGGCTCAGTCTTGGTTACTGGAGTGACCCCTCAACATTGCCAGCGATCAACGATCGAATTCAAAACGCGATTGATCGTATGAATCACGATCGCGCCTGACGTCTAGGTACTCTCCGCACAGCACTCCAACGAGTTGAGTTTGTCCGTCACCCTTCCTGTCGATCTTGTACAGGCCGAGGCGATGACCCTCGCCTCTCTCAAGCAAGCTCTGAGCGATCGTCAGCAACGGCGTTGGACCGTGACCTGGCGCTTTGAAGGACTAAGGCTGCTCAAACCGGCTTTGCGCTTGGCCACGGCCTTGGAGACTGCAGGGTATGACGTGGTGTTGGGCTGGCCTGATGCAGGATCAACGGCCTTAGCGCAACGAGAAAGCCCGGAATTGGCTGCTCACTGCTTTGCCTTGAAGGATCTGATGCTCTGCAGCGACCCAGAGATCACAGGCCGAATGCTGTTGGCCATTGGACCGCAACCAAGCGATTACGAGATGGTCGAGCAGATCTGCAACAGCTGGCAAGGAGCGGTGGTTCTCCTCAATGGAAAGCTTGAAGATGCTGGTGTGGGCATTGGCAGTGTCGCCAGGGGAAGGCGCAAAGGGTTTCTCTCCATCTGGCGGTCTGCCTTCCACTTAGAGCCACTGGCTGAAGGGGCACTCCTGCAAACCGAAAAGGAGATGTGGCATCTGTTTAAGGCGGATCCTGATGGCTATCGGTTCCTGGGCACCATGCCTTCCAAACCAGACGCTGAAGCGATTGGGATGGCACTGAACGGCGATCGTGACAGTCTTGGGCGTCAATTAGGTGCTGTCGATCGCTTTATCGAGGATCTACGTGGTTGATGTTCCTAGTTAACGCTTTTACTGTGGCCAGGTGATCGGAATGGGTATGGCTTTAGGAAACCGATTACGAGGGTTCTCAGCTCTTGATGCCACTGCTGGACTGATTGCCCTAGGGGCCCTTGGTGGTGTTCTTTGGAGTCCCAAGCTCTCCAATGCGTTAGCCAAAGCAAACGGGTCAGTGAAATCCGTGCAGGTGATGGTTGACGTCCGTCGTGTGAGTGCTGCAGACCCTGAAGCCTTGGTCCAGGACGCCCTTGCCTCTGGACGGACGAGCATCATTATTCGGAATCAGCCCGCCGGAAGCGTCAAGTTGATTCGCGTAGACGACATCAACCGAGTGCTGGTACAGGTTCAACCTGATGGATCCGTCGTGACAGCACCCGATCCCAACCGGGCGAATATGGGCACCTTGAATGCTCGCTTTGTGCTTGAAGGCGATGCAACAGTTTCAAAATCTGGCGTGGTCCTCGCCGGTACCAAGTTGAAAGTCGGCACACCCGTGGAACTTGAAGGTGCTCTTTACCGCCTGAATGGGACCGTTAGCGGCGTCAAGGTGCAATGAAAGCAGCCCTCCTTCTCCTAACGCTGGCGGCAACAACTACAGCATCGATCCCTGGTCGTGCCGAGCCTGTCTTACTAACCCCTCCAGCGCCGCCCTCCGACCAACCTCTTCCTGATCTTCAACAACGGGGGCGTTCATGTGAACCCCTACAGCAAGCTTTGAATCGCTTAATCGCCCCCGTTGCCAGGGCATGGAGCGTGTCAGTGGTCAACAGCAATGGTGATCTGTTGGGTGATGTGAATGGTGCGATGGCACGCATTCCAGCCTCCAACCAAAAACTCATCAGCACGGCCTTCGCTCTCGACCAATTAGGTCCAGATTTCCGCTTGCGAACACAGTTAATGCAACGTGCTGATGGAACCCTTGAGCTCAAGGGTCAAGGTGATCCTGATCTAGGAATTGCCGGTTTACAGCGTTTTGCCATGGCCGCTATGGGCCAGGGAGGAGCGCGGGGAGCCTCTGCCGGGCCCGTTAACTTGATGGTGCGAGAGGAACCTCGTCAAAATTGGTGGCCAAACGATTGGCACCTTGCAGATCGCGCCTATGCCTATGGAGCCCCAATTACTCGGCTGGCCCTAACCAGTAATGCGTTGGGAGGTGCCGTGAGCGATCCCTACAGGCGGTTAGAGACGCTGTTCAAAAAAGAAGTGAAGCGTCGCGGCGGATCCGTTCAAGTGCAACAAGCTCGACCGATCAGCAACACTCAGTTTCAACAAAGCGATGATCAGATCGTGCTGCATGAGGAGACTTCTGCTCCGATGCATGCTCTGCTCAGCCTTGCCAACACCGAAAGTCACAACTTCACGGCAGAAGTGTTGCTGAGACAAGCAGCTGACCAATGGGATGTCCGAGCTGCATCGGCGTCCGCACATCGTTGGATGCAACAACAAGGAATCCCCGTGAGGGGGCTCATGGTTGCAGACGGCAGTGGTCTCTCGCGCAACAACCGTGTGTCGAGTCAGACCATCGCAGCGTTGCTGATGCGGATGGATCAACATCCTTACGCCGCCTATTACCAAGCTTCGATGGCGATTGCTGGACAGCGCGGAACGCTGCGCAATTACTTCATCGGCTCACCGATCCAAGGCAAGTTTTGGGGGAAAACAGGAACCATCAGTGGGGTGCGCTCGATTTCTGGAATCCTCCAAACCAGCGATGGCCCTAGGTATGTGAGCATGATCTCGAATGGTGCCAGCCGACCGAATGCAACGATCGGCCAGATTTTGAGGATCGTTTACAACCTCAGCCCGTGCTCTTCATCGATCTGAGACGGGACGCAGCACGACGTGCTTTGTTCATCGACACTGCTTTCCCCTGACGGTTTTTCGCTTCAGGGGTCTCTGTCTCAGGTGCGGAACTGTCGGGGCGAATCATCTGAATTTTGACGAGCTCCTGGCGACCGGCCAAAACCACCTGGGCCATCTCTTTGAGTCTTTGCTCAAGCTCACCAAGCGTTTGCTCGGCATAGCGGTTGGCACCATCCTGAACAGATGCGGCATCGTGACGTGTGCGCTGAATCAACGACTCACACTGCTGTTGGGTCTGCTGGCGAAACTGGAGTGCATCGTGATGAATACGCTCAGCTTCCGTTTGTGCTTCCTTCTGGAGTTTGACCCCTTCACTACGAATCTGCTCGAGCTCCTGAGCTGACTGCTGTTGGCTGCGCTCATGGTGCTCGGCCAATTGGCGCTTCAGTTCGAGCGCTTCCTGATCGAGCTGTTGACGGCGTTGCAAGGCCTCTTGCTCTAATTGTTGCCGACGCACAGCAAATTGCTGCTCCAGCTGAACCTGCTTGGACTGCATGTCGTGCTCCATTTGAGCGGCCTGCTGGCGAGAGCTCTGGAGGAGCTGTTCGCACTGCTGGCGAACTTGATCTCTCATCTCATTCACTTGGCGCTCCGCTTCCTGCCGAACCGCAGCAGCACTCACAAGCTGTTCACGCTGAATCTGAGCTTTTTGAACAATTTCGTCGGCCTGACTGCGGGCTGAGGTGATGAACTCATCCTTCTTTTGCAGCAACTGATCGGCCTGAGCAACCTGCACGGGCAGCGATGCTCGAACGCCATCCATGATCTCGACGGCATCCTGCTCATTGACCAGCCTTCCACCACTAAAAGGAATGCGGCTACCTTCGAGAACAATTTCCTCGAGCTGGTCGAGCTGGTCGAGCACGGAGAACTGGATCTCGCTCATCGCAACTGACTTATAAAGCCGAATTAAAGAACCTCTTGAGGTCCTCCGCCACCACCGCAGGGACCATGTGTTCAACACGACCGCCAAATCGAGCTACCTCCTTCACAACTGAACTGCTCAGAAAGCTGTGGTGGGCAGCGGTACTGAGGAAAATGGTTTCAAATTCAGAATCCAAAGATCGGTTCGTATGAGCGATCTGGAGTTCATATTCGAAATCACTCATCGCTCGTAAGCCTCGCAAAATCAACTGGGCATGATGGTCGCGAGCGCACGTCACCGTCAGGCCGTTAAAGCTGGTCACCGTGACCCCCTGCAGATGGGAGGTGGCCTGGGTGATTTGCTCTAGCCGCTGATCAAGGCTGAAAGCGGGGGACTTCCCTGGGTTCTGGAGAACGGCGACAACCACTTCTCCGAAAAGAGAACATCCACGTTCGATTAGATCGAGATGTCCAAGGGTGAGAGGATCAAAACTGCCCGGGTAGAGAGCGCGCATCAGCCATGAAGGACTGATCGGATCCTATGCAGCGCAGGGTCTCTAGATTCAGCACATGCAGCGTCCTTTGCTTGAGCAACCGGAGCGCCTGGAACAGCGCTTGAAAGAGATCCCCCCTGAGCCGGGCTGTTATCTCATGCGCGATGCCGACGATCGCTTGCTTTACGTCGGAAAATCAAAAACCTTGCGCAGCAGGGTTCGAAGTTACTTTCGCAGCAGCCATGACCTGAGCCCACGCATTCGCTTGATGGTGCGTCAGATCTGCGAAATCGAATTCATCGTGACTGACAGCGAGGCAGAAGCGCTCGCTCTGGAATCGAATCTCATCAAAAACCAGCAACCGCATTTCAATGTGTTGCTTAAAGATGATAAGAAATATCCCTATCTCTGTATTACCTGGAGCGAACCCTACCCCCGAATTTTCATCACTCGACGTCGAAGATTTCGAAGTCCACTGGATCGTTTTTACGGACCCTATGTAGATGTGGGATTACTAAGAAGAACCCTCTTTCTTGTGAAACGTGTGTTTCCTCTACGCCAACGTCCACGACCTCTCTATCCAAATCGTACCTGCCTCAATTACTCCATTGGACGTTGTCCAGGTGTTTGTCAGGAAAAGGTTAGTTCGGAGGATTACCACCAGATTTTACGCAAGGTTGCGATGGTGTTTCAAGGGCGGAGCGATGAGCTCAGGCAACTCCTCAACCAGCAGATGGAGCGCTACGCCGAGAGACTTGATTTTGAATCTGCTGCTGGAATACGCGATCAACTTCAAGGCATTGATCAGTTAACGGCAGATCAAAAAATGAGCTTGCCGGAAGCATCCGTGAGCAGAGATGTTCTTGCTGTTGCTCAAGATGAGCACTTTGCCGCGATTCAGTTGTTCCAGATGCGAGCTGGAAAACTCGTGGGAAGGCTCGGCTTTGCAGCAGACGCAACAGACCTGCAGGCAGGATTAATTCTTCAGCGGGTGATTGAAGAGCACTACAGCCAGGTTGATGCTGTTGAAATTCCTCCAGAAGTCTTAGTGCAACATCCGCTTCCTCAACAGCCTTTGATTGCCGAATGGCTTAGCGAGCAAAGAGAGCGCAAAGTTCAGGTGTTGCATCCCCAACGGCGCCAAAAAGCTGATCTTATTGATTTGGTCATGCGTAATGCTGAATTCGAACTAGGGCGTGCTCGCCAAAGCCAAGAACAACAAGCTTTAGCGAATGAAGATCTCGCTCAACTTCTTGAATTAGCCACACCTCCAAGGCGAATCGAGGGTTATGACATCAGTCATATTCAAGGCAGTGATGCTGTTGCCTCCCAAGTGGTTTTTATAGACGGGCTTCCTGCTAAGCAGCATTACCGCCGTTACAAGATCCAAAGCAGCAGTATTCAGGCCGGTCACAGCGATGACTTCATGGCCATGGCAGAAATTATGCGCAGGCGCTTTCGCAAATGGGCCCGCGTGAAAGCGGAGGGTGCTGACCTGGTTCAAATCAGGCGTCAATCCAGCAGCAGTCTGAACATGGACGGACTGCATGATTGGCCCGATGTCGTGATGATTGACGGAGGTAAAGGTCAACTATCAGCCGTGATGGAAGCCTTGCGCGAGTTGGATTTGCATGAGGACCTTGTGGTGTGTTCCTTGGCCAAACAACGAGAAGAGGTTTTCCTCCCAGAAGCCAAGCAACCCCTTGAAAGCGAGCCCGATCAACTCGGGGTGGCCTTGTTGCGACGTTTGCGTGACGAGGCGCATCGCTTTGCGGTGACCTTCCATCGACAGCAACGGGGCCAGCGGATGAAACGCTCACGCCTCTCCGATATTCCTGGGCTAGGCCCAAAACGCGTGCGAGATCTTCTGGCCCACTTTCAATCGATTGATGCCATTCAGCTCGCAAGCGTGGATCAGCTCCATCAAGCCCCCGGGGTGGGACTCTCGCTGGCCAAACAGATCCGCGCCTATTTTCATCCTCAAGACTTGGATGACAACAACGTGGTGATGGCAGGCGAGGACACGGCATGAAAAGGTGCTTTCAAGCCACAAATCTGGTCTTCACTGTTTTGATCGGGGTCGCCGTCACGCTGATCAGTCCTGATCGGGCTCTCGCAGCACCTGGTCTATGTACAGGTGTGGTGTGCGCCGATGAGATCACCCGCAGCGCTAAAAATCACTGGCAATTGCGCATGCGCCTGGAAGATCAACAAGGGCATCGAGAACGGGTGGTGATGGATTGCCGCAACCAACAGCTCAGCCCACGAGGCGGACTGGTGGATCGAATCCCAGCAACAGCTCTTGGAAAGCGAGCCTGTCGACTGGCGGGAGAAGCCGGTTAAGACGCTATGGACATCACCCTTGTTTTCCCCCATCAGCTGTTTGAACACCATCCCGGCATTCGTGCCAACAGAAGCATTGCCCTGATTGCTGACGGCTTGATCCTTGGAGGTGACCCTCAGTGGCCACTCACCATCCATCCACGCAAGCTCGAATTGCATCAACAATCGATGCTGGCGTATCAGAAACGCCTTGAATACGAAGGCCATAGCGTTTTTACCCTGACGCCACATAAACAGCAACAGACGTCAGATCTCCTGAACCAACTGATCGACTCTGGATATCAAACGTTTTACCTCGCTGATCCCGTAGACGATCTTTTAACCAAGAGAGTCAGAAAGACCCTGCAACAGCGAAGTTGCATCTTAGAAATTTTGCCCACTCCGATGTTGCTCACACCAACTGAAGTGATGGATGACTATTTCAATGGCCGGCGCAAGCCAATGATGGCCAATTTCTACCAAATGCAGCGCAAACGCCTGAGAGTTTTGATCGATGATCAGGGGGCTCCTGTGGGTGGTCGTTGGAGTTTTGACGCCGACAACCGTAAAAAACTTCCCAAGGGCATCAGTGTTCCTGACGAACCATCACTTGATTTGCCCGTTGATCACATGTCAGCACAACAATGGTTGGACACTTTTCTTGAACACAGACTGGCTGGTTTTGGCACCTACGAGGATGCGATCAGCTCCCAGCACCGTGTGATGTGGCATAGCGTTTTAACACCGATGCTGAATCTGGGACTTCTCACTCCCCAACAGGTTTTAAACCGAACGCTCAAAGCAGCAAACGCGAGTGAGATCCCTATGAATTCTTTGGAGGGTTTTCTGAGACAAATTATTGGTTGGCGTGAATTCATGGCCGCCATGTATTTGCGTCACGGAGTAACGATGCGAAATAGCAATTTTTGGAAGTTTGAGGATCGTCCCATCCCAGATGCTTTTTACCAAGGAACGACAGGAATTCCGCCCATTGATGATGCTATTAAACGTGCACTCAATACTGGTTATTGTCATCACATTGAGCGTTTAATGTTACTTGGAAACATGATGCTTCTTTGTGGCTTCCACCCCACCCGCATCTACACCTGGTTCATGGAACTTTTTGTGGATGCCTACGATTGGGTGATGGTCCCGAATGTTTATGGAATGAGTCAGTTTGCTGACGGTGGAATCTTTACGAGTAAGCCATATTTATCAGGATCGAATTACGTGCGCAAAATGTCTGACTACAAACCTGGAGAGTGGTGTGGGATTTGGGATGGCTTGTTCTGGAGTTTTATTCATCGTCATAGAGACTTTTTTCGTTCGCAACCACGGCTGGCGATGATGGCTAGGAATCTTGATCGCATGTCTCCAGAGGTTTTAGACACGCATTACATGAACGCACAACAGTTTCTTAACTCGCTCAGCTAACGGCTTTCTATTGTCGTAGCGAGATTGATGGGGTCATGACACTGACGCTTCCACCTGAGGCTTACCTGTGGTTCAAGACCCTTCACATCGTTGGGGTGGTGGTCTGGTTTGCCGGTCTGTTTTATCTCGTCAGGCTGTTCATCTATCACGTGGAAGCAGAGGAGGAGGAATCGCCTGTACGCGAAGCCTTCAAAGCCCAGTACGCCGTGATGGAACGGCGACTCGCCAACATCATCACCACACCTGGACTGATCCTTACCATCACGATGGCTGCAGGGCTGTTGATTGCCCAACCGTCCTGGCTTCAGCAAGGTTGGATGCACGCAAAGCTCGGGTTTGTGGGCTTGTTAGTGGCGTATCACGTGTTCTGCTATCGACTCATGGGCCAACTTCAGGCTGGGAGCTGCCAATGGAGCGGACGGCAACTCCGTGCCCTCAATGAACTTCCCACCCTGTTGCTCGTTCTCGTGGTGATGCTGGTGGTGTTCAAGACCCAGTTCCCAACTGGGGCGGCAACGTGGTTAACCGTCGGACTCGTGGTGTTCATGGCAGGAACCATTCAGTTTTATGCCCGCTGGCGTCGTCTTCGTGAAGCAGCTCTTGCGCAGGAGTCGGTCCCAGATGCATGACGATCACCCGTTGCGGGCTGTCCTTGACACGGTTGGTCCTGAGAGCTGTCCAGGCTTACTGAATTTTCACTGCCATACCGTCTGCAGTGACGGCAGTCTGGAACCGATTGCTCTGATTGAACAAGCCACTGAGCGGAAGCTGAGTCACCTTGCGGTCACCGATCACCATTCGACCGCTGCCTACGTTCCGATGGTTGCTTGGCTGGAACGCGCCCGAGATCAGGGTGAAACCACGCCAACGCTATGGAGTGGGATGGAAATCAGTTGCATCCTGCGCGGATGCTTGGTCCACGTTTTGGCTCTTGGCTTTACGCCAGGACATCCTGCCCTTTTGCCCTATTCAAGCGGCGATGCTGCAGTCGGTGCTCCACTTAGGGCTGGTGAGGTCCGCAAAGCCATCCATAGCGCCGGAGGGCTTGCAATCCTTGCCCATCCAGGTCGCTACAGATTGGGGTTCTCCGCCTTGATTGAAGCGGCGGCAGAGCTGGGTTTCGACGGTGGTGAAGCTTGGTACGACTACGACATGCAACAACGCTGGGCCCCTACCCCATTGATCTGTGAATCGATCGACAAACAGTTGAAGAACCTTGGCCTTTTGCGTAGCTGCGGCACCGATACCCACGGTATGGACCTAAAAGGCCGCTAAATTCATGTATCGATCTGGATCACAGGAATGGGCCTCTTTGATCGGCTGCTGAATTCAAGCTCCAAGGACGACGGTCAACAGGACCTTCCGAAGGACCGTGCCAAGCCGAAAGCCGAAGCCTTCTATCTCGACTCCGACGCGTCGTCGTCCTACGGAAACGTGGATTACATGCGAGAGGCCAAGACCATTCGTCGCACCTTCCCCGGAACCGCCGACAACCCTGGCAACAAAGAGTTGGTGACCAAGGTCGACGCAATGGACGTCACCGTTGGAAAGCGCACCCAAGGATTGGGTGATGAGAAGCCCAATGAGGAACCCGCGATTCCGTCTTTGCTCTCCAGCGGCATTCCTAAGCCGGTCAAAAAGACATTCGCCGAAACGATGACCCAGGCCCAACTGGATCAAAAACTGAAGGGGAATGCGTTACGCACAGCTGGCGTCAATACGCCAATGGCGGCTGATGCTGCCCCTATGGGTCGCAAGGAAGAATTGAAGTCTGAGCCCGAAATTCAGCCCAAGAACACGCCGGAATCGCGGGATCCCTCTGCAAAACCGGGATCGATTGATCCGTTCAAGGCCATGGTTCGCGACCTCAACAACTAAGACCTCCTTTCTCGACAGTCTCCTCAGCTTGAAGAACCAAGCCCCTGATCTGGTCAAGCTGATCAGGGGATGGTTGAGACCACAATCCTCGGTTGGCAGCTTCAAGTAAACGTTCGGCCATATCCCTGAGAACCCAGGGATTGGACCGGGTCAAAAAGTCTTGTGTGCCAGCTTCCAACAGCCACTGATCACAGATGGCCCCGTAGCACCAATCAGGAACGGCATTCGTGGAAGCGTCGTAGGCAAATAAATAGTCGAGGCTGGCTCCCATTTCGAAGGCTCCCTTGTAGCCATGCTGTTGCATTCCCTGGATCCAGCGTGGGTTTAACAAACGGCTTCTCACCACCTTGTCGAGTTCACGGCTGAGGGAATGAATGCGAAGCCGTTCTTGGCGAGAGTGATCTGCAAACCAGGGCTGCACTGAGGTTCCACCGGAACGACGCACCGCAGCCGTCATCCCCCCATGAAACTGGTAGTAGTCATCTGAATCGAGTAGATCGTGTTCCCTGTTGTCCTGGTTATGGAGCACAACTTGCACATGACGCAGAGCAGCCTCTAACCCTGCGCGATTGGCCTGGGCTCGCACATCACTGTCATAACTCCACGAACTCCAGGCTAAAAAAGCCTCTCCAAGTTCGTCCTGGTTGTCCCATTGTCCCGAATCGATCAAGGCTTGCAATCCAGCGCCATACGCTCCCGGTGCTGAACCAAAAATCCTCGATTGAGGCCCTTGCTCACGGGTGATCGCCGCAAGCGGGTTTTCACCGTCTGTTTCGTCGAGTGATGCGACGAGTTGCACAGCGCGATTCACCCAGCCCACAAGCTGGGGGAAGGCATCGCGGAACAGTCCTGACATCCGCAAGGTGACATCAACCCGGGGTCGAGCCAGCAGGCTCAAAGGAATCACTTCAAGGTCCACCATGCGCCGAGTTGGGCCATCCCAGAGAGGACGCACCCCCAGCAACGCGAACATCTGGGCGATGTCTTCACCCCCATTGCGCATCGTGGCTGTTCCCCACACCGACAACGCAAGGTGCCTCAGATCTTCTCCTTCCTCGAGTCGGTAGAGATCCAACAATTGCTCAGCGCTACGCCGGCCTAAATCCCAGGCCGCTTCGGTGGGAAGACCGCGCAGGTCAACGGAATAAAAATTGCGACCCGTTGGCAAAACATCTGGACGACCACGCGTTGGGGCTCCGGAGGGTCCACTAGCGATCCGTCGTCCAGCCAAAGCAGCAAGAAAAGCCTTCTTTTCACTGGAAGCACAGGCCAACAATCGCGGCACCAGCTCGTCGCGCAAGCGCAGCAGAGCAGGCTCTTTGTTGTCTTGAAGCCACTGCTGCAGCAAAGGACACAGAGATTCAGAGGGCTCGTCTGTGATCTGCTCCAGCAAGCGGAGCGCTTGATCATCGAGCCAACTCACAGCTGCCGATACACGTCTGGGCTGATCACAACCCAACTGCTCGAGGGTTCTGCAGTCGTGCTCGCTAAGACGAGCACCGTCTTCATCCGACCAAGGGTCGCATTCCAATCCAAGCACCTTGGCCATCGCCTGAGTGATGCCTTGACAGCCACCGGAGGGCGATCGAGCAATGGCCAGAAGAAGTTCTCTCTGCATCAACGGTTCAGGTTGGCTGCCAAGACGATGCAGGCCTGTTCTGATTTGCGCCTCCTTCAATTCACAGAGATAGGTTTCCACCTGATCAAGACAGCGGGCCCAAGACTCGTTGTCTTGATCAGGAGAACTTGATAAATCGTTTGGTGCTTCGTTTGATGCATTGGGGAGGGAAGGCCAATCCAGACGTTGAAGTAGCTGCTTGATTTGCTGCTCGAGCAGATCGCAGCGTTCGGCAGCAACCTGACGAGCCTCGACATACTCATCAAGCAAGGCTTCCAAAGACAGCAAAGATCCATGCAATCCAGCCCGACCCAAGGGCGGAGTGAGGTGATCGAGAATCACGGCATGGCCGCGACGCTTGGCCTGGGAACCCTCTCCAGGATCATTCACGATGAAGGGATAAATGTGAGGGATCGGAGCAAGCGCCAGTCCTGGCCCACAGGCCTCACTCAGTCCAACCGACTTGCCTGGTAGCCATTCGGCGCTGCCATGTTTGCCCACATGGACCATTAGCTGGGTGCCATGCACCTCCTGCAGCCAGAGATATTGGGCCAAATAACGATGTGGAGGAGGGAGATCAGGAGAATGAAGATCACTAATCTGATCGGGGTCATAGCCACGGCTGGGCTGAATCAACACAGCCACATGACCCAGGAGAAGACCATGCACAGCAAATCCCTTCTCCTCCAGATCCACGGCCTGTTCCGGTGAGCCCCAGCGGCGCTCAATCAGAGCTCGAGCTTCAGGCGTGAGCTGTCGCCACCAGCGCAAATAGTGGTTGAGGGGAAGATAGGCAAGAGGCTGAAGGTGAGAACTCTCCGGATCGTTGCTGCGTCCAGACAACAGTTGGGCCATCAACGCTTGAGACGCATCGGGACGCGACTCGCTGCCAAGTGCAACACCGGCTTCAGAAAGCCAGTTCAAAATATTGATGGTGCTAGCAGGAGTATCCAGACCAACCCCATTGGCCAAACGTCCATTGCGAACGGGGTAATTCGCAAGCACCAATGCCACGCGCTTCTCTGCTGCGTCCGTTTGACGAAGATCAACCCAACAACGGGCATGGTCCGCAAGCCAATTCAGCCCAGCAGCGTCGGGAACCAAACTTTTGACAGCGGTCGACAAACTGGATTCCGCATCCTGGACTTCACGGAATGCACCGATTCTCGTGGTGATGCGTCCATCCAACTCAGGAAGCACCACTTGAAGGGAGAGATCGATGGGATCGAGCCCCTGGGTGGTCGCGTCCCAAGCTTGTTTGGATCGTCCCGAGCAAAGCAGTTGCAACACAGGCAGATCAAGGCCATCCCACAGCGGAGTGCCCAGTCCCGCCTCTTGAAACTGCACCGATGCAAATGCCGTGGTGCTGACCACCAGCTGAACATCCTGCGCTTGAAATGCTCGTTGCACCCCCTCCTGAACCACGGGATCTCTCAAGCTGCTCACCCAGAGGGCACGCGGTGCTAGTCCACGACTTCGCAACGCCGTTAAAAGTTGATCACACCAATCCGTGTCAGCGGCGCGGGCATGAGCCCGATACAACAGGACTCCGACCTTCGCACCTGATTCATCACGCCAATCAAATGGGGCTGGATCAGCCATCCGTTCCGGCTGAAGATCGGGCGCGTCCTTCAAGGCCTCAGGTTCCGTGCAACTGGTGATGAAGGGATGAATCGCCTTCAAAACCTTGGTCATGTTGGGCATCCCGCCTTCGCGCAACAACAGAGCCAACTGTTGAGAAAGGGTGGGAGACACCGATCCAATCGGATGGAGTTCGTCGTTTTGATCAGCGGTCCCCGCCAAGACGATCAAGGTGCGTTGTGGGGCAGTCGACTGCCAACGCCTGCACTGTTCAAGCCCATAACTCCAGTGACCCCGCCCACCTAGCAAGCGCACCACAAGCACCCGGGCGGCTCGCCCCGTTGTGGCCAGATAGTGGTCAATTTGAGCCGGATGTCGCAGGCAATCGAGCGGCAAAGCCCGCAATTGCTCCTTCCACTGCCCCAGCTCTGGCTGCCGAAGACAAGCGGAGAGCGTACTGATATCGGTCGCAGCGCTAGTCAGGAAAAGAATGGGGGCAGGCGGTTGCTCAACAACGGTGAAAACCTCGTTGCTTTCGGCGCCAGGAAGACTGCTCAGTCGATGCATGTCTCCATTCTGGTCTGATCACATCACACCCACCGAGCGAGGTGAGTGAGAAAATTTGAGCATCGATCAATGAGCGATGCATCAGTTCCTTCCCTACGCCTGGTTTGAAGGCCGCTGCATCCCGTTTGACCAGGCCAAAGTTTCGATCGCCACGCATGCCCTTCATTACGGCACCGGTGCTTTCGGAGGCATGCGCGCGATTCCAGATCCGGAAAAACCTGGCGGCATGCTGTTGTTTCGCCCGGACCGCCATGCCAGGCGTCTCTCCCAGAGCGCCAAGCTCCTGCTCGCTGATCTCACGGAAGAAACCGTGATGGAGGCTCTCGTTGCGGTGCTGAGGGCTAATAAGCCCACAACGCCCATCTACCTGAGGCCATTTGTTTACACCAGTGATTTAGGCATCGCACCACGTCTGCACAACATCGAGACTGATTTCCTGATTTACGGCTTGGAGCTCGGCGATTACCTCTCTCCCGATGGCGTGAGTTGCCGCATTAGTAGTTGGACCCGGCAGGAAGATCGCTCACTTCCCCTGCGCGGAAAAATCAGTGGTGCTTACATCACAAGCTCACTAGCCAAAACGGAAGCAGTCACGAGCGGCTTCGACGAAGCCCTGCTCATGAACACGCGGGGAAAAGTGAGCGAAGCCAGCGGCATGAATCTATTTTTGGTGCGCGATGGAGTCCTGATCACTCCTGGAGTTGATCAAGACATTCTTGAGGGAATCACCCGCTCCAGCGTGATTGAGCTGGCAAAGCACATGGGATTTCAGGTGATCGAACGCCCCGTCGACAAAACCGAACTCTGTATCGCCGATGAAGTCTTCCTTACGGGAACTGCAGCAAAAATCACGCCGATTCGGCAACTCGAATCCACGGTCTTACCGACCCATCGACCGGTAATGGATGCCTTAAGACAACGGCTCGTGTCGATTACGCAAGGACGAGATCCTGAATTCAGCCATTGGGTCACCAGGATCGAACTCGAAGAATAATGATCGGCCTTAGGATCAAGAGCAGTTCATAGAATGGCTCGAGAGAAGCAACTGAGCGATGCAGGCCGTCACAGAGACCCCCACCCTGATCGCCTCACGTTTTTTAAAGCGGCTGCATGATCCATCAAGACCTGTCTTGGTGTTTGACGGAGCAACTGGCACCTCCCTGCAACAGCTCGACTTATCCGCCGATGATTTCGGCGGGGAAGCCTTAGAGGGTTGCAATGAAAACCTTGTCGTCACAAGACCCGATGCCGTTCAAAGCGTGCATCGACAGTTTCTTGACGCCGGTTGTGATGTCATCGAAACCGATACCTTTGGTGCCGCCTCTGTCGTGCTGGCCGAGTACGGCTTAGAAGACAAAACCTTCGAGATCAACAAGCGTGCTGCCGAGTTGGCCAAGGAAGTGGCCATGGAATACAGCACCGACGAAAAACCACGATTCGTGGCTGGGTCGATGGGACCCACCACAAAATTACCCACGCTGGGACACATCAGTTTTGATCTCCTTCGCGATTCCTATCAGGAGCAAGCAGAAGGACTGATTGCCGGCGATGTGGATCTACTCATCATTGAGACATGTCAGGACGTTCTGCAGATCAAGGCTGCTCTTCAAGGGATTGAGCAAGCCTTTGAAACCAGCGGTGAACGCCGCCCATTGATGGTGTCCGTAACGATGGAAACCACAGGCACCATGCTGGTGGGTTCCGACATCGCAGCTGTTGTTTCCATTCTTGAACCCTTTCCGATTGATGTTCTTGGGCTGAACTGCGCAACAGGTCCTGAACAAATGAAAGAGCACATGCGTTATCTGACAGATAATGCTCCATTTGTGGTGAGCTGCATCCCCAACGCAGGCTTACCAGAAAATGTTGGAGGCGTGGCGCATTACCGGCTGACACCGGTGGAGCTGAAAATGCAATTAATGCACTTTGTGGAAGATCTTGGGGTTCAAGTGATTGGTGGATGTTGCGGAACAACACCTGCTCATATTGGAGCTCTTTCTGAAATTTCATCAGAGCTAAATGCCGCACCAAGAAAAGTGCGCACCCACCACCATGAAAGAAAAGCCCTCAGTTATGAAGCAGCGGCCTCATCGATTTATGGCGCAACTCCTTACCTACAAGACAATTCTTTCTTAATCATTGGTGAACGACTCAATGCCAGTGGATCTAAGAAAGTACGTGAATTACTGAATGAAGAGGATTGGGACGGATTGGTCGCCGTTGCCAGAGGCCAGGTTAAAGAAAATGCTCATGTGCTTGATATCAACGTTGATTATGTCGGTCGTGATGGTGAGCGAGATATGCGCGAGCTGGTGAATCGAGTCGTCACCAATGTGAATCTTCCTTTGATGCTGGATTCCACCGAATGGCAAAAGATGGAAGCCGGACTCAAAGTTGCTGGAGGAAAGTGCATTCTCAATTCAACGAACTACGAAGACGGTGATGAACGGTTCTTCAAGGTGTTGGAGCTAGCCAAACGCTATGGAGCTGGAGTGGTGATTGGCACGATCGACGAAGACGGTATGGCCCGGACTGCAGACCAAAAAGTTGCGATTGCGAAAAGGGCCTATCGAGATGCTGTGGAGTATGGAATTCCAGCCCGGGAAATCTTTTACGACGCGCTCGCATTACCGATTTCCACTGGTATCGAAGAAGATCGACGCAACGGGGCTGAAACAATCGAAGCCATTCGCAGGATTCGCACGGATCTCCCCCAAGTTCATGTTGTCCTTGGCGTATCGAATGTGAGCTTCGGCTTATCTCCTGCCGCCAGAATTACGCTGAATTCAGTCTTTTTGCATGATTGCTGTGAAGCTGGAATGGATGCGGCGATTGTGTCACCAGCCAAGATTCTTCCCCTGATGAAAATCAGCGAAGAGCATCAGAAAGTTTGTCGAGATTTGATCAATGATCGTCGTGGATTCGAAGGAGATGTTTGCACTTATGACCCGCTTACAGTTCTAACAACGTTATTCGAGGGTGTAAGTGCCAAAGCCGCCCGTGAATCGGGACCATCCCTGAGCGACCTACCTGTCGAAGAGCGGCTGAAACAACACATCATTGATGGTGAGCGCATTGGATTGGAGGACGCTCTCAAAGAGGGCTTAGAAAATTATCCGCCATTAGAAATCGTCAACACCTATTTGCTTGACGGAATGAAGGTGGTTGGAGAACTGTTTGGGTCCGGGCAAATGCAACTTCCTTTCGTCCTTCAGTCTGCCGAAACCATGAAATCTGCAGTGGCATTTTTAGAACCCTTTATGGAGAAAGAAGAAGGGGAGCGATCTGCAAAAGCCAAGTTTTTAATCGCAACAGTTAAAGGCGATGTTCATGATATTGGCAAAAACCTCGTAGACATTATTTTGACCAATAATGGCTATGAAGTTATTAACCTTGGAATCAAGCAAGATGTGAATGCAATCATCACTGCCCAGGAAGAGCATCAGGCTGATTGCATCGCCATGAGTGGACTTCTAGTGAAATCCACAGCCTTCATGAAAAATAATTTGCAATCTTTTAACGAAGCAGGTATCAACGTGCCGGTCGTCCTTGGTGGCGCTGCACTTACACCCAGGTTCGTGAATAAAGACTGCAACGATGTGTACGACGGCAAAGTGATTTACGGCAAAGACGCTTTCACAGATCTGCGCTTTATGGACGCGTTAGTGACTGCAAAAGCAAAGGATCGCTGGGATGATCGCGCTGGCTTCCTCGATGGCACCCCCGAAGGTCTCTCGATTGGTGGGGACGCAGAACCCTCAGAGTCAGCCGACGCAGCGCCTGAGAGCTCCTCTGAGCCAACTGAGACACCTGATCTCAAGCTTCCCGTCAGTTACCACCGATCCGATGCCGTTCCTGAGGAGAAAGCCGTCATCACTCCCTTCCTTGGTGCCTCCGTTCTTCAGGGAGACGATCAGATTCCCCTCGACGAAGTGATTGCGTTCCTCGACCGTCAGGCACTGTTCGCTGGTCAGTGGCAGATGCGCAAAGCCAAAAACCAAAGCCGTGAAGAGTACGAACAGGATCTCGCGGACAAGGCCGAGCCAATCCTCCAAAAATGGCTGGCGCGGGCCAAAGACGACCAACTCCTTCATCCAGCAGTGGCTTACGGCTATTTCCCTTGCGGTCGCGATGGCAACGCGGTGGTGGTGTTTAACCCGGAGGGTGGTGCAGAGCTGGGTCGTTTTGACGTCCCCCGTCAACGCAGTGGGAATCGCTACTGCATCGCCGATTTCTTCCAAGACCTCAAAGAGGGGCATCCCTGCGATGTACTGCCGATGCAAGCGGTCACCATGGGTGAAGAAGCCAGTCGCTTCAGCCAAGAACTCTTTCGCAAGGATGCCTACAGCGACTATCTGTTTTTTCACGGATTAGCCGTTCAGATGGCAGAAGCGCTTGCTGAGTGGACCCACGCCCGGATTCGGCGTGAATGCGGCTTCTCCGATCCCGACGGGATGCCTCTCAGGGACATTTTTGCCCAGCGCTATAGGGGTAGCCGGTATTCCTTTGGCTATCCAGCCTGTCCCAACGTGGCGGATTCCCGTCAACAACTGGAATGGCTACAGGCTGATCGCATTGGTTTGACCATGGATGAAAGCGATCAACTGCATCCAGAACAGAGCACAACAGCCCTGGTTGCTTTGCACAGCAACGCTCGCTACTTCAGCGCTTAAAGCCACACAGCAATGTGTTGCCTCAGACTTCTGAGGCACTGCACTTGCTCCCATGGACTTCAGCGGCCCCGACGCCATCGACAATGCGATTAAGGCTGGATTGGATATCGATGGCAGCCCTCTTCCAGAAGCGATGCTCACGCTCTACCGCGAGGTCATGGATCAAGAGGCCCAACGAAAGCGCAGTGGAGTGCGTAAGTCGATGAGAAACCGGATCGTTCGCACCGGTGCCAAACATTTCAGCCAAGACGTCCTGAACACCCGATTAATCGAGGCTGGCTGGGAAGGCCTGAAGGACAAGGAAATCAGCTTTTACTTCAGCTGACAACCGATTCAATGTGAGCTCTGCAGGATCACTCCTGGCAGAGCTTTTCCATCGTGTCGATCACGTCCTGCTGAAAATCATCCAGCGCGCTGGACTCGCTCAAATCAAATCCTTCTCCCGCAGCGTTCTGCGCAAGATCCTGAAAGTGGAAGGCTCCCTCACCATTGGCAAGGAACTCAATAGCCGATGACTCGCCACTTTCGCGGAACGCATCGCAGAGGGCGATAAACGCCGCGTCTTCAGTGAACTCCCAATCCATCGAGGAGGCATAACTGAATGACCTTTAACGCCTAACCCCCGTGATCCGTCAACCATCTCGTCTCGGAATGTGCCAGTCGTTCGGCAGACTCCTGGCAGCAAATGCAAGCGAATGCCGTCACAACAACAAGAGCAAAAGCCAGTTGGGCAGGGGAATCTGAATGTTTTAGGTGGTGCGCTTGAAGGCTGTAGTTGTGAGCCGATGACAGGTTGGTTTCGAGATGGACACTGCCGAACAGATCCCAGCGACGTGGGGCAACACAGCGTCTGTTGCGTGATGTCTGAACGCTTTCTGAATTACAGCAAGGCCCAGGGCAATGACCTGAGCACTCCCATGCCCGACTTTGGCTTCCCTGGTCTCAAACCAGGCGATCACTGGTGTGTCTGTGCCCCACGCTGGAAGCAGGCCTATGACGATGGAATGGCTCCACCGGTTCGACTCGAAGCAACCGAACACACAGCGCTGCAGGTGATCCCCCTAGACGTCCTCAAAACGCACGCTCACCAAGGAATCTCCTGACCATCCCAAGCCAGGAAACGGCCGCTATCGCCTGCTGTCTGCTCGAGCAAAACATCAAGCAACAGGGCGGCCGCTTTTTGAGGACTGAACAGACGATCCGGCGGAACAAAATTTTGGAACGGCTTGGAAAGTGCTGTATCTGTGGTGCCTGGATGCAGCATCGTGACTGTGGCGAGAGGAAAACGCCGCGCCCACTCCACACTCAACGAACGCAAATACATGTTCTGAGCCGCTTTGGCTCCCCGATAGGCGTACCAGCCCCCTGTTCTGTTGTCGCCGATGCTCCCGACTCGCGCGCTGAGACTCGCAAAGTGAAAAGGGAGATCACGGTTCAGAGCTGGCTCAATCGCTTTAGCCAAGAGCAGAGGGCCCGCGGCATTGATCGCAAAGGATTCCATCAAATGATCGGCACAAACCTGCTGCAGACGCTTCTCAGGGGTGAGGGAGCCTCCATGCAGTCGCCCAGTGGCATTGATCACCAAACGCAGGGGCTGTGGATCCTCTAGGAGCCTCTGAGACAACACCGCAAGGCTCTGGGACGACTCGAGATCCACCTGCCAATTTCCACATTCGTCATCGGCTGAACCCAAGGTTCGGCCGCAAAGCATGACCTCCAGAGCCGGCTGACGGCGTTGCAACTCCTTGGCAAGTGCTGTACCAAGACCACCAGGCCCAACGACCAATGCACGGCCATTCCAAGCAACTCTGTTGATTTCAGGCATGATCAAAAGCGTTGTCCGAGGGACAGTGAGACAGCTCACCCCACTGTTGCTGGGCATGACCGCCACCGCGGGAATGATCGGTGTCGTCTCCTGGAGTGTCCAAGCGCTTGGGACGCTCGAACAACAGCGAACCCAAAAAAATACCCTTGAAACGCTGCTTGAGAGCTCCGAAAAAGATCAAGCAACGGTTCACTCCCCAGCTGATGGACGTGAGCTCCATCGGCCGCCAACTAAATCGGTAGCGCAGCCCACTCCTAGTGCAAGGCCACTAGGCGCTCCTGGCAACCCGATTGTGCGCGTTGCTTTGTTGAGTCAATCGCCACCGCGTGCCGTGGATTTATCAGGGCAAGCCGAGTGCCGATTCAGCAACGGTGAGGTCGTGCAGAAACGAACTCTTAAAAAACTTTTTGCTGATCGTCATTCGAACCTAGTGACCTGCCATTCAGGTCAAAATGGGGCCGTAGTCGTGAATGAGCGCTCCTATCCGGAGACAGTTTATTTCCTCAACAGAGGTGATGGTTGGATTGCGATTAATCAACTTTCTTTGGAGCGTTACGTAGCCTCTGTGGTTGGAGCGGAGATGCCGAGTCACTGGAATCCTGAAGCATTAAAGGCACAAGCTGTGGCTGCACGGTCCTATGCCCTCGTGCACCTTGTGCGTCCTGCAGATTCCGATTTCAATCTTGGTGATACAACACGTTGGCAAGCCTATGGAGGCCTCAATAGTCAAAGCGCACCCACGGCAGCCGCAACAAAAGCGACCCAGGGTTTGGTGCTGAGTTTTCAAGGAGGATTAGTGGAATCGCTATACGCATCGACCAGTGAAATCGCTGCTGAGGCGCACAGCCATTTGGGCGCAAGCATGAGTCAACACGGCGCACAAAACCTGGCCATGAAGGGGCTCAAGTTCAATGAAATCCTGAGTCGCTATTACGTGGGTGCCTCCCTAGCGAGGCTCAAGACAAATGGGAACTGAGACCTACTGGAAGCGAGCGCTCGAGCAAAGCGAGAGGGCACTGAAGTCTGGAGCGCTCGTTCCTCTTAGTACTTCATTAGAACATCTTGTTGGTAATCCAGAATCCAATTTCGAGTTGCGAACTCTCGAAAGTCGCTTGCCTAAACATTTAAAGAGAGAGGGACCTAAACCCAATCCATTTCAACCGTGGGACCCACAACTTGAGGTGGCACGTTTAGATCCAGGTCATGCAGTCATTTTGAATAAATATCCGGTCCAACGTGGACACATGCTTCTGATTACTTCCGATTGGGCCGCCCAGGATAGTTGGCTCACATTGGCTGACTGGACCGCGTTAGTTCACGTTGATCAAGACACATCTGGCCTGTGGTTTTTCAACAGCGGACCTATTGCAGGCGCGAGTCAACCCCATCGACATCTTCAACTGTTGCCACGCAACAAAGACGAGATTAGTTGTCCAAGAGACCTCTGGTTTCAAAAACAATTGGCTTCACAGAGAAGAATCGAAACAACGAACGATTCCTTGTTGAACAGCTGCTCCGTTGTCTCGCGATTCAATCCAAGCAAGAACCAAGATGAACAAGCACAACACCTTTATGACTGCTATCTATCACTTTCTAAACAACTAGGCAACGGACATCCCTCTCAAGATCAACGCCCAAGATCTTTCTACAACCTTTTGCTGACACCGCAATGGATGGCGATGGTGAGGCGTCGTCGAGAAGGTGCTGCCGGATTCAGCATCAATGCCCTTGGATTTGCTGGATACCTATTGGCCACCGCAAGCGCTGATCGGAACTGGCTCAAAGTTCATGGCCCAGAGGCCTTATTGCGTGAAGTCGCTCTCGAAATCCGTGGAAACACGGTTGTGGAGTCATCCCCTTAGCTGTCTGTCTAAAGAAGGACAACCGTCCGATACCGACCCCCTTCTTCGATAACAACCATGAACGAAAACCACACGATCAGAAATGCACGGATCAAGCATCATCTGAACCTGGTCGATCCGATTGCAGGGCATTACGCAAGACGATCAGGTCTGGATCGAGATGATCTCAAGCAGGTGGGCAGGCTTGGGTTATTGCGAGCGGCAGAAGGCTATGAGCAAGGTCAAGACAAACCATTTGAGGTGTTTGCAAGGCCTCACATCAGAGGAGCCATTCTTCATTACCTCAGAGACAGCGTGGGACTGGTGCGACTCCCTAGACGGCTCCAAGAACAAGCCCAAAACACAATTAAAAACACCTCTTCAGAACCGCAACAAGCTTCGATGTCAGCGGAGATGGAACTTCAGGTCCATGCCTATCGCCGTCGTCAATCGTGGGAGCCCCTAGACGAAAGCAGGGTGGCAGCAGACCAACCTGGATGGGAGCCGATGCTGATGCAGGAAAGCGCCCGCCGAATCTGGAAGGCCATTCACCAATTAGCGCCAACGGAGCAAAAGGCGCTGATTGAGGTCGTGATCGAAGGTGCCAGCCTCCGTGTTGCTGGGACAAAGCAGGGTGTCAGCGCAATGACAATGCAGCGGAGGCTGAAACGGGCCCTAGCCCAATTGCGGCAGGAGTTGGTAGATCAGGATTCGTCGCTGTGGTCGCGTTGAATTTGGCCCTCAAGTGTGGTCATCGCCGCGTTGACAGCAGCAAGTTGACGCTCAAGCCCATCGCGCCAGAAACGGAGCATCTCCAACTTGCGTTGTTGGTGATGACTCCGCCAATGACTGGAGGACTCACATGAGGGCTGGCAGAAAAATGGAGGCAACATGCGTAAACACACGATCTTCCATAATCCTGGCGAATTGTTCCAGAAATCGAGACTGCCAACACACACTTGGCGCTTCTGAACCAGACGATTAGGTTTGGAACTTGCGGAAGAATCCAGCCGCATGGAACAAAACCAGTCTCGCGTGTCGCACCGATTATCAAAACTGGTCCTAGTCAGCGTCGCAATTGCGACATGTGATTTAGGTGTCGTGGAGAAGGCGCATGCTTACGTGCCCTTGATGGCTGGGCAGAGAGCTCGTGCTCTTAATGGCACCTTTAATAACGTTCCAGTCCTTCATTCGAACCAACCCGAAATTGTCAAAGGGCCTGGGATCCTCGTCAATACAGCTCCAGGTTCAGCGGTCGCCGCTGAAAACAACCAGCCATTAAGGAATGCTGAATTCACTTTTAATGGCGAATTCGGGTTGCATATGCACCATAAATACTATCCTCAAGACAGCAGTAAATTAGGTGGTCGTCGATCCAGAGGATTGCTAACAGTCGCAGCAATTGCTATCAACCCAGGTAGCAAACCTGTGACCCTCAAATTTAAAAGAGGCTCTGTTAAAAACAGTTTTGAGGCGCCCTATCAGTCCAATCGTTTGATGGGCGTAAAGCCCCTTGGCCGTCGTCCATGGAATACGGGCCCAGGTGACGCCACAGCAGTGCAAATGTTGAGAGGCGAACTTGATCGCAAGCTCCCACGGCAAATAACGATCCCAGCTCGAAGTCGCAAAGTGATTGTGAGTTCAGTTCTTCCTGCGAGAGGAATTATGAACGGTCTATTGAGAGGTCGTAGTGACGGGCCATTCCAACTAGCTGTGGTAGCAGCAGAGGAAACAAACCAAGAGCAAAAGCTTATTGCTGTTCTTGATAGCAATAGACTGGCACCGGGGCGCATTTATTTGAACCGTCTCAATGAGATTCGTACCGGAAAAGTATTTTCAAGAGTGGCTGGTGTGGCCCTTGGTGACGAATACAAAGCCTCGATCAATCATGACCTCTCACAAAGTGCATTGCACATTCCTTTAACAAGCACTCGCAAGCATCACTTTGGAACGAGAGATATTCAGGTCAATCAATTATCAACACGGATGATTGATTCCGCTCTTAATAATGTTGGTACCTACGGAGTGCGCTTTGATGTTGAGCTGAATCTCTCTGGCATTGGGGCTCATGAGTTGGTTTTAAGCCATCCAGTGGCATCCGGTCGAAAACCTTTCACAGCTTTTCGGGGATCGATTGGGATCAAAAGTCAGGAAGGCTATCGAGAAGTTCATGTTGGGATGAAATCTGGGCAGAGCCTGCCCCTCGGCCAAATCAATGTTCAGGCAAACGCTGTCAATCCCGTCACAATCAGCGTTGTTTATCCAGCTGATGCCACGCCAGGACACTTGTTAAGCGTGGTTCCAGTGACCCAGCTCGCAGTGCTTCGTCGGCGTGAAGAGTTACTGGAAGCAGCAAGAAAAGCTGAAGCAGCAGCGAAAAAACGCAAGGTTGTTCCGCCAACGCCTCCACCGGCGATCAATGCGCAGCCAAATCCCCCTAAGGCGAAAGACAACAAGCCAAACCCCATCATCAGATCTCCTCGACCTGTAGCCACACCTCGGACCACTCCGAAACCAGCCCCAAGAATTCAGCCTTCAACGATTGCCGCGCCATCAAGTGGTGCCAATCAGTTGCCAGCAGCGATGATCATGCCTCAGCGCGTTAACGATTCATTGGAGCAGCGCTATCGCGATGCCATCAAGGCTCAGCAAGATTGGCTGCGCCGACTGCAAGGTCGATAGGCTGCGCGCATCGTTTTACTCGGATCATCGCGGCAGGCTGAATGGGACGTCGGATCACACTTGAACTTCCTGATCATCTCGTTGATCGCATCGACGAGCTGAAGAGAGAGTGGTGCATCAGGTCCAGAGGAGATTGCTTAACGCGATTGCTGGAAGAAATCTGGACTGATGAGACGGATTTTGAGACAGACCTCGAGGCAGGTGTCGCTGATCTTCTCAGCACTGGAGCCAACAAGGAGCCAACGGACGACGTATCAGTCGCGACCTCGCCTGATGCCATCGAATTAAAGCGAGACCAGCGACCAACGGAACCCTCCTACAACGAGGACCGGGCCATCGTCTTGGTTCGCCGTAGTCAAGACCCGAAGGAGCAAGACACAACATCAGTGCTCACCCCCGACACCAGTCAGCCGAGGGAGATCAACACAAAAAAACGAGGCATTGACTTACCTGGATTTGTGCGAAGCCGCACGCAGGCCATCCGAACCAGCCTTCAACAGCCTCAAACACCAGAAGAAGGGCGTGACAGTCCCTTTGTACCAGTGGTGAGCTTTGATCACTTAACCGCTTGCTGCAATAAAGCCATCGATCACTGGACCAGCCTGTATGGATCAGCGCCAGGGGCAACGGTTCTTGAAGCTGTGATGTTGTGGATGGCCCGAGATATTTGGCCCCAATTGGACGGAAGCGAGGGGCGCACCTTCACCTGGAGCCAGGTCAACCAATCAATGCAGGATGTCTGCACTGATTGGTCCGTCCAGTCTCCAAAATTTGAACATGTGATTGTCGCTGCTGCAGTTCTCGAAGATCCATTTGCCGCAGGCAACGTGGAAGATCGCATCCCAACGTTGATTCGTCGCTTTGTGAACCGCTTCAAACGAAGTCGGCGTGTGACGTCCTTTGAAACCTTGGAATCCACCATGACCTTGCATGGTGCGCTGCGATTGCTAGATCTTCCAACGCAAGCTGGAGCCTCCCTCACTCTGCGTACCATCCGAGACGCTTACAAGAAAAAAGCGATCGAAGCCCATCCAGACGCCGGGGGATCTACGGATGGAATGAGACGACTGAATGAGGCTTATCAGATGCTGCGGGAGCTTTATAGAGACAAAGAGTCTCAGTAATCTCAAACATGCATCAAAATAGGACTCACAATAAGACAAACTCAAGACGACTAAGAATCACAGATCTCAACTGAGTCTTATAACTGGTCTCAGAGCGAGTCCCAAACCAGACAAAAGATTGATTTGTTGTTATGAACTCACTTTTCGATTTTTTTAAATGCAAGCCTTGCCAGTTTCCTCATTCATAGAGCCAACAAAAATCAATCGATCATCCAGACCCAAGCATCAAAAGCGCTTTGAGAAGCAACGAATCGATCGCCTACACCCTGTCCAAGTCCATCAATCGGATGTCCAAGCGATTCTTGGCCAATAAAGACACAAGTGGTAGTCCCATTTTTAAAGCTTGCGTACCTGCTGTAGACACAGTGACGCAAGACCATCAGACGACCTGAGCAGGTCTATGACTTAAGCCACCTTGCGCAGCAAGGCAACAGCGCTGCAGGCTTTTGCCGCACCAAGCGAAGGAAACAACAATCTCAATCGAGACTTATTTCAAGACTCAAAGCAAGTCTCATTCGCGACATACGAAACAATATTTTCGGGGATCACCTCAAACGAGCCCCTTCGCTCTGAAACGAAGCGCAGCTGCAATCCACAACGAGAAACCCGCCTCAACAATGCAAGGCAAGCCCGCCTTCAGCAACCAAAAACAAGTCTCATGCGTCTAATTCAAGACCTTTAACTGGACTCATTAAATGTCTCAGGTGAGACTATTGCAAACAGTTTTGAATCTCTTTGGCATTAAAAAGCCGCCCGTAGGGGCGGCTTTCGAAAAAAAGCAAGACCGTTTAAGTCGAAGTTTGCATTCCTTGAATGAGGTAATCAAAGTATGGAGCTGCGAGGGCTTGCTGATCTTCGGAAAGAAGGGTCAAGGACGCCTCTCTCATACAGCGCATGGCTTCCACCATCCCAGGCATCGGGACTCCAAGACTGTTGTACATCTCACGGGCGCCAACAAGACCAATCTGTTGGATGAGCTCCGTACTTCCCGCAAGAACTCCGTAGGTCACAAGGCGCAAATACCAGCTGTAATCACGCAGGCACTGGGCGCGTTGCTTCTGACCGAAGGCGTTGCCTCCTGGAGCAACGTATTCAGGTTTTCGTGAGAACAGCTGTTTGGCGGATTCATCAACGATTTTCTTCTCGTTCTCTGTGAGACTTCGAACAACAGATAAACGAATCGAACCCTGGCTGAGAAAATCAACCATTGATCGCAGTTCACCGCTGCTGGGGTAACGCAGATCGTCATCTGCTTTGAGAATCAGATCCCGAACAACGCTCATGTCAGCTGGCAAGCTTGGATGATTCTAGAGCTATCGATCGCTTCGCATGAAGTTGCAGCGATTGGTGTTACGCCTTTGCAATGGCCCAGTCCTTGAGCAACCCACCAGTAGCTGGTCAAATCATCACCGTTCTGGGGAGCGATCTCAACCATCAGGGCCTCGGACTCGCGCGCTGGCAAGGCTGGGTGGTGATTGTTCCCCAGTTGCTTCCAGGTGAAGAGGCCCAGGTGCAATTGCTGCAACGCAAGAAGTCGCAATGGTTTGCGCGCCATCTCAAAACACTCGTTGCCGCTCCAGGCGCGAGAAAACCTCCGTGCATCCTTGCAAAAGACTGTGGGGGTTGTTCTCTGCAACACCTCGAGGAGAGCATTCAGTCGGAATGGAAGCGCACGCGACTTGAACAGACCCTGAAACGAATCGGTGGGATCGACATCCAGTCGCCTGCCCCGATCCATCACGATCTTGAACACTTGGGCTACCGCAATCGAGCCCTCATTCCTCTGCTTCGACAAAACGATCAGCTGCGTTTGGGTTACTACCGACGCGGAAGCCATCGCATCGTGAACCTCAATCGTTGTCCTGTTTTAGACCCACGCATCGATGCCCTCATCAAACCCCTGAAACAGGACCTTGAAGCCAGCGGGTGGCCGGCTGATGCTGACCTGCATGGCGAACTGGGGTTGCGCCACCTTGGTTTGCGCGTGGGTGTGCGAACCGGGGAACTGCTGATCACGCTGGTCAGTGCAACCAGCGAACTCAACGGTGTGAAAGACCTGGCCGTGGAGTGGATGAGCCGTTGGCCTGCATTAGCCGGTGTGACCTTGAACCTGCAGCCGCGCCGGAGCAACACCGTGCTCGGTGCGATCACCCACACCCTCGCGGGTCGAGATTGCATCAGCGAACGCTTCTGCGATCTTCAACTTCTGCTTAAAACAACCACCTTTTTCCAAATCAACACGGCGCGGGCGGAGCAGATCGTGATTGTGTTGCGGGATTGGCTTTTGAAGCGTGGGGACTGCAAACGCTTAATCGATGCCTATTGCGGCATCGGAACCATCAGCTTGCCGATCGCTGCAACAGGCATCAGCGTGGTTGGTCTTGAAATCAATCCCGCTTCTGTTCAACAGGCACAACAAAACGCGGCCTTGAATGGAATCACCGATGCCAGCTTTGAAGCGGGTGATGTGGCCTTGCTGCTAAGTGATTACCTTCCGGATCACGATGCTCTTGTGGTGGACCCACCGCGAAAAGGATTGGCGCCAGATGTACTTGACGCCATTCTGAATTGCCCGCCCAAGAGCTTGGCCTACTTGAGTTGTGACTCAGCAACCTTGGCGAGGGACCTCAAGAGACTGGTCTCAGAAGACGGTCCCTATGCCATTGATCGCATTCAACCCGTGGACTTTTTTCCCCAGACAACCCATCTGGAATGTCTGGTGCTGATGAAGCGCATCAACTGCGCAGTTCAACCTTGAATTGTTGAACCAAGGCTTGCCGAACTTTGTCTTGCACGGGCTGAAGTTGCTCATCCGTAAGCGTGCTGTCTTTACCTCGATAGCGAAGTCGAAAGGCTTGGCTGCATTGATCATCAGGAAGTTGACCTCCTTCAAATCGATCGATCAACTCCACACTTTCTAGAAGTGGCTTGCCAGCTTTACGAATGGCTTGCATTAAGTCTGCAGCTGGCAATGTCTTCGGCACAAGCATCGCAAGATCCCTCTCCATCGCTGGCAGTGTCGAGAACGCTTTGAAGGAAGGCACCCAGCGATTGCGACGCGTCACCGCTTCCAGGAGACGGGGGAGATCAAGATCAAACAGGTAGGTGGCGTCGGGGAGCTCGTACTGAGCACACAAAACCGGATGGAGCTGACCAAAGCAACCAAGGGTGCGGCCTTCCACCACCACCGCTGCAGCCCGCCCGGGATGAAGACGGGGGTCATCCGCTAGGGGACGGTCTTGGGTTTCAAGACCCAAGGAGTTCAAAACAGTGGCGAGTGCTCCGCGAGCCTTGAAGTAATCCGGAGCGAGTGCCTTGCCGCTGGTCGCCCAGCGTGAAACACGCCGTTCTCCGCAAATCACGCCGCCGAGACGTGCTGTCTGCACAATCTCTCTGTCCTGGGGATGGAAAACATGACCAATTTCGAACAGCCAACAACCGGGTTGAGAAGCCTGAAGATTGCGTTGGCAAATCTGGAGATGCTCCTGCCAGAGCGTGGTTCTGAGATGGCTGGTTTCCGCCAACAGTGGGTTACTGATTGGAATGCGATTGGGATCATCCGCATCAGCGCCCGTAAGCGATAAGCAGGTGATCTCTTGAAGCCCTGCACTGCAAAGGCGGCGACGCAACCGACGCTCCGCCTGCTGCATGTCCGTAAGACCCCCGGGAGCCAGGGGGTCAGGCAAGTGAGCACCAAAACAGTCGAATCCCACAAGACGCGCCACCTCCTCGATCAGATCCACCTCGCGAAGAAGATCCATCCGACGGGAGGGAGGCACAACCACCGTCCAGCCATCCTCAGTAGAGCTGAGGTGGCAGCCGAGTGCGGAAAGACAATCCTCTACCTGTTGATCACTCACATCGGATCCCTCTTCTTCTTCAGAAGCCAAAGGACCAAGAAGTTGATGAAGAGCATGACGGCGAAGGGTCACCACGGGTTCCGGGCCTTCCTCGGCACAGCACTGCCAACTGCGGCCTGCCACTCCGCCTAGGAGCTGTTCCATCAGTTCGAGTGCACGACCCGCTGCAGGCAAGGTGATCTGACGCGGTAACCCCTTTTCGTAACGAGAACTGGCATCCGTGCGCAACCCTGTTGCACGACTGCTGCTGCGAATCGAGGCGGGAGTGAACAGGGCTGATTCCAACCAGATTTTGGTGGTCGTGGCCGTTACTCCGCTCTCAGCACTGCCGATCACCCCCGCAATCGCAACCGGTCGATCACGACAGGTGACCAACTGAACACGCTCGTCAACCGTGATGGTGCGGCCATCTAATCCCGTAAAGGGTTCCTTCGCCCGTCCTTGCCTAAGTCCAAAATCAGCTGGCTTGAGATCGGGTCCACACAACCGTTCCAAGGCATCAAGGTCAAAGGCATGGAGAGGTTGACCTTGTTCCAACATCACCAAATTGGTGATGTCCACAATCGCGTTAACGGGTTTTACACCAGCCCGGAGAAGTCTCTGTTGAAGCCAGGCAGGAGCATCTTTCCCACCATCGAGACCACTCACTTCGGTCAAGGCGTACACACCCCCCTCTTTCATGGCAGCAGCATGGTCGGCTGAGGGGTTCAAATCAGCTGTCGCCTGTGGCGCCACCGGCTTGGGCAACTGCAGGGCGGCACCTGTCAGTGCCGCCACTTCCCTTGCAATACCTGTCATCGACAGACCATCTGGCCGATTCGCGGTGATCGCCAATTCCAGAACAGTGTCATCCAAGCCAAGGCAAGACGCCACTGCCGTACCAGGTGCCGGAAGGCTTTCAAGCAGATCGTCCAAGACAGCAATGCCGTCAACGTCGGTGGGTTGCCCGAGCTCTGCGAGCGAACAAATCATTCCCTGGCTCGCCACTCCACGCAGCTCACCAGCCTTAATCGTGAGATTGACCGCAGGAAGAACAGCACCAATGGTGGCGACAGGAACATGAATGCCTGCCCGCACATTGCTGGCACCACAAACGATCTGAACCGTCTCCTCCGCCCCTATGTCCACAACACAGACACTGAGTTTGTCGGCATTGGGATGTTTATCGCGCTCCAACACATGGCCCACCACAACACCTTGGGCGAATCGACTCAAATCATCGATCTCCTCCACCTCAAATCCAGCCATGGATAGGCGTTCGCCGAGTTGATCAGCGGCTTCATTTACCTGGACGAGATCCTGCAACCAGGAAAGGGAGACCCGCACGTCAACGTTTCAATCGGATATCGATCCTACGAAGCTCCGCGCAATCATCAAAACTGTTTGTGCTGTCAGCTGAAGATGTAAAGTCGTTGTTTGTTACTACGCTTCGCTTCTGCGGCGCAACGTCCTTTATGGCTAAAAACAAGGGCGTCCGGATCGTGATCACTCTCGAGTGCACTGAATGCCGGTCCGCCTCCGCCTCCGAAAAGCGTTCTCCCGGCGTGTCTAGATACACGACGGAGAAGAACCGACGGAACACCACTGAGCGGCTGGAGATCATGAAATTCTGTCCCCAGCTCAACAAAATGACTCTCCACAAGGAAATCAAGTGATTTTGCAGGTGTCCATCGTTCAACAGCTTTCCTGAGTTATGTCTAGTTCCTTCTTTAAGAAGCGTCTTTCTCCGATCAAACCTGGAGATCCCATTGATTACAAAGATGTGGATCTGCTCAAGAAATTCATCACCGAACGCGGAAAAATCCTTCCTCGTCGTTTGACTGGATTGACTGCCAAGCAGCAGCGCGACCTGACCAATGCTGTAAAGCGTGCACGCATTGTGGCGTTGCTTCCCTTCGTTAACCCAGAAGGCTGATCCACTGGCTTCGTCCGCTCTCCAACCAGGAGATCTTGTCGGCGTTCAAGAGTCGAAGGGGAATCAACTGGCTGTCGTTGAATCTCTTCAAGGCAGCAAAGCGCGCTTGAAGCTTGGATTTGATCGCAAATCCGTTGTATTACCCCAGCGGCAATTAGATCTCATTTGCCCCCTGCCATCTGGAGCTGAGCTCCCCGATGGACTGGGGGCTTCTCCATGGCATCTCAAGGCCGAGCAGCTTGATCCTTCCTGTCTCGATCGTCGCAGTTGGGGCGCAGCTTGGCTCTTGCTCCTGGAATCAGACGAGACGGTCGAGATCGACTTTTTTAGTGATCTCGTCTGTGGAGGGACCAACCCGAGCCAATTAGCCCTGTGTTGGTTGGCCTTGATGGGTCCCCAACTTTGGTTCCGTTACAAACAGGATCAGATCAAGGCTCGCTCGGCTGTCGAACTCAAACCGCTACGCCGACAACAACGGCTCAAAGCTCTTGAACAGCAAGTAGAGCAGCGTTGGAAAAAGCTACTCAGCGCTCGACAACAACTTGATCTGCAAAGCCTTCCACCAGCGCTTAGCAACAGGTTGGAACAACTCATGGACGTGGTTTCAGGGTCCCTCGAATTCGCCCAACTTGACCGGGTCGTTCAGCAAAGCCTGGTGGGTCTGCGTCTTGATCAAGACCGGGCAGATCTTCGCCTTCTCTTGGTGGACCTCGGCCTTTGGGACCCCCATCAACTGGCATCGATGGCTGGCACAACCTGGTCATCAGGATTCAGCCCGGCTCTGCTCGAGGAGGCTGAGCGATTGGTGGAGCTCAATACAAGCGAACGCCCCGGTGACTCCAAGCGCATCGATCTTTGCGATCAACGCTGCGTCACGATCGACGATGAAGACACGCGAGATATTGATGACGGGATCGCGCTGGAGCGTCGCGAGGATGGCACGCAACGACTCTGGATTCACATCGCAGACCCGGGGCGACTGATCGATCAAGACTCAGCTCTCGACCTCGAAGCCAGGCGGCGCGGAAGCAGCCTCTACTTAGCGAAAGGCAATCTGCCGATGTTTCCAGATTGCTTGTCGACAGGGCCTTTCAGTTTGCGAGCACGCACGCGAACGGCTGCCTGGAGCATTTGGGCTGAACTCACCAGCGACGGTGAGCTCGGAGATCACGGAATCCAACGCAGCTGGGTGCAACCCACCTATCGACTCAGCTATGAAGACGCCGATGAGTTGATCGAATTAGCGCCACCAGAAGACACCGACTTAGCAGAATTGGATGCGCTTCTCAGCCGTAGGCGGGACTGCCGAGTTCGCAATGGGGCCCTTCTCATGGATCTGCCAGAAGGCAGGATTCGTTGTCGAGATGGTCAGCCCTCTCTTGAGGTCAGTGAACCTGGGAGATCCAGGCAGATGGTGGCTGAAGCGATGATTTTGGCTGGTGCGGTGGTAGCCCGAATTGCGGAAGTGCAGGACCTGGCTTTGCCATTCCGCAGCCAGCTCCCCGCTGACCTCCCCCCCAGCTCCGAATTGGAGGCACTGCCAGATGGAGCCGTTCGATTCGCTGCTATCAAGCGCTGTCTCAGTCGCGGATTGATGGGAACGCAACCTGCGGCCCACTTCAGTTTGGGACTCGCCTCCTACGCCCAAGCCACATCACCCATTCGCCGCTATGGCGATCTTGTTGTGCAGCGGCAATTCCAAGCCCAACTCAATGGCGAGGAAGCCCTGGATCGCGATGCCATGCAACTGCTCATCAGCGACTTTGATGCAGCGGTGCGTGAAGGCATTGGTATTTCGAGGGAAGACCAACGCCACTGGCAACAGGTGTGGTTTGAACTCCATCACAAAGAGCAGTGGGCTGCTCAGTTCTTGCGCTGGTTGCGTCCTCAGGATCAGCTTGGACTGGTGCGCATTGACGATCTAGCCATGGATGTGGCGGCTGAATGTCCAAGAGATTCAGAACCAGGTGAGGGCCTGCTCGTCAATGTGCAGCATGTTGACTCGGCTCGTGATCAACTCAGGCTGGTGGCTTCTGCTCACTAAATCCCCCTGGAGCCCTGCAGGCTGATGCCCCGTAACCAGGGCCCCCAGGGGTTGGCCACCGCGAGCAACTCAACGGCCTTCGGGCGTTCCTGATGCGCCAGCCAACTGCTCAAGTCAGGCTCGAGGGTGATCAAGGGCCAACGCCGGCCGCTCACAAGTTCCAATTCGTATCCACCTTGGCCATCAGGCAGCAGCGTTCCTGACCAAACATCCTGTTGAGGCTGGGGAGGAGGTGCCATCCCAGACTGAGCATCAGAACCGAGCCAAGACCCATCGCCGCCGAGGAGCTCAGGGTTATCTAGACATGCGCGCTGTCTGTGTTGCCAATCTGGATGATGCCAAGGAGTGTCCCAAAGCGGAACGATTCCAGAGGGGGCTGTGGGCTCCTCGATCAGGAGCTCTTGAAGGAGGCGAACGGGCAGAGCAGCGAGTGGACGCTGGAGCCGAATCGACAAGGCCGCGGCTGCTCCAGCAGCCTGCCCCACATTGAAAATAAGCGGTTGAAGCCTTGTGGCCCCGTTGGCCATATGGCTAGTACTGAAGGACTTGTCAGCGCTCAACAAGTTCTCCAGGTCAGCACTGACTAGTGCTGGATAGGGAATGCAAAAGGGAGTCCCGGACCAACGGCCACCCCAGCGACAGCTTTTGGGGGCAAGCGGCCAATCAGGACCGGGATAGTGATGGTCGTTGGCGTAATTGCCAACAGCAATCGAGTCCAACGCACCAGCGTCATTGAATGGAAGCGCAGCGATCGATTGCCCGGTCGTCTGAGGCAGGAGCTCCTGTTCGATCACCGTCTTGAGACCAACCATCCGGCGCCCCTCACGCCAATAGGGCATGGCCGCCAACCAGGGAGCAGGACTCCCAGACTCGTGGGGGAACGCCTCGCCCCGCGTTAACCCACCGGCACTACACCGCAGAAGTTCATCGGCAAAATGCAGGCTGTGGGCTTGCATTTCAGCCATCAGCTCCTGCTGGACCTTGGGATTGGGGTCGAAAGCTCGATCTAATCCTCGATGCCAGTCGTTGCCATGCAAGGGCCAGTTCAGCATCACCAATCCCCCAGGCAAGCGCCCGTAACTGATGGTGCGATTCACACCAAAGGCTGCGCAGGCCTGTTCAAACGGCTCCGACAACACAGGGGGAGCATCGAGTCCCCGCTCTGAAGCAGGATCAGCGAAAGGGTGATCGCTGTGCAACTGACCCATCACCACCCAGGTGGGTGACTGCACTGGCTGCTCTCGAAAAAAGGCTTCCGTTTTAAGACGATGCGCTTGAGGCGCGCTCGGTTCCCCCCACAGCTCCTGAGCCTCCCAACCCAAACGAAAGGGTGCCTGAACCAAGGGCAGTAACTCTCCGCGATCACTGCCATCGATCACCACGTCGCAACCAATGCGATGGACACCTCCAGCGCGTTCGATCAGCACTGCTTGCACCGCTGATCCTGAACGTTCCACATCCAGCAGCTGACAATTAGCCCACCACTCAAGATTCGGGAGTGCCTGCACCCAATTTTGAAGAATCCGTTCAGCTGTCGTTGGCCGATAACCAAAACAACTCACCCAGTTCTGATCGAGGCCTTCTGGCTCGGTTTGATAAAGAGCCCTGAGGAAGGCACCCCACAAGCCGGTCTGCCAAGGGGCGAGTTCATTGCCATCAGGACAACACACTCCCGCTGTACTGACCATTCCTCCGAGCCAACGACCTGGGGTGAGCAGAAGTGTCTTGGCACCGGATCGAGCAGCCTGAAGGGCGGCGGCAACACCGCCCGTGCCACCACCCCAGACCACCACTGGGCTATGGCAAGTTTGCGTGGTCATACCTGAGCCGATTCGCGACAGCTGATCCGCAGTTGTTCATCCATGGAAAGGTGGCCAAGACAACGAAAACGCAGCGCTACTAACTGCTCGTACAAGGGATTGATTTTGCACATCGCTGGAACATGAACCAGCTTGCGGCCAAACAAAATAATGTCTCGCTCAAAAGGGCACTGAGAGGGAATCAGCTGAACGATGAAGGACGAAATCCTCTCGTCACGAGGATCCAAATCATCGAGCCATTGCTTCAGGGGATCCAAGGGTTTCCAAGGCTGAGGCTCCCGTGAAGAGCAGGGAACCAAGCTGTTAATCAGTTCACTGTTGAGGCCAAGCGCTGAGGCCCAGGTTTGGAGTAAATCAAGTTCAGATTGGCTGAGATGACCATCCGCTAAAGCAACCACGACCGCTGACCTCAGGAATTGCTCCGCACGATTGGGATCCGAAGAGAACAGACGGTTGATGTCAGAACAATCGGGAGCACGGCAGTGGTTCCAATCAAAACCTTGAAGTGGACAGTCTTCATTGAGCTGCTCGGCCAGCAGCCGCCGTTCCTCAGGATCGAAGTCTCCATCAACAAGGGCCAACTGGTGCAACGCTGCCAGCCAAGTTGACCTGGCCTCATCGACAGACGCAACGTTGAGAAGTGGCATGACGAAGCGAAGGGAGGTCGTTAGGATCCAAGGCCGGAAGGGGATCACCCCGGGACGACCATGATTTATACCCTTACAACCCCTCTTTACTACGTCAACGACAAACCACATCTAGGTAGCACTTACACCACCGTTGCCTGTGACGCACTGGCTCGCTTTCAAAGACTTGAAGGCCATGAAGTGGTCTTTGTGACTGGCGTGGATGAACATGGTCAAAAGATTCAACGCACAGCCGCTGATCAAGGAATCAGTCCTATCGATCACTGCAATCGGGTCACAGCCAGCTACGAAAAAGCCTGGAAAGAATGGGACATCAGCCACGATCGATTTGTCCGCACGACATCGGCTCGCCATTTACCTCTCGTCGAACAGTTTTTCCAACGCTGTGAACAGGCTGGAGATATCCGTAGCGGCCGTCAAACCGGTTGGTATTGCGTCGGCTGCGAGGAGTTCAAAGATGATCCTGCCGAAGCAATCAACCCAACCTGTTCCATCCACCAGAAACCATTGGAATGGAGAGATGAGGAGAACCTGTTCTTTTGTTTATCGCACTTCCAGGACAAAATTGAAGCTCTTCTCAACCAGTCTGATTTCATTGCACCAGCAAGTCGGCGCAAAGAAATTCAGAATTTCGTAGCGGGAGGATTGCGCGACTTTTCCATTTCAAGGGTCAATGTGGACTGGGGATTACCTGTACCAGGACATCAAGGCCACACCTTTTATGTTTGGTTTGATGCCTTACTTGGCTACCTCACAGCTCTATTAGATGACGGTGGGAGTATTGACCTTGAACGCCTAAACGCTGTTGGCTGGCCTGCAGATCAACATGTGATTGGCAAAGACATCCTGCGTTTCCATGCTGTGTATTGGCCAGCAATGTTGATGTCAGCAGGTTTACCTCTCCCCAAAAAAGTATTCGGACATGGCTTTCTCACCAGAGAGGGGCAAAAAATGGGCAAGTCGATTGGCAATGTTCTTGATCCAGACGTGCTCTTGGATCGTTGCGGCACCGATGCCGTGCGCTGGTATCTCTTGCGCGATATTCAATTTGGAGATGATGGTGATTTCCAACAACAGCGTTTTGTTGATCTCGTCAACAATGACCTCGCCAACACCATCGGCAATTTACTAAATCGAACCTCTTCGATGTCTCGCAAATGGTTCAACGAGTCCACACCCATCGTTGAGTCCAAAGACAGCGATCACCATGCGTTACGCCAAGCAGCCGAAACAGCCATCGCAACTGTCCGCGAGTCCATGCCCTCCATGGCCTTTCAGAAAGCAGCTGAGGCCATTCTTCAGCTTGCCATTCAAGCGAACGGATACCTCAACGACCAAGCGCCTTGGAGCAAAATGAAGAAGGGTGGTCAAGACGCCGAAGTTGCTTTGGATCTCTATGGAGTCCTTGAAAGCGCTCGACTGGTGGGTTGGCTCCTGCAACCCCTCGTTCCCGATTTAAGCGAGCGGATTTTGGCCCAGCTCAACCAATCCTCAGATGTAGACAACTGGTCTGGACAACTGGTATGGGGAGGCCTCGAATCAGGCCATCCCCTCCCCCAGCCTCAGCCGGTCATGCAACGACTGGAACTCGAAGAAGCACTGTGACCTTCGCTCAGCGCTTTCACTTCGGCAGCTTGCTGAAATGCACCATCTGGATCTCTCCAGTGATACTCAGTGCGCTTGTACAGGGCTGTGCCTCCTCAACAGGGAACCGTTCGCAAGCAGTGGCACCGCCGCCATTTGTCTTTCGCAAGCTGGAGCTTGAACAGAAAAAATCGAGTGGAGATGTCGACTGGAAACTCTCGAGCCCTGAAGCTCGCTATGAACTCTCTCGCCGATTAGTAAGGGCGAAACAACCCGTAGGAGTTCTCTATAGCAAAAACAAACCATCCTTCAAAATCAGAGCCGATTTCGCAATCGTCATCAACGATGGACAACAAATCATACTCGAAGGCGATGTTCAGCTTCAGCAAGTTAATGGCCAAAAAATATTAATCAAGGGCGAAAGATTGCGTTGGCAACCACAACTTTCCCGCCTTGTAATGGAACAACAACCAAGGGCTTTTAATCAACGATCACGAATTACAGCAACCGTTGCCATCCTGCAGCAAGATACCAATGAGCTCACACTCAGCGGTCCTGTTCAACTGGATCGCTGGCAAGACAAGCTCGCGCTCACTGTCAAACCGGATACGGCGGTACGCACAGGCAAGGCATTTTGGAACCTAGACAACGGCGCCCTCAAGGCTGATGGACCAGTTCTGGGTCAACGCCGTGATCAAGAGGGCGTTGTTCTCGAACAACTTGAAGGGCGGGAATTGATCGGCAACACTCAGAGAGGTGTGATCACGGTGAAATCTCCTGTGATTGTGACCATGCCAAAAAATAAAGGCCTTCTACGCGCCAAAGACACCAGCTGGAATTTCCGAAAACAAACCCTGAGCAGCAACGACCCCTTTGAAGGTTTGATCAATCAAACCCAGATCAACGGTGAACGGTTCCGAGCTGAACTTGATCAATCCTCCGTTGTCATCCCCGAAGGCTGTCGCATCCAACAACCAGGCGAACGCTTAGAAGCTCGCCAATGCCGCTGGAATTGGCAAACGGACGAAGTGTTGGCGTCAGGAGGGGTTCGTGTGGAACGTGAGAGCAACAATCAAATCACCGAAGCCCAAACGCTGAGTGGATCTGTGGGAGACGAGGGGACACTGACGTTCTCAGCACCAGGCAACAAGGTGCGTTCCCAGCTCACGATTGAGGAGAAGACAAACGGTCAGGATCAGACATCCAAGCGTTCTCAACCTCCAGTGTTGTTTTAAGACGTTTTCGATTGGTATATGACTGAAATCCGTTGCCGTAAAACTGCCCATGCCCAAGAAGGATCAGCTACCTAAGTACGAGAATCTTGACAAGCTGGGTGTCTCACGATTCAGCGGACAATCCCCAAGTGTTTGGTAATTTCCACGCAGCAATAGTGGCACTAGTTATTGCTTAACCAAAAATTGACAGTGATGATAATCCTCTCTAAGACTGTAGCTCGCCATTTCTTTGGGGATTCAGCCCAAAAGCAACCCGAGCTACCAACACCAAAACCAACTTTTAAGTATGTATACTTGACGTTTTTGTCAAATCTCAAACAACGAATAATCGACAACTCGTTTGAAGAAACAAAGTCAATTTAAATCCATGTCTCCCTCCTATCCTGAAGCCTATCGACGCGCTCTTGACCTGTTTACCGAGTCAGTCATCAAACCAGATCATGAATTAAGAACAAATGCGGCCTATGGGAAATGCTAAGCAGAACTTATGGAGGTTCGCCAACACTACCTAGCATACTGGAAACACTCTTAAAGATATCCATGATATTGAGTCTGCAGACGAAAGCGATGAAATCGAAGTCAATAAAAGTTTATCACCAAAAGGAATCAATGCGGATGGCTTTCTCTCATGGCGAAATGATGTAGACAACCAATCACTATCCATGAATTGGAGCTAAAAAACAGAAGGCATTAATGGTGTCAACTCATAGATCATATCGATAACTATCTAGAAACCCCCTTGGTGGCGGGGTTTCTAGAGTCTGAATAATCTCCAAAAAGCAAGATTCCGATCAGCACATCCCTTCCCATCAGGTCCTGAATAGACAGTTGAACTGCCTCCTTGCATACCGTCAGGTTCGCCAGGTGTGGTCATATCGGCCTTCGCAAACCCGGAGAACGCTTAAGCAAACGTCGAGCAGACATCCATCCAGCGATTAGAAGTTTTCAATTAGTGCATTGGACACAACAGCAGCAAGGGCTAGGCAACTAGCAACAGCGATGAAGCCCATGGGAGAGACTTGAACACTCCATGATCATTTCTCCTTAAGAGGACTATCGTCTGTCTCAGATGAGACCATTTTGAGATCAATCAAAGCTTTGCAAGCTTTAAGAAAAGGTGAGGTGTCCATCCAGAAACCGCACTACATGCATTGCCGCATCACCGTTAACTAAAGTGATGTAACCGCCATCCGCATTGGCGTTCAAAACATTGTGTACATCCCGGGGATCTCACGCTCCTCCTTCAAGGAGAACATGATCCCTCAACCAGTTGTTATCAGCCTCAAAACTCAGGAATGCCGATGGCTTGGCCTCATCAAATAGGTTGATAACCAGCTCCTGTGATCGAGGTAGGAAAGAACAAAGGGTTGGGCGTTATCAGTCCTCAAAAAGTTGCTCTTACGTTGCCCATCCCGCTAAGGCAACTCAAAAACTTATGAGCTGAGACTCACTGCAGCTACAGCCTCTCTACTTCTGAATCTGCAACACTCAATGTTGTTTTAAGACGTTCAGCCCAACCCATTAGCCAACGCTCATCGGATCGACTGAAACATCGCTCCGACCAGCCACCAATCACCACCCAGCCACTCTCTCCAAGAGGTTGCACCATCACGGAAGGCAAGCCGGGCAAAACGGGATCAAACTCAGCTTTGCCTGGGTAGAGGGCTGTTTTTACAAGAGAAATCAGTTCTTGCTTTTGAACGGATCGTCGACAGATCTCACCAGGTTCAAAATCACCAGTACCCAGAAGGCCCCGGCGAAGTAGGACCGAACCCTTCCAAAACACAAGAATGGTGGCTGCAGAGGTCGCAGTCAGAAATTGATGGCTACCCCACGCCATTTCAGCTCGTACAGCATCGGGTAAATCGGAGGAGAGGACAAAACCCTGTTCACCCTCCAGCGCAACCGCTTCCGGACTGCGTGGGGAGGCCCTGGTCCAGAGGATGGATACGAGCATCAAGCCAACCCCCGCCATCCCGGCAAGAACATCGGCTCGCTCCAGGCTTGGTGTAATGGTTTCAGCGGTGCTGGCGTTAAGGATCGAAAGCCCCAAAACAAGAACACCTGCGAGCAAACACCATTGGTGGGATCTCAACATGTTTTGCAACTCATGAGCAGTCAGATCAATGCACTTTTGCTGAAATAGAGGTCAATCCTCCAACGCTGATGACCGAATCCGAAGCCTTTGCCGCGATCGCGCTGGCCACAGTGGCTTGCGATGGAGTACTGGGCAAAGATGAAGCACATGCTTTAAGACTTCAATTGGAATATCGAACCCCTTACAAGGATCGAAGCGAGAGTGAGATGGCAATGTTGTTTGACCAACTACTCAAACGCCTTCGCGAGAAAGGATCAAGTCAATTGATCAAAGATGCCCTACCCCAACTCAAAGAATCCCAAAAGGAAACGGCTCTCGCTGTGGCCGTGCAGCTGGTTCACGCTGATAGGACTGTGACCACTGAGGAACAAACGTTTCTCGACGAGCTCGCTAAAAGCGTCGAGCTCCCTCAAGGCAAAGCACAAGCCGTCATGGACGCGATCATGGCCTTGAATCACGACAGCCTTGCCAGCTGACGACAGACCCCACTCATCGAACGCCTCATGATGCCTAGCCCCTTCAAGTCTCTGCAGCTGCTCATCGCCGCATGTCTCTGTTTCTTTTTGGCAGTGCCAGCAGGTTTTGCCTTGTCTCCCCAAGACCTACCAGCCCAGCCACCGGATAATGCCGTCCTGGATTCAGCTGATGTGCTGAGTCGGGCTGGAAAAAATGAGATTGAAACGCGACTGAATCAACTGGAGTCTTCAAAGGTGGACGCCAGAGTCATTACCGTTCGCAAACTTGACTACGGGCTGAGTCTCACGGGATTTGGGGAAGAGTTGGTTGAACGTTGGTCTAATAACGACAACACGAGTGAGCGTCCTCTCATTCTTTTTCTCGAAGAAACTCAGAACAAACAAGCTGCGATCGTTGTCTCAGCAGAGCTGAGTGATCAACTGCCAGAGGCATTGCTTCGCAGTACCGCGCGGACCACGATGAGTCAGCCGATGCGAGATGGCGAGCGATTCCGCCAGGCCTCCATGGATGGAATTGAACGCATTGCAGTGGTTCTCAATGGGGGCGAAGATCCAGGCCCACCCATTCAAATTGAACGCACCGCTCTTCCCACAAACGTTCCCACAGTTGAGGAAACGAGCGAAAGCAACGCCTTCACTTGGGTCATTGTGCTGCTGGTGGTGGGAACCATTGTGCCGATGGCCACCTGGTGGGTCTTCTCCCGCTGATCTGCTATGGCATTTCGCAATTGGATAGGAGCCTTTGGCAATGCCAACGCGCTTGATGTCAACTCTGATCTCGATCGAGGCTATGAATCGGCTCTATTAATCCAGAGCTTGGAACTGGAGTATTACGGCGACCGACCCATCCGTCCCGAACTTGAACTCTCTGTTCCGAAATCGGTTCAAGCGACAGTGCTGCGCAAGTTTCGAGTTGCAATCAATGTATGTCGTGCATCGCTAGATCAACTGGAGTACCAGCGTGCCCAGCTAGATCCCCAGGAATTGCGTCAACTTCAGCTCATTGAAAGTGTCGTGAATCGCTATAGCCCTAAACGGGCTTCGGCGGCTCCGACCATGACTCGAGCTCCAGATCCGCTGCCGCGCTCCCTGCTCGGAGTCTTCGACAAGGTGCGCAGGCAGCTCAATCCAGCTGGAGAAGCGACATTAGTTGCAGGCTTTCGAAGACGCAGGGATTCGACGCTGATCTCGCTGAAGGTTCTTTTACTCCTGATTCTGGTGCCACTGTTAGTCCAACAGGTCAGCCGCACTTACATCATTGGTCCTGCTGTCGACCGCTTTGCTCCAGACCTGCCATTCTTGAGTTACCCAAAGCCACAACTTGAAGAACAGGCAGTGGAAAAGTTGAGAGTGTATAAGGCAGAGATTGAATTCGATGCTCTTCTTCGCGGTGACTCAATCCCAAGCCAAGAAGAACTACAACAACAATTAGGGAAAAAGGCTGCTGAGCTCAAAGAAGAGGCTGATGCTGAAAGCACCCATGCTATAAAAAATGTTTTAGCGGACATATCAGCCACGCTTGCCTTCGTCATGGTTTGCCTGTTCAGCCGCGAAGAACTCAGGGTTCTTCGCGGCTTTTTTGATGAGGCTGTTTACGGATTAAGCGACTCAGCCAAAGCCTTCGCGATTATTCTCTTCACCGACATCTTTGTTGGATTCCATAGTCCAGAAGGTTGGACTGTCCTGCTTGATGGTATTGCCAATCACTTTGGATTTCCAGCCCGAGAAAATTTTATCCTTCTGTTCATCGCTACGTTCCCGGTGATTTTGGCAACGATTTTCAAATATTGGATCTTCCGTTATCTCAACCGTGTCAGTCCATCTTCTGTCGCCACATTGCGAGGCATGAACGGAGGCGGATAAAGCCTTGGCTCATTCAAACAAACAAAAACCAGAGGTTCCCAACGGACTCATTGTTGTAAGCGGGCCAAGCCGTGGAGGAAAAAGCCGGTGGGCTGAACATTTGCTCAGCTCTCAAGAAAGGGTCACCTACGTCGCAACTTCTGCGCATCGGTCGAATGATCCAAGCTGGGATGAACGGATGCGACTGCATCGAGAAAGAAGACCCGTGCACTGGCAGCTACGCGAGCCGGGAGCAATGCTTGCTGAATGCATTCGCACAGAAGAGGCCCATCACCCCTTGCTCATCGATGCCCTCGGTGGCTTTACAGCAGTGCACCTCGATCGCGATGATCATCAGTGGGAGCAAGAGGCTGAAGAGCTGATTGAAAGTCTTCTCACGCGAATATGTCCCACCGTGATTGTGATTGAAGAAACAGGCTGGGGCGTGGTCCCAGCCACCAAAATCGGCGGATTGTTTCGGGACCGCCAAGGCTGGCTGGCTCAACGATTAGAACAACACGCAACAGACAGCTGGCTCGTTGTTCAAGGAAGAGCTTTGAATCTCACCCAATTAGGCATACTCGTACCGTGAAGAAAGCTTCAAGAAATCAATCCATTAGCAATCAATCACTAGATCAGCAGTCTTTGATCCAAAAACCTTTGAGGGTGGCACTATTTGAACCACGAATACCTCCAAATACAGGTAATATTGCTCGTACTTGTGCTGCTTTTGGTTTACCACTAGATTTAATTGAACCACTTGGGTTCAGCCTTGAAGATCGTTATTTAAAAAGGGCTGGTCTTGATTATTGGCCTCATGTTGACATCACTATCCATAAGGATATTGATGCATTTTTTGAATCTCTTGCTCAATCCTCAAGGGTGATTGGCTGTAGCCGTCGAGGAGGGGTTCCTCTTCAAGAGATGCAGTTCCAATGGGGAGATATTTTGTTGTTCGGTCGAGAAGACACTGGCCTATCGGAGGCAACACGCAGCCGTTGCACTCAAATCACAACCATTTCGATGCCCTGCAGCGCTGGTGAAGATGGCCAAGGGGGCGTGCGAAGCCTCAATCTCTCTGTGGCTTGTGCCATCGTCAGCCACCAAGCCGGTTCCCAACTTCAGTTGTGGTAATTAGCAAGCTGACACTTCAGCCCTTGCGCCAACCTCCTACACCCGCTACTTTCAGGCCGTTCCTGAGCTGTGGTGGCTTCTCCAGGAGCACTACCAATTGCTGATTCAGATGAAGCCCCTTCTCGTTCTCGTCACGGCAATCGCTTCAGGAACGTCTTTATCTGTTCTGGCGCAGCATCCAGGCTTCGCGGACGCTGAGCACGTACAGGTCCCATTTCTTCTGGCATCGGCACCAGCAACTCAAAGCAGGATTTGGGTGAAGGTCTCGACGAAGAGCACTCTTAAAGGTATAGCCGCGGATCTTGGCCTTACCTCATCTGATTTAACCGCTCTTAACGACCAGACATCCTTTGAAGCGCTCAAGGCTGGTTCATGGATTGTCCTCCCTGCTGACGCTGAGGAAAGCCTCGCAAATACAAGCCGTCTTGACGGATCAACGATTCTCCATAAGGCACCTCTTCAATCTCCTCCAGATCCACAATCCGTTGTTCGCATCAAAGCGAACGAATCTCTCTCGACCTTTTCGCGAGACCAAGGGCTCAGCTTGAGTGAATTGCGCTCGCTTAATCCCGGTCTAGATCTAGCCCGTTTGACCATCGGCAGCGAAGTGCGAGTTGCCAAAGCTTCACCGCGGGCCCTGTTGGCGATTCGCCCAACGGTTTCAGGCGGCGCAAGTTTTCCATCTCTACCCCCATTGCCTGGAATGGAGGATGGTGGTGCCGTTGGGAATCAATCCTTCATGTGGCCCACAAAAGGAGTATTTACCTCGGGTTTCGGATGGAGGTGGGGCCGCATGCATAAGGGCATCGATATTGCAAACAACGTTGGCACCCCAATTGTTGCGGCCAGAGATGGCGTCGTGAAATTTTCTGGCTGGAGTAGCGGATACGGTTATTTGGTGGAGTTAGCTCACTCCGACGGTTCATCCACCCGCTACGCCCACAACAGCCGTCTACTGGTTCGCAAAGGACAGATCATTCCCCAGGGAGTAAAAATCTCACTCATGGGCAGTACTGGAAGAAGCACTGGACCTCATCTGCATTTCGAAATACGCCAACGCGGTGGTTCAGCATTAGATCCAATGGCAAAGCTTCCAGCACGTCGTCGGGCTTAAGACGTCCAGGCGATCGTCTAAAATTTCAAAGTTACGGCTCGGTAGCTCAGCTGGTTAGAGCGTGGGATTCATAACCCCGGCTGCTGTATCGAGTCGAATCGCTGAGATCCCCTGTCACAACTGGAACACTGCAGTAAGCGCAGTTGATCTCACGTTTTTCGAGAGGTGTTCAGTCTTACCACTGATGCCCACGAAGACCCCCACATTGCTATTTTCAGGTACACCGACCTAACCAGGCAAAGCCCGAAAAAGCCGTCTCAAATGGAGACGCATGAGACCAGTCGGCGCATTTCTCTTCTCGCTTCTCCATGGAATCTCAATCCCTTTGGAATCGACTTCAAGCAGATCTGAGGCTCGCTGGTTCTCGCTTTCGTCTGCGCAAAATCTCATCGATCAAGTTCATTCGCATTCGTGAGTACGAAGGAACCAAGGTCGTGCGCGAGTTCTCTCTTCAGCCTCTTCAGTGGCGTGACGATGATGACGTGCGCGTTGCACATTCAAAGTGCCTTGAATCAAACAAGGAAGGAGAGTGGATTGATGATCAGCGCTCGGAAGCGCCAGCAGGTTCCTGGGCTGCTCTTTGCTCGGCAGCTTTAGAGGACGTTCGCAAGCGAATTCCAAAGAAGGGTTCGCGAAGTCACCTCGAGTCAGCTCTTGGGCAGGAGATCTGCAAGTGGGAAGGAACCGTCAATGCGATGTCCTTGAAGGACTGGGTCTTAGAAGTCGATCCGATTGAGCAGCTCCCTCGGTTCAACAAACGCGTTGATGTGCTCGCACAAATTCAGAAGTCCTACGAGAAGATTGACCTAACGATTGCTCTCGCGGCCGTGAAGGCCAAGAGGCCAACGGGTTCAGCCGCAAAAGTTGCGAAAGCTCAGAAAAACAAAATCAGGGTCATCCCTACAGATTCTGAAATCGAGTCCTGGTTGAAGGGGCTCGACCATTTCGAGCAATGGGTCTACGGGATGCTCGCGACCTACGGACTGAGGCCACACGAGCTGTGGCATGTAACAGGGATTGATGAGAAGGGATGGCTGACTGTTCCTGGAGGACCAGACGCGAATGACGCTGGCCAAGCCTTACTTACAAAGACACGAACTCACCATGCACCACCTGTCCCGGCCGAGTGGGTTGAAGATTTCCAGCTCAAAAAGAACTTTGAAAAGTATCAGTCAGAGTTGAGAGATCGATGGAAGGTCCAGTGGGGCGTCGTCAAAAATGAAGGGCAGGCAAACGAGATCACTGTTCCGGTCAATAACGATGACCTGGGTCACTATCTCTACAAGCAATTCACGATGCGTGGCACTCAGCAACTCTTCTGTGATCTGAAGGTTGGCAAAGGCCAGGACTGGGTGCGTCCTTATGACCTGCGCCACACCTACGCGATCCGATGCAGCGTCCACTCGACCACCTTTCATGTTCCTATGACAATCCAGTCAAAGTGGATGGGGCACGGGGTTGAAGTGCACGAGCGCATCTACTTGAGATGGATCAACGCGGAAAGGGGGCTCGCGGGTATGCAGGCATGGCTCGAGAATCAGCTCGAGGCAAAACAAGACGACAAAGATGCGCTGCAGGCCTCGATGAATATCCCTTCGGAGGAAGTCCAGCCAGAGCCAACCTCAGCCGTCGATCCTCAGCAAGCTGCTGTGATGCAACGCCTGGAGGAGCTGGAGAAAGAGCTGGAGAAGGAAAAGAGGAAGAGTGCTAAGCAGAAAAAGATGATCGACGCCCTCCAGGAGGACGAGGACTGACCGGTGAGAATGCCTCCAGCCTGACTTGAACAGGCGACCTACGGGCTATGAATCCGTCGCTCTAACCGGCTGAGCTATGGAGGCAGGCAGGCAAAGCCTAACGGCAATGACTTCCGCGAAGAGCTTACACCGCAGCGGGTCTCAGAGGGCGATGCCCAGTTTCAAGAACACCCTGTCAACGTTCCAGAGAAGCTCGGACTTCGGGCGTGTTGGATTCTTCCGCCGGTAGTGACGACCTTCGGTCCAATAGCCCTCACCTTTCAGTCGGTGCAGGGTCGTATAGCTGAAGCCGACGATTTCACAAAGGGGACGTGACTCAACCCAGCGTCCTGCGGAGATCTCTTTCTTAGACATGCCCATGCTTACCAGCTCTTATCAGCTTTCCAACAACATACCAGCTGCTGTTCGAGTTCGCATCGCAATACGGGCTCAGGGCTCTGGTGTTTCTCCGGCTTCTGACTCGATGCACCACTGATCTTCCGTGGTGTCAGCTATCAAGTGACCTGGGACTTTGACGTATCGACGCTCGAGCCTTGTCCTTTCGACGTAAGGCGTGATGGGACTGCTTCCCTTGCTTGTGAACCAAACCTTGATCTCTGCTGCAGCCTCTCCGGTGATGGGTTTGCGCAGGGTCATGGATGATCGAATAAATTTTTCAGGCCCTCGATCCTGATGCGGATCGCTGCTGGGTGACCTAAAGGTCTTACCCAAAACGCTAAGTCACCCGCCTCGTTTTTGCCGAGCTGAGGTTCAGGGCAGCCATGCTTTGCTCCGGTGGCCGAGAGGACCACATTGCTCCTGCTGACTAAATATCCCGGCAAGAGACGATGTTCGATCCAGTTGGCCACTACTCCGCCGTGTCGCTGTTGTTGGAAAGGGTTCCGACGCCTTTAAGTGCCAAGTGTTTTGCAGCAACCCTGCTGTTGACATAAGAGTCAGCAAGCATTTCCGCGACCTCTCTCATCAAGCGGAGATCCTTGGTCTGAAATGCCTTTTCGATCTGTTGTTGGAGCTGGATCCGAAGGAGCTCGTCGTGGAGATCGGGTCTCATGGCCTTGCCTCAATCAGCCAGCCATCCCCTTCTCCTGCCACCATCCAGCGCGGGTTCAGGTTCTTGTAGGAGTATTTGACAAAGCGTCCATCGGATGGTCCGCTGCGCACATAAGACCCATTCACGACGTCCATTTCGCCTGCTGGGTCGTGCGCGTACCAGCATTTCTCGGTGTCATCGAAGCCGACCAAAACGATCCAGTGGCCACCTCCAGTCGGTTCCGAGACATGGCCTCGATGGAGAACTCCCACAGGGACAGGGATGTTGCGGCGAATCAGGTCTTTCGCGAGACGACTGGTGCCGTCAGTCCTGAAGGCAGCGTTGACGCCGTAGTACTTGAGAGCCTGGATCTGTGCATCCGCGCTCGTGGTGTCACCAAACTCAAGAACTGTGTCCAGGTAAGCGTCATCTTCCTGAACTCCTTTGAGAATCCCAGGACGCAAGAACTCGAGCAACATTGCATTGGAAGAGCTGAAGCACATCCGTGCGCCTTGGTCGCTGTTGCTGTCGAACTGATAAAGGTATGAAACGTCAAGATGGTTGTTCACGACTGGCGTGGTGGCGTCCTCTTCAACGTCTTTCTCCCTGTACTTGATCACCCAGTCAGCGATGTCCAGTAGGAGATCAGGGGCTTTGGCTTGCAGAGCTTTCTCAAGGCTTTCGACAGCAGAGACCTGCGCCTCTGTGCCGATGAAGTAACGGAAGAAGTCGACCAGAGCCACTTGAGAGGCCTCAGAAGCCGCTTTAGTGGCTTGAGAGGTGCTTGGTGTCATCTTTGTCCTGATTGGCGCTGCGTGGGGGCACGTGCTACCGCTGAGGGCAGAGTGGTCAACTTCGGCAATCCTGCGGCGTACGAGTCCAGCCATGACTCCATCGGCGCCTCTGTTCCATCGAGGAAGCTCTTGGGCAATCACCGCGTGATGAGGCTCTCCCGCGAGGATCCTTCGACGAAGAGTGCTTTCAGCAACTGCTCCCAGTCCAACGTTGAAAGCCCAGCTCACCAACGCTTCGAATTCATGTTTGCAAAGGCCAGGAATCAGCTCCTCGACTCCCGCCTCAAACCTGAGCAGGTCCTGTCGAAGTAGCTCTTCTGCTTCTTCCTCGGTGATGGCATCGCCTAGGTAGACGTCAGGGCCGGCGTGTCCATATCCAATGGTGAATGGCAACCCATCTTTTGAACCAGGGTCCGGATAAGCCTCCAGCGACAGTCCTTCAAAGGACTTGATCAGGCTGATGGCTTCCGCGCAGATTCTGCGGGCCATGGACTCCCTCGTTCAGTGACGGGGCAGGGTTCCGACAATCAGACTTCTGCGTCTTCTCCGTGATTGCGGAGTCTGCTTTTGAGTTCTCTGATGGTGGTTGATTGATCAAACACCAAAAGATCAGTTTTCTTGTCAAGGCGATCGATGCCTTTCATCATCCGCTCGATTGAGAGATGAAAATCGGCTTTAGTCACGAAGTTCTCGGCCATTTTGAGTTCAACTTTGTCGATCTTGTCAGAGACACGCTCGACAGAATCGAGGGCACGGTCAGTCCTCTTCCAGGTGAAACCCATCCATCCGAGGACGAGGGGGATCAACACACCAGCGAGAGCTTCGGGAAACATGAGGAACCAAGTGCCTGACACTTCAGGTTTCCCGAAAAACGACCCCCTAGATAGTTACTGGATCTCTAGATCACTCAGCACTGCGACGACGAGGGGCACGCTTAGCCTCTGGCTTGCTGCTTTCTTCGAGGATCTCTTTGACTTCCTCAGTCTTCTCCTCAACTTTTGCCTCGACATTCTTGGCAGCCATGGCGATGTCAGCAGGGCGAGGACGCTCAGCTTCACGGCCGGCAGAAGGAAGCTCAGAACGGAAGGCAGAATCGTCGAGTTTGCCGTTGGCTGGTTTGTCCAGGCTGTAGCGGCCAGTGGCTAGGAAGGCCTGAACAGAAGCGGGGTAGACCTTGTGGCCTTTGCCACTCTCCAGGTCATAGATAAAAACGGTTGACATGGTGAAGTGTCGTAAGCCACCCAGGATTCCGAGCATGAAAAAGGGCCCCCTGAGGAGCCCTGTGTTCGAACTGATCGTTGAGATCAGAAGATGGATACCTGAGCGGTGCCAGCAGTGAGGCCGGCGTAGTCAGCAGACACGGAGGTCACAGGGCCCAGCTCGTAACCGGAGCGAACCTTGATGACTTTCTTGTCGCTCTGATCAGCAGCGGACAATGTGATGACCTCGGAGCCGAGAGTCACAGCAACAGATCCGACAGCGTCGTTGCTGAAGTAAGCGATCAGGGTCACTTCGCCGGAGTGCTGAAGGTTGGGGACGGTTAGTGCGTCGCCGTTAGCGGGGATGATTGTTGCGGCGTCAACCCACGCAGCCTTGCGGGGGAACATGCCGCTGGAACGTGCAGCCATGATGGAAGTCCTAGAGAAAGGGGATGGTGTGGGGCTGTGCGTCAGCCCCGGACGTGATCACCTAGATCAGACGATTGCTGCGACAGCAGGATCGATGGAGGCCAAGCGAGCAACGGAGCGGCCGTTGATGGTTGCCAGGCCGCAGTACCACTCGACGCGTGTCAGGAACTGAGGAGCGGAGTGGGACTCACCCAAGTCACGGACGGACAGGCCGCCGTTCTGGATGCCGACGGTCAAGAGATCGCCGAAGCTGATGCAGTAGATGGAGGAGGTCAAACCGTTTCCAGCGGCTGCTTCGTTAGCGCCGAGGATGTCGTTGTTGTTCTCGTCCTTGTCGACGATCATGATCGGGGTGTCCTGGTAGTAGGACTGCTTGCGACCCATGGCGTCTTGCATGATCTGGATTCCGCCGTTGATCACGCCATCGCGTGCGGCTTGAGTCAGACGACGGCGCATTGCCTTCGACATGATCATGTACTTGCTGCCGCCTTGTGCGTCGACGGTGTCGAGCATTTCGTCGAGAGCAGCAAAGCTGAGACCGCCGCCGCCGTTGTCGACGACTTGGCTGGTGCCACCGATTTCGCCGCAGCGCTTCTCAAGGCCGTCGAACTCGAGGCCGTTTGAAGCTGTCTCGGATCCCTTGATGAACACGCGCTCGTAAGCCATGCGCATTGCGCGGATCTTGGACTGCACCTGATAGGCGCGAGCTTCAGGTCCTTCAAGCTCGAGGATGGCGCGGTCAACAACCACGTCGCCACCAAAGAACTTGAGGGCTTCTGACTGCTGACTGGTCTGACCGTAGTCCTCAGCAAGGCCTTGGTTGATGTGACGGAAGCCGACGTTCGCCAGGCTTTCTTCACGCTTCCAAAACAAGCCGGAGCCTGAGATATTTCTGAATGGGAGTGAACCGAGGAGGTCGCCTTCGGCGAGTTCGCGCACAACGGCGAGTTCCTCAGGAGAGCGGGCGTGCTTAGACGCCTCAAGAAGGGTTAGAGCCATTTTTAGGTTCTGTAAATGAAGGATGGGGAGGGTTCAGACGCCGAGGCCTCGCGCCCCTTTGTCTTGGCCACCCTTCGGACTTCACGCCTTCCGGGGGCTTCTCCCTAAGGGTTCCGAGCAAAAGAAAGGCCCCGCCTTAGCGGAGCCGGTGTTGTCAGTTGTCACCTGAGATCAGACGACCTTGCGTCCGAAGGCTTGGCCGAACAGCTCCGAAGTAGACAAGCTGTGCATGTCTGCACCGTTGGCAAGTGATGTTCCTGGGTGAGGAACAAGACCGCTGCCAGCACCGCGTTCTGCTTGGAAGGTGTAGCCCAACAGTTGGTGGCCTTTGTACTGCTTGAGGTGCTCAGCAGGATCAACGCGCTTGCCTTTGTCATCAACGACGAAGGCTCCAGCCTTATCGACAACGGCGACAGTCCCGTCATCCATCAGCTTGAATTCGGCCTGGAGCTTGGTGTATGCCAAATCGGTGAATTCACCACCTCGACCACCGGCTGAAGAGAAGGCTCTTTCGAACGCATACTTCTTCTGCAGCTCGTGAACCTGAACTGCAGCCGCTTCCTGTTCGGTCTTAGCTGCACTGAGCTGATCGGCGTAGCTCTTCTCGATGGCTCCGACCTTGCCGGCCAGTTCTGCTTCAAGTTCTGCACGCTTGGCGGACTCAGCTTGGAGACGGGCATAGGTCTCGGGATCAATGCCCTCGAGCTGTGCGAGTTGAGACTTTGATTCCTTGAGGCTCTTCTCGTTCTGCTTGCGGGCTTCCCGCTCAGACTTGAGTGCCTTGAGAAGATCTTGGACTTCGTTCTCGCTGTAGCTCTTCTGCGCTTCTGCGGCAGAAGTTTCGGCTTGAACATCGCCGCCTACTGGAATCTCCGTCTCGGAGGTCTGCGGAGTGAGTTCTTCGGACATAGGGCGAACAGGGAATCACTCCCCGTTGAAAGTTGCGTCCGAGTGTTCCGATTCGAACCGTTACACCTTGCGGGGATAAAGCAGGCCGTCGTCTGGGCGAACTGATCCACCATTGCCACCTTCACCTCTCAAGATTGGGTTGAGATAGGGGTTGTTCACGCTTGCGCAGACTTCCTGGAGAACATCACCAGCAATCAAGGGTGAGACAGACCTGAACTGAGTACCGAAGTCAGTATTTATCAGATAAAAGTCGTTGTCCGTGTAGTACTCAACCGCCGTCAGTGGGTGAAGGTCATCTTCACTGATGAGAACCGCTGCGGACCACATCGTCTCTTGGTCGATGTATCGCTGATTCCAAGATCCCTTGAGCGAAATAGACGGAGTCCCTGGGCGGCCGTTTAACTGATAGGGGGAGGGACCTGCATGGACCTCACCTCTGAAACGACCGAGAGGAGATGTCTGACTGACGTCGACTTGTTGAATAACTTGCGTTCCTACATAAGGACCTGGATGCACTGAAGAGATCACCCCACGTCGAAAGTCTTTCGTCAGGAGTGGAGGCACAGCAGGATTCACGAGGAGCTGTCCTGGGATGGGAAGGAACTTCTTGAATGGAGCGATGACGCGAATACTTTGCACAGAAGTGCTGAAGTCGACGATCGCTTGAACAGGATCAGCTGCCATCAGAGAATCCCTTCACCAGTGACATCGATGACCAACCCATTTCTCCAGGTCATGAACTGACGACCATCAGGAATCTGGACCACGTTTAGTGATTTTCCAGCAACATTCGAGTAACTAACTGTTTTGGAATTTGCCACCCAATTGTTTGTATAACTGTAAACAGGTGGGTCTATTTTTAAGTAAGGTATATCTGGGTTTGTGCCTCCGCTGCCAACGCTGCCCCAGGGATCGACTCCACCTGAGAGGGGTGAATATCGTTCGCTGAATTGATTCAACCCCCAGGTGAAAGCGTTGTTTCCGCTGAACACAGCCCAGCCCTGGTTGTGTCCAGGAGTGAGGCCTGGTCGAGGTTCCGTCTTTGCTATGACACAATTCAACCCAAAGATTGAGGACGAACTTTGACTATCGCTGATCGCAAAGAATTCTTTGCCAGGCGTATCTGAATAGCAAACGGCGAGTTGATAGCCCTGAGTCACATTCGGTCCATAAAAATGCTGATAACTTGATCCGAGCTGGTCTGAGTCAGTGGTAAAAAACTTTCCATAAGTGTCGCGAGAACTGTTCTTATTGATCTTTTCTGCGAAGCAATAAAAATACCAGTTATTCCCTGCCATCCATCTCAGTGAGCTCCAGTAAGGCTGAGAGAAACTGCCATCTCGCTCATCGTCCATCTTAAAAGCCAACTGAATAGAAAGGTTTGAAGAGGTGGACCCCCAGTCATAACCGCTTTCCTGCCATTGCTGAACACCGGTGAGCAGCTCCATCTTGTTTGGACCGACTTTTCCAGCCCAATCGGCGAGCTTTACCGCCAGAAAAGAAAACCACTCGGTAGATGGATCGAACGCATTCGAGATTGAGTTCCTGTAGTTGAGGTAGTCAAAAGTAATACTCACTTTGAAGTCCTCGCGAAGAGACATTGACCAAAGACATCCCAAACTTCGGTATTGTTTTGAAGTTGCTTACTAAAGCTTCCGCCGAAAGCTTTGTGGTATCCAAGCCCTGGCGGCATGATGCCAACTACATAGGAATCTCCATAGACAGCCTGGCCAGTAAAGAGCACATCATCGTCTGCTGATCTCCTAGGACTATGCTCTGAATAGCCAAACAATTCCCTGTCTTTGTCGACACCGATCAATGGATACATTGTCATAGTGGTAGTACCAATTCCCCAGCACCATCTAGAGGCAACCGCTGAATCTGCATAGACACCCCCTGCAGGTTGAAGCGTCTCGAACAACTCAAAATGGCTGAAGTAAGCATTATCTGTCATGACGAACCAACGATCATCTGGCTCTGTGGAATAAGCAACACGAACAGCGTATCCGTCTCCATCGCCGTCGTGATATGTATTTATAATCGGGTTGCTATTTACGTCAAAAGAGCCGTAGTTGTTATTTGATGTGCCTGGAGTGTGGGATCTAAAATCATAGACTCGGGTGCTTGATGTGTTGCTTGTTTTGTAGTAAAAGAGTCCTCGGTTATAGCTGTTTTGCCTTTCTGCTCCAAACATGAATCCCTTCAAGGAATCTGTTCCAGCTCTGGTGACGTCATAAATGAAGCCGAGGCTTGCATTCGCAGAATCGAGAACAATGGTGAAGCCAGAGCCGCTTCCTCCGACCTGTGCAACGTTCGGGATATTCAGCTCGTCTCCAGTCTTGAATCCGTTGCCCTTTTGGGAGATCTGCACATCACTCACACCGCCGCCAGCGATAGTGACTGTGCAAAGCATGTGGTTGCCACCAGTCTGAGTCGAAGCCGTTCTCCGCAACTCCACTTCGGTGTAGACGCCGTCGATATACCCCGACCCGGCATTGGTGATTGCCCCAAATTGGGGGTCGCAAATCTCTCCCAGCCAGTCGATCAGCCGATCGTTTACCCAGCCCCAGACTGACAATTCAGTCGGGTCGCCGTCGTACAGGTTCAAGCCTGTAGTCGACTGTTCTCCAATGAAAAGGGTCACGGCTGGGCTGGCAGAAGCGGCCTAGGGTTCCGGACTGCAGGCACAAAAAAAGGCCCCGCCGAAGCGAAGCCAAAACTGTTCAGTTCAGACCGAGATCAGGCAAGGCCTCCACCGCCACCCGATTGGTTCATATCGATCTGAAGCCAGCCACCAGCGCCCTCGTTCGGATCAAACGGACCGGTGTAGATGACCATCGTCCAGTCGTAAGCGTCGATGAAAACATCACCAACGGTGCCGGGATCTTCCCATATTGGTTTCGCTGATGTGTCGGCAAAAGTCAGTGCGATGCCAACGATTCGGAATGTCTCACTAGGGATGAATTTGTTTGCAATCGCGTTGAACATCAACGCGGTATTTGCTTGCGGAGAGGACGCCGCAATTCCTTGATCGATCTCGATGTCACCGGTCACGGTCGAGGATCCGCCGCCGCCGCCGGAAGGAGCCGATGGCAAGTAGTAGCCGGCGGACTCATTCCAGGTCAGCACTTGTCCTTCCTGGGGAGGAGCTTCAGCGATGCCGGTGTCGATGTTGTATTGACCAGTGATCTCTCCACCGGAACCGCCACCGGTTGCTGGTGCAGTTGGCTCCCACTTACCGGCTGTGTTGTTGTAAGCGAGAACATTGCCATCCGATGGAGTGAGTGCATCAACATCGGTCAGGGAGCTGAGGGAAGAGCTAGAGGGCGCAGGGAAGTAAAGGCCTTCGGTGATTCCATCCTGAAACTTTGGAGAACTGATTGTTGTCCCAGGTATAAAACTCGTACCGGCAGGATTTTGTAAGCCCAGGATTAAGTACTCAATCTCAGAAGTGGCTGTTGTGTTTGATTGGGTAACTGTAGCCGTGAAAGGAACTGATTCTCCAGGGATGATAAATGTAACCTCGTCCCCAACTTGCAATCTTCTTAGATCATCGACAGGAATCGTGGGTTCATTCAAGCCATAGAAAACACTCCCGTTGTCCAATGCCCAAGTAGTTCCGGATACCCCGCCTTGAGGGTATGTATTTCCCACAGTAAAAGTGTGAAACTGATCGCCCGTCGCAGTAAAGGTGAGGACACTCCCATCCCCCGGAGCGAAGGCTGCGGTCCCGGTTGCTATTCCGAAGTCACCACTGATGGTGGGGCCGTTATATGTAGAGCTCTCAAGAGTGGTGACTCGGGGGCCTAGATCATTCAGAGCTAACTGTTGAGTTGTGTCGATTGCAGCCGTGGTGAGCGCATCGGCTTTGATGTCGGTGATTTCACCTTCAGCGAGAGCCACGCGAGCAGCCAACGCAGTTGCATCGGTCTCGAGAGTATCGACGTCGGTCTCGAGAGTATCGACGTCGCTCTCGGCGAGAGTCACGCGAGCAGCCAGTGCAGTGTCGTCGTAGGCACTCAGACCAGAGACGTCTGATTCGAGTTGAGTGACACGGCCGTCGATAGCGGTGTCGTCATAGCTGGAGAGCCCAGCAACGGTGGTCTCCAGGGCATCAACGTCGCCTTCGACAGTCGTCACGCGACCAGCAAGAGCGGTGTCGTCATAGCTGGAGAGCCCAGCAACGGTTGTCTCAAGAGCATCAACCTCTCCCTCGACCGTTGTCACGCGACCAGCAAGAGCGGTGTCGTCGTAAGAAGTTCCGGATCCTGATCCGCCTGAAACTTTTACGAGGGAGGCGCCGACTTTCTGGTAGTAGGAATTTTCGTCGATCGCATAACAGATCTCACCCTCGACAAGGGCGGAGACATTGGCAAGTAGATCGGCTGCGTTACCCCGTGCGGGCAGCAGCTTCGAGCGTGGGGAGGGGACTGGCATCGGGGTGACGCTGTGGTTTCGCAGTCAGGGTTCCGGGAACCTCTGGTTCTGCACCCGTTTCATGTACGGGCGCAGATCTTGTCTTTGAGAGGGCCTCGATCAGCTGCTGAAGTCGCCTCCATCCATTTCGACAGCGGCTCCAGATGACTCGCCGGAAGTGAAGTCGCCAGCCCCAAATGTCACATCAGCTCCACCCGCTCCGCCGCTCGTGAAGTCGCCACCACCCTCAGCGGTGAAGTCGCCACCATCCATGGTCACTGACTCTCCCGAGGATGTTCCGGTCGAGAAGTCTCCGGCTCCATAGGTTGAGTTGTCATCACCGGATTGGCCGGAAGTGAAGTCACCGCCGCTTGCTTCAGGGCCGCCGAAGTCACCACCATCAAGGTTCACATCACCAGAGCCAGGGCCTCCGGTCGAGAAGTCACCGCCTCCGTAAGTCACATCGGGGCCGCCGGATCCACCAGCAGTGAAGTCGCCGCCACCGGTCGTCAGGCCATCACCCTCGAAGAAGCCTCCATCAAGAGTCACGTCCTCAGAGCCAGAACCACCGGCTGAGAAGTCGCCGCCTCCATAAGTGATGTCAGGACCACCGAATCCGCCGCTGATGAAGTCACCGCCACCAGCCAGCAATCCACCACCATCGAGGACTCCGCCATCAAGGGTGATATCGGTCGAGCCTGATTCTCCGCTCGAGAAATTGCCACCGCTCAGAGTGACGTCGGGCCCACCAGAACCACCGGATCCGAAGTCGCCGCCGCCGAAAGAGGGGCCACCGCTACCTGAAGAGAAGACTCCACCGTCGAGATATTCATCCGAACCACTGGACTGACCACTGCGGAAGTCGCCGCCACCGAAGGACCTGTCGTCGGTTCCACCGACTCCACTGGTGAAGTCGCCGCCACTGAGAGTTTCCTCAAGAATGTCAGGCGAGATGAAACCGCCGTCGAGAGTCACATTGGACTGGCCAGGGGCTCCGCTGCTGAAGTCCCCACCGCCGTAGCTCGCATCGATACCACCAGCCGCGCCAGTCGTGAAGTCACCACCAGAAGCGGTCACGGTGCCGCCAGAGAAGTTGCCTCCGTCGAGGGTCGCGTCACTGTTGCCAGCTGATCCTGTCGTGAAGTTGCCACCAGCAAGAGTCAGGTCGACACTTCCAGCAGCACCGGTTGAGAAGTCACCGCCATTGATGACTTCAGGGACGTCTGGCGTCTGAGGACCTCCACCGCCACCGGGCTGGAAGCCAAGAGCAGCAAGAACTCCAGCGAGGCTGAGCCACTGTCCGTCCTGACGAACGTAAGCAGATCCGTCTTGCGGGGCTGGGTCGATCTTGGTTTCGAGCTGGTCCTGCAGGGTTAAAACCTCAGCTTGAAGCGCTCCAATCTCTGCCTGGATCTCTGCTTGGACCCAGGTCTCCGTGGCGTAACTCTTCTCTTCGACCCAGGTCTCGCTTGCATAACTCTTCTCTTCAACCCAGACCTCTGTTGCATAACTCTTTTCTTCAACCCAGGCCTCTGTTGCATAAGTCTTATTTTCAACCCAAGACTCTGTGGCGTAGTTCTTATTTTCGACCCAGACTTGGGCGGCGTAGTTCTTGTCTGTAACCCAGGTCTTCGTCGCGTAGTTCTTCGCCAGAAGCCATAGATCAACCCAAGCCTCGGTCGCAAAGTCCTGCGCATCAACGAAAGACTCGGTCCAGGTTTCGGTTGCATAGCCCTTGGCCTCAACCCAAGCCTCTATCGCATCTATCTCATCATCGAAAGCCACCGTTAGCGGTTTCCATCCCTGGCTTGCCGCGTCGTAGCCCAGCACCTGTCTGTCAGTTGGAAGTGTCGTGGCGAGATCAACGTCCTCGAGGTCATCGAGATTGACGGAGGGCTCAGGAAGCTGAGCACCCACGAACGATTGAAGTCCGTTATTCCACTTCAGGATGTCGCCGTCTGAAAGATTTCCTCCAGGGAGTAAGACATCATTCATGTCCTGGATGCCCAGGCTTACTTCACCTGTCTGTTCGTTGACACTCCCGACAGCAGCTTCAGGTAAACGGAGCTCAGCAGTTTTATATTTCTGATCGGAATCGTGCCATTGAAGGATGTACTGGGTCGCTTGTCCGTCAGTAGCTCCATCCTCAAACCGAGGGGAACTGATTGCTACGCCAGCAACGTAACTAAGTTCAGCAGGTGCCTGTAATAACAGATCGACATACTCAACATCTGAATACGATAGAAGTGGTTGCGCTGCTTGGTCGACTTTTACATTGAAAGGTGGAAAGCCATCCTTAGTGAATGTAAGTTCGTCCCCAGGTTGCAACCTTCTCAGGTCATCAACAGGAATAGAAGGGTTTTGCGTACCAAAAATGATGATCCCATAATCAATTCCCCACGTGCCTTCGTCGATATTGCCGGAAACTATTACATCTTCTTCAGCAATAACGTGATACTGATCGACAATAGGTGCTGAATCACTAAGAGTTAAGACCGGACCGGGTCGGAATTGTTGAAAGTTTTCGTCCCACTGCAGGACTTCTCCCTGCGCTGGAAGTGTTCGTGAGACGTTTGATAGATCTTCTATCCCCCGACCGCCGCCGAGGATCTTGAACGTCTCCCAAGTGAAGTTTCCAAGGTGACCATCTCCTTGATAGCTCCAGCCACCAACAATCAGCTCATCATCAATAACGATTCCCTGGCGTCGGGAGCCGAGTTGGATGTCGGATCCACTGTTGCTGCCATAGATCACCCTGATCGTGCCATCGGTCTTGAAGCTGACCTCAACTGGAACTCCGTTTTGGCTGTTGTAGGGGAGCCGCTGCTCTAGTCGAAGGGTCCAGGTCGTTCCATCGAACTGCTCAAACGTGGCCCTTGCCTGTGTGTCTTGACTCCACAAAGCGAGAAAAAACTCGCTGCCTCTGTCTGCGTCGTCGCGTATGTCGCCTCCGCCGATAAAACTTATCTCTTGCGCATTGACTCCCCAGTAAAGGGCCCCATTGGTGTCGAAGAGAATCTCGGCCGGAATTGGCTTGCCATAGAACACGACACCGACTAAATCCGCTGGGGTTTGGAGACGGTGGGACCGGTCATCACCGGTCAAATTCAGGTCTGTCCAGCCGTCCCCCACTGCGTCTTGGGGTATTCCGTAAAAAGTAGAAGGTCCAAGCAGTCCAAGGCTGCCTCCAAATGAACGTGCCCCCTCCTGTGGGTCAATAGAGAGGAGCGGGAAGTCCGCCTTGAACGTCTGGCTCGATCCATCCCAGACCACCGGAAGGTCGTCGACAAGCTCAGTCGGTGTCAGATCGACGTCATCCAGGTCCACGAGTTTGTTCGGGACGCTTAGCTCTGCAGACGTTGGGACCCATTGACCCTTCGTGGCATCGAACACCAAGAGATCGCCGTCGAAGCTGGCCGATTCGCTGTACGGATCCGCCCAGGCGACGTAAAGCGTTGAGGAGCTCTGAATCCCTGGTAGTTCGACGACGTCGAAGGTGATCAGTCCTGCCGCACCATTGATTGCCAGGTTGCTGTAAGCGGTCGCAAGGAAGTTGATGTCGTCGTTACTCCACCAAAACGTTCCACTCGCTGGCAGTGTTGAGACGTATGGCGTAACGAGGTCGCCGTTGGCATCTTCCTTGTTGAGAGTGAGAGTAGAACTTGCATCGATGTCGTAAAACCACCCACCGGCACTCGTTGCGCTCTCGCCGTTGTTCCATGAGGCGTAGCTGGTGGCAACCTGCCGAGGTTCGACGTTTCCGATGCTTTCGATCGTGCCACCACCGCTTCCACCTCCGCCGGAGATGGACTTGATCGTTCCATCTGTGTGCTTGGTAAAGAGAACACCATCGGCCGTATTGACTGCTAACTCCGCCAGCTCTAAATCCGTAGGCGCAGGAACTTCACCAGAAACCGTCGAACGCTTCGGCTTGATTCTTGCGATGAAGTCAGTCACGGAGGCTGGGCGTCAGACGCCGCTAGGCTTCCGGCTAGCCAGAGCCGAAGGTCCCGCCGGAGATTGCCTGGGTGTCTGTCTGAGTGAAGGCCCTGACTGTCACGTTGACGAGAGCTGTTTCGCCACTGCGATTGGTGACCCTGGCGTAAAGCTTCTGCTCGGGGAGAAGATCGTTGTTGTAGTACAGCGCAGCGGGAGTGATCTTGACGACCTGTCCAGGTTGCTTCGTTCGGATCTCAAGAAGCACCCCAGACCCCGGCAAAGGATCAGTGTCCTCGTCTCTGGTTATGTCACTCAATCGATCCTGACTGGTCGGATAGAACCGCACCCAAGCCGCCGAACTTGTAGTGACTTGCACGAAGGAGCCAGCTTCTCCTAGCCCATTGAAATCAAGATTCGCACTGCTGTTCGAGTCAAGACTGGCTCCAACCGTGATGTCTGCACGTTCGGTGATAGCTCCTGCTGTCGTAGATCCACCGCCGCCACCGCCCGTTGGATCCGCTGGAGTCCATTTGCTTCCATTCCAGACAAGAACCTGACCGACAGTTGGTGCATCAGAAAAATCTGTGTCGTCGAGCGTGGAGATCGTGGTGGGGATCGTTGGTGCGTTTCGAACCAGGCTGTAGTCCAGGGTCTCGTTGATCCAGTTGGATCCGTCGTATCGAATGATCTGGCCAGTTGTCAGGCCCGTGAAGGCTGTGTCAGCCAACTCCTCCAGAACGATTCCACTGACGTCGGTCGCGACGTCTCCTGGCTTCCATGTCCCAGCGATTGCATCCCAAACCAAGGCTTGTCCTTGAGTCGGTGGATTGGTCAGTGTGTTGACATCGACCAGGTCGTTGACATTGATGCCGAGCGAACTGAGCGGGATTGGCCGGAAAGCCTGCTTCGCACCGTCCCACTTGAGAGTGTCTCCTTCTCTTAGCGGATACGAGACCTCAGCTCCTGGAGTATCGAATGCCAGAAATAAGCTCGGACCAGGAAGCGGAGCGGTTGCAAAGTCAATTCGGACAAGAAGTGCACCCAAAAACAAGCCGCTGTATGGGGTCTCATTCCAAGAGATTCCATCTGCAGACCAAAAGAGAATCCCTGATGTGCTCGCCTCCTCGATAAGCAAGGTCTGATCGTTCGTCGCGCTATCGACGACGTTGAGTAGCCATGTCTCACCGTCAACTGAGTACTGGCCAGGGTTTGATTCACTCCCTTGATCCCACCTGGCGACAGTCGGCAACGACTCGCTCAGCTGGAAGTCTCCGGAATCTTGGATGCGAGCAAAACGATTGGCGAAGGTGTTGGACGAGGAGTCGTAGACCAAGGCCTGGCCGTCCTTTAACTCCAACCTGTTGATCGAGACATCCTCGAGTTTTTGCAGGTTGAATCCGAGGTCACCCGTCGACCCGAAGGGCTCAGCTATGACCTCGTGGTCAACCAATGGCGCGTATTGGGTCCGCCCTTGAATGATCCGTGCACCACCAAGCCACCCCTCGAAGACAGGGTTGCCTTCAGTGCTCTCCTCGAAGCTGCCAAAGGTCAGCCGAGGGAGCAATCCTGTGGGGTCGGCACTCTTGACATACGACTTGGACCCAAAGAAGACGCCATCCAACCAAAGGGACAGGCCACTGCCGCTTGCTTGAAATACAACGTTGATCCACTTGCGGCTGTAGTCGAGCGGGACGTAATTCCAGACGATGTTCTGCTGTTCTGAGCCTGACCAATAGCTGAATGTGGCCTGCCTGGCTCCAACCTTGGTGCTCCAGTAATTGCCATTCTCTTCCCTCCATCCATAGTCACCACTGTCGCCAGCGGATGCGCTCAGGATCCATTCGCCATCATCGACCAGGACGCCATCCGACGAGAACCAAAACTCGAGAGTCCATTCGTTCTGGTCCAGCTTGTAGGCCTGACTTCTTTCCCAATTCACCCAAGATCCGGTGCCTGGATTGAAGACGCTCCCGGTGCCGAACAGTGTCTTGGAATCGAAGGCAGAGTCTCCGACATAGGTGAGCGCTTCTTTCGCTCCAGCAGTGTTGTTGCCATTGCCCTCCATGTTGGTGAGGAAGGTGGTGGTGGGATCACCTCCAACAGCAGCCGGAGGCAGTCCGCCGAGCACCGGGCCATTCACCCAATCCACGCCGTTCCATACGAGCGCCTGGCCTAGGAGCTCACCAGGAAGGAGGTCATTGGAATCCAACGAGCCAGATCCAAGGGTGACGATCGTGCCGTCGGATTTCTTGGAAAAGATCTTGCGATCCTCGAGGTTGAGGACCAGCTCGCCCACATCGATGGGGTCCTGCCCCAGTCCCACCATCGTCAAGTCGTCAGGTTCTCGTCCCTGTACTTCTGTACGGAGGGGCAGGATTCTTGCGTTTAGATCTGCCATCAGAAGGTTCCTCCGACCACGCGGTCGTACGTGGTGTCAACTGCGCTGAGGATTCCGTCCTCATCGAGTTGACCAGTCGCAAAAGCGAAGGCCTCTCCAGCTGAGTCCAGGGCGTAGAGAACTTGGTCAGCCATGTTCAAGAACAGCTCACCCGCCTTCAGTATCGAAGGGTTGGGGATAACTCCAGGAGTTGCAGTTCGCTGCACCAAGGGAGTGATGCCTCCGTTTCCATCGACCTTGCTTCGACGCCAGGCAGCTTGAGCAGCATCCCAGCGCAGAACGTCATCCTGGTCGGGCACCGAGTTGGTGGTGTCGACGTCTACGAGGTCGGTGAGTGAGTTGGAGCTGACGTCGTAGGCGACAGCTTCAAGAGGTCCAGGCCTCCAAGCCTTAGCGACGTTGTTCCACTGCAGGACCTGACCGTTGGACGGCTCGTAAGCCCCCGAGGACTGGACATCCTCCAAGGCGTCAAGAGAGCCGAAGACCGCTTTCCATGCACCAGGGGGAAGCGGTTCAACAGGGACCGGGACATTGCTTGTGTCAGTGGCGTAAGGAAGCCAGCCCTTGGTGAATCGAATGTCATCTAAAGCGGCGCTTAGATAGCCGTTAGCGTTTTGACCATTGGAATTTTCCTGGCCACCAAAAGCCAGGCCTCCAGGCATCGTGAAGGCACTGTTTCGCTGAATCGTATTGACAAGCTGGCCGTTGAGATAGAAGCGATGACGGCCCGAACCTTCGTGCGCGACATAAACGTGGTTCCAAGCGTCGAAGTTGCCCTCAGCAGTTAAAGAGCCGCTAGCGGGCCTGTTACTTTCATTGCTTGCAGTGTCAAGAGTGAAGAAAAAGAGGTTTCGTTGATCCCCGCAGAGGCCGATATGAAGCCCTTTGGATTGCCCCGAGCCTCTATCTTTCGGCGCCAGGATGTACTCAAGCTTCCCATCGCTGGCATCTGACGCGGAGATGAAAACCCACATCTCCATTGACCAAAGCGTGTCGGTGTTCCAAAGGAAAGGAGCGCCATCATCAGTGGACCACGTGATCTTGTCCTGGTTGATTTTTCGCAGGTTGTATGAGTACTGATCAGCAAATGGTGAGAAGTACTGCGGATTGGGCTGCGACGTGACTTGAACATCCAGCGGCCAGCCGTAGTTCCGTTCAGTGAAGCTGTTGCCATCCATAAAGAACAGCGCCGTGTAGTCCGCCGCCTGTCTTGCAATCTGTTGCTTGACCTGAGACCAAGCAGGGATGGTCGAGTCGGTTAAGCCAGGAGAGGTGGTGTAACGGAGACCACCAGCTGCTTGAACCTGGATTTCCAGCTCTTGGACGCGGACAAAAGAAGGAAGCAAGGAATAGGCCGAGTTGGCCATGATCGGAGAACCGCCCCAGACTCCAGACCATCCGATCCGTGCTGTCCGGTTCTCATTGGTGAGTTCGATGCCGCCAAGGTTTTCTTGCGGTGCATTCGTGCGCAATTCGCCGACATCAAAACTCAGAACCCCATCGTTTGTACTTAGATCTGAATTCTCAGTCTTGGTGACGTCACGAAGTTCGCCAACAGAAGTAAGGCTGACGTCAACAGCTACCCCTTGAGAAGCTGACCAATTGGTGCCATCCCAGACAAGGGCATAGCCCGGAGCCTTTCCAGCGGTATCGACGTTTCCGAGCTGCTCGAGCGTATTTGGTGACAAGTCAAGGTTCGCTAGTCCAAGGTCGATGTAATCGACTAGAACGCCTTTAGGTGCTACATCAAAAAGCCCATAGTCATTGAGGTCGCGGTTTTGGTTCTCGTACCTGATCAGCAGGTTGTCACCGATCAGTAAGCCCTGGCTTCCCCAGTTCTGGCCATGTCCGGCAAAGCGTATGAAATACGAATTCAGCTCGATCCAGGTCCAATTCGGCACCTGGGTTCCTGTCTGTTTGCCCGAGGTAAGAGTTGTGGTCTTGTTTTCGTGAGTGGCGACCGATGCACCACCGGCCCACTGCATCCCTCTGTATCCACTTGAGATGAGCCCATCACTGAGTCGATCGTTCTGGTCAACGTTGTTGATGACACGAGGCGGATTCCTCATGTTCGTTGTATTGAACGGTTCGTCGACATAGAACCGTTCAACGCTCATGTCCGTGAGATCACGGAGTTGCACATTGAAGGGTGTATTCCTCCAGGACTGACCGTCGTAAACCAGGAAGTCGTCGAGAACAGCGCTTAAGCAATCAACATTGCCCAGATCATTCAGCTCGTTATTCGAGACATCTGCAGCGATCGTGCTGGTAGGAGCCCACTCGACACCATTCCATGCCAGGGCTTGACCAAGGGTGGGAAGCGTCGCCGCGACATCGCCTAGCTGGCGGAGCTTGCCGTAGGGCAGGATCTCGTCAACGTGGTCCTGGATGACACCCCAGGCGGGGATATAGGTCTCCGGAACGGTTCCTGGAAGATCATTTCCATCACTTTCTCCTCGATCGGGGCAACCGGCGTAGTGAAGGGCATCCTCGTGATAAGTGTCTGGAACGAGCTTGCAATCCTGGAAGACGTTGGAGATCGTCATCCGCTCAGCTCGGACGATCACCTGCCCCTTGTTCGTGGGCATGATGTAAGAAGTGCTGCCGTTGGCGTACGGGCCGTCGTTCCCGCAGGGGCTTCCTGACCCGCACACATGACTGCAGTCGTTCCACTGGGTCACAATCCCGAAGGACTGGTTCCCCTGGCGGGCCTGGCTTATCGAGCCCCCGTCATCACTTGCATTGAAGGCATTGCTGAAATTGAGCTTCTCGGCCTGAGAGAAGCGAATCGAAGGAGTTCCTGATTGATAGAAGGTCTCGACATCTGTCATGTCGTTCAACGACCACGTGGCGCCAATGCCAGGAATGCCAGGCTCCCAGGCTGCGCCAGTCCAGACCAAGGCATCACCCTGTGCTGGGTCGTTGGTGCCGGTATCTACATCTGCAAGTTCATTGATCGACTTGTTGCTGATGTCGCCCTCAACGCCAGAAACATTGGTCCACCTTGTGCCGTCGTAACTAAGAAAATCGCCAGCATTCGGGGTGGTGTCAATAATCTCAGCTTCGATTGATGCAGGCTGCGAATAAGAGTTTCCGCTGTATTTGCTGCGTCCTTTGGTGACCCTCAGGTCAGACATGACACCACGGAAGAAATGATGCGTCAGAACATTGTTGTCATCGAGGTCGTTCCGACCCATGACGAACATGTCGTCACCTGTCCAAGGGGTGGTGCTTAGGGCCTCGCCTACAAGATCCCCGTCGACATACATCCTGTTGGATGCTCCCTCTTTAACAAGAGCGACGTGGTGCCAGTTGTTAGTCGAGATGAAGTTGGAAACCGTTGAAATCGTGAAGCCAATCTCGCCGGAAGGTGCTGACACGGCAAAGCGCAAGGCGCCTGTCTGATCGAGTTGCAGGATGTAGCCGCCGGTGCCTGGGAGCAGAGAAACGCGACGGAAAAGTGTCCTGGTGTCGAGGAGCTGCGTTGGATAGAAGTACAGCTCGATGACACCATCACCGTCGATCGTCTGCCAGGAGTTGTCCTTCGGCCAGCGAATGTAGAGGTCAAGAATCTCGGCCACTGACATCGGTGGCTGAGATCTCCAGTTGAAGAAATAGGTTCCACCTTGAGTAGGAGCTTGACCACCACCAAAAGCATTTTCTCCCCAGCGGGCGTAGGCCGTGGAACCTGGGAAGTAGCTGTCCTTTGGAGTCGAAACAGCGAGGGTCGTAGAGACGTCTTGGTTGTAAACAAAAGTAGGGCCAAGTGCCGGGGAGTCCGTAAGCATGAACGCCGCAACCATCTTGGTGTTGGTAACACCTAAGGATCCAAATTGAACATCCTGAAGATCATCAAGTCGTACTTTCTGGTCCAGGCTGCTGGCGTACCACTGCTCGCCGTTCCACAGCAGTCCGTAGCCCACACCAGCGCCGGTGAGATTGACATCGCCGAGCGCTCCTACCGAATAGCTCTGCAGGTCTAGAGCCGGGAAGCCCATCTCGAAGGAGGACGTCGAGGCGTTGTAGATAGGAGCAGCACCTGGGAAAACGTCAGCAGTACTGACGTTGGCTAGCGATCCAAGAGTTCCCTCGTAGGCAGCCGGAGAAAGGGCATCCCTTCGCTTCTCGAAGCCATAGGCCTGCCTGTACTCGTTCGGAGCGTATTGACGGCGATTTTCGGTCAGGTTGTAGCCGTCGACCAGGATCTTGACCCAGTCATAGGTGGATTCGAAATTCCCCGTACTGGAATTGAGATCTCTAGTTCTCAGGCAGACATAAGCCTTGTTTCTGGCAACCGTGAATTGGCCGAGAGTCTCTTCCTTGCATTCTTCGCAATAACCCTCTCCAAGAGGATCATCTTCTGAGAAAACCCCATTGCCAAAACCTTCTGGGTTGTAGTCCCACTCAAGATCTCTCGACCTCAAAGTCTCAGGGATCCAAGTGTTATCTGTGTCGTTCCAGGTCAGGGGCTTGCCGCGACCCTTGGCTTGAGCATTGACGTCTTCGAGGCTCTCGATCGAAGCCTGAGAAAGGTCTGGAGCGATCCCCGATGTTGGGATGTATTCCTGTCTGATCGCATCCCAGGACAAAACCTGTCCCTGAATGATCCCAGTGTCATTGACGTTGTTGAGGAAGTTAAGGTCCGAATCACGTATCGCTTGATTGACGTGCTTGAGCGTGGCGAAGTATCTCTCGTCAGTAATAGTTAAAGGAACATCATCGATCCGCTCGTATCTAAGAGCGCCAGGTTTTCCTTCATTGTTTGCATAGCCATCCCCAAGTTTGATGACGATGTCTTCACCGTCTCGGACTGACAGATTGATGGAACCGAAAGAACTGGCTTCGACGCCATGGATTCGGTTGCTGAGATTCCTACCTCTGTACTGGTTGAAGAGCATGGATGCCCCGCCAGCGTCCGAGAAACGCGCAGATGACGTCGCAGTAGATGTGAGATTCCCAAACTCGATGCCCTTGTGGACAGTCCTGTTGAAGACGAGAAACCGATTCCGGGTCGTGAATTCATCGAACAGATCGATCTCAAACTTGGTCGGTGCCCATTCATATTTTGAGGACAGGTTGTTGAACTTGTAGAGGAGAATGTCGCCACCCTCAGGTCCAAACTTGTTCAGGGATATTGCGTAAAAGCCATAGTTGACGTCACCAACATTGTTCAGGGACTCAAGGATCTTGGCGCCTTCCCCTACCCCTGGTGGATCGCGCAGCACAAGCTTGGCGCCGTCCCAGGTGAGAACCTTGCCAGCTTGCAGCAATAGCTCGCCGCCGCTGGCGCCATCGAGGATGTCGACGTCCTTCAGGAGACCGATGCTGGCTTCTTGCAGCTCGGAGGTCGACCAAGGCGGAATCTCAGCTCCGAAATCCACGTAGATCTGAACAGCTTCCTCGCTGTCGTTGACTGTCCAGAATTCGACTTGACCAGGGGACTCGTTTACCGTCTCGCCTTCCGGGCCGAGCCTGCCAGCACCGGTATAGCGAAGAACGGTCTCGCCTTTTTCAATTCTATTTCGACTATCTCTCCCTCTACCTTCGAGGGTATCTATCAGATCCCTCTGGCTCAGGTTGCTCGTCTTCAGGAGTATCTGATCGAGCTTTGCCACAACCGTCTGGAACCAAGAATCCGCCTAGGGTTCCGCGCCTACCAACGGCCGATCGGGCAGCTTGATTTCTTGACCCTGGTCTTGGCAGGTAAGAAGCAGCCACACTTGCCGCAGCGTTGATCGTCACCCTTGAAAGGGCAGGTGTTGCAGATCTCCATCCGAGCGGTTGGATCGGTAACACCGCCCGTCGCCAGGTCAGCGGCCGACTTCACCAGGCTTCGAGCCATCTTCAACGGACCCGCTTCGACCCTCTGCTTGATGGCATCTTCATCTTTGAAACCGAGGTTCGCTTTGGTGAGGCGGTCCAGCTCGCTGTTTCTCTGTTGTCGCAATGCTTCTAGCTGTTGCTGCTTCTGCACTGCTTCGTTCTTTTTGGACTCAAGCTCCTCAGCCCTCTGGATCAAGTACTCCCTTGAATAGGACTTGACCTGCGCGTTGATCTCAGCCTCTTCAGGGCCAAGCCATTGGCCGATATAGCCAATTGTCCAGATGTAGTTCTTAGGTAGTTCGCTCAAGCTGAAGCTGGTCGCAAGCAGACATGCGGGGCCGGCGGGGTCGGTGTCCGCTGAGCGGAAGTGAGTCCAATCAGGGGTCTGCATGGAAACGAGTCAGAAGCGCCTGAGTGTTCCGACCCACTAGCGCCCTGGATACCACTTGTCCTCTCCCTTCTTCTTATCTTCCTCAATCACCTCCTTGTACTCCTCGTTGAGCTCCTTCATGGTCTTCCCTTCCGCAGGAGGGCCAGAGGCTTCGGGAACAACAGGGACATCGAGCTCATCTTTCAAGCGGTCGAACTCAGACTCTTTCGCAGAAAGTTCTGATTCAGATTCGGTCTTCTCGTTTGCAATTTCTTGATTGCTGTTTTCGATATTGGAAAGGATTTCTTCTTTCTTGGCAATCTGTTCCTCGATATCTCCAACTTCGTCGAGGACCACGTCCCTTTCTAGAAGCTTAGTGAGGCGGATGACCTCTTGATTTGTAGATAGGAGTTCATTGTTGAGGGATCCAAGCTCGGCAATCGCCTCATCAAGCTTGTACTGAGCATCGGCAAGAATCTTGTAATAAACTTGATAGTTTCTCTGCTCTATGCTGATTTTCTTTTCGAGCTCCTTGATTTCATCTTTGATCGGCTTTATTTCAACTTTGATTTCTGCTTCCTCATCCGCATAGGAATCTCGTTCACCTTCTAGAAAATCCTTTTCTGATTCAACTTCATCAGCCCGAATCTCCAATGCTTCACGTTCCTCCAGGAGATTGAAGCATTCAAGACTGTCAGCATTGGGAAGCTCGCCGCAATCGGAATCGCCTGGACATTCGCAGCCGTAGTCAACAATTGTTTGACCAAGAATAGCTAGCTGATTCTTCAACTTTATTAGTTCCTTCCGTTTGCGTTCCGCCGCTGCTTTAGAACTATTTTTGTTGGACTGAGCGTTCTCCAAGTCTTCTTCGAGAATAGTCAGCACTTCTGTTAGTTCGTCCTTCTCGATCGACAACTCTTCAATCTTATCCTTGCTCTCCTCAAGCTGTTCTGATTCTTCATCTCGCTTCTCTGTAGCACTCTCAACCTTGGGCTCTTGATTTTTTATATCGGCCTCAATCTGTGGAATAAAGCCCTCCGCATTGATCAAATCATCTTCAAGTTTGTCATCATCAATCTCTGCATTTTCCAGATCTCTTTCAAGCTGCTCAATATCTCTGTCCGTAACATCCTTGAGATCTTTGAGTTGCTCCGTCACCTCGTCGAGGTTTTCAAGATATCTCTCCAGAGCCTTGATCTGAGCCTCCAGACGCTTCAAGATCCCAGTCTTGTCGCCAGCTTCAAACAGGAGCTCTAGTCCTGCAGCGCAGTTCGGATGCTCCGGATCGCACTCGTGATAGATGATTGCCTCATGGCAACAGGGATGGATCTGAACAAGGGAGGTGTATCTAACGAGCCAATTACCTTGGATACACCCGGTCGGATTCGGATAAGCGCAAGCTGTCTTGAACTTATCCTCCTCAGGTTTGCTTAGTCGAATGCCTTTCTTTGGATCTGCACCATCGCCTTCTGTGTTCTTGTTGTAGGCATACGTGCCCGCCTCTGAGCAGTCGATGTCATATTTCCAACCGTTCCAATAGTTGTAGAAGCTGGTGTTGCCTCCGCTGGGATTGTCACGGCAGGAGAAGACACATCCAATGATTGATCCGTAGCAGTAGTCATACCAAGAAGTATTGGTTCCAGTGCAAAGCTCATCCACCCATGAGATGCCATCCTCGCAGCGGTATTTCACACAGTCCCCTTCCTCGCTGCTGAAATAAACGGAATTCGTTCCACCGCTATATCCCTCGCCCAATTCCCCGATAGTGCAGCCGCCAGGAGCAGGGGTGTTTCCATTCAGGTCAGTGCAACCTGTACAGACTTCAGTCTCTAGAACAGATGTGTAAAGAGCTGCCCGGAAGTAGCTGGACGGTTTCTTGACGCAGAGGTAGCAAGTTCCGTAGGTGCACTCATCCTCAGGACGACACATGCCATCAACGCAACACTGGCATTTCCTGACCTGTTTGAATTCCGCAGGCCTGTAAATCGTGTTCCTTAACTGTTGCGAAAGCTGGCGTTGATATCCGAGGTTGTCCTGTAGATTTTTATCAGCTTGCGCTGCACTATTTCTTGCTGATTGACATCGTGAAGAGTCAACTAGCTCCCCATCGACGATGTCTTGGTTGATGCAAGCATCAGGGACAGCGGCCAACGCATCCTCAAGATCGAAGCGAAGCAAGGGTTCTTGTTTCTCATACTCATCCAACTGCTCAAGATTTTTGTCGCGATCAGCCTTGGCTTGATCACCATCTCCACCTTCCCCGCCATCAACTCGAACCCAGGCGTAGCAGGACTCTGCTTCTTGGTAAGGAGCACAATCAATTCCATTCTGTGTGCACGAGCACGGTCTGGTTTGGCCTTCGTCACCGCTTGCGCGGGATTCTGTCCAATTCTCGTAGAGCTCTTTGCATTGGCCATCGTCGGTGCAGCAAGAGCAGTCACCGGCCTCAGGATCAACAGCATTTTCCTGGCCGCACTGAACGACGCACTGGTAGCCCCTACAGGTCTTATTGCCAGAGCAGTGGCTGTCTTCTGTGCAACCAGCGCAGATGCCCGCGTCGAAGTCGATACACCAGGGGACTTCGATGGTTTCCAGGTTGCCGTTCTGATCCGTCTCTGTTTTTAGCTCGCAAGAGTCGCGTTTTTTGCCTGCCTCTTCAGGAGTACTGAAACCACTGCAGCACTGGTTCGCGTCCTTGACTTGGCAAGTGCTTTTCGTAACCGCCGGAACCGCTTGTCCAGTTTCTGGATCAACGCCTGCAGGTTTAACTGTGGCTGAAACTCCCTCGACGCACTTACCGAACCTCTCCTCGCAGGTTGGGCACTTTCCGCCAGTACTGAGTTCGCCTCCATCGGGGCACAGCTCCTCGCACTTGGCCACGCACCTGCCCTCTTCACCGTTTAAGCCGTTGAAGTTGCAGGCCTCACAGGGTCCGCAGTCAGAAGCGGACAAGCAACCACATTCCTCGTCCTCGTCAGGCGCTTCTTCTTCAAAAGTTCCATTGACAGCACGGCAGAGATTTCTCGTAACGCTGTCGTTACCAGCCTCATCCGCTACTGGGCAGCAGGGAGTGCTCTGCCAGGTCTTAGACCTGCAGACCATGCAATTCCCGCAGTCTTTATTGCGGAAGCACTCGTCTTCTTCTGGAGGCACTTCATCGCACTCGCATTCTTTGTCCTCTTCTTGCTCGGCCTTGCATTCCTGAACGAGCAGCTTGTATGTCTGCGCCGAGCTGAGATCGGCGCCAGACCAGCAGACCTTGCGGCGCTCACCATCTTTCAGCGGAATGCCATCTTCGTCCTCGTAGACGAATTCGCAACCTTGGTAGCCCTTGCCTTTGCCAAGAACCACAACGTCGAGTGGATCACCTTCTGGACCTAAAACTTCGCAGTAGACCTCTCCAAAAGTGCAGGACTCGGGAGCTCCGAGTTCTGTTTGAGGGTGCTCATTGAAGTCGATACATAAGCCCGACTCCGGGTCACAGCAGCCTTCCTGGCAAGGGTGCTCATCATCACAGGGGCAGTCGTCACAGAACCCCTCGTCGTTGCAGCATTTGTCGAGAGGCTCGCAGTTGTCAGCAGCTTTAGCGTTGTCGCGATTGTCGCCCAGATCGGGATCGGGAACCTCTTCTCCAAATTCATCCCGAGAAACGCAGAGGCCTTTTTCGCAGGTCTTTGCTCCAAAACAGCCAGCATCGGTGAAGCACTCCAGCTGGCCTTGAATGAATGGCCTGCAGCCTTTTCTTGCCGTGTCGCAGAAAGTGCCACTTGGGCAAGACTCCGCGTCCATGGTCGGCTCGATACCGGGGTAGCCCTCACGACTGCAGAGGTTGGTATCGCAGTTGCAGTTGTATCCCTCTGGGCACAAAATTCCAGGGCTGTAGGGGTCGAGACTGCACTCACAGACAAGGGCTTGCACCTCGCAGGTGAATTCACAGGCACCAAAGACGCAAGTGCGCCCGCCACCGCAGTCTTCATCCTCCAGGCAGACCCCCTTCCTGCAGAAGCCTTCACCACCACAGAGCTCTTGTCCTGAACAGTCAGAGCTTCCGATACAGGTCTCACCCACTTCGCATTTGTTGTTCATGCAGTACATGGACTCGCCGAACTTGCTGTTGAACCTCTGGCAGTCGAGATCGGTGTCACAGGTTCCATCGAACGAGACGCACTGGCCGCTCGTGGCGCCAGAGTTGGAGCAGATCGAATCGTCAGGACAGTCACTGTCGGCCTGGCAATTGCCGACGCACTCTTTGCAAAGGATTGGACGCGTATAGGCCTTGCCTTCTACGAAGATCTCGTAAGTACCGCAGACCTTGTCGACCTCTGTGCACACAGCATTTCCTGGGCACTTGTCGGGGCAGTTGCCACAGGTGTCTCCGTAGAAGAGGCCGGTGAAACAGTCGCCGGTCGAAAGCCCCGTGTAGCAAGGGGTCTCGCAAACATTTTCAACGCAAACCAAGTCCCCGCTGCCATAAGCATCCGCGCAGTCCTGATCGTTGCGGCATTCGATGCACTGGCATGAGCGATCTTCTCCAGAGCCATCGCAGACGCACTTGCCTGCTTCGCAGTCGCTATCGGACAGGCATTCGTCGCCGTTGTCACCGTTGTCGCCGTCGCCCGGACAAACCTCATTCCCGCAGCGGAAAGTGGTGGGGTTGCAGATCTGGCAGTCTTCGCAGCCAATCTCAATAGCGGTGACCCGCTGATCGTCGTTGAAGCAACGTCCTGACTGGTTGCAGGCGTAGCCCTCAACGCAGTCATAGTCGCCGTCGCAGCGGTTATCGCCAGCACAGAAACCTGCGTCACAGAACTCTCCCTGCTGGCACTGGCTGTCGCCGTTGCAGCGACGCTTGAACTGGCAGCCGCCGTTGTAGCAGCTCTTGGGAAAGTTGCAGTCGCTGTCGCTGTTGCAGGCCTCACCCTGCTGGCAGACGCCTCTTGTGTCGCAGTAGCGATTGTCTGAACTGCCACCAATGCAAAGACCAGAAGAGCAGGCTCCGTAGTCCGAACCGCCGACACAGATGCCAACAGAACCGAACTGCTTGCAGGTCTGACCAGGTTCAGTGCAGTCGGCAGCTGATTCGCACTGCTTATTGCCGCAGTCAAGATCGGACTCGCATGTTCTCTTGCAATCGCTGCTCGAGCTGCAGCGATCACCCTGCTCACACATGCTGGTCGCGGGATTGCAGACCTCAGAGCTTGAGCAGTCCTCGTCGCCAGAGCAGCGAATATCCTCCGCGCAATATCCGTTTAAGCACCAGCCCTCACTGGAAGGACAGTCGCTATCAGAAAGGCAGGAGTATCCAACCTCAACACAAACTCCACGAAGACATAGCTCCGTGTCCGTATTGCAATCGCTGCCACTCGAACAAGTAGGGAGGCAGCGGTTGTCGTAGCACTTCTGCCCCGGAAGGCAGCTCGCGTCGCTCCGGCATCCCTGGGTGCACTGGGCACCGCCACCCTCTTCTTCAGTTCGACCGAACGCGTCGGGTCGGCAGTAGCTGTCCGCCGGACAATCACCATCGGAGCCACAGGGTGAGGCCGGGATACAAGGAGTGGCGCAAACTCCATCTGACTCGCCTTCCGCAATGTCGCAGACCTGACTGTTCTTGCAGTCCTGGTCTCGTCTGCAGTAGCCACATTTGTTGTCCGTTAAGCAGTCGCCGCACTCGCAGTCGCCCGTGTTGGCACAAACTGATCGACTGCAGCGACCCTGCTCGTCGCAATTCTCGTAGCACTCGCATCCAGTGCGACCGTCTGGACTGTCAATGCCACTTGGTTGAAGCGCACATTTGCCAGCTTTTGTCAGGTTGTTGAACAGAGCCGTGTAGCGCTGCAGCTCTTGTGGATCAGGATTTTGGCCGTTCGCCTCCATCCACTTGAGGCGCTCGTATCTTTGCCTGATTTCTTCCTGTGATCCTGTGTCGCGCTGGCACCTTGAGTCTTCGGTCTCAGTGTTGAGAGACGCGCACTCAGCATCGTCTAAGCAATAGTTGGTGCATGTCTGACCGCTGCAGATCCCATAGCGGCCACACTCTGAATCGGTTCGGCAACCATTCGAATTGCAGGAACCATCGAGGCAGATGCCATCGGTGCAGTCGTTGTCGTTACTGCATGGTGGCTTGGGAGTACTGATGCAAAATCCGTCAGGACCGCAGATCGTTCCGTCTAAACAACCAGCGCCGCATGACTGCTCGCATCCGAACTGGAAGCAGATCTCACCGTTCTCGCAGTCGCTCTGCTCTTGGCAGCCCGCCTCGCAGATGCCAGCCCCTGAGCAATAGCTCCCTTCGGGACAGTCGCTTTTTTGATTGCAGGTGACGATGGGCTCGCAGGCAATGCCACAACAGCCGCCGGCCAGACACATCTCGGGGTCAGGGCAGTCACTGTCAGAGCCGCAAAGGAGGTGGCACTTGCCATCGTTCTGGCAGCACTTTCCAGCAGCACATGGATTCTCTGAATCACAGCCTGGAACGCAAACTCCGTCGTCGCAATAGCTGCAGCTCTCACAGTCCGAATCCACCGAACAGACACCAGGGGCACACGTGCCTTGCTTGGTGCACAGCTCGCCGCACTCGCAGCCGTAGAAATCCTCATCAAGCTTCGGGCTGATAAAAGCGCATTCGCGAAACTCGACGATCTCGATATTTCCGTCTGCGTCGACTGTCTCTTCGGTCCATTCCCAACACTTCTCGATGGTTGACCGGGAGGTCACCGAAACGCAGCGAGGGGATCTGCCTTCAACCTCCTCGCACTTGTAACCCTCTTCACAAGGACAGGGAGTGATGCAGGTGTTTTGGTCGCAGACTGCGTTGGGGTTGAAGCTCTCAAGACAACCTGGATCCCTGGGACAGCGACCTAAGCAGGCAGGATCGCGCTCACAAAATTGCTTCCAAGAATCGTCGTTCGGATCGCAGAGGGAGTCCTCGCCATAGATAGTCAGGCAAGAGCATGAGGGCTCCGGCGGACAGGTAGAAACGCATTCCGATAGTGCTGGACATTCCTTGCGGCAATCGATGTCGCCGGTGCATCCAGAGGAACAGCGGCCATCGCCATTGCAGTACTCGCCATCTCCACAGTCGCCATCGCCAACACAGATGAAGCCAATGGACTCACAGATTCCCGCGACGCATCCATAGCCGAAGTCCGTAGGGCAGTCTTCGTTCCCATTGCACGGCCTGACGCAAGAGTTGTCGACACAGAAGGTCTCGTATGCGTAGCTCTTGTCTGAGCAATCGGGATCAACATCGGTATCGCATCGCTCGGTAAAGATCTCTGGCTGGCACTGCTCGTTCTTAGAGCAGCCATCGAGACAGGCATAGATCTCGCCATCGCCATCACCTTGAGCTTTGCCGACACGTTCGCCGCAGTAGCTGCCCTCTGGGCACGTCGTGGTGTCATTTGGACCCTTGCAGATGAGATCCGGCTCACAAGGCCGAACACACTCAAAGTTCACGCAGATCGAGTTGGACTTCGCGTCAGGAGCCGCGTTTGAGCTGCTGGGATCGCAGGCATCATCGCTCTCACAGCCTGGCTCGCAGAGAAAGCTGTCAAGGTTGCAGGCCTGGCCTAGCGGGCAGTCTGGTGTCTCAGCGCAGGTCAGCTTGCACTGGGTGTTCTCGCAGACGTAGCTCTGGTCTTCGCTTGGGGCGCAGGGGCAGTCTGCGTTGGAGTTGCAGGGCCGATTGGGGTCAATCTCAACGCACTGAGAGTTGACGCACTGAGAGCAGCGGTCGCACTCGTAGTCCGAGTAGCAGAAGTCAGAACCGGCGCAGCTGACACCGTTCGTGCAAGGAGCATCGGTCCAGGAGCCGTCCTTGTTTTTTTGAGGGCGGGGATGATCCGCAAAGATCAAGCCACCAGGATCGTCAGCCGGAGACTCGACGATGAGCGTTCCGGGCGGGATGGAAGCAGGACTCGAGTCCGTGTAATTGAGTCCGCTTCGTTGCTCGTAGGTATCGGAGCCGTCGATTCCTCCATGGCGCTGACCAGGATCGGGCTCTTCGTATGAGAGCTCGTACTCCTCCTGTTCCATCGCACGAATCTCGCCCTGAATCCTTAGGAGGTCATTCAGGAGATCTCTTTCGGTAGACACTGATCAGCCTCCGACTTTCAACCAGCGAGACCGGTCGTCGGATCCCACGTAAAGGTCACAGCTGGCGGGTCCAGTGCGGACCGCGATCAACTGCCCAGGGAAGAGGGGCACGTTGTCTGGTGGACTTGCAGTAATTGGGTTCTTTGTCCGCCACGCGATGGCGGTGTCAGTCGCGAACCGATGGCCGATGGTGTTCTTGAGTTCAGGCCTATTGATCGACACCGCTCGAGTCCGCTTGAGTCGGCGTAGGGTTCCGGACTATTGCCAATCGACGAAGTTGCCCTGGCGTGTCCTTCTGAGGTTCACGGGTGAGTACTTCGGGCGACAGGTATTGGATAAAAGCTCGGCTTCATAAAGCTGGCCGTTGTAAAGAACCAGTCCGGAACCATCGGCGGTGTAACCCCACCAGCGGCCGGTCACATCAGTTCTTTTGCGTTCATCAAGCGCCGCTTCCTTTGCACTCACGACCTCCTCGGTCCTGACCAACTCTTGAAAGTTGAGCAGTGCTCCTAAAAGGTCAGCTTGTATCTCGTTCGCCATTACTCCACCACAAACACTCCGTAGAGCGTTAAGTCGAAGTAAAAGATCGCGGACTGCCCATCACTCAACGTTGCTCGCGCCGAGAGCTTGGTGACTGCAACTGCAGCGGTTTCTGTGGGGTTCAGCAGCACGACGTGAGAGAAGCGGACCGTCTCCGCTGTATTCCCGTTGTGAACGAAGGTGGCTGCCTTACGAGCGAGAGCTCTCCTGCCGTTGTTGTAGCTGTCAAGGTCAGCTGAGGTGTAGCCAATTTGCTGGCGGCTGTAACCGCCAAGCCCCGAGGTGACCTCGTTCGCCAAGATCGTTGACAGTGAGTCGGTTGCGTCGAAGTCGCTGCCAGGGGCATCCACCAAGGCAACACGAAACGTGTTGTTGATGTACGACTTCTCGGCCACCCGCGCTAGTTCGGCGGCCGATACCTGTGAGGGGACTGGCATTGTTCAGCCCTCCTTTAGGTGGTGATATTGATCGGGCCGCCCATGGTCGGTGTTCCGACTGCGTAGTAATAGAGGACCGCTGGTGCAGAGGGGTCGACTTGGACCTGGATGAAGCGGGAGGTGGCGCCTGCGAAGCCGGACAGGTAAGTGGTCCTGTTCACCTCAAGATTGTTCAACCAGTAGCTCACGCCCACGGTGTATGGGGCGCCAGCGTTGTTGTCGCCGTCCTCGGTTTCGGAAAGACTTAAGGGTGCTGCAGCATTCGACCCGTTGTTCTGGTCGAAGCGGTAGATGTTGCCCTTCACCATGGTCAAGGTGTCCTGGGCGACATTGTCGATGTAAAAGACAGCCATTGAATGGGGGGCGTCGCGTGTTCGGCCGTAGGGTTCCGAACGCCCTTAGGCCGTGACTTCAATCACTCCCCCGAACTTCTGGTCGTTCGAGCTGGCGTAGTAATAGGTGCCGGGAAGCAGGAAGCGCATCTTCATAAGGCCGTCAGTTGTTCCCTGTCTCACAAGGAGCTGCATGAAGTCGGGGCTCTGGACTTCGGTGCCAGTGCCAGGAGCGCGTTTGATGTAGACGGGCTGATCCGGTGCCACCACAGACAAGAACAAGGTTTCGCTCACACCGACGCTGATGGTCGGGTTGCTCTCATTCAGCAAGCCTTCACCGGAGAGGGTGTAGCGATCCTGAGCCTGCGACACCGTGTAGATCTTCTGATCCATGCCGACGCCCGTGACGACGATCTCTCCACTCATGGCGGCATGGAAACCGCAGTTGTAGTAGTACGTGCCGGGCTGGGAGAAGATCACGCGGATCGCTCCTAAAGCAGCCCCCTGACCGACGATGTCGTGGATGTAAGGAGTGACGGAGTCCTTCACGCCACTTGAGTTGCTGTCGCTGACGTAGAAGGGGTGGCCGGCTGCATTGATAGCAATTTCGAGCATTTGCCCCACCTCGAGATTGAGTGTGGGATTGGACGCGAAACTCAGTCCATTCCCGCTGAACAGGTACGAGCCAGCTCCAGAGTTGGTCACGTTGTAGGAGAGCGGCGCGGTTGCGCTGAGAACTTCGAAGCTCTCGAGAGGAAGCTCAGGTCCAACAGTGCTTTCGAAGATCTGGTGAACAGGAGGCGCTTCGTTTTGAATGTCCACGACGAAGACCTCGTCAGGGAATTCCGGGCCGACGGTCACATCGAACAATTCGCTGAACCCCGTGGGATCAGCTCCAACGAAGACATCAAAGATTTGATCAGGAGCTGCAGAAGACACGCCTGTCACCTCGATGACACCAAAGGCTTCAGCGTTGAACTCCGACTGGTAGTAGAAGGTCCCGCTCTGCAAGAACTGAGCCTTCACAAGCTTGTTGGTCGTGCCTTGGTTTGTAACTGACACGAAGTAGGGGTCGAGTTCGCCTGCACCCGCCTCTTGGACGTCCTTGATCCAAAGGGCATTCCCTGGGGTGTTCACGTAGAGGTGAGCCATCTGACCAACCTTCAGAGCGATCTCTGGTTCAACAGCAAACTCAAGGCCTTCACCGCTGACGATGTAGTTCTCATCGCCAGAGATATTGGATTCCTGGATCTGATAGGTGACCCTGCGCTCGTAGGCATCAACCTCGAACTCCTGGATGACAGCAGTGTCATAGATCTGAGTGGGGATCTCAGGTCCAACCTCAAAGCTGAACAGTTGGTCGTAAGGGATGGCGCTTGTGATGACTTCGAAGACCTGGGACGGTGCTTCTGGGCCGACGGTGACGGAGAAGGGAGCCTCGAAGGCATCCACCACTCGGTTGGTGATGACCTTGATGTCGAGAACTCTGTCCGGGGTCGCCCATGACGTTGAAACGTCGAAGATCTGGAAAGGATCGGGGATCGGAGGAGCGTCGGGGCCTCCGACTGAGACGCCGAAGATTTGATCCGGATCTCTGGCAGGTGGTGGACCCAGTTGCACGTAGAACGTTCTGTCCGGAGGTGCGAAAGAAGTAAAGACCTCGAAGGTGTTGCCTGTGAGTACTTCGAAAACCTGCGAGGGAATCTCTGCTCCACGGTTGACAACAAAAGTCCTGTCCGGAGGAGTCGCGCTCGTCCTGGTACTGAAGATCTGGTCGGGTACTTCTGGACCCACCTCTACGAGGAAAGGAGGCTCAGCCACGGAGATGCCGTAAGTCCGAATGCTCTCAACGCTGAAGATCTGATCAGCAGGTTTCGCGAATGTGCTGACATCAAAGGTTTGGTTTGGAACCTCAGCGAAGACCCTCACCGTGAAGACCTCTTCAAAAGCCTTCGGACCTGTTCCAACAAAGAAAGTCTGATCCGGACTGCGCTCCACCTCTGGATCAAACAGATCTGGAATGATCACACCATCGTCAGAGACAAGGATGCTGTCCTGGAAGTCAGGGATGCCGCCGATGTAGTCCGCTTCAAGGATCTGGGCATTCGCTCCAACCTTCTCGCCTGAAACGAAGACCAAGATGTTGAAGTTGAGCCGCAACTCCTCTGGGACATCCCAGCTCGTAAGGACTCCGATGCCATCGTCACCATTTCCGGTGGAGACCACAGCGCCGACAGGGATATCGATGGCAATGAATTCGACAACGTCTGGACCAGAGCCACCCGAAGAAACAGATGTTTCACCAACAACAGTTGGAATCTGGACTACTGCTTCAACGGTGTCTTCGTATGTCTGTTGAGCGTTTTCTTCTGCCTGGCTTGCATCGTCTAAAGCGTCCTGTAAATCCTCGACCTCGACCTGGCACACCGAACAACGTGAAGCGACCTCGACCCGAAGAGCTTCAAGCTCAGCATCGGTGAGATCTTCCAGGTAGTTGTAATCGGGCATACAAGGGGCCTGGCATCACGGCTAGGGTTCCCAGTCCCTAGTCGGCAACTGTCACCTCGAAAGTGTCCGCGGTTATGACCTCGAAGGACTCTTCTGCGCTGATCACTCCGTAGGTCTTGTTGGCAGGTGGCGCATCGTTCTGAATGTCGACAACGAAGATCTCGTCCGGCTCAGGTGCTCCTGTCGTCACGACAAATTCAGGAACCTGAATCACAAGAGCCTCAAAGATCTGGTCGGGCTCGTCAGGAAGGAGTCGTTCTGCCTGCTCCTCTTCGATAGCTGCCAGCAGGTCAAGGTCAACGTCGCAAGCTTGATCGGCGACCTCAAAGGCATCCTCAGCGATTTCCGTCTGATTCCTCTTGAAGAGCACTTCCTCGAAAGCGTTGTTGGCGCTGACTGCGTCAACGTTGCTGGGAAGAGTGACCGTGCCATTCGAGACACCAATGAACACTCCGTCGGTCGAGAAGATCGCTTGACTGGTCGAAAGAGCCCACCCCGTTGCGTTCATCCTCAACTTGATGAGTTTCTCAAGCGTGGGGTCGAAGAAGCTGAAAGGCATCCCTGGGTAGTAGTCAAAGATTTCCTCGCGCATCGATTCGGCCACCCTGATGCCAGCAGCGTCGCCCTCGAGTAACTGGCGCTGGTTTTGGGTGTAGGCGGCAGCTCTAGTCCTTGCTTGTGATTCTGTGTCGCCCAAATTCGTGTAAGGGACGCTCGTGTTCAAGACGATGGATCCAGCAGTCGTTGGTGTGTATTTCGCAGACTCGTTCTCATAAACCTCTGACTTCGTTGAAATCGCAGCTGTGCCTGGATTCCTTGGCGGCTGGTCAGGATTTAGCAAGCCTCCACGACTGGTCCGCGTCTGCGAAGTTTCGACTCCGTTATTGGTCGCATCGATGTTCTCAAGGATTCGCTCGCCTTGGGTTGGGAAGATGCCAACGCCGTTGCACTGAGCACTTGATTGGAGGGTGGACTTCTTCTCAATCGTGCGGTCATCGAAGTACTCCCACTCAGTGGTGACCTTTTGCGATAAGTACAACTTGTCGGAGGGGATGTCAGTCAAGAATCCACGAGTGCCCTGCGACGGGGGGTTCTCTGGGTCGTACTCAGAGCCAGTGTCGAACGTTCCTGCTCGCCAGTCGTTCGTAGTCATCGCCGAGATGTAGTTCCTGTAGGTGTACTCAATGGTCTTGAGTACTTCGCCACCGGTCCCGTAGACGTAGCTCTTCTCTCTCTTCTCTTGGACGACCGTGTTCAGACCGTCGAGGGGAACGTTGGCCGCAACGTAGTTAGCTCGAGCAAGCTTGAACGCATAGAGCTCGCCGAAGTATCCGCCAGCGAGCTCAACAGCAGGCCCCTCCGTGATTGAGATCTCGCTAGATAAAGAGGCACCGAGTGCTCCGTAGACACGCCTTGAATTGTTGGTCTTAGTGACTGAGAAGGATTTCTTGCCGTCATTGACTTCGACCTGTCGGCAGGTCCTAGTCCCAGCCAAGTCAGTGGTGCATATTTTTTGAGTCTTCTTCAGTTGAGCGGGGTGCTCCAGCCAATAAACAGAGACCGTTTCATCGATGTCCTCAGCTGGTCCATCGCCGCCGCCGCCATCGTCTGACTCGACAGTTGCCCAGGTGTAGGTGCACCGGATCAGGTCTGGGATTGGATTGCCTCCGCCTAGCGGCTGGGACGCGATGGCCGTCTGATCGCGAACGCTGACCCACCTAGCCGGGTATTTATTGGAGCCGAGTCCGTCAGATCCGAAGAAGGAAGAGAGCTGTATCGAGCCGTCGCTCTTTTGCCATGCGAACTTCGATTCAGAAGCCAGTGCGGCACTGAGATCGCTCATCCCCGCCTCGTTTGGCAAGTCGAAGACCGTCAGGTATTTCAGGTTGGTGATGTCATTCGTCAAGTTGTGCAATGTGAGCAGGCAACCCACCTCGACAGTCATCGAACGTGTCTCTGGCGAATAGGTGGCCGTGATCACGCGAAGGTGACCGCGAGGATGGCGGCGCATCTCAGAACCTGCGGTTTGCAGGTCGATCGTGACAATGCCTCCACGACCAAACTTCGTGTCGTCGTAGTCCTCTAGGCGGCTGAATCCGGGTAAGTCTTGAAAGGTGAGGCTCCCGCCCGTCGTGACGAATCCTCCTTGGACAACACTCGAATCCGACAGAGAACCGCCGGTGAACTCGTCGCTGTAGTCCGCGCCGTTGATGGAGACCGTGCAGCGGACCGCTGTGTTGTTAAGCCATGCCATGAATCAGATCTCCGTCAGTCCGAAGCTCAGCAAGTCCGTGACACCTGAACGGCGCTCGAAGACAGGAGGAGCAGTAAAAACAGCAGAAGCAGTAATGGGGGAATTGATCGGGTCTCGGACGCGGGTCTGATCGGTGATCGCAACCACAGCTGTCAGGCCTGAAGCTCTTGCTGCATCCCAGGCGCGATAAAGCTCATCAAGACTGAAACAGGTCTCGACGCTTGCGAAGGCGCTGATCGCCCATGTCATCCGGTTCGCACGGCTGCTGCCTGACTGGGTTGCAGTTCCCGACGTACTGAATGTCAGTTGGCCGGCCTCAACGAATTGCCTGGGCTCAGCAGTGAACTTGTCGATCTGAACCTTGTACAGAGTGGTTCCGTCGGTGAATGTGACGGTGATGCCAGGGTGTTGGATACAGGCCACAGAACCGTCGATCACGTCGGTTCAGGGTTCCGGAGCCCTTGGCTCTGCGGGCGATACATATATGAGCGCAGATCTTGTCTTTGAGAGGACCTCGATCAGCGTCGTCGTCGTTGGCTCCTGAGTCGAGCCAGGTCAGTGAGAATGCGAGAGGCATCGTTGACCGGAGCCTGGCTGGTGATCTGGACGTTGTTGGTCACCTGCTGATTGGTGCCACCGCCCAGACCCTTGAGGCCCTTGAGGATTGCGTTGGACATGTCGCTGCCGCCACCGCCCTCGCCGGACAAGCGTGGAGAAACTGCGCCCTGGACAGATTGGATCTGTTGAGCGGCTGACTGTGCTTCACGGTTGTCGCGGATCTGTTGGGCGATACCTGCAGGGATAACAGTTCCGCTCGATGGTGCTCGCCAGTCTCCGAATGCGGGAGCCTTGATCTCCGAGAGGCTGCCTGACTTGGACATGAACATCTCTTTCCCGAGCTCGTTGACCGTGTAGGTCTGACCGCCTTCAACAGGGCCACCGGCGAATCTTGCGGCGGCTGCTCTTGCTGCGGCACGTGCGGCACGTTCCAGAGCGCGGGCCAATGAGTTGGCAGGGCCGACCGCTCTCCTGATATTCGATGACAGGGGCCTGGTGTTGCTTGCCAGTGGCCTGGCTGCGTTCGCTGCTCCGCGTAGCTCCTGAGCGAAGTTGGATTGGGCGATCGACTTGGCGCCCTCTCCCGCTTCTGTCAACGTGGCGGCAAAGCCTTCAGGAAGGCGGATGTTGCCCATTTCCTCAGAGGCTTTCTTGATCGGTTCGCTGAGTCCCTTGTTGATCGCCTTCTCGATTTTCTGGACATCGATCTCATCCCCAAGGTTGGCAATGTCCTCTTTGAGGACTTTGAACTCGTTGTCGAAAGCTTTGACGATTTTTTCGGAAGCACCCTCAGCGCCCTTGGACAGGTTGTCCCCGATCTTCACGCCAGCATCTTCCGACCACTTGATCACTTCCTCTCCACCTTTCTGAGCTCCCTCGGAGAATCCGCTGCCAATGGCGTCGGCGATCTTTTCTGCAGCGGGATCTTTGGTCTCATCAATCTTCTCGGTGATCTTCTTGGCGCCGTCTTCGGCACCTCCCTCAAGTCCGGACGCAAGGTCTCTCTCGATCTCTTCGATCGTGTCGCCTTCGAGCTTGATGTTGTTGAGGAAGTCTTCGCCTACAGCCGCTCCTTCTTCGAAGCCTGTTCCCAAAATTCTGGCGACCTCTTCCCTGGGGATCGCGTCAGGCAAACCGGCGATGATCTCGTTGGCCCGCTCAGTGCCCTGGAAAGTGCCGTCTTCTAAGGCAAAGCGCAGGTTGCCAATGATGGCCTCCTTGGGGATCAGATTCCCGAATCGTTCGCCGACGGTACTGGCGAACTCGTTGATCACTGGGATCGATTCCTGAGTGAAGCCATTGGCAAAGTTGAAGCCATTGGTCTCACCCGCTCCGCTGATCACAGTGTCCAGGTCCCCGCCGGTGAAGTACTCGATCAGTCCGTTCTTGATTCCCTCTGCTTTTTGCAAGAAAGCGGTGGTGTTTTCTTCACCGAAGATTTGACCGGCAATTTTTCCAGCCTCCCCAAAATCATTGGTCAGAGCTGCTGTGATGGTGCCCATGCCTGGGATGATCACGTCGCCAATGCTCTGAACGAATCTCGGGGCTGCAACTGTTGCTGCCTCGTCAAGGCCTTCCGCCAGTGACTGATTCAGTGATTGGCCAGCCCCTTGAGAGAAGCCGGAGAAGTTGTCAGCAAGGGTGATGAAACCCTGGCTCATGTCACTGACGATGTTGTTGTTGAAGAAGGTCGGGATGGTTGAAAGGCCGTCCTTAGCCACCTCTCCGATGGCGTTGAAGCCTTCGCGGCTCCCCTCGGAGAAACCTTGCGCGATCTGCTGGCCAGAGGTGAGAGCGAACTCTGCAATTTCGATGGAGGAGGATCCCAGGCCCAGCGTCATCTGGTCGAGGCTGGCCCGACCTACTTGGCCGAGTCCTTCAAGCGCGGGCTTGGCCGTTTCCGTTGCATAGTTGATCTCTGTTGTGAGCTTCTCGCCTGCACCGCTGAACAGACCAGGAGGGAGTGGTGTGTTCGCTAGAGCCGCGTAGCCCGCGTTGACACCCCCTTCGAGAGCGAGGGCCAGAGTCCGGGCTGCCTTCTCGGCAGAAAGCTTGTTGGGTAGCTCGGAGAAGCGACGCTCAGCTTCTGCGAGTGAGACGTTTGCGCCATCGACGAAAGCGTTGATGAGTTGATCTTTGATCAGATCCTTTGGGATCGCATCGCCAAAACGATCGAGGATGTTTTTGGCAGCAATGTCACCAGCCAGTACGGACTCGGTTTCGAAAGCGCTCGTGAGTCTCTTGGCGGTCTGTTCGGCAATAGCAGGGGTAAAGCCACGATCCAGCAAGGACTGCTTGAGTCCTTCGAAGGAAACTTCGCCAAAGCCTTGTTCGATGATCCGTTTGGATTCTTCGACGCGTTGTTTCACGTCCATGGGGATCTCGCCCAATCCTTTCTTCAGCGGCTCCCAGGACTTCTCGAGCTGCTGCGTCTCGCCCAGGAAGCCATCGAGAGCGCTGCTGACCGACTCGATACTCGTGACGACGGTGCCGTAACCAGAGGCGACACCCTCAGCGCTGGCCTTGGTTGAGATCTGCTGTTTGCCGATGTCTTCTTCGACCTTCAGGACCGCGCCCTTCAGCTTCTTCATCTGGTCCAGCTGACCGAGCTGCTTCTTCAAGATCTCTTCCTCCTTCTCGAGGGCCTCGATCAATTTCTTGTCACCGCTGTTTTCTGCTCGTGCTTGGGCTGCAGCGTTCTGCGCAATGGCCAATTCTGACGAGACCCTTGCCTGCTCATACCAAAGTTCGAGCTCGACCTTCTTGAGAGCGATCTGAGCTTCGAGTGCTTTCTTCTCGAAGTCGATCTGTTTCTGCATGATGTTCCTGCGCTCGTTGACGTAGCTGCGCTCGGCGTCCATGCGTGCGGACTCGGCATTGGCTTCCGCTTGCCTCTTCTTCCTTGCTGCTGTCTTCTCTCCGTAGCCAGCTTTCTCGATTGCCCTGAGCCGGTTCTGCAGGTTGTTATCGATGGCTTGATCTCGAGCTGTCTTCGCCCTATCGATCCCAGCAATCTCTGCGTTTGTGACCTCCTGAGCCAGGGTCTTGAACGCTGAGATACCAGTCCCACGAACCTGCTGAATCTCGCCGATGGCGGTGTTGATCTTCTGGATCGCTGAAGCCACACCCTGAGCTTCTCTCTCGTACTCAGCGATGCGCGATTCGACCGCTGCCCTGATTGCTTCCGTTGCTGCCCTTTCAGTCTCGATCCGGCCTTCCGTCAGGCCTTCCATGGCCTTATAGGCCGCATCCATCCGCTTTTCGTACTGATCGAGGGAGATCGCGCCTTCGTCGTAAGCCGCCTGAATCTCCGTCATCTCGTTGTTGACGGCCTTGATCTTGGCGTCACTTGCATTGAGAGCCGCCTTGGCATTGATTGCACGCTCCTCGGCTTCGTTGATCAGGCCTTCCTTAAGCGCGTTGTAAGCCTCCAGTTCGTCGTAGATGACCTGAGTATCTGCTTTTGAGAATGATTTCTCTCTTGCTTCGGTGGCTTCATCAAGCCTCAGCGTGTAGTTCTGAACAGATCCGCTGAGCTCCTCATAGGTCTGTCTTTCTTCACGCAGCAAGGCTTCGTTCGCCTCGATGACGGGGAGCTGATCCTGGTACTTGCCCTTCATCTCCTCGAGGGCATCGATCGTTCTGCGGTTCGCTCCTTCGTTCTCTTTGAGTTTTGCGATCGTGCTGTCGATCGCTTTGATGCGGTCCTGAACGGCATTCTTCTCAGCCTTGATCAGTTCAGCGTTCTCAGTTGCCAGCCGCCCGAACTCTTCCGACTCCGGGTTGAGTCGTGACATCGCATCGCGGTTCTCGCTGATCTTCCGATTGGTCGCATCCATCGACTTCTGGAACTTCGCATACTCGTCGTTGACCTGCTGGACAGCGGCGTTGTTGCGGCTCCAGTTGTCGACCTTGCCGAGAACCTCGGCGACGAGCTTGATGCCGTTGTATAGGGGGCTGGCAATACTTAGTAAGCGATCGAGCGGACCAAGTGCGTCCTCGATGGCTTTGCCCCATCCGGTGTAGCCCTCGGCGGCGACTTCTCCGCCTTCTCCCGCCTTGCGAAGTGCATCGTCAAGCGATGACTGTGAATCCGCCAGCGGATCTGCAACGGCCTTGGCTGCTTCCCAACGGCGTTGAATGGCGACCCATGTGGCAACAATGCCTGCACCGATTGCGATAAACGGAGCCGCAGCGGTTACAAAGCCTCCGATCGCAGGCAAGAGACCCTTAAGCGCACCCAAAGCTCCGTTTGCTCCGACCTTGAGGCCGTTCATCGCCGCAGGGATGCCCTTCTTAGTGGCGACCTTGAAGAAGTTCGAGAAGCCCTCGGTGAGGTTGTTCAGGATGTTCCCGACCTTGATGCTCGAGAGCGTTTTCCTGAAGTCGTTCAGGCTCTTGGTCGCATTGGTGAGGCCCAAGATGAGTGTGGCCTTGACCTTCTTCCCAAAAACAGCGAGCGAGCTCACCCAGGTCGTGAGAGTCCCTCCGATGTTTGCTGTGGCAATCGATGCGGCCCATTTCTTGACACCGGCAGCCGCTTCCAGGAAGAAGCCCGAGACCTTGGTGCCTTTGAGGAGATTGAGCGCCACCACAGTCGCGCCGATGGCAGTACCGAGCAGAGCGAGGGTGGTGAGGAGGTTCTTGATCGGACCGGGGAGCCCATTCAGAGCTGCCAGGACTGCAGTGGCCGCATCGATCAGCGGCTTCAGTGCTGTCGCGATGATCGCGCCGATCTGAACCAGGGCGGCCGAGACATTCGACTCGAGGACTTTGAACGAACCAGACAGACCGGCCAGTGCGTTCTCCGCCTGCTCAGCTGCTTTGCCTGCCCTGTTCTCAAGACCTTCGGCCAACTTGTCGATCTGCTCTGTACTGGCGTTGATCAGGGAGTTCATTGCGGGCAGCCCTTCAGCGCCGGCAAGCGCTTTGGAGACCAGCGCCTTCTCTCCAGACGACAGACCTTCCATGGAGCGCTGCAGCTCCTCGATCAAGTCGCGACCCGTTAGAAGTTCGCCATTGGCGTCGGTCATGTCAGCGCCGATCACCTTCAGGGTTTTGGCCAGTCGCGTGGAGCCTCGAGTCAGGCCCATGAACTCCTCGCCCGCGCCTGATGCTGCGATCTGGAGGTTGGTCAGAATCGTGCGGAAGCTGGTGCCTGCCTGTGAACCCCTGATGCCGTTGTTGGCTAGCAGTTCGAGGGCCAGGGAAACGTCTTGCAATGACTGACCTGTCGATGCCGCGATCGGGCCGACGTATTTGATCGCCTCTCCCAAGTCATTGACTGACTGGTTGGAGCTGTTGGCTGCGACCGTCAGGGTGTCAACAACGTCAGTCGAGTCACTTGCAGCAAGACCAAATGCACCAAGAGCTGAGACGACGATGTCGCCCATTCGCTCGTAACTGGTGCCAGTTGCTTCTGCGCCTTGGATGACCCCGGTGGTCGCCTGCTTGATTTCATCGAGCGAGAATCCAGCGCGAGCCAAGGACTGCTGAACCTTTGCGACCTCGACAGCCGTCGCTGCGAACTGACTCGAAACGTCCAGAACTGCTTGCTGCAGCTCACCAAACTTCGAAGCACCTGCGCCAGAAATTTCAAGGGTTAAGCGGAGCTGCTCATCAAGCGCTCTGAACTCTTCAACCGCTGCAGGAATAACGCCAGCGATGTTTTTCAGGGGCTGCAGGATCGCGTTGCCGAGTGCGAGGCCGATGCCCTGAGGAATGCCAGTCGCCAGATTCTTGAAGCCGTTCCTGATTGAGTCGAGGAATCCCTCACCAACGGTCTTGGACTTCGTGAATTCGGTGCCGACACCGGTCGTTGAATTCTTGACACCCTGAAGCGCTGTCTTGACGGCGTTGAGCCCTGTGGGCAACTGGGTCAGCGACTTGCCGCCTTGCCCTGCATTGTTGAGCGCAGTCTTGAGCGTCCCGAAGGTTGTGGTGGTTGTTCTTGCTGTGCCATTGATCTGGTCCAGCGTCGCCTTCATCCCAGGCAGGGGCTTGGCCCTATTCAGGCCTGTGATTGCAGCCCCGAGAGTCTTCGCGCCTGTAGAGAGATTCTGAACGGAGCCGTAGGCCGTCTTGGCGTCAGTGCCAAGAGTCTTGAGTCCATTTCCGCCTTGCCCTAAGCCTTGGAGCGTTGTCTTGAGGGTCTTGCCCGCGGTTCCCAGGCTGTCGAGATCTGTCTTGGCCTGCTTGGTTGAAGTTGTGATGCCCTTGAGGAGATCACTCTTTTGTAAGGGCTTGAATTGATCTGTAAGTGTCTTAGCGGCCTGGCCTGTTTTCTTGAGGCTTTCGTCGAGGCCCTTAAAAGGATTCTGAACAGGGTTCTTTCCAATGCCGGAGAAGAACTCCGCCATCTGGCCTTTGGCCTTGGACGTGTCAAGTCCTAGCGATACCTTGACTTCTCCAAGTCCACCTGACATCTGGTCGCCTGTTCAACGTCCTTTCAGGCTTCCGGCGCCCAGGTCTCCCAAAACCCCAACGGGCACTTGATGTGTGCAGCCCTGGCCTTGACTGACATGAAGCAGCCACAAGCACTACAGCGATCACTTGGTAGCCATCTGATGCAACCCCTACAGATCGCAAGCCGTTGGTCATAAACCAGCTGGGGAACGTGCATAAAAAAGGGGCCAACTGGCCCCTGGTATTCCGTGGTCCTTGTCCTTGCCGATGAGTCGCGGATTGGTAGGTGGGGGACTTCAGGTCGATGATCAGGCGATGGTTGAGACGGCTGCCGTGATGGTGACGTCTGGACCTGCTGAAATGGTGTCTTCGTCGACGGTGGCGACAGTGATGACCAGATCGGTGCCTGTAGTTGCTCCAAGATCGGAAGCAAAGATTGTGATTTCGTCGGCTGCTTCGTAGTCGGCGCCAGCAGCATTGAGCTGGACGTCGGTAACTGCACCACCGGTGATGGTGATGTCGAAGCTGGCTCCAGCACCAGAGATCGATGTAGTGGAAGAAGAGGCGACACCAACAAGGGTCTCGTCTGCTGCGTCCAGGCCATCGCCAGCGGTGAAGCTGGTGGTGAGAACCTCGCCAGTTCCAGGAGTGATGGTGTCCTCTCCTGGAAGGGTTGCGGACAGTTGGTCTGCAACCTTGTAACCGGTGCCGGCGTTCACGATGGTGAAGCCGGTAACGGTGCCACCTGAGACTTCGATGTCTGCGGTGGCATCAGCGCCGGACCCTGTAGTTGACAGGGCCTGGGCCGAGTAGATGTCGTCAGCGATAGCGATGCCGGCATCAGTTACTGAAGCGGAGGCGACTCCTCCAGTCAGCTAAACGCTGGCGCTGTTGTCCAGATCGATAGAGATCGGACCGTAGCCAGTAGCTGTCACGCTCCAGGAAACGATTGAACCTGCTTCTACTGATTCAGAGAAGTTGGTCAGGGTCACGTAGCCGTAAACGGACTCAACAGTTCCGGAAGGACCGATGCGGCCGATCTTGCACTTGAGTGAACCAGCAACAGAGTTGAGCTCAAGAAGACGGAGCGCCTTGTAGGCGGAGTCGCCGAACTGGCTCACACCTTCCAAGCTGAGGCTCCAGCTCTTGGAGGTAGCGACGTTCTGGTCGAAACCCTTTGACTCGGTGTCGTAGGTGGTGACGGTCTCGGAAGAGGTGTCAGTCTCGAGAGCTGCGTTGGTCAGGCCCAGGAGCTTGAACACTGTCTCGGTCGTTACAGTGTCGTTGTCATAAACGATGTTCGCACCAGGATCGCCCAAGAGAATCTCAGCAGCGCTAGCGCCTTCGACAATCTTTTCGGTTGCAGGAGCAAGAGCTGTGGGATCGATGAAGCCACCAGCGCCGACGCCGCCGTTGACTGAGTTCAGGTCAACGCCGCAAGCGCTGACAGGAGTGATGAATACTTGATAGCCGAATGCGGCTGAATACTGAGAACAGGAAGCCATAGGAAGGGAACTCCTTGAAGTGACGGGTCGGGGCGTGGCGAGACCTGCCCCTTCTGTCTGAGGATTCCGGGCTTGGTTCTGGTAAGAACTCCTCTAGAGCTTTCAGTCGGGATTCGAACCCCAACCGGTTGTTTTCAAAGAAGTGGCCAGCAGTTCCGCATATCGCTTCGGGTGGTGATCAGCAAAACCTTTGAGCAACATCCGCACCAAAGTTCGCTCCGCACCAATCCGCCGGACCTCTCCGACGTGGCGATGAAGGAGAACGGGATAGAGGGGGACAACATCGCCGCCATGAACGAAGCGCCTCACGACTGGAACCTTCTCTTGGATCCGTTCCGCAAGCGAATGGTTCACCACTCGAGGGCTGCCGAAAGTGATCAAGTGGCAAGCCCATGGCAGCTGCCAAGCCGCAAGGGTCGCCACTGCACCGCCCATGGAGTGGCCAGTAATCGTCAGATGAGTGAAAGAAAGGCCAGCAAGCTTCTCCTCGACCGCATGGCTCAGACCCGCCCAACAGCGGGCATATCCCCCGTGAATCTCACCCTGATGGCGTGGGAATGCCCTGAAGTTCCGGCTCCAGTCACGAAGCTCTTCTGAACCTCGAAAGGTCAACACAAGCCAATCTGGCTGGTCTTGGTAGGCATAGATCCCAACGGAATCGCTGCCCTGGTGGTGCTCCCAAATCAGCCGGCAACCAGCCACCGGCTTGTACTCGTAGGACGCGTCACTGCAAGCGGCCGCCAGGGCCGATTCAAAGTCAAGGGAAACCATCAGACGATCTCCCAAGTCGTGTTCCATTGATTGATCTTTCGGCGAAAAAAGCGACCGTCATCTCCGCGTCTGATCTCTGCCTTGATGTCAAAAGGCGTGATCCCGACCATCAGGGTCTCGTCGTCATTGATGGGGATTCCGGGAAGCTGTTGTCCTCCTGTTCCCCGATAGAACCGATCAGGAGTGCTGCTGTTGGCGCTGTTCTGCTCGGAGTTCACCACCACCGTGATCGGGACGGTCGCTTCCACATATCCGCCATTGAATCCAGCGCTCGCCTGAGTTCCTGTCCAGATGCAGTTGTCGCCTTCTCTGATCCGGCTGACCATGGCTGAGGCGGGGACGTTCTGCTCCTCCGCGTTCGCGGCTGGTGTCGAGCCCGTTCGCCTCGCGAGGGGAATGTCTTGGATGAAGGCGTTGTTTGAGTTGGCCACCGTGACAACTTCGGCCTGACCGGTGGCTGGGTTCCATTCGTACAGGCGGAAACTTCCAGCGAATGGAGAGGCGACTGCAATCCCGTTGTTGCCGCCATCACCCGAAGCAGCGACGAAACAAGGGATGGCCACCCGCTGGGTCATGTTCTTCGTGGCCAGCAGAGGAGTGGCTTCCAGACCGGCTGAGTCGGCGCCTGAGTAGGCCGAGATCACGCCTGCCGCCTTGTAACGGGTGGCGCCTTCTGCCTCGTAATCGGACTGAGCGGCAGCTGTGCCGTCTTGGCTGTCGGAGTCGATCGGGGCGCCAGGGCTGACGACGAAACTGCCATCGTTGTTAGCTCCCTTGAATCCAGCGTTGTTCCAGTAGCGAACCAGGGTGCTGGGGAACTGGGCCGAGACGAATCCGGACCTTGGCCAAGTGATCCCGTCAGTCGTCATCGGCATGATCAGCCGCGAGTCGTAGAAGCGCGGGCTCGGGCCCATGCTTGCGTTCAGTGCAGCCATGCAGAGCTGACTACTGGTGAGCCGGTATTCGGTGTTTCCTCGGGTGTAGAGGCGGCGATATTCCCAGGGGGCCAGCTCGATTCCGATCTGGAAGTTCCCGTCGTAGTCCGCGACCGGGAGGCCGTTGCCGAACTGCAGGTTGACCGTCGAGGCGATCGGACCATTCACCACATGGATCCAGCCTTGGTCCGTTCCACCTGGGGTCTGGCCTTCTGAGTTCCTGAAGGCGAAAAAGAATGAATCGTTGAAGCCGAGCGCAAGGCTGAGCAGTGGCATGGGCGACACGCTGGCGCCGCTGCCCTGCTCGCAGATGCCATATCCGCCCTCTTCCATCGTGATGATCGCGCCAGGGACGACCTCGTCGATCACATAGATCTCGCCCTTGCTCAGGAAGATCGGACCTTCCTGGATCGTCTGGGTGAGGAAGTCGTTTCCGCTGGCGTAAACGAAGAGGGTGTTCCCGTCTTCAAGGCTGACGACCTGACAGCGGCCACGCTCGACTCCACCTTCAGGGCGTGCGACCGCCAAGGCATCTCGATCGCTGTAGACGTAAGGAACAGCGAAAACGGTCTTTCCGATCTGGCGGTTCTCAGCCAGAAGCTTCTGAGTCAGGCCAAGGGTGAAGCCCGCTGCAACGGGGGCCGCTGCAATCGCTGGATTGACCGCGTGCCAGTACTGATCCGCTTGGCTCCATGACAGGACGGCACCATCGAAAGCCTCGACGTCCTCGCCCACGTTCGCCAGATCTTCGACGCGAAAGTCATCGATGAAGTCTTCAAGCCGGATCTTCCGGGTCTTGAAGGTCGCGCCACCGTCTTCGGTGTAGCTGATCATCAACAGGGACTCGTCCGAGCCGTCCGGGACTGCCTGAAAGCCTGAGATCTTCATGCGAGTGGCGCTGTGACGCCACAGGCTTCCGCATCAGCTTTTTGATCTTGACCTGCGTGAAGCGGCGGGTTTCTTGGGCAGCTGGACCTCGACGGCCTGCTTGATTTCCTCAGGAACATCGACTGGCTTGACGATGTCGACGGACTTCAGAAATGCACCCAGGGCCTTGCTGGCCATGCCGATGAGCAGCTTGTTGTCGGTCTTTTTCGCGGCTGCATAAGCCTCCACAAGTTCGATCAGCTCTTCACGAGGTGCCATGAAAAAAGGGGGCAAGTGCCCCCAGAGTTCCGATTGATCTGATCAGGATCAGGCGGATTCTTCGGTCTCGATGAAAGTCTTGTCGAGGACCTTGATTGAGCCATCGGCCTGGTCAACCACCATGAAGAGGTAGTTAGCAGGCTCGGTCTCTGCAACCGTTCCAGCCACCAATTCGGTGACGTTGGCGCCTTTGCTGACGTAGTTGCCAGCACCAGCTTCAACAGCAGCTTCCAACTCGCTCAAGGCGGTTTTCACGCTGGCGTTGTCGCTGATCGTGCCACCGGTGAAGGTGCCGAGGTTGATGTCGCCGTTAGCAGTTCCTTGAGCGGAACGCAGGGCGGTGATCTCAGCCAAGTTGGCTGCAACAGCAGAGCCGGAGCCTGAGTCAAGTGCCAGCTGCTCGAGAGCTGTTTCCAGTTCTTGCAGGGCGTCACGGACGGATCCGTTGTCGGTGATGGTGGCACCCGTAAAGGAGCCCATGTCCTGCACACCGTCAGCAGCACCTAAAGCATCCTGAAGGTCAGAGATGCGGGTGGACTGAGCTGTATTGATTCCATCGATCGAGGCGATGTTCAGCTCGTTGGCAGCGATCCGGCTCTCATGATCAGCCAGTTCGGTGTCGTTCGTCGCGATGTTCGAGGCGACTGCTTCGGCCAGGGTCTCCAGGGATTGGAGAGCTTCCTTGATGGTCGAGGAATCGGCGATCGTGTCGCCAGCAAACGTCCCGAGATCGCTGCTTCCGCTCACTCCAGTAAGGGAGGCCAGGTCACTGATGTCCGAAAGGACAGCAGGAGCAACGCTGATCTCGTTGCCAGTGATCGAGATGCCGTTTCCAGCGGTGATCTGACCAGCGCCAGAGAACTGAACAAAAGTGAGATCCGTTGCGCCTACAAGGATCGGGTTGGCAGTCGACAGCGAGAAGCCGTTCTGACCATTGACCGTGCCTTCTTCGACGAAGGTGAACATCCCTGAGGTGACTTCACCGTCGGGGTTGCCATCGGCGTCTTCTGCACGGGTCCAAGCGCCTGCGTCGACGACGTAGATGCCGTTCTCGCTGGCGTCGGTCTGGCTCTTGACCAGAACGCGATCACCTGCCGTCAGGGACACACCGTCAACAACCTGCTCACCGACGAGAGCAAGCTCAACAGTTGTGGCTGCACGGACGGACTCTTTGAGGTCCAGGCCTTGAACGGCCAGGTCCACATACTGCTTCGTGGCAGCGGAAGAATCCTGTGTCGGGATCGCCAGGTTGGTCAGCTCAAAGCCGCCCATGGACTGGTCACCCTCGAAGGCGACAGAGCCGTCCTTCTTGACATAAGCGCCTTCAGAAACGCTGCCAAGGGTGCTGATCTGGGTGTCAACGTAGGCCTTGACCGACTGCTGAGTCGGGAGGTGGCTGTCGCTGTTGCTGACGAAGTCATCTTCGTCGAGAGTCTTGACACTTAGCTCATCGCTAGAGAACTCAAGGAAGCCGCCGGTGGCGATCTTCAAAGAGATGTTTCCCTGAGCATCGAGCTCGACACCGTTGCCGGCAGTCAGAGCGCCTTGCTGAAGTTCGAGGCTGCTCTCAAGGGCCTGAAGGGCTTCCTTGATTGTTGCGCCCTCGGCGATCGTGTCGCCCGTAAAGCTGCCCAGATCAGCTGATCCTGCAGGGACACCTTGAAGGGTGAGCAGGCTGGTGAGATCTGAATCTTGCGCGAGGTCATCAAGAAGATCCTGTACGCGGATCTTTCGTGTGGAATAAGTTGCGCCGTTGTCTGCGGTGTACGCCAGGAGCAGCAGAGAATCTGCTGTCGTGTCTGTCACCCCAGTGAACTGCGAGACCTTAAAACTGGCCATAAGTCTCCTAGGAGCTGGAATCCGATGACTGGTGGGCCATCAGTTCAGGCTTCCTCTCTCAGCCCTCTGGGCTGATCACGTCCTCAGGTTCCACAGCAACGAGCAAACCGGTGTCGAGGTCGATGACGATGTTGGCGTAGTTGCTGGGGTATGCAGTGATGGAGGTGGGCAACTCGATATCGGTGTTGACCGTGTCCAAAGGGATCCAGGTGCCATCTCTACGGACATAAGCAACCGAGTTCTCAGGAGCTTCAGAAACGTCGCCGTCGCCATAGCCCAGCTGATTGCCGTCAAATGAGATCCGCTCGTTCTCGTTGATCGATAGCGGCTTGTTGTCCATGTAGACGGTGTTGCCCGTCACATAGATCTCGCGAACCGGCTGAGTCGGTGAGCCCAGGTTCTGGTCCTCGCCGTTGGGAACCAGGTGCCCCTCACTTGTCTCGGTCCAGTGCTGAAGCTTGGCCTGACCACCACCAGCTCCGCCACCACCGCCGCCGCCGCCTCCCATTGGGGGGAAGCGCAGCTCCCAGGAGTCCGTCGCCTCCTGATACATCACGACTTGGCCCTGCTTGGGGGTTTCGTCTGAGACGTCGTTCAGGTCCTGAAGATTGGCGTCCGTAGCCAGGAGATCTTGGCCGTCACGTCCCGCGGCACCACTCGGACCTTGTCGTCCGGGCGGGCCTGCTTGCCCCTTGGCCTTCACCAGGGACATGAACTCGATCTTCTCCTCGAGCGCATCGATCTTGGCCTGCATGGCCTCGAGCGTCTTGATCAGCAGGTCATCCCTGCGTTCGTCTGCCTGGACTTTTGCGGCCTTGCGTTCTTGCCTGTCGTCGGCCTCCATCTCCTGCCGCTCACTGGCGGTGATGGCCTCATCGAGGACGGCTGTGATCTTGTCGCCTTTGCGGCTGGCATCGAAGCCAAGCGTCTCGAGGGACTTCTGGATCAGGCCGTTGTACGTGCTGTCGTCAACGATCAGGACTTCAAGCGTCCAGGTGCGGAACAACCTGTCCTCGTCGATGACGGGCGGTTCCTTGTAAATAATGCGAATCGAGCCATCGCCGATCGCGGCCTTGAGGACGGGGTTGCCCTGGATCTTCTTCTTTAGCTGATCCAGCGACGCCATAAGCCCCTTCCGACCTTCTGGAGTCTTCCGTCCCCTAGTTCAGATCAGCCCACGGAGCATGAGCTGGAATTTTGACGACTATCTGCTCGATACCTGCGATCTCGGACTGAGTGTCCCCTGTACCGACTGAGCTGTAAGACGCCCCAGGACAAAGATCAACGATGCGATCAGCGGCAAGCATTGCTGCGTCGAGGTCACTTCCTGCGTACTGAACCAGGTAGACCCTCCACATTTTTTCGCGGATGCTGCAGCCAGCGACCATCGCCCTGGAGGTCATGTCTGGCACGCGGCCGATGATCGCCTCGACTCCGACGACTTGCTTGATGTTCGGGACGTGCTGATTGGAAGCGAGCACGGTCAGAGCTGTCTCGATGATCCCGCTGCCGAAGTCGTAGTGGCCGACGTTCGCCATGAAGTCTGCGTCCGCCTGAAGCTTCAACAGGATCTCGTTGGCTGACTCGATCACGGGAGGGCGTGCGCATTCGTGTGTCCAGGGTTCCGAGCACAAGGCCACCGGGAAAGTCAGGCCACCACTGCCTTCTCGGGAACGCTATGGCATCCATCGCACCGGTAGAAGCCGGAGAAGCCTATGCGTCGCGCTCTTTCGACCAACAGCAGCTTCTCCGTCACTTGCAGCAAGTGAGCGGCACCTATCCCTCTCCCGCCTGGAAGTTCGGCTCTGTTGAGCCACCCAGGCCCACGCACAAGGACTACCTCTTCGCCCTGGAAACAATGAATAGAAAGGAAGCCCGAGCCATCTGGCGCGACGGGATCAAGGCCTGCTGGGACAACCGCTGCGCTTTTTGCAACGCCACACCAATCGACGACGAATCTCTCACTCTTGACCACGTCAAACCAAAGAGCAAAGGAGGCGAAGACCTGACCAGGAATCTCGTCCCGGCCTGCCAGTCCTGCAACACCGACAAGGGAAGTGAGGACTGGAAGGAGTGGTATCGGAAGCAAGACTTCTATTGCCGCACTCGTGAGCTTGAGATCGAAAGCTGGATGGCCCAGGGCGACCGCACAGGTGGCGAGCAGTGGGAGTCCAATCTTGAGGCGATCGTCATGATCCAGGCGGAACAGGCTCAGGCGGCCTGACCACATCGATCTCGATGCTGTTTTCAGCCTTCACGTAGTCCTTGAAGTCAGGTACTTGAATCACCCAGGTTTGGCCCATGTGCTGAACCTCGATCACCTGACCTGCAACTTCGTTTTCAGCGAGCATCGTGCCGGTGAATCCACCATCGATCGGCATCGGCGCAAGCAGAATGAAGCTCTCGTGAACGAGGGCCTGCTCCTCCCATGGAGCCTTGCTCGCTTTGCCGTGCTTGAAGTCTGAGAAGAAACCAAGAGCAAAGCTTGGGAGTTGCTTGGCTTGCACCAAAGACATGAAGGCTCGAGCCGCTCGTTCCTCCGGCTTGTTGTAGCCGTGGTCGACGAAGAAGCAGAAGTCCTCGGCCGTATAGGCCTTGCGGGTCCTTTTGGGGTCCCTGTTCAAGTTGGCGTGAATGCTTGAGAGCTGCGCGATTGGCAGCTCCAGAGCGTGATAGTGATCGCGTCTTAGCCGGCTTCCTTCTCGGAGGCACTCGAGGACGTATCCGCTTTTGAGCTGGCCGAACGTTTCCGGCGTGAACTCTTGGGAGCCGGGGTAGAGGTCTCTGAGCTGGTGGAAGATGTCTCCCCAGTCGGGGTGCTCGACTCCTCCGTAGGTTCCGTCTTCGACTTTCCCAGCATTTCCGCAACCTCCTCGACGGCGCCCTCCTTGTCGAAATCCTCTCCTCGTCCCTGCTCCTTTAGAGCGAACTCATAAATGGCCTCACAGAGTTCACTCGGGAGGCTTGCGGTGTCCTCGGGATTCCACTCGTGCATTCCTGGAAGACGGTGGCGGATCACGCAAGTCACAAGCACTTGCTGTTGCATCACAGACAGCTCGAGAACCTTGAAGGCGGTCTCCTCGAGTTCACGGATGTACTTGACCTGCCAGGCCAATTCCAGCTCTGTGAAGTTCACTTGACCACCCATCGAGGCGACCAGGACTTTGGAGACGAAGTTATGGGTATCAATCGGCTTGGCGTTCTCAACGCGGGCGATCTTGAGAGCGGTCTTGGATGTGTAGGTGAAGGCTGTGTTCTTTGCTCCGTTGGCGGCCATGAAAGCCGTCTCGGTGATCGTCAGATCGTTGTAGACGGGAAACTCCAGAGTGCCTGTGCGCTCATTCCCTAGGACTACCCGCTCTTCTGCTGGTGCGGTCTGAAACGGGAGCTTGAGGGATGCCATGAAGTCTCGGAATCTGGCCGAGTGTTCCGGGATCAACCGAACCGGATCGAGGTCCTCTCAAAGACAAGATCTGCGGGCCTATACAAAACACACGGGGAACCAAAGGTTTGAAATCCGGGCCTATTTCTTGCCGCCTTTCTTGCCACCTTTTTTGCCGCCTTTGCCGCAGCCCTTTGCAGTGATCAGAGGAAGAGGCATCAGGAAAGAATGTTGGTGATTCTCTTAGAGAGTTCCGTGGAGAAGTCGTAGACCGGGATGCTTGCTGAGGTTCCGCCTTCGAGGACTGCATTGGTCCAGGGCCTCGCTGGGATGTTGGCGCCATTCCAAAGCCGAGCACCTTCGTGCACTGCTGCTGCGTAGTTGGAGGTCCACTTCCACTCGGCTTGCAGACCCGAGAGCTTGAAGACCCCTGACTGCTTGAGTGCCCCCGTATCGACGATGGAGCGGGGACTGCCCTTGCCATTGCTCGCAGGGAAGGGCCAAGGCCACACAGCTGAGCTGATCGCATCGGTGAAGCGTCCATCGAGCTCTGCAGACACCTGCTTCATCGCTTGCTCAGCTGCTCGCTCGAAGGTCTTCTCTGCTCCTTTCGGGAGTTCAACGTTGATCTCAAATTGAAAGTTGTTGGCCATCAGAAACGCTCGAATTTGACGATGAGTCGATCCCCGATCACGTCGCGGACGATCTGGCCGATGCCCTCATCGAGGAACACGCCTGCGGTTTCGATCAGTTCAGCGACAGTGAAGTGGCGACCGGACATCAGAACCTCGACCCCTTTGGGGGCCATGAATCCTGGGAAGCGGAATCCGGTTGAGTCGTAGTTCGCATCGGACCTGAAGGCGTAGGTCTTCCAGTCCTCACCGTCTGGGATGGGGCAGAAGCCTGTGATGTAGCCCTCGGCGATCTCGGTCGAAACCTTGAGGTCGACCATGCCCTTGAAGGTGTCCTTCCGATCCGGTTTGACCAGCTTCAGAAATGCCAGAACGATGTACTCCTGGCCAGGAAGCTCCTGGAAACCGGTCTCCGGACCACCCCTGCCACCGGGGGCCGTGACGAGAAGGCGGGCATTGCTGAACTGCTCGAGCGGAGTCGCCATCAATCAGCTCCGGTACATGTGAGTGGCACCGCGCCGATAGCTCTTCATGGCGGTGGGACCGTCGCAGCAAGGGGCCTCGCTCAGGTCATAACTGCACAGATCCAAAGCCCTGCAGATGCTCATTTTCAGGCGTGCCATGCGCTCACGCATTGGCTGCAGCACGGTCTCCATGTAGTTAGTGCCGTTCTTGAGAGGCTCCTCGGAGTACTCGACCACGTCGGCCTTGATGATCGGCAAGCCGTCGGGCGAGACATTGGTGGGGCTCTCCTCTTGTTTGGCGTTGAGGATGTCTTCGAGCTCGAGATACCGGATCACGTCAACGAGAACGGTCTTGACGGCGACCGGGTTGTAAGCAGCGAGGCCGTTCATGGCCATCGAAAGTTTGTGGATCTGGTCGTACGCGCCGCGCAGGTCTTGGATCTCGCGAATGAACTCGCGGACGTCCTCGGCGGTGTACAAAACCAAGGTCTCGTCTGCTGTCATCAGGATCCAGCTTTCATCGAGTTCAGGGAGGGGCCCAAAGAGGGGGCCAACGCGAGAGGCAGGCATAGGTGACGACGAGAGCTGCCTCAAGGTTTCCGGCCGAGGTCCTCTCAAAGACAAGATCTGCGCCCCTATACGAAACGCAGGCGGAACCAAAGGTTGGGGCTCACTCCTCGAGGGAAGCCAGCCAGAGGAGGTCGTCGGTTGACATGCCAAACCCCTTGAGTCGTCCGAACGCTCGCTTGAGCTGAGACTGGGGGAGAGTCTTGTCGGCTTTCTCGGCAATCTGGCTGACAAGGACGGGATCGCGTCTCTTCACAGCGACAGCCAGACAACAGAGGAGGAGATGGCCAGGATCTAAGGAGGGAAGGGCCATCGAGGTGCAGTCAATGGCACAGGCTACCGGTCGTGATTCGAACCATTACATCTGGAGAGAGATCAGGTTGATCCGGCCTGTGGGAAGCAACTCCTGGAAGGCAAAACGCGCTGCGCATTGCGTCGGAGCCGAAAGGGTCCACGAGGCGCGGAAGCCAGCTCGGGTGGTGTAGTGAACGATGAAAGGCTTGAGAGAGACACGCTTTGGACGAGCCGGGGCGGTGTAGGTGGGGCGAGGAGTGAGTTGGGTCATGGATCTTTACGGGTTGGCTTGGTGGGTGGCTTGGGCTTTTTCTGGGCGTCAGAAATACAAACAAAGATCAGGGTGAGAATGAAGACAGGTAGAACGATTGGCCAAAGGGCAACGCCGATCGCGATGCCCAGGCCAGTCCAGATGTATTTCATGCGGCCACGTTCAAACAACCGCAGCCACGGAACTCGTCCTCGAGTGCCAGGGCTGCCTCGGGATCGTTGTCGGCGGCCATGTTGTAGTTGGCTGCGATGTAGGTGTCGACCTGCTCCCAGGTGGTGAGCTTGCGGAACTTCATCAGTTCGGTCCAACCCTCGGTGCAGCCGTACTTCTTAGCGGTAGCCCAGAACTTGCGGGCCTGAGCGGCAGTGCTGATCTTGTCTTCGATCTTGGTGACGCCCCAGGGCAAGACCTGGATCACGGTGGCGACGTCGCCGGAGATGCGGAAGAGCCAGTTGCCCTCGCCGTTGGTGAGCTTGTGGGTGGTGGTGGTCATCGGGTTGCTGCGATCTCGATGCCTCCATCATGGTCCTGGCTGGCCGTGGTGTCAATCAGTGCGACTTAGAATCGGCTGAGAATCAAGCCCAGGGCCAGGACAGCTCGACATCTTTCTCCCATGCGTCATCGGAGATCGGATTCATGGCCACGTAAGCGCGGAACGACTGCTGCAGCTCTTCAAGCGTGCATCCGACTTCTGTCGCCATCAGGCGCACATTCGACTGGCCTTTGAACAGGATCTGATGCGCTTCAAGCAGAGACATGAACCAAGTGCGAACGGCTGAGCCTTCCGGAACCCTGCGGCAGTTCACATCACTCATCCATGGAATTCGTCACGGTCGCAGCTCTCGTTCTGCTTGTTGTTTCTGAGGTTCTTCCCTACACCCCGCTGAAGGGCAACGGTGTGGTGCAAGAAATCATCGAAGTCCTGCGCGGTGTCTTCCCTTACGCGCCGAAGAAGTGAAATCCTTGACCACCACGGTGGTCCTCCAGGCCCTGGTCGTTGAGCTGATTCGTCGGCTCTGGGACCGGGGCCTTCTCTCTAGGACCCACCGAATCGCCCAGATGATCCACGACAACTGGTTCTCGTCTTGGGTGGAGTACAAAACGGCCAAGACAATGGCCGGTCTCGACGAACAGATCGAAGCGATCAAGGCCAAGTGGGTTGATGACGACCCTTGGACCCGTAGCGAGACACCAGAAGGCGAAACGCCTCTAGGCGGCGAGCTAAGAGCGAGACATCGCGCCTTCGACGAAGAGGCTCCCTGAGGGACGCCTAATCAGGAGACTGCAGGATCTGACCCAGAACAGGGCGGAGGGGCCTTCCTGGCCCTCCTGTAGATCGCACACGGCGGACGTGATGTCAGTCCGGGTTCTTCACTCGGGTGGTCCGGCGCGGTGTCGGTTTGGTGGGCGTGTCGTCGCCCGGTGCCTTGGTCAGCCAGGCCCAGCCCATGCCCACGGCTCCGCTGGTGGCCAGTCCAGCTGCGTTCCAGTACTCGTCGCAGATCTTCTCGGTCCCGCAGGCAGCGGCCCTGTAATACGAACCGCTGACCCCGATGAAGAGGCCAGCGATCACGACGCCCAGGGCGAGTTCTCTAGTGGTCAAGGAGGGGGAGGCGGCTCCCCCAGGATTCCGCTCAGTTGCCGAAGCCCTCGATGATCAGGCAGGGCAAGGCAAGAAGAATGACAGGGACAAGGATCAGTTCCATCAGTTCATCTCCACGGAGAGGGTGCAGGGATTGGTGGTGAAGCGGTAGGCCATGAACAGAGCCCAGGCCTGGTCGAACAGGAGGCCCTTGCGGGCGTCTCCGTTCCTGAAGATGCAGGAGTAGGTCATGCGAGCACCTGCAGGAGTTCCTCTTTGCGCATCAGGTGGACGCCCTTGGCGAGGCCTCGGGCCCGCTTGCGGAGTTCGGTGACCTTGAGCTTGGCGAGGTCGAAGGGAGCCATGAACTCGACGTACTCGGCGAAGTCAGGCATCTCAGTGATGGTGGGCTCGTGGACGGGTGCCTCGATGGCGTAGACGTCGCGGGGATCGATGAGCTCGGGCTCAGCAGTTTCCGCGGTTAAGGGGGCGTGGAAGCCAGCGGCCTCGTTGATGATCCAGGCGATGCCTTCAAGCAGGAACAGGAAAGCGACGATGGCGTGATCGATGGGGTGAGTGGTGGTGGTGTTCATCAGTTCTGTGAGAGCGGGAGCCGAAGAGTTGCTCGACCGATCTGTGCCAACTATGGCCCCAGATGGACGTGGTGTCAACATTCGGAACTGAGAGTTGCCTGAGAAAACGAAACCCGGCTCGAAAACCGGGTCGCGCATGTGTCATTGAGTGGGCGTCCTATAGGCCTCAGCCAGCGCAGCCCGTTCACCGATCAGCTGGTGTTTCAGCTCGTCAGTGTCTGCGGCCTCGATGGCGAGATCCAGTAGCGCCAATCGATCAGAGGCGCGGCTCACTGCTCGGCTCCCTGGCGGAATTGGCGAACCTGTTCGTCGAGGCGGGCCTTGAGCGTTGCGGCGTCGACGAGGGGTGAATGCTTGCGCTGGTGACCCTTGAACGGGCCGGGAGAGAAAACGGTCATAGTACGAACTCGAACAAGACACAGCTACCAGTCGCCCTAGCGTTCCCTCCACTCCTTGAGCGGCATCAGCACTGGATCGTCCTCGCAGTCGCTGAAATACATCGCCGGCGTCTTGAGGTGAGTGGTGCGACCAGCGCGGGTGCGGGCAGCCATGGGGGAGGCGGGCGAGTGAGCCTTTGCTCGGCCCAGATTCCTCAGCTCTTCCTCGATCACCCACTGAGGCGTTCCCTCTTTCACGTAGATGTTCACGTTCTCGATCACAGGCCCGAGGTTGACCTGAACCAGCGGAGCTGCAGGCGCAGGAGCGGGCGTCTGTTGCGCCAGAGGCCTTGCCGCTGCAAGGACCAGTGCCATCCCGATGAATGGCAGGAGTGCTGGCAAGCACCCGATCGAGGGGCCGGGGAAAGCGCCCCCAGCTACGCGTCCTCCGCGTGACATCTCAGGTCAGCGCGGCGTTATTGACCAAGGCGGTCAGTGTGTTGTGGCGGCCGATCAGGGCGGGGATGGCCTGCAGAAGGCCTTGGCGCTTAGCGGCGCGGATCATGTCCTCGGTCTCGCGCAGGTCAGCTGCGAACTGCTGGCGCTGGGTCGGGCGAGGTGCTGGCCTCTCGGCCTTGATCACGACCACCTGCTTGTTGCGGGCGTTTGCTGCGAGGTTGGCGGCCTTGAAAGCGGCGACTTCTTCAGGGGTGCGGAGTTGGCGTTGCATGTCGTTCTCTCGGTGACTCGTTAAGCATGGATCCTGGGGGACGTGGTGTCAACAAAAAAGGGGCCGAGGCCCCTGAGAATTTCCTGAGTAAGGGCAAACTCAAGCCCTGCGTGCTTCCCCTTCGAAGAAGTGGGAGTACAGGTGCGGCCAGTGCTGCTTGACGACCTCACCGGCTTCTGGGTCTCTCCCAGCCTTGCGGAGCTCCCGGACACGCTTCATGGCAGCGAGGAGGGTGGCGACGTTCTCGGGTCCGTAGGGATCAGTGGTGAATTCGGTCATGGCTTACTCGGGCAGGGGTTTGCTGGTGTCGATGAATTGGACCTCGTCGCCATTGAGGCTGACGTCCAGTTCCAGGTCGTAGGCCTTGGCAGTGGTCTGCAACGCCTTAGCGATCTCAATCCAGGCCCGCTTCACCGTGTCCTCGGTCCACTCGTAGTTGGACTTGCTCGTGCAGTTCTCCAGAAGGCGGAACTGATCGACAAGCTTCTGGGCACGTGGCGGGAACATCCGGGCGAAGCGGTCGCGCTTCTCGGCTGATGACTGAGCCATAGATCAGCCCTCCGTCTTCACGAAGCCGTACAGATTCGGCCTGATGGTCCCGAACCCGCGGCGAATCTCGAGCACTTCGCAGCCGTTGTCGTGCAGGGCGTCGAAGATGTCGACGCTCTTGTAGGCCCGCAGGGCGCTGATCTGCTCGATGCCCTCTTTGATGTAGCGCACCAAATGGGTGTCACTCGGGAGGCTCTTGTCTTTGGCCTTGAGGTCTGCCTCGGTGGTCTCGAGGAACAGGACGTGGACGTCGGAGTGTTGGGTGAGATCGATCATTGGACTTCAACGATGCGGAGGACTTTTGCGACCTGGTCGGTGTGCTGACAGGTCTGGACGGCGAGGAAGAGCGAGTCGGCCTTGACGTGTTCGGTGCGACTGGCTCCCTGCTTGGTCATGAAGGTGACGGAGTAGGTCATGGCTGGCGCAGAGATGTGATCTCGCGGAGGCACGCGTACATGCCGAATTTGTTGCCCATATCGCTGTGCATCTGAGCTTCCTTCGTGAGTTCGATGATGCGCAGTTCGCGTGAAGTAGCGGTCATGGTAAGAACTAGAACAAGGTGGAGGCTTAAAAAAAGCCGGTTCGGGCTCGACTCCTTAAGAGTCGCTCAGCGAAGACTTGATGTCAAGCTGTTCGAGTGAGCATTGCCTGAGACATCTCAGAATTCCTGCAGCGCTCGATGATCGCCTCGATGTCAGCGAGCGGCATACGAAGTTCAGGCGGAACCTCGGACAGAACCTCGCCGATCTCCGAGCAATCGAGGCCGCTGCGGGTGACGGGCCACTGCTGAGCTGGCGCGAGGTAGAAGCACAAGCCAATGCCGGCCATGCTCGCCGCAAGGGCGAGATAGAAGCGGGTGATCACTGGCCTGTCCCCCCGATGAATCCAGCGGTGCGCACGAAGCCGAGATCAAGCATGGCCCAGGTTGCGCCCCAGGTGATGTGCCCATCGGTGTGGTGGATCGTGTTGAAGCCAACCAGAGCGAAGAAGCCGAGATTGAGGACGAAGGCGGTGTCGGTCACCGTGAGGCGATCAACCGGACGGGGTCTTGCCGTAAACATGTTCAAGCTGTACGGAACAGGACAAGCTACGAGCCCGGTTCGAAGCCAGACAGGTCGATGGCAGTGCTGATCCGCCGGTACTGATCCAGGGGCACATTCCAGGTGTCGATCCATGGAGAGCGAGCCTCACCCGGCGGTGGAGTTGGAAAGCCTTGGCCTGAGAACGACTCCTGATGGTCCACGGCCTGCTTCAGCTCGAACTCGATGACGAAGTCGCCTTGGCCAATCGCCCGACGCACTTGGTGGTATCCGAAAGCGTCCAGCTCATCGTTCTCATCCCATCTGACGTGGTCGATGATTTTGAGGAGCTTGACTTGGTGATCAGTGAGTGGCTTGTCCACGCTTTGAAGGGAGACGCGGAGGAGGTTGCCGAACGAAGTGAGGTTCTTCTTCTTCTTCTTAAAGAGCTTCTTATAAACCTTCTTATATGTTGACGAGTAGCTCTTCACCTTGATGACGAGTAGCTCTTCATCTAGATGACGACTAGGTCGTCACCCAGTGACGAGTAGCTCTTCACTGACGACTAGCTGTGCAGTGACGAGTAGCTCGTCAGCTCAGGGGTAGAAGCGCAGCCGAATCAGACCAATCACGCAACCGATCAGCACCACATAACAGAGGCGGACCTGGTCGGTCATGCCCTCTTCTTTGAAGCTCGGCAAGCGGGTTAGCTCGGTGAGGATTCGCACCCAGAGAGCGAACTCAACAGCGCCCACGATGAACCCGCCAAAACCGATCATCGCGGTCCACAGGGAGAACTTGCGCAGTCTTGTGGCGTGGGAGAAGTAAAGACGGATCACAGCGTCACCAGGCGAGTGAGACCAATGGCGATGTAGAAGGCGTCGAGGGCGACCATGTCCCAGACCTTGTTACGGATCGACCAGGGGATAAAGGCGCACTGGCCGGCCAAGGCCACGAAGATCCCGGCGGTCGTCATGCCGTGGGTGAGCAGCCCATAGGCAATCAAAGCCAAAGCAGACGCGCAGCAGCGCATCACCGAAAGGGCACGGTTGCTCATCCGTTGTCTCCTGGATAGTTCGGATAGTTCTTCCCAGGAGGCGGCGAGGCGGCATACCACCAGCGGCGATGCGCCATGGAGTTCATGTAGGTGAAATCCGTGATCACCTGCTCCCAGGTGTGCCCGGAGCGGTCGATACCAATCACGGAATAGGAAGGGTTGCGCTTGACAGCGATGTCACCAACGAAGCGGCGGCCGACCCGGTTCCAGCTGGGCTGCTTGCCCTTCCACTGCAGCGAGCAGGAGGGCCAGGGCAATTCCTCGCGGTCGTACAGGCGGCAAACAGGCCCCTGGATCACATACGAAAAACTCCCCCCAGGGGAGGAGAAGGAGGTTCCGGACTCAAGCATCGAGTTCATCCAGGTCGATGATCACGACGAGCTGTCTGCCCTTTGACTTGGATGCCCAGACGGAGCCGGGTGGAAGGACCCTGCAGGAGAAGCCTTTCTTGCTGAACAGAAGCTTGAGGAGTTCAAGCATGGCCGCTTGTGCGATGTGCAACAAGCTACGAGCCCTGTTCCAAGTGTGATCAGTACTCGATCTCGGCCCAGCGTGGGTCGCCTTCGTGCTGCCAGAGAGCGATCTCACCAGCTTTGGGCTCCAGGGCCATGACGTAATCGATCAGACCGTTGACGTCGTCATCGAAGAGAGCGGTGATCTGCAGTTCAGTCCCGCGCTCTTCAGAGACAGACCCCGACTTGAAGCAGATTCTGATGACGAGATCTTCCATGAGTCGGGGGTTGTTTGGTTTAGGTTGCCTGTATCTGTTCGAACTAGAACAGCTTAAAGGCGACAGACGCGGCGGATCAGGTCAGAAACCTCCGCATTCGTGAGCAGAGCAGCTCCAGACCAGGCTTCGAACTCGAGCATGATCATCTGGTCATCAGCGCCCATCTCCCTGTAGGCACGCTCGATCTCAGCGAAGTTGAGGGTGGTGGAAGCGAGCTTCATCATCTCCATCACAGAGATCAGGTTGCGGGTGGTCTCCAGTTCACTGTTGAAGCTGCGATCCATGCAGTCCTGAGCGAGGTGAATCCCCTCATGGCGCAGGGTGTCTTGCTCTTCAGCATTGAACTCAGAAGGATCCTTCCCTCCAGCGCAGACAGCCAGAACACGGCGACCAGGCATGTAGACGCCCTGGAACTTTGCCCCTGGCGGACACTCGTTGAGGAACTGCGTTCCTGTAGCTGAGATCGTGGCGGCCAAGTCCTTGACGTTGTCTGGATCAGAAGCCATGACGGGCGTGGCAAAAGCCAAGGTGATGATGGCCATTGCGGCGGCGGCTGTCTTCTTGAGCATGAGAAAGAGGGGGTTGTTCTAACTCGTACAGGCTCCCAGTCGTCGTTCGTCGCAACCGCTACAAAGACCGGTAAACTGAAAGCACGTTGACCCGGCAGTCGTCGGGTGCAGTCAGATCCAGGCCACGCAACGGGGGCCAGGGCGCTGTGGAGACCTTCATGTCCCCTCTCGCACACGCACAACGCTTCGCACAGCGTCAGCAACGCCTAAGCGATGCACAGATGGCGCATCTGCGTCAGACCGCCTATCGCGGTGTCAATACGACCGCCCATCAGTCTCCGGCGGCACTCAGAGCCCAGCCCAAGGTTTGCACCTACCGTGGTGTCAGCTATAAAGCCTCCTGAACGCGGTGATCAACCCGCTTCTCTGAGCAACCAAGGGCCTTCGGGCCCTTTTTCATGTCACCACATCAAGGGGGTTTCGTTCGGGATCTCCACCTGGAAGTCCAAGCCCAGCTCTTCAGCGATCTCGCGGGCTTGATCGACTTCTTGCGTCACACCAGCGCGAAACTCTGCAGCTTCCCCTGACTCGCGCCCAGAAAGCTCTTCTCCTCGCGACACCTGGGTCACGATCCGTTCCATTTCTTCGGCGCTGAGCGTCATGGGATGTGTCTCCAGATGGACGACGTGTCAAGTCTAACCTTCCGGCCAGGCCCTGTCCACCTATTCCTCGTCTTCTTCGAGGCGTGCCCTGCCAATCAATTCCAGATCTTCCGGACCATTGGCCGCTGCATACAACGCCTCAAAAAACAGACCCACCATCGGATCACCGTTCTCTGCTTTGTAGAGCTTGACGAGCTTGGCTGGGATCGTTTTGTCCTTTGGCCAGCGCATCGCCAATTTCTGAGCTTTGTCGAAATTGGATTCCATGTCGTCAAGCTATGAGTCGCAGCAGTGTTCCGCTGACAGGAAACCTTGGCCGCACCCGGTAGCTTGTGAGCATGACCAAGGAACGACCCACGGACGACGGCGCTGAAGGCAGGTTCACCGAGCATCCGCACGTCACTCGAGAGGAGGCAGGTCCGGTCACCGGCAAAGACGGCAAAGAGCTCTGGGCCGGCGATCCTGGATTCATGGAAGCGATGGCCGAAGAGATGGGCTTCGACTTCATCGACCTCACTTAACTCAATCGATCAGCTCGAGGTCGACGTCATAGATCACCTGCTTATTGCCGCCGATCTCTAGATCCTCATCGATGCGCTTGGTCACGTTCTTGACCCGGTAACTCTGGCCACTTGGCACCAGAACCTCGCTCTCCGTGGAGAAGTTGGAAGCGCCGGCAATCGGGACGCCGCTCTTGTTCTGCACGCTGAGCACAATCCCGACCATGCCTTTGCGGCCATTTGAGAATTGCTCGGCGGTGGCGTAATCGTCTGACCAACTCTCGACCGAATTGGTCTTCGTGCCCTTGCCCAGGTTCTTGATGAACTGCAGAGCAGACGCGTCGTCGGCCATGTGCAAGCCGCGCATGACCAATCCGTCGTACTTGGGCGCCTTGGCGATGAACTTCTCGAGCTCTTCGGCTGCTTCCATGTCCCTCTGCAGCTTGAGGGCGTTCTTGTTCTTGATCGCCTCCTTCGCCCTGGCTGTCTCGTAAGCGGTCAACTTGCCGCCTGCCTGCAGCTTCTGCGCCCATTGGGCATTCATGAATCGCTTGTAGCCCTCGTCGGTGTACTCCGCCACCTTCTGCAGGGCGCTGGTCATCTCCGCCCGGCTGTTGTAGCCGTAGGCCTTGAAGTCTTTCGCCCGGTAGATGTGCTCGACGTCGGTCGTCGTCCGATCGATCTTCGTGACAACGTCGCCCGGCTCCTCCTGCATGAGCTCGCGCTTCTGCTTTTGCAGTTCGGCTGCGCGTTTCTGCTCTGCTGCGGTCACCTTCTGGCCCGTGAGCGCCTTCTGTGAGATCGCCTTGATCTCCTTATTGATCGCCGCGATCTGATCCTCGACAGCCTTATTGGCGCTCTTCGCTGCAGCCTTGGCGGCCTTGGCGGCCACCTCAGCGTCGAGCTTGGCGATGTCAGCCGCGAGCTTCTTCTGAGCCTTGGCCTCGAGGGCTGCCTCGTACTTCGCCTTGGCTTCCTTCGCTTTCACCTCAGCAGCGGTGAGCTTGGGCGCAGCCGCTTTCTTGGCGGCCGTCTTCAGCGTGAGCGTCTTGGCAGCGTCGCTCTTGCTGCTCCACTGCTCCTTGCTCAGGCCGAGCTGCTCATTGACGAGCTTGAAGTCCTTCTCCGCCTGCGTCAGGTTCTTCTTGGCCTTGGCCTTGCTGGTCTTGATGCCTGCAGCCTTAGGCGCAGCTGTTGCCTCCTCCAGGACCTTGACGAGGTCGGGCTTCTTCAGCTTTGAGTAGCCCTTCAGTCCATTGGCCTTGGCTTCAGCCTGCAGTTGCTTGACGGTTTTCTTGCCGTAGTCGACCGGCTTGACCTCTGGGGTCTTAGCTGCAGCCTTTGGCTTTGCAGGTGTGCCTGTAGGGGAAGACTGTGTCTTTGCAGGGGCAGGCGTACCCGCAGATCTTGTCTTTGAGAGGGCCTCGACGAGCTGCGGCTTGGTCAGTTTCGAGTAGCCCTTCAGTCCGGCTTCCTTGGCCATCGCCTTCAGTTGCGGCACCGTGGCGCCCTTCTGCTTGGCCAGCACCTCGGCTGGGTTGAACAGGTCGTCCGGCTTGACGGTGCCGTTGTTTGCCCAGCGGTTCACCCGGCCTGGGGTGTCCGACATCGCCCGCTTCACGATCTTGTCCACGAACTTGAACGCCTCGGGTGAGGCCGTCTTCAGTGCGTTGGGGGCGATCGTGTACTGGACGAGAGTTTCCGCGAACCACTCCTCCTTGTTGGTCCTGCCGTATTGGCTCGGGGAGTAACGATCCTTGCCGCGGTACTTGGGAGAACCTGCCGCGAAGTGGATCTGGTGGCCCATTTCGTGGACATGGGTGAGCAGCCAGTCGTGATCACCGCGCTGGAGGACCTGGCCATTGGGGCCCTTGATCATCCGGTTGCCCACCCCTGACTTGACGTTTGCCGGTGCGTTGAAGTCCGCTGCGTCCCTGATGCCCTTCTCGATGTTTGAGCGCATCTTTTCGAAGGTGCCGCGATCGATTGGTCTGTCGGTTGCCAGGGTCTTGACCTTGGTGAATCCCCAGCCCTTTGCTGTTGTGCCGTTGACTCCGAAGGTGGGGTCGATGCCCAGGTCCCGGTCGAGTAGTGGAGTGCCGGCGTTGCTGCCCTTGCGCCTGTTCTTGATTTCGAGCAGGGCGGTGTCTTGCCATGACCGATTCGAGCTGTCGCCTCGTGCCTGAGAGGACTTGATCGAGCTCTCGAGCTGCTTGGCCCACTTGCCCCGCGTTGCATACGGCATCTGAGCTGCTGTTTGTCCGCCGGAGCCCATGACCGTGGAGATGTTGTATCTCTCCGCGAAATCCATCAGCTTCCGGAAGTTCGCGCCCGATGCACCGCTGGCCGATGCCAACGTGTTGAAGGTGTCCTTGATGCCCTGACGTGTGAGCCCACCATCGAAGCTGTCCTTCATCAGCAGCTTCTGCTCAGCGACGCGATCCGCTGAGGTCTTGCCCTTGAAGGTGCCCTTGGTTGCTGCTGGCCCTGCAGTCTTCGCAGTGTCGACCGTGCCCAGATTCCTGGCCTGCTTCTTCGCGAGTGCTTCCGCCCTGGCTTCCGCGACCATCTTCTTGGTGTCGATGCCGGTCTTGGCGAATTGCTCTTTGGCTTCCTTGCTGATCGCTGAGAAGAAATCGTCCTCGAGGTCTTCGCCCGAGCGTCCGTTCTTGAACTTGGTCTTCTTGACCGCCTTGGCGTAGACGTCGATCGCTTCTGCGCGGGTGATCTTGTTGGTCTTGACCCGATAGTCGATCTCGTCGAGGTAGTCCTCCTTCGCGCTAGCGACCTTGGCTGAGTTCTTGGCCTTGATTCCCCTCAGTGCGTCCTTCCTGGCCGCCTCACCGGCCTTCCTCATCGCGCTCATGAACGCGTTATCGATGGCCTCGTTGTAGTCAGCGCCGGGCTTCATGCCCGATTCTTTGATCGCCTTGGCGTAAGCACCTGTGGCCGCTTTGATGCTGATCCCGAACTGCTCAGCCCTCCACACGACCTCGTCGTAGTAGTCCTTCTTGCGTTCCTGGGTCTCAGCTGACTTCTTGGCCTTGATCGGCTTGAGCGCCTCGGTGCGCTTGGCCTTGGCTGCAATGCCCTCGACCTTGGCGAGGAGCTTGGCCTGCTGTGCCGGCTGCTCGGCCATCAGCTTCCAGCCCTGCTCGAGGCCCGCATCGATGATTGCCTGAGGAGCCTTCTTTGGTGCCTTGGCCGCTTGCATGTCGGCCTTGCGCTTGGCGATCATTGCGTCGCCTTGTTCCTTAGTGACCTGAGGGGCCTTGGCCTTGTTCAGGAAGTCATCCCAGAGCTTCGGATCGTTGATGGTTGGCTTCTTGCCGCCCACCTGTGTGATGACCTTGCGCAGTTCGCCCGACTTGTTGGTGTCGTAGAGCTCGACCTTGTCGAAGATCCCCTTCTTGATGGCTTCAGGGAGAGTTTTGGAGACATCGGCGTGAACGTTGCGGAGCATCCACTCGGGTGGAAGGCGTCCGGTCTTGAGGAAACGATCCCAGTTGCGTTGCGCTGCAGTGTTTGTGTCGGCGCTGACGTACTTGGCCTCGACCCTGTAGCCCTGGTCGCGCATCTTCTGAACCTTCTTAGACAGGGACTTGATGCCGCTGTCCCCTGTTCCATCGAGAACGACGTCGAACTTGCGCTTGGAGGCCTCGCTCATGATCCGCTTGGCCAGGTAGCTCGATTCCTCGTGCACCAGACCCGCTGCTGCCTGCTGTGCCTTGCCGCCTGTCTTCTGTGCCTTGGCGTACTCAGGGATGAGTTTCTTGATCTCGTCCGCGTCGATCACGACCTTGCCGGGTTGATCCAGGCCGGTCTTCTTCAACATGAAGCCCTTGCCTGAGGCAGGGCCACCACCAGACATGGTGAAGGTGGGGTTCTTGCTGACCACCCCGTTCTTCAGGAATTCGTTGAGGATCTTGTCGTGCAGCTTCTGCCGCTCCTTGGTCCAACGGGTATTGGGCCCTGGCTCTCCGTCCGCGTCGCTGAATCGCTGGTGGGTGAATTCCTCGCTTGGGCGCTCTTGAACCTCTGTGTCCCTGAGCTTCTGGGCCTCAGCCTCTAGCCGCTTTCTCTCGACGCGATTGGTCTCATCCGCTGCGGCTTGCTTGGCCGCTGTGGCCGCCACCTCGACATCGGGAATGATGCTGCCGCTTGGCGCATACAGGGGAGGGGAAGCCGGCTGGCCTGGGCGCAAATAGTTCTGCGTGTTGGTGGGCGTCTGGGCGTAGTTGCGCAGAGCCTGGTCAAGTTCGCTGTTGCTCTTGAGGATCGACTTGGGCTCGCCTCTCTTGTTGAGGTTCTGCTCCTTCTTCCACTGGTCGAGCTTCTGCTTCCTGGAATTGGACCAGTAGCCATCGTCGAGCTCCTCAGCGGCCTGCTTGGGCGTGATCTTCTTGCCCTTCATGTCCTTGGGCACATCGACCGGGATGAGGTCGCAGCGGCAGCGAGGGTGCGCAGGGATTGCGCTCTCGATCTCCTCGGCTGGATAGACCAGCCCGTCACGGCTCATGCAAAAGCCGCAGGTGCGCTCGGCTGCAGCGGACCACCTGACGTGGTCGTATCCCATCTCTCTGTATGAATCGAGCTTTCCGCCGATGTAGACGTTGGAGAGCTCTGTTCTGGCAATCATCTCGGCCCGTCCTGGGATGCCGAATCGCTTGTTGACGGCCTTGGACCTGTCGCTCTGTGTGCCCTGCTTCTCCTCAAGGATCAGCAGTTCGCGGATGTTCTTGCTCAGCTGCCGCCAGCTCATGCCCTGGGCTGCGGCGTTGCGAGTCATCGCCTTCACCCGATCGGTGAATTGCGAGTTTTCCTTCTGCCAGAACTGGTTCAGCCGCCTGTTGGCTGCGTTGACGGCATCGACGTTTGGCTTGGCGTTCTGATTGAGGGTCTTGTCTCTGTTTTTGAGGATGTTGTTGAGATCAACGCCTGACTCACGACCCAGTCGGTCGGCCTTCTTCAGTTCGGCGTCATAAAGGCCCTCAAGTGCCTTGCGCTGCTTGGCCGGCAACAGTTCGATCGTGCTCTCGATCCTGTTGGCCAGTTGCTGCGAGGTGTAGATCTGGGACCTGCTGTTGGGGTCCTTGGCTTTCTCGTCAGCGAGTTTTGTGTAGGACTTGCGCAGCTCAGCGAGCATCTGCTCGGCGCTGTTGGCCAGGATTGCGTTCTGAGCTTTCGTGGTGCCATCACCTAGCCCGTCGAGCTTGTCGACCCAGGCCAGGGTGGAATTCTCAAGATCAGCTCCAGTACCTGCCACTTGCACCAAATCTCAGCGCACAAGTGTTCCGGCGCCTGGCTATTCGTCGAGCTCGTTGATGGCGTCCATGCGCTTGGCCCAGGTGGTGCCGGTGTCGTTGCCGCGCATCGGGTTGATGCACTGCTTGTCGCCGAGGGTGTTGCAGACCAGGCCAGCGAGGTCCTCCTCTTTTGCCTTGGCTCCGGTGGACCAATACAGCTGCCCATCAATCCACTTGGCGCCACATTTTCCGCAGGCTTTGATGTCCATGACGCGCTTGTAAGAACAGCGCAGGATTCCGAGGGCGCTAAGCCGCGGCCCCCGCGCAGCTGCTCCCGGAAGCGAAAACACGAGGCACAAAAAAAAGGGCCCTTAGGCCCGGTGTCTCAGTCCTGTTCGACGTGCTCCCAGTAGCTGTGCTCAGGGTGGAAGACATAGAGGTGCTCAATGTCCATCAGCTCATCCCAGCAGTTCGCGGGATAGTTGCTGGTGATTGGCTCCATACCGTCGCCGCGCTCGCAGTGATAGAGCGGGCCAGGCTCCTGCTCGGTCTCGTAGCGCAAGAGGCCTTCGGCGTCACGCACGAAGCCGCCTTGTGCGTCGCGAAGGACAGAGCCGTTGTCCCAGGTGCTGCGGGTGCGGAGCTGGCTCATCGAGCCATGGGCCACCAAGGCCACGACGGCCTCGGCTGTGGTGTAGTGCTCGGTGAGGATGGGGAGCTGGTGCTCGGGATTGCCATCCCAGTGGCAGTAGCTGGCTCTGATGTTGCCGTTGGGGAGCTTGTAACCGATTGCAGATCTCGTGGCCATGATGTTGTTGGGGTTGTTGGGGTTCGAATAGTGACAGGCTATGGGCCCCGAAGGGCCCAGGTGATCAGGCGGCCTTTGGCTTGCCCAGGCGGGTCAGGTTGCGGGCAACGCCGCAGAACTTGCCATCGACGAGGCGAACCTTGCCGACAGCGCCGACATAAGCGCCGATCTCCTTGGTCTCGATCTCCTTCTTGATCAGGAACTCGACCTCCAGTGGCTGCATCTCACCGCGTGTGACGGTGATGACAGCCAAGCGACCGTGGATGGCTGTGAGGCGACCGACGGCGGTGTAATCGAAGGCGGTGGACTTGGTCATGTTCCGGTTCTTTCGGGGACTCCTTAAGTATCGCCCTTGGTGGACGTGGTGTCAACACTGCAAGCTGAGAGCTGGCTGAGAATCGGCAGCGTCGGCGATCTGACATGGCGCCTATAGGAAAGGGCCACGAAGGGCCCAGGTGGATCAGGCGTTGAGGTGAGCCGTCCCGATGACGTGGTTGGCCACGTCAAAGCCGAAGCGGTGGTGGAGCTCATCGACCATGGCGCGAACCTTGCCGTGTGGTGCTGTGTGATACAGGCCGCGGACGACAGCGATCAACTGATCGTCGGACATGTCAGCCATCTCGAGATCCCAGAGGAAGGAGTCGGTGGCGGTAAAGAGTGGAGCGGTCATGATTGTTGTTGGGGTTGTTGGGGTTCGAATGGTGACAGGCTATGGGCCCCGAAGGGCCCAGGTGATCAGCGCTGGCCGGCCATGGCCTGCTGTCTCGGGTGGATCATGTCCCGCTTGTCCTCGTGGCCCCAGGGATCGAGGCTTGGGCGGCTGGCGATCGTGTCCAGGCTGTCCAGACACTCGGGGTGGTATTTCGCCCACCAGCCCTCGGGGTTGTAGGCGGAGAACCACCACTCGGTGGTCATGTAGAGCGGGCGGCCTGTGGCGCTGTGGGTCTTGGTCTGTTTCATGTTGTTGCGGTTAGAACTCGAACAGAAGAAGGGCCCAGAAGGGCCCGCGGGATCAGGCTCCCTCGGCCTGCTCATCGGCGAACTCATCGGCGAGGCGCATCTCCTTGAGCTGGTCCGCGTTGTCCTGCAGCGTGTCGGTGAGCTCATCGATCTCGACGCCTGCGTTGATGGCGAAGTCCTCAAGGAATCCGGCGCAGTCGCCGGCCTGAATGAACTCAGCGGCGTAGGCGGTGATCGCGGCGATCAATGCTGCAGCCTTGGTCTCGGTCTTGGTCATGTTGTTGGGTGTCTTGTGGACTCCTCCAGTGTAGATCCTGAGGGACGTGGTGTCAGCAGCAGGGATGAGAGTTCGCTGAGAATCCGGCTGAGACTTCGCTGAGGATCTTTCGGCGGGCCCGAGAGCCGCTGCTCATGGCCGCGGCTTAACGACTGGCGTCCCCTGAGCTGTGCGGTGCAGGGTGCCCCGATGCTTGGAGGGGTGCTCCGCCCCATCGGGATCCACCAGCACGACGCGGGCGAAAACCTGGCCTGTGGCGGACTCGATGAGGCGGACTTGGTAGGTCATCAGGCGTTGACCGGAACAGCAACACCGCGAACCGACTCGAAGAAGATCCCAGTGGCGATCGTGCCTCCGTTCTCCCGGTCGAACTCGAGGAGCTCTTTGCCCTGGCGGTAGCCGGCCAGAGCCGTGACCCGCTTCATGGCCTTCTCCACCAGGTCAGGACGTCCAACCCAGGAGGGCGTGTAGTTCACGACCCGGCCATCGCTCATGGTGGCCTCCATGTAGACCGCGTGGGTGTAGGTGTTCTTGGTCTTGCGGGTGAACACCTCGCCGCTCTCGGCGGTGGCTGTGAGCGCGGTGGGCTTGGGTGTGGCGGCTTTCTTCTTGGCCATTGTTGTCAGGGTGCGAATGGTTACAGGGAAAGGTTCCGAAGAACCCGTTCAGGTCAGGCGGCGGCGGCCATGGCTTGCTGCAGCTCGAGGGGGATGTCAGCGAACACTGCGGCCATCACGGCCTCCTCTGTGCAATCTGCGGGGAGCATGTCCCAGCGGCCCTCGCCGATCACGGCTTCGAATGCTTCCTTGGCGGTAAAGCCTGCGGCGTTGATTGCCAGGATTGCAAGGCTCATGGCCTGGCTCTTGGTGGCTTCGAAGTCGACTGCGATCTGGTAGGCAGCGGTTCTGATGGTGGCGATGTTGGTCATGGTTGGCTCCGGTTGCTTGGCTCCTTAAGTGTGCATTCTGTTGGACGTGGTGTCAAGCAATTCGTCTGAACAGCTCGGCCTGCAGCTCCTGAAGCTGAGTGATGTTGCGCTCTTGAGTCACTTGCAACCTCAAGCCTGCCTGGTGTCTGGTGGTGGCCTCGATCAGCTTGATCAGGTTCTCGGTGCGCAGGCGGGTGACGTAGGTGTTGTAGTTGGCCATGATGTCAGGGTGCGAATGGTGATAGGTGAAGGGCCCAGGTGGGCCCGCTTGGCTCAGGTGTTGTTGGCGATGCCCTCGGCCATGTGGCGCAAGAAGTGGTGGATGTCGCCGTTCCTGCAATCGATCTGGCGGATGATCTGCTCGATCTGCTGGCGCTCTTGGCCCTTGGTGCCCTTGATCGCTTCGATCACGACGCCAGTGGGGATGATGTGAGTGGTGCCAAAGATGCCGGCGGCTGGGCGCTTGTCGGTGACCTCGTAGATCTCCTCGGTCAGGTTCTTCTCGTCGAAGTAGGTGGTGAAGAAGTCGGCCATGTTGTTTTCCTTCGGGACTCCTTCATTGTGCTTTCTAGTGGACGTGTTGTCAATGAGAGGACGCTGAGAGTTCGCCGCTGGCAAGATCAGCTCATGAGCGACAACAACGAACAGACCCATCCCCTCTATGCGACCGACCGCGACCGGCTGGACGCTGCGCTTGGCCACCAGGGCGATCCGACGAACACGCACCTCACAACCGTCGCGATGCTCTTCTCCAGGTACGCGGAATTCCCTGGCTCGCCTGACATCAAGCAGGACTTAGAGAAGCTCCTCAAGATCTGGAAGCTCAGCCGCGACGAACTGAACATCAAGACCCGCAAGATCTGGACCAGTGGCTGGAGGCCAGGCCGGGAAGACCAGGTCGACGATGAGGTGGGATCAGGAGCAGACGTCGAAGGATCCGAGCCATAAAAAAGAGCCCCTCATGTGGGGGCTCGCGGGCAGATCTAGATCTTGAGAGGCCTCCGATCAGCTCTCCTTGGCTGGCTTCTTGGCGGCCTTCTTATCGGCTGCCACCTCCTGCTCCTTCTTGGGGTCCTTCTTCTTGGCCTCAGGCGCTTTGCTGAAGTTGCCCGCCGCAGGTGCCATATCCTCAGGGCCACCGGTTAGGCCGCCCATCGCCTCCATCTGGGCCATCGCCTCCTCTTGGGCCTTCTTCTTCTCCTCATCGATGCGAGCGATCTCCTCCTCGATGTCGATGTCATGGCTCAACGCATGACCACGCTGCAGCTCCTCGAGCAGGGTCTGATGACTGATCGCGCTCTCACCAAACAGGTTGAGGTAGCTCTGAACCTCCGTCGCCTCGAGCGGGCGTTGGATCAGGTTGTCGCTCACCTCGATGCCTGACTCCTCAGCCACCTTCTCGCCGGTATAGATCGCCCACAGCTTGAGCACCATGTCGAACAGGCTCTCCTTGTTCTCGATCAGCGTCTTCACCTGGGCCTGAATCTGAGCGCCCTGCAGGACGGCCTCTGTCGCGGTCTTGGTCTGCTCGCTGCCATACATGAAGGCAAGGCTCGAGCGATCCATCAGCGCCTCTACGTGCTTGATCTCCTCTTGGTGCTGGGCCAGGGAAGATCCACTCGGCTCAGCGAAGAAGAAGTCGCCCTCCTCAGGTAGATCGATCGCGGTGTTGGGTCCAATCGTCAGAGGTGCGGGCCTGCCGTGTTGATCAGTCGGTGCTCCCTTGCGCACAGGAACAGGCATCGACAATTTATGGATCAGCTCAGCCAGGTCGCTGCGCAGCTGGAAGTGTTGGATCGAGAGATCGGCCAGGCCATAGAGGGGCACGTCACCGATGCCGAAGCGGCTGCCGGTTGCACCCATCCAGACCAAGGGCACAACAGGGAGGCTCGTTTCGCCCTGGGCCACCACAACTTGGGTCCACTTGCTGTCAGCAGCTCCGCGAACCAGCTTGAACTTCGTGTATCCGCCTGGGTAGAGGTAGCAATAGACCGGCTCGAGCTTGGTGCCGAACTGACCGTCTTCTGAGGGCTCCTCGACGATCGTGCGAATCACGCACTGCTCGACCATCTCCCGGCCAGCTCGCATCGTTGTCCGCCAATTGATGATGTTGGCTCGCTCAACGGGCACCAAGTACGGCCGCTTGCCCGCTTCTGATTCCTCGAGCGCTGACTCCAGGCCTTCGTCTTCAGGTGGCATCTCCACCAGCAGAGCAGCGCCACCATCACGCAAGACCAGCTGGTCCAGGTCGTTGAGCAGCTTGGCCAGGCTGGATCCCATCAGATCCACGTTGCTCAGGTTGTCCTCGAGGGTCTTGGGTAGCTCGTGCTCTTGGTAGTTGCCCAGCAGGCCAGCGAAGGCCTTGATCGCATCGCGAAAGACCGGGGTGTAAGTACTGCGGCTCAGCCGTGATTCGAACGCCTCATCAGGCTCGCCTGGCTCTTGCGTTAAGTAGCGCCCTTTGCACTGGGGGCTCCTCATCAGCTCGTAGCAATCACGAACTTTCTCCAGCTCGGGAAACAGTGCCCGGAGCTCGGGTCTCACATAGCTGACGAGTTCAGGGTCGTCGATCGGATGGGCGACAAGAACGTCAAGCATTGGAGCCCTCTCGGCTGAAGTGTGATGAGACGAGGCATCACGCCTGCGCTGTCAGAGGATTCCGGCCCTGTCTATGCAACATCTGCTCCGCCATGAATGCGGAAGTTGCAGTTGCGTGTGTTTTCTGGTTACTGTGGTGACAACACACGCAGCCTGAGGGAAGCTCGACAAATTACGCAGCCGACCTCCTCTCGGGAGAGAACTTTCTGGCCATTGGCGGCTATCCGATCGATCTTGACCGCGCAGAAAAGAACCAAAACTGGTGTCCGGTGATCCTTCTTCCTGGCATGGAGGTCGCCAATGAGATTGTCGTCTACGACATGAACTGCAGTTGCATCTCCCTGGTCGTTCAAGTCACAGGCTTCAAGCACCTCGGCGGCAACGCATGGCAGCCCAACGTCTCATCAGTCGAGGCGATCGAGACATACAGCGTCCCCTACAGCCTGGAAGCTCGAGTAAACGAAGCCATCACCGGCAACGCCTGCATGATGGGCACGGTTCCTGGCTGGGAGGCCACTTCTTACCGCTACGACTTGCTGAATGGTCTCGCCGAGCAAGAAGGCAACGTTGAACAGACCGAGCTCATCATCGAGGAGATCATCAACGTCCGGGCCACTCAGGCCAAGGAACACCGCGCCAGCAAGAAGGACATCGTCAAGACGGTGAGCCTCCTGCTCGAGGCCCACTGCCAGCCTGAGCTCTTCATTCTGAGAGATGGGCGCGAGATGTTGCGCCGTGCAATCAATCAAGGCTTCATCAACCGCCAGGACCTCGAGGACACCCTCCTGGTCCCTTATGCGTTCGACTTCAACATCTAGGCAACAAGAAAGCCCCCTTTCGGGAGCTCCTGAAGTCATGTGCGGCTGACTTGTGCCGAACTGTGAGCCCTGCCCTTGGGTGTGGGTCTTGCAGCTATGAAACAAACTACGAGGCGACGTCACCCATGGTGGACGTGGTGACAGCGATGATCCGGCCATCACAGAAGCTGAGCCGAGCACAAGGCCTCTTCTCCCATGGCCCGGAGTACTGCGAGGCATAGACCAGGACTGGCCCCCACCATGGCGTGATCAGAACCCTGCCTCGGTTGCCATTGCGTGACCAGGTCAGGGTGTCCCATGGGCCGCGGCGTTCGTCCTCAGGCTTGGCGACATAGTCGGCGGTGTCCCTCAAGCTGATCTCGTACAGCTGACCCTTTGGGCTGATCCAATACCGGCCCATCGAGCACATCAAGTCCTTGGTCTGTAGCTCGTGATCCCAGGGACAGCCAAGGATCTTGTAGCTGCTGGTGACCGTGTCGAACATGCCCATCACTTCCTCGCCCTGTCCTGAATGCGGACAAACTTGAAGGGAGGCAACGGAGCCCAGCCCCGCTCCTTGTGAGCGCGTTGGAGCTGCTTGTACAGCTTCCACTGCATCCGGCGGAGCTTCCAGTTCAGGTGCATCAGCTCCAGCTCGAGGCCGATCTTCATGGCCACCAGATAGGTCTCTTCTGGGAAGCAAACAGCGCAAAGGAACAGGGTGATGGAGATGAAAGCCGTTGAAGCGGTCATAGGGTCACAATCAAAGATCAGAATTCGAACCAGGACTGATGCGGGCGAAAGCTTCAAGCGCCTCCTCCAGCGTCTGGAAGCAGTTGTTCCGCTTCGTGAGTTCAGGCGGCATCTCAGGCATCGGATCGGTGCACCATGCGAACTCGATCCCCATCACGGACATCTCCCACAACTTCATGTGGATCTCCTTGAAGGGATCAACGCCTTGGCCCACGACATAGTCGAAAGCCACAGCCCAGTGGTTCTTGACCAGCCATGGCCGCGGCTCGACATTCAGCTTGTCGCCCAGGGCCTTAGCTGCCTCGAGGTTGGAGCGGATACCGACGAAGGCAAAACACAAAGGGACCCGAAGCTCATCCATCTCGGTGGCTGGGTCCCATGTGGCCAGGCAGTAGTTGCGCTGGCGCAAAGTCACGCGACGATCTCCTCAGCTCCACGCCGGGTGAAGCAAGGCTCCATCTCGGTGTCGAAGATCCTCAGCGCCTCGTACATGCTGTTGGCCTTCACCACCAGCTGTTGATAGAAGTGCGAGCTGCCGCAGGTGTAGAAGATCCGGAAGGACTTGGCCTGTGGCTTGCGAAAGAGAAAACGGAACATCAGTCCACCTCCCCGCGCTCTTCTTCCTCGTCGCTGATCTCGTGCAGAACAGGAAACGGGGCCATCATCTCGACCAGGTCGCGAACCAAGGTGTCCCGGCCGCGCTGCAGGATGTTCAGCTCCTGCGCCTTGCTGGCCAATGTCTGATCAGCGAAGTTGATCACACTCACGCCCTGAACAGCTTCAGGAGTGAAGTCGGCTCGGGCATAGACCTTCTTGTTGATGACGATGTGGAGGTCTTGGTCGTAGGTGAAGTCAGCCATGGAAGAAGTAGTGGTGGTGGAGTGTTCCGGCGAGTGGGTTGAGGACTTAGTCATCAATTCGCCGGGTTTCGGAGTACTGGCCGATCAGCTGCAGAGACCCTTCCTCTGAGAAACCAATCGTTTGCCTCAGGCGGATGTTGTCTCCGATGAAGCGGATCTCCTCGCGGTATTTCGAGCCGCCATAAGCGGTGTGGAACACGACGGTGTCCTCGTCGACGAGCTCGAGACGGCAGGAGGTGGGCTCCTTGGAGAAGTACCCGATGTCACGGACGAGAAGATCGCCGGACAACTCGAGGCGCATCGTTCCTGCTGATGCCTCGCGAAGAACCTCACCGCTTAGGTCGACCATGTCGGAGGACCAGGCCACCTCGTACTTGCAGGTGCCGGTGTGGGTGGTGACGAAGCGGGTCTTGATCAGCTGAGGGATGGTGCCCTTGGGCGTGAAGTAGCGATAAGAGCGATCGGAGTTCCAGGACCCGACGCAGCGGTCAAACCAGGAAGTGAAAGGTGAATAGCAAGTCATGGTTCGAACTCAGATAGGACAGAGGGATAGGAGAAGCAGCGCTCGAGGTGTGAACAGGTTTGGCGTGCCTGGCTGTACTCATCACGCTTGATCGGGTAGCGGAGCATCGTGCTCTGGTCAGCGGATTGGAACCACTCGCAGAGGGTGGCGAGCCATGGTTCGCGGATTTCAGCGTTCATGAGCGGGGACGTCGGTGTAGAGGAGCTCGAGGCGGAGGAGGAGATCCTCTGTTTCTTCAACTTGAACAAGGATGTGAGTGTCGCCACGGGCTTCAGCGACGTCGCGAGAGAGCTGGATGATGTCCCAAAGGGGCCAGTTCTGAATGGTTTGAGGATCCATCAGAAGCACCAAGCACGTGCGATCGAAGCAGCAAAGGCTTCGGTGTTGGCGCCGTAGCTGCTCCAATCGAAGGGGGCACAACGGACCTGAATTTTTTCGAGGCCCGAGGGGCCATAAACGTGAATGGTGTCGGTGGTTCCGTAGCTGCCGGAGTCGTAGAGGTAGGAGACTTCGTAGCCATTGATGTGGCCTCCGGCCTTAGCTGGCTGGGTCACAGCCATGGCGAGGCTGAGGGCAGCGCCGGTTCCAGCAGATGCAGCAAGGAGTGCGAAACGGTTCATAGAAAAGAGGGGGAAGAAGTCGGGGGTAGTTCGGGGTGATACAAACTACGGGTGTTGTGTATGGCTTCGCATACGCTCTCGCGTCTGTTCCAACTCAGATAGGATCTCTTCACGCGAAACGTGGGCGCGATCTCCTCCGCCGTAGTAAGAGCGGCCATCCCAGTAAGCGATCGAGGACCACTCACGAGACATCGCATCAGCAGCGCCTAGGCCATTGCCTGACAACCCGTTGATGTAGAGCCACACCAGCGGACGCTTGTTCTTCAGCAGAGCCAGGAACAGACGATCCTGATTCTCAGGACTGAACATGTCGGCACCTGATAGCCCTGCAGAACGCACAGCCATGGGCATGGTGATCCCGATGATTTGATAGCGGCCTGCCGCATGAAGACGCCTCTGGCCCTGAGCCAGGAGGATTTCACCGATGGTGATCTCACTACAGTCACGCCCGCCAAAGACAGCGCTCAAGCCATCGCGTCCAAGGTCAGAAGCACGCCCACGGTTCGCGGCGTTGTATCCGCCCATGGTTGTGGACTCACCTTTGGCCACGAGATCAGCCAGCGGTGCAAGCACTGAGCGAAGGGTTGAAGTTGGCTCAGGGTTGACCGTGACCTGGATGGTCGTTGCTGGGCCGATCGATGAGAGGGCCTGATCGAGGCGAGACGGTGTAGCTGCTGGGGCCAAGAGAGAGAAGAAGAGGAGAAGAGCTGCGGTAGGCATGGAGCCATGCGAAGAGAGCATCCGGGGATTGACAGGGGGTGTGAGCAGACCCGGCTCCGAGGCTGTGCCTTCTGCTCCCTGTTGCTGTTCTAACTCGAACAGCTAGTTGACAGCAGAGTTCCCGTTGACCTGCACAGCGCTGCAAACGCTGAACTCTGGAAAGGATGCAACGTCGATCTGAATGCCCTGAGCCGCAAAGCCTGCGCATTGGTGGATCATCGTGACCTGGGTGTCGAGCTGCCTTTGCCTGGCGATCTCAACGGCGAGTTCCTTGCAAGCTCTGCCAATGGAGCCACCAAGCGGCATCACATAGGACACAGAAGCTGAATAGCCATCGAAACCACCACTCCCGCCTGCATAAGAGGAGGAGAAGGCAAGCCCAGGAGTTGGGCAGTTGATCCCAGGCCCGAAGCTGTACTCACTGATCGAGTTGTTGTTGATCTGAGTGTTGTGGTTGACCCCGCCTATTGGGCTCTGGTTGACCATGCCGCTGTTGTTCTGGTTGTTGACGGAGTTCTGCTGTGCCGAGCCACCAGCAAAAGCTGGCGCACCAATAGCGGAAAGGCCGAGCAACAAAGGAAGAGCAAAGCGGTGCATGGTTCAGAAAGGAAAGAGGTCAGAAATCAGATCAGCGCTTCTCAGCGAGAGAAGGTGGCGGACTCGGTGAAGCCGCTATTGGCACCACCAGAGAAACGTTCGCGAGTGTTCGTTGTTGAGCCGTAGTTCTCAGTCACGGTGCGGAAACCACCTGAACCACCAAACAAACGAGCACCACCACCAGAGACGGAGTGCTCAGTCACAGATCCATTGACGTGGGAGTCGGTGACGCTGCGGCCTTCGAAGGTGGAATAGGAGGATCCGTGGCTGTGACGGACACCGACTTCAAGAGCCATGGCAGGTGCTCCAAGCAGCAAACCAGCAGATACAAGGAGAAGAGCTTTCATGAATGAATAGGAAAGAAAAAGGGCCCGCCTGCGCGAGCCCTACAAACTACGAGTCCCTGTTCGAACTAGAACAGCTTCAAACCTTGCCTTCTGCTTCTGCCCTGTCCGCTGATGCGATGCAGGCGGCTGACGTGCAAGCAGCTGAGGTTGTCAGCTCGAAGTCAGCGCTGTCGTGCTTGGCCAGGGCCTGGTGGAAGTCCTCGCAGCCCTCACCACGGATCGAGACGCGCTCAACCATCTCGTCGTACACCTCTTTGCTGATCGGTTCAAAGGGAAGACGGGGGAAGGTGGCATTGGCGTCAAACCGCGCAAGCAAAGCGGCGCTGATGTAGCCCTTGCCCATGTGGCCATGGATGAGTTCGGCCAGCTGGTCGATCTCGTGCTCACGGAACTCGATGGTGGCTGAGGTGTTGTGCTCGGTGTAGTGGGTCTGAACTGACATGTACAGACCGAACTGGGCCGCGGCTGACAGCTGAGACAGATCGTGCTGATCAACGCCTGGGATGTTGGCCCATGAAACCTCAGTCGGGATCTCAATCAGCCACTCGGTCGAGCGTGGATCGTTGATGTCGTCGAGCAGGTTGCCCTCCTCATCGCGTGCGCTCTGAGCTGGAATCACCGAGAAGCCGTACTCCATTGCAGCCAAGGCGACGGGATCGTTTGCCCCAACAGTGATCCGGCGGATGAAACGCTGCGCTTTGGGAGGGTGCCAGCCAGAGGAGGCTCCTGTAAGGAGGCTCTTTGTGCCTGCGGGCTGAACTGTTGTCGTGCGGTTAGGCACCTTCAGGTCATGACGCTCGCAGTACTCCTTGACCGTGGTGTGAACAGCACGGCGCCAGATGCCGAGATAGCCCTTCTCTTTCTCGATGAACTCATAGCCCTCCTGAGTATTGGGGCGGCCAGCCATCATCCAGGCGAGCCAAGGCTCACCAAAGGCGTGCACGAAGAAATCGAACAGGCCGGTGAAACTGACGCCAACGATGGGGTCCATCATCCGGCTGTAGGCATAACGGTCGACGGCGAACTCGTGATGGAGAAGAGCTGCGACCTGTAGGCCTGCGGCTTGGAAGGCCTCGATCTGGGCGTCGATGTTGCGGGGGTCGATGGTGTTGAGGTGCACCTCGGCCAGGTTGCAGTGGAAGTCGTGGCCAAGGATCTCACCGCAAGGGTTGAGTCCATAGCGCTGCAAGCGATCGGTCAACTCTTCTTCCTTCTCTTCCTTGTGCATGTCGGGGCGTTCGACATCGATCAGGGAGCAGAGAAAGTCCTTGCCATAGCCCTGCTCGTACATCTCCATGAATGCCTCCATGTCGTCGCGTGTCTCGAAGAGATCAGCGGAAGACCTGGCGATGGCCTCGGGCACGTACTGGATGGCGCCTTCTCCTGAGAAGAACTGCTTGGTCACCGCAGCCTTGACGTCCTCGAGGCTTGGTTTGGTGTGAGCGCAGCGGGTGTGATTCGCCATGCGCAGGTTTTCCTTGATCGGGTCCACCTTCCAGTTGCCCTTGGCGTCCTGCGTGTACAGGTTGTCTTTGGCGTCCTTGGCCTCCAGGTCATCCCAGGAGAACTGACGCATCCCTGCAGACCTGCGGATATTGCCGGCCACGATGCAGGCAGCCGCTTCATCGATCAGCAGGCAACACTCAACGGCTGAGAGCTTGCGGCCCTGGGCCTGGGAGAGCAGCGAGGCCACCTTCTTGAACATGTCGCCCAACTTGACGGGGTTGGATGTTCCGCCAAAGCCTTTGAGCTTGCGGCCAGCGGGGCGAACCTGAGAGAGATCGATGATCACCTTGAGGCAGTCGTTGCCGTCCTTGTTCAGCCTGGCTCTGAGATTCGGGTCGTAGGCCAGTTCGATCAGTCGCTGATAAGCAGAGACCCATCCCTTGCGGGAGTCGCCAACGATGATTCGTGCGCTTGCTTCGTTGAACTTCCCGATCATCCGGGTTTCGGCGTCACCACCATCTGTGCCCAGCTCTGTGACCTTCGTGATCTTGAGGCGGTTCAGGATCTTGGGAAGCTTGGCCACCATGTCCTTCTCGAGGATGGCGCCTGTGCCTGAGCCCATCATCGCGAGCTCCATCATCAGGCCGAAAGCTTCAAGGCTGTCGACGTTGGTGCTCGTGCAGTTGTAGGCGCCGGAGAAATTCTCCTGTTGCTTGATCCATTGGGTGCCACCAACCCAAAGCCAACGGCCTGAAGGGAGAGCGTGCTGCCCCAAAGCCTGCTTCAGGACAAGGGCTTCCTCATCTTCTGTGAACTGGCCAAGCTCCTTGATGTCCTTGGCGACGCGATGGATGGCTTCCTTGAAAGTCTCGCGCTGATCGCTTTCGGTGCGGCGGCTGTAGGTGCGATAGAAGACCACATTTCCCGAGGGTGCGTGCTCGCGGAATTCCTCGGGGTCATAGGTGCCCAAAAGGACGGCATCGACCAAGGTCTCAAACAAAACAGAGGTGATCCGGCCCTCGGCGCGGAAAAGCTCCTCTCCCTCGTTTACGAGAAGGATTGTTGGGATGACCTTGGCGTTGTACTTAGCGGCCTCAGCTTCCTGACGATCAGCGTGGATGATGCGAATTCCAGCGGATGTGAGGGGCTTGAGTTCGAGAACTTCCTGAATACGCGCATCCATGTCCCGGCATGGCTCGCAACGGTCTGGAGCTGAAATAAGAACGATCTGCATCGGGTGGGATAAGGAATTGGGAAAAGAAAGCCCCGGCTAGGCCGAGGCGGTGTACGTGTTCGAACCAGTACTGGTTAGACGTAAGTGGAGAAGAGGGTGAACAAGGTCTGCGCGAATGCCTTGCCGTCCTGATAGCCAGGCTTGTTGTAGACCTGTGTTTCGCCCTTGGTGGCGATCAAGCAAGGGATGCCTCCGGAGAAGCCCAGCTCGGATGCTTTGGCTTTACCTGCTGGTGTCGAGAGATCAACCTCCTCGACCATGGCCTGGCTGCGTGGGTTCATGGCCCTGGTGTTGCTTTGCAAAACCGGGCGGAACTTCTTGCACCAGCCGCACGTCTGGTAGTTGACGATGGCGTAGAGCTTGAACATGGGCGTCAGGGGTAGGAGAGCTGAAAGACCATCGACTCGTCAGAGTTGAAGCGGTCTTTTGTGAGCAGGGCTTCAGCCTCTGCCTTCGTGGCATACGGGCCGAAGATCTCGTCGGGCGTGGCTAGGACGAACCATTCACCGTCGAGTCGCGTCTGCGAAGCAGAAGAGGATTCCGAGACGTCGAAGCCGAGCTTCTTGTCGAAGTTGACGTCAAATGTGTAGACATCGACGCCCTCATACCCATAAGGGTCTTGAGTGAATTCAGTGCTCATGGGTCAGTCCTCATAAATGCGGCACTCGATGGCGCCTTCGTTTTCCTCGCAGAAGCGCTCGAACTTCCTCTCGAAAGTGAGCTCAGTGACTGGGGCGTGATCATCAGGGCAAGTACAGGTGCCGGTCTGTGCGCAGTAGGCGCAAGAGGGAGGGCAACTGCAGTCCTTTTTGGTGCGTTGTCCGGGAGCAGTCATGGAAGTGAAGAGAGGGGTTTTCAGAGATCAGCGACGTCCTTGGCCGCGGTACTTTTTCTTGCCCCTGCCGTAGGAGCCGCGCTTGCGCCTGCCGTGCCCGATTGAGGTGCGTTTCATGGTGTGAGATGCGTCGACAGGACAAGCTACGAGTCCCTGTTCGATTCCGAACAGACACAAAAAAGAGGCCCGAAGGCCTCCTGGTGTCTTGCTTGTTCCAAGTCGAACAGGATCAGATCACAACAACAATCGGCTGGATCTGATGAGTCGAGCGGTGGGCCTTGTCATGGCTCTTGGCGTTGTAGGCCTCGAGCTCTTCGATGATGTGATAACCCTCGATGCCCACGACGTTCTGGAGATCAACCTTCAGCCCGAACATGCTCCCGCCGTGAGCGGCGTCGACCACGTGAAAGTTCTGAGCTGCCTTGGAAGCCAGCTGCAGTGCTTGGCCGCTGTAAGCGTTAGCCCCAGCGAGTGAAGCGTTGCGGCTGATGTAGTCACCAATCCTCGAAGCGTGGATGTGTCCGCACAGGATGTGGGTGATCCGCTGGCCAATGGAGGCTGACTTCTGGCCGATGATCGCCTGGACCTTCTTTTGATCGTCGGCGTTCACCTGGTGACCATGGATCAGAAGGATGGTCTCCTGGTGGACTTGGAACACCTGCTCGTTGCCCTTCAGGGAGTGGAAGCGAAGACCTCTATCGCCGGCCATCACAAACCCGAGGATGTCGTAGATCATCGCGTCGTAGTTGTCGGTGACAGCGAGGTCGCCCCAACCGAGTTCCTGCTTGGCCCTGCCTTCGTTACCGGTGATCCCGAAGCAGTCGACAAAGAACTCCTCGCGGAGATCCATCACGAACTGGCGCAGGATGTGCACCGCAAGGATGGTTGCCCGTGCCCGATTGGTGGACATGGAGAGGAGTTCGTCGAGGCGACGATCTGAATTCAGCAGATCACCGCCGAAGCAGATCACGATCTTCTCGATGCCAAAGACCTTGGCCTGCAACTTGACCACAGAGGCGAGCTTCTGGAGGCGCTTGGCAGCGATTTCGAAGTCGTAGTGATTGTCGACCTGGTCGATCAGCTCGTTGAAATGGAGGTCGCTGAGGTGAACAAGGCCAACGGCAGAGTCAGAGTCATGGGGGCCAGTGCGGACCGTGTAGTCCGGCATGTACTCCTGCATCACCTTGGCGGCTGCAGTTAGCTCGCGGGCATAGGCCTCGATCGCGTTTTCGACGCGGGCGTGCTCACGGAAGGACTTGGCCTCGATGCGGTTCTTGTCGCGCTGTCCTTGGAGCTGCTTGGCCAACCTGACGTTCTGAACCTGGATCTCAAGGTCAGCTGCATCGAGCTTCTCCTCAAGAGTCCATTCAGCGACAGGACTGGGCGGGTGCTCGACCTCCTCAGCAATCGAATCGAGGAAGAGCTGGTCTAGATAGTCGGGATCGTCGCGCTCACCACCAGCGCCAGGGCGTGGGGTGAATTCCTCGGGATAGGCCTTGCGGTACTTAGCAAGGGTGTTCTGTTCGGCAGACATCGGGGTGCCATAGCCATCCATGACCTCGGGGAATTCGAGGGCAAGAGCATCGAAAGCGAGCCCTTTTGTTGCGTACAAGCCCGACTGCAACAGGGAGTGCAATCGCTTGAGGTGGTTAGAAGAGGCAGCCATAAATCAGCGGCGAGGGTTGGACAAGGTGTCGAGGCCGATGGCAATTCCCGCGAAGAGGGCGCCCACTGCAAAGGCCCCGCCATAGAGGGCGAGACCTTGAGACCAAGACGTGATGGTGAAAAGTGGCTCCATAAGGGCCGCGATTGGAGACAGAACAAGCTACCCTTGTCTGTTCGAACTCTTACAGGTAGTCCTCAAAGAGAGAACGCTGCTCTCTGCCGTTGCCCAGATCCTGCGATTCGATCACGAAGATCCCGGCGTCATCCACCTGGGCGCTGGCGGATTGGATCCCGTAGGTAGGGCGGGATGCTTCAGGCGTGCAGCCGTAGTCCATCCAGCAAATATCCCGGCCGTCGTAAATGGCCAGGGAGTTGGAGACGAAGGTGTCTGCGGCGTGTGGCTTCAGCAGGTGGTCGAAACGGTAGTGAGCAGCGAGGTTCTTGGCGAAGACCTCTCCCATTCGTGACCAGGACTTCTGAACGGCCAGCTCGAGGCGGCTGAGCCTGTCGTCCTCCTTGGCTTCCAAAGACTTGTCAGCAACATGGAGGCTCTCCTTGAGTTCAAGAGGTGCACCGCTGCAGGCCTGACGGGTGTCGAGCCACTCAGCGAGCTTGATCTTCAGCTCATCGGCGACCTGCTGATCGGTGTGACCTCGATCAAGGAAGCGCCTGCCCTTGACCCAGTTCTCACGCATCCGGTGAGAGAGCCTCAGCAAATAGGAGTGATCGCGCACGTAGTGCAGCAATTCCCCGCGGATCACAGGCACCGCATAGGTGGAGAACTTCCAGCCCCTGCCAACGTCGAACTTGAAGCAGGCCTTCATCAGGCCGATGAAGGCAACCGATTCCAGGTCGTCGTAGGTCATGTCGGTCCGACGCTGGAAGCGCCAGGCCTCACGGCGAGCCAGGTTCATGTTCTCCTGTGCCTTAAGGGCCTGAGCCTTGGAGAGCTTGAAGCCAAGGGGTCGCACGCCCATAGATGCCACTAAGAGTTGTGACAAGCTACCAGTCGTGATACGAACACTGATAACTTAGAAGGTTAAGCCCAGCCGATCCCTTGCCTTGTTTGAAGGTCCGGAGGAAGCACGGTGCGGGCGTGGTTTGACCGGCCCCAGGTGGCGGTGATCTGACGCATTGGCTCCCGGTCCCGCATCCAGTTCAGGCCCTGGGTGATGCTGTCCACGCAGTCATCGTTACGGCCCACGGGAAAAACAGCGAACTGATCGAGCACAAAGCGCAGCCAGTGAGCTGTGATTGGCATGAACACCATTCCCGCCTCGATCATTGGAGCAGCGCCTGAAGCTCTGGCGATCTTTGACTTGTCGGGCTTGATCGGGATGATGTTCGGGATCTTCTTCTTCATCATCTGGATCACCGCGTGGCCATTGGCTGCCGCTTCGATCAGAACTGCAGACGGCCTCCATCGGTTCACGGCTCCGCGGATGGCGGCCATGGTGTCGACTACATCCAGCCGCTCGTTGATCACATCGATCACGTCGTAGCTGCCGTCTTCGCGCTGACCAAGGGTGGCGATTGACACGAAGTCGCTGTTGGCTGTGGCGGTGAAGGCGCAGTCAACCGAAAGGATGATCCGCTGCCACTTCGCCACGTCTGGATCCATCTCGCGGAACTGCCACCAGCTCGGCTTGAAGATTGCAGCGTCGGTTGCTTGCGGGTTCTGCTGATACAGCGAGCCGTACTCCCGGCTCCCGATCGATGCCTTGATCTGGCCCAGGGCCTGCTCGTTGTAGCGCTCAGGGCAGAGTGCTTCGCCCTTGGTCGTCCGGAAGTCCTCCTCGACGGTGATGCACTCAGGGATGTGTGGCCGGTAGTCCCATTCCTCATACTCAGCGGGAAAGTCGACCATGTGCCAGCCCTCCCTGAACTCAGAGGGTGCGCTCTCCTCGAGATCCATCACCAGGCCGATCGCATCGGTCATCGACCAACGGGTCTGGATGATCACGATGGCGCCACCTTCAGGGTTGATCCTGGTTCTGAGGGTGGATTTATACCAGTCATGCAGCTTGCGGATGTAAGCCGGTGATTCCGCTTCCTCTCTGCCTTTCACCGGGTCATCAAGGATCGCCAGGTGAGCGCCCTTGCCGGTGATGGAGCCGCCTGAACCTGCAGCCCAGCAGCCGCCTTTCTTCTCTGTCTCCCAGAACTGAACGGACTGAGAGGCAGGGTTGAACTTGCCACCAGCGTCTCCGTAGTAGGCCCTCGATGCACGCGAGAAGGTGGAAGCCAAGTCCATCGAATAAGAGGACACGCCGACGAATCGGTTCTGATACCTCAGCAGGTAGTAGCCCGCGAAAAGCTTTGCCAGCTCTGACTTGCCGTGGCGAGGAGGGCACTGGACCAGCAGCCGGTTCATCTTCCCGTCGGCCACCTCCTGGAGGCGGTCAATCAGGATCTCGTTCCACTGATAAAACTGAAACGAAGGCATCACCACCTGGATGTACTCCTTGAAGGTGAGGTTGGTGACGCTTGCTCCCGTGGTCTTGAGTTTCTTCTCGCGAGCATCGGCGACAAGCGGTTGATCCCTGCTGCCCTTGCGCAGGAACTTCGTTCCGAGTCCCTTCTTCACTCCCCTAGCTCCGTCTCCAGGGTGTCGACCAGTTCATCGATCCCGAGGCCGGTGGCCTGGAGATTCATCGCCATGTCAGCCAGTGAGGCGACGGTCTTGGCCAGGTTGCTGATGCTCTGTTCGCTGGGCAGCTCGCCTGCAGCCCTCATCGCCATCAGCTTCTCGGCGGTGAGCTCCATCATCAAATCGGCCAGATCGCCCATGCCCTGGGCGCGGTTCATCTGCTCGTCGCGGAAGCGCTTGATCGCAGCCTTGTGCTTCTTCTGGCTCTCGGCTTTGGCGTCGGCGAAGTTGGCCCGCACCTGATCGGCGTCGTACTGGGCGCAGCGTTCGCGCCAGTTGTACTTCTTGGCGAACTTGCGGATATTGCCTTCAGTTGTGCTGACGATTTCGCCGACCTTTCCATAGGAACGGCTCCTGCCCAGCTCCATGTAGGTGACGAAATAGCCATAGGCCTCGGGGCTCTCTCTGGATCTCCCGCTCGTATCGAAGCCTTGGTTGTGGTCGTAAACGGCCATGAATCTCGTGCTGTTGGGAATCACTCCCAGTTGCACCTGAGGCTTCCGAACAAAAAAAAGCCCCCCTTATGGGAGGCGGTCAAGTGCTCGGTCGAGGCGCTTGAGGAATCGTTCAGGGTCCCAGCCGTTGATGGCGTCGGCTCCTCCGGTGATCTCCTGGCATCGGAGAGCGTCGATGATGCCGAGGATGTCCTCGCGGGTGAGCTTGATCTGGGTCTGGTGGCTCTTGGTCATCTCAGAACTCGATAGAACATTCGTCCTCTGTGGAAGCTACGAGTGGTGGTTTGGTCTCGTAGCCCATGGCCCTGACCGTCTCTTCGTAGCCCGGAGGTTTCAGGTCTGGCCGACGCTTGAACAGGTTGACCCAGAAGCTGGATTGAGATTCAGCGGTCATAGCCAAACGGGGAGAGCAGGGCGAGGACAAAAAGGCCGAGACCGAAAGCCATGAAGGCCGACAAGATGAACGCGAACGAATAGCTGATTGGTGTCACGATAAGAACCCGAACAGGAAGAAAGAGAAAAAAGACCAGCAGACGAAGCCGATCCCCAGGGCGTAGAGCGTGGTCATCCGAAAGCGGCCTCGAAGATCGTCGGGAACTGCACCTCGAAGATGTCCTTGATGGCATTGGCCACCAGGCGATGCTCGAGTTGCGTCGACTCATGAGTCCGGTTCTTCAGATAGAAGATCCAGGTGCGCAGATTGGTTGTCGCGTAGAGCTTCGTGCGTGTGCCGCCGATCGGCAGGATTGAACGAGCTGTCTCCTTGGCCACGCCCTGGCTGAGCATGTACTCATAGAGATCGAAGGCTTGCCCATAAAGGGTCTCGATCTTGCGTTCCATCAAGTGCTTGAACTCAGGGTCCAAGTCGTCATGGGATGACTGCCTGTTCTTGTCGTCTTGGCGGCGAAGGTTCGGGACCACCCAGCCACCAAGCTCGGACACGTCCTGGTAGCGCTGGGAAAATTCCTGGAAGCGCATGTCGTGGTGGCGAAGGATCTGACGTGAGATCTCGGGTGTGGTCTCGATCTGAACCGTCATGTGAGCCTGCTCGAAAATCGAGAAGTGCCCCTCACGCATACAGAAGCGGAGCAGACCAGCGATCGATTCGTTCTCCTGGTTCTTGCTGCTGACACGTGCGCAGTAGGCGATCTGCTTCTCGGCGTGAGGCGTGACCGAGATCAGTGAAGCGGTGTGAATATCGCGCTGCATCACAGACCCTCTTCGCCGTAGACGATGGCGGTGGTCAGGGGCCGGATTTCACAGGCCTGCTGAGTTTCCTCGAAATGCTCCTGCGCCCAGTCGGCTGCTTGCAGGGGCGAGGAAAACGGGCCATAGATGTCTGGCCTCTTGCCTCGGATGGTTGCGATGACCACGAACATGTCGGAGCAGTGCGGTGTGGCACAAGCTACGAGGCCCTGTTCGACTTAGAACCAGGTCTTGAGGTTCTGGGGGACTTGCTCTTTGAACTCTTCAAAGCCGTCCACGATCTCGTCACCCTCCTCAGGGACCAGGCCTCTCGAGGCTCGGTGAGTCAATGCGAAGTGCACGGTCACCCGGCCATCACTCCAAACCACAAAGACCGGGTGGTTCTCAGCACCAACCTGGACTGATGCTGTCAACGCTTTGCGAAGGCTGGCGAAACCCTCCGCCGGCTCTCCTCCGTAGTACCAAATTCCCCAGACCTCACTCTTGATCTGCTTCGCTCTTCTGACTGCCTTGCCTTCTGGGGTCTGCCTCCAGTGGGTGTAGCAAAGGCCCATGTCGTAGGCACGGTTAGCACCCGCGCCTTTCTTCAGCCGCTGGCCGCAGACCGAGCAGGTCTTGACGGGCGCAGCTTCGCCCTTGTCACGCAGCTTTTTAAGCCGCATCCGCTCGGTGCTGGTAGTAGGCCTGCCTTTGGGCAAAGTCACTAGAAGGACTGATCCTCAGGACTGTATAGGCCCCAACCAGGAAGGTCCAGATCGTGAACAATTGGGTCATAGGCAGGCCAGTAGTCCAGGGCTTGGCATTGAGCGAATAGGTCCAAAGCCTTCGCCATCTTTTTTTGCCCGTTCAGGATCAAGTTTGGAGAAGCGCGGAAAACGCTGATACCAAACGGAGGCTTTTTCTCGATCGCGCAGAACAAGAACTCGACCTCGAAGCCTGGCCAGCAACGCTGCGCGAGGTTCGTGTACCAGGCGGCTTGAAGGTCGTAGGAGAAGTTGACGCAGGACTTTTGGAAGTCCTTCAACTCAGCGGACTGGGTTGTCTTGAGATCGAGGATCGTGACCTTTTTGCCCGCCTCATCCAGCAGCAAACGATCGAACCGACCTTTCAGGGTCTGACCGTTTTCGTTCTTGATGTAGGCCGAAACTTCGTTGAACTCCCGATATCCCTCATTGCCAGGGCAAAACCACTCACCAGTGATGTCGTGGGTGCGAAGCGTTTCAGCTGCGCGGATGACGTTCCCGAAGTCGGTCGGATCCATCGAGGTCCTGCTGTCCTTCTTCTTGCCCTCAGGCCAGAGCAGCAACTCAAGGTCGGCCTTCTTGGCGCTCTTTGGATACTCGACCTGCGACTCGTCGAGCATGTCCTTCAGCTCCTGGACCGTTGGCTCCTTGGCCTTGCTGCTCCGGTCGTAGAAGAGATTGTCAAATTTCTCGGGTTCGAGGACCCGTGCATGGAGAGCCAGTCCCCAAGTCATCGCCGCAGTTGCAAACCGCGGTTCAGCATTGGGGCCATAGGCGGACATGTAGTGAGCCGGGGACTTCAGCAGCTCCTTCATGGCTGACTGACTGAGTCCCTCGGTCCTTCTGTAGTCGGGGTCTGGTTGATAGAACGCGACCCTTGGTGCGTTTGGAGCTAATCCCTCGAGCTGCATGAGCCTCTGACAGACGTGGTGTCAAAAACAAGCTACGAGCGGTGAACAAGAGCCTCCATTGCTTGCCGTGTCGAGTCGAAAGAGGAGAACTCCGCTTGAAGCAACCCACGCTTGACCATCTCGTGGTTAAAGCTTCGGCGGTTGACGATCACCTCATCCACGATCTGGCCGGCCAAGTAGTCCACCGAGGTCTCAAGCTCATCGGGGTCAATGTTCACGGCTTCGATGTTGAGCGTGGGAACGCAATCAAGAACCCACGTGTGGTTCAAGGCTGAGGAGGAGATCTCAATTGGCTCCATCAAAGGCATGAACTCGACAACGTTCGGAGTGAAACTGCCGTCAGGCATTGCGATGAAGGGCTGCCCAGCGTGGAGCAAAGCAACGTTTTCGATGGTGTCAGAGCCCATTTCGAGAAACAGGATCTGAGTCGCTTCTGTTTGGTCTGGCCGGAGTGCCATGGCTGGCATCTCGAAGGTTTCTGCTTCGATGCGCTCAATCCCTCTCGCATCGGTCATGACAAGCAGTGCTAGATCGAACATGGGTTTCAGAGACTTGGGTTTGGGTGGGAGCTTGTGCCCTCGTGTACATACTGTCTCTCCTCGTCGACGTGGTGTCAATAGGTGTTCGAACCTTTTACACACAGATTTGGTATAGGAAGATACAGACTCAGATAGTTCTCACTAAAACGGGGATCCCAGTCGTGGGAATGGTTCTCATCGCTTTGGTTTCACTCCCCCATTTGGGGGATTGACAAGCAACAACATCTCCCCCATCTGGGGGATCAGTCCTTACTTATGCGTTTATCGCTTAACAGGACAATTCGAATGTCCCAGTACTGCTCCTTGTCTCTGATCCAGCGAAAACTGATGTAAGGAATCACGGTGACGCGATCGTCTTTCCAAGCACCACGCCATCCCGTCTTCTTGCATGGAAGCCCAGCGTCCAACAGGGCTCCAATCAAATTGTCGGCATCACAGCGACCAGGCCCATGAGCCTCAACATGCAGTTCAAATTGCTCGAGGGTCTCGAGATCGAAGTCGACCCAGTACTGCTTCAAGTGATCACGCGTGGCGTTCTTCCATTCCCTGTAATCCGCTGGAAGGAATGCTCGACCCTTGCCAAGTCTTGGCCTTGCCTTGGACTTCAAAGGCATGTCGAGCCGAAAGTTGATCTCAGCCATGAAAAAAGCCCCGGCAATAGCCGAGGCTTCCGATCCCTGTTCTAACTCGTACAGCTACAGATCAAGCGGAGAAGCCTTCTTGATCTCGTCGTAGAGGTTGTAGGTCCCAAGGATCCGGACGTCTCCGTTCTTCTGTGTTCCGAGGATCGCGCCGTCCACGTAGTGAGTTTCATAGATCTCGTGGGGCTCAAACTTGCTGAGGTCCTTCTTGATCTCAGGGTGCGGGGCGTACAGCGGACCGGCGTAGTTGCCGGCGAAGTGCGAGCGCTCTGCTTCCCAGACGTCCTCCTGATACTCCTCCCACATATCCTCCGGACGCATTTCAAAAGGGACATAGGTTTCACAGTCCGGACCAGGGATCACGGAAGAGGGAATGCGGAACTTTTCCCCCATCGCCAAGAACTCAGCCTCGTCCTGGTCGAATGCTTCATCGATGGTTGGAGCCGAGTCAGAAGCAAAGGTCATCGCGACCATGTCCTGGAGCTGCTCGCGGGTGCGGGTGAGGTCCATGGGCTCGGGGGATCTCGAGAGGGCAATCTTCAGAAGGACCAAGTAACCAATGAGGTCTTGGAGTGTGTCTTCATCGGCGGCGGAGAATCCGGTGGTCTGGATCCTGGAGAGCTTGTCGTCGATGCGGACCTTGATCTGTTCGATGGGGTCTGCGCCTGAGAAAACGCGCTGGGGGTTGAGAGCCGAATCCCCGTACTTCTGATTCTTCTCAAGCAGCAAATCGCGGATGTCGTTGCAGGTGCTGACGATCGCTGAGCGGGTGGGAGTGGGGGCAGGGCTTGCAGAAGGGCGGTTGAAGGCCAACCATTCAGCATCGCGGCGTGCGTTGTTCATGGTTCAGAGAGAAATGATGTTCCGCGCATCACGGACGCGGGTGGTTTTTCGGAGCTGAGACAGATAAACCGTGCAGCCGTCGCGATCTGACTGATTGACAGTGCCCTTGGCCCAACCGGCACCCATAAAGACCTTCACGTCTTGGTTGCGCCTGAAGACAGGCATGGGATGGGCAGGCATTTCGAGGCGCTGCTGTTCGGTCTTCTTGCTCATCGACCAGCTAGGTCGTGGAGCAGGTGATCTGGAAGCTGAGCGTCGAGCTGAGTGACCAGGGAAACCGTTCTGGCGAGAGCTTCCGGCTTGAGAACGTAAAGATCGCCGTTGAAGCGGAGGACATTCGCCAGAACCAAGTTGGCCAGGCAGTCGTCGACAGTTACTTCCAGCGTTGAGCGATCAAGGGGGTCGTCCTCGACCCGGATGTCTTCGTCGCGAACGTGACCGCTGAGTGCACCAACGACCTCGTGTCTGCGGACAGCGCCGCGGAGCAGTAAGTAGGCCCAGATAAAGGGACGAACTCGGCCGGGGGTGACGCGGGGTTGGTCATCAAAGGCGACTGCTCCAAGACAGCCGCCGAGATGTTGAAGGGTGCACTCGTCGATCATGAGGGGTGTCCGTGTTCTAACTCGTACAGGTTGATCAGAAAGGAATCTCTTCGGTAGACGGTGCTCCGAACGAGCCACCGCCACCAGCTGCAGCCTTGAGGGCTTCGGCCTCTTCCTTGTTGTCGAGGAAGGTCACGTTGGGATCGTTGACGCGGAGAACCTTGCGTTTCTCTCCCGACTTGTTCGTGTACTCCTCCCAGACGGCCTTGCCGTGAACAGCAACGCGTGACCCTTTGACGACTCGATCACTGATGATCTCGGCGTACTTGCCCCAGACCTGAACGTCATAGAACTGGCCAGCAGCTTCGTCCTGCCCCTTAGCGGGGCGGACGTACTCCTTGTCGATAACGCTGAAGGTGCACAGCTGTGAACCTGAGTCGAAGAACTTGATCTCAGGAGCGCGAGTGACTTTGCCAGCGATGGAGATAGAAGCCATGAAAAGAAATCAGTGTAAGAACTAGAACAGGTCGTTGTTAGACCTTCTCCAAGATACGAGTCATGCACATATCCGAGGCTGCAGCCGCCTTGGTCAAGCGCTTGATCAAACGTTCGTGGTGGTTCCTTGCATAAGCCGGGTTCATACCCCAATCGCGACCGATGGAGGCATAGGTGCGGGGGTTTTCGCCTTGGCAGTTGCGGGCAATAACCAGCGCCCTGTCTTTGTCCTCAAACCCTGCGGAATCCATCAGGATCTCGAGGATCTGGCGGAGCTTCTCGCCCTTTGCGTCCATCTCCAGGTCGTAGTCAGCACGGCCCATGATGATGTCCTGCAACTGGCCAACGTCATCGCCCTTGACGACGGTTGGTCGGTTCAAGCTGCTGTTGCTGGTGGTGAGGTAGCGCTCAAAGAAGAAGTCGACTGTGTTCAAGGGCTTCTTCACCTTGGCGGCGATGGCCTCCATAGAGGGACGCTGACCTGTGCGAGCCAGTTCATGACTGACGAACTTGCGAGCAGTGTTCACAACAGCGAAGCAGTCAGCGCTGATGCGGATGTTGCGGTCGCGGTCGCGCAGATAGGCGAACATCTCCTTGCGGATCCAGTTGATGGCGTAGGTCGCAAAGGTGTAGCCGGTCCGATAGTCGTACTTCTCAGCAGCACGACGGAGACCAATCGTTCCTTCTTGAAGCAGATCGGTCACACGAGCCTCGCTTGGCTTCACGTAGGCGAACTGCGAGCGCCAGATCTTTGCGACCAACCGGAGGTTGCAGCAGATCAAACGATCAATGGCTCGCACGCGAACTTTTTCACGTGTCGTTGGTTCCTGGATCAAACGAGAAAGCTGAATGACCTGAGGAGTGGTGAGTAGTGGAAAGCGACCTGCCGCATCAAGCCAGCAGGAAAGTGAGTCGGTTGCCATTGAAGAAAAAGAAGAAAGTGATCAGTTGTCCAGGACGTCCTGGATGAGTTGCTTGGTGGTCTTGCCCTGCTTCGCCCGGTGCTTGGCGATCTGGACGTAGATGTTTTCCGAACGCCGACAATTGGGGTTCAGCCGCACACCTCGACAATCGACTGGGTGTTCGCTCATCGATCGCAGAACTCGAGGAGCCCTGCCTCGCAGTACTGGGCGACGCGACTGTCGACGATCAGCTGAGCTTTCGACTCAACCTTGCTGACGGCAGCAATGCCGGCTCCGAATCCGAACGTCCAGATACCAAGGAGACAAACAAAGAAAAGGTTGTTCATGGCTTTGAGTGGATGTGGTGTGATCACGATACGATCACGAACAAACAGAACGTAGCAATAAAAAAGACGCGGTGTCAACAACACCACGCCCATCTCATGCAACTTTCAGAATCAAAGGGTTGAATCCTTACAGTCCTCGACTTCGGTCGCTCCTGAGTACCTGCCAGTGAGGCTGTAGTCGCGCTCAGGGAGAGCATCGAGCCCTGAGAGCTTGAGCTGCACCATCTGCATCCCGGTCTGAATGGTCAGGTGCTCGTACTTCAAGCAGTTCACGAACTCGAGGGTGAGCCGGCCTTCGTAGCCGGGGTCGACATAGCCAGCGAGAGCGTGGTCCCATCCACGCCTGGCGGCGGAACTGCGAAGGATCACCTGTGCCTCGACGTCTGAAGGAATGGAGATCAACTCCTCCACATCAGTGAGGATCCAGCCACCGGGAACGACCTTGAAGCCATTGGTCAGATCAACAGTTCGCCTCCCGCGGGGGGTCTCGATGATTCCCTTGGTTCCAATTCGGAGGTTGTAGCTGGCGGGGTTGAGTTGCTCCTCGCTGTAGGGCTGGATCGCGTCAGCCGAACGGGCCAGGTTCCTGATCTGGTGGTCAACGAGTGTTGACATCGCCCACCTCCCAACAGATGTAGCCAGCGTCGGTGGCAGCTTTGCGAGCCGCTTCGCGCTCTTCTTTGGTCTTGAATTCAGTGGTCTTGGCACCTGCGGGATTCCACAGGCCCAGGCAAAACGTGCGCTGCATCAGTCGAGCTCGTCGGAATCGGTATCTCCGAAGGCGAAGAAGCCATCGGTCAGGTCGTCCACGAAGTCCTGAACATCTTCTGGGTCCCAGCCGTGTTGCTCGATCAGCACACCGGACACCATGTCGAGGCCAATCCCGTGGTGGTTGGCCCAGCCCCCCTGGCCCTTGGCCAGCTCCTTGATGTCGAGCGCAGCATCAAGCGCTTTCAACTCTTGAAGCTCCGGCCCTTGGACCATCACTGCCTCGTAGTACTCGAAACAGGTGGGATCAGCGGCCTTCATGAAAAAGGCGCCGATTTTGGCTGTCAGAACTTTCTGAGCATCGAAGTGGGCCATGTGACGGGCAGAGATCCAGCCAATGGCGTGGAAGATTTTGGTCCGCACGAGTCCTCCTCGAATGGGATAGGCTACCGGTCTTGGTCAGGGTTCGAACTCGAACAGCATTCGGAAAGCAGGACGGCCATCGCTCCCTCCAGTTCATTCACGGGGTTCGCCTCGATCACGCGGGCGACCTCCTTGATCGGGTTGCACAGCGAAGACAGCTCATCAGAGAGATCACGCTCGAGCTTCTGGATCACCGCAGCGAATGCCATACGCAGCATCCGGTCTTGCCCCATTCCCTCCAGGACTTCGATGATCTTCCAGGCTTGCTGCATCCTCGGGTCCGTGTAGCTGATCTCAGCAAGAGCAGGCCTGCACCCCTGATCCATCAAATAGAGACGGATCGCACGACGCTCAGCCCAGGAACACCTGTCGATCTGCTTCTGGGTCTGAACCTTGGCCGGCTTCACGTCAGGGATGGCCTTCAGGACCTCTTTAGCCCTGCGCTGCACCCACTCGCGAAGTCCGCCTTTCGGGAGGATCTGGAGGATTCGCTTGACTCCACGCTCTGCGGTGGTGATCGCATACGGGTCAGTCAGGTCGATCTTCTCGACCGCACGCTCGAACATGTACTCCACCCAGGAGACCGCCTCCTCAAGAAGGAAGGGGAAAACCTCAGCGCAGTCAGCGGGGTCGAGGGTGTCAGGCATCACCAGGATCCGCAGATCCAGCTCACCACGAAGGGCGAACTCCTGCAGTTCGTTGATCGCACGTTCGGCGGCCTTCTGCCCGCCAAGATCTCCGTCGAAGCAGAGGACGACCTGAGTCACGCGGGTGGTGCGGACCAGGTTCTCGATCATGCCCCTGGTCAGGGAGGAACCAGACACCGCGATCACATTGCGCACGTCTTCTTGCCAGAGACGGACCACGTCGAACTGGCCCTCGGTGATGACCACCTGGCTGGTGGCCATGATCCGCTCGCGTGCCTTGTGCAAACCGAAGACAAGGTTGGCCTTCTGGTAGATCGCGTCGTTCTGAGAGTTCTTGTACTTGGGCTTGGAGTCATCCAGGACCCGGCCAGTGAAGCCAACGGTCCGGCCTTGAGGATCACAAAGAGGAAACATCACCCGATTTCCGTTGAAGCCGATGCCCCATTCCTCGATCGTCTCAGCTGTCAACTCACGGCCGAGCAAATACTCGAGGCCTGGTGAATCCCAGATCCGCTCGCTGAATTGCTCTTGCTGCTGTTCGCGCTGGCGAAACAAGGAAGCTCTCTCAAGACGTTCTTCCTCGAACTTCTTGGCGTCCTCCTCGTCAGCGGCCTGGACCTCGATGTTGTACTGGCCCGCCAGGTTCATCACAGCCTCGGAGAAGCTCAGGCCTTGGCGGTCCTGAACCCAGCCGATGGCATCCACGCCTCGAGCGCAGACGTGGCAATAAGCGAAGTTTTTCTGCGGGCTGATGCTGAGGCTGGGGCGACGATCGTCGTGCCAGGGGCACTTGGAGGCGAACTCATAGCCCACCTTCTTGAGGTTCTCCTGTGAAAACTGATCGAGGATCTGAGCGCGATCCCGGACTTGGTCGATCGTGTTTTGGTGAAGTCTCATCAGACGTGAGCCTCTGAAGTGATGGTGATGTACTCGCGGTTGATCTGGAGGATCGACTGTTCGTGATTGACGAAGTCGTCTCCAATTCGCTGGCCGTTGCGGAACTTGCCGTGGAAGCAATCGAGGACGCCGGGATTGAAGGCGACACCCTCTTCTCTTTTCGGGAACTCGAGCAACCAGGCAGCTGTTGCCAACTGACCGATCGCATCGGTGCCATTGATGTGCTCGATGCTTGGCTTGTTCGCCAGGCAGGCGTCACGGTTTAGCTGCGCCATCAAGAACAGATCCACATGGCAAGCTTTCGCCGCTTGATGAAGGAAAAGGATGCGGGCTTCCATCTCCTGGGAGCGGTTGCTGTATCCCTTTGAAGGGCGCAGGGCATGGAAGTGATCCAGGAATACAGAACTCAGGCGGGGGTTCTTCGCCTTGGCTGCATACATCGCGTCGACCATGTCCTCTGCTGATGCGTGGAACATCGCCCTGAAGTTGATGTCGCCGATCGTTCCGTCCTGCTTTTCAGTGGTCCACTGCTGCATCATTTCCTCGTAGCCCTGCGGGATCTCCCGCTTCTTCCCGCGTCCCTCGAGAACCCAAGAGCGGCACTGCATGAAGTTCCGGTGGTAGGCGTAGTGGCTCAGGCAACGGGCACCGATTTCGCGGGTGTTCAGCTCAGTCGACAAGAACAAGGTGTTTCCGCCGTTAAGAGTGAGGCCCATCGCTGCAGCGGCTCCGAGCGTCGTTTTGCCGACTCCGGTTCTCGCGCCGATCACGTTGAGCTTCCCCGTATCGCTCGGCTGAACACCTCCCTGAAGATCCATGTCCAGAGCGACGATGCCGGTGGAGATCGGCAGATCTTTCACTGCAGTCATGGCGTCAGCGAGCTCGTCCTGGATCGAGGCAAAGCTGCTCAGCTCGATGTCCTCACCCAAGCGACCAGCGACCAAGGACTTGGCGCTCTCGATGGTGCGCTGCATGTCCTGCACAACGGTCTCGACATTGCGATCCCGGCGGAGGGCGTTCTCGAGGTTCCGGTTGGCGAGCTTCAAGATCGAGCGGGCTCTGCTTGATTGCAAAAGCTCGATTGCGATCAGCATGTCGTTCTCGACGAAGCTGCCTGCTTCTTCGCGAAGCTCAACCACCATCTGTGAAAGAGCCTGCACCGAGCCGTGAGCTTGATCACGCTCGACCCGGAGCTTGTAGCTCTCGATCAAGGTCCGGCCGTTCAAGGTCCGGACGTCACGGTTTCCGCGGAAGATCGCATCGATCTCCTCAGCGAGGCGGTGGTGGGTGCCCTCAGACCAGATGCTCTCAGGAACGGTCTGGTCAGGACGTAAGCCAAGCGCTTGGCGGAACTTCGCCCAGATCGGGCCGTTGTCCTTCTCACCATTGAGAGTGAATCCAAGGATCAGGCGTTCCTGATCGCTGGAGTCATCGGTGTCGATCTGGCTGGCCTTGCGCTCTTCGCGGCGATCATCCAGCGAGTCGAGGGTGGCCTGCTCGTCGGCAAGGCTGAGGCCCTCGGGGCCATTCACGAAAGTTCCTTCGGCGATCAGCTCATCGACTGCCGAAAGAACCTGGTCTTGGATCTGGTCGGTCATGGATCAGCCCTCCTGGAGTTGGGTGTAGAAGGCGCGGGCGGACTCTTCGGCTGCCTTGCGATCCTCTGGACTTGCGAAGCCATGCTTGGGTCGCATGTCGCCGGTCTTTGGATCAGGCGCAAAGAAGTCCTCGTGCTCCACAGGGTACGGGGCGTTGTTGGAGTTCGAACCCAGACCAGCTGAAGGAACAACTTCCGCCAGCGAGTGCAGATGCCCCTTTGGTGTCGTGCCGCTGCCGATCAGGTTCTCCCAGGTCATGGGCTTGCTGTTCCAGAACCGGGTCGCCTTGGCGCCGGCCAACGAGGAGGGCAACAGATCGATCACTTCCCGGTAACCGCCGAGAGCTTTGATCGAACGCTCACGAGAAGGGGAGATCCCTTTCATCGTCGGCCAGACCTTTGGCTTGTGTGAGTTCCAGGCAGAGATGAGTTCTTCCTTGAGAGAAGGGGTTGGTGCCTTCTTCTCCTCCGAAGGAGGTTTCTTAAAAGCCTTCTTATCTGTTGAAGACTCAGTCGTCACCTCAGTGGAGACCTGCTCGTCACCTAGCGAAGACTCTCTCGTCACCGACGACCTACTCGTCACCGAAGAGCTGCTCTTCACTGGCGCCTCATCGAAGGGGATGTCATGCACCTCGACAGACGTGCCGTTTGCAGTCGTAAAAACCTCGATCCAGCGCCGAGCCGACAAGGTCGCAAGATCTCGGCGGATGGTGTCGCGAGTGAAGCCAGTTTTCTTGTGATAGACGGTCTGCTTAAAGCAGACAGCGTTGCCTTCCGAGACGATGTGCTCGAGGTATCCGTAGAGCTGCAGGAGGCGAAGCGCCTCGTTGGACTTGCATCCGAGGGCCTGGATGATCCAAGCGATCTGATCAAGACTGATGTTCAAGACCTTTCGGGTCATGCCGTGTTGGAGTTGGAACAGGACAAGCTATGAGTCCTGATGACGACCTACTCGTCACCTCCTCGATGTGCTTTGACCCAAAGCTGAATTGTTGTTCGATCGATCAAGCCTTTCATCCGCCTGCCGATCTCTTCAGCTGAAAAACCCTGGTCAACAAGCTTCAAGACCCGTTCGCGAACGCTTGGCCGGTGCCTGTTCGTTGTCACATCTCCCGCTCGGCCAGGCATTGATCTCAATGTGTACTCACCAATTCTTCCTGTTTCGCTGTGTATCAAAACAGACGATCAACCCTGTTCGCCTAACCAGATGATTGACACCTCGACCTGTCCGATGTATGACAGAGGGGTCGAACCGATCAACTCGAAGCCACGGCATCGACAACCTGCTCACTGAACCCACCCCCCATGACTACTGCAACCATCCCAAGCACCCTCGATCGCTCCCAGGTCCTTATGGATAACGCGGCTCGACGTGACTTTGGGAAGACACACACGTCCGCAGTTCTTGTTTACTGGCTGAGCCGAAACAATTGGAGCCACCCAAACCTTGAGGAGCTGGCCAGCTGGGCCCTCTCTGAGGAAGGTGCACTTCACACCAGTCAGATCAGCCACATTCGCAACGGCCGGATGCGGATGCTCGGAGTCAAGACAATCGACGCCCTCGGCGCGATCAACCTTGCAACCTGGGCCTACAAGAACGAAAAAGCAGTTCTCAAAACCCTTGGCACATCAACGCTGACCGCACGCATCGAAGAGATGCTCAAGGACGCTGAGCCAATCATCGACCCACGCACCAACGAGCCCCTGACTCAAGGCGGCTGGATGGAGCTCTATCTCGGATACATCAAAGTTCCCGGCGTTGTCGGCGGTGCCTCTGAAAGCCAAGACTTCTCAAAAGTCGCAGCCCAGCTCGGCACATTCATCGAAACTGTGATCCGCGATTCCGGCAAAGACTTCAGTTCAGCCAAGTCGATCTTCACTAAGAAGCTCAGCGCAGCCCAGGCCACTCGGATGATCTCTGCAGCTGCTCACCTCGAGGAATTCACTCCTGATGAAGTGACCGCTGAAATCGGCAACATCTGCACTGCGCTCGAAGCTCTTGATGGCAAGAAGCGCAACCCTGAAGCCGTCGTCACAGCGATCGGCTGATGCCTGGGAGGGCCTTCTCCCTTGCGCAACACCTGTTCTAGTTCTTACTCGTATCTTTCTTCTATCAATTTCTTATCATGACTGTCGAACTCCTGCTTGCAACCCTTGCAACTGATGCAGACATCGAAAGCCTTTTGCGCACTCGGAGCTGGGACTGCATGTTCCTCACAGAGGACATGGCCAACGTCGGGAGAATCGAGCTGATCGATTCGTCAACAGCAATGGTCAGCCACGGCTTTGACATCAAGTGCTGGGAACCAGTCGATGAGCAGCGCCGGCTTTTTCGCCCCGTTCCACAGAACATCGACTGCTACATCGACCCGTTGAGTCTTCAGGCAACACTGGCAGAACAACTGGCCACACGGGTGTTTGGAGCCAAAGGAAGACATCGGGTCGCGATGCACATGCGCAACGAGCCCCACATTCACGACATGAACTACTGGTACGACGCCGAGGAACCTGAAGCGTTCGAGCAGTTGATCACCACCTGCGCTCAAAACTCACGCGACGTTCGGGACATGCCTGAATTCAGAACCGCGATGAGCACCGTGCAGAGGTTCGAAAAAAAGCAGAACACCTGGGGCGTGGTTTGAGGTAACACGAATCAGGATTCACGTTTTGACACCTCGTAGCTTGGGGGGCACACTCAGCCTCCCCAACTTATGAGTCCTGAAGCATCTGCAAGGTGGGACGACCACACCAAGAAGCTGGTCGCAGCAACTGTTGGCAAGGGCCTGGACGCCGCCAATCTCGCTCTGCTCGAGCACATGGCCATCAGTCGGGGCCTTGATCCACTGAACAACGAGCTCTACGCGATCCCCAAAGGAAACCGCGCAACCTTCATCACCAGCATCAACGGGATGCTCAAAGTGGTGGCCGCTCAACTCGATGGCGTCGATGTTATCTTCTACGACGCTGAAGCAAACAGCACTCCGGTCTGGCTGCCGAAGGCACCACCAGCTGCTTGCGCCGTGACCGTGTATCGCCGCGGTTGTTCTCGCGGTTTCACTTCTGCCGCACGCTTCGATGACTACAAAGGAAGCAACCTCTGGCAGAAAATGCCATCGACGATGATCCGCAAGGTCGCCCTGGCCGCTGCACTTCGTCTCGGTTTCTCCGATCTGCTTGGTGGCTTGTATGCCCAGGAGGAGATGGACCAAGCTGGCTTCACTCGCCCCGAGGCTTCATCACCCGCACCGAAAAGCGAAAAGAAGGTGACCAAAGCCGACCCAGAGGAAGGTCAGAAGATGGCCGCCGCACAGAACGCGATCAAGGAAGCGTTCGCGGGGAAGGAGGTGGAGACGGAGATGAAGGAAGCGCCTTCGGTCTCTACTCCGGAACCGGTGAAGACGGAGACGGTCCCTGCGGTGGATGCCAAGGTGTCTGACGATCTGCCAGAGCGGACAGATCTGAAGGGAGCAATCGGTGCTCTTTATAAGCAGGCACGTTTGTCCGGTCTGACCGTCGACGGTTGGTCCACGCTTGAGAAACAGTGTGGTGGAGAAATCACATCCAGCTCCGCTGCAAAAGCTCTCCCTGCTCTTAAGAACGAGGAGAAAGTTGCACACCTAAACGCTGGCCGAACCACTACTGGGGTTGCGATTTAAGGACGACTCGTAGCTTGTCTCAGGTCGGTAGTCGGCCTGGTTGTTGGGAACGGACCCGCTCTTCACAGGGCGGGTTTTTTGTTGCCCATGCGGAATCTATTGAGCCCCCATCTTGATCAACACGCGGGTTCGATGCCAAACAAATTCACCTCTGGGAGCTAGCGGATTCTTCTTTCTGCAGTGCCTGCCCTCGGACAAGTAGCCGGCCTGCTTAAGCCTGTAGAGGGTCCTCCTATGGCAGCAAAGCAATTCACACATCACCGTTGTGTCGACCCAGTCCCCTTGAAAGCTGCGTTCAGTAGACACCAAGCAAGAAGCGAACATTCGACGCTAAGACATCAATCACAACCCGACAGGAGTGAACTCCCGACCTTCGGGTGAGTTACCCGACGAGCAGGAAAGACCTTCGTGCGAGTTACCCGACGGGCAGGTTTGACCTTCGGGTGAGTTACCCGACGAGCTGCAAAAAGGATCTAGTCAGGTATGCGACCAGCATCAAACTTGGCCTGCAGAGGTGCACGACCTGGCGTGTAGTTCTCCATCTCGAGATACATCGCTTTTGGAAGTTGGCGCCATAGAGCTTTTGCCTCTTTCAGATTGAGGCCAGGAGTCTTTTCTCCCGTCTCCATATTCAGGACATAAAACTGACCACCACTGGGCCCATCTTCATGATCGGGACGTGGTTGGTATTCAGCAATCTGTTGCTCGAGAAGTTTCTTTTGACGCTGCCTTCTGCGGTGCTTGTCTCCACCTCGAGCCATGGAATCAATCGCGGTTCGATGAAGCCTTCCGAGGGGACGCTTCAGAGCAGCTGATCAGCAGGTCAAGAAACAAGCGTCGAAATCTTGAAGGCCTCAGAGCACTACGAACGCCGCAACCCACTGGCACAGCAGTGGCACATCAGATCTCGGAACACTCGAAATAAGAGGCCACACCCCGGCGAGATGGGGAGGGGGCAGGTACAGATGCAGGTACACCTGTTTTGAGCAGGCCAGTCATAGCCTTGTTTCAAGGGTGTGATACTATCATTCATAACCCCAAGGTCGGGAGTTCAAGTCTCCCCCGAGCCATTTTTTGTCTTCATTAAACCGATTTGTTCGACTGATTTTCAACGCATTTCGATCGCATTCAGTCGATCTCTGAATGATGTTGGATTGTCCTTCGTCGTTTCCTCAAGCGTCAAAATTGGTTGATCTTCTGGAACAGGATTTGGCCGCCGCTGTTGTCGTACAGATTGTCCATGGTGAGGCCTTGCCTGAAGCGTGAGCTTTCTGGTCTGAGCGTCACGGTTCAGTGGCTGACTTTTGAGCTCGCTGCGAACTTGATTTAAAAGTCGGAAGTGACCTGTACTGCTGAATTTCCGCAATAAGGCCTGATCCCAAGACATTGGTTGATCCATCATTCTTTGATTTTAGGACTCCATCAGCAGAGTGCTCTCTGCGATTCAAGCCGGCCGCAAGCAAGGGGAGAGCGTGATAAATTAAAAGATGTAACTAGAAGTCGGACCGACTTTGGATTGAGTCTGGTCCGCTGCTTCCGTCACGTATCCATCGACCTTTCATCATGACCGACAACGGTTGCCTGCGCGTGGGCCAACAGGCCCCTGATTTCACAGCTACCGCTGTAGTTGATCAAGAGTTCAAAGAGATCAGCTTGTCTCAGTACCGCGGTAAGTACGTGGTGCTGTTTTTCTACCCTCTGGACTTCACCTTCGTTTGCCCAACTGAAATTACAGCGTTCAGCGATCGCTACTCTGATTTCTCCAGCAAGAACACTGAAGTTCTGGGCATCTCCGTGGATAGCCAATTCAGCCACCTGGCTTGGATCCAGACCGCACGTAATCAAGGTGGAATCGGCGATATCAACTATCCGCTCGTTTCAGACCTGAAGAAGGAAATTTCCACTGCTTACAACGTTCTCGATGACGCTGAAGGCGTGGCTCTGCGTGGTTTGTTCATCATCGACCCTGAGGGTGTGATTATGCACGCCACGATCAACAATTTGCCTGTTGGCCGGAATGTTGATGAGACCCTGCGCGTCCTTCAGGCGTTCCAGTATGTGCAGTCCAATCCAGATGAAGTCTGTCCAGCGAACTGGACTCCAGGCGAGAAGACCATGAAGCCTGATCCCAAGGGCAGCAAAGAGTTTTTTGCTGCGATCGGCTGATTGCTGCCGTCATAAGCCTGTAAGGATTAGTACCTACAGGGACTTGAGGTCGTATGGCCTGATCATTAAAAACACGGGATAGGTCACTGATCTATCCCGATTTTTTATGCTTAGTCTCTCTGTGTTTCCAATACTTCACGAGTCCTTCTGGTTGCCCATGCTCAGGCGCAACACCTACCTGAATACAAATATTGCGGACTGATCCAATCGGACAGTACCCTGCTGACTTGTGTAATTAGTGTCATCGGAGACAGGCAAATGATGACTTGTGGCCAACGATGAGACTGTCTTTCAATCATTCTGATGGGTCTCGTCGTTGTTGCAAGCTGTCTTGTCGTAGTAGCCACCTATGATTCAGGCTTATGAATGAATAAAACCTGCTGACTCATTGGCAGCCGATCAAGTGCAGGTGCAGAGAAGATGAGTATGTATCACTACGGACATTCATACGACGTCTGGCCAACCTTGCCATGAAGCCAATAGCCCTTTGATATCAATGCCCCGATTGCCAGGCGTGATTGCTTTTGCTGCAATGGCTGCAATCACTGTTGTTCCCGCCCATGCAGGCATGGTGGACAAGATCATTTTCGGCAAGTGCTCCTCTGCCATGAGAAAGGAATACGAGAAAGCTGGGAAACAACTGCTCTTGAACCATTTGAATGCCACCTGCAACTGCGTCGTGAAGGAGATGAAAAACAAACAAAGCGTTGAGCAAGCCAAAACCTTCTGCACCTCATAAAGCAAGCGCGTGTACGTTGCTAACCAGAAATTTTTCTTTAACCTCAATTCTTCGACTGGAGAGGTGAGCTTGGAAGGCTTGACTATTTCAAACAGTTCATTAATCGACTGGTGATTCTTTTTTAGATCCTTGGCATCAATATTGGACTGTGCTTATTAGTGGGATTGGAGATCACTGCCGAAAACTGGAATAAAACCTATCATCACTCACAACAATTGCAGCATTTGCAATCATGGTACAAATTGACATTCGAAGGCTAAACGACATTGGAGTCAGCCCTTGGTGGTTAGCACCAGTCTGGATTCTGAGCCAGATTCCAGAGCCTCTTTATGGTTCACCACAGGTTGGCACTTATACATTATTAGTGGTCATACCTTTGTTTCTTTGGGGCCTATTTATTTTATTCAATCCTGGAAAAACATTGAGAGAAGCACTTCGTCAAATGGAATAAGTTTATCCAAACAAAAACTAGGTCTATAAGGCTTTATCCAGCTCCTGTACAACAACATCTCTAGACCCACTCCCCTGCACGAGTGCATCAAGTCCCGTACGCAAATCCTTGGCCATCGCCACACGACTGCCATCACTGACAACCACACGCCGTAAGGCCGGTAAACCACCTCGTCGTGCTCTGAGATAAATCGGTTCAACATAGAGAAGAGCATTTCCGAGCTGTACGACCAAAAGATTTCCTTGGACGACTTGAGAGCCCGCTCGGTCCCAGAGGCCAAACTGCTGGCTGATCAAAGGCTCCTGGTTGATCAGAGCCTGGATCTGCTCAGGGCCAAAAATCGGAACATCACTAGGAAAGCGCAGCAAGACTAGCTCTCCGTAATGGTCAGCATCGTTTCTTGCTGCCAACCAACCAGAAAGATTGGGGCGAGCGAGCGGAGTAAGTGGCTGTAAGAGTAAGAATTCAGAGTCAACGCTTGGCTTTACTTGCGCAGTAATGTGATATGGAGCTACAGGAATCTGTGTTTTTCCATAAAGCTCCATTGGAACCTGCCAAACATCATCTCCGCTATAAAAAATACGTGGATTCGTGACATGATATCGAAGCAATTGCTGCACCTGTAATTCAAACAGGGCACTAGGAACCATCAAATGCTGTCGCAAAGACGAAGGCATAGCGGCCAAGGGCAGGAACAATTCGGGGAACACCTTCTGCCAACCACGAATCATCGGATCATCCGGTTCACTCACATAGAGCCGTACCGTTCCGTTGTAGGCATCAACAATCGCTTTCACTGAATTGCGTATGTAGCGCATCTCCTGTCCATCAGGAAGCGTTGAGGCATAGGGATAGGTGTTGGAGCTGGTGTATCCATCAACAATCCAATATTGATGTTGATCTTCCTGATACTCATTGAGATCAGACTCCATGGGAACGGAGACAAGATAGGGATCACCTTTCAACTGCAAAAAGGGTGCCAAAGCCTTCACACGCTTTTTGACATCGCGTCGAAGCAATAATTTTGAATCAGCTTGCAAGACGCCCGTATTCATCAACCTCGGGTCACGGATATAAATTGATGCAGCAATCCGTTGCCCTAAAGATGCCAGTGGGATACCAGCTCGTCCTGAGTAATGGTTATATGTGTTTTCCTCACCTTCTGGATGATTGAACTCCTCAATTTGAGTTGGTGCAACGGCGTAGGGAGATGGAAGCATTCCAAAATAGAGAGCAGCCCTTCCAATCGGCACATTCTTCTTGACATCGGCGCGACTAATATCTAGGAATTCATTGCCTTCAATACGCGCTGAACGACCGATATCACTAATGAAATAATCCGGAAGACCATCTTCTGCCCTTGAATTCACCGGACTCAATGTGAATCCATAGCCATGCGTAAACACAAAGTGACGGTTTTGCCAGGTGCGTGACCGCTTGGGGAGAGCTGCCTGATCGAGTTCACGCGCAGAAAGAATCACCTGCTGACGTTCAAGCAAATCAGGACGCAACTGATAGCGATCAACTGCTGCATTGGTGAAGCGGTAGTAAACCCTGAGCTGCTGCAGCTGTCGGTTCGTCGCGAGAAGAGGTTGGCTATCCCACAACCGGATATTGCGTAAGGTACTTGCCCCGTCCTGGAGATCCTGGGGACTCAAGCGAGGAGATGGTTCAACCTGGGTGGTGGTAATACCATCCAATTGATAAGCCTGACGCGTGGCCTCAATCGCACGACTGATATAGGGGCTCTCTAGCTGTAATTCCCGCGGACGCAATACAAGCCAGTGCATCAACGGAAACAACACCATCTCCAGGGCAAACGACACCACTGCAATACAGGCCAGGATCAGCCGTAACTGACGGCGACGAAGACTCGAGAATGGTGATGGCAAAACAACAAATGCCAACACGAGCAGCGCAATCGAGCCCACGGATCTCAAAGGAAGCAGCAGATGAACATCAAGCCATCCGGCGCCTGCAACGATTCCATCCTGAGTCCAAAGCAACTGGTGCCTTGAGAGCCACATCAGTCCTGAGCAGGTAAGCAGCACCAAAGCAAAACCTGGCCTCAAACCATGTCGCTGACGCACGGTTAAACCTGGAAAAGCCCAATCGCTAAGGCAAGTTGAACGTGTTAATCGACCCCATAACGCTGTACTCAGCGTGAGGGATAGCTGTAAAAGAACTAACTCAAGGCCAAGCGCGATTGCAGAAAAACGACCCAAACCAAAACTCACATCAGAGCCGAGCATCGGTTCAATGCGACCGAGATCAGGAATCGCAAAAGCAAGGCTCCAGAGTCCCCAGCTCCGGGCAACGATCAAACAAACACAAGCGCTTCCATAAACCTGGGCAAGGCCTAACCGTCGGCTGCGCGTGAGGCCGAACATGATCAACATCAACGCCAAAATTGACACACTCATCAGCGGCCAAGCTGTCGAAAAGGGAAGACTCCACCAGTACGGCAATGAAAAAGGGTCGCTCCAGGCCAGCCAGGCCAGACGGGTATCGATCGCAAGAACGGAGAGCAAAACCAAGAGGCATGCCAACAGGCTGAAGCCAAAGCGATATCCGGTCAGGACAGATTTTTTCTCATCCTTGAGGGATTCAGGTAAGCGCAACCAAGATTGACGCCAAAGCGCACAACCGCCAACAAACAAAAAGGCAAAGAGTGCGCCTGCTAATTGAAGACATAAACGTTTGCCATAAACAGATCCAAGTTCAAACTGATCGAACCAATACCACTCCACCTGCAACCTGGAGACAATCACAATCAGTGGAATCAACAAGATCCCAAAACGCCCCACCATCTGGATGATTTTTGCCACTGGAGTGGAGCGAATCAAGTCGAAGCTGGCTTTTGAGCCAGAAGGGGTTTATAAAAATCGTCATTCGTCAATTGATTTTCCCTACTTTGCGGCTGATCTAGACCCCCTATTTCATAGAAGCGCGAACTCGATAGCGTTTCTTCCGTAATCAAGGCCTCAACAAGACGATCCATGACTTCACGACGGGGCTCTAATAAGGCGATCGCCTCATCGAGAGCTTGGATTGCCAGCTGGCGAACACAACCATCAATCGCTTTACCTGTGCTCTCTGCGTAAGAAGGACGGGTATGGATTAAGTCTCTACCTAAAAACACCTCCTGATCTCCACCTTCAAGAGCAACGGGCCCCAGAGAAGAAAATCCAAAGCGAGTCACCATTTCTCTGGCGAGCTGAGAGACCATTTGCAGATCTCCACTCGCTCCCTGGGTGATCTCACCAGGACCAAAGACCACCGTCTCTGCTGCACGTCCACCGAGTGCCATGACAAGACGCGCCCGCAAATACGCCTTGCTGACCAGACCGGAATCAATCACCTCCTCATCAGGGAAGAATCGGGTAAATCCGCCTACTCCACCACTGCGTGGAAGCAAGGTCACCTTGTCCACAGGATCGGCGTGAGGCGTAAGGGCTGCCACCAAGGCATGGCCAATTTCGTGATATGCGATCAGCCGTTTCTTGGCACTGTCCTGGAGGGGAGACGCCGATAAGCCCATCGTGATGCGTTCAAGGGCTGCCTCTAATTCTGAGCTGCCTACGAATGAACGGTCATGTCGCGCCGTGAGGATCGCGGCCTCATTGATGAGATTGGCCAGATCAGCACCAGAAAATCCTGGTGTTCTTAGGGCCCAATCAGCCAAAGACACCTCGTCTGAAAGAGGTCTACTTCGGGCATGAACCGCAAGGATCGCTTCACGCCCCTTGCGATCAGGCAGGTCGACATGGATACGACGATCGAAACGGCCTGGACGCATTAAGGCCGTATCGAGCACGTCAGCCCTGTTGGTGGCGGCAAGCAAGATCACACCTGAATTATCAGCAAAGCCATCCATTTCAGTGAGCAACTGATTCAGGGTCTGCTCCCGTTCATCATTGCCCCCGCCGATTCCTGCACCGCGTTGACGGCCAACGGCATCAATTTCATCGATAAAAATGATGCAAGGCGATTTCTCCTTGGCCTTGCGGAATAAATCGCGAACGCGACTGGCACCAACGCCCACAAACAGCTCTACAAACTCAGATGCCGCAATCGAGAAAAACGGAACCCCAGCCTCCCCAGCAATGGCCTTGGCCAGCAGTGTTTTTCCCGTTCCCGGCGGTCCTACCAACAGAACACCCCTAGGGATCCGCGCTCCAAGACGAATAAAACTCTCGGGCTGCTTCAGAAAGGTCACGACCTCCTGGAGTTCCTCCTTGGCTTCGCTGATCCCGGCAACGTCCTCAAATCGAACGGTTATTTCATCTTGAGGGCGGATCCGAGCTTGACTGCGACCAAAGCCCATGGCTTTGTTTGCGGCCTGCGCCGAGCGACGAAGCAGAAAAGAAAGGCCGATCACAATCAAGGCGATCAGGGCCAAATTTCCTGCCAACCCAGCCAAAGCTTGTTCCTGACGAACATCTTTCACCGTCAAGGGAACGCCAGCAGATTCAGCTGTACGCAAGATCTGTTGATCGTTCGCCAGTGTGGAAACAGTGGCATTGCGGCCGTCGTCGTATTCCACGATCACTTCCCGACGAGCAGGAACCAATTGCAGATCTTTGACTTTTCCCGCTGAAATTTGCGTCAATAACTCGCTGTAACTCGGCGGGGGATCCGATTTAAAGCGAGCGAACGGATTGGTGGGGCTTTCCTTGGCATCGGTCCCAGATGCCTGGGAGACGATGATTTCACGATCTTCCGGACCTGAACTCACACCGTTCCTGCGATGTATTAAGAGTAGCGATTTGACGAGCGGACTCTCGAAAGTAGATTATGGGCGTTTGGAAGAGTTCCGGCTGCAATGGCTGTACCGAAGAAGAAAACCTCTAAGAGCAAGCGCAATCAAAGGCATGCTGTTTGGAAGGCAAAAGCAGCCACTGCTGCACAACGTGCCATGTCAATCGGCAAGTCAGTGTTGAGTGGCCGTGCTCAAGGTTTTGTGTATCCGGTTGCTGATGCTGATGACAGCGAGGACTGAGTTCATTTCAAGGTGATCTCACGAACGGCGCGTTGGTTTGTGAGATCAATCACAACATCGGATTGATGCAGATCCTGCAGCCAAGGTGCTGGAAATGCAGTTTCAATCATCCGAACAAAATCTTGGACAGCGGATTCAGACACTTGAACACCGGTGGTCCTGGTTTGGGTTTCCACCTGCTGTCGCTTCCAAAGCCGGCTCGATGTACCGCTTTGAGATTTGAGGTGCCAGAGCTTATCGATTCGATTCCAGATCGGTGCATAGTCAGGGACGAGCCGAATGAGCCGCTCGCGATACAGCATCTCTTCGCTTGTGAGCTCAAGCGAGTGCAAGTTCTGAGCGGAACAAATCTCATCAGGCACGCAAACGCCCACGAACCATCCCTCCAGCACCACTAAATCAGGAGTGGAGCGAACCCATTCACTGCGATCCCCTCGACCTTGACGGAGGGATTTATCAAAGCGAGGGGCGTTCAATATCCCTGTCTCTCGCCACTGATCAAGAGCTATGGCCATCAACTCCAGATCGTGACTACCTGGTATTGCCCTGGGCACACCCCAGGGATTTCCTGCCATCCGTCGATCAAGCTCTGGACCAGGCCAATAAAAATCATCGATTGAAAGAAACGCGATCGACCATCCCAACTCGGAACTGGCTTGCACAAGCCAATCGCAAAGGGTGGTTTTTCCGCATCCAGGAAGAGCACTCAGTCCGAGCAGGGGACGACCACCCATCTCCATGAGGCTCTCTACCTGCGAGAGCAATGGAAACGCCACACCCAGCAGCCATTCATCGTTCACGTTCTCGGGCCAGATGCAACGGGCAAGTTCAAAACCACCGCGTTGCTGCCAATGGCCCCACCAGCGCTCGGGTTCGGACCAACCCAAGGCTTCAAGGAGCAAAGGCAACCCTTTTGGAGCCATTGGAGACGGATCAAGAGCCAAGCTTGAAGGCCTCAAACACAACGGAAAAGACGGCTCCAACGCGGATGTTGTCGAGAGCTAGCCAGCCCAGGGGCCATGGTTCTTGCTTCACATAGCTGCGTCCTCGAATCAACAGCTCAATAACAATCACCATGTAAAACACCACGAAAGGGCGTTGTTGATCGACCTTTTGAAACCAATACATGGTGAAGTTGCTGCCCAAAAGGAACCCCAGCAGCAGGGAGAGAACACCCAGGCTGCGGCGACGCCAAGATCCAGTTAGCGCTCGTGTGAGTTGAACACCAATCCGTCTCTGAAACTGTTCATAGCGGGTGAGATGGGTCGTCATCAATCAGGTAAGACGAGAAGCATCTGCAAGTACTCCAGCGTGACAAGCCCATCCAGACAAGGGGGGCCGCTCGAAACAGTGCATGGGATCTGGGCACTCCCCAGATGATCCAGCATCGCCACGGCCTGATCTTGATAGCGATGGAGCTCCTGATCCCATGGAGAAGGCATCAGCAGACAGCGCAGGCCAGCCGTTCTGGCCGAAAGAAGGCCCGGCGTTGAATCCTCAAACGCCAAGGCCGCATCAGGATCGGTGTTACTGCATGCAAGCGCCTTCAAATAGGGATCAGGATTGGGTTTATGCCTCGATACATCATCGGCACTAATCACACCAGCAAACGGATGGTCGCCGCCGGGAAACAGGGTGTCTAACAACGCGGATACGGAAGGACCACCACTACTGGTCACAATCCATTGAGGAATCGCCCGCGCCTGAAGCTCACGAAGAAGTCTTTCCACGCCTGGGCGAAGAGTCACAGCTCCGGCACGCACTGCATCGAGATAGTGACGCTGTTTGGACATGCGCAGCTGAGCAAACTGCGCATCGCTCAAGACCTCACCCTGCTGCTGCGCAAAAGTTTTCATACGAAGGATTCCACCAGGAATGCTGAGCAAACGCTTGTAAGTCTCTGGATCCCAGGTCCAATCCAAACCCTGTTCAACGAAAGCTTGGTTGAAGGCTGGTCGATGCCCATCCATTTCAGTGTCCGCAAGGGTGCCATCCACATCCCAGAACACGGTCTTCAAGACAGGCATGACAGCCATGCAATTCATGGCAACAGCTTGAAGGACGAAGCACAATGCAGGCTGCCTGCGCTCCTGCCCATTGCCGTCTGCCGCCTCAATTCAGCAATGGCAACTACCGCGGGGCATTGACCTCACTGCTCTCGATGCGGTTCCCCTTCCTCTACCCCTGCGTGCACTGCTGTTCCGCCGCGGTCTGACAGAACCAGATCAGGTGAATGCCTTACTGAGTGATTCCCCCTTACCCAAGCCGGATGGCCACTTCCCTGAATTGGAAACGGCGGTCCAACGCTTGCATCAAGCCTGTTTGAAAGCAGAACGCGTTGCCATTTGTGGTGACTACGACGCCGATGGCATGACGAGTACGGCGTTGTTGCTGCGCACCTTGCGCACCTTGGGGGCGGAACCCCAAGCAGCGATCCCAAGCCGTATGGCTGATGGCTATGGCTTGAACTGTTCCATGGTGAATGAACTCCACGATGGTGGCGTTCGGCTCATTGTCACTGTCGATAACGGAGTGGCGGCTCACGAGGCCTTGAGTAGAGCTGAAGATCTGGGCATAGAGGTGGTGCTCACCGATCACCACACGCTCCCAAAGACACGCCCAAAAGCTCTCGCTCTAATTCATCCGGCCACCACGCCGGACCACTCTCCCTATCGAGGATTAGCAGGCGTTGGACTCGCCTATGTCCTGGCGCGCGAACTCGCAGAACGTATGCGCCAACCAACAGCCATCGCCAGTGCTCGTGATTTGTTTTGCATTGGAACGGTGGCCGACATGGCACCGCTGACAGGAGCCAACAGGACACTATTGAGAGAAGGGTTGCTTCATCTCCATCGAAGCAACTGTCCTGGAGTGCGCGCCCTGCAGCAACTTGCTGGACTCGGTGATCGGCCACTGCGCGCCGATGACATCGGCTTTCAACTGGCTCCCAGAATCAACGCCGTAGGGCGAATCGGCGATCCCCAATTGGTGGTGGATTTACTCACCGCCGACGACCAAAACAGCGCGATTGAGCTTGGCCGCCAATGCGACAGTCTCAACCGACAGCGGCGGGAACTGTGTGATGCCATTGAGGCCGAAGCCTTGGCCCTATTGGAGTCTGACCGTGATCCATTACCACCCTTTCTTCTTCTCGCTCAAGGCCACTGGCATCACGGGGTGATTGGCATCGTTGCGGCACGCCTCATGGAACGATTCCAACGTCCAACCGCCTTACTGGCTGCTGATGGCGATGGCCTGATGCGGGCCTCGGTGCGGGCTCCAGCAGGGTTCGCCGTCGACAACGCTCTCAACCACTGCACAGCCCTTCTCGAGCGCCATGGCGGCCACCCCGCCGCAGGGGGATTCACGGTGAAAGCCGAGCAAGTGCATCGCCTGCATGAGGAGCTCAATGCCTTGGCTCTGACCTGGATTCAAAAGCGTGGGGAAGGAATCCTGGTGGAACCAGAAGCACTGTTGTCGCTCGCAGCGATCAATCACGAACTCTGGTCCGCATTGCTCTCTCTGGAACCTTTTGGAATCGGCCATCCAGCACCACTGTTTTGGTCGAGAGCTTGCACAGTGACATCCCAGCGATTGCTCCGCGGCGGTCACCTCAAACTCACCTTGGCGCAAGACAACTGTGAGAGGGAAGCTATCGCTTGGCGCTGGCAACAAAGCCAACCACTGCCAGCCATCGTGGACGTGGCGTTTCGAATCAGCCTCAACCGCTGGCAAGGAGAAGCAAAACTGCAGCTCGAAATCCAGGCCCTACGCGAACATCACGCCTGCTTGGATCTGCACCGCGGCCTTGGCGTTTATCGCTGCACGAGCCCCCACGGATCAACCGTAGAGATTCGGAATCCATCTGGGGAAAGGCTGTCTGGATTGGTCAACAGCAACGGTGTCTTTGAAAGTGAAGACAACAGAGCAAGACACCCTTACGTTGCTGGCCTCATTCAAGACGCTTGCATTGGCCTTGGCCTTCTTCCATGACCTCTGAACTCAACACAACAAACTCACGATTCCGTGGCCCAGCGTCGGTCTTGAACGAAATCAATCGACTTGGGCGCCATTTCATTGGATTGCTAGCTGTTGGCGTCTTGATTGGCCTGGCTTGCCTCCCCCTGAATCTCGTCGATCGCATTCAGGAGTGGTTGTTCGATTTCTTGCCAACAACCGGCCAAACCCGCTGGACCTCCATTGGTCTGCTGATTGCCATGGCTCCCGTTGTGGTGATGCCGATCCTGTTGATGCTTCAACGAGGACCGTGGCGAGGCGGCGCTGGATCTGGAATTCCTTCAACGATGAACGCGCTGGAAGATCCATCGTTGATGCCAGATGCGATGGAAGCAGGCAGCACGCTGCACAGAGGAATCCTTTGGTCGGTAGCGACAGCAGCCATGTTTCCTCTGGGACGAGAAGGTCCAGTGGTGCAATTTGGCTCAGCGGTGGCACGCGCCACGCAAAAACGTTGGCCCAATTGGATGCCAGCTCTCACCGAACGACAGATGGTCGCCATTGGCGGAGGAGCGGGTCTAGCCGGTGGTTTCAACACTCCTTTGCTGGGCGTTGTGTTCATGCTTGAGGAGCTCACAGCTGAATATTCAATCGTCACGATCTGGCCGGCTTTGCTGGTGTGTGTGGCCGCGGCTGGATTTTCAAACCTTGGAGGAGAACCGATCTTCGGCTTAGGTCTCATCAATGTGTATGCGCCAGAAAAAGAACAACTGATGCTGGCGATTCCGATTGGAATCGCCGCTGGTCTTGTGGGCGGATTCTTCAATCGAGGACTTGTGTGGACCACAGCACGCTTATCTCCATTGGTCCGACAGCGTCCCCTGCGCACCGGTCTGTGCCTAGGCGCCGCACTGAGTTTGCTCGCCCTGTTGAGCTGGGGAACAAGCACTGCGGATGGTGAGGCACTCGTGAAACAACTGCTTGAGCGAGGCTTGCCGGAACTTGGCTCTGAGCATTCTGATTTCAGCTCGGGGATCGTGAGCATTTGGATCACCGTTGTCCGGGTGATCGGTCCCATGCTCGCCCTCGCACCAGGAGTACCAGGCGGGTTAATCGACCCATCGCTCACCTTCGGTGCCGTTCTCGGCTACACGGTCTGTGCGGTGATTGGATTCAGCACCCAAGTGGGCGTAGGGCTTGGCTTAGCAGCAGGACTAGCTGGGGCCACCCAATTGCCCTTGGTCTCCTTAATTTTTTCCTGGCGACTCGTCGGCGATCAACAATTATTTGCAGGAGCTTGTCTCACGGCCGTGATTGCCGCTTACACCGGCCGGCTGGTCTCGCGAACACCGGTGTATCACGCACTCGCAAAGCTTCAGAGAGCTCCGCGCCTGTAGAAGAGGATGAAGATCACTGCTGGGCCAGCAAGCGTGATGAGAGCAAGAGCCCCAAAATTTGCAATCAGGTGGATGTCAAATCCCATGGAAGGAAAGCAGTTGATCAGCGTGATGCCTCCAAAAGGGTACGGGGCGTTCCACCGCATTGCCCTTATCGAGAGGTATCACTGTGATGCCTTGTCACAGCAACCTCTGAATTGAACCATGAGCCGCCCGCCCCTTCACTGGTCCTGCCTGAATCACTGCGGTGCTTGTTGCAGGCTTGCTCCGGCTGAACGACAGGACGCTCTTGAAGTGTTATCGGACGATCAGCAAACGATCTATCTGGAGATGGTGGGGGAGGACGGATGGTGCAGGCATTTCGACCAAGGAGGCCGGCGCTGCAGGATTTATGAAGACCGCCCTGACTTTTGCAGGGTGAGCGGATTGGCCGATTTATTTGCGGTACCTAAGGAGGAAGTCAATGCCTTCGCTATTGATTGCTGTCGGCAGCAAATTCGATCGGTTCACGGCGGAAGAAGCCTGGAACTGCGTAAGTTCGAGCGGTTGATTCGCTCACCTCAGAATTCCGATGACTGAAGCAGGTAGCGACAGCAAGCTTGGTTTTAATGCCGTTCTGCTGAGCACCTTTACCACCGTTTTCCTCGCTGAATTGGGTGACAAAACCCAATTAGCCACCCTCCTTCTGTCCGCCCAATCCGGCGAGCCATGGTTGGTGTTCATCGGGGCCGCGCTGGCGTTGATCTGTTCAAGTCTGGTGGGCGTACTGGTGGGACGTTGGCTCTCCACCATCCTTCCCCCAGAACGCCTGGAACAAATGGCTGGTTTGCTGATGGTTGGACTGGGTTTGTGGCTGGGAAGTCAAGCCTTGCAGTCACTGATAGAGACCCAATCACGCTGAATTGTTATGGACTTCACCCTTCTCATTTCCACGTTTGTGACCGTGTTTTTAGCAGAGCTCGGTGACAAAACCCAACTGGCAACAGTGGCGATCAGCGGCACATCGGATCGACCGTTGGCGGTGTTTCTCGGATCCTCCAGCGCCTTAGTCCTCGCCAGCTTGATTGGAGCTGTTGCTGGAGGGTCTTTGTCCGCTGTGATTCCCGCCGACTGGCTGCAACTGGCGGCCTCAACTGGATTTCTGGTCATCGGAGGCCGCTTGCTGATGCCCATGCTCCAAGCCGGACTGGGATCCAGCCAGACCGACGACTAAGAGGGGGATTGCGCCCAGTCGGGCGATTAGAGTTGGATTGTCATTGACTGATTGCATTACCAACTCTTCGAGTGCAACGGTTTTGATTCAACTCCCGGTCCTGAAGGCCGGTTTCTTTCACGCTCCGATGAAATTCACGGTCGCCGACCTTCTCGACCAGGTCCCCCAAGACGGCTCGCTTGAGGTCAGCAAACTCGAGAAGATTCTCCGTCTAACCAACCGAGCCGACAAGCAGTCACTCAGCATTGCGCTAAAGGGCCTTAACCGCCTTGGTGTGCTGAGCCTTGAAGACGAGAGTTCGATCTCCCGTGGTGACGACATTGGCTTCATTGAAGCCCGTTTGCGCTGCAGCAGCAAAGGATTCTGTTTTGCCATTCGTGATGACGGCGGCGAAGACATTTACATCCGTGACCATCAGCTGAATCACGCTTGGAATGGCGACCGCGTGTTGGTGCGCATCATTCGTGATGCAGGCCGTCGTCGATCTCCAGAGGGCGGGGTGCAATGCATTTTGCAAAGAGCCACCACAAGCCTGTTGGCCCAAGTGGAACAACAGGATGAGCGACTGCTCGCCGTCCCCCTCGATGATCGTCTTCTCGCCTCCATCGAGCTACCCGAGGGAGATAGCAACTACCAACTCGAGGGACCAGCCACATCAGTGGTGGAAGTGCAGCTAGACCGATACCCGATCGCTCAACACCCAGCCCGCGGCCATGTGGCCCGTTCGCTGCCACTCAACGGTGGTGTCGATGCTGATCGCGATCTTTTACTGACCAAGGCCCATTTGCACTCCAGGGCCAGTGCCCCCAGAACAACGATCAAGGCTCCAGCAGATAAACGCCGCAAAGACCTCACCGATCAGCCCTGTTTACTGCTGAATAACTGGGAGATTGATGGTGCTCCCCACCTGCCTGCAGTCCATGTCATCCCCCATGACGGTGGAACCCAGCTGTGGATTCATGCTCCTGCTGTCGCTGAACGCGTGAACCCGGGCAACAGCCTTGATCAGTGGCTGTGCGAACAAAGCGAAGCGCTTTGTTTGGGCAATAAGTGGATCCCATTGCTGAGCGCCAACCTTTCCAAAGCAGCCGCTTTCAAGGTTGGGGACTCACAAGCAGCAGTGAGTCTTCGTGTTGATCTCGATGCAGAAGGCGAAGCTCGCGACTGGGAATTTTGTCTGACTCAGATTCGGCCTGTCGCTGAAGTGACGTCGGAGGCTTTGGCTGCTTTGGCGGGGCGCAAGCCCCGATCTCGTGCCATCCCAGCAGCACTCAAATCGATCAAAGATCAGATCGGACAACTCGAGACTCTGATCTTTTGTGCCAAAGCTCTTCATGCCGCAGATTTGAGACATGGCCAAATTGAATTGGATCTCCCAACACCCGATTTGGAAACGCTTGGAGACCTGCGAGTCACCGAACCTGATGGTGGCAATCGGCAATGGATTGAACCGCTAAGGGAAGAGGATCCCTTCTCAATCTTGGCTGTGTTTCTGCGAGCAGCTCACGCCACCTGGACTGAGCATTGCCTGGATTTCAATCTTCCAGCTTTCGTGCTGCAAGCCAATGATCCCGACAGTGGACCGCTGAACGATGTCGCCAAAGCAGCCATTGCCTTAGAGCTGCCTCTCTCTCTCGATGAAGAGGGCACCACCTCAGCTTCAGAACTTGCACAAGCCTTAATCGCAAGCCCATCGAGACGGGTGCTCAATCTGCAGCTGCGACACACCCTCCCCGATCCCCAGTACCGCCTGATCCAGTCGAAGGCCAAGCACATCGCACTCGCCGGTGAAGAGGATCATTCATCGATTGAGACGGAAGATGGTCTTGGAGACATCGACACTGCAAACGACACTGATGAGATAGCTGGTTCTGCTCAGGATGGATCGACTCTCCTATTGGCTCCTTGGTGCTGTCCCAGCCTGCATTACGCCGATTTATTGAACCAGCAGGTGTTGTGTCAGCTGCTCAACGACGGCAAGGATCGTCCAAGCGTTCGCCAAAAAGAAACGGTCAACTTGGGCAGCAAAGGTGCCGCTTCAAGGATGACCTGGCCGCTGTTTAGCGGGTCGCTCCAACAACGCTTGCAGGAGCTTCTCCAAGAACGCCAACTGCAACGGCTCAATTCCCGGCGTCGCCAGCAGACAGAGCTTCGCAGAGATGTGATTGCAATGGCTCAAGCACGAAGCGCGGAACCGATGCTTGATCACGAGCAGCAAGGCGTCATCAGCGGCGTTCAGAGTTATGGATTCTTCGTGGAGATTGCCCCCTCCATGGTGGAAGGTCTGGTGCATGTCAGCTCCTTGAACGACGATTGGTACGAATATCGCTCGCGCCAAAATCGATTGGTGGGGCGTCGTAATCGCCGCGTTTACAAACTTGGAGATCCCGTCACGGTTCGGGTCACCAAAGTGGACGTCCTGCGCAATCAGATCGACCTGGACATCGTGTTGAGCTCGGAAGAAACACAGGAAGAGTCACCGATGCCTGTGGCCGTGAGTGAGGGTTAGGGACGTGTCCTTCTTGGAGCAACCTGATCGTCCCTATGTCTTAGGGGTGAGCGGTGCCTCAGCCCAACCGCTTGCCGAGCGGGCCCTCCAACTATTGCTTCAGCAGGGACGCAGCGTTCACCTGATCATGAGTCGGGGGGCTCATGAGGTTTGGCTAGCCGAGCAATCCATCCAGGTTCCCGTCGATCCTGAGCTTCAGGAACGATTTTGGAGATCGCGGCTGAATGTTGAAACTGGATCGTTGATTTGCCATCGCTGGGGAGATCAAGCCGCCACCATCGCCAGCGGAAGTGTGGCAACCAGGGGCATGGTGATTGTTCCTTGCTCAATGGGCACCGTGGGGCGTATCGCCGCCGGAGTAGCCAGTGATCTGCTTGAACGTTGTGCCGATGTTCATCTCAAGGAGGGACGACCACTGGTGCTGGCACCGAGAGAAATGCCATGGAGCCTGATTCATCTTCGCAATCTCACAACTTTGGCTGAGGCGGGAGCGAGAATTGCACCACCCATCCCTGCCTGGTACAGCCAGCCCCAAAATCTCAGCGAGATGGTTGATTTCTTGGTGGTGAGACTCTTCGATTCCCTTGGCGAAGATTTGAGTCCTCTGAACCGTTGGCAGGGTCGCCAGCCATGACATCATTTCAACGCTTGCTGCTGATTCCCTGTCTGAGTCCGGTGGTGTTGATGTTGTTGATCGCCTCACTCAATCTCGGACAAGCGTCATCGTTGCGGGTGCTCACATGGAGATTGCCCACATTGCCCATTGGGGCCTGGATTGCGGTCGCAACGGCCTTGGGATCGAGCGTCACTGCTGTGGCTGGATTGGCGATGGTGACCTCGAGACCTGTGCTGCGCCGAGAGGTTCGTCGGCCGGCAAAAGGGCCCGATGTTCAAGAGCCGTTGCCTCGTGAGCAACCCCATCAGGCCAGATCAGCTCAACCCACGCCTTGGCCAGAAAGGGATGTGCGCGATCCCGCCCCAACCGTCTCAGTGCCCTTCAGGGTGGTGCATCGAGGCAGCCAGGCCAACGCAACACCAACCCAATCCACAGACACCAAGCCCGTCCGGCCAAAGCAACAACAGGCCGACCCATCGACTGCCGATGCAGGGGGAGGAATGGGGGCTGATGCCGACGATTGGAATCAACAGATTGGCGATGATTGGTAGAGAGAGCACTGGGCTGTCTACAGTTCGCCCAGCAATCAAAGTCCGGTGAGCGAAACTCCCGCAACACCCAAAGCTGAAGCCAAATCAGCGGCTAAGCCAGCAGCAAAACCCGCTCCGAAGCCAAAGCTGGAGGACAAACCCTTTCAGGCGTTCATTAAGGACGATCTCATCCCATCCCTCAGCAAAGCGCTGAGCAGCAATCACCAAATCACCGCTTCGATTGAGCTCATCGAAGGGGACCGTCCTGTCGTTGGTGGCCAATGCTGGATGGTCACCGGTGCCTTACCAGGAGACCGGCGGTTCTGGGTCTGTTTTGAATCGGATTCGATTACATCCGGTAAAACCATTGCGCTTGCAGAATCCGGAACGGAACCAAGTTTGCTGGAATCCTTTTTGATCGATGAGAAGCGCATCAACCTGGCCCTTCTCCAGTCCCGATTGCTACAGCGGCTGAATGGACAAAAATGGCTGGGTGGGAATTAACTGAGAGGTCGTAACACTGGGCTGTTTGTTACCGGAGGGCGACCTACGATGAGTCGTAGTGACTGACGCAACCGATGGTGCCTCCAACAGCCGTGACGGAAGCCACAGCAGCACCAGGGTCCAACGTTACGGCGAAAGACCCGGAGAAGGACACGATCCTGACCCCTCGTTTTTACACGACAGATTTCGAGGCGATGGCCGCGATGGATCTGCGTCCAAATGAGGCAGAACTAGAAGCCATTTGCGAAGAGTTCCGAAAGGATTACAACCGCCATCACTTTGTTCGCAATGGTGAATTTGATGGAGCTGCAGATCAGCTTGATCCAGAAACTCGCAAAGTGTTCGTTGAATTTCTAGAACAAAGTTGCACGTCTGAGTTTTCAGGGTTTTTGCTTTACAAAGAACTCAGCCGTCGGATCAAAACCAAAAACCCACTTCTCGCCGAATGCTTCTCGCATATGGCCCGTGATGAGGCGCGGCACGCCGGCTTCCTCAACAAGTCGATGAGTGATTTTGGTCTGCAGCTGGATCTTGGCTTCTTAACAGCCAGCAAAAGCTATACATTTTTTAAGCCAAAATTTATTTTTTACGCCACATATCTTTCTGAAAAAATTGGTTACTGGCGTTACATCACTATTTTCCGCCATCTCGAACAAAATCCCGACTGCAAGATTTTTCCGATCTTCAACTTTTTCGAGAATTGGTGCCAAGACGAAAATCGCCACGGTGATTTCTTTGATGCCTTAATGAAAGCTCAGCCAGACACCGTGAGGGGATTGCGCGCACGACTGTGGTGCCGTTTCTTCCTTCTAGCGGTGTTCGCAACTATGTATGTGCGTGATGTGGCACGCAAGGAGTTTTACGAATCCCTGGGTTTGGATGCTCGTGAATACGACCGTTTGGTCATCGACAAGACCAATGAGAACACCGCACGGGTGTTTCCAGTGGTTCTCGATGTCAAGAATCCACGCTTCTTCAATGGTCTGGAACGCTTGGTGAACAACAACGCTGCGCTCAGCGCCGTGGATGCCACCCAAGCCCCTGCACCCATCAAATTGCTGCGCAAACTTCCCCATTGGGTGGCCAATGGTGCTCAGATGGCATCCCTGTTCTTGATGGCACCGATCCGCAGCGAGCAATACCACCCAAGCGTTCGTTGAGAGCTGGCAACTGACTTGGGCCTCTGTCTCCGATGTCTTCCGCGATTCTCCATAATCAAGGTTGACGCGCACGAGGGGCTTGGTCCAAACCCATCCCGCTCTTAACCAGACCTTCACTCTGGATCCGAGCCACACTCCCTGGAAAGATCGCCTGGAAACGCTTCTTCAGACAGGGGTTCGTGCTGGTGCTGATCTTGTTGAAGTGTTCCTAGAACGCACGGATCACTTAGGTGTTCTTGCAGAACAGGAGCGCATCACGAGTGTGTCTCCATCCTTTGGAATGGGCGCTGGAATTCGCGTCTTCATGGGTCATCGAGATGGGTTCGTGAGCACAAACGATCTCAGTGAATCCGGTTTAGCCCAAGCCCTTGATCAAGCCTTAGCCATGCTCGAATTGGAGCACAATGCTTTGCAGCATGAGCGAGGCTTTGAAGGACTCAGTCAGCTCAGGGATTTCGGAGCCAATAAGGACACCTGGCTCACGCAGTCTCCTGAGCTCAGTGAAATCACGCAGCGACTTCTGGAAGGAACAGCTCGACTCGATCAGATCGGACAGCACCTAGAGGTCCGTCGAGGCAGCTTTTCACGAGACTGGCAAGAGGTCCTTGTCGCTGCCAGTGATGGGACCTATGCCCGCGATATCCGCCTGCATCAGTCCAGTGGCCTCAGTGTTTTAGCCGCCGATGGCGAGCATCGAGCGAGCATTGCCCGCCGATTTGGATCGAGCGACCGCCCGGATGATTTACGGGAATGGGATGTGGATGCAGCTGCCAATGAAGTGTGCAGCAGTGCAGCAACCATGCTTCATGCCGATTACGTGGACGGAGGACAGATGCCCGTGGTCCTCGCCAATCGTTTTGGAGGCGTCATTTTTCATGAAGCCTGCGGCCATCTGCTTGAAACCACCCAGGTGGAACGCGGGACAACCCCATTTGCAGATCAAGTTGGAAAAACGATTGCCAACCCTGCAGTGACCGCCATTGATGAAGGTCTCAGTACCGGCGCCTTTGGGTCCCTGTCCATGGACGATGAGGGGATGGAATCGCAGCGCACGGTCTTAATCGAGCAGGGCGTCTTAAAAGGATTCCTGAGTGATCGTGCCGGAGAACTACGCACCGGTCATGCGCGGACCGGTAGCGGCAGGCGACAAAACCACGGTTTCGCAGCGGCAAGCCGCATGCGAAACACTTACATCGCAGCAGGTCCCCACAGCACCGATGACCTGATCCAATCGGTTGACCGTGGCCTGTATTGCAAGTCCATGGGCGGTGGAAGTGTGGGACCAACCGGTCAATTTAATTTCTCTGTGGAAGAGGGCTACATCATTGAAAATGGCCAACTTGGCCGTCCGGTCAAGGGAGCAACGCTGATCGGTGAAGCCAAGGAAGTGATGCCAAGGATTTCCATGTGCGCCAACGATCTCGACTTAGCTGCTGGCTACTGCGGATCGGTGAGCGGCAGCATTTTTGTGACCGTGGGGCAACCCCACATCAAGGTTGATTCGATCACCGTGGGAGGCCGTTGACCATGACCCATACACCTCTCAATGTGGAAGAGCTGCGGGATCAGCTCCACGCCCTAGCAACCAGGGACGGGATCCGTCAGTGGGATCTTGGAGCCAGCCGAGGAATGAATGCCTCGGTCCAAGTGGACCGTGGTGAAGCCAAGCAAATGAAGGCGGCTCAACGCAGCTCAATCACGGTGCGCGTGTGGAATGAGCAAGGACTAGTTGGTGTGACAAGCACTTCTGATCTTTCACCAGGAGGACTCGACAAAGCCCTCAAGGGCGCTTATCAGGCAAGTTCCTTTGGCAATGCCGAAGACATCCCAGGTTTCTCACCGCTGGCCACGGCAGCGATCCCCGAGCTTGATCGACCGCTGAAACCCTCTCAGAGCATTCAGACGTTGCTGAGCACTCTGAAAGATGTGGAAGGTGAGTTGCTTGCCAAACACCCTGCGATTGAAACCGTCCCCTACAACGGTTTGAGCGAAGGCAATAGCGAGCGGATTTACCTCAACAGCGAGGGGGCACTCCGCCACATGCAACGGACGCAGGCCAGCCTCTACTTGTATGCACGCGCAGAAGAAAGCGGCAGAAAACCACGCAGCGGTGGGGCCGTTCGTGTGGCACTAGGTAGTGCTGATCTTGACCTGGGTGGCTGCATTCAGGAAGCCGCAGAACGCACCATCAGCCATCTCAACTACCAACCGATCGATACCGGTCGTTATTTGGTCTGTTTCACACCGGAGGCATTCCTAGATCTTCTTGGTGCATTCAGCAGCATGATGAATGCCAGATCCATTCTTGATGGCGTCAGCCTGAGCAGCAAGGAATCACTTGGCCAACAACTCGCCGTGCCATTTTTCAATTTGCACGACAACGGCTTGCATCCCGCTCATGTAGGAGCAGCTGCCTTTGATGGAGAAGGCACACCAACCAAACGTCTCTGCCTGATCGGCAACGGAACGTTGGAAAATCTGCTTCATTCAGAGGCCACGGCTCGTCAGTTTGGAGTGCATCCCACCGGTCACGCCGGACTCGGAGCCAAGGTCTCCGTTGGACCCGATTGGTTTGAAGTGAGTTCAAGCTCAGGCGTGAGCAGCGCCGCCAGCCATCTCGACCATCGCAACGCCGGCGAACCCTTTGTGTTGATCGAGAGCTTAAATGCACTCCATGCAGGCGTGAAGGCTAGTCAAGGTGCTTTTTCACTGCCATTCGATGGCTGGCTCGTGAAGGATGGTGAGCGAATCTCTGTGGAAGCAGCCACGATCGCTGGCGATATCCGAGATGTTCTGAAAGGGATTGTTCACTTAGAACCCAACGAAGTGGTGACCCATCAGGGCGTTTCACCCCATGTTTGGGTGGATGGCTTAGCGATTACAGGCGAAGCCTGAGCTCGCAACGATGAAGATCTTGTTCTGGGGGACCCCCGACTATGCAGTGCCAACGATGGTGGCACTGCATCAAGCAGGCCATACGCTTGTGGGAGTGGTCACGCAACCAGATCGACGCCGGGGTCGCGGGAAAACATTAATTCCATCGCCTGTGAAGGCCACAGCCCTTGAATTGGGTTTGAAAGTATTCACGCCCCAACGGATCAAGCAAGACGAAAGCTGCCAAAAGCAACTCGCAGAGCTACAAGCAGACCTGTCCGTGGTGGTGGCCTTCGGACAAATTTTGCCAACAAGTGTGTTGAATCAACCGCCACTGGGCTGTTGGAACGGCCATGGATCTCTGCTCCCAAGATGGCGTGGTGCCGGACCAATTCAATGGTCGTTGATGGAAGGGGATTCTGAAACTGGCGTCGGTGTAATGGCAATGGAAGAAGGACTCGATACGGGACCAGTACTTTTGGAACGAAGGCTAAGTATTGGCCTTTGCGAAAACGCATACGAACTGAGTACACGACTCAGTCACTTGACCGCATTATTAATGGTGGAAGCGATTCCTTTGATTAAGGAAGCAGGTACAGGTACGGAATCAGAGAGATGGGAGAAACTCGGCGTAATGCCTCAAGCCAATAACAGCTCATACGCAAGAATGCTAGGAAAAGAAGATTTTAAAATCAATTGGAATCAATCCGCATTAACAATCCACAGAAAAGTGATGGGTCTATACCCAGGCGCGACAACGAACTGGAAAGGAAAAAAACTAAAGGTAATAGCAACTGAACCGTTAATAAAAAGACTGAGTGCTGATCTAAGCCATGAGGCAGCAGAACTGACAAAACAATGGGGATTGGAACCAGGCGCTGAAATTGATTCATCGCTTTCGCCAGGACAAATATTAGAGGTTGTTACTGACCTTGGAGTTATTGTGGCAACCCGAGGCTGTCCTCTATTAATACGAGAAGCACAGATAGAAGGCAAAAAACGTGCATCAGGCAAACAACTACTTCAACAGCTCCAGATCAACAACGGCGATCAGTTTGGTACTTAAAGACAAAGAATGGAATTAAACAAAAACACCCCAACCCATCATTCAGAATGAATCACCCCCGCCGAAAAAAATTAAAAAGATAGAACCATCAAGATTTTGAATCAGCAGAAGCAGGAATAATAAATCAAACATACCCGCAAAAGAACAAATCCAATGGAACACATTGTGAGAATTTTGGTATTTTAATAAAAAACCAAAACCCAGAAAGCCTGCAAACCATGACTCCTAAAAGCGAAAAGAGAGAACCACCAGCTACCAAAATTTAACGGGATGCAAAAACGTTAAACAGCAGATTCAAGAAAATAATCTTAGAAATAAAACAGGATCAACAAAGAAAGAAAGCCAATACAAACATGCATTGGCCAAAATCTTCAAAGCACAACAGACGAAAAAATATATAACAATCAAAACAAGGCTCAAACAAAAAACGTGCAATGACACATAAATCTAGTCTTTTGCAGTAAGACAAAAAAATACCCCAGCAAGTGCTGGGGTAACTTTTACAATAACAGCAGGAAGCTTGAGAACAGAATCAAACCATCAAAGCATCATTTTGAAAAGCATTGAATTCACTCTGGGTAATGAATTGACCAGCAATCAATTCACCACTTGGATCAAGATCCCAGGTTGCAAAGTTAGAACTTAGTTGATTTTCCCAAAGAAGGCTGAAGCCAGTCTCAGAGAGTGAATAATCAACAACCTCCCAACCGCTGCCGGGTGAAGACTCAGATGCAAAGCCACCGCTAAAGGTAACTTGAATTTGCTCATCCATAGCACTCAAGAAGGCATAGCCCAATTGATTGCTTCCGAAGGAAGATCCAGGCGAGAAATTCGTGAATTGAAGACCAGTTACGCCATCTGAATTGAGATCCTGACCTGAGACAGACTCCCAAGTAAAGAACTCTTCGTCAGAAAGGAAAGCACCTTCAAGGAGATCACCAGTAGCAGAAACAGACCAATTGGCGAACTGTCCAGTTACTTCATTCTCCCAGAAGATGCGTGTGTTCTGTGCGTTGCCAGTGGCTTCATCAACGATCCCTGAATGCGCCTTCCAACCATCACCTGGAGCGTTCTCAGATGCAATAGTGCCTCCGCCATACGTGATGTGATGCAATCCATCAGAGTTGGAAATGGCATAACCAACCTGGGTAGAACCAAAGGTCGCTAAACCAGCAGCCATGGAAGTGAATTCAAGGCCAATCACAACATCAGAATTGAGATCAGTGCCAAGTGCAGACTCCAATTGGTAGAAGGATTCTGCATTGAGGAACTGTCCATCAACCAATGCAGCATTGGAATCAAGTTCCCACTTAGCAAACTCGCCCGTCAGGGAATTTTCCCAGAAAAGATCGAAACCATCAGCAGTCTGAATGGCAGCATGTGCCTCCCAACCACCGCCTGGATTGGACTCATTCACTGGCATTCCATTCGAGGTGACTAATGCACCACCAAGAGAGCCATTCGCGATGGAATAATAACTCGCATTCGTCACTAATGGGTTCTTGTCATCAAAGCCCATTGCCGCTGCATCAGTAACCGCAGACATGTTGCCAGCGACATCAGTTTGACGAACAGCTGCATTTGGAAAAGCAACAATCGAATTTGTGGAGAAAGTACCAGCAAAACCATCATCAGTGGAGGTCTCAAGAACTGCACCATCCTCAATAGCAAAGGTGGAGAAACCCTCTAAATCGTTGCCTGTAAGAACAGGAGCAACAGGAGACACAGTGTCATATATGAATGAGATCTCAGCAACATCACCTAGACGAGGTGCATCGTTACCATCCTCCACGAGTCGGAAGAAGGCGGAATTAGAACCCTGTTGAAGACCCATCACCTGTGCAGCGATGGCCTCATCAGGATTGCCGAGAAGTGCAAAGCTTTGAGATTCCTTGAGCAAAGCCTCAAAATTAGCTTGAGTGAGACCATCTCTAGCGTTAGCCCCCTCACCGACCATTAGACCAACAGGAACTCCAACCCAAGTCTCAGGCTCACCATTGAATGAGATTTCATAGTGAGTGCCCATTGTGCGTCCATCAAGAACAACGGCAGCATCGGCAGTGATTGCATCCATGTCGGATGCACCAGTGTCATTAAAGAGAGATACGGCAACAGCAGGCATTGGAGCATTAGGCGCCTGAGGACCGTTCTGGGCAAAAGCAGTCACTGAGTTGGCCGCAGCCGCTTCCCGAAGACGCTCAATGTTGGCTGCATTGGCCTCACTATCGAAGACAACACTTGAAGATGCTGTCTGAGCAAATGTTTCACTGATATCCAGTTCAACAATCTGAGGAGAAACTTCAACAGAGGTTGGGTCAAGAAGGATTGGATTCACAAACCGCAGCGATTCAAAGTTACGCATGAAGTCGTAACCCTGATCAACCTCAGCTAATCCAACCTGAGCAGTACGGGCAGGATCAAGAGCCTGAGCAGCCGTTGGATGATGGAATGAACCTAAGAATCCGTCACCAGCACTCCGAAGATCGGAATGAAGTTCGTCACCATTGGGATCAAAGCCGGTATCAGAAACACTGTCTGCAGTGAAACCAGTAACAGACCAGCTGAAGACTCCAGAACCAGGAGTTACTTCAGCGCCATCTGGATCAAGAACTGCAGGAACTGTTTCCATAAGGGTGTAATCAATAGCTACACCATCAGCACCAAAAACTCGAGTCTTAGGGAAAGCACTAGCAAGACCAGCTTGGTTGATAAACGTTGTTCCTACGGGAACATTGAGTACCAAATCAAAGCTACTTAGAGGAACACCGTTAACATCATCTTCAATGAACATCGGCTGGCCATTACCATCCAAGGGATAACCGACCGGAGCACCAGTTCCAGGTGCTTCGATGTAAGTGACAGCATCCGCAATGTCAACTACAAGGAGGCCAGTTGAATCAACTGGCTCACCTGCATTATTGACATAGACTCTCTTCATTCCTTCAAGAAGGAATTCATCGGGACTACCAATGAAGGCTGCAACATCAGCCTGACCTTCGCTCTGTTGGGTTGAGCTCAGAGCACGATGAATCTCAAGATCAGTAGGCTTAATAACCCTGTTTAATACAAGGTTATCAGCGTTGATTTCAGCCATATCGCTGAAATAGACCTCTGTTCCAGCCTCAAGTCCTGCAATATTACCTTCGGGGGCCGTGTACTTAATCTTCACCTCAAGATGAGCATCGCCATCAAGTACATCATCGCCACCGAATCCGTAGATGGTATCACCATGGGCACCACCAATGATGACGTCCCCACCGTTAAAGAAAGGATTAACCTGTCTCAAGTTAGTAGCTGAATCCTCATTCACTGCATCAAACACAGTGTCTACTTCACTGGTTTGAATCAGTGCATTGGGAATCAACTGGGAGAAATTCCGATCAGCAACGTCGGAGAACAAACCATCAATACCACCATCATTTAATGGAAGATCGAAAAGACGGTTATCAGACATGGCATCAATCGCAACGCCTCGAGGAAGCAACCCTGCCTCAGGTCCTACAGGATTACCAGATGCATCCAAGACCTTGCTAATGGTAATCGGCGTAAGATCATTCTCATCAACAACACTGTCATCATTCCAATCTCTGATAACGCCAATATCAAATTGGTCAACAACTCCATCAGGAGCACCACCAGGTCCACTGAAATCTGTAATGCCCAGATCACGCAATGCTTGCAAATCAGAATCCAGAACGCCGTCCATATCAGTAAGAACGCCATCCTCATTGAGATCAAGGAACTGGTTGCCAGCCGTGATCTCAACCAGGTCACTGCCCAGCAATTGATCCGCAAGCATGGAACCAGAAACAGCTTCCGCCGATGAATCATCGACTCTTGGGGATATACCTGCAACACCCAAACCAGCTGCGCGTTGATCGCTCATGCTGAATGCCGCTCCACCAGCATCAGCACCAGCACCAACACCTTCACCATTACGGGCAAAGCTCAACCAGTCGAAACCGGAACCAGCGTCATAACGGTCATCGCCACTACCGTCGATAAAGATGTCATTTCCTTCATCGGCCTGAATCGAATCGTCGCCAGCCTTGGACATTGACACGTCATGCCCTTTCGTCCTTAGGGCACTTTCAACAAAGAGACCGAGAGCATTAACGGCTTCACCATCATCAAGTGATGCCTCATCAGCACCACCTTGGCGGCCCTCAAACCAGTCATTTCCGTCACCACCACGAGCAAATGTTCCAGCATTACTGCCCAACATAAAGTCGTGGCCAGTTTCACCGAAGGTTTCACCACCTTCACCACCGGCAGAAACGGCTAGCCAGTCGTCACCCATACCACCGAAGAGCAACATGCCGCCGAGCATGACGTCATTGCCTGCTTCGCCGCGCATGAAGTTCTCACCTTCACTATCAACAACAAAGTCATTTCCATCACCAGCGAAAACCTGGTCATCACCCATACCTGTATAAATCGTGTCATCACCAGCTCTACCGTAAACAGTGTCATTTCCAGGTCCCGTAGCAATCAGATCATTCTGATCAGACCCGCCAATAGTTACATGTACGGCGCCATTATAGCGAAGTACATTATCAGCTTCGATACCGATCTGATCCGTTGTATGTTCACCATCCTGAACATTAGCGGGATCAACGGCTAGAGAAGTGCGATGCACTTCTTCTAGGCCTGAAGACATCGCTCCACCAGTTGGGTCGGAATTATTAGCAGGACCTAGATTTGTATTCTGCTTGGCTTTATCAATCTCCAGAGTCCAATAAGGGGTTGTGAAGATATTGCCTGCAAGACTTGAGATATCTCCATCTAAAGCCCGAGTGGCCATGGAGGCGAAGGTATTACGTTCAATTTGAGTATTCAAATTACCCGTAAGACGAGCTAAGTAGTAGAACCTATCTGAATTTTGAAGAGCAACCATCTGCTGCTCAAAGACTAAGGCAAAAGTGGTACCAAACGTCTTGACGGCATCTTCAGGGCGCTCTGCAAGACCACCAATCCAAAGATCAATATCGTCTACACCAGCTCTATCAGCGTAATCTCCCTGAGCCAACATAAAGTCGCGAGCATCAGCGTTGGAACCTTCAATGAGTGCCGCTGCTGCAGTACGTTTTTCAGTATTAGTTTCTGCTTGCTCAATGGAGGAATGGGTGCCGTAAGCGGCTACGAAATTCAAAAGTGAATCGTAATGCTTAAGGTGCCCACCGAAGTCAGCCCAACTGGAGTAGGGGGTAAGACTTGAGTTGCCATCCGTTGCTTCAAAGAATTGACGACGCGTTTCATTAAGTTTAGGAATCCCAAGTTCTCTACCACGAGCAATATTAATGGTAGCAAGATCAAGGGGCATTCCCAAAAGGTTTGATCTCAGGGGAGAAGTTACAAACTCATCAATAGCATTACCTTGCTGAGTAGTCATGCCTCGCAAGATAGAGGCAGCAGCTTCAGTAGAAGTAAGAGTCTTAGCAACACCGTTAATAGGGTCAGCAACACCAGTGGTAGGGTCAACTAATGCGCCCTCCAGTGCACCCCGAGGATTCAAGAAAGCTTCAATGAGACTTACAGAATTGTTTTGCCATTCACCATCAGGTCCAAGATCAAATCGATCCACTGATGGGGTCAACATCGAGTGACCATAACGGTAAACAGCATGTGAAAACTCCTGAGTAATTGCAGGATCTACATCAACTTGATAACCAGCGAACAAAGCAATCGCGGGATCAAGATTAGCTCGTACAAAGTCTTCAAATACACCATGCTGATACTGCATCTCAGTCATAAAACGAGACGCCTGGAAGAGACGCTCACCATCCCAAGCATCCGCTGGAATCTCCTCAATCGATGCAGGGACTTCGGTAATGGCAGCGCTAGGACGAAGCCACAGACTGATGAATTCAGGATTCTGGGTTTCGAAAGCAACGCGCTTATAGTCTTCAACTAAACGATCATGCTCATTGTGGAACATGACATGGAAGGCTAGAAGTCCAATGTTTTCATTGGTTCGTCCGTCACCACCAATCAAGTGAGCATCAAGAAGAGCTTCATCGTAATTTAAAGCCTTACCTGTACGTGGATTAATTTGACCTTCTTCGATAGGATTACCATTAACATCAAATAGTATATTATTAGTGATTTGATTATCACCATCAACCATCGGCTCTGCAGATTGATTGATATCGATCAAAAACTGTTGTCCTGTTTGAACAACTCTGAGTCCAGGCTGGACTAAAGACAGTGGATTATCTTGATTACCCTCAAGCAACTCGTAAGTACCAGTACCTACGCCGTCAGCATCGAGAACCTCAAAAACAATTTGTGGAAGACCATTTTCACCTGGAGTAAACTTGCCATATTTATCAGCTGCAACAAGAGGGATATTGCTTACAAAAGAATCAGTTAGCTCAATACCAAGAACGGTTGTGGCCTGATTTTTTACATCAGCCCAAGTTGGCAAGCCATTACCATCTTGTCCGTTAAGGAACTTACCTGTACTGAGTACTTGGCCAAAATTGATTTCAGCCTGTCCCCCAGTAATCAGAGGATTGTTACGTTCCTCGACTGAACTAAGAGCTTCGAATGATGAATTCTGGGTGTATTCACGTAGGAAAACCTGTTGGCTTGAGATATTTCCATACGCCTGGTTCATATCGATCCAGGGTGTTGTCTGATTATCGATTCCTCCCTCAGCATTACGCGTTGCACGCGAAAGAACCATGAAATTTGTATGCGATCCTTCCACATAGAGAGGATCATCTGAGTCAAGAGGCACATAAATTGTCCCTTCACCACCTTTCTCAACATGACCAAGACCATGATCAAAACCCTGTGCAAACAGGGTCAAAAATGCGTTGTATGGTGCACCTGCTGGGTCAGGAGCAACATTACGAACATTGACCTCCAATGGCTCCGTTAGATTGCCATCTTGATGACCAGTAGTGATCACACGGCCGTAACGATCAACAGGCTCCCCATAAGCATTGAGGTTTTTACCAGCAAAGGGAAGTGGGTCAATTTCAGTGTCAAGATTTTCCTGTAAGGCAATAGCCGCAGCAGGATTATTGGTTGTGGTATCCGCAATCAGATTTGAAATGCGACGAGGGCCTGCATCATTGACATCACCAAACTGGAGGTTTCCATCAGCATCTGTCGTTGGTGCATAGCTATCACCGAGAACAACAGGTGGGCCCGGCACTCCTAGAAATGGATTGACACCTGGAGTGCTATCTCCGTACTGAGGTGCGCTAGTGACCAGTTCAGCAGAAGCAGAATAGGGACGGTCAGCAGCACCAAAGTCTCCTTGTCCTTGTTGAAGGTTGTTTAAGGTGCCATCAACTGTTCTCAAGCCGGTTGGGCTTTCAGTAAATCCAGGAATGAGGTTAGCCAAGAATTGGCGATCCTCCTCTACATCTAAACCTTGGCCGTTCTCTATAAGGGCAGTAATACGCGCTAGTTGACTTGTCGATGAATGAGCTTCTGCTACTTGGATTTGTTGCAGAATATTGAGTAGGTCATCAGAAGTAATAAGCATGTTTGCCATGAGTAAATCCTCGGAGAAACGCGAAAGCTGGGTTTGACATCACAGGAATAACCAAGAGCTTTCACATGGAGTGCATAAAAAGAGTGTTAACGCAACAAGCACATTCATTGCGCAAATTGGACAGGGGAATTCTCAGCAAACGATGCGCATTACGAACAAACAATTCGCAATAGAAATCGTTCACGAACGGAATGCAGCACAGCACAAGACAAGAAACCTCGATACTGATCAGCCAAAATCAGTTGGTATACCTGAAAAACATTGTGAAAAGGCTGCACCAGAACCTCCATCGCACTAACAATCTTGCAAGCCATGAGATCAACTCATTTGATCGATCAGTTAAAGCTTGGAAGCAACGACACTGATCAGACGTTGATCAATAGGTCCGAGCAGATAGAAGTCGTTCACCCTTAGTGAACAGAACAGGTGTAACCCAACCGTTGGTAAACCGCCTGCACTCGACATTCATTGGGCGGTCATGGTCCTGTGCCGGGCGAAAAACCACTACCAGCTCAGTTTCGATTTGGCCAGCCAATCCGCTGTAAACCCTTAATCAATCGACAGAGAGATCAGTCATGAGGAGTGCCAGGCGTCGTCTGATCGGTAATCACCAACTAGAACCTCACCAATCTCAATGCCAAATAAGTATTAATGATGGTTATGCCTAACGGCGATACGTTCTCGTGCTACGCGTCTCTTGTCGTCGGCGCGACGAACCTCCTGAGCGGCGACCCCGGCCACCGCTTAGGTCGAGCGGTGGAGCACTGAGAACGGTGGGCTCGAACCCGGGAACATTTTCACGACGCAGAGACTCACCCGTGAGGCGCTCAATCGCCTTCAAGAGCTGTGCTTCTTCAGCAGCAACTAGAGAGATGGCGTGGCCGGTTTCTCCAGCACGACCTGTGCGACCAATGCGGTGCACATAGTCTTCAGCAACGTTTGGCAGGTCGAGATTCACCACATGAGGAAGCTGCTGAATATCAATCCCGCGCGCAGCGATATCCGTAGCCACAAGAACGCGCACCGAACCATCCTTGAATCCCTGCAAGGCCCGTGTTCGCGCACCCTGGCTTTTGTTGCCATGAATAGCAGCCGCTAACAGCCCCTGCTGACTCAGGCGTTCCACGACACGATTGGCACCATGTTTGGTGCGAGAGAAGACCAAAACCTGGAGCCAATCTCCACTGCGAATGAGATGGCTTAGCAGATCAATCTTGCGGACCATATCGCAAGGGTGGACAACCTGTTCCACAGACCGCACCGTTTGGTTGGCAGGTGCAACCTGAATTTGTACAGGATGGTTCAGCAACCCGTTCGCTAATTTTCGAATTGGCGCACTAAAAGTGGCCGAAAACATCAAAGTCTGACGACGATCAGGAAGCCGTGAAATCACCCGTCGGATGTCATGAATAAAACCCATATCCAACATTCGGTCGGCTTCATCAAGCACCAAGAACTCCACCCGATCAAAACGCACAGCGCCCTGCTGGAGCAGATCTAACAAACGCCCTGGAGTGGCGACCAACACATCCACACCCTTTTGCAGACGCTGAATTTGAGGGTTGATTTTCACGCCACCAAACACCACATCACTGGTGAGAGGTAGATGCTTGCTGTAGTCACGAACACTGGCCAGCACCTGGGCAGCGAGCTCGCGAGTGGGGGTGAGCACCAAGGCACGAATTTGACCTCGCCCTGGACGAGCACCATGGTTAAGGCGCTCCAACATCGGAAGCGTGAACCCTGCGGTTTTACCCGTTCCTGTTTGTGCAGCAGCCATCACATCCCGCCCGGATATCACAGCCGGAATGGCCTGCAACTGAATCGGCGAGGGAGCGGTGTATCCCTTCTCCTGCAGAGCCTTCAGCAACGGCTGACTCAAACCCAGTGAATCAAAACCAGAGGTTGCGGAATCCGATGCGACAGGGGAAGCGGAAATGGCCTGACAAGCGAAAGATTCAGCCTAGATCCACACCATCAACATTCCGTATAAAGGATGCGAGCTTGATTCCAAATCTGCTCAAGGTCTTCATCGGAGAGATCAAGCGCTTGCGGGTGGACCAATGCCAACCACTGACGTCGATGCTCCAAGCCCGTACTATCAAAAAACTCCTCACCAGCCGCTAAGACCCTGAATTTCAAAAATTCAAGCAATACTGAGCGAGTTTTAATGCGATCGGCGTCCATCATCAAGTTTCCACCAGCGCAATTGAGAACCCACTCACTAAGTGTTGCTCATTACAGAACAACGGTCAAACCATGCTCATAGAATCCGCAAAAGGCAAGCAAAGCGAGCAGCAAAAAATGATTCAATCAAGCAAAAGAATGAACAACATGCAATAACTCACAGAAAGAAGACGCTATTCTTACCACCAAGCAATTCGCAAAATTGACGACCCAAGAGATTGTCTATAAACCATCAAAACTATATTAAACAGCATATAACAGTTGAATCGCCGTAGGATCCACCCCAAGCTCAAACGGTTGATTGACACAAATGGGACCAATATAGGGAGCCAAGATTTCCAGTACAGATGGATTTTGCCAATGCCTGGCCTTCGTTTCTGGATGCGGATAATAAACCAAACCAGGCACATCAAGACCACAATGACCAATGGAACGCAATCGAATCTTCCAAAACGAAAAAGTCTCAGGAGGATGCAAATGGGTCCATTCAAGATCTTGAAAAAAATAATCAGGATTACTAAGATGGAGCTCTACAGGTGAAAATGAAAGATTTAATGTACCAGGCCAAAATGGGGAAAGATCAAGACCTAACGCTGCAAAATAGGGTGATTGCATCGCAATCGTGCCCTTGGGGTACGGAGATGTCTTTAAATGAACTGAATTCAAAGCTTGACCAGAAGCGACGCCGTGTCCCTCAAGAAGAACAGCTGCATGCCAGCTAAGGGAGGACATCAGCGCGCTTCTCTGTGAATACAGCGATCACATGGTCCATCAGGCAACACAGCGCAACGAAGCAGAGGACTCAAAGCATTAAAGCGACAATCAGAGTCTCCAATCACCCAACCATGACCAACGAAGTTAGCATCAGCAGGCTGCTTTTGTGCTTTAACGTGGAGAACAATCGAAGAGAGTTCATAACAACCGGAGTGCAACTTATAGCGATGTCGTCGCTGTAAAACGAGGTAGCTGACATGATCATGCAGAAACCATTGGCCAGGCGTTGGAGGATCAGTCGACTCCATGCGGGCGAGCAAAACATGACTGACGGACTGACGAAGTTCAACAATCATCAGATCAAACTTCGTGTACCAAAGGCTCTTTCCGCTCTGAAAAGCCCCAAATCATCAGTAGCGCAACAGTCAACAACGTCCACCATTCAGGCAGTTGCCAGTCAGAAAAGATCAATGTAGAAATAAGCTTGACGCCTACTAAAGCAACTGCAATATAGCCCGCAGTTTCTAATCGTGTATAAATATCAAGCCAACGAATGAACAGCCCCGAAGTAAAGCGTAATGCTACAACACCAATAAAAGCACCGGTAATAACAAGAATAAGTTGGTCGCTAATTGCAACAGCAGCAGCAACACTATCGACTGAAAAAGCTAGATCGGTTAAGGCCAATGCAATGATCGTCTTTGTAAAGGAGATCGGAGATGCAGGCCTTGAGGATCCCGAGGAAGTCTCAGAGCTTGATGCTTTGATCCAGACATGAGAAAGGAAGAGCCACAGCAAGTAAACACCGGCAAGGAGTTGCAACGGCTTAAACGTCAAAACCCACTGAGCCAATAAAATTAAGGCAACTCTAAGAAAAAAAGCAATCGCAATTCCATAGTCGAGCGCTTTCTTTTCCTGAGCTGGGTCGTTTTGCTTTCGAGCAACAGCAGCTAAAGCAATGGCATTGTCGGCAGAGAGTACCAGCTCCAAAGCCACAAGCACTGGAAGGAGAGGTAAGAGCTCAGCCCATCGATCAACGCCATCGAGAAAAGGCGTTAGAGACGGTAGGGCTGCTGAATCCATCGCAACAGTTTAGAAATGGTTACCCCCCTCCAGAGGCATGAAGACAAAGGTCGAAATTTGCCACATCGATAGCGACCGATGTGTCGTGCGTGTCAGCGGCATCGAAGGTGAACAGGATCTCGGCAGCTCGCTAGGAGAGGCTGCTGATGCAGAAAAAGCAGAAGACCGTGCACGAGAGCGGCTCGTACAAAGGGTCCTTAAGGCAAAGCCGCCCACTGAACTCAAGCATCCCGTGGAAAGTTCCGTAAAAAAACAAGAACAGGGAGAAGCCAAGCCACCAAAAAAGCAACAAGTTGAAGCTAAAAACGAACAAAGCCAATCAGAACCATCGCGATCAGCCCCGTCTCAAGATCAGGCAACGCAACCAAAAGCAGTCTCTGGAGAAATCGCCGAAACGATCACAAAACAGATCTCAGAACCGAGCGAGGCACCGGTCGACCCAGACGATTGGAGCGAAGAGCTCACCGCTATCGATCTACAACTTAAGCGAATCGGATGGACCCGTGAGCATGAACACATGTATTTAGAGCGAGCATATGGACATGGGAGCAGGCACAAATTAACGAGGTATAGAGATCTAGTGTCCTATCTCAATAAGCTGAAAAGCTTCGAAGTAGGAGCAGAAGCCAGTGCAGTCAAGACTCCTCTACGCAGAGGTGACTTGATCACGCAAGGGGACGAAATACTCACGACGCTAAAATGGGATCAAGAACGAGCAAAAAGTTTCCTTCAATCAAAATCAGGAGCAACATCAAGGCAGCAACTCAGCGATGAACAATTATTTGAATTCAATATGTTTCTAGAGGAGCAGCTGATAGCAAAATTGCCAAAAGGAAATTAACCAGTTAGTAGGCTCCTATGCTGAGTCAGAAACAAGTTGTATCGATCATTAACCAGGCTGAAGAGCAACACACATATCAAAGAACAACTTGAAGAGGTGGAAATTGCATTAATAGAATGGGAGCCTCAGCTCGATCTACTCAAAATAAGTGGAAATACTCAATTATTCAAAAGAAGAAATCTGAGTGATGATGCAATTAAATCCAGAGACGTCGCATCACCTCAATAGGGAACCAAAGACCAATTAGGACAAACAATTGAGGAGGAGTAGCTTTCCATACATGACCTGCTGTCGCGCTGAGAGCTTGAAGACACGCGATCAAAACCGCAAGGAAACAACACGCCGTCGCAACAGTCGCAATCAAGACTTCTTAAGGATTGCTCCATGGCAAAGCAAATGTGTGCGCATACCGTGACAGAACAGACAGGGTTCATTCAATGGTCAGCACTCCCAAAAAAGGTGTTTTCTGCATGAAGTGGGATTCGGATGGCGAGCTTTCTAGCCATGACACGGATGCATTGATCAAACGCCTGGCCAACGCTGAAAAATCTCGGCGCACGATGCTCGACCACCATGAACTCCGAAGATGGCACTCACGGATGAATGAAGACTTTCCAACGTGCCACACACTGGCTAGTTAGTAACTGCATCCTTAAAGATTGAAGCAGCCACGGACACAAATCAAACATTCGATTAAAATTAAAAATATGTTTAATGATTTAAAACCGTTATTTGCAAGTGAAAACCTACCAACTCATGAATTTACAGGAAACCACGAGTGGGATTCTTAGAAGAATCAATGAAGCAAGCGAAATATGGTGCATCTCGCGATGACCAGCAAAGATGAATTCATCAAGGCTAAACCCATACAAAAAACGGCACAGTCACATCAAGTGATTGTCAAACAAGCATCGGGTCTCTAGAGTTTACTGAAGAACTGGAGACGCATCATTTGGCAAAACAGAAGAAGATCAACCTTCCCTATTCAAGGAAAGAGATGGTGGATTCGCTCTGTGCCAAATGGAATTCGATGTGCCACAGCAGCAAAGATCAGAATCAACTAAGTTCTGAAGAATTTCGAGACTTAGCGAGGACAGAGACAGATGATGAACTTTTTAAGGATTGTTGCACTTCTGCAAAAAAAGAAGGTCTCACGCTATCTGAATTCATGGCGCGGTATGTGTAAATAAATACTAGGTTATACGTTCCAAAAATCCATCCGCCTATAAAGAAAAGCTGGGAATATCAATATGCTGAAGACTCTCAAAGATTGACAAGTACACAGTGCAAAAAAGAAACGTTAACGCCAATAACCATTATCCATAACAGCCTGAAAAAGAAGTATTGCTAGTCATTTGACAATCCATCTAGCCCATATAGAACATGTGATACTTCAGCTACATTGACCCAACTAATCTTTTCGTCATCAACATCAACAACTTGAATCACATGATGACCACTAGGGTCTCTAGCCTCTTTTTTACAGGACACAACCTGGCCCATCCACCAACTGTGGTCTTTCTTGAGTGTGACTTGATTATCCCCTTTTACAATGATGTAATCACCAGGCTTTACACCAAGAAAAGCAGGATAAGCAACCTGTCCATAGGGAAATGGCATTCGCTCCTTAGCTTCATAACTCATGACTTCAGCCCTATCTGCTACCGCTCTAACCCACTCAAACAGGAAATGCCAACTTGGATAGCGAAATGTAAAGCAAATCTAAAGAGCTGATCCGCTTTGCCCAGCTGTAAGGGGTTGAATGGAAATCGCAGTAAGAAACAAAGATAACGCCTAAGGACTGGAAAGAATAGGATTGTAATGACATTAAAGAAGGAAAGTCACTCCCAACGACACATCAGCGAAGAAGAATTGATGTTAAACAAAGAACTTTCACATGCAATACCAGATAAGTCAATAAAGCAATATCAATGGATAGATTCATTTAATATCAATGTCAAGCGATTTTTTTAAACATTTTTTGCAATTTGAATTATTTACGTGAAATACACTACATAATAAGTCAAAAAAAAGAACTGTAAGAATATCATCAGCGAAGATGAATTCTCACAGTACCAATTTAAATAGATGAATTAAAAAGATCCGAATCAGCAATCAAAGACTTTGCACATGGGCGAACCAGGATGGGTATCACAGATATCGTCGAGTACTTTATCCTTGTGACGGTTAGCTGGATTATCCAAGCCACCATTCTCTTTAGGGTCAAACTCCTCTGAGGAGTGCTTTTCATTGGTGCTGTAAGGCACTTTGAACTTTTCGTACTTATCAGTGATGTCTGACATGATAGGCGTACAACAACCTTATTATTATAACGAACACTCCTGTCAATTGGGTTAAGTCAATATGTAGGTCCAGACACATAGTATCAACAATCACAATGAAATTGGTGTGGATCTGAAAACAATTTGATTTCATCTCATTTCCTTGACAGGACTAGATGAAAACGATTGAACAAATCGGAAGCCTTGAACTTGTATAGACAGCAGCTTGAATCAAAATAATATTTAAATAGAAACGGAAAAATTTAAAAAGCTCTGCTAGCACAGACTAAATGAGACAAAAAAATGGGAGGTGCATTACTTCTCCCACTAGGCCTTGGTTTTACCCTTCAATTCTGACTGGTCTGACAACAGAAGATGTGACTGAGAACTAGCGAAGCATTGCTAAGTGCAGCGAGGAGTATTACATAACTGTTAGCAAACACATGAATCGAGATACTGAGATACCACTTGATAAGCTTCAGGCGTATCTAGGACGAAGACAATGGATCTCTACTTGACTTAGGTTTGTCTTTAGAAAGGGTATGCGAATCTTAAAATGTTTAATTTAGAAGACTTGGAGATACGCAGTTGTGAGACCAAGGGAAGATGGTATGCAGCTGTTGATGAGGCGAAGGCTATAGTGAAGGAGATCCAAGCAGCGATGGTTCAGCCTTAGCTTCACGCTTTTTATTTTTTAATCCTACCTCTGCAACTTTCATAGAGGAATGGGATAATTCAAATCTGATCTAATGTTAAACGCTAAAGATACAGTATCAGACCAGCGTATTGAAGAGATCAAAAAAATGATTTGGGAGATCTTTGACACCTACAAAGATGGCTCAAGCATCGCTAGACAGTACCAACTATTTAAAGACATGAAAGACCTGAATGTTGAAATTCTAGCCAACAACAATCAGTTTAGGATGGAGAACAAGCAGCTAAAACAACAACTACATGACATCAAAGATTATCTATCCACTGATATCGAAGAAAACTATTTGCCAAATAGAATGATGGGCGAGTAAGTTTAACGCAACCATACCATTTTCGGCTTCAAGGAGTAACTTTATTCCAATTCGTATGAATTCGGTCAGATCCTTGACAGGTTCTATATATCTGGCTGATGTAGATGACCAGGGCAGCCTCCTAGAAGTGAGGAGTTCTCTCTAAGTCAATGAACAGAAGGGCAAAAACTCACTAATTCCAATCGGGAATTGGCATCAGAAGCGGATCTCGAAGGTTGGATCATGCATGGCTTGATGGATACCGAGGCACATGAACAAAGTTGGGATGCACTGCATTTTGGTTAAGAGCTCTTGCTGGATCGGGAATTTCCTCTTTTAGCGGTGCATTGGGAAGAACACTGAGAGCATTCACTAATTGTTGCTTGATGAGTGGGATTCTCCTCAGTAGCGAGACTTAATTTCTTGTTAATCCTCTTATCGTAATAACCCAACCATAACCGAACACCCTCTGTAATAACTAGGGTTTCCCTCACCTGCCTGTAGGGTTTGCCCCCTTCTGCATTGTTGTTTATTTCAATAAGTATGTATGAACACGAAATAAACAAATGACAAAAGTTGTTGGCATTGACTTGGGCACAACGAACAGTTGCGTCTCAGTAATGGAAGGTGGCAATCCCACCGTGATCGCCAATGCAGAAGGGTTCAGAACAACCCCCTCTGTTGTTGCCTACACCAAAGGTAAGGACCAATTGGTAGGTCAGATCGCAAAACGCCAAGCAGTGATGAATCCAGAGAACACCTTTGGATCCATTAAACGTTTTATTGGAAGGCGAACCGATGAGGTGGCTGATGAGACCAAAGATGTTCCCTATACCGTTGAGTCAGTGGGAACCAAGGTGAAGATCAAGTCACCACTGATGGAGAAGTCCTTCTCTCCAGAGGAGATCAGCGCCTGTGTGCTCAGGAAACTTGCTGATGATGCTTCTAAGTATCTGGGTGAAACAGTCACTAAGGCCGTTGTGACCGTTCCTGCTTATTTCAACGACTCTCAACGCCAGGCCACGAAAAATGCTGGCAAGATCGCTGGTCTTGAGGTTCTGAGAATCATCAACGAACCCACTGCGGCTGCTCTCGCCTATGGATTGGACAAGAAGGATTCAGAGAAAATCCTGGTGTTTGACCTGGGTGGTGGAACCTTTGATGTTTCCATCATGGAAGTAGGAGAAGGCGTCTTTGAAGTGATCAGTACCTGTGGTGATGCCCACCTTGGTGGAGACAACTTCGACAAAGTCCTTGTCGATCACATGGCAGAAACCTTCAGGAGTGCAGAGGGAATTGATCTGAGAAACGACAGTCAGGCACTACAACGCCTCACTGAAGCCGCTGAAAAAGCAAAGATCGAACTCTCCTCCTCGATTCAGAGTGAAGTGAACTTGCCCTTCATCACAGCAAGCGCTGATGGCCCTAAGCACCTAACAATGACGGTGACCAGATGCAAGTTTGAGGAGATGTCCTCTGATCTGATTGATCGGTGTAAGATGCCAATTCAACAGGCCATCAAAGACGCAAAACTCTCACCCAGTGAACTCAATGAAGTGGTGATGGTGGGTGGAAGTTCACGCATTCCATCAGTGCTTGAACTGGTGAAGTCAGCTACCGGGAAAGAACCAAACCAGACGGTGAATCCTGATGAGGTAGTGGCGATTGGAGCGGCTGTTCAAGGTGGTGTTCTTTCAGGTGATGTGAAAGACATCCTCCTCTTAGATGTCACGCCCCTATCTGTAGGAGTGGAAACGATGGGCAGTGTTGTGAATGTGATGGTTCCTCGGAACACCACGATTCCAACCAACAAAACTGAGATCTATTCCACTGCCATGGATGGCCAAACCACAGTGGAGATCCATGTTCTCCAAGGTGAAAGGCAAATGGTGTCAGATAACAAGAGCCTTGGAACCTTCCGCTTAGATGGAATCCCTGCCGCCCCTCGTGGCGTCCCTCAGGTGGAAGTGGCTTTTGATATAGATGCCAATGGAATCCTTAGCGTCACTGCAAAGGACAAAGGCTCAGGCAAGGAGCAATCGATCACCATCACCGGTGCATCCACCCTGAGTGAAAGCGAAGTGGATCGGATGGTGAAAGACGCCGAAGCAAATGCTGATTCCGATCAGCAAAAGCGGGAAGCGATCGACACCAAAAACCAAGCAGAATCCTTGATCTACCAAGCTGAGAAGCAGGTAGAAGGACTAGGTGAAAAGGTTTCTCCTGTGGCCAAAACCAAGGTGGAACTAGTTCTGACTGAACTGAAAGAGGCCCTTGCCTCTGATGACACCCAGAGGATCAAGAAACGAGTGGAGGGTCTTCAGACAGCATTGATGGAGATGGGAGCTGCTGTTTATTCAGGAGAAGAGAAACCATCGACCACCTCCTCCAAAGATGACGATGTGATCGATGCTGAGTTCGTAGATTCCCCTCAATAGGGAATCAAAACAATCATTGTGGTGGGGGTGTCTCAAGAATCTCTGAGATAAATGCGCTCTCACCACCAAATGTGGTGTCCTGATGCCACCACGCTGACGCTCGTAGTAAGACTGGTCTCTAAGCGCAGGTCACGGCGTCGCAAGGTCACTCCCCAGTGGCAAAAAGGAAAGTCTACCATTCCTCTCAATCCTGCCCCACCCTACATAGCAAGAAGCGAACCACAAATTCGAGAAAGAAAATTTTATTCTGAAAGAGGGGATTACACCTTTAAATGTGATCATCATCTTCAAACCCCCAGCCAAGAAATTATTTGCAATTGCGGTCTTAGCTGAATTTGCTTCGTCATCCCCTCTCCTCGCGCAATCTCCATCGAGAACTGAATTCACTGTCGTTGATCTTGACGGTAACGGTCAAATTAGTCTTCAAGAAGCATCTAAAGCAGGAATTTCTGAACTCGTATTTAGAAGAGCTGATCTCGACAGAAGCGGATTTCTGACTTTCGATGAGTATCAAAGAACAAACTCGATTGGTTGATTTTAAAGCAAACCAAATGATATAAGCAGAGCTCTCACACGAATGGTAGAGTATGTCTCTATTCAATAGTGAGCTAATTTACATACAGAAAGAAAAATTTCCCCAATCGCCATTATTTTTGCGTTAGCCAAATTGCCTTATTGGGATAGCTAAGTAATAGCCAAGAAAAAACTAATAATCTAAATAACAAGCCAACTCTTAGAAGACGGCTCGTAATGGTGCCTAAGGGTTGGTAGAAAGATGCAAGGCAGAACTAATCATGAGGGATGTAGAGACACCATAGAGAGGAATACAGAGGCGTATTAGAGGGATTTAGATGATTAATGGCAATAAAAAAGAACCTGGAACGAGAACCAGAGGCTTATTTGGGGGAAACCACTCAAACAAATAGATTTTCGAACCCTCCGTGATTAACAAGACCAGTTGAGGGCAGGAAAGTTCTGCCATATAACGGAAGAGGAGTTATTTAGTTACATTCGCAAAGACCCTTCGGGTGACAAGTCAGTCATGTTATACGTGACTTAGCAGCCTCTGTTCCATTGCTAATTAATATATCAAGCATAACATTAATAACAAGAAGTGTATACCCTTATCAAATATCCTTCGCAAGAGAAGGCAAAATGGTATCCATAACTTTCCCTTAAAGTGATACTTAAGGTATCTTGTAGGGTGTTCTGAAGGTTTTAGAGAGAGACTTCTGCATGAACCACCAACCAAATACGAACGATGCGACAATGTAGATTGGAAGTTTCTTGTTAGAAGTCTACAATTGTTGTACCTGATTCTGTAATTCCAGGCATTGTGAAACGAGTGCGCCTTTCTTGAGACGACTTAATGTTGACTTTGTCATAATAATAAATGCATATAAAGTAACAGGATCGACCATCAGGTGCTTAGAATGTTCATACTAGCTAGAAGAAAAGTATAACCTCAATTAACCCCTTTGTTATTTGGTTATAATTATTCTATTTGATAGAGGTATGCCTAGAGGTGAAATAAAGAAGTAGAATAGCAAGGTAACATATTCTTATTAGGAATCCACCGATTACCTTATAGAGCTTAAAAACAACAAGGTATAAGCTATTATAGTCATAAGGTAACGCTCAAAGATGGTTATCTTATAAATAAAGATAGTTACATTGTTAAAGTGATTAAAGAAACCGAATTCCTAACCGCGATGAACACCAAATGGGTGAACCACGGTAATACATTACTCCGAAACGAACAGAGGCATGGAAGAAGATTCTGAGTGCCTTTAATGCCCAGTTAGGCGGTGTTGGTGGGTTGCATGTATGTGTTGCAGTTTGTGAAACAGGTAAAACCACAGGTCTGGAAAAGGCATGTGCAATACTCGCCAAGAGAAATCCCAAAGTTAGTGTGTTAGTAGTTGTACGACTACAGCAACAAGAAGATAGAACGGTAAGAGAAATTAATGAGTCGGCAGGTGAGGATGTTACTGTCTCAGTACACACAGGAGGTCGAAAGAACGACCCTGAACGTGTCAGTATCCATGAGAAATTGGAATAAGCCCAGGAAAGCAAGTCGAAGGCAAGAGAGACGATTAAGAATACTCAGATTGTTATAATTACACATGCCGCTGACTTGTGTTCATTGAGTAATGCTAGTGGTAATACATCATTTAAGAGATGGATGAGAGGAAAGAGACAATTTCGTGTCGTAGATGAGGCACTTGACCTGATAGAACGTCATCACTTGAACATGAGCGAACTACTTGAAGTTAAATGCAGTTTCGATACTCATAGGATTTTCTACCTGGGACTTAATAAAGAATATAAGGAAGAGTTTAAGTTCTTGAACGAGGTAAACCAAAGAATTTCCGAGATGGATGATAAGAGATTGGGAATTATTGACCATTGATTTGATGACCTATTAACCAATATGAATACACCAGTATCTTGTTCGGTCTTCAGCATATCCAGCAGAGTCTTAGCAAGGATGGCAATGCCTTCTCCTCGAATCAAATCAATGTTCTTATAAAGCGTAGTCTCACCTTCAGGCAGCCAAGACAAAAGAAACTCATAAATATTACAAATAGTGGTTAAATCAAATAGGAATGGAAATCGAACTGCAAGCAGTCCTTTTGGTGTTTAGAAAGTATCTTTTCCCGTATTATTGTTTTATCACACCTGCAGAGGCATCGTATAGCGACACCGTTAATTAACAGTGTGAGGAGACTCAGTAACATTCAACTGTTACCCAGTCCAGTTTCCAAAGTCCTTTTGTCTTGCAATAAGGATGTCCCAGTCATTCTCTTTTTTTCCGGCATCGTATGAGAATGCATAACCCACATTGATAAGTCTTTGGTTGAAGCACTCTTCGCCTCTCAAAAATTCATCAAGTATCCTACCTTACTTAACGTCCTTCGATGTTTTGACAATAATCTCACCATCCTGAGAGAACCACTGTTTCGCAAACTCAGAGGCATCTCTGCCCAATGACTTTTCCAGTAAGTCTGTTGTCCATACTTCAGGAGTGTCTACGCCATACACTCTTACCCTCTCCTTTTTTGTCAGGGAAATCGCAAGTCAATAAGAACATCAATGGTGCCACCATCGACAATTTTGATTACTTCTTTTGCCTTATATTCATACATTTATTTTTAGTTATACTGTACTATTTACTCTCGATATCTCTGTATTGTCCTTCTTGCGTAACTATACCTATGCCAGCACAGATGCGCAAATTCAATGTATGAAAAGCGTAGACTTTTCTGTATATCTGACTTTTGTCTCTCCACTAGTCAAACTGAAGTTTGAACTAGGTGTGGACTCATGTACTGGTCTCCTATCGCCGAGCAAAGCTTGAAAGAGGTTCCCTTTTTTATTCGTGGTGTTGTTAAAGAGGGAGTCGAGATTATGGCACAGAATTGCGGGAAAATGTCTATTGATGATGCTTTTTATCGAAAAGCAAATGAATCTAGGTGGCAAAATTTATACGGGAGTGATTCGTTGGATTAACGCTGGAAGTCACTTTCAAAATTTATTAGATTTCGTAACCTAGTTCCCTTGCTAATGGTGCCATTTTCGTTGCATAAATGACAGGGATGCTTTGTTTACCACATCTATTGTTTAATGTCTTAAGAGTCATAGTCTCAAATTTCCTTCCTTCTCCTTTCTTTATCACCATATCACCCAAATTAGGATGCAACATTACCGTTTCTAGCAAAGCAAGTCTTGCCGCTTCTTTTCCATTTGCACCACTGAATATTTGTTTACATGCGGCGATAGCATATGTATCTGCAGCAGGATAATAATTATCATATTGTGCTCTTACGGGTGCTGCAACCATAGTTAGGGCAGACAATGAAACTAGTAGTGTCTTCATCATTGTAATTTCTTCTTTATCCTTTAAGTTTGTTTGGAATTGAATTCCCACCGCCTAATATCTTCGACCATCATGATTTTGTCAACAATATTATCTGAGAGTTTACTTAGAGTCTACCCAGTATTCAGGTTACTAATACACTCAATCTCTCTGTATTTTTTATCCATCAGAGTCACCTCAGAATCCATGTAAATCCCTCTCCAGATAGACCAAACCTGGGGCAAAATTTTTGGAGGATAGGTTGAGGATGGTTGTATTTTTCGTTGAGTTTTCTTCAAGACACTTTTGAGGTTCTTTGAGACTCTCGGAGTTGCTGGCAAAATATTTTTAGTTTTATCTTTTTAGAGAAGTTGAATTTCCTCTGAGTTAAGTAAAGACTGGTGGAGCATTCACATGACTTGATATGGGTTTATAGATAACCCTCTATGAAATTATCATATAGTTTCCTCAAGATGGTATCTTGTCTAGACATAAAAAAGGAACCCTGAGGGTTCCCTGTATGGCTCTGTGTGGTGTCTCTTAGAAGAGGAGACTCCATATGGTTACGACACCTAGGAGAACGAAGAGAGACGTCTGATGCTCTTAAAACCAGTAGGAATTCAATTAGTAATAGTAAAAATATCATATTTTACTAGCAATTTCCTCAATTACATCGTCAGTTAATAGTTGTATTTTGTTAATTGCGTATTGAATATAACAACGCTCTCGTGAAGACTCAAGTGTGGTCTCCCACTGTGAGATAGTCATACCGTATAGTTTTGAGGATGCATAATCACTTTGAGACTTTGCTTCGTCTCTATAGGTTCGTGTGAGATATTGAGAGCAATCTAAATTTGTAATGGATTCATAATAAGTTCCTTACTTGTACTGAGTTAATAGTTCAACCGTTTAGCGATTCACCAGACTCAATTAAACGATGTATAGTCTGAGAGTTGTTGCAATTACCAGTAATTGAGGTTAATACTTGACGAATACTCTTAAAGATAAGCTAATTTTCTTTGTAGTCAGATGCCGTAATTACAGAACGACGATTAGTACTTGATAGAGGTTGTGCAAACTCATCACTCTGGTATCTAAACAAATCACCATCTACACTACGAACACTATAGACATAGTAATAGAAGCCTTGAACGCTTATACTATTTTCACGAGCGGCAGATAATATACTCGGATAACTCTTCACGAGTTTGGCTTCGAGGTTGTACTTATCAACAGGTCATGAACGTTTACCAGGACGTGATTTCTTAGCAATAACTACATCTTCGGACTTAGGGCAACTGGCAGCATCAAAGGTCATAAACCCACCAATTATTAATTTTGCATCAACAGGAGACTTCAGTGAACGCTTAATACGTGACTGATATCTTTCACTACCATGGGCAAAGACTGCTGCTTTGCGGATGGTGTTGTGTGTCGAGTAATTCCGATCGGAATCGTATAGGGAAACTTTTCTCATAATTTAATCCTCTTTGATTTTAGAGTACGGATTTCACTTTCAAGTTCGGTGATTAACTTTGCAAATAATTTGATATACTTGATATAATCATTGTCGTCAGACATTGTCATTTAGGTTTTGTGTAGAGTTTTCATTATTCCAGCGCTCTTCTTCAGTACCAGACCAGGAAAACGTATAAGGAATGAAATTGAGATTGTCAGTGTTAAACCAATCACCATGGAACGTCTCAGAATTTGATTCATTAACTCTAAATTCACCACGGAATATAGGATAATCGTATAGACCAAGAAGTTTCAGACTGTTTAACAGATACATCGAAATATCTTTGGCATCATCCTGAGGGAATACTTCCTCATCAGATTCATTCTTATGAATTACTGTGAGAGATTTGTCATAATAGTGGATAATGGAACGAACGATGCCATTTTGTTGTAACAGTTTTCTGAAAATTGCTTAAGAGCGAAGACCTACTATGTATCGCTCATCAAATACCTAAGTTTATCTACACCCTGGCATTATAAAAGAGACCCGAAAGTCTCTCTCTGATCAATATGAACTAGGATGACGAAGTCACACGAACTGTCCCAACTACCATTTAATACTTGTGATTAGAACATTGCCAATCATTCAATATCAGTAATGTAATCACATAGAACAAAGAGAGCATCTAACAGAAGAATCATGGTAATCACCTATACATTGCCAGAGATAATGTAGCATAGAAGAATCAGTATTATTACTATAGGAAGAATCAGACGAATCTGTTTTAAGTCTCCATCAGCAAAAGGTTCACCACCTGTTCTGTTTTCTATTGCTTGTCGTAACTTCGGCATATCCCAAGGACGTGCAACTAACTCTTCACTCTGTAACCAACTCCAGAACATCCTGAAATAGACAACTTCTAGGTTCACCGTATTTGGACTGAGGCCATCTTTACTGACCCTATCCATGGCATACGACCTAAGCGATGTTCTCTCTATGTCAGAGAGTCTCTTATACCCATTACACAGCAACCATTTCATAAAGTGCCTACCACTCTTGTTGTAAATCGTCAGGGTTGCCTCTGAGATTTCACCTACTAGCTGTCTTTGCTGTTGATATTCAAGATGTGTGCTTATCAAACGAATCAATGAAGACACACCTCCACCTCTCTCCACTGGTTTGAGAGCAAATAATTCATGTAGGTGAGTCATCACCCATTGAGTTGCTTCTGGAACCGTTTCCTTTCCTGTACTCCTTTTGATATACCACTGGGCATTCTTTTCCAAGACCCTTACAGATAGGTATCTCGACTTCGGTTGCTTGAAGAGTTGGACTCCGAGCAAGACTTCAGTGACGTTCTTTGCCCTGATATCACCTTGTAATGGCATACCACCCTCCTACTGAGACCAGTACAACCGGTAGGTAACGGGTAGGAAGATGCGAGATGCCAGTTTGAGCGGTTAACTAAAGAACCAGCCATAGCTATGAAGACCAATACCAAGAAGATTCACTCCGATATAACAAACCCCAATCACAACCAAACCTGCGCTCGCCACTAGGGCAGGACGCCTGCCCTGCCAACCTCTACTTAAACGCGTATGTAAGTACGCCGCGTATACCAACCAACAAATCAGGGCCCAGGTTTCCTTGGGATCCCAACTCCAGTAGCTGCCCCAGGCCTCGTTGGCCCACACCGCGCCGCTAATAATTCCAACGGTAAGAAGCAGAAATCCAACCGTAATCGTGCGATAACTAAGGCTGTCCAACAGCTCATTACGCGTGAACTGCACAGAAGACAACTGAACGTCAGGCTCGCCCACGCTGCCCAGGGGAGTTGCAAGGGCAGCACGCCGATATCCTCCACTTCCAATCGAGCTGCTGCGCAGTTCCAAGGCATGACCACGATCCGTCACCAAAACAGCGACTGACAACAGAGAGCCCACCAAAAGGGCGGCGTAACTCACCATGATCACGCTCACATGCATCACAAGCCAGCTCGATCGAAGCGCTGGAACGAGCGGAGAAGCCTCTTGTAACTGATCAGGAAGCGCAAAGCTGGCAAAAGCAATACATCCCAGGCCCATTGGAGTCGCTGACGCAGCAACGATCGGTGTTGGCCAAGATCTCTCCACCAACAGCTGAGTAAGCGTGCATGCCCACGCAAGGAAGCAAAGCGATTCATAGAGGTTGCTGATCGGGAAATGCCCCGACTGCCACCAACGGAAAACGAGTTGAGCGGTCAAGGCGAGGTTTGCTGTTGCGATCAACATCGTCACAAGGCCAGACGTTTTCTCTGAGCTCACTTTCCAGAAGGCGAGCGGTAGGGCCAACAGCAAAAGAGCGAAAGCAAACAATCCCAGCCCAAGAACCGGATCCATCCCAGCCATCTCCATGAACCACTTCACCGTTTAATACCTGATTCTGACGTGTTTGCTTACCGGCTGGCCTGCCGCAACAACACTCCACCACCTGCAAGAGAAATCAAGACAGGCCCCCAAGCAGCCAGAAGGGGTGCCAACGTCCCTTTGACACCAAGTGAACTGAAGCTAAAACTCAACACGTAGTAAACAAAAATCAGCACCACACTGATACCAAAGCCCTGACTGCGGCTCGTTCTGCTGTTGGGCTTGGCACCCAAGCTCGATCCAATCAAACCAAACACCAAGCAAGCCATTGGAACGGTGAATTTCTCTTGAATCCGAACTCTGAGCCTGCGAGCTTCTTTACGGTCACCAGCATCAGATAAAAGTTGTTCGGCCTCTATAGCCTCAGATACAGTCATATTATTGGCATCTTTTGGCAATCTTGCGATACGTAGAGGCGCAGGACTCAGCGGGTAAAGGTATCGATCGAAATCAGCTGATGTTGTACTACCGGATGGCGTAAGAGTAAGAATTTGGCCATCTTTAAACTCCCATTTAGCCTGAGATTCGTTCCAATTTGCCTTGTCAGCAACAAGCATCTGAGTAAAGCCAAATCTAGAAAAATCTAAAACAGTTACGCGACTCATCGTTCCATCCCTGAACTCACGTGCATAGAACAATTGGGTTAATCCCTTACCCATATCACCATCGGGACCAGAAACTCGGCCGAAGCGAGAATAAACAATATTGTTTCCCTTCTCAGCTGCAATAGCCTTACCAAGAGCGCGTTGTAACGTGAATTCAGCGGAACGATTTGTTCGTGGAACGATCACATCATTGAAAAGAAACGACAGACTCGTCATCAGCAGGGCCAAAGCGATTGCAGGTGCAACCATTCGACTCGCAGTTACGCCAACACTACGAAGCGCGGTGAGTTCACTATTGGCAGAAAGACGGCTGTAGGCGAGCAAAGATGCCATCAATGTGGCCATCGGAAAAGAAATCACCAAAAAGCTTGGCAGCTTCAGCAACAGCACTTGAACAGCAATCGTCCATGGAAGGTTTGATTCAACAATCTTGCGAACCAGATCAAACATCACCCCTACGGATAGGGACACCACCGTGAATGCTGTAAGAGCAAACAACAAGGGCCCGATCAGTTCACCAAGAAGCCAACGATCAATTAATGGAACGCGATGAACAAGCCTGCGGAGCTGACGTTGCGCTGAAATCCAAAGGTCATTGTTCAAAGCTGGAATCCCTCCCCTAGATAATGGCGTCGTACAAGTGGGTCATGGGCTACTTCATCGGAACGACCGGACGCGAGGATGCTGCCATCCGTCAAAATGTAAGCCCGATCAGTAATGGCAAGGGTTTCGCGAACGTTATGGTCGGTGATCAGAATGCCCATTCCGCGCTGGCGTAGTCCATGGATCATTTGCTGAAGATCCGCAACAGCCAATGGATCTACCCCCGCGAAGGGCTCATCGAGAAGTAGGTAGCGAGGACCTTCTAAACCAACAGCAAGAGCTCGGGCCACTTCGCAGCGCCGACGTTCACCACCCGAGAGTTGGTAGCCACAACGATGGATAAAAGGCTCGAGATGGAAATCCTCGATTAATTGATGCAAACGTTGATGACTATCAACCTTGGAAAGTCCGCTTTGAACTAACACAAGTTCCAGATTTTCTTGAACCGTCAATTGGCGAAACACGCTGGGTTCCTGTGGTAGGTAGCCAATTCCAAGACGCGCCCTTTGGGGCATCGACAGGTCAGCGACGGGATGCCCATCCAGAAGAACTTGACCACTATCAGGACGCAACAACCCAATCACTAAATTGAAGCTGGTGGTTTTGCCTGCCCCATTGGGCCCCAGCAAACCAATGACTTCACCTGGCTTCAAGGTGAGCGAAAGGGAGCGCACCAAGGTCCTGCCACCGAGGGTCAGAGTGACCTGATCAAGACTAAGACTCATGGCGTTAAGGGAGTCTGCGAATCGAGACTCTGCTTCAAGAACAGAGTGGATTGAACTTGCTGACCTGGGATAGGGTTCGCCAGAGCACGTTCTTCATCAAGGTTGTAAGTCACGCGCTCAGCGCGAATACTGTTTCCATCGTCCTGCACCACATCCACATCTCCGCTTAGAACAAGCATCGCTTCCCTGCTGAAGTATTGCGCCTGACGCGATGTTGCCACTATCCCACGAGCGGGATAAACAATCCTGACATTGCCAACTGCTGTCACCACACCTGTGATGTTGTCTGCGCTTTGGGTATCCGATTCAATCGTGATCAAGCTGTCTTCGCCTGTCGCAGTCTGGGCAGTCACTGGAAAAAAAGAACCAGCAAAAACCAACAGGGCAGCAACAGATGAGAGCTTGGCAGTCCAAGTGGTCATTACAAGAGCGAGGGATCGGAAGAACATCAGGTCACCCTCATTATCTCAGCCAATGTACCTAGAAATTCAGGAGTGATCACGCAACTCAGGAACTGGAAGTGCGACAGGATCGGTCTCTCGTTGAAGCGCTTCCAGTCTCAAACGAGCCTGCTCTCGAACGAAAGGCAAATCGAGACCAAGATCCCCTGATTTTGCAGAAGAAAGTCGACCTACGCCTTCACCCAACAAGATTGTTGCACCTCTAAGATTGCCTCGTTCTAAATGAACATGAGCAACTGCAATTTGAAGTATTCCCTGTAGCAATCTCCGATCGGATCCAGCGGTTTCATGCCAAATTTCTTCAAAAGCATCGTGAGCTTCATACCAGGCACGTCGATTGAAGAGATCGACGGCCTGCTGAAATCGGGGATCTTCGTGGGCGCTCAACGCTTAGCCATTTTTTTGGCAGGTAATTTTCTTAACCGCATCGAGTCAGGAGTGACCTCAAGCATTTCATCAGGTCCGATATATTCCAAAGCACGCTCTAAAGTCATCTGAATCGGTGACTGAAGCGAATCTAAAACATCAGCGCCAGCAGAGCGAATGTTCGTTACTTGCTTGGCTTTGCAGATATTGATTTCCATATCTTGCTGACGTGTGTTCTCACCAATAATCATTCCTTTATAAACTTTTGTGCCTGGAGTAATAAAGAATTGCCCACGATCTTCAGCTCCTTTTAGAGCATAGAAAGTAGCTGTACCTTCTTCAAAAGCAATCAAAACCCCATTCCTTCTGTTATCAAAATCACCCTGCATCGGACGATATTCGAAAAATGAATGGCTCATGATTCCTTCACCGCGAGTAGCGCGAATGAATTCTCCGCGGAAACCAATGAGTCCCCTAGACGGGACCACAAATTCAAGCTGCGTGCGGTTGTCAGCGCCGGTTTCCATATTTTGCATCTCACCCTTACGCGTTCCCAATTTTTCAATACAGCTACCAACAGCAGCTTCAGGAACGTCCATCACCAGTGTTTCCACAGGCTCACAAGGTGTGCCATCAATCGTGCGGAAGATCACCTGAGGCTGAGACACTTGAAATTCAAATCCTTCACGGCGCATCGTTTCAATCAAAATTCCGAGGTGAAGTTCACCACGACCACATACAGAGAAACGATCAGGAGAATCTGTATCTTCAACTCGTAAAGCGACATTCGTGAGCAATTCGCGCTGCAGGCGATCACGAAGCTGACGACTGGTAACAAACTTGCCCTCTTTTCCAGCGAAAGGAGAATCATTGACCACAAAGGTCATCTGAAGCGTGGGCTCATCAACTTTGATCAATGGTAACGCTTTTGGTTCATCCGGGCAGGCAATCGTTTCACCGATGTTGACGTCATCGAAACCAGCAACTGCAACAAGATCGCCAGCAGACGCTTCTTCGATATCAACTCTTTGCAGACCTTCAAAGCCCAAAAGCTTACTAATACGTCCTCTCTTTACACTACCGTCATCCTTAATAAGTGATGCTTTCTGACCCTGCCTGATAACACCATTATGAACTCGTCCAATAATGATTCGTCCAAGAAAATCTGAGTAATCAAGGGTAGTAATTTGAAGCTGTAGTGGCTTTTCAGGATCACCAACAGGAGGTGGAACATGACGCAAAATCGCATCAAAGAGAGGACGCACGTTGTCGCTCTCTGTTTTCATGTCGGGCTTCGCGAAACCGCCTAAACCACTACCAAACAAGTAAGGGAAATCACACTGATCATCATCAGCACCAAGCTCTATAAAAAGATCAAGAACTTTATCAACAGCTGTTTCTGGATCAACACGCGCACGGTCAATCTTATTAACGAACACAATCGGCCTCAAGCCCTGTTCAAGGGCTTTTTTGAGGACAAAGCGGGTTTGGGGCATGGGCCCCTCATTGGCATCAACGATCAGCAAACATCCGTCCACCATGCCGAGCACACGCTCGACTTCTCCGCCAAAATCAGCGTGACCAGGCGTATCAACGATGTTGATTCTCGTGTCGTTATAGGTAACTGCCGTGTTCTTAGAAAGGATGGTGATCCCGCGTTCCCGCTCTAAATCATTGGAGTCCAGAACGCAGGTTGGAACGGCCTCGTTATCGCGAAAGATTCCGGACTGGCTGAGCAGAGCATCCACAAGAGTGGTTTTGCCATGATCCACATGGGCGATGATCGCTATATTGCGAATCGCCTTATTCTGGGCGCTCATGAGGTCCGTAACGTTATAAGGGAAACTTGGGAACGCCAGCTGGCGCAGCCGCGACATGCTATCTCAAAGTGAGACTTGTAACGCTTTATTTTCGCATCCGATGCGCAAACTGCCACGCGTAACGCCGAGCCTGTGATCGATTTGCTCCCTCCGCCCTACATCAGCTGAGAGGGTGAGACCCAAAAGCGCATCGCTGTAAAGCTGAACCCCCCGGCGCGTTGCCTTGGCGTCTTCATCGAGAAGATCCAGCCGAAAGCGTTGAATCCCTCCATGACGCAAGGCCTGTAGAGCCTCGACCCCTGTCTGCGGCTTGCCATTGAACAGAGTATGACGACAACCAAGATCCGCTTTCAGCGGATGCTCCACTCCACTTCGGTCTCTGAGCATGAGGGTGTGCTGCTCAAAGGGCCTCCCACAATCGGTGTGATCGTGGCCGTCCCATAGGAACGAACAGAACAAGCAGTGCTCCATATGAAAGATCGGCATGTGTTGATGCAGCACAACTTCGATCCGTACCGGTGGAGAAGCCTGCACCAAGTCAAGCCATTGGCTGAGATTCAAATCACAGCTGGCTGTCAGCCGATCTAGCCCCCAGGTCTCGAAAATCCAAATCAAGCGCAGCGGGTTCGCAACATCCAATTAGACGTCACCAGCGCAAGAGACCAGCCCGTACCGCCCAAACGCTCACGATCCAAACCATGATCCCGGGTGATCTCCAAAACGGCCTGACTCCTGGTGTTACAGCGCTCTCCATCAGCAAAACGGGCTGAAGCCCAAGATCAAGCGGAGTCACCACACGTTCTGATCGACACTGACAGGTGCTTTGACATTTCGAATCATTACTGAGGCACTGATAGAAATAGGCCACGCATAAGGCCCCTCTCACAAACACCTCTAAAGGCATGGCAAGGGAACGCTCTAGGAGCTGGGAAAAGTAACTCTGGAAAAGATGGTGTGTCTAACGTCCAAGAGCTAGCTGACGTGCTGGTTCAAATTGACGCAAAGCATCGGCTGACCCTTCAAAACGCCAATGCCATGGCTCATAGCTCACACCCTGTGGGTTCACTTCAGGAAAGGACAGAGTGAAGTGATAAATGGCGGCGTAATCCTGCAACCAACGAAATGCCGGAGTCGTCTCAAAGGAAACCGAAAGATTGGTATCTGGGCGACTGCCATCACCAAGATCAATCGCATAGCCAGTGCTGTGTTCGGAATAGCCGGGCGGAGCAGAAACCTTGGCCCGTTCTTCGGCCGTTTGATTTCTTTCTGATTTCACATCAAAAAAAATCCCCTGCTGCAAGTTATGAGAGCGATAACCACTGATCAGCCTCAGATCGATTCCATCTGAGGCTGCGGCACGGCGCATCGAATCCAGTGCGAGTGCTGCATCTTGATGCAGCTCAATTCCTGCCTCAACGGGCACAAGTTGGCTGACAATCGCCTCCTTATAAGGAAAGTGTCCAAGCAGACGACCATCTTGATCTGGCGGCGCTTCAATCCCATCCACCACTGGAACTGGAGCCGATGGAAACAAAAAAGAACGACTTGCCAGCAAACCAGGGCCTAACCAAACAGCAGCCAAACTGCCTCCCCCCACAAAGAGACACGCGAAAAACACACCAAACCCGCTGCCACGCTTACGAAGAGCAGGTTTCGAGCGACGGGCGACAGGAATGTCATCCCGGGTGCTTCGGCGAGTGGCGGCGACCCTTCCCAGAGGAACCATGCAGTGTTGTTTCAATCGTAAGGGGGTCGGCTAGGGCCGAGTAGCCCTTTTCAAGATGCGTGATTAGTTTGAAATCAATGACCCGGCGGAGTTTGCTGAGATGCTGAGAGTTGCCGTTGTCGGTGGTGGACCGAGCGGATCCTGTGCCGCAGAAGTGCTTGCACGGGCCGGCATCAAGACTTGGTTATTCGAGAGAAAACTCGATAACGCCAAGCCTTGCGGGGGAGCGATTCCGCTTTGCATGGTTGAGGAATTCGATCTTCCGGATTCGATCATCGACCGCAAAGTTCGGAACATGAAGATGATTTCACCCTCCAATCGGGAGGTTGATATCAAGTTGGACCCACTCGGTTACGACGACAATGCCTATATAGGTATGTGTCGTCGCGAAGTGTTCGACTCTTTCCTGCGCAATCGCGCTGCCGACTTAGGCACCACTCTGATCAATGGGTTGGTGCAAAAGATCGACACAGGTGACAAACGCCAAGGTCCTTACACCATTCATTACGCCGACTACAGCTCAGGCGGTCCCACCGGCGAGATGAAAAGCCTGGATGTGGATTTAATCATTGGTGCCGATGGAGCTAATTCACGCGTCGCGAAAGCGATGGACGCCGGTGATTACAAAGTGGCGATTGCCTTCCAAGAGCGCATCAAGCTGCCAGCAGAAGAAATGGCTTACTACGAAGATCTCGCCGAGATGTACGTAGGAACAGATGTCTCACCTGATTTTTATGCCTGGGTGTTCCCTAAATACGACCACGTCGCCGTGGGCACAGGGACCATGCAAGAAAATCAATCCCTAATTAAAGGTCTTCAAAAAGGCATTCGCGAACGCGCCCGTAAGCGCCTGTTCAAGGGCGAAGTCATCAAGGTCGAAGCGCATCCGATCCCAGAGCATCCCCGTCCTCGTCGAGTGGTGGGTCGCATGGCGTTGGTTGGAGATGCAGCTGGCTACGTGACCAAAAGTTCAGGTGAAGGCATCTACTTCGCCGCAAAAAGTGGTCGCATGTGTGCGGAAGCGATCGTGGAAATCTCCAAAAACGGCACCCAAATGCCTACTGAAAAGGAGATCAAGAACACCTACCTGAAACGTTGGGACCGCAAGTACGGAGCAACGTACATCGTGCTCGATATTCTTCAACGGATCTTCTATCGCACCGATGCTGCCCGTGAAGCATTCGTCGAAATGTGCGATGACCAAGACGTCCAGAAGCTGACCTTCGACAGCTATCTGTACAAAAAAGTGGTGATGATGAATCCCTGGCAGCAGGTGAAACTCACAGCTCGCACCCTTGGGAGTCTTCTGCGCGGTCAAGCCTTAGCCCCTTCGAGCTATGACTGCGTACCTTCAGCAGTGGGGCGATCCGATGGTGACTTCCTTGCCGACGAAGCGGCCCAAGCCATCAAAGCGCAGACCTCTGGTCATGCAGTCAAAAAAGGTGAAGCGGAAATCGAGGAAGAGCGCACCAAGGTCACAGCAGGCTGAAACCCTGGTGAGGCATCAGGACTGGATGCAATCAAATTGCGCCAGGACTGATGCCTGATTTTTCAAGACACCAAGAAGATTGAGGCGATTGCGGCGGACATCGAGATTGTCCGCCATCACCATCACGCTTTGCGGACCATCAAAAAAGGCCTCCAGCGCTTTCGCAGCACCCTGCAACCCTTCAGCAAGCTGGTTGTAATTGCCTGATTGAGCAAGGGGAGACAGCTCATTGAGCGATTGCAATAGAGCCGCTTCGCTTGCTGATTCGAACAAATCAGAGGCAACCACACCCGAAGTTGTGAGCTGATCGGCGCCAAGATCACCTTTCTCGGCAAGTTTTGCAGCGCGCTGCACCACAGCCTGGACCGCCTGTAGGCGCTGATCGCGACGAAGCTGATGCAGCAAAACAAGACGTTCGCGAGCATCCACTGGATCACGAAGCAAACGCGCATCGCCGACGGCCTCTCCTGCTACGGATTGAACCAAATCAGCTGGGAAGCCATCCTCCTCGAACTGAGAGACCATTCGCTGCCGCAGTAAAAGCGACAGATCGGCCACTAAGGCCTCAGGTTGCACCGCAAAGGAGGGGAATCGTTCCGCCCAATAACAGGCTGCATCCGAAAACAGGCTCTGCAAAGAAAGACGCCAACCGCGATCCCAAAGAATCTGAACAATGCCATTTCCAGCCCGACGCAGGGCATAAGGATCGGATGAACCACTGGGGCGATCGCCCTTGGAGTAAATGCTCAGTAGCAGTTCCAAGCGTTCCGCAAGGGCCAACAACGCTCCTGCATCACTAGAGGGAAGAGCATCTCCAGCACCACGGGGCTGGTAGTGCTCAGCCACTGCAAGAGCGACCTCACGATCTTCCCCCTCCTCTAGCAAGTATTTACCGCCGATCAAACCCTGCAGCTCAGGGAACTCGCCCACCATCTGGCTCACCAAATCATGCTTGCAGAAGTGAGCTGCTCGCTTGGCATGCATGGCGATGTCTGAAGGAATCGAAAGCGATTCGATCAACCGCTCTGTCATCCAAGACATCCGCTCACATCGATCGCGCAAACTTCCGAGCCCCTTCGCGAAGGTGACGCGATCCAGGGCATCCCGGCGCGACTCGCTCGGATGTTTCCGATCCACATTGAGGAAAAATTCCGCATCGGCCAAGCGGGCACCCAACACCCGCTCATTGCCCCGCACGATGGTTGCGTCCGCAGGCTCGAGGCCATTGCTCACCAGCAAAAACTTCGACAGCAGGACGTCGCGTGCCTGAAGTGCCAAAGGATCGTGATGCGCGTTTTCGCGTTTCAACGGGACATAGCGCTGGTGGGATTGCATCACCGTGACAATCACCTCAGGTGGCAAATCGAGATAACAATCAGCAATCTCCCCACTCAGCACTCTGGGTGCCTCCACCAGATCAACCAACTCTTCAAATAAACCTTCGGGACAGTCAACAGAGGCAGAGCATGCTGCGGCCTCTGTGTCCAAAGCTGAGCGAATCAATTGCTCGCGTTGGGATCGATCCACCATCACACCAGCCTTCATTAAGGCATCGAAATAATCATCCGCGTGCTCGATCTCCAATGTGCTGTCGCGAAGACGATGGGATCGACTCAAGCGACCGCTTTGAACAGGTGGTTGCGCCGCAGAAAGGGTGACCGGAATCAGCTCAGATCCATACAGCGATACCAGCCAACGCACAGGACGGCTAAAGCGTTGATCGCCATTGCCCCAACGCATGAATCGCCTGCCTTGCAAGCCATTGATCCAGGTAGGAATGCGCTCATTGAGAAGGGTTGTGGTGGTGTCACCTGGGGTACAAACCCGAGCAAATAAACAAGGCCCCTTCGGCGTGTCACGCACTTGGAGTTCTGAAGGATCCACACCGCAACGCTTGGCAAAACCCAGCGCGGCAGGACCGGGTTGCCCATCCACCAGGGCCTGCTTCACGGGAGGTCCCTTGCGTTCTTCCTCTAAATCAGGCTGTTGATCAATCAACGAGTCCACCACCACAGCAAGGCGTCTAGGTGTCCCCGACACCCTGACTTGGCCATGGCTTAAGCGAAGGTCCTTCAGGTCGGACGCCACCATTTGCTGAAGCTGCTGCAGTGCCGAGTGCACAAACTCTGCGGGCAGTTCCTCGGTACCGATTTCAAGCAGGAATGTTGAGGACACGCCGATTGGATATGTAGGAATTGACTGTATTGGAAGCCGCTTCGCTAGTTTCAAAAGACCTATCCCTTGAATCCGTGAACGAAGGTTTGACGACAACCTCAGGGACGCAAGAAGCAGGGCGCGATCGGAAGCTTGATGGCCCTTCAATACCTACAGAATCGATTGACACAGCTCTGTCTAAGGCTGAAAAGCGGAAGCTCTACAGCGGGCATCTTCGAGAACCGTTATTGACAGAGCTGAGCAATGAAGAAATTCGCTTTAGTGAAGATGCAGTTCAGCTACTGAAGTTTCATGGGAGTTACCAACAGAATCATCGAGAATTAAGAAAAACGGATAAAACCAAGTGTTGGCAGATGATGCTTCGCCTTAGAAATCCAGGCGGAAGAGTACCGGCACAACTTTTTTCGGCTCTGGACGACCTTTCTAATCAATACGGAAACGGAACACTACGCATCACTACACGCCAAGCCTTTCAAATGCATGGCATCCCGAAATCCGACCTTAAAACAGTCATTGGCACGATCATTAAAAATTTGGGTTCTACTTTAGCCGCCTGTGGTGATATCAATAGAAACGTTATGGCACCAGCAGCACCATTTGAAAACAATGGATACCCAGCTGCCAGAAAACTTGCTGACGAGATTGCTGACCTGCTAAGCCCCAAAGCGGCTGAAGGTTCTTACTTAGACATGTGGGTTGATGGTGACCTTAGTTACCGATTTAAACCTGCAAAGCCTGTCAAGCAAGCCCGAGAAAGGCAATTCGAAGAAGGGATATTTTCCGGAAGCCAGGATGAACCAATTTATGGTGATACTTACCTTCCTAGGAAATTTAAAGTTGCTGTCACCGTACCCGGAGACAACTCAGTTGACCTACTCACACAAGACATCGGACTCGTTCTATTCACAAACAAGAACGGAAGTATGCGCGGATGCAATGTTTACGTGGGTGGAGGCCTAGGAAGAACGCATAACCAAGACGATACGTTTGCACGCATTGCAGATCCCTTGGGTTATGTAGAGGCTGAGAATATATTTGACCTCCTGCAATCAATCATGGCGTTGCAAAGAGATCATGGAGATCGCGAAGTAAGAAAACATGCTCGCATGAAATATCTTTTGCACAATCGTGGGATTCAATGGTTCCGCGAAACCTTGATCAAGGACTATTTTAAAAAGGATATTAAAAGTTTAATTCAGGAACCACCTGCAAAATTAATGGATTACCTAGGTTGGCACCGCCAAAAACCAGGTTTATGGTTTGTGGGACTCCCTTTCATGTGTGGCCGGCTGGAAGGAACTGTTAAGGAAGGGATTCGCTCCATTGTTGAAAGATATCAATTAGAAATACGACTCACCCCAAATCAAGATTTACTCCTCTGCAATATCGGTTCTAGTCAAAAATCATCAATCAAAAGTGAGTTGTCCGAATTAGGGTTTGAGCTTCCAGCAGAGGTTTCTCCCCTTGTCCGGCATGCCCTCGCCTGTCCAGCCCTACCCACCTGCGGACTAGCCGTTACTGAATCGGAAAGAGTTCTTCCCGATGTTCTTGAAAGACTGGATTCCCAGCTCAAGCAGTTAGAGATTAAAAAATCCATTCTTGTTCGCATGACCGGATGCCCGAATGGGTGCGCCCGTCCATATATGGCTGAACTTGGCCTTGTAGGAAGCGGTGTCAATCAATATCAGCTCTGGCTTGGTGGGAGCGCCAATTTGCAGCAATTAGCCCGTCCGTTCCTACAGAAGATGCCTCTTGAGAACCTTGAAGCAACGATCGAACCCTTGCTTCAAAGTTGGAAAGAGGCTGGCGGGCGGCGGGGCTTTGGCGAACACATCAGCAAACTTGGTGATGCCACCGTTCAAGAGATGCTCAAGGTTTCAAACTGAACAAGTCTGGATCCCGTCCATAAATGGCACGATCCGCTTGAACAGTCCAAGCCCAAAGCTGATCACCAAAACTGAAGTGCCACCACTCGTTCGGGTGACGCACAAATCCCGCCTGAGTCATCACACGATGCAGCAAACAACGACGGCTATGGAATAAAGCAGCGGTCCCATCAGGATGATTCAGCGCTGCATCAGCATGGTGAAGCGGTAAAGACTCGGGGCCGATCGCATCAATTTCCCCCCCCATATCCAAGGGGTTGCCCTTTGCATCAATGAGAGTGAGATCCACAGCAGCTCCGGTGCTGTGGGGAGGCGGTATCGAAAAATCAGAACAAGGTGGAGCCCAAAAACGTGCCACCTCAGAGCGAACGCTTTCCAAACGATTCAGCTGTTCTGAATCCTCTGGATCAATGCCTTGGCGTGCGCACTCCTGCTCAATGGCGTGGCTCACCATGAAGGATTGAACTGACACGGGACGCCAGGCATCGAAGATTCCAAACCGAAGTGGTTGGAGTCCAACCCCGCTTGTGATTCCTTGGAGATGAACTTGAGCAGCCAGCAAACGACTTCTCACTCCTTGGCGAAGACAAAAGGGATCTGCTGCATTCCCGTAGGGCGCCCCCAATGACACATAGGGGTGTGGCTCCATGCAGATCACAACAGAGCGCAGCGGTCGCAGGAATTCACCGCAATCGTCAATCAAGATCGAATGCCATGGACGCAGCATGATGACGCGACACGAAAAACGCTGTCAGCAGATTGCCAGGTTCTTGATCACAACGCATCCCGGATGCGATCTCGAACGAGTGAATGACTAATTGAGTTGTACAGCGGCGGCTGAACGCTTGCGTTGCTGTTCCAACAGCACACGCATCTGCTCATAACATTTGAGGTCGGGATCCTCCTTGAGGATGCTTGCCGCCTCATCCCGGGCTTCCTCCAAGACAGAGCCATCGTCTGCGAGGCTCGCGAGCGCCAAATCAGGCAAACCCGATTGACGGGTGCCCAGCACCTGACCAGGGCCTCGAAAGCGCAGGTCCATTTCAGCAATCTCAAATCCATCATTGGAACGGACTAAAACTTCAAGACGTTGTTTGGCCAAAGGATTACGGCTGTCGTTCACGAGTAAGCAGTAGGAAGCGGCCGCTCCACGACCCACCCGTCCCCGCAACTGGTGCAACTGAGCCAAGCCAAACCGATCGGCATGATCAATCACCATCACACTGGCTTCAGGAACATCCACCCCCACTTCCACCACGGTGGTAGAAACCAAAATCTGTGTGGCACCGCCAGCAAATTCAGCAATCACGGCCTGCTTGTCAGCACTGGCTAATCGGCCATGGAGCAGTCCGACGTTGAACTCAGGGAACACCTCCTCCGAAAGCTGACGATGCACATCAACCGCTGAGCGAAGATCCACTTTTTCTGATTCCTCCACCAAGGGAAGCACCACATAAATGCGCTGGCCCTGAAGCACCTGTTCCCGGATGAGTTCATAGGCCTCCTCACGCTCAGAGCTCTTCACAACCTTGGTGCGAATCGGTGTTCGACCCGGAGGGAGTTCATCGATCTGACTCACGTCGAGATCACCATGGAGCGAAAGCGCCAGGGTTCGCGGAATCGGTGTAGCGGTCATCGTGAGTAAATGGGGTTGCAAGCCCTTGTCGAGAAGACGGTTGCGTTGACGCACTCCAAAGCGATGTTGCTCATCAACCACCACCAGTCCCAGACGATCGAAGGCAACTGGATCCTCCAAGAGGGCATGGGTTCCCACAAGGATGCGCAACGTTCCGCCGGAGAGATCGCTCAAAATTTGCCGTCGGCTGCGTCGTGGAGTGGAGCCAGTGAGCAGCTCCACGCTGACGTGCAATGGAGGCAACCAACTGCACAAATTGCGGTAGTGCTGCGCCGCCAACACTTCAGTTGGCGCCATCAAGGCTCCTTGGCACCCAGCTTCCACGGCACGCAGCAGCGCGGCAATCGCCACAACGGTTTTTCCACTTCCCACATCCCCTTGCACGAGCCTCGCCATCGGTTCGGGGCGCATCAGATCCTGTTCAATTTCCGCGAGCACCCGCTTCTGAGCACCCGTGAGTTCAAACGGAAGCAGAGACAAAAAACGACCGACCAATCCTTGGTGCTCCACCCCCCCATGCAGCACAGGCGCTGAACGCTGACGCAGGGCGGCTCTGCGTTGCATCAAGTTGAGCTGAAGGAGCAGAAATTCGTCAAACACCAAGCGATGACGTGCTTGCTGCAGTTGCTCACTGGTTTCTGGTCGATGGATGGCAACCAGCGCTTGATCGCGGTCTAGCAAGCCACGGGCTTCACGGCGCGGCGCTGGCAGGGGGTCAGGCCAAAGACGGACAGCGGGCAAAACCGCTTCCACCAAGCTTCGAAAACGATCGGCAGTGAGTCCTTCAGTGAGCGGATACACAGGCAACAACCGGCCGATCTGGCGAGAACGCAACGGTGCATTGGCGCTCTCCATTACCTCAATGATCGGATCTTGAAAGCTGATGCCATACGGCCCGCTTTTCACCAAACCACTCACCGCCACGGTGGCACCGGCAGGGTACTGACGGGTCTGGCCATGCAGGTATGCAGGATTACTAAATCGTTTTCCTGCCAAAAATCGCGTCACCTTGATCCGACCGGTGGGGTCTTGAAGCTGCAACTCAATAATCGAAAGATTTGGGTTGCGAGGACTGGTGAAGCCATGGGATCGACGCACCGTGGCCACAATCGTGGCGGTTTCTCCAGCCTCCAACGCCTCAATTCTGCGCAAGGCGGAGTAATCGACGTAGTCGCGTGGGTAATGCTGAATCAAATCCCGAACGACAAGCAGACCAAGGCTTGCTAATCGTTCCGCCAACTTCGGACCAATCCCATGAACCCTGGCAAGCGGCGACTCCAAATCGAGCGTAAAAGGTTGGTTCGCTGATCGCCCAGCAGCCTGTGGAGACGACGACACCCTGATCCGCGGGGGTGCCATCGGTGCCGATGGCTCAAGACGAGCGCGCAAACCGTGAAGCCATTGCCGGGTGCCAGTGACGAGCCTGCGGCGACCGGCATCATCAAGTTCGGGATACGCAGCAAAATCAGTCGCTAAAGACTGCAGACGCATCAAGCTGTCTTTAGGCAAAGTCACCGGTGGTGGCGTTGCCAATTGGCGGCTCAAGAAGGCATGAAACCGTTCATGACGACCCTGAAGATCGAGAAATCCCTTATCAGCTTCTAAGGAGAGAGACTGCTGAAGCGGCCGAAGCCAGGCAAGAAAACATTCCAAGCCCTGACGATCCAGCGGCGGGGTCAGTCCTGAGCTGTCGTCGGCGGATTGGGCCACCACTGACTCTGCACCTCCTGACTAGTAAGACGGCTTTGCCAATGCCGCTGCTGCTGCACCATTGTGAGCAAATTGCTGCGATGTTGGCGCAATCGGTAGCGGCTCTGCCGCAGCGAACCATTGTCATATTCCAGATCAGCGGGCCTCACCAAAACGCTGAGGATTTCCAACTGCTGGTCTGGAGAGGGAATCGGCAAGGGAAGCTTGAGCCTTAAAAGATTCGATGGCGAAGGAAGCGCCTGCAGCTGTCCAGCGATCGCTGCATCCAGAAGCGTGGTTGGAAGAAGGCTGCTAACCAAACCTGCTCTCAGCAACTCAACATTGAGCGCGTGGGACAAATTTCGAATCCTGCGGCTTAAGGCGGCGTCCTGTCCGTCGAACCAGTTCACCAACTCCACTGGCATCGAGGGGAGCAATTCCTCCTCCAGCTGAGCTGATGGGACAACGGATGCACCAAGTCCGGAGGCATCGGATTCAAAACTCACTGGCTCGCTAGCCGAATCACCCTGCTGCATGGCCTCACCTGCCATCAAAAACAGGGAGCGCAACAGATCAAAGTCAGCTGTCGTGCCATCGGAAGCAGCCTCAGAATCAATCGGATCTTGAACAGGATGCGTCTGCTCATCCACTGCCTCAATGGATGGGAGATCAACCTCATCCTCAGCATCCATTCGTGGAAGCAATCCCTCCAGAAGATCAGGATGCTCAATGGGAGGGCTAAGGCTCAACTCAATCCCACCATGGTGGATCTGTTGCGGTTCACTCTCAGCGTCAGCCTGAAGAGACTGGTTCACCTCGCGTTGGGCTTGCTGGCGAAACTCCGATGCTTCTTTCTGAAGACGCCTGGCGAGATCCATAAGCTGCTCAACCGTCAGCAGGCTGGAGCAGCGCTGGACAAGTCCATCAAAGGTTTGCTGCAGTTCCGCCTGTTGCTCTACGGACATCCGCGACAGTCGTTCACCCCGTTCGCACAAGAGATGGCCAACGGCATTACGCACGCTTGGCAACAAGAGCTCACGCAAAAGTTGTAGGTAAAGCGCTTGCTCTCGATACAGCAGAGGAGCCAGGCGTCTGCATCGTTGTTGAAGCCGACGCAGCTGTTCCTTGGGGTCGTAACCGCTTGTGGAGTGTGTCTCAGCCGTCAAGATCAGCTGTTTGTCATCGAGGCCACTTCCGTAGCAAAGTCGACTTGCTCGATTTCAATGCCTTCACCAAGGGTGTATCGGGTAAAGCGACGAACCTTGACGTTCTCACCAATTTTCCCGGCCACTTCCTTGACCAAATCAGCCACAGACATGGAACTGTCACGAATGAAAGGTTGATCCAATAAGGACAATTCCTTCAAGCGTTTGCCGATCCGTCCTTCGACAATTTTGGTCTTCATCTGATCTGGCTTGCCATCCAGGTCATCGCGACCCATTTCGATCGATTTCTCACGATCGATGATGTCTTGAGGAATCTCGTCGGTGCTGACGTATTCCACGTTTGGGCAGGCTGCAACTTGCATCGCAACGTCGCGAAGCAATCCCTGAAAGAGATCACCACGGGCGACGAAATCAGTCTCACAGTTGAGCTCTAGCAAAACTCCCACGCGAGCACCCGTGTGGATGTAGCTGCCAATCGCTCCTTCTGCAGCTGCACGACTTGATTTCTTTTCGGCACTTGCGATGCCTTTCTGACGAAGCCATTCGATGGCTTTCGCCGTATCACCACTGGTTTCTCCCAGGGCTTTCTTGCAATCCATCATCCCTGCGCCGGTTTTGTCGCGCAGTTCTTTAACCAGCTTGGCTGAAACGGCCGCCATGAGGTGAATTAAGTGGGGGGTCTATGTGAATGCCGCTACGGCTATAAACACGCAGCGGCGAAAGCTAAGGCTTTAAAAGCGAAAGCTAAGGCTTTAGAAGCTGATGTCAGCCCTGGCCATCATCGCCACGGCCGTCCTGACCGCCATGGCGTCCTTCGTTGATTGCATCAGCCAAACGGCTCAACACCAACTGAATCGAACGGACCGCGTCATCGTTGCAAGGAATAGGAACCTCACACAAATCGGGGTCGCAGTTGGTATCCAACATCGACACCAAAGAGATATCGAGCTTGCGTGCCTCGAGGACTGCGTTGGTTTCACGGCGCTGATCGACAAGCACCACGACGTCGGGAATCCGACGCATGTTCTTAAGACCACCCAAGTACTTCTGAAGTCGCTCGAGTTCACGACGCAAAACTGCACCTTCTTTCTTAGGGCGCATCGCGATGGCACCACTCGATTCCATCCTCTCAAGATCTTTAAGTCGATCAATCCTGGCCTTCATCGTGGTCCAGTTGGTCAGCATTCCGCCCAACCAGCGCTGATTCACATACGACGATCCGCAGCGAAGGGCTTCTTGAGCCACAACTTCAGACGCTTGCTTCTTGGTACCAACAAAGAGGAAACGCTTGCCGCTACGAGCAGCTGTGCGCACCCATTTGTAGGCGTTATTCATGCAGACAGCTGTCTGCACCAAATCAATAATGTGAACTCCGTTGCGCGCACAATAGATGTAGCGCGACATCTTGGGGTTCCAACGACGTGTCTGGTGTCCAAAGTGGGCACCAGCCTCCATCATCTCGGCGAGAGTGACAACAGCCATGTTTGTTTAGGGGTTTCGGGTTCGCCTCCACCTGTCAGGTATGGCGTGTGGTGAGCAAAAACTCAGAGCACAACGTCCAGCACCCGAAACGGACAGGTGTGCGGGGTGAATAGGACAACTGATTTTAACAAAGAGTCAGTTCATGTTTGGAAACACGCTGTCGGGGTGATCCTCAACAGGCCAATCTTCATTGACGCCACCGATCAGCACTTGATCCAGCTGCACAACATCAGAGTCGAGTTGCCTCAACGCATTGATTAAGACGTCTAGGCCAATTCCATCACTGGTACCCAAATCCAACCAGCAGCGAGCCCACTCCTCGTGGTACTCGAGTTGACCCATGTTGTGCATCAAAGCCGGCATCGCTGAGGAGGCATCGTCGTTGTCGTAACGCATGAAGCTCAGGTCTTCTGCTTCTTCATGCACCTGAAGGTTTTCGGCATTGAAGCCACCAAGCCGACCGATCACATACCAGCTGTCAAAGATGCCATCCACATAATTTCGCTCCCCTTGACTAGGGATTTCACTAAACCGAAGCCACACCCAGCAATTGAACGGATCAACCTCTCGAAAACGAACGTCCATGGCCTATCTGAGACCTTCTCATCATCGCTGCCTCAAAAGAGAACGGCCACGATCATGATCAATCATGCTGAACACAGCACTGCAGTCAACAGAATCATCGAAGCCCAATGCTGGAGCTGAACAACATTCGATTCCGGCCGGCGACGTCAGAACGCATGGTCCTGAACGACATCAACCTCAAAGCATCGCCAGGCGAGCCGGTGTTGATCTCAGGAAATAGCGGCAGTGGAAAAACAAGCCTGCTCGAAGTGATCAGTGGCTTAGCAGGAGCACAGAAAGGCTCAATCCACTGGAATCAGGAAGAGCTCACGCGACGGCAAAGGCGCTGGCTGTGTGGCGTGGTGTTTCAGTTTCCTGAACGCCACTTTCTCGGATTGAATGTGTCTCAGGAATTAAAGCTTGGTCACAAACGGCTGAGGAGTGAGGAGAGAAGCAATGTGCTGAGGCGCGTAGGTCTCGGTGATGTGGATCTGAGACAGGCCCCAGAACGCCTGAGCGGAGGGCAACAACGACGCCTTGCCTTAGCTGTGCAGTTGCTACGCCGCCCACAAGTGTTGCTGTTGGATGAACCAACCGCTGGTCTTGATTGGTCTGTGCGCTCCGAAGTGCTCGAGTTACTTCAAGATCTCGCCCAAGATCGACTGCTGATCGTGGTGACCCATGAACCGGATCTCTTTGAGGAGTGGAGCGGAAACCATTGGACCTTGAGAGAGGGACGACTCCACGCTCTGTCACCATTGCCCCTGCGATGAACAAACGCCATGGGTGACTGCCTTGTCCGGGCCACGGCAGCTGGCGGAGGCATCAGGCTTGTAGCGGTGATCACCACAGAGGCCACTCGCGAGGCGAGGCGGCGGCATCGCCTCTCCTACTTAACGACCGTGATGCTCGGGCGTGCAATGAGTGCTGGGCTGTTGTTAGCCAGCTCGATGAAGGTGCGACACGGCCGTGTGAACTTGCGCATTGGCTCCGATGGACCCATCGGTGGACTGTTTGTCGATGCAGGTAGGGATGGGAGCGTTCGCGGGTATGTAGGACACCCAGAACTTGAATTAGATCCGATTGAAGATGAAGCCGGTCACTACAGCTTTGATTTCCATGCTGCTGCTGGCACGGGTTATCTTCATGTTGTAAGGGACGAAGGCAAGGGAGAACCATTTAGCAGCACTGTTGAATTAGTTCGTGGAGGAATTGGCGAAGATGTTGCATCGTATTTACTGCACTCAGAACAAACACCCTCAGCCGTCTTTGTTGGCGAAACAATCAATCAAGAAGGGCTAGAATGCAGTGGTGGACTATTAGTACAGGTGCTACCTAAAGCAGCAGAAGAGCCAGCCTTGGTCGCCTTACTAGAGGAACGTTGCAGTGAAATAAATAACTTTAGCAAACATCTGCGTGACAATCAGGATCACCTTGAGAATCTTCTCAAAGATGTGTTTCCAGACTTAGATCCTCAACCAATCCCGGCTGGAGAACCATTACAACCAATCCAATTTTCTTGCCCTTGCAGCAGAGCAAGAAGCATCAACGCAATGAGATTATTTGGCAAAGATGAGCTCAACATTATGCTCAAAGAAGACAAAGGCGCTGAGATCACATGCCACTTCTGCAGTGAGCTTTACAAACTTAACGAAAAGGACTTATCGGAGCTCATCGATAGCCTATGAATATCTAACTCAAACCAACAACAATATTCCTGCAAGAACAATTAGATACGCTGGTAATGCTTCTAGGAGAATCGGATTCAAGGGCAAACCCGCCTGGGTAGCGAATACGGCACCAATCACCGCACCCAAAACCAAACCCAAGGCAACTAGAGCCAAACTCCAACCCAAAGCACCCAGTGGTCTGCGACCACGCTTGACCTGAGAAATAAACAAGCCAATCGTGGAGAGGGCTAGAACTAAATCGACAGCTGTTGGAGCCGCAAGAAGTAGCAGTAAACCGATCCCTCCAGCGATGAGTCTCACCAGCAGCCCTTGACCCTCCACCAAACTCAAGCTCGGAAGAAAACCTGCTGAGTTCAACTTGGGGCTAGGTAAGGAGAGGTTACGAATTCTGGTTAAGAGAGCAGAGGTGTTAACTGGCGACGTTGAGGGCTTCGATGCACTTTGATCCTCAAGTCGAGAAGCGGTAACGGCAGCAGAACTAATCGTTCCCGACTGTCGTTCGCGCAAGCGACCCATTAAGACAGCGTCATAGGCCGTCTCAATACGAGCCCTTGCCATTGGATCATCACCAGCGGCTTTCAAGGACGTTTCACGCGCCATCTGCACCTCTTCAAACCCCGCATCAGCAGAGATTCCAAGCCTTTCATAAGGATCCTGGGACTCTGAGCTCGAGCCGAGATCAACCCCTGATGCCATTAATTCAATTCACTCTTTAATGAGCGTATCGAGCGGAGCACGCAATCGGGAGAGCTGAGTTGAATCAAAACAGAGGCTGACCATGTTTGTAACCTTGGATCTTTTCAAGTTGCCGTCTGCAATGGGGTACTTCAGCACTATCGAGCCATTTTCTGCGTTTGATTAAAGGCATCTGGGGGGGGAGGTGATAGCCCTCAACCACCTCGACACGATCCTGGCCAGGACGAAAACATACATACTCGGTTCCGCCGTCGGAACACGGACGTAGAAGCCAGACGTGACGCAACACAAACAGATCCATCGGACCAGTCTGGCGAGCGGGGAGCGATGCTGTGAGTGACCAAGAGCAACAATCGCGACTCAAAGACTGATTGGCTCAACACCACTCACCACAGGCGCAACGGTATTGAGTTCAAGCTCAGGGTGCTCCTCAACAAGTTGGTTTAAATTCCACTCATTTTTGAACAACAACACGGGTCGATTCCATGCATCACGCACGGTCTTGCAATTGAAGATACGGCCCACGTCCTCTAAGGAAGACCAACCACCCGTCACCCAGCGAGCAACCTGGTAACCAAGAGGTTCGAGACGCGTATCAACGCCATATTCATTTTCAAGGCGATACTGGACCACTTCCAACTGCAACTGGCCAACGGCAGCAAGGATGGGATCGCGCTTACTCTCGTCTGTGTCATAAAGAATCTGAACAGCACCTTCCTCACGTAGCTCATTCACTCCTTTACGAAAGCTTTTAAACGCAGAAGGATTTGGATTGCGCAACCAACTAAAGATTTCAGGACTAAAGCAAGGAATCCCTTCATATTCAACCTTTGTCCCGGTGTATAGAGTATCTCCAATAGAGAACATTCCAGGATTATTTAAGCCTATCACATCGCCAGGATAAGCATCTTCAACAACAGCCCTGTCTTGACCAAATAATTTCTGAGGGCGCGAAAGACGGATGGTACGACCTGTACGGGCATGACGTACAGACATATCTTTTTCGAAACGCCCACTACAAACACGTACAAACGCCACACGATCACGATGACGAGGATCCATATTCGCCTGCAGTTTAAAAACAAACCCACTGAATTCTGGGCGTAAAGGATCAACTGGACCATCAGTGCCAATCCGTGCAACAGGCTTTTGGGCCATATCCATAAACGCATCGAGAAATGGACGCACACCAAAATTAGTCATGGCCGATCCAAAAAAGACAGGGGTGAGTTCACCGGCATGAACCAATTCAAGATCAAGTTCAGCGCCAGCTGCTTCAAGAAGTTCAAGATCTTCAACCGCCTGAGCGAGCAACTCTGGTTCCACCAAATCTTTCAATTGCGGATCATCCAAATCCAACAGCTTTTCCTCAGACTGGCGACCACGCTCAGCACGACTGAACAGAACAACTTGACGCGTCCGACGATCGATCACTCCACGGAACAGTTCACCGCTACCAATCGGCCAATTCACAGCCCATGGAGTAAGACCTAATTCAGCCTCGATTTCATCCAGCAGAGCTAAGGGCTCTCTTCCAGGACGGTCCATCTTGTTGATGAACGTAAAAATAGGAATCTCACGCATCCTGCAAACCTCAAATAGCTTCCGCGTTTGCGGTTCGAGGCCCTTTGCAGCATCTTCAAGCATCACCGCGTTATCAGCAGCAGCGAGAGTGCGGTAGGTATCTTCAGAAAAATCCTGGTGACCAGGCGTATCCAATAAATTAATCGTGCTACCGGAGTAGTCAAACTGCAGCACGGTCGAAGTAATCGAAATGCCGCGCTGTTTTTCCAGTTCCATCCAGTCAGAGGTAACTTTACGTTGCTCGCCTCGAGCCTTCACAGCACCAGCTTGCTGAATCGCACCTCCGTACAGCAACAGTTTCTCCGTAAGCGTGGTTTTTCCTGCATCTGGGTGGGAGATAATCGCAAAATTGCGACGTCGAGCCACAGCTTCAGCCAGACCATCCTCACCATTTAGTGCGTCCAACGACTCGCTGCTCTCAGTTCCCAAACGCGTGCTCATGATCTCGGTATTGACACCACCAGCCTGACAGTCAATGGTCAAGGAAGCATCAAGATCTCCACCGACCAGACACCTCGAGGTATCTGTCACCAATCTCTTTCACCGTGAATTGGCTCAATCCAGCCAGGACAAGCTGTTCAGAGACCTCAACAGCCGTGAAGGCAGCCATCAGGGATGCTCGAAAGTCCCTTTGCAAGACGGCAGGAGCCTCACTGACATAGCGATCACAAAGCACATCGACCTCCTGCTCAGTGGAGGGTCGACGTAAATCGCGATGCAAGATAAAGGCGTTGGGTGCAGCAAGCTGCTTGACAGCATCCCAGAGCGTATGAGGGTTATGGAGATGATGAAGAAGGCTGTTGCTAACGATTACAGAGGCACCTCTTATCTGCTCCAGATCTTCAGGACAACATTGGCTTAAGTCAATATGTTGATACTTCAAATTCTGAATAGCAGGCTTTCGAGTGAAAAGTCTTTGATTGGCCACGCTGATCATGGAGGAGGCCCCGTCAATACCAATCACATCAGACAAGGGCCAACAAGAAGCGAGCCGCTCAGAAATATTCCCAGGTCCACAACCTAAATCCAGAATCAAACTAGCTGGAGGAAGGGTGACACAAGAATGATCAATCAATGCAAGTAAACCTTCCAAAACAGATTGATCTCCAGCACTAAAGTCTGCTTCTGCATAGGCAATCACCTGATCAGAAGCATTCATCAATTCTGGTTCGGGACAACGTTGCATCAGACTTCAGAACGAAGAGACTCGACAAAAAGACTCAGAGAGGGGAAAGGAATTTCAGCCATACGCACGATCCAAGTAGAAAGCATCGATAACATTCGAATGCACCAGACATCAAGAAGAAAAGATAAAATTTTAGCAAAACGAGAAGTTACAAAAGATTGATTGACTGGTCAATGGCTTTAGGTTTTCCATAGAATAGATGAATCGATGAGACCATAAGACTTGAAAAGAAAAAATCATGATTAATGGTATCACTTTAAAGCACAGTCGTCAGCATAATTAGCGTGCTTGGAAGCCGATAACAAGCAATTTGATCAGGCCCTTCGTCACTAGATGATTTCAAACAACAATGTCAGGAAAAAGGATTGCGTAATCACTGCGAGAAAGACATGGTCAAGGACAATTTTAAGTTGAATCGCACCTCATCAGCCATATCGTTAGGGATAATGTCCAAAAACATGAAGAGTCAAGCAACTTAATAGACAAAAAACAAATTTGTATCTTCAATTTGCTTTCAGCGGTACTGAAAAGAAAAAAAATTACTTATCAAGTGTTGCCTGTTCTCAGAGCGATTCGGCAAGATGGCCACCCTTGCCATCACCGACTAAAAGGACAGGAAAGTGGCTTTTGAGCTTTCCCAAAGACTTGGTGCACGATGTCAGCCGATGACGATGAAATTACTTGCAGAGAAGGATCAAAAGGATCTTCTATTGGAATGGCACTCGAAGGAGCTGGAAAGAAGTCAAACGAGCGGGCTATCGCTGATCTGAGTCCAATCGTTGGAAGCACCGACAGCACACCGGGAACCACATGAACCAACCAGTACACACCAAATCCAGGGGCGACCGCTGCTGCGGCGCTTAACGATGGTCATGTGTAGATGAGTACAAACTTCCATCGTTGCAGCGAGCGAGTGCTTCAGGGGTAATTCACGCCGCCATCACAGACCAAACACTGTCAATAGTGCCTGTAAAGACATACACACCCCATTGGTGGCGTTAAGATCCTACGAGGACAAGCCATCGATCGCTAGTGACCCTCACACCAAGCCGCACTGAAAAGCTAGATACGCAAACCACTGGGATCGCCCCAACAAACGGTGATTTCCCTGTCAGTGCGCCCGCAGCCAACCCTGTGTTTTATCGCACTTACAGCCGTCGATTGCCCAAGGGTCGAGAAAGCTGGCACGAAGTAGGGGAAAGAAATCGATCAGGACTCCTAAAACTTGGCTCCCTTAATGCTGAGGAAATGGATTTGTTGGCGAGGATGCAGGCTGAGAAGAAAGCACTTCCCTCAGGTCGCTGGCAATGGATTGGTGGCACTCCTTGGATCGAAAAGCCTGAAAATTTTTCAGGGGCTTACAACTGCACTTCCACAAATCTTGTGGATTGGGAAGCGTTCGGTCTGATGATGGATTTAGCGATGATGGGATGTGGAACAGGCGCCATCATTGAGCCCCACTTCATTGATCAGCTTCCAGTCGTCACCAACCCGATCGAAGTACGAAGCGTTTCAAATATTGGAATCACACCTGCAGAGCTGCGTCAAGAAAAAACGACTTACAACATCACCGATCACAACGTTTCCATCAAGGTGGGGGATACCAGACGAGGTTGGGTTGATAGCTACCAATTGCTCTTAGAACTGAGTAGCGATCCTCGTTTCGAAGGACGAAATGTCAAGGTCGAAATAGACCTATCTGATGTACGTCCCGTCGGCGAAACCCTCAAGGGTTTCGGAGGCATGGCGAATCCAGTGAAACTGAAAGATCTATATGGACGAGTCGCAAAATTGCTTGGTAAAGCGATTGGCAGAAAGCTCACTTCGATTGAATGTTGTCTGTTAATTGATGAAGCAGCCGTCACGATTGTGGCTGGCAACATCCGCCGCAGCGCAGGAATGCGTCAATTCGCTTCCGATGACACATCAGCAGCCGGAGCCAAGGAGAACTTGTGGCAACAAGATTCGGAAGGGAACTGGAGAATTGATCCTGAGCGTGATGCTCTGCGAATGGCCAACCACACACGTGTTTATCACACTCGCCCAAGCAGAGAAGTGCTGCTGGAAGCTGTAACGCGTCAATTCCACAGCGGAGAAGGCGCCATCCAATTCGCCCCAGAAGCACTCGCTCGCTCTAACGCTGATTTGCTATCCACTCAAGAATTAAGAAGCGAATTTATCGAGATTTACTGTGACCAAGGTCGCAAGGAAGCTGGTCTCTGGCTTCAACAAAATCATGGTCCTATCTCTGAAGAAGAACTAGAGCATCGACTGAGCCGTTACGGCTTAAATCCATGTGGTGAAATCCTTGGCGCAGATTTTCATTGCAACCTTGCGGAAGTGCATCTCAACCAGATTGACCCCAAGGATGAGGATTCACAACGTGACGCTTTCAGAGCAGGAGCACTTTCAGTTGCGTGTCTACTCAATCACAACTTTGAGGTGGATCGCTACCGCCAGAGTCGCGCGTGGGATCCAATTGTGGGTGTGAGTTTTACTGGCTTATTTGACTTCTTCGTCCATGCTTTTGGTACACCATGGTTGAAGTGGTGGGAGGCTGGTAGGCCTGAAACCGAGGAGGGACTCAACTACAAGAAGCAAGAGGCTGAGTACTTAAAACGGTGGAAGTCCATCGTGAATGAAACCGTTTGGGATTATTGCGATCGGCATGATTTACGACGTCCAAACCGCTGCACCACAGTTCAACCGGCTGGGACAAAAAGCCTACTCACAGGTGCTGCACCAGGATGGCATCCGCCCAAAGCTCAACGATTCATCCGCAGGATCACATTTCGCAAAAATGATCCTGTAGCGATGGCCTGCATGGATTATGGCTACACCGTGGTTCCATCCCAGTCGGATAAGGATGATCAAGGTCGTCTTTTGAACGATCCATTTGATACCCGCTGCACTGAATGGTTAGTAGAAATCCCAACAGAGGTGAGCTGGGCCAATCTGCCAGGAGCAGACACTGTTGATATCAATGCTTTTTCAGCATTGGCACAGTTTGACTTCTACATGCAAGTCCAATCGAACTTCACCGCTCACAACACATCGGCAACAATCGAATTTCGTGAGTATGAGATCGAACCTTTAACTGATGCTCTTCATCAAACCATCCAACAGGGTGGTGGATACATTTCTGCGGCACTCCTTGCACGATTCGATGCCAATGCAACCTTTCCACGCCTGCCGTTTGAACCCATCGATGCACAAACCTATGAGCGCATGCAGAAGGAAGTCATTGAACGCCGAGTCAATGATGACTTTTTTGATGCCTTGCAAAGGTATGACAATGGTGAGCTTACGGAAGCAGGTCCGGCTGGATGTGATTCTGATAAATGTCTATTACCCTTAGCAAAGCCAAACAGCTAAATACAAAAAAGGGTTCAAGCTATTTGCTTGAGCCTTTTTTATGCCTAGAATAAACTTCGATAAGCTTAAGGCAAGAGAATATGCCACAGGAATTATCTCAATCCAGCAACTGTACTAAAAACTACATAGAACCAGACTCTAGTATTATCAACGCGACTAATTACCAGTCAAAGCAAGAAAAAAGAGGGAGAATCCATTCAAGACAATTTCAGGCAGGGCAACAAAACTGATGACATCTGCAAATCTTCTTGGAGCAGCAAGAACTCACTTTCCGGAAAAGTTATACGATTAAGGCTTTAAAACAGAGGCAAGTAAAGCCCTAGCCTTAATGTTGGCGAGATGATAAGATATCAGGGTCTCCAGGAGAGGTGGTCGAGTGGTTTATGGCTCTGGTCTTGAAAACCAGCGTGTCTGCAAGGGCACCGTCGGTTCGAATCCGACCCTCTCCGTTCAATAAGTAGCTAAAGCCCAGTCACTCACTGGGTTTTTTATTGCCTAAGTGCCTGAAAAATCACTGTTAAAGGCAGGGAAGAGACATCTGCATTCAAGCTACTAACTCACGATGCTCGATCAACTTAGATGCAAGTTGTTTTTTTGCGCGTTCAACTTTCTGACGAACACGCTCACGGCTAATACCAATTTCATTGGCGATTGATTGAAGGCTTTCATCATCAATAACATTACGGCGGAGAAGCACTTGGTCATGATTCATAGCAAATTCCGTTTGCATTTCTAACATATCCCTAACAATCTCCCACTGGAATATATCAATATCGAGTGTTGACTGCTCATCGCAAAGCATTTCGTTATGGGTAGAACCATCACCATCGCTGCCAAGTTTCATATCTAACGAAGTGGTTCTTTTTGCAACTAGAGCGTGGCGAAGGTTGCGTAGCTGTACAACGCTAATATCTAACCGCTCACAAACCTGCTGCTCATTCAATCCAGGAGGCAAATGATTCAATTTGATAAGCATGTGGTGCATAGAGGTTGGCACCCTGATCGTTGATGCAGTTTGATCAATTGCCCTGCTGATTGCTTGACGAATCCACCAATAGGCATAGGTACTGAATTTATAGCCCAGCTCTGGATTGAATTTCTCAACTGCGCGAGTCAGACCAATGCATCCTTCTTGAATCAGATCACCAGATTCCAATTGGCCCACCTGGCGGTGCATATATTTGCGGCTTACGTTGATTACAAGCCTAAGGTTGGCTTTGATCATCCGGTCCTTGGCCCGTTTGCCAGCCCGTTGTTGACGTTGTGTAGCCTCTGGTAATTGACCGCGCTGTATAGCAGTTCCAAGCGTAATTTCTTCAGCTGGCGTGAGCAGTGGAATCCGCCCCATCTCGGCTAGGAACTGATCAATGTTTCCGTTGACAAGAAATGGCATTGAGTTCAGAAGAATGGTCGATAGATTGCATCGTGGCGTGCATCGCCATTCGTGACTGTTAAATCCACCACCTTAAGAAAAACTAGCGAGTCAGAAACACTCCGCGAATGTGGCGGAGCTTATCGCTGTTGAGTGAAAGCGCCATTGGAACTGGTCTGGGAGAAGCTGAGATAAAGGTCTTAGTGAAGGACTATCTCTGAAGAAGCAACTGAGTGCTGTATTTGCGTCATTGTCAGAAGATCACACGGAGAGCGATGACTAACAACTCAAGGGTTTTCTCAGGCACCATCCGGAAAACAGTGGTGACTGCTGTTATTTGCTTCGGAATAATCGGAGCCACCACATTGGCCGTAGCTCAGTCAGCTGAAGCAAACCAGCACAACAGGCAGATACGCCGTGAAAATAGGCAACTACGTCGTGTCGTGCGTCATGACCGACGGGATTGGAATCGATATCGCCGTAATAGCTATAGCAATGGAAGGTTTGGCGGTTACAGGCCTCTTCGTCCTACCTACGCCTATGGATATGGATACAGAAATTGAACAAGGTATTACCGTCCTTCAGGCTTGAATGTTCAAATTAGGCTTTGATCTGGAATCGACCACCCTTATCGTGGGCTCACCATTTCGAATATGCCCATCCAGGTCATCCATAAAAGTTGATTGATCAGTAATGGCTCACTCATCTGGGCCTCGGTCTGGCCTAAGTCATGGCTGCGCGAGATCCCCATTCCGAATGTTTGTAAGCCATGAATCAGAATAAAAGATCTGATTTACAAATTAAAAAGTACAACCAACAAGTTCAGCACACCAATTCACCTCACCAGTAAAATCGTGAGTTACAGTTACCTAATACTTAATGAATTCACGTGCTGATTACAACAACACCAACGGTGGAAGGTAGGAACATCATTCACTACCGAGGTCTTGTCACAGGTGAAGCGATCATCGGTGCCAACATTTTCCGTGACATGCTTGCAAGTATGAGAGACATCATCGGCGGTCGCTCGCGTGCATACGAGGAAGCGCTGCAGAAAGCACGCCAAGTAGCCACCGAAGAAATGGTGGTTAGAGCTACTGCAATGAAAGCCAATGCGGTAATCGGGGTTGACATTGATTACGAGGTATTCAGTGAAGGAGGGATGATGATGGTTTCACTCAGTGGCACCGCTGTCCTTTTAAGTGGTGAAATCCCCCAAGAAAAACTTCCAACAACAAAATAGTATCAATAAATCAACGCAGAAGCACTTTAAGCCTCTCCTGATCATCACTCAAAAAGATAGGATCACGATATGCAGTCAGCTATAACAAGCTTTTAAATGATGCCAATATTGAAATAAACTACACATGTAAATCAAAAGAAGAAGCAGATTATCGAGAGCTGTGTCTACTGCGAGAAGTCAAGGCAAGGATGCTCGCTACAGACAGAATCAGCTGAAAACTGCTTTGACATCCACAAACGCAATCAGTATTGATAAAAGGAATGCCACTCCATGATCAAAATCAGGTTGCAGGCTTAAAACCAGGTCCTGGCATGACAGGAGTACCACCATTGCAGAAGTTGGAGGCAAAAACTTCTTTGTCTTGAACCGTCCAATCAGGTTTATTGGCCTGATACCAAGCAATGCTGTCGTCGTAGCAGAGGTTCCAACGAGTCGAATGCTGAGCAATCGGACGCAGCGAAATCGCAACAGAAACTGAACTCACTGTGGCTACAACTGCCAGAATTGGAAACAAGTGAGCATTGATCATCTCGCGGGCTTGGGACATGACTGGATGTTTCGAGTACGACCATTCTTAACCATGGTGCAAACCCAAAACACTCCTACATTTGCCGAGCAAACGACGCAAGCCAAACACGCAATCAACGGGAGCATCAGACAAAAGAAAACCCCGCCAAAGGCAGGGGTTCTCGGCTTCTAAAAGGAAGTGTTGCCTCGTTTCCACTCCATGAAGGAACCCTCGTAACACATGCTTTCTGTTTTTTAGCGGGCACTGTGCAAGTGATCGTCAACACTTAGCCAAGTGTCACAGGATTGGCTTCTCAGCGTGGCCAAACCATCAATTGCATCAGTTGAACGAGCCACATGACGGTCATGAGCGTGATGACCACGCACATTGCCAAGCATGTTCCCGAGAAATCACCGCGAACCCATTCAGCACCTGCTGCTGCCCAACATTCTTGTCGTCAATGAAAAGCTCGGCAACAGTACGTCCATAGCGATCTGTTGTGATTCGGCGAATACCCACCAGTCGACCTAAAACCAAGGCCCTCAAATTGTCAGCAGAACGTTCGAAGGCGCTATTATCATACGAAGTGGGGCGCATCCTGGTGGCCCTAAAACGTTGACGTTTGGCAATATCAGGCGCATCGATACAAGCCAACCTCACTTTTTCAGCGTCAGTTGTCGTACACGTATCCCCGTCATAACACCCCTGAAATCGCACGAGAGGAAGACGTGGATCACTAGCTTCCGCCACAGTGGTTGGAGCTAGCAACAAGAGTGTGACCAAGGCAAACTTCAGCATGAAGCAATTTTTACCATTGAGATGGATGATCTCAATGGTTTAGGTGAGAAAAAATGCCTTGCATATGAAGTCTCAGCGCAATAGAGAAATCCTGAAAGAAAAGCTAGTCCTCCGACCATAACGAGGGTACAGAACTTAGGGAGTTGAGAACTTGTGGACGTCGCTTACCTAGCAGATGAAGCCCAGTAACGGCGGTAGATCGATTGCGTTTTGGGGAGAACAAAAAGGATTGCCATAGCAGGGTTTGATGCGGACTAAAGCTTTAATAGCTCGATCGAATACGTCATGCAAGCATTAAATGACACAAAACTGCGAACCTTGGAAACTTTTAAGCATCAAGGAGGGAAGGTATTAATACTTATCAACCTTTAGTGAGCTAGAAGACTCATTCAGGTCCTAACCCAATGACACACATATCAATAGTCTCAGCGCTAGCAATCAACACTATTGGAAGTTTGGTATTGCAAGCAAACAGATCGAAGCCTGGCCACCTTGAAAGGATAACAATAGATTTTGAGTATTATTATACAAATACAGGCATTTATACCATCAAAAACAAAGACATTCAAAACAAAACGCAGAAAGATGCACAAGAAAAAGCTTGTAAGAAATAACTTAACTTCACACCCAAGGCATAATCGAAGGCCGTGCTCCAGAATTCAGATGAAACGAATTAAAGGAATCTGGATCGAATGGAAAATTTTATCGATGTACGACTCAGCGCAGAAGAGGCTGAGCTAATCGACTTTGCACTAGATCTGGTGGTTGATGCTTACGGAAAGAACCTTGATCAAGGCGGAATCGTTGATCAGCTCAAGGAAAAGTACAGAGGTACAGAAGCACGAGCTTTTGTGGACCAGCTCCGAAGACGTTGCTACATCGCCACGGATCTAGACTAAACATTCAAATCAAGTCAACAAAAAAAATTCGGAGATACGCATCGCCCATTAACCTCTGCTGGGGTGTCTACGAAGGCAATCATGCCTAAAAGAGTTGAGTTAATCCAGAAAACAAATATCTTTCTACTTCAAACCTAAGAAGTCCATGCGAGTACCCCTCATTTTGACAATCAAAACGTCAGAACCTAGCTCTATCGGCCTCAGCAAAATGAGTCATAGCAAAGAGTCCGGTAGCCAACCAACTCCTAACCCAGATCAAGTTGAAAATCTCAACCTACCTCTTAGAGGAACAATTCGAGTTTTAGATCATAATCCTACCCATTAGAGCCATGAATGACACTTAACAATGGCGCCAGATTGGATTAAGATTCACCAGCACTAAAAATTCGGCGAGCTGCACACACATTCAAAAAAGTAAACTACAAGTGAGATGACAGACTGCAGTTGCTATTCCTTTAAAATATAAGAGCAGGCGAAGCCCGGCAATTAATCTAAAACATTCATATCTATTCTCAATTTAAAGTATCAGACCAAACAGATGGGCAGATCAGTTGCACACCAATATTCAGCCCTTGGTTTGGATGTGAACACTTTGCTTGCTATTTGGAGCCACAGTGCGAGAACATAAGGTCAATAAGTAAAATTACTCATGATCAGTATTGAGCGGCTCACTCCCAATGGCTGGAAACCGAGTGCTAGCCAGGCCGATATTCATTCGGCCGTCACCTATGCCAAAGCGCTATGCATGGAAGAACCTTCCACATACAGAGTTCTTCGTAACAGTGATTTAATCTGTTTAGTAAGACAACAGGGGATCATCTGGATCAATGCCAGCTCAGAGGTCATGGGAGAAACCCAGATTGAAGAAACCGTCTCAGTTTGATCGCAATAGCTGAACATTCTGACTCACATTACTAAATCAAAACGTTCTTCCTCTCTTGGTCCCACTAAACAACACAAACAGACGTCGGATACGACAACAGACCGCTTAATGCGAAAGAAGCAAAAAATAGATTATTGTCAATGTAATCACCTACCGATAAATCCATTCATTACCACGCCAACGAAACTGATCGCCTACAAGGTATTCTCTACCCACACATCATTCAATCGCAGTATTTTTATGCGACACAAGATCTCAACATAAATCCTGTCTACATCAAAGATTGACGAGAGATCTCATTTCCAGAGCTACAACTTAATGGCAAAAGCAATAAGATTTATTTATTCAGCATAAAAATAATCTACCAAACGGCCGCAGGGCCTACATAGAGTGGCTCATCCGTACTATTGATTCGCTTCTTTGCTTGCATTGCGTACAACAAAAAGCCCCGCTTAGCTGAGCTATGCGGGGCGGGTGATGGGGAACCTTCAGCATGACACACTTTGGTCAGTTTTCCACAAAATCAGCCATTCAGCACCCTGTTGCCAGTTTTATCCACAACGTGGGGGAAAACTACTGGGCAGCCGCCCAATCTGTGGAGCGCTAGCCAAAGATCGTGGAGAACTGCTAAACCACACAGTGGGAATCGATCTATCCTTCGTTGGGCTGGGTGATGGGGATCATTCCAGTGAACTCTCCCTCCCTGTCGAGGGAATTCTTATTCTTGAGCTAAAAGGATGTGTCATCGACCTGAGTTGGTCATGGAACCTATCACTCAATAAAACCTTTCAATTGCCAAAGACGAAGAAATAAAACAGGCATCATGTGTTTTGTTGATAATGATTCAAAGGATCTATTGATTTATCAGAAAATACCGCAATAGATCATCACTCCGCTGATCATTCCAAGGAATCAATAGTCTTTAGCAGCATGACATCGCTCCTCAAAGGAGAATATCTATCTAAAACTGATTGGGTCTAAAAATTGATGTCAAATAATAATCTCTATTGGCTAGCATAGAGCGCCTTAATTGCTCATCACAAGTAAGTAACAAGCGAAAGTATTGACCTTTTAGTATTTTAATGACACACACCTATGAACAAGTAAGGCTTAGGATAAATGCGCCAGTGATGCGCTTCAGATCATCACGTTTGTGACGACAACAGTATATAAACAAATCCATCTTACCAAAGTCAAACGACTGAAAGACACAGAAAATTAGTATCATTTAAATTCAAGAAGGTCCATCTCGTAATAAACCAGACACGCAGAACATCTATCGATTGGGACAAACAGACTTTGAAAAACTGATCATAAGATTATTGGCAGGTAATTCCTGGACATGCATGCTTTTGAGGTTAACATCCGAACAAATTTTCTCCACATCTCCAAGATCACGTACCCCCCATAATGTATTGCGCTCACGCAACGATTGATCAAAGGCCTCATTGCTCGAGCTCGTATGAAAACCATTTCGGCGATAAGGTCCATAAAGAATTAAGCGACCTCCAATTGGAAGAGATTCAGAGGCCTGTCTCACTAACGATTGAGAACAAATCCAAGGGGCAATATGAACAAGATTGATCGCAACTATAGCTTTTAATTCAACACTTACCGGCTCAGGAAGCGGCCAAGGTCGTTCAAGAACATCGAGTTGTAAGGCTTGTGGCATCTGAGCACCCAGACATTCATGTTCAATCCAAGCGTTAATACTTTTGCAATGATCCGCATCAGGATCACTCGCTTGCCACAAAACACCGGGAAACCGACGCTGAAAAGTTACAGCATGTTCACCACTTCCGCTCGCAATTTCAAGGACAGAGCCCTGTTGCGGCAGAATTTCAACAAGAGCATCTCCAATTGGGCCACGATTCCGCTCTGTTGCTGGGAAATAAAGACGATCTTGATCAGTGGGTGAAACCATCAATACAAAAAAGCTGAGAAATCAATCTGTAATCAAAACGAACAAGGAAGCTAAGAATTAAAATACAAATCACTCGATCCATATTAGCTCATCCCAATGCGATACAAATACATCAGCAACAAAAACGAACCAGACGCCTCCTGAAGTTGATCAACTCTATTCGCATCGAATATACTATTAAAACCAGAAATTGAGCCTTTACCGATACAAACATTGTCAAGAACGTATCAAGCAGATCGTGCAGAATCCTAATCAATAATCAGCTCTTTTTTTTCAGAGACAGTCCTGATCAGCAACGCTATAAGTAGGGAACACATCGATCCTGAGTGCAAGACTTGAGATTGAGAACAGCCTAAAAAGCTTCTCGACGGTTCCCATGCTCTGCAACGACGCTATTTATTTCATGAGCTGATGTCATGGAACTCAAGCAGCGAGGCTTTGGCCCCCATGCGAGGGCTTAACTTAGTTGATAAAAATATGCCCTGAGGGGCCTAGAAGCGATGCCCCATCCATCACGACTGGCAGCTCTACAGGCCATTCAACAACGCAAGCCCATGGCTTGCGAGACAACTCCTCTTCTGGAAGAGATATGGGCCAGTGATGTCTTCACACTGGCGCGCATGAAAAATGCACTCCCCAAGGAAGCTTTCAAGGTGGTTCGTCGCGTGATCCGTGATGGAGGCAAGCTGAACTTAGAAGTAGCTGACGCGGTTGCTCAGGCGATGAGTGATTGGGCCGTCAGCAATGGTGCTCACTATTACGCGCACGTCTTCTACCCCCTCACAAATTCAACGGCTGAGAAACACGACGGTTTTATTAGCCCACAAAGAGACGGTCAAGCCATTCATGAATTTTCGGGCAAACTCCTTATCAAGGGAGAGCCTGATGGGAGTTCCTTCCCCAATGGTGGGATTCGCTCCACATTCGAAGCCCGTGGATACACAGCGTGGGATATCACAAGTCCCGCGTATTTGATGCGAACGCCTAATGGCGTCACCCTATGCATCCCCACTGTGTTCGTGAGTTGGACAGGCGAAGCTCTCGACAAAAAAACCCCACTCCTGCGCTCAAACGCAGCAATGAATCGTCAAGCGCAACGGTTGCTTCATTTGCTTGGCAACAAGGACGTAGCTGCAGTGAACAGCTCTTGCGGCGCTGAACAAGAATATTTCCTGATCGATAGTCAATTTGCAACGCTCCGACCAGACCTCCTTCTCGCAGGTAGAACCCTGTTCGGCGCTCCATCACCCAAGGGGCAGCAATTTGATGATCATTACTTCGGTGCAATTCCTGAACGTGTTCAGGTCTATATGCAAGACGTAGAACACCAGCTGTACAGGCTCGGAATTCCTGCAAAAACTCGCCACAACGAAGTTGCTCCTGGGCAATTCGAAATCGCCCCTGTTCATGAAGCCGCCAACGTGGCGACGGATCATCAACAAATGATCATGACTGTGTTGCGCAGCACGGCAAAACGCCATGGATTTACCTGTCTCATGCATGAAAAGCCATTTGCTGGCATCAATGGCTCTGGCAAGCATGTGAACTGGTCTGTGGGCAACAGCACTCAGGGCAATCTTCTTGACCCTGGCTCAACCCCCCACGACAATCTGCAATTCCTCTTGTTCTGCGCCGCCGTGATCCGTGGTGTGCATCGCTATGGCTCACTCTTAAGAGCAGTCGTTGCGACAGCAGGAAATGACCATCGATTAGGAGCCAATGAGGCTCCACCAGCGATCATCTCGATGTACCTGGGCAAACAGCTAGAAGAAGTCTTCCAGCAGTTCCAGCGTGGCGAGGTGACCGGAAGCAGCACAGGCGATGTGATGCGTCTGGGTGTCGACAGCCTGCCTGAGTTCAAGAAGGATGCTGGTGATCGCAACCGAACATCCCCGTTTGCATTTACAGGCAACAGGTTCGAATTCAGAGCTGTGGGATCTGGCCAATCCGTTGCTGGTCCACTGGTGGCGATGAATACCGTCCTCGCAGATTCACTGGAATGGATTAGCGATCAAATTGAGGCACACATTGCCGAAGGGCAATCCTTGGAAGCATGTGCGGCAGGCGTCCTAAAGCAAGTGATGGACCATCACGGTGCAGCTGTCTTTGGAGGTGATGGATATTCCGATGCATGGCATCAGGAAGCCACCGAGCAACGGGGATTGGAAAACCTACGCAACACCGCCAACGCCCTTCCAGTGCTGCGCCGGGACGACGTAAAGGAACTGTTTCAGCGTCAAGCTGTGATCTCACCAGTGGAATTAGAGAGCCGCTACGAGGTGTACAGCGAGCAATACACGCTGGCCGTAGAGGTTGAAGCCAAAGTTGCACTGTCCATTGTTCGGACACAAATCAGCCCAGCTGTTCAGAAACATCTGGGCTCATTGGCACGCAGTATCAGCCAACAACAAGCCGTAGGCCTGAACCCTGATCAACGGACCCTGCAATATGCGGCAGAGCTACAGCAACGAATGCAGGATCAAATCAATGCTCTCGATGATGAATTGCACCAGCTGCATCACGGCGACACCACTGCATCAATGAACCACGCAGCAAACGTTCTTCTACCGCGTCTCCTGCAGCTGCGGGATGTTGTGGATGGGCTTGAAGGCCTCGTCGATGACGATCGTTGGCCTCTTCCTTCCTATCGGGAGATGCTATTCGTCAGTTGAGCAAAGATCCCGTCATGGCATCAACCAGGAAGGCAGTAGGTCAAAGCATGCTCTTAGGCCTACTGATGGGTTCAGCTTTACCCATTGCTGTTATGGGCGAAACGACCCATCCCAGCCAAGTTGTGACCGTACTCAAGATCAACAATGGCCAGGAGGTGCTGGTTGACATCAATGGAGAAGGAAGAGCGGTTCGACTGGCCTGCATTCAAGCTCCCTTACAACAGCAACAACCCTGGTCGGCTCAAGCGAAATCAGCGCTGAGCAAAGCACTGCCGCAAGGCTCAGCCGTACAGATGGAATTAAGGGCCAGGGATGTCTATGGGCGTGTTGTAGCAAGGCTCCTGAAGGGAAAAACGGACATTGCCTCCCCTCTCATTCGCAGTGGTCAAGTCTTTGCCTACGACGGTTATCTGGGCCGATGCGACGACCTTAACTATCAAAAATTGCAGAGTGAGGCTCAAAACAGGAAAGCAGGCCTATGGGCCGTGCAAGGCGGAATTGCACGACCATGGGACTTGATCGAGGCAAGTGGAGAGCAACAAGAGCCCTAGAAATACGCCGCTTGGTAAAAATGGCCACAACCTCGCAGGAAACAATCATGCTGAATTAGAAAAAGTTTCAGATTTTTCATGGGCTACGAACCTGGAAGTACCGATTGCCGCCTGTTGATTGATGCAAAGCACCATCTCGAGGAAGCGCTGTTGACCCTATACGCCATGCCACACACAGATCACATTCAAAGACAGTTGAAAGCCGTCTATCGACAGCTTGAAGGAATGCATGATCTCAAACGTGCCGGAGGATCTCAGGTGTCGCTTCAAAATGCAGATTGGTATTCAGAATCCGTTCGAACATGACCCAGCAAGAGCGTTCAAATGATTTCATGGTTTTCAAACGCTGATCAGGCAGACTTGAAGGGTCACTTCCCCCGCATTGCATGTTTGAGAACCGTGATCGCCCCGCATGGGTGAACTGGCTGTTTCTTGCGATCTTCCTGTTCAGCTCGTGGCAACTCGCCGGATACTGGTTTCAGCAGCTTCATGGCTAACGACGCGACTGCAGGCTTCCCATAAGGAAAGTCCAAGAAACAATCAGCGCAATCAAAGATCAACGCATTCAAAATATATAAGTGAAAAATTAGCAGCATTAAAGTTTTAATTTTATTATTGAGAGACTGAAGCAGGAGAAGCAAGCGAAAGCCACCATTGATACACTGCAATGTAACCAATAGACGACGAAAGATAGACCGGAATGCATATCATAAACTTATTAATGACACGATATAGCAATTCCTCCAAAGAATTTCACTCTCACAACTCAAAACTCGAGGGTTGATGGAGTCAGCAATCAAAGCATAGAGATAAACACAGAAAACAAAATTTAAAAACTAATAAGGAAATGTTATGCACAAGTATTTTTCCACCGATTGGAAAATGATAGAGAAGAATATCTTGAATCACAGTTACGCAATAATTCAATAACCGTACGCGACTTCATTCGTGGGCTAATTCTCTCTGACAGATTCCGACGAGGTAACAAAGACTGCAATAATAACTACCGTTTGGCAGAACAAGTCGTCGCAAGAGCATTGCGAAGGAAAGCATACAATGAAGAAGAAGGGCAAACATCATCGATAATTATTGCAGAAAAGGGATTTAATTATTTTATAGACTATATTCTGAATAGCAACGAATAAATATCAAGATTTGGCTACGATATTCCGCAAAGTGAATTTTCACGCCTTTTTCCTGGTCGAGCAACAGGGTCTATACCCTTGCATCAACAATACACAAGATACGGCTTGGACTGGCAAAAGAAACTAACATCTAATAAATCCATATTGCCGATTACGGATTATTTAATTTTCAGCAAAAGACATCACTTGAGAAACTACTTTACGACAAACCGACAAGAAAAACTCTAAAACTCTAGATACTTACGCTGGCAGCAACCATCGGGATTACGATCTGGATTACATTGGCAATACTTAGATCAACCTTTACAATCAACTGATCGAAGACTCATGAAGGAATAGTGACATTCTAATTTTAATCCAAGACGGATTAAAATCAAAAACCCACTAATAAGACTAATTAGCAAGCATAAGGAGGTAAACTCTTATCCTTAACATACGAAGAACTGATCAGTCCAATAGGACCAAAAACTAATCCGGCAATCAGCCATATCCAATATTGTTTGTTTTTGGATACTGCCAATGCTGCACTTAAAAGCCCACAGGAAAGCAAAACAAAAAATATATTAATTAGAACGTTACTATTAAATTTGCGAAGCTCGTAGCAATGACTTTAGAGATTGGGATGTAAAATTAGAATGTCATTATTGACAGGCAAATATGTATCCATAGCAGCTGAAACATGTATCAAAGTCGTGAAAAATAAAAACACCGAAGAACCATAAAAGAGACATCAAAATCAAAGCGATACAAAATTGAAGTGATAAAGTATCCAAACAAAAGACAACTATCAAAACAACTAACCGAGTAAAATCCCATCTCTAGATTTGAGCAAAACACTTACTATTTACTCTCCCTTTTAATGGTGCCACGCGCAATCTTCATGCTTCCCATGATTTCAAGAGCCAATGGTTGGGTATGGTTGAACCATCGCTCAATCGCTTCAAGCTCTTCTTCTTGGTACTTCCCAAGCAACGCAACAAGACGAAGATCCATCTGTAAGCATTAAATTTAACATTGAAATATTAGATGCTGAGACGTAATGCACTTGAAAAACAATCACAATCAATGGTGATATATGAAATCAAAGCCTGTATCTAAGAAAAGGCTTGAGCAGTGAAGTGATCTGATCTGCAAAACCCAGGAATGTAGAGATCAATAATCAATAGGCTTAGAATCCCATATCATTTCAACAATCGATCAGATACATGAAATATAAAATGGCACCTTGTCCCCTACTGACTCTCTCTTGCTGGCAAAAGAGTCATTACTCAATATCGAAAATATTTCACTTTTACCATTCTTCCTCTCATTCCATCTTCGTCTTTCCAAACACCATCTTGAATCTTCTTGTTTTCATAACCTACAAATAGTTTTTCTTTTGGCTCATACTCACACATGCGTGAATAAATTTTCATTGCTTTTGTGGGGTGCTGCTTGACAAGAAAATTCTCCACTAATTGATTCCATTTATAGAGCCTATCTGCATATTTTAATTGATCTATTGTCGAACCAGAAGAGTTGGATGTAGGAGCTAGATTCTCAAGACCGAACCTTGAAGCCTCCTCCGCTATATTAATATTTGTCGCGTAAACAACAACATTCCCGCTATCCTTCCAGTCTTCGCACTCCTCAAAAGCTTCTGCTTTTGAGGTAAACAAGCCTGTATCTTTATCGAAGTCAAAACCTGACAAGCCAACCATCAAAAAAGCTAACGTGGGAATTTTTAAAAACCTCATTGCCATACATTCTTGACGATGTTCATCCTAGCCGATAGAAGAAGCATAAACTATATCGAAGCATCTATTAATATGAATCAAAGAGAAAAAAATGAGGCATTGACCAAGGCAATGAAAAGCCTAGACTTAAAAAGCTTTCGAGATCCCCAAAAATGAATGCCCCATAGCTTAGAAAGCTTGACGTGACAATGGCTTACATCTGCCTACCTAGGCACAAAAGAATTAACTGATTAAGCAATAGAAGCTAGGGTTAAACAGCCAAAAGAATTATTCACTAGTTTGATCATAAGGATAATGATTGGGAACAAAAAACTGTTCATTAATAGGTGGCCTATCATAGGAGCCCTGTTTTGGCCTTGGTGGTAATTCAATCGCTGGCGGAGTCATATCTTCCCATGGAACCTTGCTAAGAACATGCCTGAGACAATTAAGCCTTGCACGTCGCTTATCATCGGCTTCTACAGTGAACCAAGGTGCCTCAGGGATATTTGTGCTGGCAAACATTATATCCTTTGCCTCTGAAAACTCCACCCAACGATTACGTGCTTCAAGATCCATCGGACTGAGCTTCCAACGCCTGGTTGGATCATCAATGCGTGATTGAAACCGTGCCTCTTGTTCCGTATCACTCACAGAGAACCAATACTTCAACAACAACACACCACTACGAACCAACATTCGCTCAAACTGAGGGCAATCTTCAAGAAAATCCTCAACCTCATTAGGGGTACAAAACCCCATCACCCTCTCCACACCAGCGCGGTTATACCAGCTGCGGTCAAACACCACAATTTCGCCAGCAGCTGGAAAATGTTCCACATATCGCTGGAAATACCACTGCGTTTTCTGCTGATCAGAAGGGGTTCCCAAAGCAACAACTCTTGCGCCACGGGGGTTTAAAGGTTCAGTTAAGCGTTTAATCGTGCCTCCCTTACCAGCGGCATCCCGTCCTTCAAACAGAATGATCATGCGGAAGCCAGTTTCCTTGATCCAGTACTGCATTTTGACGAGTTGAGTCTGAAGCTCTTCCAGTTCAGATTCATAGATCTTTTTCTTGAGTCGTTCTCCGTTGTAACGAGGTCGTTGGAGTCCATCTTCCTGTCGATCAGTTAGAGCCGCAGTATTGGACTCACGTCCATCAAGCCCACCCATCTCCTTATCAGATAGGGGTTTGGAACCATTAGGTAGTGCCATTTCTTTGCTTTTGCTGTTGTGTTTTGACTTTTTGTTTTCCTTATGGCCCATAACGAAGCAATCAGCGCCCTCCCATTGGTGCCTCCCAAATCAACAAAAGGAACAGGACTTCATCTTTTCGCAACGTTCTGCATCATGAGGTCTATTGGCAGTGACAAACGAATAGCGAAGCGCCCTGGAACCTTCGAGTCATTCAAACCATCGGCATAACGGCAGTCGAGGTCGCCACCATGCAGACGTGCCACATGCACAACAATGGCCAATCCCAATCCACAGTGGCCCTGTCCTCCACGCGAGGAATCGAGGCGGTGAAACGGTTGAAGAGCCTGCTCAAACAACCGCTGAGGCATGCCATCTCCCTGATCCCAAACTTCAATCGAACATTGATCTGCAGTGCGCAACAACCTCAACACCACAGGGGCTTGGCCATAGGTGAACGCGTTATCAATCAAGTTGGCAACAGCTCGACTCAAGGCCACTGGCTTCACCATGACCTCAAATGTGTCCAACTGAAGCTGCAATTGATCGGCGGGATGACTGCTCGCCACCTCTGCCAGCAGTTGATCCAAAGGAACAGGCACAGAGAGTTCTTCATCACCGCCTCCTGCAAACAGAAGGAACTGACCTGTGATGCGTTCTAGAGATTGCAAATCTCCAGCACAACGTTCGCGTTCTTTTGCACTGAGTTGAGGTAAAGACAATCGAAACTGCAGCCGAGTGATGGGCGCGCGTAAGTCATGGGCTATCCCAGCAAGCATGGTGGCTCTTTCATTTCGATTGGCAGCCAAACGTCGGACCATTGCATTGAAACGGCGCGTAAGGCGCTGAACCTCAGGTGCACCACGAGCCGGAACAGCATCAGGATCAATTCCGTCACCAACCCGGGATAAGGCCTTTTCCAATCCTCGTAACGGTGCCTCTACCTCCACGAGAAGGAACAAGCCGCCACAAATCATGCCCGCCCCAACCAGTGATAACCCCAACAGGGTGGGCTCAGGCGGCCAGCTCATCGGAGCACGCACATTCACACGCAGCCAAATCGGTTCCAACGGTGAAATCAGCTCAATCCAAATTCCGCGTTCGCCCTCGTGATCTTGATCCGCCACAACCATCGGACAATGGGAGAGCCGCTCACAAAGCTGCGTCTGAAGCGCTTTCGCCTGGCGTTGAAAGCCTGCGGAAGGAATCTTTTGAACCGATTTGGGGTGGATCGCAACTGTGAGGTCAAGACCGGTGAGTTCAGTCACCAAATGGGGTGGATAGCGCTCTAGAGCCAACTCAGTGAGCCTTACATTGAGGGCCAAATCACGGCCGAGCTGCACCGTCTGAAGCTGCTCAAGCTGCTGTCCAAACAACACCTGTAAAACCAACAAGCAAAACGCCCAACTGCCGAGAGCAAGGCCACTCCAACCGAATAAAGATCGCAGTCGAACTTGCCACACCCGTGGGGTCATTCCATCCCTCAACGCGAACGAGGTTGTCCATCAGGAACGAAGACATAACCGTATCCCCATACCGTTTGGATATAGCGAGGACGCGCAGGATCTGGTTCAACCAGCTTGCGTACCCTCGAAACTTGCACGTCCATGCTGCGACTATCCGTATCAGACCCTGGTCCGCGAGCCAGCTCGATGAGTCGTTCTCTAGACAGAGGTCGATGGGGGTGCTGCACGAAAGCCGCCAACAAGCTGAACTCACCACTGGTAATAACAACAGGCTCGCCCTCGCGAAACAGGGTCCTGGCAGAAAGATCAAATTGATTTTCTCCGAACGTCACATCACCACCTTCAGCCAGGGGAGTTCCGGCAGGAATCGAGCTACGCCTTCTAAGCACTGCTTCGATGCGTGCTGACAACTCACGGGGAAGAAATGGCTTAGCGAGATAGTCATCAGCCCCCTGCTCCAAGCCAATAATGCGATCAACTCCATCTCCTCTGGCCGTCAACATGACCACGGGTAGATCGTCGCCAGCATCTCGCAAGCGACGTAAAGCTGACAGGCCATCATCGCCAGGCATCATCAAGTCGAGCACGATCAAGTCTGGGCGCTGAAAGTCCAGCCTTGCCTCTAGCTGCTTGACATCACTAAGACAGCGAACGTCATAGCCCTGATCAATCAAGTAGGTGCCCACCATCTGACGAAGCTCCGGATCGTCATCCACGACCCAAATCATCGAAGCTTTTTTGGCCGGGGAGTGCGAAGCGGTGCCGGAAGGTTGGGTCATCGCCACTTCAATTGAATGCTCCGATCGTATGGAGCATCAAGCAAACTGTCTCGCTGAGGCGGACCATGTCACAGTTAATTGACGATCTGTCATCACTCAGACATCTCTTCAGCAATCACACTGCATAGTCTTCTGTGATGGAGAAATGGGTACCTTTCACACTCGTTGCACTGGGGGCAAGCCTCCTGCTGCCAGACCAAGGTGCTCAAGCCAACCCTGTGCGTCGTTACGGCACCCGGATGGAGGCCTTATTCGTTCGGATGGATTCCAATCGTGATGGACGCTTAGAGAGAAGAGAAGTCAGTGGCCAGCCCTACCTCGAACGGAGATTACAGCGACACACAACCCGAAACTATTTGTTGATTGAAGACATCAGGCCCTCCGCTTCCCACCCAAGTGGTCTGCGATTGCAAAGACGATTTCAACAAGCCGATCAGAATTTTGATGGAAAACTTGATCGTAAGGAGGTGGCATCCCTTCCCTGGCTGCAACGGAATTTCGAAAGCCTGGACCGCAATGGAGACGGAGGCCTGACCTTGAATGAACTGTGGATGATGCAACGATCACTCGCCCCTCGATCGAGATCACGATAAGGAACAGTCAAGTTAGAGCATTTTTCGCAACCGGCGAGTCCGAGCCGAGCGGGAGTTTCGTTTTGAAGCTTCAGAAGAATATTGCGATTGCCTACGCGGAGATGATTTAAAAACAACAGAAAACGTGCGAATGAGTCTGATCAAACCTGAGAGAAGTGCCAACAAAGCCAATACAAGAAGTGCAGCAATCAGAATCACTGCCGACAAACCAAGAAATGCTTCCAACAGTTGACTGAGTCCACGAATTAAATCAGCGATCGCTTCACTCACAACAACGATTGCATCGACTTTGGAAGGTAACCAGCTCAAACCTGCAAGCAATCCGGAACCAACCATTAACAGAAGAACCGACTCCAAAAACAACCTCCAGACAGGCACTCGGCGGGAATGTCGTTTGTTTTTGCTAAAAACACGAAGTTCTCTTTGAGTGCGAGGAAGACGGGGCATATTCTTCAAGGTCATGACACTAATGACAACTTGGCTCGACGCATCCAGCGCTCAAATTCAATGAGAACCAACTCATTCGGGCACTCGATCAAACTGAGATCACCAACCGTGCAATCTCCGTAACCGCTGTGATGAAGGGTGAGTTGATAATCAGCACCACTTAAGCCACAAACCTCCGGATCGCTGCGCACAACGACATCCAGTGAAGCTCCAATCCTTGCGACACGACGTCTCAGATCAGACCAACTGGAGGACATAGAAGCCAAGCAATAAAAGCCAATATATGGGCGAAAACCACAATCGGCTCAACGTGATGGATCAGCTTGTGAAGGATCACTCACAGGGTCTGGACGGGGAGCCTCTATGGAGTCAGTAGGAGCCTTGGTGTCTTGGCTGGGCAATGGAACAACCATGGCCATGACCCCAACGACAACAAGAGCTACACCACCAAACATAGGTGCAGCCAAACGACGAACCAAGGGAACCCGCTCCACTAATTCACGACGACTCAAGGGGTGATTGATGATCTCGGGCCAAGAAATCGCCACGCGTTCGTCAGCACGAAGCGCATCTAGGCAGCGCAAAAGATCAGCAAGATCAGCATCATCCAACTTGATTTCCAACGGGGGAACATCAGGCTGACTACTGGTGAGGCCAAGCTGATGGCCACCATCAACAGGGCGGATGCTCACTGGATGATGCGACCAACCTTCAGGCCTGGAAACACCGGAGATTTGATGGCGTGCATAGGGAAAAACAACAGCCATCAACGCTTCAAGGTGATCGCGTTTCCCCTCCAGTTCAGGAGCACCAACCAATTGAAGACGCCAAGCAGACAAGATCCCAATCACGCTGTCGCCATGTCCAGACGAAAAGTCAGGAAGTCCATCCACCTCAAGCCTGGCCGCCGTTTGGTCGTAGCGATAAGAGAGTTTGAGCATCGAGATCATCAGGGTGTTGGGTCAAGAAGACTGGCCCGAAGGCGATCCACTCCACCGGGACCTGCAGCCAGCGCAAGAGTCAAAACAAGCTGTCGTTGAATCGACGAAGAGTGATCGGTGCTGAGCAAACGTTGAACAGCCCCCCGGCGGAGATTGAAGCGCTCAGCGATCAAATCCTTCAAGCGTTGGTCAACTAAAGCCCAACGCTGCTTGCTGAGGTCAGCGGGTTCACGACTCGAGAGAAGCTGGTGAAGCATCGGATAAAGCCGATCAGCCATGGCACAGAGAAGCCTGATAAGGGCCTCTGTTTCAGCCGAACCAAGTCGTCCACGACGCGTAGAACGACGAAGCGGGTTATGGCATCGACGCTTCCAAAGCTCTACCCGGTTTGGGAACAGACTTTCGAAGCCGAGTTGTTGGGTGGCCCAAAGCATGGCCTCCCCACCGTTGAAATCCAAGGACTCCACTGTGAGCAAAAGGAGATCGAGACGCTCCATCCCACGACGACCAAGCACAGCTATTGGCAAAGACGCTTCTGGAAGAGGAGTGACTGTTGCTTCAGTCATGGCTGGGTGGCGTACCGATTCGAGTCATACAGCTCCGAGTTCAATCAAGACAAGCTTGGATGCAGTGCTAACACACGATCAGAAAAGCCTGGACACGGCCTCCTGATCAGCAACCAAAATGTTTGACCTTATTCAAAACAATCCAACCTTAAGGCTTTAAACAATTCTTTCAAGGGAACGGCAGCAACAGCTGGAATTGACACAAGATCCCTGCCAAACAAGAGACGAGAGAACCAAGCAGAATAAGATTCTCACTCATCAATCGGATCTACGATGCGCAGACGGGCTGCACGAATAAACCCATAAAATGGGCACAAAGCAGCAACAAACCAACTCTAATTCACTCAGAAGACAACAAAAGATCTCCACTGCTCATAACGAGACAGTCCCTTGATCTGGCATGATACAAACGATTACTTTATCGATTGAAACTAATTTTCGAAGTCATAAGGCTCTATTGCGCCAGAGAAAAACTAAACTTTTGGAATAAGGTAGATCTTCTCCTCTCATGGATCAATTGAATCTGAGAGAATCAGCAGGAACGAGCTGATTAGAGGACACACGTCATCAAGCTCATCCACAGTCTTATCTGCGATAATTGCGTGTAAGTCTCACTAGAACATGTCCTTGGATCTTCGTCATTACATTCAAGATATTCCAGACTTTCCAAAACCAGGAATTCTCTTCCGAGACATATCACCGATGTTGCGTGATCCCGTGGGCTGGGCAGAGGTCATGGATCGTCTTGGAACGCTATGCGATTCGTTGAAGCCAGACCTGATAGTGGGAATAGAAGCCAGGGGTTTCATTGTGGGAATGGGTTTGGCAACGCAGGAGAAGCTGGGATTTGTTCCAGTACGCAAACCAGGAAAACTCCCCGGGCAGGTCTACGGAATTGATTACGCCCTGGAATACGGGACGGATCGCCTCGAGATTCATGCAGATGCCATGAGAGACGAACCGAGAATTTTGATTGTTGATGACCTTCTAGCAACAGGCGGGACTGCCTCGGCCACAACCGATTTAGTCAAGAAAGCTGGCGGTCAATTGGTGGGCTGCGCCTTCATCGTGGAACTCACAGCTTTAGGTGGACGCGGGCGTCTTCCCGATGACATCCGGGTTGAATCTCTGATTCACTACTCCTGAGCTTGCTGCCAGTCCAAAACATCTTGGTAACCCTGCAAGCTGAGCAGTCCAAAACTCCAGAGCACCACTGGCAGGGGAGCCTGTTCTAATTCGGCTTGGCGCAGGCCAAGATTGATGGCACTGGCACTCAAGCCAAGCTTGCCCTGCAAGTAGGCAAGCAAAGCAGCAGAAGGCTTGGGTTGTGGGTCACTACTAATGACCATTAAAAGCAATCAGTTCCACTCACTTTGGCAAGTTGTGCAGAAGGGTGCTTGGTCCATCTGACATCGCCTGCAGTGAAACCCTCCGAAACAAGCGAGAGTGCTTGAGCATGAAAAGACCGAGACGTCGTACGAACAGAACTGCTGACTGGCGGTTGGAGAACAAACGCACAAGAAGATCTGTGGCAAGCCCAACGGTTAGGAGATCGAAAAAACGGAGCCTGGTGTAGCGACCAGGAACAGCTTTTAGCCCACGCCGAGCACAGGAAGCAGACGTCATCAGTTGAAGGAGAGTTTCAACATCTCGCCAACAAAGATTGAGCCCCTGCCCCCCTACAGGATGACAACGATGACCAGATTCACCAACGAGAACAACATTCTGTTGATGCAGTTTTGGAGCAAAACTAATCTCTAAGGGGAAAGCAGCAGGTGAATCGAGCAACGCATCAGGTTCGAGACCGTTCGGAAGGATCGTGCAAAGCTGGTCAAGAAAGGCAGATGTTTCAAGAGCAGCTAACTGACGACATTGATGAAGAGGAGCACTCCATACCACCTGAAAATCAGTTTTACCCAGTGGGAGGATGGCTAAAGGACCTTCTGGCCTGAAACATTCGAAAGCTTTCTCTGAATCAATATTACGAAAACGAATTTTCGCTGTTAAACAACCCTGGGAATACGAGTGCGTCCACCAAGGAAATTTGAAATATGTGCGGGTCGGTGAACGTGGACCATCTGCTGCGATCACCAAACCAAAATCATGACTAAGAGGCAAAGAATGGTTGGCCACTTCGCCAAAAAAAAGATTGACATTATTAGATTTCTCTAATCGACTTATTAAAAGCGTCATCAAAGAGCAATGATCCAAAATCCAACCAATCGCTTGGGATGATCTGTTTGCTACTTGGAGATCTAGCTCAGTAAAATTTACTGACTGGTTGATACCACGATCCTCGAGACCCAAGGTCCTAAAGGGTGATAAAAAAGGAGATAAATCATCCCAAAGTCCTAATCGCGTCAGAAGACGTCTGGAGGAATGAGTTAGTGCGTATGCCCGACTACGAGAACAAATTTGATTGGAACTCAGAGGGTCATACAGATAGACCGTATACCCAAAGTTTGCCAGCCCAAGGGCAAGCAAACTTCCAGTTGGACCGGCACCATTGATCCGAATCGGAGCTAGGTAGCCGGTCATCACTGCGTTCAGCCGATGCCAAGAAGTCCACGGGTGAAGGCTTCACCACCCATGGCCAATTCAGTTGCAAGCAAGGCAATGAATCCGAGCATGGCCATGCGGCCATTCAACTTTTCTGCGCGCTCATGAAAACCCCAACCGCTCTCAACGTCCACGACTTCCATGCGTGGCTCGGTTGCGAATGCATTAAGACGGCCACCATCTTCTGTGGTGACGGTTGCACCACGGATGGTTGCTGCGTTTGTAGAGGCTTGAGTCATGAAGAATCTGTCGGTGTTTAAGAATTGTAACCCATTTGTGAAGAAACTTTGCGCAAGCGCATCCTGCAGAGGTCTTCGAACGCAGGTCGCAGCAGATATGGGTATTCTCCGATCCAGATCCGAAGACTTGGAAGCCAAGCATCGGTAAGGGCTCCCAATCTCGAAAAATCGTTGCGATCGCTCAGCACTACACAACGGATCAACGCTCCAGAGCGTATCGATGCATGCTGCTTGGTCATTGGGAAAGAAATCCGTCCGAGATAGCCGTCTTCATCAGCCAGCTCAAGCACCAACCACGTCCTTCGGTTTTCAATCAATTCGAGCCGACCGCTCGCATCAGCCTGCTCCCGTTGATTTTCAACGCGCTCCTGCCGAGAAGCCTTAACAACCTCCCCTTCAAAAAGAGCCGCCGCGGGGTAACGGCGCAACACTGCATTTTTTCGACCGGCTTCCACGATCGGTCCCCACAAGATGTAGAGAAAAAAAACGACGCCAATGATCAACAAAATCGAACCCCATCGACTGGATAACTGGCTCTGACTAATTAAGAGAGTGATCACCCCCCCAATCGTGGCAATCAAGAGTCGTTGAAGAATCTTTCGGGGATTACCAAGGGATGCTCTGAATTGCTGGCCTGTTGCCACAGCAGGAATCAACCGATACAACTCACCGGGACGAAGCGGAATCAACATCGTGCAACCCCTTAAAGAAGACGCTCGAGGCCGTACACGAGCGCCGGTAACTGTCGGACCTTACGGACGCAGAGCAAAACGCCTGGCATGTAGGCAGCCCGGTCAATCGTGTCGTGGCGCAGGGTGTAGGTCTCACCAGGGGAGCCAAACATCACTTCCTGATGCGCCACGAGACCAGGCAATCTCAAGGAATGCAAGCGCAGGCCACTTGGCCGCTGTCCTCCCCGACTTCCAGCAAGCGATTCATGCTCATCCACTTCTGATTCATTGAATTGTTTGCCTAGCTCCTCCATCAGTTCGGCAGTTTTGATACAGGTTCCACTAGGAGCATCGGCCTTGCGGTTGTGATGGAGCTCCGTCAGCTCTGCATGGTCATAAAAACGAGCAGCAGCGGCAGCCGCCTGTTGAAGCAACACCATCCCCACAGAAAAATTGGGAATCACAGCCCCACCAATAGATGCCTTATCAGAAAAGGATTGGAGGTCATCGAGTTGGGCGGGCGATAGCCCCGTGGTCCCGATCACGGGATGAACGCCGTAGGCAATCGCAGCTCTGGTGTTGGCATACACCACAGATGGATGGGTGAAATCCACCATGACGGCTCCTTTCCCAGGCCCTGCATCACGAACCGCCTGACTCGCAGAGCACAAGCAGCCCTCTAGATCAGCAGTCACAGCCACCTCAAGAGCATGAAGCCCAAGTAATTCGCCTACGTCTTGGCCTTCTTTACCAGGCGTGTTGTCCACTGCACCCACCAAATGGCAATCAGGAGCCATCTGCACAGCCCGAATCACTTCTGCACCCATTCGACCCAGCGCACCGGTCACCACAACGGGGATCGAGCCGGTCTGGATGTCGCTCATGAACGTGCTGCAGATGGACTCAGCCTATGGGGCCAGGCGCGGATGTAACACGAAATGCAGATCTCATGCAGAGCGGCACTCACACCCGTAAGCTTCTTTACATTGCTCATAAGTGCTGATGTTTACGCAGGTCCGTTCCGCTGATCGTCGGATTGTTCCTGCTGAGAACAACAATCATCAATCGGTCATGAAGGCCGTCTACGTCGTTCTTGAACCGCAATATCAGAGTGCGTTAACCCAAGCAGCGATCACCCTTAATGCGCAAAATGGTCCGATTGGGATCGAACTCTGTGGCTATCTCATTGAGGAACTTCGTGACGAAAATAATTATGCAGATTTTCAAAAAGATATTGCTGAAACCGACGTCTTTATTGGGTCCCTTATTTTTATTGAAGATCTCGCCCAAAAAGTTGTTGATGCAGTTAGTCCTCACCGCGATCGCCTGAAGGCCGCAGTGGTTTTCCCCTCAATGCCAGAGGTGATGCGACTCAACAAGTTAGGCAGCTTCTCGATGGCTCAACTCGGCCAGAGCAAAAGCGCGATCGCTGGCTTCATGAAAAAGCGAAAAGAAGCAGGTGGTGCAGGTTTTCAAGACGCCATGCTCAAACTCTTGAACACGCTTCCAACCGTGCTCAAGTATTTGCCTGTCGAGAAAGCTCAAGACGCTCGCAGCTTTATGCTGAGTTTTCAATATTGGTTGGGTGGCACACCAGATAATCTTCGAAATTTTCTGTTGATGCTGGCCGATAAATATGTATTTCCCGCATCAGAAGGTAATGATCGTCCTGATCTCGTAGTTGCAGATCCAGAAGTCTTTCCTGATTTAGGAATTTGGCATCCACTAGCACCTCAAATGTTTGAGGATTTAAAGGAATATTTGAATTGGACGGCAAGTCGTCCAGATCTCAACGACAAAGCCCGCAAGGGGCCAGTGGTTGGTCTCGTCCTTCAGCGCAGCCACATCGTGACGGGAGACGACGCCCATTACGTGGCAACCATCCAAGAACTTGAATTCAGAGGCGCACGCGTTATCCCGATCTTCTGCGGAGGCCTTGATTTCTCAAAACCAGTCAATGCGTTTTTCTACGACCCGCTCAATTCAGAGCAGCCCCTGGTGGACAGCATTGTGTCTCTTACCGGTTTTGCCTTGGTTGGCGGTCCAGCGCGTCAGGACCATCCCAAGGCCGTTGAATCGCTGAAAAAGCTCAATAGGCCTTATATGGTTGCCCTTCCATTGGTCTTTCAGACCACGCAGGAATGGGAGAAAAGTGATCTAGGCCTTCATCCAGTGCAAGTAGCACTACAAATCGCGATTCCCGAATTAGACGGCGCAATCGAACCGATTGTTTTGTCTGGTCGTGATGACGCCACTGGCAAAGCCCACACTCTTCAAGATCGCGTCGCCGCAATTGCTGAGAGAGCGATCCGCTGGTCATCATTACGCCTGAAACCACGGGCAGACAAAAAGCTTGCGATTACCGTTTTCAGCTTTCCCCCAGACAAGGGCAACGTGGGAACAGCGGCCTATCTGAATGTTTTCGATTCCATTCACAGGGTGCTTCAAGAGATGAAGGCCAAGGGGTACGACGTGCAGAACATGCCACGTGATGCCAAGGCACTGATGGAAACAGTGATCAACGATCCCGAAGCCCTTCAAGGATCACCAGAACTCTCGATCGCCCATCGAATGAGCATTGAAGAATATGAACGGCTAACACCCTATTCCGAACGCTTAGAAGAAAACTGGGGAAAACCACCTGGTAATTTAAACAGTGATGGGCAAAATTTATTGATTTATGGGCGTCATTTTGGAAATATCTTTGTAGGAATTCAACCAACCTTTGGTTACGAAGGCGATCCTATGCGCCTTCTCTACTCACGCAGTGCAAGTCCACACCATGGGTTTGCCGCTTACTACACCTATGTAGAGAAAGTTTGGGGAGCAGATGCCGTGCTCCACTTCGGCACGCATGGTTCTCTTGAATTTATGCCCGGCAAGCAAATGGGTATGAGTGAAACTTGTTACCCAGACTCCCTCATCGGAGCCTTGCCAAACCTCTATTACTACGCAGCCAATAATCCATCTGAAGCAACGATCGCAAAACGACGGGGGTATGCATCCACGATTAGCTACCTCACACCACCAGCGGAAAATGCTGGCCTCTACAAAGGACTTAAAGAACTTGGTGAGTTGGTAGGTTCATATCAACAACTGAGAGAAAGTGGTCGGGGCATTCAAATCGTTAATGCAATCGTAGATACCGCGCGTTTATGCAATCTTGATAAAGACGTCACTCTTCCCGACGATGATTCCTCTTATTTAACCCTCGAAAATCGCGACGCCGTTGTTGGGGCTATTTATCGCCAATTGATGGAAATTGAAAGTCGACTTCTTCCTTGCGGCCTTCATACCATTGGCAAGCCGCCCACAGCAGAAGAAGCCATTGCAACTCTGGTGAGTATTGCTGCTTTGGAGCGTGAAGAAGAGGGCCTACGTTCGTTACCCGGACTACTCGCTGAATCTCTCGGCCGCAAGATTGAAGACATCTATAAGGGAAATGACGATGGTGTTCTTGAAGATGTGGAACTCAATCGCACGATCACGGAAGTTTCGCGGGCGGCTGTGGGATCCATGGTGCGATCTCTTACAGGGGGCGATGGTCGCGTCAATATGCGCGAAAACTTTGGATGGTTCCTGGATCTGATCTCACGCTTTGGATTCAAACTGCCAATGCCTTGGTTCCGAGCCTGTTCGGCTGGTGGTTTCACAAGCGTCGACAGCACTGCGCTTGACACCCTCTTTACCTATTTGCGTTTTTGCCTTCAACAAATCTGCGCAGATATGGAAATGGAGAGCCTCTTAAGGGCTCTGGATGGTGAATACATTCTTCCTGGCCCCGGAGGAGACCCAATCAGAAATCCAGGCGTACTGCCGAGTGGCAAAAACATCCATGCTCTTGATCCTCAAGCGATTCCTACGAGGGCAGCCGTGGCTGCAGCAAAAATTGTTGTCGACAAATTGATCGAACGACAGAGAGAAGAACAGGGCGATTGGCCTGAAACCATTGCTTGCGTGCTCTGGGGAACAGACAACATCAAAACCTACGGAGAGTCACTCGCACAGATCCTTTGGTTCATTGGAGTTCGCCCCGTTCCCGACTCCTTAGGCAGGGTCAACAAACTAGAGCTCATTCCGCTTGAAGAATTAGGAAGACCAAGAATCGATGTTGTTGTGAATTGTTCGGGTGTGTTCCGAGATTTATTTATCAATCAGATGGCCCTGATTGATCAAGGTGTAAAAATGGCCGCCGAATCCGAGGAAGCCATTGAACAGAACTTTGTTCGAAAACATTCTCTTGAACAAGCAGAAAAAGAAGGAACAAGTCTTCGTGATGCTGCTTGTCGAGTGTTCTCTAATGCAAGCGGTAGCTACAGCTCTAATGTAAACCTCGCCGTTGAAAACAGTAGTTGGGAAGAGGAGGGAGAACTTCAAGAGATGTATCTCTCCCGTAAAACATTTGCCTTTAATGCTGATAACCCTGGTGAAATGGATCAAAAGCGTGACGTCTTCGAGTCAGTCATGAAGACAGCGGACGTAACGTTCCAAAATCTCGACTCCGCTGAAATTTCACTGACCGATGTTAGTCATTATTTCGACAGCGACCCCACCAAGCTGATTCAGGGACTTCGCGAAGATGGAAAATCTCCAACGAGCTACATCGCAGACACGACAACGGCGAATGCTCAAGTTCGCTCTTTAAGTGAAACGATTCGCCTCGACTCACGCACCAAACTCCTCAATCCAAAGTGGTACGAGGGCATGCTTGATTCGGGTTATGAAGGCGTGCGTGAAGTAGCTAAACGCTTGAACTTCACCTTGGGATGGAGTGCGACTAGCGGCTCTGTCGACAACTTTGTTTACGAAGAAGCCAATGAAACATTCATCAATGATCCAGAGATGCGCAAACGCTTACTGGAGCTAAATCCTCACAGCTTCAGGCGCATTGTTGGCACCTTACTTGAAGTCAATGGACGTGGATATTGGGATACATCGGACGAAAACATTCAACAACTTCAAGAACTCTATCAAGAAGTTGAAGATCGAATTGAAGGCGTCACGCCATAAATCTATAAAGTCCACAACAACGCATCACCCCTAAATCGTAGAAATTAAAGAATAATCTTAAATCATTAATTTAACCAGCATTCGAATTCAGATGTCGATTTTTTAATAATTTAAGCAATTCCTAAAAAACAATCAATAGTGCGTTGCCAAGTCAGAAAGTTTTCAATACCATAAATTCAATCAGGAACAAATACAGCGAAGCGCTAACAATGGAAAAATATCACTAATAAGCCTTATCGTGGCATCTGATAGCGCTCTGATTACGATGCAATCTGCTTGCAATTGCACAGTTCATTGAGACTTGCACGCCCAGTCATTCGCAGACGCTGCGAGGCCCAAAGTGCATAGATCCTGTTGATCAACGTTCCAATCAAAGGCCATTGAGTCGGGGCATAGATCCAACCAAGGCCAACCCAGCGATAAGCCTCTCGGAATACAGCTACATCCTGAAGAACCTCTCCGTCAGCTCGAATGGCGTGAATGCGTGCCATCGCCTCTCTATAACCAATTCCCTTCCATTGGGCTGGGTCGTATGTGTCCTGATCGATATCGACAAAAGCAAGCCTTCCATGAAGATCTCGGCGTTTCAAAAACTTGACTTCACGTAGACACAGAGGACAAGCTCCGTCATACAAAAGAGTGAGACTTGTTTCGCTCATCATCGACACTTAGAAATAGAGATCAGTTCTAGCGATTTGAACCAATAGCTGAGGCCATCGTCACCACTTGATGAATAGGTCCTACGTCGTGCACTCGTAAGACAGCTACGCCAGCATCAACGGCTCGAGCGCAAACCGCTGCCGTTCCCCAAAGACGAGCACGAGCCCTTGGTTCATCCAAAACAGCACCAATAAAACGTTTGCGCGAGGGTCCCAACAACAGAGGAATCCCTTCATCGACAAGGGTGTTGAGCTGCTGCAGAAGGGTGAGATTTTGGGCTGTTGTTTTGGCAAAGCCAAGGCCTGGATCCCAGATCAACTGGTCACGGTGCACCCCAGTCTCAACAGCTCGATTTGTTGCGACCCGTAATTCGTCCAGAACCCCCTGCACAACCCCATGTTCTCCGTATTCCGTACAGCGATCCATCGTTCGGCTCGTCCCGCGACTATGCATCAGGACAAACGGACAGCCTGCACGCGCAATCAACGGAAGCATCTCAGAATCACGACGTCCGCCGCTGATGTCGTTAATCCAATCAGCTCCTGCTTCAAGAGCTTGGTTGGCAACCGCAGCCAGAAAAGTATCGATTGAAATCAGAACCTTGGGGTGAGCCGCACGAATGGCTCTCAGTGTTGGCAACAAACGCCTGAGCTCCTCATCTGCGCCCACTTCATCAGAGTTAGGCCTCGTGCTTTGGGCTCCCAGATCCAGACAATCCGCCCCAGATGCAATCTGACGCGACGCCTCGGCCAAGGCACGATCGAGTTGATTGAACTGACCACCATCGCTGAAGGAATCGGGAGTGAGGTTGATCACTCCCATCACTGCCGTACGCGTGCCCCAATCCTTTGGCCAACGCATCAACCGTCAACTCTTGATGTAGTTCGCAATCCGCCCAAAGACTTCAGGGTCGAGCGAGGCACCACCCACCAACACCCCATCAATGTCGCTCATTCCCATCAACTGATCGATATTGCCTGGTTTCACCGAGCCCCCGTACTGAATGATCAAATCCGGTGAGCCAACCCAGCTGCGAATCAATCCACAGATTCGATTCGCTTCACTCGCTTCACACGTTTTACCGGTACCAATTGCCCAGATCGGCTCATAGGCCACCACCAGCTGGCTGGGATCAAGACCCTCTAAGCCCTGTTCAACCTGACGACGGATGACCCGCTCAGCCTCACCCCGGCTGCGCTGCTCGTCGCTTTCACCAACGCAAACAATGGGAATCAATCCATTGGTTTGGGCTGATCGAGCCCGGTGGTTGATCTGTTCATCACTCTCACTGAAGTACTTGCGCGGCTCGCTGTGGCCCACGATTGCGTACTCAACGTTGTGCTCCTTGAGCATGCTCGGAGAAATTTCAGCGGTATAAGCACCCTCTCCCTCCCAGTGCACGTTCTGACTGGACAATTCCAGGCGGGTGCCATGGCTCAGCTCAGCAAGCGTGCTGATGGCCGTGAACGGTGGTGCCACCACCAAATGCCGGTCATCGGGCAGCTCTGCAATAAGGGGAAGAAACGTGCCCATCCAGGCCCTGGCTTGCGCACATGTCATGTGCATTTTCCAGTTGCCAGCAATCACCGGTTTGCGCACGCTTCGTTCCTCTGCATCTCAGCAGCTGACAACTTAAGGCCCAGCCTGAAGAGAATCCGAAACTTCAGCGGAGTCGACACCCATTTGGACGCAATCGCCGGCTTTCAGTTGACGGCCACGCCGCTGCTCCAGGTCACCATTGACGAACACGTCACCCCCCTGAATCCTCAGCTTGGCTTCTCCGCCCGTCGCCACCCATCCCATCCATTTAAGGAATTGATCAAGTCTCATTCCTGCACCTATCAATCCAATCACCATTGATAGTCTGACCTGATGCTGAAGCCATCAGAAGCGGGATTCCGCAGGTTGATACCACTGCTGCGACCTCACAGGCGGCTCCTAACGATCGGCACACTGTGCATGCTGGTTTTTGTCAGTAGCCAGTTGGTGTTGATGCGACTGATGGGCCAACTGTTGCCCGATGTGGGATCAGGCGATCTAAAGCGCATCCTGCCTGTCATAGGCCTGGTTCTGTTGGTGTTCGCGATCCAAAAACTTGCTCAATTTGGCCAAGACTCCCTACTCGCAGGTCCTGCTTTACAAGTCAGCCAGTCGCTGAGACGAGACCTGTTTCAGAGGCTTCAAAAGGTACAGCTCGGTGCCTTGGAAAAGATGTCGTCTGGAGATCTCACCTATCGGCTCACGGAGGATGCTGACCGTGTGAGTGAGGTGATTTATAAAACCCTCCACGACAGCATCCCGAGTGCTCTGCAATTGGTGGCCGTTCTTGGCTACATGCTTTGGCTTGACTGGAAATTAACCCTCGCAATCCTGCTGCTCGCACCCTTCGTTGCCTGGCTGATCAGCCTGTTTGGAGCGAAAGTGATGATCGCCACAGAACGCAGTCAAAAAAAAGTCAGTGAGCTGGCAGGTCTACTGGGAGAGGCCATTGAAGGGCTACCTCTCGTACGCGCCTTTGCCGCAGAACCCTGGTTAGAGAGCCGTTTTGAACAAGAAATCGATCAACACCGGCAAGCTCGTTACAACACCTATCGGCTTGTTGCTCTTCAACATCCCGTGGTCGGGATCATTGAGGTCCTGGGTTTCGCCACAGTTCTGGTCTTGGCAGCGATCAGGATCAGTAGTGGGGATCTAGGTGTCTCTGAGCTGATTACCTACCTCACCGGGTTGGTGCTCCTCATCGATCCGATCGCCCATGTCACCGCGAATTACAACGAATTTCAGCAGGGACAATCCTCGCTTCGCCGTCTGCGTGAAATCGAGAAAGAACCCTCGGAACAGGCAGATCCGGTTCCATCGATTCCCCTAGACCGCCTGCGCGGAGACTTGAACTTCGATCAAGTCGAGTTTGCTTACACACCAGGACAACCCGTTCTTCAAGACTTCAATCTCTCGATCCAGGCCGGACAAGTTGTAGCCCTTGTGGGACCTTCAGGTGCTGGCAAGACCACCCTTTTTTCTCTGCTCCTGCGGTTTAATCGCGTTAACAAAGGTCAGCTTCTTTTTGACGGTAAAGATCTCAGCAAAGTCAGCGCGCGCGACTTGAGACAACAAGTGGCTCTGGTGCCGCAACGCAGCAGTGTCTTTTCTGGAACGATCGCAGAGGCGATTCGATTTGGTCGGCAGGCCACGCAAGAACAGCTCCAACAAGCCGCAAAGCTTGCCAACGCCCACGACTTCATCATCCGTCTCCCAGACGGCTACAACACGCGTCTTCAGGAGCGAGGCACCAACGTTTCAGGGGGACAGCTCCAGCGCATCGCCATCGCGAGAGCTGTGCTTGGAAATCCCGCAGTGATGTTGTTGGATGAAGCCACCAGTGCCCTCGATGCAGAAGCGGAGGCCTCCGTTCAACTGGGACTTAAGCAAGCCATGCTGGGCCGAACAGTGATTGTGATTGCCCATCGTTTGGCAACAGTTCAGGAAGCCGATCTCATTGTTGTTCTCGAACATGGTCGTATAAGCCAACAAGGCAGCCACGACGATCTAATGAGTCAGGGCGGTAGATATCGAGAACTCTGCGAAAGACAATTCATCCGCGTCAACGAATGATTGGTTTCAAATAACACACCAGCCAATAAGATCTTTGCGGTTGCTTTCCATTGATGACCAGTTCTTCCGTTTCCCAAGACCAGAATCCAATTCTGACCTTTGAAGGAAAACGCTATGACCTCAATAAGCTCCCAGATGACCTGAAAGAGCTCGTGAGAGGAATGCAGGTCGCCGACGCCCAACTACGCATGCATGAGGACACCCTCAAAGTGCTGGCAGTAGGACGTCAGTCCATGGCCATGCAACTCAACGACCGACTGAAAGAAGTTAGCCCTCTTCCTGAGAACGGTTGAAGTTGTAGTCGCTGGTGAGTTTAAAAATCACTGGCGACAGCAGGAGCAAAGAGACAAGGTTTGGAAGAGCCATCAGGCCATTCAGAGTGTCAGCGACACCCCAAACAACACCACGATCTCCTGCCACTGAGCCGATCACAACAACGGCAACCCAAACAAAGCGGAAGGGCTTGATCGCCCTTTCGCCAAACAAGAATTCAGTGCAGCGCTCTCCGTAGAAACTCCAACCGAGCACGGTGGTGAACGCAAACACAACGAGACCAGCAGTAACGACCCATCCAGCTCCGTTCAAGCCCGTGTTGAACGCCAAGATCGAGAGGTTGGCCCCGGACTCACCCCCGCCATAAACACCGCTGGTAATGATGACCAATGCCGTCAACGTGCAGAGAATCAAGGTATCAATCACGGTGCCCAACATCGCCACGGTGCCTTGACGGACTGGATCATTCGTTTTGGCAGCCGCATGAGCAATCGGTGCACTGCCTAAACCGGCTTCGTTGGAAAAAATACCGCGCTTAAATCCCATCAAGACCACCTGTCCTACCGCTCCACCAACAGCAGCTTCACCACTAAAAGCATTAGAAAAAATGGTTCCAAAGGCAGCAGGGACATCAACGATATTTATTCCTAAAACAACAATGCAAGCAAGGATATAGAAGATCGTCATGGCTGGAACCAGGGCTGAGGCTGCTTGAGATATCCGGTCAATACCACCAATAATCACAGCAAAAACAAGAACACCAAGAACCAATCCGGTCACCAACCTGGGGATACCAAAAGCTTCCAAGGCACTAGAGACTTCAAAACACTGAACGCCATTACCGATCCCAAAGCCAGCCAGCATTCCAAACGTGGCAAACAACACCGCAAGCCATTGCCAGTTCTTACCTAGACCGTTGCGGATGTAATACATCGGACCACCGACGTGATTTCCAAGAGCATCCACTTCCCGATATTTCACAGCCAACACAGCCTCGCCATATTTGGTTGCGATACCAAACACAGCAATCACCCACATCCAAAACACAGCCCCTGGTCCACCCACGGCGATGGCCCCAGCCACACCGGCGATATTGCCCGTACCGATCGTGGCAGACAGGGATGTCATCAAGGCTGCGAAAGGGGAAATATCTCCTGTTTCAGAAGCCGTAGACCTAGTAGCCAGCACACGAACGCCAAAAATCAAGCGTTGCAATGGCATCAATCGCAAGCCGAACATCAAAAGAATGCCCGTCGCTGCGATCAAGATGACCATTGGCCAACCCCAAACGACCCCATTAATGGGGTCGTTGATCGCCGAAATAAGTGTTTCCATCCATCAACTGATACTCAGCAGATGATGACACATTTCAGGCGCTTGTCAGGTCAATAAAGCGAAAAGTCTGCTCACTAGCAGGAGAATCTCCGCAAGCATCCGTACGAATTGTGCGCTCGCTCAGCACCCAAGAACCACCATCAGAGACGGGGACAAAGGTGTCGGTAAAGCGATTCATTCCTCCGCGCACGTCTCCCGTGGCTGGATCTGAGTATTGACTTGTGTAGGAATGACTGAGGTAGCCATCTCCTGTATCGGTCGTACTTTCGGTGTGAATGGTTACAACCGTTCCATGAATGTGGCGATGAACCATGGTGACAACATCATTTTTAATGCGGTACTTATCACCTTGACCCTTGCCACCAATAATGACTTCAAGGCCCTCGTTCGTGCAATCACCAGCGGTAAATGTATTTTCAGAATGAGTCTGTTCGAAAGTGCGACGCACACGATGAATGCACACTTCCCACAACTGTGAAGCAAATGCCTTTTCAACTTCAGCATCTGAAACCCCTTCAACCTTGGCCTTTAAATCAGCGCCAACACGGAAAGTGCCTTCAACAGAGCGATCACCTTGTAGCCAGATGCAACGACCTGAATATCCAGCAAATCCTGGATCCCAGGTGTAACGGTTTTGATAAGCGGCACGAAAAGCATCCCGGCAATCGCTACCTGGAGCGATCACTGTCTTGGAGGTCGTGGTCAAGAGATCAACAGCAAGCTTTCAAAACCCTACTGGTCAGCAAGCGATGAATGGACGTCTTGCAAAGCATGGATCACGATTGTTCGAGTTTGCAAGGCCTCAATGGCCTCAACGGCAGCACGCGCACCAGCCAGTGTGGTGAGGGTTGGAACGGAGTAGTCGAGAGCGGCCCTTCGTAAATAACGATCATCGTGAGCAGCTTGGCGTCCAATTGGAGTGTTAATCACAAGCTGCACGCCCCCTGAGCGAATGAGGTCTTCGATATTGGGCCTTCCCTCATGCACCTTGAGAACAGACTCAACCTCCAACCCTTTCTCACGCAGTGCCATCGCCGTTCCGGAGGTCGCAATCAATTTGAAACCCAATCCGATCAGCTGGCTCGCCACAGGCACGAGTGCCGTCTTATCGCGATCATGCGTGGAAAGAAAAACAGTTCCACTCGTTGGTAGCGCTTCACCTGCCGCTAGTTCTGCCTTGGCAAAAGCCATGCCGAAATCCGATGCAGAACCCATCACTTCACCCGTTGAGCGCATCTCCGGACCCAAAAGAGAATCGGCTCCAGGAAAACGCCGGAAGGGGAGCACTGCTTCTTTCACAGACTGCAAAGGAGGAACAGGCTCGCGCAGCAGACCAACCTGGCCCAACGTTTCACCAGCCATTAGGCGCGTTGCAAGACGGGCCAAAGGAACACCCGTTGCTTTTGCCACAAAAGGAACAGTTCGAGACGCACGAGGATTGGCTTCAATGATGAACACCTTTTCTTCCCCATCAACAGCCCGTTGAACCGCGAATTGCAAGTTAATCAATCCTTGCACTTTCAATGTGGTTGCTAACGCCTCACTCCAACTCCGAATAAGAGCTAGAGCATCTTCACTCAGAGAAATGGAAGGCAAACAACAAGCTGAATCTCCGGAGTGAATTCCTGCAGGTTCGATGTGTTCCATCAAGCCACCAATCACAACCGTGCCCTCATGATCACAAAGGGCATCAACATCAACCTCAACAGCATTTTCTAGATACTGATCAATAAGCACTGGATGGTCTGGCTCAACTTGAACGGCTTCTTTCATGTAGCGATTGAGTTCTGCCTCGTCATACACAACCTCCATGGCGCGTCCACCCAAAACGTAAGAGGGGCGAACAACAACGGGATAGCCAACGTTGTCAGCAATGGACCGGGCTTCCACTTCACTTCGGGCCAGACCATTACGAGGCTGACGAATCTCTAACTTGCGAAGAATGGCCTCAAACTGCTCCCGATCTTCTGCAAGATCGATGGACTCTGGTGAGGTTCCCCAAATCTGAGTGCCAGTGGACAGCCCTTGCGGTGTGGCAAGCCAATTCAAAAGTGGCAATGCAAGCTTGAGAGGTGTCTGCCCACCGAATTGAACAATCACTCCATTCGGACGTTCTGCCTCAATCACATTCAGCACATCCTCAAGTGTGAGGGGCTCAAAATAAAGGCGATCACTGCTGTCGTAATCCGTAGAGACCGTCTCAGGATTGCTGTTCAACATCACCGTCGCGAAGCCCTGATCCTGTGCCGAAAACGAGGCATGGCAACAACAATAATCAAATTCAATACCCTGCCCAATGCGATTAGGACCGCCTCCCAAAATCATCAATTTGGGTCTCGTTTCAATGGCAACCTCAGTGGATGGAGCCAAGGGCTGAAGTTGTCCATCCTCTGTCAAACGGAGAAGTGGACGTTCATAGGTTGAATAGTGATAGGGAGTGGAGGAAGCAAATTCAGCAGCACAGGTATCGACTGTTTTGAACACGGGCATCACACCCAACTGGTTTCTACGCTCTCGCACATTCAGTTCTTTACTATCAACGAACCAAGCAATCTGGCGATCGGAATACCCCAAAGCTTTGAGCTTGAATAGCGTTGACTCGTCAAGCTCTTCTAAAGTACGACCGTTTAAAAGCTCAGACTCGGCATTAATTAATCCTCTTAATTTTGCAAGGAACCAAGGATCAATATGGCTTAATTCATAAATACGGTCATCAGTCATTCCAGACAGCATGGCGCTGCGCACAGCCAAAATCCGATCAGGAGAAGGTGTCCGCAGGGAGCGTTCAAGATCGGTTTTGGAGCAGGAGGGCTCCGGACGATCACCCCCCCAGCCAGATAGGCCTGTTTCCAGCGATCGCAATGCTTTCTGAAACGACTCTTCGAAACAACGACCGATCGCCATCGCTTCACCAACCGACTTCATTGCGGTGGTCAGGACCGCGGGAGATCCACGAAATTTTTCAAACGCAAAACGAGGGACTTTCGTGACCACGTAATCAATGGTGGGCTCAAAACAGGCCGGCGTTTGTCCAGTGATGTCGTTGAGGATCTCATCAAGGGTGTATCCAATCGCCAACCTTGCAGCGATCTTGGCGATTGGAAATCCAGTGGCCTTACTCGCCAATGCAGAGGAGCGACTAACCCTTGGATTCATTTCAATCACCACCACTTCGCCGTCAGCTGGATTGATGGCGAACTGGATATTGCTTCCACCCGTAGCCACACCGATCTCACGAATGATCGCGATCGACTGATCTCGAAGCCTTTGGTATTCGCGATCTGTGAGCGTTTGGGCCGGTGCAACGGTGATCGAGTCACCGGTATGGACCCCCATGGGATCCAAATTCTCAATGCTGCAAACAATCACGACATTGTCTGCCAAATCACGCATCACCTCAAGCTCAAACTCCTTCCAACCGAGCAGAGATTTCTCAATCAGGATCTGAGAGACAGGACTGGCATCAAGACCCGTCTTGCAAATGGCGCTGAACTCCTCTGGGTTGTAAGCGATCCCTCCACCACTTCCGCCAAGCGTGAAGGCAGGTCGAATGATGCGTGGATAACTGCTGATCGAGGCTCCAACCGATTCAGCTTCCTCCAAATTGGACGCAATTCCTGACGGGCATACGTGAACGCCAATGCGCTCCATCGCCTGCTTGAACAGTTTCCGGTCTTCCGCTTTTTGAATCGCTTTGAGATCAGCTCCGATCAGCTCGACACCAAAACGATCCAGCGTTCCATTTTCGGCAAGAGCAACCGCAAGATTCAGAGCGGTCTGCCCGCCCATGGTTGGGAGCAAAGCATCGGGCCGCTCGAGTTCAATGACTCGAGTGACAACGTCGGGGGTGAGCGGCTCGACGTAAGTACGATCCGCCATTTCCGGATCCGTCATGATCGAGGCCGGATTTGAGTTGATCAGGATCACCTCATAGCCCTCTGCCCTCAGGGCTTTACAAGCTTGAGTTCCTGAATAGTCGAACTCGCAGGCCTGACCGATCACAATCGGACCGGAACCCAACAGGAGGATGCGACGAAGATCGTTCCGCCTGGGCATGGGCCTTCAATACAGCCAAACCAGCCAATACTCCCATGTGGAGCCCTTGAAAGATTTCATCAGCAACCTTTCGGGTCGGTTGGTCGCTAGCGTTAGGCGAAAGGAGTGCTTAATCCACCATGAGTGAGCTCCAGCGACTGAAAGGGTTGCTGCCACCTGAGATGCAGAGCTGGGTGTTCGTAGAAGCTGCTGCTGCTGTGGAACCTGCTTTGATCACCCTTGAAGAGATCGGCAGAGATGAGGTTGAGATTCAGGTGGATCTTGATCCGTGGGACAGCTTTGCTTTAGATCACAGAAACCTGCTGTTTTGGCACGAGGTTGGTCGTATCCAAAACGACACCATTCCAAGAGATGGTTGGGAAATGGCTGCTTTAGCCATCGGCTTAGGTGGTGCCATTGGTGAGCTTTGGGTCCAAGACGGTCTGCTGCTGTTTATGGCCCTGGGCTTGTCTGGATTTGCTGGCTATCGCTTGTATCTCAAAAACAACGCAGAAAAGCGTCTTCGTGATGCGATTTCAGCTGACGAGCGGGCCATTGATCTCGCTTGCCGCTTTGGCTACAGCGTTCCGAACTCTTACAAAAGCTTGGGTGGAGCCCTGAAAGAGTTGGTGGAACAAACACGCAAAAAGAAAAAGAGGAGCTTCTACGAAGATCGGCTCGAGGCACTACGTAAAAGTGCAGGCAAAGCGAGGGCAGAGATGGCTCAGCAACAGGGCTCCAATCAATCCGTTACCAGCGAGAACGTTTATGGATAGTGAACAGCTGGCTGAGCTGGCAGCGGAAGCTTGCGACGATCGCAAAGGTGTAGATATCCAGCTGATTCGGGTTGACGAGGTTTCAAGCCTTGCCGATTGGTTAGTGATTGCAGGCGGTCAGAGCGACGTCCAGGTCAAGGCAATGGCCCGATCGGTTGAAGATCGTCTGGAAGAAGATGCCAAACGACTCCCCTTGCGCAAAGAAGGGATGAACGAGGGCCGTTGGGCCCTACTCGATTACGGCGAATTGATCGTGCATATCCTTCAATCTCAAGAACGCAGCTATTACGACCTGGAAGCGTTTTGGAGTCACGGTGAACGCCGTTCTCATCAAGCTTCCGAACCATCCGTAGGCCACTAAGACCTGTTCGTATGGCTGCGACTATCTCCTGTCCTGTTCCTCCCGACCAACGTCCTCAGGAAGAGTTCACCCAGCTAAGTCAATCGTGGTTTTTTGCCTGGCCTCGTCATCGACAAATTGATTTAGACAAGGCTTTGCTCTTGAGTTGGCTGCTGATCGTTCCTCTCACTGTGCTGATTGCAAGCGGTAGTTGGAGCTTGAGACACGATCCAATCCGTCTCGTCCTCGCAGGGGCTGTTTCTGGGCTGATTTTGCCAATGTTGTTATTGATACGCCAATGGTTGGGTTGGACCTACGTCCACAAGCGTCTTCTTTCTGAGCGGGTGGAATACGAAGAATCCGGTTGGTATGACGGGCAAGTCTGGGAAAAACCTTTGTCCTGGCGCGAGCGCGATCTGCTGCTTGCACAACATGAAGTACGCCCAATCCTGGGACGGCTCGGCAGAGCCATGGCCACAACAACGGGGCTCATTCTTGGTGGAGCCAGTCTCTGTCAGGCTCTCTAATTTCGCTGACATTATTTCACTAGTACTCCCTCTATGACACTTCCTCCTGGCTACGGCAGATCGTCCAGAAATGCAGGCTCTCCTGCTTTTGAGGTTGTGCTGAAGAGAGGTTCATCGGTGGAATCCATCCATCGGGTGCATGCCGTTGTTTGTGATTCAAAGGGAAGAATCCTGATGAAGGCTGGACGGCCTGATCATGAATCTTTTGTTAGATCAGCACTAAAGCCTTTTCAAGCCTTGCCTGCCCTCAGCAGCGGCGCCTCTGGAAGCTATGACTTTGGCGATCGCGGTTTGGCCATTAGTTGTGCCTCCCATGCCGGAACGGCTGAGCATGCCAGGGAAGCCTTCCGACTGCTTTGGAACGCCCAACTAGAAACGGACGCTCTCCAGTGCCCAATTCCAGCATGGGGTCACAGTCCCCTGGAGCACAATTGCTCCGGCAAACACGCTGCATTTCTTGCCACATCACGAAAAATGGGGTGGCCCTTGGAGAGCTATCTCCAGGGTGATCATCCACTGCAGCAAGAGATCAATCGACGTGTCGGAGAATTTCTCGGGCTCCCCGCAGAGGAATTAGTCGCAGAGCGCGATGACTGCGGTGCACCCACCCTGCTCTTGCAACTTTCCCAGATGGCCTTGCTCTATGCCCATCTCGGCTCTTCAACCCATGCTGAGCTGGAGCAAATCAGCAGAGCCATACTCGCCCACCCCAAGCTTGTTGCTGGAGAAGGCCGCTTCGATACCGAGCTCATGTCCCGCTCTCATCAACAGGTGATTAGCAAAGGTGGCGCCGAGGGCATTCAGTGCCTCAGCAGAACGGGAGATGGCTTAGGTGTGGCGATCAAGGTGGAAGATGGCTCTCGCCGTGCCAAACAGGCTGTAGCACTCCATCTACTGCGGCAACTTGATTGGATCACGCAAGGGAGCCTGGACGAACTGGAAGACAAGATGTTGATCATTGGTCCAGGAGTCCGACTTGAAGTGAAGGGAGAACTACGCGCGTGAACGCTCACAATCCCCCGGCGTGCGAACCCCAAGTTGTATAGTTTTGAGGTCAACGCGGGGTAGAGCAGTCTGGTAGCTCGTCGGGCTCATAACCCGAAGGTCGGGAGTTCAAATCTCCCCCCCGCCACCAATTCAATGACCAGCAAGGGACTGTAAAAGGTCCTTTTTTATTGTCTAGAACTATGGAGTTCTAGATCTGACAGAAAGAAGACTTCTTTCGTTGATCGGACAGGTACAAAATACAAAATCCCATAGACCAGTTGAGTCTGGTGTGCGAGTCGGATTCAGCTTTGCACCCTTAAAGATGGCCTCCAAGAAGCGCACCATTTATAAACCTTTCCCGAATAGCCCATCTAAAAACTATCCTCAATTTGGAGGGTTGCATAGACACCAAACAGAAGATATTCAAGACGCAACGAATCCAGATCACCCTCGCATTGATCCATCCCTCTGGGCTGCGTACTCATAAGAGGAGGGGGCATCTTTGGCCAAAAAAATTAGCATAACCTGTCAATCCACGTACAACATATTGCCAACAAAAACTGCTACTTTTTAACGCTGAATTCTCATTCTTTACCTCTTCAGGATTCCAGCTCTATCCATCGCATTTATGATCATATCAACAGCGTCATCGGTATCTTGTTGATCAGTATTGATCACAATGTCGTATTTCATATCATGACTATGGCATAAATCAGCACTCCGCCTTGCAAGCCCAAGAGGCCGCACCTCTAAACCACCATCGCCACGATCAGCTTCCCTCCTTTCCATTTCATCAACTGCACAAAAAACTCCGATCGCAAAAACCCTCGCTCCGGACTCTCCCAAGACACTCATTACTTCTGTATACCATTCTTCATTCTGAAGAAAGTGGTCAATGATTAAATTTGTCCCCAATTGAAGATGCATGCCCCAGCTTTGATGCATTCCTTGAAGAATTCGATGCGCCCAATGGCTCAATTCTAATCTCAAAGAAGGCTTGCCATTATTTTCATCTGTGACCAGTCGATCGTCAATATATTCCCATGCTGCGAGACCATCATTAAATACTTTAGAAGCTAGCTTAGAAGTATCTCCACCTTGAGCACTAACAAAGCTTATGGGATACATCTTTGTGCAAAATTTCAACAAGATGTCGTCAAAGGCAACACTTGCAAACAAGCCTCGCGGTTCTCCACTTGCCAGTTCACTAAATCGTGCCTGCAGAGCTCGGCAAAGGGTTGACTTACCCGATGAACTCCCGCCATTGATCAGGATTGCGATTGGAGGCATTGCTTCATCAAATTCTGGATTCATAAAACTACCTTTTAAAAATTCAACATCCAAACCATAGCTTTGACCCCAAATTCAGCAATAAGACTCATCAGCAAGTGGATCAGCATTAGAAAATCCCAACAAGGACCTTTCTAAAGTGTGGAAAAAGCATTTAACACATACATGTAAGGGACTTCTAATTTCTCACAACGAAGGAGCTTCAAACGATCATATTTAGCCAATGCGAGCCATCTCAAACCAATCGGTTGACAGATTCTCAAACTAGTCTCAATCCGCCACACATCTATGGCAGCGCTTAGGGATGAGTGAATCCACACTATTTTCATTAAGCCACCGTTGCCTCATACGAACCCTCGCGATTAAGCCGTTCGCATGAGGTCTGGTGGATCAATACCCTGAGTCCTTAAATTGTCGCTCAGCTGCCAAGAGCACTGCAGCGGACCACGGACATCCACTCAGCTCACAAAATCAGTACCAATGGGCTGGGAGGGACACTAAGTACAGGTCATCGCTTGAGCTGTGCCGCTGAAACCCTTCGAAGCCATCGTGATCGGTTCTGGTGCAACCGGTGGGGTGGCCGCCCAAACCCTTGCTGAAGCTGGGGTACGCGTCTTGGTGGTGGAAGCAGGGCCAGACCTCAGCGCGCAAGCAGCACTGGGGAGCGAACCAACCAACAGCATGCGACGCGTCCGTGGCCTTCTCAGCGGTCAGCACCGACAACAGGCTCAGCATCCCGGCTACTGGAAACACAATCCACGTCTCTATGCCGATGAGCGGCGCTATCCCTACTCCACTCCAAAAGATCAACCTTTTCTCTGGACACAAGGGCGCCAGGTTGGAGGTAGGAGTTTGACCTGGGGTGGAATCACCCTGCGACTCTCTGATCTGGAATTCAAGGCTGCAGAGCGTGATGGACAAGGACAATCCTGGCCTATTTGCCATCAAGATCTTGACCCGCACTATTCCGCACTGGAACGGCAATTTGCCGTTCATGGCAACAGGGATGGACTCGCTCAACTCCCAGATGGTTGCACCACCACGCCGCTAAGTTTCACCCCAGAGGAACAACAACTTGCTGCTGACCTCCAGGGCTCGGCAGACATCGAGATGATTCACTCGCGCGGTTTTTCAGTGCATCAACCGTCCGCAGAGTGTCCATGGCCGCCATCGAGCAGTCCTGGCAGCAGTCTCCAAACAGCACTCTCCACTGGACGCGTGGAGGTGCTCTCAGGGCACCTAGCAGAACGCCTGCTGATGAATCGTGATCAAAGTCGCGCTCGAGGCGTCGTTGTCATTGATCAAGGCAGCGGGATGAGAATCGAGCTGGAGGCACCTTTGGTGGTTCTCTGCGCTTCCACCATCGCCTCCCTGAGATTTCTATTGCTCTCAGAACACTCAGCAACAGAAGGAGGCTTTCAAGATCCCTCAGCAAGCCTCGGGCGTCACTTGATGGATCACGTCTCAACCTGCCGCTTCTTTCAAGTGCCAAGCAGGAGTGGCCGTCAATCCCTCCAAGACCTCGATCCCTCCAGCCAGTTGTCAGGGGCCGGAAGTTTTTTCCTTCCCTTTGGAAGTCTTCCACCACAACGCCCTGAAGCTCTTCCGTTTTCAAGGGGATATGGACTTTGGGGCGCGATCAATCGCTTTGATCCACCTTGGTGGTTAAAAAGAAATTCAGACTGCCGTTTGGGTTTTCTGATTGGTCATGGGGAAGTTCTTCCCTCCGCTCAGAACAGGGTCACCTTGTCGGAAACGGTAGATAGCTGGGGAGTTCCCATCCCCCATATCAGCTGCCGGTGGGGAGAGAACGAGACAGCGATGGTGGATCACATGCACTCGATGATGGCTGAGGCCATTGGTCTGGGGGGCGGGGAGATTCAACCTCTCACCGATCTAATCAAGATGCCGCTGATCGAACCCATTATTGGAAACATGGAGGCGATGAAAGCAGGCGCGCCTCCGCCTGGCTACTACGTGCATGAGCTGGGTGGAGCACCTATGGGCAGCGATGAGAACCACAGTGTTGTGGATGCCTGGAATCGCCTCTGGCGCTGTCCGAACGTGTTGGTCGTTGATGGCTCGTGTTGGACCACATCAGCGTGGCAAAGCCCAACCTTGACGATGATGGCAATTACGAGGAGAGCTTGCCTGAGGGCGCTCCGACCTGAGAGCGAATAAAAAGATCGTCGAGATAACGCTCAGTGACGGCTCGATCTGTACAACCGTTTTGAACTAAAAATTGAGCAATTGCAGAACTAAGAAGTTGATATTGGTCCCAAGATGGATTTAATCCAATGAAATCTTTCATTCCGCGATATAAGACTTCAGGGATTTCCGCTTCCATGCTCACTAAGGAAATTCCAACATCACTGATTGATTCAGAGACAGAAGTATCACAATGATCAAAGTGAAATCGATTCATGGAGTGGGGGAAACCTCAGATCGGGATGACACCTAGAAAGACACATGGAGGGGGTCGCCGTCAAAGCCGAAGAAATCAGGTGGACCAGAGAGAAGCCCTGATGAGAATCATTCCAGCCCAATGGGTTTCGAAGATCGTGGAGCAGAAGTTTTAAACCGAGTACTGCTTGCAAGACGATGTCAAGTTCAATTGAAGCCAAATTCAAAAAACCACAGACTCTGAGCAACGAGCCACGATTACGTCCAAAAGCCGGTGGAAAACGCCGCTAATTCTGTGGAAAAAGAGCGAACAATAAGCTTGATCGTTGATTGATAAGCCTCACTGATGACTTCAAGTCTCTTTGGACTTGCCTGAGACGAATTCATGAAGAAACTGCGTGGCAGAAAGAGTTCTTCAGGGTTCAGAAGCATCCGTCTTCGAATCCGCACTGCGACCACGAAGGGTGCTTGGACCTAAAGGATGTTCTGCATGTGGGTAGGGATGATGGCCGTGGTCGTGGGGATGCTCGTGGGCGTGGTCTCCATGCGTATGAGGCTCATGTCCACCCCCCAGTGGAATTGGCACACCATCGGGCTGACAGGCCCCGGTGCATTCGAGCTCACACAGATCGCAGCCCTCGGTCAATCCCTCCACATGGTGATGGTGACTGGCCTGGGCTAGACCTACCTCGGTTTCAAAACCCAAAACCTGGGCTCTGTACTTACAGAGCGAACAATTCATCGCTGTCTCACCACCGAGAACTTCATCCACCCGCTCTATAAACGTGTCTTGCACCCTTGCGTGATCTCCGAGATAGGAGGCATGCAGAAATTCCACCTCGGGATGATCGTTAGCGACGCGTTCACTGTGCTGGCGGATCCTGGTCACCAGAACCCCAGAAAACAGAAAATAAGGAAACACGATGATGCGCTTAAAACCAAGGCGCACCACATGCCGCAGCCCTGGCTCCACCAGCGGGAACGTCACACCGGAATACACGGTTTCGCCCCAGCCGAAGCCAAAACCTTCCACCAACATTCGCGCAACCTTCGCAACGTTGGAATTGGCATCAGGATCCGATGACCCCCGTCCAACAACCACCAACATGGTTTCAGATAGAGGAACATCTGAATTGGCATCCAACGCTTCTTGAATCCGAGCGCCTGCCGCTGCAATCATCAAGCGATCAACACCGAGTTCTCGGCCGTAATCAATCTCCAAGCCCGTTTCAGCGCTGTAGGTATTCAGCACCGAAGGGATATCGTTTTTGGCGTGGCCTGCCGCAAACAACATGGCCGGAATCGCCAACACCCGCTCCACCCCTTGCTCTCGTAAGCGATCTAAACCATCCCTAAGAATCGGATTGGCAAATTCCAAAAAGCCGTATTCAACAGGGATAGGGCTCATTCGCCGACGCAGACCGATCGCAAGACGTTCAAATTCTTCAACCGCTAAGCGATTCCTGCTTCCATGACCACAAATCAAAACGCCATAGGGCGAAGGTTGCGACGCAATCGGCTCTGAACTCACTCGGTTCGTTCAACTCCCACGACACTATCCTCGGCGTTGTTGAATCGCGCCTGATGGTCTTGCCACGACCACCGGCTTCATAGGAGCTCCAACGTGACAAAGCATGCAGAGCTTTGGAATCCGTTGGCGGATGATTCACACCCAGCCGGTTGGATCTCGTCTGATGCAATCATGCTGTCCAACCTGATACGTCAAGGAATCAAGCCAACCCCATTGATCGTTTGCGCAGGGGGCACCAGCAGTCGCTGTGCTGCAGATGGGCTCTGGACAGTCGATTTAAGAGCGCGTCATCGCCAGCTGATCATCAACGAAGAAAGAGAAGAAGTAGAAGTTGGCACCGGGCTGACCATGGCTGAGGTTCTACAAGGTCTCCAACCCCGTGGACGATCTATCCCTGTTGGCCTCTCCACCATCCCAGGCTGCGGATTTGTTTTAACGGGTGGCATCGGCCCCCTAACCCGATCCCAAGGCCTGGCCTTGGATCACATTGTGGGTCTGTGCGGTGTCTGGGGAAACGGCAACATCTTTGACCTTTCAGCGCCGACCAACCCTGCAAGCCCTGGAACAGCTAGTAAGAACGAAACGCATCAGCAGTGGAAAGGACTGCTCGGTGCCGCTCCATTCCTGGCTGTTGTCACTGCGATCCGACTGCGGACTCAGAAACTCACACCCTTAGTGATTTGGCGGAGTGTATGCAGTGTTCAGCAACTTGAAATCGCCATTGAGGCGGCGGAAACATGGGAGCACAGCGCCAGCTTGCAGTGGGCCTGGAACGACAACATTGAACTATTCATCACTTGTTGCGCTGACGACCCGGCAGCAATGGAAGCGATGCAGTCTCTGAGAACACATCTTGGCTACTGCCCTGAATCCAGCATGGCGATCGTTGCCGGACAACATGCTCAACCCGCATTCGGAACGATGGCGCGGGCTGCAGATCCGCAGGAACGCATCCACAGCGAAGTGATCAGCAGGCTCGGGCCGGCTTGGGGCCAGCGATTGCCATCACTCATGGCAGACCTCAAGGAACTCATGAACAATCGTCCTCACGCCGGCTGTCAAATCAGTGCCCAACAACTTGGTGGGGCGAGTGCTCAGATTCCCGTTTCACGCACATCTTTCATCCATCGCAATGCCATCTGGAAGCCATGGATCAACGCAACTTGGATGGCATGTGATGCGAAGGGGCAAGAGAGCGCACTCGCGTGGTTAATGCGCGCCAATAACCTTCTCTCTGATTACTGTCCGGGGGTTCACCTCGCTCAGATCCATCCACATCTGTCTTGCCATCACCAAGAACTCAATGACGCCTTTAAAAACTGGCTTCCAGGCCTTAAACATTTGAAGTCACATCTTGATCCCTATGGGTTGCTGCCACCGCTCTGAGATACGGTCCCTGAAAAGACAGTGGCACTGACGCCCATGGCTTCCTCTCCCGCAATGGGACTTCAGAACTGGTTCAGCAATCCGAGACGAGATGTTCTCTCGGGTCTGGTCGTGGCCTTCGCCATGATTCCGGAAGCGATTGCATTCTCTGGGATTGCAGGCGTGGATCCAAGAGTTGGCTTATTTGGAGCCTTTTGTCTCTCCATAACAATTGCCTTCGTCGGCGGACGAACGGCAATGATCACCTCCGCGACCGGGTCAACAGCGCTGTTGATGACTGGCTTGGTGGCGACAGGGAATGCACGAGGAGAAGGACTAGGGCTGGCCTACTTGATGGCCGCAGGCATCCTCACAGGCGTGTTCCAAATTCTCTGGGGTTACTTACGCCTTGCTTATCAGATGAGGTTCGTGCCTCTGGGTGTTTTAAGCGGGTTTGTCAATGCTCTGGCTCTATTGATCTTTCAGGCTCAACTTCCGCAATTGGGAATCAATCTTCACTTTGGAGACGCTGGGAATGACCATGCGATGCACGCCTTAAGCGGAGGTCAAATCCCCGTTGTCTGGGCACTCGTCTTGCTTGGACTTGTCATCATTTATGGGCTACCGCGCATCACACGCGCCCTGCCTTCTCAGCTGGTCGCAATCATTGTGATAACAGCGATCAGTATGGGCCTAGAACTAGACATCCCCAAGGTTATGGACCTAGGAGAGCTTCCCAATGGCCTGCCAATTTTCAACCTTCCCTTTGGCGATATCAGCAATCAAAGGGTTCCCTTTAGTTTGGCAACATTTGGAATAGTCTTGCCAACAGCTTTGTCAATCTCACTTGTTGGATTGATGGAAACGTTCCTCACACAAGACATTCTTGACGAGAGAACTGATTCCAATTCAAACAAAAATACAGAGGCCAAAGGCCAGGGGATTGCCAATATCGTGTCCTCCCTATTCGGAGGAATGGCTGGCTGCGCTCTTGTGGGCCAATCCGTCATGAACATCGATAACGGTGGGCGAACACGCCTCTCCACTCTGTCGTCCGGAATCAGCTTATTGGCCATGATTTTGTTGGCCAGTACTTGGCTCAAGCAGATCCCAATGGCAGCGCTGGTTGCCGTCATGATTGGAATTGCGGTCAGCACAGCAGATGTAGCTGGCTTACGGAATATCCGAAATATCCCCAAAAGTGATACTGCTGTGATGGTGATGACTTTTGCAGTCACCATGCTCACAACACCCCACAATTTGGCTCTTGGCGTCCTTGCTGGTGTGGCTCTTGCAGGTATTTTGTTCAGCCGTAAAGTTGCAAAAGTCATTCGCGTCGAAGCGATCAAAATCAGCGACGACGAATGTCGCTATGTCGTCAGAGGGCAATTATTCTTTGTGAGTAAAGTTTATTTCCAACAAGGCTTTGATATTCACGAACATCCAGCACGAATCACGATTGACATGAGTCAGGCACATATTTGGGACCAAAGTGGTGTTGGAGCACTCAACCAACTGATCCGAAAGCTCAGGCTTGGTGGCTCTGTTGTCAACGTGGAGGGGCTAAACAAGGAAAGCTTGAATCTGTTTGAAAGAATTGGAAGCCAACCCGAAGGAAGCCATGGATGATCTTGAGCTAGCTAGACGGCTGTTTTTTGTTGTAGAGAAGCGCCAAACAAGCGGTCATATCGTTCCGCATACCATCAAGACGATTAGTGATCTCAACGTCGTTAGGATTCAATTCGACGTAGCGAATCGTCACATCATTACCGATGCTCATAATGAGACATAATGTTTCTAAATCATTTGTTTCAACTGCCCTGATTCGAGCCCCTTCAAGCATGACTTTTAAAAGGGACATTTTATTGTGATAAGCCTGTTGGTCAGTCTCCTCCCAAGCCATGGATGGGGAAACCATTCCAAATAAAATCAATGCCGAAAGCAGGGCTGATCCCGCAAAGGTTCGCATCATCGAATTGTTAGCGAACACTTGCGGAAGCTAAAGCAGTTCTTTGAATTGACAAGAAAGGTGAGTCCAAATAACCGAGCTCTGACACACTTGTCCCTTACCAGAGACAAACAGATGAGAATCCATCTTCTTGCATTGCCGCTGGTTTCTCTCCTGTTCATTTTGAATGGATGTGCCACGCTCGGCGAAGGTGGTGCGTCAAGACTCGATCTCATCAAGCGAAGAACTGAGCTTCGTTGTGGAGTGAGTGGCAAGATTCCAGGCTTTAGTTTTCTGCAAAGGGATGGATCCTTCGCTGGACTTGATGTGGACATCTGTCGAGCCTTTGCAGCAGCATTTACTGGCAGCCCAGATCAGGTGCAATACAGGTCACTAACCGCTCCAGAACGATTCACTGCACTACGTACCGGAGAAATTGATCTCCTATCCCGCAATACCACGTTCAACCTCAGCAGAGATGCTGCGGGAGGTAATGGCGTCAGCTTTGCTCCTGTTGTCTTTCATGACGGGCAAGGGCTCCTGGTTAAGAGCAGCAGCGGAATCTCCAATCTCAACAACCTCAAAGGCAAAACCATCTGCGTGGGCTCAGGAACGACGACCGAGCAAAACCTCAACGATGCCTTTCAGGCCAAAGGCATCGATTACAAACCCATTAAGTATCAGGATCTCAATCAAGTCATCGCGGGCTACCTCCAAGGTCGCTGCAGCGCCATGACCTCCGATCGCTCGCAGCTCGCCGCGGCCCGATCTGGGTTTAAAGACCCTGAGCAACATGTCATTTTGCCTGAAGTCTTGAGCAAAGAACCCCTTGCTCCACTAGCTGCAGGAGGTGATCAGCGCCTTGCGGATGCGATGCGCTGGGTGATCTATGCATTGATCGCTGCAGAAGAATTAGGCATTACACAAGCGAACATCGAAAATAAGCTTGAAGAAGCCCAACGTCGTCCTGAACTCACACAACTAAGGCGTTTTCTTGGCGTAGAAGGCGATTTAGGCCAAAAACTAGGTTTAAACAACGATTTCATCGTCAAAATGATCCAAGCCGTTGGAAATTACGGTGAGATCTATGATCGTCATCTCGGATCTAAGAGTGCCGTTCCGATACCAAGAGGCCTCAATCATCTTCACAGGAATGGAGGCGTACTGACCTCACCCCCATTCCAATGAATCGTTCAAAACGCTGGTGGTGGCAGGTCATCATTGTGGCTGGGCTCCTCACGGTGATGGGGATTCTGATCAATAATCTCGCCGTTAATCTGATTCGAACAGGCCTAGGCCTTAGTTTTGATTGGCTGTGGAGACCGGCAGGTTTCGCTCTCAGTGAGCACCCCCTTCCTTATCAATCTTCAGACAGCACAGCCTGGGCACTGCTGATGGGATGGCTGAACAGCTTGCGCGTAATCGTTGCAGGGATTGTGCTGGCAACTCTGCTGGGCGTCACCACCGGCGCTGCTCGCCGGAGCCTGAATCCGTTATTGCGGCTGTTAGCAGCTTTGTACGTGGGATTCATTCGTCAGATCCCTCTTCTCTTGCAGCTTCTGTTTTGGTATTTCGTTGCCTTCCTGGGACTTCCTTCAGAGCCATTTTCACCACTGGGAGCGTTGATCCACCTCTCCAATCAAGGCATCAGCTTGCTGGGAGTCACGCTCAGTGTGGAGTTTGCAGCTGTCCTCCTTGGGCTCAGCGTGTTTTCAGGAGCTTCCATTGCAGAAGTGGTTCGCGGTGGCCTCGATTCAGTCCCCCGCGGCCAGTGGGAAGCCTTCCGAAGTCTGGGCATGACAGAAGGCCTCGGCCTACGCCGAATCGTCCTGCCCCAGGCTCTTCCTGCAATCCTGCCAGCACTCAGTAGTCAATATTTGAACCTGGCCAAAAACAGCACCCTGGCCATTGCGGTTGGCTACGCCGATCTCTATGCGGTGAGTGACACAACCATCACCCAAACGGGACGAGCGATGGAAGGATTTTTGCTGCTTTTGCTGAGTTTTCTACTCTTGAACTTGCTCATTAATGGTGGGATGCAGCTGTTGAACCGAGCTGTTTTAAGAAGCCAGCACCATCATTAAACTGAAGATGTCACAGTTGGCTTTCATGAATACTCGTCGTATCGCCGCGATCTTTTTAATTGTGGCGTCTATTGCAGCCATTTTGCTGCCCTTTGCATCAGCAACTCTTCTCACCATTGGATTAGGCGGGATTGTGTTTGTTGCAGGGCTCAATCAACTGCTTCGGATTGGAGATATTCCAAACAATCAAGGCAAACTCTTTAAGGGCTTGTCAGGGCTGCTTTATATCGGTGGTGCGGTCTTCATTCTGATCGACCCGATCGACAGCGAAATCAGCCTCACGCTGTTTGCCGGTGTGCTCTTGCTCGTTGAAGGGTTAATGGAATTAGCAACAGGAGCTAGTTCCAATGCATCAGCGCGTGGTCTTGTCGTGGTGGACGGAATCGTGACTGCCGTCCTCGGGTTGCTGTTAGTGATCGAATGGCCCTCTGACAGCCTTTGGGCTTTAGGGACCATCTTTGGAGTGTCTCTTTTCCTCTCCGCCTTGAACTTGCTCAAGCCCACAGATGCTCCCCCTGCCGCTAGCTAATGGCGAGCCAATTCACACCTCGGCAACAGCACTACCGGCGTTGGAAGCACAAACCAATTGAGGCTGCCTTCAGTGTTCTCATCGTCGGCTTGATTCTTTGGGCTGTCTGGTCAACAGGATCCTGGCTGATCACCGGAGCTGATTGGCGAGTCGTCACCCACAACCTCCCTCTTTATGCCTTTGGCAGCTATCCCGCTGATCAACGCTGGAGGCCTTTGGTTTGGATGGTCCTCATTCTGATCTTGACGATCACCACGCTGGGAAGTGATCGCTTACCTGAAGCTCTGAAACGCCTCCAGCCTCTCTTGCCATGGGCGTGGATCCTGATGGTGCCGACCGGAGTTGTTCTGCTTGCTGGATCCGCCAACCTTCAAGCCGTGCCATCTCGCGCCTGGGGCGGGCTCACACTCACATTGCTGCTGACAACAGCGAGTGGGGCGTTAGCCCTACCGATGGGTGTCGCGCTCGCGATCGGCAGAACATCCCATTTGGGTTTGGTGGCGATGCTTTGCCGCGTTTATATCGACCTCATGCGTGCTGTCCCTCTTATTGCGGTGCTGTTCTTCGGGCAACTGCTCCTGCCTCTCTTCCTCCCCGTTGAGATCGAAATCAACAGAGTGTTGAGAGCTGTATTGGCCTTTGCACTGTTTGCAGCTGCCTACGTCGCAGAAGATGTCCGAGGAGGACTCCAATCCATCCCACCCACACAAGCGGAAGCGGCAGCGGCACTCGGACTCGATGGGTCTCTCACCATGAGACTGATCATTCTTCCCCAGGCCCTAAAAATCGCAGTTCCAGCTCTCACCAACCAAGCGATCGGGTTGCTGCAAAACACCAGCTTGATGGCCATTCTCGGCTTGATAGAGCTACTGGGTATTAGCAGAAGCTTGCTCGCAAACCCTGAATACATCGGCCGTCATCTTGAGGTTTATGTCTGGCTCGCCGGTGTGTATTGGTTGCTCTGTTCAGGAATGGCCCTTTTAGCGAAGCGAATTGAACGACAAGGCTCCTTATCAACTGGCTCTTAACACCGCTCATACCCACACAACAGCTATGACCATCGCCATTCACGCGCAATCCGTTAGCAAGTCTTACTCCGATGATCATCGAGCTCTTGATGAGGTGAACCTCAGCGTCAACCTTGGCGAAGTTCTCGTGGTCATGGGGCCCTCTGGTTCAGGGAAAAGCACCTTGATCCGCACGTTCAATGGCTTGGAAAGCATTGATGAGGGCCGGTTGGAAATCGTGGGGATTCGCTTGGATTCAAACCACGACGAGCGACAAATCAAACGAATCCGACGCAGGGTTGGAATGGTTTTTCAACAGTTCAATTTGTTTCCCCATCTCTCGATCCTCGACAACATCACCCTGGCTCCTATCCGTGTCAAAAAAACAAAGAAAAAAGAGGCCGAACTCAGGGCAATGTCGCTCCTAACCCAAATGGGAATTGCCGATCAGGCCATGAAACACCCCGCTCAACTCAGTGGCGGGCAGCAGCAACGGGTGGCGATCGCCAGAGCGTTGGCAATGGATCCAGAGGTGATGCTGTTCGACGAACCCACCAGTGCTCTCGATCCAGAACGCGTCAAAGAAGTTCTCGATGCCATGCGCACGCTTGCTTCAGCAGGAATGACCATGGTGGTCGTCACCCATGAGCTGGGATTTGCTCGTGAGGTTGCTGACCGGGTGTTGTTTATGGATGCGGGAAAAGTAGTGGAATTATCAGATGCAACGACATTTTTCAGTCATGCCAAAGAAGAGCGCAGCAGGCGATTCCTCAATCAAATGCAACACTAACGAACAGAACTGCTCAAAACGCACTTAAGAAACAAATCAAGAGCATCCATCAAGCGTGCATTAAAGTTGTAACTTTTATAGGCAATACTTTTCAATAAAGGCTTTTCAGACAGCAAGCAAGTGGCGCCAATTTATCGCTTGAAATATTTACCATCCCTAAAAATGTTTAGAGAGTATTTAGGGATTGCAAATAAAACTCTAACTTGATCTAGCTCAATCACCAAAAGAAACACAGCTATTTCAGCAGATCACTTTTTAAAAGTACTTAAGAAGGGCGGTTAGAAGTTTTGTTTAGATTGGAGGAAGCATGAGAAAAGTGGGACAGATTCTCATGTGACACAAAAAGCATTGCCTATAATGTGACAACTGTTTTCAGTTCAATTTTTTGGTGTGAGGACCGAAAATGAAACTTTTCCATCAATTGCTGGTGGCCCCAGCTGCCCTGGGCCTTTTGGCACCTGTGGCTGCTAACGCCACTGAGCTGAACATCAACGGTGTGTCTGACTACGCCGCTTCTGGCGAGCAAGTCACCAGCATCACTCAGTTTTCAGACGTTTACCCAACCGACTGGGCTTATCAGGCACTGAGCAACCTGATCGAGCGCTACGGCTGTGTGGCTGGTTACCCCAACGGCACCTACCGCGGTAACAGGGCCATGACCCGCTTTGAAGCGGCTGCTCTGTTGAACGCCTGTCTCGACCGCGTCACCGAAGTGACCGACGAGCTGAAGCGCTTGATGAAAGAGTTCGAAAAGGAACTCGCCATCCTCAAGGGCCGTGTTGACGGACTTGAAGCCCGCGTTGGTGAACTGGAAGCCACCCAGTTCTCCACCACCACCAAACTGAAGGGTCAAGCCACCTTCGTGATCGGTGCTAACAGCTTCGGTGGCGACGCTAAAGTTATTAACTCTCCGTACGTAAACCTTGAAAACCCACAAAATTTACGTTCACCTGAAAAGCGTGTAAATATAGCTGCTGCACAATCAGGTGCTACTAGTTTTAACTACGATCTGAAACTTTTTCTAGACACCAGTTTTACGGGTAAAGATCTTCTTCGCACCGTATTACGTGCAGGCAACTTTCAAAATTCCACATTTGGAGATGACAAATCCTTTGGCGGTTTTGGAGATGGAAACAGTGTTTATCGGAGAGGCGGAACTGGGCTTGACTCTTTGGAGGTTGCATTTCAAGAGCCCGACAGACCAAATAATGTGGCTGTTAATCGTCTCTTCTATCAGTTCCCTGTCGGGGAGAGCATCACTGCAACCATTGGTGGTTTAGTGCGCCAAGACGATATGCTTGAAGTCTGGCCTAGCGCTTACCCTGCAGACAGTGTATTGCAGATTTTCAATTATGCTGGCGCACCAAATACATATAACTTGTCGCTAGGTTCAGGTGCCGGTCTATCGTGGGAATCTGATGGCTTCAGTATCAGTGCTAGTTATCTAAGCGGAAATGGTGGCTTCAGTCAAACTTCTAATTCTCCGGATCCCAACATTAGTGGAACCCTCAATTGTATTAATTCAGGGGGGATCTTAAACGATTGTTCTGCCACAAGTGGAACTCTTCAGGTTGCTTACGCACCAGAGAACTGGGGGGTTGCAGCTGCATACAATTACTACTCAGGCAACAACAACCCAAACAAGACATCTGGTGGCAGTACACCCTTTGCGAAAGCACTTTATAATTTAGGTAATAATAATTCTGTAGGCTTGAGTGCCTGGTGGTCTCCTCAAGAGTCTGGTTGGATCCCCAGCATCAGTACAGGCTGGGGGCTGAGTCAGTCTTTCAATTTTAAAGACAGCTATCTGTTATCTCCTTTCCTCTCACCAAGACAAAATGCAGAAGGAAGCAGAGTTGAAGTGAATAACTTTACCTCTCAATCTTGGTATGTTGGATTACAGTGGTCAGATGCTTTCTTAAACGGAAATACTCTAGGTTTAGCCATTGGCCAACCGACATTCGTCACTTCTGTTGATTTTAAATCGAACGATGAAAGCAACTTTGTTGCCGATGGCAATTACGCTATGGAGCTTTGGTATGCCTTCCAAGTGACTGACAACATCACAGTTACTCCTGCCATCTATTACTTGAGTCGTCCACTGGGACAACTAACCAATGGAGCTGGAAGTGAAGGTGATCGCAACGATACCTACAACAACTTTGGTGGACTCCTTAAAACCACCTTCAAGTTCTAAATTCCTAATCTACATTCCCAAAACCCTTTCCCTCTTGGGGAAAGGGTTTTGCTATATTTAAAACATTAGCCCTAAATTAATGCTTTTATTTTAAAAATTTAATTTTTTTGTAAGTATATACTGTAACGTCTATTTTTCTTTCACAAATCAGAATAACTTTTTGCAATCATTGATCTAGTTCGCTTTCCATCAATGTCATTAATACTGCCCAGACTCTTCGCTTTAGCTCACACCCATCACGCAAGCAGTCATCAACTATTAAAATCATCGCTTATAAGTTTTTTCCAAGTAATCAAAAGTCGTCAGGTTCACTCACTTCGCTCAAATACTTGCAAGCAATTGTCATATAAAACATTTCAACAGCTTATAAAAATCAATTTAACAAAATATATCCTCCTCGGATTCAGCAACCCGTTGGGATACTATGCTTTACGCATAAGGAGATCAAAAGCATTCGCACAGTCAGGACAATTTGTCAATAAATATATTATTTAAATCAGTCGTAGCATTAAAGACTGATATTTACACCAACATCTACTTTTAAAAGATCGTAGATTCAAGAAAAGTACAATTTTCCTCAATCAAAAGACTAACTGACAACGGCCATCCAACTGGTGCAGGGCTCGCTCAGCAGCGACGAGCTCTCTTTCGGTTTGCAGCCAGCTTTCATTACCAACGGGGAGGCTATGAATTTGCTCAGCCAACCGCTCCTGCAGACGCCCACGTTGAGCTTGCAGGGCTTCACTGAGCCGTACCACTCTCTGGGGGATGGAACAGAAAGGAGCCGAAACAGCCACTGAGCACCTGTCGTGGGACAGCTGTGACTTTGGCACATCATCGCGAATGTTCCTAGTCTCTACCGAGATCTGGCAGACATCGCGATTCTTCGCCTCCTGGTTGAACTCATTCCAGGCCTACTTGGTGGATATTTGCTTGGACGCTTTAAACCAGGGTGGGTCAAGCCATTAGCAACCCCACTAGTGCGCTATGGCGTTCCCATCAGCCTGATGGGCTTGCTGTTGAAGGGTGGAATGAACAGCTCCCTGCTCAGCACAGCCGCCATAGCGGTGGTTGTCATCATGGCCATGCTGATAACGCTCAGACGTTGGCGTCGAGCTGGTGATCAGCTGCTCTCGCCCACACTTCAACTTGGCTGTTGCGTTGGCAATACAGCCTATTTCGGGATTCCGGTCGCGCTGGCCATACTCCCCCCGGAAGCCCTATCGATCAGCATCGGCTACGACTTCGGCGCAACGCTCCTGGCCTGGGGGCTCGGACCGATCTGGCTTGCAGGATCACAGCAGGCGGGTCATCCGCAGCGTTGGCGTGTGTTGATCAACCACCTCAGTTCCAGTCCTGCCTCACGAGGACTCCTGGGCGCCTTGCTTGTCATGGCAACACCATGGCAAGCAACCATCACAGCCGCACTCTGGATGCCGTCAAGGGTTGTGATCGTGCTGGCCTTGATCGTTGTAGGCATGCGACTGGCAAGCCTTTCAGAAGCAAGTTCCATCGCATCAAAGGCAGAGGTCTCCGAGATCAGCGAGAGCATTCATCCCAAACATTTGAATGCAGCTCTGGGGTGCAAGCTTGTGCTGTTTCCTGCATTCGTCCTGGGACTCAGCCTGATCCTTCCCATCAGCGCTTTCGCGCGTCAGGCCTTGGTCCTACAAGCTGCAGCACCCACGGCTATTTCCGTGATCTTAATGGCAGAAACAGAGCAGGCAGACAGCAATGCAGCAGCTCAGCTGATTTGGCGCAGCACCCTCGTAGCACTCATCACGGTGCCAATTTGGGCTGTGCTGCTGAAGACATGGGCAGAAAGACTCGGAATGTGAGGTTCAACCTTGGCGTATGTACCTTCTTGCGAACAGGAAGGGCGTGCATCCATAACCGTTGGCAATCAGGTTCCATCACCAGCAAATCTCCATCCGCGAGGGCTAATTGCTCTCGGCTCCGGCTCTGGCGGTGACGAAACTGCAACGCCCTGGTGGCACCAAGAGAGAGAGATGCGATTGGACATCTGGCATCAATCTCCGGTTCGTCATCGGCATGCCACCCCATGCGGTCGTCTCCATCGCGATAGAGATTGAACAAGCAACCATTGAATTGAGCAGAGCAACTCTCATTCACCTGCTCAAGCAAGGGCATAAACCAATCGGGCCAACCCTGGCCTCGATGAATCACACCGCTGTAGCGGTAAGACACCGAAGCATCAGCGAGAAAAGCGGACAATCTCGGCACACGGTGACACTTGCCGTACACCCGAACTAGGGGCTGCTCCCAGGCAATCTGTTGCTGACATAGGTCAAACCAGTAAGAAGATGCCTGAGGTTCAAGCCAGCCAACATGGTGGTTCCAGCTCATCGATTCTGGTTCTTGCCTGAAACAAACCAGTAACGAGACATAACAGCAATTTTTCTATAAAAACTAGTCAAATTCAAAGCTTGGGCTGAGGTGCTATGGATGAGTCTTTCAGACACTGAACGATGAGCTACCTATAATGCAATTCATAAATGAAATGACATAATTATCGCCTACAAGACTGCTTAGCCTGTTGATCACAACACGCGAGAAGTGAAGACAAGTATAATTTCTCCTGAGTAGGAAAAGTGGTAGTTCACCCCTTAGCCAAAACCACGCTCGCAAATACTATCAAAAAACAAAATAAGTCAAAACAGTGATGGTCAAAGCCCTGGAGAACTAACTGTGACTAGCGATCTATAAACACAAATTATGCAACAAACAATATTCCAAACACAAGTGGAAATCAAACATCAACTCACCTCTCTCGTAGCAAATAGATACGACACTTGCAAACAATCAACAGAATGCAATTACAAACTTAGACATTGTAATTACAAAATTAGAATGTCTCTCTTACCAGAGACCCCGTACAGGAACATTTATTAGCTCTGGTTGAACTTCAGACACGGGGTCTGGAGCAGAACTCTCTTCCATTGCTACAAGATCATCATTGGGTTGGTTGAAAAACCATCGAAACCCTACTTTCAAGCTCCAACCATTGCCAGGGCCAAAATCCAAATCACCGAAGACAGGATTTGATGTAATAACTGTTCCTTCTTCAATTAGCTTGGTTGTAGTAGTGGTTTTTGTGAAATTTTCATCGATTGTCCTCTCGAACTGTATCTTGGTGAAGCAATTTGGGAATTTAGCCCTATCAGATGCAGAAACCTGACCACACTTTACCTCTACACCTCCCCCCCCATCTCCACCTGGACGGGTGAAGGCAATCTTGTTCGCATTAAAAATCGTTCCTTCGTCTCCTGGTACGCGCTCCTCCTTAGTGACAGTCTCAGTTTTAGTTGACGTAACAAGCTCATCTTCTTCAACGATTCGACGATTTTTTCCTTTGGCCTCTAATGCAAAATTGTAATCGTCTGTACGCAGATAAGCGCCTTCGACAAAGACGTCTAGCTTACGAGAAGCTTGATACGCCAATCCAATTTTTCCTCCGTAGACCAAAGCCGATTGCGACTTATCCTTGACTGAATATTTAACATTATCGACCTCAAAACTTGTATCACCCAAAGCAAGCCAGCCAGCACCGACTGTACCTCCGACATAAGGAGTCCACTTGGAATTTGTATTAATATCGTACAGCAATCCAAAAGTCAAGGTTTGCATATTGGCATCGCCAGTTTTTTTATTATTTACATTGGGAACACCTCTAAAGTTAAAGCCTGGTCCTGGCATATCACTGTAACCATACAGAACCTCTGTTCTAAAATTTCCTACTTTATAACCGAGACCAGTTTCTCCAGAGAACCCAGTTCGTCCATTTAACGAACCATTATAAAAGTCTTTATTGATCGTATCATTGACATCAAAACCGGAAAACTGCTGCCCACCAATGGCAAGCGGAAAATAAAATCCATTAACTCGTTCTTCACCTTCATCCTTCTCAAATGATTCATTTGGATAATAAGAATTATCTGCTTGAGCAAGAACTTGTTTGCTCTTTAATGCTTCTGACAATGTGATCGTTTTCAGAAGTTCATTGCGGTCTTCAGCAAGGGCAGGATTGAAAAGAGTGATAACACTCAAAGCAGCAAGCGAAAACTGAGATTTCATTGCTAGATAATTTTTAATTTTTGACTCGTATATTAATATTGTCAAATTTTCTTTATATTTCCTTTATACCGGTCAATCTGTAAACTGGTTCTGATATTTAAAGGCTTGTGAGTACTCGAGCCATTAAGCTTGGCCTAATCGGAAGCATTTGCATACGATTCAGAACAACAAGTTTCGCAAGTAGTAAAAACCTAGCAATCGTTCCACATCTCTAATTCAGGATGAGCGTCCAGATCATGTATGAAACTTGAGGCGGGAACCTAAGTCATTGCGAAGTTGATCCTTTTATGAAAGCCGGATTCACTCGTTGAGACTGATAAAGAGAACAGCTTCACCCAAAGCACGTTCGTTACAGATGGATGGGCTGGAGGAGAATTACACTAATGAATCACGGCAGCGCATTTATCATGAGCCATAGTCATGTTGATAAAAACGTAGCAAATCAATTGATAAGAAGCTCTTTTTAATCTTAAGAGCCATAACAGAGAGGAAAACTTCGAGGCAACACCCCATACATTCTTCCCATGGCAGCTCGTATCACGGAATCGGAATTTCTCAAACGGGCGCATGAGCGCTTCGGTGATCACTTCGATTATTCAGAGATTAAGTACCGCAGCTACAAAAGCCCGGTCAAAATTCGTTGCAACCACCATCCGGTCCAACTGATCAGCATCACGCCTGAAAAGCATCTCCAAACCACGGGAGGCTGTCGTCACTGCTTGCGAGAGAGACGGATTGCCGCCTTGGAGCGGGAACTCAATCGCGATGCTGCTCAGAGGCAGATAGAAACAAAGATGATTGAAACAACAAGGCAAAAAACGGCTCAGTACTCTTCAGAACTAAAGACTAACGCGAAAGGCTGAGATCCAAGGCACACCAGTGGATCTCCTCTTGTCAACACGCATAAATAGTATTTTCAGTTGTCTAGACCGAGGGATTTAAATCGTTGTTTGCTGTGTTATGTAGTTATTTATATAAGGCCGGGGTTCTGGAATTGAGAGCCGAAGCAGGAGTAAAGCACTTCCCACAGGTTTGGTTGCTTGCTCAGCTCTTGCGCAGCCTGGTGACGGATCGCTTCGATCTGCTCCAAAGAAAGTTCGAGAGTGGCGGCCAAGTTGTTGAGTAGCTGGTGTTCCTCCGTGCAAACAAATTCATCTTCACCATCGGCTCGGGAAATACTGGCCACCATGATTGCTGTTTTGTAGGCCAGCTGATGATGCTCACTCGCAATTTTCGAAGCTAAGGAGTTGATATTTGTGGGTTGATCGAGGTCATCCTGCCAAGAAATAATTTTGGACTGCAGCTTGTGCTGCGTTGTCAGTAATTCAAGCAAGTTTTCTTCTTCTGCCGATATGTGTCCGTCTGCCATGGCTACCAGGTTCAGGACTTTCAGTAGAGCTCCGGAGGATTGGATGTCCATGACAAATTGAATGGCTTGTTTATTTTTACCACGGCCCTTGATGTGGCTGTTGTAGCAGAACTTTGATCAGATCAATAGCTGGGGGTCAGAGAACCATCCACAAATGTCCTATAAGCATGCTCGCATTGGTGGAGTAAGTCCTGGTGCGTTAGTGATTGCAGGTATCGAGCTTGATGACATCTTCGGAATGTTATTCAGCCCAGTCATCAAAGCACGAGAAACCTATGAAGCTCTGATTACTGGAGCACAGCAAACAGAAGGAGGCGCTAATTGCGATAGCAGCCGTCAGCTGATGCAAACCAACCAATGCCTGGGGCTCAGGTCTGCCTTCCAAGGACAAAACCAAGGTCCATTGCCCTAGTCCTGACAACGAAGCTGCGTTGGAGCGAGGAACTACGTGCTGAATTCCGTGACGACCAAGCGGGCCGAAACTTACGAAGCTTATGAGGAACATTTTCGTATGCCACTGTGGGCTTAAATGGCTGTCCCCACACTTAACGCTGCTGATATATTCATCACTGGACATTTAGTTAATGGAATAGAAACGCAATAACGAACCTTGAGCTAGCATTCGAAAACCTTTAAATCGAGTTAGCACTAGACACAAATCAACCAACATTTTACATCAACAGATCATGGCAGCCATAGAAGACAATACATCAATACCAACAAGAACTTTAAATGATTAAGAAGACCACTCAGGTAAAACCTAGCCATTTACTTAAATGCTAATTAATGCTGAAGGCTAACGCGGTGATAGCAGAACAATAACCACTGCTGAAATAGCAAATTGCGATGGGAACGCCATAGCGTTCTCGGGTGGTCAGAGTCAAAATTTTCCGGCGGCGGAACATCGCCACGAGCGAGATCGCGCTCCATTTCCGCCTGCAGCCTGCCAACGTTGTATTCGGGATGACCAAGATGCATGAGCTGACGCTGATCTGGCGTCTCAAAAATGGTGTATCCCACCCTCTCGCCATGGGCGAGAAGCCTCAATCGACCTTGGCGTTGCGCCGATTCCATCGCCGCGTCTGGTAATCCCGCATGACGGCTTTGGGGACAAAGAAATTGATCATCCTGGGTTCCCATAAGAGAATGACCAGGCACAAGACTTCTCATCGGAAACACCCCAAACAATTTCCGATCAAACGTCACCTTATTCACTCCTGCGAGATAAGCCAGAGCAAACCCAGCCCAACAGAGGCCGAGCGTGCTGGCACAAGAATGACGCGCCTCGTTGATCAGATCAACCAATTCGGGCCAATAGGTGACGTCCTCAAATGCCAAGTGCTCCACTGGCGCACCGGTGATAATTAATCCATCCAATGGACGCTGTGACTGAGCTTCGTCCCAGCTCACATAGTGCTGATTGAGGTGGGATTGATCCCAGCTTCGGTACGCATGAGATTGGAGGCGAATCCAGATCGGTTCAATTTGAAGAACCGAGAGTCCTAGAGGATGCAGCAGATTGAATTCGTACTGTTTACCTAAAGGCATGATGTTGAGAATGCCAATGCGCAAGGGTCGAATATCTTGACGCTCGGCTTGCTCGGGTTCAATCCAAGAGATCCGGTTCCGTTCAACAGCGGTGATCTTGTGATAATTCCTAGGAAGTATCAGTGCCATCAGCTCAGATCCCCTCCACTGACTGAGTTTGGTTCATCATGTGTGCAATGACGAGCGGCCTTTTTTATGCAAGGTGTTGTTTATTCAACGTAGCCACGGCTTATGCCAGTGACCCCACGGCGGTCGATCACCTTGGCCTTGGGCTCCACAAGTGACCAACCCCCTCTCCCCTACTTAGGTCGCTAGCGCCTGCTCAAAATCAGCTTTGATGTCGTCGATGTGTTCCAAACCGACAGACACCCGAACCATGGTGGGAGTTACTCCAGCCGAGGCTTGCTCATCAGCACTGAGCTGCTGATGAGTCGTGGAGGCTGGGTGAATCACAAGCGTCTTGGAGTCGCCCACATTGGCGAGATGGCTGGCCAACTTGAGACTGTCGATGAAACGCACCGCATCGTCGTAGCCACCCTTCAGGGAGAACATCAGCATGCAGCCCATCCCACGGTTGGTGAGATAGCGCTTGGCACTTGCGTGATAAGGGTCGCTGGGCAATCCGGGATAGCTCACGTGAGCAACACTGGAATGCTCCTGCAACCAAGTGGCCAGCGCCATCGCATTTTGCGCATGTCTCTCCACGCGCAAGCTCAGGGTTTCAAGGCCTTGCAGCAACAAAAAGCTGTTGAAGGGACTGATGGCCGGTCCCCAATCGCGGAGACATTCCACTCTTGCCCTTAGTGCAAACGCGATATTGCGCTCATCAGGCAATCCCAGCATTTTGCAGATGTCACTCCCGAAACCAAAGGCGTCCCAGTGCACAAGGCCGTGATACGCGGCACTCGGCTGACTCATCAACGGGAACTTGCCATTGCCCCAATTGAAAGTGCCGGCATCCACAATCACTCCACCAAGGCTGGTGCCGTGACCACCAATCCATTTCGTCGCACTCTCCACCACCACATCGGCACCATGCTCAATCGGTCGAATCAAGGCTCCCGCCGCTCCGAGGGTGTTGTCGACAATCAGCGGGATGCCCCGTTCCTTCGCGAGTGCAGAGAGGCCAGCGAAGTCGGGAATGTTGAAGCGGGGGTTGCCCATCGCTTCCACATAGATCGCCTTGGTGTTGTCATCAATCTGCGCCGCAAAGCTGGCGACATCGTCGCCATCAGCAAACTTGACCTGGATTCCTAGGCGCGGAAATTGCACCTTGAACTGGTTGTAGGTGCCGCCGTACAGAAAGGATGTGGAAACAAAGTTGTCTCCTGCCTGCATGCAGTTGGTGATGGCCAAAAACTGAGCTGACTGCCCCGAGGCGGTGGCGACAGCCGCCACCCCACCTTCCAAAGCAGCAACGCGCTTTTCAAAGACATCCGTCGTGGGGTTCATCAAACGGGTGTAGATGTTCCCGAATTCCTTCAACCCAAACAAGTTGGCACCGTGTTCAGCGTTGTTGAACACGTAGGAGCTGGTCTGGTAGATCGGGACCGCCCGAGAGTTTGTCGTGGGGTCAGGGGCCTGACCAGCATGCAACTGAAGGGTCTCGAAACGTTGTGATGTCAAGGCCGAAATACGGATAACTCCGTTCTAGCTCGCAACTTCCATTGCAGGGTTCCAATTGTCGTCAGGTGCCGGTTTTTCAGTCTCAGCAAGGGATGGAAGCGTGTCACGCATCAGAGGGCCAAAGCGACTGCGCACTTCTGATCGGAAGGAGCTTGCTGCTTCAGCACTGAGGACTGGATAGGGCTGGTCACCCTCCTGCTCGCGCAGATGACGCCACTTGCTGTTCTCTTGCGCCTTGAGTTCTTTTAAGGCAGCCATGAAGTCGTAATTCTTGGTCTGACCATCTGCAGCAGCGAGAGGACCAGCCTGGGCTGCGAGTTCTTCCCGGACCGCATCAAATGCTTTGGCCTTAATCGTGTCGGGAAGCCCAAGAACTGGCTGGTAGTAATCGAGCAAACGTCTCTCCTCCTCCAGCAAGATCGGCCAAGCCCCACGGGATCCTTCGGGTAAGGCATACCCGGCTTCAGCCGTATCCATGGCCTCTAGATGGAAACAGAGCCAGCGGTAATAGGACTTTTCGTTGATCGCCTTTTTGGCTGCAGCCTTGCCCGAAACAATCGCAGGGAGTGCGGCTTCAGCCTTACGCAGGAACAAACGATCCTCGCGTTCGAGGTTCATTGCTCCCCAACGCTGGCGATAGTCCCAAAGCTCGGCGTATCGGGCCACTTCATCCGTGGACCAGCCAAGGGTCTTGAGCTCATCGGCCCGATGCGTCAATTCCTTCGCCAAAGAGCTCAGCCTTCATCTGATCGGAATCGTAGAGGTCAAAGGCGATCACGCCAGTCTCTAGACCTCAACCTGCAGGACGGCTGTGCGGGTTCTGACGCAAATACTGCAAGACATCGGTGGGCTGTGGCTGGTTGTACCCCTCATGAAGCCAGAGATCACCGGCCGAAGAGGCGTAGTGAATTTGCCAGTGATACAAGCCGCGATAGGCGAGAGGATCCCGTTTCAACAGGTCGGCGTAATGAACCACAGCCTTGCCGTAGTAATCGCTGTTGTTGTACCCCCAGAGTCCTTTTCGGATGTCCTGAAGGCCTCCACGACGAACCAAATAGCGCGCAGCCGCATGGATTGCATCCCAAGGATCGCGAATGTCACCACCACGGCCAATCCCAGGCTCCGTCCAGGTCGTGGGTAGGAATTGCATCGGCCCTTGCGCATTGGCGACGGAAATGCCATCAATGCGACCCATTCCCGTTTCGACCAAATTCACAGCAGCCAACACCTCCCAATCAATCCCTGTAGCTGCTGAAGCACTTCGATAAGCCTTGAGCAATTGATCGGGAGGAGCCGGGGTCTGGATACGCCAAGCAGGAAGCCTGGATGAAGCCGGACCACGATGCATGGCAAGAAACGAGCGACGAGCTGCGATGTGCTGATCAAACACCCAGCGCCAACGGTCATCAAGCTTCGATCGAACCTGGTCGGCGAGAGCAGAGCGATGCGACAACACCCGATAGATCACCTGCTGCTGATGAGCAAGGGAAGGAATGGCCTCTGAAGAAACGTCGGGGTTGCGAATGGCAAGCTCAATCTCTGACAACAATTGAGCCAGCTGATCGGGGTTGGCCAAAAACAGCGGATAGTGCGCTCCCGATGGAGAGCGGGGAAGATCTGACCTTGTAGGGAGCGACGGAAGCGCGAGATCCTCTGGTTCAACCTGTTCAAGAACCTCCTGTTTAGAGGCGTCCTGCTCTTGTTTCGGGGTGGACTGGAGTGCAGGTGAGCGCCTGCAGCCCAAGGCCAGGGGGACCACAAGCAGCGGAAGACAAATCAGCAGGCGGCGGACTGAAGTCATCATCTAAATCGTGGACAATCCATCAACAGATCAGAAAGCTGCGACGGTCATGAAAGTCTGCAGCGTCTCCTGGATGGGAGAGAGCCCAGTAGCTGAGACGACCATTGATTTCCTCCACAACCATCGTCAAACCGAGTTCTGGCATGCCCTCAATCGGCCACCAGGGAAGTAAATCCAAGACCACATCACAACGGCAGTCCCGTCGCGTTTGTCGCACAGTTACAGAGGGTGGCAAGGCCTCAACCAACCCAGAGCCACCCTGTCGGTAGCGCTCAAAGCTGTAGAGGTTCCAGTGACCTAAGGGCGATACGTTGAATTCCCAGTAATGCTGAGAGCCAGGCACACCGATAAATGCCTCAAAGCAACTGTGCTTCCAAAGTTCATCGCGGCGATCACCCTGCATTGGAACGCACGATGGCTGAATCGAAGGCAACGAAATGGCAAGCAAATCTCCATCACGCTGAGCCGGCCGAAGGTTGTAGCTGAGTTCAAGAATGCCCCCCTCACGCCAGACAAACTCAGCACTAAGAAGGAGATCAGGGGATTCTTGGTGGTCTTGAGGAAGGAGCGGGCAAACCTGCCGGACCATCACGGGATGGCGCGACATTCAGCTCGCTCCTGAAAGTTCGAGAATCATGTGCTTGAGGTCATCCTCTTGGGCTTCGATTGATTGCGTGAGCGCAAATTGCACCAAGGCTCGATCCAAATTGTGAGAAGGCCGATCTGTTCGGAAGTAACGATCGCCATCCAGGTAGTCGGTTAAAAAGCGCAACCCAAGCTCAAACGGAATCAGACGGATGCAGTCTGGTAGATAGTGAAAATCCTGGTCGGAAAGAAAGGATCGACCGATCGTGAGATAGCCCTCAAGAATCGCCCGACAGAGGTTGAGATCGAACGTCACCAACTCAACCTGCAAGGTCTCTTCGCCAAGAGGATTGCAACAAGAACGCAGGCAATCTCCGATGTCGTAGTGAACCAAACCGGGCTTAACCGTATCGAGATCGATCAATCCCACAGCAAGACCACTTTGCTCATCAAGCATCACGTTGTTGATTTTGGGGTCTCCATGAATCGGTCGGTGTTGCAGTTCGCCGCGAGCGCAGGCAACTTCCAACACATCCACACAGTCGCGGCGACGTTCCACGAAATCAAGCGCACGTTTCAGCCGCGGATCGAGTGATAACCGTTTCTCAAGCCTCTCGAATTGATCGCGGCAAACAGTGTCGTAATGCTTGAGATAGCTCGGAGTGATGTGAAAGCCTTCAAGGGTGTCTGCTAAGTCGCAAGTCGGTAAATCACTGATGAGGTGATGGAACATCCCCAATCCATACCCCAGCTCGCGCGCATGCCCAGCATCACGGATCACATCACTTGTGGTGGCAGCTCCGATATAGGAGATCGAGCGCCAAAACTCTCCGTTGTGCTCAACCCAATGGCCTTCGCTGTGGCGCGTTGGCAGAACCGTTGGAATTTCCCAACGCCGTCCAGCCAATTCAGGTGGATCCGTCGCCAACCGTTGTTGTACATGCGAACCAAGAGCAAGCAAATTGCGCATGACCAGCTCGGGCTTTTCGAACACGCTTGTATTCAGACGCTGCATCACGAAGGCCCGACAATCCGCATCCGCAGTCAAAGACACCAAGAACGTGTCATTCACGTTTCCAGATCCCAGCGTGTCAATCGAGCTGATTTGCTCGGGCGGATGAAACAGACCTGCGATCGCGTCAAGCGATGGATAAATCCTGGTATTGGCATCGGCCATGACGAATCGCATGAGACTCAGCACGAAACAATGCCGTGTATCTACAGATCCGCTAGCGCTGAGTGTGCGGAAAAAGAGCCGGGAAGCGGCAGCATGGTGTCAGAACACCCGATCAGCAACGGTGCCACGTTTTCTTCACACTGCTGACTGGCAAATCGGCAAGCCTTATCACTGGATTGAGGATCCTCAAAAACGGGCCCGTCTTCAGCAAGAACGGGTCAATGCCGTTTCACGTATCGCTGCAGCAGCAAGCGATCAAAACGTCGATGCCGTGATGGTGGCCGGTGATCTGTTCGACTCGAGCACTGTGGCTCCAGCGGTAGTGATGGAGGTGATGGAAGCCATCGCTTCGATCCCCTGCCCTGTGCTCGTGATTCCTGGAAACCATGACCATGGAGGAGCCGGTGGCATCTGGCAGCGCCGAGATGTGCAACGTCAAATGCGGGAACGCTGCCCCAATTTGCAGCTCTTGCTTCAAGCGGAGCCTCAGGTTATTGCAGAAATGGTGCTGCTCCCTTGCCCGTTGCTACGGCAAAGAGACAGTCGAAGCCCCGCAGATTGGCTGGACTCCCTGAACTGGAGTTCCTTGCCCCACAATCAGCCCAGGGTCGTACTCGCCCATGGCTCGGTACAAGGTTTTGGCGCAGAAGGACAGGTCAACCAATTGCATCACGATCGATGGCCTGCAGAGGAGGTGGACTACATCGCTCTGGGTGATTGGCATGCTCTAACCAAACTGAACCCGCGCACTTGGTATTGCGGCACTCCTGAACCCGATCGTTTTCCCACAACTGATCATGATCAGCGTTCTCAAGCCCTTCTTGTTGACCTGAAACGGCAAGACATTCCTGAGGTCACTCCGATTGCAACAGGTGCCATGTCCTGGCACAGGATCGAAGCCAAGGTGAGCAGTGGGGCAGATCTTCAACGCCTTAAAGAGACGATCGAATCCTGTGTGCAGCGAAAGGTAGGCAAAGATCTTTTGAGAGTTGAGCTAAGCGGCCAACTGTCTTTTCAAGGGTACCAACAGCTACAACAGCATTTGCAGGATTTGGATCAACAACTCCTCCACCTCAGAATCCGCGGATTGCCGCGTCGAAGACCGGAGCCAGGAGAATTTCAAACCTTTCTGCAACGCGACGATGCACCCTTGATTAAGGGCATCAGCAAAGATCTTGCGACTGAGCTCGATGACAACAGTGCCCAAGGCCCTGAACACAACGACATCGATCGAGCCATGCTCGAAGAAGCGATGCTCGAGCTGCGCAGGATTGTGCTGGAAGAGGCGGAGGATCAGGAGGCTGTATGCGGCTGATTCGCAGTGAGTTCTCCAGCGTTCGCCGCCATCAAGAACTGGTTCTGGACTTTGATCCAGGGTTAACGGTCATTGGCGGAGCCAATGAGAGCGGCAAAAGTTCCTTGGTCGAGGCTCTGCATCGAACGCTGTTTGTCCGTGCTGCATCCAGTGGGACAGCAGCGCAGGACCTGCGCTCCCAACTCCATGCTGGCCATCCCCAAATCAAGCTGGAATTTGAAACCAGCGAACAGCACTGGACCCTTCTCAAACGCTTCAGCGGTCCCAGTGGCACCACCCAATTGCAAGCCCAGGGGCAGGTGGCCCTGATTGGATCAGCCGCTGAGGATCAACTAGCCCACCTACTTGGCGTTGACGAGATCCTCAACAGCAGACAGGTGAATAAAACATTGCCCAGCCGCTGGGCCCATCTTTGGGTAAAGCAGGGTGAATCGGGTCGCGACTTGCTGAGTCTCAGCCATGACCACTACGACCTCAATACTTTGATCGAGTGCTTGGAACAACAGGCTGAGCAATCGTTGCAATCGCCATTGGATCAACGGGTTCACTCCGAACTCGAACGGCTCGTGTCTGAAAGCTTGAGCACGCGAGGCGTCCGTCAGCAAAGCGAACTATGGAAGCGTCAAGAGGCTCTTAAAGCAGCCAAGGAGCATCACACGGCAAGCCTTGAGCAACTGAAGGCATTTGAGTTGTCATGCGAGGAACTCGATCGGGTTGAAGCGAAGCTGAACAACCTGGAACTGGAGCGGTTACCGGAGCAGCGACGGCAGCGCCAATGCTTGCTTCAGCTGCAAGAAGCGCTGCAACAATTGAAGCCACTCACTCTCCAACAACAGCAATTCGAAAAAAGCTGCGCCGCTCTTCGCAAGCTGTTGGCTGACAGCACGGCCTGCGCAGGCAACTTGGCCAGCTTGGAGCGTGAACTCAAAGACTTTGAGACGACCTACAACGCGGCAAGCAACCAAATCAAAGAGGCACAGCACCGAACGGCAGAACTCGAGCAACAAAGACAGGCCCTGGAAGAACAGGGTCTCTTGCTGAGACAACGAAAAGACCGCGATGAACTTCAACAACGCCTTGAAAGGCTTAGTCGCGAAGATAAGGAGCGCCAACGCTTAACCGAACAACACCAACAACTCATCGCTGCGTTCAACGCGATCGAGGGCGGTAGCGCTCAAGATCTTCAACAACTGAACAAAACGCAAGAGGAGCTTCGGGCCCTAGCCATCCGCATCGAAAGCATGGCATCCACCGTCCTGGTGGAATCTGCAGATCAGACCATTTCAATTGAGGGCTCCGATCTAAAGGAAGGTGAATCGTGTAATCAAGCAGGTGTCTTCCGGATTGATGTTGGAAAACATGTACGCCTCAAGGTCAGCCCCGGCGAAGGCACAGGACTGGCTTCACTCGAGCACGCACAAAAGTCTCTTCAAATAGCTTTAAAAGCTGGATTAAAGCTTTGGAACGCAAGCTCGGTAGAGGAGGCTCAACAACGCAGCGAACAACGCAACCTTCTCTTCCAACAACAAGAGCTCTTAAAAGCCCAACTCAAACAACTCGTCCCCCCTCCAGACCAAAAAGCTCCCAACCTCGACGAGTTGCAACTCCAGTTAGAGACACTCAACCAAGGCCTTCCATCCGGAAACCTAAAACAAGATTCAGATCATGAGAAAGAACTTGAACAATGCCGAATTCGCTACCGAATGTTGAAAGGTGAGAGCGAAATCCATCAAAAACAAGTTCGAGAACTTGAGGTTCAGCACGATGCAGTACAGACACAATGGCAGCAAAAGCGCCTCCAACAAGAACGTCTAAAAGCAGAGCAAGAGCAACGCTTAAGGCAACATCAATCGCTTGAACAAGAGGTGGGATCTCAGGAAGAACTCGCTCGATCAATCGAAGCCTTGACATCTCAACAGCTGACATTAAAAGCACATATTCAGGCCCTTCAGCAACTTGATCCAGCCCAAGGCAATAGCGATCCAAAGCTAGAATTAGAAAGGCTTGATCGCCAAGAACATCAGCTCACCGAACAACGTCACGAGCTTGGAGTCCAGCGTGGTGCACTCTTAGAGCGATGCAACTCTCTAGGACAAAGTGAGCTCCATTCAGCAGTGGCAGAAGCTTCCGCAAAGCTTGAATTAGCAACGCAAGCTGAACAGCAAGAAGCACTCTTGGTCCGCGCCCGTAGCCATCTACTCCAGCGTTTTCAACAGGCTCGCAGTGATCTCTCTCAGCGTTATTCCACTCCTTTGAAACACAACATCAATCAAGTCCTTCAACCTTTACTGAGAAACCCAACAGACAGCTGTTCAATCCATTACGACCCACAGGATGGGTTACAGCAACTTGGCCTACAGCGTGAGGGGACTCTGTTTGCCTTTGACCAGCTAAGCGGCGGAATGAAAGAACAGTTGAATGCTGCCCTACGTATCGCCATTGCTGACACCCTTAAAGAACGGCATGGGGGATGCCTTCCCCTGCTCTTCGACGACGCCTTCACCAATACTGATGCTCAACGCTTAGAGGGAGTCTTGGAGATGTTGCAACAAGCCGTCACAAGAGGGCTTCAGGTCATTGTTCTGAGTTGCGATCCTGATCCCTACAAATCTGTCGCCAACAAACTAATCATGATTGATTAAAGCGCATTTTCAATCACATTCATGGCACGGAGGTAGGCAGGAGGATCATCATCAACCTCCATATCCTCTAGGCCTGAATCGCCTCGAATTAAGCGTCGGGCATTATCAGCAATCACAGCATTAACAATGAGATCCATCGCTTCAGGCATATCCAGATTCTGCAAAGCCTCGGCGTAACGACGGCTATGGGTAGGTCGCACAGATTCCTGGCAATAAGTAGACAATTGACGGCTATCTGTCATGACTGAAAAAGCAACATCTTTGGTTGCTTGGCGCCCATAAATAGCCATATAGAGCAAATTAATCATGGATGCATCATGAACCGGAATTGAATATTTACGTGCAATCTGTGGCCAATAACGCAATGCCTTCAATCCCTCTAAGCCACCCTTGCGTAAACCGGCAGCTTCACACCACCCTTCCAATTCCTCCATGCTTTCAGGACAGCGCTGCTCAAGACGCATATGGTCTGAGAGCACCTGACCAACCTGAAAATTCCGCGTCGGCTTACCTGAAACAGGCATCATCATGCTGCCTCGCACATCAGCAACCATCGCCGTGAGCTGGGCAAAGGTGTGATCTCGAACTTTCTCCATATCTCCCTCACGCACAAGGGCCGCTTCGATTCTCGGGACCCCATATCCCAATTCAGTGAGTGAAAACGGCTGACGGTTATAAAGCCGTTGACGATCGCGTCGTGCCATCGAGACCGTAGCGGCCTGATCCAGGCATTGATCCAGGAGAAGCGTCAGCAAGGTGGGCAGAACGCCTGGATTTTGTTTGTGGAATGAATAGCCAAAGCCGGCAAACACAGATGCCATATTTTTAGCCGCCTTGATGTACTGACCCTCCACGTTGTGAACACCCGGTGAAACCTGAATATTCGGCGACAGACGATCAAGCAAACGCGCACCCAACAAAGCCGTTAAGGCATTGGGATGACAGAAATTGGCCGTAAAACTATCCAGAGGATTTCGCAAGGCTCCATGACGATGAAAGCCTGAGAAAAAAGCCAAATTGGGCTCTTTTTCGCAAAGCACATAGGACTCATTTGCAATTTGGTCATGACCAAAGGAGCCTGCAAGACAAGCGATCACCACCTGCTCTCTGTTGAGCTCCGCACGCAGCCGACAAGCCTCTCGCAGATCATCCTCAACGTGATTGCTGTTAGCACTGAGAATCACCAACTCACAGCGCATGAGCAGGTCCGCTAGGGAGTTGGTCACACGCTTGCCAGCAAGCTCGTGCGTGGCCATGGCCTCAATCGTTGCAACATGGACTTCGTCCATACCATCAATCACATCGTCGGGAAAAGCTCCAAGCAAGTCCCGACCTGGGCGAGGAGCCAGCAACAGGTGCCCCTCACTGTTCTTCTGCATGGCGCAGTTGTAAGCCAGGGAGGCGGGATAGAGCCCCACGCTGTAGAGGCCAACCTTGCCTTTCTCCAGCTCCAGTATTCGGCGGTGGATGGCGTCCCGATCAAGAGACGGTGAAAAAAATGAGTTGCTATCCAGCACCGTCTCCATCAACCCACCACTTTGCACACCCCAACATTAAAGAAGGCCTGGCTAGGCGCGATGTTTGAGATAAGAACCCACACGGGCCCGTACAAGCTCTGCAGCTGGAGCGATCTCGTGCCTTTGATGCTTCCCCACATTGAGCTAGCGCCCTATCCATCAATCCAAGCAACAATCAAACAGGTGACCGTCGTCCCGCCTATCGCAAAGCCATGGGACCAGCTTGAGCTGTCTCCTCAATGGAACAGAATTAAAAACCACTCAGCCCACATAGGAGATCTGCACTACCCCAGCTCATCTCGCTATCAAACTCCTCCACAACTCCTGCAAGGAGATCGTTTCAAACAATGGCACCACTAAGCCTTGATGCACTCCGCGACGAAATGAGGGCGGAGACAGACTTGCTGATCGTGCAAGACCTCGACGGAGTTTGCATGCCCCTCGTTAAAGATCCACTCACACGCCGTCTTCGCGCTGACTATGTGAAAGCTGCTGCAGGTATGCAAAACCAGTTCAGTGTGCTGACCAACGGAGAGCACGAGGGCAGCCGTGGTGTGAACCGACTGGTTGAACAAGCTCTAGGCGACAACGAGAAGGCACAACGCGAGGGCCTCTACTTACCAGGACTTGCCGCGGGTGGGGTTCAATTTCAAGATCGATTTGGGGTGGTCTCACACCCGGGTGTCAGCGATGAGGAAATGAGCTTTCTGGAATCCGTGCCTCAACAGATGGGAGATCTGTTGCGCTTAAAACTGAGTCAAGTCTTGCCAGAGTTGCAGGGCCAAGCACTCGAAGAAGAGCTCAAGCTCGCGATTCTCGATACCCAGGTCTCTCCAACCATCAACCTGAACAGTTTGTTCAGCCGAATCAAAGGAGATGTAGAGCGGCAGAGAAAGCTGCAACTGATGTTGTCCGATTTGATGGATTCCCTGATGTCAGCCGCAGCAACGGCTGGACTACCCACGTCGTTTTTTCTGCATGTCGCCCCAAACCTGGGACCTGATTCCACTGGTCAAGAAAGAATCAAACCGGCAGCACCTGGGGATGTAGGCACCACTGACATCCAATTCATGCTGAAGGGAGCCATTAAAGAAGTGGGATTGCTGGTGCTTATCAATCGCCACGTCGCTCAGAAAACCGGAACAGCGCCGCTCGGTGACACCTTTAATGTGCGCACGGCCCCCCACGACCATCAAGCCCTACTGGATCTCTGTCATCAGCACATTGAGCGGGATGCCATTCCCATGCTGGTCGGAGTCGGTGACACCGTAACGTCCACGCCCTGCCCGTCAGGTGATGGCTGGCTGAGAGGAGGAAGTGACAGAGGATTTCTGACCCTTCTTCAACAACTAGGCGCAAGCTATAACCGCCCAGCCCGTGTTGTTCTTGTTGATAGCAGCCATGGCGAAGTCGATCGCCCCAACTTGAGCGACAGCAAGCTGTCAGGAGTGAGCGATCCAGACGACCCACTTCGTTTTGACTGCCTCGTGAAAGGAGGTCCAGAAGAGTATGTGGATTGGTTTAAAACGTTGCCTCAATAATGCTTTGCCTGATGAATGCATTCAAGGCTCACAGCATGAAAGATGTTGATCACATCAGCACTACGGATCAAAAAAGCAGGACCTCAAGAGAGAGTCATCCGATCCAAGATGGGCCTCGTTCCACACCCATACCCCTGCTGTCAAAAGATAAAGTTTTGATTCATAAGGATTAGCAAGCACTCCTCTACCCCCTTCACCTTGACCTCCATCTCCCCAGCGACTGAGCAGCAACACCGACAAAACACAAACCGATTCCCTGCACTGAACCGTGGCGACCTTGAAACGCTTCAAGTCAATCTCGGTTACTGCTGCAATCAAAGCTGCAGCCATTGTCATGTGAATGCGGGACCGTGGCGGACGGAAATGATGGAGGAAGAACAGATCAATCTCATTCCCAAGGTTCTTCAGAAATTGAACCTCAACTGCCTGGACTTAACCGGGGGTGCGCCAGAACTGCATCCTCAATTCCGATCCCTCGTGCACGAGGCACGGGGCCTTGGCGTTCAAGTGATTGATCGCTGCAATCTCACGATACTGCAAGAGCCTGGCCAAGAAGACTTGGCTGCATTTTTGGCCAATGAAGGAGTGAAAGTCGTTGCCTCTTTGCCTTGTTTTGAAGAGGAGCGAGTGGATAATCAGCGAGGGTTGGGTGTTTTTCAGCGCAGCATTTCTGGACTACAAAGCTTAAATGCACTTGGTTACGGACTTCCCAATAGCAAGCTTGAACTGGATTTAGTGTTCAATCCTTCAGGTGCAAAACTACCACCAGAACAAGGCGAACTTGAACTCCTATATCGCGAAAAGTTATTGCAGAATCATGGCATTCACTTCAGTAGATTATTAACAATCACAAACATGCCTATCCAGAGATTTGCTCAAACCTTGAAAGCCCGGGGCGAGCTTGAGACTTATTACTCCTTGCTTCATCAATCGCATCGTGACACCAACCTCAACTCAGTGATGTGCAGAAGTTTGATCAGTGTCAGCTGGACCGGAACCCTGTTCGACTGCGATTTCAATCAACAGTTAGGCATTCCTGTGGGTTCTGGAGCAAAGACACTGATCGAGCTCCTACATCAAACTGAACCCATCAATAACCAACCGATTGCTGTTGACACTCACTGTTTCGGATGCACGGCTGGAGGAGGCTCAAGCTGTAGTGGGGCGCTCAACTGAGCTGATCAATGTCAACAGAGGCCGGCGCGAATAACAACACCCGCTCTCCCACACGTCGCTCTTGGCCCTGTAGGGCGTAGACCCCCCCTGAAACGAAGTCAGCAGTGCGCTGAGCAAGTTTCGCCTCCATCTCTGAGAGGTTGAGCAAAACCGTGCGTTGTTCCCGCACAGCCATAACCGCATCCAACCCCTCTTCGAATCCGCGGGGTGTGAGAACGATAATTTCGTGAAAGCCTGAAACGCCAGAAAGGTCCATACTCACCAGATTGACGGAACCTTCTGCTTGCCACAAGAGCAGTAATAATTAATCAATGATTGATTCAGACCCAAAGACCAACGGGGGACACTGCGGCACGAAGCCAAAGAAATTCGCAATCGGAATTGCTCCACTTGGAACCGTCTCCATTGGAGTTGTGCCAATGGGGGTGATTTGTATCGGGGTCGTTCCAATGGGAGTGGTCTCGATCGGGGTCGTTGCGATGGGCGTGATCAACCTGTCAGTCGTTGGGATGGGACTGCTGGCGATCGGGGTTAACACCATGGGCGTTTGGACAGCAGGACCGATGAGCATGGGCCTTGTGCAATTAGACAAGAGCACAACAGACCACAGCCGGCATAACCATGGCCAGCCAAACCAGCATCAGGAGGGTGATGACCCAAGGTTCATGGCTTACCCCACCAGGGCCGAAGCGGAAGCACAGGCCACTGCTCAAGGCTGCAAAGGTGCCCACGCGATGGGTGACTTCTGGATGCCCTGCTCGGAGCATCCATCAAGCGATCCATGATCACAGGCAGTTAGGACAAACGGCGCGAACAGTCAAACTCGATTCGATCAATTCAAAGTTGAAACGCTTGGCTGCTTCACGGCCAGCCTCAAGTACGGGAGTGCTTTCAAATTCTTCGGTGCGGCCGCAGCGAACGCAAATTAAATGATGATGATCTCCATGATCACCGCTTGAAAGCTCAAAACGACGGCCCCCATCACTGAGTTCGAGCTCTTGGAGAAATCCCATTTCAACCAAGAGTCTCAACGTCCGGTAAATCGTCGCCAATGAAACCCGCGCCTTCGAATCGACCAGCAAGCGGTGGACATCTTCAGCGCTTAGGTGAGTGCCCCCGCCAATTTGTTCAAAAAGATCGAGAATCAAGCGCCTCTGTGGCGTTAAACGCCTGCCGTCCTGGTGCAACCCACGCTCAAGAGGCCCTTCAACCGGAACTGGCAACGAGGCCATTGGCGTCTGCACCGGAATAACTCTTCTCAACAGTACCCATTAATGCGAGAGGAGAACAACGCAGGAATAAAGACCGGTAAGGTTTGAATCTGTTTCGCAAACGCTGTGTCTACCTCCTGGCGAGTGTTGATGCGCTTCGCTGCCAGCGGGTTGTTCCTGCTGGCACACGGATTGCTCGTGCTCGAGTACGTAGCGCTAGGAACAGCCCTTCATGGAATTGCTGAGATATTTCTGGCTCCGTGGGCTATCCGTCATCGAGCCTGGGACTTAATCGTGATCGGGGTGATCTTTTGCGTCTTCGATCTTTGGGGAACGCTCCGGCTCACAAACGCCATTGGCTAAAAATTATTCGATCCACCAACGCTGCACCAATCCAGACACATCTGACGAAGGTGAAGGAACCGTGACCACCGAAAGCCTCTGTCGGTCACGGGCATAGTCGTAGCGACAAAAGCCAATTCCAGTGCCAGAACAGGACGAGAGGGCAGGAAGTGTTGGTCCAGATGATTCCTGCTCAAGGCCCTCAATGGCTGGATCGGGTTTTGGCAGCCAACCAGATGCCAACAACGATGCATCGGCAGCGCGAATCGGCTGACCAACCTGCAATTGAATCAGCGAGGAAGAAATGGAGTCGGCGTAGACCACACCACCACTCAGGAAGGGCAAGACGCAGAGTGCCAAGCGCAGTCCATTCATCGCTTCCAAACCATGACTGACTTCGGCATAGCAACACCGCAAGCCGAACGTCATCAACGCAACGAAACGCTGAGAACCATCAGGAGCCACGCCTGCCCTGGAACTCAAAGGGGCTAGAGGTTGTCAACAGATCCGTCACAGGAACATCCGATCAAGCGTCAAGCAACCCAAAAGGCGGATATCGGCGCTAGCAAAGAGGAGTACATACAAAAAGCCAATGTCCGCTCAGGCCGTCATCGACCTTGCCAATGCGATCAAAGCGGATGCGACTTTGAAAGCGCTCTGCGCGTCAAGTCAGTGCGCTGACGTTGATGATCAATGCAGCATTGCCAAAGAAAAAGGATTTGACATTCACCCCCATGACTTTGATCAATTCAACAACGGTGACCTAATAGAGACAGACCGCGAAGACACATTTCTAAAGCCATCATGGTGGGAACGCATTCCACAGCAATAAAATCATCAACAAGGAATGAACAAACAACTTGCAGAAAGGGTTAACGGATACACCAAAACTTATAAGTCCAATATTTAGCCAAATAAATACCTCAATGAAGCATGAACTATCGCGACGAATCCTAATCACAGGAGGAAGTTCTGGCATCGGACTGGAGGCAAGTAAACAGTTGATGCAAAGAGGGCATCAACTCTTACTCCTCTGTCGTACAGAAGAGCGATGCACGGAAACAGTCAAGGCACTATCAGCAAGTGAAACAAAACAAACAACAGCAAAAGGAATAGCGATCAACCTTAAAAATCTTGAAGAGATTGAAACTGGTTGCAGCAGACTCCTTCAGATTAATGAGCCGATCGATACTTTAATTCTCAATGCAGGGATTCAAAATGTTGGAATCAGAAACCCACAATTTACAAAACAAGGAATAGAAGAAACGTTCTGCATCAATCACCTTGCCCATCAACTCATCCTCATGCGTTTATTACCATTACTACAAAAAAGTAAAAGGCCAAGACTGGTGATTACCAGCTCAGAAGTGCACAATCCGAACAGCGGAGGAGGACGGGTTGGTCAACCTGCAACACTTGGTGCTCTCGAGGGATTAAGGCCGCATGAAAGCATCGCCATGCTCAATGGCCAAAAGATCTTTGATGCCGACAAAGCCTATAAAGACAGCAAACTCTGCAATATCCTGATGGGACGACATCTTGCCAACCAACTCAAGCAAAGGGGAGAAGAGATACCCGTGTTGGCATGGAGTCCAGGCCTGGTCATTCCCAAAGGAAGCGGCGGATTTTTTAGAACAAGTCGACAACAAAATCCCGTCGGCCTTGCGCTCTTCAGTTTCGTCGCAAGAGATTTGCTAAGACTGACAGAAACACTACAAAAAGCAGGCTCCCTACTTGCAGAACTAGCCGATGGAGATAGCTACGAGCAGAGTGGATTCCGATACATGAGCAATCAATTGATCAGACCTGGACATCATCTTTTTAAAGAGGCGGAACCCAGCGATGAAGCCAGTAACGAACAACTCGCAGAAAAGCTATGGACCCTTAGCAAAAATCTAATAGATCAAAAGTTGCATGAGAGCCTATCAATTTAACTCAACATTGAAGAGTCGCGTAGCATCAATGTGCATCAGAAAACCAACAAGCCGCACCCCCAAGCTGGGGGAATTCATCAGACTTACCAACAACGCCCTGGTTTAAGCAAATACAAAACAAAGCCTACATAGGTTAGTAAGCAATGATCAATCCATATGAAAACAAAAGACGATAATATCAATCCGTATCAACAGTTTGAAACCAGCGAATAAAACCATCCATCAACTAATATTGCAAGAGAATCAAAAACCTCATCAGCGATGGCAATCATCCTTTATGGCGGAAAACAAACTAGAGCCAGCATGCCTCGCTGGTATATGGAAGAAATGGGCATACCCTACGAACTCGTAGAACTCTCTTTGGCTAACGGTCAACATCTAAAAGATGATTTCTTGGCGATTAATCCTTTCGGAAAACTTCCAGCAATGAAAGATGATTCCGTTCTCGATGCCAATAATCAACCTCTCATCTTATTCGAATCAGGCGCTATTCTGTTGCACTTAGCAGAGCATCACGGAGCTGAAATCCTAAGACCTGGCGATCGATCGTTAATCAGCCAATGGACACACTTTGCAAATTCAACATTAGCATTTGCAATCTTCGTTCCCGATCAAAAAACGAAGATCTTGCCTCGACTTTTAGCCAAACTCAATTCAGAAATCGCTAAAGGGTATTTCATCAATAATAAATGGGGCGCTGCTGATTGCGCAATCTCATCTTACTTGGCATATATCAAGTTATTCTTTCCGAACGAGGACTTAGGCGCATATCCCGCTGTGGAATCACTGATACAAGCCACTCGTGAAAGGCCTGCCTATAAAAAAATTATGGGACTTTCCTGATCAACAGGAAAATAATGAACGCCAAAACAGATTATAGAAATCTGGATTAATGGTGATTATTAACACTCTTTACCCCCTCCCTATGAACGATCCTCGAAACATATTGCTCTTGCATAATAGCGGGCATTGGCAGGGATGCTTTATCAGGCTAGATCACACTGCCAAAGAACAGGAACGCTTTTCTACGTCTCTTAAAGTAGAGGAAACTGAGGGCGTCATTCAGACATGTTTGACCTACATAGAGAGTGGTCGTCAGCAGTCAATGAATTTCGAATCGTTACCTCCAACCATGCAAGTTAGCCAAACAGGAGACTGGTCAACAGGTCCCGATTACATCACGCCATGGAGCTGGGTAGCAGAGCTTTGTGTTGTTAATCAACAACAACGACGACGCATGATCGTTCGCCATGGTGTAAGCGGACTGGATCGCGTCATTTATGTCGTCGAAACAAAAAAAGGCACAGATCAAGTCAGTCCATCGCAGCCACTTCACTGCCAATCAACCACCTTTGGATCGTATTTGATTTGGCAACCAGAACCAGGCGTAGAACTATTCATTGACCCCAGAGATCGCCAACAAGGAGACATCACAGGCTGTGGTATTCGCTGGTGCGATCACCATGGGATCACACATCAAATCCTGCGTCAGTACAACTCGGCAGGAGCGCTTACCCCGTTGGCCGACGATTGGATTGATCAACCTGATTGAGCCCATTGTCCTAAAGCACTTCCTTGATCTTTAATCGAATCAATTGAATGGAATACCATCTCTTCCCAGTTGGTTTCAGGCAACCCGGCGAACAGCATCAAGTTGAGAGGGTACTGATCAGAATCAGTGCAACGGCGAAAGTCATCACGGAACAGGAAAACAGGCTTATTGAGTGCATAAGCAGCTCCAACCTCCACCATTACCCCTTCATCTGGAGGGGTTCCGTTAACGATGGCAAAAACTCCGTCAGCGTCTCGAACATCCTGCATGCATTGCTGAGCTACCCGAAATGCCCATCCAGGCTTGGTGGTGTCGACATGCCCATTGCGCTCAAATGGCTCCCAGACCATGAGGCCTAAATGGGACAGAGCCGCAACAAACTCTGGAAGCAAAAGACGTTTGCATTGTGCGGAGAACCCGTATGGAGAAGCGAGATAAATCGTTTTCGATGTCATGAAAAGTCTTAGGGAGTCTTGGATCTTGAGGCCCGATAGCGAGCTTCATCCTCTGCCGCAAACGCTACTTTCTCCCAAGGAAAAACCAACCATTCATCGGGTGAGATTGTTATTGCAGCATTCCACCATTCTGGAGGAACTTTGCTCATCCAAACTACAAAAGTGGCATCAAATTGATCACGGATCGAGGACAAAGTCTGGCCAGTTTCATACACATCATCCACAACAAGACATCCGTCTTTTGGCTCTGAGAGCCAGGGAAGGGTGAGCGAGTGACTCAAGGCCACTGCTAAGCAAACTCCACCACGCGGAACTCCATAAACACCAGAGAATGAATGAGAGACATAGCGTGAAGTGATTGTCTCCACCGCCCAATCAAATTGGATCCAAGTGAGTTGCTGAATCAAATCGTTAGCCGCATAAACTCTAAAGGGTTTCATCTTAATCCTCTCAACAAGAGATTAGTGGCATAACAGCTATGACACCGAGAGCCTTGCCCGATATTGATCAGAGCCCTCATTGATACCAACTTGGATCAAGAAACGACCACTTAGAGACAAAAAGAAGCGAAAGGCAACGATTAGCCATCTATCACAGAAAGACAATGCAGAACATTTGGAGCTGACAAACGAGAAACAAAACAAGAAAATGAGTGTTTTGTTTGCAGGTAATTTGGTTCTTCTTTAAAGGGCATTGCCATTTTTTTTACGAGTTCTTGACGCTCTTCCTTGAGCGTGAGCTTGGGCAAAACAGGCATCATCTCAGTTGCTTGGATGCTTATTCTGAAGAACTCTCCAACCAGTGTATGACAAGAAAGAGAGTGATTAATGACTAATTATATCTGTGCTTGCTGCTGTCAGCCGAATCAATTGACTTGAGCTTTCGTCTTGGAAGGTGCATGCGGGCTTAAAATGAAAGCAAGCATCCATGAACATATTTAAACAAGTTCAATGCACAAGAACATGAATTAATCCGGCATGATGTATCTAGTAATTCAAAACCACATTAATGCTATCAACAAGGTGAATCACTATCTGGAGAAGCAATTTATGCTGAGCTGATAAGAGCTACAGCAAAATGCTAAACCTCCCTGAATTAACACCCGAACGATCAAAACCAATACAGAAACTCAGCAGTCGTATTCCACTTCTGAACGCTGTTGATGCCTAATCACGTCGTCATCCCTCATCTGGGATTCGTCATAATCAAGTGCCCGAATTGGACATGCCGACGCCTTAAATGGCTGGTGCTCGCCTTCGCGAATCAAGGTACCAATGGGCTGTGCTGAGGCGATACTGATCTGCATCAATGGATGCTGCAAACAACGTATTACTAACGACTTTGAAGCGAGGTGCCAGCGTCTGTGCTGTCTTCCGGATCAAGAGAGCTGCCGTTCATCGTGCAAAAGACAGCGACAGCAAAGGAGGCGTAATGGAGGCATCGATCTATTGAAACAGCAAAAGAGCGAGAGCTTGGAATGCAAGCCAAGACAATCCCATGCTTCGATCATCCATAACGCTTCATAAAGTCATCGATGGTGTAGAACTCATTATCTGTTGAGGTTTCCTTAATCAGCTCTTCAAGAGTTTTTGCTTCCATCTCTGATTGATACTCTTCAAACGACAAGTCGACCGCTGGATCATAAGCATCTTTAAACAAATGTTTATATTCATTGCATAGCGCTTGAATAATGTCCCTGCGACTAAACTCCACTAGAGGCTCTGTATACCTTTCTCATTATTACGCATCGGCACTATCACAGCTCGCTGGGGGGCATATCTATCCCTCTTCTATTCACATCAGCGCCAGAAATCTATATCTTTGATAGCCACACAATAAAAACGACCTGATCAAAGAGAAAAAGATTTGTACATGATTGAAAAATCATGTAGCCATAAAATTACGCTCTAAATTCTGAAAGCCATCTTTTCTAGTTCGCAACGATTAAGCACAAACCAATCGATCTAAAACTCACAAACCTTGAGATCAACTGGACAGCCTTCACAACAGAGCTGTCGCTTCAAGAGTTCCTGGTGAGCATTGGATGCCGCTGCCAGGCCAACTGCCAAAACAAACGCAGAGATGGCTGCAAGCAAAGGAAGTCGAATCACCATTGCCGATGTCAAGATTTTAAGAAATAGCCTTACGATTAGCATTAAAACATTATTTCATTAGCGCAACAACTAAAATTGATCCCAATCGTGCAGGGTTTTACGCAATTTCGAGTTTTCTAACGAAAACAGCGATATCAGATACACAATCTCCACCAATCACCTAACAGCCAATACAAACCCTAGCTAGACAACCAATAAGAATGATCTAGCCGATCAAGCTCAAAGAAAAACAATCAACTTTTCAAAAATGCCTTAAAGCAGACATCAATGCATGCACTTCAAGCGTTCTATTTAGAATCAGTTGACCTACCTCACGTATCCCTATCTCTATATAAATTACGTCTCATATATATCCGAAACGAACATCACTTTCATTAGCCATCTGGTTAGCCATCGTCCTTTGGAAGCAGACTTAACCGAATCCTTTAGTCTCTTTCCGCAAGAGGGTTTGGAATGGAATCAGTTGGAGCATCGAATTGCCCCTCCACAACATATTCCAAACGCAACTTCATGAATGTAATGAAGGTGGAGTCTGTAGAAACGACTGCGGCTGAAGGTTGTGGCACCTTCGCTTTGATCTCAGACAATTCAGGTGCATCCAGAAAACTTGGATTGCGAACAAGCCAAAAGTCGATCTCCTTGCCTTGTTCGCCGTAATGCCTGCGTCTTTCTTTAAGCACTTCTTCAAGGGGTTCTTCTTCTGTCAAGAAGCGAGTACTGGCTGCAACAAAATGATGTGTGGTCATGAGCTACTGCTTCCGAACAAGGGGTCACGTCTGGGATTCTGAACCAAGCTCTTCATCTCTCTCACCGCTTCTTGCAAACCCACAGACAGAGCCCGGGCCACGATGGTGTGCCCAATATTGAGCTCTTCCATTCCTGGAATTGCAGCAATGGGCTCCACATTTTGATAAGTCAAGCCGTGGCCTGCGTTGACCCGCAATCCCATCGAACGCGCTTGCTCCGTGGCCTCGATGAGACGTGCCAAGGTCATGGGTTGCTCCCTCCAGCTGGCCTGCGCAAAACGTCCGGTATGGAGTTCAACCCAACGAGCGCCGCTTTGCTGACACGCCTCCAGCTGGTTTCGATCTGGATCCACGAACAAGCTCACAGGAATGTCGTTGCTCTGAAGGGTATCGATCACAGAAGACAAGCTCGTGCACTGACTTCGGACGTCTAAGCCTCCCTCCGTTGTGACTTCCTCTCTCCGTTCTGGCACCAGGGTGACCATGTCTGGTTGCTCTCGCAACGCAATCTCCACCATCTCCTTGGTTGCAGCCATTTCCAAATTCAAACGAGTCCGAACCGTTTGGCGTAAGAGGGTTAAGTCGCGATCTTGGATATGACGGCGATCCTCCCTGAGGTGAATCGTGATCCCATCGGCTCCACCCAACTCCGCCATCAAAGCCATTGGCACAGGATCAGGTTCGACCGTGCGCCTGGCTTGCCGAACATTGGCAATGTGATCAATGTTGACCCCGAGACTGGCCACAACCCTCGTCCAAAGATCTAATTTTATGCGCGGGTGGTCTGCAAGCGAGACGCCGCTCTAACTGCCCAAGCTTCCGCGATACAGAGACTGAGGCAACCTAAATTCCAACCCTGTAGGACAGCGCTATCTAGCCGTGGGCAGTGCTCTGAAAACTAGAGGTGAAGTCTTGGGTTCAGCAATGAACCCATTCTGGTCATCGCTTGCGATGTTGTTTACGCAAGACCTTGCATTGCCTTGGTATTTCCGAGAGCGTCATGTCATCGGAGCTCATCATCTGCCCAAGGAAGGGCCTGTGCTTCTGGCCCCGACCCATCGAGCCCGGTGGGATGCCCTGATTTTGCCGATGGCAACGGGGCGACGCATTACTGGCCGTGATTGCCGCTTCATGGTGACGCGTAGCGAAATGGAAGGACTTCAGGGCTGGTTTCTCTATCGACTCGGCTGCTTTCCCGTAGACCAAGGGCGTCCGACCCTTACGTCGCTTCGTTATGCCATCGATCTTTTAGCGGCTGGTCAGCAGGTTGTGGTGTTTCCCGAGGGGCGAATCAACCGCACCGATGAACCAATCCGCTTAAGGCAGGGACTGGTTCGTCTTGCCCAGCTGTCCAAGTCCAATGGAATTCCTGTCAGCGTTGTTCCCGTAGGGATCGCCTACAGCGAGGCCAGTCCCCCAGCTTCTAGTAGTGCTGCAATCTGCTTCGAAGCCCCCCTCTTAGCCGATGGAACAGGGAGGGAAGCTGCAGCTCATATGAGTCAGCAGTTAGCAGATCGAATGCATACGGCTGAACAAGCGGCCCGAGAAGCGGTAGGCCGACCGCTAAGAAGCCACTAAAGTCCGCCCACTGTCCTGCTCAGTTCATGCGTTCCCGTCTCACCATCACCGCCTTAGCCCTTTTGGCCGGTTTGGCTGCTGCTCCCGTGCAGGTGTTGGCTCAGTCTTCAGATGGAACCAACTCATCTGTGAGCAAAGTACTGGCTTCAAGTGGTGCTGGTTTCAATGTTGCTGCTGTCCGCAGCCTTCTCAATCGCGGCGATGCCGCAGTGGCATCAGGAAACCTCGATCAAGCCAAGACCGATTACGACAGTGCCCGGACTGCTGCAAAGCAACTTCTGGCTTTCTACAGAGATCTCAGCGGTGCTTTCAGAGGTCTAGATGCACGTATTCCAAGGGAGATGGATTCCAAAGGTCGTGAAGCGCTCTCCCTTTTGGCTCAAGCCAATTTGCGTTTGGCCGCTTTGTTCAGACGTCAAAATCAGCCAGAAGTTGCGGTACCAGTGCTTGTTGAGGTCGTCCGTCTCATGACTCCGGCCAGCAGCGAAGGTCAGAAGGCCTATCAAAGCTTGATTGAGCTGGGGTTTGTCGAAACTCCTTTCGCTGGGGCGAAATCAGCCAAATAAGAAGTGATCCACAGGAGTCATTCACGACGTTGATCTGCCAGCATCAGCTCAGTTCAATCCCGCGTTGCATGGTTCAGTCAGAGGCTGTGAGTTCGGCGATTCGCCGAGCTCTTCCAGATGCTCAAGTGTCAGTGGAAGACCTCACAGGAGGTGGAGATCATCTTCAGGTGACTGTGGTGTCTGCACAATTCGAGGGTCTCACCCGAATCAAACAGCACCAATTGGTCTATGGCGCTTTGCGTGAAGATCTTGCGAGTGAGGCGATTCATGCCTTAGCGCTCACCACTTCCACGCCTGGCTAAATATTGGCTCGCTACGCCCTCATCTTCTTAAGCCATTTTTGATTCATGGATTCCCAAACGAAAGAGCGCATTCAAACGCTGATCCAGTCCAGTCCAATTTTTGTGTTCATGAAGGGCACAAAATTAATGCCTCAGTGCGGCTTTTCAAACAATGTCGTGCAAATTCTCAATGCCCTCGGCATGAGTTTTGAGACCTTTGATGTGTTGTCTGACATGGAAATTCGTCAGGGCATCAAGGATTTCTCAGAATGGCCCACGATTCCTCAGATTTATGTCAAAGGGGAATTTATGGGTGGATCCGACATCTTGATCGAGATGTACAACAGCGGCGAGCTAAAGGAAAAGCTCGAGATCGAGCTCGCCAGCTAAAACTGAGCGATTCGATTTCATCCAGAGATTTATTCTCACCAATCGCGATGGGGATGGCTGTACAGCGTGCTGACGTCCCCATCGGGCCCAATAAAGCTTGATGGGTCCATGATCCACCGCTCAACAAGCGACTCAAGGCGAGCCATTTCGCGCGTTTCCAGTGCACTACTGCGCCTCAACGCATGCAAATACCCATCGGCATACAGCCTTAGCTCAGATGGGCTGTGATACCTGGTGGTTAGCTCTTGACAGGCATCGCACAGCGATTGGAAGTGTCGAATGGCTTCCGGATGCTGAAGGGATGTCATCTTTAGTGTGAGCTGCAGCCTCTGCTACCAGCAAGCTGTGGATTGGTACTAGCGTAAGCGCGGTTTTCCCTGCTGTGTGACCTCATCATCCCGGGACCTTCTGGACAACAGTCCTGACTTGGTCTCCACCTCACAATTTGTGCCGTCTGCAGGTCAGCCTCGAGAACCGTTCAGGGTTCTAGTGGTTGAGCCCCATCCCACGCTGCGAACTGTTCTGGTTCAACGTCTGCGTCAAGACGGTCACCTGACGGCAGCGGTTTCAACCCCTGCTGAAGCTCAGGAGCTTTGCCAGGACCAATCTCCTGATTTATTGGTTTGCGCTGAGCTCCTCGAGCAAAGTTCCGCTTTGCGCTTGGCCCAGCAATTGCGCGCACCAGTCATCGTTTTAACCGCCCGTACCGGTGCTGAGCCGGTCGTAGGACTTCTTGATGACGGAGCTGACGATGTGCTCCGCAAGCCCTTTGGGCTTGAAGAGCTTGCTGCTCGCTGTCGCACCTTGCTTAAACGAGGCCACAGCGGTCTTCAAGAGCGCGTCAGCGTGGGGCCCTTAGAAGTACATCTCCTGCTTCGACAGGTCACCCTGCGCGAAAAGCCTGTTGAGCTGAGCCCTAGGGAATTCGCCTTGCTCTGCGCTCTGTTGATGCCACCCGGAATGGTGCGGAGTCGTCAGGAATTGCTCCGCATGGCCTGGCCCCCCTTCAGTGGAGGGCCCAGATCCGTTGACACCCAAGTGCTCACACTGCGGCGAAAGCTTGAGCAAGCAGGGCTAGGAGATGGGGGCGGTATCACGACCGTTCGCCAGCAGGGCTACCGATTCAGTCTTGAAAACATCAGGGACTAACGGTCGGCGATGCGATGGCAGTTTGCAAAACGTAACAAGGGGCAATCGATTAGGGAGATCCGCCAATCAAATTGCCCCATCGGAATGCATTCAGCGACTGCGATCCAGATCAGGGTTGGGCTCTGTCAAAGCGAAGAGACCCTTGTAATAGCAGGACCTCTTTCTGCACTTTGCTTGTTCAAACAGCTGTTTTGAGGTTGTCTCGACCCAAAACGAAACGGGCAAAAGATTTGAGAAAAGATTCAATTGCTTGTGAACCAGCAGCGGGAGTGGAATAACAATGACTAGGAGTAGAAAAAAATACTGCTATATACGTAATTCTTGAGTCCAATGGCATAGCTGTCACTGATCCAAATCCATGACTAGTTTTGTTATTGCGGGCAGCCTCGTACTTTTAAACGTGGCTCTGATCTCCACGATTTGCTATCAGTGCCGTTAGTTAAAACTGGGTCTAAGACATTAGATCATTGGAACAGCTTGAATCTCTTGAAATGATTCAGGTTTTGACAATACAACTCAAGCTTTAGATTGAGTCTTGTCGTCCTCTAGTTCATTCGAATCATGAGGGGATGGTGATTAATCCCTGCTGCACAGCAAACGCTACCGACAGCTCACCAACAAGCATCAAAGCCGCTAAAAAAGCCAGCAGTTGATAGGTCCATGGTGGTGTCAATCTGCCAACGCCCGTTGTTCGCAATGAGCTATGGGATTGAATGAGATCGAGAAAGCGATCAAAATGTTCAAGTCGCTGTGGAAGCAGACGTTGGCTCTGATCGTGGGTTGTGATGTAAAACACTTTCCCGCCTTGACTCGTCCCCACAGGAACGAGCGCTTTCATTTCGGTCCAGTTCAGGCTCCAACCACGACGCAGCAACCAGCTACACCAGGAAGGGTGACCAACAGTGATTCCAGAGTTGGTCACGGTGACTTGTTCGCTGAGCATCGCCAACACAATGAGCAATCCCATGGGAACAGCCGCAAGCAGCCACAACCTCAAAGATTCAGTTGCCAGGGCTGGTAACGGCAGTACCAAAGCTAAGTAAACGGTGATCAACGTCCCGCGAATCAACGGGGAGAGTTGAAAACGATGGTTGGTTTCGTTCATCGATCCTCCGGAGAGCCAGGCAGGGGCTCGATCACATCATTGGGGCGATACACCCCAGAAAAAACCTCCGCCTCTCGGCCTTTCCAGAATTCCCCCAAGCGCATGAGATCGGAGTGTGCCTGCCTAATGCTGCACATGTAATCCTCTTGGCTCATGCTGCCGCGAGTTTCCTTGAGCTTGGCCAAGCGCAACATCTGCAGCATCCAAGGCTTACTCAGCTCACCCCTGCTCTCGAGATAGCGAGCCAATTCAGCGGCGCTGGGAGGAATGGGCTCCACGATGGGCGTTTTTGCAGAGACCAAACCATAAGCACAGACAACCACCTTTAGCGCGAAATCCCGATGGTGCTGCTATCGATTCAAGCTGGGAGAGACCAAGGGTTCAAGCCAAGATCGGCCCCGATTCGGTGGCTACAGGCATAACCACTAAAAGCCACGGCATTGAGCCCTTGGCCGGGGAAACAAGAATCACCAACGCAATACAGATTTTTCAAACCGGTGCGATTAAACGGCATCGGCAACAATCCAGGGAGTCGGTTCGCTGGAACCGGTCCGTAGCTCCCACCCATGCGACCAAGGAAGCGCCGATGCGTGCGGGGCGTCCCAATTTCCTTGAATTCAATGGCGCTCTTCAAGCCAGGAAGGAGAGCTTCTAAGCGATCGATCAAGCGGTCAGCATCGTGTTGTTTCTTCTCGGCATAAGTCAATGGAGAGAGCCCCTTCCAATGGCGCATATCGCTCTGCGTAAAGGTGTGCAAGATGTGACGTCCAGCTGGAGCCAAAGAAGGGTCCAGAAGAGATGGCATCGACACAAACACCACGCCTTGCTCTGCTTCCATCTCAGCCCAGTCTTCAAGCAAAAGGTGATGGCAATGAAAACCCTTGGGAACCACCGAGGCATCAACGCCGAGATGGAGAGACAAGAATGATGATGAAGGCTGGTAGCGCTTGCGCCAAGTGGTTTCAGCGGCTGGCGTGTGCTCCGGGCCAACCAGCGTTGACTGTGCTGAACCTTCCCCAGCGAAGGTGTCCCAGCGCGTGGCATTGCTCACGATCCGCTTGGCCCGCAGCTCCTCCCCATCAGCAAGGCGAACCCCAACGGCCTGACCCTGTTCAATCAACACGTTGGTCACGCGATGCTTGTAGCGAATTTCGCCGCCATTGGCCTCCAGGCCAGCCACGAGTTTTTCAGCGATCACACCCACGCCACCTTTCGGATAGTTGATGCCACCGGCATGCCGATCGGAGAACACCATTCCGGCATTGATCATGGGTGTGCGATCTGCTGGCATCACCGACCAGCAGAAACATTCCATGTCGATCAAACGCAAAAGATCCTCATCCTTGATGTGCTTTTTGGCCACATCACCAACATTGAAGGGAAGCCACCGAGCCAAACCAAGGCAAGCAAGTGGGGCCTTAAAAAACACTTTTGCGAGATAGGCCGGATCCTCCAGAGAGAGCAATGGCATCGCATCTAAACAACGAAACACCTGCCAGCAGGTCTCGTAAAAGGCGCGAATCCCCTTGGCTTCATGGGGAAAACGGGCACTCATTCGCGTAATGAAGTCGTCGTAGTCCCTGTCCACGGCCATGGTGAGACCATCTGGCAGGTGATATTCGAGCTGCACAGCGTCGGGAACCGTCGCGCAGCGCTGACCAACGTCGGCCAGGGCTCTGGTGAGCAGGTTGGTATGCCCCTTCTCTCCAAATCCAAAAATCATCGAAGCACCCACATCGAAGGTATATCCCTCCCGCCGAAAGCTGCCTCCAGATCCCCCAGGAATCAGATACCGCTCGAGGACCAAGGTCTTCGCTCCCTTGGCAGCCAGTTGTGATGCTGTGACCAGGCCACCGATCCCGGATCCGATCACGATTACGTCCCAGTCAGGCATCGGAGCGCCGATTCATGCTTCGAACCAGACCCTAGGAGGCTCCGGTCGTGGAAAAGGGAGGGGTAGCGGTCAAAATCACCTCTGATCCCACTGGCATGGCTAAGAGCTCACGGCAACGCTCCTCAATGCGTTCTCGGATCAAATCGATGGCAGCGCCATCCATCGGTTGATTCGGGTTGAGATACACCACCACAAAAGCCGTGCGCCCTACCTGCATCACGGTGAGATCCAGCAGCCAACACGACAATCCGGCCAGCAAGTCTTCTAGAGCGAGTCGAGTGCTGCGAACAATCTCCGTTTCGGCAGATGCTCCTGCAGCCTGTCCAAGCGTATTCAAGAAGGTCTGCACTGGGTCTTTCAGGATGACCAGACTGACGACCAACACCAACAATGAATCGGTGATCGGACTGATGGCTGCCAAAGGGGTTCCCTTTAAGAGCGGTGAGCCCAGCAAAGCAAGACCCGTAAGCCCACTGATTAAGGCATCAATTCGCGCGGCCCTCGCTTCCATCAACAGCAATTGAGATTGCCGACCGGAGCGAATCCAATCAAGGTGATGCCGCCATGCCAGACCCCAACAAATCGCCACCATCGAAGTGGAATAAAACGCCACGGGGGAAAGGGTGACCACAGCAATGGATCTTCCGCTGAGGTAATCAATCAACGTGCTCAAGCCACTGATCGCGGCAAAGCTGAGAACGCCAATCAGCACGAGGGAGCGGAAGAGGACGTACAACGCTTCTTGACCGTCGTAGCCATAGGGATAGGCCCGATCAGGAGGACGCACCACATTGCGACTAATTCTCGAAGCGACAAGCCCAGAACCCACCATCACCGCGGAATAAAGACCATCGAGGAGAAGGGCATTCGACCCTGAAAGCACATGAACACAAACGCCAGCAACCGCCATAAAAGCGCTGGCACAGATGCCAATGTGCAACGAACGTCGTTCAATTTGTCGTGCCTTAAGCGGTGCAAGCGACATGGGCGACCTGGCTCTTTTCAATGGTTCGCTGAAGATCTGCCAAAGCTCTGTCGCGGTAAGCGCCGTAGCGGGCGCGTTTATCTCTAATGCGCTCCGGAAGTTCAGGCATCAAGCCGAAATTTGGAGGCATCGGTTGGAATTTGCCCGATGGTGCCTCACTGATGAAATGGGTGAGTGCTCCGATCATCGTGGTGTGAGGCAACTGAATCGGGTCTTGCCCCTGAACCAACCGTGCTGCATTTGTGCCAGCCAACCAGCCTCCGGCAACAGCGGCGGCATAGCCCTCAGTGCCTGTGATTTGGCCGGCGGCAAGCAGATGAAGGCGGCGGCGGAACTGGAGAGTTGGCTCCAACAGTTCTGGTGCCTCCAAAAAGGTGTTGCGATGCATCACCCCAAAACGAACGAAATCGGCCTGCTCTAAGCCTGGGATCAAACGCAGCACCCGTTTCTGTTCCCCCCACTTGAGATTGGTCTGGAAACCCACGAGATTCCAGAGTCGTCCGTCCTTGTCTTCCTGTCGCAATTGCACAACGGCATAGGCCCGTTTTGCGCGGCGCACATCACGGTCAGTCACGTCTCCCCAGCGCGGATCCCACAAACCGATGGGCTTGAGCGGCCCGTAACGCATCGTGTCCTCCCCACGACGGGCCAATTCTTCAATCGGCAAGCAGCCCTCGAAAAAAGTGGCACTGTTTTGGTCAAAGTCCTTGAGTTCGGCCTGTTCGGCCTCCAAGAGAGCCGATCGAAATGCCAGAAACTGGTCTCGATCCATCGGGCAATTGATGTAATCGGCGTCGCCTTTGTCGTAGCGGCTGGCCCGAAAAGCCCTGGACATATCGATACTTTCACCTTCAACGATCGGACTGGCCGCGTCGAAAAAATGGCAATCGTCTCGGCCGGTGAACGCGCGTAAATCATCGGCCAACGCTTCACTGGTGAGAGGACCTGTGGCCAACACGGTGATCTGATCAGGATCAGGAAGCGTTAGCTGCTCTTCTCGACGAATCGTCACCAAGGGGTGCTCATCTAGGAGAGACGTGAGTGCAGCGCTGTAACGGCCACGATCGACAGCGAGAGCCCCACCCGCCGGAACGGAATAATGATCCGCCGTTTGGATCACAAGTGATCCAAGACGTCTTAATTCTTCCTGCAACAAACCTGCTGCACGGTCACTGCTGAGAGCTCCAAAGCTGTTGCTGCAAACAAGTTCAGCAAACTCAGAACTGTGATGGGCCGGCGACCGCTTGATCGGACGCATTTCCCAGAGCGTGACGGGAACGCCTGCTTTTGCGACCTGCCAAGCAGCTTCAGTACCGGCAAGACCAGCACCAATCACAACAACCGAAGAGTGTTCGCTCAAGGACGATGGGATCGAGAACTCAACTCAACCCTATCGATCACGATCAAGCCCGGCTTCGTTTGATCATCAACTGCAGCTGACCAACAGCAGCACGACCGATATTGAACCCAGCCCAGGCAAGTGCCAAAAGGATCGGAGAAGCCACGAGCACGAGCCGAAGGTCCATGAGTTCATCTACAAAAGCCTTTGGAGTTTAAGGACAGTCGGGAGAAGCCGGGATCAACAGTGGGCAGTCCGTTTAGTTTTGCAGCAATTGAGACCACTGCGCCGCTAGCTCGGCGTAGTGGTCTGCGTGCTGCCATTGATCCTCGATCTCTTCTTGACTCAGCTCACGTTTCACCTTGGCGGGCACACCAGCCACAAGCATTTGGGCTGGGACATCCTTCGTGACGACAGACCCTGCAGCAACGAGCGCTCCACGCCCAACTTTGACGCCGTTGAGCACAACGGCACCAATACCAATCAAACAACCAGCCTCTAACAAGGCGCCATGAACAACCGCTCGATGTCCAATCGTCACGTTTTCAGCAATGTGAACCGGGAAATTTGGATCCCCATGCAAAACAGCTCCATCCTGAACATTGCTGCGGGCACCGATAAAGATGGGTGCCATATCTCCACGTGCAACGGCCGTTGGCCAAATGCTTGCCCCAGAACTCACAGTCACATCTGCCATCAGCACGGCTCCAGGTGCAATAAAGGCATCCGAAGCAATGCAGGGCTGGGGGCAAGGGTGGTTCATTCCTAACTTGGTGATCAGTACATGGAGGAAGATCTTGCGGGAGGATCGCTGAGTGATATCCTCCATGAGTGCCTGAATGGCAAGTTCATGTGGCGGGTCGCTAGCTCAGCGGTAGAGCACTCGGCTTTTAACCGATTGGTCCTGAGTTCGAATCTCAGGCGACCCATATGTTCAAAGTTACATCTTTTTTTATGATTTCATGCGTCAGTTCTCTTGATCAAGACAATCATGAAATGCGTCGCCATCGTTGATGATGACCCACGATTACGAAGGTTAATTCGTGACGAACTGATAGACGAGGGAGTTGAGCCTGTTGTTTGCTCGGATGGAGAAGAATTACTTGAACTCCTAGATCAACGCCAGATCGATTTGATTTTGCTCGATTTAATGATGCCACGAATGGACGGAATTACCTGCCTGAAAAGGCTGCATGAGCAGGGCAATGTTGTGCCGGTTTTGATCGTGACTGCTTTTAATGAAAACAATAAACGTAGTGAAGCTAAAGCACTGGGCGCTCGTGACTACATTCTCAAACCAGACTTATTTGAGGTCTTACCAAAATTGCTCGAGAGCTATCTCTGATCAGAGCGATCCATCCCACGATTTAGCTTTAGACGAGGAAATTTCAATGTGACAACGAGACCCTGACGACCTGCACCAAGCAGTTCTTGAGAAGACGAGCAACTTACCGAGCCTCCCATTCCCGCCATCAGACTTTTGACTAGAGAGAGGCCAAGTCCACCTCCATCAGTGATGACTGCGTTTCGATGCTCCTCAATACGAGTAAATCGTTCAAATACTGCAAGGCAATCATCATCATTTTTGATACCAGGACCATCGTCAATGAATTGAAGAATGACGTGAGACGACGCAGCTTGGACTAAGCGAATCTGAATGAACGGCTTAGAACGACAAAAGCGACGACTATTACTAAGAAGATTATCGAGAACCAGATAAAAAGCATCTTGATCCAGCTGAACCTGATAAGCATCAGATTCAGTCGTAGAAAGGACATGAATACAACCTCTCGATTCAGAATCCAGCCTGACAATCCACTGATCGACGAAATTCATCACACTATCGACTTGCAACTTCCAAAGTCGACAATCAGTGTCGAGCTCAGATAGCAACAAAAGATTATCAACAAGATTTACCATTCTCTGAGTTTCCTCGGCAGCATCGGCCAAGGGTTGCATAATATTGCTTGCAAACTGTTTTTTGCGTCTCAACCGTCTCAAAGTCCCAGCAATAATTGCAAGAGGAGTTCTTAACTCATGGGCAAGATTATCAATAAATTGTCGTTGTCTTGCCAAGGCTTTCTCTAATGGATCAAGATCACGAAAAATCAGCAAAATAAAGCTCTGATCCAATTGCATAATTTGACGCCAACTTACCGTTCGCCTTATTAATTGAGTCTGGTCAGGAGCATAAGCAGTGAGGGCTCTTATCAGATAGGAATTTCCACCTTCTGCTGATAGAGCTTGTTGTAAAGGGTGACTAGGCTCTTCTTCGCCAAGTGGGCTTCGATCAAGGTGGTAAAACTGCAGCAAAGTGGAAAAAGACTTGCCAACCATCTGCAATGTGATGCCTCCTCCCCATAGATCTGCAGCTTGCTGGTTGGCCCAACGCACCGCTGCGGATTCGTCGACGATCAACATCGCTTCACCAGTGGAATCGAATGCAACCCTTAGGAGTCCTAGCGACTGACTCATTTGCTGAATCAGAGCTCTGGATTCAGATTCTGCAGACCCTAAAAAGCTGTCTTCAGCAAGCATGGGGACCCTCTAAGGGCCTCAGCGTTGCCGCAAAGCTCCATCCACCAGCATCACTGCGTTCAGCAACAATGAAATGTTCGCTGCGAATCTGAGCTCCATCACTACAAACGGTCGCTAACTCGAGAGGATGATTAATAAGCTTTGAAGTCTCTGTCAACTTAAATCTAGAGAAGCCTGCGTGATGGAGCTCACGAAAGGATGCAGGAAGAATCATCCCAATCGTTTGCCCAATTAAGCGATCATCCCAACCGTAAATCAGGCGAAAACGGTCGTTGAACTCAACCACCTGGCCTTGAGCATCCGTTCGAACAAACGGGAGATCGTGTAGCTGCCTCAACGCGTCAACCGCGCCAGGAGTCCAGGAAGTTGGCATGCCCGGAAAAGCTTTTTGTCAGCTTAGACACGCATCGATGAGATAAGGAGAACCCATTCCTTTAAAGTGGATGAGCTACGGGGTGTAGCGCAGTTTGGTAGCGCGCCTGCTTTGGGAGCAGGATGTCGCAGGTTCGAATCCTGTCACCCCGACTGCAAAACAAGTCAGTCCAGCACTGACATCTCAGCCGCCCACCCAAGGCGGCTTTTTTGTGCTCTCTTTTAGTCGGCACGCAAAACACACGCAAAAGGGCAGAATCACCCGCACAGGAAATCGAGTCTGTGCGGCGTTTCTCTTCCTGCTTGCTGATGAAAGCGGCCAAGGTAAACGGCTGAAATCTTTTAGAGAAAGCACCAACACCTAACAACCTGGAAACAAGGTCTAGACAAATCAGTGACCGAGAGGTTCCACTGACCGATACAACTGATCAAGCTGCCTCTCAAGCCTGAGGGAACGTGACATGGGGTCAGCTTGAGCTGTATTTACGCGGTTACTGCATGGGGATGGACCCGGCACGTGAGGCCAGGGCCAAGGTGAGGGCATTCATGGTCTCCAGGCTCGATAACTATGAAGAAATTCAAAGAGTGGTTTACCGCACCCGCTTGGTAGTTGTGGCTGATCCAAGAACGAAGCGAACCGAGATCAACCCAGCAAAGATTATCGAGATCGGGATCGTTGAAATATGGGAAAGTGAATGGATTCTTCCCCACTTAAAAGGTGAGGACCGAGATCGCTACCTAGAAGACACGGTAAAAATAAATCTTGCAAATGGAGATTGCGGAACCAAAATATCGATCTCTGTTGGTGATGATGAATTCACCTTCGGTTGAGTTGATGCAGATATTCAATATTGCCATAATCAGTCCATGGCGGATAAGACACCAGACAAAAGGGAGCAGGAGCTGCTGGCGATGTACGACCGCCTGGACGCGCTTTTGACCAACATCAGTGTCAACCTCTCGGGACAGTTCGGAGGACCAAGCGACCAAAGGCGTCGATTAAGCGAAGTCCGTACCCTTCGTGCAGAGGTGACAAAAAACTCGGATACCAACCTCAATCAACGCTAGACAGGGAGATTGAGGCGATGAAAAACGGTGAGGACCTCTCCGCCCCGCCATTGCACTTACCTTCTTGTGGTGATCCAATTTTCACCGGCCCAAGAGGCGGCCGCTATCGGTACAACAGCAACGGAAGGAAGAGCTACGACGTATGAGCTTCTTCGGTTTCACCGATTAGGTCTTCCATGCCGACCTGAATGGTTCCAGCCAAGACCGCCCACTGCTGACCGCTCCATGGTGGTGCAGACCAAGCACCGCAATCAAGGGTTTTGTTTGCAGTTTCTGCGATGATCTCCCATTGCTTCTCAAAATCGATTGTTGTCTTGCTCTTTGCCTGTGAAGCCTGAGCCTGAGGCTTATCAATTCTTGGACGGGTTGATCTAGCAAAACGTGTTTCAAGACCTTCCCTAAGCAGCAACCGCCGCCGTACATCGTGATAATGCAGCCTTGGCGGCGATACATTTAAAGCAGCATAAATTGTACTTTTGGATCGTCCGAGAATTTCAGCAGCTTCAGCAACAGAAATCAATGTCTTAGTAGCACTCATGAATTAGTCTATACGAGAGAAAAAGTCTGCAGTACGTGTAATCTTCTAACTATTCTTTCGCGTATTGCCTACAAGAGCAGCGTGCCTCGAATCACCCCACTTAATATTAGCCAGTAAGGACCCTTTTGTTGTCAAAGAAGATATTGCAATTACTGCCACAACTAAGTATTAACCAGACCCAACACGAGCGGGATTTTTTATTTCAGCGGGGAATGCTTTAAGCAGTTGCCCCAAACTAATGACTCTCGAAACTCAGATGACGCTGGCTCTGCTTCAGGAGCTGCTTATGCCACTGAGAGCTAATGACGCTGATGGCTACAAGTCTTGGCTTCCCCTTGGCATTGAAGAGCTTGGGAGGGATGTAGCTGGTGAGGTCGAGTCCGACTGGATGGTGCCCTTGTTTGTTGAGGAGGAGAGAGACAGACTGATGGCTTGGCAGCTGGGCGTGAGCCTTTAACCCGTTTGGGGGATGTGATTGCTGGGCTATGCGATTACTTTTTGGAAATGACCAGAACAGACGCACAAAAGGAACTTGAGCGAATCGAGCAGGAGCTGAATGCGAAAGCTGCTCCACCAGCAGATGAAAGCCGCATTGCAAGGGTCAACCGAAAGCAGCCGCATCTTGATGCAATGCTGATCGGCGTTGTTGCTCTGCTTGCTGCTTCGTTCCTTCTTCCAATCATCAAGTCATTGAATAATGACAATATTGATTCGCTTAGTGCTGGCACTCTTGGTGGTGCCATTGGGCTGGCAGTTGGCTATTGGATAGGTCGCATTCGAAAATGACTTCAGATGTAGACGGCGCAAAAGCGGTGGGAACGCCATTCACCCAATCAGCAATCTCGCCAAATTGCAGTGATGTGGCAGCAGCAGCCTGATTACGCCCGATACAAGGAGAAGCTCAACGGTGAGGGCTGGCTGGTCAACAGGCAAGAAGGGATGCTCTTGCAGATCAAGCCCGACACACCAACACAACATGCTCAGTTCGTTTTGGTTACTTACTACCGCTTATCAGCACGCATTGGGCAACCTATTCGGCAGCAGAGGATGCTCAGGCATCTAGGCATCGATATGTGGATCAACCTGCAGAAGATCGGTTGGCAACGCTGCACGCCGCCTAACTGACTACCTACTTGGGGGATAGCTCAGCAGATGCAGGCCAAAAACCAAGCTGTTCAGCTCATACCCAACATTTAATGCAGATCCTGCATTCCTTTTAGTGGGGAGGGGCTGAATCCATTGCAGTTAAAGGCATCTGGACCTGTGAATACGAGTGAGCAACGCCTGAAAAAGAGCTTAGAAATTACAGTAGAGTTGCAATCAGCTTTCGAAATAGCTCGGAGTTGGTCCTTTACACCACCGCGTCGGGCACGTCATCTACTTTTTTGCTGACGCTGCTTGAAATCTGGCAAGCACAGCTGTTGGATTGGGCAGTTGAGGGATCGATCAGTAAAGCTGCCAGATCTGCGCTTGCTTTGGAAGGGGAGCAGCCACTGCTTAAGGACCTGGAATCAGCTTGGGCTGCAGGTAATTTCAGCGGATTACCACCGGTTGAGCTGTTGCCAGCAAGTTCGATGCCGAGTGCAGCTGGTGCTTATGCAGCAAGCACGGGAACGATTTATCTCAATCAAGATTGGCTCAACACTGCTAGTGAAGACCAAATTCAAGCAGTTCTGACAGAAGAATTAGGGCATCACCTAGATGCTCAATTCAACGAAGTCGACACCCCTGGGGATGAGGGCGAGTTATTCGCTGCTCTTCTACTTAATTCAGAAGCCAATAGTAGGCAAGAACAGGTCTTTCGTCAGCAAAGTGACGAGACGCAGATTCTTGTTGATGGGGAATGGATAACAGCAGAAGCGGCTGGGTTCTATACACCTACAGACACTTACTACTATATTGCTTACGGGGGCATTTCTCAGGTAACCGGAGAGACTATAATCTTTCTAGGGCAACTCGGTCCAGGTACTAGCGTTGGTACAGGCCAGCCATATCTAGAGATTTTTAATTCTGATCAAGAAATTCAGTGGAGGAATAGAGCAAGAGCGCTTGGTTTCTTATTTAGAGACGAAACAGATGAAAGAGTTGTTATTAGTGGTAATTATGTTGTTGGATCTACTCTAACAGCTACATATGATGGTCAGGCTCTTGATGCTTTTGGTATTTTCGAATGGCAGTTAAATGCCGGCGGAGGGGCATATGGCGCTACACCTATTTTCTTCAACGGGTCCTCTATAAATCTGGATGAAAAATCTATAGGGAGAAATGTATACGTGTCCTATAGTGATTTTGAATTTGATTCAAGCGGTAATATTGTTGCGGCTTGGAGTAATCCAGTCGATCAGAATATAGTCCTTAATTCTAATGGCGTTGCTGTAGTACAGAAGCATACTCGGATGACAGAAGGAGGCCGCGACTACTCATACAATGTAGTTGGCCTTAATAAGGGCGAACAAGTATACTATGAGTTCATAGGTGATTCGATCAATGGAGATGATCTTCTGGATGGGTTCAACCTGTTTGGTGTTACTACGGTTGACGAAAAAGGCAGCTTCCTAATAAAGAATCCATTCGCAGGCGATGGGATAGATGAAGGAACAAATGGATTTGAAACCGGTGAGTTGCTATTCTGGTCAGATCCAAATAAAGAGAATATTATTGGTATTAGTGATTTGTTTATTAGTGATAGCCCGCCATCTTTTCGTGCCGATAGAGGATCAGGCAGCCCAGGTGTCATTGCTGGCGATGGAGCATTGCAAGAGGGAGTGACATTAATTGCGCCAGAGGTAAGCGGAGATCCCGATGGAGATTTAGGTATTTGGGCTGATGCCAACCCGGAGTATCAGTGGCTGAAGAATGGTGTAGTGATTGCTGGTGCAACATCTGCAAGTTATATGGTCCCTGATGATGCAATTGCTGCGTCGAATGCAGCAGCAGATTACAGCGTTGGGATCACTTATACGGACGCCCAAGGGTTTCGGAGTGAAACAGCTTTGACTAGAAGAGCTGTAAATTTCGAGATTGGAAATATTGAATCATTTGTTGCGCTTGGTGATGGATCTCTAATAGTACGAGCTGAACAAAGGGCCGATTATTCTGCAACTCAAGGCGCTACATACGGAGATACTTCAGCTCCCCTTTTGGTCGACCCAGTTGGTTATTACAGTTCATTGACCCTGCGAATACTTCCTGACGGTACTTATAACGTTTTAGATGTTAATGATTTTAGTGGTAATAGTTATGTGGCAGATCCAGTAGATCCTCAAGGCTATTTTGTTTCTAGTAATTTCCGTAGTTTTGGAAATAGTAGTCTTCCAACTAATTCTAGTGGTAATATCGTTAGGACAGGCGGGGATGGATCCGAGCTTTTAGTTGCTAGTTTCGAGATTGGAAATATTGAATCATTTGTTGCGCTTGGTGATGGATCTCTAATAGTACGAGCTGAACAAAGGGCCGATTATTCTGCAACTCAAGGCGCTACATACGGAGATACTTCAGCTCCCCTTTTGGTCGACCCAGTTGGTTATTACAGTTCATTGACCCTGCGAATACTTCCTGACGGTACTTATAACGTTTTAGATGTTAATGATTTTAGTGGTAATAGTTATGTGGCAGATCCAGCAGATCCTCAAGGCTATTTTGTTTCTAGTAATTTCCGTAGTTTTGGAAATAGTAGTCTTCCAACTAATTCTAGTGGTAATATCGTTAGGACAGGCGGGGATGGATCCGAGCTTTTAGTTGCTAGTTTCGAGATTGGAAATATTGAATCATTTGTTGCGCTTGGTGATGGATCTCTAATAGTACGAGCTGAACAAAGGGCCGATTATTCTGCAACTCAAGGCGCTACATACGGAGATACTTCAGCTCCCCTTTTGGTCGACCCAGTTGGTTATTACAGTTCATTGACCCTGCGAATACTTCCTGACGGTACTTATAACGTTTTAGATGTTAATGATTTTAGTGGTAATAGTTATGTGGCAGATCCAGCAGATCCTCAAGGCTATTTTGTTTCTAGTGGTGCAAGTGTCACACAGATTGATTCGTTATTTACTTCCGTGATTTCTGATCCTGTCAGTGTCGCGAAGATTGATAACGGTGATGCGGGATATCAGTTGCAAACAAATGGTGCGCCATTAAGCGGAGCGGTTGCGATTGGCACGGTGATTACAGCAGCGCAGATTGCAGGTGATGTGGACGGAAATCTGCTGAATGGCAGCACTGTTGGGTATGAGTGGCAAACAGCAGCAGCTGGCACTGAGGCTTGGAGCACGGTTGGAACAGAGAGTACGTATACGGCGTCGACAGCAGATTCAGGTAAGGACTTGCAGCTGTTGATCAGTTATCGCGATGGCCAGGATTATCTGGAAGAACTTGCTCCATTTGTTGTCAATGTCAATGATGTACCGATTCTTAGTGGCACTCCTGCTGTTCTTGACAACGGCACAGAAGATCTTGCCTACACAATCAATGCCTCTGATCTTCTTCAGGGATACAGCGATGCTGATGGAGACACGCTTTCAGTTAGCACTTTAACGAGTTCTGTTGGCTCTCTTGCCGACAACGGCAATGGCACATGGACACTCTCTTCCCCTAAAGATTTCAATGGCAACATTGATCTTTCCTACTCCGTCATTGATGGCAATGGTGGTTCCATTGACGCAACACAGAGCTTCTCGCTCGCTCCTGTCAATGATGCACCAACAGGCACCGTCACGATTAGTGGAACAGCAGCAGAAGATCAGGTTTTAACTGCTGCTAATACCATCGCCGATGAAGATGGTTTAGGAACGATTTCCTATCAATGGAAGCGTGATGGTTCAGCAATTAGTGGTGCAACAGCATCTACTTATAGTTTGATCCAGGACGATGTTGGTGCTGTCATTACGGTTACTGCTAGTTATAGCGATGGGCAAGGAACAGCAGAAAGTGTGACATCAACTGCGACATCAGCTGTTGTCAATGTCAATGATGCACCAACAGGATCAGTCACGATTAGTGGAATAGCAGCAGAAGATCAGGTTTTAACTGCTGCTAATACCATCGCCGATGAAGATGGTCTCGGGACAATTTCCTATCAATGGAAGCGTGATGGTTCAGCAATTAGTGGTGCAACAGCATCTACTTATAGCTTGATCCAGGACGATGTTGGTGCTGTCATTACGGTTACTGCTAGTTATAGCGATGGGCAAGGAACAGCAGAAAGTGTGACATCAAGTGCGACATCAGCTGTTGTCAATGTCAATGATGCACCAATCCTAAATACATCACCAAGCCCAGAACTCACTGCCATCTCAGAAGATAGTGGCACTCCCTCTGGTGTTGTTGGAACACTCGTTTCCTCCCTGATTAATTCCGGCGGAAGTCTCAATAACTTCAGTGATTCCGATGGTGATTCGCCTGGTATTGCCATCGTTGGCACCAATCTTGCTGGTGGAGCGCTTTATTTCTCGACCGATAACGGCAGTAATTGGAGTGATGTTGGCACGGTATCTGACACCTCAGCTCTGGTTCTCTATGCCGACAGCGACACCCGCTTGGCCTTAGTGCCAGCTGCTGATTACAACGGAACCATCAGTGATCTGATTACTTTTAAGGCATGGGATCGCAGTGGTGGCGTAACCAATGGTGCGGCTGACACAAATACCGTCAGCCCAATTCTTAAATCTACCGTCGGACTCCTTTCGCCACAAGAAGTCAGCCTTTCGGCCGATGGCAATACCGCCTTCATCTCATCTGGGAGCAGAGGAGGACTGCAGATCATTGATGTCAGCAACCCAGCCAGCCCATTATTTAAGGGCAGCTTAGCCACCACGGGCGAGGCCTATGGCGTCACCCTCTCAGCCGATAGCAACATTGCCTACGTGGCCGATGGCTATAGCGGCCTGCAGATCATTGATGTCAGTGATCCCACCAGCCCAACGCTAATTACCAGCGTCGATACCTTGGCCGTTTGCGTCATCCTTTCGGCCGATAGCAACATTGCCTACGTGGGCGGAGGCAATAGTGGGCTCCAAATCATTGATATCACCGACCCCGTCAGTTCAACCCAGATTGGCAATCTCATCACCCCTGGATTCCCCCAAGACGTCAGCCTTTCGGCCGATGGTAAAACCGCCTATGTGGTGGACTCCAATAGTCTTCAGGTAATTGATGTCAGTGATCCCACCAGCCCAACGCTAATTACCAGCGTCGATACTCCTGGATCCGCAGTTGGTGTCATCCTTTCGGCCGATAGCAACATTGCCTACGTTGCCGATTTCAATAGTGGTCTGCAGGTCATTGATGTCAGTGATCCCACCAGCCCAACTCTGATCGCCAGCCTCCTTATAACTGGAGTCGCCAGGGACGTCAGCCTTTCGGCCGATGGTAAAACCGCCTATGTGGTGGATGAGAATGGTCTGCAGGTCATTGATGTCAGTGATCCCACCAGCCCAACGCTAATTACCAGCTTCGATACTCCTGGATCCGCAGTTGGTGTCATCCTTTCGGCCGATAGCAACATTGCCTACGTGGCCGATTTCAATAGTCTTCAGGTAATTGATGTCAGTTTTCAATCGTCATTTTCAAGCAATACCGACACCGCTCAAATTGTTGTTGTCAATGTCAATGATGCACCAACAGGATCAGTCACGATTAGTGGAATAGCAGCAGAAGATCAGGTTTTAACTGCTGCTAATACCATCGCCGATGAAGATGGTTTAGGAACGATTTCCTATCAATGGAAGCGTGATGGTTCAGCAATTAGTGGTGCAACAGCATCTACTTATAGCTTGATCCAGGACGATGTTGGTGCTGTCATTACGGTTACTGCTAGTTATAGCGATGGGCAAGGAACAGCAGAAAGTGTGACATCAACTGCGACATCAGCTGTTGTCAATGTCAATGATGCACCAACAGGATCAGTCACGATTAGTGGAATAGCAGCAGAAGATCAGGTTTTAACTGCTGCTAATACCATCGCCGATGAAGATGGTTTAGGAACGATTTCCTATCAATGGAAGCGTGATGGTTCAGCAATTAGTGGTGCAACAGCATCTACTTATAGCTTGATCCAGGACGATGTTGGCGCTGTCATTACGGTTACTGCTAGTTATAGCGATGGGCAAGGAACAGCAGAAAGTGTGACATCAACTGCGACATCAGCTGTTGTCAATGTCAATGATGCACCAACAGGATCAGTCACGATTAGTGGAATAGCAGCAGAAGATCAGGTTTTAACTGCTGCTAATACCATCGCCGATGAAGATGGTTTAGGAACGATTTCCTATCAATGGAAGCGTGATGGTTCAGCAATTAGTGGTGCAACAGCATCTACTTATAGCTTGATCCAGGACGATGTTGGCGCTGTCATTACGGTTACTGCTAGTTATAGCGATGGGCAAGGAACAGCAGAAAGTGTGACATCAACTGCGACATCAGCTGTTGTCAATGTCAATGATGCACCAACAGGATCAGTCACGATTAGTGGAACAGCAGCAGAAGATCAGGTTTTAACTGCTGCTAATACCATCGCCGATGAAGATGGTTTAGGAACGATTTCCTATCAATGGAAGCGTGATGGTTCAGCAATTAGTGGTGCAACAGCATCTACTTATAGCTTGATCCAGGACGATGTTGGCGCTGTCATTACGGTTACTGCTAGTTATAGCGATGGGCAAGGAACAGCAGAAAGTGTGACATCAACTGCGACATCAGCTGTTGTCAATGTCAATGATGCACCAACAGGATCAGTCACGATTAGTGGAATAGCAGCAGAAGATCAGGTTTTAACTGCTGCTAATACCATCGCCGATGAAGATGGTTTAGGAACGATTTCCTATCAATGGAAGCGTGATGGTTCAGCAATTAGTGGTGCAACAGCATCTACTTATAGCTTGATCCAGGACGATGTTGGCGCTGTCATTACGGTTACTGCTAGTTATAGCGATGGGCAAGGAACAGCAGAAAGTGTGACATCAACTGCGACATCAGCTGTTGTCAATGTCAATGATGCACCAACAGGATCAGTCACGATTAGTGGAATAGCAGCAGAAGATCAGGTTTTAACTGCTGCTAATACCATCGCCGATGAAGATGGTTTAGGAACGATTTCCTATCAATGGAAGCGTGATGGTTCAGCAATTAGTGGTGCAACAGCATCTACTTATAGTTTGATCCAGGACGATGTTGGTGCTGTCATTACGGTTACTGCTAGTTATAGCGATGGGCAAGGAACAGCAGAAAGTGTGACATCAACTGCGACATCAGCTGTTGTCAATGTCAATGATGCACCAACAGGATCAGTCACGATTAGTGGAATAGCAGCAGAAGATCAGGTTTTAACTGCTGCTAATACCATCGCCGATGAAGATGGTTTAGGAACGATTTCCTATCAATGGAAGCGTGATGGTTCAGCAATTAGTGGTGCAACAGCATCTACTTATAGCTTGATCCAGGACGATGTTGGCGCTGTCATTACGGTTACTGCTAGTTATAGCGATGGGCAAGGAACAGCAGAAAGTGTGACATCAACTGCGACATCAGCTGTTGTCAATGTCAATGATGCACCAACAGGATCAGTCACGATTAGTGGAATAGCAGCAGAAGATCAGGTTTTAACTGCTGCTAATACCATCGCCGATGAAGATGGTTTAGGAACGATTTCCTATCAATGGAAGCGTGATGGTTCAGCAATTAGTGGTGCAACAGCATCTACTTATAGCTTGATCCAGGACGATGTTGGCGCTGTCATTACGGTTACTGCTAGTTATAGCGATGGGCAAGGAACAGCAGAAAGTGTGACATCAACTGCGACATCAGCTGTTGTCAATGTCAATGATGCACCGATTCTTAGTGGTACTCCTGCTGTTCTTGCCAATGGAACAGAAGATCTTGCCTACACAATCAATGCCTCTGATCTCCTTCAGGGTTATAGCGATCCCGATGGCGACACTCTTTCAGTCACTGCTCTCAAAAGTTCCGTTGGTTCTCTTGTCGACAACAGTGATAGCACATGGATACTGACAACAACACAAGACTTTTATGGAAATATTGATCTCTCCTATTCAGTAACTGATGGCAATGGTGGTTCAATCGACGCAACTCAGAGCTTCTCTGCTCTGAGTTTCAGCGGTGCAGCTATTAGCTCGAATGGCGGAATCAATCTCGGCTTGATTGCCCAACCAGGATTTGGCTACGGCATTCAAGTGGGTGCAGGCGAGCTCACACCGATTTCCTATAGCGGTGGATATGCCGGAACCAGTAATCCTGGTGCTGGTTGGGCAGCTGTTGGTATTAGCCCAACGGCGTCAGGTTCCACGTTGTATTGGCGAAATAGCACCAACAACACCTATGCGAGCTGGGATCTCAATGCTGCTGGTGAATTAGTCACTGGCCGTGGTCTGAGTGCAGCAGCGCTGTATCAAGCAGAAGTGGGGCTTGGCTTTGACATCACTGGTGATAGTGAAGTTGGTCTGAGCTTTAGTGATGCGCCTATTAGCTCAAATGGCGGCATCAATCTTGGCTTGATTGCTCAAGCAGGATTTGGCTACGGCATTCAAGTGGGTGCAGGCGAGCTCACACCGATTTCATTTTCAGGTGGTTATGCCGGAACCAGTAATCCTGGTGCTGGTTGGCAAGCTCTGGCCGCTGGTGCTGGAGAGTCCAGTCTTGAGTTGTTCTGGCGTAATGGATCATCCATCGCCAAGTGGGATCTTGATTTGACAGGGCAATTGATCAGCGGCGAGCTATTAACTGGTTCTAGTCTTGCCGTTGAGGAACAACAATTAGGGATTGACTTAAACCAAGACACATTGACTGGCTTTAGTTTCAACTCGCTTTCAGTATCGAACACAGCAACTCTTGGCGAGACGCAATTTGGTTATGGCATACAACTGGACCCAGACAACATTGTTCCTATTACATACGGCAATGGGTTAGATGCATCGCCATTGAGTCCAGGCGGCGGATGGAATGCAGTTGCTGCTGCAACTTCAGGATCTAACTTTGATGTGTACTGGAAAAATGGTGAAACCTATGCAAAATGGACGATAAATGCAGAAGGTGCTCTGATTCCTCGTGGTGGAAGCCTTCTTGATGCGGCTCTTATTCCTCAAGAAGAACTATTGATTGGGGTTGACATTAATGGGGATACGACAGTTGGATTTGCAGTCTAACTAAAAGAATAAACCTCTTTTTTGTAGGTGTTCAGGGAGCATTAAGTCCGCATCTATGGCATCTCAGGTGGGTTGTGAGCCACCTCCCAGTTCTCCCCGAAGTTGGCATCAGCCACCAAGGGAATGTCGCCGTAATAGCGATCACGCAAGCGGTCACTTGTCATTGCACCGACAACAATCGCCTTCACTTCCTCCGCCATAGAGCGAGGAACTTCAAGCAGCAGGGCATCGTGCACCAAGCCGATGATGCGTGTGCCAGGGAATCGATCCAGGGCTGGCCAGATTTCTGCCAGGGTCTCGGACATCATGTCTGCACCGCTGCTTTGGATCGGCCAATTAACGCCATTGGTCCTGCCGATACGGAACTGGGGAACCGTGCCATCAGGCTTGGGTGCTTGACCCCAGAGGCAAACCCTGCGACCTGCCAGAGAGCGGCATTCGTAGATGTTCCCGCCACCAGGCTTCTTGGGATCGAAGCGGTCCATCTGCAGTGACGTCTCGCGGTGGAACTCGTGCCAGGTGTCGTAAACGGCCTGAGCTTTCTCCCAGCTCACTGCAACATCTTGTGCTGCCGAGAGTGCTCTGCGGAGAGAGGCAACAAAGCAGCCGTATGGCAAAGAAAAGTTGGCTGGCTTGGCTGCACTTCGCTGGGCTTTCTCCACCCAATCCTTTTTCACGATGCCGTCTTCTGGCAATTCCAAGTCGAACAGCGTGCACGCCATCAAGGCATGGGGATCGATCCCGTCGAGGATCATGCGGCGGAAGCCTCTGTCGTTGTAGAGGCGCGGGCTTGCCTGCAACCGGATCTCCTGGCTGCCCCAGTCGATATCCAGCAGCAAAGAGTCAGGGTTGCCAGTCCACAGCGCGCGCTTCACTCTGGAAGATAGACCTTGGAAATTGGAACCGATCTGGCTGGGTAGCTTGATTTCCCGAGGCAAGCCCTTCCGTTTACCTGTCTTGTAAACCTCAGAGTCGGATGTGATCCGCTCCTTCTTCCCATTAATCACTCGGCCTGTAGTGCCCAGGTCTTTTGCGCCGATCTGACCGCTTGTGGTGATCCTGCCGGTGTTGGCCCCCAGCAGCCTGTAATCGGGGCGAGTACGACCACCTGCAAACTCCAAATCACGGCGCAACTGATTCACCTCCAACAGCGTGCGGTCCAGGTCTCTTACCTCCAGCAGTAAATCCACAACAGGAACGCCAGCAAACTTCTGGAGAACTTTTTTCTCTGTAGAGGGACGATCCTCCCACTCGCCGGTTTCCTTGTTCTTCATACCCTTGGTGAGTTGCTCACCATCTAGTGCTTCAACTAGGCGTGGGTGCACCTGCTCCGTTGAGGCATAAGGCTGGCTCTCTGTGGGTTCAGGGTTCGGCAGCCCGAGCATTGCGTGGAGTTGCGTCCGCTTTGGATCCCATTCCGCTGTTGCCGCCGCCTCAATCTCATCGAGAGCAGCAGAGTCAATCGCCAGGCCACGATCCTGCCCATCGGCAGCAGGGCTGATCCGGCAACAGTCCAGCCTGTGCACTTCCACCTGCTTGGTTGCTTCCAGCTCCGCTAACAACGCTTCACGCAGAGGTAAGACAACCTGCGCATCGATAGCCGCGTAACGCAGTTTCGACTCGGTGATTGCATTGCCCCAATCACCAGCCTGTTCGATCTTGCTGAGGTCCTCTCTGATGTAGTGCTTTGCCACCGCCTGCAGGTTGGCCTCCTTCAAGCCACCAATGGTCTGGCTCGCAAGCATCGTGTCCCACCAATTGCACAGCGGACGAATCCCAGCGCCGATCAAATGGGTTGCCTCGAACAACAAGTTGTGGCCAACCAAGGTGCGCTCGCAATCCCGGGCAAGTACGCGGAGCCAATCGATTGCTGTCTGGCCGATCAACGCCACATCGATCACCAGGGTGTTGGTGCCATCGAACACCTGGGCTAAACGGATTTCACCGCCCAGGAATGGGAACAACGAAGCTTTGTGCCGCCATATGTCAGTGCGCTTGTTCCAGGTCTCCAAGTCGAAGCCACACAACATCGGCAGGCCATCGGGATTCGGTAGATCCTGCGCGCGGTGGACGTAATCGATTCCAGGGAGTGGCTCTCCTAAATATGGCCGCAGCACTGGTGCAATGACAGCTGGAGGCGGTGTTAATAACGCAGCGGACTTGTGCCCCAGTTTGGCCTTCTTTTTAGTTGAAGAGGATTTGAAAACTGGCTCAATGTCAATTTTCAATGCATCTTGAGCTGCAGATTTTGTTTTATAAAGCGGCGTTTTAGTAGCTGTTTTTAGGTCCGCAGTTTGGCTCGGTGCGCAAGCCCCATCTACTGGAACGGGATTTGGCTTGGGCACTAGTGCACCAGCAGTTCCCGAAAGCCCTTTTACATGTGGTTCAACTTGGGAGGACTTTCTATTAGATCCATTGGTGTGACTGGGATTTGCCTTCTTCCCGATATCTTCCCAAGGGTCAAGATCGGGAATAACTCTCGACTCTGGAGAAGTTCCCGATTCAGGTGGTCGGGAAGTTGACGGGATATTGCTAGAAGCCTGTTCAGAACTTGAATTAGAAGAAGTTCCTCCCGATTCAGACCTCACGCTTTTAAGAGCATCTAAAAGGCGGGGCGCCAATGCATACAGACCGCGACCCCGTCGGCATATCTCAGGGTGCTTTGCCCTAGTGGCTGTGGTCAGAGTGTTAGCGACCGTCTTTGCTCCATGCGTGGGGCAAACCTTATAAAGATCTTGCTTACTTGATGTCTCAAGGCCCGATCTGAGATATTTCTGTCTCATCCCCTCCACCAACTCTGAATGGCAATTGCCATGAGTTGTTTGCCCTTTCAAGACCGATAACTCTCCATCGGCAAATGTATAGAGAAAATCTCTGGTGCCGCCAAGCCTGTTCTTCTGAACAAACCATTGGCGATAACTCTTGACTGGTCTCTTTGTCTCCTCATCAAACGGCACCGTGATGTGATGCACAGTTGATGGAATTTCCTTCCACGCCTTTGCGCCAGCAGGACAGTCACCCCCTCGTGACTTTGCACCGTCATGGTTGACCCAGATAACCGTGGTGTGCGGACAGATCACCTCCTTAAAGAACGTCAGAAGAGCTGTTACACCTTTGTTGTCGGTGTATTCGAGATCAGTCCCTGCAAGAGCGGCCTTACAGCTGTCGATGATCACCAGGTCAATGCCGTACTCCTTAACGAAATGGAGGAGCTTTATGCATCCCTGTAGGTCCGCAGACCAAGCACTCATGCCTTGATCTTGATCTGATGCCCAGACATGAAAGCGTTTGCCTGGCCCTTCATTGAATTCAGGTCGCTCGGCTACACCGAAATCTTGAATCGCTCCTTTAAGTGGTGCAGCACCGCTGTCAGAAGCAATGAATAGAACAGCACCACGCCTTGCCGGATGTTCGTGGTCAAGGAAACCTTCGCTGTAAATCACGCTTATGGATATGCCGACGGAAACTGTCGTTTTGCCGGTACCAGCGTTGCCCCAGATTTGGGTTTGATCGTTTTGGACGATGAAACCATCAACTTGATAGTCCTGACCTGTGATACGACTCAGATCAAGAGAGTCAGGAGGAGCCTTGGTCTTACTGCCTGTCTCCTTCTGCTGCTGCATCTTGAATAAAGCGGCTTCTACTTGGGCTCCGGTCACGCGAAATCTGGAGATCAATTCCGATCGAAGTGGCATTGCCTCATCAGGTTGATTCCGCACCGTGGCATCCAAAAGCTCATTAAGCAGCTCTAAGTAGGTGCGCTGCTCTACTTCTTTGCGTGTGGGGTCTTGTTTCCGATGCCCAAATGAGGTGGCGTTGTTCTTCAGCTGATAGCCGTGTTCTTGGGCATGGAACCAGAACGATCCTGCATTGACTAAATCACCACCAGAGTTTGCAACTTGGTCGATGTCAGTCCACTGCGGGCTGTGTTGCTTCATTAGAGCAATTGCATCGTCCTTTGTTCCACCTGCTTCTCCAACAGCTTTGATCAAGCCCCACAGGATGTTGCGGTATTGGATGTAAGTGCCAGTACCAGGCACCCGTGGGGGAATTGTGCTTAGGGCATCGCGAATCTCCTCTAATGATCTTGGTTCGTACTTATACCGGCGTGCCTTCTTCTCCTTTTTAACTTCTTCAAGTGGTGGCAGCAGTTGATCAAAAAATGCGTGGTCATATTGATACCCCGTATTACTGATCAGCTGAACAGGTTTGCCATCACCACGACAGGTGCCAGGAAGGCGCATCACTCGTGATGGATTGAAAAGGGTGCTGTCAGAGTTACAGAACTCAGCTAGGCGCGTTTGTAGCCCTCTGAATTGCTTAGCTGATATCGAATCACTTAAGACCCAATAGGAGTGAATGCTTTTATTACCTGAATCGGCCTGTATTGATGGTTCAGGCAGACCTAGGGCTTTCCATGCTGTTCTCTGCCATTCCTTAGGCTGATCATCCCATTCGTTGAACAATGTATTGCAGTGGGTGATGTCTTCGTCCCTATCGCCTCCTTCGTTAATAACGACATAAACACCACGACCATCCTCCTGCCATTCATTGATTAGATTCGGGCATAGATTCCCTTTGCGACCACCTTTTCGAAGATCAGTTTTTTCATAGAAACCTCGAATCCTTGTGGTCTCGGGCTCTTTACCAAGAGCACCTAAGAACTCTTGTGCCTGTAGCTGGTCGAACTTGTGGTCCATAAGTCTTGCCTCGCAAGTGTCTGAGAGCGCATGTCATTTATTGAGGTTGATTAAGTAAGCGCCCTATGAACCCGGGAAGGATCATGTCAGTCGAACTATTTGCGTTTAAAACGCTGTCGATACTCAGCACGTAACTGATCACGTATCAGACGAATTTCGACATCTGATTCAATCCAATCCTTATCAGCTTCAATCACCTCTTGGGCACCAATTTCAAGTGCTGACCAGAAGTCTTCTATGCCGTTGGTCATTAGAATTAAGGGGGTGTAATTTGCATGAACGATCCCTCCAGCCCGGCAAGGCAGGGGGGATTTTTTTAGGCTTGTTCGAGTATTCGATGATCTCTCTGAAAGTGAGATTTCAGCTGAGCTTCAGTCGAGAGAAGGTCGTAAACGACGCCTGAACGCTCGCTTTGAAACTTTCGCCGATAGTGCTCGCCAGGCTGAAGTACGCCTGCTTGCCTAAAACGAAGAAGTGTTCGCTCAGACACACATAAAAAATCAGCAGCATGACGCTGTGAAACCCATTTAGGCTCTACCATTTTGAGTCAAGAGTGAATGTTCAAGGCGCAGATGCATGTGCGTCCCGATCTGACAGTACACGCAAATGCACAAGCTGACAATCAAATATGGGATCTAATTTAAGCTCTAAATTATTATCTAAGAAGCAATTCGCCTGTTTATCTAATTTGCAGTGCGTTTTGCATTGCACGATTAAATGCTTCTTCAGTGCCAGATTCAGTCGCCCACGGATAACTACGGCAATGCACCTCAATGTTGTGTCCCATCGCAAGCGACATATGGCTGGTATCAAGTCCCCTCTGGTGTCCGCGTACGGAGTAAGAGTGTCTAAAGGAATAGCTTGTGACTTTCTCGTTCCTTGACTCGGCAGCAGTCAGGAGAGATTTCCAAGCTTCGCGACGATTGAGGTACTGAGCCATATTCAGCGCCACACGCGATGTCTCATCCATAGGTGGTAGCTCAAGTGTTCCTGCTTCCCACTTCTCAAGCAAATTCCAATGCTGAATCAGACCTTCATTACTAACCAAGGGAAGTGCATATAGTTTCCGAGGTTTAGTTACGCCTCCGCCTGAACGCTTCTGGTAGGAGCACCACCAATAAGTCTGCTTTGTTTTTGGGTCTCTCCTGAGGCTCAGGTGCCTCAGTTCTACGGGGCGGAGTCCAAGCTCTGCAATCAGTCTTACGGCGTTACCCCATCGATAACCAGCTTCATCGCTGGGAAATGATGCCAAGACGTCGATAATTTCTTGATCGGTGATTGGATCACTTCCTCCGATCTCTGCTGTCGCAGGCTTCCGCCCGATGTGATCTTTCAGATTTGATGGTGGCTGCCAAATAGAAGGAAACCGTTCACGAGAGACGCAGTAACGAAGAAATTGCGCGAGATTTCGAGCACGCTCTTGTCGGGTTCTGCTACCAGGCTCCCACTCACGAATGCAGCTGTCAAGAAGATCCGCAGGTGAAGTAGGAGGTCTTTGACTAGTAAGAAGACCAATCGCATCCGTAATCACCGGCTCATAACCACCTAACCAAGTCCGGAGTTTGATCACGTTGCCGTGATGCAGCTTTTGATCCTTAAAACGCTGCATAGCACCAACCCAATCAGTCTCCTCTGTAAATTTTGGGGCTTTACCCGCTGCCACCTCGGCAGCTTGCTTGAGAGTGAAACCCTCTCCGCTGACTAATGCGTAGATATTTCGAATGCGGATATAGGCATCAGCAGCTTCAATTTCATTCCATCCAAAGCTCAACGTTGTGTTTTGTGGTCTTAGCCCTGGGGGCCGAACTTCCACAGTTACACGTTTACTACGAGGGCTTTCGCGCACAGACCAGCCCTTGGCAAGGGATCTGACCTGCTTGCGAATAGTGGCTTCCCATGGAGAGTCGTTTTTAATTCGCGGCACTACATGCACGCAAAACGCACGCAAAACATACTGATGTGGTCGTGACAAGGCAAGTCAAATCCATACAAAACCTGATACAGCTTTGAAATCGATAGCAAGCACTTAGTCATACAACTGCTTTGGGAGCAGGATGTCGCAGGTTCGAATCCTGTCACCCCGATACCCGAGACGTCAGTAATGACGGGCTCAGTTGCCGCCTCCCCAAGGCGGCTTTTTTGTGCTCTCTTTTAGTCTGCTTGCAAAACACACGCAAAAGGACAGAATCGCCCGAACAGTAAATCCAGTCTCTGCGGCGTTTATCTTCCTGCTGATGAATGCGGCCAAGGTGAACGGCTGAAATCTTTAGAGAAACCACCAACACCTAAAAACCTGGAAACAACGTCTAGAAATCAGTGACCGAAAGGTTCCACTGACCGATACAACTGATCAAGCTGCCTGTCGAGACTGAGGGAACGTGACAGGGGGGCAGCTTGATCCGTATTGACGCGGTTACAGCATTGGGACAGACACGGCACGTGAGGCCAGCGCCAAGGTGAAGGCATTCATGGTCTTCAGGCTCGATAACTTCGAAGAGCGAGAGAAGTTCAATGAGTGGTTTCACAGCACGGGTTTAGTGGTTGTGGTTGATCCAAGAACGAAGCAAACCGAGATCCTGCCAGCAAAGATTGTCGAGAACAGGATCGTTGAAATATGGGATAGCGAATGGATTCTTCCCCACTTGAAGGGTGAGGACCGAGATCGCTACCTAGAAAACACGTCAAAACTCAGTCTCAAAAATATGTAATGCTGAAAACTGATCTTCGATTGAGAAGATCCGGTCAAACCTTCTACGTTTCAGCGTCCAGTGCTTCCATGCCGATCTGAATAGTTCCAGCCAAGAGCGCCCACTACTGACCTGTCCATAGAGGAGCTGACCAAGCACTGCAATCAATGGTTTTGTTTGCAACTTCTGCAATGGAATCCCATTGCTTATCAAAATCTCCTGTTGACTTGCTCTTTGCCTCTGAAGACTGTGCCTGAGGTTTATCATTTTTGGACGGGTTGATCGGGCGAAACGTGCTTCAAGACCTTCCCCAAAGTCAGGTCTCAGTTGGAAGACGAGCAGCGTTGCCAACCGATCTTTTGCAAGTTGATCCACATCTCGATGCCTAGATGCCTAGATGCCTGAGCATCCGCTGTTGTCTAATGGGTTTCCCAAGCCGTGCTGACAAGCGGTAGTAGCTCACCACAACGAACTGAGCATGGTGGGTTGCTGATGCATGGCTTTACATTTGGTGCGGAGCGTCCACTTCAACATGATCACTAGCTTCTGATCGGTTGCGATCAACATCAAACATTCACCGCAGCAATAATGAAGATGCACCTCAATTGTGTGCCCCATGGCTTCGCTGATATTGGCAATAGGAAGGTTCTTGGCATGGCTATTATTTGTGAATCAATTTAAGAATTAATGTTGTCCTTTGAAAATTCACCACTCAATACAAATTTCCACCAGGCTTCAAGACGTTCAATAGACGCAAACCAGATTTCACCAAATAAACCACCGTGGGCAGTGTCGTCTTGAATGAGATGACGTGCGCCTTTGAGCAAGGCTGATTGCACTGGAACCAAGCCATCCCCTATGCACTCCTCATCGCCAGCAGCCCTTTGATAACTGGCCTTTGCGCCGCGCTGGCTGAATGCAGATGCAAAACCACTCGATAAATCGAGTTTTCCTGCAATAGCGACGTAGTCGACGCCCGGTTCATGGCATCCGGGAAAGCGACGATCCACCATCTCTCTAAGTGGTGTGGCACGCAACGCTTGATGTGGACTTCCGAGTGTGACTAAGCGATTACATCGTTTTGCACCGTTGTAAACACGTCCCAGAAATGGTGCATCGCTGAGATAGAGACGCATCATCACTCCACCGGAACTGTGTCCAATCAAGGTGACTTTTCCTTTAGGTGAATGGTTATGGAGCTGTTTCACCATGGCCTCGACTCGGTCAAGAACGCGACGCCATCCGAACCCCCAAGCGGTCAAAAGCCAATCCAACTTCGACATCGGAACCACCAGAACATCACGAACTCCCTGGTCCTTGAGCCATTGCGCCATCGGCTCATAAGCCTCTTCCGTAATTAGGAAGCCTCCAAGAATTACAACTGGCTGCTGGGGATCCACTGTTGTCATTTTGTTTGCCTCCTTTTCAAGAGCCTGGCCTCTTAGCCCTTCCTTTCACTAAAGCCTTCTATCTAGTCCAAGGGCATTGGTGCGCATACTTCCAATAAAGCTCTGCACGACCACTAGCGACAAGTTGCTGCTGGACATTCGATCCGTTTACAAACAACTCAGGCAAAGTGCGGCCATACCCGTCAGTGGTGATACGACGGATACCGACATTGCGCCCAACAACCAAGTTTCGTAGATAGCCCCTTGCTGCTTTTGCAGGGACTGGATCAGCACGTTTGCCTCTCAGCTCTGGAGTGTCAATACAGGCAAGCCTGATCCTGTCTCCGCTGCTTGTACGGCACATATCACAGTCGTAGCAGGAGGCGATACAGACAGAAGTAAGGGCCGCTAGAAGCATCAGCTGGCTTTCAGGAGTGAGTTTCAGCTTTGCTGGGGTTCAGTAGGCAATAAAAAACCCCGCTCGTGGCACTGCAGTTGTCACTGTGAAATTCTGCGCGACATTGTTTAGTCCCTACAGTCAATGAAGAGGAAAAATTACGATGACGGATACGCACTCCAATGCATCTGAACTATTTGAGGCACATATGCAGGCAGAGCTTGCCGCTGATTTAGACGCCACCATGGAAACAATGGTTGCGAACCCTCACTTAATCAACCTTGGGTCCGGATCAGGTGGTGTTGGTCAAGAAGGTGTTCGTAAGTTTTACGCAGAACAACTCATAGGTCAGTTCTTCCCGCCAGATGCAGAGTTTGTTCCAATTTCACGCACTATTGATGGAAAACGCCTAGTGGATGAAGTAGTCATCAAATTCACCCATACCCAAAAGATTGGTCATCTACTCCCCAGTGTGGAACCAACAGGGCGGAAAGTGACGATGGCTGTTGTTGTCATTGTGGGACTACAAGATGAAAAGGTTTCCTATGAGCACATCTACTGGGATCAAGCCGGACTGCTTGTTCAGCTCGGGCTGCTTAATCCCAAGGGTCTTCCCATTGATCCAACTGCCCCAAAACGCTTACTTGAGGCTACCGGTCACTGATCTGATCCCATAGGGGCAAAATCGAATACTCATAGCTTGAAGTCTGCCCCGCTGCAGCAAAAGCCCGCTTGTGGCGGTGCTAGGTATTAATTAGTGACAAGTATTGAAGGGCGACATGGGCTGTTATTAGAGCGAATAAAGAAATAAAAAGCCCCTGTTGATGCAGGTGCCTTGGAAGATAGCCTGACTAAAAAGTCTAAATCATCATATTGTGTATACTGTCGAAGTCTTTTTTCGTCAATCTGAAAATCCAAGGAGATCATTCTCCTTGACTAAATACTCCATTGCGTCCTTGAGGTCTTTAAAAAAAAAGTAAAAGAAGCGTAAGGACCTATAGAAATCTTGGGCAATTCGATAGTGGAACCGATTAGATCAGAACAAGCATCATCGTGAACCCGCACAACCCTGTTGCCTGGTGATAATGTTACAGCTTTAATAACAGGATTCTCTTGTACTTCTTTGCGCTACGCTGATATACTTGCACCACCAAAGCGAACTTTAATATCGGCTGAAACTCTGGTATCGAATGCTTCGTCATAGGAGATATTCACTCCAGCTACCAAGCCATTGGAGATCTCATAAGCCAAGCGCCCAAGAACACCTAAACCATCAGCTGAACCGAGGTCACCTTTCTGGTAGTAATAGCCAACAGATGCATTCAGCTCAAAAGTAATGAAATAGCCGATATCAAGCCAGTAGGTATCAAGCGAACCTCCTTGGTAGAACCAGTTGAGGTCCTGCTGAGTATCACCAATGGGAATCAAGGCATAAGCATTGAAATTCCAGCTATCAGAGACTGCTTCTGCATTCACTGCCACCTGCTAGAAGAAAGCGCTCTACTACGTTCCAAAAGTAGGAATGCCCGTTTCCGTTCCACTACTGTTCATGGGTCTGCTGTCATAGCCAGCATTCAGCCCATACATCCAAAAGAAAGAGCGTTGTGCGAGACATAATCAAGCCTTGATAAGGTGCTGATCGTGGTGCCAGCAGCAGTGGCATTAATGTTGAAACATTTATTGGCGTATTCAGCAAGCAGGATAAAAACATATCAGTGCTCACTGCAAAGTTACAAATCTAAAACTGCTTACTGCAGCAAGCAACAGCGACACTTGAAAGTAATCCTTAAACTATCAGGTTAACGCTCTATACAGCATCGTCTCTCCCTTGGGCTTTTGGCTTCAGCTATCTCTCTTGCCAGCTCACCTGCCATCGCAGAAGATGAAAGAAATGTGGATTTCCCCTATTTATATTTAACTGGTGCAGCTAGAGCCAATAATCCAATGACACGGACAAATACAGAAGAAGCAGGCACTTTTGAAGAATATACCAACCCTTGTGTGTCTGAAGAATTAGGATTAGGAGTAAATTTTGATGGTTTGAGAATCGAGGCAACTTATGCACTTGATGCAAGCCGCTTGAGTGGATACACTAACCTAAGAAATATTGATTTTGATTATGTTTCAGGCGGAGAAGTACGAAAGCAGTCAACCTTCTTAAGCGGATATTGGGATATCTTACGTAGAGAGAATTGGACACCGAACCTTGCAGCAGGAATAGAATATTCAAATTTAGACGTGCGAAATTTTTCCGATCCAGGTCTCTCTCATAAAGCATTCAATCGTTCCCAATGGGGTTATCAATTCAAGGCTGGCATGTCTGTAGATATTTCAAAAAGTTCTAAATTATTCATTGAAGGCGTATACAGAGCAACATCATCTTTTGACACAAATGATGGATTCGATGATTAGAATAATGCTTCTTGGAGCAGCTAGGGATGTCAACTAGGAACAAGGGTGGCGATTTAGTTTTTATCACTACATTAGTTCACAAATAATCGTAGAATCGTAAAGCGACTAATTTAAAATCGAAGCCAACACCAAAGAATATCACAAGATACCGAAAGCCATTAAAATCTTGCACCAATCAGGTTGTAATTTGAGCAAGTACTTACATCAGGCGATTTAGGTTTACTACATACCTATACCAGGAAGACTCGACACCATACACGAAGAAAATACATGACAATTGATGATAGCCATTCCAAATCAAAAACCAAGTATATACCTCTAACTTGAATCAGGTTCAAAATACAATGCAAATACTAATGCAAGTATAATTGAGCCAATTCAAAACAACTCGTTGACACCAAACTAAAGAGATTTACCCACAAACAGTATTCGCAATACTATAAATAAGCTATTGCTTAAGGTACGCTAGACTCCAGCCAAATGTCTTGAGTTGTTAATGGATGAAATAATTGATACCCATAAACTCGCCTACTACACTCAAAATAGATTAAAACTGTGCCCTAATCTCAACGAAGCTTCCATGTTAAATAAAAATTATAGACAAAACATTTCGTAATCAACAAGAAAGATAATACCCTAGGTTGAATTGATTAATATCAATGGTAAATCCAAGTTGTCAACAAAATTCGAGGAAACTATCAAGACCAAATGAAGAAGACACCAAGAACTTACAAGCTCATTCGTCGACCAGGGGTAGAAAAATGTAATTGATCCTAGCGTTCAAATGCAACTGCTATACCTCCCTCTAGACAGCAAAAAGCGAACCCTAAAGATTTAACTCGTGAAACAACGGAGAATCCAAATAAGAGCCTTGATAGATAGATCGCAGAGAATGGATGCACTAAATGCCTTGCTACGTACAGATTTCTCGGAGAGAAGATATCTCCAACCACAACATTCCGCTGACGGTGATTGGAAACGCTATGAATACAAACAAAAAACCAGAACCTAAGACTAAATAACCAGATTAATTCACAAAGAAAGCTAGAGAAACAAAGAAACATTATTTCTCTATTACCTTTGTCAATGAGACTAGAAGTATAGATCAAGAATAGGGATACATGCTCTCCTGACATGCTATTGCAATTCAACAGTCTGAAAAGGATGCAATCAAGGCGGAAACCAGCACAAGATTCAGCTCCGCCGCGCAAAGGATGTACTGAAGCATCCGTTCACTGGTTGCACTGAAAAAGCTAAGCGCAGCAGGAAAAAGAATTTAAGGCGCTTCATGTCTATGATTTCGGTGTGAGAGGGAGACCTCTTCGGGCGTGGTTGCTTGTTTTGGTGGGTGGGGTCACGCCTACTGCCTCTCTCACACCTCATTTGCCACGAACAACGGATGGAACAAGAGCTTCATTCCCCTGGGTGGACCTGATCTATCACTTGCCGCTGCATGACGGGAATCAGATGGATGCCTGCACTTCAGGGAGTTACCTCCTAAGCGACTATCAAACCAACAGGGGGACCATCAACTCAGATTTAACCTCGACGGATAATTCCCTTCTAATCTCTTCAATACCCAGTACAAGCCAAAAAGTCATCAGCATCACTTGTTTCTATCGACATTAACATCGCTTGCAGATGAGCAAGGAACAGCTAAAAACTGAGGGTCACCAATAAAATGTCAACAACATAGGAAATTCATAGCGTCAAAATCATTTACACCGCACTTGTTCACAATTGGCAGACATTTTGAGATTATTTCACCCATCATCATCCTATTAGGAAGATAATTAGCATTGCTATCAGCAGCTAAAAAATCATTAATGTCTTGCAGTTGCTGCTTTAGCAGTTTGTTCTTGAGTCGAAACTGGTTATTACTAGCCAGGAATTAAATATTCAAATCTTTCATGTAATGGAAAAGCTGATACTGTCTAGAGATACTTGCTCCATCTTTATAGGTATCAAAAATCTCCCAAATCATATTATTGATTTCGTCAACCCTCTGCTCCGAGACAGCATCTTTTGCATTGAACATTAGTACAGAAGATAATTGTTCAAGTCCTTTACAACTAGTGTACAGACAGAATGAAAACGAATCGCATGAAGTTTAGATTTAAACCTTGGCTGCTGGAATCGGCTTCTTTATAGCCTCCGCTTCATCAATGGCTGAGCACCACACTTCTTTGGCCTGAGACCCAGCTGATCAAGAGATTTACTCCACTGAATACTTCCGCACCAGGATTGCATTTCCAACTCACGAATAGAGAAGTGAATTTCATAGAAAATGCGATATAGAAATTTTTAGTAATGCCCAATTAGGTATAAGTACCACGATCCGGGACAGATCATTTGATGCTGCGCAACACTAAACAGACGCAGAAGGCTTTTGTCCAGAGCAGGTCAGACAACCCCCATTGATTCGATAAGGAGCAAGATGCCCTCGGAGGCATAACGTGCCACGAAAAAACAGAACCTGCCCCAACTCCCTTGCATGGGCGTCTGTAAGCGGCAGAGACAACCATCCATCTGGAACAACACCGTTCAGTAGAGATCGACGCTGCTCCGCATCAATCCGTCGCTGATGCTCCTCACGGTCATTTTTGGCACAGACACCTTCAACCTGAAATTCTCGAGAACAATCCAAACAGGCAGTCACTAAGGGTTTTTTACGCGCTGAATTATGCGAGAGCTTGTCACCTGGAACCTCACGATCCTGACCACAAGAACATCGACACCACCAATAGGCATTTCCGCTTTTGGTACGACGCTCTGAAGCACCGACGACCGTAAGCTTTCCATAAACCTCACCAACTCGGTTTCGGGGCTTGGAGGGCATCAGCAATGGCAAGAGAGAGACCTACTTAGTCATTCTGGCTCAACATTGTTAGAATGATGATATTAGACATCAACCTGGAAATATAATAAGCTTCATGAACCCTGAGACTATTGAGTAAAAGCCTAGGCTCGTCACAGATTGCTGGAGAAAGAGATACAGGTTTTCGGTCGAGACCATTCACGTTGAGAGGAGTAGCAATGCATCCTTCAATTATGATTAACAAGTGAATCTTCTTTATCATACTAGCTTCAATCAAAACTCGCATCTGGTTTAAAAGATGCAGTCACAAAAATAACAGTGGTTATCTTGAAAGCGACAGAATCATGACATAGCAAACAGAACAATGCGATTAGCACTTACCGCTCTGCTGTCCCTAGCAGCACTCATTTTTGTTCTAGCGTCAAGCGCAAACGACAACGACACAATCCATATCGGCAGAAGAACACCTCCTGCAGAGGCTGGCTGCCGTCAAGTCGGCCTGAAAAGAACTGATGCGGGAAGGCTATTGAGGATCTATTCCTGTCCCGCATAGCTCTTCACGTTTACTGAATAACGTGGAACCATAAAATTTCACTCTTGGCAGGTTCATTGAATCATTTGCCTGGGAATCCAATCCATAGCGACAACTACTCCACCAGCGCGATCTTGCACTGCATGGAAACTGCCAAACAGCTCAGGGTCGGTGATGATGATGAGGCAAACGCAGACACCCACGACTGATCGATGAAAGTCTCAAGACCCAGGCTCGAAGAGAGCGACCATATCCGTCAAGAGTTTGGATGTGATGGGATGTGGAAAACTGAAATCACCATCCCAGTCACATTCACTGTCGAGGTCTTTGGCAACAAAGGGCAAGCCTCAGAAGAATGGCTGACAAAGGCAATTGAGCATGGTGCTGGTCTGATTGACATCGACGGTGAGCAGAGGTCAGACCCATGTGAATTGGTCAAGTGGCTGACGGATGGCTCTCGGCACACGACCGACTCACAATTTAGGGGCAAAGTAAATCCTGAGCTGATCAAGAGGCTAAAGACATTCATCCAAGAAGCTGAGTAACAAGCAGCACCGCAACCTCCTCATCTACCATCCGAGTTGGCTTTCCTGCTGAGAAATCCCCCGCACGGGTAATCGGCTGCCCCAAGATGCCCAAATCATAAAATTGCTGAGAAGTGTTCTGAGCCCTACTATGTATAAACATTTTGAATAAACCAGCCAAGACATACACTCCATGCATAGATAACGCCCGCAATCACGGATTATGTTTCTTTGACGTGGTTCAAAGACTGAAATGATGATCATCAAAGAAATATATAACGACCAAAATACAATATTAATACTGACGATGACGCTATACCTTGATCGTTAAAACACTAAGCCAAAGACCTCATATACTATTTTTAACTGATCATTATTGATCAAAAAGGTAAATTTTCGTTTGATCCGAATCGATGAACGGCGCATCTCACATGCAAGTTGATGAAATAGCTTATGTGGCTCATTAATAATTTAAATACCCATGGGTTCCGAATGAGAAGTTTAAGTTTAATGTGTACTGACACGATTTATACTAATAATGAAAACGACAAAGCCACCCCTCCCTATATGGGGACATTCAGTTGGTGAACCAAACAGTGAAGCCGAGGTTCATCCACATAGGAATCGAGATCTCATTGAATTCGGCCGTACCCATCAGGGCATAGCAATAGGCGGGATACCATATCCTATTGGGTATTCATACTTACAACAGCTAAATAAACTGAGGAAATTCACATACTTATAATAACCATCTATTGAGAGTAAAATCAGAAATAGCACTCATGGCAAAATTTAAATCCTGCTCTAAGTTACAGATAATTGATCGTGAATAAAATGTCTTCGAAAGTCAGTGACGCCCTTTCCATGCTTAAGGCACTACTCAAAAAGGATGACAACTTAGCCGCTCAGATGCGACTTGAACCTACCAGTTCTTCTGCAACAAAATTGGCATATGAACATGGCATTCAGATTTCGCCTGAGGCTCTATGGAGTAATCGAGGAGTGCTTGTAAGCGATGGACATCCAACTTGGAGAGATTAATTTTAAGCTCTAAGAGATACGAATACTATCCACGATGTAAACTAAGTCCAATGCAAGCTTTTAGATAATACTTGGCAGATGCTATTTCCCAACGACAAGACTCAAGATTGGTCAACACCTGCAATTAATACGCACATAATTCCGTTATAAGCAAATCCAGGCAATTTTTTTTATTCCTGAAATCACAGCGATAGCCACAACACTCCTTCTAGGAAAGGTTCAAGCAAATCGTGAGAATAATGATACCAATCAGATCAATTTTTATTAATCGCGACATTAATCAATCTACGCTCTACTCATCATTTTTATATAAACTTAGTTTTTGCAGAATATTCTGATAGCTTGGGAATACCCGCAGCTACGCTTCATCCCAGCCGGAAAGGACTGGACTGGTAAAATCGAAGAATATGGCTCGAGGTTAAACATTTAATTTCTCACCATAACCAGCGTAGCTTCACATTAGTGGGGGGGGGGTTATGAACGAGCTAGGAGAACAAGGATGGGAACTAATGACCTTCGCTCAACCATTTACTGGATATCATGGGGGCTGTTACACTTTGAAACGCAAGAAGTGAAATCACACAATTTTTACTGAAGCTGTTTTCATGGCTTTGCGTTCAAGCTGCTGTGAGCTAACTAATAATATCCCACCGGCATCAAGCGGAGCACCAATCCACAAAGCCAAAGCATCAGATAAATCATCAGAAATGCTCATAATGTTGCGCAATTGGCTGCTATTAAAACCTGTGACAGCAAGCATTCCCTAAACACTGAAGTTCTCAGACCACGAGCCCGCACGCACACCACCACCCCAACCGTCAGAATTCCAAGCAAGAGCCCTAAGGAGTGATCTCCCTAACGGAGCATGGATATTTAGAGAGCATTGACTTACTAGCTATGGCTGATCACGAAGGACAGCAGCTCACACCTCGCGAGATGGTGCGAGCGCATCTTCCAATCGTTTTTGATCTGATCAAAACGGGATCGCTTGTCGTGATCGCTACAACCGGTATTCATTTCATCTCAGTCATCACATCCATGAAATGGCTCATGATGGGATGATCTGGCAAGATGCTCCTAGTGAGACTGATCACGGCGGGCATAAGCACTGACCTGGATTTAAGATCGAGGTCTTGCAAATCAACCGTCGATTAGTTGCTGGTCTTCCACGCACGCCAGCATGTTGAACCTTCCGTCTAATGCAGCGCTGATTTCATGGCCAACTTGTTTCCTGGGTTTCATAACAGCTACGCGTACTTCATTAGCTACGTCATATAGCAACAAGTGCTCAATCAGAATGTGCCGTTAGATCTGACGATCAACCTTCATATCGCTTTGATGGTGAAGCACCCGGTTTGGATGACTTGGTGGCGCATGCAGTAAGCCGCTCCTGGACAGGGCGGCTTTTTTATAAAAAATAAGCACTTCTCACTACTGACGCCTACATCCTTCGTTGCCAAGTTGATAGCAAGGTGAAGCACCCCCATGCTCGCTGAAAAGAACAGTCAGCAGAGGACGACTGTTCTTTTTTTATGGCGGGCCAAAATGAGTATGTATCACTACGGACTTTCCTTTATCCATAAGGCATCCTTGAAGTGAAGCCATGACTGGGGAGTTCAGGCTTCTTGATAAGAGGAACGGTCATGAGAATGTGGCCGTTCTTTTTTATTGGTTAACGATGCTCATGGGTTTGTGTCTCGTTGCTCATTACACCATTCACAAAGCTATTACAGGCTATTGGCAAAGAAAAATAATGATTAAGGCCTTGATCTAATAGGCCCGCTGCCGGTAGCGGGCCAAAAGAGCCTCCGCTCTCCTCAATGTGGAGAATAGGAGAAAAGGTTGTTGTTGCTGAAGGTAGAAGAAATCATGCCACTGAGAAGGACGAATTGATGAAGACATGAAACGTAGGAACTTTCATGGCTGTTCAGACTTTTAGATCTTGATTTAGTTTAATCAGCAAGAGATCACATGCTTAGGAGCAGAAGCTACAACTTAAGTCTTGATACTAAGCTCATCAGCATCTTAAGAGCGTTATACTTCGTTCAATATGATTAGCACATCGATGACAGGGAAGAAGGCAAAACCATTTAGCACAAAACAAAATATTTCTTCCCTGAACCAGCAGATAAAAACAAAAGAAAAACTTGTTCAAAAAATCATTGATCAAAAGCAAGACTTAAGACAATCGTACATTGAAGCGATGGTAGAACTACGAAAGAATGCAGCCAACAAGCTTGCCGGTATCAAAAATAATCAGGCTAATTTCACATCAACAATGGATCGATTAGACAACGAAGAAGAGATCTTTAGCCTCGAAATTAAAGAGCTTTTAGATCGAAGAGCTCAACTCAGCAAAAACCTCATAGATCAAAATGCAAGCATATTTATACCTAAAAAAGTAACTTTAAAGCTGATCGTCATCGCTCTTGTCGCCTTGGGCTCAGGATTGCTTTTATCACGAAATTATCAACTATTCAATCAGCAATGGCCTGAAAAAGGAATTCAGAATTAAACATTTGCTCAACAACAGCAGGTTGAAAGGCAAAATATTGATCAATCTCAAAACTAAATACCACCAAGCCCTGCCACGAACAAGCTCGTATCAACCCGATCTCTGGACATGGAAGCGAACAACATAGTGAATCGACTAATTCCTCTCTATGCATCCTTAAAAATTAATCATAGGAAGGGATAGACCTCGCACAGACAGCAAAAATCAGTCCCAGAAGATAACATTCTTACCAAAATAACAAAATACGAATTACTGACAATTCTTGTCTAAAAACTTAGCAGCAGGAGTATGACCCAGCTCTAATGCTTTTCTCCAATCAACACACGCATCATTCATATCACCAGACATTTCCATTGAAATGCCATGATTGAAATGAGCATTCCCGTCCTTCGGGCTAACCTCTATTGCCTTATCAAAATCTTGAATTGCACCATCAAGGTCACCCAATCTTGCTTTAGCAATTCCACGGCTGCCGTAGGAATCAAGATTGTTTGGATTCAGTTTAATTGCTTCATCGTAATCAAAGATAGAACCCTGAAAGTCACCTGATTTTGCTTTTGCAAGACCACGATAGAAGAAACTTTCGGGATCCTCCGGATTTAGCTCTATTGCTTTATTGAAGTCCACAAGTGCTCCTCGATAGTCACCTGATCCAAGCTTTTCAGCACCGCTATTGAAATCATTCAGGTCAGGAGCAGCAAAACCAGCCGATAAAAGCGCAAGCAAGGAAAGCAAAACTGCGACTACGGTGTTACGAATAGGCACTTCAAAAAGCCGCTTAACTGCGGCCATCGTAGTCAGAGAACTGCTTGCAGTGAATAGCAACCTGTTTTGATTGAAAAACTATCGCTGCAAAACCTACCCATGAGGGCAACATACTGATCTATTTAATACACCCAAGCAAATAGGCCTTCGCCAACTTCTATCAGGATTTCAGCCTTATTTTTGAACCATTTAACTTGTCCCTTTTACAGAGTGGGAAGGGAACCAGTTGGTATCGCTCAGAAACTCCTTGAACACAACAAAGAAATGATCCTTGGCGCAGATCACATGATTGAAACCAGCTCAGCCGGAGTCTCTACTCATGTAGCAGCCCTAGCTGGGTGATGATCAACGAGTTCGACAATTTCGATTTAATGCCCACTATGGCGTTGCTCGGCACCAGTCTGCTCGGTGAGGCGATCGGCCGCCGTCTGCCCGAGCAGGGAGTGACGTTGAAAATCTGGAACCGAACCACAGAAAAATGTGAGCCGCTCCTGAAGCAGGGCGCTGCGCTGATCGAAAACCTCGATGAAGCAGCAAAGGGCTGTCAAGCCGTGATCATGGTGTTGCGTGACGGGCCCGAGAGTGCAGATGTGATTGCTGAGCTGGGTGACCTCCATACCGACTGCTGTCTGCTGCTCCGAACCAGCTCATTGCCAGCCTCACCCACGGCTATTCCTTGGCACTGCGATTGGTTCAAGCCTCAGGCTTAGAGGTTGAACGTTTTATGGAGGTGCTTCGCCCATCAGCCCTCTATGCACCAACCGTCGACAAAAAGCTCGACCGGATGCGCTCGAACGACTTCAGCAATCCCAACTTCAGTACCGCCCTGCTGCGCAAAGACTTGCAGCTTTTTGTACGTGAGGCGACCCTGGCTGGAGTGAATGCTGAGGCGCTCGCGGGGTTGGTTGAACTCCTGACACGTGCGCAAGGAACCCCCCTTGATGCAGGCGATTATTCAGCGCTACATGCTTTGACAGCAGGTTTAGCTAAGGATCATTGAGGTCTTGTTTGCCTTGAAATGCATAGCGACCTGTGACTCCATCACTGGAACAAACAGCCGTGACATCGACTCCTCGTCGATGTCAGAGATGGATGGCGGTGGCGCCATGGCTCTGATTCCTCGCTGGCAGTACATGTCTGACAGCAGCAAAGCGATCGTCAAAAAAGTTGCTGGCACAACATTGGTGCTCTTGATTGGTTTAGTGCTGCTCCGAGCCATTTTCGGGTGGATCGTCCTCGCCACGATCATCTGGGCAGGCTGGAAGGTCCTTAACCGCAAGTAGGCCGGATACGACAACTCCGATCACTAAGGACCTAGCCATACTGACGAGATGAAACGTCTATTGCGGCTCCTTAAGCGACTGACAGGCAAAACGCAGAAGCCCCCGCTGCACACCACGGAAGAGTTGGACTGCTTCAAACGAGACGCCATTGAAAACCGTGGGAAGCACTACTAATGCAAGGCGCATTTGAGTTAGGGCTAGTTGCCATCCTGTTTCTCGGTCTCCAGGTTTGGTGGCTCAGCAAAGTCTTTTTGAATCGACCACGTCAGCCCAGACCCATGGGGGCTTCAAAGCCAATGCGAGCCAATTCACTCCAAAACGATCGGAATGTCCTGGAGAAGATCTTCGGGAAATCCTGATCACCACCACGGTCCCTCCATAAGTCCCCACTGGGCGCTCAACCAAACCAACTCAAATTTCCCTAAAAATAAAGAAGGCTTGATCGGCACAGATGAAGTGCCTCACGTGCCGAATCCAGCGATGCCTTGTTTGGCGGAGTCAAACCGTTTGGGACGACGAGTGCGTCAGTGCGATCCAGGCGAACCCGCGCAGAGAACCACGATCCACCGCCAGGTAGAGATGCACGACAAACGTGATTTTGTTCGCCATCAAGCTTGCGCTCAATCAACCAACCATCAACCCGATCAATCGTCTGAAAACTCTGAGCCAGTGCTGATGTTCCGATCAGCGAAAGAAGAAGCAAAAAGCATTTCATCAGCCCAGCTTGTCAGCGCAAGCTGATGATGCCGAGTTGGCCGCACCCCCGTTGAAGGACAGCAGTCACTCGTCTGCAACGGAAGCATCGTGCATGCTCTCAATAGCTCTTGGCACGCTGCAAGAAAGCCAAAAGAAAACCCCGCCAAAGGCAGGGTTTCTCGACTTCTCTTTGGGCGTGTTGCCTTGTTTCCACTCCGTGAAGAAGCCCTCCTCACAGATCAATCATGCCTCAGAAATCCCACTAACCAAGTCCCGACATAGCAGTTAGTTGACTGACCTACGCAACCTGCTCAGCATGTGCTTCGCCAACTCCTCACAAGGTTGGGCTCCACACACCTCCAAAGAAGGCTTCGTCTCCCTCTTTTTTTTATGCCTGATCACTCAAGCAAGAAGCGGGCAAATGTTCAGCATGCTTTACAAAGCGTCACCAGATCCCCTAGAGTCTGTTACATAAGTTCATAAGCGCTATCGATGACTGACTATTCCACTGCCATCTTTGGTTTGATCGCCTTCACCGGAGTTGTTTCTGCTGCTGTCGTCTACATCCTTGCCCAGCCTTCCGACCTGCCAGTCGTAAAAAAAGCAAAAGCAGCTCAAAGCTGAGTCTCAGCCAGAAACACTCTTATCGGTTCAAACCATGACCACACAAGATCTTCTCGTTCTGCTCGTGAGCTTCGGGACCGCTTGCTTCGCTCTTAACATCTACAAGTTGAACCAACAGCCACAACGCTGAACCTTACAAGCCGTTACAGAAATCTCACGGTATGAAAAGCGTTCCTTGGACGGGATCCGCGAATCAAATCCTCTGGGAAGAGGCTCTAATTTAATACCGAGGTCTCTGTGGAAGGAGACCTTATTTTATGCCATCTCCTTCAGAGATCGATAGGTGAGGGGCTTTTCGATCTTCACTTCCCCATAGCCGAGAAAAACCAGCTCCTGAACAACCTCAGCAAACTTTTTTGATCCCATGCCTCGGATCGCTCTATCCCCACGCTGTTTGGCCAGCTGCCATGTACAGCCATCAGACTGGAATCCGAGGGCCTGAACAAGGCGCATCAGCAGCATCACGTCTGTGGCTTCCACCCAAAGCTTGTCAGCCTTTGCATCAGGCATCAGTCCTCCTCATAGCTGAAGGCAAGCATTTCGTCATGATCTTCCCTATCAATTCCGATGTTAAACATCACAGCATTTTCGTGAACGTCGAAACTCAGATGAAGTTAGCTCTGCATCTGGAGCTAATAATGACACTAGGAGCGTCAAAGCTAATGGGACGTCGCAAAGGAGGTCATCAACTATTCGCTGGGATTTCCTGAAGGCATTAGGTTGAAGAAATGCGTATTCTGATGCCTACTACCACGAACGGGATTACTACATAGCCATTTCCATAATCTATGCATAAAGCATATTATGCCGACTAAATTTTAGCTCTGAAACCTAGGTTGCAATTAGCTTCCTACATCATTTCGCCATGAGAGAAAGCCATATGCATCGATTGCTTTTTAGCGATCAATGTTTTATTCGCCTCAATTTCATCGCTTTCATCTGCGAACTCGATTTGATGAATCTCCTTAAGAGTGTTCAAGTACGCAAGGCAGTGTTGACGAACCTCCATAAGCTCTGCATAACAATTCCCATACGCTGCATTTGTTCTTAACTCATGGTCTGGTTTGATGACAGATTCAGTAAACAGATCAAGAGCGCGTCGGTACGCATCGGGATATGAGGAGGACATGGATTTATGAATTTCTCTTATTAAAGCGAGCTATCGCTTGTCAATTGTTTGAGATTTGACAAAAACAGACAGTAAATATGCCTAAGACTCGGCATTGGTAGCGCAGCATACTTCTGAGCTCAATGCCCCTGAAAACAAAACCCCATTGAAATTACCAGAGAGCGCATTGCTGTCGCGATCCATTTCTCAAATTAACATTAAAAAGCCCTGCCACAAAGCGTGTTGTTTGTTGAAGCGTAAACAACAGGAGCAGAAGACAATAGTAAAGGAAGGCAGCATTAAGTGAGCGGGGTTGAATGGGTTATCGCCATCATTGATACATGCAAGAACCTGAAGCATTACTAAAATAGAGATATTGATCTAACTATCGATGCAGGCATTGATGTTCCTAGCCCTTGCGCTCGGCAACATTGCACTGCTCGTCCACTTAACGGAAAAAGTACTCGGCTTTAGGAAAAGGTGGAGAAACAACAAGCTCTTGGTTAACGACCATCCCGAAATGAGGACCGTAGATCCAGACCAAGGGCTTCTGGCTTTTGAAAGCGATGATGTAACTCGTGCTTTTGTGCTGGATAACGATCAGCCAGGCGCTAGTGACCCTTTCTTCGAGAGCGGTGATGAAGAATCAGAAGAGTGACATGCATGGTGCGGGTCAAGGAATGAGATCTTCAGGTCAAGGGACTTGGATGAGAGGCAAGAAGCTTTTATTCAATTGCATTGACATTGGTTATGGATTGAGGATAATCCACCAATTGAGATCAATTGAGGTTCAGTGAACAAGCATATAAAGAACTGGATTATTAAGCCCATCCGTGCCACTATCTTCGCTGATAGAAATGCTTACTATTGGATTCAAAGTAAGCTTGGACTTGGCAACTATCAGATGGCAGCTCTTGTATGGGCTAAGGGGCTAATCATTGGAATGTTATTCGGGGCATTCTTTCTCTGATCTCAAGCGTCAAGCGATCCATACCGGCATCTCTTGCGTCTATGGCTGGCTAGTCGATCTAGGCATCTTGCAGATGGCATTGAACCAGCCAGATGAATAACTAAGCTTCAGCGCATAGCGGGTTTTTATTGAAGAACAATTCGTCTATCAGAGACATTTCTGTGCATTCGCCTTTAGCTCTATATGACACGAATAATGCACAAGGTTGAGCTTCGGGCAGCCAAGATTCCTGGATTAACCGGCATCGTTGCAGATCATTATTGGCTGCTTGTTCTTCGTGGTATTGAGGGAAGGCAATACCAGACTTGTGATCGTTGGGAAGTATGGCAACATCCTCACCAGAATGACTCTTGCTGGGGGCACCTCCATAAGAATCTTTTGGATCCCTATCAGGGAGTGGGCAATGGACAATCTCAATTAATACAGCAATGGGAGGGGAGTGATGCTTTGTTAATGGTTGAAAAGATTGAATCATCCCCAAGCACCTATCCATTCATTAGAAAATACAGATACTGGCCAGGTCCAAACAGCAACACTTTTGCTCAATGGATCGTTAGAGATAAAATAGAACTAGGTGTTCGAGCGATTGGCAAAAGCTTCCCTGTGCCAGAAATGGTCAGATAACAATGCAATGAACCTCTAATTGTCAGCTTCTCTGGAATGGCTGGCATCATCACCTGCCAATCAGTTCATCACAGTTGATCAACATCTTTCAAAAGCTCTAACACAAGTAGAGGAAGTCTGATGATCACAGGAGCATGTTCTAATGAAAAGTCATCAATGGCAACGAAAAACATATGCGCTACGCTTGCTGACCCTCAAATTGATGAGATAAATATGATCTCTCTATACAGCGGGGAGACAATCCGGGAACTCGATAGAGCCGTAAAGAAAGCCATAGAAGTCAGCTCGAAACTTGATCACTCAACACGAACCATGTTTGGCATTCCCTCCACACTGGCAAAAGTGACAAAGCTTATGGCTGGTTCAGTTCCTGTGTTGATCACATAGTGTGGCTCACCCGGGTGACCTTCAAGAAAGCCGTCTCCTGCCTTAATCGTGTCAGTCACCTCAACACCATCGACGATCCTTACATTGCGTAGTGTTCCCTGCTCAACCATCACCACAACTGGCGAAGGATGGATATGCAATGGAATCTTGGCCCCAACAGGAAGAGTGATCCGATAAACCCGCATCTCTGGGGTTCCTTCGGGATACACAACAACTCTCCCTCCGAGGGTTCGATTCGCCGTGAAAAGTTCTTCTACAACTGGCTTGGATGATGCCAGTGCATGGCCCGAACAAAGCAGTACGGTCGCAGCGGCAATTGCAAAAGACTTCGAAACCATGATCTTTCTACAAATGAGTGAATCAATCTAGATATAGAGCAAGAGTTGTTTTAATACGGTGGCTGACGGACTTTTTTGATAATGACCACTTTAAAGCTGTATCAGCCAACATCTGGAACAGGCTTTGCAAATTTCCGTCTGAATTGAAGGTGTTTTACCGTAAGAAGGTTGGACTTGATGAGCCAAAAACATTGCGGGAGAACTGGTGGTCAGTGTTCACAGACCCTTTCGCAATGGGGTGTACAAAGGTTGTCAACAACTTGCTACTGAATTACATCGGAGATGATGAGATAACCCTGGGAACAGATGAGGACTCTGTGGAAGCGATCTCAGAAGGTGATGTCAGCACCTCTATCGCCGGCTGGTGAGAGGACCGCCAAGTAGAGGCTGCCGAGCACCGAGTGGGCGTTTTCAGCCAAGTGCTTCTGGACATCATGTTCTTAGCCGCTTGTAAAACTCTCGAGGAATTCAGGTGTTTTGTCGGTTAGTCCCGAACATATTTCTCTGATAGAGCCAATGCGTTCGCCATCGGCTGTGTGGATTTCCATCAGGACAAGATTTCTCCACATGGACTAGAGGTTGGCCTGGGGCAACCGTGGTGCGAATAACTACTGTTTTTCGCAAAAAGTATCGCAAGCACCATTCGGCTCTCAATAGCTATATTGGTGTATTAGGCGCTGGCATATCAACACTTTGGGCGTGGCAGATAGGAACGTCCCAATCCGAATACAAAAAGCCGTGATCACCCTAGAATCGCTATACGGGGCAGGATTTCAGGCTTTTCGAAAAACACTTACTGGCTGACCAAAACAAGGATGGTGCTCCTCTTACTGGAAGTGGAGAGGGAAAGGCTTATGGCTAGGCAACTAGGGGGAAGCCTTTAGATCTTTCAGTCTGATCAACAACATTCAGTCATTTGAGTATCTGGTAAAACTAGATTTTATTGAACCTCCATGCAGCATTATCTGATTGTCTGGAGCTTCCCAACCGTTGAAGGGTCTTGGGAAGCCTGCACTCCATTTGCTGAATACATCAATTCTGGTGGGCCTTGAGATTGTTTTGAAGGCTTTGAACTGAAATATCGAGTCTGTGAGCCAATTGGTGGAAGAGGTATGGCGATTGCTGTTGCCAGCGACATCGGCAAGGTGTGGACTCATCTCGCCCCTTGGATCAAGGGCTTTGGACTCCAGTTCGAAGTCACCCCGGTTGTCTCTGATAAGGAGTTTCAGCCATGTGGCCTGGAGTTCAAGCTGCTGCCGCCGCTCACAGCTAACCGAAAGGATCACGGCTTGCATCCATTTGAGTGAGTGCGATTAGCCCCGCCCCAAGCGAGGGGGCTTTATTTTCCTGAATTAACCACATACGAATTTCCAAATCCAATCCCACTCTTGTATCGCTATGAACTACTGAGTGGCTGCTCATATGGTTATAAAGGTGAAGTAGCAACAGCTACATACAACGTTCACCTCACATCTGTGAGGCGCAGACTCGCCAGGCCACGGAACGGGGACCTGGATTTCTGAGGAACCTCAAATGACACTGACCTATCGCGGCAAGAAGTATGTGCAACTTCAAGGTGCTTGTTTTGATGCAACCAAGAAGGCACAACTGACCTATCGCGGCTTGTCATACACAAAGTGAGCTCAAGGGTTCACGTCAAACAGCCCCGCCTTGAGTGGGGTTTTTTTATTGCCCTTTACCAGCTGCACAATCGGATGGTTCCTCTGGAGCAGGGAACCCATTCATCACTGCTCCTCCAAGTCCCATCCAATATTGGATTGAGGCCATGAAAAGGTACGGATCATTGCATCAGCGGGTCAGCGATCTAAATCCGCAAGCACATCCTTGTCTGAATCCAAGGCTCCCATTATTCAACGGATCATCCAGGGGCCTCGTTTCACCTGGAGGGAGTATCGGTCTCTAAGGGGAAAGTGATGAACACTAAATCTTGGATGTGTTCTAGAAAAACCCGTCATGATGATCTACATTCACCAGTCATGCATCAATCCTCGACATGCACTAATCCTAAGAGGAAGCAGAGATTAAAAACAAACAAATAGGTACGAACTTACCAGCAAGTTCATTGAGCTCTAGGGTACCTACTTAGCAAGAAGAAAAGAATACAAAGCCTTGCTAGGGGAAATATTTGCAGCGAAGCATCCTCAGCAAAAGCCAAAGGGAATGATTCAAAAAGTGCAAACAGCATCCTGCAACTAATTGCACAGCCAGATTATATGACTATAGTCAAAGAGACTACATCGAAGAATTGTAACGCTAGTTTGCTATTCGCTCGCGCACTACTTATTCAACTTTAAACTTCAAACAATGGATTACTCACAAAAAATAACCCTGCTCGCCACCATCACAGTGAATTTGAATGTCCCCGAACTTCAGAGCAGAGAACAGCTCAATGAATGGATCAAATCGGATGCTGCCCGCATTCATTTCATTGACCATTTGAAGCCGACGTCGTTTGATGACCTGGAAGTGGTGAAAGCAGCCTCAGAGGCAGACGTCGTGAGTTAGCTGCTGGATATGTAGACGGCATCGATCATGGCGACAGGAGGCTGAGTTCGTTGCCACAAGCTCAGACGCCTGATCACCAAGGTTTGTGGATCAGCACGACGAGAGCAATCGGACACCGAGGCATCAAGAATGGGGTTTATCAGTGTTCGAACTGCAGGCCATGGCTAAGTACACACACACCATCGGCTTCACCTTCACAGCCTTTCATGCATTCAGCGTGACCACTGAGAACCCATTGATGAGTGTCGAAGAAGCTCGACACTTACTTTTAAAGGATGAGATGAGAAAGAAAATAGCAGACGAGGCTGTTGATGAGGTCACCAACGATCACAATCCCTCCGAAAAGCTGGACAATATCAAGTTCTATGCAGACCATTTTGTTGAAGAAATGGTTGAAGCATTAGGCGATGGAGACGTTGTGGTTCAGGAAGTCATAACCGAAAAAAATTAGTTCAAAAATGAAGCTTCTTTCACATGGAAAACCGCAATCAGTATAGAATTCTTTGCATCAAATTCAGAATCAATAGGCCACCTAGGATTTTAATTAATCACCAACAAAGAAAAATCATATCCATTGGAAAGATGATTTAAAACCAACCGATCCACACGAAGTAGCATTAGCCCTTGACTTGACAATACAAAGAGAGTATTTATTGCTTATCACAGACTTCTTCTCCAAAAAACAAAGGGAATAATCGTTACTAACATCAAAACGCTATAAACAGCCGAAGGGAGACTAAAGCGACTCAATCCACCTTGAATAAACTCTTCACCGATCAGTGAACCAACAACAATACCAATCGTTCCATTCTGAAAACCAGCCTCTACAGAAAGCGAGGTAATCTGAGATTTCCTTAATCTCAGCAAATGACCAACAACTAAACCGATGACAAGCATTAATAGATTGAGCAGCAGCAGTAAGGGTCCCAGGAGTGGAAGGTTAGCGATAAACACATCCCACTGACCGATCAAGACTCCAATCAAAACTGCAACAAATAAACCATTTGCCAATTGACTGCTTGGCAACTGCCAACGAACAGCCAGTTTTGGGATCCACTGGCGAATAGAAACTCCCAATACAACAGGTAATGTTGCTAAAGCAAAGACTTTTAGACTTAAGGGTAATATTGACAACTCAACGTCTTGCTGTGGGATAAGCAATGGCGTTGTTAAACTCAAAACAAGAGGTAAAGTCACTGCCGTCACAAGACTAGCGAGTGCGGTATAAGAAATTGAAAGTGCTACATCTCCTCGAGATAGTTTAGTAATAATACTCGATGTTATGCCTCCAGGACAGCAACTCAAAATCATAATGCCAAGAGCAAAATCACCTTGCAAACCAAAGATCCTTAGCAAGGCAAAAGCAATCACTGGAAGCATCAACAGCTGAGCCATTGCTCCTGCAATCAAGGCTTTTGGCTGGTGAAATGCAACTCCAAAATCTTGCGGCTTCAGTGATAACCCCAAAGAAAACATAATAAAAGCGAGACTTCCGGTTAAAAGAAGTTCGATCACAAGTCCACAAGCGCCATACCACGTAACAATAAACCATCCACTGGCTCGTATATCGAACACACATTCAGTAAAAATATCACCAAATCATCAAAGTCTTAGAATTAAAGGCCATGGGATTCAGGCAACAAACATCAAACTAAACCTCTTGGTCAATGCATCAATAAAAGACTACCAATGCAACAGAGCCATGTTCACAGTCAACATGCTTTTCAAGCGAATCAGAGAGACGCGTTTGAACCGAACAGAAGATAGACGTACTGTTTGAGAGAATCATCCAACTTCACTGCTCACCATGGCAACGTTCGATCGATCCACTCCCTTCATGCTTCTCGCACGCATCCACGTCAAGGCGGATTGCCTCGATCAATATCTGGAACTCGCCCGCATAACTGACGTGGCCGTTCAGTCTTCCGAACCTGGAATGCTTCATCACACCTTTGATCAAGATCCTCAAGACCCACAAGCGTTTGTGTGGTCAGAGGTCTATGCCAATGACGAGGCATTTGCGGCCCATGTCTCCAACCCTCCCGTTCAGGAGTATTTGCAAAAGCATGCTGAACTTGGTGACGGCTTCAGCATCGAGGTTTATGGAACTGTTGGAGATGACTGCAGAAAACTGATGGAGTCTTTCGGACTTCCACTCAAAATTTATGAATCTAAGCTTGGATATAGCAGAGTTTAAATAGAAATAACAAGGCAGCTTCAAGACTTTAAATAAATAACAAAACAAGCCATTTTTAATTCCCAATCGTAACAATCGCTTGCTTATTTTTCCACCAGACCCAATCTCGAATCGGTGGAGTGTCACGGAGCTGCTCGCGCGTGAGGCCGAGCCTCAATTTCATCGATGCTCCGAGGAGTACATCAAGCATCTCTTCGCCATTGGCACAGGCAGCAAGAGCCTCATTGGTGCGTTGGGCACCATCAAGGGCGTTCACGAGCAAGCTCACGCGACGAGCCACTGGCAATGATCGTGGATCCACACCAAGTTCACAAGGGCCATAAGGGTAAGCATTTTTACGCATCGCATTCGTACAAGTAAAGGGAATTAATGTGATTAGGCCATCTGCTGTTTGGCATGCCATCACTCACGGGCAAGCACTGGGTGATCGGTGACGTGCATGGTTGTTATCAGCCTCTGCAGCGGCTACTCAGCGTTTTGCCGAAGAGTGATCACCTCGTGTTTTGCGGAGATGTCATCAACCGCGGGCCTGATACCGCGTCCACCATGCAGTTGGTTTGGTCCTTGGTCACTGCTGGACAGGCCACTTGGCTGCGAGGAAATCATGAGCAGGCACGACTCCAAACCCTCAAGGAACCTGAAGTAAGCAGTCCCAACCCATGGCTCATGCGTCTCCAACATCTCCCTACTGTGTTTTGGGGACACGGCTGGGTAGCGACCCATGCAGGATTTGATTCCAACGGTCATCCCGACCTGACCATTCGTGAGCCCTTCTGGGAGCATTACGACGGAAGCCATGGACTTGTGGTGATTGGTCATACCCCCCGACCTGATGTGGAGCGTCATGGCCGGATCGTGATGGTGGATACGGGTGCGGTGTACGGAGGAAAACTCTCGGCGTACTGCCCAGAGACTGCAGCTGTTGTGCAAGTGGAGGGAGTTCGGGAATCAACAGCTTCTCCACGAAACCTGACGGCTCCATCGCTGCAGGCAGATCGTTGTTAACGGTTTACCGCAGCAATCGCACAGAGTTTCTGGCAACGCTTCTGGCTCAAACGCTGACGCTTGACCCACCGGGTCCGTTTGAGGAGCTGGAAATTGTCGTCAATACCTGGCCCACAAGCCGATGGCTCGGCGAGCAGCTTGCCAAAGCCAACGGCATTAGCGCTCTGGTGCGTTTTCCCTTTCCTGGATCGCGCTTACGCCAGCTGGTGCGCTGCATCTTGGATCTCGATCCAACCACTGAAGATCCTTGGCGCGCAGAACGACTGGTTTGGTCTGTTTTAAAAGTGCTCCCCGCTCTTCTCGACCACCCCAGCGCTGAAAACCTGAAACTCTGGTGGGAACAACACGCAAGCGTTTCTAAACGGCTCAATCGTGATCATTGGCAACTGGCGCGCTGCCTCGCCGATGCTGTGGATGACTATGCCCTTTACCGACCACAGGAACTGAGCCAATGGATTGAGGGCCATGGAGACGCTGATCTGCCGGCCCATTTGCACTGGCAACCACAGCTCGTTCGCGCCCTTGCAGAACTTCTCCCCTGTGATCCCTTTGGTCTTCAGGTGCACAAGGCCGTTCAACGTCTGCGGGAAGGAGATGTTTCGGCCGCCGCTCTACCGCCTCGATTGCGCCTATTTGGCATCAGCAATCTCGCCCCGGTGCAGGTGGAACTCCTGCAAGGCCTCTCAGGCCTGATGGCTGTCGAGCTCTACCTACTCACGCCATGCCCAGATCTATGGCAACGCTCCGAACAAAGGCGAAGAAGCCTCGGACAAGCGTGGAACACCCCACCCGATGGGCCCTGGCTCCTGGAATCGCCAAGACTGGAAGCGATTTTGGGACGCATGGGGGCTGAGTTTCAGTTGCTTTTAGAAGGCAACGGAGACTGCTTGCTCGGCCAATGGGATCAGGGCGATCTCTTCGCCGCACCGATTCAGATCGCTGCATCCGAACAGCGGCCAGCCACGCTCTTAGAACAAGTGCAACAACAGTTGGTGGATGGAAGTGCGCCACCTCTCACCCCTGTTGATCACGACAGCTCATTGCGCTTTTTGGCCTGTGCAGGTCCGTGGCGCGAGGTCCAACTGGTTCGCGATCAGATCCTGCAATGGCTGGCCTCTGATCCAAGCCTGGAGCCACGCGATGTCTTGGTGATGACGCCGGATGTAGAGCGCTATGCCCCGCTCCTCAGCTCCGTCTTCGGTGATCATGACGCCACTGGGATCAGCATTCCCTGGCGACTCACCGACCGAAGCCAGCAGAACACCCCAGGACTGAGCCAAGGGTTTATGGCCCTTTTGAGACTGGCCAGTGAGCGCTTCACGGCATCGGGGTTAGAGGCTCTTCTGGCGAACCCAGCTCTCCAAGCGCTGCAAGGCATCACGGCCACAGATGCCGTACGTATCACCCAGTGTCTTCAGCAGACCGGCTTCCGTTGGGGGGTGGATGGCAAGGAGCGGGGAGGCGATGACACCCATAGCCTCAGCTGGTGTCTTGATCGCTGGCTGCTTGGCCTCGTGCTGCCTGCCGAGCCAGGTCTCGCTCCTGGTGGCTGTGCTCCCTTCCAAGGAGGTCTCACCATTCAGCAGCTCGAACAATGGTGGCCGCTCTTGGATGGACTAGCTCAATGGATCATTCGCCTACGTCAACCCCACAGTCCCAGCGCTTGGACCACGCAGTTAAATCATTTTCTCCAGCATCTCTACGGCGATGGAGGGGACTGGGCCTGGGAGCAACAAGCGATCGTCGAAGCACTCGACACGATGCAGCAACAGGCCTCTGCATGCACTCTTGACCTTGATCTCTCCGTTGTGGTCTCGATTCTTGATGAGGCCCTCTCCGCCGATAGCGGTCGCTTTGGACACCGCAGTGGTGCCCTCACAATCAGTGCTCTTGAGCCGATGCGGGCGATTCCCCATCGGCTGATCGTGCTGATGGGGCTTGATTCGCAAGGCTTTCCACGTCAGCGGGAACGCCCTGGCTTTCACCTTCTGGAGCAGCAACGCCGACTCGGCGATCCATCGAGCACAGATCAAGACCGTTACGTGCTGCTGGAGGCGTTGATGTCCGCGCGACAACATCTCCTGATCAGTTGGAATGCACGTGATGAACGCAAGGGCGAAGAGCTTCCCCCCGCGCCGCCGGTTCAACAATGGCTCACCTTGCTCAACGAGCAACTCACCCCCGAACAGTTCGAGCGCGTGGTGTTGGAGCAACCAGCAAATCCCTTGGATCCTCGCAATTTTCTCGTCAATCGCTCCGGCTCAGCCTTCAGCTCTGATCGTCACCACCTCGACGCCAGGCGCAATCTCGATCGCCATGATCACCGCCGTGATCACCATCGCCTGAGCGACAACTCTCTGGGCCTAGCCCACCCCCTGAGCTGGGCTCCAGATTTAACCCCCAACAGATTGGATTCAGACGGCGTTGATTTAGACGCAGTCAGTCGCTGGCTTGAGGCTCCCCAGCGCTATTGGCTCAAAGCGCGGGGATTAGACACACGGGAGTGGTCCACCCCCGTGGAAGATCTCTCAGCGCTCGAACTCGAAGAGCGGGAGCGTCAATTCCTTCTGAACCAGTCTTTTCTCAATCAGCTCGACTGGCTGGCGACCGATTCGAGCTTGATCTGGGAGCAGGCTCTTCCGGGGGAATGGACCACACAGCTACGAGGCCAAGGAATACTTCCGCCTGGAGCGGCAGGCCTACTGGCGGCCAATCGCCTCGAACAGCGCTGGCAAAACCTGCAACAAACCCTGTTGCGACTTGGCCCTTTGCACTGTGAATCGATCCGCTCCGAGTCCGAGTCACGCACCGTTCTGAGGGCTGGGGCAACCACGGTTTTAGTCAGCGCAGGTCGGCTTCAATCGCGTACCGCTCTTGGCGGCTGGTTCACCCACCTCATCCAGCAAGCGTCGGGAGTCTCTACGCCAACGGCTGTGATCTGTCGATGTAACAGCAGCACCAAAGCTGATCACTTTGAGCTTGCCCTTCACTGGCAGCCATTGGATCCAGACCGAGCTCAGGAGCTGCTCTTTTCCCTCCATGCTCTCGCAATCGCAGGAGCTGAATCCTGCTGGCCGGTCCCACCTGCCAGTGGATTGGCCAGAGCCCTCACGTTGAGCAAAAGTCTGGAACAAGCGAACCGAGCGTTTGAAAGCCGCTGGGACGGGGGATTCGCAGGCATGGGAGAGCGGGAGCGTCCAGAGATGCAGCTTTGTTTTGGCGACCACTTCGAAGCGGGCCATTTTTTAAGCGAAGCCTGCTTTGAAGACGCCTTTCATTTGTTGTATGCACCGATGCTGGAGGCGCAACGGCCATGAGCAGCCGTTTTCAACCCAATCAGTACCCCCTCAATGCCGGAGTGCGTCTCCTAGAAGCCAGTGCTGGCACGGGCAAAACCTTTGCTTTAGCCCACCTGGTCTTGCGGCTGGTGACAGAGCGAAAGCTCAACCTCAAAGAGCTTCTGGTTGTCACCTTCACAGAAGCCGCCGCTGCGGAATTGCGGGATCGGATTGGACGTCGTCTCAACGACGCCTTACAGGCCCTGCTCCAACACCAAGCCAACGACTCAGACGCGCAAAGCGACTCCCCACCCCGCGATGCAGTGTTGGAAGAATGGCTGGCACTCCATGGACAAGACCCCAACACCCGTCGCACGCTTGCCAGCAACCTGCTGGAAGCACTGGAAGGGCTTGAACGTGCCGACATCACCACCATCCATGGCTTCTGCCGGCGCAGTCTTCGCCGGCAAGCGCTTCAGAACGGCACAGCGATGGAGGTATGTCTTGAGAGTGACAGCCAGCATTTGTGCCAAGAGGTGGCTTACGACTACTGGGAACACCAGGTGCTGGCCCTGCCTGCCGACGACGTATCAGGGCTGTTGCATGCCGGCCTCTCCGCTGATCAGTTAAGCCATGCCCTAAGTCGCTTGGACAGCGATTGCGCTGTTCGGATCGCCGGTACTGAGGGAGCTCACGATCAAGAGCGTCCGCTGATCGAGTGCTTTGACCACTGGCTCCAATCGAGCTGGACAGAATTCGAAGCGCAATGGACAACCAACGGTCACGTATTAGAAACGGCCTTTCGCAACTGCGCAACGGATTGGAGAAGCCAAGGCCAAACCGATACCAAGCCCTACTCACCGAAACCAAAAAAAGATCGCGCTAGCGAACTCAGCGCCTGGATCTTACAGCTAACTGGCACGCAACAGTTACGTATCAGTTACGGCACCGTGCGCAAACAGAGCTTACTGGGTGACTACTTCCATCCCGGATGTTTCAGCAAAACAGCCCGCCGCTGCAGCGAACTCAATCCAAACCTTCCCCAGCCAACCCTGCAAAAAGCCATTGCAGCGCTGTGGGATGGCCCAGCTGAGCAGGTCTGGCGCCATGCGCTTACGCACGGACTCCACACCCTGGCCGCCCGCCGTGCGCAACAGGGCGTGATCAGCTTTTCTGGCTTACTTGATGCCCTCGATCCCAAAGCGACAGATGCTGACCCGCAACGCTGGCTGGCCCCGATTCAGCAGCGTTATCGCGTCGCTCTGATCGACGAATTTCAAGACACGGATCCACTGCAGTGGCGCCTGCTCCAGGCCTGCTTCGCAACGCCAGACCATTTATTGCTGATGGTGGGTGATCCCAAGCAAGCGATCTACCGCTTTCGAGGAGGAGATCTCAACACCTACAAACAAGCCCGACAAGCAGCTGATCAAATCGACAACCTGCTCGACAACAGGCGTACAACCCCGTCCCTGATGGAGGCGATGAACCAATGGATGGCTCCAGGCCTCACCCTGTCGAACCTCAAGGTGCCGGCTGTCACTCCCTGTGCCAGCGCCCTTCCCTTGGAGCTCCCGGACGGTGAACAGCCTCTCCAACTCATCGATCTGCAGGCCGATGACCCCGATGAACCACCCACCCGCACAGCACTCGAATCGACCATTCCGCCCGTGGTCGCTTGCCATGCCCTCCACCTCCTGGACAGCGATCCATCCCTAACCCCATCAGACCTATGCGTTCTTGTCAGCCGGCATCGACAAGCCGAGGCGGTGCGAGAGCAGCTCGCGCAACGAGGACTACCCAGCCGACTTGTGAGTCCTGGAGATGTCCTCAGCACCTCCGGCGCGACGGAGCTGCAACATCTTCTCGACGCCCTCACCACCCCTGCCGATGGCGGACGATTGCGGCGACTGGCCTGTTCTGCCTTGATGCAATGGACAAGCCGTCAGTTGCAAGACGCGGAAACCAACGGTGATCTCGATCGACTCGCAGGGCAACTTCGCAAGCTGCAGGACGACCTGCCTTTCCTGGGTTTGCTCGGTTGCTTGTCGCAACTCCTCGAGGGCCGAATGCTTGCTGATCTCTCCAGCCGCGGGCGTTTGTTAGGCGACATTCAGCAATGTGCGCGACTGGTGCAAGACGCCATGCATCGACAAGGCCTCGACCTGGGCAGCGCCGCAGATTGGCTGAGGCGACAACGCTTACAACCCATCGAACCCACCCCTGATATCAGGCAGCCCCACAGCGATTTAGCGGAAAGCGCGGTGGCTGTTGTCACCGTGCACCGCAGCAAAGGCCTGCAGTACCCCGTCGTGATCTGCCCCTATTTGTGGCAAGCACCAGCTGATGGCAAAGGCCCTCTCTGGCGAAACCCTCCCAACGATCCAGAAGGGACCTGGCAAGTGGCACTCAACCCCCATTGGGACCGAGGACACAAAGCTGCAGAACGAGACCAACACGACAGTGCAGCAGAAGCAGAACGACTGGCCTACGTGGCCTTAACGCGCGCAGAGCGCCATCTCGTGGTGTTTTGGGTCGCCGCTGCTGGACAGGATGCCAATCCTTTAGCCAGCTGGGTTGCGGAGCTGTCCAAGCTCGACAACCCCCTAACGAGTCATCACTTACCACCTAAGAACACATCCCTGCAGTTCTGGCGTCCAGCTCCGCGGCTCGAAACCTTGCAGCTGTCGGACGTTCCTCAACGCAGCCTCGACCGCAGCTGGGGTCGGAGTAGCTACTCCGCCTGGATCTCCTCTCAAAAAGGACATCACAAGCCCGCTCCTATTGATCCACGCAATCTCGAAGAGGGACGCGACATCGATGCCGTAGCCAACACCGATGCCGTGCCAGACAGCGAAGCTCTTGGCAGCCAGGTGGATTCAGCCGATCAGAATGGTCCTCTTGCAGAGTTCCCAAAAGGTCCGGGAGCTGGCGATTGTCTGCACAGAATCCTTGAAAAGGTGAGCTTTCAAGGTCCTGCAGACCAAGCTGCCAATCAGGCGGTGGTAGCGGAAGAGCTTGGACGAGCCGGAATTGACCTCGAGCATGGCGATGCCGTGATCTCAGCGCTCAAGACTGTGCTGATGGCACCTCTAGGCGGCCCTCTCCAACACTTGAGGTTGTCCGATTTGGACGCTAAACGGCGTCTTCATGAACTCAGCTTCGATCTGCCAGTTGCCCAGCAAGGCGATCCAGTGCGCTCCGCTGGTTTAGCCCATGCCTTCGAAGCAGACAGCGACCATCGTTTTGGGAAGAACTACGCAAAAAGCCTGCGCCAATTAGACATTCGCAGTCGCGGGTTTCTGACGGGATCGATCGATCTGGTGTTCACCGATGGGGATGATCCCTCCACAGCCCGGTGGTGGGTAGCGGATTGGAAAAGCAATTGGATTGGCGAACGGGACGACTCTGGCCGTGGAATCGCCTGCGGCCCTCGCCACTACAGCCAAGCCGCGATGGAGGAGCAAATGCTCGCCCATCACTATCCGCTCCAAGCCCATCTGTACCTTTTGGCCCTGGATCGCTACCTGCGCTGGAGGCTCGACGGCTACGACCCGAACCGCCACCTCGGCGGCTATGCCTATGTGTTTTTAAGGGGCATCAGCCCTGCAGGAGGCTCTGGAGTAGTCATCGAACCTGCACCTTTGACACGAATCCGCCGTCTGGACCAATGGCTTGAGGGGCTGTCGTCATGAAATCGGCAGCGACGGATGCTCTCTTTGCCCTGCAGCGTGGATTGCTCGCAACCCTGCTCCGGCGGATACCGCCGGAGCAAAGCAGTGAACCGCTGATCGAGCTTGTGCATGCACTCACCCTTGCCCTTAGCCGAGGTGACATCTCCCTTCAACTCCACGATGAAGCGGAGGCTCCAGAGGGGATCGAAAGTAAGGGCTGGCCGAAGCTTCACCGTGAAGCCTTGGTGGCGAGTGGATGGCTCGACGGTGATCAATCCGTTTTGGTTCTGAGCCACAACACGCTGTCCTGGCGTCGTTGGCATGGAGCCATGCAAGAGCTCGAACGCGAACTTCAGCGTCGCTGTTTCCAGGCTCCAATCCATGCCACACCCCACAGCGCCACATCCAGCCAGCTAGCCAAGAACAACGATCTCAGTTCGGAGCAGCGATCGGCTGTCCGTGCGATCGATCACTACGGCGTGGTTCTGCTCAGCGGCGGGCCTGGAACCGGTAAAACCAGCACGGTGTTGCACATGCTGCTCCGCGCTCTTGAACATCAACCCAAGCTTCGGGCGAGGCTGGCCGCTCCTACGGGCAAGGCCGCACGTCGGCTCCAAGACGCGATTCGCAGCCACCCCAAAACTGCATCCTTGCCCTGCACCACGCTGCATCGATTGCTGGAGGCCCGTCCTGGAGGCTTTGGCCGTCATCGACGCAACCCACTGCATGTAGACCTGCTCATCGTCGATGAAATGTCGATGGTGGACTTAGAGCTAGGCCGTGCCCTGTTGAGTGCTCTACCTCCCCATTGCCAACTGGTCCTGGTGGGAGACAGCGCTCAGCTGCCACCGATTGGTGCAGGAGCCGTTTGGCAGCATCTCCAAGAACCGGATCAAATCAGGCGCTTCAACGATGGGGCCATCACTCTCACGAAGGTTTATCGCAATCGAGGTGCCCTTGCTCAGATGAGTGCACTACTCCGTGATCAAGGCCTGAGACCGTTCTGGTCCCAACTCAGCGCGTTGCCTAAAACCTCAAACATCAGCGTTGCTTGCCCCAAAACCAAACAGATTCCTGAGGCTGTGCACGCCGCACTGATTCAGCATCTCGACCATCTCAAGGAGAGGGCAAGCGCTTTAGAGATCAACGCCCATGGACAACCCCATCAACAACAAGCCCAAGACCTTCTGAACATCCTTGACGGCTTGATGGTGCTCTGCCCGCGTCGACGCGGGCCATGGGGTGTTGATGCCGTCCATCAACGGTTGCTTGATGGCGCTGAACCGAACCGCTGGCCGTCGGGTCTACCAGTGCTTTGCAGTGAAAATCAGCCAGAACTCGGACTCGCCAATGGAGATCTAGGGGTCATGGTCGGAGAGGGGGCGCATCAACGGGCTCTTTTTCTCAGCAGCGACCCCTCTGGAGAAAGCCGGCATGCGCTTTTGCATCCAGCCCGTCTTCGGCACCTAGAGCCAGCTTTGGCACTCACCATTCACAAAGCTCAGGGATGTGAGATGGACAAAGTGCTGCTGCTCTGGCCTGCTCTCGACGATCGCCAAAGCAGCTCGCTTCTTTACACGGCCATCACCCGCGCTAAACAGCAACTGCTTTTATTTGCAGATCCAACAGCGATGGTTTTAAGCCGCACCACAGGATCTCGGCATCCTGAGGATCAAAGCAAAATCGGGAATGGGTAGGTGAGCGCGTCCGAGAGAGTGATCCGTCCTTGGGGTTGGTACGAGGATTTAGGCAGTGGCCAGGGTTACAAGCTGAAGCGTTTGCTGATTCGGCAAGGGCAACGTTTAAGCCTTCAACGCCATCAACATCGCAGCGAAAACTGGACGGTGGCCCAAGGAAGCGGGGAGCTGTTTTGCCAAGATCAATGGTTGAAGGTCTCAGCCGGAGACACGTTGCATATCCCCAAGGGAGCCATCCACCGCGCGTTCGGAGGAGAGGGGGACTTGCTGATCATTGAGGTCCAGCATGGCTCGATCCTCGAGGAAGGCGATATCGAACGCTTAGAGGACGATTTCGGCAGAGTGTTAACATAAATTTTCAACCTTTGATCGAAAGGCAAGCAATACAGCGCGGCTCAGGCCGATTGGACGTTGCAAGCCTGATTTAAAGGATTAATCAGGCAATTGCCTTTCAAGAATGACCAATACACCAGCTCAGGACTCAGGGTCCTGTTCAGTAGATCTCAGCATGTCTGAGATTTCTGAGAGCACCGCTTCTCAGACCACCGAAGAGGTTTTTACAACAGTCGTCGAGAGCGTTGAAGAACCAGAAGCTCCATCCGGATTTTCGGAATTCGGTTTCAGTGACGCACTCTTAAAAACCCTTGCTGACAAGGGCTACAAAGAACCCTCACCCATCCAAAAGGCGGCCATCCCTGAGCTCATGCTGGGGCGCGATCTCGTGGGCCAAGCGCAAACAGGCACGGGAAAAACCGCAGCTTTTGCTCTGCCTTTACTGGAGAGATTGCAAGGCGACAGCCCGCTCCCGAGCGTGCTTGTGCTGGCACCAACCCGTGAACTGGCGATGCAAGTGGCGGAAGCGTTCAAGGCTTATTCCGCTGGGCATCCCCACCTCAACGTGTTGGCGATCTACGGAGGGTCTGATTTCCGCTCCCAAATCAACGCCTTAAGACGTGGCGTTGATGTTGTGGTTGGGACTCCAGGACGCGTCATGGATCACATGCGCCAAGGAACGCTGAACACAAGCGGATTGCGCAGCCTGGTCCTAGACGAAGCAGATGAAATGCTGCGTATGGGTTTCATCGACGACGTCGAATGGATCCTCGAGCAATTACCTGAAGAACGTCAGGTCGTGCTGTTTTCAGCGACGATGCCGAACGAAATTCGCAGGCTGTCCAAGCGCTACTTGCGTGAACCTGCAGAAATCACGATCAAGACGAAGGAGAAAGAGGCGCGCAGGATCCGTCATCGCTGCATCACGATGCAGAACTCTCACAAAATCGAAGCGCTTAACCGTGTGCTTGAAGCAGTGACTGGCGAAGGCGTGATTATTTTTGCGCGGACCAAAGCCATCACACTCACGGTTGCGGAATCCCTGGAAGCCGCCGGTCACGACGTGGCTGTGCTCAACGGCGACGTGCCCCAAAACCAACGGGAACGCACCGTGGAACGCCTCCGCAAAGGAACCGTCAACATTCTGGTTGCCACCGATGTTGCAGCGCGTGGTCTCGACGTTGACCGCATCGGTCTCGTGATCAACTACGACATGCCTTTTGATAGTGAGGCTTACGTCCACCGCATCGGACGTACGGGCCGAGCTGGACGCAGCGGGGAAGCAATCCTCTTCATCACACCCAGGGAGCGCAGGTTCGTCGGCAATCTCGAACGCGCTGTGGGACAGGCCATTGAACCAATGGATATCCCTAGCAATGCCGAAATCAACCAGAGTCGTCTGGACCGACTTCGCACCCGCCTCAGCGCTGAAGCTACCAGCGAAGACAAACCTGAAGAAGAGACCGCACTGCTTCAGGAGCTCATCCAAAGAGTGGCCCAAGAGCTCGAGGTAGAGCCAGGCCAACTCACTCTGGCCGCCATGAGGTTGGCTGTTGGTGAAGGCCCACTGTTGGTCCAAGGCGATGAAAGCTGGCTGAAAGCTCCCATGCGCAACGACCGGCGCGATGACCGACGCGGAGACCGAGGCAACGACCGCGGCAGGAGACCAGAGCGTGCATCACGCCCGCCAGAAGACGACATGGAACGATTCAGAGTTGAAGTCGGTCATCGCGATCGCGTGAAACCGGGCAACCTCGTTGGCGCAATTGCCAATGAATCAGGACTGGAAGGACGCATGATTGGCCGGATTCAGATCTTTGAAACGCACAGCCTTGTAGACCTTCCCAAAGGCATGCCAGAGAACGTCTTTAATTCTCTTCGCCAGCTCAAAGTGATGAACCAGGAGCTTCAAATCCGCAAGGATTCCTAACTCTTGAATCTTCGTCTCCGGATTGTGATCAGTCTCTGCTTATCACCGATGCTGATCACAACTTCAGGATCGTTAGCGCAAGCTTCCGATGATTCAGAAGAAATCAAAAAGTTCTGCATGGCTAGCGTCTCTGCCGCAATGTCTCAAGCTGGGCTAACTCTTCCCGAAGGCATGGGTGATTTCACTTGCTCATGCTTCACCAAAGAGATGAACGGGAAAGGCATTGCTTCCATCCTGCAAGCCCAAAAATTCTGCAAAGAACGCGCTAACGAGAAGTACGGGCCTCTCCTTCAAACACAGTGACATCAATCAGAGTCAAGATGCTCTGAGCAGCACAATGTCGTTGTTGAGTCATTGTCGACCTAGCTCAAACCGCCCTTCCCCATGGCCTGAACTGATTCGTTCAGCAAACCTTTGAGTAGGGAAAAAACATGATGAGCATGGTCAGGATCTCCTGACCATGCAACAGAACAGCGAAAAAAATGAAACTTTTCGATTTTCTGTTCGAATGTTGAGAAATTGCACCAGGCAAGCCTGTAGCGTGGTGTTGCATCAGCTTCATGTTCGGCTCTGATCGGCTCGCTCCCCCAAGCTTCAGCTCTCCAGCTTCAGCATCAAGGACTTTCCTTTTCGGACCAAAACTTTTCTGATCAAATGTCCAACGGTCCCCTCAGGTAATGACCATCTACATCGGCAATCTGTCTTTCCAGGCAGAACAGGAAGATCTTCTCGATCTATTCGGTCAATACGGAGAGGTTAAGAGCGCAAGTCTTCCTCTCGATCGCGAAACAGGTCGCAAACGCGGCTTTGGCTTCGTTGAAATGGCCACAGACGAAGATGAGCAAAAAGCCATCGACGACCTCCAAAACGTGGAGTGGATGGGTCGCATGATCCGCGTCAACAAAGCAACTCCACGTGAGCGCACTGGCGGCGGTGGCGGCGGCGGCGGCGGTGGCGGCCGCGGCGGTTACGGCGGTGGCGGCAACGGCGGCGGCGGCGGCGGCGGCGGTTACGGCGGCGGCAACCGCTGGTGATCCGAATGGAGGAGACAGCTCATCGAGCCGTTTCCTCCATTTCGAGCCTGTCATCCAAAACGAAACTGCGATCCATCAATTTTTGAATGTGATCCATTGGTCTTGTCTCATCAGCAGGCAAAACAGAAGCGGCATTCCGTACTTCATCTCGATGCTTCCGCGCTAAGAAGCGATGAAAACGATTGAACGCTCTTGAACGAGTCATACAGTTCCCCGATCTCTAGTTCCGGTCTACACCGTTTCAAGAAATTTGACGCTGTTGGGCAACACAACGCTTGAATAGAGCGTCTTGCCATAGATGATGGCCGCTCCCAATCCAGCTAGGCGCATAAAGCCTGCCCTACCAAGGCTTCTGAGCCATCTTCAGCCCTACAGAAGACGGGTATGGATCGCGGTGAGCTGCTCGATCATCAACAAAGTCTTTGATTTACTTCCTCCTGTTCTGATCGGCCTGGCCGTTGATGTTGTTGTTCAACAGGATTCATCGTGGCTGGCAGCTTTGGGTGCCACAACAGTGCCAAGCCAACTCATCGTGCTTGCGCTGCTGTCCTTCCTGGTCTGGACAGCAGAATCACTTTTTGAATATCTTTACGGCGTTTTGTGGCGCAATCTTGCACAAACCACGCAACACAGCCTGAGATTAGAAGCCTATGACCATCTCCAAAAGCTTGAGATGGATTTTTTCGAGCGAGACAGCACTGGACGGCTACTCACCGTGCTTGGTGATGACATCCATCAACTCGAACGCTTTCTGGAACGTGGTGCCAACGAAATTCTGCAATTAGTGACCACCGTTCTGCTGGTCGGTAGCGCCATGGCACTCCTGGCACCAGGCGTGGCACTCTTCGCATTTGTTCCGATCCCAATCATCCTTGTGGGATCACTCAGTTTTCAACGCCGCCTCGCTCCGCGATATCGCGACGTCCGCCAAAGAGCTGGAGATCTCGCCTCCCGACTGTCTAACAATCTTGGTGGAATGCTCACCATCAAAAGCTTTGCAACTGAAGCATGGGAACTCGAACAACTTCGTACAGCGAGTAATGCCTACCAGCAGTGCAATCGTGAGGCGATTCGAATCTCTGCCGCCTTCATTCCCCTTATTCGCTTTGCGATCTTATTTGCCTTTTTAGCGATTCTTCTGATCGGAGGCATCCAAGCCTGGCAAGGACTAATCGCAGTGGGAACCTACAGCTTTCTGGTTTTCATAACCCAGCGACTGCTGTGGCCTCTAACCACCTTAGGGCGAACCCTAGATGATTACCAACGATCAATGGCCTCCACTCAGCGCGTTCTAGATCTCATCGACACACCGATTCAGATCGCCAGCGGAAACATTCGCCTCAACCCAAGTGATATCAAAGGAGACATACGCTATGAACAAGTTTGCTTTTCCTATAAAGATCGCGAACCACTGCTGAACAAGTTCGACCTAAGTATTCATGCTGGACAAACAATTGGCATTGTGGGTGCTACAGGTTCAGGTAAAAGTTCATTGGTCAAACTACTGCTGAGGCTCTATCCGCTCAGTAGCGGCAGGATTCTTCTTGACAACCATCCAATTGCATCGCTGCATCTGCAAGATCTTCGTCGCTGCATTGCACTCGTGAGTCAAGACGTTTACCTCTTCCACGGAAGCGTCGCTGAAAATATTGCCTACGGATCTTCAGAAGCATCCAAGTCGTCCATTATTTGGGCAGCAGAACAAGCCGAAGCCCTAGCCTTTATTCAAGGCCTACCTCAAGAATTTGATACGGTTGTAGGAGAGCGTGGTCAGCGTTTGTCAGGTGGTCAACGCCAACGAATCGCCTTGGCTAGAGCCATTTTAAAGAATGTGCCCGTATTGATCCTCGATGAAGCAACGGCCGCTGTTGACAATGAAACAGAGGCTGCGATTCAGCGTTCACTAATGCGCATCACCGCGAATCGGACCACACTGGTTATTGCGCATCGACTCAGCACCGTGCGGCATGCCGATCAAATCATTGTGATGGACGCTGGTCGCATTGTGGAACAGGGAACCCATGATCAACTTCTGCACAAACCAGGCGCTTACTCCGACCTCTGGCGGGTTCAAGCTGGCTTACGTAGTGACGAAGCGCTGAGCCTCTAACGCCAAAACCTTTCTTCCAAGACTTCACTGATGGCTGCTTCGCTATCCCACCTGATGCATCACCCACTGGGCATTTTTGCCCAGCTTGTTGCGATCAGCGTCTTGGTTCCACCCATCACAAGACGGTTAAGGCTTCCTGATCTTGTCGGACTCTTAGTCGCTGGCGTACTGATCGGTCCCCATGTGTTGCATTGGATCGATGCCAAAAGTGAAACGATCACCCTTCTCTCCGATATCGGAGCCATCTATCTGCTGTTCACAGTCGGGCTAGAGATCGACCTTGAAGAGTTCAACAGAGTCAAAAGACGCTCTGTGACATTTGGGGCCCTGATCTTTGTGCTCGGAGTTGGTACAGGGTTCGGGATCGGCCAGATCTTTGGCTTCCCCTTAGTACCCAGTCTCCTATTGGGAGCCCTGATGGCAACGCACACTCCGCTCGGCTATCCGATCGTGAGGAGTTACGGCGCCCAGCGTGACGAGTCCGTAATTGTGAGCGTTGGAAGCACGATTTTCACGGACATTGCAGCGCTGGTCTTGCTCGCTGTAGCCCTAGGCCTTGGCAAGGGAAATCTCACACCGAGCAGCTTTATTGCGCTGCTCATCAGCATCAGCGTGTTTGCTTGTGTCGTCGTCTTGGGCATTCGAATGATTGGGCGACATCTATGGATGCGCAACGTCATCGATGAAAACAGGGTGTTTCTGGCGGTGTTACTCACCTTGTTTGTGGCCTCCCTCGGTGCTGAACTCGCGGGGGTTGAAAAAATCGTGGGCGCTTTTTTGGCTGGGCTCGCCGTGAATTCCGTCCTTCCAGAAGGCAAGGTCAAAGAGCAGGTGATCTTTGTAGGGGGAGCCTTATTCATCCCCATTTTCTTCATTCATTTGGGACTGCTGCTCGATCTCGGCAGCATCGCCGACAGCATTAGCAACATTGAGTTCACCGCCCTAATGCTCACTGGAGCTTTGGGATGCAAGGCACTTGCTGCTGTGATCGCTGGGCGCTGGTTCCGCTACAGCCGCAATCAAATGCTGCTGATGTGGTCACTTGCCATGCCCAAGGTGGCTGCCACGCTTGCAACCGCGTTCATTGGTTTTCAGGCCGGCTTACTCGACAACACAGTTCTCAACGCCGTTCTTGCCGTAATGGTTGTGACTGCAACTCTCGGTCCAACTCTCACCACACGCTCCGTTGTGGCCCTGATGGAACCAAATGAGCGCTCCCCATACGGCACAACAGGGCTCGATGAAGATCAAGAGGTCCCCGGAGAAGTGGTACGCCGCCCTCTCAAAGTGTTGGTCCCAGTTGCCAATCCAGACACAGAGTTGAGCCTGCTGAAATTGGCCGCTCGACTCTCCCAGGGAGAAGGCGATCACAACGGACAGCTCCTGCCCCTCGCATTAGTGAGTCCAAGCCTTGAAGAGGCCCGCGGTGGCTTAAATCGAGCGCTATCAGCGGCAAGAGCCCGGCTGAATCAGGCGGCAAGCAACGGAGAGGGCCTCACAGCAACCACGCGATGTCTGTTGCGCGTGGATGATGACATCGCTGCAGGCATGAGTCGAAGCGCTTTAGAGGAGGGTGCCGATCTGCTTTTGATTGGAGCAGGACGGCCTGACCCACTGCGCAAATGGCTCCTGGGAGACCTGGTCGACGGGGTCTGCCGAACCGCGCATTGCCCAGTGGTCGTTGCCAATCTTGGCCGACGAGAACTCAATGATCTCAACCAAATCCTGGTTCCAATCAAAGATCTATCGGCGAGTGCCCGCGAACAATTTGAGCTCGCCCTTCGGCTCCTATCCACCGCACCAGACCCAAAATCCACCACCATTAGTCTTCTCCACATCCATGATCCACGCTTTAACCGACACGAACGCTCCTGGATGGAGCAGCAACTGATGAGTTGGTGTCCTCGCAACATCTCTAGCCAACAAATTCAAATCAAATTGCTGCAGGGACCAGGCATCGATTCAAAAATCCACTGGTTCAGCAAAAACCAAGATCTCGTGATCTTGCGATCACAACGACGGCGGGTCGCGGGCCTCCCCATTCCGGCTAGTGATCGCACGAGCAATTTGGTCCATCAGTTGGCCTGCCCAGCCCTAATGATCAGCGATCCCCTCAATTAATCGTGATTCACACCACACAAACTTCAACACAATCGAACTGTTGGAGGAACAGACCTAAGATTTGCAGATGAACGGCCAAAGAAGTCCGAACAGAAAATCCCTGCTCACAGCGGCAGTGCTTGGACTCTTTGGTGGATTGCTCCTATCGATACCTCTGAGTCGATCTCTCCTTCCATCAACAGAACTCCCCAAGCTGACCTCAATCAGCAACCCATTCGAAGGCTGGTCGAGCTTTGATAATGAGAACATCGTTGTTCTCGGAATGGATGCTGGAGGCGGCAATACAGACACTATTTTTATTTTAAGCATTGAGAACGGTGATACTTCAATCATTCAAGTTCCAAGAGACAGCTATATCGATTCGCGCAGCTTTGGACCAATGAAGGCCAACGCACTCCATGCCAGAGGTGGGCCAGATGCTGTTAAAACAGAATTAACACGCCTAATGGGTCGCCCCATTAATCATCATATACTCGTTAATTTAGAAGGGATCCGCACCATTAGTGATTTACTTGGGGGTCTAGAAGTTGATGTACCAAAACGCCTCTACTACCAAGATAAAAGCCAAGGATTATTGATCGATCTTCAACCAGGTCGCCAGGTCCTCAAAGGCCGTGAGCTCGAAGGGTTTCTACGCTGGCGCCATGATGGACAGGGTGATTTAGGACGACTTGACCGACAACAACTTGTGTTAAAAAGTCTCTTCAACAAACTCATCCAACCTCAACATCTGATCAGCCTGCCAGCCCTAATCACAGCAGCTGGACGTAATCTTGAAACCGATCTTGGTCCTATGGAGTTGGGCAAGTTAATCACCACTATGGGAACAACAGATCTTCAAACGAGTCGACTAAAAGCCCGTCCTTTTTATCAAAATGGGGTGAGTTATCTCGACACACAATGGCCCGGGAAGGAGACAACAAGGGGAGTCGATGCGACTGAGTCCAGCAGCAGGCGCTTCCAATTGTTGTTCTGAACGCGTCTAAAAGCTAGCACTTCCAGCATGAACGACAACCTTGTCAAACAAAGCCTGCGACTGGGAATCAGTGTCTTAATCACCTGTGCAATCGCTCAACACTTTGACCGCATCAACTTCGTTTGGTATCCGGTCTTGGCCGTAATATTCGTAGTAGATGATCAAGATGAAAACACACTCCGAGCCGCTCGGGGCAGGATTCTCGGCACGGTGACTGGGGGGTTGGTTGTTTTTTTAGTTCACACGCTTCTATCAGGCTGGATCGGAATTTTGGTCAGTCTTCTCATTACCGTTCCCTTGCTTCGGCGCCTCGGTTGGACCAGCGGTTTGTCGACTGCTGTTGTGATCACTGTGATGTTTTTAGGGATCCATGATTACACGCTATTGGATTGGAATTACGTTCTAAATAGAAGTATTGATACCCTAGTTGGTATTTGCGTAGCGTTAGTGATAAGCCATTTGCTTTGGCCTAAAGATCGCTTGAAGCGTATGGAAGAGCTCCATGAACTATTAATGGCGACACTAAATCAGCGAATGTTTCAACATATGCAAGCCCTTCAGGGACTCACACCAATGCCAGCCCCCTTGAATCCTGTTTCGCTCACGAGAAATATTTTAGAAATCCAGCGTCTGATGAATATCGAGCAACAACTGAGTCCGCGGCGTCGCGATCAGCTCACTCGGCTGCGCTGGAATCAACGCATCAGCCTTTGGCGTAGTCTTCAATCACATTGGATATTAATCGAGCGACTTCTAGATTCTTTATCCAGTAAGTACCAGCCTCTGCGATTACCTGAATTAGCGCAACAATTAGATCCAAACCATGTGATTGGTTGGAATCGATTACAACTTCATGATCAAAATCAGCTTCATCCGATTGGTCTTGCACAACAGATCCTTCTGGAGGAGGAGTGCACACGATTCCTTCGACTCGTCAGCAGTCAAAGGAGACTCAATCGCATTTTGATTCAAGGAATGCATCGATGATGGACGATATCCACCATTCCCAACGTGGACACCAGCAGCGACACTGGTTTACACGACAAGATCTACGACTAGCAGTTGTAACCGGATTAAGTGCCGGGCTTGGCCTCCTAAGCCCCATTCCCTATGGGTATTACCTACCGTTAACAACAACAGCTGTCTTATCGAGCACCTACGGCAATTCAATGAAGCTCGGCATTCAAAGGCTGCTGGGCTCACTCATGGGTGTCATTATTCTAATTATTTTTACACGTGGGCTTGAGCTTCCTCTTGCTTTAGGACTAGGTCTCGCACTTGCTATAACCAGGCTTTTTGGAGGAATCCTAGGACTGCAAGTGGGCTACAAAGTGGCTGGAAATATCATCGTGATGGGATGGCTTGTCCATGAACAGAACGCAACTGTTTGGGGTCCCATTCGCCTCTTCTGGACTGGGCTTGGCATTGTCATTTCACTGTGGGCCTCACAATCGATATGGCCCAGTCGAACAATCCCCAACTTACATGGACAATTTGCATCACTTCTTTCTTCGATCGGACAAGAATTAATAAATGAAAGTAGTCGACTCAAACAACAGTTTCCAACTGCGACTTCGCCAAAACAACAACAGGCAATCCGCATCTCCCTCCAGAAACAACTCAATGCCGCAAGACAACAACAGGTCTTGGCACAGATGGAGCTGGGTGTCAATCCTGAACAGCACCCATTGCATGGCCTTTGGTGCAGAATCGATCTTTTAACTTCACAGCTACTCACCTCTTTATGGGCCATAAAAAGCTTGACAATGCCCATTCAGAAGCCCGATCATATCAAGCAACTCCACTACAAAGAATCAGAGTTAATCGACATAATGAGCAATCAAATACTGAGAATCAGCGCAGAACTAAAAAAACCCAAAACGATCAATTGTCAAGAGTTTAATCCTCAAGCAATGCTTGAAATCAAGACTCTAACTCAAGATTATAATCAATGGCTTGAACAGACTACAGAAGGAACTTTTACCACTGATATCAAACAGATAAGCAAACAACAGGTCAGACAAATTATCCTAAGAGTGACCCTCATTGATTACATCAGATCAGCAATCGTAGAAGCGACATCTCCCCACTCCAAGTCAACTATCACAAACATTCACAGGTGAAGACTTCAAGCACTTTCAATCACAGAGAGTGAAGTCGATCTCCATATTGGAATCTGTTTGCCAACTACTCAGACTATTCACTTAAAAAATAATTGAAGATGTTGGCGATCATTGGTTGGAGCATCGTTCAGCTTACAAACAGTCTCATGGTCACCATCGATCTGGATCGCTAGCGATCAAACTCAACGAAGTTGGGCAATGGGCACCTATCACACGTGACCAATGTGCGTAAACATACCCAAAAGTCGTATTGAAGAGATTATCCGAAGCACGTGTTGAAATCCTCCCGCTGTGATCTGGTCCTAACCCGCTACCTATCCGCGATCGGATTGATTTGCGGCACCTACGCGCCTGTATCTGCCCAGACCAACGTGGCACCTCTTGATGAAGGTGGCACAACAGAACAACTTGAAAAAAGTTGGGAACGTCTCAATAACCAAGTTGACGCCATTGACACGTTGACCGGCCCAGCACCAGCGATCGAGAGCAGTGACGATCTCAGATCCCTAGAAGTGCCCAAACTGCTCATCGATGTCAATGCCCCCGCATCCGCTGAGCTGACAGATCAAGATACGGAGCCAGACCCTCTTCTTCGCCTTCCTTCTTCGGCTGACGAGCCAGCGCGCATTCTTTCTCTCACGCTTGAAAATGCTGTCACGCTTGCCTTCCGCAACAATCCTTCCCTTGGTGCTCAGCGGGATTTAATCAAGGCCCAGGCCGCCACCATTGCATCCGAATCAAGTCGCTACTGGCCAACGATCAGCATATTCGCCAATGTCGATGGATTTCAAAGCGGAACAACCACGTACAACCCCTACGGCAACAACACTTACGGGCTGGGATCACTCTTTAACCGAAAAGGTCAAACGCCCAATTTTGCTTTCACAAACGATGGAAACCAGGTCAGCGGAGCAAGCGCTGGCCCCTTCTACGTCCCATCCGGAGGGGGTCTCGGCGCTGTAATGAATGGCGTTTCCGCCGATGCGGGCCTTCAAGTCGACTACGACATTATTAATTTTGCTCGAACTCCCAGAGTTCAAGCGGCGCAAGCCCGACTCACACAACAAGAAAATCTCTATGCCGACCGGTTAAGAGTCATTCAGCTTGAAGTGAGTGAGGCCTATTACAACCTTCAACGTGCTGAGCAACTTGTACAGATTCGCGATGCAATCGTTCGTACTGATCTGGTTGTTTTGGAGGACACTCTTGATCTCAAACAAGCTGGTCTTGTTCCGAGAGTAGATCTGCTGAGACGGAGCAGCCTTCTCGCTGCAGATGAAGAAAGCTTGATCCAAGCGATGGCTGATCGTGCGGTAGCCCGACGCGAACTTTGGACTGTTCTCAACCTGTCAAGTGAGGTCACACCCAGTGCACAGGATCCCATCAGCCTCCAACCACGATGGCCCCTGAACTTAGAAAAAACTGTGTTGGCGGCTTATGACGACAATCCAGAACTCACAGCAATTCTCACCACACAACAGGCCCTCATCCGTCGCCAAGACGAAGCGGCTGCCCAGCTACTACCTCGACTCAGCCTGTTTGCAGCAGCCGGTGGCCTGGGATCCGTGGAGCGAACCTTCAATCTTGCGCCGATCGGGGGTGGATGCTGCGGAGATACTTTTCTTCCCCTCGAACAGGTGAGTGGGTACGAATGGTCGGTAGGGCTGGCTTTCAACTGGATGATTTTTGATGCCGGTGGAACGTCAAACAGAGTGAAAGCACTGCAACTTCAAGAGCAAGCAACCGCCGAACAATATGCAAACACCCGAAATGCGATTCGCTTACGCCTGGAGCGAGCTTTTTTAAACCATGAAGCCAGCTTGGCGAAATTAGTCTCAGCCAGACGAGCGGTAGGCGCCAGCAAAGAGGCCTTCCGAGACACGCAATTGCGCTATCAGACTGGGCTCAGCGATGAAATCGACCTTTCCATTACCCAGGAACAGCTCGTGAATGCCTTGGTACGACGGTTATTCGCCACTGTGGATGTGAATGTCACCTATGCACGCATGCTGCGTGAACTCTTGCCCATGCCTAAAAATCCAAACCATCCAGTTTTAACCCAATTAACTCTTAGTTTTCCTTGAAAACAGTCCTAGCTAGTTAGTCCTTGAAGTCCACCAGCGCTCAATTCGATATCCAAAAATCACTAAAAAGACAACAAACCAAAACCATAATTCTGGTGGATTGGCATTTAATAGAACGATCAATAAAACCAACTCAGAAATCAACCAAGGAATCTCTTGCTTCAGTAATGGGCGTATGGACATTTTAGAAACAGAATCAGGGAAGAGTGTCAGGTTGACGCAGGAAAGGTCGATCAAAAAGGCGATCAATCCTCAATGAGCGATAACCGCCTGTGAGCGAACGAAGCCCTGGCAAGACATAGGTAATCGGTGAGCGCCATTCCACATAAGCAAAGGCATCCACGGTCAAACCATCGCGAATCGGGAAGACTCCACTGCCATCAGAAAGCGTCCAAAGGAAACCATCATCAGACGTTGATTGACGCTGCAGAGTGATCTCAGTACGCATCACTGGGCCATCTCCAGCCAAGTCATTCGCTAACTGTGCATTACCGGTTGTCGTGGCGATATCTTCCTGCGTTGCAGGCAACGTGAGCACACTCTTCACCTTTCCTTCAATGCCACCAAAACGCCCTCGTTGGTTCCAGCGCGGAACCACTTCAACAGGCAACCCAAGGGGTAGTCGACGCGCATCCGCAGGTGGGAAGTAGGCAACAGCGATCAGATCGGGGCCGTTACCTCGTGCCACATCACCACGGCCAATCGTGCCAAGACGATCCCCCATTTTGATCGTCTGACCAGGAATCACCTGAAGATCCAGCACGCGGCCGTCGCGCTGCGCTGTGATCGTGCCATCAAAGGCCAATTTCGCCTCGCTAACGCGAATTTTCCGCTTCAGATCATCAATCACGAAGGTCCGATCGAGCTGCTCAGACTCAAGATCAAGTTTGATTTGTTGAAATGATGTAAGGGCCTGTTTGCTTTGAATCTTGAGATCATCCAAAGCAACGCTGGTACTTGTCAGTCCTTGCTGCGCCGACACCACATCGCTAGACAGTGGAGCCACCACAGCCCGCCGCGATAACCATTCAAGATTGCGAAGCTTCCCGGCAAAAGTGCTCTGAAGTTCACCCAGGCGGCGCTCGTCGTCTTTGAGCTTAGCGAGAGTGGTATCAAGAGTTTGTCGTGCCGTCTCAAGCCTCAATGCATCGCGCTGATTTAACTCGATATTTTGTTTTTGAAGCTGATTTAAATTGCCTTTCTCTTGCTCTAGTTCACGTTCAAGCTCAGGTAAGTACAGCGTCATCAGGACCTGCTGTTTCTCAACGCGATCGCCTACACCTACATCAACGTTCAAGACTTGACCAGCAGACCTGGCATTCAAAACACCAGCATTATCTGGATAGATCAGAACACCTTTACCCTCAACTTGAGTAGGAACAGGCCAAAACAGAAGCCAAATGCCAAGCAGTCCCCCCATTCCCGCCAAACAAGCACCAACTTGTTGATGGTCATCAAGACCATCCCAACGAGTTTTGATCTTATAGAAGGAGATCAAAGACACAATAATTGTCGCTGTTGCAGGACCATCGTGACAACCAGGGATGAGGACGAACCTTCGAACATCAATCGTCTGTCATCGATGTTCAAGGCTCATTCCTTCCCACAGTTGCAAACACAGATCAGATCAACAACGTAAACGATGTAATCACAGATTCAAATAAGTCTTTAACGCGAGGCCAGCGGCTTTCATTGGTGCTTGTGGCAAGGGTGTACAAGCGGCCTCGATCCACAACGACGGTGGCCAGCTCATGGCGATCGCGATCCTGAAGATGCACGGCGTACTCCAAGTCATAGAACGTATGACCTGAGGCCTCCCGCTCTCGTGCCTCGATCAACTCAGCATTGCGGCCGCTGCCATCTGGAGCGATCACGTCACGGCGCAAACGTTCCCCAACGGCAACAGCACTGCCCAGTGCCTGCAGGTCGTTATCAGCATTCACTTCCGAGACCACAAGGCTCACCGTTTCATCGCTGTTGATCAGATCGTGAAAAACAACCGTGGGGCCCCCCGTAACCGCCACCCGGGTCCAACCCGTGGGATAGAGGAAGGCATATCTGCCGTCAGGACTTTGGAACGAGTTAAGGCCGGCTCCAGCACCGCTGCAAGCGGTAAGCAACACAACACAGACAATGCTGAGGAGCGATCGGAGCGGAACTTGCAACGGAAAGCGCATCGAATCGTTCATGAATCGATCCCATTCTGCCCGGAGATCTCCCTGCCTAGATTTCAAAGACTTGCAAAAGAGTTCTGAGCGGCTTCACCCGACCGTTAGCACGGTTGATCGACCAGTTCGAACGTCTCCCCGGCATTGGTCCACGGACCGCACAACGGCTGGCCCTTCATTTGCTGCGCCAACCAGAAGAGCAGATCCATAGTTTTGCTGATGCTCTCTTGGCAGCAAGGAGTCAGGTGGGGGAATGTCAAACCTGTTTCCATCTCAGTGCGGAACCCACCTGTGAGATCTGCAGGAATCCAGAGCGCTCCATCGGCTTGCTTTGCGTCGTTGCCGATTCAAGGGATCTGCTCGCCCTCGAACGCACCAGAGAATATGTAGGCACCTACCACGTTTTGGGTGGCCTGATCTCTCCAATGGACGGCATCGGACCAGAAATGCTGCAGATCAGCAGCCTCGTCAAAAGGGTCGCAGCAGATGAAATCAAAGAGGTGATCCTTGCTCTCACCCCAAGCGTGGAGGGGGATACCACGAGTCTTTATTTGGCACGCCTACTCAAACCGTTTACGGAAGTGAGTCGAATCGCCTACGGCCTTCCCGTTGGAAGCGAACTGGAATATGCCGACGATGTCACCTTGAGTCGGGCTTTGGAAGGGCGTCGAGCAGTTGAATGAAACTCCAAGAGCCGCGGTCATGAAAAAGAGCATGAGCCGTTACAGCGAAATCCGCCCCAGTGAGCGCTTACCCGAATGGTTGAGACGTCCCATCGGTAATGCCTCGGCGATTGAGCAGGTGCAATCCCTGGTCAAACAAAACGGGCTGAACACGATTTGCGAGGAGGGACGCTGCCCTAATCGGGGGGAGTGTTACGCAGCCGGCACCGCAACCTTTTTGCTAGGCGGCTCCATCTGCACCCGTAGTTGTGCGTTCTGCCAAGTCGATAAAGGCCGTGCGCCCGAAGCCTTGAACCCTGAGGAGGGGGAACGGGTGGCAGAAGCCGTGCTTCGCATGGGTCTGCGCTACGTGGTCCTCACGGCCGTAGCCCGCGATGACCTTGAAGACCATGGAGCCAGCTTGTTCACAAGCGCAATGGCGGCGATCCGTGCCCGCAATCCCTTGATCGCTATCGAAGTGCTCACCCCAGACTTCTGGGGCGGTGTAGCCGATCAAGCCAAAGCCCTCCAGGCTCAACAGCAACGTCTCGCCAGCGTTCTCAAGGCACAGCCCGTTTGTTTCAACCACAATCTTGAAACGGTGAAGCGACTGCAAGCCGAAGTCCGCCGTGGGGCGACTTACACACGCTCGCTTGGGCTGCTTGCCGCGGCCAGAGAACTTGCCCCATCGATACCCACCAAAAGCGGCCTGATGCTCGGCTTGGGCGAGAGCAAAGAGGAAGTCATCGACACCTTGAAAGACCTACGCCAAGTGGATTGTCAGCGCATCACACTCGGCCAGTACCTCCGACCATCTTTGGCCCATATCCCCGTAGCGCGTTACTGGCACCCCACGGAATTTGCAGAGCTTGGGGCCATCGCCACAGACCTTGGTTTTACTCAAGTGCGTAGTGGGCCATTGGTTCGCAGCAGCTATCACGCAGCGGGAGACTGAGCCGTCCAGCGCTGCACAGCTCGCTGCTGCACCTCGGCACAATCCGCCGTCATCAGAGCGCCAGCACCACCCCAAACCATCCGCAGAGGCAAGTCCCAAACAGCGGCTTCCACCTCATGCACCGTGCTGAATCCACGTTGCTGGAAGTAACGCACCAAGCGACGATGCTGGCCCTCTGCATCCCGTATCGCTAACAACCTGGCCCTTAGGCAAGGGGTGGACTCAAGCGCCCAAGCCATGGTGGCGGCCCAGATCAGATCTCCCGTGCCAGCGGGAGCTTGGGGCCGAACTCGCATGGTGTCGAGCTGCAATCCAGTGGTAGCGCCATAGGCCCAAGCTTTCATCTCGCCCTGGAGTTGCAAGCGATCAGCTGCCAACTGTTCAGCCACCACCAAGCGCAAACTCCAAAGCCCTAGGGGGCGTCCAACTTTGAGGCGCAGCAGCAAGCCACGTTCGCGTGCCTGAGCTTCTAGATCATTGAGCATCAGCACGCGGGCAGAAAAGAGAAAGGACTCACCTCGACCACCGAGGCAATGGGAAGTGGGCCATACAGATGCGGGAAAAGCACGCCTGTATGGATGGCATCTGCTCGCAGGGGGGCAGACACCAGCTTCGGATTGATTCTGAGCGTTAGGACGGCACCAGCGTCGGCATAAAACCGGTCAAACGTGGCTTGCAGCTGCTCTTGCCAAGACAGATGAATGAATCCCACCTGTTCGAGGGACAAGCCGCGCGTTGAAACGCGATAGTCGCCTCGCTCTAGAGCAGCCTGCCAATCGGATTCCAAGGCGAGATGAAACAGCGGTTGATCCATGGGAATTGCAATGGCATCAGCCGGAAAAATCGGTTGCATTCCACCTGACAACCAGGGATCAGCACGTTGCATCAATCGTTCCATCATCGGATCAGCGAGAAAGCGCATCAGCCATTCCCGCAACGGTGCCAAGTGAGGATCAGCATCAAATCCAGCCGCATCGGTCAGACGCCACTGCCGTACAAACGGCCATAGGGCCGCATCCGCCAAAGCCATCCGATCAGCCAGCAACCAGCCGTTCCTGCTGATGCGTTCGCTCCAGCTGCGCAAAATGACAAGACCAGCCTGGCGATGGTCCTCTTTTAAGGCTCCGGGATAACGGTCGGAGTACTTGAAACGATCGAGATGATGCTTCAACGACCGATCATTTTCTTCAATCAAAAGAACTGAGTCTTCAGCCTCCAACACGCCACAGGGATCAGCCTTCTGCAAAGCCCAGCGCATGATCGCCAAACTCTCATCGATCACGCTGCCGTCAGCTAAGACCAGAACCGGAACCGTGCCCTTAGGAGAGGCCTCCAACATCGCTGCAGGCTTGGCTTTGAGTTCAATTTCTCTCCACTGCACCATGAGACCGGCCTGGAGCAGGGCCCAGCGAGCACGCATCGCATAGGGACAACGGCGAAAGCTGTAGAGGATGGGCAGCAAGCGAAGTCTGAAAGCAAGACATGGCCACTGAAGCACTAGGCCTGAAGCTGGTCGATCTGTTGTTGGCGCATGGCAAATCTGCGGCGATCGGCCTCTGTGAATTGATCGATGCAATGCAAACACTGCACGCCTTTGATGTAGCTCGGCAGGGTTTGCTGCTCAGAGGAAACCGGCAAACCGCAGGCATGACATAGGCAGTAGTCACCTCGTTCCAACTGATGATTCAGCGCAACGCGCTGATCAAACACGAAACACTCCCCTCGCCATCGGCTGTTCTGCTCTGGAACCTCTTCGAGATAGCGAAGAATGCCTCCACGCAAATGATGGACTTCACCAAAGCCCTGCTGTTGCAAAAAACTGCTGGCCTTTTCACAGCGAATGCCACCGGTGCAAAACATGGCAATGCGCTTAGGGCCCTCTTGCGCAACGCGAGGACGAAGCGTCTGATCCACCCAGTCGGGAAAGTCCCGGAAGCTTTCCGTTTGCGGATTTAAGGCCCCTGCAAAACTGCCGATCTCCACCTCGTAGGTGTTGCGCGCATCGATCACCAGCGTGTCGGGATCATCAATCAAGGCATTCCAATCCTGAGGATCCACATAGGTGCCAACACTGTCACGAGGATCCACTTGCGGTTGTCCAAGCGTCACGATCTCTCGCTTGCTCCTGGCCTTAAAGCGTCGAAACACTTGATCAGGATTCCAGCTGCGCTTCACCTCCAGGCAGTCGTAATGGGCCTCACCAAGCGGAAGCTGGCTGCGTAGAAGGGCTAGCAATCGCTCGACTCCCAACGAAGGACCACAGACCGTGCCGTTCACACCTTCAGCAGCGATCAACACCGAACCAAGAACGGTTTCAGCCTGCGCCAGGGGGGGCAGGGCGGTTAGCAGCTCCTGTTGATCGGCGTCCGCCAACGGGGTAAAGGCATAAAAAGCTGCAACTAGCAGATCGTCCTGAATCCCATCTGCTCCCATCGCAGCTCCCATCAGGCAGCCGCTGGGGAGTGCCAGTTGGCCTGCACACCGGCAGTTCGAAGCAGCGCACGGTCAGCCTCCACCGCGGGATTTCCAGTCGTGAGGAGCGTTTCGCCATAAAAAATCGAATCCGCACCAGCTTGCAAGCACAAAATCTGCGCCTCCTGGCTGAGCTGTTCCCGACCCGCACTGAGGCGAACCCGACTGCCGGGCATGAGGATCCTCGTAACGGCAATCATGCGAACCAACTCGATGGGATCGATGGGGGGCAGTTCCTCGAGCGGAGTGCCCTCTACCGCCACCAAAGCATTAATCGGAACGCTCTCCGGATGGGGATTGATCGACGCCAGCACCTGCAGCATGGAGGCCCTGTCCTTCACAGTTTCCCCCATACCAATGATGCCGCCGCAGCAGAGAGTCACACCTGCTTGACGCACCCGCTCAAGCGTCTCCAGGCGTTCTTGGAAGGTCCGCGTCGTGATGATTTTGTCGTAGTGCTCAGGGCTGGTATCAAGGTTGTGGTTGTAGGCCGTTAGACCCGCCTCAGCGAGACGCTTTGCCTGGTCATCGGTGAGCATCCCGGCGGTGACGCAAGCTTCCATCCCCAAGGCACGCACTCCACTCACCATCTGCAACATCGCCTCGAATGGGGCACCTTCGCGGATTTCACGCCAAGCCCAGCCCATGCAAAATCGGTCCGCACCAGCCTGCTTGGCAGCTTTGGCTCGCTCTAAAACAGGAGCCACCTGCAATTCGGGCTGACCTGTGACATCACTGCTGTGATGCATCGATTGGGGGCAGTACGCGCAGTCTTCTTCGCACCCTCCCGTTTTGACACTCAACAGCGAAGCCAACTGGACGTGATATCCAGGGTTGGTGGCACGATGCACCCCCTGAGCACGCCAAAGCAAATCCATCAGGGGAAGATCCAAAAGCGCTTCGATCTCGCTTCGCGTCCAGTCATGGCGCACTTCAACCGCTTCCGTCATCAACCCTGAGAGAGAACCTCGAACCCTCAGGATCCCAGAGCATCGGCGATTAGACCACTAACCCCCCAAAGCGACGGGTTCGACCTTGATAATCCAAGAACGCGCTTACTAAGGCCTCACGATCGAAATCGGGCCAGAGAACATCGGTGACGTGGATTTCGGCGTAAGCGAGCTGCCACAACAAAAAATTGCTGATTCGATGTTCACCACTCGTGCGAATCAAGAGATCGGGATCAATTTCTCCCGCTGTGAACAGTTCTCCAGCGAGGGTCTGCTCGTCGATCATGGAGGGGTCCAGCTCACCAGTTGCTGCCCGTTCAGCCAGCCGTCTGGCTGCGACAACCAGCTCATGCCGTCCTCCGTAGTTGGTGCAAACGTTGAAATGAATTCCATCGTTCAACGCCGTACGCTTCGTCGCTTCGTCGATCAAGGACTGCAGACGGGACGGCAGAGGCTCAAGATCGCCAAGAAAACGGATCCGAACCCTCTCCTTTTCCAAAGCCTGAAGCTCGCGTTCGAGCACCCGCTCAAACAACGTCATCAAAAAATTCACTTCATCTCCTGGGCGAGACCAGTTTTCTGTGGAGAAGGCGTAGGCGGTAAGAGCCTTCACACCCCAATCGCTGCAACGACGCAAGGTCGCTTTCAGAGCCTCAACACCTGCCCGGTGCCCCATTACACGCGGTAAGCCCCTTGATTGGGCCCAGCGTCCATTGCCATCCATGATCACTGCCACATGGGCGGGCAAACGCTGAGGATTGATCTCGGCAGGACAAACCTCAATCCGAGCGTCATCTGAACTAGTGACCAAGCGTTGACTCAAAGCGATGAGTCCTGGGAAGCATTTTTCACGCTACGTGAAGACCCGGTTTTCGCTGAAGCAGAGGACACCGGAGCCGCCATCAACTCGGTCAATAAATCCTGAAGACGCGAACTGGTGATCGGACGTTCGAGCTTGCCCTGATTCGCGAGCGACAACGTGCCTGTTTCTTCAGAAACCACCACACAAATACAGCGGTCAAAGCGTTCGGTAATGCCTAAAGCCGCGAGGTGTCTTGTGCCATAGCGACTGATACCTTGACGCGACAGCGGCAAGATCACGCCAGCAGAAAGAATGCGATTTCCCTTCAGCACAACGGCACCGTCATGGAGAGGTGTGTCGGAAGCGAACAGATTGAGAAGGAGTTCACTGCTCAACTGAGCGTCGACGGTTACCCCTGGGTTCAGGAAATCCTCGGGGCGCAAGTCACTGCCTAAATCCACCACGATCAAGGCACCGCGGCGAGATTTAGACAGCCGACCTGCAGCATCGGTTAATTGAGCGACAGTGCTGGCGGTCGCTCTGAGCTTGCTTTGAGGATTGCCCAACAGAACGGCGAGCCGCCCTGTGCCGAGGAGCTCCATCAAGCGGCGCAATTCGCCCTGCCAAAGAATGGCCAGAGAAAGGGAGCAGGCGAGAACTAATGCATCGACCAACGTCGATGTCAGCGGAAGATTGAAAAACCGCTTGACAAACCAAGCCAGAGCAACGAGAAACAGGTAACCCCTCAACAGCCAAAGGGTTCGCTGCTCGTTGACTCTCGTAAAAAGAAGAAAACCGAGAGCAGAAGCGCATAAAACGTCGATCAGCAGGCGAAGTTGCAACACCGCCATTCCGTTTATGCACCTCTCAATAGTTCAAGCTCAGTGTACCGAGCGCAGGCGATCTGGCATCAGGTCATAACGCAGTAAATCCTCTGGCTGCTCACGCCGCTGAATCAGTTCCGCCTGTCCTTGATGCACCAACACAGCAGCGGGTCTCGGAATCCGGTTGTAGTTCGAGCTCATCGATAGGTTGTAGGCACCTGTTGCCAGGACCACCAGCACCTCACCGCTGCGGCAAGACGGAAACGACAAATCCTTGAGCAACACGTCGCCGGATTCACAGTGCTTCCCAGCCAAGGTGATCGTTTCGTCTGCCGGCGCCAGGGGGCGGTCCGCAAGACATGCCGTATAGAGCGACTGGTAGGTGATCGGACGCGGGTTGTCGCTCATGCCACCGTCAACGGAGACGTAGGTGCGAACGCCTGGAACCACCTTGCGAGCGCCCACGGTGTAAACCGTCACGCCACTGGACGCCACCAGAGAACGACCTGGCTCGCACATCAAGCGTGGCAATTCAAGACCGCGCTCCCGGCACGCCACGGTCACCGCGTCTGCCACCACCTTGACCCAAGCATCGATCGACGGTGGATCGTCGGATTCGACGTAGCGAATTCCGAGTCCACCACCAACATTGAGATCACGTACTGGGTGACCGAGCTCACGGGCCAACTTGAGGGCATCAGCCATCACAGCCGCCAAATCCCGATGCGGATCCAGTTCAAAAATCTGCGACCCGATGTGCGCATGTAGACCTTCAACACGAGCCCACGCACACCCTGCCAAGGCTATTAACACGGGCTGCAGCTGATCGGGATCAAACCCGAATTTGCTGTCTAGATGTCCTGTGCGGATGTACTCGTGGGTATGGCATTCGATGCCCGGTGTGAAACGCAGCATCAAGCGCACGGGCGCTCCGCCCTTAGGAACGAGCTCAGCCAGGCAATCCAGATCGTGCTGGTTATCAGCTACGACCATCACGCCATGGCTGTAGGCGAGGGCGAGCTCCTCAACAGATTTGTTGTTGCCATGCAGCACCATGCGCTCCGGTGGCATGCCGCCGTTAAGGGCTGTAAGCAGCTCTCCAGCGGAGACGGCATCAAGACCAAGCCCTTCTGAGGCCACGAGGCCTGTTAAGGCCAGGGAGCTATGGGCTTTGGATGCATACACGGCAAGGGAATCACCGGGGTAATGACGCTTTAAGGCTTCCCGATACTCCTGAGCGGAGGCACGAATACTGACCTCATCAAGGACGTAAAGCGGGGTACCGTATCGCTTTGCGAGTTCGCTCAGACAGCAGCCCCCCACCATCAGACGGCCTTGATCATCGAGCTCAGCCGACACGGGAGCCAGATTGCGATTGGGGCTGACGGGATCACAGCCGGATTCATAAGGTGTGGCCAAGGCGTCGTCAGGAATAGGCGATCGAAGCAATCTAGGAAGCGATGCTTCTCAATCCTGACCCCAAAACGATCCGACTCCAGCGAACGCATGCTTTGGCATGCCTGAAACTCGATGCCCTAGCCCTCAATGGCCTTTGGACTTCAGACCATTGGGAGCGAGAACTCTCCGACCCCCAGCGGATCTGTATCGGGATTGCTGCTAGCGCAGACACGTTGTTAGCAATGGCCTGCGGCTGGGTTGTTTTGGATGAACTCCAAATCACAGTGCTTGGGGTTGAACCAGAGCATCGGCGCCGCGGACTGGGCCGAGCAGTTTTGAAACGGCTGCTACTGGATGCCAGCAGCGCAGGGGCGAGACACGCCATCCTCGATGTGGCTGAAGACAATTACGGGGCACGAACTCTTTACAGCGCGTTTGGCTTCCAAACCGTTGGTCGCCGTGACCGCTACTACCGAGACGGCAAGAACGCTTTGATTCAGTCGTTAGAGATGCAAAGAGAAATGAAACTGAATTCAATCAATTCAGCACTCAGCTGGTAGGGATACCCGCCCTGATCGAACAGAAACCCGCACTACATTTCTGCATTGATTAACACTTTTTCAGGGCCTCAGCCCAAATCACTACTGGGATCTGGGTTGGTATCGAGAGTGATCACAACAACTCTTCATCCCTGATAGCTTGGTTTCACCATTAACGGCCCTCAAGATGTTCGAGCGGTTTACCGAAAAGGCCATCAAGGTGATCATGCTGGCCCAAGAAGAGGCCCGTCGCCTCGGCCACAACTTTGTTGGAACAGAGCAAATTTTGTTAGGTTTGATCGGTGAGGGTACCGGCGTCGCAGCCAAGGTGCTCAAGTCGATGGGCGTCAACCTCAAGGATGCTCGAGTTGAAGTTGAAAAAATCATTGGTAGGGGATCTGGCTTCGTTGCCGTTGAAATCCCCTTCACACCACGTGCCAAGCGTGTTCTTGAGCTCTCTCTAGAAGAAGCAAGGCAGCTTGGCCACAACTACATCGGCACCGAGCATCTCCTCTTAGGCCTCATTCGTGAGGGAGAAGGCGTTGCAGCACGAGTACTCGAAAATCTTGGAGTTGACCTGGCGAAGGTGCGCACACAAGTAATTCGCATGCTCGGCGAAACGGCTGAGGTGGGTGCTGGTGGCGGCGGCGGAGCAAAAGGCTCTACCAAAACCCCAACTTTGGATGAATTCGGCACCAACCTCACTCAACTTGCGACTGAGGCAAAGCTGGATCCGGTTGTAGGACGACACAAAGAGATCGATCGAGTCATTCAAATTCTCGGCAGACGTACTAAAAATAATCCCGTTCTTATTGGTGAACCTGGCGTTGGCAAAACGGCTATTGCCGAGGGCTTGGCTCAACGGATTCAGCAAGGTGATATTCCAGATATTCTTGAAGAAAAACGAGTTCTCACCCTCGACATTGGCTTGCTTGTTGCAGGTACGAAATATCGCGGGGAGTTTGAGGAGAGGCTGAAAAAGATCATGGAAGAGATCAAGTCAGCCGGCAATGTGATTTTAGTGATTGACGAAGTTCACACGTTGATCGGTGCTGGTGCAGCCGAAGGTGCGATTGACGCAGCAAATATCCTTAAGCCAGCATTAGCTCGAGGTGAACTTCAATGCATCGGAGCAACAACCCTCGATGAATACCGCAAACATATTGAGCGCGATGCGGCTTTAGAACGTCGTTTCCAGCCCGTCACGGTGGGGGAACCTTCCATTCCGGAAACCATTGAAATTCTGAGGGGACTGCGTGAGCGCTATGAACAGCACCATCGCCTGAAAATCACTGACGCGGCTCTCGATGCCGCTGCAACATTGGGGGATCGGTACATCTCTGATCGTTTCCTTCCAGACAAGGCCATTGATCTGATTGATGAAGCTGGAAGCAGGGTTCGACTGCTCAATTCCAAGCTTCCTCCTGCAGCCAAGGAAGTGGATAAAGAGCTCCGCGCCGTCCAGAAGGAAAAAGAGGATGCGGTTCGCGAACAAGATTTCAATCGTGCAGGAGAACTGCGTGATAAAGAAGTTGAGTTGCGTGAAAAGATCCGTACGTTGCTGCAAAGCAGCAGAGAAGATACCTCCGTCAATACTGGGGATGAGGCTCAAACCTCTGAGACAGTAGTTGGTGAAACAACGGCCTCTGAACCCACAGAGAGATCAGTAGCAAAACCACAACTTCTCACCACTCCTGTTGTGGACGAGGAAGACATCGCACACATTGTGGCCTCATGGACCGGGGTTCCCGTTCAGAAACTCACCGAAAGTGAGTCCTTCAAATTGTTGAACATGGAGGAAACTCTCCATCAGCGGTTAATCGGACAAGATGAAGCCGTGAAAGCGGTGTCCAAGGCAATTCGTCGTGCCCGAGTTGGCCTGAAAAACCCCAATCGTCCTATCGCAAGCTTCATTTTCTCTGGTCCTACAGGCGTAGGCAAAACAGAGCTCACCAAGGCTCTAGCCGCCTATTTCTTCGGCAGCGAAGAAGCGATGATTCGCCTTGACATGTCGGAGTTCATGGAGAGACACACGGTCAGCAAATTGATCGGTTCTCCTCCGGGCTACGTGGGATTTAACGAAGGAGGACAGCTCACAGAAGCGGTTCGTCGTCGTCCCTACACCGTTGTGCTCTTTGACGAAATCGAGAAAGCCCATCCCGATGTTTTCAACTTGCTTCTGCAACTTCTAGAAGACGGTCGTCTGACCGATTCCAAAGGAAGAACCGTTGATTTCAAAAACACTTTGATCATCATGACTTCGAACATTGGTTCGAAAGTGATTGAGAAAGGTGGCGGCGGACTTGGTTTTGAATTCTCTGGTGAAAATGCTGATGAGAATCAATACAACAGGATTAAGTCTCTTGTTAATGAGGAACTAAAGCAGTACTTCAGGCCTGAATTCCTGAATCGTCTCGATGAAATCATTGTCTTCCGTCAACTCAACCGTGAGGAAGTGAAAGACATCGCGGAGATCATGCTTAAAGAAGTGTTTGCTCGCATCGGTGACAAGGGAATCACTTTGACGGTCTCCAATGCCTTCAAAGAGCGTCTTGTGGAAGAGGGCTATAACCCTGCCTACGGAGCAAGACCATTGCGTCGTGCAGTGATGCGCCTTCTCGAAGACAGCCTGGCGGAGGAAGTCCTCACCGGCCGTATCAAGGAAGGTGATTCAGCTGAGGTGGACATCGACCATGACAAAAAAGTGGTTGTCCGCCACCTCAACACCTCGACCCCAGTGACACCCCAATTGGCCAACGCTGGGGTTTGAGGCAACCATGACCACATCGTTGGCTTGCCATGCCCATGCCATCGCTCCTTCCCGGGTCATTCGGGGGGAGCAGGCCTGGCAGCGAGGACTTCCTGCCATTGCTGCTCTCTGTCAGAGACCTGCACTGCTCGGACGTAGTTCTGCAACCCAATCCATCCGTGCCGGATTAAAAGCAGATCTCACTGGAAGCGATCTCATGGTTGTAGAGGCTCAACTCAATTTCGACTGTTGCGAGGAGGACCTCATCCGCCTTGAAGCTTTTCTGAAGGAATCTGCTTGCGATTGCGTGATTGCAGCCGGTGGAGGAAAGGTTTTAGATGCAGGAAAACTCTTGGCATTTCGCCTCAAACTTCCATGCATCACGGTGCCGCTTAGTGCCGCAACCTGTGCAGGCTGGACAGCTCTCGCAAACATCTATTCCAGAGATGGAGCGTTTGTTTCTGATCAGTCCCTTGATGCTTGCCCGGATCTCTTGATTTTTGATCACGGTCTAGTGCGTCAAGCACCGAACCAAACCCTGGCCAGTGGCATCGCCGACGCCCTCGCGAAGTGGTATGAAGCCTCTGTAGGAAGCGGATCCAGTACCGACGGAATCATCCAACAGGCCGTTCAAATGGCTCGGGTGCTTCGCGATCAACTCTTGATTGATGCCCTTGATGCCATGGCTCGTCCTGACAGTGAGTCTTGGGTGCGCGTCGCTGAAGCCTGTGGTCTTACCGCTGGTGTGATCGGAGGCCTTGGAGGAGCACAATGCAGAACGGTTGCAGCCCACGCGGTGCACAACGGCCTAACGCAATTGCCCGCCTGTCACGGCAAATTGCACGGCGAAAAAGTGGGTTTCGGCATTCTTGTGCAGCTCCGGCTTGAAGAACGCCTGGGTGGAAATCAATTAGCAGCTCAATCCCGCCGTCAACTTCTGCCCTTGCTCAAGCAGCTTGGACTCCCCATCACGCTCCAAGATCTTGGTCTTGGAGAAACCGGCTTGAATGACTTGCGCGCCATTTGCAGCTTCGCCTGCCGGCCAGGATCCGATTTACACCATCTCCCCTTCGAAGTCACAGAGACCGATCTGCTTGAAGCTCTCGTGAGCACCGACGCGGACAGTCGCTCCGTCAGCACGTCGCTGGAGACTGAGGCTTGACCAACAAGCGCATTCTCGAAAACGCAGCCTCCACACTTCTCGATCCTCTGGCCCGTGAGCAGCTCCAAGGATTGGACTGGTTGGAACTCTCTTGCACCAATGCGGGATCAGACCATTACCCAGTGGTCACAGTGGGCAGTGGGCCGCCCGTGCTGTTGCTGCATGGATTTGATAGCTCCAATCTGGAATTCCGACGCTTGGTGCCTCTGCTCAAAACCAACAACACGCTGATCATTCCCGATCTCTTCGGGTTTGGGTTCTGCCCAAGACCAGAACACACCAACTACGGACCTGAGCTGGTTCTGAACCACCTCGATGCGCTGCTCGACACCCTGCCAACAGACCAAACCATCGGTGTGATCGGGGCATCAATGGGTGGATCTGTTGCCATGGAACTCGCGCGGCGTCATCCCCATCTGATCGATCGCCTGCTGCTTCTGGCTCCAGCAGGTCTGGACGGCAAACCGATGCCACTGCCTCCGGTCCTCGACCAAGTTGGGGTTTGGTTTCTAGGAAGACCCAGCGTGAGACGTGGGTTATGCAGACAAGCCTTCGCCGATCCAGACAGCAATGTTGGAGAGCCTGAAATTGAGATTGCATCCCTGCATCTCAAGGTGCCTGGATGGGCGCGTTCCCTGGCGTCCTTCGCCCGCAGCGGAGGCTTTGCCGGTTGTGGCAACCCGCTTCCCTCCCAGCCATTGCATGTGCTCTGGGGTGAACAAGATCGGATCCTGCGCGCTCCTCAAAAATGGTCCGCTCAGGAGTTATTAGGAGACAAGCTTGAATCCGTTGCCAATTGCGGGCATCTTCCCCATATCGATCAGCCGGAGTTGGTGGCACAACGCTGGCTCGGACCAGAATGCCTTTCATGAATGCAACTAGCTCAGGACCGCTGCTTCAACTGCTCTCCAATGGTCTACAGCTTTGGATCCGCAGCCAATGCGATCACGTGGGTGAGTTGAAGCTGACCCTGCAAGGTTCGGCCTTGCAACTCCTGCGAGGCAAGCTGGACGGTGTGTCCTTGACGGCCCGAAAAGTGAGTTTTCAGAAACTCCCACTCCTGCGTGCTGAACTGAAAACAGGTGCCCTTCGAGCACACATCAACCCCTCCCATCCTGGCCAGCCCATTCAGCTCTCCCATCCCTTCAACATTGATGGGGAGGTTGTTTTAAGCGGAACCGATCTCAATCGCGCTTTCGCCAGTGATCGTTGGAGGTGGCTGGGAGATCTCCTCAGTGAGCAATTGATCGGGCTAACACCTCTTCGTGCTTTGAGCATCGACGACGACTTACTGGAATTGCAGGCTGCCGTGATTGCAACGCAAGATCCTGTTCGCGCTCTATTTGGTCTTCAGGCCGCAGAGGGCACCATTGAGATCACCCATCTCGAGACAGGAAAATCGTTTTTATTGCCGATGGATCCTGGCATTCACATACAAAATGCGCACCTCAAAGCAGGCCAATTAATTCTTCAAGGGAAGGCAATCGTCAGCCCCTAGCTTTCAGCATCTGAGCATTAGTTTGCAATCAAAGGCATTACCAAAATCAAGGCGTAATACACCACCGCAGGGGTAAACAAGTAACTATCGATTCGATCCAGAATCCCACCATGACCAGGTAGAGCATCACCAGAGTCTTTGACACCTGCGTCTCGTTTCATCATCGATTCAGTTAAATCACCGACAAGAGCAAATAATGCCACCAATGCTCCAAGCAAACCACCGCTCAGCCAACCCAAGGTCCAACCCATCAAGATTGCCATCGAAGCTCCTACCAAGACAGAGCACAATGCACCTCCGATCGCCCCTTCAATCGTCTTCGAAGGAGAGATTGGAGACAGGGGACTACGGCCGATCCGACGACCAATCATGTAAGAACCAATATCACTAGCAACAACCATCAAACAAGCCGCAAGAGTAATTAATAAACCCGACGAAAACCAGGAATTATCAATACTTAAACGTTGCAATACAGGAGCAATATCAAAATCTGTCAGATTGCGAAGTCTCAGCCAATGACTTGGAAGGAAACCGAGATAAAACAAGCCAAAAATTGATGCTGCAATATCAGCAATGGATCCGGTTTTGGGCTGCAAGAGCAACCAACCACAAATTGCCGCACCCGATAAGGGCAGCACGGCATCAGGTAATAGAGCAGGAAGACCTCCTGAGTTGGCCCACTGCGTGCTGAACAGCAAGAGCTGGCATGCCACAAGCGTTGTTTTTGTGGCAGGTCTCATGCCTTTGAACTGGGCCATTCGGAAAAATTCCAACAACCCCAAATGCACGATCACCCCCAACGCGAGCGTGAACCACCACCCGCCAAGACCCACGACCAGCAACCCAAAAGCGCCAGCCAGCAATCCACTGAGCAAGCGCTTGCGATCAAAACCCTTCTTGGTTTTGCCCTGGCTGCTGCTTACTACGTCTGAAATCACCCCAGTAGCACCTGCGGCTCTTCAGCCAGGACTTTCACCTTACCGGGCACGAGTTCCGGCCATCTCCGGTGCTGATCCAACAACCATTCCAACCGATCCGATCCAATTCTTTCTCCAGGAATGAGCAAAGGAATCCCTGGCGGATAAGGACAAATCATTTCAGCGGCAATTCGACCAGCACTGTCCTGAAGAGACAGCTCATAGGCTGGAGCCCTAACGGCAAGCGCTGGAAGCAATTCAGGCGTTGAGCTGGTCTCCAAAGGCGGCAAGAGAAGCGGTTCCAAAGGCCCAGAACTGGCTTGAGACATCTGGAGTCTTCGCCAAAGCCGTTGCATGCGTGAAGCCAAGCCACGCTGGGATGCCAAACCCAAGCAAAAGGTCAAACAAAAAGGTTCTGGGAGTTCAGCGATCAATCCCCGTTCCATGAACCAGGAATCAGCATCCAAACCGCTGATTCCCTTTTCAGCAGTCACCAATATCAAACGCAATGGGTCATCACTTCGGCTCAACGGCAGTCCTGCAGCACGAAGGCGATCTACAAGCTGATGCGCCTCCTTGACTCTTCGATGCAGCAGGCGCTCCCACGCCGGAGTGAGCATCCAATTCAACGTTGCCTCACAAGAGGCCAACAACAGAGCGCTAGGGCTGCTGGTCTGAAATCTGAGCAACGACGCTTGCACCTCTTCAGACCTCACACGCATGCCTTGGAGCCAAAGCACGGCTGTCTGCCCAAGACCAGGTGCTGATTTATGCAACGAATGCACCACGAGATCAGCGCCCGCATGGAGGGACGAGCGCGGTAGCGCCTCACCACCAGCGAAAGCAAAGTGGGTTCCATGTGCTTCATCCACAAGCACGGGCAAGCCATGACGATGCAGTGCTGCGACAAGGGGCATGGGGTCGGAGGCATAACCGTGATACGTGGGATGCACCAACACGGCGCCCACGATCGCCTCGGGGATGGAGGGCAAATCCTTGATCGCTCTCTCCAAACACTGCGCAGACATCGCACCGGGGTGTCCACGATCAGACAGGAATGGAACGGGTAAAAACACAGGTCGGATGCCTCCCAACACGCAGGCAGCAATCAAGCTGCGATGGGCATTACGCGGCAACAACACCGCTTGCCCAGGTCCAGCAAGGGCCGAAAGCGCTGCTTGGAGCAAACCGGTTGCCCCGTTCACACCGAACCAACAACCAGCCACACCCAATCGGGAAGCCAGTTGCGCTTGCGCCTCAGCAACGGCACCTTCCCCCTCAAGGGGACCACCAATCTCTGGAAGTTCTGGGAGATCCCAACTACCGGGTGGCTGCCGCAGCAAGCTCTTTAAAGCAGGTGGCAAGGCTCTGCCCCGACCATGCACCGGCAAGTGAAGAGGCCACCGCCGATCAGGCCGTAGCAATGGAATTAAGGAGTGCATGGGGGCCTGCGCTTCTTCAGTCCAGCCAAATCGATCGCCTGACGCAGGGCAGGAATCGCGCAGAAGCCAAGGAATCGAACAGACAACAACCCATCAACGATGCCAATGCAAATGATGGCAACGCCCTAGCCAATAAAACGACTTCAAGGAACGATCTGCCTAAGATCCACGATCAGAAGTTTTGAGATGCGTTGGATATGGAAGAGCGAACCAGTTTGGCCAACACAATGCGATCCAATGACGCTTCTGAAGCACGCATGCGTTATTCACCTGGCAAAGATGCGCGCTGGCTCTTACTGAGACCTTGGATTTATTTACCGCGGGTGATCCAAATCATCTGGGCTCTCACTGGTTTAGTGGTCAGCTTGCTCCTACGCGGCAGAAGCAAAGATTCCGAGGTGCAGCGCAAGCTGGCCAGAACCCTGCTCCGCACCCTTACCAATTTGGGGCCCTGTTTCATCAAAGTGGGACAGGCCTTGTCCACTCGGCCTGATCTGATCCGTCGCGATTGGCTCGATGAACTCACCAAGCTTCAGGACGATCTCCCCTCCTTCGACCACGCGATCGCGCTCCAAACCGTGGAAACAGAGCTAGGCGCTCCGGTGGAGCAACTGTTTGAAGAGTTTCCAAACGTCCCCGTTGCAGCAGCCAGCCTGGGGCAGGTCTACAAGGCGCGTTTGCATGGTCAGCATTGGGTTGCCGTGAAGGTGCAACGCCCCAATCTCGCCTTCATTTTGCGCCGCGACATGGTGCTGATTCGCACCTTGGGAGTGTTGGGTGCACCGTTCCTACCTCTCAACTTGGGTTTCGGATTGGGAGAGATCATCGATGAGTTTGGTCGCAGCCTGTTTGAAGAAATTGATTATTACTGCGAAGCCGACAATGCTGAACGCTTTTCAGCCCTGTTTGCTGATAATCCAGCCGTAACGATTCCAAAAGTTGAACGACTGTTATCTGCCAGGCGCGTGCTCACCACCTCCTGGATTCATGGAACCAAGATGAGAGACCGGCAGGAGTTGAAATCTCAACGTCTCAACCCGCCAGCCCTGATCCGCACGGGTGTGATTAGCGGCCTGCAACAACTTCTGGAATATGGATATTTCCATGCCGATCCTCATCCAGGCAATTTATTTGCCCTGAGTGGTCAAACGGGAGACCTCGGTCACGTGGCCTACGTGGACTTTGGCATGATGGACTCAATCAGTGATTCCGACCGTTTAACGCTCACTGGTGCGGTCGTTCACCTGATCAATAAGGACTTTTCAGCTTTAGCTAATGATTTTCAAGAGTTGGGATTTTTAGCACCCAATGCGGATTTGGAGTCGATCATTCCGCCGCTGAGAGAGGTGTTGGGCGGAAGCTTGGGTGACTCCGTGGGCACCTTCAATTTCAAAGCGATTACCGATCGCTTTTCTGAATTGATGTACGACTATCCATTCCGAGTGCCAGCTCGCTTTGCCCTGATCATCCGCGCTGTTGTGAGCCAGGAAGGTCTTGCCCTTCGTCTTGATCCAGATTTCAAAATTATTGCTGTGGCCTATCCCTATGTAGCCAAGCGCCTCCTGGCTGGTGACACCAAAGAGATGCGCGAAAAGCTTCTGGAGGTTTTGTTTGATTCCGAGGGCCACCTTCGCCTCGAACGACTGGAAAGCCTCCTAGACGTGGTGGGAAGCGATGCACCCACACCTGGGGCTGAGCTGATCCCAGTGGCAGGAGCTGGATTGCGCTTGTTGCTCAGTAAGGATGGCGCCGACCTTCGCAGAAGAATGCTGCTCACGCTTGTGCGTGACGATCGCCTCAGTACAGAAGACCTCAGGTCGCTTACATCCTTGCTCGGACGCACCTTCAGTCCTCGTCGCATTGCCGGACGCATGCTGCAACAACTGAACCCGCTAGCTGCCGCCTAGGGTCCCCCCAACGCTTTCACCTCACACTCACACCCTCACTGTTATGGGATTAGCCCCTGACCTCATGCCCATCGAGTTAGACCAAGCCGACCTCGATGCGCTCAGTGATTTCTTTGGTGATCTTGATCCCAGTGAAATTTTTCTGGAATACGCGCCCATCAGCCAACCGCCTTATCTCGTGGCGGGCCTGGGGCTCGCGATCGGTGTGTTGTGCGGGCTCACGTTTGCGAAGCTGATCCAGATTCGCTTAGACGGCTGGAAGCAAGATCGCCTCGCTCTTTTGCCACTTGGTACGGCAGAAGTCACGATGAGTTATGCAGGAACTCTGCTCGGCATCACCCTGTTCATCGGCGGTTCACTTCAAGTGTTCGGCTTCGCCTCTGGCGCTGGATATTTAGTGTCCATGCTCCTTTCTCTTCTTACAGGTGGAGCTTTATGGGTGCAGCTAGAACGACTCATGACTCAGGTGGAGTCAGGGAATTTCAAAGCAGTTGATTTCGACAATTTTGACGAATTCTTCTAAATCAAGTTTTAAACAAGTACATAGGCCTGGAGTTGTGCATCACCCTGGCGCAACATCTCTAATCCTTCACGTTCAAGTCTTCGGGTCCGATCGCGACTCATCTTCATCGATTTGGCAATCCCCGTGAGGCTCATCGGCTCCTCTCCGTCCATCCCATAGCGCATCCGCAAGACTTTCCCCTGCAATTCAGGCAGCTGGCTCAGCAGATCGCGCAGGTCTCCCTTCAGACATTCCCCTTCCACCTGTTCGGATGGCAGCTCTCCGTCACCGGCCAACAATTCCAGCAGTTCGGTGTCATCACCATCGCCCACCTTCATCTCCAAGCTCACAGGCTGGCGGGCCCGGCACATCAAATCCTTCACCTCATCTTCTGGAAGTTCCACAAATGACGCCAATTCCGTCACCGATGGGGTGCGGCCCAGCTCTTGACTTAATTCCCGTTGACCCTTTTTCAGCTTGTTCAACATCTCGGTGATGTGAATCGGTAGGCGAATCGTGCGGCTCTTTTCCGCAATCGCACGGGTAATCCCTTGGCGAATCCACCAGTACGCATAGGTACTGAATTTGTAGCCCCGGGTGGGATCAAATTTCTCCACACCACGCACCAAACCGATCGTTCCCTCCTGGATTAAATCCAGCAGTTCCATATTCCGCTTGGTGTATTTCTTGGCGACGCTCACCACCAACCGCAAATTGGCAGCCACCATGCGCTCCTTGGCGCGGCGACCAGCCTGCAGCTTGCGCTTCAGTTGCGCTGCACTCACACCAGCAGCTTTCGCAACCTCTTCTCTGGCGACCTCTTCTCCGCCGCGCTGATCCTTGAGTTCTGCTTCTAGCGCTTCGAGATCCATCAACTCCTGAACCTGACGGCCCAGCGTGATCTCCTGTTGGTGACTCAACAACGGCACGCGGCCGATGTCGCGCAGGTACGAACGCACGAGGTCCGCATCGGGGAGCAGAGCCAAAGGCGCCATCGACGATTACGAAACACTTATGTTTCCTAATCTACCACTTCTTGCGATTTTCTTCATGTTGGCACCCCTCTTCTCCCCTTGACAGAATGAGCCATTACACCTTCGAAACGGCGGTAGCGACCATGGCGTTTGTCCTATCCAACGATGATCACTGATCGATGCCGAGGAGTGAACCGGTGACCCGCCAACGGCTGCAAAAACTGATCGCAGCTGCAGGAGTCTGTTCGCGACGACATGCTGAGGACCTGTTGCGCGAAGGCAGGATCAAGGTGAATCAAGTCACAGCTGGACTTGGCGACCAAGCCGATCCGAACATCGACCGCATCGAGTTGGATGGCCGTCCCCTATCTCAACCATCGAGCCCCAAGCTGATCCTGCTCAACAAACCCCCCGGTGTGATCAGCAGCTGCAGTGATCCTCAAGGACGCCAAACAGTTCTCGATCTCATTCCAAAGTCGCTCAGGCGAGGCCTCCACCCTGTTGGTCGGCTGGATGGAGACAGCCGCGGAGCTCTCCTTTTAACCAATCAAGGTGCAATCACCTTGCAGCTCACCCATCCCCGCTACTCGCACCGCAAGACCTACAAGGTTCAGGTGAGAGGTAAGCCCACCACCACCGCACTGAATCGCTGGTGCAACGGTGTGGAACTGGATGGCATACCCACACAACAAGCAGAGGTCTCACTGCTGAAACAAGGAGCGAACCAAACCCTTTTAAAAGTGATCCTCAGGGAGGGCAGGAATCGCCAAATCCGAAGGGTGGCAGAGGCCCTTGGCCACCCTGTGCTTGATCTTCAACGAACAGCTATCGCCTCCATTGATCTCGGTTCTTTACCTGAGGGCCACTGGCGTGAGTTGACACGTTCAGAATGGACTTCCATCCGTTTAGAGCGGAACGAGTGCCCCTCATAACGGCATCGCCGAGATGAAGTTTCCCCTCCCTTGGCGACGTCACAACAACAGGCAACACGCTCCAACCTCGCTTGAGAGCAGCAACAACTCCTTAGAGGAGGCAGGTCAGCTGCTGCGCGAACAAAGGGAACGAAAAGGTCTCAGCATTCGAGACCTTTCAAAAGAAGTGAGAATCACAACGCCGGTCCTAGAGGCCCTCGAACGCGGCTGGCAAGACCGCTTACCAGAAGCCGCCTATCTCGTGGCGATGTTGCAGCGCTTGGAGACCTACTTAGACCTTCCAAGCAACAGCCTTAGTGCAGCCCTGCTTAACAGACCAGGATCGAATCGATTGGAGACCAATGGTCGAAGCACGCGCTTCACTCTCGGCAGCATCGATATCTTCACCACATGGCAAGGGAGCGTGGTGTACGGCGCTGTGATGATCGGCTCGATTCTGGCTCTGAACCATCAACAAAGACATCTGATCAATCTCAACGCCTTCTCTCCAAAGCCCATCCCAATCAATACACCGCTGGACTCTGACCAAATCCTGAAGGGCTTGCGCCCGCTGGAGGAGGAGCTCACAGCCAGCCTCGGACAGGTCGATCTCCCTCTCGATCAACCAACAAGACCAGGCGTTCTCGAAATCAACCTCAACCAACCACGGCAGATCAGCCTGAGCAGTGAAGGAGGAGATCGAACCAACCTTCAAGGCGCTACCGGAACAGTGACCTTGCAGCTCTTACCCCCAGTTGACCTCAGCATCAACCCTCCACCAGGCGAGGCCGACTCCGTGCGCTGGAACGGACAGGCCCTTACTCCAAAAACCAATCAACCTGGTTCCTATCACCTGTCCCAGGCCGCAGCTCTCTCGCCATAACCCTTGAGAGCCCCTTGCAAGGCCTCATCAAAAGAGCCCATCCTCCAGCACCAATTGCCGCCAACCGTGCCTGGAGTATTGAATCGTGCTTGATCATCCAAATGCAGCAAATCCTGTAAGGGAGACACCACAAGCTCAGCAGACGTTGCCATCCCGAGTTCCATCAATTGCCATCCGGGTGCTTCCACATGACACCCAAGCAGCTCGCCCACCTGGCGCCGAGACGATTCATCAAGTCGCTGCCACCACCCCATCGTCGTGGGGTTGTCATGGGTACCGGTGTACACCACCCACCTGCGACCTTTGATATTGCTTGGCAAATAGGGGTTACGGGGGTTGCCATCAAAAGCGAACTGCAGCACCTTCATTCCCGGTAGACGAAAGCGATCACGGAGCCGTTCCACATCTGGGGTGATCACGCCAAGATCTTCGGCAACGATGGGAAGCGTCCCACCCGCGTCGCGACGCAGAAGCCGCAGCAATTCATGGCCGGGTGAGCGCTGCCACTCCCCATTTTGAGCCGTGTCGTCATCGCCAGGGACCGCCCAAAAGCCAGCCAGAGCGCGGAAATGATCCAGACGCAACCGATCGGCAAGTCTCCACTGCCGCTTCAAGCGATTGCGCCACCAACGAAATCCAGTACGCCGATGACGCGCCCAGCTATAGACAGGCGTCCCCCAGAGCTGACCAGTCTCTGAAAAATAGTCGGGTGGAACGCCACTCTGCAGCCGTAAACGTCCATCGGCAGCAATCGAAAACAAGGATCGATGGCTCCAAACATCGGCGCTATCGCGAGCCACATAAAAGGGCAGATCTCCAAGAATCTCGATGTTCAAATCCCGAGCTTGCACGCGCAGGCGTTGCCACTGTCGATCGAGATGCCACTGGAGAAGTTCCTGCTCCAGCAAGGCCTCACCATGCTGGAGCCGCCACTGAGCCAAGGCAGCAGGTTGTTGAACTGCGAGCGGATGGGGCCAAGACCACCAAGGCAAACCGTTGTGTTGATCACGCAGCACCACGAAATTGACGTGGTCCGTCAGCCAATGGGTTTGGTCAACCCTCCAGCGTTCAAATTGTTGTTTGCGCGCAGAGGATTGCTGAGGCCAATGGGCGGCAAGGGCTCGGCCCAGTGCAGAAGCACGCGCATCGGCCAGCTGGAAATCCAGCACAGAGGTAGCTTCCGCCTTGGCATCAGCTCCAGGAAGACTCTCGAGAGCACTGGACGCCAAAAAGCTCTCCCCTGCCAAATCTTCGGCATCTAGGAGCCACGGATTCAAGGCAAAACTGGAAGGTGAGCTGTAGGGCGACCCTGTGCCATCCGGCGGAGCAAGGGGCAAAATCTGCCAGACGGATACACCATGGCCCGCCAAAGCCTTTATCCATTCGCGGGCAGGCCGTCCAAAGCTTCCACACACAGGTGAATCTGGCAAAGCCGTTGGATGAAGGAGGACACCAACCCGCCGATCCCTTTCGCTTCTGGATTGATTAACCATCGAAGCAAATCATTCGGAGTGCCAGACGGTCGAAGGGAATAAAAGTGATCCGACCTTTGTGATCTTACGGAGCGTCTTAACAACGATCGAAGCTCGTTGCTCAGGCTGATCGCAATGACGGTGGTCTCCTAGCTGGCGTCGTTTGTAAATGAAAGATTCACGCTTTAGCGTTGGTCCAGATCGACCGAGTCACGACGTGCTCCCCCCCCTATTACCGCGCCATGATTTTCGAGAACGCTCTCCAGATCAAGTGAGGGTGGCCGTTTTCGGGGCCACCGGATACATCGGACGCTTTGTCGTGAAAGAGCTGGTTGAGCGTGGATATCAGGTGATGGCATTCGCCCGCGAATCCAGTGGAATCAGAGGACGAAAAGGTCAAGCCGATGTGGTGGCCGATTTCCCCGGTGCAGAGGTGAGATTTGGCGATGTCACCAATCCGGCATCACTAGCAACACATGCCTTCAACGAGCCCACCGATGTGGTGATTTCTTGCCTTGCATCAAGAACGGGCGGCAAAAAGGATTCATGGGCGATTGATTATGAAGCCAACCTCAACACCTACAACGAGGGACGGAAGGCTGGTGTAGCGCATTTCGTGATGCTGTCAGCCATCTGCGTACAGAAGCCAATTCTAGAATTCCAAAAAGCGAAGCTTGCCTTCGAAACTCGGCTCCAGGAAGACGCAGAAATCACCCATACGATCGTTCGACCTACAGCCTTTTTTAAAAGCATTGCAGGCCAATTTGAGAGCTGCAGAAAAGGTGCACCTTATGTGATGTTTGGCAATGGAGAGTTAACAAGTTGCAAGCCAATCAGTGAAAAAGACCTTGCATGCTTCTTGGCTAATTGTGTAAATGAAACCGATAAAGTGAACCAAACCTTGCCCATCGGAGGGCCTGGCCCAGCCCTCAGCGCTCGCACACAAGGAGAAATGCTCTTTAAAACACTAGGCCGCTCGCCCAGAATGCTTTCGTTACCAATGGCAGTGATGAAAGCGCCCGCTGCACTTTTAGAAAAAGTGGCAACGCTGGTACCAGCTGTCGAAGACACCGCCGAGTTTGCCCGTATCGGTTGCTATTACGCCAGTGAATCCATGTTGGTTTGGGATAAGAAGCGTAATTGCTACGACCCCAGCGCAACCCCTTCGTTTGGAGAAGACACCCTCGAACAGTTTTTCGCAAGAGTTTACAAAGAAGGAATGGCTGGACAAGAATTAGGGGATGCTGCTCTGTTTTGACGAGACGTCCTATGTCATCCCCAAAAGTATCCATCGGCTACTGAATCAGAACACAAAGAAGACTTATCCCCAGCTCTTCAATCAATTCCTGGGACCAAGATCAATCAGGAGAAGCACCCTTACTTTGGATCCAATGTCAGTTCGCTGCTAAGGCTTTGATTCCCAATTCAGCGAGGCTGAGCGAGACTGGCTGATCAAAGATCTGAACATCACGCATGGGGGAGCCAGCGTTGAGTGGGGACTCGCAGCAAAAGCCGAGCAAAAGTTGGTTGGGTGACCGCCCCGGACGCAGTCTTCTGCGAATCAGTGCTGCATTGCTGGGCATTGCCTTAGCGGGCACAGCGCTTGCAACGATCTGGCCCAAACCAGACCCTGACGGCGCCGATGTGCAGTCGTCCGAGGGGCCGTTAGCCCTCGCGCCTCTGCCCGAACAAGCCGTGATGGTTTTGGTTGTCGGCCTCGATGCAGACACCTTGAATGCCCCCTCCAACAACGCAGCACCTCAAGGGCCTGCCAATGCCGACAGCTTGATGCTGGTGAATATCAGTACGAAACAGCCTGTTCAGATTCTGCAGTTGCCGACAGAACTGGCCGTTCAACTGCCAGGAATCGAGGAGATCCAAGCTCTTTCTAAAACGTGGCAACACGGTGGAATCGCTCTCACCTCTGACGTCGTTGGCGAGCTGATCGATCTGCCGACGAACAAGCCAGATCGCTACTTAGTCCTCTCCAGACAAGGCTTGCGCAGATTTGTGGAAGGACTTGGAGACATCGAAGTTACTCTCAACCAAACCTATAAGTACGAGGACAAGTCCCAGGGCTACAGCGTGAACCTGCAGGCCGGACTGCAAACACTCAACGGTGCTCAGGCAGAACAACTCGCACGTCACAAACCCAAGGCCAATAACGACCATCAGCGCAGAGTGAGGCAACAGCTGCTGCTCCAAGGCGTGCATCAGCAGTTAGCGGAAATCGATGCAGTCACCGTGGTGCCCGAGCTGCTGAATGTGTTTTCCAATCAAGTCACAACGGATATCAGCAGCACAGAGATGCTCAGCCTGATTGCTGCTGCGATCAGTGCGCCCTCACCACCAGTGATTACGGAGCTTCCTCTTGCACCTCGGGTCGGTCAGCAGATGCTGCGCGAATTGAAGCCAGATCTCAGCCTGCCAATTTGGCCAGATCAGAACTGATCCCTGGGTTCATGCGTTTCCAGCGCTGCTGGATGGAGCGGACCAGTGCATCAGAAGCAGCCCCACCACCATCTGCTGTGTCCAACAGGCCACACCAGGGCAAACCATCCATTCGGCGGGCCGCCGAATCCCAGCTGCCCCCAAGTTGCGCCAAACCAACCAAAGGAATGCTGAGCGAGTGACACAAGGCAACGGAGGCAGGTGCGATGCCAGGGATCAAACCAGCTGCATTGGGCTGGGCCAACAGCAAAACGGGACATCGCCAAGCGGCTAAAGCATCAAACCAGCTTCCAGAGGAGCCTTGCAGCATCGCCGCATCACCGCTCAAACGCAGCAGAGTGGGTCGGTTTCGATCGCGCTGACGCGATGCCAGTTCCTGCAAGCCACTGTGGGGTTCCGAACCACAGGCAAATGAAACTAATTCAGCCGAAAAGCGATCGGCTAGATGGTGGGCACCCTCGCGCATCGAGAGCTCAGGAAGGGGGCCAGCGCCAACAAGAGCCAAGGTGAAATCGAGCATGAAGCGACCTTAGGGAGATCCGATCCATACCGTTTATGGATAGGAAGGCGATGCAGCACTACGATCGGTTCATCGCCGTTTTCAAGCGCGGGCATCGTGACAAGTTTTCTCACCGCTGCCCGAGCCGAGCAAGAGAAGTTGCAGCACGACACTCGACGTCTTCGCCTGTTTAGCGGCACTTCCAATCCTGCACTCGCCCGCGAAATTGCGGCCTACCTTGGCGTCCCCGATGGCCCGAAAGTCTGTAAGCGCTTTGCCGACGGTGAGCTGTATGTGCAAATTCAGGAATCGATTCGCGGCTGCGATGTCTTCCTGATCCAACCCACCTGCGCTCCGGTGAACGACAACCTGATGGAGCTGCTGATCATGGTGGATGCCTGCAGACGAGCATCGGCACGACAGATCACCGCAGTGGTTCCCTACTACGGCTATGCACGCGCAGACCGCAAAACAGCCGGTCGGGAATCGATTGCTGCCAAGCTCACCGCCAATTTGCTCGTCAAATCAGGAGTCGATCGGGTGCTGGCAATGGATCTGCACTCAGCTCAGACCCAGGGGTATTTCGACATTCCCTGCGACCATATTTACGGTTCTCCCGTGCTTGTGGATCACCTCGCCGCCCAAGACCTGGGAGAGGTGGTTGTGGTGTCTCCTGACGTGGGTGGTGTGGCCAGAGCCAGGGCCTTTGCTAAACAAATGAACGGTGCTCCTCTCGCCATCATCGATAAGCGCCGAACCGGTCACAACATGGCTGAAAGCCTCACCGTGATTGGCGATGTGAGCGGTCGCACGGCGATCCTGATCGACGACATGATCGATACCGGAGGCACGATCTGCTCTGGTGCCAAGTTGCTGAGAGAGCAAGGCGCTACTGGCGTCATTGCTTGTGCCACCCATCCCGTTTTCTCTCCACCAGCGATCGAGCGATTGTCTGTTGATGGACTGTTCGAACAGGTCGTGGTCACCAACAGCATCCCAATCGCATCCAATCACGTCTTTCCCCAGCTGCATGTGCTTTCTGTCGCCAACATGCTTGGCGAAGCGATCTGGCGCATCCATGAAGAAAGTTCTGTTAGCTCGATGTTCCGCTAACTCAACCCAAGCTTGATCTGTGGTGTTGCGTCACTTCTTTTGGGCGGTCAGCCTGCCATTCACCCTGCTCATGGCCCCGCCAGCCACGTTTGGTCAGAGCACAAACGCGCTGCTGAGTAAAAGTCGTTTACCGAGTGTTGAGCGAAAACAGGCGTTGGGGGTCTGGCTCACCAACAGTCCTAGCCCGCTGTACTACGACCAGCAGAACATCAAGCAAGCCGTCGATGAGCTTGAGCAAGCAGGATTCTCCGTGCTTTATCCCAATGTTTGGAGTCGTGGAACGACTTTTCACACCAGTAAATTCGCCCCGCTAGAGCCCGCCCTAAAGAGCGCTGGTGTCACGGTTGACCCCATTTGCACCCTGAGCAAAGAAGCTCACAAACGCGGAATGAAAGTGGTTCCCTGGTTTGAGTACGGATTAATGGAGCCCGCCTCCGCAAAAGTGGTTCAAGGCAATCCGGACTGGGTGTTGTCACGGGCCAATGGTGACCCCGTGATGAAAATGCACGGCAAGGAGATGGTGTGGCTCAATCCTGCACACCCACAAGTGCGAGAGCGATTCATTGGTCTCGTGGTTGAGGTCATGAAACGCTGCCGGATGGACGGCCTGCAACTCGATGACCACTTTGCTTGGCCTGTGGAATTGGGTTACGACCCTTACACATCTGGGCTTTATGAAGCTGAATTCGGGATTGATCCACCCCGCGATTACACCAATCGTTATTGGATGACCTGGCGTCGCCGCAAACTCACTGGTCTTCTTCGCGAGCTACGCATTCGCTTGGAACAAGAATCGCTTCCAGTGCGAATAAGTTTGTCACCAGGGCCATTTCGGTTTGCCTACAACAATTGGCTTCAAGATTGGGAGCTCTGGGCAGTAGGACAGCTGATTGATGATCTTGTTGTTCAAAACTATGCCTATTCCCTCAGGGGATATGCCAAAGATCTCGACCAGCCTGCTCTACGCAAAGCCCGCGAATGGGGCATCCCCATCCAGATTGGCGTCTTAGCTGGCTTTGGCAAACGAACAACCTCGATGGATATTTTGAAAAAGAAGGTTCGGTTAGCGAATGATCGCGGATACGGGGTAATTTACTTTTACTGGGAAGGATTATGGGGAAAACACTCTGGATCAGAAGGGTCTCAGTATCGCAAAAAAATATTTACACAGATGGGAAAAAATATTACTTACAACCCAAGATAAAAGCTTAAATTAAACTCAATGAAGCGTAAAATTATTACCTAGAGTAATTTTTATCGCAAAAGAATATCGCATATTCATAGAACTTGCTGCATATAGCTTGCTCTTTATTTTATATTTCTTGAAAATCACGACAGGATGCAGGCTTTGCATCGACAAGTTCATTTTAACACCAATGCATTATATTAATAGAGGTGCCACTAAAGGACCAATTCAAAAATGGATACAAATCAAGCTCCCAGCCAAGAGAGAAAACATAATGGTGTACAACTAGGAGTCGACTCGGAGCTAAATCATTGGGAATACAAAGTAATACATATCAATACCAATGCCCAGAATACTGCCAAAACACAGACTTCAACGCCAGAAAGAGATAGCCAAAAATTACAAGGAGCACTAAGCCCAGAATTCATTAAGAAAGAATTTCCAAAGATGTACCAGCAAAATACGGAAAAACTAAACATCCCGCCCAACAATTAGAAACATTTTTAAATACACTCGGTAAAGACAGATGGGAACTCGTAGAGACAAGTCAAGTTGGTGAATTATTAATGTTCTTTTTCAAGCGATTGCTATTAACAAGTTCAGACAACAAGACTGAAAAGCAAAGAGACTCAAACTATTCCAAGGCGCATGCTGCTGATACCTAAACAACGGATATAGGCGTCGCAAGGTTTTAATCACATTGATTATTGGGTCAACGGGCTTCCATAAACAACTCTAATCATACAATTGAATACATCTTTCAACCCTTATAACGGCGTGACTTCCATCGCGTAACATCTTCAAACTCCAGCATTTTCTCTGCGGGAGAAGCCTTCAATTACTGATAGCTAACACTCTTTATCTTTGAGCAATAAGGACGAGCAATGAGGATGCAAAGTACATCTTTCAGATCACTGTCCAGTGCACGTCCCTTTCATCATCTCTACAACTTCGCGGGTGTTGGAAGAAAGCTGAGCCGCGGAGAGTTGATCCAATGCCGCCTTCACAAGCGCTTGACGCTTGCTGCTGTAGGTGCCCCAACGGCTAAAGACCTTGGCCAAGCGCGACGCGGTAATCGCATTGCGCTGATCCAAGGCAATGATTTGTTCCGCCATGAAGCGATAGCCACTGCCATCCTCTGCGTGAAACACCAAAAGGTTGCCAGCGAATCCACCCAACACCGCACGCACCGCATTGGGCGCCATCGGATCAAAGCGTGGATGCTGCAAAAGGGAGGCCACCCGTTGCAAGCCATCCGCCCGAGGCGTTGATGCCTCCAAGGCAAACCAGCTGTCAAAGATCACTGGCTTCTCTTGCCAACGATCGTGGAATTGACGCAACGCTTCCTCTCGTTCTGAGCAATCCAAAGGCTGAAGAGCCCGCAGAGCGGCACGCGCCAAGGTCATCGACGGACCACCGACGGCAGCCAAAGCAGCTTTGCGCACCGCTGAATCACCAGCTGCAGCCAGCCAAGCCCAGACCAAGCCGGTAAGTTGCCGCTGCCCCTGACCCTCGGGCCAAACCAGTGCCAGATCGGGTTCGACACCATTCAGCCGCTTCCGAAGCAATGGGGCCAAAGACTGGCCAAATTGCTCGCGCAGCTCGCACGCCGCTCGGTACAAAGCTGGGGGGTCAGCCTCCTGCTGGAGTGCTTCCAACTCAGGGCCGCCAGGAAAGGCCATCAATGTGGAGAGCACTGCTGAATCCTGTTCTCCATCTGGGGCCAAGAGCTTGGTCAAAGCCTCCAACATCTGGCCTTCCAGATCGGCATTCGGAGTTCCAGAGGCCCGAGCCAACAACAGCCTCCGCCAAAGCTGCTGCCCCGCATCCCAACGGGCAAATGGATCGTTGTCGCAGGCCAAAAGAGTGAACAGTTCAGCAGGGTCTTGGCTGGCTTCCCAATGCACTGGAGCAGAAAATTGCCTGAAGAGTGAAAGAGCAGGGGGCTGTTTTGAACACGGAAGCCCCTTGAGTTCCAGCGTGTGCTCCTCCTGATCGAACACGAGCAGCTGCTCTTCCCCAGGCTCCCCATTGGTTGGGACCAGGGCCCATAGCAAGGGAATCACCAAGGGCTGCTTGTGCGGCTGCCCCGGTGTTGGAGGCGTGCTTTGACGCAAGTTCAGGCGCAACACCCCGTTGGTGGAATCCCAGGCGCGCTTCACCGTCACCGTGGGAGTACCGGCTTGTTCATACCAACGTTTGAACTGATTTAAATCAAAACCAAGCGGCTCACCTTCAAGACATGCACCCTCAGCAATCGCCGCTACAAAATCGTCCGTCGTGGCAGCTTCTCCGTCATGGCGTTTGAAATACAACGCCATGCCACGCATGAATCGTGTCTCGCCCAGAAGCGTTCTGAGCATACGAATCAACTCAGCACCCTTCTCATAAATGGTGGTCGTATAAAAATTATCGATGGCTTGATAAGCATCTGGCTTCACAGGGTGGGCTGTTGGACCTGCGTCTTCTCGAAACTGCGTATTGCGGAGCATGGCCGCATCCTCAATACGCTTTAAAGCCTCTGAATGAAGATCAGCCGTAAAACATTGATCCCTAAAAACAGTGAGTCCTTCCTTTAAGGACAGCTGAAACCAATCACGGCAGGTGATGCGATTGCCAGACCAATTGTGGAAATACTCGTGGGCAACAACACTTTCAATCCGCTCAAGTTCGGCATCTGATGCTGTTTCTGCATCAGCAAGAACCAACTTGGAGTTAAAAATATTGAGGCTTTTATTCTCCATCGCGCCCATGTTGAAGTGGCGCACCGCAACGGTATTGAATTCATCAAGGTCATATTCCAAGCCATACACCTGTTCATCCCAGGCCATCGATCGCTTCAACGACTCCATGGCATGGGCTGTGAAGGGCTCATCGCCTGGCTCCACGTGAAGCCTCAGGCTCACGTTGCGTCCCGAAAGGGTGACGAACCGATCGCGAACCTCGTGAAGATCACCGGCCACAAGGGCAAACAGATAGGAGGGCTTCAGGGACGGGTCCTCCCATGTCACCTCATGGCGGGTGGGATCACCAGCGAGGGGCCCAGCGCTTAAGGCGTTGCCATTGGAGAGCAACACCGGATAACGCTCGCGATCGGCCTCGATGCGAACCGTGAACCGACTGAGCACATCGGGACGATCCGGGTGGTAGGTAATCCGCCTAAATCCCTCGGCTTCGCACTGGGTGGTCAACATCCCCCCACTGGCATAAAGGCCTTCAAGCGAGGTATTGGCCTGCGGGTCAATCCTGCACACCGTCTTGAGCTGAAAAGGCACCTGCGGGGGCTGGTGAATGATCAGTTTTTCCGAAGTAATGCTGTAGTCAGAAGGTTTGAGCTCGTGGTGATCGATGGCAATCGATTGCAAGCGCAAATCCACCCCTTGAAGCTCGAGGGCTTGCGGCTCCGATCCCAACACCGGAGTCAGCTCCATGCGCGAGCTGACCTCAACCGAATCAGAGCCGATCACCACATCCAAAGCAATGGATGGAATGCGACAGGGAAAAGGCTTGTAATCCTTCAGCCGGATCGTCGGAGCAGTGGTGGAGGCGGTAGCCATGGGCAGGAGTCTCTACATCGATCTTGGCGTGCAGACGTCACTGCCGTGGAGGCACCAGGCCTGGACTAGGCGTCTCCACTCTCACTCCGAGAGGATCGACTTATTTTTTTGCGGCCTTCGCTTTTTTCAACGCTTCTTCCACCTTGGTCTTGACGTCGGCAGGCACCTTGTCGGGACAGAACTGCATGGCACCAGTGATGATTTGAAATTCGGCACCGGCAAACAGCTGCTCATTGGTCAGCTTCTTATTGCCTGTGGATGCAACCTTGCCACCATGGCGTCCATTCAGAAGTTGGACATAGGTTGCCGCCGCAACGCCAACAGCTTTCGGAAACTCAATCCCTGCTGTGCGCGCGTTGCAAACGAAGGACGACCCCATGCCGCGATACAGGAAGACGTCATCATTGCTGGCAGGCTTTGGCGCCTTGGCGGCCGACTGAGCCATCGCAGCAGGAGCTGCTAAGCAGAGAGGCAGCAAAAGCAATGGTGCCGACAGAGCAGAACGGAGTCGGTTAAGGGGACGCAAAGGATCAAACCGGAATACGCAGCCATGGTGCCGCATCTTCACCGCTTAGGGCTAGTGGAAAGATGTCCAAATTTGACCCAAATTGACCCAAACAGGATCTTTTTCAGACCGGAATCGGAGCTGATGCATCCTCCATACGCGTTTCGTGGTGATGTTCAACGATCTCGAGCACGTTGTTTTGCCAGCTGTAAATAGCTCGAGAGCGATAGCGGTCGTCATAAATCATCCGGGTGTACTCCTGCACATCCCAGTCTCCATAATGAGATTCGAAGATCATTTCGTGTTCATCCACCTGCCTGATCTGCGTGCGGTGAGCCGTTGGCTCTAGGTAGGCACGATTCCGCTGGAGTTGGTGGCCCATCAATGTGGCTTCCATGACGCCGGCCTTCTCGTAACGGGGTTTTCGATCAAAAAAGTCTGTTTCCCGTTCAGGCCACCAACTGAAGCGGTAGCGAGGCTCACCAAATTGAAATTCCGAGAAGATCTCAACCCGGATCATCATGTCCAGGAAAAAGACTTCCTCATTGTTGAAAAGATATTGACGTCTAGACCTCCAGAGTCCAAGGTTCCGCGCAAACCACCGCCTCAGATTGCTGTCTAAGTACATCCTTTCGGAGACTGGAGGCTCTCCGTTCGGTGGCTTTGAGCCCCGTTGTTCAAGCGGCAGAAGGGACATGCCGTCTCCTAGGTAACAACAGAGTGTTCTCCTTCTTCTTAGCGGATCTGCGGGACAGGTCAAAAACCCATAAGGTAAGCCTCAACATTGCGAAGCTCCGTCGGTGGATGGGATTGATCGCAATCCGCGCCAACAACTGAGTTTGTTACTCGTTGCTGGTCGCCACCATCTGTCCAGCCGCGACCTCCGCGAGTTGGTCGAATTCCTGCAGAACGAAGATTGCGGGTTCGACGTCAGTCTTCAAATCTCAGATCCAAGCCAACAACCTGAGTTGCTGGAACTGCACCGCTTGGTTGTCACCCCATCGTTGGTGAAGCTGCAACCGCAGCCAAAACAGGTGTTTGCGGGCAGCAGCATCTTTCAGCAATTGCGTGGCTGGTTGCCGCGCTGGCAGCAAGACGAGGTGGTGAGTGGCCTTGGCTTGAGTCTCAAGCCAACAGAGCTCGACGGCAGCCGCACCCAAAGAGAGCTTCAGCTCGAGGATCAGTTGCTGGTGCTGCGTCAGGAAAACGAAACCCTGATTGACCGCCTGCAAGCCCAAGAGCGCTTGCTGCGCATGGTGGCCCATGAAGTGCGTACACCACTCACCGCGGCCACGCTTGCTGTGCAAAGTCAAGAACTAGGCCAAATCGATATCCATCGATTCAGGGATGTCCTCAAAAGACGCCTCGAGGAAATCGCTTTGCTTTCCATGGATCTGTTGGAGGTGGGGAGCACACGCTGGGAGGCCTTGTTCAATCCCCAGCGCCTGGATTTAGCCAGTGTTGCCGCCGAAGCGATTCTGGAACTCGAGAAACTTTGGCTCGGCAGAGATGTGACCATCCACACCGACATCCCTGCGGATCTTCCCAAGGTGTTTGCCGATCAGCGCAGGATGCGCCAGGTGCTCCTGAATTTGCTGGAAAATGCGCTGAAGTACACACCCAACGGAGGTTTGATCTCCTTGACCATGCTTCATCGCACGAGTCAGTGGGTGCAGGTGAGTATCTGCGACAGCGGGCCAGGGATTCCGGAAGAAGAGCAACAGCGCATTTTTCTTGACCGCGTCCGGCTCCCTCAAACATCAGCTGGAGCCTCAGGCTTTGGGGTTGGACTCTCGGTCTGCAGGCGCATTGTTGAAGTCCATGGCGGCCGGATCTGGGTGATCTCAGAACCAGACAAAGGAGCTTGCTTCACCTTCAACGTGCCCGTCTGGCAGGGCCAAGGTCAAGAGAAGGAGAACGTTGTCTTGACGGAGGGTCATGCTGAACCTTAATTTCACTAGGTGGCGGAAGTTCAGAAGACTTTTCGATCACGTTCTTGGCCCCATCGTCTAGAGGCCTAGGACACCTCCCTTTCACGGAGGCGACAGGGGTTCGAATCCCCTTGGGGCTACTGAAGAACTGGATGAAATTTCATCGAGTTTGATCAAAGACTCTCCTCTCGGGGGGAGTTTTTTTATGCCAAACCGTGGATGAACTAGGCCGCAAGCAGACGGCACACACAAGGATCTGGAGATCTAGACCACCACGATCGGACGCAACAACAAAAAACCAATCCCAATCCAATGGATTGCCATCAGGCTGTCAAAAGATCAGCCAACAACTAACGAGATCTGCGTCGCGCTTCTGCTTCAACTGCTTTGAGGTTGGTGGTGAGATCGTCACGCAGTCGTTGTTCAATCAAGCCAATTGGCATCCCTAAACATCCCTGAACCGTGAGTTCGTAGAAAAGAGCCGTTGCTTCTGGCATGGTTTTCAACCTCCAGGTTCCCTCAAAGCGCCGAAAATCACCCTTTTTCATCTTGAATTTCAGCGTCCCCTCAGGAGCAAATTCTTCAAGCACCAGCTCTACGGAAGCCGAAAATTTCATTCCTAGGAATTGCTGACATCCCTCTTGTTGCAAATGAACTTTATTTCCTTCTCGAAGCAGTAACCGGCTGCTTGCAAGGTTGGGAATGAAAGCACTGAGTTGGTCGTAATCCGTCAAAACAGCCCAGATCTGATCCGCAGAAACCGGTGTGAGCAGCTGAGCAGCAAGGCGGCGAACGCCATCAGACATCCTTTCAACAGTCTGTTCAATGGGCTTGTGATGCGACGACATCGCCTTTCCTCTGGGCGTTTCGCCGCGCTTCAGTTGTGTCAGCCCACTGAAAGATGCCAAACCGTTTTCGCTTCTAATCCTGAGAGATTGATGACGCTGACTCTAAGGAAGAAACTTCGATTCAGCGAAAACTGATTTGCAAGTCAGTGGTGACGCTTATAGTCGCGCCATAACAGGACGTTTTCAATGCGAGTAAACGCGTCTCCGCAGACAACCTTTAATGAAAGGACATTCACGATTGTCTTCACAGGATTGGGTGGACGTCGCGTAGAGCACACTCGCCTAAACGTCCTTTACAGCCGGCTTCGCGACACGATGCGCATGCTCCTCTCTTCAGGGGCACGCATCCAGTCTGTGACTCCAGCGGGATCAGAGCCGGCAGCCGCACCCACTAAATCCGCACCCCCAGCACGATCGAAGCCTGTGACTACTTCCCAACCAAAGCCCGCGGCCAAAGCTGTGCCGGTCAATCTCTACAAACCCAAAGCTCCCTTTTTGGGAACAGTCACAGAAAATTATTCACTCCTTAAAGACGGCGCGATTGGTCGGGTGCAACACATCACCTTCGATCTGAGCGGTGGTGATCCACAACTCGAATATGTGGAAGGTCAAAGCATCGGCATCGTTCCCGCTGGTGAAGACGCCAAAGGGAAGCCCCACAAACTGCGCTTGTACTCCATTGCAAGTACTCGCCACGGCGACAACCTCGAGGGCAACACGGTGTCCCTCTGCGTGCGACACCTTCAGTACGAACTGGATGGAGAAACCATCAACGGTGTTTGTTCGACTTACCTCTGTGATGTTGAGCCTGGAACCAAGGTCAAAATCACAGGACCCGTTGGCAAAGAAATGCTCCTCCCTGAGGACGAGGAAGCCAATGTGATCATGCTGGCCACCGGCACCGGCATCGCGCCCATGCGCACCTATCTGCGTCGCATGTTTGAGTCGAAAGAACGGGAACAGAATGGATGGAAATTCCGAGGCAAAGCTTGGTTGTTCATGGGAGCACCCAAGACAGCCAACCTGCTTTATGACGAGGACTTCCTTCATTACGAGAAGGAATATCCCGACAATTTCCGCTACACCAAAGCCATCAGCCGCGAACAGCAGAATCCCAAAGGTGGTCGGATGTACATCCAAGACCGGGTGGCTGAACACGCTGATGAGATTTTCGCGATGATTGAAGACCCGAAAACTCACGTCTACATCTGCGGTCTGCGTGGCATGGAGCCCGGTATTGATGAAGCCATGTCTGCGGCAGCCGAGGCCAAAGGCCTCGATTGGTCCGAGCTTCGCCCTGCACTCAAGAAGGCTCACCGCTGGCACGTTGAGACTTACTAAACCTCTGATTTAAATGAATCAAGCCCGCCAAAAGCGGGCTTTTTTAATGTCTAATCCTGTTGTTTTTCAGGAGACAGCCACAAAACACGGCCTGCAGGAACAATTGCGCTGCCCGATCGAGAAATCCTGGTTAAACCTGCCTAAGAGCTGCTGTAGCCATGACCGCAACGATCACGAACCCACTCAGGGTTGGGCTGCGACAGGAACGGGTTATCGCTCCACAGTGCCTGGTGATTTTTGGAGCGAGCGGCGACCTCACCCATCGCAAGCTGGTTCCAGCCCTCTTCGAGTTATTTCAGCAACGACGACTTCCCAGCGAATTTGCCCTCCTGGGCTGCGCCAGAAGACCTTGGAGCGACGAAGAATTCCGCAGCAAGATGGCTGAGGCGATGGGTGACAAGGTTCGCGACCATCCCGAAGCGTGGGAGCAATTTGCCGCCGGAATGTTTTACGAACCGGTGGACCTTCAGAAACCTGAAGACGTCGTGAAGCTCGGGGGTCGACTTCAGGAGATCGACCGTCAAAGAGCCACACGAAGCAACCGCACCTTCTACCTATCGGTGTCGCCAAAGTTTTATGCGGGTGGCTGCCGAGCCCTGGCCGATGCTGGTCTGCTGAAAGATCCCCAGCGCAGCCGCGTTGTCATTGAAAAACCATTCGGACGGGACTACGGCAGCGCTCAATCCCTGAACAAGGTGGTTCAAGGCTGCGGCCAAGAGAACCAGATCTTTCGCATCGACCACTACCTCGGGAAGGAAACGGTCCAAAACATCATGGTGATGCGGTTCGCCAACGCGATTTTCGAGCCCATCTGGAATCGAAACTACATCTCCAGCGTTCAGATCACTGCCTCTGAAACCGTCGGAGTGGAGGAACGCGCCGGTTACTACGAAACCTCTGGCGCCCTGCGCGACATGGTGCAAAACCATCTCACCCAAATGTTGGCGATCACCGCCATGGAAACCCCTGGACGTTTTGATCCAGAGGCCATCCGCAGTGAAAAGGCCAAGGTTCTTCAAGCGGCACGCCTGGCCGATGAACTTGAACCCTGGAACTGCTGCATCCGCGGTCAATACGGGCCTGGAGGCAGCGATGGCGCACCTCTCAGCGGCTACCGGCAAGAACCAGGCGTCGATCCCCACAGCACCACGGAAACGTACGTGGCGATGAAGCTATTCATCGATAACTGGCGCTGGCAGGGCGTTCCTTTCTATGTGCGCACCGGCAAGCGCCTCGCCAAGCGTCTGAGCGAAGTGGTCTTGACCTTCCGCGAAGCACCCGTTCACCTCTTCGATGCTGCCGGTGGCAGTCCAACAGCCAACCAGCTCATCCTGCGCATTCAGCCCGATGAAGGTGCTGAGTTCAAATTTGAAGTGAAATCTCCAGGTTCCGGCATGCGCAGCCGGCCTGTAGAAATGGAATTCTCTTACGACGAATCCTTTGGTGAACCCTCTGATGAGGGCTATGTACGCCTACTGGCGGACGCGATGTTGAGCGATCCAACGCTGTTCACGCGGAGCGATGAAGTCGAGGCAGCTTGGAGGCTCTATACCCCTCTGTTGGAACTCATCGAAGACAGCCCCTGGAAGTTGCCCATCCATCCCTACGAGTCACGCACCTGGGGACCTGCCGCTGCTGACGCCCTGCTGGCACGAGACGGCCTGCACTGGCGTCGCCCCTAGACAGCCCCAAACAACACCCAAGCTCACCTCGATACCGCTCTCCTTCAGGCCGCAGCATGTCCCCTCAGCTCACGCTTCAAACTCCCCTCGAGCTCCCTCCATCGGAGGTTTCCAATTACCTCAATCAATTGTGGTCCCGCGACCAAGCCAGCAGCATTGGGGCCCACACCTTTTGCCTGTTGATCTGGCAGCCAGCCTGGGTGGAACAACAGCTGGTCCGCACGGGCAGAATCGAGGGCCCAATCGTGGGTGTCCAACGCGACGAGGTGGAAGAAGCTGGGCGGAAAGCAATCCTTGAGCTTGATCTCCCCCTCAGCACCCCGCCCTTGGGGAGCTCGGTGTCAAACAGTCTGGCCAAGGTTGATGGCAGCAAAACCAGTGATGACCTTCGTGGTCAACATGTTGACGGGGCCTTAAGCACGCTCAGACCACGGCGCTTGATCACCCTGGCGCCAAGTTTGGATTCCACACGCCCGTTGGAAACCCTGGTGGCCGCTTATTGCCCCTTACCGGAAGAAGGCGGGGGCACCGTTGCCTGTGGTGATGTGGTGGTGCTCCGCGGTGGAACGAAAGCCCTGCAGGAAGGACTCAACACCTTGCAGCCCCTGCTCCCCGACGACCTGCCCTCTTGGGTGTGGTGGAACGGGCCGCTCGATGAATCACCTGAGCTGTTAGAGCAGCTCTCGATCAGTCCTCGCAGGCTGATTCTTGATTCCGCTCTTGGTGATCCCTCTTACTGCCTGAACCTTCTCGCCACCAGGCTCGCAAGCGGGCAAGCCGTGAATGATCTCAACTGGCTGCGGCTGGGCAGCTGGCATCAAACCCTGGCGATGGTGTTTGACCCCCCACACCGCCGCGATGCCCTCAGCCATGTGGTGCAACTCGACATCGATGTCGAGGGAGATCACCCTGTCCAAGGCCTCCTGTTGGCCTCTTGGATTGCAGATCGACTGGGTTGGACCCTGAAAGAGACCGGTCGGCATGATTCCAAAACCGGCGATTCCGATATCAGTGGGATGTTCCAACGTCCTGATGGAACAGAGGTGCCGCTGCGGGTGTCTCCCGTACCCATGGGGCAACCCAGCATTCATCCAGGACAAATCGTGGGACTGCGGATGATTTCCAAACCCGAGCATGGCGGGGCGATGTGCGTGATTCTCTGCGCAGAATCCGGGGGTTGCATGCGCCTTGAAGCTGGGGGCATGGCCAGCATGGAACTCGTGGAAGAAGTGGTGCCCTTGCTCCATACCCATGTGGAAGCCGACATGGCTCGCCTCCTTGAGGGTGGGCACGACTCCTCAAACCCGCTCCTAGCTGCAGCTGCCCCTCTGGCTGCCAAGCTTCTGAGTTGATTCCTAGCTGAGCAGCATGGCCTGTGTGATCGCTGCTCCATCGAGCAGCAGCGGCAAAACTCTGCTCAGCCTCAGTCTGATCGCCTGGGCCCAACAGAGGGGATTGAGCATCCAACCTTTCAAGGTGGGGCCTGATTACCTCGACCCCCAAGTGCTTGGGGCCAGCGCCGGGCGCCCTTGTCGCAATCTCGACCTGCCCTTGTGCGGACCCGACTGGGTGAAGACCAGTTTCCATGGCTATGGAGGTCGCTGCGACTTATCCCTCGTGGAGGGGGTGATGGGCCTATTCGATGGGATCGGCTCAACGGGCGAAGGAAGCAGCGCCGCCGTAGCCAAACACCTGAATTTGCCAGTGGTGCTGGTGGTGGATGCCGGCGGCCAAGCGCGATCGCTCGCCGCCCTCGTGAGCGGATTTCGTGATCTCGACCCCGACGTGCAACTGGCTGGTGTGGTGCTCAATCGCGTCAGCACTGAGCGCCATCGCTTGCTTCTCGAAGATGTCTTGACGTCCATTGACGTGCCCTGCCTGGGCTGTCTTCCGCGGGATTCAAGCCTCGAACTACCCAGCCGGCATTTGGGCTTAGCTCCAGCCCACGAACTCGATCAACTGAATGTTCGCCTGGGGCAATGGGCAGCGATCGCTGATCAACATCTGGAGATGGGGGTCTTTGAGAGGCTGATGGCAGCGCCAACGCGAGGTCCAGAACCGATCCAAACCGTGCTCGCGAACGCTCTGGCACAGGACACCCAGCGAGAGCCACTGCCAGTGGCCGTCGCCCAGGACAACGCCTTCCATTTCCGTTATCCCGAGATGCAGGATTGCCTCGAGGCACTGGGGATGCCGGTAATCCCTTGGCACCCATTAGAGGACGAGCCGTTGCCGCAAGCGGCCTATGGACTTGTGATCCCTGGAGGCTTCCCTGAACTGCATGCCGAACAACTGAGCCGATGCCAACAAAGCCTGTTAGGCCTGCGCAACTGGGTAAAACACAAACCGCTGTACGCCGAATGCGGCGGGATGTTGATGCTGGGAACCAGTTTGATGGATGGGGAGGGACAAACCCATGCCATGGCAGGGGTCTTACCGTTTCACGCCCAACGCGGGAGATTGCAGGTGGGCTATCGCCACTTAACGGCATCCCACGACAGCTTGCTCCTGAAAGCGGGTGATCAGTGGATGGGACATGAATTTCACCGCTGGGAGCTCAGCGAGGAACCTATGGGCAGATGGCAACCGCTGTGGCAGGTTGATGGCTGGCATGTTGATCGCAGAGAAGAGGGATGGGCACTTCCGACCGTTCACGCAAGCTGGGTGCATCTTCACTGGGCCAGCTCTTCGACGATCTCATGCCGATGGCGCGCCGCTCTCGAAACCGTGGCGACACAGATCGCGACGGATTCATAAAGACCACGCGTCAGCCACAGCAACCCTTAAGGGAACGCTGGAGATTTCTGATCGAAGGCAACGTGCAAGGGGTGGGATTCAGACAGAGTTGCCGACAACGAGCCATCGATCTTGGTCTTTGTGGCTGGGTTCGCAACCTCAAAGACGGGAGAGTGGAAGTTCAGGCGGAGGGAGGCGAAAGAGCCTTGAACGAATTACGTCTGTGGTGTGAGTGCGGCCCAAGCACAGCAAGCGTGAGCAGGGTGTTGTTCTCAAAGATGCCCGTCACTGGACATGACTGGTTTGACATTCGGACTTAAGAGGAACAAGACAGCCACCAGATCAACAGCCACCAGCACAACAGCGCACTGATTCACACCATGGATAACGAACGTCAACTCTGGTTGCTTCGACACGGAGCCACGGAATGGGCCAAAAACGGACGACACACAGGCAGCACCGATCTGCCTTTATTGCCAGAGGGCGAAGAAGAGGCAAAGCAACTTGCGCCTGCGCTCACAAATCATCAGTTTGCAGCCGTTTTTAGTTCACCACTGCAACGGGCAACACGCACATGTGAGCTGGGCGGCCTTGGCCAACAACGTCACATCATGGACAGCTTGCGCGAGTGGGATTACGGCGATTACGAAGGAATCACAACCCCCGAGATTCGCAAGACCAATCCGAACTGGACGGTATGGAGTCATGGCTGCCCCAATGGGGAAGACGCGGAATCTGTACAACAACGCTGCGAACACACCATTGCTATCGCCTTAGCGGCTCCGGGTGAGGGGGATGTTGCCCTCTTTGCCCATGGGCACGTGCTACGTGCCTTAACAGGCACATGGTTGGGACTCGGTGCAGCAGGTGGGCGCTACTTCCAGCTCGGCACAGGAACAATCTGCATCCTGGGCTTCGAGCGGGGGCAACGCGCGATCGCCCGCTGGAATGCCCCTACCAACGGCTTATTTTGAGCGGAATAAACCTTTCAGGCTCAACTCACAAGATTGAGATCCAAGCTCATGGATCGACTGACCGCAGGCACATCGAGCTCGGCAATAGAAATGAAATGCATGAGGAATAGGTCGCTGCTTACAGCCATGCAGTGCGCCACCGTCAACACAATCACCTGAGTTGACGACTTGCTCACAAGAAATCATATTCAATAACGCACTCACCATTAAGAGGTGCTTTTTATACATTCCTATCCATCAATTCACCTCTTGACTGAATCAATCTCCACATAAATAGGTGTTGAAACAAACACAAGTCCCGTTCTGCCTCAAGCCCGTTAGGGTTGCGGGGGAAATAAATTCTGTGACCTATTGGTAACCTTTGAACTAACGAGTCGAAACATTTACGAAGGGCTAAAAAAAGAGGGGTATAAATGCGACTTAGACATCTGGATGAAAGAACCAGAGTGGGCAAAAGTAAATGTTTTACTTGATGGGATGACTTGGACCATTGAGGGCATTGACGAAGTAGGATCAACCAAATCCACAGAATCAGAGTTCGCTAAATCAGACGAAGCCGAATTCAACCCACAAGCGAATGCAGGAAAGGATAAATATATACACTTCCAGATCGATAGGGTATTTAAAAAAGGGCAAGACGCTATGGCTCAATTAGCAACAAAGCGCCTGTGCTCCTCATTCATCTATCACGAAAGGACCAACCTTATTAGCATGGATGGGTCATTTACCGTATCCTTTCATCGCCAGTATCCCTTGCTCACTGATGACGACGAGGCTGGGATCAAAACAATTGTCGATCAACTAAATAACTTTAAAATCATCGTCCAGTCTGTCTTCTATTCAGTCCAAGAAGACAAACAATAACGCCTTACAAATCCAACCAAAAGGCATAGCTCAAACGCAATGCATGGCGGCCTAAATATTACATTTTTTACTCAAGAGATCCAATCATTTAATGCAGAGGATGCGATTTTTCAAATTGCATATAAACATCCTATCAACATTTACTACCTGCTAGTTAATCGGCTTTTGTCTAAGGGCGTTATCGAAATTTTCATACCTTCCCCTTGAATCGGTTTGGAGCATTACTCAACCCTGCAGTGCATGCATCTGCATCACACCCCACGCAACTCAGCCGCTGATGTTCCTCGTCATTGTGGATAAGGCACCAATCAGTCCAGATCTCAGCTCAAATCCTGTGTCTGACAAGGATCTCAACGGTTCACTACTGTGCAAACTCTTGTTTTGAGCAGTTGCTTGGGCGCAAGCCCTAATACGATCACTTTGGAATTTTGTGTTTCGGCTTAACGATGAGCGACACCACGCTCTGGGCTGAGCTACTGGCCTATGGCACTGGCATCGGCCTATCCCCGATCCACATCGCCGTTCTACTGCTGCTTCTCCTGGGACCGAAACCTTTACAACGCGGGGGCTGGTTCGTTGCGGGATGGGTTGTCACCACAATGGCGACATCAGCTCTATTGGTGACTGTGGGGCATTCACTGGTACTGGACATGACGCAGGGCTCCCATCACCGAACGGGCTTGGATCTCCTCGCTGGTGGGGCCTTAATCGCCGTTGGCAGTAGGGAATTGCTGCGATCGTTCACCGATGGAGACACACCGCCGGCATGGACCGCAAGCGTGGATCGCTTTGTGAACATGCCCCTCCCTTTGCTGTTGGTGTTAGGTGCGGTCGCGGAAGTTGCCAGTCCTGATGATCTGGTGCTGTTCGCGAAATCAGCAGGCGTTGTCTTAGCCGCTCAACTGCCTACCTGGCAAGAACTGATTGGCCTTTTGGCCTTCACGATCGGAGCAAGCCTGTTGATGCTTACCCCTTTGATCGCCGTTGCGATTGGTCGAGAAAAAGTCGTGCCTGTATTAGAACGCGGAAAAGAGGTGCTGTTTGCTCGAGGCGAGCTGGTTTTAGCCGGCGTCAGCATCGGAATCGGGGGCTATCTCGGCTGGCAAGGAATCAGCGGTCTTACCCTGACTTAGAAGTGAGATGAAGGTGGAACGTGAAGCCGTGCCGTGGGGCAGCACTAAACATCACGATCCATTGTCTAAAATCAAGTTCCACGAGTAAAAAGATTGAACCTACGCAACAGTTTCCTCTATGGTTATTATTTAGAATTCAAATTTTCTCATTATCCAGAGAAACGTCTGGCAACTATTTCTCTAAGCCGGTTTGATGCTGTCTTTCAACGCATTCAAAGTCCCTGTTGCTGACGGATGATCCAAGCAGATGCAGCTTGCTGCTGTTTCCAAGCAACAAGAAGGTTTTTAGCGATAGATTGCAACTCCTCAACGTCTTTAGAGCTATCAATTTCTCTTGAAAACTTCTCGATCTCGAACATTTGTCCGATCGTCAAAGCAATTGGATCCATTGGTCTTTTTGCTAGATGCACTTAAGTTAGCCCGTAAGGCATAACATCGCAAATCAATCAGGTAGTGATTGCAACTGATTTGAGGATTACATGCTCAAGTCACTACATTTCCCATATTACAGATCGTTGCCTAAAGGCCCTTATACCTTTGATTGAAACCGCTAATTAGCCTAAAAAGCATGGTGACGCCTGGTTTCAATGCACTTCTCCTGGAAACAACACCTAGAACTTTCCAGAAAGGTATCTAATAGTGCAGACACCCATCAAGGCCTAGCTCTGGCCCTGATGGGTGTGGGTTTATCGATGCTGGCCAAGGATTTATTGGCGGCCGAGCTACTCAATCATTCGAACTCACACACACCAACAAAGGGCTAACCCTTCCGTAACAAATTTTCTACAGCTTGCATACGCCAAGAGCGTCTGCTGTCAGGAGCGGTTCAGGGAGATAGCTAGAGGTTGGAAGGGTACAGATACAGACGGCTTCTTTCTTTCCATACTGATCGCCTCGCATTGCCAAACTTGTTAAGAGCTCAATACTGAGTACATACACCGCAAGAATCACGATGTAACTTTCGCTACTAAGCAAAATCTGTAAGCCTTCAATCTTAAGACCAACCAGATTCAATCTATGTGGAGTCCTTCTGCGTAGGCTTCATAACAAAGAGAGTGCCTATAGATACAAACACTGTCAAAAGCAAACAATAAACTAACGACTCACTCAATGTCCTACTCGTGGCAGATCCGCAGACCTCAACGAATGAAAACATCCCAAATGGACAACTGATGCATTTGGCATTAGAAGTTGTTAGCAAAGTAGCTGAATCTCCACAGGAGATCGATCAAAGTAGAGACTTTACCTACGATGTTAAAAATAGTGCCTTGCCTCCGGTATGCGCTTTATAGCTTGATTCGCTTTACACGATCAAAGAGAGTAGTTACTACTTGATTGAACATTAGCTCTTCGGACTGTGCTTGAGAGCGAAACTTCTTACAATCAGGTCAAAGATTAAAGAAAATGCAATCAAGACCATATTCAAGACAACTTCATCCTGACACTCAATTCAACTTAGGCACAATTTGCTGCAGCGATTCAATCCACAGAAGAGAAATCTCAAAAACGCTACGCCTTATTAAGCACAAAATGCCAAAATGATAGCGAAACAAACATAGCTGCCTAGGTATTATTACTCTTTAGAAGAATTATGTAGCTCTTAATGCCAAAGAAGTAAATTCCTCCTATTAAGTTACTGTTATCCACAGGAGTAATCATGAGCTTTACAGTTCCAGCGATCTCAATTGGTATCGCCACATACACATTATTTCATCTCTGCTTTTCAGCTGTAATACACTAATTACTGCATATTAAAAATCACTTCAACAGAATCCGCTTGTACCCCTCGGTACAGGCTTTTTTTATTGCCAAAGAATGATCGATAACTGGCAAATATTAAGCGAATACAAAGAGGCCGGATCTATCTTGCTTGCCCTTAATTCATCTCAGATGGGCACATTAACCTAGGAACAATTTATATCGTAATGATTTACTTGCCAGAAAATAAAAACCATCGTAATCAATTCCCACTTGGGAGCATAAGATGAGAGCATTCAAAAATGAACATAGTTGCAAATCAATCACCGAACGCTGGGATGCTGTCGATGCTTATCTCGAATGCGTCACAAGTTGCGGACTCAAGGATGGAGTTTGCGTGACGATGTGCATCACGAAGCATCTGGAACCTGGGACTTTTTTAGAGGATAGGGAGAGACAAGCATTCGATATAGCCAAGCATTAATACTTATCGCAAATCCCTCATAGACACTTTGGATGGGTTTCTACGTAAGAGACCCATGCCATTCCTGCGATTAATACGATCAAAACGACAGTTCCTACCCAATTAATTGTCAGCATAATTACTCACCTTTCTCTCTAGTTCTATTAAAGCAGAAATAATCATCAGCGTCAATCAATTCATTGCAAACAATGCAGTCGCAAATCATCGAGGCCAATGGCTCCTACTGAGGGTACTGAGCAACCAAGAATTGTGTACAGATTCCAGCTAAGACAGTGCTTTTGAGCAATTCATTCATTCAAATCATCTGACACTTTTGCTTCGAGCTAATTTGCAGGGCATCAAGACATGAATGCACTGCTTTAGATGAGCGTCTTGCTATGAGGTGGAACCTCATTCAAAGCTGAAATCCTGCCAATTGCAGCTGAATAGGCAGTCAGGGAGTTAAGCCCAGAACTCTCATTGGTGTTATTCAGTCCTCAGCGCCCGAGTCCAACGTTCCACGGCTTTGACTGATGACGACCTTCCCGCTATCCAGACCGCCTCTTGCGCTCGACTCACCGCGACATAGGCCAACTGCCGCCGCAGGACAAGATCCTGCGGCCAGAACACGTCATCGGCAACAAACACCTCTCCAAAACTGCTGCCTTGACTGCGGTGAACAGTCAGCACGGCCGCTGGACCCAACGAGGCAAAAGCATCACGGATCAAAAAATACTGACGCCAAAGAGGCCGTCCACCCCGCTTTCCCGCATCCCTTGCCTGGGTGCGTAACCCCTGAAGGACACCATCAAGGCGCTGCCTTGCTGCACTCCCGGAAGGCGGCTGCAAGCGCAAACTGAGCTCTAGCTCTCCACTACGAACCCTCGCTGTCACGGTGTCAATCACAGGTGCCTCGAATCCAGCGAGTGCCATCTGCGTCTCCCCCGCAAACCCAAATTCAGCGAGGTCACAACGTTCGGGGGTGACATCCTCCACCACCACTTCCCGATTCGAGCCCAGCACTAGATCGGGTTCTTCCCCTGTTTCTGCCCCATCGCGGGAGGCAGGCGCCATCACCGCTGTACGGCTGATCAAGACTTCTCCAGGAAGAACAGCCATCTGATCCGCCATCGCACCATGAATGGCGCGTCGTGCATGGGGCACAAGCGCATCCAGGGTGCGATTGGTATAGCAAAGAATGCGTGCTGCATCTGGGTTGTCACAGGCCGCAGCCCGGCGCAGGCCATCTTGAGCCTGGATTAGCCAAGCCGAACGATTGAGCACACCCACCTGACCCAATTCGCTGCGCAGCGGAGGCATTAAGGGCGGCAGCTCACAGGGCAAGCGTCCATCCCGCAAGCAGCTCGCCAGCTGCAGCACAGGACCTTGATGACGAACCACTTGCTTAAGTGACGCTGTGATCGCGCGGTCCATGGAGAACACAGGGCTATCCGCTTCTCCCACCGGCGGAAGCTGGGCCGGATCGCCAACAAACACAAGCCGAGTTTTGAAAAGATGCGCGCACTGCAGTGCGACAGACAACAGCGAGCTATCGACCATGGAGGCCTCATCAACCAGGACTAGGCCGAGATGTTCCAACGAGGCCGCCGTTTGTTCGGTGGATTCGCAAACCTCCCGATCCCCCTGGCGACGCAACTTGAGCCGCAACAGTCGATGGATGGTGGAGGGGTACCACGTGGGGTGGAGCCCCTCCAAATCAAGGGCATGGCGCAACACCCCAACCGCTTTATGGGTGGGGGCGACAACGGTCCAACACAGCCCCGTCGCTTCCACTTGGCGCAGCAAACGCATCGAGAGGAAGGTTTTGCCACTGCCGGCGTAACCGCTCAACACAAACGGAATACTGGGATCCTCGTTTGCCAGCCAGGTCTCAAACAATGCAGCTGCCGTCTGCTGATCGTTGGTAAGGATGGCCTCAGAGGGCTTGAGCCTGCTCACCCGCTCAACAAACCAAACGTTTGGGCCATATGAAGGGGCGACCCCACAAAAAAGAGTCCAGGGAGTGCGATTAAAGGTCCCAGCAAACTGCCCACCAACACCTCCGTGCGCGTATGACCGAGCCGCTCTTTGAGGGGCTTCTCCGGAGGGTTGGGCCAGAGCGAATCAGGAAGTTCGTTGAGGCGAGCGGCCGTAAATCCAGCCGCTCTGCGCACCCCACTGGCGTCGTACATCACCACAAAAGCCACCGTGGCAGCTAGCGCAAACGCAGGCTGATCAAAACCCATCTGCCAGCCCACTCCAGCGGCTGTGCCAGTGACCAATGCCGAGTGACTCGAAGGCATCCCTCCGGTTTCAAACAGCACCGCCGGCCTCCAGCGCCGATGCAGCACCAATTCAAGGAACAGCTTGGAGAACTGCGCCAACCCGCAGGCGGCCAATCCCCAGGCGAGCACAGCATTATCCAAAATCTGAGCAGGCATGGACAGCGTTGAGATCATTGATATCGTCATGGTCAACAATCGCGACTGGCCACGTAATCGGCGAGAGCCAACAAGGGAGCTGCCTTGTTGCGCCAAGGCTCAAGCGCAGCCTTGGACTCCCGCACCAACTGCAACGCCTTCTCCCGCGAGGCTTCAAGTCCCAAAAGCTTGGGATAGGTCGTTTTATCGGCGAGCAGATCCTTGCCGGCCGTTTTGCCAAGCACTTCGCTGCTAGCGGTTACATCGAGGATGTCGTCAATGATCTGGAAGGCCAAACCAATGCCATTGGCGTAAGTGCGCATCGCCTGCAGTCGGTCATCACTCGCGCCTCCGATCAGAGCTCCGGTCACCACACAGGCACGCAGCAACGCCGCGGTCTTGTGAAGGTGGATGTACTCAAGGGTCTCAAGGTCAACCGCTTTGCCCTCGGATTCAAGATCCACAACCTGACCACCAACCAAACCGGGGGCTCCAGAGACAAGAGCCAACTCACCAACAACCCGCAACAAGCGATCCGCCGGCACGTTTGGACTGCGGACGGCCACCATTTCAAAAGCACGGCTGAGCATGGCATCACCCGCAAGGATGGCCATGGCATCGCCATACACCTTGTGGTTGGTCGGACGTCCCCTGCGCAGGTCATCGTTGTCCATGGCCGGTAAGTCGTCGTGAATTAACGACATGGTGTGGATCATCTCCAGAGCCACCGCCGTTGGCATGGCCAGTTCGGACGATCCCCCGACTAATTCACAAGCGGCAAGACACAAAATCGGCCGCAAGCGTTTGCCCCCCGCCAGAAGGGAGTAGCGCATCGCATCACGCAAGGATTCAGGACGCTCGGGCCCCATCGAGGAATCCAGGGCAAACTCCACACGATCGCGGGAGAGCTTGAGGTACGCCGCAAAGTCAAACGTGGAGGGGAGCTCACCGGAGGGCGGCACGCTTTCGGGGCTAGTGGCCGCAGCGGACATGGTGAGCGCAGTGCTGAGGGAATTCTCTCAGGCCGAGGGGGTCAAACCACCAAATCAGACAATTCCATTGCAACTTGATGGCGTCGACACCAGGCCACCACAGTGTTAACCAGCAACATCGTGACCGTCATGGGGCCAACCCCCCCAGGGACTGGAGAAAGAGCTGAAGCAACGGGTTCTAGCTCCTCCGCGCGCACATCACCGCAAAGCCCGCCTTCAGGTCGGCGATGGATACCAACATCCACCACCACACAACCCGGTGTGATGTGATCGGCACCGATCATTTCAGGGCGACCTGCTGCCACCACAAGAATCTCAGCCTGACGGGTCATCGATTTCAGATCTTGCGTACGCGAATGGGCCACCGTGACGGTGGCGTTCGCCGCCTGAAGCATGAGGGCCATCGGCTGGCCCACCAGGATGCTGCGGCCCACCACGACGGCGCGCTTGCCGGCGGGATCGATGCCCTGATCACGAAGCATCACCATCACGCCTGCAGGTGTGCAACTTCGTGGACCCTGCTCACCCTTCAACAGGCGCCCGAGATTCAAGGTGTGCAATCCATCAGCATCTTTGTTCGGATCGATTTCAGCAAGCAGCGGGGTCTCATCCAAACCCTTTGGCAGCGGCAGCTGGAGCAGGATTCCATCCACCCGTTCATCAGCATTGAGCTCGCGGATGGCTGTCAACACCTCCTGCTGTGAAGCATGAGCTGGGAGATGGGAACCAAAGCTCTCCACCCCAATGCGTGCACAGGCCTTTTCTTTGTTGCGCACATAGACCGCACTGGCGGGATCGTCGCCAATACGGAGCACAGCCAGGCCTGGTGAACGCCCTGCTGAAGCCATGCCATTTTGAATCTGCTGCTGCAAACGCACTTCAAGCTGCGCGGCGAGCTGCTTGCCATCCAGCCTGAGAGCCATCGAGGTCTGTTGACACTCACCCCAGTTTGCTTCCTCAGTGGGGTTAGCGTCTGTATCAGTGATCAACAGCTGTGTTCCGATCTCATCCCCTAGCCCAGCTCTGGAGAAGCTGGTTGCGGAGTGAGTCACCGCGACGCCCTGTGCTGCGCTGGAACCGCCTTCAGAAGGCGGGATTGCTTGTGGTCTGCATTGCCGTAGCAATGGTCTCCAGTTGGCCATGGCTGGTGGAACCCGACTTACGACCTGGAATCCCAGCGCCATTCGATTCGATTGCTCCGAAGGCAGCGAGGGTCGTCGACAGCGAAGCGCTCGATCAAAGGCGATCAAGCTTGATGCCCAACACCTTTGTACAGGTGGTGGATGAACAGCAATCAAGCCTCCTCAAGCTCAGACTCGAGCGTCATCTTGCCGAATTAGAACGGGTCGCCAGAAGTCAGAACATCGACCGAATTGGCCCCGTCAATCTGACCGCAGACGAGCAACTTTGGCTGGAAAAACGCTCGCAAAACGCTCGCAAAAACTGGGACATGGCGATCCGTAGGGCTGTCGATCGCATGCTCAGCCAAGGCCTAGTGAATACACTGGCGATTGAGCAGCTCAGAAAGGCTTCATCACTGCAACTCGAAGCCCTTGGACCTGAGAACGTTCCAGCAAGAACCCTCGGCAGCAAGATCGCCACCACAACGCTTCAAGGAGCTAGCAACCTCCAAACCGATCCGCTGCGCAGTCAACGACTGATCGAAGAGCTGATCACCAAGCAAGGAATTCCAAGCATTGAAGTGAAAGCTGGCGATCTGATCACCCGCAAAGGCGAACCAATTAGCTCCCAGGCCTACGACGTGCTCGATTTCTTTGGGCTGATCAATCGCAGCCCGAAACTCGGAATTTGGTTGTTGCGTTTCACCGAAGCCCTCGCAAGTTGTGGAGTGATGCTGCTCGTGATGAAACGGGAAAGGCCCTGCCTTGAGGCCTCCCACGGATTTCTGGCGATCGGCCTGCTGTTGATCAGCCAATTCAGCAAGATTTGGTTCGGTGCAGCGGTGAGCCCACTGGCTGTGATCGTGCCACCCACCCTGCTTCTCGCTCAAGGCCTCGGGACCACCAGTGGTCTGACCTGGATGGCGGTGAGCTGTTTGCTTTGGCCGACTCCAGTGAGCGGATTGGGCGAAGGCCGGCTGCTGATTACCGCTGCCGTTGCGGCGATCGCCGCCATTGAGGCCGGACGATTACGCAGCCGAGCTCAGTTGTTGCAACTAGCAGTGTTGCTGCCGTTGGGTGCATTAGTCGCCGAAATGGTGGTGCTGCGTCAACCGTTTGAAGCCGTGAACCTGTCATGGACACGGCTCACTCCCGATACCGGAGAACTCGCCTCTGAGGCCTTGCTGATGGGTCTGCTGATGATGCTCACGATTCTGCTGTTTCCGCTGCTGGAAAGCTCATTCGGCCTGCTCACTCGGGCCCGTTTGATGGAACTGGCCGATCAAGAGCGCCCACTGCTGCGCCGGTTGTCGTCAGAAGCACCTGGAACGTTTGAACACACATTGATGATCTGTGGGTTGGCCGAGGAGGGAGCGCGTGCGATTCGGGCCGATGTGGATCTGATCAAAACAGGATCTCTCTATCACGATGTGGGCAAACTCCATGCTCCGAACTGGTTCATCGAAAATCAAACCACCGGCGAAGAGAATCCACACACCAAATTGAATGATCCGATCGCGAGTGCCGGAGTTCTCCAAGCCCATGTGGATGAAGGCCTCAAATTGGCTCGGCGCTACCGCTTGCCGCGGCCGATCGCGGATTTCATTCCAGAGCATCAAGGCACCTTGCGAATGGGCTTTTTCTTGCATCAAGCCCAGCAAAAAGATCCAACGGTTTCAGAACACTTATTTCGCTATCGAGGCCCCACGCCTCGATCGAAAGAAACCGGAATTTTGATGCTGGCTGATGGTTGTGAGGCCGCCTTACGATCGCTTCCCCCCGACACCAGCGACAGCGAAGCGCAAACCACAGTGAAACGCATCTTGGAGGCACGCTTGGCCGATGGGCAGCTGAGTCAAAGCGGTCTGAGTCGCGCCGAAGTGGACCTGATCATGCATGCCTTTGTGCGCGTCTGGAGGCGCATGCGGCATCGCCGAATTCCCTATCCAATCCCGGCGAAACGCAGCTTCAGCGCCTAAGACATCCCTAGGGCCAAGGCAAGGGAGAGAGCACCCTAATGCGCTGCCCGCTGAAGGGATCAGCAAAGCTCAAACCAGGCGCATGCAGGTGAAGACGTTCAAGAGAGGAGCCCTGCTCAGGTGCTGCATAGATCGGATCGCCGATCACGGGTAAGCCAATCGCGGCCAAATGCGCCCGCAATTGATGGGAGCGGCCTGTTCGAGGAGCGAGCCAAAGGCGTGAGCGATTGGTTCCCAGCTGTGCACAACGCCACAAGGTCAAACAAGAGCGACCATCCCGGTGAGGCCCATAACGGGGTGGGTGAGTAGACATACGCGCTAACGGCAAGCGCACCGACCCGGACAGGGCCTCGGGATGGCCATGCACTTCGGCCGCATACAACTTGTGCACTTTGCGATCGGCAAACAAGCCTCCGAGCGCCTTCAAGCTCGCTTGATCCCGGGCCAACAACAGCAAACCGGAGGTGTCGCGATCGAGCCGATGCACGAGCCGAAGTTCCGGCCGAACAGCTTGCACCCGGGTGATCAAGGAATCGCTCTGGGCATCGCCAAGACCGGGCTGACTGAGCAACCCGGACGGCTTCTCCACAACCACAAAATGTGGATGCCAGCAATGAATAGAGAGTCCCGCGAGGGATGAACCTTCAAGCGATTCCGATACCTCGGCCATCGCTCAGAGGCGACCACCACGGCGATGGCCGGGACGGCACCAATACAGCAGGGCCAACACGTTGAGAACGCCCAACACAATCGAGGCCACACCCAACGCAATCGCTTGCTCCCCTCCCCCAAACGCAAGCAAGGAGAGGCGCACGATGCCGTAGGGCAGAGATCCAGCCAAAGCCATCGACAGCGAGACGATGGCCAAAATCACCCCCCAGTGCCGCTCACCGAGCAAGCCAGCAGAGGCCACGATCCCCACGATTGCCGCCGGCCAGGCGAGCGCAAACGCCACGCTGATGGTTGCAGCCTGAAGGCTGGATGCCTGGAAAGCAACAAGACCAATCACCGGCAAAGCCAGGAAATTCCCGGTGAGTCCAAGCCAGGTCATCAACCAGTAGCCGGGCAACTTGGGACCCATCGACGATCAAACCAGGAATGGCCACCGTAAACACCGGAGTGTCAGCTCTCGTCATCCAGCAAGGTCTCAAGGGTCGCCAGCAGTAAGGCAACCGCTTCTGCCCGGGTTAAGGCAGCGTCACTTACCTCATCCACCCAGCCCTGGCAAAGCGTTTCAATTTCCTCAAACAAGGTTCCAGCACTACGCAGTGCGTCCATGACGGCGGCTGAGGACGTTTCATCCCGTTCGTCGCCATCCATCACCACATAACGACGTCCGTCCTCCCCCATGTAAGTGAGACGGCCCTCTTCATCGATATTGGGACCGGTAATCGGCGTGATCGGAGCGTCCTCATCCATCGCCTAACCCCACAGCAGGAATACTCTTTGGAGCATGCCGCTTTAGCCGATCGCCACAAAAACCTCGAAACAACGCCTCCACCTCAGCCATCGGCAATCCCTGTACCAGCCTGGCCTCAATTTCATCGCGGCGCTGGGACTGGTGGTACAGCCGCAATTCCTGAAACGCGCTCAACGACCGCTTCTCAATTTGGGCAAGGGCATTGCCAATCTGATGATCAAGCAAGAGAGGACCTTGTTGACAATGCTGCATCACGTGCGCTGATTCATGGGCCAGCACAGTCCACACTTGAGCCGGATCATCTCGAAGGTTGTTAGAGCACAAGAGCAAGGCATTCCGTCCGGCATGAAAAGCACCAAAGAGTCCAGAGGGGCAGTCTTTTGCCACCAAGGTTTGGGTGCCGGCACGACGCAGAAGAGTGGAGTAGTTGCCGATGTCAGCCCATGACTGGGCACTCACTGAAGTTCCAATCGAGATTGCCCCGATCAAGGGGGCACCCAGCACCACGAGGGCGAACCGCTTGGAACGAAGATTGGATTGCCACATCAACGGCCTAGCCGACGCTTGATCTCATTCAAGACACAGGAGAGACAAATGAGAACGCGCAATGTTGGATCTACAGATTTGCGGCAGACCCAAAGCCCTGCTGATGCTCAACGCTAAAAATTGCTCAACACTGGATCAAACGCTCAACGCTGGGAACTTTGTCGCGGAACGACTGTTCTCGGTCCACACGCGTATTCACGCGAAGCGTGGTGTGAATCCTTGGCACCCCCTCCCCGTGCAGGCGCTCATGACAGCGCTTCACGCAAGCAAATACAGCATCCCAATCCCCCTCAATCGCCGTTCCATTCGGACCGAGCTCGTACTCAAGTCCCGAGTCTTCGATCAGCTCATGACAAATCGCCACCCACGGCGCCAACGATCCTTCGAGGCCAACCGGCACAACACAGAGATCCACACTCACGTTCATCGGTTAAAGCTCAATGAACGGGGGAGTGCTCTCCGCTATCACGCAGACAAGCCTGCGGGTAGCGAATCGTTCTCCAAGCTCCGCAACTGGTTTGCACCTCTAAACCAATTCCACGCTGCTGAAGGGAGAGATCACGCCCCTGACCAGAGCACCAGCGCTGGGCGGCTGCTTCAGCGGCATCCATCGATTCATAGGGAGCATCCAGCACCGGATGGGGACTGCCGTCTAATGCGATCAATCGGTATAAAGAACGAACAAGTTTCGGCAATGTTCCAATCACGCAACTGTCCCTAGTCTTCCACCTCTGTGCCGCAACGCCAGGGGGGAAGCTAGAAGACAGCCGAAACGTCACGATCAGCTCACGATGAGCCACCCACAACTCCAAGACGCCCTTGAGCAGCTGATGGTGCGCGCGCCCTCAGCACTGTTCAAGCGAGCACGACGCCTCTACCTCAACAAATACCCCTTGGATGGGCGCGATTGCAGCAGTGCGTTGCGGTTGTTTGTAGCGGAAGAACGGGTCGAAGAATCGGTTGAACCAGACCCGGAGAAGGCACCGCTAGGAAAGATTGCGGTCGTAACGACTCGGCCCACGCGTCTTTCTTTGGTGCACTGGCAACAAAACGAAGCTGCATCAGAGCAGATGTGCTCCGCCTACCTCCAAAACACCTGGGGGCTCGACCCCAGCTGCTTCGAAGCGTTAAACGATCCCTGGTTCCGCAATGGGGGGCATCAGCAGCAAGCACCAGCCCCTCATGGGTTGATCTGGACGCACCGAACTTCATTCACTTCAGAAAACAATGCAACAGACCCCAATCAGTAACTCAGCAACAATGTCAAGGGCTAAAACAAAGGAAATCCTGTAGGCCGAATGAGTGCGCTTCAGCCACCGCTAACCAGGAATTAAGCCTTGATGAGAACGCCATGAGAGCCCCAGTTGCTGAACGCTATGTGCTGCGTCAAAACTGCACGGGTAGCTACTTGAGCCTGAATCATCAAACCCAATCGATTGAAGGGGTTTCCAGCGTTGAAGCTGCATGGCGTTATTACAGCCATGAGGGAGCCGTGAGCCATGCCTTGTTAATTGGCCAGACCCATGGAGAAACGCCTGAAGTAATCAAGCTTTCTTAGAGCTCGTCTTCTACGTTGGCCTTGATCGAGCAATCACTCAACGGATAGCTCACACAGAGCAAGGCAAAACCCTTTGACATCTGGTCGTCATCCAGGAAGCTTTGGTCAGCCTGATCAACGCTTCCATTGAGGATTTTTCCAGCGCATGTGCTACAAGCACCAGCACGGCAAGAATAGGCGAGATCAATGCCTTGATCTTCAGCTGCATCGAGGATGTATTGATCATCGGCGCAGCTGAAGCTGGATCCACCCTCGATATCGATCTTGAAAGAGGCCATAACTCAAATGAAATATGACCTTTTTAACGAGATTGAACAGCAGGGTCTTGGATCGTCAGAGATCCCAAACGCTGAGCGCCAAGATCAACCTGGAATGAAGTGCCTAAGCCGTCTGGACTCGGGGGCCATTTGTTGCTGGAGATCAGCGGCGCTGGCCTTGGTCTGCTCACGCTGTTGAGCCTGAAACACGTCGTCTTCCGTGATCGTGAGGCCTCGTGATTGAGCCAGGGTGATCAACTCCTCCAAGGGCAATGGCTGGGCGAGTTGCTCTGCCAAAGTCGGATCGTCATGACGCAAGCCAAGCAATTGATCGAGATCTTGCAGCGACATGGCTCAGGGTCAACTGAAATTGATCTACACCAGCACCCCACCCGTTCAGCGTTTAGCGCGCAACAAGCTGACATCGTTCAAAGCAGGACAGACCTGACTTCGGCAATCATGGGCAGACAAGAAACAAGCCTTCTCGCCGCCCATGGTTTCTCGATGGCGTGTCATTGAAGCGGTAGCTCTACCCATGCTCACCCTGTTGTTCCTGAGGCTCTGGCAGGGATTCCGTCATCACACCGATGCGATACGTGCGCTGCAACGGCAACTCCATGAGCTCGAACAACAACAACAAACCGAGGTGAACAAGCCCAACTTGATGGAGGAACAGCTGGAGTTCCTGCAACGCCGTCAACAGGATCTCGAAAAGCAGATCGGCGAATCAAGGCGATCCCAGCAGTACTGGCTCACGCAGGAACGTCAACGACGCCAGAGACTTAAATCAACACCCAAGCCCGTAGAACCAGAGATGAGGCCTGTGCACAAACCAGACACCAGCCTGGACTTCATCCCTATCCCTTAACGGCATCCCCACTGGCATTGGGAAGGATGAAGCGCTGGAGCAGCACAAACATCACCAGCACCGGCAGGATCGACACCACTGAACCGGCTGCCACAATCCGCCAATCGAGGGAAAAGCTGCTGGCCAGTTGCTGCAGTCCGAGCGGCAGGGTGAACAAGCCTGGATCATCAAGGATCACCAAGGGCCAGAGGAAGTCACTCCAGGTGCCGATGAATACGAACATCGCCAGGGTGATCAGATCAGCCCTAGCTGCAGGAATCATCACGTTCCACCATTCACCAAGCTTGCTGCAACCATCGATGCGGGCGGCCTCTTCAAGCTCAACAGGCACACCAAGAAAGCTTTGCCGCAAGAGGTACAGCCCAAAGGCGGTTGCCGCCTGAGGAATCACTAGCGCCATCAGGGTGTTGCGCAGGCCAAGCTGCACCATCAGCAGATACAGCGGAATCATCACCACCTGGAAAGGGATGAGAATCGTTGCCACCACAAGGGCCAACACAAGACCCCGACCAAGGAAGCGCATCCGCGCCAGGGGGTAAGCCGCCAGGGAGCAGAACAGAAGATTCGCCACCACCGCAAGGAAACTGACGACGGAGCTGTTGAAGATGTAGGTCCAGAGCGGATTATCACGAAACAGCCGCCCGTAGGCATCGAGGCTGGGCTGGGTTGGGAAGAGCGAAGGAGGGCTTGTGAAGATATCTTCCGCCGGACCTTTTAAAGATGTGCTCACCAGCCACAGCAGGGGAACCAGCACGGCCATGGCCAGCAGAATTAGCAGCAGCAACTGCAGCAGGGGAGCCGGACGCAGGGTGGACTTGAGCGACATGGATTTGAGCGCCATCGAGCCCTAATTAATGGACCGGGCTGGAATCCAGCTCAGCCATATCCCGTTGCGGATGGATGGTTGGTCCGGCTGTTCCTGCCACAAGACGATTGAGAGCATTCACAAAGGCCTCAGCGGCGGCCACCACCACATCGGTATGAGCGGAATGACCGGAATAAAGCTGGCCGTCGCGACGCAGACGAATGGTGACATCACCCATGGCATCAATCCCTTCGGTGACCGACTTCACAGAAAACTCGACCAATTCATTGGGCTCACCAGCGAGTTGGTTGAGGGAACGTCACACCGCATCCACCGGTCCAGTACCAACAGACGCCGCGGTTTGTTCCTGGCCATTTTCATCGGCGAGGGTCACCGTGGCTGTGGGCTGAAGACTGCTGCCGCAGCTCACCTGCACCAGCTTGAGCTGATATTTGGCCTCAGGTTGTTGCACCTGAACGCTGACGATCGACTCCAGATCGCGGTCTGTGATCTCCCGTTTGCGATCGGCAAGATCCTTGAAGCGGGCAAAGGCATCATCAAGGTCCTCACGGCTGAGGTCGTAGCCGAGCTCTTCGAGGCGAGCCCGAACAGCGCTTCGACCACTGAGCTTGCCCAAGGAGATCCGGTTATCGGTGAGCCCCACGGTTCGGGCATCAACGATTTCGTAGGTGAGCCGGTTTTTGAGCACGCCGTCTTGATGGATGCCCGATTCATGGGCAAAAGCATTGGCACCCACAATCGCCTTGTTGGGCTGCACCACCATGCCGGTGAGATTGGAAACCAAACGCGAGGTCTTGGTGATTTCCTCCGTTCGAATTCCCGTGAGGGGCGTTGGTGAATCCTCCTCTCGTCCAAAGAAGGGGTTGAAATAGCGCCGCCGCACATGCATAGCCATCACCAGCTCTTCGAGAGCGGCATTACCAGCGCGTTCACCGATGCCATTCACCGTGCATTCCAGCTGACGGGCCCCCGATTTCACGGCCTCAAGGAAATTGGCGACGGCCAGCCCGAGATCGTTATGGCCATGCACAGAAATCACCGCGTCCTCGATGTTCGGCACATGCTGATTGATGCCCGAAATCAGGCTCCCAAATTCAGACGGTGTGGTGTATCCCACCGTGTCGGGAATATTCACGGTGCTGGCACCAGCAGCAATCGCCGCTTCGATCACCTCATAAAGGAACTCCGGATCACTGCGACCGGCGTCTTCACAGGAAAACTCAACGTCGTCCACAAAGGAACGGGCATAGGCCACCATCTCGGGAACGATGCCCAGCACATCTTTTCTGCTCTTGCGCAGCTTGTGCTCGAGATGAATGTCGCTGGTGGCAATAAAGGTATGGATCCGTCGGTTAGGGGCCGGAGCCACAGCCTCAGCGCAGGCCTTGATGTCGCCGCGGGAGGCGCGGGCTAAACCACAGATGATCGGGCCATTCTCACCACCAACCTGCTGGGCAATGCGCTGCACAGCAGCAAAATCACCATGGCTAGCGAAGGGGAAGCCAGCCTCGATCACATCCACGCCAAGACGGGCCAGTTGCTGCGCAATCGCCAACTTCTCCTCGAGGTTGAGGCTGGCCCCGGGGGATTGTTCACCATCTCTAAGAGTGGTGTCGAAGATCAATACGCGGCCTGGATCCTTGGCCATGGCTAAAGCCTCGAAGGGTTTTAGTCGGAATGACTATGAGTTACGCCATCTTAATCGAGGCGGGCGTTACGAGCCGGCGGCTTTAGGGAGAAATACCGGTACATTCACATCAGTGATCAAGCAGGTGAGCGTTGGCCCAAGGAGCACTAGCCCTTGTTCTCCATGCGCACCTTCCCTATGTGCGGGCAAGCGAAGCGAATTCGCTGGAAGAAGACTGGTTTTTTCAAGCATTAATCGAGTGCTATCTCCCCTTGGTGGAGATGTTGGAGGCGGCTGCAGGCGATCCAAAACAGCAAGCACGGCTCACGATGGGAATCTCACCAACCCTGTTGTCGCTGCTCGCAGACAGCACCCTCCACGAACGCTTCCCGAACTGGGTTCAAGCGCGCTTGCAGCTGCTGCAACAGGCCCCCAGCGATCGCAAAGCCGCTGCACTGCACCTTCAGAGTTGCTTTGAGCGCTACCTGTGCAGCTGGCACAACAGCAACGGTGATCTGATCGGACGCTTTAGCGCCCTGCAACAACAAGGAGTGCTCGACCTGCTCACCTGCGGTGCCACCCACGGCTACATGCCGTTGCTGCGAGAACACCCGGAAGCTGTTCGGGCCCAGTTGCGCACTGCAGTTCGAGAACATCATCGGCTGATCGGCCAGCAACCACTGGGGATCTGGCTACCGGAATGCGCCTACTACGAAGGCCTTGATGTATGGATGCGCGATGCAGGTTTGCGCTACGCGGTACTGGATGGCCATGGTTTACTCCACGCCAAGCCAAGGCCCAGATACGGGGTCTACGCCCCGATTAGCAGCCGCAATGGTGTGGCCTTTTTCGGGCGCGACAGCGATGCCACCCTGCCGGTCTGGTCCGCCCGTGATGGCTACCCCGGCGATCCTGCCTACCGGGAATTCCACCGTGATCTGGGCTGGGATCTCCCTCAAGAGCAAATCGAAGCCTTTGGACTGCCCACCCAAAGACCACTGGGCCTCAAGTTGCATCGCGTTAGCGACCAACGCGCTCCGCTGGATGCCAAGCAGCCCTATGAACCAGAGCTTGCTCAGGCACGCACCAAGGACCACGCCAAGCATTACCTCGAGGGCCGGCGTCTGCAACTCGAGGCCCTTGAAGAGCGCATGGAAACGGCTCCCTTATTGGTGGCGCCATTTGATGCCGAACTGTTTGGCCACTGGTGGTATGAAGGTCCATCGTTTTTAGCTGAGCTGTTCCGGCAAGGACCGGAGCAACAGGTGACGTTCACCACCCTGCGCGGGGTGCTCAGCAAAACTCCCAATCTGCAAATCTGCGATCCCTCTCCCTCCAGCTGGGGACAAGGGGGCTTTCATGATTATTGGCTCAACGACAGCAACGCCTGGATCATTCCGGAATGGAGCCGCGCCGGCAGAGCGATGAAAGAACGCTGCAGCCGCGGGGTTGGCAGTGAACAAGGGCTGCGCATGCTCCATCAAGCTGGCCGCGAATTGCTGCTGTCTCAGTCATCAGACTGGAGTTTCATCCTGCGCGCAGGCACCACCACTGGACTGGCTAAAGAACGCATCGAACGCCACTTAGAACGCTTTTGGACGCTGATGGCCTGCATCGATGGCCGAGACAGGATGAGTGAAGCGTGGCTGAACGATGTGGAGGCGGAAGATTCACTCTTCCCGCTCATTCAACCGGCTGATTGGAAACAAGTGGCAGTCAACAGCTGACCAAAGTGATCACGTTGACGTCGACAGCGATCTCACGACGTCTTTGCATCCATTGAGGTAGGAGGCCGCCCCCAGCACCAACCCGCGCCTCACATCCCAAGGTGAAATCGCAAACAAGCGCAGCATCACAGCCATCAGCTGCGGCAATGGCAAGGTGTTGGTGAGGAAGCCACTCCAATCCGCTTGCGATAACTGAAAAAAACTGGTGAAGTGGCGGCGCAATAGCCGTTCATCGAAGCCCATTAAACGGCCTAAACCAAATTGAAACAGGCGATGGCGCCACACCAACTCCATTGGCCACAGCGCTTGCCAACCCACGCGCGCCAGCGCTGCAGATCCCATTGCTGGTTGCTCTTTTAAAGCCGCGGCCAAGGCTTCTGCCAAACCTGGCCCACGTCTTAATAACGCTCCCACCATGTAGCCAGAAGCAGGGTGCACCATGCTTGCTGCTCCGCCAAAGGCGAGCAGCGGCTGGTTGAAATCAGGCAGCGGCAAATTCATGGGGAACAAGCAATGCTCCTCATCCATCACTTCGGTGATCGCGTTCCCCGCCTTGGCCAGGCGTTGCTCGAGCCGTTGCTTTAACTCAGCTTCAGGAAAAGCCGGTGCGAGAGCTAGCGATGTTTCCTCCACGAAATACACCCCATCACCAAAATCCATCGCATACAAAAAAGTAGGGGGTTGCTTGCGTTGTTCTGGGCTGAGGTGATCGCAGCGAAAATCCATCAGCACGAATTGGCCTGGCTCCACCGGGGGCTTACTAAAGCGACCCACCACGCCATAGGCCGCTTGGCCAGCCACAGGCCCCTGATCTGGGCGGCGGATATGGGGCGATCGATGGCCTGAGGCATCAATCACCACCCTGGCCAGGCGTTGTTCGCCGGAAGCGCATTGCACCCGGGTGCGATCAGCCTCCAGCTCGATGCGATCCACGCTGTCTTGATGCCAGGTCATCCCCTGGGCATGGCCCAGCCAGTACTGCTGCAGCTTGTGGCGATCAAACAGCCCGTAATCCAGCCCGTGCTGCGTGGGTTGATCGTCTAAATCAGAGCCACCCGCGCCATAAAAACTCACCGTGTGGCTCCAGCGGTGCTCGAGCAAATCCTCAAGACCCAGCAGTTCGAGTTCCTTCGCCCAAATCCCGTAGGTGTTCGGCCAAGGGGCTTGCACCGGATTCGGTGCAATGCCCTCCACCAGCACCCCGCGCTGATGCAATTCAGAAGCGATGCAAAGGGCGGCAGGACCGCCCCCAATCACCAGCACATCGGCGCCATCAGCCAAGGTCAGCCCTCAGCTGATGGTTCAGACGACTCCTCTGCACTGGCTTCGTTGTCGTCGTCCGTCTCCGCCTCGGGCGGCACCAGCACCACATCGGCCAAGCGATCGCCCTTATCGAGCCGCTGCAAGCGCACACCCGTGGCGGCGCGGGATTGCTGAGGAATGGCATCAGCGCTGGTGCGCACAATCACACCCTTTTCACTCACCAGCAGCAGCTCCTCACCCGCACCCAACACCCGCAAGCCCACAAGCTCATCGGCATCGGTGCGGAACTTCATCGCGCGCAGGCCCATGCCAGCCCGCTTTTGCAAACGGAACTGCGTAACCGGCACCCGTTTGCCAAGTCCAGAGGCCGAGGCCACGAGCACCCAAGGGCCTTCTGCTACTGCAGCAGTGTCGCCCTCATCACTGCCTTCGTCGCCCTCATCGCTACTAGCAGCGATTTGATCCGCCAACTCCACCGGCAACACGTCCATGCTCACCAAGCTGTCGCCTGCGCGCAGATTCATCGAGCGCACACCTCGAGCCGTACGGCCCAACGGGCGCAGCTCGTTGTCATTGAGCCGGAAGTGGATCGTCATTCCCGCGCGTGACCCAATCAGCACGCTGTCTCCAGGTACAGCAAGCCGCACCCAAGTGAGCGCATCACCCTCTTCCAGGCCGATGGCAATCAAACCGTTGGAGCGGATGTTGCTAAAGGCCGAAAGCCTGGTGCGTTTGATGTATCCGCCCGTGGTGAGCATCAACAAGTCGGTGTCGTCGTTGAATTCCGACACCGCCAGCAGCGAGGTGATCGCCTCTTCCCGAGGGATAGGCAATAGCTGCACGATCGGTGTGCCCTTAGCGGTACGGCTGCACTGAGGCACCCGGTAGGCAGGCACGGCATACGACACTCCTCGATCGCTAAATAGCAACAAGGTGTCGTGGTCGTTGCAGCCAATAAAGAGTTTGACCGCCTCTTCCCCTTGGCTGCGCGTGCCGGCCTTGCCGCGCGTGCCACGGCTGGTGGCTTCAAATTCACTCACCGGCATCCGCTTGAGATATCCCGTTTCGGTGAGCAACACCACGGAGCGCTCATTCGCGATCAGATCAATGTCTTCCAGACCGCCAGCAAGATCAAGAATCTCGGTGCGGCGAGGAACGGCATGGCGATCGCGCAGCTGCCCCAGCTCGTCTTCGATGATCCCGAACACCCGCTCCCTACGGCCAAGGATGTCCTTGTAGTCGGCGATCTTCGTGACAAGATCCTCGTGCTCCAAGCGGATCTTGTCCGCCTCCAACGCCGTAAGACGCCTGAGCTGCATCTGCAAAATGGCGTCTGCTTGCACAGCAGACAAACCATGGCGCTCCTGCAACTGCGTGCGCGCTGTTGCAGCATCGGGTGCCGCACGAATCAGAGCAATGATCGGATCAAGTTGGTCCAGGGCCAGCAACAAGCCCAGGAGAATGTGATCGCGCTCTTCCGCCTTGCGCAGCAGATAGCGCGTGCGGCGTTCAATCGTCTCAACCCTGAACTCGAGGAACACCTCGAGCATCTTGCGCAAGGTGAGCAGGATCGGCTCACTGTTCACCAACGCCAGCATGTGGGCGCTGAAATTGCTCTGGAGCGGGGTGAGCTTGTAGAGGTTGTTGAGCACCACCTGCGGATAAGCATCGCGGCGCAGCTCCACTACCACGCGCATGCCATCGCGATCACTTTCATCGCGAATATCGGAAATCCCTTCCAGCTTCTTGTCGTTCACCATCTCGGCGATGCGTTCAATCATCGCCGCCTTATTGGTCTGGTAAGGCAGGGCCGTGATGATCACCGCATCACGATCCGGGCGACCAGTCGCCTCGATCGTTTCGATCACCGCAACCCCTCGCATCGTCACCGAGCCGCGCCCGGTGAGATAGGTCTCACGAATGCCGCTGCGACCCAGGATTTGACCGCCGGTGGGGAAGTCAGGGCCTGGGATCAGGGTCATCAGCTCCTGATCTGTGATCTCAGGGTTGCTGATTAAGGCCAACAAGCCAGTGATCAGTTCCCCGAGGTTGTGCGGAGGAATATTGGTGGCCATGCCCACCGCAATTCCCGCTGATCCATTTAGGAGGAGCTGGGGAATCCTTGATGGCAGAACGGTGGGTTCTTGCTGCGAGCCATCGAAATTGTCGGCGAAATCAACCGTTTCGGCCTCGATATCTTCAAGGAGGCTGTCGGTGGTGAGCGCCTGCAACCGCGATTCGGTGTAACGCATGGCGGCCGGTGGGTCGTTATCGACCGATCCGAAGTTGCCATGCCCATCAATTAAGGGCATGGACATCGAGAAATCCTGGGCCATCCGCACCAGGGCGTCGTAGACCGCCGTATCACCGTGAGGGTGATACTTACCGAGCACCTCACCCACCACACGGGCGCATTTCCGGTAAGGCCGATCACTGGTGAGACCGAGCTCGTACATGGCGTACAAAATTCGCCGGTGCACAGGCTTAAGCCCATCTCGAGCGTCGGGCAGCGCACGCCCAACGATCACGCTCATCGCGTACTCCAGATAGGAGCGCGACATCTCTTTGCGCAAATCTGTCTGGATGATCCGTTCGTCGGATTCGCCGGGACCGCCGCTGCCGGGTCCCACTGGATCCGCCATACAAGACCTAAATGCCTTTTCTCATCTTATCGCGGGAAGGACGCAGCAATACGTCAGGGTTTGCTGCGTCTTCAAAACGGCACGAGAAAACGCCCTTAAAGTTGCGCATCCGCGCAGTGCTACCAAGGCCATGGAAACCGATCCGATCAATCCGTCGCCCTCTGACTCCACCCCATCGATGGAGATCAACAGCACCGATCCGATCGCATCAGGTTCGCCAGAACCAGAGACTTCTGTCGAAGAGTCCTCAGCAGCCGATCCCGCTGCAACAGAACCCGTCAGTCCAGCGGCCCCGATCACTCCAGATCCTGTGATCGCTCAGAAACCCGAGATTGTTCAAGAACCTGCTACCGCATCCGCTTCAACGCCCGCAGCATCGGAAGCGATCGCTGAGCGCATCCAAGTGGCAGCCACAGCCAGCAGCGACGACGCCTCCAGCGCTGGCGGGGAGTGGGATCTGCTGAGCTCCAAAGTGCGTCAGTGGTGGGATGACAACAACCTTGTTGAGCTCTGGCAACGGTCCCGCCGGCCCCTGTTTCTGCTTGTGGGCCTGATTGGCTTCACCCTGCTGATCAGGATTTACAGCGGAATCCTGGCGGCGATTGGCAGCATCCCTCTCGCTCCAAGATTGTTTGAACTGGTAGGCCTTGGTTGGGTGATCTGGTTCTCAACCACAAAGCTGATTCGCAGCGAAGAGAGAAAAGCTCTGCTTGCAAACGTGGGCGGCATTTGGGCTGCCTTCAGGGGCTCCGTTCGTCCCTGATCACGGCCACCCACGTAGCGCATGACCGGTTGGTAGTTTGTACTGATCCTTAATACGACTCGCGGTGGACATTCAGCTCGGACGCTCCAAAGTTGTTCGCCGGGCCTATGGCATCGATGAGATCGCCCTGGTGCCGGGGGGTCGCACGGTTGATCCGGAAGTCACCAACACCAGCTGGTCCCTCGGGGGAATCGAACGTGAAATCCCGATCATTGCTAGTGCGATGGACGGAGTGGTGGACGTGGACATGGCGGTGCGGCTCTCCCAGCTAGGAGCGCTTGGCGTCTTAAATCTTGAAGGCATTCAGACCCGCTACGAGGACCCCACCGAGGCTTTAGATCGCATCACATCCGTCGGCAAGGACGACTTTGTGCCGTTGATGCAAGAGATCTACAGCAAACCGGTTCAAGAAAGCCTGATTCGCAAGCGCATTGAAGCGATCAAATCCCAGGGTGGAATTGCAGCGGTGAGCGGCACCCCCGTCGCGGCATTGCGCTTTGGGAAAGCGATTGCAGAAGCGGGGGCCGATCTGTTTTTTGTGCAAGCCACCGTGGTCTCCACGAACCACATCGGCCCTGAAGGACAAGAGACTCTCAATTTGGAAACGCTTTGCCGCGAGATGGGTGTGCCCGTGGTGATCGGCAACTGCGTGACCTATGAGGTTGCCCTACAACTGATGCGCGCCGGTGCTGCAGGCGTGATGGTGGGGATTGGTCCTGGTGCTGCCTGCACGTCCCGTGGCGTCTTAGGCGTCGGCATTCCCCAAGCAACAGCGGTTGCCGATTGCGCCGCTGCCCGTGCTGACTACGAAAAAGAAAGCGGTCGCTACGTCCCGATCGTTGCGGATGGCGGAATCGTCACCGGTGGTGACATCTGCAAGTGCATCGCCTGTGGCGCTGATGCCGTCATGATCGGATCTCCTATTGCCCGCTCAGAAGAAGCGCCAGGCCGTGGATTTCACTGGGGAATGGCCACCCCAAGCCCAGTGCTACCGCGGGGCACGCGCATCAACGTTGGCAGCACCGGCAGCCTCGAACGCATTCTGCGAGGTCCAGCCAAACTCGACGATGGAACCCACAACTTGCTCGGTTGCCTCAAGACCTCGATGGGAACCCTCGGGGCTCGCACCATCAAGGAGATGCAGCAGGTTGAAGTGGTGGTTGCGCCATCACTGCTGACTGAAGGGAAGGTGTATCAAAAAGCCCAGCAGTTGGGGATGGGCAAATAAGCCTTAATCTCAGGGCGTGCGGGCTTCGGCCCACACACTCCTCACACCCCCCGGCCCGACGCGTTCGGGCTTTCTGTCTTCGCCCAATTGTGTTCGAGTCTGAACGCGAAACCGTCACAGTTCTGTAGACCCCACAAAGAATCCGAGAATTCTTCTGAAGTGGTTGCTAAATTGACTTGATAACGACGACAAATGGAATGTCCAGCGCTACCGCTGTAACCGACGCATCCTTTGAACAGGATGTCCTTCAAAGTGACGTTCCTGTCTTAGTTGACTTCTGGGCTCCCTGGTGTGGTCCCTGCCGCATGGTTGCTCCGATTGTTGATGAGATTTCCAAGGAATTCGAAGGCAAGATCAAAGTCTTCAAGCTCAACACCGACGAAAACCCCAACGTCGCAAGCCAGTACGGGATCCGCAGCATCCCCACATTGATGGTGTTCAAGGGCGGCCAGAAAGTTGACACCGTTGTCGGTGCCGTTCCAAAAGCCACCCTCTCCGGCACGATTTCGAAGCATCTCTGAACTCCTTACTGGTCTTCGTCATTTGCTTTGCCACTGATCCCCATGTCTCGTTCAGTTCAGACCATTGGACTGATCGATTACGGCATGGGGAATCTTTTTTCTGTTCAAACCTGTTTTAAGCGCTTGGGGAGCTCCCTCAAGGCTGTGCAACATCCAGAGGATCTAGAAGGCTGCCAGGCCTTGATTCTTCCTGGCGTCGGCGCCTTTGACCCAGCGATGGACCGATTGGAAGCCACAGGGCTGATCCCTGAGTTGGTCGCTTGGAACAAAGCCGAGCGTCCACTTTTAGGGATTTGCCTTGGGTTGCAGCTGTTGTTTGAGTCCAGCGAAGAAGGCCAACGCCAGGGACTCGGCTTGCTCCCTGGACGGGTGAAAGCGCTTCCGAAGGACCAGGGAGAGCGCATCCCCCACATGGGCTGGGGCAGGCTGCAGATCGATCAGCCTTCCCCCCTACTGCCTGATCCCTCCAGCACGGAGTGGATGTATTTCGTGCATTCATTCGCCGCTGAGCCCCACGACGCGCAGGATCGAGCGGCAAGCGTTGCATTCGGCTCAGGCCATGCCACAGCAGCGGTTTGGCGCAAGCGGCTAGGAGCCTGTCAATTTCACCCTGAAAAATCCGCCGTTACCGGCCAGCGTTTGCTCTCGCGATGGCTGGAATGGCTGCAAAAAGGCGCGCCGTTGATGCCGTGAGGATGCCGTGAGCGGCCTGTTACGCCTCAGTGGGGGGCGTCGGCTACGTAGTCCTATTGGGACCTCCACAAGGCCCACCACAGCCCGTGTCCGCGAAGCGGTCATGAACATGCTCGCCTCAGAGCTGCAGGGCGCCTCCTGGCTCGATCTTTGCAGCGGCAGCGGCGTGATGGGATGCGAGGCCATTGAACGCGGTGTGAGCAGGGTCTGGGCCGTGGAAAAGGATCCCAAAACAGCCTCCGTCTGCCGAGACAATCTCATGCTGATCGCTGGAGGCCGTTCTCCCTCTCCAACCATTGAGGTGATCCGCCGAGATCTGGTGCGTTGGCTCCAAACAGGTCGTCCAAGCTCCCTGCCCGCCTTCGATGTGGTGTATTTCGATCCTCCCTATGGATCGGAGCTTTATGCGCCAACCTTGCTTGCCTTGCTCGAGGGCAACTGGATCAGCAGCGAGGGATTATTAATTTGTGAACATGCCCGCCATAAAAAATTGAATGCACCAGCGTCCTGGACGGTGGTGGATCAACGACGGTATGGAACGAGCGCTCTCTTGCTGCTCAGCCCCCCAGAGCACTGCCCCGGCGGTACTGATTCCATGCAGCAACAAACAACCCCATCAGGGTGATTGGGATCAACCCCAAAACAATGCCGCAAAGAAGGGGTTCGATCATGTCGTCGCGCCCAATGAAAAGATTGAGCACAATTGTTCCATGGCCTGGTCTCTTCTGTGACGGCACCGTCATCAACTGCTGCAGCAATCCCAGAGCGGAGTCGGGGGCTGATCGCCGGCCTCACGGTGTTCGCGGCGATGGCTTGCATCGTCTTGTTGGTGTGGATGCTGGGCAACACACGCCAGGATCCCTACTCCAAAGCAACCCTGGCTTTGGATGGATCCGAGCAACACGGCGGCCAGATCTTCCGCATCAATTGCGCCGGCTGCCATGGCATCGCAGGCCAGGGCCTGGTTGGGCCGAGCCTCAAAGGGGTGAGTGATCGACGCAAAGACATGCAGATCATTCACCAGATCGTGAGTGGTGAAACACCTCCGATGCCCCGCTTTGAAATCGAGCCTCAAAACATGGCTGATCTGCTCGCCTATCTCAAAACATTGTCTTGACCTTGGCCGTGGTGCTGGTCGAGCCAGCGGGACCTCTCAACGTCGGCAGCGTGGCCCGATTGTGTGCCAATTACAACATTCAAGACCTCAGGCTCGTAGCACCAAGATGTGACCCAGCTGATCCGGAAGCCGTGCGCATGGCCGTTCACGGTGATGCCGTGCTCCAACACGCCTCCATTTTCCCCTCGTTGCTCGATGCTGTCGCCGATTGTCAACAGGTGGTGGCCAGTTGCGGGCGCATCGATCACGGCGAAATCCCCCTGCAATCACCGGAAGAGATCGCGCCTTGGATTCAAATGGGTAGGGCGCAAGGCCTGCGTTCTGCCCTGGTGTTTGGACGGGAAGATCGAGGGCTCTCCAATGAAGAACTCCTGATCAGCCATCGGGTGTTCAAGTTGCACACCGCAGACACCTACCCGTCTCTCAACCTCTCCCATGCCGTCGCTGTGGTGCTGCATGAGCTGGAGCGAGAACGACGCTTGCAGGCCCAACCTGATGCGCCAGTGAGCGAGATCCCAGCCAGTGCTCCAGAGCTGGATGGCTGCCTGCGCGATGCGGAAGAGCTACTGCTCGAGGTGGGCTTTCTGCTGGAGCACACAGCAAGGGCGCGAATGGCCAAGGTGAAAGGGCTTGTGCAACGAGCCCTGATCCGCAGCGATGAAGTGGCTCTGTTGCGCGGCATGGTGCGTCAATTGCGTTGGGCAGCGAGGCGCAACCGCCCGTAACCTCAGGCTCTCCTGCACCCCACCCCTTGGGCTCGAGTCGTTCCAGTCAACAGTCCCCTGGTTGGGGTCGTCCCCTGAGGTTGCTGGTGCGCCTGGTCCTGATGGGTGTGGGCCTTGGCGTGATCACAGGATCGGCCCTGAAGCTGGCAGGTCCTGCTGTCCAGCGCGGAGAGCTCAACCTTCCCAACTGGCTCACGCCACCCATCACACCAGCCCATAAAGACGAACAACCAGATCCAGCGGCCGCTGTGATCCATCCACCGAGCAGCACCGACACGCTGGGGCGCTTTGAAACCAAACAAGAGCTCAGCGCGTTGAGCCAACGCTGGAAGGCACTAGCAGCTCAGGATCCAGACCTCGAGGTGAGTGCCTTCATGCTGGCGCTCGATGATGGCCGCTACGCCCAGCTCAATCCAGACACGGCATTGCCAGCCGCCAGTGCCATCAAAACACCGATCTTGCTGGTTGCCCTCGAGGAAATCGATGCCGGCAGGTTGAGCTGGAATGAACCGCTCACCCTCAGCAAAACGGTGGTGGGGGGTGGCGCTGGCTGGATGGCAAGCAAACCACTGGGGACTCGTTTCCCCACCTATGAAGTGGCCACAGAAATGATTCGCGTCAGCGACAACACCGCGACGAATCTGCTAATTGAACGGGTGGGCGGTCAAGTGGATCTCAACGCCCGCTTCAACAGCCTGGGGCTCAGCGCCACCAAGGTGAACAACTGGCTTCCGGATTTAAAGGGCACCAACACCACCAGCGCCCGTGATCTCGCCAGAGCGATCGCCCTTGTCGATACCGGAGAAGCGCTCTCGATTCGCGGCCGCGACCTATTCCGAGAAGTGATGGGAACTTCCGTCACCAACCGCTTGCTCCCTGGTGGATTGCTCAAAGGTCTGGGTGGCTCCCAAGGCAAACCCGATGACAGCCTGATGATCAAGGGCTATCGGGTGTTCAACAAAACCGGTGACATCGGCATCGCTTACGCCGATGCCGGGCTGATCGAACTCCCCGATGGTCGCCGTGCCGTTGCGGCCTTTGTTGTGAAAGGTCCATTCAATGATCCCCGCTCCACGGAGCTGATCCGCAACATGGCTGCCGCCATGGCACCGGTGCTCAAACCCAAGACAGCGCCTCCACGTCAACGCTGATTCCTGTTTTCACCATGCGTCATTCCTCGCTGCTGGCCCTCGCGGCTTTCTGCCTCATCACCATCCCTGGCATGCCATCAGGTGCGGACAGCCAGGTGGAAGATCCGTTCCTACGCCAGCAGCAGCTGCGTCCACTTCCCGGCCAATTGGATGAGGTGCTGCTACTCAATGACAACAACCCCGAGCTGATCACCGGTGAAGGAGTGTTGCTCTCCACCTTTCCGGCCAACCAAGGGCTCAATGTTGCCTTGGACGGACGTTTTGATCTGTTCAGCCATCACGTGTACGCCGGCAAACCTGAGGAGCTGGCCTCCACCCTCTGGTTGGCCGTGCTTGCACAACCACTAGGAACAGAACCGGTCACGCTCGATGTGATCAGCGGCAGCACCTCGCTGTCCCAGGGCACGAAGCCAGGCCAAACAGCGGCTCCTTTCCTCCCTCTGCCCTCCCTGATGGCGGAAACCACCACGCCCATCGCCTCTGGACCAGGAAGCCGGGTCGCTGGCGACTTGCTCCGTGGGGAGCAGGCTCCTGAGCTTCCCAAGCAAATCAAGATTGACCCTGGGCATGCCAGTGCGTTGCTGGTTCTTCCGATTCCCGTGGCAGGCCTCGACCCCTTGCTCAATGGCCGAAACCTGCAGCTGAGGCTGAACAGCTCCGCACCGGTGTATGTCGCCACCGTGGCGGCCTACGGCAACAACGACACGCCACCCAGCGATCAACGCTGGAGAGCCCTGCTCAGCGCCGGAACGCGCAGCCCAAAAGAACATCAGCCCACGCCACGAGGCAGCAAGGGTCGGATGATCTATTCACGGGTAAGTGGCGTTCAAATCGGCAGCACCTGGACCGGAAGCTTGCATGATCCAGGCTCCAAAACCCTGAACATCAACGCAGCGCCGATCTCGTGGCCGATCAGCAGCCTGGAGCGAGGTGACCTGGGTACCGCTCAAGTGCAAACCGCTGAACTCAAAACATTTGACAAGGGAACGGCCTGGGCCGCGCACGGCAATTACGGCGTGGAATACGACCTCACCCTTCCGCTACACAACCCTGACAGCAGCACAAGAATGGTGGCGATCGCCCTGGAATCCCCCGACAAACGCGGCAGCAGCAACGGAAAATTGCAGTTCAAGCCTGGAAACAGCGGACCGGTCATGTTTCGCGGCCCCATTGAGGTGACAGGCCTAGATGGAGCCAACGGGCGGGCGATGGGACGGCGGCGCTTCCACCTCGTGTTGCGACGTGGGCAGGAAGGACCAGAATTAGGGACGATATCCCTGGCCCCAGGTGAGAGCCGACGGGTGCGCGTGCGACTGGTCTATCCCGCCGATGCCACACCACCGCAGGTGCTCACCGTGCTGCCTGTGAAACAATCCAATTCATCAACCGACGTTCACCCGTGAGTTCACCGCGCAAGCGCAGAGTCTTTCCCTTCACCGCCGTCATCGGCCAGCAAGAGATGAAGTTGGCGCTGCTGCTCAACGTGATCGACCCGCGCATTGGCGGCGTGATGATCATGGGAGACCGGGGAACGGGCAAATCCACAACGATCCGCGCACTGGCAGACCTATTGCCCGGCATTGAGGTGGTTGCTGGCGATTCATACAACAGCTCACCCACCGATCCCGACCTGCAAAGCAGTGACGTGAGGCAGCGCTTAGAACAAGGCGAAACCCTTGGCACGGAACAACGCCAAGTACCGATGGTGGACCTTCCCCTGGGAGCCACAGAAGATCGCCTCTGCGGCACGATCGACATCGAGAAAGCCTTGAGTGAAGGCGTTCGCGCCTTTGAGCCGGGTTTGCTCGCCAAAGCCAACCGCGGCCTGCTCTACGTCGACGAAGTCAACCTTCTCGATGATCACCTGGTGGACGTTCTGCTCGACTCCGCAGCCTCCGGCTGGAACACGGTGGAACGGGAGGGTGTCTCCGTGCGTCACCCCGCGCGCTTCGTGTTGATTGGATCGGGAAACCCAGAAGAAGGGGAGCTGCGCCCCCAGCTGCTCGATCGCTTTGGAATGAGCGTGGAGGTGCGCACCGTTCGCGATCCGCAGTTAAGAGTGCAAGTCGTGGACCAGCGCACGGCCTTCGATAGTGACCCCGATGCCTTCAGCATCAGCGTGACGGCCGGCCAAGACGCCCTACAGGCCAGGGTGGTGGAAGCGCAGCAACGCCTTGAGCAGGTCACGATTGACGATGATTTGCGCCTGAGCATTTCATCGGTCTGCGGAGAATTGGACGTGGATGGATTGCGTGGCGACATCGTGACCAACCGGGCAGCCCGTGCCCTTGCAGCCTTTGAAGGGCGAACAGAGGTCAGCGAAGACGATGTTGCCCGCGTGGTGTCTTGCTGTCTGCGTCATCGGTTGCGGAAAGATCCCCTAGAACAAATCGACTCCGGTGACCGGGTTGTGAAGGTGTTCTGCAAGGTGTTTGAGCGCAATGAATCGGACGACCGCTCTGAATTCGAACTGGCCTTGGCCAGCTAATTCCCGTTGCGGATCCTTGGCATTGATCCAGGCCTAGCTCGGGTCGGCTACGGCGTGATCGACGTTGAGCCACGCAAGGGGAGCCAGGAAGGCTCGCAACGGATGGTCGACTGCGGAATCATTCGCACCGATCCAGGCCGAAGCGAGGGAGAGCGAATGGTGGAAATTGCGCGTGATCTGCGCCAAATCATTCGCATCCATCAACCAGAACTGGCCAGCGTGGAGAAGTTTTTCTTCTACCGCTCCAGCAACACCATCGCCGTGGTGCAGGCCCGCGGGGTGCTGATCATGACGCTCACGCGCTTTGGGCTGCCGATTGTGGAATTCCCGCCGATGCAAATTAAGCAGGCATTAACGGGTCATGGCCATGCCGACAAAGACGAAGTTCTTGAAGCCGTGATGCGTGAACTCAATCTCGACACACCCCCACGACCTGATGATGCTGCCGATGCTCTAGCCGTTGCGCTGACCGCATGGTTTCAAAAGTAAATAGCGAGAAAACTGAGAAGCGAAAATCTTGCCTAGGGAAGAGGCCTAAAGAGTAAAAAAATAACGCCAATCAGGCGTTCAAACAACTCCAAAAGTCACTACAGGAGTAAAAAATTGAACTTATATATCAATACTAACGACAGCCACGCATCACCTCAAAATCTAATATTACACCGGTAAAGAGTTAAATAACACAATACACGAAGCGAATTCCTACAAGGTAGCCCATAAATACCAGTCTTTTAGTATGCTCCGAAAGGCATGGGATAACACTATTAACGACAAAAAGCCGAAATACTGAATCATTCATCGAAGATATTCAGCAATGATGATTAGGCAAAAGGAATCTAAATAAGAAATTATGCAATTAGCAAGATAGCCAACAGCATCATTGCAATTCTGCTAATGCAGTTTTTCAACCAATCCACTGATCAACAGTAAGGACTGAAGAAATGAGAGCAACGTTGAGCAGGAGAAGCAGGCCCGCGACCGAAAGAGTAATCATTGTCACATTTTGACAAATACAAAAGCCTCACTGCGAGGCGAAATCTGTAGTGAAACCAAAAATCTTGGCAGTGATAGCGAGTCCATATCAATGCAGGCCAAGGCCCTCAAGGACTCCAGACTTACAGGATCAGCATTGATGGAACGCTCAGCATGAGCTTGGATGGTCATAAGCAGCACACCGATGGCATTGCAAAATGGGACCTGACACACAAATCGGACCTGTTGTTCTCGTGGCAGCCACGGTTGTGATCATCTTCATGGCGATGGCAGCCTCCAGCACTGGAAGCTTCGAGTGCGTCGGCGCCTGCGGATAGGAAAAAGAGCGTTTGCGCTGATGCCGGAGAAACGGCAACACAGCTTGTCTTTTTAATCAGTAACCAAGAAGAAAAGCTGCTATCAATGGGGGATTGAATGCCCTGCTTCTATGAACGAGAAGATGGAACAAAGCCTGAACTGGCTTGGGCTTACCGCTGACGAACAAGCAAAGATTTACCGGAAGGTTCCAGAATCTGCAAAAGAATTTGGCGAGTTCTATCGACTCGCTGGAGAAATTTATTATGCAGGTAATGACAGCAGCTGGTTTATCACAATCCCCAATGAGTATCGAAACCTCTACCCGGATAGATTTGCATACCAAGAAGGGAGGGCAGAAGAACCAGCCTTTATCCACACACAAGTGATTGAATGCCTAACAGGCGAATTCAACGAAAATGCTGTTTTAGAAGATTATATTGGCGTCAAAAGAGAACACATAGGAGAATTCTCAATTTGCTAATTAAAAAAGCAGGATTCAGATAACTGGGAACGAGAAAACAGAAGCATCAGAGAGGGTTTTTTTAATCGATTCCAAATAAGACACATAATCCTTCATTAAGGATTCTCTTATCCAGATCGCATAGATCGTATAGCCATTTTGATCAACAGCCTTCACCCTGACACCATCAATTTGTTGACGAACCCAAGAGCCAGAGTTATTGCTTGGCTTGATAAAAGCATCAAGCTCCTCCTTCAAAATAAAGTCAATAACGAGGTTCTTTTCCACACACAGTCGTACGAATTCAACCACATCTTCAACTGATGCCAGTCGATGAAGAGTGGTAATAGCATTGGATTGGATTAAGTCCATCGTCAATGGCAGAGGCTAAAAAGCCCAAAGCTGAAGCTGAGAGCTTTTTATTATCATAATTATAGTCACTAATCGCATTTAAATCAATACAGCATGAATAAGAAAAAGAAAGTGAGCCGTAAAGGACAGCACAATCTTTGAGCAATCATGGGACGTTGGCACAAAGCATGGATTAAGGAATGGTCTCCTATCAAGCTATCAATCAATGAAAAGAGCGAGGAGTGCAATCACAAGCCAGCAGGATGAGCAGAGGAGATGCAACTAGCTATGATATTCAAAAGATGTCTGGCGCAGTCAACGAGAATGTCACTTCCTCCTAAGCAAAGTTCTAAACAATCCTTAGCCTCTTTTGATGATTTTATTCAACACTCAAATTATTCACTACTAAACACCCTTAATCCTGATCCTGAATCCACAAAAGATGGGCAAGATCATCGGCCTCGACAGGTCCGCTCTGGTCATTTTGTTCCTGTTATTCCAAAGCCCCTGGCACAACCCACCTATGTAAGCCATAGCGAAACATTATTTTGCGAACTTGGCTTGGATCAAGATCTGGCCTTCAACGAAGAGTTTAAGAAACTATTCTCGGGTGATCTTTCTGAAATGCGAGAGCCAATGCGACCTTTTGGCTGGGCCACAGGATATGCATTATCTATTTATGGAACTGAATATAATCAACAATGTCCATTTGGAAATGGCAATGGATACGGGGATGGTCGCGCTATTTCTGTTTTCGAAGGAATCCTTAAAGGTCAGCGTTGGGAGATGCAATTAAAAGGCGGTGGCCCCACTCCTTACTGCCGGGGGGCTGACGGGCGTGCCGTTCTGCGCTCAAGCGTAAGAGAGTTTCTCGCACAGGACTTGATGCATGCCCTCGGGGTACCGACGTCACGTTCTTTGACACTCTATGTCTCACAAATAGAGACCGTTAGGCGGCCTTGGTATTCAGAAAACTCCAACTCTTCTGATCCCGATATTTTAGTAGAGGATCCAGTTGCCATTTCAACCCGTGTAGCACCCTCCTTTTTACGCATTGGTCAATTGGAATTATTCGCACGACGTGCTCGAAACAGTGACCATCCAGACGTATTAAAAGAGTTACGCATGATCGTGCTGCATTTAATCGATCGAGAATACAAATCTGAAATCGATCAAACTCTAGATTTTTCTACTCAATTAATACAGTTAGCAGAGCTCTACAAAGATCGGCTCACGAACTTAGTTGCCAATTGGTTACGTATTGGTTATTGTCAAGGAAATTTCAATAGTGATAACTGCGCAGCTGGTGGCTTCACCCTCGACTATGGACCGTTTGGATTTTGTGAGGTCTTTGATCCGCGTTTCCAGCCTTGGATTGGGGGTGGCGAACACTTCTCCTTTTTTAACCAGCCTGTCGCAGCAGAAGCCAATTTTTATATGTTTTGGAAGTCCATCAGGCTACTTGTCATAGATAATGCGGCAGCTTTAGAGCAATTAGACAAGATCTGTGGTGGGTTTAAACAAAAAATCAATACCACTATTGAACAGATGTGGGCAGACAAGCTTGGCCTTACCAACTACAACGAAGTTCTGGTCAATGCGTTATTTCAGCTCATGATCCAAACCAAAGTTGATTTCACAATTTTCTTTCGTGAGCTTTGCAAGATGCCAAAGCATTGGTCTGATTTAAAAACAAGCTTTTATACATCGATCCCCACAGACCTGGAGCATCAATGGCAAGCCTGGCTTCAGAGCTGGAACGAACTCATCGGAGACAGTGAGGATCGAACCGGGATCGCGGAAAAAATGAAGCGCGTTAATCCGAAATACACCTGGCGCGAATGGCTCATTGCTCCTGCTTATCAACAAGCTAAGCAAGGCGACTATGCACTGATCAAAGAGCTGCAGGAAGTCTTTAGCTATCCCTACGACGAGCAATCAAAAGCCATCGAACAAAAGTACTACCGGCTAAAACCTGATCAGTACCTCAATGCGGGAGGAATTTCTCATTACAGCTGCTCATCATAAATTTAATGCAGCTCGTCGATTTGCAAGTTGCTCTTTCCGTCCATGAGGTTGCATGCAATCGCTTTCTCAACCGCCTCAGCCATCGACTGAACAACATGAACCCACCTGATCAACAAGGAATAGCGACAGAAGCAACAATCGAATCCATCCAGCAAGCGCTCAATGATCTTCTCCATCAGCTTGCTCCCTCTTTGAGCAAGAAAAGCGAGGCCATGGCCTCAGACCCCATCAGCAGAATTGAGTACTGCATGACGCTGGTTAAGTCGGAAGCCTCATTAGCGGCCTCTTTGATCGCAGATTGTGCGCCCCAAGGGCGCCCAATGTTGGCACAGGCCCAGCAAACACTTAAGAGCCTAGAAAGCTTGCAAAGACTGGGTAAAACAGCCATCAAAGCTTGATTCGCGGCACATCCAAACAACCTGCTTTGTTTGAAAACCTGATCACTGAGGCTCAGTGGGATACAGCTTCCACTCCGCATCGTCTGGAACGGAGGGAGGCGACAGCAAATCAGCAGGCTCCGAGAACAACACCCTCCACTCCGGCACCCTGCACGGCACATAGTCGTGATGCTCAATCCTCACGCCTCCAATCACGGAAGGAGCTCCGTACCAGCCCCCCTTCCAACTTCCCTCCGTCTTCAACGGGTCGCCCTTGAACCAAACCCAGCAACGGGCGTTGGGTTGGGTTGTGGATTTTGGTGCGGGCATTCACTCACCAGCAGAACTCAGGTTCTAATCAAATCTTGAGAAAGAAACCATCGATAAAGACTGCAACGACTTTCTCGGCCGAATATTTGCTTCATGGCATTGAGGAGAGCTCTCAGCAACAGGGCGTTGTCCATGCGCGTCAAAGAATCACGGATCGTTTTCCCCCAAGAGCTAACTCAACGCTGATCCCAAGCCTCGCTGCGTTGCTGCCAAGACTCTGAGGTGAGAAACCCCGGCAAAGACAGGGCTTGATATCAAACTAAAGATGGATTGAGGGGCTGGATCACTCGTGAGCGGTCAAGGGTCGCCTTTCGACGCAAAACCGGCCTACACCAACAACTTGATCATCTGCGCACCCTCCAGCACGACGTGATTTGCGATTTGCATCACATCGAGGTCAGTAAAAAGCTGGTCATTTCCTCAACATGCGTCAAAACCCTGCACAAGCTTGATGGCAGCCGGTGAGATCAAGTCGCTCCGACGGCTCGCTCAGCTGATAACGACTGAAACAGCTCGCAATTGAAAGTGCTGAAATCTTGAAATCCACTCACTGAATAAAAATCGTTAACGGTGGATTCCTCTGTCTGCTGTCGTGCAGCGTTAGAGCTAAGACGCACGATCTCATCAAGCTTTTGTGGTAAAGCATCAAGCGACAGCACAAACCTCAGCGCATCAATATTGACTTCAAAAAAGGCAGAGGCTGACTTAGTGCTGCACTGTCTTTACCGTTGCGATACGCAAGCAATAAGCAATGGATTCGCGAGGCCTGCTTAATCCAATGGCTTGAACTGGCCTGGTGAGCTGCATTCTGAGGCTGGATTGATCTCAGGAGATCAAGCTGCTGCAGGGCCCGTTGGTATTAACAGCCGCTCACCTGAGCACAACCGAGGCAACCACCAAGTTGACAACCTTCTTAGTAGTCAATACAAGCCGAAACCATTCGACGAGCTTGTTTATCCCATGGATCTTCGGCACAAGGAACGACCACATCAGCTCCTCAGCATATGGATGTAAGACACGCTGCTGGATCAGACCGCAAATGAGCCAGGCAGCACAAGATCTCCATCTGACTCTTCTCTAGGGATAGAGCATTATCACCAAACTCTCAAAAGCCCTGCGGCACCTTGTGAAAGTGAGTCAGAGCATCCCTGTTGCTGAAGAATTATTGAATCGGAATCGTTTTCTGACAGAGAAAGAGGCAAGAGGAAAGGCAACTGATATGGGCAAATAGTTGACTAGTAGGCATGGAGTTTGTTAGTAATAGTGAAACGCAAGTTTCAAATGCTCACCGGTTCCGACCTGCTCACCAAGGTAAAAGACCTTGGAGATGTATCCAAGACTGATCTCGCCACAGCATGTGGCTACGTCTCTAAAAAGAAAGACGGCAGTGACCGGGTCAATTTCACCGCCTTTTATGAAGCTCTCCTCAATGCCAAAGGCATTGACCTCGGCGGCGGAAACGCTGGCGTTGGTAAAGGCGGACGCAAGCTTTCTTACGTTGCAACAGTTCAGGGCAACGGCAATCTGCTGATCGGCAAGGCTTACACCGCCATGCTCGATCTCCAAGTTGGTGACGAATTCACCATCAAGCTTGGCAAAAAAGCGATTCGCTTGATTCCTGTGGGTGGTGAGGAAGAAGGCGACGAGTGAGTCCTTCTCCTATCGATTGAGTTAAGCCCCGCCACCAGCGGGGTTTTTTATTGCCCAGCACTGAAGAGATCAGCCGAGTAGAACGTCAAGATGACGTAAAGGTGCAATGACCAGGGTCGAAGAAACTGCGATCAACCTCACCGTGCAGTGGCTTCAAAACAATGGATACGAGAGCGCCGATGACTATTTACAGACCGGCGGAAATCTTGTGCAGCTCGCAGAAGATCTTTATCACAAGGAAACACAGGGAGATCTGCAATGTGTATGGGGTGACCGAAAACGACGCGATGGATTTGCTGGTTCGCTGTATCTCGCCGCAGAATCGATCTAAAAGCTCCCTACATCTGTAAGCGGGCCAGCGCGCGGAATCGATTAGTCAAAGGCTTATCAACCAAAGGAGCACAGACTCAAATCGGTGCTCATCATGAAGAAATTATGGAAGGGATCGCTCAGGCTGATATTTGGCATCGGTCGATCGAGAGAAGGGCTTCACGCTCACAAATTGGTGCTGAGCATCAGCGCGCAAACCAACCTGGCTGCAATCAGTCCCTCTAACAGCTAGGAATGAGAGGCCTGTCTAAACTTTTCAAATCGTTTTCACTGGGTCTTGACCAGCATCCTGGGAATTGAGTCTCACTTCAAGCAGGTTTCGTGACACTCAATCGACGCTCTTTTTTGTTTCGTAGTGGCCTAAACGCGTTTGGTCTCGCGGCTGCGCTGCAGTTGATCAAGCCGGCTAAGGCCGAAGCAGCGGTTCTAGCGCAGAAGGAATCAGCCCAATCCTGCCGGCCAGACGATTCACTCACGGCCCTGATCGATGGAAATGCGCGGTTTGCAGCAGCTTGGCAAGCGAAGAACAAGGCCACGAGTTTGAACGAACGTGCCCAAGTGATGTCCAACCTTTGGTTAGACAATTGCTTCCTTCCTTCCAGCGTTCTGGAAGAGTCTCAATCCCCTTGGGCTTCCATCATCAGCTGCGCCGACTCCAGAGTTGCTCCGGAATGGATTTTTGATGCTGCTGCTGGTGATTTGTTTGTTGTGCGTAGCGCAGGAAACACTCCTTTTGACGAGGGAATTGCCTCTCTCGAGTTTGGCGTTGCAGTCTTAAAAACGCCCTTGATCTTGGTTTTGGGCCACAGCAATTGTGGCGCTGTTCAAGCCGCTCGAGCGAATAAAACACTCACGCCACTCTTCGATCAGCTCATCAAACCGATTCGAGCCAATTTATTCCCAGGAGACACCTTGACGAACGCCATCAAGAACAATGCCAGTGCAACGGCTCAACAACTCACGACACGCAGCGACGTTTTGGCTAACGCAGTTCAATCAGGAGATCTTCAAATCTTGGCCGGGTATTTCGATATTGCCTCCGGAAAGGTCTCCATCGTCTGAGTTGAAGATAGTAAAAACATTGACCTCACTCCTCAAGAACTCATTGCTGCACTGCTTTTATGGGAAACAAGCAAGGCCGATGGGTAAGAGAAAAGTCATTAACTAACGAGTACAGAGCTCTTGACTGAGTCCCTTGCAATCGATCCTCACAAGAACTTGATGAACAGAGACCAGGGCAATCATTTGGTGACCCGGTTTGCCTTCGATCGACATACCAAACCACCCAGAAGAAAATCAAGAATGGACGTGAAAGCCACGCTGATTATTGAGCCCAATGCACTGAGCATTGAAACCGATAGGTAAAGGCACCAACACCAATTTCTTTGCAGGTGGTATCCACAACTGTTGCGCCCTTGGGGACGCTGCGCATCGCTTGAGCCGTTGCCATCTGTTCATTCACACCCTGGGCGGTCGACGTGCCCTTCTCAGCTGCAGCCATAGGCAAGGCCAGCAACAGAGATGCACAAAAGAAAAAAACTCTCATCAATCAAAGCAGCGTGTTATTCACGTTTTAGACAAAGAGAAGACACAACAGGAACGATCATCATGCAGCGCAACGATCAAGTCTTCAAGGCCACCGTTCTTCAGCGCTTTCTTTCAACCTCCCAGGTCTGAAGATGCTTGTTTGCATAAGCATTGAGCTGCTTCAGCCAAGTTTTGACCTTGTCCATCAGTTCTCATTTTTTGATAAAGCGAAGTTACTTCAGACATCACCCTTTCGACCCAGACCATGGCCAGACCCAGATCGCTCTCACAAACTGATTAAAAGTGGCTTCAAAGTGGTTGCGACAAAAGAGGCCCTGAGATCTGAATACCGCCGCATACGCCATGGGCTGATGCCAAAGCTGAATGCCTCACTGGTAGAGAGCGTGCTTGCCCATCTGAACGCCCAGGGGCCTCCTCACCACCATGGGGCCATCGGAATCACCTGGCCCCTTGCGGGGGAACCCGATTTACGCCTGTTGGCCGAACTGCAGCCTGCACCCCTTGCCCTGCCTGCAACGGCAGCGGATTACAGCGTGACTTATCACGCTTGGAGAGAGGCCCCATCGCCAAGAGAGCTTCGCGGCGATGCCTTTTCTATTCCCGCCCCACTCACATCACCAGCGTTAAAACCCACCGAACTCTCCCTCTTGCTGATTCCAGGCCTTGCCGTCGATCGAAACGGCATGCGCCTGGGCTACGGAGGCGGTTGCTATGACCGCTTGCTCAGTCAACCTGGGTGGTCAACGCTGCCGACGTTTGCCGTCTTACCTGAGGCGTGCGTCCATCCCACCTTGCTACCGGCAGAACCCTGGGATCAGCCCTTGGATGGATGGATCACCGAACAAGGCTGCCGCTTGCGTAGGGCTAGCCATTAGAGCGAATGTTCTGCAAGATGAAATTCTTCTAAGCCCGCTGCCATGACCGTGTTTTCACGCCGCCTGCTGGTCACCTGTACCGCTTTAGGTCTGGCAGTCATGGCAGGCCAGCAGGCGCAGGCCCATGGAATTGAAAGCTCACTGCGCTATCTCGATGGCCAATTAGAGCTCAGTAGCAGCTTCTCCACAGGTGAGCCAGTTGAAGGTGCCGCTGTGCGTCTGCTCAATGCCGATGGAACACCTGGAGAGGAACTCGGTGAGATCGGAGCGAATGGACAACTGGTCTTAACACTTCCAGACCTGGTTGAAGGCGTCTTGGATTTGCAAGTGGATGGTGGCCCCGGACATCGCGACTATTTGGAATTACCGATTCGACAGGGCAGCGTCTTGCTGGACGAGGTGGTGCAAACCCAAAACCAATTCACCGCGCTGTCGGCTTTCGCCTGGCTGGGGGCACCTGCCCTGCTCGGACTTACAGGCCTGATGGTTAAGGTGCGCCAACCCAGCCTGAATCGCTGAAACCGTCCATGGCAGACCCCTGCTGCTCCTCGAGCCAATACGGAAGCGAGGAGCTAGACCGCCTGGCAGATCGACTTAGCGGCACGCCAGACCCACGCAAGCGTTACGAGTACGTGCTCTGGCTGGCCAAAAAGCTCCCCGTGATGCCCGCAGAACTCCAAACCGAAGACCGCAAGGTTCAAGGTTGCGTGTCTCAAGTGTTTATTCATGCCGCTCTCCAGGACAACCACGTGTGCTGGCAAGGAGAGTCCGATGCCTTGATCACCAAAGGGCTACTTGCCTTACTGATCAAAGGAATGAGTGATCTCACTCCAGATCAAGTTCTCGCCGTCAATCCCGACTTCATTTCCGCTACTGGCTTGCAAGCAAGCCTGACGCCCTCAAGAGCCAACGGCTTTTTGAACATTCTGCGAGCGATGCAATCCCAGGCTCATGCCCTAAAAAACACCGATGACGCTATGGATTCATAGAGTCTGCTGATCAGCGACACAAACGGAACCTGTTCAATGTCCACCCGGATCGGAATTGGCCTTCTCGGTCTCGGCACTGTGGGTGCCGGAGTCGCAAGCATTCTCCAGACGCCAGAAGGGAGACACCCTCTGATTGCTGATCTGGATCTGGTCCGTATAGCGGTAAGAGATCGAAACCGCACGCGGCCCATTGCTCTAGACGAGAGCATCCTCACCACATCCCCTGAAGCCGTCGTCGACGACCCAGCCGTGGACGTGGTGGTGGAAGTGATGGGAGGCATCGAGCCAGCTCGCACCCTGATCATGCGTGCGATTGCTGCTGGCAAGTCGGTTGTGACCGCCAACAAGTCTGTCATCGCCAGGCATGGCGAAGAGATTGCCGCAGCCGCAGCCGCCGCAGGTGTTTACGTGCTGATTGAAGCCGCCGTTGGCGGCGGGATTCCGATCATTGAGCCGCTCAAGCAATCGCTCGGCAGCAACCGCATTCAACGCGTGAGCGGAATTATCAATGGCACCACGAATTACATCCTGAGTCGGATGGCTGAGGAGGGTGCTGATTACAACGCTGTCCTGCGCGACGCCCAGGATCTGGGTTATGCCGAAGCCGACCCAGCCGCAGATGTGGAAGGGCTCGATGCCGCCGACAAAATCGCCATCCTGTCCGGATTGGCCTTCGGGGGGCCGATTGATCGCAACGGCATCTACACGGCAGGGATCAGCACGCTGCAAAGCAGAGACGTGGATTACGCCACCCAGTTGGGCTACGGCGTGAAGCTGCTTGCCGTGGCCGAAAGCATGGAACCCGACCCCAGCCATCCCACATCGCTGCCTCTGGCGGTGAGCGTTCAACCCACCCTGGTCCCCAATGACCACCCCCTCGCCGGGGTGAATGGGGTGAACAACGCGATTTTGGTTGAAGGTGATCCGATCGGAAGGGTGATGTTTTACGGACCTGGCGCTGGCTCAGGACCGACCGCTTCGGCCGTGGTGGCCGACATCCTCAACATTGCTGGCATTCGCCAACTCAAACCAGCAGACGGAAACCTCGACCCCCTGCTTGCAGCCTCCAGCTGGCGCGCTTGCCACCTGGCCAACAAGGAGCAAACAAGCCAGCGAAACTATGTGCGTTTCAAAACAGAAAATGCGCCAGGCGTGATCGGCCGCATCGGCAGCTGCTTCGGCGATCACAACGTCTCTATTCAATCCATCGTTCAGCTCGAAGCCAGTGATGCGGGAGCTGAAATCGTTGTGATCACGCACGTTGTTGGCAATGGGCAAATGAGTGCGGCGCTCAAAGCCATTCATGCCATTGAGGGGGTTCTAAGCCTGGATGCCCATCTCGGCTGTCTTTGAGCAGGTTCAGATCACCAACGCACCCCTGGCGGTGGAGCCCCGAGATAAGGCAAAGTTGTAAGAACTATCACAGAGCAAATCTGCGTTTGCAGATCTGTGCTCTCAACCGTTCATGTCGAACGAACTGACACTCACCTTGGGATCACACTGCGATCAGCAGAGTGCTCGGTCTGTCATGACGCTTCATCAAGGTGACTGCATCAAGCTCCGCTCTGGAGAAGGTCCATTTCAAGTGATCGGCATCGATGACGACCATGACCGGTGTTGGATTCGCCAATGGCCTCTCGATCCCCACGGTTGCCCCGTGTTTGAAGTCGCTCTTGAACAGATCTCAACCCTTACAGAAGAGTTCGAATAATTACGGCAGAGCCTTAAGGGTTTGAATGGCGGTTGATCTCAAGAATCGCTGCGTGACTGATCGCCGTCGCTCCCGCCTTCAGGCCAGCGTGTTGATCGGCTTCGTCCTTGCCTTCAGCCAAAGCGCCTGCCAGCCCAAACGCCAAAGCGAGCGCCTCACGGTGGCAAGCGCCGGACGCATCTCCTCCCTTGATCCAGCACTGGCGAGCACGACAGGGGTCTTGCAAGTTTTGAGCGCTCTCGGCGACACGCTTTACATCCGAGGCACCAAAGGAAAGCTTCAGCCCCAATTGGCTGCATCCAAGCCTCAGTTCAGTGATGACGGACTCAGCCTGACCATCCCTCTACGCCGAGATGTGCTGTTCCACGACGGCACTCGCTTTGACGCAAAAGCGATGGCCTTCAGCTTGAAGCGCTTCCTTCGCATCGGCTCCCAGCGCTATTTACTGAACGATCGCATTGCAGCGATCGATGCACCCAGCCCGTTTGAACTGCGCCTGCGGCTCAAGCAGCCCTCCAGCTCGATCGAAAGCCTGCTGACCTCCCCCTATCTCACCCCCGTCTCCCCAAAGGCCTACGCCGACCATGCCGATCGCTTCCTCAATGATCGATTTGTAGGAACGGGGCCCTACGTCCTCAACAGCTTTCGCAACACCCAACAACGTCTTCTGCCCTTCCGCAACTACTGGGGAGCAACACCAAAAAATGTTGGTCTCGACCTCATCAATCTCAGCAATTCCACAGCACTGTTTGGAGCCCTGATCAGCGGCGAGGTGGATGTATTGCTCTCCAACTCCATCGATGAAGATCAAAAACGAGCCCTAAGCGAACGGGCAGATAAGGCCCTGCTGCTCGAGAGCAAAGGTCCGGCCATGAACATCACCTTTGTGACTCTGCGCACCAATAGTCCGCCGCTGCAACGTCAAACCGTGCGTCGGGCCCTTGCCCACAGCCTGGATCGCCGCTTGATCAGCGCCCGCGTGAGCTACACCCAAAGAGAGCCCTTACGGTCCCTCATTCCCCCCAGTTTGCGGGGAGGAAAAACCGAGCCCTGGCCCGCCTACAACCTCGCCACAGCCCGCCAGTTGTATCGAGAAGCCGGGTACTGCACAGGGCGTCGCCTGCAAGTCCCATTCACGTTTCGCACCAACGTTCCCTCCGATCGTTTGATGGCTCTCACCTGGCAAGCGCAGCTGAAACGCGATCTGCCCGATTGCGTCCAGATGACCCTCAACGGCGTGGAGTCCACCACGGTGTATAAACAGCTCAGCGAAGGATCGTTCGAAGCCGTGATTCTTGACTGGGGTGGCTCCTATCCAGATCCTGAGGCCTATCTCTCCCCCTTGCTCAGCTGCAAGCGCTCGGAAGGGAATATCTGCAAGGAGGGTGAGGCCGTGGATGGAGGCACCTTCTGGACCGAACCAGGGCTACAAGCAGCGTTAAGCCGTAGTGACAGCCTTCAGGGCAAGGCACGTCTACAAGAACTGAGAGCCGTGGATGCAATGGCAGCAGAAGGAGCTCCTTACCTCCCGGTCTGGGTTGTGGCTCCAAAAGCCTGGGCTCAGCTTCGTTTAAGTGCTCCGATCTTTAATGGCAACGGGCTCGTGGATCTGGCCCAACTGGGAGAGCGACGCTAATGGCACGAGGAAGGGAGCTTTTCCGCTATTGCGCAACCCGACTCGCCCTCGCGCCGCTCATGCTTTGGCTGATCGCCAGCCTGGTCTTTCTGCTCCTGCGTGTCGCGCCGGGAGACCCGGTGGATGCAGTACTCGGAAGCAGGGCCCCAGAAGCCGCTAAAGCCGCTCTGAGAAGCAGCCTGGGCCTCGATCAATCGCTCTGGAATCAATATTTTGATTTTCTCAGCAAGCTGGTTCATGGAGATTTAGGCAATGCACTGATTAATAACGAGTCGGTGCGTTCGATCATCAGCAAAACGCTCCCGGCAAGCCTGGAGCTTGGGATCACCGCCTTGATCATCGCGGCCGTTCTGGGCTTGGCCGTGGGGTTTAGCGGGATTGCCAGGCCCGAGGGGAAATTTGACTTCGCCGGCCGCTTTTACGGCATTGGCACCTACGCATTACCCCCATTTTGGGCGGCGATGCTCATCCAACTCGTGTTTGCGGTCATGCTCGGCTGGCTGCCCGTTGGCGGCAGATTCCCTCCCAGCTTGATCCCCCCAGAAGGCAGCGGCTTTCTGATCTTTGACAGCGTGATCAGCGGCAATTGGGCTGCATTGCAAGGAAGCGTTCGGCACCTCGTGCTGCCGGCCTGCACCTTGGGGCTCCTTTTGAGCGGCGTGTTCACGAACGCCCTACGGCTCAATCTGAACCGCACCTTGAAATCGGATTATGTGGAATCGGCGAGGAGCCGTGGACTGAGCGAAGTCCAGGTCGTACTGCGCCACGCCTTGCCCAATGCTCTGCTGCCCGTGCTCACGATTGCAGGCATCACGGTGGCATCACTCATCGGTGGGGCACTACTCATTGAAGTGACCTTCTCCTGGCCAGGCATTGCCATGAGCCTTTACGAGAGCATCAACCAACGCGATTACCCGGTTGTCCAAGGCATCGTTGTGGCCATCGCCGCCCTCGTCGTGATGGTGAGCGTGGCGGTCGATCTCTTGGTGGCCGTGCTCGATCCACGCATCCGTTATTGATGTACCAGGGCTGAGGCCGCTTCGCGATCGAGCCGATGAAGATGAAGCTCTCCCCGCTTCAAATGCAGCGTCTTGGCAGCGGTTCGCTGCTCACCATTGCTCTGTTCTTGATCCACTAAAAACTGCACCACTTCCTGCTCCAACAGCGCTTGCACCTGGAGCGGCTGCACACCCACGAGCTCTTCTCCCAGCTGAAAGAGATCCTCACCTCGTCCGCCTTGCCTCTGCCCCTCAACGCGTACGGGTGAGAAATGACTTGCTCCCTCCACAAGCACAACGCGGCTGGAAGGATCCGCAGGCATCGCCAATAACAACCCCAACTGTTCGCTGATCGGCGGCGTGATCAGATCGAGGGTGCCGCCAGTCAATAAGACAGGCACTTTGACGGTTTTCGAAAGAGAGCCAGCAGGCCAGAGCAGGCTGCCAAAACTGTTGAAGCCAATCACAGCCGACAAACCCTTGGGTGCGACTTGCTTTGGCAACGAAACATCCACCAACTGACACTGCAACAGTCGTGACAAGTTGCTGAGCGGCAGATCACGCAAAACCGAAGTACAACGCCGTGCAAGACCTCGAGCAGGACTGGCACCGGTTGACAGCAACGCACTGAAGGCACCCAGGGAGTGGCCAGCCAGGACCAAGCGTTGACCCGGCACCTGAAACACACCCTGCTCGCGGGCCTTCAGCAGGGCATCAAGATCTTTCAGCCGAGCGGGAAGAACTTCCGCACCGGGAGGGGAGAGACGCCCTTCCAATAGCCCCTGGACCGCTTCGTCATCGCTGCCAGGGTGCTCTGGAACCAAGACGGCCCAGCCGCGACGACTCAGGCCGCGGCCCAGCCAACGGAAATGATCTGGGCTTCCGCCTAATCCAGGCATCAGCACCATCCATTGCTCGCGCTTTGGCGCCCCCTCCACAGGCAACCAGAGCTGAAACCCCAATGGCTCCTCGCGATGAGGAACCGCCAAAGACATCAAGCGCGGTTCCAAAAACGAGTCGGCGTCCTGAGGAAAGACGGCAGCAGGCTCAGAAACTGTGGCCGTCAGTGGAGAGCGATCCAGGCTGCGCACCAACTGTTGTTGGCGCTCCAGTTGCATCCGCCAACTGGATGCCAGCTCGAGCAAGAGATCGAGATCAAGACGAACGCGTTCAGCAGGCAAAGCCTCGAGCAAATCCAAGCTGGAGACCTGCTGCTGTCGAGTTAAAAGGTCGTTGATCGTTTGACGCACAATCACCCCCTCCGTGTCGTCGTCGACCCGCACCAAATCAGCAATTTGATCCAACAATTGCCGGCCAGCCCAGCTGTTCAAGAGCTGGCGCGCCATGCTGCGATCCAGGATCACAGGAGCCTGAAGCAGCTCCAAAACGCCTGCTCGACTCTCGGGCGCCAACAACGAAAACCAAGTACTGAGTTCGGAGCGGTGACGTCCATCAGACCGCGCCCATTTCGCCAGATCACCAATGGAAAAGGGAATTACCGTGCCATCGATCTGCACTTCCAGCTGAGAAGCAGCCCACAACGGACGCGGTGAGATGCCAAAAAACAGCAGACTGCATACACAACCTGCAGCTAATCGCAGTCCTGTTGAGCGTCTTCGCAAGGCCAAGACCAGTCCACTGGTGGAACCAGTTTCCCGCACCTTTGCAAGAAGTGGCGTTCATTCGCCTGCTCGCCTCTTTTGGAGCGGGTGGTGTCATCTATCTGACACCGATTGTGTTTCACCAGGCCAGCTTCACGGCAGTGCAAGTGAGTCAAGGGTTAGCGGCCTCTGCCTTGATCGGCACGGTGGCGAGGCTGCTGAGTGGTGTCTTGCTGGACCGCGGGCTGACCTGCTCATGGCCAGTCCGAGCGGCTGCCCTACTCGCCTTGATGGCGGATTTAGTGCTGTTTCAGGCCACAGGCTTCAACGGATACCTCGTTGGACAGTTGCTGATCGGTTTGGCGGCCGGCCTTTATTTCCCTGCGATTGAATTGGCCGTTCCCTTGAGCTGCAGCGGTTTCAATTCCAGCCGCGGATACGCTCTCGCGCGCAGCGCCGACGCCTTGGGAGTCGCCACTGGCGCCTTACTTGGTGCGGTGTTGTCCTCCATGGAGATGATCCGGATGGTCTACGCGGTGGAGGCCGCGGCCGTGTTGAGCATGCTCGTGGTGTTGTTGCTCACGCCGCTACCAGATGGACGGGCAGCGCTATTGCATGCCAGCGCCGCGACAACCAACAACCACAAACTCAAGGCTGAGTCGGCGCCGAACGGAGACACCAAGTCAGAAGCTAAAACCAACCAAGAGGCAGACTGGCGCTGGCTTCTGCCCCTCATTCCAGTGCTGGTTGTGAGCGTTATCGCCACTGGAATTGTTTCTTTAATGCAAAGCGCCCTCCCCCTCGACATGGTGCGAGGGGGACTGGCGCGCGCACCGCTGAGCGAAACGTCCAGCGGCGGCTTAATTGCTTGGCAGCTTCTTCTGTTGATGGTGCTTCAGTGGCCCATCGGCAACTGGGTTGCAAAGCGAAGTTTGCGGTTTGGGCTCGGCATGGGTCTGCTCGGATTCATTACAGGCTGCCTCCTGTTGGCTGGGTCCGCGCTTTGGTCGGGAGGCAGCAGCCTGATTGCGCTTGCGATGGTTCCGATCGCCTTTGGAGAGGCGGCTTTTTTACCTACTGCGGCAGAGGCCATGGTGGAAGAGACACCACTCCAACATCGCGGTTTAGCGATGGCCTTGTTCTCGCAGTGCTTTGCGATCAGTGCCATCGCAGCTCCTCTGCTTGCAGGTGTCCTTCTCGACCACCAGGGTCACGGCTTGGTGCTTTGGTTGTTGATGGCTGGCACCTGTTTAGCGGTGGTGCCCCTTTTGAAGGCCATCCGTCCCCGCTACAAGCCAAATTTGAGTGCGAGTCCGGTTGAGGAACCCTTAGATGCCACGAACCCTCGAACTGCTTCGCTCCATTAAAAATTTGCGCATCCTGCGCGAGATTGCTGTCACCGAAGGTGCACTCAATGGGGTGGGTGACCTGATCGACAACTTCCTCGACAGTGAGGCTATGGACTTTTCGATCGCGCGCTTTAAGGCTTTACCTGGCGGTGCCGAGATGATGGACCAGCGATTCCCAGCCTTTCAACCAAACATTGAGACGCTGGAGTTGCTTCCGGAAGGAACACTGGGCCGGGCCTATGCGGGAATGATTCGCCGATTGAATTACGACGCTGAGTTTTTTCGTCCTCGAGACACGAGCACAGAAGCCCTTTGGCTCACCCAACGCATCGCTACCACCCACGACATCCATCACGTGATCGCTGGGCTCAACACCCAATCGCAGGGGGAGTCTGCCGTGTTGGCGATCACCGCCACCCAGATTGGCTTCCCCGCTTATGTGCTCCTCAATCTTCTGGCCAGCTTTAAGGCTTTCCGTTTTCAACCCACTGACCACGAAGCAATCAGTCGCGCCATTGCGCACGGACAGCGCGTCGGCCTGCAGGCCAAGCCCCTCGTCTTACAGCGCTGGGAGGAAGGCTGGGAGAAACCTCTGAGCCAATGGCGCGAGGAACTCGCCATCCCGATGGCCACAGGCGAGACTTTCAGCGCGAACTATGAGTAGACCCAAGATGCCCCGCAGACATTTGCTCTGGATCAGCCTTGGTTTGATGCTGAGTCAGGCGATCGCTTGGAGTAGCGCACAAGCCCAGACCGACCAAACGTCCGAGCAAGACATGCGCCGAGGACTTGTAGGTCACTCGGCTTATGCAGCCTGCAAAATGCTTCACGCTGACTACAGCAAAGAGCGTGCTGATTTGATCGTGGAAGCAGCAATTAAAAATAACAACTGGGAGTCGCAAAAGAACTGGCTAAAATCTTCCCAAGCCACCCAAACCATCAAGCTGGTGAGCGAAGCCATGAACAAAGAATGCACAGACTTCAATCAAAACAGCACGCAGTTTGTTCCAGCGATGGAGGCGATTGAGACTCTTTGAGAAACAACTAAACAACGTTGCCATAGACAAGACTTATCTAATATTTAAATCCCAAAAGTTCGCTTCCCTTTCTTATACGGTGCTGGACTCTTGTCATGACAGCAAAGCACATAGGGCATTCCATTCGCCACCCGCTTGAATACTCAGCGCCAAAAAGCTTGAAAGAAACATGATCAACGAACCAAAGCAAAATCAAACAGCGCCATTACCGATAGCGTCAAAAGTACATTCGTGGCAACATAATTCAATGATAGGATATATATACAAGATGCTCTGATTAATCATTCAATTCAAGGAATGCAGTACTTGACCTGTATGTTGCCTCATGGATTTCCTCTGCTAGCTGCTTAATAGCAATAAGTGTCTTGCTGTCTGTATCAGCCTGCTGCTCTGCAATATTACTCTGAATATTCTGTCCAACAATGATAATTGGAAGAAGTACAAGCTGGAGAAAAGTCTGCGCTCCCCAGGAGACGATCTTCAAAGGGTCTTGCGAAGCCAATGCTTCAGGCAAAGAAATGAATGCAAGCAAGCAAAATGCATAAGCGCACCACATCGTGCCAACCTTCTCTGTAACCCAAAGAGCGATTCGCTTATTGACAGTCCTTAGTCCCATTGGATTGTTTGGTGAATGCCTAATAAAGCCTAAGCGGTAGTTGACTTCTTTAGACATTTCAAGCTTCTCTGTCTAAAGATGTAGCCCCGCCACAAGCGGGGTTTTGCTATCTACGGGATAGCAGCAATGCTGAAACTGCCTACTGCAGCTATCAACAGCAACACAAGCGAGTCATCATTTCGGTAAACAATTTACCCTCCATGCTGCGACGCCTTTCCCTAGGGCTCTTCGCTTCTGCCGTCTCTATTTCCTCCCAGCCTGTCATTGTTCAAGAAGACAGAGACGATTATCCCAAACTATATATAACTGGATCAGCTGGAGCCAATAATCCGACGACCGAACAAATACAGGAAAGGCAGGAACTTTTGAAGAATATACAAACCCTGGCTCATCGGCAGAGCTAGAACTTGGGATTGATTTTAATGGTTTAAGAGTCGAGGCGACTTACGCCATTGATGCAAGCCAATTAAGTGGTTACACCAATGTTAGAGGAATTGACTTTGACTATATTTCAGGTGGAGAAGTTCGGAAGCAATCAGTCTTCATGAGCGGATACTGGGATCTTCTGCGCAAGAAGTCCTGGACACCATATTTTGGTGCTGGAGTAGGGCATTCAGACTTAGAAGTAAGAAATTTTTCTGATCCAGGCCTCTCTTAAAACGCATTCAATCGCTCTCTCTGGAGCTATCAATGTAAAGCCGGCATGATTATTGATATTTCATCAGACTCTAAAATATTCGCTGAAGGTATTTATAGGGCAAACTCACCTTTTAACACTAACGATGACTTTAATAAAGCGAAATAACATTTAAGCTCAATAATCATACATTAAACAAAAATTCCATTACATCACCCTCAGCCACCAGATATTCCTTCCCTTCACTACGCAACCATCCCTTATTTCGAGCCTCTGAAAGGGATCCAGCCTCTAGCAACTTCTCCCAACCGATGGTTTGTGCACGGATGAATCCACGCTCAAAATCAGTGTGAATCACCCCTGCTGTTTGCGGTGCAGTCATCCCGGCACGGAATGTCCAAGCCCGCGTTTCTTTTTCACCCGTCGTGAAGTAAGTACGTAAACCCAAGAGTCGATAGGTGGCACGAATGAGACTGCGCAAGCCTCCTTCACTCACACCAAGACCCTGCAAATAATCAGCACATTCTTCTTCGCCCAACTCAACCAACTCGGCCTCCACCTGCGCTGAAATACGCACGGACTCAGCACCTTCTTTCTCTGCAAGGGCCGCAACTTCTTCGCAGTAGCCATTGCCCGCGGCCAAATCGTCTTCGCTTACATTGGTGGCGTAAATGATCGGCTTCGCGGTGAGCAGTCCGAGCGGTTTGATCATCAGGGCCTCTTCATCCGTCAGCTCGATGCTGCGGGCAGCACCACCGGCTTCGAGCACCTCTTGGATGCGCGCGAGCGCCCCATCTTCCACCTGAGCTTCCTTGCTCGTACGCATTTGTTTCTTCAGCCGCTCACGCCGCTTCTCGATCTGAGAAAGATCGGCCAAGCCAAGTTCAAGGTTGATCACCTCGGCATCGCGAGCCGGCCCCACTGATCCAGACACGTGAATCACATCGTCGTCTTCAAAGCAGCGCACCACGTGAACAATCGCGTCGACCTCACGAATGTTGGAGAGGAACTTATTGCCCAAGCCTTCGCCTTGACTGGCACCCTTCACCAAACCGGCGATATCAACGAACTCCATCCGCGTGGGGATGAGCTCTTTGCTCTTGCTGAGGTCAGACAGCTTCTGGAGGCGGTCATCGGGAACCGCCACCGTTCCCACATTTGGCTCAATCGTGCAGAACGGAAAGTTCGCAGCCTGAGCTTGCGCGTTGGCCACGAGGGCATTGAACAAGGTGGATTTGCCGACGTTGGGCAATCCGACGATTCCAGCTTTAAGCATGTAGGCAAATCTATCCACCGACCCTCAACCGCTTCTGCGCCCAATAACCCCGAAAAACACACGCTGACGTCTCAATTGCGTGACTTTGGCGTGCAAATTCCAAGCTGGCACGTCAATTTACCTATCCACAGGCGAGACTATCTATGAAGTTCTGATACAAGCGATGTCATGGTCAGCCAACAACGGCAAACCCCATTACTCGCCAAGGACCATAACTTGACCTCTCCTAGTCGCTTCAGTGCAGATCGACGACGACGCAAACGCTTGCTGATTGCTGGCGTCGCTGCAGCGGTTGTGGGCGGCGGAAGTTTGATGTGGATGCTGAACAGCAGCCTCAGCTCAAATCGCGATCCATCCGACTACACAATTGAAGCCACCCGTGGCTCTCTTCCTGGTGTTGTCACCGCGAGTGGGGAGCTAGAAGCGATTCGCCGCGTGAATGTGAGCCCAAAGCGGCAGGGCTTGCTCGAAGCCTTGCTCGTTGACGAAGGGGACCGCGTTGAGCAGGGGCAGGTGCTGGCCCGCATGGACCGAGGTGACTTTCAGGACCGTATGGATGAACTCCTGGCTAAGGCACGTCAAGCAAAAGCCGATTACGAAGCCAAAGCCTCTGACTACAGACGACGTCAGGCTTTATTCGCTAGTGGAGTAATTAGTGCAGTCGATCGGGATGAATATCGTGCCCGCTATCTCAGTAGCAAAGCCAATTTTGAAGCGGCCCAGGAACGAATTCAACAACGAGATGTGGAGGGTAGTGAACTCCTTGTTAGGGCTCCGTTCAACGGGGTGATTACGGAGCGATACGCCGAACCAGGATCCTTCGTTACACCCACCACAACTGCCTCCACCTCAGCAGGGGCCACCAGCTCTTCCATTGTTGAGCTCTCCCAAGGCCTTGAAGTCACCGCAAAAGTGCCTGAAAGTGATCTCAGCCGTATCAAAATTGGCCAGGCTGCCAACGTCCGCGTTGATGCCTTCCCTGATCAAAGCTTTGCCGCAGAAGTACGCGACATCGCACCGCGCGCTGAAAAAACTAACAACGTGATCTCATTTGAGGTGGAACTCACCCTTCTGAATCCGCCTCCCATCCTGCGTATCGGCATGACCGCAGACGTGAACTTTCAAACCGGACGTACCGCAGAGAGCACCTTGGTACCAACCGTGGCGATCGTGACGGAAGACGGCAAACCAGGCGTTTTGCTCGTGGGGAAGAACGACCAACCCACATTCCAGGCCATCGAACTAGGCGCCAGCGGTGGCAGCCAGAGTGCGATTCTCTCGGGAGTGAAACCGGGAACGCGGGTGTTCATCGACTTGCCGCCTTGGGCGAAACAGCGCGACTAATCCAGCCCACCCCTGCCGAAACCCATGAGCTCCACCGCCGATCAACCCCTGCTGCTGCTGGTAGACGGACACTCACTGGCATTCCGTAGTTTTTACGCCTTCAGCAAAGGCGGTGAGGGTGGACTCAGCACCAAAGACGGAATTCCTACGAGCGTCACCTATGGGTTCCTCAAGGCCCTGCTCGATAACTGCAAAGGGCTGAAGCCCAACAGCGTGACGATCGCCTTCGATACAGCTGAACCCACCTTCCGCCATAAGGCCGACCCCAACTACAAGGCCCATCGCGACGTCGCACCCGACCACTTCTTCCAAGACCTGAGGCAGCTTCAAGAGATTCTGAAGACGCAGCTGCATCTTCCTCTCTGTCTGGCCCCGGGATTTGAAGCCGACGATGTGCTCGGCACCCTGGCCAACCGCGCAGCAGCAGATGGATGGAGCGTGCGCATTCTGAGCGGTGATCGCGACCTCTTCCAACTGGTGGACGACAGCCGCAACATCGCTGTTCTTTATATGGGCGGCGGTCCCTATGCCAAAAGCAGTGGCCCCACCTTGATCGATGAAGCCGGCGTGCAAGCCAAGCTCGGCGTGGCTCCCACCAAGGTGGTTGAACTCAAGGCTCTCACTGGCGATAGCTCCGACAACATCCCTGGAGTGAAGGGAGTGGGTCCCAAAACAGCGATCAGCCTGCTGAAAGACAACGACGATCTCGATGGGGTGTACAGAGCCCTAGCCGAGGTGGAAGCAGAGGGGCCAAAAGCGAGTCGTGGCGCTATTAAAGGTGCACTGAAAGCCAAGCTTGCTAACGACAAAGACAATGCCTACCTGTCACGGCACCTGGCTGAAATTCTGGTGGACATTCCGCTACCAGAGGAGCCCAAACTCGACCTGGGCAGCGTTGATGGCGATGGCCTGAGTCAGCGCCTAGAGGAACTCGAGCTGAACAGCCTGATCCGCCAGGTCCCCAACTTTGTGGCCACCTTTTCCAGTGGTGGTTTAGCGGCTAACGCCCATCTCCTCGCCAAAGCAGAGGAGCCAGGCCCCGCCAAGGCTGAAGCCAAACCATCAGGGCCCGAGGCGGCATCAGAGGCTGAATCTGAGGCAACGTCCAACCAAACCCAACCGGTCTTACATCCTGGGCTCGTTCAAACCCCTGATCAACTCGGGGCACTGATCACGCAGTTAATGAACTGCCGTGATCCCCTAGCCCCCGTTGCCCTCGACACGGAAACCACCGATCTCAATCCATTCCGCGCTCAGCTCGTTGGCATTGGCGTTTGTTGGGGGCCTAACTCTGGCGATTTGGCCTATATCCCGGTGAGTCATCGGGGCGATCCCAGCCCAGAGCAATTGCCACTGGAAACGGTGCTGCAAGCCTTTGCTCCTTGGTTGGCCAGTGGCGAGCACCCAAAAGCCCTTCAAAACGCCAAATACGACCGTTTGATTCTGTTGCGTCATGGCTTACCGCTTGCTGGTGTCGTCATGGACACCCTGCTGGCCGATTACCTCAGGGATGCGGCAGCGAAACATGGCCTGGATGTGATGGCCGATCGGGATTACGGGATTCGTCCCACCCTGTTCAGTGATCTGGTGGGCAAAGCCAAAGACGGCAAGGCCAGTACTTTCTCCGAAGTTCCCCTGGAACAAGCCGCTCAGTACTGCGGCATGGATGTGCATCTCACCCGCAAACTGGCAATCGACCTCAACAAACAACTCGAGGACTTAGGCCCCCAACTTCCAAACTTGCTTAGCAATGTTGAGCTGCCGCTTGAGCCCGTGCTGGCGGTGATGGAGGCCACAGGGATTCGCATCGACGTGCCCTACCTAGCGAGTCTCTCCTCAGAGATTGGTGCCACTCTCGAACAACTGGAATCGAAAGCCAAAGACGTTGCGGAGGTGGATTTCAACCTCGCGTCCCCGAAGCAACTCGGTGAACTGCTGTTCAACACCCTCGGGCTGGACCGCAAAAAATCACGTCGCACCAAAACCGGATACAGCACCGATGCCACCGTGCTCGAGAAGCTGGAACACGATCACCCCGTTGTGCCCCTGGTGCTTGAACATCGGGTGCTGAGCAAATTAAAGAGCACCTATGTGGATGCCTTGCCGCAATTAGTAGAAGCGGAAACAGGACGGGTCCACACCGATTTCAACCAGGCGGTGACCGCGACTGGCCGGCTGAGCAGCAGCAATCCCAACCTGCAGAACATTCCTGTTCGGACCGAATTTTCCAGAAGAATTCGTAAGGCCTTTCTGCCCCAAGACGGCTGGAAATTGCTCAGCGCTGATTATTCCCAAATCGAACTTCGCATCCTCACGCACCTATCCGGGGAAGAGGTCCTGCAACAGGCCTATCGCGATGGAGACGACGTGCATGCCCTCACCGCTCGCTTGCTTCTCGATAAAGACGAGGTCTCGTCAGACGAACGACGGCTAGGCAAAACCATCAATTTCGGCGTGATTTATGGCATGGGTGCCCAACGCTTTGCGCGCGAAACTGGTGTAAGTCAAAGCGAGGCCAAAGACTTTTTAAGCAAATACAAACAGCGCTATCCCAAGGTGTTCGCTTTCCTTGAACTTCAAGAACGTCTTGCCCTCAGTCAGGGCTATGTGGAAACCATTTTGGGACGCAGGCGTCCTTTCCACTTCGACCGCAATGGGCTCGGCCGCCTCAGCGGCATGGATCCACTCGAGATCAATTTGGAAGTAGCAAGACGCGGCGGGATGGAAGCGCAACAACTTCGGGCCGCGGCCAATGCTCCGATCCAGGGTTCGAGTGCTGACATCATCAAGCTGGCGATGGTGCAGCTTCAAGCACAGCTGGAAAGCAAACATTTGCCAGCCAGACTTCTCCTACAAGTTCATGATGAATTGGTATTAGAAGTTGATCCAAATGCACTTAAAGACATTCAGCAAATTGTAGTGCAAACGATGGAAAAAGCCATACAACTAAGCGTGCCACTTGTCGTAGAAACAGGCATTGGCGATAACTGGATGGACGCGAAATAAACACCTCAAAAACAAAAGAAAAGAACAGCAATTGAGGATCAGTGACATGGCAAGCAGCGAGTAAGCCTTACTTCACAACGCATCCACTCCAATCCACCGCTCTTAAGGTTCAGTGATCTGAGTTCAGCTAACGGTTGACAACGATCCCACCCAAAAGCGGGACTAAGGGGCAACACCAGCACGGATCTACCATCCACTACAGGTTTTTGGTCTGCTTTGGCGGGCATCAACCGCAATTTGATTCCCTTTTTTGAGCCTGATGTCTTCCCTGCGGTTTACAAACACCATCACCCGCCGCACGGAACCCTTTCTCCCACTTAAACCAGGAAAGGTCAGCATTTATTGCTGTGGGGTCACGGTCTATGACCTCTGCCATCTCGGTCATGCACGCAGCTATATCAACTGGGATGTTTTACGTCGCTATTTGATCTGGCGCGGCTACATGGTGACGTTCGTCCAAAACTTCACCGACATCGACGACAAGATCCTCAAGCGCGCCGCTGAAGAATCCTCATCGATGGATGAGGTCAGCGAACGAAACATCGATGCTTTTCATCAAGACATGGATGCTCTGGGGATCTTGCGCCCTGACCGCATGCCCCGCGCCACCCGTTGTCTTGACAGCATCTGTGGCTTAATCGCAGAGCTTGAGGCCAAAGGTGCGGCCTACTCCGCAGATGGCGATGTTTACTTCGCCGTGATGAAGCACGCGGGCTACGGGAAGCTCAGCGGTCGAGACCTCAGTGAACAACAAGACAATGCTGCTGGTCGCGTCGCCGATGCGGAAGAAGCACGCAAGCGGCACCCCTTTGACTTCGCCCTTTGGAAACGCGCAAAAGTCGATGAGCCAAGCTTTCCATCCCCCTGGGGTGACGGACGCCCCGGATGGCATATCGAATGTTCGGCGATGGTTCGTGAAGAGCTCGGCGACACCATCGACATCCATCTCGGAGGAGCCGATTTGGTGTTCCCCCATCATGAAAATGAAATCGCCCAGTCGGAAGCGGCTAATGGAACCGAACTAGCGCGGGTTTGGCTGCACAACGGCATGGTGAACGTGGGTGGAGAAAAGATGAGCAAATCACTCGGCAACTTCACCACCATTCGCGCACTTCTAGAAAGCGGACTCTCCGCGATGGCCCTGCGCCTGTTTGTTTTGCAGGCCCACTACCGCAAGCCCCTGGACTTCACCCCCGAAGCGCTGGAAGCAGCAACCACTGGGTGGAAAGGATTGAATGCGGCCCTCAAATTGGGGGAAAAGCATGCTGCTGCCTTGGGATGGGGCGATCAGACGGCCCTCAGCGTGGAAGCGGTTAGCGCTGTACTGAGTGCAACTGGCCCTTTTGAAGACCTTGAGCAACGGTTCATTGCCGCCATGGACGATGACCTCAACAGCTCTGGTGCCTTGGCCGTGCTGTTTGATCTCGCCCGTCCACTCCGCGGTTTAGCCAATCGCCTGGATCGAGGCGACCAGCCTGACCAGCCAGCCAACGAGCTGAACGAACAGCACACACGCTGGATGGTGTTGCGCGAACTGGCCGCTGTTCTTGGTTTACGCAGCGAAACCAACAACTCCAAACCATCAGCCGACGGTTCCGTTGATGCACAAGCGGTTGAGCAGGCGATCGCCGATCGCAAAGCAGCAAAACACGCGAAGAACTATCAAGAAGCCGATCGCATTCGCAAGGCCCTCAGTGACCAAGGCATTGAGCTGATCGATAAGCCAGGTGGACTTACCGATTGGAGAATGCTCTAACGCTGCTTTCCAGCCATCATCGCTTCGATCTTGCGAATGCGTTCCATGGTGGTGATCCATACCTCCAGACGGAAGTTTTGATCGCCAAGCTCAGGGTCAGTCGTATCCATCGCTTCGATACGGGCCTTGAGCGCATTCACCATCGCTTCAATATCCTCCTTGGCTTCGAATGCATCCCAAAGCTCCCGTTCCAACCGAGCCCGTTCAATAAAGTTCCAACGTTTCAGCCACAACATCGAACCGCGTCCACAGAGGTTCCTGTCTACCGGATTGCTGCCACCATTTGACGGACTCACCAACTCTTGGACTTCTCAACCTTGCATCCTGAAAGCCTGTCCAAGGCGATTCAGCTCTCCGTCTCACCGGTGTTTTTACTCGCTGGGATCGGGGCCCTGCTTAATGTTCTTTCCGCCAGGCTTGCCCGCATTGCTGATCACTCACGCCGGCTCAGCGAATCGGATGCCAGAAGAGATGACTTTGAGCGCAGGCATTGCAAGCGGCGCATGCAACACATTCTTCGGGCGATCTGGCTGCTCACCTGTGCCACCCTGCTTCTTTCCATCGTGGTTTCAGCGATGTTTATGAGTGTGATCACTCAAGTGAATCTCACTGCAATCGTTGCACCTCTGTTCATCACCACAATGGGAATGTTGATGATGGCTTCCATCTCATTTCTTCTAGAAGTTCGCTTGGCGAGTGAATTTGTTCAGAGAAAATTTTAAAAAATTGCGCCGCATGCTGTGAGCGATCAAGCTGCTGGAAACCATTGACGCCATAAATCAACAACGCTGATTAACAACCCAGCAGTAATCACCACAGGAGACACCCAGCGCAGGAAAAACAGCATCAAACGGATTAAGCCCGCTGAGGTTTTTGATTCTTGAAGGTCGTCTCGGAACCGTTTCGGAACTGCCCAGCCCACCAGCAGGGCGATAAGAAGTCCTCCCAAAATCAACAGCACACCCCCAAAAATCGAGTCCATCACCTCCAACACCGGGATCGACATCGCAGCGGGAAGGCCGGCCATAAAGATCAGCAACGCCATCAGCCATGCCGATCGCCTTCGGGACCAGCCCAAGCGATCCATCAAGGAAGCCACGGGGACTTCCAGCAGAGACACCGATGAGGTGATGGCCGCGAGATAGGCCAATGAGAAAAAGAGCACAGCCACCAAGCGCCCTGCAGCGCCCAGGGAAGCAAGTCCGGTGGGTATCGCTAAAAACAAAGCCCCAACAGTGGACTCGCTCACCGTTTCCTGCAGACCAAAACTGATCACCACGGGGAAAGTGATCAATCCAGCCAAGAGACCGACGGCCGTATCCAAACCAACCACTGCGATCGCTTCCCTGGGCAGTCGCGCACTGCTTTTCAAATAGGCCGCATAGGCAAGGATGCAACCGATTCCAGTACCGATGGAGAAAAAGGCCTGGGTAAAGGCATTGCGAATCGTGGTGGGATTGAGCAGCTGCGCTGGATCCCAGCGCAGCAGAAAGGTTTGGTATCCGCCCATCGCTCCAGACAATGTGGCTGCCCAAATCCCCAAGCCAACCAACAACACAAACAGCAGAGGCAGGGCCCAACGCGAGAGACGCTCAATGCCTCCCTGCACACCAGAAGCCACAACCGCAGCGGTTAAAACAAGACTGCCCCCCTGACCCAGCAAGGCACTATTTCCAGTGCTCACCGATGCAAACAGCGATTCAGCTGTGTCCATATCTCCTGGCAGCCCCACCCATAGGGCATGCACAAGGGTGTGACCGGTCCAGCCCATCAGCACCGCATAGAACGCCAAAATCCCGCACGAGGCGAGCAAAAACAGCCATCCCATCGGCCGCCATGCTTCTCCCGCCGCCACAACAGGAGCCAGCAAGGGGCTTTGGGCCGTACTGCGACCTAACACCATCTCCGCCACCAACACGGGCAAACAGACCAGCAAGACGATCAGCACGTAGAGCAGCAGGAAGGCGCCTCCACCTCCCTGGGAGGCGCGATAGGCAAAGCCCCAGAGGTTGCCAAGACCCACGGCGCTTCCAGCCGCGGCCAACACAAATCCCAATCCGGACCGCCAGTGCTCCTTCAGCGCCATCAGCCCTAGTCCATCCGTAATGCTGCGAAGTTTGCCAGGCGAAGGCATTGAGGTGGGAAACTGTGATCAATTGCCCGGATCCCTGTGAAAGCCATCAGCGTTCTGGGCTCCACTGGCTCCATTGGCACGCAGACCCTGGAGATCATTGAGGATTTTCCCGATCAATTTCGGGTGGTAGCCCTCAGCGCGGGACGCAATCTCAGCCTGCTCGTGTCTCAAATCCAGAGGCATCGACCTGATGTTGTGGCCCTAGCGGATCCAGCGCTGCTCGCTGAGCTCAAAGACAGGCTGATGGCCCTGCCTGCCGACACACGACCGGAGCCCTTGCCACAATTGGTGGCTGGACCTGAAGGCCTCGATGTGGTGGCGTCTTGGGATGCAGCTGATCTCGTTGTCACCGGAATCGTGGGCTGCGCCGGATTGCTGCCCACCCTGGCGGCGATTCGCGCCGGCAAAGACCTAGCCGTTGCCAACAAGGAAACGCTGATTGCCGCTGGTCCAGTGGTCCTGCCTGAGCTGAAGAAAAGCGGCAGCCGGCTGCTTCCTGCCGACTCGGAACACTCCGCCATCTTCCAGTGCCTGCAAGGAACACCTTGGAGCGACACCGCCCGTCTCTCCACTGGGGTGCCAACACCTGGACTGCGCCGCATTCAACTCACCGCCTCCGGTGGTGCCTTTCGTGATTGGTCAGCCGCTGATCTCGAAAAGGCAACGGTGGCCGATGCCACCTCGCATCCCAACTGGAGCATGGGCAAAAAAATCACCGTGGATTCAGCCTCGCTGATGAATAAAGGGCTGGAGGTGATTGAGGCTCACTATCTGTTTGGACTGGATTACGACCACATCGAGATCGTGATTCATCCTCAAAGCATCATCCATTCGATGGTGGAGCTTGCCGATTCATCGGTTTTAGCCCAGCTCGGCTGGCCCGATATGAAGTTGCCGATCCTCTACTGCATGAGTTGGCCTTCAAGGCTGGAGACCCCTTGGCGTCGGCTCGATCTCACCGAAGTGGGGCAATTGAGTTTCCGCGCACCGGATCCAGCCAAATATCCCTGCATGGACCTGGCCTACGCCGCAGGCCGGGCCGGCGGCACCATGCCTGCCGTGCTCAATGCAGCCAATGAGGAGGCCGTTGCCCAATTCCTTGAGGAGAAGATTCACTTTCTCGATATTCCCAAAATGATCGAGGAAGCCTGTGAACAACACAAAGGCGATCTCGCCGCCAACCCTTGTCTTGATGATGTGTTGGCGGTGGATCAATGGGCACGCCAGGCCGTGCGCGAGCATGTGAACCGCGGCACGACGCAGATCAGCAGCGCATCGATGGCCGCATGAGCCAGGAGATGAGCCAGCGGATTAGCCATCACTTGTTGCTCTGCGCCACAGCAACGAAAGCCAAGTGCTGTGATCCAGACATCGGAGCCGCAAGCTGGGATGCTCTCAAGCGGCAGGTGCGTGAATTGAACCTGGAGAATCCAAGCCGGGCTCAAGGCATCGTGCTGCGCAGCAAAGCCGATTGCTTACGCATCTGCGAGCAAGGCCCAATCCTGTTGGTCTGGCCCGATGGCACCTGGTACGGAGGTGTTACGCCAGAGCGCATCAGCAGCATTCTTCAGCAACACATCATCCAAGGGCAACCAATCGAAGAGTGGGTCCTGAAAACCACCACGTTCACTTGAGCGTTTGCAACCAGGACGCAGCAAGCGCATCGGCCCAACAGCCGGCTCGTCCGTGAAAACCGTTGTGACCCCCCTCGCGGGTGAAGATCAATTGAATGGTCTGATCAGTGGACTCATCCATAGAGACAGCCTCACTTAGCTCGAGGGCCGACCGCGCAGGCACCCAAGGATCATCCAGAGCCTGAAGCATCAGGGTGGGAGGCAAACGCTGGGGCGATTGGATTAAATGCTGGAGCGGTGAAGCCTCCCAGTAGTAAGCATCCACGTCTACAAATCCCCAGCGAGGCGCTGTCACGCTGCTATCAAAAGCACGAATCGTGCGTGGTTGCTCAGCACCACCCATCCGCTCAAGATCCAAATCGCTCACCCCAAAGGGATCGGCAAGGGTCTGACGCACCAAGCGCTGCAGCAACCAGCGTTGGTACACACGATTGCGGGGACGTTCAATCGAGGCACTGCAGGCCGCCAAATCCAAGGGACTGCTGGCACAAAACAATCCATCCAGGGGCTGACCTGCTGGGTCGAGTCCGGCGGCAACGCGTTCAGCTGATGTTGAGAGGCATGCATTGAGAAGCATGGTTCCCCCCAGGGAAAGCCCAGCTCCAAACAAGGGCAGCGGCGTCCCTTCTGAAGTCAGGGTGCTGCAAAGCTGTCGCGCTCGATTCAACACGGGAAGAAGGTCGCTGTTGCACTGGGCTGCATAGGTGCCACCCGCCAGATGTCGGCCAGGATCAGCTCCGCGCATGTTGAGGCGCAGCACCGCATAACCCGCTGCTCCAAGGGCGACACCAAGCCTGCGCACGCCTTCGCGACGACTCGACCCTCCTAGCCCATGCAACACAACCACCAACGCCTTCGGAGCTGGTGGACAATCCAGGAAGGAGAGCAAGGCTCCAGAACCCGCCGCACCGCTGCTCAGGGCAGGCACTTGGACCTCTAGGGGTTGACCTTGATCGATCGGCAAATCAACGGGACGGAGCGTGTCCCTCAAGGTTTGAAGGTCGCCTCCCCACCAGGGAAGACGCTGTTGAAATGGAGCAACCCCCAGTTGCTTGAGCAGCTGAGGGTCTGGGTGTGGATCAGGCCAGCTCACAAGCGAATCTATTTCTTACCGACACCTAACTCCTTGAGCTCTCCCAGCAGATCGCCAAGCACCTTCTTGGCATCGCCAAACACCATGGAGGTGTTGCCGAGTTCAAACAGGTCATTTTTGATGCCCGAATAACCAGCACTCATGCCGCGCTTCACCACAAACACAGTGCGAGCCTGCTGAACATCCAGCACAGGCATGCCATAGAGCGGTGAATTGGGATCGGTCTTGGCCTGGGGATTCACCACATCGTTGGCACCCAAAACGAGCACCACATCAGTTGCAGGGAAGTCAGGGTTGATGACATCCATTTCCTTGAGCTGCTCGTAGGGCACATCGGCCTCAGCAAGAAGCACATTCATGTGACCGGGCATCCGGCCCGCCACAGGGTGAATGGCGTAGGCCACTTCAATTCCAGCGGCTTCGAGGGAGCGAGTCACTTCCCGCAGCGTGTGCTGGGCTTGGGCCACAGCGAGGCCATAGCCGGGAACGATGATCACCCGTTCTGCCGCTTCAAGGGTGAGGGCGCACTCCTCAACACTGCAACTGGTGATGTTGGTGTATTCACCACCACCACTAGAGGCGGTGGATGAAGCGCCAAGCGCTCCGCCAAACAGCACCGACACCAGCGAGCGATTCATGCCTTTGCACATCACCTGGGTGAGGATCAAACCGGCAGCTCCCACCATGGCGCCAGCCACGATCAGTAGCTGACTGCCCACAACGAAACCAGCAGCAGCAGCAGCCACGCCGGAATAGCTATTCAGAAGGGAGATCACGACAGGCATGTCGGCTCCTCCGATCGGCAGAGTGACGCCCACTCCAAGTAGCGCAGAGGCCACAACCAGCAGCCACAGGCCGCTTCCACCGTTGCGGATCATCTCGACCGCAGCGATCAACGCCACCACCGCCAAGGCAATGTTCACCAAATGGCGCGCCTTGCTCTGCATCCATGACGGAGTAGATAGCCAACCCTGGAGCTTGGCCATCGCAACGATCGAACCAGTAAAGGTGATCGAACCCACAAACACGGAGATCACAATCGAGACCAAGGCCACGATCCCGGTGGCATCCAGCGCCGCTGGATAGAGAGCCGCTGCCAGGGCAACAAGCAACGACGACATGCCTCCACAACCGTTGAACAAGGCCACGACCTCCGGCATGGAGGTCATCGGCACGCGCTGAGCAGTGATCGCACCGAACACACCACCAACGGCCGTACCGGCAAGGATCCATGTCCAAGCCTGGGCATTAAGGCTGGGCTGTCCGAGATAGCTCAAGAGCAGTCCGATCACCGCCAAACCCATCGCCACGGCTGCCAATTGATTGGCACCCCGGGCAGAACGCACCTTGGATAGCCCCTTGATGCCGAAGGCCAACAGCAGTACTGCAACCAGATCGATCGCGTATTTAAAAAAATCAGACATCAGCGGTTCTCCTTACGGGCGGGCTTGCGGCTGAACATGGCCAGCATTCGATCGGTGACGAGGAATCCGCCAATCACATTGAACAGAGCAAATCCAAGAGAAATCGAACCGAGCACCAGCAGTGCTTGATTGCCATCCGCCTTAATGATTGCCGTGAGTGCGGCCAGCACCGTGATGCCCGAAATCGCATTCGCACCGCTCATCAGCGGCGTATGCAACGTGGGGGGGACTTTGCCGATCAGTTCAAGGCCTAAGAGGCTGCCTAACAACAGCACCCAGAGAAATTCAACGAAATTCGCATCCATTTAGTTAGCTCCAGGGGTAAGAACATCACCACGGCGAATGCTGCCGTCATGAGCGATCAGACAACCAGCGATGAGCTCGTCTTCGATGTCGAGCGTGAGCTGGCCGTCTTGAAGGGTGGGCTGCAGCAAGGCCAAAAGATTTCTGGCGTACAACGAACTGGCGTGATTCGGGACGCTGCAAGGGAGTTCGTTCGCACCAATCAGCTTCACGCCTTTGCGGTTCACAGTTTGGGACGGCACGGTATCGGCACAGTTTCCGCCTTGTGCAACAGCCAGGTCCACCACCACCGATCCAGGGCGCATGCGATCAAGCATGTCCTCACTGATCAAGCGTGGGGCTCGCCTGCCCGGCACTTGGGCTGTACAAATCGCCACATCAGCCTGGGCGAGCTGGTCGGAAAGCTGTTGTCGCTGCGCGGCCAGAAATGCATCGGAGGCTTGCTTGGCGTAACCGCCTGACTCGGCTGGCTTGTCCTCCATCTCCGGAGGATCGATGAAACGGGCTCCAAGCGACTCCACCTGCTCTTTAACAGCAGGGCGAATGTCGCTCACGTAGACAACCGCGCCCAAACGGCGCGCGGTTGCAACCGCCTGAAGACCTGCCACACCAGCACCCAGCACCACAACCCTGGCGGGTTGCACAGTGCCTGCTGCCGTCATCAGCATCGGGAAATAGCGATCCAAGGCCGCAGCACCGAGCAGCACGGCCTTGTAGCCAGCGATGTTGGCCTGGGACGAAAGCACATCAGCAGACTGGGCACGACTGATACGAGGCAGAAGCTCAAGGGCCATGGCTGAAAGACCACAGCCCTTCAACGCTTCCGATAGCTCGGAATTGCCATAGGGGGACAACATCCCCACCACCAGAGCACCCCGTCGCAAACGACCGAGCGATGCCGGACTAGGGCTTTGCACGCAAAGCAAAACGTCGGCCTGACCCCAGGCTTGAGCCTCTCCTGGAGCAACCAAATCGGCTCCAGCACTGGCGTACGTCTCGTCTAGAAAACCGGATGACACTCCGGCACCACGCTCGACGGCTACGGAGCAGCCGAGGGCAATGAATTTTTTAAGGGTCTCGGGTGAAGCCGCCACACGGGTTTCAGCCGCTGCGCTTTCAATCGGGATAAGGAGTCTGGGCAAGTTCGTTGTGCCGCCACCCAGGTGAGATTACGAGGTCGTCGCTCCCGAAACTCATCTTTTCTGTAGAAGCTGACTTAGTGAAGCAGCTGTGGCTAATTAGAGAATTCTGTCTATAAACGCATGGGTCTCTCCGCAATCGAATGTCCTGATGGTGTTTGCCACAGCCATCACGGCGGGCATGCCGTCAATCGCCACACCATGGAGGAACTTCTCGCCGAACACGGCCGGGAATGGTGCGAGCGACTCGCGGAACGGATCTACGAGATGTCCGTCGACACCTTTTCCCAATCAGTGATGCCCAGCCTGCACGCCGCGGGCTGGCAACGACGCCACCTGGATTGGGAATTCAAACTGCAAAGCAAACAGTCCGAAACAGAAGCCGAACCGGATCGGACCTTAGTTGATGGAATGATCAACGCCACCGAAAGCTTCCTGCGCAGCAGCGAAGTGCACCGTTTATTCATTCAGGAGCTCGTCCAGGGAACCTTTGACGAAGCCTCAGATGATCACCTGCGCAGCAACGCCGTGCGACAGCTGATCGAAGATGAAATCCTGACGATGCTCCAAGACAAGAAAACGACCATGTTGGAGCGAGTCGTGGCCCAGCTCACCAGTGCGGCTGGCGGCGATCCGCAACGGGCTCAAACCGCTGCAGAGGCAGGATTAATTGAAGTAGAGCGCTTGCTCTGCAACCACAGCGAATCCCTTTAATTCAGGGTCTCGACCCCGGTTAAAACAACGGAAGGAGCTCCTGCTCAACCGCCTGCACCAGGGGCCATTGCCTCTGGTGCTGCAACCAACGCAGCCTCAGGATCAAGGGATCGATGTCACATTCCAGGGGCCAGCAATGCTCCAGCTGTTGGCGCTGATCAGGATTGGATGGGTAACGAGGACGGCTATTGGCCATAGCGGCAGGGGGCCGGAAACCCCAAGAGCTGTTGGCTGGAAGCTAAGGGTGGCGTCAACCGATGGAATGGTTAGAAAGACCTAACTTTCGCGGCTGACCGATCGCACGTCCCTCGTTTCAGCTCCCAGGAGACGGCTCGCGGAGCAAGATCCAACCCCGTCAGTGGCAACAGCAACTCGTCCAGCTGCTGCGCAGACGACTGGAGCCAGAAGCAAGCCATGGGCGTGATGTGCTGATTCATGCAGGACCTGGTGCGGGCAAGACCTTGGGTGCTCTGCTCGGATTCCAGGCCATGCAACAAGAGGGGAAGTTGAAGCGCTTCTTGGTGATGTGTCACCGCACATCGATCCTCAGCCAATGGCGCACATCAGCCGAACGGCTGGGGCTACGCCTAGAGCCATGGAATGAAGCCAGCCCCCACATCCAGAGCCAAGCCATCCAGAACGCCGATGGCTGGCTCGTCACCTATCAAGGGGCAGCAAGTCAGATCGAAGGGCTCAAACAGGCGCTCGAGTCATGGGCTGGTGATCAACTCTTGGCGATAGCGGACGAGGCGCATCACCTTGGCGTCGACCCTGACGAGCCAGATGGTCCCGTTTGGGGACGCACCTTTTTAGAACTCAGCAGTCAGGCTCGACTGAGGCTGGGACTCACCGGCACACCGTTTCGAGCGGACAATCTCGCCTTTTGTGCCGCGAGACGGATCCGGATCCAGGAAGGCGGTCAGCTGGTGGAACAAATCAGCCCTGACCTCTGCGTTGAACCTCGAGAGCTGATTGCGGCGGGCGATGTGCGACCACTGGAGTTTCGCTTCCAAGACGGTTGGGTGGAGCACAGCCGTGCAGGGAAGCCTGATCGCGATGTGTCGCCACTCTCTGAAGAGGTGCGTGAAAGTTGGAGAGCACGCAATTTGCGCCGGGCGATCCGTCTGTCCGATAGCAGCAGCATTGCGCAGCAACTCTTGATCAGGGCCAGGCGCAAGCTGGAGCAGGTGCGTGAACATCACCCGAACGCAGGCGGTCTTGTGATTGCCAAAGACATTGCGCACGCTCGATCGATCAGCTCCCTGTTGAGGGAACAGGGCGATCGGGTCGATCTCGTGCACTCTCAGGATCCAGAGGCTGCTGAACGACTCAGCAGCTTTCAAGAGGGTGGTGCCGACTGGCTTGTGAGCATCGACATGTGTGCCGAAGGATTCGACGCTCCAAGGTTGCGCGTTGTCGCCTATCTCACCACTGTCGTGACCCGAAGTCGCTTTGTGCAGGGCATCACTCGCGCCGTGCGGATGTGCAGCACGCGGACAGCCACTGAAACGGTGCCAAGAGACCCGTCCTACGTGTTTGCTCCAGCAGACCCGTTGCTGATGAGCTACGCCCGCAGTTGGTCACTTTCAGAGCCTTATCGGATTCAAGCCCAACAACAGGAAGCGGATACCGATGAACCGCTGCAGTCCAGCGCATGGAGAGGTCCAAGCCTGCCTTTGGAAGCCGTTAACGATGGAGCCGGTGCCGTCATTCGACTCAGGACCCCGGAATTACCCAATTTTTTGCATCAATGAAAACTTCTCTGTAGAAATAAAAATGCGACGTTGTGCGAAATCACACACGATGTTGGCTCTCCAACAGGCAATGTGGTCTCTATCTGGGAGTCAGTCATGGACGCAGCACTTGAACGACGAGTCAGTGTTGCCACCTGCTGGGCAACAACCAGAATCAAAGCTCTAGACAGCGCTGAGCGCTATGAAGACAGCTACGCGTTGACCCAAGAATTCCGGGAATGGATCACATGTATCGGCGAAAGTCCGGAACTTTTCGCTGAATCCGTGATGAGCGTGGGTCAAATTTCAGAGAAACGACACGGCCTTGACCTCGAAGAAGGGGCGGAAGATTCGGTCGAAATCTAAATAAATCATTAAGCCTTGTTTTTGCGGCCGATATTTTTATCCAAATTTGATTGCGCTGCGGATTAAAAACAAAGCGATCGCCAAGAGAGTCCGTTTAGATTCAACTCATACTCATTACGCATAAGCCATGGGCGCGAGCGAGAACTTAGTGATCGTTGGATCCGGCCCTGCTGGGTATACGGCAGCCATCTACGCGGCCAGAGCCAACCTCAATCCGCTCTTAATCACCGGATTTCAGCGCGGCGGGATCCCTGGTGGTCAACTGATGACGACCACCCATGTTGAAAATTTTCCCGGCTTTCCTGATGGGGTCCTAGGCCCCGACCTGATGGATCTGATGAAGGCACAGGCGGAGCGCTGGGGCACTCACTTGCTCGAAGCCGACGCTGACGTGATCGACTTAAGCCAACGTCCTTACAGGATTCAGGCGGAGGGCAAGACGATCGAAACCCAATCGATCATCATCGCCACTGGCGCTAGCGCTAACCGCTTGGGCTTACCCAATGAAGATCGCTTCTGGAGCCAGGGAATCAGTGCTTGCGCCATTTGCGATGGCGCCACTCCTCAGTTCCGCAAGGAGGAGTTAGCCGTGGTGGGAGGAGGAGATTCCGCTTGCGAGGAAGCGGTCTATCTCACCAAGTACGGCAGTCATGTGCACCTCTTGGTGCGCTCAGACCGCCTGCGCGCCAGTGCGGCTATGGCTGACCGCGTTGAAGCCAATCCCCAAATCACGGTGCATTGGAACACGGAGGTAGTGGACGTTGAGGGAACGGACTGGATGAATGGCCTGCGACTGCGTAACCGAGACAGCGGCAAGGAGGAAACCTTGGCCGTGCGCGGGATGTTTTATGCCATTGGTCACACGCCCAATACAGACCTGCTGAAAGGCCAACTGGATTGCGATCGCAGCGGTTATCTCGTCACCCAACCCGGCCGACCAGAAACCTCCTTGGAAGGTGTGTTTGCGGCGGGTGACGTCGCCGATGCGGAATGGCGCCAAGGAATTACGGCCGCTGGCAGTGGCTGCCAAGCAGCCCTTGCCGCTGAACGCTGGTTGAGCCATCACGATTTGGCCACGCTTGTGAGTCGTGAGGTGGTTGAACCTCAAAAAGCCAAGGCACCTCAAGCCATAGAAGCAACTACGGAAGCCACCTATGACGCCAATGCTGAATGGCAAAAAGGCAGTTATGCCCTCCGCAAGCTGTATCACGACAGCAACAAGCCCCTGCTTGTGATTTACAGCTCCCCAAGCTGCGGCCCCTGTCATGTGCTGAAGCCGCAGCTCAAACGGGTGCTGTCAGAACTGAATGGGCAGGCTCAAGGCATCGAAATTGACATCGAAGCCGATCAAGACATTGCCGAGCAGGCGGGCGTTAACGGAACCCCAACCGTTCAACTGTTTTTTGACAAGTCTCTGCAACAGCAATGGCGCGGGGTGAAACAACGCAGTGAATTTAAGGGTGCGATCGAGGCCCTTCTCAAGGGCCAATAAGGCAAGAATCCCTGACTTAACGGCGGCGTGGGCCACCAGGACGATTCCCGCCTGGACGTCCACCCGGTGCACCCGCATTGCGCTCGCGATAGGTGATCCGGCCACGGGTTAGGTCATAGGGGCTGATTTCCACCAAAACCTTGTCGCCTGCGAGCAGTTTGATGCGGAATTTCGTGAGCTTTCCGGCGGCTCGGCACAGGCACTGGTGACCAGCGGGCTGCTCCAGGGTTACGAGGTAAAACCCGTTCCCCTGCTCTTTTTCAATCACACCCGAGGTCTCAATCATGCGCCAAGGTCAACGTCGTCATTGACTTCAGTTTAGGAGGCCACCTCCAACCCAATTCCACCGCTGCGCCGTCACTCTCTTTAGGGTCTGAACTGCTACTAACAGCCATTTGATGCTCCCACCGCTTTCCCTCGACCTTGGCCTGTTGCTTATTTCTATCGGCGCGGTGAATCTCTGGCGTAACAGGCAGAATGCGAACTAGCTTGTTTTCAAGTTCTGCTGTGTTTCTGTGTCTGAATCAGCTCTGATTGCTTTCACATCTCTGGTTCAATCCGATTCGCAGTTGCGGGAACAGGTTCGCCAGGCAGCCACTCCGGCCCACGTTGTGAATCTTGCCTCTGAACAGGGACATGTCTTCAACCAAGCCACACTCATGAAGATGCAAGCAGAGAAAACGAAGCATCTTCATGACGATCATCTCAACAATGCTTCCAGCTGGGGAGAAGCACTACTGCTCTGCTTTGGAGCTCACAACTGACCCTTCTGCTGCATAAGCCCTTTGGGGTTCTGAGCCAGTTCACACCTGAACCTCAGAGCCGCTGGGGATGCCTAGCTGAGTGGGTCCCCATTTCGAATGTTTACGCTGCAGGGCGCCTTGATGCCGACAGTGAAGGCTTGTTGTTGCTCACCGATAACGGTCGGCTACAACAACGCCTCACCGATCCTCGCTTTGGGCATTGGCGACAGTATTGGGTTCAAGTAGAAGGTTGTGCAAACGACAGCCACTTGGATCAACTCCAGCAGGGAGTGATGATTCAAGGGCACTTAACCCGGCCCGCCAAAGCAAGGCTCCTGTCGGATCACGAGAAACAAACGATCGGTGATCGCAATCCACCGATTCGGGAGCGTCGCTCGATTCCAACCTGCTGGCTTTGTCTTGAACTTCGCGAAGGTCGCAACCGCCAAGTCAGGCGGATGACCGCAGCTGTGGGTCTTCCCACCCTCAGGCTGATTCGTCACTCCATCGACTTGATGGATGGAGACACAACGTTGAGCCTCAAAGGCCTCAGCCCTGGGATGTGGCGAGAGGTCACCAGCGCGGAAGAACAGCGCCTACAGCGGCTGCTTAGCCGTTCGGCAGCGCACCGGTGAGGGTGACCGCGCGAAATTCAATGCCCTCAACAACTCTCCAGGGCGTTTCAGAGCGTTCGGCGTACTGAACCTGCTCGAACCCCAGCGCTCGGAAATCCTCCAGAAAAGCCTCCTCTAACCAGGCCCCGCTGATGCAGCCACTCCAAAGCTCGGCGTCCTGCTGAAGAGCCATCGGCACCGAACGATCACACACGATGTCGCTGATGGCAACGCGACCAGCAGGGCGAAGCACGCGCCGAATGTTCTGCAGCAGCTGCTGACGCGCGGATGGATTCACCAGATTCAGTACGCAGTTGCTGAGCACCACATCAATACTGGAATCAGCCACCAGGGGCTCTCCCTGAGCATTGGTGGCATCAAGGGCCTCAATAGCACCCTCAAGAAAGCCAACATTGGCGTAACCAATTCGCTCTGCCACCACGGGTGCAGCAGAACGCGAAAGGGCCAGCATGTCCGCATTGCGGTCAACACCAATCACTTGGCCTGTTGCCCCGACCACCTGAGCACAAATAAAGGCATTCTTTCCGCTTCCACTACCGAGGTCCAACACCGCATCTCCAGACCGCACCCAACGGGTGGGGTCGCCACAGCCGTAATCCCTATCCACCACGTCTTGGGGGATAGGTTTCAGCAAGGAGGGATCAAACGCCACTGGAGTGCAGAGGCAAGCTTCTTGTTCCGCTGCTGCAGCGCCGTAACGGTCCTCTACCGCCTGCGTTTGATCAAGTGAAGACGGATCCAGTGAAGACGGAGTGGGACCGCAACAAGACGACATCGGCAACAGCGCAGGAGTGCCTCCATTCTGAACAGGGCTTAGCCCCAACGAGGTATCGCCCTTAACTCAGGACATCCTGAAGTTCACGAACGGTTTGCCATTGCCCGTAGTAGTAATTGGCGCTGGCACGGCGATCGACATCTTCAATGCCATCAAAGGCATCAAAACCAACGCTTTGCCAAAGCTCATGACCACAGGCTCGGTTGAGCTCGGTTTCCGCTTCCCGGGCGAGATTGTCGAGCCGTCGCTGAAGATTTTTAACTTGGGCGACAGACATGATGACGATCCAAAAACTAATCAATCCTAACGAGTGGATAGTACAAACACACCACTCTTGCGTCAATGCGCTTAGAAGGGCAGCTTTTTCTTGGCGTTCTTGTCGAGATCGGCCTCCATATCCCTGAGGCGCTTCAAGATCGTGTCGTAGTACTCACGGATGTAGGTCTCCATCTGCGTGGTTTGGTCGAGCTCTAAGCCGAAAGCGCGATAACTGGCCTCCATCGGTGCATCAAGGGAGCCACCACCACCTGTAACTTCAGCAAAGGCAAGGCGCTCTGCCACATTCACGGCTGGTTCAAAGAAAGAACAGATGCCTTGCATCAGATTGAGCAAGGCTCCAGGCACGCGAAACACCCTTGCCGAGCGAGAACTCGCCAACTCACAGAGTTGAATCACTTCTCCGGTGTTCCAGGCTTTGGGACCAACGACAGGGTAAGAACAACGGATCGTTTCTGGATGATCAACGGCCGCAACAGCAAAACGAGCCATGTCTTGCGTGTTCATATAAGCGATCGGGGTTGGACTACCACTCACCCAGACCGTTTGGCTTTCCAAAATTGGAATGGCAAATTGACTGATCACGCCCTGCATGAACGCCGCTCCTTGCAGGATTGTGTAGTCAAGATCTGACTCTTCCAGCAAGCGCTCGGTGCAGTGCTTGATGTCCATCAAAGGGACATTGCGGTGATTAGAAGCACCCAAGAGGGAGAGAAACACGAACCGCTTCACATCGGCTTTCTCACAAGCCCTGAGCAGGTTGAGCTTTCCTTCCCAGTCAGTCTCGTAAATGCTGTTGGGATCCGTTGGCCGGCTGGTAGCGGCATCAATGACCGCATCAATGCCATCGAGTGCGTAATCAAGACTGGCCGGCTCAAGAAGGTCGCCTCGGGTGAGCTCACAACCCCACTCCTGTAAGAAGGCTGCCTTTCGAGGTGAGCGCACTACGCAACGCACTTTATGGCCAGCATCAATCGCTTGTTTTGCGATTTGACGGCCAAGCGTTCCTGTCCCACCAACCACCAGAACTTGCATCGGGTCAGTCATTGCAAGCGTGGAGCCTAAAGGGAGCAAAGGCCTGTCGCGCCGATCAGTCGCCTTGAAGTTTCAAAAGCAAGGCACCACCAGCGAGGCCCACGGGAATCAACACCCAGAACACGACAGCAATTCCGAAAATTTCCGAAGCCATGAAACGGGATTCACAATCAACATCTATTTAACGATCTTTCCCGTCAAATTCGCTGCATCGTCGTAACAAAATGCCGAGAGGGGCATTGGTTCGCACCTGCCCAGCCATCACACCACTCACGGAGGCGCTGTGCCCGGAGGCCAGAAGAGCGGCAACCAAAGGCTCGATCGCCGGTGGCCCTTTGAGCTGAAGCCGTCGAGATAACTCAGCCGTTGACCAGCAACAGGCCGGTTGACCTGGATCCGCCATCAATCCGTCGAGCAGCCGCCTGCTGCGAGGGGCAAGGGTCAGGTCTTGCCCCTCAGGCAACCCCTTGCTCAACGCTGCATCCAAGCGATCACTGATCTCCAACAGCCCGTTGATCTGGGAACCATCCTGAAGCGGACCAATCCAGAGCGGACCACTCACCGCCCAGCGTCCGCAGCCATCGGTACAGGCGCAGGGTCTCCAGCCCTGCAGGTCCAACATCGCTTGAACAGCCTGATCCCCGCAGCGGTCACAACGGGCTAGGAAGCCAAGCTGCTGCTCCTCACCCGAACGAATCCGCTGGCGCATCCGCACCGCTACACGAAACGTGCGGCCATCGCTGAAGCTGAACAAGGGCTCAAGACCGCGTCCCAGTAGCCAAGCCTCACGGGCGAGAGCAGCCAATTGCAGCCGCAACGCCAGCTCCCAACTCGAAGGGTGGGCACGAGCGGCTGCACCAAACCGACGCACAGCCGCACACCGGTCATGCCCCGTGGGTGAGCGACCGTCGGTGCTCGCAACTAACAGCACACCGCCAAAACGCATCGCCTGGAGCGTGGACTGGAGCAAAACATTCGGGCAGCCAAAAGGATCGAGATCGATCAGATCAAAAAAACGATGCTCGAGATAGGCCTCGCGCAGCAGCCGCTCCGCCGGCTGATGGCTCAAGTTGAGCGAAACCCCATCACAGGCGTGCAACGGTTCGAGATTGGCGGCTAGCAGGGGCCCACGCTCTTGATCCGCGTCATTCACCCAAAGGTCCACAGGCTGGTCGGACGCTCCCCTTGCCTCCAGTCCCCAGCGCAGAGAACGAATCCCGCAGCCAGCCATAAGGTCAAGCCAGCGCAGGGGGCGATCCCTGGGGGCGCCCACCAAGGTTGAGGCGGCGACCAAGACGGAGAGGTCTCGCGCCGGTCTGGAGTCGGGGCGAAAAAAACCAGCCCCGGTCCGCACCGATGCCATCCCTTCGCGATAGTGAACGTTCAACTCCGTCAGGCGTGTGCACGCAACTGCTCTTCAGCCTGCCTCCAAGGGTGCCGATTGGGGCGAAAGCGCTGTATGGACCTGGAAGGGCTACCGCTGTCACTGGCGCGTACTCGGTGATCCCAAAGCTCCCGCGATGGTTCTGCTGCATGGGTTCGGTGCCAGCAGCAGCCATTGGCGTCACAACGCAGCGCCTCTCACCAAGGCTGGATATCGGGTTTACGGACTTGATTTGATCGGTTTCGGCCGCTCCGAACAACCAGGGCTTCATCCCCATATCCGCTTGGACAACCGTCTTTGGGCGCGGCAGTTGGCAGCATTTCTGGAGCAGGTGGTTCAACAACCCGCTGTGTTGGTAGGTAATTCCCTGGGAGGCCTCACCGCCCTCACCACTGCGGTCTTTCGTCCGGAGTGGGTCACAGCCGTGGTTGCAGCACCGCTGCCGGACCCCGCCCTCATGCAGCCATTGCCACGACGTCAGCCACGCCGGCTGCGCCAACTCAAAAGACACACGGTTGGGTTGCTCTGCCGGTTGCTGCCTCTAGAACTCATCGTCCCCTTGATCAGCCGCACAGCTCTGCTGCGCATGGGCCTGCAAGGGGCCTACTGCCACTCGATCCGCTCAGACCGGGAATTGCATCAGCTGATTGCCAGCCCAGCCCGACGCCGCACCGCCGCACGCAGCCTCCGCGCCATGAGTGTTGGCATGGCCTTACGTCCACGCGGGGCCACGGCACCGGAGCTGTTGGAGCGGTTAGCCGGGCATGACCAACCTGTTCCCCTTTTATTGCTTTGGGGACGACAGGATCGATTCGTGCCCTTGATCATCGGCGAAAAACTGCAGCAGCAGCATTCCTGGCTGAAGCTACGCGTGCTCGAGGGAAGTGGACATTGTCCCCACGATGAAAGCCCCGAACATTTCCATCAAGAGCTTTTGCGCTGGCTGGACCTTAATTTAGGAAGAACAAGCGAGCTGGACGCAAAGCAACGGGCATGAAGCACACCCTGTCCGTCCTGGTGGAGGACGAATCCGGCGCACTGAGCCGCATCGCCGGCCTCTTCGCCAGACGCGGCTTCAACATCGACAGCTTGGCGGTCGGTCCTGCTGAAACCAATGGACAGTCGCGGCTCACCATGGTGGTGGAAGGCGACGAACATACCCTGCAGCAAATGAGCAAGCAGCTCGACAAGCTGGTGAACGTGCTTCAGGTGCTCGATCTCTCGCAATTGCCCGCGGTGGAACGGGAGCTGATGCTGATGAAGGTGTCAGCTCCAGCTGAACAGCGGGGCGCCATTCTGGAGTTGGTGCAGGTGTTCCGCGCCAAAGTGGTGGATGTTGCCGATGACGCGCTCACCCTGGAAGTGGTGGGAGACCCAGGCAAATTGGTGGCCCTGGAGCGCCTCATGGCTCCCTACGGAATCCTGGAAATCGCCCGAACCGGAAAGGTGGCCCTGGAGCGCGCTTCAGGGGTGAACACCGAATTGCTCAAAGCCGCCATCAGCGGCGGGCGCGTGCCCGCTTGATGGCTGACATCAAAGGCCTGGGGTGAGCAGCTTGGCTTTGATCAATTTGTCGTCCTGTTCAATCGCATCCACCACTTCCAAGCCATCGGTCACACGACCGAACACGGCATACCGGCCATCCAGCTCAGGCAGAGGCTTCAAGGCTATATAAAACTGAGCGCTGGCCGAATCGGGAGATTGGGAGCGAGCCATGGCAAGAGCGCCACGCTCATGACTCAGCGTGAGCTGCTGCAGATCACTGGGATTGGTGCTCTGGCGGCTGTAGCGCGGCTGATCTTCATTTTGATACGACAGCTCAAGGGGAATGAATCGCGCCTGCCCACTGTCTGGATCCACAAAACTTCCTGTTCCGTACTGAGATTTTGAGGTATTCGGATCACTGGATGTGGGGTCACCACCCTGCACCACAAAAGGCACAGGCTCACGAATCACCCTGTGAAACACGGTGCCGTCGTACGCACCTCTTTTGACAAGGTCCACAAAATTGCCAGCGGTCACAGGTGCCGCATCACCATCGAGTTCAAGCTTGACCACCCCACGGGTGGTTGTGAGTTCCACATTGGCCTTCCCCTGAAGACAAGGACTACTGGCCTGACTGCAGCCCGTAGGGACTGAAGCCGTTGACGCTGTATTGGACTGAGAGCAACCAACAAGAAGTGGCAAGCAGACAGCAAGAGATAAAAGCGTCCGCATGATTGAGCGCTGCATGAGAGGAAAGAAGATCAAAGTCCTTCGAGATTGACACCTAAAAAACGTGCCAACTCGGCTCCGTCCTGTTCCAACTGGGCCAGCGGGAGGGGTTCACCAACACGGGTGAGGGGCATGTCCCTCCTTCCGCGAACACGCAGCGAAACCCGGCGCCGGGTGTTGAAGCCATCCCTCACCTCAACTTTCACCGCCTGGATGTCTTTCATGGGGATCTCAACGCTGATCGGCTTACGAAATCCACGCCTTGAGATGGTCACCACACCTGCGGAGCGATCAAAACGGTTGCTACCCGAGCCCACGTTGATCGTGATCACGGCCCACAAATAGGTGGCGAGAAGGGCAGCCGCAAGGCTGTACAACCCCATGACCAGTCCCTGAGGAACAAACACCAAGCCAGCGGGATGGCCCAGGGGGAGGAGATCCCTACCCAAGTAGCTGGAGAGAGAAGCAAACAGAAAACCAATACCGCCAATCGTCACCATCAAGGCAACGAGAATGTTCGAAAGCCGGCGCGAGCCGAGGACGGGTTGTTCGAGCAGTTCAGCGGCCATCAAAGCCCAAAATCAAAGGTCATTTTGGACTGCGAAGCCAATCAGCTGAGCCCGCTACAAAGCATTGCCACGAAACGAGGACTCAAATCGAAAGAAACCCAGAAGATGCATTCCGATACAACGGGTTTCAGCTGAGCCATCTAAGCCCCGAATGACCCAACAAGATTGTTAAGGTCGCCGGGAACCCAATGCATGCGGGTTAACCGCAACGTTCAATTCATGACGATCGCTGCAGGTCGCATGCCGCAGCGGGGATGGTTCGACGTCCTCGATGATTGGCTCAAACGCGACCGATTTGTTTTTGTCGGCTGGTCCGGCATTCTTCTTCTTCCCACGGCCTACCTCTCGATTGGTGGCTGGTTAACGGGAACCACCTTTGTAACTTCCTGGTACACCCACGGCATTGCGTCGTCGTACCTCGAAGGTTGCAACTTCTTGACCGCTGCTGTGTCCACCCCCGCTGATGCGATGGGTCACAGCTTGCTGTTGCTCTGGGGCCCAGAAGCCCAGGGTGATTTTGTCCGCTGGATACAACTTGGAGGCCTTTGGGCTTTCGTTGCTCTCCACGGCGCTTTTGCACTGATCGGTTTCATGCTCCGTCAGTTTGAAATTGCTCGTCTCGTCGGCATTCGTCCTTACAACGCCATCGCCTTCTCAGGTCCGATTGCGGTGTTCGTCAGTGTCTTCCTGATGTATCCCTTGGGACAGAGCAGCTGGTTCTTTGCACCCTCCTTCGGTGTGGCTGCAATTTTCCGCTTCCTGTTGTTCCTCCAGGGCTTCCATAACTGGACCCTGAATCCATTCCACATGATGGGAGTGGCCGGCATTCTTGGCGGTGCACTGCTTTGCGCCATTCACGGCGCGACCGTGGAAAATACTCTTTTTGAGGATGGTGAACAGTCGAACACCTTTAAGGCGTTCGAACCCACCCAAGAAGAAGAGACCTATTCAATGGTCACCGCCAACCGTTTCTGGAGCCAAATCTTCGGAATTGCGTTCTCCAACAAGCGTTGGCTGCACTTCTTCATGCTGTTTGTGCCAGTGATGGGCTTGTGGACCAGTTCCATCGGCATCATCGGCCTTGCACTCAACTTGCGTGCCTATGACTTCGTGTCACAGGAAATCCGCGCTGCTGAGGATCCTGAATTTGAAACCTTCTACACGAAGAACATTCTTCTGAATGAAGGTCTGCGTGCCTGGATGGCACCGGCTGACCAGCCGCATGAAAACTTCGTCTTCCCTGAAGAGGTTCTGCCCCGTGGAAACGCCCTTTAATTCCGGTCTTATCGCCACTGGCGGTAAAGACCTCGACTCCACCGGCTTTGCCTGGTGGGCCGGTAATGCTCGTCTCATCAACCTGTCTGGCCGACTGCTAGGTGCCCACGTGGCCCACGCTGGTCTGATGGTGTTCTGGGCTGGCGCCATGATGCTGTTCGAGGTGAGTCATTTCACCTTCGATAAGCCGATGTATGAGCAGGGCTTGATCCTGTTCCCACACGTGGCCACTCTTGGCTATGGCGTTGGTCCCGGCGGAGAGGTCACCAACCTCTACCCCTTCTTTGTTGTTGGTGTTCTGCACCTAATCAGTTCTGCCGTGCTTGGACTCGGCGGCCTGTATCACGCTCTTCGTGGTCCAGAGATTTTGGAGAACTACTCCACTTTCTTCTCCCAGGATTGGCGCGACAAAAACCAGATGACCAACATCATTGGTTATCACCTCATCCTTTTGGGTGTGGGCTGCCTGCTCCTGGTCTTCAAGGCCATGTTCTTCGGTGGCGTTTATGACACCTGGGCTCCAGGTGGTGGAGACGTTCGTTTAATCACGAACCCCACCCTCGACCCCGGTGTGATCTTCGGTTATCTGTTCCGCGCTCCCTTTGGTGGCGAAGGCTGGATTATCGGTGTGAACTCCATGGAGGACATCATCGGTGGCCACATCTGGCTTGGTTTGACCTGCATTTTCGGTGGTATTTGGCACGTGATCACCAAGCCTTTCGGCTGGGTGCGACGCGCCTTCATCTGGAATGGTGAGGCTTACCTCAGCTACAGCCTTGGCGCTCTGAGCTTCATGAGCTTCATCGCTTCGGCTTACATCTGGTTCAATAACACCGCATACCCTTCGGAGTTTTACGGCCCGACCAACGCCGAATCCTCCCAAGCCCAAAGTTTCACCTTCCTTGTGCGTGACCAACGCATGGGAGCCAACATCGGTTCAGCCATGGGCCCAACGGGTCTTGGTAAGTACCTGATGCGTTCACCAACCGGTGAGATCATCTTTGGTGGTGAAACGATGCGTTTCTGGGACTTCCGTGGCCCTTGGTTGGAGCCCCTTCGTGGACCCAACGGCCTGAGCCTCGACAAGCTTCAGAACGATATTCAGCCTTGGCAGGTTCGCCGTGCCGCTGAATACATGACCCACGCTCCTAACGCGTCGATCAACTCTGTTGGAGGCATCATCACCGAGCCAAACTCGGTGAACTTCGTGAACATCCGTCAGTGGCTTGCCGCGACGCAGTTCATCCTTGCCTTCTTCTTCCTTGTTGGTCACCTCTGGCATGCAGGCCGCGCCCGCGCTGCTGCTGCTGGTTTCGAAAAAGGAATCGATCGTCAAGCAGAGCCCACGTTGGCCATGCCTGATCTCGACTGATCATTCTCTGATCACCTGTCTCAACCCTCGCCGCAAGGTGAGGGTTTTTTATTGGCCAAAAACAGATCGACAAATCAGCAACAGGCTCAAAATCCCACATCCAACAGGGAATATCCCTTCGGTGCCCGGCCTTTTTCTCCAGGAGCTGCTGGTGTCACCGTTAAGGATTCCGCCTGCCTCAGCTCATCAGAAGAGAAGTTCACATCATCAACACTGAGCTCACTGGATGCGTCTTGAGGCGTTGCATCAAAAGATTTTTGAAGGGGTTCAAAGGCAAACGCAGGCGCCACTCCAGCCGTCACGATCATCAAGGCAAAGCAGCGGCGAAGCAGACGGGTCATGGTGCGCGCGATGCGACAACTGTCTTTGACTTAGCTACGCCCAGAGGAAAATGACAACGGTATTAAGAGAGCGCCAGCCAACGTCGGAGCAGCGGCAAGCTAAGGCCGATCACATTCGAATAACAACCATTGAGTTGCTCCACACAGCAACCTCCGCGTCCTTCCAGCGCAAAACCTCCAGCACACTGCAAAGGTTCGCCTGAGGCGACGTAAGCCTTCACTTCCGCATCCGTGAGATTGGCAAACAGCACACGGGTCGTGACACACCTGCGCTGCATCTCAGCGGCTTCACCTGCCCTTGAACGTGCAAAGGATGGAAGCACTAAACAGTGTCCGGTATGCAATTCAGCCCATTTGCCGCGCATCCGTTGCCAGCGACTGATGGCCTCTGCCTCATCCCTTGGCTTGCCAAAAACCTCGCCCTCAAACGCGAGCACCGAATCACAACCGAGCACGGCCTTGATGGATGGGCTGAGCTCCGCGCTCTGCTCCACTTTGAGCTTCACCGCTGATGCCTTGGCCTCAGCCAGTAACTGCACCAACTGAGCTGGATCAGGGTGCTGAATCTGATCTTCATCCACGCCGCTCACCATCACCTGATGGGCAATCTGAGCTTGCTCCAACAGACGGCGCCTGGCTGGAGACGCGGATGCCAACAGCAACACAACAAACAAGCAACGTCCTTCAGTTTGATGTTGGTCACAGCCACGCTCGGAATGAAACGGGAGGAGAATGAAAGATGAAGCAGCAAGGTCGTGACCTCATCCACCTCCCTGGTATCGGCACGAGCCTTGAAACGGGCACGTCAGGCCATGCGCTGTCTGCCGTTTCGCCACGCCTTTTATGCCGAACTGGAACACGAAGCCAGAAGCAGCACGCAACTGAGCAACCAACAGAATTGGATGGCCATCAGCCGCAAACCTCTCTCTCGTTCAAAAACAGAGGATGACTTGATCTGGTTGATCCAAGTGGGCGTGCTTCGCCGGGAAGTGGATGGCCAAGGGCTCACAGAACGAGTGCGGCTCACTCCGATGGGGCGAGACCTCCTGGACGATTGGGATGGAGAGATTCCAAACGCAGATGCGCTACAAGTAATGCATCACTGGCTTCGCCGCCATCGTCCGCGTCTGTGAAGTCTCCCCCTGCTCTCATGGTGCTGGGCACCTCCAGTGGTGCCGGAAAATCGTTGATGACTGCTGCGCTCTGCAGGGTCTTGCGCCGTCGAGGAGAAACGCCGCTGCCGTTCAAAGGGCAGAACATGAGCAACAACGCCTGGGTCGATCCAACCGGCGGTGAGATGGCCTACTCCCAAGCCCTTCAGGCCTGGGCAGCGGGGCTTGAGCCTGTGTGCGCTATGAATCCAGTGTTGCTCAAACCTCAGGGAGACTCAACTAGTGAGCTGATTCACTTGGGCCGCAGTGTGGGATCTGCTCGCGCTGAGCACTATTACCGCGACTGGTTCAAGCCGGGCTGGAAAGTGATTCGTGAGGGCTTAGATGCATTGCAGAGCAGCCATCCAGGCGGACGCCTCGTGCTCGAGGGCGCTGGAAGCCCGGTGGAGGTGAATCTTCAACGGCGTGATCTCACCAACCTGCGCCTTGCTCAATATCTACGAGCGCATTGCGTTCTCGTCGCAGACATTGAAAGGGGAGGCGTGTTCGCGCAAATCGTGGGCACACTGAATCTGCTCCGCCCGGTGGAACGGCCGCTCATCAAAGGGCTGTTGATCAATCGTTTTCGCGGCCGGCGTGAACTGTTTGACGAAGGTCAACGCTGGCTTGAGGCCCATACAGGTGTCCCGGTGTTGGGAGTGATGCCATGGCTGGATGAGCTATTCCCGCCGGAGGATTCCCTCGACCTGCTCGAGCGACGCGGGCGCAAACGTAGCGCCGAACTCGAGATTGTTGTGCTCAAACTGCCGTCCCTCAGCAACTTCTCTGACCTCGATCCACTGGAAGCCGAGCCCACGGTTCAGTTGCGCTGGGTCGCCCCAGGAGAGGAACTTGGCTTGCCAGATGCCGTTGTGATCCCAGGCAGCAAACAAACGCTCCGTGACCTTGCCGCCATTCACAGCAGTGGCCTGGGCGCAGCTCTTCAGGCCTACAGCGCCGGTGGTGGCCATGTGTTTGGCATCTGCGGCGGCATGCAGATGCTGGGCGAGGAGCTTTGCGATCCGGAGGGTCTGGAAGGCGGTGCTCAATCGGTCAACAACAGCCATACAGGCCTAGGCCTCCTGCCGCTTCGTACCGTGTTTTCCGCTGACAAGGCGCTCCGGCAGCGCAACAGTGTGGCCCGATGGCCCGCTGGAAGCAGCGCTCTCAAACTCGAAGGATTTGAGCTCCACCATGGCCGCACCGCCAGCAAAGAATCTGAACCCTGCCAACCGTTGTGCCTTGATGCTGAGCTTGGCTGGGTGACTCCCATCAGCGAGCGAGGAGGGTTTGTGGCAGGCACCTATCTGCATGGGGTGTTTGAAAGTGGCCCTTGGCGGCGACGCTGGCTGAATCAGCTGAGAGCACGCAAGGGATTGCCGCCGCTCAGTGAACAACAACCGCACCACAGCCGGCAGCGGGAAGCATTGCTCGATCGCCTCGCTGATGCCTTCGAGCAACACATCAACATCGAGCCCCTACTCAGCAGCAGCCCACAAGCTTGAAACCTTGTTGTTTCAAAGGCTCGTTAAGGTGATTTCAACAATCAAATAGGGCACTCTGCATCCATCACAGGGTGCCGTTTTCCCTTAACCCAGCGATGGAGAACAAACAGTCCGCCATCACGATCCAATGGCCCAACGGAAGCCAAAGCCATTGTTCCAAAGGCGATGACTGGCTCGAGGCTGCTCAAGCGGCAGGCATCCACATTCCAACGGGCTGCTTAGGGGGAAGTTGTGGCGCCTGCGAAATCGACGTGAATGGGCAAACGGTGCGTGCCTGTATCAGCACGGTGCCTGCATCAACCTCAGGATCCCTCTCCGTGGAATTCGCCACAGACCCCTACTGGTAATTGATCAATGGGCGTTATCGCGGGGTTGGTCGCAGCGCTGGCTTGGACCCTGGCCAGCAGCCTTTGGCGTGGCCTATCCACCTCACTCACGGCGCTCGAACTGAACGGGCTCAAGAACGCAATCGCTTGTGCTTTGCTACTTCCGGTTCTGTTGTTCCTGCCATGGAAACTTGAGAGCCAAGCACTGCTCTGGCTATTGATCAGCGGTGGGCTAGGGATCTCCTTAGGAGACAGCTTCTATCTGGCTGCCCTGCGTCGTCTTGGCACACGACGCACCCTCACACTTGAGTCGCTTGCCCCCTTGATCGCAGCCCTCGGCGGCCTTGTCGTGATAGGCGAACGCATTGAAGTTCAAGCTTGGCTAGGAGCCGCGATGGTGTCCGTTTCGGTGTTGCTGGTGGCGCGTCAAAGTCCACCGGACGGAACGCGCCAGCTGGATCGCGCGCGCAACGTGCAATGGCAGGGGATTGTGTTTGCTCTCCTCGCCGTGTTGTGTGGCGTCAGCGGAGCAGCCGTCTCCCGCAGCGTTTTAATCAGCACAGATTTAACGGCATGGCAAAGCGCAGCAACGCGCCTGTTGGGAGGGCTGCTTCTCTTATTGCCTTGGCTGCGGCTTCGCACGCTGTTTCCCAAGCCTCGACCCAACCACAAACGCTGGCCAAGAGTGCTCATCGCCACCCTGCTCGGCACCAATGTGGGGATTGTGTTGCAGCAGGTGGTGTTGAAGCAATTACCCCTTGGCATCGGCATCACGGTTCTCAGTACAGCCCCCGTGATGGCGTTGTTGGTGGCAGCACCGGAAGGCGATCATCCACGCGCAGCTGGAGTGTGCGCATCACTCCTGGCCGTGAGCGGCATTGCCTTGGCCGTTCTCTCCTAACTCGCGGGACAGGCCAACGCCCTTCTACGGTTCAGCCACTCACGAAGCATTCATGAAAGCGCGGCGCTTGGTTCCACTGATCGGCTCCGTTCTTGCCCTTTTGGCCATGGTGGCTTGGATCGGCGAGATCGATCTTGGCCTCGATGAATCGCTTCAGCCCCCACCCAAAGAGCAGTCATGACCGCGCAAGCAACGTACTTCGGTGCCAATGGCTGGCTTTTAGAAATCGCTAATTGTCGGGTGCTAGTCGACCCCTGGCTTAGTGGTCCCTTGGTGTTTCCGCCTGGCGCTTGGATGTTGCGCGGCGAACTGCCTCACCCCTGGCCGGTTCCGGAGAATCTTGACCTTCTCCTACTCACCCAAGGGTTAGCGGACCATGCCCATCAACCCAGCCTGAAACTGCTGCCACGCACCCTCCCCGTAGTGGGTTCAGGAGCTGCAGCAAAGGTGGTGAAACGTTTGGGTTTTGAACAGATTGAAACCCTCAAGCCTGGTGAAAGCTGCACCGTGAAGGGCATCAGCATCCAGGCCACAGCTGGAGCAGCGGTTCCCAATGTGGAAAACGGATACCTGCTTGATTGGACCGGTGGCTCTCTCTATCTCGAGCCCCATGGCGTTCTTGATCCCACGCTCGCCACCCGACCTGTCGACACCGTGATTACGCCGGTGATCGACCTCGGACTACCACTGGCCGGAGACTTCATCACTGGCGCAAGCGTGCTTCCAGACTTGATCGAACGCTTCACTCCTCGCACGGTGCTCGCCAGTACAACGGGCGGAGACGTGACCTTCAGCGGATTGATCAGTGCCCTCCTCAGTGGGGCGGAGATCAAAGAACAGCATGATCCACGCGTTGTCACTCCAGTACCAGGAGAGCCTGTACGACTAGAAACGCACGCTTGAAGCTCAGAATGATTCAACACGGCTAAACCGTGGACATCTCTGGATCGCGCCGTGATGACCCTTGCACAGTCCTTGACGCAACTCCAGATCCAAACGAAGGGGAAAGGGTTTACGAGGCTGAATGAACAGATCGAAACCTGGCTCGAAAGCAAGGACATTGCGCAAGGGGTGTTGCACCTCACCTGTCTGCACACCAGCTGCAGCATCACGATCAACGAAAACGCAGATCCACGCGTCCTCAGTGATTTAGCCGCTTGGATGGAGGCTGTTGTCCCGCAGGACGGGAGAGGGCCAGCAGATGCCCAAGGTCAACGTCGCCGTTACCTCCATGACGATGAAGGCGATGACGACATGCCTGCACACATCCGAACGGCACTCACCAGCCAAACCATGACGCTCAGCGTTCAAAACGGTCGTCTGCTGCTGGGCACCTGGCAGGCGGTGTATCTCTGGGAGCATCGCCAGCTCGGAAGCACAAGGCAGGTCGCTTGCCACTTGATCGGAGACGAACAAAGCAATCTCCAACAAACATCCTCAACGCGTGCAACCGCAACAACGCAAACAGCCAGCAATCAAACCCTGCTCAATCTGCGCAACGCAACGCGACTCAATCAACAAATTCAAGACAGGATTCATCCAGAAGCCTGGGCTGAGGATGGTGGAAATGCAACCGATGTTGACCTGTTGATCGACAGATTGCATGACATCAGCGACAGCTAATTCAATCGAACGATCCGTGCTTGGTCTCAGCCGCTACTGAAGATTCAGGCAACCCTCAACAACATGGAATTGCATAAGCAGGAATCGCTCACGTGATTGGACTAAGACGGCTTTATTGCAACCGCAATGGTGTGTTTTTGATGGTTGATGTACCAGCCTCAAACGTCGAACCAAAAAAAGCAGAACTGATCCTCAAAGGCTGGCTAATCGAAGACGATATCCTTGTGTAAACCAAAAACCAAGAAGAAGTCCACAGTTGGGCAGCACAAGACGACAAGCTAGAAGGAGAATTCGCTTCTCTCTTCATGGAACCGATCACTTGGCTGATCATCACCTGGGCCACCTATGGAGCCCATCGCACCACTGCTGCACTGGAAAAAGTTCCACAAACGTCCAGAGATCAGTGCGAAGCCAACGCAACATTGATCAAGGCTTGGCAACCTAAAGCAAGCACAATTTGTATTGAAGGATTGGGAACACCTTAATAAGGTTTAGTCCTCATCATTAACGACGGGCAATTCCTCGCCCGCCACCGATCAAACCAAGATCAATTAACAAACCAATACCAACAATTAAAAGCCCGCTAAACGAACTAATCCCGCCATAGGAGGCACTCGCCCAGCAGTATCCCAAGGTGGTGGTGGGCAACATCACCAAACCAATCAAGGGCGCTACAAAAGCTGGGAGGGGTGTTCCACTGAAGGGTCCAAGCACAAAGGGCGCATTCACAAACCAGAGAAGAATCAGAATCAACCTGGGAACGTAAAGGCCCAGAGCAGCCAGAAGGCACATCAGCGTTAGGGAGTTTGAACACTCTCTAGCCACGTGAGTTCAAACTTGCCCGGTCGTCCAATGTGGAGAATCGGGGCTGCTGATTGGATGCTTAAAGAACAAGAAAAGGGATCGAAAACGCCTTCCAAAGCAAGGGTCTTAATCGCCGGCCTGATCGGCAACGTGATGGAGTGGTACGACTTTGCGCTCTATGGCTACTTCGCCACGGTGATTGGCCAACAATTCTTTCCCTCAACCAACCCAACGGCGTCACTGATTGGTGCCTTTGGAGCCTTTGCTGCAGGATTCATCGTCCGTCCACTGGGAGGAATTGTGTATGGCCGGATCGGCGATTTGGTTGGACGTCGCCGTGCCCTAACCCTGTCGGTGATTGCAATGGCAATCCCAACTGTGGCGATGGCGTTTTTACCCAGCCATGCCCAGATCGGAATTACAGCGCCGATTGCCGTAGTGCTTTTACGCCTTCTGCAAGGAATTTCAGCAGGCGGTGAGTACACAACCTCAATCATTTTTCTTGCCGAAGCCGCTCCGGATCGACAACGGGGCTTCTACAGCATTTGGGGGCTATGGGGGTCTGTGTTGGGGATGCTGATGGGGTCGGCCTTTGGTGATCTGCTCACGAGAACACTCACACAAACGCAACTCGATGCTTGGGGTTGGAGAGTGGCCTTTGCCCTGGGCTCCTTGGTGGCCCTAACGGGAGTAATTATTCGAACGGGCATCGGGGAAGACAAAACACCCGAAACAACCAAGACCCCGCTCGCTTCAACCTTGGGAGTCCACCGTCCTGCTTTCCTCAGAGTTTTAGCGCTCAACATTGCCAGCAGCGTTGGTTTTTATGCGGTCTACGTCTACTTAGTGACCTATGTGGAAGATGTAGATGGAATCTCAAACAGCCTTGCTCTCAGCCTGAATACGGATGTGATGGCCGTGTTGCTGTTGCTCTACCCAATCACAGCCTGGCTTTCAGACCGCATCGGCAGACGTCCGATGTTGATGGGTGGAGCAGCCCTGCTCTGCATTGGAGCGATTCCATTCCTGCAGTTGATCCACAGCCAAGACCCAGCATCGATCGCTCGCGGGGAACTGGGATTCACGCTGGCAATTGCGCTGGTGGACGGTGGCAAAGGCCCTGCCAATGTGGAACTGATGCCAGCAGAAGTGCGCTGCACGGGGACGGCCTTGGCGTACAACCTCGCCGAAGGATGGTTTGGTGGAACAACGCCATTGATTGCTGCTGTGCTAATCGCTCGCGCCAGCGGAAATCCAATCTATCTAGGAATTTGGGTGGGACTCAGTAGCCTATGCACTTTTGTGACTGCTGCTTTCTTTACAAGAGAGACAGCGTTCAAACCGTTAGCGAACAAACCTCAAAATAAAACTATTTAGCGAGATCAAGCAGCGAAGAATTCTTGACCAGAAACGTCATCTTGATCAATGAAATTTTGACCTGCTTCGAGATCCTGTAATTTATAAAGAGCCATAGCAGCTTCAGCCCAGGATTCGCTTTCAACCGAACTCTGAAGCTGCTCAAAGACCAGAATACTCACCACATCCAGATCAATCGAGTCCATAAGAACAGGGCATTTGGCGGTAGTGTAACGCTGACAAATCAAAAAGCAATCCCCGGCAAGCAGTGGACCAACAACGAGAGAAAACGGGTGCAAGCGAAGACCACATGAGCCAGGACCTGTTGTCAAAGGGCGAAAGGGAAAGACTCGACTCTGGAGATCCTCAATCAAGACAAGCGCATGCAACCAAAGCGAAGGCAAGAATATAAACTAATAAGAAAATTAACACTTAAAAAGAGTAAGTAAAATAGCAAGAAGAAGTCAAGATCAAAAACTTATACAGCCAAAACGCGAAAGATGAAAATATTCAAGCCTCCAAAATCAAGGATCAATAAAGTCAGGAAGGGGGAATGGATTACTTGAAGCGACCACACACGATAAACGGGAATTCAATTACTGTTGCTATGGCCACTGCTGATCTCAATCCGACCCACATATACATTCCGCGGTGAAAGCACAATTTGGAGAATAGGCACAAGGAAACCGTTGAGATTGGAGCACTAAAGTGCATGATTATTCTGTATCCAGCGATAACAAGTACTACAGGTTCAGCGCTTGCTCAGAACTCGGGAGCTGGAGACAGGCCTAATCACAATCCTTATCAACGAAATCGTTTTTCCTAAATGCATGCTGGGCACGAAAAAGCAGGAGAGAAAGAGTAAAAAACCAACAACAGAGAAAGCAAGTAAAACAAAGGCTCTAATCAGTCTCAAAGCAAATATAATTGCATAGTCACAACAGGGCCGTTAATGACACTCCGTAGAGGATTTACGATCTAGCAGCTTACCAGAGTGAAACATGGTTAAGAAAATCCCCTAGAGCACTTATCTTCAGCCTAGAGCTGATTGAAATACCCATGATGACATTTGGAGTCGAGTCTCAAGCAAAAGGAAACAAATGCTTGGCGTGGCCAAGAGTATGGTCCTTGAAATGGCTGCTAGTACAGGAGTGATGTGAAGATATCAAGGAAGAATTGCGAAGCAGCCTATACGATGATGACAATATCGACTTTTTGCATGAATCAAAGCCAGAAGAACCAGGCAAGAAGCACTCAATAGCGATAAACAACGAACTACTGAAGAGAACTTCTAAGCCTGTATTCTATCCAACTAAGATCAAAGAACTTACAACCTAAAGCAAGCCTGCAGCTCCGACACCGAGAATGACACCAAAGCCAATCACATGACCAAGACTGGTTGTAGCCAATAAAGCCTCTAGGCCCAAGCCACCAAAGTATTTAGGATTAGGAAGCTGAGTTCCTTCCCCAGCCTTAAAGATTTTCGTGCCTAGATAGATCACAAAAATATTGCATAAAACCATCAAGAGACCCACCTTTGGGGACCAACTGAAGGTTTCAGGAGACGCAGCCGCCAAAAGAAGTGAAGTCATGAATAGAAGTGAAGGTGGTTCATCATCAGGCCAATGGCATCACCTGGAGCCATTTCGTAAAAAGCCTTCAACTGGACGATATGCGAACTGTGGAGCTACTCATCACCGCTCGACATTCCACGGCGAACAAGAAACTGAGTGAGGGCCAGCAAACCCAGAAGAAAAGCAGCCGCGATCAGAAGCGTCAAATCCAAAACATTCAGAACACAACCATTTTTGCAGGCATTTCAATCGCAGGCATTTGAATCGCAGGCATTCACATCAAACCACGCCATGATGTGGGGAATCCACCAAAACGATCATGCGTGTAGCACAGATGCTGATGGTCACATCATCAGCTCTCATGCTTTCAGGATGCATGCAGCAACCAAACACAACAAAGGTCTCGTCACAAGGAGAGAAGCCCATCGAAATCGAACTCAATCAACTAAGACCACAAGAAAGCCAAGGGACAGCACCAAACGAAGGCAAAGGGATGGTGTTTGAGGTGGGCTATGGGAAGAATGGAGTGGGATGCATAGGCAGCACATTTGAGGAAGGTGTTACACCACTTGGAACCTTTAAAGTTAATGCGATTATGAGTAAAGACAGATTTGAGATGGATGAATCACTGATCCAACAATCAGGAAAAACCAAAAGCTATCTGTCAGAAAATTTATTTAATAATATGAACTCCATAGACTTCAAAGGTGACGGAGAAACAGGTGAGTATGGATCAGGATATATCAGCCTAACCCCAGTACCATCAACACCTCAGCCCTTTAGTTTTAACAAATACGATGGGAAATACCGATGGTATAGCTTTGCCATTCACGGAACAAATGATGAAACTCGCATCGGTAAACCCGTCACAGGTGGCTGCATCAATATGAAGAACAAAGAGCTCAACAAACTAATAAAGAACATTAATCTTGGTGATGAAGTTGTCGTGACATCAAAACAACCCTGTAATCGCCCAAAGCAGTAACCGACCTGCATCGAAAATGGCTGTATGAGTGATAGTACTCAATCACATGTGAGCATCCTCAAATGAGGAGATGCAAAGAGATGCACAGCACCTATAACTAGTTTTTAGGAAACCACCCATGACCATTCGCATTGGTATCAATGGGTTTGGACGCATTGGTCGCCTGGCTTTTCGCCAGGCGGTATCAATGGATGATGTTGAAGTCGTAGCAGTGAATGATTTAATCGATGTGGATTATCTCGCCTACCTACTTCGGTATGATTCAACCCACCGAAAATTCCCAGGCGATGTAAAAGTCGAAAACAACAATTTAGTCGTGAATGGTAAGTCAATCCGTATCACAGCGGAAAGAGATCCAAATCAGCTGAAGTGGGGGGATATTGGTGCCGACTACGTCCTTGAAAGCACAGGCTTTTTCCTCACAGATGACAAAGCGAGAGCACATATCAATGCTGGAGCTAAGCGTGTTGTGATGAGCGCACCATCAAAAGATGAAACTCCAATGTTTGTAATGGGTGTAAATCATAAAAACTATCAAGGTCAGCAGATCGTATCGAATGCAAGTTGCACTACAAACTGTCTCGCACCATTAGCAAAGGTTGTTAATGATAACTTTGGAATCGTTAGCGGATTAATGACAACAGTCCACGCAACGACAGCAACACAAAAACCAGTCGATAGTCCCTCACACAAAGATTGGAGAGGCGGACGCGGAGCTGGGCAAAGTATTATTCCAAGTTCAACAGGAGCTGCAAAAGCTGTTGGAAGGGTCATTCCAGAATTGAATGGGAAGCTCACAGGCATGGCATTCAGGGTGCCAACGCCTGATGTATCAGTTGTTGATCTCACAGTCAATCTGGAAAAGTCAACTAGCTATGAAGAGGTAAAAGCTGCTATGAAAGCAGCTGCAGAAGGAGAATTAAAAGGAATTCTCGGCTACACCAATGATCAAGTGGTATCGAATGACCTGCTCGGTGATAGTGCAACATCAGTATTTGATGCAGGTGCTGGAATGGCACTGAATGATCGATTCATGAAACTCGTTGCCTGGTATGACAACGAATGGGCCTACAGCTGTAAGTGTATTGATCTCATCAAACACATGGACTCTTCAACATACGCCAAATAACTTCTCAAGGGTCAAAAGAAAATGATTCCAGGCGATTAGAGCATCACTTTATATCAGACTGGGATAACTAAAAATAGAGACAAGAGACAATTCCTTTTCTTGATACGAGTTAGAGGATTTTCAATCAGCGTTGTAAACACTCCAGCCATCTCAAGACGGATCAATAGGGTAGTGAGCATACACAATATGCAAGGATCACCAGAAAATATGCAAAACTAGCCACAGAGCAACAATGTGGATCGAGAGCACACCATGACAACGATGCCTGATTTCAATTCGTCAACAGAAAAACGGGCTCGGTTTGGCAAAGTTTTTTCATCAAGAGTAGAAAAACTGATAGAAGATTTACAAGCAATGGCAAAAACAGCGAATTTAGAGATTTATGAATTTGACGACGAATTAGTCAAAAAACTATTTGTTGAACTAGCAAAACGATTCAGAGCAACGGCACATCGATTCGGGATTGAATTTGAAATTAGCATCGATGGAGAACCAATCGAATAAACAAAACCCCAAAAAAGGAAGATTAACCCAATTGCGATCAATTAATTGTATTCGCCGGGTGTTTCTTGCTTAGAGACGGTCACGCGTCCTACCTTTTTACCCGATTGACGTAGCAACTCGTCTCCAGAAAACTCATAACCAAGCTTGGCCGCAATTTTGGCTACATCATCCGCTGTTGATGCCGAAAGAACTGTGGATTTGAGCCCCTCGTCATCTTGCATCTGGATGAGAAAAGCCTTGAGTTGATCAAGAGCCATGGGAAAACCTAAACAGCGCCAAAAAGAATGGGTCAATAGGCCATAGCCGTATTGAAACGAGCAAGCCATTAAAGAAGAGATCCTAAAAGCATGGTCAGCACTGGGGCCACTGGTACAAGACCAACAACCATCAAAGACGACAATACCAAAGAAAAAATTAAGCCAAATGGACTTTCGTGAAGGAGGAGCCTCAGCTGAGTAATCCTATCTTACTTTCAACACATTCAAGGTCGAGGACAAAATGCATTCTCTCGAAAAGGCACCATCCTGCTTCATGCATTGGTGCGTGCAGAAGGTTACATCAAGGCTCTATTCGGTCTCTGCAACAACCAATGGGGTGGATTACGACCATGTTGGAAACTTCAGATCTGTAAGCGAGGCCCATATTGCAGGTCGGCGCTACGCAGCCACTCAGTCTCATCATCAGCAAAGATGTGCGTAGACAAGTAGGAATACTTTAGGCGATTGAATAAAAAGATTCTATCAATACAATCTCGTATGCCTAGAGCAATGAGGAAGGGAAAAAATACGGGAAACAAATTAACAACTACCAGCTCATTCATCCAACACACACTGTACGCTATCAGCATATTGTTTATTTTTAAAATCAAGTTTGTGACGCCTAAGCTTCAGGACATTGCATATCTGGGGTAAAACAACAAAGTCCATAATCGCAAAGCTAACAACACAAGCAGGAAACCCTTCCCAATAAATTTACAAATGAGCCTGCTTCCGTCTAGCTGACAAACAACCAGCTCTGCAAACCAATAAATCGCGATTTTGATTAAAAAAATCTTAACCGCTAATAACAAGGCAGCACGCTGAGAACCCATTAAGACATAAAAGATAAAAGCTACAAAATGCTAACGCCTCAAGAAAGCATGCAAGGCAAAACCAAGAAAATTATTATCAACAAAGGTACGAATTGCCTGAGAAATAAATATCTAATTCAATTAAATACGTCGACTTAAAGACAAGAAATTATCAAGCTAGTCAACAAACAATTCAAGGTGGCGATTGTCAACTTCTAACATTTCATCCTCATTCTGGTGGAACCAACATCCATACATCAGATTAATAATACGGCCCACTTCAAGATCACGATCGGCAACCTCCTGCCACAGGCGACGAGATAACTCCCGATCATCAAGCTTGAACTGTGCCTGAACCAGACTTCTTGTGATGGAAAAATATGTCTGACGATCGTTGCGAGAACGACATTCAGAGGCAGCTCCAACGGACATCAGGGAAGGCTGAGTCTGAGAAGCGGTCATCGCAGCTTTGTTCATGAAGATTCTCCAAATTTCTGAAAGGGAAGCAGGCCTGCCTCCCACTGAATACGACAGCCGAGCTCACTGATTGATGCTGGTTCCATCTCTGTTACCGGGGATCGGAAGGCTGCTAAAAAGCAACTATCTTCAGATCTAAAGGACCATGGCTCTAGGCTGGGGTGCTCATTAAGCCAACACAAGGCCAAACAAAAGAAGCACGCATCTTGTTGAGACTGCCTTTATTGAGGCTGTTAAGCAGGCATCTGAGATCAGCCTGCATCTGCTGAGCACTCAGGTGGAGTGTCGTCTGCCAAAGCGCCTCCGATCTCACTCTCTACAGTTTGGGGCAGCCAACAGCCACTGGCATCGGTGTAAAGGCGCATTGCCAAACCAGCAAAAGCATCCAAGGATTTAAGGCTGTAATGATGAGAAGATCTGATGACGAAGGCTCTGAAGCCTAAGGTTGATCCATCGTTAGCGATAGCCACAAAGGATCAATGAGCGATTACGAAAAGTTGTTAGAGGGATTAAAAAAGGTGCTAAGCATTGCCAAAGCCAATGGAAATAAACTCTTTATCGAAAACATTGAACGAGACATTAGAGCTTTGGAAGCAGGTAAAGAATCACCAATCATTAAAAAGTGCCTAACACCAGAAGAGAGAATGCCCAATGATTCTGAACAACAAACCTAATCGGCTGGGTTAGACATTTCAAATGGCGAATAAACCAGGAAAATTTAAGGCTTTACAGCAACACAATCAAAGTTACAATCGTAAACAGTTTTATTACTGCTTTGGCTTTTTACTGATATCGCCAAAGTCATCATCGTTGGGCTGCAAAAATTGCCAGACAACAGGAACAGTAAAAACAATCACAAGACCAATGGTTGCAAGAATGGCAACTGTGTAATTTCCCAAAATCTTGATCTCCAAGGAGTCAGAGCATAAAGCTTTATAGCCGTGATCACAACGCGCTTCGCCACATGCCAGACGTACCGCAGCCTTCCCTATCAACAGACCAGGGATAAGGTTGATCATGGTCGATCAGGCTGCGCTTGAAGCGGAGCCACTTGGCGGTTGCGAGGGTCAAGGTCATTCCTCCATGGAGTGAACATCACAAAATTTCCAAGCACGAGTCCAGCCGTAATGATCAAGGCGGCTACCTGCTCAACTTTCTCAATCCGCATGCAACGACCTTGATGCTCTAGCTGTCACAAACAAGCTCCAAGCCGATATTGGGCCCAATCTCAAGCATCGCTGGGACTCACGGATTGAGCCTCACTGAAATCCACCACAAGGTCACCATCACCATCCCGTTCAATGACGAAGCGAAACCCATTCACTAAGCCAGACCATTCACCCTCTTCAGGTTCTGCACTCTCACCGGTCTGCTCCAAAACCTTGGTTTCAAACAATATGAAAAACACGTGGGCTGCAACCTCAGCAGCTTGAGCAGCATCCATGTCATCAAGATCATGGGCAGCAACCGAGCAACCCTCAAGAAGCTCTGGATCAATCACGATCCCTTCTCCCAAATCAGAGATCAACGCTTTAAGAGCATCGTCTTGCATCGCTGCCATCCCAAAGTGTTCTATCAAACTCGTCACTAGGACGTTGGTCAAGGGAGACAGCCCTCAAGCAGCTTGCAACAAAACGGGATTGCAGGGCCGCAACGCCCCACAAAGCCCCTTTAGCATCAGTGGATCACCGATGGAGAAAGAGTGCGTTTCGTCTACTTCAGTGTGCTGTTTGCCACCGCATACTGGTTTTTGGTTTCCCTCGTACGCTTGATTCTTGCCAAGCGAAACGTCAACGTCATCGTTGAGTCTCCTGAAAGAAGTGCAAACGTGAATGCACTCGAGCGAGCATGGACAGCAGAAAACTCCAAAGTCGAAGAAGAAGATTAGGAGACAAGTAAACAATCGCCGACAGACAAGAATCCTCGCATAAGTATTTATTCAATCTTGCCTTTAACGAATCAGCAAGAACTGATCCAAAAACATACCCAAAACGAAAGTATTAGCGTCTCTCGAAAACTTGGATTTCAGCGATTCAAAAAACAACCTCGTGAAGCCATCCAAATAACTTGAATAATCAAGCCTCCATATCCCAGCAATGATCCACAAAACCGTTCAAGCTCCAATATGTCGCCTGCAATAGTCTTCTAAGACGGCAAGGAACTCTGACTCCTCGGGCGGTTCACTGAATCGGCTAGCAGATTGAACGCAAAACTTGATCCATGTTGTAGAGGCATCAGTGCCAGATTGAACAACCAAGCTATACGCACGATCAAAGTCAACACCGTCCTTCAACATCTCTCCAATCGCTTGATAGAGACCATCCATCCCGTCAAGCTGAGGATCCGCAAATACAGCCCGAATCGTGTCTCTAGATGCCATTGGACTTAAAGCAAAGGAATGCTGAACCTTGGGATCAACCTCGCATTTTAATCGCCGCCGCCTCCCCAAAACACCCCAAAGAAGAATGAAAAGACATCTTTATCGTTCAACCAAGAGAAATCAAGACAATGATGACCGCCTTCGACAGCGGTCGTTTGGAAAGAAAGGATTCATGCACATATCAAAGACTTTCAAGAGGTGGTACGGCCATCTCCAAACAAAAATCAGAAGTCTTATGGCGCCAAATCAACATATAGCCGCCATCTGAACGATGGGCCAAGAAATCTCCATAAGAACCAAGAAACAGGTTAAACAACTGGACAAACGATAGAGAATACCCAGCAATAAATACAGGATATTAAAGAATCGTAGATTTTAAGCCCTAGGACGCCACTCACCACCATTAACATTACTGAAGCGATGACTGAAGCTGCCATCGATCAGCTTCAAAGCACGATTAACTCATACTTTGTGAAAGCTTGGGGAATCCCCATGGATGGTGGTTTTATATTTTTTTATCGAACGAGAAAGTCACAAATGCGCATCAGTCAACCATCTAGGCGATTCAGCGATCAGGCCAGCCGCCCCTACTACTTCAGATCACGTCTTCACCCAGAAGAAAGGAGTTAAAGATTGAGCTCTTCCGTGTTCTCCCTGAAGAACTGGAAAAACAAGATTTCGCAAAGAAGACCTCTTCATCAGTATTAGTCCCACACAACGTGAAGACTGGTCTTTTGGAAATGGCGTAGCACAGTTGCTACAAAAGAAGGCGAACTCAAGTGTCTGAGGTCATCAACGGGATCTCTCTCGGCAGCCAAGGAACACAACTTGACCAGCAGATTCAGACCACTCCACTCCAGCAGATGATCTGTGAGACTAGACACTATTTGAACGATTTGGCTATGCAGGAATGGACAGATGAGTTCATCATCAATGCTCAGCATGAGCTCATTGGCATGGTTAAAGACTGGAAATACGACTACGGCGCTGATGAAAAGGCCTGCTCAGCAATGCTTTTATGGATGGTTTTGAAGCTCAATCCAGAGGCTAAGATCGATGCAACTATGCTTCAGCCCTTTGATCACTTTCCCTGCTGATCAATACTTAGATGCTCCTTTCAGGCCGAGACGGCTTGCGGCAATTGACGAATGGGTAAGAGGTTGGATGATCATTCGATCTTTTATCTACGGACGGTGTTCGTATCAGTTAGGACGCTAAGAAAGCAACCCATGGAGAAGGTTCATTTCTCCTCCACTGACCCTCCTGTGAAAGCATGAAGCGCTGAATAATCACCTACATCCAGCGGGGTTCCTTGCCCACGTGTCAGGAGTTCAACCAACCCCGCGAGTGCCTCAGCATTCACCCCAGCCAGGGTCGCCTCACGTACAAAAGGCTGCAAGTCTTTGCGCAGCAGGGCGGTACTGAAGTTGGGATTGCTGAAGTCGTTCGAGCGCATCCGGTCGAGCTTTTTGTCGACGGTTGGTGCATAGAGGGCTGATGGGCGAAGCACCTCCATAAAACGTTCAACCTCTAAGCCTGAGGCTTGAACCAATCGCAGTGCCAAGGAATAGCCGTGGGTAAGGCTGGCAATGAGCTGGTTGAGAGCCAGCTTGCTGGCAGCTGCACTGCCGGTTGGCCACATCCACTTCGGAGCAGCAGACAGCAGTCGGTATGGAGGTCACCCAGCTCAGCAATCACATCTGCACTCTCGGGCCCGCCATGCAATACCATGATCACGGATTGACAGCCCTTTGCTGCTTCATCGAGGTTTTCGATCAGCGCAGCGCCCTGCTTCAGGAGCGGCTCACATTTTTTTGTGGTTCCGTTCCAGATTTTCAACGTCACTCCCTGCTCGAGCAGACGGCGGCCGATCGCCTCACCGAGCAGACCGGTGCCGAGCAACGCCATAGTAGGCATTAAATCGAAATTGTCGAACTCGTTGATCATCATCCAGCTAGGGCTGGTAAAGCAGATATAGATGGACTAGTGCAACTTCTTTGGAGCAGTCCTATAGAGACGGAAAAGATCACACAGAGGCTCAGCAAACAAGCCGCCACTAGGTTGATGGAAACAACCATGACAGGGGAAGCAGGAAACGAACAGGAAGGCGTCTACCCAAGAAGCAAAAAGTTCAGCAAGAATCGGCTAAAAGAAGCTTTAGCAGAAACAACCAAATGCTTAAACAGCGTGGACAACGGAACCAAGTCTGGAGCTGTCAGGCCAGAGGGATGTAGTGCTGATAAACACGCTTTCATCTAAGCGCACATCGCATGCGTTAGCCATTGTCTCAAATGTCATGTGGTCGTGCTCAAAAACCAAGCCTTAAGAATGACACAGGTCCAACAAAGACATTACTGATAGCGGAATCGAGAATAAAACAAAAAGGAACAAAAACACAAACCAAAAATGATGAGAATTCCAAGCATCTATAACCATCATTACTCCTAAACCAGACGGGACAAAGTTCAATGCACAACAGAACATCTCGACACAATAAGCCTGGATCTAGAAGAGTAAGTTTATGCCTGAAGAGAATGCCTCGACTCAAGGCACACCCCCTAACTGCGATACAACAATTACCTTAAAAGCTCAAGAAACAGATCCTATGAGCAATGAATGGTACTAAAACAAAAAGAGCCTCAATCCCTGCTTGAAATCAAAACGATAAATCTAATAGAACAACAACTATCTCTGAGACACATTAGAATAATCAAATAAACCCTTACAGCCTACACTTAGCGCAAGAAAAACAGCTCGTAACCTCTAAAGCAATAACATACTAAAGACAATTCTATCTTCGCTTAGGCAAACAATCAATAGAAAGATTATTGGTAAAAAAGGGACGAACCTCTAAAAGTCAAAAAGGTGACTTTGCAACCAAGCTAGAGGGGAGAGTTAATACGCAGGCTATCTAGTCCATGGACCTTATCGAGAAATGAATGTATTAATCAATAAAAAATTAGTCTCCACCCTCTAGATCTGCTTCCTGAAGCTCCCACAGCAACATACGTAATCCATTATCAGGATCGAGTTGAAAGCCCATATCCGCAGCAATAGCAGCAACTGCTTCCACATTAGGTGCAGACCTTATCCTAGCCTGAAGACTACTATCAGACTTAACCACGGCCTGGAATGCTTTAAAATATTGTTGTGACATGGCTTCAGGTGGGTATAGAACATTCATAGCACTGGTACACCCAAAAAACCAATGGTGGCGAGATTAAAAGTTATAGGCCTTGAGAAGAATTCAACAATAATTAAAGCAAGCATTAATTACATTATTCCTGGTAGAGCAAAAACAAAGAAAGGATATCAAAACTGTTACAAAGTCTTGGGATTCACGTGGTCACTACCAAACAAACACCTATACTTTCAAGAATGTCTAAGCGATCCCCTGGTGAAGGCATACAAATAACAAGACTATATTCCAAGGGTGGGGGATCAGCCCATAACTAAACCCTAAGATTCACTCAAAGCTACATATTTATGGAACGGCATGTCTCTAAAATTCTGAAAAAGTTTTACAAATCATGTGATAACGAAAAGAGGCAATACATTAGCAGACGACAATAAGCTGCATTAGCAAGACAGGAAAAGGATATTCAATGTTAAGTGGGTAGTTGGGGTTGCAGCCTCTTAACCGCAAAAGCGAACATGTTAATAATTCGGCTAATTGCACTTCGTATCACTTTCGCTAACAATACAATCAGAAGAGCATATTGCAGACGAAAACCGAGGGACTAAGTTTATCGAAAGACAAGGAAACGCAAAAATAGGACTTAAAGCAATGAATGGCAAATCATGCATTGAGAATTCAATCTCGACCATAATTGCGTTTACTTCTCTTCCACTACAAGCACCTAAATTATTTTGCAACCATTTTTTTTGAAATCAATGCCATCATCGCCCCCTAGATGATTTTACTTTGAGATAAAAAGCATCGTCAATTTCAGCTTGTCCGCATTTCGTCGCCATACTCTCGACGCCCTTCTTGACAACACCACGAATAAAAAAAGGAACTGCCTTGAGGCTTTTTTCGGCTGTAGGGGTCCAATGCATGAGTCGGAAGCGGCTTCAACCTTTAGTTTTGACACTAGAGAGGGAAGAGTTGATAAAAAAAGGAATGTCTGCGCTTTTCGTACAAACCAAATGCTTCTACGCTGACAGACAAGAGATTACAAAAGCTGTCTTCCGGGAAATAATTCTATTAATATTCTTTCGTTAATCATATCTTTCATGATCAAACAAAGCTAAGCAGACAATTGCTCAGATCGGTTACGGCATACACTTGCTTCCTAGAAATAGCTAGCCCATTACATATGACAATGGCTCAGACGCATCACCAAAGAGTCCTGGCACTGAATGGAAAATGGTTGCTGCTGCAACTTCACGATCTACTTTGATGGGTACTTGAAGTTTGGCGAAATCTAAGCGAAATCGACGATTGGTGCTGAAACTGCTCTAATCCTGATGGTGGAATTCTGCTTGCTGCGACTCCAATCGATCAAGAAGAATGATTGATGGGGCTAGTAATGATGGGGCTTCCAACTGAATATGCTGTATCAATGAATAAAAACATGGCTCCATTTAATAAATCATATTGGCATCTTTAAATATCTTCTATCTAATCAGAGAGTCTGAACGCTCTCTCGTAGCAGAAACTTATTAAATCCACAAAAAACATTTAAGCGGTCGTCTGTCTCCAAGATTTTTTCACCATTGGCTAAAAGACTAAGCCAGGAAAGCTGAGCTGAAGCTAAATAATTTCAGACATAGAGTTATCGACAAATTCCGCGACCAAAGGAACCAAAGGAATATGCGCAGACATTATTTGAAAAGCACTATTCAAGTACTACAATAAATTATAACTCCTCGGGAGAATCACTTAATCACATCACGCTTGACTTACAAAAGATGACTCAAGCCTTGACTGAGTCATCGGCTGCATAAATCACTAATAAATAATCATTTAAAAACTCAGCAGCATCTTTCAGCATTACCCCAATGGTCTCATCAATCGTTTCTATGCCATCGAGTAAAACCTGCAGCGAAAAATCCTAGAAAACGGCCCGCATCAACAAAATTTGTCATGTCAGCGAAATGGCATCAGTGTTCAGAAATCCTGTTGCTTTTACGCTTCGATTATTAACCTCAAAGTAGTTTCAAATGATCTCAGATTGCTCCTGAGTTTCAGCATCGACGCACTTAGGAGATTTGACGTTCTTGAGTTGGTGGGCAGCCAGTCACAGTTGATCAGTTTTCAGTGAACCACTATCACTAGCTTTTCTGTCCCAATCTTGCTTATGTAGAAGGAGTGAGGAGCTGATCAGGCTCCTCCCACCCAGCTGAGCGTCTGCCCTGAGGTGACATGGCTCGTTCTTAATGTGGCGAGTCCCAAGGCGCTCGGTTTTTATTGATCCACATGACGCAGATACTGGACAATCAGCTCGCAAACCGTACAACGGTTAACGCTTATCGCTTCGCGATCGGCATTCATTCCTGATGCCTTCGCTTGTAATCACAACAACTCAGAACAATATGCTTGAAGAGATCTGAACTGACCATAAAAACTATTCTCTAATCCATATCAGTCACATCCAGACGCATCACCGAGCTGATTCAGTCATCAAGTTCATGCTTATTTGGAGAAGGATGGTGTCGTTGCTTCTCAAACCATGAAAAGATCTGGGCTGGCTTTAGCTTTTATGCTACTAACAGCCACACCTTCATTGTCCGAACCATACACGGTGTATGACTACGAACGAGATAACTATGAACGAGACAACCTCTATAAGCGTTATCGCAGATCACCTCAACATTCCCAGGCCCGTTCAAACCGTGATGTCAATGTCATTAATGAAGATACCAATAGTTGCTTAGAAGGCAGTGTGATCGGAGGTCTATTAGGTGCTGGCCTTGGCGCAGTGTTGTCACGAGGCAATGGCCGCTGGATCGGTGTACCCGTTGGTGGTGCCGCTGGAGCACTTGTGGGTTGCCAAGTCGATGGGGGCTGATTCTCTGCCCAAGTGAATTCTTGAGTCAATCCTCAACCGTCATCCTCAGCACTCGCTGAGGACCAAAAGATTTCCATTGGTTGATGCGTGCGTCGAGCCCCGAGGAGATTTGACGTTCTTGAGTTGGTGGGCAGCCAGTCACAGTTGATCAGTTTTCAGTGAACCACTATCACTAGCTTTCCTGTCCCAATCTTGCTTATGTAGAAGGAGTGAGGAGCTGATCAGGCTCCTCCCACCCAGCTGAGCGTCTGCCCTGAGGTGACATGGCTCGTTCTTAATGTGGCGAGTCCCAAGGCGCTCGGTTTTTATTGATCCACATGACGCAGATACTGGACAATCAGCTCGCAAACCGTACAACGGTTAACGCTTATCGCTTCGCGATCGGCATTCATCCCTGATGCCAGCAATTGAACATATATAACAATTGGCAACGCTTCTTCCCAGGCCTAAGGAGGGAGCCGATAATCAAATGCTGGACCAGCACTTGATTATCGGCGTTTGAGGGCTTGGAAAGACCTTCCCTCACGCTGGGGTGATCTGCCCTTGAAGTCCCTGAAAGATTTGAAAACAGCTTTGAGGTAGGGGAAAAATCTATGGGACGATTCCGAAAATCGAAACCTAAGCAAACCACCTACCAATGATCGCGATAAGAGCTTTTCTCGCGGCGCCTCATAAATTGATATTGATGGAGAGACAAGGATCTACCAAAACCCAAAGAAACGTCACGCTGTCCAGAGATGGCCATCAGCATGCTGGCCCCTTAGGAGGGCCATCAATCATTTGTGCTTGTCGAAGCTGCGAGCTACTTGAAAATCATGTGCCCTCCGGCAGCTGCTCGGACTTGACACCTTCGACACCATATCTAGTAGTTATAGGGCATCTTCAAGCACCATGTTTAGCGTTTGCCTATCAGTTCCTCCCAGGTGATTAATTCTGATTGCTTTTTGGTTGTCGTTGCCCCGTTTGGTCTCGAAGCTACGGTTCCCCGCTTTGTTGGCAGTGTTTCTTGGTTCATTGAAAAAACGCTTATCTGTTCTCGCGCAGTGGGCTCTTTTTCGGGCACTTTGGCGTGATCCAGTGATAGCACAATCGATGGATCAGCGTCGATCACTTGAACAAAACGTCCATTTTGGACTTTGAAACAAGATTATCGGATGAATGGAACTTCTAGCCATCCCCACATACAAATCACATCTTGCTAAGTGATGGCCTCAAGTTCTGAAAAAGGGAAATCTGGATGCACTGACATGCTGTTGCCTTCAGCTCTGCAACGGACGTTTGAGTCAGGACCTGGCTCTACAACAATCCGTCTTTGAGAACGATGTATCGAGCAGGGCTAGATCTTCTTGCTGAAACTGGAGACAGCACGCAATCAACGACGGTTAGGACCTCGAAAAGGCCTGTCCTCAAACTGAAGAGACTTCCCCTCGAACTCTCTCAACGCTCTAAAAGCAGGGTCGAAGTAAAAGAAAATCTTAATAACATTTCCAAAAGTCGAAGCCCAGGCGATCCTGGTTCCGATGAGGGCAATCAGAGCGAACGGTACAGGTTGCCAGGTAATGCGAAAGTGCAACGGACGCTTGGTGTCGATGGTGCTCAAAAGGAAGAGAGTCGGGGCAATGATTACAGGATCAGTAACGACCGCAGCTGGATATTCGACGTAGATGAAGGTCATAACAGCCGCCCAATGAATACGGGACGGGAGGTACGGATACAGGCATCAATGTCAGTAGCACAGAGAAGAGTGCGTTCTTTTAGCAGGTGAAGCAGTCTCTAATAGCAGGAGTGAATATATCCTCAAACGAAGCTTTCGATACGCGAGTATCTACAGACTTGTACTGACGAAATGCGCGCTTCAAGCGCCTTCCCATAGCATTCTGTAGAAAAAGTGAGAGTTGAATGAAGACTTAATTAAAAATCTAAACGGGTACTATTACTTTCGCAATAACTGAATTGACAGAATAGATAAACCTCGACTATTCCAGTCTCATCCGAGAGGAAATCATGAGAGCTTTCAAAGGCGAACATAGCCACACCTCAATTACAGAGCGCTGGCAAGCTGTTGATGCTTACCTGGAATGCGTAACTCACTGTAATTTGCACGATGGGATTTGCATAACAACTTGTATCGCAAAATATCTGGAACCAGGTGATGACAAAAGATCGTAATTAGCTGTTAAGATTGATTGACCTGCTTCTCTAATCAGGCAGTGCAGGTTATGAATTCTTAAGGGACTACTTATGAGAAAACTTTTCATGAGCCTTGCTGCGATCACTTTTGCATACTCATTCTCTCCATCAATAGCAATGACTATTCTGGAGAAACAGAAGTTAACTCAGGTGTCAATTGCCACAGGTTGGATGCAAGCAACTTGCTATTACTACACAATGAATAAACTCAGCGAAGCAATAGCAAGAGACACAATCAAAGAAATGAGAAAAAATATGGCTGAGACAATGATGGAAGAATTTTACGATGAGACAAAAATATTAGTCGTGAAACAGCAGCCAAAATGTGAAGCACTATTTTGAGACTAAAATCAATGAGAAGAACAGATGGCTAGAGTTGACAAAGATCTGGCTTTTTCTTGCATAATTTTATTCTGAAATATCACAAAAAGCGAAAGAATGTCACGCTAGCCACGAATTAATCTCACCTCTTAAGCCCTCCTAGGGAAGAAGCCCCACCAGAAACACGGCATCCACAAGGGATTGGGAAACTCAATTAAAACCATTGCAACAACGCATATGCGCAACACGTCTTAGTGAGTATCTAACACTTGGCAAACGATGTGGTGTGATCTTTAGATAGCTGCGGATGTCCAGTAAACATGGCATCGAGACATACATCAACCTAGAAAAGATAGGTAGACAACGCGGCAAAGGATTGGGCGGATAACTCTTTTGGGGAACGCATTGATAGGGAGAATGACGGGGAAAAGCGTAAATTCCTCAAGAAGACAAAGTGAAAACTGAGCAAAGTAAATTTAAACTCTATTGAATATCAATAACTTAAAGCAAAACAAGATTGAAGACAACAATAAATACATGATGAGATCCATAGGCGTATCCAACAAGACAATTTGACGCCAAATCAAACCATTAATAAATAACTGCCTCGCTGCGGCCAGCGAGAAAAGTATTCTAAGGCATATTAAAAATTCAAAAGAAGAGAAGAGTACAGTAACAAAACCTGAGAACCTGGAAGTAGAATTACTGTTCAACCCAGCATAAAACTAATCTATAAAAAATTGATCCACGCTTTAAGGTGAAAAGACTTAAATGGCATTCTCTAGAAGCAATATATTTCTATATCGAGTGATGAGCTCATCAAGATTTAGGGGCAAATATTAGCCAATAGGTGCATAATCTGCTAATCAGTTATCGGTCGAATACCAACAAAACGAAATTTGCTAGGAGTATTTGAAAAAAAAGGAAAAGTTTCTGGAAACTGACATTAGCAAAGAATCCTCAATAGGCGGATAATGCTAGATATCAAAAAGAAATCATTATATCAACTAGAGGGTTTTAGGAAAAATTTTATCAAGAAACAGATCTAGTTTTCCTCCCAAGTGATTGTGCAACGATATGACGTATCTAACCTAATCTGAATTTCTTTGCAGGATGTATCAGTAATGGTTGCATCTTGTGGGACTTTGGACCGTAGGAGATTGAGCGTGATCTCCTCGCTTACTCCAGACCTGGTCATAGATTTGGTATTGGCCTGAGCATCAACTCCTAGCAGAAGCAACCCAGCAAACAATCCCAAATAGATTTTCATTGGTAGCAAGAAGCGGATTACATTAAATCACCTTAGACATGATGCATTGCAACCACGTGATCTGTTTACAAGAAAGGACATTCTTAGGGCATCCTCAAGCTTCTAAACCAAGTTACTCTTGCCCTATAGGTATGATTATTAATTTGAAGCAATATTCGCTTTGAAGATGGCTCGCCTTTTTATCTAATGAAATCACCAAATATCATTGGATAAATAAAATTCAAAAAATAAAAACCTTAATCAGATTTACTGTAGTCCTACACAAGCGAAATTCAATAACGCGGTGAATGATTTCAGGTGTTGCTCTCACCAAGGACAATCTACACTCAGATGATACTCTAGATGTATCTCGCGTCCGGATATTTGCAGTTAAGCAATGCACAACAGACAAGACCTGGCTTACGCCTGACTAGGAAGGAATAAGCCTGCTCATTAGCATCAAAGCAGAAGCAAAAGCTGACAGACCGGAAATCAAGCTAGGGCAACTGTTGATGCGGCTGGAACGCCTTGAGGATGTACCCAAATGACGTCTAGTTGTAGGCTTCGTTGGCTTTTATGGAGTAAAACCAGCAGAACTCATTGCCTTGTCGTTCGTAGCTCGCTAACTCAAGGTGGGCAACATCACATGCAACCTCAAAATAACATCAGCACCAAATAAGCCACGGACAGCTCGGGCTCTCAACTTGAAAGAGTTACCCGATAAAAGCGAAATACTTGTTCAGCTTTGGAAACGAAAGATCCCTAGTCATAAACAGATGAAAAGCCACAATTAGCTATATTAGTTAAAACCAACAATGAGAGACTCAAAATGAAGGATTTAGACCTACCTGAACTTATCGAAAGAGCCGGAGAAGTCTGGCTCTCGTGCATGCTCTTCATGGTTCAAGGGAACCTAGCTGCCATAACGATGAACCATGGCATCACAGCACTGAAGGTCAGTCTAGGAGTCGTAACTACTTACTTTGTTGCCAAAAAAATATTAAAAGTCGAGCAATTCTGGAAGACCCTTATTCTTTTAGCAATAATCACAATGATTATAGACTATCTGATACACCCAACCCATTTTGGAGAAGCATGGACAGAAGCAGTCATGACAGGCCTAGGAGCAAGTGCTTTTGCCACAGTGGGTCATTTTATAGCAAATCGTCGTACAAAAGGAATCAGACTGCGAAAATAAAATATACAATATGAGCATTTCAAAATAGTCTCATTGCAAGAAAAATACCTGCACCAAGAAAAGTTTTTTTCAATCAATAGAATCACCAATAACTCTTTTATAGCATGAACTGCTAGTTACAAGAAGAATCAGAAGATCCCTAAGCAGCGCAAAATATCGTCTTATTCTTGATAATCATCAGTTGAGAAGCAACTGCCTTAAGCCTTGGTGGTGAATGTCAGTCAGGAATGAGGAAGATGTCCCTCCATCCAGGCTTAAGCGAGAGACTGTCTGTTGCCTAATAATGAAAGATTAGCCCAAATATCATTATCTTATGCTTGACAGATAAAATTGCGACCATGAGAAGTTTTATTTATATCTGATTCGAGAAACTCAACCATATGTCACAGACCAGCAATCACAAAATGATTTCCTAATCCTTGGAAAAGAATATCCCAAAGATTAGACTGACTACTCATCTCAATCAGTGCCTCCTGGATCACGATTTGTACTTCATCGTCATTCAGCTTAAGAGCATTTGTAAGCTGCTTGAAGGCATTTCTTTCGTCTACATTAACAACACATCCTGACTCATTTCTTGACGAAGAAATAACCATGTAGGAGAGCCTTGCAATCAATAGTCGCGAGTCTTCATGCACACTTTCAGCAACAACCTTTAGGTCCTTAGAATCACGATATGCCTCATCCCAATTGCTAATCTTAATTTTATCAAAGTACTGATTTTCGAGATGAATAATCATTTTTTTCTCTTCCGTAGAAATATCATCATCGGCCAAGGCCATGAGATTGAGAATAATACGGAGGAAGGCGCCAGCTGTTTGCAGATCCACAAATAAAAAACGCTCTTCGTTTGAAAAGGATATCAATAAAAGGATTCATATACGGTTATTTTTGCTTTTCGTATTGAAAAAGCCTATGGCATTTCATCAGCGCTTATTTTTCAGAGTTAAGCGGGTCTGCAATTCGGAACTAATCGTTCATGGCAGTCCTTTTTGCAAAACCAAGCCATTGAGATTAATTTATTTGTTCTCTTCACATGATTCGAGAAAAAGTCTTTACTCATATTTTATTGAAGTGTTTTGATAAATAATTCTATGGGGAGATCGATAGCTACACACACGACCCCTGTGGGTGTTGTAGAGCTCTCAGTGCCATCAGCGGCTCAATCAGTTTCGTCGCAGGAAGTCTCACACGCAAAAGAATCAACCTCAAAACATGGGTTCCGTGCCCAGTTAATCGGCAATAAAAAATCCCGCTCGTGACGTAGCAATAGCTTGCACTTTCTCGCTTATTAGTAGTGTGCACATAAGTCTCCAGTTTCTTCATCATGGCTATCAATCGCCATTCGCTCGAACAGGTGCAGTTCGTCTCAGTGGATGGCGGAGCAATTCAAGTTCGTGTATATCAGCCCCATGCTGATAAAGCACTCATGCGGACTCCTTTGTTGGTTACGCACGGAGGACCAGGAGGTTCCAGCATCGGTCTATATGACGCTCTCAATCAGCTTGCAGATCAGAGACCGGTGATCTTCTATGACCAGCTCGGCTCGATTTCATCACCCGCTGAACTATCTCCAAAACAGATGACACTGGAGCGGTTTGCTTCTGAGCCACTTCAGATTCTTGATCAGCTGCACCTCAAGCGAGTGCACCTCTTAGGACACTCCTAGGGTGGCAGTGTCATGACTCAGTTTTGCTTGAGTCACCCAAAACGTGTAATCAAGTTGATACTCTCCTCTCCATTACTTTCAACACAAAAATGGATTGAGGATTGCAATCATCTATTACAAGCAATAAAGTCAAATTTAAGGGTTGATGCTGATATCAAAGATGAATTTGAGAAGCGTCATTTCTGTTTAAACAAGGAGGCGACTGATTTCATATGCAGTGAGAGCCGACGAACAAATAAACTTTTATATGAGTGCATGTGGGGATCCAGTGAGTTCGTACATTCTGGGGTCCTTTCTACCTTAGACTTTTCCCCAGATTAGATCGAATTTCAGCATCAACACTGTTGATCTGTGGTGATAACGACACGGCAACACCCTCAACACTTCAGAATGCAAAAGACAGGATTGGTCTAAATGCTCAACTGAAAGTGTTATCTAATGCAGGGCATAAGACATACATCGACCGTAATGAACAGTTTATTGAAATTATAAATACTTTTTTTAGACGAAAAATCTAACATTACAGCGCCGTAATCAGCAAAATTGGCATTGAGAAGCACATCAGCAAAGAACACACTGTTTTCGACAACAGACAGTGGCAAGAAGCCGCCGATTCCCGCTTGGTTCGGTGTACCAGCGCCCTGCAAGGCACCTTGAAAACCAAAGTTGGGCTTGACCACATCCTTAAGACTGATGCTCATCACACTAAGTTCATCAGCACTGCTTCTGGATTTTTTTTTAAAAACTGAAGGTAATATAATTTAGCCTTTGGAGTCATATTATCTCATTCAGATTAATCAAAAATGCTGTTTATTTAATAAATAATTAAGGCTAATTTGCACGGCTGCAGCTAGAAATCGGCTCGCCCAGTTCTACATCAACTCATTTGCTTGATGAGCCCAACTCACTCGAGGATGAGTGACATTGCCCCTTCGGATTAGCCCTATTCCTTCATCTGTTCGTCTTCTAAACACGCCATATCACTCAAGCAAATACAGCCAACCTGGTGACCCGCAGCAGTACTTCTTGTTGAAGCTCATCTATGGCGAGCATGAGGCGCACCACATAGCTCTCAGCACAAGTGTGACGCCATCCAGATCGACTCCAGAGATGGCAAACAACTGCTTGCTGGGCAAAGACTGTTCGCATGAGATAACGGAGGAAACAGCCGCGGCCATTCAGGACACCAAATTTTTGCGCATCATTTTGTGCATCAAAAATGATATTGAGTTTTTTCGGCATTAAAAAAGCGACTCTTGCAAGCCGCCAAAAAACCTGTTAGTAACTGGTTTTATTCTTGAAATGGAGCCAAGCGGATTCGAACCGCTGACCCCCTGCATGCCATGAAAAGCCAGCAGAACCTGAGAAGCGTTGCGACAACAGCAAAAACCTAAGTGACACTAGGCTTTCTTAGGGAAGACGCGACAACCTGCCACAGCCTGCTGCAGCAAGAAATAGCAGAAATCAGACTTGAAAATCAGACTCATTTCTGACATCCTTAAGTCACCTGCCCGCCAAAAAGAGACTCATGGCTCAGGCGCAGCAGTGGTTAAAAACACTCCGGCAAGGCGTCAAAGGTGACTACGGACCTGGGTGGGGCCTCAAAGATCAATACGGTCGCTTCAAAATTGGAAAGGCTGAAGCTGGCAATGCTCGCCACGGTCGAACGCAATTCATATCGACCGATCTGCTCTTCACGCGAGGGAGTCATCGCAAGGTTCTCAACCTGATTGGTGAGCTCGTCGACCGAATGGATCAACTCAACATTGGAATGACTGACGCATATCAGTTGGTCAGAAATAGCCCTGAAGTCACTGGTGTCGACCTGAACTGGAGCGAAGTCCAAGGACGTTACAAAGACAGTCGGGTTGGTTCAGGCACCGTAAAAGCAACGAACTACGCAGAACACGAGGAATATCGAATCAATAGAGCCGTGGCTCTAATAACTGCTCGAAGTGGTGCCGCACACGATGGTGGTGGATTGATGCGGCTCTATGCCAGAAAACACCTGATGGAGATGGAGCCAGGATCATCAGGGCGAAAACGCAACATGTTGGACGTCGCACGGTTCCTGAAGTTTGCCGTCAACAAATGCGGAGCGAGCAAAAAGTGGTTGCCATTGGAATGCGACGACATGAAGGAGCTGATCGGTAAGCGGCAATCCACGCCCAAACCAACAACACCGATCAAACCAGAAGAACTTTTAGTCCTGCTGAATAGTTTGGAGTCAGATCCTGAATTAAGGCTCGCCGTTGGGCTCGTTGGCTTATTTGGTCTTCGTCCAGCGGAACTAATGGTTCTGAACGTTGAAGATGGCGAGTTGATGGTCGGCAACGTAAAGCGCAACGCTCACACTGCCGATGAGCGAAAACCACCAAGGAATGCTGTTGAGCTACCGCTAAAGGAGATACCAGGCGAAGGTGCCCGACTCGTTCAGCTGTATGCCAGCGGATTGGTGAGGCTCCCAAAAAGCATCAGAACCCTCGAACCAGACGCCTACAAAGCCTGCGGCCACACATTCCGCCAATACCTCGATCGAAACCCAACCTGGCAAACGCTGAAACAGAAAAATCCTGAACTAACTCCCTATTGCCTAAGGCATGGCTATGCATGGAGGTCGGCAAAGTATTATCCCCAGCCAGTTCCCTTAAGAGACACTGCGTGGATGATGGGGCATGACTTACGAACCCACATTCGCCATTACGGCCAATGGACTGACACTGCCTCTACAAAAATCGCAGTTGATGCTGCGATTAAATCCCTAGAAACAATCACTTAATTAACACTCTGAAAAATATTTTCTAGTGGTCACACCGCCTCAAATCTCGGAGTTGACCTCTTCAATAGCGATATCAATACATCCAGCCAAGACCGCCCACTGCTGACCCGTCCATGGCGGTGATGACCAAGCACTGAAGTCAAGGGTTTTGTTTGCAGTTTCTGCAATGATCTCCCATTGCTTCTCAAAATCGTTTGTTGTCTTGCCCATCGGCGCTGAAGGCTGCACCTGAGGTTTATCAATTCTTGGACGCGTTGATCGGGCGAAACGTGCCTCAAGACCTTCCCTTGAAAGCAACCGTCGCCGTACATCCTGATAATGCAACCTTGGCGGCGACGAATTCAGAGCGGCATAAACAGTACTTTTGGATCGACCAAGAATTTCGGCAGCTTCAGCAACAGAAATCAATGTCTTAGTTGCACTCATGAATTAAATTAGGCGTGGGAAAAAGTCTGCAATACGTGTAATCTTCTAACTATTCTTTCGCGCATTGCCTACAAAAACAGCGTGCCTCGAATCACCCCACTTAATATTAGCCAGCAAGGACCCTTTTTACCACAGAAGATATTGCAATTACTGCCCCAACCAAGTATTAACCAGACCCACCACGAGTTGGGGGTTTACTTGATGCGGTGAATCCTTCGAGAAGTCCCCTTTTACACATGACCCTCAACACTCAGATGACGCTGGCTCTGCTGAAGAGCCATTGATGACACTAAGAGCTAATGACGCTGATAGCTACAAGTCTTGGCTTGCACTCGGCATCGAAGAGCTTTGTGGGGATGTGACTGGTGAGGTTGAATCAGAGTGGATGGTTCTTCTATTGATTGAAGAAAAAATGTACAGACTGATGGCGTGGCAACTGGGCGTCAGCTTTTAGTTCTTTTGGGGGATAAGCCCCTGAAAAGAATCACTCGAATGGGGGGGGGGGGGGGGATGAGATCAACAGCAATAATGGCGATGATGTATTCATAGGAAGGATATTCGGTTCTCCCTTAAGTCAATTCTCATCAAATTGGCTTCTCAAGCTTAGACATACTCTTCATAAACAAGAGTATTGTGAATTTAAGGGGAGGGCAATTCTCGTATCACTCTTATTAAATGGAACTCCTCCCTTCAACTTATTAAGATTTGATGTAAGTGCTCACTGTTCAGCGCCGGTGGTCTTCTTGTGAGTACCGGGACGATCTACCGCCATCACCTTGGCGGCACTCGCTATCCGGTGCCCGTCGCTTGGGTGACGCGGCAGCCGACGATCAGGGCATAGCGGTTGTCCATGAGAACGTGGCTCCGGTAGCTGGACAGTGCAGGATGCGCCTTGGATTTACGGCACAGGAATGAGTCGGGATCGGTGCTGGAGCGGTGGGTCTTGTTGCTGAGCTTGATGCCTCGGAAATTCCCTTTGGCTCACTTCTTGCCGGACTTTGGAGCACCAAAGCCCTCACCGGAGCCTGAGGGTGGCGGCGGTGGATCGTCCTGCCCATTGATCCGCTCCAGGGATGCATGGGACGCCCAGGCCTGCAGCAGCGTGCCATCCCCTGAGAAGTACTCGTCGCTGAGTAGTGGTTTCACTTCTGGAGATGCCATCCGCTTCTCCAGGAAGCGCTCCATGATCTGTTCGTTGAGCAGCCGCTCTCGGTTTTTGGTAAACGTGATGGGATGCAAGATCGGATCATCAGGGCTCAGCCCCACAATCCAGCTGAACAGGAGGCTGAACACCACCCAGCTAGCTTCAGAATTCCTGCTGATCGGCAACTCGATGGATCCCGAACTCCAGCGCCGTTATCGGCAGTTGTTTCGGTTTTACGACGTGCAGGGTGATGGCTCCCTGAGTGTCGAAGGCGACTTCCAGCAGGTGGCGGAAGCACTGGCGGCACGGTGGCAACATCGAAACACCCCATTCCCCGACATGCTTGGGCTGCTATTGGGCACCTATGCGCATGAATCAGAGCGGCGCGATCTGAACCACGACGGTGTGGTGGATGAGCTGGAATTCGTGGACTCACATGCCCCCGTGGTGCAGGCTTTTTTGGGGATGCGCCCACAGGCTGAAGCTTTCATCGCACGGGCTGCCGGCGCATTCTTCGACTGCCTGGATCTTGATTGCGACGGTGTGCTTGAGGTGGGGGATTTAGAAGCCTATGCAGCGGCCTATCGTAAACCCACCGAAGGGATCAGGGCGAATCTGGCACGGATGCTGGCGGCTTTCGCTCTGCCGCCGGATCGTTTGCCCCGTCAGGTGTTTCTTACATTGGTGGAGCAGTATTGGTTCGACCCTTCGCCGGACGTGCCTGGCCGCTGGCTGTTCACCCTCGATTGCCCGACCGACGCCTCATGCTGAACATTCCGAACCTGTTCGCGGAAGCCGAACGGGACGATGCAAGAACGCCGCAGCCCACCAGCGCCTTCGCAGAAGAGCAGAAGCCCCATCTGGAGGCCACGTTGCCGGCGCTACTGGAGCTGATTGAAAAGCCCGACCGAGTGCCCAGCGCCCTGGCGATCCTCAACCACAGCTATTCCAGTCCACTGGCAAGGATGGCCCGTCAGCGGCTGCGGGCTAACCCAGAGATCGCCGCCTTAGTTGGCGAGCGCTATTGGGGCCATTGGCCCAGCATCGAGGAGCTGGCCGCTATGCCCGCCGGAAGCCTAGGCCAGGCGTTCGGAGCGCTGCTACAACAGGAAGGACTCACCCTGATCCCCCGCCCTGAAGGGCTGGACCAACTCACCGACGACGACCAATACCTGCAGCTGCGCACGCGCGCCTGCCACGACCTGTGGCACCTGATCACAGGTTTCCCCACCACGCTGCCGGGCGAGGTGGCGCTCAACGGTTTCGGAGCACGGCAACTGCGCCAGCCCGGCCCGGTGCTTCTGCTGGCAGCCGATCTGCTCTCCCGCGCGCACCTCAACGACACCACACCCGATCTGGCCGACGCGGTGAGCTTCGGCCTGCGGCTCGGTGGCGTGTGTGCACCTGTGCTAGCCCAGCGCTGGGAAGAGGGCTGGGAGCGGCCACTGAGCGAATGGCGCGTTCAGCTGGGCATCAGCGAGGAACTCCGACTCAGTCCGTTTGCGGTGAGCCCTGCCGTTGACTGACCCTGCAAGCAAGCCACCTGCCCTGCCGCCCTTGGGGCTGATGGCCCTGGCCATCGGGGTGAGCGTGGCAAATCCCTTTTATTCCCAGTCGCTGCTGCCGGCGGTGCAGGGGGCGTTTGCGCTGCCCCCGGGCGCGGTGCTGCAGGGGCCGATGGCCACCCAGCTGGGCATGGCGCTGGGTTTTCTGTTTCTGCTGCCGCTGGGGGATGGCAGCGAGCGGCGACGCATGCTCACGCTGCTGGCCCTGGGGATGGCCCTGGCCTGTGGAGCGGTGCTGCTGGCGCCGAGCTTCGGGGTGCTGGTGAGCAGCTGGTTTGCTCTGGGCCTGGTGGCCCTGATCCCCTCACTGCTGCCCAGCTTCCTGGCCTCCTTCACGCCGGATGCCAGCAGCGGCAGGATGCTGGGCATCGTGCTAAGTGGGCAGTTCAGCGGAATCCTGCTGTCACGCAGCGTGAGCGGGGTGGCGGCCCAGCTGTGGGGCTGGCGCGCGATTTATGCCCTGTCGGCCGTGGCGATGGTGGGGGTGGCGCTGCTGTTCCGTAGCCGCCTGCCGCCCTTGCCGCCCACCAGCGGCGCGTCGTATTGGTCATTACAAAAATCACTGATAACGCTGTGGCGCCGTCATCCGCGCCTGCGCCGCTCTTGCCTGTCGCAGGGGTTGTTGTTCGGTTGCTTCATGGCGCTTTGGAGCGCGGTGGCGCTGCACCTGGCCGGACCACCCTGGCGTCTTGGGCCGGCGCTGATCGGTAGCTTCGGGTTCGTAGGGCTGGTGAGCATCGTGGCCGCCCCAACCATCGGCCGCTTGGTCGACCGGAAGGGGCCCGACCGCATCGTGCTAGCAGGGGTGCTGTGCACCGGTGGCGGTGTGCTGCTGCTGGGGTTGCAGGCGAGCGCTATTCCTGCCCTGGCCCTTGGGCTGATGGCGGTGGACCTGGGAGTGCAGTGCAGCTTTGTGGCCAATCAGGCCCGCATCTATGCGATCGATCCAGCGGCGCGCAGCCGGATGAGCGGCCAGCTGTTTCTGATCGCCTATTTGGGGGCAGCGGCTTGCTCAGCGGCGATCGCTACGTTCTGGGGCCAGTGGGGCTGGGGTGGCACCTGCGTCTTCGCAATCAGCCTGGTGGGACTAGCCGTACTAATCGAGCGCGGCAGCTGGTGGCCTGACAAGAACTGAGTTGGGTGGCTTTTATTGGACAGTTCTGGCCCCTGAAATCGTTAACCCTGGACAACAGGAAAAGGAGTCTAGACCGCATAGTTGTAGTGCCCAGTGAACGGTGCAACCATGGTGAAAGCAGATGGGACCTTGGATGGCCCTTCTCGCCCCCCGCTCCCTCCTGAGTCGGCCTGGCGAAAGCCATGGCTGGCATATGGGGTTTACTTCGGGTTGGGGGCGACGTTGTACCTGGCTTGCATCGGGCTGGAAGCCAGTCTCTTTTGGGGCTCACCCATCGCGGATTGGCTGGCCTTTGCCGCAGGGGTTTTTGCGCTGACCATCCTGAACTTCCAGCACGAGATTCTCCACATCCACGGCGATGGCCTTGATGGTGCGGAAGAAGATGCCTGGTTGAATCTCACCAGCCTAGTCACGGGGATGAATGCCCAGCAGTGGCAGACCCACTACAGCCATCATGCGTTCACGGGTGACTACCAAGGCCAGCTGATCCAGAAACGGTCCGCGAAGCCATCCCAGGAGAAGCCAGAGCTGCTGAGTGATGGTTCGATTGATGTGGGCAAGCTGGTCGATAAGGATCTGGATGACTACATCGGCCTGCTGCGCCGCGATGGGATGTTGCGCAGCTTCACCCGTTTGGCTCTGCCACTGCGAGCTTTGATCACCACCCTTCCGTTTTTGATCACCATCCCCGCCTTTCACCTGTTGATGGTGGGGATCAGCACATATCGAGCCCTGAGTCAGCACCAATGGCTGCAGGCCCTATTGCCGGGCCTGGGGCTTGGCCTGCTTGTTGCCCTCACCGGTGTGCGCTGCGCCCTGATCACCAGCGTCGTGTTCAGCACGATGTTCATGGTCCACATCGCGGCGTTCCATATCCCCACCTCAGCGGAGGGGAAGGGCTACAGCTACTGGCAGCAGCAGGTGCTACAAACACGCAATTTGGCCCATGCGCGCTCCCCGATCATGCGCATCGTCACCTGGTACGGGAGCTACCACCTGGGCCATCACCTCTGGCCGAAAGTACCGATCCCCAATCTTCCGGAACTCGAAGCCCTGGCACGCGGCTACGCCAGCCAGTGGAACCTGCCGGAAGAGGAGCAGGAACAGAGTTTGGCGTCTGGCCTGAAGCTCTGGATCCAGGAAGCCTGGAGCCTGGCTGGCGTGGGTTGAGTCGAAGGGATCAGGCAGTTGGTTCCTCGCGGCCGGTGCCGATGCGTGTGGGTGGGTCGCCGCTTCGCTGATCTCCCTGGATCAGCCTGCTGGTCGACGAGCCGGCAGCGGAACTGCCTGCCCCATCTGCGCGCCGCCGCGGAGGTCGCCGCGGATGAGCTAATCAATCTGTTCACCTACGCCCAGGCGCTGCTGGGCTGTTCGTTCATCTTGTCCCGAACAACGGACTCAGCACAGCCTTGGCGGCTCAGCCATGCAGAAGTTGCATCACTGGATCAGACGGTCACGCCTCCAATACTTCGTCCACCCCCAGCGCCACCGCAGCCGTCCAGCCGGACGCCTCCAGCGCTCGCGCCGCTGCGCTCATGGCTTCTTGGGACAGGAGGGGTGCAATCAACCGGGCACATGGACAGGTCTTGAATCACCCCACTTAATATTAGCTAGGAAGGACCCACTCATAAACATTGACTCTTGTTTTGGAAATTAATGCGCTAGATATCCAATACCGCTTACTTAGTCATACTTGATGCAGAGGCTCTTATCCTGAAATAGCACCTCGAACGATCGGGATTTAACCAATCAAACCCATAGTATTCGAAAAGAGGGAATCGGATTCTTGGATCAGTGACCCTGTAATTAGAATATCGTCAACATTGACACGTTCCTTGCTAGCAGACATTGACCCTCTAAATCGAGCTTGAACTTCTCCGCCAACCCAATCATTTAGATCGATAGATTCTTCAATCCAAGTATTTTCTTGATCTTGGTTGCCTCTAAGGATTGCAACACCTTCTTCCCAATTTTGGCCATCTTGCGAGAGATCTAATGCAACAAATTCACCTCTATCAAGGTTGCGTTTAATTCGCCAATCAAAAGTCATCTCCGCAGATGAGACGGCAGTGAGATCAATAAGCTTCGATGTAATCGAGCCATTTACGATGCGGCCATTGAGTTCACCAGACCAGCCACCGCCATTTTTGAGCATTGCGCTAGTGGCCTCGTAAAGCGCCTCCATGCCATTGAATTGCGGATTGGCAAAGACTGCGCGGATTTCTCCCATGGTTGCTGTGAGATTTCAGCAGATAGTTGAGGAAAAAACAGCAAAGAAGATCAGGAGGAGTGCTCATCAGCACTCCCAAGCACTGGTCTCGTTAACAGACCAGCTCTGACACAACTCCCTCCTGCTCTAGGCGTTTCATCACTCTTCGGCACTCTGTGCGGCTCAGGTTCAAATTCCGGGCAGTGCACCATTGAAGAATCAAATCTTCGTTGCGACATCCAGCCTTCATCGCGGCCTGAACACGCGCGGTGCATGTGCTCGGTGGAGGGTGTGGAGGGTTATTTTCACCACCTTTCTCTATAGAGACAGAAACAACATCTTCAGAACCATTGAAGTGAGGCTGCCCTGAACTATCCATACCCTCCACCTTTGATCCAGAACCATTGCAATGGCTTTGATCTGGAGGTGGTGGGTTGGCCTCTGAACGCTCCACCGGTGGTGGGTTGGACCCACCACCACCACGTTTGATCCCAAAGAAGTCAGCCCAATCAACATCCTTAAGCGGCTTGATGTCGTACACGGTGCAGTGTTTGGTGGAGCGTTTGTGGAGGGTTTGCCGGTAACCCTCCACCCTCCTCAGCTTTCGACCGAACCTGGTATTACTCATCGGTTTGCGCCCTTCTGCCTCACACCATTCGCGGTAACGGACATAGAGATTCCGCGCGGGGATTTCTTTAATTCCATCCGGATAAATTTCAATCAGATACTGCAGCCATGGGTTGGCATCAAGTTGCGCGTCGACGGACGCCGCTCCCAGGCTTTCCACTTCGCCTGCACCGGCAAATGCCTGTGCCATCTCCTCCTCGCTCATAGTCATGGCCCACTGGTAAATCCCAGGAAGCTCTTCCATAAGCTTTTGCTTGAGGTGCGGATCCTTGTTGCTAACCGAAAATGGAATAGAAAAAGTAATAATCCTGCGGGACATTCCTTCCACCCCGCCATCATCAGCAACACGCGGCTGGTCATTATAAAAACGCCAGATCACGCATCCCAAGCGGGCATCGCACTTGTTCTTGTATTTGATCCAGATCTGAACCGGTTCATTGCTAACGATGCTGTTGAAGCATCCAGGATCGGTCACAATTCCAGAGCTATCGAAATCAATCGCGGCCTTCTTATTCAGCAAGCTGGCCAATGAATCCGGGTCACCAAACATTTTGGATCTAAGTGTCCCAACGCCATGGCTCCCGCCATTCAGTGCCCGCAACACCTCGGATGTCACGCCCTTACCGCATCCCTTAGGGCCGCCAACATCAAAGGCAACTTCATAAGGGAAAGCCGCATCAACTGGCTTAGAACAAATCGTCCAACGGAATGCGGCCCTAAGCACATTCACAACAGCTGGATCGGGCGTGCCATCAGCTTTGGTATAGGTTTTCTTGATGAAATCAAGCCATTGGGGACACTCTGCTTCTGGGTCATAATTGAACGGAAAGCAAAAAGTGAGCCGATCGGTTTGCCGGTGACCAGACAACAGCTGATTAGTAGTTAAATCAAGAGTGCCATTGGAAAAGGCCACCAGATTTTCGTTATCCCAATTCCTGGCCTCTAAATAGGCTGTGATCTGGTCATGGATGGAGTTCATGCGGCCATTGCCGCGGGTATGAAAGTCGTGTTCATCCATCAGCTGATGGATGGGCCTCATGAGGGGCTTACGGTCTTCCATTCGGCTCCAATGGTTGCCAATCCATTCGTACGTGCCAAAAGATGGATGTTCGGCGTAGTGCTCTTTTAAGACCGTGCTGAATGGTGTTGCGATGTAGTGAATGTTGCTTGGTTCTGGCGTCCAGGTAAAAGTAAAAAAGTACTTTTTCTTCTTTTTATCAAAAATCCACTCACCAGAGGGCTGGGCAATCTTGACCAGCCGGTACAAAGCCTCGAGCCCGTGACGCACCATGAAATCATCAGCACCATTCTTGTCACCATTGAGTTCACAAGGAAGTTGAACAACTTTGGGGATAAAGGGATGACGAGATTGATCTGCAAGCCATTTGCATAGTGCAACGAGTGCCGCCCGAATCTGAGGTTTGAGAGTCAGGTCTGAGTCAAAAACCACATACACATCTCGTTTCCAATCAATCACCTCGAGCTCAGGAATTGGCTGTGAGTCTCCCGACCGCTGGTCTTTCCAGCACCAAATACCAGACAAGCCAATGGCTGGAACGTCATTGAAATTCAAGCAATCAGTCTTTTTCTCTCCCTCAGTAATGAACAAGTTCCGCCCTGTTCCAAGGTGGCCTTTAGGGAAAAGTGGGCTGAAATAAGGCCTGCAGCCAGCTTTTGCAGGACTGAGATACTTGGGAGATCCGTCCTTGAATCCGCGTGGCTTTAGGCGATAAAAGTCCTTGCCGTTGTGCTGATAGGGCTTGCCATCAGGGTCGCAGTACGGAACAAGCCAGCCCTCCTGCGCATGTCCAGTAAGTTTCTTTGCCTCTTGAATAGTGACGCTGCAGTAGCCAAGCTGATCATGGATCTCTGGAGGTAGCCCAGAGCCAACAAGCTCTTGAACAAGCTGGGGATCATTGATCATGATTCTTCCCCATAGCGTTCATCAAGGGATGCCCAAATACTGCGGATCCAGATCGCAGCTGCAATGACGCTGGCTTCATCTAGTCCGCCTCTTTCTAAGGACAACGCAACCAAACAACGGGCAATGTGCGCCATTGTTTCTCTGCCATAACCAACAAAGGGATCAGGATTGGTACCTTTCTCCTGTGCTTCTAAATCCATCTCGCACAGGCGTTCAAGCACCAATTCCTGTGCGCTGGTCGTTGGATGAGGGACGTGCTCCTGAAATAGAATAAACAAATCGATATTGGGCCTTTCGCTATTGCCGTAGCGGGGGTCTTTTTTTTGCACGATCAACCCTCCTTTCTTACAAGAAGACCGCGCTGATTGAATGCACTACGTACGTTTTCAACGTTCCAGGTGATCGATGAATTGCGGCTCGGACCGAGGTTGTAATCGCGTCCGTTTTCTAAAAATCCACCAGCGATATCGCGGCGGCGCTTGAGCGTGTCGGTTGAGACGCCGAGCTGTTCAGCAGCATCAGGGGTGCGCTTCCAAGGCGAAGTCATTGTTGTCAATTAACAACGAAATCCAATACCGGCTATCTGTCCACGATCCGGCTGGTTGATCCCGTTTTCTCTCGTCTGCTTATCAAGCCCAGGGGGAAAGCGTTCCCGAGTCCTGTGACACTGACGTCTCCAACCGTTTCACCTGGTGCACCAGCAGACCGTCAGCTGCTCTAGTGACTTGTAGAGCCTGCGGCGATGGGTGATCATCGTGATTCCACAGACGAATCGTTAAATCGAGAAAATTCGAGTTTCGACTAAATCAAGCTACATGCTGTGGCAAGTAACTGCAAGATTCAAGATCACCACCACTTGTGGTGGAAAAGGTCAAGCAACCAGACTACCTGAAATCAGACTTAAGAATCAGACTCACTCACCAGTCTCAGGGAGTGAGATCCCAATGGAGCCAAGCGGATTCGAACCGCTGACCCCCTGCATGCCATGCAGGTGCTCTACCAGCTGAGCTATGGCCCCATTAACAACTACAAAGCCCGCAGGCTTGTTCGCTGTCGTGGCGAAGCTTACACCGCCATGGAGCTCAAACCTGGCGCCACACCGCCATTAATTTGCCCTGCACCTGCACCTGCTCTGCCGGCAGCTCAATGGGGTCGTAAGCAGGATTCGCCGCTTCCAAGCGCACCACACTTCCATCAAGGTGAAAATGCTTGAGGGTGGTGCCACTGCCTGCCACCAAAGCACTCACAATCGTGCCCTGACGTAAGCGACCCGGCTCTTGCACAGGTTCCATCAGCACCACATCACCATCGGCGATGTGGGCATCCACCATCGAATCACCATTCACAGTGAGGGCAAACAAGCCCCGGGTTTCGAGCACGGGAGCCAGATCAAGGTGTTCCTGCACATCGTCGAAGGTTTCCACCAATCCACCTGCCGCTACAGCGCCAAGCACCGGAATACCCGACGCCACATCCCCCAACAATTGCAAGGTGCGCGCTTGTCCCTCCTGCCAAGTGAGCCATCCCTTCTGCTGCAAATGGCGCAATCGACTTTGCACAGGAGCGGGGGAACGCAGCCCCATCGCCTGCATCATCTGACGAATAGAGGGGCTGTGGCGATGGCTACCGATGTAGTCCGACAGCCAGTCGTAAAGCTCCTGCTGAGCAGTGGTGAGCGGCTCGGGGGATCCAGTGGTCACCGGGATGATCCAATTCAGTCAATACATATGTACCTATTCCTAAGAGTTTTGGCAAGGGGCTCAGGGATTGGGAACTTGTGCACAAATCCAATTCACCTTGGATGCCGTTCCCTGTCGCCCTGGGTAAACACTCCACCCTCCCTGTTGATCCTGGCGTTCCAACACCCCCTCAAGACACTGGGCGCGCATCGACAACTGGCGACTTCCCCAGGGATTGCCATCCCCTTTGCGCATCAACAACAAAGCCGTAAAGGTCACAGCCTGATCCCGCCGGCGAGGGTTACGCAGATATTCAGCCGCGTCGATCTTTGGGGATTGCATCGCCTCCATAAACGTCCAATCCGATGGTGCAGACGTTTCCTGATCCATCATTTGCTGGCGTACCTCACTCCAAAACTTGGGCTCAGGTTTTGGCGCCCAGCTGGCATGACTCGGCCATGCAGAAGCCAACGAGACGGCAGCAGCCGTAGATCCAGTGATCGCCATGGTTCGCAATCCAACCGAGATTTTCAGCCTGGAAACAATGCTCATACGTTCTCCTGATTGACGTTTTTTTGCTTGATCAATTCCGCCAACATTTCCAATTTGGCGTTTTCGGATTCAGAAGCACGTGTTGCCATCCAGGCACTGGAAGCCTTGAGCTGAGCGAGTTGCTGTACCAAAGAAAGAGCTGTTTCTCGAAGGGTGTCGATGTCATCGCACTCACGGATGAACCGGCCCCACTTTTCGAGCTCAAAGGACTGTTCCAAGCCTCGCTCGATCGGGTTCATGCTCATGCGCTTTGCTCTCTCTGCTCCTGATCCTGCCGCTCCTGCTCGAGCAAGGGATCTGGCTCACCGTTGCAGATCGCTTGAGCCCTGCGATAAAAGCCGCTCTCACGGTCACCGGCCGCCTCTAGGGCTTCCAAAACCCTTTGCCAATTGTCTCGTTCGACTTGATCCATGTTTCAAGTTGACGTTGAAAAAATCTTACGTAAAAAGTTGAGACTGAGATCACGCACCACCATCCATTCAGCATCCACCGTGATCGCATGCCCACTGCGCTCTAACCAGCAAAGCTCTCGAGGAGAGGACTGCACATTGCGCATCAACAGCTCAATGCCACTGGCTGAAATCACCTTGTCGCGACGACTCGCAATCACCATCAGCGGTTGCTGAACCTTGGAGAGCTGCTTGCGCGTGCAGGAGATGAGATCGAGCACGCGAGCACTGGTGGCAACGGGATAGCGGTCATAAGACCAAAGCCGCTGGGCCGCGATCGGATCAAAGAAATCAGAGGCGGGCTTTGGCAGCGATTGCGTGAATCGGATCAGCAAAGGGGCCAAAAAGCGGCGGGGGTCTCCGCTGCGAATGGGGGGTGAGTACAGCAAAAGAGCCTTAATTTGCGGGTAACGCAACGCCAGTTGCAGGCTCAAAATCGACCCCAACGACAACCCTGCCAGCACCACTGTTTGCCCCTCTACTAACAGACGAGTGATCAAGGCATCGAGAGGGTCGATCCACTGCTGTGGCTGCACCTCCATCAAATCGCTGAGGGTGGTGCCATGACCAACGAGCAGGGGAACTTCCACGCCGTAGCCCTCGGCATTGAAGGCAGCAGCGAGAAGCTCCATCTCAGAAGGCGAACCGGTAAATCCATGAATAAGAACCACCGTGATCGCCCCTCCAGGCAGGGAAAACGCCTGGGGCGATGCGCTCACAAACCACCCAGCAAAACAGCGAGGAGCGCCTGCTGGGCATGCAAGCGATTCTCCGCTTGGTCAAAGATCCGGCTGGACGCACTCTCCATCACCCTGGCACTGATCTCCTCATCGCGATGGGCAGGCAAGCAGTGCAGCACGATCGCTTTGGGATCCGCTTCTGCCAGCAGGGCCTCGTCCAAGCAAAACCCTTTGAAGGCCTGCTCCCGCTCCGCCTGCTCCTCCTCCTGGCCCATCGACGCCCAAACATCCGTATACAGCGCCTGGGCGCCGCGCACCGCCGCCACCGGGTCGCTGGTGACCTCAATCTGAGCGCCAGCAACGGCAAGGGCTCGGGCTTGATCCAGCACCCCGGGAAGGGGCTCAAAACCATCGGGACAGCCGATGCGCACATTTACGCCGAGCAAGGCACCGCAGAGCATCAAGGAGTGGGCCACGTTGTTTCCATCTCCCACATAAGCGAGGGTTTGGCCTTGCAGATCACCAAAGGCCTCCTGCATCGTGAGGAAATCAGCCAAGGCCTGACAGGGATGTTCGAGATCCGTGAGCGCATTGATCACCGGAATCGAAGCCCAGTAGGCGTAATCCACGAGCTCCTGTTGGGCATAGGTGCGCACAGCGAGAGCGTCGCAAAAACGGCTCAAGACCCTGGCTGTGTCTTCTAGGGGTTCACCCCGACCGAGCTGGGTGACCTGGGGATTGAGATCAACGGTTTGACCACCGAGGCGGGCCATCGCCACTTGAAAGCTCACCCTGGTGCGCGTGGAGGCCTTGGTGAAGATCAACCCAAGCACCCGATTGCCGAGATCGATGCGCCGGTCACCAGACTTCAGTTGGCGCGCAAGGTCGAGCAGAGCCTGGGTTTCCTGCGCAGAAACGTCTGCAGACGACAGGTAATCACGCCCGCTTAAGGAGGTGAGAACAGCAGCAACGCCCTTATCCATGCCAGCGGCTTCAAAGGAGTGTTATCGGGGATGAAAGGGCTGCTCGTCAAGCCTTCCTGCCCCCTTCGTGCTGGAACCGATGCTGTTCGCGGCGGCTGGAGCTCAGCGAACACACAAAAAAACTGCCCCCTTCAGGGGGCAGTTCATGCAGCGAGTCAAAACAAAAAGGAAGCAGCTCTAAAGTCAGAGCAGGGACCTAGGCCGCAACGGATTGCTCTTCGGGCATCACACTGGCCGAGAGCATCTCCCTGAGGTCATCGCCTTCGATCACTTCTTTTTCAAGAATTTTTTGGGAGATCGTTTCGAGCAACGCCATGTTTTGACGCAGGATCGACAGAGCTTGGTCGTGGGCACGGTCCACTAAGCCACGCACTTCACGATCGATCGCTTGAGCCGTGGCATCACTCACCGCGCGGCGGGGATTGTTATTTCCGCCAAGGAAACGACCACCGCCCTGCTTGTCATAGGCAAGGGGACCGAGGGTGTCGCTCATGCCATAGGTTCCAACCATCTGCTCAGCGATATCGGTGGCGCGCTGCAAATCATTGGCAGCTCCTGTCGTGATTTTGCCGAAGACAATTTCCTCTGCAGAGCGACCGCCAAGAAGGGTGGCAATCTGACCTTCCAAATCTTCGCGAGAATTGAGGAAACGCTCTTCGGTAGGGAGTTGCAGGGTGTAGCCAAGGGCACTCATGCCGCGGGGCACGATCGAAATCTTGGCCACTTTGCTGCCGCCTGGCATGAGGTGACCCACGATCGCGTGGCCAACCTCGTGGTAAGCAACAACCTTTTTCTCGTCGTCTTGCATTACCCGGCTCTTTTTCTCAAGGCCGGCAACAACCCGCTCAATGGCTTCATTGAGGTCGCCCTGAACCACTTCTTTTTTGTAATTACGCGCCGCCAGGAGGGCTGCCTCATTCACCAGGTTGGCGAGATCGGCACCGGCAAAACCACTGGTCGCTTGAGCAATTTTGTCTAAATCGACAGCATCAGCAAGTTTTACTTTTTTGGCGTAGATCTCAAGAATTGTTTTACGACCAGAAAGGTCGGGACGGTCCACGAGCACCTGACGATCAAAGCGACCAGGACGAAGTAGGGCTGCATCTAAGACTTCAGGCTGGTTCGTAGCAGCCAACACGATCACAGGCTTATCTGTGGAGGCAAAACCATCCATTTCGGTGAGCAGTTGATTCAGCGTTTGTTCACGCTCGTCATTACCGCCAACCACACCCATCGAACCTGAACGGCTCTTACCGATCGCATCGAGTTCATCAATAAAAATGATGCAAGGAGCGTTCTTTTTGGCCTGTTCGAACAGGTCACGAACCCGAGCAGCACCAGCTCCCACAAAGAGTTCTACGAATTCAGAACCGCTAATAATGAAGAAGGGAACACCTGCCTCACCAGCCACGGCTTTGGAGAGCAACGTTTTACCTGTACCTGGAGGGCCAACAAGCAACACACCCTTGGGAATGCGTGCGCCAATCTCGGTGTAGCGCTCAGGTGTTTTTAAGAAGTCAACAATTTCATTGAGCTCATCCTTGGCTTCATCGACACCTGCCACGTCGGCGAACGTAACCCGTGATTGCTCATCAGGCACATACACCTTGGCTTTGCTCTTGGTGAAATTAAGTGCACCTTGAGCTCCGCCGCCGCCCATCGAGCGACGGGCAAAAAACTGCAAGACAAGAATGAAAATTAGCGGGGGGACAACCCAGCTCAAAATCGTGGTGAAAATATTGGGTTTCTTGGGCGGAGCAGCAGCAAACTCAACGCCTTTGCTTTCCAAGCGTTGGGGAAGATCCATATCGAAGATCGGCGTGGTTGCGAGCACGGAGGGGGCACCCTCCTCAACCTCACTGAGCTCATAGCGAATCTGATCTTGGGTAATGAAGGCGCGCTTGACCGCCCCATCGTTCACCTGATCAATAAAAAGTGAGTAAGGCACCCGAGGCACCTGCTGCATGCCTTGGTTGGGGATGAAGCTGCTGAGCAGCAACAACACTCCGAAACCGATCAAAACAAGATTGATGATTCCGAAGCGCCGATTAGGGCGATTGTCGTCTTCTCGAATCGCCATGAAGCTGATTCCCAATTGCGCACCAAACTAAGTCGGTTGTTTCCCTGATGGGTGCGCGTACTGGGAGGAGAACCGAACGCCTTGGCGTCTAGACCAGCCAGTGCGTTCGCAAGGACCATGAACAACAGGCAAACCAAGCACCTTGCTGGGCTCGTTGGCGTTCGCGATTGTTGGAATCCTGAGCCTGGCGGAATGCTCTGAAGATGAAATCAGATCGATCAAAGCGCCGCCATCGAGAAAAAATCTATGAGCTGCTTCTGGGCCTGTGCGTTGTCGTGCTGGTGAGCTTTGCTTTTCCACGCTTGAGCTGGATCGGCCCCCTGGGTTACGGCCTCATCGCCCTGCTGCTCACGCAATTGGTGATGATCCGCAAAGAGACGCTGACGCTGGGAGATCGTTTGTACCAGCTCCTAGGCCTCGGAGCTCTTAGTGCCCTGCTGTTGTGGCAAATCACGCCTGTGCGCTGGGTGGTGAGCGGCGTACCACTCGTGCTCACTTGGAGTGTTTTGGTGGGCTGGAGCGTGATCCGCTTGGTGGAACGGCTCTCCCAGGAACGCAAAGTGACGGCTGGCTTGCTGATGGGTGCGGCCGCTGGCTATCTGCTTTTGGGTCTCACCGCTGGATTGGTGATGAGTGCGGTGGAAACCATTCAGCCAGGCAGTTTCGAACCACTCAACATCCTTCAAGAATCTTCCAGTGGGCCCAACGCCAGCGTGCTGGTTTCCGTGAGAGCTTTTTCCCAAATCAACTATTTCGCTTTTATCTGCTTAACCACGGTGGGCTTTGGAGACATCCAACCGGTCATGCCGGTCTCGCGGATGCTGGCGGTGGTGACAGGAATCATTGGACCGCTTTATTTAGCGGTGGTGATGGGAGTTCTGATCGGTCGCTACACCAACCAAGTGGAAGAAAAAGACATTTTTGAGCACGACGATCGACGGTGAGTGCAGAGGTCAGCCAAGGGAAGATCTTGAAGTATTCGATCAAAAGGTTGGGTTAAGGATCCTGAGTAAGAGCTCGCAAGAGCAGATCACACCCCAACCGCTCTGCAGTGTGCGCTGACAGCGAAATGACCTGATCCATCTCCAAGAAACCCAGGTCACCAAGGGGCGTTCGCGCCAATGTGCCTCCAAGAAGCTTGGGGGCAATCACAACCGCCAACTCCTGCACACACCCTTGCTGTAGAGCTGCTGCTGCCAAGGCCGGGCCGCATTCCCAAAGCACCCGGTTGCAGCCTCTTTGAGCCAAGGCTTCCAGAAGGTCCAAGGGCTCGCTGGCCAAAAGTTCAAGAGGTTCCGGGCCCTCAGGCAGAGAGCGATCAGCTCTAGCTGGCCCATGGGCAAGAAGCGTTGATGCCAGGCTTGTGTCCCAAAGTTGTGCGTAAGCAGGCAGGTCAAGGCTCCGGCTCAGGACCACGCGCAAGGGTTCGGGCGAACGGGCTCCACGGCTGGTGAGCAGGGGGTTATCAGCGCGCACGGTGCCGCCTCCCACAATCACCGCATCACAGTCAGCCCGCAACTGATGCACCCAAGCGCGAGCTGGAGGGGCACTAATCCACTGACTTTCGCCATTCGGCAGGGCGGTGCGGCCATCCAAGCTCATCGCCCACTTGAGAAGGCCCCAGGGACGTCCGGTTTGAACGCGATGCACAAAGGCTCGGTTTTGTTGCGCCGCTTCTGCATGCAGCACCCCTGTGATCACCTCCAATCCAGCATCTCTCAAACGCTGAATGCCACCACCAGCCACTCGCGGATCAGGATCTTTAAGGGCGACGACCACGCGCTGAATGCCGGCCTGAATCACTGCCTCCGTGCAGGGGGGCGTGCGGCCCTGATGACAGCAGGGCTCAAGCGTGACGATGATCGTGCCGCCCTTGGCGCGCGTCCCAGCTTGGGCAAGCGCACCCACCTCGGCATGCGCCTCGCCTGCTTTGGCGTGAAAGCCTTCGCCCACCAGGGCTCCTTGCACGTCAAGAACCACTGCCCCCACCAAGGGGTTGGGGCTGGTTTGGCCGTCCGCCAAGGCTGCTAATTGCAGCGCCCGGCGCATCCAAACCGTCCAGCGATTGGGGCCGGTCTGCATCAACTCAGCGGCTGGGTTTGGACGTCGCGCCATTCACCCACCACATAGGGAGGAACGGGCAATTCGTTGAACACGCCGGGGAGAAACAAACGCAGCGGACGATTGTTGCTCAGATCAGCGAGGAGAGGATCAAGCGCAAATTCGGCGGCAGCTTCACGGCCATCACTGGCAAGAGCAGAATTCTCAAGAGTGATGTCGTCTAATTTCCACTCCCTCACTCCAGCCTGAACAAGCAACGAGACGGGATGATCGAGCCTGACCTTGCCGGGATAGCCCACAATCCGCAGCACCACCGGATTTCCTGGCTTCCCAGTGCGATAGGCAACGGCCTGCCAGCTGTCGTAATCAAGGTCACGCAAACTTTCAAGACTGCGCAGCATCGGTGCTCCAGCCTCATCGTTGTGCTGATGCACCTGAGCAAGGGCTGCATTTGGGGTGATCAGCAGCAGCAGCATCGCCGCTAACAAGGAAACCAAAAGTCGACGCAGCACGCCCATTCCTTCAAACCAATCGATGCAGCCATCATCGGCGCTGCCTGCAAGGACTGCGGGACTCAAAGGCCTCAGAAAGACAAAAATAAAAACATCCTCCCCCCTAATCGGAAGAAGGATTGAGCTGATGCATGGGTCTTAGCATTACTTTTTTTTTTAAAAGCAATGAGCGAAACTTGATTCAAGCAAAAGCAGTAAAATCACTCACACTAAACACACCATTACCGCCAAGAATAGCATCAAACTCTGGGGCATTCTCAACCGCTTCCGAATAGGAACCACCCTGACGAAGAATGTCATCAGCAGCTTTCACTAAACTCAGATCACCCTCAGCATCATTGCTTATGGCCCAGAACATCATTCCACCGAGATCCTTCTCTTGCACATAAGCGGCTTTGCCAGCAATCGTGGCGGTGGTTTCAATCGAACTCCATTCATCACCGTTATAGATAAAGGCCGCTTTGCTGTTGTCATCCCAGTAGAGATTGGTCTGCCCCGTGATGACATCAGACACGATGTCTTTGTAGTCATAAACCCCAGCTTCAAATGACCCTTGCGCCGCAGCACCCATGCCTAATTGTTGATAACCAAAGGTGCCACCATCCTCAACACCACCCCAAGCCCGGGTATAAGCAGGAGCTCCTAAAACAACCTTATTGAGGGCAACCCCAGCTTCTTCAAAGACAGACACCGCTGTGGTGACATCGTAATTGTTGGCATCACCTGTCATCGCGGCTTGATGCCCCGTTTGATTCTCCCAACCTCCGTGGAAGTCGTAGGTCATTACATTGTAAAAATCGACATAGGAATCGATTCCAGCAAGATTGAGATTGGCGAGTTTTTCTGAGCCTCCCGCCGTAGCGATCGAGACCTCATAGTTTCCGCCAGTTTGCAACTCGAGTGCATCAAGCTCGCTGCGCAACTGTTCCAGAACTAAAGCAAAATTTGCCCCATCATTGGAACTCGATGCATTTCCCAAATCACCACCACCGCCGGGGTATTCCCAATCAAAATCCACCACACTGAAGAACTCATAGGTGTTGAAAATATCCACCACATCACTTGTGAACTGATCACGGCCTGCTTGCGTTGCAAAGGCCGTGCTGAACTCATCGGAGAGCGTCCATCCACCAAGGGCAAAGCCAAGCTCAACATTGGGGTTGAGATCCTTGAAGCGGCTCAGTTGCTCGAAATTACCGGCATCTTGAGGTCCCGCATTATTCCAACCAACGGGAACACTGGTAACCGTGACAGAGTCAGCCGTTTCAGTGATGGTGTAGCGATCTGAGTTGTAAGCAGCAATCAGAGCTGGATCAACGGCCTGATACTCAGCTGTTGTGAAGGTACGACTCACTTGATCAGCAGCATCAAAGCGCTTCTCCTGTGCTGCATAAGTATCAAACAGCTGAACAGAGCCATCGGCTTTGACATCAAAAAAGCTGTAGTTGAGATGGGTCATCGCTTGCCCATTCACATCAGACAGATTGATATCGCGCTCATACACACCCCATTCCTCGAAATAGGTGACGATGCGCTTATCACTACCCCCATTCGGAGTCTGAACATCAACCGAGGTTGCAACAGTGGCTTCAATAGAGGGCTCAACCATTGGTGTTGAAGCTGGGCTTTCTGCAACAACAACACTCTCCCTGAAATCAAACACCTGAGCAGGGTCGATGAACTCACCAGCTGCCTGGTAATAGGACGCCTGCGAGGCACCTGGAGCCAATGGAGCAGCCCATGACTTCGGAGAAATGGAGACGTCGTAGCGACCATCGCTACGCAGCGCAGACGTCACTTCAAAGTTGCTAACCATTGTGAGTGGAGCATCCATCACAACATCCACACTCCAATCGTTTCCGGCAGAACCATCACCAACATTGGTCACGGTGATTTCGCCCGCGAAGATCCCAGACCATCCGTCGGTGATCGTGGCCGACACAGAGAGTCCTTGCGGATCTGGCATTACAGAGGGGGCATCGATCAGCGGTGATGTCTGATCAACAGGTGATGTCTCAACAACAACAGGTGTTTCACCAACAATCGGTGCGACGGTGCCGCTGACTTCGTTATGAACGGAAGCAGGATCCCCCACAACGCTTGTTTCAACGAAAAACATTGCATTGGTGAGGGCCCCCGAATCCGACAGTCCCGTACTCCCTGCGTTGAAAGACAGACCCACAGACCCACCAGCCGGAATCTCAAGACCCCAAGCTGGAGGAGTGATCATCACCTGATAAGTACCGCCACCGAGATCAGTCACGGAGGATTCCGCCGACCAACTCTCAAAACCGGGTTGATTGGTCAAGAAAGTGAACGACCAATCCTGCAGCCCAACATTCGAATTGTTTGAGAGTGTGAGCGTTCCACCCATTCCGCCGGAATAAAGTTGGCCCGCAACCGAGGCCTGAAGTTCAGCTGCACTCGTCAAAACAGTGTCGATATCTGAAACCACCATGGTCTTGCCCATGGCAGCCATTCCTTCGGAAGACATGCCATCGCCAGGCATCGAATGCTGATGCATTGAATGGTCATGCATGGAGTGAGGCGACTCCATCGCCATAACGGTGAAGTCAGGACTCACCATCTGACCAGCTCGCACCTGTTCGCCATCGGTGGAAGCACCACTGGGAGCCTGGGGTGTGAGCAGACCAGCTCGGCTCACCAGGGAAACCTCGTCTTCCGTGAAGCCAAAAGGAACTTCGAGGTTGTCTTCCATCACCTGATCATGATGAAACTCGAGATTGGCGCCGATCAACTCGCTGCGCTGAACTCCCTTTAAGAGAACACTTTGATTTGTGGGCTCAAACTGAATCAACAATCCCTGATCCGTATCAACAACAAACAGGCGTTCGCGTGTGCCCGTATACAGAAAACTTAGTTTTTGGGTTTGAGGATCAAAGTCATTAATCACCTCTTGAACACCAAACTGATGGGAGCGCACGTACACGGTTCCCGGCTCTCGAGCACCAATATTTTTCTCCCAAGACAGCACAGCTCCAATGTCTTGGCGCAGGTGTTCATTACCAACAACACCAAGATTATCCAGGCTGAGATCGTTCCAACTTAAACCCAGCATTGCTTGTACTTGATCGGCCCAGGGATTCACAATCGCTGCTGTGCCATCAGGCAAGGCACCAAGAATGAGGCCATGAACAGAAATCTCACCAAAGTCAAGGCGATCTCTTGTTGGATCAAAATCAGTGATATCAGATCCTGCAGGATTGGCCTGATAAGTCATACCACCGCCAAAGAAATCAGACATGAATGAAGATCAAAAAGGAATAGAGCAAGGAATAAAAGATCGATTAATCGATAGCCAGCAGCAAAGAATTTACCAATACCAAACCAACAGGTCTAAGACCAAAGACCAATCCAATCGCGATGCATTTAGTGCACAGCAAAAGCAAGAGTGGCAGCTACTGAGAAAACTTGGCAGCTCTATTCAGAACAGCAATTAGCCATGATTAATCGGTACTTTTCCAAACTCAACAACAATTTTGACAGCAGGACTGAACGCAAACATGCCCCAAATTCAACAAATCATGACTAATTACTTCTGGGCCGCAACAAACAAAAAATCCTACTCAAAGAGCAGGCGTAAAAACAAAAACCGAAGCCAATAGAAACCACTCATTTGATCAACTTTGGTCAACTAGAGAATCAAAAGCTGGTAAAGGGCTGACTCAACTGTTCACTCTTCAAGCCCGCTGCGCGCCCGGAATCGTTTCCCAATCGGTATGCGTGGCCCAGAGGCCCCAGATCGCCATCGCCCGCAGATAGTGGCAGGCCCGAAATGTGTTCACCGCAGTGATCGCCTCTGGGGTGCGGAATTGCAAGCCCCCCGAATACACCTGGGTGACCACCGCTGAGCAGATCGCTTCTGCGGTTTTGCCCTCTCCCATCAAGCGGTAATAGCTGGCGATTCCAAAATTGATCCCCGTCCACACCTCCAGGGGATGGGTGCCATTCGGATCCAAGGGCGTGCCATCACGGCGCAAGCCATTGGCCACCCCGAGCGATCCGCCAGCAAAGTTGTCAAAGCAGGCTTCCTTCACCGCCTTCAAGGTGCTGCGGCTGTTGGCTTCACTCACCACCGGTGGTAACTCCAGCAAGCGCGCATAGAAATCACCGCAGAGCTGATCTGCCATCACCACGGGTGTGCCGCTTTCGGCATCGATGTCGTAGTACTCGCCGTTCCAAAGGAGCTTGTCGAAATTGGCGCGTGATTGCTCTAGCCAGCCACTGAAGGTGTGCTGCTCCTCACCGGTCTCCAATCCCAACTCCAGCTGCAGTCGTTGGGCCATCGCCAAGGCCGCCTCCAAGGCCGCAATCCAGAGCGCACCGCAATAGGCACTCACCCCCTTCAGCGGCCAATCATCAAAGGTTTGATCCGGGGCGCCGCCGTTATCGGGCAGGCCATCGTCATTCACATCAAATTGCTTGAGGTAGTGCAACGCCTGCACCGCCGCTGGCCAGCACTCCGCCAGAAAACCCAGATCTTCTCCGGTGGGCGCCAATTTGAACGTGCGCCACACCTGCAACACGTAGTCACTGGCGAGATCTTTCCAGAGATTGCAGTCTTGATAGGCGGTGTAATTGGTGGCATCAAACGGCACCTCATTCGGTGCTCCCAAATCGTGGGGTGTAGCCCCCTTCACCTTGCGGTCTGCTTCCACCCGGCCGCGGCCCTGGGTGAAATACCAACCGATCGGCCGTTGGGTGGCATCCGCCGCCGGAATCGCCCGGGCAAAGCTGCGAATCACCGCCTTATCCAGCTCCGGCCAAAGCTGCAGCAAGGCAAAGGAGCCGTACAAACGCACATCCAGGCTTTCGTACCAGGCGTAATCGAGGCACTCGAGCACCCCAAAGCGGCCGTAGGGATCCTTGGAGCTAGCAGCCGTCCAGAGGCTGCCGCCACTGGCAAGGTCGTAGAGCTCGTTGAACAGCGCCATGCGCAGCTCTTCCGGCAACTCCTTGCGCGCCAACACCGGCGCTTGCCAGGCTTCGATTTGCTCGTGCCACGACGTCCAATCGCGCAGGGCTTCTGCCGCAATCGCCGCCGCGTGGCAACCATCAACGCCATAAAAATCGCTATATCGGCGCAGGTCGCGCACCCCCGTCGCAAAGCTCGTGACCGGTAGATCCCAGCTGATCGCCACCGGAATCTCTCGGATTTCACCCGGCGCGAGGGTGAATTTCACGGCGATCGCCGCACTGGCGTGCTCACCCTTGCGGCTGGCGCGATCGTTGTTGCTATCGGGAATCACCCCGTCCGCAGCAAAGGGCTGCCAAAGCTCGGCACCATCACCACTGGGATCCCAGCGGCTGCAGCGCATCAGCTCCACCCCTTCCAGCGTGTCTGGCAGAGCCAGACACCACTGCCCTTCCCCTTCCGCCAGCGGCGTTGAGCGCTTGCCATCGAGCAGCACCCCGCTCAGGCCATCGCCATCAACCCAGCGGTTCCTCTGACCCTCGCCAGCTCCAATCGCCGGGGCGTAGTTGTGCTCGGGGCTGCCGTCATCACGAAAGTGCACCTCCGCCGAGGAATCGGTATTGGTGAACCAGCCCACCGTGTTGCGCCAACTCAGCAGCAACGACAGCTCTAAGGGCTTGTTGGTGGGGTTGCTGAGCGTCCAGCGGAACACCGCCACCGGATAACTGCTGCGTTGATAATCACCCGGAAGGATCGGGCTGAACGCCTCGCAGCTCACGCCAGCGCGAAACACCCCTTCGTAGTGGTTCCAGCTCAGGGGGTAGCGAGCGGCATAGGTGCCGGTGCTGGTCTCCTCCGTACTAGCGGGATACCACTGCCAGCTGCTGAGCGGTTTGCCCGACTCCGGCCTGGAATCATCGCGCGTTGGCTCTGTGGCCAAGGCATGCACGCGCACCTGATCGCCCTGCTGTTCCCAGAGCGCGAATTGGCAATCGGGAATGCTGCCGTACCAATGCTCACCGCCATCGAGGTGCCAAAGGTTGAAGTCACCGCGGGAGCTGCGGCCGATACAACCGGCACCAAAACCACCCAGGGGCATGCCATGCCAGGGGCCATCGTCGAGGTTGCTGGCGTAGCGCACCGTGAACGGGGACTGCCAACCCAAGCCAAACGAACGGCTCCAGCTGGCTTCTGGTGGTTGCCAGTCCTTTGCTGATGAGCCGCGGCTCAGCCGTGAACGCAATGCGGACAGTCCGAGCGGTGCCATGCAAAGGCCGAAAGTGGACCCAGATTGCCAGAGCTGGCCAGAAGAGCCAGGGCCTTGCTATTAGCTAGGCGACTGAACCCTTCGCAACTGCAGCCTTTAAAGGCTCACCGGCAGCCAAGCCCCCACCCCTTCGCCGTTAGCGATGCCCTGATGGAGAACGCGTGAGAACCCAGTGAGAGTAGGCAATTTAAGGGAATTGCAATCGCTAGCTTGCATCCCCTTTTTGGGCATCCTTGCCAGCCTGCAGCTGATCGATCCCAGCGTGGCCAATATCGCCTTGGTGAAAGCCAGTGATGCCTTGCAGATGCATGGCGCTGTGTTGGCCCTGGGCGCCAGCGTTTCCACCCTGGCCCAAGCCGCATCGGTGCTGGTAATGGGCTTTTTCGGCGATCGTTTTGGCCGGCGCAGGGTGCTGGCAGCCTCGCTGCTGCTGGCTCTGTTGGGGAATCTGCTTTCAATGCTGTCCGGCGAGGCGGGCCTCTTCCTGCTCGGCCGTGCCCTCACCGGCATCGCCCTCGGCTCGGTGCTCACCAGCACCTTTGCCAGCGTGCGCTTCGTGACACCCGCCGCTGGCGTAAACGCAGCCCTTGGCCTCTGGAACCTGCTAATCGTGGTGGGCTTCATCAGCGGCTCCCTGATCGGTGGCTGGATGGCCACGATCCATTGGCGCCTGTCTTTTTTGCTGGTGCCGATCATTTGCAGCTCCAGCCTGCTGCTCTTACCAGCACTGCTGCCAGCGATTCCAGGCAATCGCGCCCTCAAGCCCGACCTCCCTGGCCTGGCGAGCATCGCGATCGCCATGGTGCTGTTTTTATTTGGCATCAACCACGCCGCTTTAGGGCTGCGCAGCCCCAGCTTCTGGCTGCCGGCCTGCAGCGGACTGCTGTTGTTTGTGCTGCACATCAGCCTTGAGCGGCGCAGCCGCAAACCGATGTTTCCGCCGCGGCTGTACCTGCGTGGTTTCTTTGCCGCAGCGGTGATCAATGGGATCGGCTGGAATGTGGCCCAAGCGGTGGTGCAGCTGCAAACCAGCAACTTCTGGCAGCTGGTGCAGGGGTACAGCACCAGTGCGGTGGCCTTCGCTCAGCTGCCCTTCCTGATCTGTTTTGGCGTGGCGGGGATCTACGCGGGGCGCTGGATGGGTCCTGGCCGGCGCACCTTGGAGTTGATGGCGGGCGGCAGCCTGACGCTGGTGCTCGGCCTCGCTCTGTTCGCCATCGTGCAAGTGCAAACGCCCTATTGGCAGCTTCTGCCGGCCCTGATGCTGGCCGGCCTCGGCCTGGCCTTTGTGGCGGTGCCGCAATCCGCCTTGTTTGTGCAGGAAGCACCGCAGGATTGCTTTGGATCAGTGCTGGCCTTTCGCACCACCAGCGGCCAGCTGGGCTTTGCCTTTGGGCTCGCCGCCAGCGGCACGATGATCAGCGGCTTTGGCTTCCATGATCTGCACAGCCGCATGCAAGCCGCCGGACTGGGCTTGGAGCATTTGCCCCAACGCGATGAGCAGATTCGTTTGTTTTTGCGCAATAGCCCGATCTCGCTTGAGGGATCGGCGTCTCAGCAATGGCTCAAGCTGCTGCGTGAGGCCTACACCCAGGGGCTAGCCGGAACGATGTTGGTCGTGGCGGTGCTCACGGGGCTGCTGTTTGCGATCAGCTTGCTGCTGTTGATCATTGGCCGCGAGCAACAACTGCTCCATCAAGAAGGTTCCTGAGCGATACCGTCTTCCGCATCAAGCAGGGCATCGAGCGTGACCGCTGTACGCACCAGCGCTTGATAGCGCTGCAACACCCGACGATTTCGCTCCAGCCAGCGGGCTGCATCGGCTGGTGCATCGCGGCTGCCCCCAGCCACCAAACCAGAGGGATTATCCACATCCATCAGCTCTAAATCACCCTGTTGGGCTAGGAGGGCCAAAAGAATGTCGTGCAGACGTTGCCGGCGCTCCTTGATCCCATTGGTGCACATTTTCACCACACCGCAAGCGTTGTGGCCATCTTGAAGGGATGGAGGTCATATTCCTCCGCGCATCCACCCTTTTCATGCTTGTTTCCAAACGAAGCAAGGTGCTGACAGCTCTGCTGGCGCTCTGCAGCGGCCTTGGTGCTCCAGCGGTATTTGCCGAGGAGCTTTACGTGCTCGACACCACCTGCAGCACCCCAACCTCCCCCAACTTTTCTTGCCAAGTGAAGGCCATTGATGTGGATGACACCACGGAATATCGCCATCGCTTTGGCTCACGCACGGTGAGTTACCGCGTGATGGAAGACCCCTACGTCCGCATCGAAGGACAGGCCTATCAAGGCGCACCGTGGACATCGGTGAAAAACGCCTCGATCAATTTCAAAAAGGAAGAGCTTTGCTTCAACAGCAAGGCCTTTTGCGTCAACAATCCCACCTTTCTGGCCGATGTGTTGACCCAAGGGGGGCAGGCCATTCAAGGCCGCACCCGCCTCGGCATGGCTTTTGCCGGCAACGGCCGCGTGGATGTGACCTGCTTTGACAACGGCTGCGATCGACTGATGGAGGCGATTCAAAAATGACGAACAAAGCCAAAACAAAAGGCCTGGCAGGAGCGATCGGCGTTTTGCTAATGCTGCAACCAGCAGCCGCCCTCTCCGCCCTTGAGACCACACCAACGTCTGCCGCACCAACATCAGCCACAGAAGAGCTGCTGATCAGCCAACGCGGCGGACGCGGCGGGGGCGGCTCCAGAAGTGGTGGATCGCGCAGCAGTGGGTCGCGCAGCAGCTCTCGTCGCAGTGGTTCGCGCTCCAGCAGTCGCTCCAGCAGTGGCCGCACCGGATTTAGTTCCTACAGCGGCAGCCGCCAAGGGAGCCGGCAGTCCACCCGCAGCAACCGCCAAACCACACGCAGCAGCACGAGCAGCAACCGGCAAAGCGCGCGCAGCGGCACCCGAGATACGCGCCAAACCAGCCGCACCGACAACCGCGGAACGCGCCAAAACTCGCGCAGCAGCAATGTTGATTCCCGTCAGCAGGGACGCACGAGCCGCACGGATCAACGCCAGAGCGGCCGCAGTGATCGGGTGAACAATCGTGCCGAGACCCGCCGCGATGCCGTGAACAACTGGGATCGCTACGGCAACGGTTGGTACAGCGGATCGAACTGGTCGAACAATCGCCCCTGGAACAACGGCTGGTATGGCGGGTCCTATTACAACAACTGGGGTTGGTACCCGGGTCAAGCAGCCGCCTGGGGACTCGCTGGCATGGCCACCTTTGGCACCATCAACAGCCTGGTGAATTCAGCGCAGTCCAGCCAAGTGAGCTACATCGATGTTCCCAACTCTGATTACACGCTGTATTACCCCAGCGTGACGGCCACGGGGGATGTGGTGAGCTTTGAAGCCGACAACGGCTACAACACCGTGCGCTTCAACGCCAACTGCCGCGATGGCACCCTCAACGGCGGAGCACCGCTCAATGCCAATGAGGCCCAATTGCTGAATGCGGCCTGTCAGGTGGCCTTCGGTCAATAAAGGATCACACCGGCTCAGCTGAGCAACGCCTGAAGGCGTTGCTCAGCCTCCGGCTCCAAGACAACAGGCTCCGCTTGATACGCCCTGCCCTTGGCAATGCGGGCCGCAATCGCCTCGCGCGCAGAGTTCCAGCCTCCAATTTCAAGAGCGCCGTAAATCCGCTGCAGCGTGTTCAGCGGTGACTGCACCAAGTCGTCGTAAGCGATCTCCACCAGCTGCCCCTTGGGGATCAAATGCCGCGACCGAGCAAAGGCCTCTTGCAATTGGTCATGGGCCGCCGCTGTTTCCTCCACTTGACGCAGGCTGGATGGAGGCTCTTGCAGGCCTACCAATTGAGCTAACCGCTGCTTGACCTGCGCAAGCGAACGAATCGAATCGATCGGCCACCGGTACAGATAGACAAACCGGGCCCGCGGAAACAGACGCAGTAGCAAAGCAACCCGTGCGGTATGCGCAGAATTTTTGATCACCAGGTGGTTTTTACCAGCTCCCTCATGCAACCAGGTAAGGCGAGTGAAATGAAGCAACGTCTGCTCAAACTCGGGCGTGCTGTTGAGCACAGCGCGGCGGAAATGCGTTGGGTAGTGCTGAGGAAAAGCAATGCCCGCCATGTTGGTGTCCATGGTGAGCCGGGCCAACCCCACCTCGTCTTCCTGGGGATCCTCTGCTCCCCAGGGCACAGCATCGATGGGGCGATGCTGTGTCATCCCCCACTTCAACAGGCGCTTGAGCAGCGGTTTCAGCACCAAGGCGGCCTGCGGCGCAATCGTGAAGTGGTTGCGAGCGGTGGCGGCAGCTGGATCAGCCGCCAACAGCTGGTGCAGATAGGTGGTGCCGCTGCGCCAGTGACCAATCACCACCACTGGGTTATCAGGGCAGGCGCAAGCCTGAATCCTGCGCCCATAGATCAGGGCTTGCAGCCAGGCAAACGGCTCGACCGCCAAGCCGCTGGCCGTAAGCAACAACGCAACGGGAAAACGCCTTGGGGACACGGATCCATGCCTTAACCCAGCAAGCAGCGTGGTGGGGCGAATGCATCCCCCAGCGACCAGCACATCGAAAAGGCGAGACACAGACATCACAAATCTAGAAACCCGCAGCCCGCAGGGACAGAACGAAGGCTCATTTCGAAACCGCAATGGTCCCCAACAAAGTACTTAGGGAGTTTTATTGCCATTTTTAGAGAAAACTATGCATAATTTGCACACCATTGCGTGAGGAGCCGAGCATGTTGCAGACCCCAAGCGCAATAACCAGCCAATATTCTGTCCCTCCCGGCTCATCGCAAAGCATTAGTTGGAGTACCAAATTTAACTCCGCCAGCGAATTAGCCGCTGTGCTCTTAAGGCTTGGCAAACAATTTGATGTTTTACAGCTGTCTACCGGTCAACTTCAAGGCCACTTCTCTGTTGTTCACCTCAATGAGCTCAGCATTTTTAGTATTCAAACCAATCAGCTGCTTTTACTCAACGGCGAACGCGGACAAGATTGCATCACGTTTAGTTTAGAAACGAGTGGAAACCATTCTGATCACAAAGTTTACTGCCAATCCATTGAATCCCATTCCCTGCATGGATTCAAACTAGATCTCAACGAAAGCCATTTCCAATTAACAGCAAGCTCAACAACTGTTATCGCCATCACCTCAGCCAAAAAATTCTGTAGATTTCTTGAGTGCTGCGGAGCGTTTGAATTACGGGATAGTCTCTATACCAGCAATTCATTACAGCTAAATCCAGCACATTATTCTGCAATTGCAAACAATCTTTGCTGGCATTTAAACAACCCATCTAACAACCCAGAATTGCGTTCACTGCATACAGGAGAGATCTTCGCGCTGATGCTGGAAGCGCTTTCAAGCAGAAACAATCACTCCTTCAAGGCATTCGAACTAGTACCACGCCAACAACTGGTTTGCAAATTGATCAGTTGGGGATTCGATAACAGCACAAACCCGCTCAAGCTTGATGATGTCAGCAACATTCTCTTTAGCTCAAGGCGCACTCTCATACAAGGTTGCAAAGAAAACTTCCGAATGGGACCAATGGAGCTGCTTCGCTTAATCCGCCTCGAGGAAGTGAACCATTTCCTCAGATCCAAAGAGCTACGCAGGGAACTAAAGCTAAATAAGGTAGGAGAAATTGCAAGTCATTTTGGCTTCTCAAGTCGAGGACATTTTTCAGCTTCCTATCAAAATCACTTTGGCGAATCACCAAGGCAAACACTTTCGAAAGCAAACATGATCCATACGATGTAAGCGAAAATGAAGTTGAGAAAGACCAATCCCTACTCCTTCAAGACGCACACTCCCTCGATGCATCAAAATCATTGATGCAGAAAAACTCGCTTACAATGAGGAGGTCTAAGTAACGATCGTGTCTGCCAGCATCATCAGCTCATCGCATCTTGAAACCTTCTCACAACTATCAAATAGTGATCAGGTTGATTAGCACATAACAATTGGATTTCACTCTGCAAGCGAACTGAAGCAGCTGTTCATTCTGATCGGAAAATCCTTTGACGTGATTCAAGTCAGCTGAGGTGCACTGCATGGACAGTTCAGCCTGACAGAAATAGGCAGTATGGTCCTGCTAGAAAACCGCACCAATCAACGCCTACTCCTGAATGGAGATAGAGAAGCCGATTGCATGAGTTTTTGTTTTGAAGCCACAGGACTGGCCGATGAACACCTGATGTACAACAAACCGATTGCGCCCTATTCCCTCAATGGATTTCGCAAAGGGCAGAAAGAATCACACTTCCAACTCACAGCAAACACAAACGTGAACTCATTCGGCTACGCAGCGACCCCTACCTCTACCAAGACGAGCCTTCCCATTCGATTGCCACAGCAACATCTGTTTTGGTAATCGGAGTCTTGGCATTCTTATTGCTGCTTTCCGGATTGATCTGAGCCAGCAACCATTCCCCCTTTGTCAAAACATCTTTCCCTATTCCGATGTCACTCCTGATTTCACTGGTCCTCTTTTTCATCATGGTGTCACTGGGCCTCAACCTGCCCAGCCTGCAATTCGGGCTTCTCAAGCGCAGGCCTGCTTTGATCATTCGCGTGTTGCTTGCCACCTGCGTTGCCATGCCAATCGCAGCACTTCTGCTATTGCAATGTCCTCTGGGAGATGGTCTTTCGCCTGCGATCAAAATGGCAGTCATGCTGATGGCAATCTGCCCAAGCGCTCCCATGATTGCCTTGAAGAGCAGAAAACTAGTGGAGAACCCTGAATTAGCAACAAGGCTGCAATTTTGGACAGCTTGCGCAGCCATCATCAGCGTCCCGCTTTGGGTCAGTCAGCTGCCAAGCGAAGCAGGTGAAACCGTGTGGAATATCCCAAGTCAAGACGTTGCCTTCCAGATCTTGACCGTGCAGTTGATTCCACTCCTGGTGGGAGTATCACTCCGACGATGGCGAAGTGAGTGGGCGGAACGCTGGAATTCACTGATTCAAAAAATAGCAACTGCGCTGTTATTAGCCCTCTTGGTCTTAATCCTGATTGTGGCTTTACCACAAGCAGCGCCGATGCTGATCGGCAACCTCAAAGGTGCCTTATTAATGCTGATCCTCACCTGGATCGCACTCGCTCTAGGGTTTGCGATTGCGGGCGAGGATAGTGTTGAGCGCAGCACTATTCCGCTGGTTCTTTCCATGCGCAATCCAGGCCTAGCGTTATTGATCGTTCAACAGATGGCTCCCGGCGCGATGGACATTAAGGCTGCTGTCGTGGGCTACGTCGTGATCACAGCAATCGGATCTGTACCGTTCATGAAATGGCGCAAAAAAACCACATCACAGGCTTAATGCGTCGAAAACAACGAAATCACAACCATGCAAAACGATCCAATTAATAAAGCCCCGCTCAAGTTAAAACCTCATAGAGGATCCAACTTGAGCCCTTATTTATTTCCGCTGCGATCGGTTACGTTGTCACACTTAAAGCACCATTATTTGCAAGCTTAATCATAAGCTGCCTTTTGTTAATCTTGCTAAGCAGACTGCACAATCGCTTGCATCAACCTTTGCTCTGGTGGTCTGGGATCGGACTCTGCAGCGGAAGTTTCCAGGGAACAGCGTCATCGTTCTTGGCCTATTGGGCCCTGGATGGATCAGCCACCAGCTCAGGATGGTTCAACGCAATCAGTGATTCGTTCAATCAAGAGTTCACGACCTCAAGCTGATCGGATCAGGATCTGCATCCAGCCAACTCTTGCCATCTCGGCACGACACCAAAGGCGTTAAACGGATGGTGAGGGGGCGCCCCTCTGCAACGTCAACACGCAAACCGCTGTAGCCATCGCGTCCCCCTGCATCAGTCGAGTTTCGCCCAATAAACAGCTCGCTCGTTGCCACCACCCTGGTCTTTCCATCCACTGTTTGTTCCGTAATCTCAGCACCTTCCCGTCGCTGAGCTCGCAATCCATAGCCACTGCCACCACAAATCACCCAGTTGATGTGGCTGTCTGCATGTCCCGTGTCATGGGTGCGAAGCACCTCTAGGCAATGGGCGTGCCCACTGAGCACAAGATCAACGGGTTTGGCCGATCCGAGCTCCTCCCCGAGGGCTCTCACAACAGCATCGAAAACAGCGCGCAATTGCCTGCGAATCGCATGCGTATCGGCCTGGTTGCATTTTGTTTTCTCGGTGACATAGGCCGGGTGATGCATCGTCAAAATCCTGCCCCTCACTTCTGGATCGCGATGGGATGTGATTAACCCCTCCTTGAGCCATTCCAGTTGCTCATGATCAACTAGCGCTGCTTGATTGATCTGATTGAGTTGCTTAATTTGACGTTGAAGATCGAAGCATTCCTCCTGGAGCGTTTCCAACGCATCAAACAGTTCATCTCGGTGGGTTTCATCGAGGTTGCTACTCGCCAATGTTTTGTAGAGAGTGGTTCGACGTTCTTCAAGACTGCGCAAATCTCCTCGCAAGTTGCGAAGATTATTCGTTGGTTTTTCGGGCGTCATCAGGGTGTTCGAATCGATCGCAAACACATCAACACCAGCCTGTCGGAAACGAAAATAACGATTGGGGAGACGCGTGTTCACACCAGGCCGGTATCGCAAACATCGATGTCCATCCCAAACAGCGTCGTAATGCAACTCGAGATGGTCCGTCAGCCGGGCTGGGGGGATTTGATTCAGAACATCCAAAAACACGCGGGCATAGGTCTCACCCTGCCGAGAGCCGCGCCAGCCAGCATCGACATCATCAAACCATTGCAAATAGCGGCGCAACGGAAGGGTCAGCCCCGCGAGCAAGGCAATAGGCAGTGAAAGGTCGTAGTAATCGTGATTACCAGGAACTGGCAAAAATGGTTGATTAAAGACCAAGCCTTCAGGGCTCATGCTTTTCCAAGCGTTGCCGTGATCAAGCCATTCCCGGTAGGGCCTTAGAAAGTTGGCGCGGTACTGATCCAAAGCGCCAACCAGATAAACCACATCTCCGGTGTGCAGCAGAAATGCTGCATCCGCCTTATGGGGTAGCAGTCGTTCAGCAATCCGACGGGGAGGACTCTGGAAGCGATGACGACCAGTACCACTATCGCCAAGAACCAAAAAGTGAAAGGCATCGTCGATGCCGGGGTTGTCATTCCCCTGGTCAATCACGAGTCGGGTCTGATCAATCCCTTGGCGAATCAGCTCTGGATGCTTCCAGCGCACGCGAGCGGCCATCTTGCTGATCTTCCGCTGGATGCTGGGATCACTGGCGAAGTTCAAGATTTCAAGGGGATTGGAGCGACCACCTGCAGGGCTCCAGAATTCACACTCAAAGTAATCGTTTTCGCATCGAGAACTTCACCATCGATCACCAATTTCTGAACATCATCCAGTTCAATTTGTAGTTCTTTAGTTCGAAAACAAGCAATGTTGTTGTTGTGATTGGCGCTACTGCTCATGATCGCTGACCAAGCAAGACTTGAGAGCACCGAAAGCCCACTGATGCGGTCCTTCGGAGAAGCGACAATCACCTCGAGCAATCCATCGTCTGGAATCACCTCTCCAAAACCCTGGGCCATCACGGATGTGGCCGGAGCGGCATTGGCCATCGTGATCGCGCTGGCATCAAGCCTGTATTCCTTTCCATCAATCTGCATTGTGGCGCGGAAAGGTTGCTGATCCACCAGCTGCCGGGCACCTGAAAAAATGTAGGCCATGGGTCCGAGAATGTTCTTTAATTCACGGCTCGCTTTATCAACCATTCCTGCCTCAAAGCCGAGGCCAGCCAACAAAATCATCGGTCGGTTATTGCACAGAGCAACATCAACCCGACGCAGGTTGCCAAGGAGCAAATTAGTGCAAGCGGCCTTCAATCCCGTAGGAATTCCCAGCGCAACCGAAAAGGCATTGGCGGTGCCACGGGGAATGATGCCAAGGGGAATATTGCTGTTTTGAAGGGCACTAGCAACGGCACCAACCGTGCCATCGCCGCCCGAGGCAATGATGATCGAATCTCCCTCCCCTTCAGCATCAAAGGCATTGATCTCCTTGATCAAGTCTTTGGCTTGTTGCGCTGGGTCTAAGTCAGATCGAGTTCTCCAAATCTGCAGCATGAACTGAGGTTCAAGATAAGAGCGAATTTCGGCCAGCTCGGCTTCAGGATCTCCTTGACCGGAGACGGGATTAAAAATCAGATACCCCCTGCGGCTTCTTTTCACGCCCTGCATCAACGCCGATGCCGTCGCTGGATTCAGGGCAACCGGCAGGTCTTGGAGCAGTGCTGCACGAACCAACGGCTCAGACAACACATCCCTGGCATGACGTTCAGGGGGTGAGGGGAAGTGAATGAGACCACTGATCTCACCGTTGAGGATCGTGGCGGCCATCGCAATATCTCCGCCTTGGCGAATCGCCCGAGCCTGAACGATCGAGAGGCCCTGCAAGGGATAGCGCTTCGCGAGCTCCTGCAGCACGTCTTCTGCGATCAAGAGTGAAAACCCAGATAGCAGTTGGGTGTTGTTGATGATCCACGTCCCAAGGGCTGGGCAGACGTCTAAATCAGCGTTCAGGACAAGGGTTGAGGGCATGGCTTGGTCATGGGATAAGTCGTTCAGGGACGCAGCGCTTGTTGCTCGAGCTCGCAGTCGATGCCGTTTGCGTTTTGATTCAGCGCTTGTTGCGCCTTAACTTCTGCTGCTGCTGCACGTAAATCAGCGCGAAAGACGGGATTGGCGTGCAGCTGGGCCACGGTTGCTGAGCCGATGAGCTGCCCCGCCTGCACGTCGCTGTACCAGTGCACATTGCAGACGTTTCGGCTCTTTCCATACTCAATCCCACGTTGGAGAATTTGATCCTGTTGGCTTGGAGCAATCTCACTGAGGATCAGAGCCCAGGCCCAGCCCACTGATGTGTGCCCCGACGGATAAGAACCGTCGGATCGGAGTATCAACTCATCTTCAGGGGTGCAGATCGACTGTCTATTGCTCACGAATGGCCTAGGCCGTTGGTAATGCATCTTTGCTTTGTAAGAAGCAAGTCCCGCGTCGGTCAGTGAGCGACGCAGGAGCGTGTACAGCCTGGGTGTTCGCTCCTCAGAAATCTCAACTCCCAAACTGCAGGAAAAAATTGACGCAGCAGCAGGGAAGTTGAGATCGGCATCCGTTGCGGCTTGGTTCCAGCGTGGGGTCTCCTGAAGAGCAATGTTGAGGTTGGCGTACTCATCATCAAGCGCCTGTGCCGCTGATCCTGGAGCAGGCGGCGGAGCAAGCAGCTTTAGGGAATCAGGAAGAGTGTCCTGTGCGAGGTAGCCCTGCACAAGACCGTGTTTCAGCTCCTTCAGATCAGAAGGGGATCCCACGTTGGATTCACAGTGGCTTGGTGCATCCGCGGCTTGAACAGGACCTCCAAGCGGCAGCCCCCCACCGAGCAAAGCCAAGATCAACAGACTGGTTTCAAGCCGGGGCATCAGAGAACAAAAACTTCCCTAAGGATTAGCTACTGGATTCGAGAGCAAACATCGGAAGGGATGAATTGAGCACGATTCGGATCAACTCACATCTCAGCCTGAATCCGCCGCACAACGGAATCCCATATGGCAGGTTGCCGTATCAGTTGTTTGTCCCATCAAAGCCGCTGGCCTGAAGCGATGGCAGTAGTTCTCGGCACAAAGGAAGGATCCACCTTTGATGATCCGACGCTCCTGCTCACCTTTGGGAACCGGAAACAAGGTTGCGGTCCACTCCCAAACATTGCCGCACATAAGGTGATTACCATCAGCGGCAGGGTGAAAAGATCATCTTTACACCCTGCCAAGAGCATCATCAATGAAACTGAAAGTTCTCAACCACCAGTTGGGAACAAGAACTGAACCTGTGCACGTAATGTCCAATCGCCGATGAGAGTTTCACCAGCAACCTCTGGCTTAATCGCATTGTAATAAGCGCTAAGAGAAGCATTGACTGGCTGCTTCCCGAGCACAAAAACGCGACCGAAGCCAGCACCAACAGGAACTGTCCAACCCTTATTATCAGGGGTATTCCAATTTGCAGTAATGATTGGAGAACTGGTTAAATACCACCCCTTAGGAAGGTTGTAATTCAAAAAGGGCTGGATCAACATTTTGTTGACATCATTTTTCTTGCCATCCCCAGCAAACGACCAAATGTTATTAATCAAACCACCGGCAACGATTTTTCCTTTTGTGTAAACCAAAACGCCTGTAGGACCAGCACTCCACTGACCAGAACTAAGCCTACTGTCAGTAGCTGTTGGGAGAACCACTGTGGGTCCCACACCAACCGTGAAATTGCCTTTCAACGTGGGTACCAAGAACACCGATGGATTGATATCTCCAAGTGCCTGAATCGAGGTACCGCCAACCCACGGCTGGGAAATAAAAGGCACAATCGTACGTGTGACCAATGTCAGGCCATCGCTCACCTTGAAGGGAATAACCGGCTGAACATTGACTACATTTTGAGTCTGATTCTGCTTGGCCTTGGGGTCCAAAAGATTCGGCGCCCATTGCGTATTTGGAGTGCTGTTCCACTGAATGGGAAGGCTGATCAAACTGGCAATCGGGTTTTGCGCCGCCTTCGCCAATGAACCCTCCTCCGCAGCAACCGATTCGCCTGGAGTCACCGTGACCGGTTGATTATCCGTACCAGGAGGTTGACCGTCTGCAGAAGCCTGTGCAATTTCACTGTGGACGAGAGGCGTGAAATCAAAATCAACAGGGTCAGCGACCAAAAAATCAGACTTCTCTTGCGCCTCAGCAACGGAAGGGGCCAGAAGGGCCACACATCCAAGCAGCCATACAAGGCCTAAACGCCCACGGAAACGCGAAATCATCAATTTGATCCAAAAACCGATTGAGTTTTATTGCATCAAACCAAGCCGACAAGGGCATCCCACAAAAATCAGCACGAATGGGATCAGATTCGGCAGCAATAACAAATGGCCCCGCTTAAATTTCAGCGAATCTCAACTCCATACGTGACACGCTTTCTGCCCCTGGCTCTCATCGCTCCACTAAGCATGCTGTGCGTGGAAGCATCGATGAAACCGTTAAATGCGGCAGAAATCACTGATACCAATGAAACTAAGATTGAGACCGATGTAGTAGCCAACGTCGATCCTGAAATCTCACAAACAGAAGAAATTGCACCCCTCGTGCTCAGTCAAGCGAATAATGAAGACACGCAACCCGAACAGGAACAAGATGAGGAAGACAGCTGGCGTGTGTACCTAGATCTCTACGCCTTCTTAGTTCCAACCACTTACAGCTCAACAACCATCAACGGCAATAAAAATGACGCCGAGCTTCCCCTCTCCGATGTGATCGACACCATCGACGAAGCGCTCACCTTTAAAGCCCAGGTTGAATATGGTCGGTTGGGTTTTATGGCCGGTGTTTATCACGGGAGCCTATCCTCAAGCGGGTCTAAATCCTTCTTCAAGGAAACAACAAACCCCCTACGCAATCAGCTCGGACTTCCTTCCGCACTCAGACAGCGCACGATTCGCGTCGATGGAGATCTGGATCTCGATGTTGATGCCAATCAGACCATCGTTGACCTCGCATTTCGCTACCGGGCAGGAGCGATTCAGAAACCACGGATGAAAAAAGGAAGTAGCAGTTTCCTTGGCCTGCTTGGAGCCCGAGTGATCGACGCCAACCTCAACACCAGCTGGTCCGTTCGCAATGAAACCACCGTTTCCGTGGAGGGGCAACGTGTAAGCCGCGAGAACACGCGTGAACTGGAGAAATCCTCCAGCGAAAGCTGGGGTAACACCTGGGTGCAACCGCTGATCGGTGCCTTCGGCACCTACGCCATCAGCGAAGACTGGCAAGCGTTTGCCTACCTGGATGCCGGCGGCTTCGGCTTGAGCGGAGAACAAGATCTGAGCGGAACGGCGCAGGCAGGCATTGCCTATGCCCTGGGAAACTCAGCCCAAATCTCCCTTTCCTATAAGTACTTCGGGCTTGATTACGCCGGAGGCGGTGGCAACGCCTACAGCGTGGACCAAAGCGGCGTGAACCTTGGCCTGCGCTGGCTGTTTGACTGATAATCAATCACACAACATCGGGCATACAAAACGTCAAGTCAAAAAGCCCGGGTTAAAAACCCGGGCTTCAAAGTTATTGAACGGGCTGAAACTGAGGTAGTTTCCAGCTGCCATCGAAATACGACTTTGTTGGAGAGTAAACACGAATAGCCACATTCCAACCCGGATAAATATCAAGATAATTATCCTGATTTTTATCTCCACCTAGATGAATAACATATTCACCTTTTTCATTGGCCTTGGCAAATGCACTGTTGACATTATATTTTTTACCGGTTGAAAACCCTTTGGCGTCATACACCGTGACGGACCAGAAAGCCCGAGGATCATTGGGCACATCCTTCATCACAAGAGTGTGAGGCTCGATGGAGTCAACAATCTTGGGGAAGGGATAGACAGCTCCTTGCTTAGGCAATCCACCCCAGCCCACTGCAACGCCGAAATTACGCAGCTCATCGCTGATCTCTCCCCTTTTGCCAAAAGCGTTCTCCGAGGTCACACCCTCGGGTTCACGGCGAGTGTTGTAATCGGCACGGAGATCAAGAATCTCCTGCATGTTGTAGCGATGGTTAGAGATAAATTCACCTTTGCTGGCCTGCTCCAAGCCAATTTGCTTTTGAACAGCAGCGGCGGCTTGCAAATCAGCGGGATCCTGCATGTTCACCTGTGTGCGCACAAACGCGAACACATAGCGACTCCCTATGGCCTCCTTCGTTAACTCATAACGACCGGGCTTAGCGCTAACAACCGGAATCCAATGCTCCTCATCAACCACTTCAAGGATTTGATAGCGGTCTGTTTCAGGTAAGACAACGGTTGCAGGGCTGTCAAGATCCAGCACTGCAAAGGAGTACAACGTATCGAAATTGGGCCTCAGGATTGTCCGATCCGCTGGATCCATGGCCTTACTGAGGTGCATAAACTCTCCAACACCCGTGCCACACGTTCCCTTGGCAATTTTGCGGACATAATCTTCAAGAATCACCTCCGTCTCAGCGACGGCGTAATTGGCCTTGGTCACCGGTGTGACCGCAGTGGCTTTGGTCTCAATCGCAGCTTCAGGGCAGTTGTGCTTCGTTGCATGCGAGTGACCACTGTCAGCTCTGGTTTGCGAACCAACAAGCAACCCTGCTCCAAGAGCTGAAGCCATCAAGATGGTGCGCGCTTGACGCCTGAACAAACGAAATCCCACTGAGTCGATCATTGTTTTTTTAGTCATAACCATGAATGAAGGGCCTGCATCACTGCAGACCAGCAGCGATGCAGCATTACGCACCATTGGGATCAAAAATGGGGCCTATCCACGGTTGAAGCCATAGGACGCTGATCTTTCGCGATCGCATCAGACACTCACTTCAGCACCAACTCCGGACGCGTCCAGGAGCCATCAAAATAAGCAGGCGTAGGGTTGTAAATCCTCAAGGTGGCATTCCAACCTGGGTAAACGCCAAGGTAATTCTCTTGACTGGAATCACCACCAAAATTCAGCACCACTTCACCTTGATCATTCGCTGTTACGAAGGCACTGTTGACGTTGTAATTGTCACCAACAGGGAAGCCATCCTTGTCGTAAACAGTTAAAGACCAGAATGCATTGTTTCCATAGGGGACATCTTTGAGAGTGAGCGTTTGAGCTTCATCCGAAGACGGCGTATAGAAGAGATAGACAGCCCCTTCTTTTGGTAATCCTCCAATCCCCACAGCAACGCCCATATTATTGCGCTCTGGAGAGATAACACCCTTACGGCCATAGAGGTCTTCAGACTTCACACCTTGCTCATTCCGTTCTTGATTGTAAGCAGCGCGTAAGGCAAGCATCTCCTCGAGGTTCCATCGATTGGGCTGCACAAATTCACCACGATTCGCCTGGCTCACCTTTAATTTCTTCTGCAAATCCCGAGCTTTGGCGAGGTCTTCCGGATCATTCATGTTCACGCCGGTGCGGAACCCTACCAAGGCATTACGACTGCCAACATTTTCCTTGGTTAATTCATAATCGCCAGGGTTCTTGTACACAGATGTATATCCCTGATCATCCACAACCATGGCGCTTTGATAACGACCACCTGTTTCGGGAAGCGTGATCGTTGCCGGATCATTGAGATCCAAAATCAACCATGAATACAAGGTATCGAAATTGATGCGAATCACCGTTCGATCCTTTGGATCTGCTGCTTTGCTGACGTTCAACAGCACACCCATCCCACCGCTGCAGCTTCCCTTGGCAACGTTGGCGATGTACTTGGCAAACACGGTCTGTGTTTCAGCCGCTGCATAGTTTGCCTTCGTGACAGGAACGACTGCATCACTCTGAACAACAACAGCGGGCTCTGGGCAGGTGTTCGAGGGTGCAACCGCTTGTGCTTTCGCGGCAGGGAGAACGGCAACAGAGAGCAGTCCGAGGCTCAGGGCCGACGTGAAACCAGCCAAGCGCCCTGAAACCGAACCAATACCTTGTGCCATGAGCTCTTTCTTTGCTTTTAACGTCCTAATCAAGCTGCAGCGTCTTGTCCGGCCATTCCCTTGTTTTATGGCGCCACTAAGCACAATCGGGAGCAAAAGGGCGAACAAAGGACGGTGCTCTGAACGCAGCACAATGGCGTGATGATCGATGTGATCGGCACCGACGCCGGTGCGCCCGGCTCGCTCCCACCCGGAGCTCAGCTTTTGTTGGAGCAGGCCCACCTGCTGGCAGCCCCCAAACGGTTGCTGCCTGCCCTGCAGCAATGGCGTAACTCTGAACCAAACCAGCGTTGCATCGCCAGTGACAATCCAATCGCTCTAAGCGAAGAGTTGCTGGCCCTCGGGAGCGATCAGCGCGCGGTGGTGCTGGCCAGCGGTGATCCGTTGTGGTTCGGCATCGGCCGGATCTTGATCGAGCGCCTGGGACGCGAACGTCTGCGCTTTCATCCAAGCCCCTCGTCCTTGCAGCTGGCATTTGCCCGATTGGGCAGGCCCTGGCAGGACGCGCAATGGCTCAGCCTGCATGGCCGTGACCCAGCACCCCTCGCTCAGCGCTTGCAACAACGCCCCAGCGCCTTGGCCGTGCTCACCGATCCCAGTCGCGGTGGCGTAGACGAGGTGCGCCAAAGCTTGCGCAGCAGCGGCCTGGAATCGGCCTATGCCCTCTGGCTCTGCGAATCGCTTGGTCACAGCAGTGAGCGCGTGCAACGGCTGGCCCCCTGCCAAGCCACGCCTAGCGATTTGCACCCCCTGCATTTGGTGGTGTTGCTCGCGGAAGCTCAAGCAGCTCCACCCGCCAATCAACTTCCTCTGTTTGGCCTGGAGGATGGTGTGTTTCTCCAACACAGCGACCGCCCCGGCTTGATGACCAAACGGGAGGTGCGGATCCAATTGCTCGCTGAGCTCAACCTTCCTGCACGCGGCGTGCTCTGGGATCTGGGTGCTGGCACAGGCAGCGTGGGCCTGGAAGCGCTGCGGCTGCGGCCGCAGTTGCAGTTGCTTTGCATTGAACAGCGCAGCGGTGGTTCTTCGCTCATCGCCGCCAATGCCGCACGCCTCGGGGTTCAACCAGCAGCAGTGCTGGAGGGGGATGCCATGGAAGAACTCCCCAACCTCCCCGCTGCCTTAGCTGCCCCCGACCGGGTGCTGATTGGTGGCGGTGGCCGCAAACGCAGGGCCCTGCTGGAGCAGGTGATCCAGTGCATGGCCCCCGAGGGTGACGTGGTGATTCCTCTTGCCACCTTGGAAGCCTTAGCGGAGCTGAGGCCAGTGCTCGAGGCCGCCAAGTACTCGGTGAAGGTGAGTCAGCAGCAGGCCTGGCGCGGCCAACCGCTGGCTGATGGCACCCGGCTTGCTCCGATGAATCCGGTGTTGATCCTCAAGGGAAGCGCTCCCCGCCAGAACGGGGCCTAACGCGATTGATCAGAAAAAGGTCAGAATCAAGCACTTTGAAGCTCGCAGGATGGCCATCCGAGAACGCAAACCCCAGGTCTCACCCCTGCGCCTCAAGATCACCCTTTTCATTGCAGGGGTTGGCCCGTTGCTTGCCGTTGGGCTGTGGCTTCAATCCAAAGGATTCTTCAGCTAGGCACTCTTGAGTTACGCGAGCGTAACGCTTTAGTTTCTAGGGCGTGCCACCTCTGCTTCATTGGCTGACTTTACCGGTTGGATCGTTTCGATCACCACCGCGTCTCCAACGCCAAGCCCCAGGCGCTTGGCCTCTCCAGCCCCTAGCTCAATCACGCTGTCCGCATCAGCCATCGGCCCAAAGCTCTTGCAAGGCAACGCCGGACAGATCGGCACCTCAGCCTCGATCGCAATCACCTCGTCCTGGTGCACAAACACCATGTCGAGTGGCGCAATCGTGTTGAGCATCCAAAAACGCAGCGGACGTGCTGGCTTAAACGGAAACCACATCCCCCTCAGCGGTGGCAGAGCCGGGCGTTGCATCAGCCCAAGCCGTTGCTCATGGGGCTGATCTGCCACTTCCAACAGCACACAGCTGTCGGGGCGAACGCACCATTGCGCCTCAAGGGGCAACTGCTGGGGGGGAGACACGTCCATTAAGAGCTCTTCAGAAAAGGAACGCCGTTGTTGAGGCAATAACCACGGCCACGAATGGTGTGGATCAAGCGAGTATCGCCACCCTCCTCAAGCTTTTGGCGCAGATAGCGGATGTACACCTCCACCACATTGCTCGACACGCCTTGCTCATCGTTCCAAACCTCGCGCAGGATTTGACTGCGGCTCACGGCCTTGCCCCGCTCCTTAAACAGCAACAGCAGCAACGACGATTCGCGCTCCGTTAGGCCAATCGGCCGCGTGCCACGACGCACGAGGCCGCTGGCGGTTTCAAGCTGCAAATCACCAACCACCACCACAGAACAGTGCTCTTCCCTGCGTTTCTGAAGAGACAGATGGAGGCGCAAGCGTTGCAAGAGATCGCTTGGTGCACTGGTGGATAGCCAGAAGTCATCTGCTCCAGAACTGAAGCAAAGCTCTCGAGAGGAGATGCTGTCTTCGGTCACGCCCAACAGAATCGGCAGCGCTCCAAGCCACTGGCGCAGCTCAGCCACTTGAGGCAGCTGGCCCGGCGACACAAGCGCAGCCATCGGCTGCTGGCCATCAGATGCAATGGCTCGATCCCCAGCCCCCCACTCCAAAGCTGTGTAGCCCGAGGCTTCTAGACGATCTTTGAGCTGCAGGGCCTCAGCACCAACCAACACCAACACGCCCTGCTCGGTCATGGACGATCCGGCTTGGCCACATGGGGCAAGCCCCAGCCCAGCTTGTTGCGCAACACCTGGAAAAACTCATGGTCCGAGAGGCGTACAAAGCGCACGGGATGATCACTTCGCCGGATCAAAACCCGGTCCTCGGGCCACACGTAACAACCTGCGCTTCCATCCACCACCATCATCAGGCGCTCGGGAGTGGCTGGAAAGACGGTGACAGGTTCCTGGTCACTGAACACAAGCGCACGCGAGGCCAAGGAATGGGCTGCAATCGGCGTGAGCTGCAACACCGGACATTCGGGGGTGATCACAGGTCCGCCAGCGCTAAGGGCATAGGCCGTCGACCCTGTGGGTGTCGACAGGATCACTCCATCAGCGGAAATATCAACAGGTGCATGCCGGCCAATCGCAATTTCGAAATGGCACATGCTGGTGAGAGGCTCACGGTGCAAGGCCATCTCATTAAGGGACAAGGCTTCCCAACGCCGTTGGTCTCCGCGCATCACGGTCACAACCATGTTGGCGCGCTCCTCGATCGTCCAGCGATCGGTGAGGATCTGCTCGAGGGCCTTATCGAGATCACCGAGATAGGCCTCGGCGAGAAAGCCGAGATGACCGGTATTGATCGTCAAAATTGGCACACCAATCGGTGCTGTTTGACGGGCTGCTGACAGCACCGTGCCATCACCTCCCAACACAATGGCCAGCGCCATTGAGGCATCGAATCCCTCTGGCACACAGGCGTTGTACCCAAGCATCCGCAAGTGCTGGTCTGGGTTGGCAAAACCCACCATGCCGCCGGAACTGCTAACTCGGACCACCTCATGGCCGGCCCGTTCGAGCCGCTCCTGAATCGTTTGAGCAGTATCAACGGCGAGTGACTTTCCGTCATTCACGATCAGTCCGACCCTGGGCACCGATCGCGTTTCAAAAGAACGCGCCCATTTTATGAGAAAAATCCGCTTACAGCAGCGTCAGGTTGTTTTTTGAAGCCAGGGCCGCCCCGCCACCAGCCCTGCTTAGCGTTCAGGCAACTCCCCGAGGCGAGCCCAAGCGATGCCAAACAACACGCCGTCCCATGTGGTCGTGATCGGAGCGGGGTGGGCAGGGTGGGGCGCCTCCAAATCTCTCTGCGAAGCAGGTGTTCGCGTGACCCTGGTCGACGGGATCAGTGATCCCACCGGCAGCACACCACTGATGACCAAAAGCGGCAAACCATTCGAGGCAGGCACGCGGGGGTTTTGGAAGGACTACCCCAACATCAATGCCCTGACGGAAGACCTCAACCTCGGCGCTATCTATACCGAGTTCACCACCAGCGCCTTCTGGTCTCCCGATGGCCTAGAAGCCACAGCTCCGGTGTTTGGCGACGCACCAGCCTGGCCCAGCCCCCTAGGCCAGATGGTGGCCACATTCACAAACTTCAAACGGCTTCCTTTACAAGATCGTCTTAGTATTAGCGGACTTCTTTATACGATTTTAGACCTGAATCGAAGCGAAGATACTTTCAATGAATACGACAAACTTAGCGCCCAAGACCTATTCATCAAGCTAGGAATTAGCCAACGTTTGATCAATGATTTCCTAAGGCCCATTTTGCTTGTGGGCCTGTTCAAGCCACCAGAGGAGTTATCAGCAGCCGTGACGATGGAGCTGCTGTATTACTACGCATTAGCCCATCAAGATTCATTTGATGTGCGCTGGATCAATGCAGAAAGCATTGCCAAGAAACTCTTTGAACCCCTCAGTCAACGCCTGATCTCAGAGCATCACCTTCGCGTGTTGGGCGGCACCCTGGCCACCAGCTTGCGCTTCGCACCAGGAACCAACCAGATCAACGCTGTTGGCATTCAATCCGTTGCAACGGACAAAACCGATTGCATTCAAAACGTGGATGCGGTGGTACTTGCCGTGGGCTCCAAGGGCATCCGCTCGATCATGTCCCAATCTCCAGAGTGCCGAGAGGCAGCACCGGAGCTGGTTGCAGCTGGATCGCTTGGCGCCATTGATGTGGTGTCCGTGCGGCTATGGCTCGATCGCTATGTCCCGATCCCCTACCCGGCCAATGTGTTCTCTCGCTTCGAATCCTTACAAGGAGCAGGCGGCACCTTCTTCATGCTCGACCAACTGCAGAGCAAGGCCGAACAGGCTCTCTGGGGCGGGAGTGAACCACAGGGATCCGTGATTGCCAGCGACTTTTACAACGCCTCCAAAATTGCGCTGATGGAGGATCAAGCCATCATCGAATTGCTCACCCAACAATTGCTACCGATCAGCGATCCGCGCTTCAAGGAAGCCACGGTGCTCGACTCTGAAGTGCAGCGCTATCCCAAGAGCGTGTCGCTCTTCTCCCCAGGAAGTTTCAAGCAAAGGCCACCCTTAGAAACCTCCATCGCCTCGATCGTCTGCGCTGGCGATTGGGTACGGATGGGCGCGCAAGAACATGGCGCCAAAGGGCTATGCCAGGAGCGCGCCTATGTGTGCGGTTTAGAAGCAGGAAACTCACTGCTCAGACGCAAGGTCATCGCGGGAACAGCGAAGTCTCAAAGCGTTGAACACCCTGTGATCCCGATTCGCGCGGACGAGCCACAGGTGGTGTTCGGGAAAACCCTCAACAAAGTCGTGATGGATTCACTGAATCTGTTTGGACTGAAACATCCTTGGCTTCGTTCATAACAAGCAAACCCGCCTTTGCTTCATCGCACTCACCGGCGACTAGAACGCAGCAGCGACACAATCAACCAAAGACCAAACAAGGTGGCTCCAACAAATAATCCCTCGCTCACATCCCTCAGCAAAGGTTGTTGGGCCAACGTGGCCATCACCGTGGCACTCAGCAACAGCGAGGCCACAAGAATCGCCAGTGAAATCCGTTGCGACAACCGTTCCAAACTGGAGCGAACAGCCTCAAGCCCTTCCAGTTGAATGGCAAACACCAATTCATCACTGCTAAAGCGCCGCAACAGCTGACTCAGCTGACGCGGGGAATCAATCGTGAGATTGCGCAAATCAAGGCCAAATTGCATCAGCCGCTCTTGAGGCAGCATCACGGCACGGGCGAGCAGCTGCGCCACCAAGGGCTGCATCTCCCCGGTAAAACTAAATGCCGGGTTTAAAGAGTTGCCCACCCCCTCCAAATTGGTGACGGACTTCACAAACAGGCCAAGGGTTCCAGGCACCCTTAACCCAGAGCGATTCGCCAGCTGCAGCAAGGCGGCAAGGAACAGGGCGAAATTCAGTTCCTCCAAAGGCTTGGAAAAACTCTTGGCAATCAGCTGATCCAGCTGGCGTTGCAAGTGCTGACGATCCACTTTGACCCCCCGAGCCGGGGGTGCAATTTGCTCCAACACATCCGTTGCCCGGGCGCCGTCCTGATTGATCAGTGCCAAGACAAGATCCAGCAAGTTGCTGCGCGTGCGCGGATCAAACAGGCCCACCATGCCCGCATCCAGCAGGATCACCCTTCCATCGGCCAGCACTTTGAGATTACCGGGATGGGGATCCGCATGAAAAAAACCCTCCACAAAGTACTGCTCTACAAAGGCACCAAGAAGAGCAGTGGTTGTTGCCACCAACCCAGGTCCAGTCTCTAGAGCCTCTCGAGCTTCAGGGCTGAGGATCGATGCGCCCTCAATCCACTCGAGCACCAAGACGCTGCGGCTCGACAATTGCTGCACCACATGGGGCAGACGAATCTGACCATCAGGAACAAAGCTTGAACCCTCCAAACTGCGCTGCAGCCGCAAGGTGTTGGAGGCCTCAATCCTGAAATCGAGCTCCCGCACCAACGCCTCAAGCACCTGATCAGCAAGACCTACAAAGTCATACAAACTGCCGAGAGACGTTGCTGCAGCGAGGGCGGCAATCTTGCGAAGCAAGCGACCGTCTTCTTCCACCTGGGCAGCGATCCCTGGCCGCAACACTTTCACGGCCACAGCACCCAGCTCAGGCAAGGTCGCCTTGTACACCTGCCCCACACTTCCAGCCGCAATCGGTGTGTCCACGAACGTTGAAAACGCCTTGTCAACAGAGCAGCCCAGCTCTTGCTCCAGCTGGGGTCTCAATTGCTCCCAGGGCACAGCCGGAACATCCGCCTGCAATTGGCTCAATGCCTCGATGTAATCCTCCCCCAGCAAGTCGGGGCGCGTACTCAACAGCTGGCCCAGCTTCACGTACACAGGCCCCAACTCCGTCAGGATGTTGCACAGCACTGAGGGCAGGGGCAGTCGCGTCTCGGAGGCATCACCACGGTTGAGGAGCTGAGAGAGAAACGACCACTCATGGCGCGAGACGATCCGAACGATCTCCAAGGCTCGCGAGGAACCATCGAACACACTAAGAACAGACATTGATGACGCAGTGAACAGCGTGCGACCACATCTGCAGGACTTGATGGGGGGCAAGGCCACAGTTTGCAGAGTTTTGCCCTGCGAAACCACCAATCGCGGGTCCGGTTAGGGCACAAAAAACGTCAATACAGGCGCATCAGACCAAAGTTCCGGCATCGATCAACAGATAAAAACGACAAAAAAACACCACGTCTACGCATAGTCTCGAACTCATCTTTAACCTAAACGTACAGATCTATCAACAATAAAAGCAATGGACTACGACTCTCTTGAGTGAAAAGAGAAATGAGAGCAGCAAAGCTTTACCTCTAGAAAAATGCACAAAAAAGCCCCCGCTCATTAAGCGAGGGCAATTTGACATGAACCGGTTGAATCACTTAGCGTAGACAACACCTCTGTAAGTAAGACGAATTTTATTGGAAGCAGATGTCGATGCACTCTTGGTTTGTGCATACTGCTTGCCGCGATAAGTCAGGGTCATGAGAGATTGCTCAGAAAGACAGGCCCCCGTTCCGTGACCTGAGAATCTGCGCCTCACAGATGGGGATGTGAGGTGAACGTGATTGGTAGATAAGCTACATCTCTTTTATACCAATAGCGTCAACCGATATCATGTTCAAAGTGTTACAAAACAAGCTTGCTTTTGTGCCTTAACAATACAAAACAGAGCGAGAAGTAGCACAACTGTTGTTCAAGTCACTACACAATCCTGACGCAACCTGTCAGCTTTGTGCCATACCAATACAAAACAAAGACTCCTACCAAGAAGGAGAGCACCCTCCATAATCGTTAGCGACGATGACCGCTAAAGACCGATCAAGTCCAGCAAATCCAGAGGCGAGCAACAAAAGATCAGCAATGCCGATAGTCAGCGTTGCCATTGAGGGTTGCTTAATGACAACATCTGAAACAAACGCCCCCGACCAAAGGTTAGGAGTGATCAAACAGGCAGCGCATCCTGTTCTTCTATGAATTTATTCACTGCCAAGCAGACACATATAAGCGCGTAGGTATACCGACTGATGCCAAGAATGGGATGTGTGCTCAGAGTGGCAATATCGGGAACAGCTATGACATCCTTAAGAATTGAAAACATTTGTCTACAGGCAAGCCTCGAACTAAACGAGACCGTTGACGCCTATAGAGATCGAATTGATGTCAGTCGAGAAGCCCATTTGACTGGCTACCTCATGTCACATTTCCTGACAACAATGTGTTGCTTAGCAGACACCGTTCGGTTTGATCTCTTGATGGAGTCACTGAAGACTGATGTGGTAGAGGTTTAAATATGATCAGAACTTCGCTGATCAAAGAGCCAACTTTTTAACAGTAAAAGGAGCAAAATAAATAGTGATTACTCCATCCAAAGCTTTTTGAACGCATAAGGGGCTGATTCACGCCGTTCCATCGATGCTTCTCGAATGAATGTGATGCAGGCATTTGAGCCATCAAATTGCTTACTTTTGATGACCATTGCCATCGCATCATTCAGGCTTTTCCCTTTCTTTAATCCTGCATCAAGAGTTTTGACTGCGCCAACAGGGTCGCACTTACCAAGTTTGAGTGGTGCGGGATCTTTGGCTTCACTCGTTGGGATGAGGACAACAGACAGGACAAAGCCCAAAATCAGCAGATTGATCGACGCCATGGCCTTATCGCTATGGCTAATGAGTAAAGCATCAATGTCTTGAGTGTTTCGCCTTGGACGATGAAGCAAGATTCCTCGCCAATAAGGACTTATGGAGTCCCAATTAGAAAAGTCAACGGCAAACCTTTGAACATTGACCAACAAGATGTATCAAAAAGAACCTTTTTAATAATTTCTCCCGTTAAAAGGTGTGCAATGACTAACACCAGCTCCGCCACTCCCCTTAGGGTCTCGTCACTCGTTGAATTCAAGATGTCAACTCATCACCTATCAAGCCTTAAGTGGAATGAAGAGGGTGAGCTCTCACCGCAAGACACATGGAATCTGGTAACAAAGCTAACAAAAGCTGAGGACGAGTCAAAAGCATCTAACCTCCTGCATCTGTCTTCTAAGCACAGCCATGCAAGGGCCAAGAAAAGGCCTAAAGCTTAAATGTAGATACACAAAAAACGCCTAGACATAGATGACCTAGACGAAGAGTCTTAAAAAAGAGTTTTGAAAAACACATACCTAAAAGCTTCAAATACTTAGTATCATATGCCAATTTAATTTATTACTTCAATCAATCTAATGAATTGGCATATTTTAAGGCATGAAAGCGAGATGCTCATAAAAATGGGAGGCTGTATAAACCTCCCAAAGAGTCACTTGCTTTAGCCCCTTAATAATACCTTTTCAAAACGCAATAACGATGAGAGAACGCTGAGCAAGTCTTACTAAATGTATCTGGCACTAAATCTCATCACAGAAAGGTCTCGCGCTTCCCCAGCTTTCAGCCACATTTGAAGGATGATTTCTCTTCTCTGTCAATCCAATCTGCTTCCACTTGCTAAGCAGCCTACTCGTTGACTTGGATGATCACGATGTTACGGGCCTGAACGCTTAGAAATGTGAAAGCTTTCGTCCCGGCCAGTGGTCTGACACCGAGATGAGATGGTCAACGCTAGGGAAACACGTCAGCAGGCTCGAGCGCTATCCAGACGTTGAAGGGTCGGACATCTCGATCTACATCTGAAATTGCGGGCTTGAGCAACGCGATAAACACCAGCACGAGGAGACGGGGTGATCCCAACGAGGAAATGATGCTAAAAAGTCGGGAACAGGATGCCTTGAAGATGAACGAAAACAGCTCCATAACCCTGCTTCAGCTTGTTCAGGAGGTGGCCTACTGCGACGGATCAATGTCTCAGGAAGAAGAGAACTTGATCATTACATTTATGGATAGCCACGGTCTTAAGGAAGATCATGATGCCTTGAAAAACCGGTTAATTGAAGGCTATTCATCGCCATCAAGTCATCAAAGTGTGGCAAGAGGAAGTACCAAGAGGATTGAGCGTGATGAACTTTTGAGCCGCTTGAGAGCATTGACGTCAAAAGAAGAACGAGATCTTGCCATCAAACTTTCCTATCTCACGGCAATGGTCTCAAGAGACCAGGATGACTTGACAGACGTCAATGCCCAGGAGCTTGATTTTTTTCAGTCGGTCGCTGAGGCAGTGCAGTGCCCAGAGCAACGCGTTCGGGCTATTCAGTGGGCGGCGGATGAAGAGCTCAAGCAATGGACCCTGCCTTCTCTCAAGCAGGTGCTGCTGAGCTGGTTGGGTTGACTCGCAGCTCAAGGGATTGATTAGACATAAAACGATGCCATTAGCTGACCTGTACAAAAAGAGCCAGGGAATACGACTAATATGCCTGAACGAATCAAGGGGTTAAATCAGGTCGAGCACTTTCTTGATGACATAAAAAGAATCGCAAACCCAAGATGATCAAGCATGATTTTGTTCATGTGATCAAGACAAGAAACAGAGGCGCAAATTTAGCTTCTTATTATTTATGTTGCGCGAAACGGTCAACAATCAAACTCCGAAAAGATAGACATCTGCCGGAAAGATGCCACGACGTAATATCGCGAAACTTTTCGTGGACAAATACGATTAAAATCGAAATCGTGACTCGACTGTAACAAGCATCACAGACACGACACAACTGAAAGCGAACATAAGAACAAATAAGCGTCTATGCGAATAGTATAAAATTTAGACATTCATGCAGTTCAAAAGGTGAATAGATCAATACGATGGCGAGCTCTACCCGGATTCTACCGACCAGGAAAGGCAAACTTCAAATCAATTCAAACCTTGTTCTCAGAGTTTCTACGAGATCGACATTCCCCTAGCTTATTGCAAAATTATTACGACGATGAAAATATAAATTCCACTAATTTTGGATGGGGTGATGCTGCTCCACTAGAAAAGGAAATCCTATCCCAACAAGACTTAGACCTTCTTATCACAACTCCATTTACATATAATCAATCACTTTGCATCATCGAACCTGCTGAGCATGTTGGACATAACACAATTGGTGAACCCGTAAGAGCCTCAATCAATGTTGCTTGGCTTGCTCAAAGAATCGCTGATTGCGATTCGATCGTTTTCCCTTTGTGGAAATCTGGCCTTATGGACAGAAAAAAACTTTCCCATGTCCTTACATCTTCACTAGCCATTATATTTGAGGGAGGTCATTCAACAGTAAGAAAGAGCGAATCATTTGCTGGTACAAAATGTTCCCATGCGGATCTCCTCGACCTAAGCGAAGAACTCATTTTATCAAGGCGCCTTAGAAGTGCACCGTCTATATTCATCTGCCTTGGCCATCAACTTGCCGCACAAGCACATATTCGATTAATAAAAAAAGCAGTCCAAGATATTCTGGAGAATATTGATGAAACTCTAATTAATCAACCAAACTCTAGCGAAGCTTTGCAACAAGTATGCAATAGAATCAAGTCTCTAGGAACGAAACTTAGAATAGTAAAAGATGGCAATATTATTGCTACTGGTTGGGATCATCCAGAGTTTGCAGTGGGCATCAACGAGGTTCCTGAAGCAGGTCACTGTGAAATCGTGCACTATGAAAAAAAAGACTCCCATCCCGACCCTGAGCTAGCCGAGCTGCTTACAACTCAAGCAATCACTGCGGAGGAATATGATGGAGTGATTGAAGAGTCAATCTCTTATGAGAAAGATCTAAACATTGTCATGTTCCATACCGATGAAGTTAATGAAGAAGCAATCTTATTTGCTAATTGGGCTTATCGCAGTCTTTACCAAGCGCTCTTACCCGCACGGAACGAACTTGTAATATCTCAACTTTCTTGGCTATTTAATCTTCCAAGTAGCATTGAAATCCTTTGCTCCACTACAGCTGAAGGCAAATTATGCACTGAAGTGGCAGCAACATGTATCAACTATAGAGACTACGACACTCGACAAACTCGAAGATCATTCACTTGCCAATTCCATCCAGAATTAAGAGATGATCTTCGAGAATTCAAAAAAAGCGGAATTCCTAGCTTTGAAGACTTGAAAAAAGATGATGGAATTAGGCTGTTAATACGAATTTTACACGATAGCTTAATGGAATAGCAATGACAACTTCAGGACAAGTAAAACATGAATATAGCAAGAGCATTAAACTAATTTTTTGGATCCTGCATTCCGAAAATTTATCAGGAAACCGTTTTACTAGAGGCAAGAAATCCTGAGATTTACGAAGCAAAGCATTAATCAATAGAACAAGGAAATCAATCCTAAAAAGCAGGCTTAGAAACAATCCTTAATAGCGCAAAAACAATCGACATACATGAATTGTAAAATTAAATTTTCTTGTCACAGCAGATCATTAGCCTGAATAAAGTAATATTTTCGCTTCATAGATTTTATATCTATTTCGGCATTGAGCTCAATTCAGCAATGACAGTCTTCAGAGAGAAAAACAATCCATTCGAATCAGAATTGATCCAGGAAGCGCAGATCACTGGTGTACAAACGGCGGATGTCATCAATGCCATGACGCACCATGCAGAACCGCTCTACTCCCAAACCGGCAGCAAAACCGCTCCATCGATCGGGATCCAGGCCTAACCCTTCGAGCACTGCTGGATCCACCATTCCGCAGCCCATCACCTCAAGCCAGCGCCCTCGCCATTGCACATCCACCTCAGCCGAGGGTTCCGTAAAGGGGAAGTAACTGGCGCGAAAGCGCACCGGCAGGTCCCCAAAGAACGCCTTGAGGAACTGCATCACCGTGCCGCGAAGGTGGCTGAAGTCCAAGCCCTCATCAATCGCCAACACTTCTACCTGATGGAATACAGGCGAATGGGTTGCATCAACCGCATCCCGTCGATACACCCGGCCGGGAGCAACGATCCGCACCGGTGGTGGATTGTTTTCCAGGTGTCGGATCTGCACCGGTGAGGTGTGGGTGCGCAATAACAGGTTGTCTTGCAAATAAAACGTGTCCTGCATATCGCGCGCAGGGTGCTCAGGCGGAATGTTCAGCGCTGTGAAGTTGTGGTGATCCGTCTCCACTTCAGGACCTTCTTCAACCTGATAACCAAGGCCACAGAACAGATCAACAATCTCTTCCGTCGTGGTGATCAACGGGTGCCGATGCCCCATCGGTACCCCCAGCGGAGCCGCCGTGACATCAAGAGTTTCAGCGGCGATCCTTGTCGCCATCGCAGCACTGTTCACCGCCTCAAGGCGCTCAGATAGCAAATGCTGCACCTGAGTCTTCAAGACATTGGCGCGCTGGCCTACAAGCGGGCGTTCCTCCCCTGGCAGCTTGCCCATCGCCCCCAGAACGGCTGAGAGGCGCCCCTTTTTACCCAGCAATCCAACGCGAAGCTGCTCGAGAGCGGCGGCATCGGCGGCCGCTTGAATCTCAACGGCCGCCTCCGCCTCTAAGGCGTCCAGCTGATCAGTGAGCTGCTGCAGGGAGATCGTGGCGCTCAAGGCATCGGTATCGCGGTCATGACTGTAGGCAGCCATCACGACTAGGTTCCACCTAACGCATATCACCCCCCCTGATGAAGCCCCTGCGGATTCTGATCAGCAACGACGACGGCGTGTTTGCCGACGGGATCCGCAGCCTGGCGGCAGCGGCAGCCGCTGCTGGTCATCAGGTCACGGTGGTTTGCCCCGACCAGGAGCGCTCCGCCACGGGCCATGGCCTCACCCTTCAGACCCCCATCCGTGCCGAACGCGCCGATGAACTCTTTGAGCCTGGAATCAAAGCCTGGGCCTGCAGCGGCACCCCCGCTGACTGCATGAAATTAGCTCTATTTGAACTGCTTCCCGAGAAGCCAGACCTGGTGCTGTCGGGGATCAACCATGGACCCAACCTCGGCACCGATGTGTTTTGCTCCGGCACCGTGGCAGCCGCGATGGAGGGCACGCTGGAGGGCCTGCCGGCGATGGCCGTGAGCAGTGCTTGTTTTCAGTGGAGAGAATTCCAAGCCGCCGCAGACTTAGCTGTGCAGGTGGCGGAGGCCGCCCTTGCTGATCAATGGCCTGAGAACCTTTTGCTCAACCTCAACGTGCCGCCCTGCAAGCAGGAGGCCATGGGAGAACTGCGCTGGACCCGTCTTTCCATCCGTCGCTACGACGAACAGTTCAGTCCTCGGGTCGACCCCCGTGGGCGCACCTACTACTGGTTGGCCGGTGAAGCCGTCGAAGATTTCGAGTCGGGCGGTGATGGCCCCCGCGACTGGCCCACTGACGTGGCCCAAATCCAAGCGAACGCACCGTCGCTCACACCGATTCAACCGGAGCTCTTCTGGCGAGGAGGTCTCTCCTCCTTGCCCCAACTACGCATCAACCAATAGCTCAGCTCGTTCGATAAATCCGCTGCAGCATCCAAAGCGAGAACAGCAAACCAATGAGATGGGCAAACAACACCTGCGTGTTGCTCAGCACCGAAAGCATCTCTAGAGAAGTGATCGCCATATTTTCTCCCGCTCCCCTCGCACCAATAGCAATGCCTGGTGTCTGCATCGAGGCCTGCACAAACAGGGCACCAGCCAAGGATTGATAGCCAACAGCGGCAAACACCAGGCCCAACAAATCAGCGAACAAACTGCGCTTAATCGTGCGACTGGCCTCCCCTCGACTGGGTCGCGCACCACTCGCCAAAGACCGTCCCAGCCGAACGACCAACCAGCCCTGCCAGAGGCTGAATAACAACACAAAAAACGAGAGCGTGGTGAGCGATAGGCCCGGGCCTAATCCCAAGGCTTTATCGGCATTTCTGCTCAAACTCCCGCCGATGTTGTTGAACATCAACACCCCCAAAATCACAATCCCCAGACCGGTTTGCGTCCAAAAGCGAATCCATGCGGTGCGGCGCAAGCCAAGAGCGAGCAGTTGGAGATCGAGCCGATCGGCCATGCGATGTAGGAGGTCTGTCGTCCAAACTTGCCATCAACCACAGATCCGTGCACAACGCCGTTGATTCCTCTCTGCTCTCCACAGCAGGCCAAAACCCCCACCACCCTGGCGTTGGGCAGCTTCGACGGCCTCCATGCGGGTCATCGGCGTGTGATCGCGTCCGTTACCCAAACGGATCACCTCCATGCCATTCCCACGGTGGTGAGCTTCTGGCCCCATCCACGCGAGGTGCTGCATGGTGAGCCTCGCCTGCGTCTCGATCTCCCAGAAGAAAAGCTCGAGCTCCTCGAGCCCCTTGGTATCCAGCAGCTGGTCTTGGTGCCTTTCAACCGCCAACTGGCGCAGCTCAGTGCCGCTGAGTTTGTCGAGCAGGTGCTGCTCGGTTGCCTCAAGGCACGCCAAATCGCTGTGGGGGCCAACTTCCGATTCGGTCGGGGCCGGGAAGGCGACACCAACACGCTGCGGGCTTTAGCGGAAGCCGCTGGGGTGCAGGTTTCGGTGATGCCAATTTTGGAGGATGCCGGAGGACGGATGAGCAGCAGCCGCATTCGCGAAGCGCTCTCGAATGGCGACCTACAAGCCGCCAGCACCCTGCTCGGCCGCCCCTACCGCTTCCGGGGAACGGTGGTGCGCGGTCGAGGCTTAGGGCGCGAATTGGGCTGGCCCACCGCCAACCTGCAAGTGGATGGGCGCAAGTTTTTGCCAGGGCTTGGCGTGTATGCAGCTCGCGCCTGGATTCAGCGAGATGGCAAAGGGAGAGAGAGCGAAGCATTACCCGCCGTGATGAATCTCGGCCCCCAGCCCACCGTGGACCCCAACTCACCTTCAGCCGTTGAGGTGCATCTGCTCGACAGGCGCATCGAACTGGTTGGCCAGGAGCTTGTCGTGGAACCGGTGGAACGGCTGCGCGGACAACAACGCTTTTCAGGCCTCGAGGAGCTCAGTGTGCAAATCGGAAAGGACGCCGCAGCAGCCCGTCAACGGCTTCAAGCCACAGCTGGGTAAGCGTTCGATAGTCCCCAGACGATGAACACACCAACCCCGCCCAAGAGGATGATCCCCCAAACCAGCACGTGCATGGTGCTCTCGGATCCGCTGTTGTCCATGGCCGCCGTAGAGCATGCGATCCTTCTCAGACTGCCATGGAGCCGATGGTTGTCGAAGCAGACGCCAACCTGCGCGTGGCGCGGCTGATCGACGCCAACCTGGATCGAGCACGAGAAGGGCTGCGTGTCATTGAAGACTGGTGTCGCTTTGGACTGGATCGGGACGATCTCGTCATTCCGCTTAAAGACTGGCGGCAGCGACTGGGGCAACAGCATCACGATCGCTACCGCCGCGCCCGTTCCACGGCAACAGACGTTGCCGCTGGCCTGGGCCATCCCGCTCAAGCGAGTCGTTGCACAGCCCAAGCGATTGTTAAAGCCAATGCCAGCCGAGTGCAGGAAGCCCTGCGCGTTTTGGAGGAATTCGGGCGCAATCTCGATCCAGAGCTAGCCAGCAGCGCAGCTGAGATCCGCTACGGGCTCTATGATCTTGAGGTGCGCATTCTCGATGCCTGCGGGCGTCAGCACAGGCAGGAACGCCTCGAGGCCGCCAAGCTTTGCCTGATTACGGATCCCGATCGAGACAACAATCTGGAGCGATTGCTTCAGGGGGTTGAAGCCGCTCTGATGGCCGGCGTCAGCCTGGTTCAGTACCGCCGCAAACAGGGCAATGACCAACAACGCCTCGTTGAAGCGCAAGCCCTGAAAACACTTTGCAGCCGCTTCGGAGCCCTGTTCATCATCAACGACCGCATTGATCTCGCGCTCTTGGTGGATGCCGATGGCGTACATCTCGGCCAGGACGACCTCCCCCTTTCAGAGGCGAGACAGCTGCTCGGCCCGGAGCGCTTACTGGGACGCAGCACCCACCGCTTGGAGCACCTGCTCGCGGCCCAGCAAGAGGGCGCCGACTATCTGGGCGTTGGCCCGGTGTTCGCCACCGCCACCAAACGCGATCGCAGCCCAGCCGGCCTGAGCTGGGTCATGGAAGCGAGTCGACATGCCGTCGTGCCCTGGTTTGCGATCGGTGGCATCGATGCTGAAACGATTCCCTCGGTTCGTGCTGCCGGTGCTCAGCGCGTCGCCGTGGTGAGCGCGATCATGGGCTCCAATGATCCGGAAGAAGCGAGCCGGACCCTGCTCCAAACCCTCACGTAACCCTCCTTGCCTTGGTGCCATGCAATTCACGGTGAACGGCGAACAGCGCAGACTTGATCCATCCGCCACAAGGCTGGATCAAGTGATTCAGCAGCTTGGCCATCACCCACGACTGGTCGTTGTGGAATACAACGGCTTGATCCTGACGCCGGAACTCTGGGAAGCCCAGCAGGTTCAAGCCGGTGACAACCTCGAGATCGTCACCATCGTGGGCGGTGGTTCCTAGAGTTAGCGGACTGCGATATGCCGTCTTGGCCTCCTCCAAACTCCGCCCCCAGGCTGGTCAAATCAGACGCTGGCTCTCGGGATTGCTGGTGCCAGTGTTCGTGGTTGGTCTGCTGCTGATCAGTCCCCAGCCCAGTGAAGCCGCCCGCGGCGGCCGCATTGGAGGCGGCAGCTTCCGCGCCCCGTCCATGCCGCGAGGTGGGGGATACAGCCGCAGCTATGGCGGCGGCGGATACGGCCGTGGGTATGGACGCGGAGGCGGAATGGGCTTTCCGTTCATCATCCCGATCTTTGGTTTTGGCGGAGGCGGCCTGTTTGGCTTCTTAGTGCTCGCGGCGATCGTGGGTGTGGTGGTGAATGCCGTGCGCAATGGCGGCGGTGGCGGATCCCCTGCGATCGGCGGTGGTTACCGAGCCCCCCGTGAACTGTCCACCGGACCTGTGTCGTTGCTGCAAATGCAGATCGGATTGCTTGCGAGTGCCAAGTCGCTGCAAACAGACCTGCGTCAGCTCGCCGCATCCGCTGACACCAGCACATCATCTGGCCTGCAGCGGGTGCTTCAGGAAACAACCCTCGCCCTACTGAGACAGCCCGAGCTCTGGGTCTACACCAACGTGGAATCAGGAAGCGTTCCCTTCAACGCATCGGAGTCAACGTTCAACCGTCTGTCGATGACTGAACGCAGCAAGCTGCGCGCTGAAATCACCACCAACGTGGGCGGTGTTCGCAATAGCAACGCAGCAGAATTAAGCAGCAGCGGAGAGGCGGACGCCACCAACGAATTCATCGTGGTCACGGTGCTTGTGGCGAGCCGTCAAAGCGTGAAGCTCAAGCAAGCCAACAGTGGTGAAGACCTGCGCGAAACGCTGCGCATCCTTGGCTCCACGTCCTCCTCTGACCTGATGGCCCTCGAGGTGATTTGGCAACCCGATGGAAGCGGAGACGTCCTCAGCGCCGATGAGCTGGTGATGGCCTATCCAAACCTCCAGCACCTCTGATCTGATTTAAGAAAATCTTCCGCCACATTCTCGCCATCAAACAAGCGGTCAGGGATTCAACTCAATAGGTTTAAATCATTACCTCCCGAGTTGAGTCTTGACCTCCACTGCTTCGCGCTTAGACCCCAGAGCCATGCGGTGGCAGACGAATGGAGAGCTCAATCAAGGCGATCTCATTGAGCTGGTTTGCCATCTCCGCAACGTGGAATGCGACCAGCACAGCGACGAGCTTTCACGCTTAGGCCAAAGTCACACAGAGGACAACCAAACCGGCAAGATCCCCCAAAAGCAGGCCGCTTAAATCAGGTGCTTCTTTGCAAGATGCGCAAGGCAGCCATCGCTGCGCCATAGCCGTTATCGATATTGACCACCGCCAGGCCTGGTGCACAACTCGCAAGCATTCCATCGAGAGCGGCACGGCCACCAGCACTGACGCCATAGCCCACAGAAACAGGCACGCCGATCACAGGTTGGGGCAACAGACCAGCGAGAACAGTTGGCAGCGCACCTTCCATGCCAGCGCAAGCAATCAGAACCGACGACTGCTGAAGGTTGGGCAGTTGATCTAACAATCGATGCAGCCCTGCAACCCCCACATCCAACAACAGGTCTGCATCAATGCCATGCCAATGCAAGGCAAGTTGCGCTTCTGCAGCGATAGGAAGATCACTGGTGCCGCCACTGAGCACCGTGACGGTCCCAAGCTCAGGTCGCAGCGGCGGCGGGGTTCCAGACGTTAAACATCGGGCCCGGGCCTCGAAATGCACAAGCTGCGTGTTGCAGCGCTCAAGAACAGCCTTGGCCTTGGTCTCATCCACACGCGTGACCAGAGCTGGCTGATCCCTAGCCGCAAAGGCTTCAAGGATCGCCACGATCTGATCCACCGTTTTATGCAATCCCCAGATCGCTTCACTAATGCCGAGACGATCGGTCCGTTGCCAGTCGAGACGGACGTCGTCGCTACTCATGGGGGCAACAGCTCTCCTTCAAAAACCAGCGGAAACGGATTGTCCATTGCCTGAGGAAGGGACATGGCGTCGCGCGCAAGCTGCTCAAAGCGAGTCTGAACCTCTTCCACCTCTGCGCTGGGAATCGCTTTCCAAGCCTGACGACTCGACCAGCGAATCAACAGGGTGCCCTCCTCAGTTTCAGGGTCCCAGAGCAGATCGCGTCCAAGAAAACCCATTTGTTGCGCCAACCATGGTTCCCAGCTGCCTCGCTCGGCTTCCAGCCACGCTTCACGCCCTTGCTCTGGAACCGAAAGACGTAGATGCTCAATCACCGCAACGTCATAACCACCCTCTGGATCTGCAAAAGCAGCGAAACGCACGTCAGCCGATTGACCCATCAGGACGAGAACAACGCAAAGAAGAGTGCTGACCCTAATCATCAAAGGCTGACATCGCTGGTAAAGGCTTTGCATCAACATGCCTGCAAGAGGGCCACGGCCTGACATGAGATGCCCTCTTCCCGGCCTTCAGGACCCAACTTTTCGTTGGTTGTTGCTTTCACACCCACCTGATCTGGAGCAACACCAATCCTGAGGGCAATGGCCGAGCGCATCGCCTCAATGTGAGGCTTGAGCTTGGGCCTTTCAGCAATTAATACCGCGTCCACATTGACCACACCCCAACCCCGTGCCTTCACCAAAGCGACAACTTGCTCCAAGAGCACGAGGCTGTCGGCACCTTTCCATTGAGGGTCGTCGGGAGGAAAGTATTTGCCGATGTCCCCCAAAGACAACGCCCCCAACAGGGCATCCATGATCGCGTGCACCAATACATCCGCATCGCTGTGACCATCAAGACCTAGCCCTGCTGGATGCTCCAGCTGCTGACCACCAAGAATGAGAGGTCTGCCCGGCACCAAACGGTGGATGTCATAGCCGTTGCCAATACGCAAGGAGGTTGTGGTCACTGGGGTTTGTGGGGTGCTGTTACTCATCTGTTATCCGATACAACCAGTGCTGAGGAGATGTTGAGACTGCCCGTTGAACGCCCCAAAGAGGAGGATTGAGGTGATGTGAGACCAGAAATCGCCAACTCCAAAAACGCAACGTTGTCGATCAAACCATTCTCTCCACTCGCACCGCCAACTGCACAGAACAAATCAATGAACAATTCCCCTAACGAGGTAGAGCCTTACGCCCAATGCCAGCCAATCTTTGGTTCCATCAACGTCATTTGCCCTTAGTGCCATCAGTAGCTCCTGCAGTAGAGCCAGCGCCAAGCATTCCCCGCTGCAATACCAAACCCCGCTCGTGGCGAGGCTAAGTATTAATTAGTGCCAGACATTGAAGGGCATTTAGGCGTGATTAGGCAGTGATTAAGGACAGTCCTCATTCTGCTCCACAAATGTCCCATCTACTTGCTCTCCAGGATTAGCAATACATCTTGTTATCTTTCCTTTTCTTTCTAGCACTAAATCCCTTGTTTTGAATTGTAGTAAACCCGAACATGCACCCTTTCCAATTATTTTCGATAAATAGATTGAACAGTCGTGAACCCTCACATCCCGGTTGTTCGGTGATGATGTTAAGGCATTGATTACAGGTAGTTGTTGAACCGCTTTCCGTTGCGCTGTTGTACTTGCACCACCAAATCGCACTTTAAGGTCTGCTGAAACTCTTGTCTCAAATGCTTCGTCATAGGAGATGTTCACTCCTGCTATTAAGCCATTGCTGAGCTCGTAGGCAACTCGTCCGAGCACACCAGAACTATCAGCTTCTGTTCCGTCGCCATCCTGGTAGTAGTAACCAACAGAAGCATTCACGACTGGGGTGATGAAGTAACCAACATCAAGACCGTAAGTTGCCAGTGAGCCCGCTGAGTAGAACCAATTAATCTTTTGCTCTTTATCACCAACTGGGATTAAGCCATAAGCATTGAAGTTCCAATCATTGGAGACAGCTTCTGCATTCACAGCCACCTGCTGGAAGAATGCACTCTCCTCTGTGCCGCTCACATTGATGCCGGTATCAGTTCCACCTGTATTCATTGGGCGGCTGTCATAACCAGCATTCAGCCCGTACATCCAGCTGCGGTCGCTATTCAACCAGCGATAACCAAGCCTTGATGAGGTGCTGATCGTGGTACCAGCGACATCGGTGTTGATGATGCTGCTGTTGTTTTCGTAATCAGCGAAATTAGCGTTAGCGAGGACATCAAGGAACCAGACGCTGTTGTCTCCAACAGAGAGAGGCAAGAACCCTCCGATGCCTGCTTGATTTGGTGTGCCTGCTCCTTGCAGTGCTCCTTGAAATCCAAGGGTGGGTTTGACCACATCCTTAAGGCTGATGCTCATCACCCCAAGGTCATCAGCACTGCCGTCCTCTTGAGCAATGGCAGGTAGGGCAGCAACAGAGATGGCAGAAGCCAAAAGCCCCAGGGACAGACGACGGAGAATGGAGCGTTCAATAGATGCCGTAACGATGCCTCGCTTGAGCTGCTGTTGCCAGCTGCAGTAGGCAGTTTCAGCTTTGCAAGAAGTCAGTTAGGCGGCGTGCAGCGTTCCCAACCGATCTTCTGCAGGTTGATCCACATCTCGATGCCTAGATGCCTGAGCATCCTTTGCTGCCTGAGGGGCTGCGCAAGGCGAGCTGACAATCGGTAGTAGCTCACCAGAACGAACTGAGCATGTTGGGTTGGTGCATCTGGCTTGATCTGAAGGAGCATCCCTTCCTGTCTGTTGACCAACCAGCCCTCACCGTTGAGCTTCTCCTTGTATTGGGCGTAATCAGGCTGCTGCTGCCACATCAGTGCAGTTTGGCTCGGTTGCGTGCTCCAGCTGCTGTCTAGTGCTGGCTGATCCAATCCACCTGCTCTTGCAGCTCGTCGCAATGGGTGCTGACTCCGGGGTAAAGCATTCGTATCTGATCTGCGGATAGCTTCATCACGGCATGGCGAACAACCTCCTTCCAGCTGGCTTCTAGCTCTTTGACTGCATCGCGCTTTTCCATCCGCTTCTGCCTTAGCTGTGCAGCGACGTTCTCGCCTTGACCAGTTGCAAGCCCATAAAGAGAGGCCGCCCCTCCCGGATGGAAGAGACGGCCTAACTCGCTCGTTTATGCATATCGCAAACCATTAATCAGTGAACCTGTATCGCTGAAGTTTGAACCTCGTATCGAAAACAGTGAACTGAAAGGGTGGTGCGAAGCGACTGTCTGCAGGATCACCTGGGGCCGGGGCTCTAGGTGTGGGGTCGTGTTCTCCGTAGGGCACCTAAGACGGTGCAGATGGAGCATCGATTGGCGTGGCGCGCAAGGCATTGCCTACCAAAGGAACAACCCACGTCTTGTTGAGACTGTTGGAGCAGGGACCTGAAGTCAGCTTGCTTCTGCTGATAACTCAGGTGGAGTGTCGTCTGTCAAAAGCGCCTCCGATCTCGATGTCCATAGTTTGTGCCAGCAGCGCACCCTTGCCATCGGTGTAAAGGCGCATTGCCTTCACAGCGAAAACCACCGAAATTAGGAATGGCGTGCCCATGGTCTGGCTTGCTGACTTCAAGCATCCCTACACGCTTGAACCCGAAGATTTCAGGGGCCTTCATCAAAAAATCCCTAGGGGCCCTTTCTTTTTCCTGCAGTAGCCAGCACCGATATTCATCCAGCCAGACAGACAGGCTTTTCCATAGGTTGGAGCCACCTCGTAATAAATCGGAGACACGCAAGTACTACCCAACGTATTGACGTAGCCGAGTGGGCATTGATCGTGTCCTTCGGCTTTAGGAATTTCGCGTTGGGCAAGCGCGGCGGGTGCACCAACCGATGACATCAACACAAGCGCAGCAATCAAGTGACGCATCAGAAACCTGAATCCAACAATGATTATAAAGCTAGATCAATATGGTAAAAATGAGGATAAAGACTAAACCCTTAAGCGTTAAAATCTACAAATTATATTTTTAGTCTTGAAGACATACATCCCTTCATTATATTCAATCTTTTCAACAAGAATGGAATGACATGAATTTAACCTGCAAAACCTCAGCATCCACATCTGCAGAGATTTTTTCTGATCCAGAACACTAAGGTTTCGCAGGTGGATTTTGGATCTGCTGCCAACGCTTCCATAGATCTGGCCGGCGTTCCTGGGTGCGCTGCTCACGCTGCTGCTGACGCCAAAGGGCCACAGCTCCATGATCACCGCTGCGCAATACATCGGGCACGGTCATGCCGCGGAAATCCGCCGGGCGCGTGTAGTGCGAATGCTCAAGCAACAGATCGCTATGGCTTTCTTCCACTAAAGATTCCGGCGTGCCCACCGTGCCTGGCAGCAAGCGCACCACTCCATTGATGATTGTCATCGCTGGAAGTTCACCGCCCGTGAGCACGAAATCCCCCATCGATACTTCCTCATCAGCCAGAGAGCGGATTCGTTCATCAAAGCCTTCGTAGTGGCCGCACAGAAACACCAATTGGTCGTACTCCTTCGACCAGCGCTGTAAATCCGCCTGACGCAAGGGTTGACCCTGGGGCGACATCAACAGCACTCGCCGGCGTGGGCAAACCGGCACCGCCTCATAAGCGGCAAACACCGGTTCCGGCTTCAGCACCATGCCGGCCCCACCCCCGTAGGGCACATCGTCCACCTTGCGATGCCGGTCAATGGCATGATCGCGCGGATTATGGAGGTGCAGCTCCGCAATACCTGCCCCAAAGGCACGACCAATCACCCCAACCTCAGGCAATGGCGCAAAGGCCTGCGGCGCCAAGCTGATCACATCGAGGCGATAGGGAGCCATCCGACCTCAGCTCTGCGGACGACTAACGCGCCTGATCTCCGAGCAAAAGCTGCCCTGTCTGGGCTGTCCATTCCCATCAACCGCCGTGGTGCTGCGCAGGCGCAGGTTGGGTTTGGTGAACCAAATACGCTCCAGCACCTGATCACCATTTCCGGCTTGCAAATAAAGCTCGAGGCTGGAATCAGGAAGCAACTGCCAACGCCCCGTCTTCTCGCTGCCCCCTGCGTGAATCACAAGAGATCCCTCGGCTTGAAAGGCCAGGCTGCTCTTGGCACCCTCAGCGGGAGTGACGTCCAAACAGGGCACCCCAGCGGCAACGGACGCCGACACCTCCACCTCGCCCCGTTCACTGCTGTGCCATTCCTGCTCGGAGGCATTAATCAGGAAGCGGCTACGCAAGCTCATCCACCGGCCCACGCAGAGGGCAAGAAAACCGTCGAGATCAGACGGAGGGAACGGAGTTTGATCGCTCATGTCTTGCATCTTCGCAGGTGCAGTATCCACCAGTTAATCGCCCACATACCCCAACTCCGCGAGTCGGGCCGGCTTGCTGCGCCAATCGGGAACCACCTTCACGAACAGCTCGAGGTACACCGGACCATCGATCAACGTCTGCATCTGCAGACGTGCGCCCTGACCAATCGTTTTAAGCATGGACCCGCCCTTGCCAATCAAGATTCCCTTCTGGCTTTTGCGCTCAACCAGCACCGTTGCCAATACCGCGGTGCGCCCACTGCCCTTACCTTTCGCGGGCACCTCCTCAATGCGATCAATGCTCACCGCAACACTGTGGGGCACCTCTTCGCGCGTATTGAGCAGCACCTGTTCACGGATCAGCTCTCCCATCAGCAAGCGTTCGGGCTGGTCGCTCACCATGTCCGCTGGATAAAGCTGAGGTCCCTCAGGCATCAACGCACTAATCGCCTTCACCAACTCGGGGCAGCCGTCACCACTGAGGGCACTACAGCGATGCACCGGCCAATCGGTTTCGCCCAGAAGCTCGCGATAGGCCGAATCGGCAGCATCTTTCTGCTCTAACGGAACCAGATCCCACTTATTGAGCAACACCTGCACCGGCAAAGGTTGCTGACGCAGCAATTGCACGATGAAGGCATCACCACGCCCTGGAGCCTCGTTTCCCTCGAGCAACAGCAGCACCTGATCCACCTCACCGATCGCTGTTCGGGCACTGCGAACCAACCTCTCTCCCAATAGGTGATGGGGCTTGTGGATGCCAGGTGTATCCACAAGAATCAGCTGAGCTTCATCAGTGGTGAGGATCGCGCGCAGCCGATTGCGGGTGGTTTGAGCCACAGGCGATGTAATCGCAATCTTGTCGCCGATGAGCTGATTCACCAGCGTGGATTTGCCCACGTTGGGGCGACCAATCAGCGCCACAAAACCAGAGCGAAATCCCTCAGGCGTATTGCTTGTAAACGAACGAGACAAAGACTCAACCATCGTTTAAGTGTGCGCTGTCACCGACTGACTCCTGAGGTTTGGTTTCCGCCTTGTGGAGTTGCTCACTGATGTCATTAGAAAGCTCAACATCGAGACATGCAATTCAATCTCAAAAAATCCGCTTTGCTTTCCAGAACATGACACCTATTAAGAGAGGCCAATATCGATGACATCGCGACTACCTAAAGGAAACCAAATCAGGCTCTGTCTTCCTAATCTGCTGAAAATCCTACCCCCGCGCCATGACAGATCAGGACACAACTGTTCCGTCAGAAACCGATCCGCAAACTCCAGATTCCGTGCAAGCGCCCAGTTTTCAACAGGCGATGGAAATTGCCGCTATCTGGCTCCTGCAATGGGACCAAGAAGAAATCAGTGATGAGGTGATTGCTGATCGCGTGGGAGAGCTGGTGGAGAGCCGCGATGGAGCACGAGGCTTTTTTGTGATCAGCCTGGCTGGCGACAGTGCCCTGATGGATCGATTGCCTGAAGCGCTTGTGGGCAAATTGCGTTCCTGCGGGGAAGGAGTTGTAGACCTCACCGTTCGCAATCTGGCAATGAGCGCAGCGATGGTGGTGCACCACCGCAAGCAAGCGGATGACTTGCAAGCTGCAGGTTCAGAGCGCGTGAACCTGCGCTGCACCGAGTTGCTACGCCAACTCGAACCCCATAGCGTTAAAGCGCGCTTAGAGACCTTATTGGCAGCAGCAACCAACAATCAAGGCAGCGATGTGGCCTTTCTGGATCGTTGGGGATACGACGCCAACCAGAAACAGGCGATTGCGCAAGCAGTGGATGGTGTAGCGGACTAATTGCAATAGCGGACTGGTTCTAATTTTCAACCCAGAACTTAAGAGATATTTGCATCCCCAAAACCAAAGCATCTGGCACCGAGCCTGTAGCTGAAGGATTGAACACGTCTTCAATGTTGGACTGAAATGAATCGGAGCCATTGATTGCTCAAAGGTCGACTCACACTGTCCATAAAAAATCCCGGACAAAGCCGGGATTGAAAAAGAAATGAAAGTACGTGTTGCCGCTTAGAGCAAATCAGTTGCGACGCCCACCACCCTGAAGGGCAATGATTAAACGCAAGATGAAGATGAACAGATTGATATAGGTGAGATACATTCCCAACGCACCGGCGAGATATTGATCATCGCGGTAAGTGCGAGGCATCGTGTAAAAGTCAACGAATGCCATACCCACAAACAACACGGTTCCAAATCCTGCAATCGCAAGATTGGTAGCTGCAAAGATTCCAGGAATGAAGAAACCAGCAACAAAAATGCCGACCATCGCGATCAACAGGCCGATCAAGCCAAAGCCCACCACTGCCGTGAGCGCTTGACCCACGCTGTCACTCATGCGCCGACCGACGATCGATGCAACCGCAAAGGTGAGGCCGGTCGCGAGCGCAGCGATACCTATTGAAGCAACACCGGCAACCGCAACGGCTTGCACCACTAGACCGGTCAGCGTGAAGCCCGTCAGCAAACTGAAGGCAGCCATCAACGGCAAGGCGGTGCCGTTATTGCCTTTTTTGGCGGCATTCTGTGCAACGAAGAACAGAATGAACCAAGGAATAATCGCAACCATCGACAGCCCATTGAAGGCTGGACCCATGGCAACCATGGTGGACATGCCACCAAGGACACCTGCGGCGGTGAGCACCATGCCGCCGCCTACATAAGGCAGGGCTTTATTGACAACATTGGGGCCCACAAGAGCACTGGATTGTGCCTCGCGGATGGCCTCTTGAAAATTACTGCTGGCTGGCATGCCTTTCACTGAAGACTGTCCATATCCTGACAGCGCTTGCAACGAATGGCCCGCTACTGAAGTGTGGATCCCCCTATCGATTCCTATGCAGGGTCATCCCTACTCAGGGCCCGTGAGCAGGCTGATGCCATGAACTGTTGATGGATGAGCTTGTTCATCAAAGCTGGCATAGGCCTCCACCACCCGTTGCACCAGCGGGTGACGCACCACATCAGCTGCGGTGAGATGGCAAACAGCAACTCCGGCCACCCCGTCCATCACCTCTGCCGCTTCCACCAAACCACTCAACTGCCCAAGTGGTAGATCCTGCTGCGTGACATCACCGGTGACCACCATGCGTGAACGCTCCCCTAAACGCGTGAGCACCATGCGCATCTGGGCTGGCGTGGTGTTTTGAGCCTCATCGAGAATCACAAATGCTCCCGCCAAGGTGCGGCCGCGCATGTAAGCCAAGGGAGCGACTTCAATCACACCTCTCTCGAGCATGGAGGTGGTTTTCTCAGGTCCAAGCAGGGCATGCAGGGAGTCGTACAGGGGCCTGAGATAGGGGTCAATTTTTTGCTGCAAATCACCGGGAAGAAAGCCAAGACGTTCGCCAGCTTCCACAGCTGGCCGCGTGAGGATCAGTCGCTCAACCTTTCGATCCATGAGCATGCGCACAGCCAAGACCGCCGCGAGAAAGGTTTTTCCCGTACCGGCGGGTCCGAGCGCAAAGGTGAGGTCATGGCGCTCCATCGCATCCACGTACTTCTTCTGACGCAAGGTGCGCGGACGCAGAAGGTTGCCCTTTTGGTTGCGGGCGAGGACCTGATCGCCCATGGCGACATGATCCTCAGCTTGGCCCGTGTTTAGAGCACCGAGCGCTGATTGCAGATCAACCAGAGACACCGCTTGGGCGTCCTGCCAGATCGGCCGGACCAACTCAACCACCGCGGCGGCGCGTTCGATCTGGACAAGACTGCCCGACATTTCAAGCTGAAGACCCCGCATCACGAGGGAAGCACCGGTCAGAGCTTCCAGTTGATGCAGGGTCTGTTCCGCCGAACCTGCCAAGGCAAGAGCGGCTTCAGAGTGAGGTAAATCAAGGACGAAGCGACCTGTTGCGGCAGCCTCGGGCATGGATTTGATCAGCTTTCGGTGGATTCAGTGGCTGAATCGTCAGATTCACTGGCTGCTGCTGCTTCTGCAGCTTTCGCTTCTGCCGCATCTTTTGCAGCCTGCTTCACGGCAGCTTCGCGGGCCGCAGCTTGCTTCAGCTTGCCGATGGTCTCAGCGGGTCGCACCGTCTTTTCGAGCAGTCCGCCCTTCTCGAGCAGGAAACGAACCGCATCGGTGGGTTGAGCACCCTGGCTAAGGCGCACACGCAAGGCCTCGGCGTCGAGACGGGTCTCCTTGGTGCGTGGGTTGTAAAAACCCAGCTCCTGAAGGGGGCGGCCATCTCGGCGTGACGTGCTGTTGCAGGCCACGAGGCGGAAACTCGCTTCCCGCTTCTTACCGAACCGCTTCAGGCGGAGCTTGATCATCGTGGCGCTTGCTTAAAGGTGGATTTAAGCGCAACAAAAAAGTTGCGCTAAGCAACCAACTTACCGTGCCGCCGACTCAAAGCTGACCAAAACCCTTCTTCTTTTTGTAAGGACGCTGCCTGCGGGGAGCCGCTCCAGGCTGCCCAGCAGGCATGCCACCCCCCATGCCAGGCATCCCACCACCCATTCCGGGGAAACCACCGCCACCCATTCCAGGCATCCCGGGCATTCCTGGCATCCCGCCACCTTTGGTCATCTGCTGCATAAAACCGCGCATCTTTTGAAAATCCGCGAGCACCTTGTCAACATCCGCAGCTTGATAGCCACAACCGGAGGCAATCCGCCTGCGCCTCGAGGGTTGAGCCGCCAACAACTCGGGCTGCGAGCGCTCCGCCGCAGTCATCGAACCGATCATCGCTTCGATTTTTATTAATTGCTGCTCCCCCTGCTTGAGCATGCCGTCATCAATTTTGTTCATCCCCGGAATCATTTTCATCAACCCCCCAAGGGAGCCCATCCGCTTGATCAAGCGCATTTGCTGCAAGAAGTCGGAAAAATCAAACGACGCCTCCTGCAGCTTTTTCTGCATTTTTTCAACGTCAGCGAGTTCAACCTCCTTCTGCGCCTTCTCCACCAGCGTGAGCACATCCCCCATCCCGAGGATGCGACTCGCCATCCGCTCGGGATGGAAAGGCTGGAGAGCCTCAACTTTTTCGCCCGTACCGATGAATTTGATGGGCTGACCGCTCACCTTGCGAATCGACAGCGCCGCGCCACCGCGGGAATCACCATCGAGCTTGGTGAGCACCGCTCCTGTGATCCCCACCTGATCGTGGAAGGCACGGGTGAGCTCGGCTGCCTCCTGGCCAATCATCGAATCCACCACCAACAGCACCTCATCGGGCTGCACGGCGCTACGAATCCGCACCATCTCCTCCATCATCTCGGAGTCGATTTGCAGACGGCCTGCGGTATCGACCAAAAGGGTGTCATAACCCTCCTCTTTCGCCTTCGCTAAACCGGCCGCTGCGATGTCCTCAGGCTTGGCCTCGATCCCAAGACTGAAGACGTCCACACCAATTTGACCGCCGAGGGTCTTCAACTGCTCAATCGCAGCAGGGCGGTACACATCAGCCCCAACCATCAAGGCCTTACGCCCCTGATCCTTGAGATGGAGCCCCAACTTGGCCGTCGCCGTGGTTTTGCCTGCCCCCTGCAAACCAGCCATCAACACCACCGTGGGCGCTTGATCGGCCTTCGCGAGCGGGGCATTGCCGCCCCCCATCACGTCGACCAGCTGCTCATGCACCACCTGAATGAACTTCTGGTCGGGCGTTACACCACGAACAACCTCAGCACCAATTGCTTTCTCACGGATTTCGGACACAAAATCCTTGACCACCGGCAGACTCACATCCGCATCGAGAAGCGCCCGCCGGACCTCCTTAAGCGCCCCCTCCACATTCGTTTCGGAGATTGTGTCCTGGCCTCTCAGCCCTTTGACGGCATCTTCAAAACGGGCTGAAAGCTCGTCAAACATGGAGCAATTCCGCGCAGCACTTGGTCTAACTGTAAAAGTCCTTCCCCTTTGTTGAACTGGTTGGGTTCATCCAGAGACAGCAGCTAGGCCAAATTGTTAAGAGGGGATGTACGCCTGCAACCGCCAACCATCAGGATCTCGGCCAAGGATGTAGGTCACCGACAAGTTGCCAACGGGGGTCTCAGCAACCACTTCACCCTGATCGTTCAGAGTCTGGTCATCGTAAGTGAGCTGGGCCCTCACTTCAATGCGTGACGGCGTTGCGCTCAGCGTCTGAATTGAGGTGATCGAAGCTTGGACCTTTTGGACGAGGCCATCCCCCGACAAGGCCTCTTGCTGATCACGCACACGACCGACAAGAACAGGACGGGCTACCTCAGCCAGGGATTCGGTACCACCGTTTTGGAGCAACGCAGCTGCCTTCAAATCAAGCCATGTCTGAAGCAGGGCTTGCAGCTGAACCTCACTAGGGTTAAGTGCCGCTAAGGGTGCAATCAGCTGATTGGATTTGGGCCGCTCCTGCTTGAGGGTGGCCTTCGGCTCAGAAGACACAACATCCTCGGTGGGAAGGGCCTCCTCGGTGGGATTCGTTGTTGCAGTGGATGCTGTTTGCTGCTGCGTCTCACGCCTCAGCTCCACAATGCTGAATCCCACCAGCGCGACCACGACAACCACACCTGAACTGATCAACACAGAGCGCTTGAGTTGCAACCAGGAAGGCCGATTCTCCGACAACCGAGAAAGCGAAAGCTTGGGCAGGGGAAGCCAAGACAACGAGAGTCGGTTCAGGGGCGGGCGGCGAATCCTCAGATTTGTCCAGGCCAATGGAATGATCCGGCGCAGCCCACTCCCTCTGGCCTCCTCCTCCCCTGGATCTGAGCTGAGCTCAAGAGAAGAGGCCACATCGCCAAAATCAACAGGCAGCGTTTCCTCTGTATCAAGGTCGAGTGGAGGGAGATTGCTGAAGCTCCAATCGGTATCAGGACCTGATCTTGAAGATGGTATAGGCGTACCAACGCTTCTCCCCTCCTTGCGCTCAAGTCGCTCCACATAAGCCTGCACATCGCGATCAGCAAACCAAGCCTCCAGGTCCACAACCTGGGCATCCACATCGCGGTAGCCGGGAAGAACATCCCGGCCCAACCAGCTGCGGCAGTAATCAAACAGGGCCGCGAGATCGTCACTGGGATGGTTCGCCAACCACGCCTGCAGATCAGGATCTGGACTGGCATAGACGTACTTCAACGCCCGGTCCACATCACCAAGCAATAAATCCATGCACCCCAGAATGGGATTGAGATCTAAATCAACAAGAACCAAGGCTTGAAGTTTTCCGCGCGCGTCTTGAACACGCTCAGGCTTGCGTTGAGAAAATCCAGCGGCTGCCAATGCCATCACTGAAAGGAAGCCGGCATCCGACGAGCCAAACCGCTCCCAACGCTCATAAAGATCAACTTGTTCTTGAACGGTAAGAAACCGGCGAATCTGTTGAAAAAACAGCTCAAAGCTGCTCTGATCCATGCCCACAGTCGTTAACTCTGCAGCCCCACCCTCGAGGCCTCCGCGATGTTGGACAAAGCTTTCCAACATCGCCAAGCCATCCTTCCGAGCTGTTTGCTCCGCGAGGTCACGGCTCAGCAAATCCAAAATCCGGTAGGGAGTGAGCTGCTCCAGATCCGTTTGAAGCAGCTGTCGATGATCGGGAAGCTTGCCTATGCGCTGGAGCAACTGCAGTCCCTCCGCCAGCAAACCAGCTGCGGATTCATAGCGACGCTGATCCTGGTCTAGGCGGGCCGCATCACGGCAAGACAGTGCCGCTAACAGGGCAAGGTCCGACTCACGTCCACTACCCAGGGCGGGCGCCTGAGGAGGTTGCAGCGCCTGACGGGTGAGCTGAAAAGTCTCGTGGGGAGCATTGGCCTCCCACAGCAGCATTAAACCGGCAACCTCCCGACTGGAGGGCATCTCTAGACCAGCGGTCTCTTCCGGATGATCACTGCCCAATTTGAGCAGGGTGCTCTCGTAGTCCTGCCGTCGCGCCGCATCGCTTAAAAGGTCGGCAGAAAGCCTCAACAATTCAGCCCTCTGCATGAGGACCTCATGGGTGAAACCCTGATCGGGGCAGCGATCGAGACGCAACTGCAGCGTCCGCAACACCGACTCGGTTTCAGCTGAAGGGCTGACGCCCAACAGGCGGAAATGATCGATGGGCAATTCCACCAGCGTTGCGCTCATTAGCAGTGAGACTTTAGGCAGTGAAAGGGGTTTTTGCCCATTGCCTCAACACGGCCCCTTAAAGTTGGTTGTCAAAGAGGTGGTGCCATGAGTCAGGACATCGCAGTAAGCGCAGCTGCAGGCATCGATCAAAAGCTTGCGAATGAGGCGTCCCTGGTAGGAGCTCACGCCGAGCGATTGTCGTCTCTCGTGACGACCAAAAGAGCCAGCGTGGACCGCGAGACGGGCCTGAGGCTCTATCGGGACATGACCCTCGGTCGGCGTTTCGAAGACAAATGCGCGGAGATGTATTACCGCGGCAAGATGTTTGGTTTCGTTCACCTTTACAACGGCCAAGAGGCGGTGAGTACGGGCGTGATCGGCGCCATGAAGCGTCAGCACGACTGGTTTTGCAGCACCTACCGCGATCACGTCCATGCCTTGAGCGCAGGCGTCCCGGCCCGCGAAGTGATGAGTGAGCTGTTTGGCAAGGAGACCGGCTGCAGCAAGGGCCGTGGCGGCTCAATGCATCTGTTCTCAAAGCCCCATCACATGCTGGGGGGGTTCGCCTTTATTGGCGAAGGAATCCCTGTGGCCCTAGGCGCTGCCTTCACCAGTCGCTACAAGCGTGATGCCATGGGGGATTCCAGTAGCGACTCCGTCACCGCAGCCTTCTTCGGAGACGGAACCTGCAACAACGGGCAATTCTTTGAATGCCTGAACATGGCCCAACTTTGGAAATTGCCCATCCTGTTTGTTGTGGAGAACAACAAATGGGCGATCGGGATGGCCCATGACCGCGCCACCAGCGATCCGGAAATCTGGCGCAAAGCGGCTGCCTTCGGAATGGCTGGAGAAGAGGTGGATGGGATGGATGTACTCGCCGTACGAGCCGCTGCAGAACGGGCCATCGAACGGGCGCGAGCTGGCGAAGGTCCAACAGTTCTTGAATGCCTCACCTATCGCTTCAGGGGCCACTCGTTGGCCGACCCTGATGAGCTCCGAGCCGAGGAGGAGAAGCAATTCTGGGCCAAGCGCGATCCCCTCAAAGCCTTTGAGCGCGATCTGGTCTCCGATGGTTTGGTGAATGCTGATGAGTTGCGTGCGATCGAGAAAGAGATCGATGCTGAGGTTCAGGACTGCGTGGACTTTGCTCTCAATGCACCCGAGCCAGATGGCTCAGAACTGACGCGCTACATCTGGGCGGAAGACTGAGTCTTGTCCACTCAAAGACCATGCAATCTCGCTTGGTCGGTCGCTGCCCTGAACACCAGGGCATGACGCTTCACCAGGGGATCAAGGGCGTCATAGCCACCACCAATCACGCTTGCGACTGGGATCTGACGACGAAGGCAGGCATCAAACACGAGATGATCGCGTTGCAAAAGTCCTAGGTCGGACAGGCAAAGCCGGCCCAAGCGATCGTCTCGATGCGGATCCACTCCAGCGTTGTAAAGCACCAGTTCGGGCTTAAAGCGATCGAGGAGTGAAGGAAGCGCCTCACCAATGGCAGCTCCATAGGCCTGATCCTCAACGCCATCTTCAAATGGCAGATCGCAATCACTGCTCTGTTTCCGAGACGGAAAGTTGGATGCAGAATGAGCAGAAAAGGTGAACACCCGCGGATCGTCAGCAAAGATCAGCGCCGTGGCATCGCCTTGATGCACATCCAGATCCACAATCATCAAGCGCTCCAGGCGACCCTCTTCAAGCAAGACCCTGGCAGACACGGCGATGTCATTAAAGATGCAGAAACCACTGCCGTAGTCGGGGAAGGCATGGTGCGTCCCACCAGCGAGATGGCAGGCCACACCGTGCTCAAGAGCCAATCTGGCCGTAAGCAACGTTCCCCCCACCGCTAACCAGGTGCGTTGCACCAAAGGCGTGGTGGCCGGAAGACCAATCCTGCGTTGCGCTTGCCGATCAAGGGTGCCTCGCGCAAACGCCTCGTGGTACGGGCGCAGATGAACTGTTTCGAGCCAGCGGCGAGGCACAGGCAGAGGGGTATGGATCTGTTTCGATTCAGCAAGACCCAACTCACTGAGAGCCACAAACAACATCTTGAACTTCGCCATCGGAAAGCGATGGCTCGACGGCAGAGGCGCGCTATAGGCCGGGTGATAAACAAGAGGGATGGCCACTAGCTTTCTAGCTCCTGCAGTCGATTTTGATTACTTCCGAACAAGTGTGTTGTGACAGTGCGTTGTGATCTGTGTTGTGATCCTCTACGATGGCGGGATGACAGCGTGTTGTGGTGCGTTGTGATTTGCTTGTTCTGACAGTTGCTTAATTCCGGCATCCAAAACCTGATATGGCGCAAGAATCGACGCTCAGGATCCTGGGTCGTGACGCTCAACGTGCCAAAGGAGCTGCAGTCACGTCTTCCATCAAAAACAGGCACACCCGTCAAACGACTCCAGCAATCCACAGGTACTGACAGCCTTGCTCTGGCTAAGAAAAGATTTCCGCAGATCATGGCGGATTTGCAGAAGCGACTAGCTGTTGCCTCTGAGTTGCTCCATGAATCAGAAGATGATCGCCTTAGGCGTCAGCTAGGGACTTTGTACTTAGAGACAGCTGACAACCCTCAAAGGACACAAGCCTCTCAGGCAAAAGCATCCAAAACAATCAACGAGATCCTTCAAAACCTTCTTCAGGCCAAGCCATCGCGAGATCAAATTGATCACTACCTAGAAGGGGTCACAAATGACATGAAGGCGTTGCTGGTGGAGCAGGCAAGACATCACGCTGCACAAGCAGGCATAGCCCTAGATAACGACCAAGCCGCTGCCTATGCAGCAGCCTCTAAAACAGCAATCCTCGAGGGCAGAACAAATGCCGGCTCAATCTTCACCTCAGGATTACTTCACCAGGAAACAGAGCTTGGCCAGAGGCTGAGAGCAGAGGCGGCCAAACCACTTCCAGTCACCCTGGAACAAGCTTTGGATCTCAAACGTTCTGACTTAGGTGAACGAACACTGAGCAACTACAAAACACAAATTGCAGCCTGGGAAGAACACATCAATGCATCAACGCTCTCTTCACTCACATCCTCATCTCTCAACAGCTTCATTCGATGGCTAGCTTCACCAGTTGCAAAGGGTGGACGAGGGATGTGCAAAGACTCCGCCAATAATTACGGACTAAAGCTCAGGAGTCTGATCAACGTTCACAACCAGCACTGCAAGCAAGACAATCAGAGAGTGGCTGTGCCAGGTATTGACCTAATGCAGCATTCAGAAACAGAGAAGCGGCAAAAAGTTCTTAAGGATCGAGAGCGTGCCGCAAGTGACGAAACTTGCATGGCAATGCAAAGAGGAATGCTTGAAATCTATCCAGAGCTTGAATTACTAATCCCACTGTACAGACTCGCTGGACTAAGAAACACCGAAGCCCCATTTTTAAAATGGCAACACATTCGTAAAGACCCTTCAGGAACTTGGATGATTGACCTACTTTGGTCTAAGACAGCGGACGGCATCCGTTTAATACCTATTAACGAAAAGCTAAAATCAATGTTGCTACCAAGACGAGGAGATCCCGACTCCTATGTATTACCATCAAAGATTCATGATGTCAAAAACATAAAGGATTGGATTGGCAATAGAATACGAGCTGTGGCTGGTCATGTGAAAGAAAAGGGTGCAGCAAATGCGCACTCCTACAGACACGCTTTTGGTGGTGACCTTAGCTACCACTGCACTGAGGAAGTAAAGCAAAAGCTAATGGGTCACAAAGGGAATCTCACATCCCACTACACCAGTGAAAGAATGAAAGCATTAGCTACAGCTGTTGAATTTGTCGGGACTGAAATCAATTTCAAATACAATTAATGACTTCAAAAACTTACATCACCTCATTGGAAAGCACCAGAAACAATCACAACACCGCTTAAAGAGCTAAAAGGTGTGTATTCCAGCAGAGTCACATTCACAACCCATGTGGAAGCCCGTAGAGGCTGTTGAGAGGTGGCTTCCTTGTACGGGATAAACGATCCCACCCGTATACAGGAATAGAGATCCGACCCTTAGAGAGGGAAAGAAAACATGAATCGAAATTGTAATGTTATGGGCGGATGTATACAGGAGAAGCGATCCCACCCTTATAAAGTGAGATATCCAACCCCACCCTTATATAGAGAAAGAGATCCCACCCTTTACAGAGGGAGAGATCCGACATCTATACAGAGAGATGTTTAACCCGACATGTATACAGGAAGAGATTTAACCCGCCCCGTATACAGGAGGAGATCTAACCCCACATCTATACAGAAAGAACGATCCGACATGTATAGAGGAAAAGCGATCCGACATCTATACAGGAAGACAGATCGGACCCGTATACAGAGAGATGATTAACCCCACCCGTATACAGAGGGAGAGATCCCACATGTATACAGGGAGATATCTAACCCCACCCGTATACAAGAGAAGAGATCCCTTACGTATACAGAAAGAGCGATCCCTTATGTATATAGGAGGAGATCTAACCCTTTATCTATAAAGGGATGATTTCAGTCATCTCAAATTATTTGTCAAAGAAAAGACAATAAAACACGTGGATTGGAAATCACGTAAAAGAAATGGATAACGCTGAATGCCCTTTGGGAGTAAGTCGTTATCCGCGCTATCAGACGCTAGGGAGAGCAAGCCTTCAGGCAGCTTGCAGTAATACCCGTTATCTGATCCCGTTAGCCCGACGCTTTAACACAGCGGCGGCACCATAGAACTCAAGTGAAATGTCATCGACTGATCGATGATAAGAGTTCTGGTTTCGGAGTATGTGCTACAGGCGGAGCCTACGGCAACACTTCCCTAACCAGAATCTAAGTGAATACATAAACATGTACTTCACACATTCATAACCATTTATCAGGACAAGGAGTTACCAGTAAGTGGTTGAAACTTTTCCCCAGGGAAAAATAAGAGCAAATCACAAGGAGTTACTAAATTGAATATCACTAAAACACTTACGCCAAAGAACGAGAACGGAAACCTTGATCAAAGGTTTATCTCTTACGTCAAGAGTCTGATTGAGCATTGCGGTCAAGAGTGCATCGACACTCTTTATCAATTCCATAAGGAAACAGAGGAGAGTGAGAGAAAAGCAGGAGGTGCAGCACTGCACATGATCGTAAAGCTTTACTCATTAAAAATGGAGGATTGGGAGAAAAAGCGATTGGCAAAAAGCCTGAGAGACGCTCTTCAAGAGATTGGGTTTAAGCCCTCAAAAGTAACTAAACTAATGGGAGCTGGTAAATTTAAAGCAGATCAATGGAATCGACTGCACCATTGCATTGGATATAAAACGGATCAACAACTAAAGGAAGAGCAACATGATTTTCTAAACAAGTATGGAGTAACTGCTCTATATGAAATCTCACGAATGAATGATGTTGGGCAGGCGCAAGTCCGATCTGCATATGTCGATAATGGAAATATCATGAGTAAGCATGCTCTTGAGGAGATTCGAAAAGCAAATCCTGCCATTGTCGATGAAAGGCAAGGGAGATACAAAAGCTCTATTGAGAGATCAAAGGAATCACAACCTCAACAAGCAGATGAATCGGACAATCTGACTGCATATAAAGACCTGGTGTCGGCAGCAGATAGTAGTGAAGCACTTCAAGTTTCGGCGCAAAAGACTGTTGTTAATTTCCTGCGCTCAGTGGAGCCTGACAATTTAGACAAGCTACTAAATGATTACACCCCACATGCACAGGATCAGATCCTTGGCATGCTTTCAGAAGCGGTTACGAAACTAGCCAGTTATGTAGCTACAAAGCAACTCGTGAATATTTAAAAAACTACCCTATTCATATCAGAATGAATCAAGAAAGAAAGCTTGAGTCCTGCTTCAGATTTTGGTGCCATGGCTCAATAGAAATAGTGCAAAATCACGTATCGACAAAATCATTACCGTGTCTCAAAAAGATGCAGAAGCAATGATTGAAGAGTGGGTGATCAAACAAAACTAAAACTATATGCATAAAAATAAATACCAAAGGCGCAGAGGAATGCGTCCTTCAACCTCTGCTGCCTCAGCAACACAACAAGAACTAATTCAAGGACCAATTCAACAACCTTCTGGTGCTCAACTATCTAATGATTTAGGCAGAGAAACAGCAAGACAGCTAAGGGAGAATGCAAACCCCAATACAAGGTTCATTGACAAGCCAACACCAACAACAGATAGGAACCTTTTACGTCAAGCTACAGAACGTCAACAGTCAATGATTAGAGATGCTCAGCAACAAGCGTTTGGTAATCGTAAAGTTCTTCAGGTAAAGCCAGGTGGAAGATTTGCAGCTCCTTCTGTACCAACATCAAATCTTGTCTTCAAAGGCGGTGGAGTTCATTTTCAGCCAACGATGCGAGGGAACTTACTAACAGCAGTTGCTGGTATTGCTGCTGAACTTCTTATTGATCCTGTTGCAGATGTCATCAGTGACTATGTAATACATCCGATGATTGGTGCTGTTCTTTGCAAGGACATCCCATCTGCTGAAGAACTTCGTCGCATCGAAACGATGAAGAAAGAGATTGAATTAAAAGATGCGGAGAATAAGCGTCTTTATCAACAGAAATTGGATTATTCTCAATTACCAATTATTGAAAAAGAAGCACTGCTACCTCCGGCGCTCCCTGAGCCTGCTTCATATGCCTCTACAGCAGCTCCAAGCCCATATCCGCATAGAAGTAATAGTGAAGCCAAGTCAGACGCATCACAGAGGTATCTCAGCGGAGTATTAAAAGCACATTCACGATCACAAGAAGATCCCAATCGTGAATACAAGATCCGTCGTGCTGCACTTGGAGATAGTCCAACCAAAGAAGAAATAGATGCTGTTGTTGTCTATGGGTTAACTCAACATAGGAAGAACTTTCCACATCTCTATTAATTTTTTTTTACAAGCTACCGAAGGTAAACGCTCGAGGCAATTAAAATTATTGCGTTCGCTTGGTCTTACGACGCATGAATTACCTAACGGGTATTTAGGATTTATTTTGCTTTCCTTGCGCTCATAGCTGTTATTTGTTCTCTGTTTCGTTGATGGCTTTACATAATTAGCAGGAGGTTTTTTACATGTACTGTTCCACCCAATCTGAGGCTCACCCGAAGGGCATGAATTATTGACTGATGCACGACTAAGTGGCCCTCTTAAAGTAAGATCATTCCTCATTAATCCCATAAAACCCATTTTACACTTCCATGTTTTGCTGGCCATCAATGTTCATGGTCGAAATGCGCCAGTTCTCCGGAAAATTATTTTACCACTAACGTCATGACCTTAAGCAAGTACTTGAAAAAAGACTAACTTGCGCTCTTATAATGAGCGGGCTTTGTTATTCATTATGTTGAGTGTGTTTTGTGACGTACAGCCAAAACTGTCGAAAGCGATTGCGTTGATCATTTGCACGAGCACTGCCGAAAAAATTGTTAGACCAATAGGGTTTATTCATGAATTTTTCCTGTTCAGTCGGGCGTGTTATTGGGGTAACATACTGGAAACAGTTCATTTTTTGTCTCACACTTCTTCCGGAAATTTGGTTCATAATAGATAATTCCCAAAACTGGTTAATCTATGGACATTGAAAAGCTATCCACTCGTTCACGTTTTTCGTTTCAGCTCTTCCTTCCCTTGCTAATAATCCTCGGAATATCTGGTTTACTTGCCCCCTCGAGCGTCCTTGCCAATGCGGTTACATCCAAATTGACAATTGAGCAGTCGAAGCCAAATTTGGCGCACGTTGACTTGGGCCCAAAAGGGGAAACTAATGGCGATATGCTTACATTTAATGCCGAAGTGACGACAGACGCTGGGGTTAAAGGCACACTGAGTGGGTTCATATTACTGGTTGCTATAACGAAAGAAAGAGGTGAGTTTTCGGAAGAACGCATTGTCAGCATGGCATTTGATCTAGGAAACGAAGATACGCTGGTGATTTCTGGAAAATCGGTCTATCCATATCGGCATAAACCGCAAATGGACAAAAATAATCCTCAAATTCGAGCAGTGATAGGCGGTACTGGAAAATATATCGGCGCAAGGGGCCAAATTACAACAACTCGCAATGAAGATGAAACGTATTCGCACCTTATTGAACTGATTGACTAGTTCGTCGTTGAAGTACGGGTTAACGAAGGTACTGTCAGTTAGCTCGCTTAAAACCTGAGCCTTCTCAAGCCTGCCGAGTGCGGGTTTTTGTTGGTTGTTCTGTCGTAATCATTACCACCTTGCTTGGGGAAACACCAAACTGCTTGGCAATTTCCACCTCCTATATATTAATTACCAGAAGGACATTGATTTCCTTCAGCAATATCCGCTCCTTGTGAATTGATTTGTCTCGATGTTGGCATCGTCTCGCCCTTCATTGATCTGACGCATCCCGAATAATCCTTTGCCTCTATGCAAAGCTTGTGGATCTTGGGATCAACCTCGGCTAAGGCTGGCACTGAAACCGCAAGCAGTAGTGGTGCTAAAAGGATTTTGATTACTTAGAACCTTTACGCAATAGTAGCTTTTATCCTTGCCATTGAACCGTCTATGATTATTTACTTCCATCTTTTACCTTCCTTCTCGCATTGATTGATGTCTGGCGTTAGGAAGGTTGAGTGAGCCGAGGATTTCACGCCACGGACATTAGACTAGGTGATAAGCAAAAGATAGACTTGCTTTATCGGAGCTTGCTAGACTGCAAAGGACTCTATTTCGATGGGCTCAACTTCAGCGCTAATAGTAAGTCCTGCAATGGTGGCTACCGAAAGGGTAAAAGTTAAAAGTTTTTTACATGCTTTTAATGTCAAGTAATTAAACTAATTATACTTTAAATTTACTCGTCTAAACAAGTAGCACCTCTACAACGCCCCCAAACACCTCTCAGAGCCGCTCTAAAGCGTTGTTAAAGTATTTTCTTCAAGAAAGAATTCAATGCTTCGCAGGAGCATTCAAGAGTTTTGTTGCCTGCTGAATAGCATCAAAGCTGAAACCGGCTACTGCAGCTCGCAATAGCTGCACAAGCAAGGCATTATCACGGCATCTAATCAACGCCTCATGCTGCGTCGTCTCTCCCTGGGGCTGCTGGCTTCTGCCATCTCTCTTGCTTCCCTGCCTGCCATTGCTCAAGAGGAAGGCAGTGCTGATGACCTTGGTGTGATGAGCATCAGTCTTAAGGACGTGGTCAAACCCACCCTTGGCTTTCAAGGCGCATTGCAAGGAGCAGGAACGCCGAACCAAGCAGGCATCGGTGGCTTCTTGCCCCTCTCTGTTGGTGACAACAGCGTCTTCTTTGCTGATGTGCTGCTCAACGCCAACTTTGCTGATTACGGCAATGACAGCAGCATCATCAACACCGATGTTGCAGGCACAACGATTAGTACCTCAACGCGATTGGGTTATCGCTGGCTGAATAGCGACCGCAGCTGGATGTTCGGGCTGAACGGCGGCTATGACAGCCGCCCGATGAATACAGGTGATGCTGATACAGGGGTATCCGTCACAGACAAGAGCAGTGTGTTCTTCCAGCAGCTTGCTTTCAATGCAGAAGCGGTCTCAGACAGTTGGAATTTCAATGCTTATGCCTTAGTTCCAGTCGGTGAGAAAGAAGCTCAACTCAACAGCGTTTATCAAGGCGGTTCACTCAACACCTATGGGCTTGATGTGGGTTACTTCATCACTCCAGTGGTGAATGCTTCTGTTGGGTATTACTACCAAAATGGTGATCTAGGCACGGCTGATGGTTCTGGTGTGCTCGGACGAGTTGCCTATGAAGTCAGCAGTGGCTTAACAGCAGGCGTGAATATCTCCTACGACGAAGCATTTGAGACCAGAGTTTCAGCAGACCTTAAAGTTCGCTTTGGTGGTGCAAGCACAACAGCAAAACGCAAAGAAGTTCAACAACTTCCTGTAATCAATGCCCTAACATCAACACCAAGCAACCGGGATGTGAAGGTGCACGACGATTCGGGGCCGGCGATTGATTATCGGATTTATGAAAATGGCGTGGCGGATTAAGAATCCAACACACACCACTCTGATGACCCTAACCCCCAAAGCCCTTGCAATTGCTGGGGCTTTTTATTTCTTTAGCCAACACCATAAACCCTTAAATCAGCCTTTAATACCTGGCACCATTGCAATGTAGAAAGTTGCCTTGATGGCTTATTTGGAAGGAACTAATCAGAAATAATTTTACGTATTCACAACAAATCTACCCTTGACTTAATTTACTCTAAAGCTATTTATATTCCCTAGCTTAATCACCAAAGCTTGAGTATTTGATCGCCATCACGAATGCCATTTGCCCTTCTAAATCTCACCGCAACTTGATGCCACTCCTCTGGAATTTGATTGAGTCGAATATCAAATGCAAAGGGTAATTTCTGCTGTCCTGGTGAGACCCGGTTCTTCCTGCTTTGACTGCTCCTACCTTTTTCAACTAATCGTTTCAGCATCCTTGAGCCCCAATGGCACCTAGAGCCACCTTTGCTTTTGTGCCGCTAGTACTGGCAGAACCGTGCATATCGCCTGGAACATCCTTTCAGGCTTGATGCCAGTTGCAAAAAGCTGGGGTGCCACTCACTGATGCCATCACATTCCAGCCTTCCGTAATGCCCGTAATTGGAATAGGGGTCATAAAACCCTTTTCTGATTCCTGCTGCCTTTGGATTGGCGTGGATGTAGCGCAATGTATTCAGCACTCGTCTGTGATCTTTTGGTGCAATCGCAGTGGCGTAATACCTTGCCTCCCAAAAATGCCCGCAACGCCCCGATAGGCGATTGAGTGCCATTGCCGCATACCAACCAACCCAATGCATCAGTTTGGGTAACTGTGTGGCATCTAAAGGACGCAGCAGCAGGTGAATGTGATTTGCCATCAGGCACACCCCATACAAATTGTGAGGCACCTTCTGCTGTGCTTTGGCGAGCACTACTAACAGCAGATCACGGCGAATGCGTTTTGAAATCAAGAATGCTCTGCTATTACACCTAAGCGTGATGTGAAAGGAATGCCCCTCGGGTAGATGGCGATGAGGTCCTCTACATCACTCCGTCGCTTGAGGGGTCTGCCGTAGGCAAGCAGCAGGCGGTGGGCGTGGATGACGCTGGATTGGCGGGTCGCTTCTGCCTTCTTGCTGAGGGCAGCGAGCAACCCAACTTCTTTGCCTTTGACGGCAGGTTGATACGACAGCAAAGAAGCATCCAAGATGCCCTGTTGGTGGTCTGCCCAGATTTGAGCAGCGATGGCGGTTGCCTTTGCTTGGGCAACGGGGTCATCCCACCTGCCGATGCGATTGATAAAGCGGTCACGCCCATCCAGGCGAAGACGCACCTGCACCACGCCGTTGTTGTTGCGAAGGGCGGGTGGTTTCTTCATTTGGTGCTGAACATCCAACACAAGAAGTTTCTAAATGCTCTGTGCTGCAGTCATTCTGGTGGATTGTGCTTGATGATTTACGGCGAAAGTGTTGGGTTGTAGCTGTTTGTAGCTCTTGTCTCCCAGATGTAGTCAAACCAGCTTGATATGTAGCTTGTCTAACTATCAAATAGGCGAAAGCGTAGTGCTGGACTGTTTTTTGCCCTATCAAGCTGCTGAGACGCAGTAGTGCATACCCCCTGAGCACCTCTTTAGTACTGTCTCTGCGATACCTATGGGGAGTGGTGGGCCGCAGGTGCTGAAGAGTGAGGCAGCACCGCAGCAAGTAGGTTATTATACCTTTTATCCGCTGTGTACCTTCCTGACTGATGACTTCAGCTGAGCGCAACAACGACTTGATTTCACAACAAGAGAAGCTGGAGTGGGTCACGCCGAAGATTTCGCTGATGAGCGCAGACTCGACAATGAGCAAGGGTACAAAAGCGAAGGCCGAAGCAACCGTATCTTTTCCCTATATAGGGACACTTGTTACCGGCCCCTCCTGACCAGCAAACTAAAACTTCATCCAGCACCAGCAAAACCCAATTGAATCAATTGAATCAACAGGTTCTAAAGGACCTTTGCTGATGACCGCAACGCGAGATGAATTTACAACGAATTGATGAGCACTCAAGAGAAGTAGGAGTGGGTTACCCCGAAGATTTCGCTGATGGAAGCGGAGAATACTGCAGGGAGCACAAAAACCACTGGTAGTGTTGAATACGGCTAACGCATAGATCGCTATGAGGAAGGAAGGGATGCCATACACGGCAGGTCCTTCCTAACTCACTTACCGCAAACCCTGCCACACCTACAAATACCAGTCATCGTAAAGGGTCTGTAAATAACCTTTTTAGTGAGTTGCGGTCATCTAAGGCGTTGATTACCTGGCACAGTTGCCGCTGATTTTGGAATGGTCAGCAGGGTTGAGGGCGCTGCTGATGTTTTATTTGCCAGTAGATAGATAAGTTGCCGCAGCAAAGCAATGGCGACAATAAGTGTAACAAGATAACTGCTTGGCGGTCTATTTATATGTTTATTTTTCCTCCAATACAGCATTCTGTGCCCTAACTGCTATTCAGGCATTCGTCATCTACCCAACGAGGTGCATTGCATTGGCGAAACGTCTGGGCGATGTACTGCCATTCATCTGGTAGTTGCTGCAGCATTGGCAGTCAGATGTTGAGGTATTGGTAAGTGCTTGAGAGATGCCTGAGGGCATTTTTTGATTGGAAACTGGATTATTGATTGACGTGTTCTGCTGCTGCTGGGATGCATACAAAAGAGATGCAATGGCATCCATTTATCCTTTTTGTATAACTGAATACATCTAGAAAGTATCGTTGCTATGCAGATTCATGGTTTTTGTATGATTTTATACACCTACAAAGTGTCTCCGTTCGTTTATGAGGTTTGATTAGTAACTGCGCGTTCTATAGATGACTATCAATCATTCTTCCGCTCTAAACGAAGATTTAGTGCCCGCTCAAGAGAAATTAGAGTGGGTTACCCCAAAGATTTCGCTGATGGAGGTGGAGAATACTGAGAGTAAGAAATATTACACACGAAACGAAAAAGTTACATTTCCAGACAGGGTCTTCATTAGTGGTCCTTCCTAACCAACTTTACCTCAAACCTCGCCACACCTATAAATACCAATCATCGGAAAGGGTCTGCAGAGACCCTTTTTTAGTAAGTTGCGGTCATTTGAGGCGTTGATTACCTGGCACGGATGGCGCTGATTTTGGATTGGGCAGCAGGGTTGAGGGTGCTGCTGATGTTTTATTTGCCAGTAGATGGATAAGTTGCCGCAGCAAAGCAATGGCGACAATAAGTGTAACAAGATAACTGCTTGGCGGTCTATTTATATGTTTATTTTTCCTCCAATACAGCATTCTGTGCCCTAACTGCTATTCAGGCATTCGTCATCTACCCAACGAGGTGCATTGCATTGGCGAAACGTCTGGGCGATGTACTGCCATTCATCTGGTAGTTGCTGCAGCATTGGCAGTCAGATGTTGAGGTATTGGTAAGTGCTTGAGAGATGACTGAGGGCATTTTTTGATTGGAAACTGGATTATTGATTGACGTGTTCTGCGGCAGTTGCATTGCCCTGTTGGGTCTTGCGTGAGCGAGTGCTGAGGAGTGCGGTAGGTGCTGGTCAACCGAGGTAAGGTGGATCAAAATACAACCAATGATTGCTTACTACTGACTTCTTATGACTTCTGCTGACCGCAACGACGACTTAGTTACTCACGAGAAGTTGGAGTGGGTCACCCCGAAGATTTCGCTGATGGAGGCGGAAGATACGGAGGGTAAAAGCTTATTCTTTGACGTGGAGACATTTTATGACAGCAACGGTTTTTCCTGACTTCCCAAAACTGTACCTCAAACCTCGCCACACCTACAAAAACTAGTCAGCGGAAAGTGTCTGAAAGGATCCTTTTTTATTGAGTTGCGGTGATTTGAGGCGTTGATTACCTGGCACGGATTGGGCAGCAGGGTTGAGGGCGCTATTGATGTTTTCTTTGCCAGTAGATAGATAAGTTGCCGCAGCAAAGCAATGGCGACAATAAGTGTAACAAGATAACTGCTTGGCGGTCTATTTATATGTTTATCTCCGCTCCAATGCAGCATTCAGTGCCCTAACTGCTATTCAAGTAGTCATCATCTACCCAGCGTGGTGCATTGCAATGGCGAAAAGGTGCTCGCAACCTGCTGCCAATCTTCTGGTAGTTCCCGCAGCGCAGGCAGGTTGAGTGGCAGTGATTGCTGACCAATGCAGGATCGATGGCGTTTGCTGTTGCCTTGTGCTCTTGCTGTTGTGCATTTGAGTCGGGCAATCAACTTGCTGCCCCATCGTCTGGTTTTGATTGGTTTTGATTTACAGCGGTATTTCCTGCAGAAGTGCTCATACCGCTTGGAGCACCCCGTCAGTGTGGGTGCCAGTTGCAGAAAGGCAGGATGCCACTGGGTGATGCCATCAGTTTCTAATCTGCTGTAGTGCCCGTAGTTGCTATAGGGGTCATAAAATCCTTTCCTTACTCCTGCTGCCTTTGGATTGGCGTGGATATAACGCAACGTACTTAGTGCCCTTTGATGGTCTTTAGGTGCAATCGCAGAGGCGTAATACCTTGCCTCCCAAAAATGCCCGCAACGTCCAGAAAGGCGGTTTAGTGCCATGGCTGAATACCAGCCAATCCAATGCATCAGCTTTGGCAATTCACTTGCATCATCAGGACGCAGAAGCAGATGCAGGTGATTAGCCATCAGGCACACTGCATACAACTTGTGTGGCACCTTCTGCTTGGCTTTAGCGAGCACAGCTAGCAGCACATCCCTTCTCAAGCCTTTGGCAATCAGAAACTTACGGCTATTACACCTGAGTGTGATGTGAAAGGAGTGACCTGCTGGAAGCCGACGAGATGATCGACCCATTGAATCAACAACCAGATTGGTGAATTGTCGCTAACGATCTCCCGACAGAATATTCACTAGCCCCGCAACGAGCAGCGTTTTTTATTGCAGCGGGGAATGCTCTAAGCAGTCGCTTCTCACTAATGACCCTCAACACTCAAATGACGCTGGCTCTGCTGCAGGAGCTGCTAATGGCACTGAGAGCTAATGACGCTGATGGCTTCAAGGGTTGGCTAGCCCTTGGCATTGAAAAGCTTGGAAGGGGTGTAGCGGGTGAGGTTGAGTCGGACTGGATGGTGCCCCTGTTGGTCGAAGAAGAGAGAGACAGGCTGATGGCTTGGCAGCTGGGTGTGAGTCTCTAGTTGTTTGAGATTGGCTAGTGGTGCAAGAAAATAATAAAAATTTGTGAGGTGATTTACATACATGCCGCTCACTTTTATTGCCCCCATAGCCCTATGCCTCTCTAAGACATAGCAAAGAATGACATGAGCAAAAGCCTTTCTCACGGCTTTAAAGACTTTGGTTATTAGGCTTATGGCTTACTACGGCTAGAACTATCCAAGAGCACGACAGAGATCTCTTTTTAGCTACGGATCGCACTTTGAAGCTGACCCTGCGTTGAGAACTGGGTTGTGATTTAGGATCACAACACACCTGCAAACCCATTGCAATCACTAGATCTAAATGCCATCACCCCATCGGAAAGCGATGGCTAGACGGCAGAGGCGCGCTGTAGGCCTGGTGATAAACGAGAGGGATGGCCACTAGCTTTCTAGCTCCTGCAATCGATTTTGATTACTTCCGAATAAGCGTGTGAGGACAGCAAAGCTGAAACTGCCCACTGCAGCTGGCATCACCAGCACAAGCAAGGCATCGTTACAGCATCTAATCAACGCCCCATGCTGCGTCGTCTCTCCCTGGGGGTGTTGGCTTCTGCCATCTCTATTGCTTCTCTTCCTGCCATTGCTCAAGAAGATGGCAGTTTAAATTTTCCCTATCTATATATCACTGGTGCGGCTGGAGCCAATAATCCAACGACCCGAACCAATACAGGTGAAGCAGGAACTTTTGAGGAATATACAAATCCTGGTGCATCTACAGAGTTAGGATTAGGGGTGGATTTTGATGGTTTGAGAATCGAGGCAACTTATGCCCTCGATGCAAGTCAATTGAGTGGATACACCAACGTTAGAGGTATTGATTTTGATTATATTTCAGGCGGAGAAGTCCGAAAGCAATCAGCTTTCATGAGCGGATACTGGGATATTTTTCGAAGGAAGAGTTGGACCCCATACCTTGGCGCAGGAATAGGGTATTCAAATTTAGATGTACGAAATTTTTCCGATCCAGGTCTCTCTTATAAGGCATTCAATCGTTCCCTATGGGGGTATCAATTAAAAGCTGGTATGTCTGTTAATGTTTCAGCAAGCTCAAAACTCTTCGCTGAAGGTATTTATAGAGCTACATCTCGTTTCAGCACGAATGATGGATTCAATGACTGGAATAATGCTTCTTGGAGTAGCTGGGGAGGTCAGCTAGGGATACGAGTAGCACTTTAATTTTTACTTCTGAATTGATTTATAGGCAACTATCAAATCTTGCAATGTTGACCTGTGCGGTTAGTACCAACATCATTAATTGGTTTTTGAATTAAAGCCATATTGCAATCGCAAGGCAAAAACAGGGGCGTAGGCGTCGCCAATTATCTCCCTGCTGAATATTCACTAGCCCCGCCACGAGCGGGTTTTCTATTGCAGTGGGGAATGTTTTAAGTAGTTGCTTCTCACTAATGACCCTTGAAACCCAGATGACGCTGGCCCTACCTCAGTAGCTGATGATGTCACTAATGGCTAATGACGCTGATGGCTTGGCAGCTGGGTGTGAGTCGCTAGTTGTTTGAGATTGGCTAGTGGTGCAAGAAAATAATAAAAATTTGTGAGGTGATTTACATACATGCCGCTCACTTTTATTGCCCCCATAGCCCTATGCCTCTCTAAGACATAGCAAAGAATGACATGAGCAAAAGCCTTTCTCACGGCTTTAAAGACTTTGGTTATTAGGCTTATGGCTTACTACGGCTAGAACTATCCAAGAGCACGACAGAGATCTCTTTTTAGCTACGGATCGCACTTTGAAGCTGACCCTGCGTTGAGAACTGGGTTGTGATTTAGGATCACAACACACCTGCAAACCCATTGCAATCACTAGATCTAAATGCCATCACCCCATCGGGAAGCGATGGCTCGACGGCAGAGGTGCGCTGTAGGCCTGGTGATAAACGAGGGGGATGGCCACTAGTTTTCAAAGCTCTTTAATAGTTTTGATTGAAAGCAAACAACCGCATCAATCAGCTGCGTAGTGGCTAAGAGTGGATGGAGATGGCTTGATTGGTTGCCTGAGGCGCACTCTTCTCTTCGTAGCACTGGGCCTATCGGGGCTTGCTTCAACGATGACTGCAGACGCTTCGATGCATGCACAGATTCAAAGCTACGCAGAAATGGTTTGCGGGACAAACCTGAAAACAGGACATCCTGAAGAAGCGTCGGCAAAGAAGCGATGCATCTCTGGATTAATGAGGATTGGCAAAAATGCTTTTAAGCTCGCCTCACCAAGCATCCAAAAATGTAAGCAAGAATCAGATTTCTTTTATGCATTAGAGACTCACCATAGATAGAGATGAGATTAAACAAGCAGCGAGGGAACATGGACGTGAAATCAAAACGATGTCTAAGACTCCTCATCACATCAACAGTCCAAGGCTCGATAGATTAGGAGAAGCCATCCAAAAAGTCCTTAGACAAAGGGCTATTTTTTGGTCAAACAATTCTAAAACCTGGGGATGCAAAGGTAGAAATTAATATGGCTATTACTAAATCAAAAATGAATTATTGGTGATGCGCCAGGGGTTTTACAATGGTGATCTTGATGAATTAATTGACACGCCAAAGCATGAGGGATGACATGCAGTTCAACACCGTTGTCGCAATGGAGTGCCTTATCTTGATGACGAGAAAATCGCATCACGCCTACCACAACGTGATGCAATCAATGTCCATAGCTATCACCCAAAGCAACAAAGGCTAGAGAGCGAGGCAAGAGTGATGACAAAGATCGATGATGCGCGGTGGATTCAATTAGTTAAACATGAATGCAAAGGGAAAGAGAAAGGGAAAAGGCCATACAAGCCAGATCTAGGCTTTCCCTACTCAACTTTTTAAGCACTAAAAGCAATCATAAAACCATTGCATCTTGCATTGACGCAACAGGATTGATTGACGAATACCTATAGGAATTACGAAGTGACCGAATCAACAATCTGCTCTTTGAAGAGCTGAATGGTCACGATTTTGTCCAACCCTTCATGAGCACAACTAGGGCAAATAGCAGTTTTGACCCGTCTGAACTGCGGAGGTAGCGGGACACGCATTGAGCAGATGCGGCAGGGCAGTTCATTTCTCATCACAAAAACATTCACTTTCAACCGAACCTTGAAATCCACATTCCTTCCATAAGGTCGTCCTCAAGATCACAGTGCTGACGCACGAACTCCTCAGCCTCACTCTTGGACGGCTCGATCTCCAGCCGCCTGTTCGCCAGCATCAACAGGTTCGAAGCCAAGTGACTAACGAGAGAGTCTCTCGATTCTGCATAGCCCTCCGCATTACTTGGTGCAGCTCCAGTTTCGTATTCCAGTTTGATGTGAAACCTCAGGTTTCTGTCAAAAACAAGCTCTGAAGCTTCACGCCAAGCCTTGGTGCTTTTGCTAGCGACACGTCTCTTTCGAAACTCAGCGATCAAGTAGGCAAGAAATGCTGAGACAACAAGGCAAGCAAGCGCACTCATCAGATCCCAGTATCACCACCAATGTGATGAGCTTCAGTGTTGAAGGACTGCTCGAGGTGCTCGACAGAGCGCTCAAATACGACCCTTCGTCGCTGCAGGTTCAGCTCTTGCTGATGCGTTGCGCTATCTATTTGTTGTTGTCCACCGTTCATCATTTCCGTATAGGAAAGAGCCCTGGGCTTGCTCGGCTTTTTGGGTTCGTCCAAGTGTTTCGTCTCAGCGATGAAGGCAGGAATGACTCACCTTCATATTATTCGTACGTACTTGAGCACAACGGGATAATAGTTTGTGGCTTTGGCCGTTTTGACCTCAACGCTTGCATCTGGGATGAAACTGGAGCCCCACAAGACTCGCAGTTTCAGGTTCTAGGCATCCATCAAAAAGTGATGAAATCCGTTGATGAGCAGCAGCTGATCGATCCATCAGAACGTTGGAGACATCCGGCGGGTGAGATTACGCAGCTTGCGCAGCGACTTCAATTCCACCTGGCGGACGCGTTCACGCGAAACATCGAGCAAACGGCCAATTTGAGCCAAGGTGTGGCGCTCGTTGCCGTTTAATCCAAAACGGAGCGTGAGCACGTGTTGCTCTTGCTCACTGAGATGACTCAACCAGCGGCCGAGTTGTTCATGGTGAATGCGCTGCTCAACCTTGTCGAGTGGTTCTTCCGCAGAAGAATCAGCAATCAAATCACCAAGGAAGCTGCGACCATCTTCTCCATTCACGGGAGCATCAAGACTGCTGGTGGTGAGCGCTTGGCGCAGCAAGGAGTCGAGCTCCTCAACAGGCATGTCCAGCGCCTCCGAAATCTCGAGACGACTCGGCATCGCTCCGAGCTTGTGAGCTAAATCCAAACTCACCTTGCGGATCGTGGTGAGACGCTCGCTCAAGTGCACCGGGAGGCGAATGGTGCGTGACTGACAAGCGATTGCCCGCGTCATGCTCTGGCGAATCCACCAGAAGGCGTAGGTCGAAAACTTATAGCCGCGGGTTGGGTCAAATTTCTCAACAGCCCGTTCCAAGCCCAGCGATCCCTCCTGGATGAGATCGAGAAGCTCAAGGCCTTTGCCTTGATATTTCTTCGCGACGCTCACCACAAGACGAAGGTTGGCCTTCATCATCCTCTGCTTCGCACGCTGACCAACGCGAATCAAGCGTCGATCCTTGGAACTGAACTCCTCGCTGTCAGCAGAGACCGAGCCGTCCTGCGTGAGCTCCATGAACTTCTGAACCTGATTTCCAAGCTCAATTTCTTCAGCAGCGGTCAGTAGTGGTATTCGGCCAATCGTCGAGAGGTACCAACTAATCGGGTCACTGCTTCTGCGTCTCTGGGTCTCGGAGGTCCGAGCTGTTGAGGAAACCATGTCAACTCGTCTCTTGGGCGTGGAGAGACTTTCCTATGAAAAAACGATAAACCCAAATGTTTTCAGAAACCCTCCATATTCGTGAAAGGAAAACGACACATTTGCGCGTTTTGAATTGTGTGCATTTTCAAACTTCATCAATTTTTTAATTATTAATTCGCGCAAATCTGACGGGTGAGCGCAGCAAGGGTTTGGCCAATCTCACTGGCACTCGTGGCTTCTTCACTGGTTTGTGACGCCTCAGCATGGAGCAAAGCGGCGCTGGCAAGGACTGTTCCCCGCGGCTCCTCTCCGCAAGCCCAGCAGCGCGCACCCCAGCCAACAGCAAATCCAGCCAACAGATCGCCCAGGCCTGTGCGAGCCACCTGCACCGAGGTGTCAACAAGTTGATGCACCACCCCATTCGGATCGGCAATCACCGAATGAGCCCCCTTAAGCAAGACAACGGCTCCGCTTTCTGCCGCAGCCGATTGCGCGCTCTCCAGCGGCTCCAGCCTGCTGAAGTCAGGGAAAAGCCTTGCAAATTCGCTGGGATGCGGGGTGATCCAGGTTGGGAACTCACGCTCACAAAGCCAGCGCCAGCCGTGCTTCGAGGCGGCCAAGGCATTGAGCCCATCGGCATCGAGCACGAGCAGCCCCTCGAACGACAGCAAGGGCTCTGCCCAGGCATCCCACTGCCCGTCTAACGCACCAATCCCAGGCCCCAGCAACAGCGCATCCAAACGGGAGAGATCGGCATCAGCCAGCCATGGCCCCCAGGGCAATCCCCCCGAGGCGGTGGCTGGCAATCCCGCCGACAGCACCAACTCAGGAATCCATTGCCAGATGGCATCAGCAACGGCCTCAGGCAAGGCCGCTCTCAGACTTCCCACCCCACTGGCCATGGCCCCTTGTGCCGCCAGGAGTGCTGCGCCGCGATAGCGCTCGCTTCCTGCCACCAACAGCACACGGCCGCGCTGATATTTCATCGCCGTTGGCGCATCTTGGGGAACCGGCAGGGTTGCCAGATCCTTTGCCATCACCCGCAGCAAAGCCGCTGGCCTCAGTTGCTCGATCAACTGGGAGGGGACACCCGGATCCAAGCGATGCACCCGCCCCACGTTGGCCAGAGCTGCGTCCTGAACCAACCCCCGTTTCACCAGGCCCACGCACAACGTGTCGGAGGCCACCGCCCCTCCGCCTGCCTCGACCCGGCCGTGGTTGGAATGCATCCCCGCAGGCACATCCAAGCTGATCAGCCGGCCGGGCTGAACACGCTCGCGTTCGCTGAGCAACAACGCCAATCCTTCCAGTAGTGGACGGTGCTGTCCCAAGCCAAACAGAGCCTCCACCCAGAGACCTGAATCCCTTGGATCCGGCTCCGTCTTCAAAACTGATGTGCCAAGCCACTCGAGATGACGCCAATGCGTTTGGGTGAGTGCTTGACGGAGCGGCAGCGGCGCCCACAGCCTGACCTCCACTCCGGCATGCAGCAGTCGTCTCGCCACCACCAACCCATCACCACCGTTGTGGCCAGGTCCCACCAACACCAATACGCCCTGGTCCAAACGCTTTGGCCTCTGAAGACACCACTCAGCCATCGCTTGGCCAACGGCCTCCATCAAGGCGGCAACGGGCAAACCACTGCCCAGCCATTCCTGCTCCAAGGCCAACATTTGTTCGGCACTGACCAGCCAGTGCTCCGCATCTAGGGGAGGCCAGACCAAGCCAAAAACAGACGGGGCCCTCACTATGGAGTGATACAGCGATGCCCGCCCATGTCGGCCGAGGCCATGATGAGCACCCTTACAGCAACCCCAGCCGGTGCCGAGGCCCTGGAGCGATTGCGCCAATGGCCTGGAGAGCATCGTGTGGCCGTCGGCCTTTCCGGCGGGGTAGACAGCTCACTCACCGCAGCATTGATGGTGGAAGCCGGCTGGGAGGTGGAGGGCCTCACGCTCTGGCTGATGAGCGGGAAAGGAGCATGCTGCGCCGAAGGCTTGGTGGATGCTGCCGGAATCTGTGAACAACTCGGGGTGCCCCACCACGTGGTGGATTCAAGGGATACGTTCGTTCGCGAAATCGTTCAAGGCTTGGTGGATGGCTACCGGGCTGGCATCACACCCCTGCCCTGTTCGAAATGCAACCGGGCTGTGAAATTCGGGCCGATGCTCGCCTGGGCCGAACGGGAACGCAATCTTCCAAGAATCGCCACAGGCCATTACGCCCGCATCCGTCTGGGCAAGGAAGACGGCCGCTGGAAACTGTTGCGAGGTCTCGACAGCCGCAAAGACCAGAGTTATTTCCTCTATGACCTGCCCCAGGAGGTCTTGGCGCGCGTGGTCTTCCCACTCGGTGAACTCACCAAGGCCGACACCCGCCTTGAAGCCGGGCGCCACGGATTACGCACCGCCGACAAGCCAGAAAGCCAAGACCTTTGCCTGGCCGATCACCACGGCTCTATGCGCGCGTTCCTTGATGCCTACCTTCCGCCACGGGACGGCGAAATCGTGCTGCAAGACGGGACGGTGGTCGGACAGCACGACGGCATTGAACATTTCACCATTGGTCAGCGCAAAGGCTTAGGAATTGCCTGGAGTGAACCGCTGCATGTGGTGAAACTCGATGCCGCCATGAACCAGGTGGTGGTCGCCACGAGGGCAGAAGCTGGCCGCACAGGCTGCGAGGTTGGCGCTGTGAACTGGGTCTCGATCGCCGCACCCCCACTCGGCTCAGCCATGGAGGTGGAGGTGCAAGTGCGCTACCGCAGCGAACCCGTGCGTGCCCATCTCACCTGCATCGAAGCCAATGCTGAAGATCAAGCCGGAAATCGCCCTAATCGCTGCAAGCTCACCTTCCAGGAGCCACAGTTTTCGATCACGCCTGGTCAAGGGGCGGTGTTTTACGACGGCGAGGCCGTGCTGGGCGGGGGCCTGATCGACTCGCCGATTTGATCAACACCAGCGACGAGGCTCCGATGGTCAACAGCAGGGGCGCCTCTCCCCAGCGCACATATCCCGTCAAACCCTTTTGGGGTTGAAATGGCACCACCAACAGGCCTGGATCAAACGACGCCAAGCGCTGAGCAACCTGCCCAGTCGTTCGGATCATGGCCGTTGGACCGGTATTCGCTGTTGATAACAGCGGTCTGGCCGTTTCCAAACTGCGCAGCTGAGCCAAAGCCAAATACTGCTGCTGAAGGAGGCGGGGATAGGGGTCAAGGTTGGCTGCAGCAAGGATCCACTCCGCCCCATCTGCCACGGCGCGAGCTAAGGCCGCTCCGTTGCTGATCTCGTAGCAGATGGCAACGGCAGCGGGTGGACCGCCCCAACGCCACAGCCTGGATGGCTCTCCAGCCTCCAGGCCGCCGATGGCCGAAAGGCCGCTGAGGCCTGGCCAGGACGGAACCCACTCCCCCAATGGAACCAGTCGATGCTTATCAATCGAGGCCACCGGAGTGGTGCCTCCAGCCTCCACCAAAACCATGGCGCTGTGCTGACGTCCCCGCGACCAACGAAACCCCCCGCTCATCAATGGAATCGGAGCCGGTGCGCTGAGGGAATCGTTGAGCGGCAATGTGCCTTCTGGTGCCATCAGCCAGTCCGCAGCAGCGGCATCAGCCTCTTGAAGCGCAGCTTGTAGGCGTCCGGGCAGATCCCGTTGGCGTTGCGCAGAAAATTTTTCACGGGTGGGAATGGCGGGTTGCCAGAGGCCAACGCTGTACTCCGACAGATCGGCTTGCCCTCCAATCATTGGAGGGGTCTGCAGCAGCCGGGCCCCTACCCCGTGAACAACAACAAGGCTCAGCAGGCCGCCAGCGAGCAGTCCAGGCCAACCCGAGTCTCTCCGAGACATCGTGAGCAAACGCCACAGCCACCAGCCGAGCAACAGTTGCAGAGCAGCCAGTCCGCCCTCACCGATCCAGCGACTCAACGCAGCGAGGGGTGGATCGGCCGGAAGCACACTGCCACCGACGCCAATCCAAAACACAGGGCTTTGCGATAGGGCCACTTCCGCCAACCCCCAAACAGCCGCAGCCAGCACGGCATGGCTCAAGCTTCCCCGCAAGGGCAGGCGGTTCACAAGACCACTCCAACAGGCCAGCAACAGGGCGGCCAGCAGGGCACAGGCCAACCAGATCCCAGCAGCCACTGGCAGGCTGAGCCAGGCGGGAACACCGATCCACATCAAGGGATGCAACCCCAGCAACCAGCGATGGCTCACGAGGACGGCCACTCCACCCCAGAGCGCGGAGGCCAGAGAACTAGGAGACGCGGCCCAGAGCAGAGCCAGAGCCGGCACCATCCACCAAGGGCCCGACATCGTCAGGGCAACGCCTGCCAACAGTCCCCCCAGCAGCCCCTGCAAAAGCACCAGGGATCGGTCATTTCCCATGGTCAGTGGCGGGAGATCAAGCCATCCTGAATCCAGACGCGCCCGTATGGCTATGGATACCGGTAATCCCCTGCAACAGCTTCTTCTTCGAGGACTCGGCACCACAACGCTTGTTGCCGATCGGCTGCGTTACGTCACCCAGGAATGGGTAAGCAGCGGCCGCCTTGATTCAACCCATGCCTCGGCCCTTGTGGAGGATGTGCTCAAGGCTTTGCGCGGCGAAACACCAGAACTCGAGCAGCAGATGGGCCGCAACCTCGAACGCAATCGCGACAACATCATCCAGGACCTCGGTTTGGCCAGTCAGCGAGAACTGGATGAGCTGCGCGGAAGAATCGATCGCCTTGAGCAGCAGTTACGCCAGAAAGAGCGCGAGGAATGAACTGCCAGAATTGGATTGAATCGAGCAGAAATCTGTGCGCGAGATCTTGATCAGCACCGCTGTGTTTGTGTCCTGTCTGATGGTGGCGTTCATCAGCCAATTGGTGTCGCCCTCCACGGTGATTGCCGCAACGCCATCCACCATGGCCAGCAGCAATGCGACGACTGTCCAAGAGGCTGTCGTTCAGGCCGTGGCCAATCCCATGGAACTCGACCCCGACAACCCCAATCCCACTTTGTTTGCGATGGCTGCCGATACCAACCTGGCTGACGCCTCAGCCCTCGGCGGTCCGATGGAAGCAGAGAAACCTCAGGTCACCGCGAGTGGCCTAAAAATCACCGATCTCGTTGTGGGCACTGGTGACGTAGCCAGCTCTGGACAAAACGTGGTGGTGAACTACCGCGGCACCCTCGAAGACGGCACGCAATTTGATGCCAGCTATGACCGTGGCACCCCGTTTGAATTTCCGCTTGGGGCCGGTCGGGTGATCAAGGGTTGGGATGAAGGCGTGCAAGGCATGAAAGTGGGCGGAAAGCGCAAGCTGGTGATCCCCCCTGACCTCGGCTACGGCAAGCGTGGTGCAGGCCGCGTGATCCCTCCAAACGCAACCCTGATTTTTGAAGTGGAACTACTAGACATCAAAAAGTGATCCCTAAGAAGGTCATCCATAGGTAGGCTTGTCGAACCGAAAATTCTGTTTCAAACCCGATGCTTCGCTCGGCTCTATCAGCGATCGTTCGCTCCTTGCCCGCTTCCACCGTTGAAGCCCACTGCGACGGACCCTGCGGTGTGTATGACCCTGCTTCAGCTCGTGTTCACGCTGAAGCAGTGCTCGCGATGACCAAGAAGCTCAAGGCGCTTGAGGCTCCTGCTTCTGCTGGAGACCACCACGCTGCTCTCAACACCTTTGCTCGCTTCGTTGCGGTCAAGGAAGATGAAGCCCAAAAGACCAAGAAAGAACTCTTGATCCTCTGGACCGACTACTTCAAGCCCGAGCACCTGGCAACGTTCCCCGATCTCCACGACACCTTCTGGAAAGCGGCGAAAGTTTGCAGCGCTTGCAAGGTGCATATCGACCAAGGCAAAGCGGAAGAGCTTCTCGCTGCTGTTGAGAAAATTCACGGCATGTTCTGGCAGTCCAAGGGCCGCAGTGATGCCTGGGTCACCGCCTCCTGAGTCAGGTTCTGAGCTCTTCATCAGGATCTCAATCATCTCTTGCAGCAGTGGGTCTTCTCGACCTACTGCTGTTTTTTTGTGGCCGGCGACGCGTCATGCAAGTGAAGGGGTATTCGATGTGGCCAACGCTGAAACCCAAGGACCGCGTCATCGTGCGGCCCCTCAATCAACAAACTGAGCTCCCCGCCATTGGATCCATCATCGTTTGCATCCATCCCCAACAGCCTTCACTCCGGGTGATCAAACGGCTGAGCTCTGTCGCTGACAATCAGATCACCATCCTCGGTGACTGTCCAGATGCCAGCACAGACAGCCGGCAATGGGGAAGCATTTCGCAGAGCTGCTTAATCGGAGAAGTTGTGGCCCTCGCCTCAACGCCGTTAAAACAAGGCAGCTGATGTTTTCTGGAGCCAGATCGCTCCTGTCACGATCGACAATCCACCGGTACAGCCCACTAACAGCGGCAGGAAACGAGCGCTGCTGCGCATCGTGAGCATCGAGAGGGTGCTCACCACGGCGAGCATCGCGCCCATTGACCCGCACAAATAAGCAACCAAATACAAAACGGCACCATGAACCGGCAGCGCAAGCGCTGGGATCACGGCCAACAAATGCCCGGCACCAGCCAAGCCATGGAGCAAGCCAAGGCCCGATGCCGCATGCGCATGGCGGCGATGGTTGCTTTGCCCGCGAAGATGCAGATGGAGATGGCGATGCAAGGCCGAACCATCATGGTGATGGTCATGGGTATGCAACTCCAAGCCAAACGCGGTTCGAATGGCGAGAGCGCCAATCACAAGCAACGACACCCCCACTAAAAATTCAGCCCATGCCGAAATGCTTTCGGCGTGGATCAGATCTTTAAAAAAGATCGCAACAACACCGAGCAACACCACCCCAAGCGAGTGGCCACCGCCCCAAGCCATTCCTGACTTCACGGCCTGCAACGGTCGCCTTAGGGAAAAGGGGGCCATCGCGACCAAATGATCAGCACCCCCAACAACGTGCACAGCACCTGCCGCGAAGCCCGTCAGAACACTGATCAGCAAGTCGCGATCCCAAGATTCAGCAATTCTGCCGGACAGAGATCGAGGCCATCCGATTCACAGCTTGTTGATGCTGATCCCAGCGTCACAACCTCCCTCTCAACCATGGATCAATGCTTGGAGTGCTGCCTCTACATCCGCTTGCCGCATCAGGGCTTCTCCCACCAAAACAGCCTGTGCTCCAGCGGCTTGAACCCGATCGAGATCAGCGCGATGGAACAGTCCCGATTCGCTCACCAAAAGAATCTGCTGCTCCGCCAATGGCTCAGCGAACTGAGCCGTGAGCGTTTCGGTTGTTGCTAAATCCGTTTCAAAGCTGGTGAGATCGCGATTGTTGATGCCGATCAATGGGAATCCACCGAGGGCCAACACCCGCTGCAACTCTTCAGCGTCATGCACCTCCACCAAAACCGTGAGCCCCAGTGCTGCGGCCACCTTGGAAAAATAGGTCAGGTCTTGATCGGAAAGAATCGCCGCAATCAGTAGTGCGGCATCGGCTCCAGCTGCCCGCGCTTGATAAAGCTGATAAGGACTAAGGATGAAGTCCTTACAAAGCAGTGGAAGATCCACGGCTTCACGCACCTCAATCAACACATTGAAACCACCCTGAAAAAAAGCTTTATCGGTGAGGACCGAAAGACAGCTCGCTCCTCCAGCTGCATAGGCCTTGGCAATGGCAACAGGATCGAAGTCCTCTCGAATCACACCTTTACTGGGACTCGCTTTCTTCACCTCAGCAATCACAGCAGGCCTCACCGCTGCAGTGCTTAACGCGGCGAGAAAATCACGGGCTGGAGGCAAGTCGGCCACCTTGCGGCGCAACTGCTCCAAGGGCATGCGCTCACGCGCAACAGCTATCTCGCGATCTTTTTCCCAGACGATTTTTTCAAGAATATTGCGAGGTTCACCGTTTTGATCAGGAACGGCGTACTCCAGATGCGCAACTTGCACCTTTGGATTGGGGGGACGTCGACGGATCACCATTAATAATTTCGCATTACTTTACATATCATCGCAGAACAAGTCGTCAGGCAACGACGCAAACACGACAACTGTCCACAATTTGAAAATATTGTCCGAAAAGAGCATTGGCGCCAATCACTTCGCACCACTCCTACTCAGATCGATAGGTTTCCAACATCAGGCGACTTAAAAAAGTTCCTTGATTAATTCTTCTCAAAGTTCTAGCCATGACCTCTTTCCACTCAAACAGCAACCATCACCAAGCCACCCCTGGAACAGAGAAATTTCGACCACCACACAATGGGGGATTTTCCGCATTGGAACAGCAACAAGAAACTCTAAAAGAAATAATTCACTACTTTCAAGGCGATTATCTGTATACCGGATCCAAAGAATAGGCGGCCTTAAACACTTTACTTAAGTACACTACATCAAAATGAGAAGAGTCATGCTAGAGGAAAATCATGAATCCCCGCGAAACCGTTACGCAATACAAATCAACCACTTGCGCAAAGCTTATAAAAACATTGAAGCTATTAATGGCCTGTCCTTGAAAGTCCCACATGGATGCTTCTTTGCACTGCTGGGCCCGAATGGATCAGGGAAAACCAGTACTCTCCGTATCTTGGCAACCCTTGCAGCAGCAGACTCAGGATCCGTAATAATTGATGGCATTGATGCACATAAAAATCCTCGAGAAGTCCGCAAACGTATTGGATATGTAGGTCAAGAGGCAAGCATTGACAAAATATTGACAGGTGAGGAGCACCTTCGCTTTACAGCTGACTTGCATCACCTTCCCCGAAATCAAGGCAAAGAACGCATTGAAGCCGTTATAGAACAACTCGATCTTCGGGAATGGATAAAAAGAAGAGCAGGAACTTATTCTGGAGGAATACGTCGAAGACTGGAATTAGCCTGCGCACTCTTACATAATCCAGAAATCTTTATCATGGACGAACCTGGAGTTGGATTAGACCCTGAAAGTCGTCACTTAATATGGAATATTCTCAAAGGTTGTGTCAACCAAGGGAAAACTATCTTAATGAGTACACATCAATTAGACGAGACCGAATCATTGGCTGATCAGATTGCCATTGTAGATAAGGGAAGAATTTTAGCCGAAGGCAGTCCGTCAGAACTAAAAGAAAAGATTGGGAAAGAAAAACTGACGATTAGAACTAAAGAATTCTGCACTTCAGAAGAAGCTGAAGCAGTGAGCACAATTCTTAAAAGTAAAATTGGCGTCGAAGAAATTATCATTAATCCATGCCAGGGGTACGCACTGACAGTTATCTTGAATCAATTGGAAAAAACGCCTGAGATTATTGACACTATCCATTATGCAGGCCTACCTCTATTCTCCTATAGCAATAGCAAAATCAGCCTTGATGACGTCTACTTGCGATCCACGGGCAGAACATTAATTGATGCTGAACTTGCTACGGTTGGAACAAGAGATTTAAGGAAAGAACGTAAACAAGCAATGCGTTAACAATTCAAATCATCCAAAAAAACAATGACTATTTTATCTTCTCACAGAACAAAAGGAATTCTTCAGAGGCTTCTCACAATTGGAAGAGAGCGCCTACAGGAAACACTGGCCTTGAGCATGCGCCAGTTCTTACAAATAAAAAGACGACCTTCGTCTTTTGTGGTAGGAGTCATACAACCTCTCATCTGGTTAATTCTTTTTAGTGCACTCTTCAGCAATGCACCCAAAGGTTTTTTACCGTATAGCATGGGATACGGACACTTTATTACAGCAGGCTTAATCGTATTTACAGCATTTAGCGGCGCATTAAATGCTGGGCTTCCCGTGATGTTCGACCGCGAATTTGGCTTTTTAAATAGAATTTTAGTAGCTCCACTCCGCTCTAGAAGCTCTGTAGTTTTAGCATCAGTTGTTCACATCGGCGCAATCAGCTTAATCCAAAGTATTTTCATAATGATTGCAGCTGGATTACTGGGCTACGGATGGCCATCTGGATTGGGTGCTCTTACGACACTTACAACTCTTTCCATCCTCACCATTGGAGTAACAGCATTAAGCCTGGGGCTTGCTTTCGCACTTCCTGGACACATAGAGCTTCTCGCAATCACATTTTTGATTAACTTACCTCTTCTTTTTTCAAGTACAGCATTAGCTCCTCTTGAATTCATGCCAGTCATATTGAGATGGTTAGCTTGTCTTAATCCTTTGACCTATGCAATCGAACCAATCAGAGCAGCGTATCAAGGCCCTGTCGACCTTGGAACTGTCGTCTTGCACGCTCCATATGGTGATGTTTCTTCTGGAACTTGCATTTGGATTCTCCTAACATTAACGATAGCAACTTTAATACTTGTCAGACCCTTACTTCACAGAAAACTAAGCTAGTTCCATGAAATATTCATTTTTCATTCTTTCTATACTATTCCACGTCTTAGGGATGTCAGCATTAATTGCTGGCTCTCTACAGCAAATTTTAAAATCAAGAAAAACGATTAATATAATCCAGCTTTACGGGGCTTTTATTGTTCTTGGTAGTGGGCTTTCACTAGCTCTTCTACAAGAAAATGCGGCCCCACTTGACTCATCAAGTCAAGCAAAAATCGCAACAAAACTAATTGTAGCTATCTCAATATGTATCATTACATCTATGGGAATCGGCAGAAGAAGGTGGTCGTCAGGTTATTACATTGCAAGCTTTTTAGTTGCTTCTAATATTTTTACAGCAATACTCTGGAAACCATAAATAATTACCAAAGCATTCCTTTTTAGTTGGCAGAAACTTGCAATGCAGCTTGTTTATAGGCAACTTCTATCACCTCACTAAGAGTTGGATGCGTGTGCACCTCATTGGCGAGTTGGGTCACGCTTTGACGACGAGACACCGCGTTCGCAATCTCCTGGATCAGATCAGCGGCATGCAAACCGAAGATGTGGGCCCCTAGGACCTCCCCACTGGTTTTGTTGAACAACAACTTCATCACGCCATCACTTTCCAATTCAGCAAGCGCTTTGGAATTGGCTTTGAAATAGCTGCGTACGGTACCCAGCTCAAAACCTTCCTCTCCAGCGAGCTCCTTGGCATCGGCTTCCGATAAGCCCACAGAGCTGATCTCTGGATGCGTAAAGGTGGCAGCAGGAATGCTGCGGTAATCAATTTGGCGGGGGTGGCCAAGGATGTTGTCGACAGCGACCGAACCCTGAGCCGCGGCCGTGTGAGCGAGCATCAACTTGCCGGTGACGTCTCCAACAGCCCAGAGATTGGGATTAGGAACACCATTCACCAAGACGCGCATGTTGTCGTCCACCGGAATAAAGCCCCGATTGGTCTCCACTCCCACAGACTCGAGATTGAGATGCTTGCTGCTGGGTACACGGCCGGTTGCCACAAGCACCGCATCCACTTCCAAGGTCTCAACTGGCTCTCTGGTTTTCATATCAACCAGCTCAATTTGCACCGGTGATCCGGGTTGAATCGATTTAGCCAACACTCCAGAGCGCGCATCAATATCGCGGCCATCGATCAATTTGCGCGCTGCCAGCTTGGCGATATCAGGATCAAAGGTGGGCATCACCCGATCCAAGGCCTCAATCATCGTGACTTCACAGCCCAAAGCCGTATAGACATCGGCAAATTCCAGGCCGATATAGCCGCTGCCGATAATTGCAATCCAACGCGGCAGCCATTCCAGATTGACCGCCTCATCACTGGTGAACACACTGCGCCCATCGGTTTCGATGCCCGGGGGAACAAAGGGATCAGAGCCCGTGGCCAAAATCACATCTCGTGCGGTTAAGACGCGGTCCACTCCGCTGAGCTCACGCACCCCAACCCGTTGAGGCCCCTCAAGCCGACCTTGACCGCGAAGGATGGTGACCCCTGCCCGCTCCAAGGTTTTGGTGAGATTGGCCCGAATCGTGGCCACCAGTTGATTGGCGTGATCAGCAATCTTCTTGCGCTCAAAACGCACTGGGGCCGCATGAATTCCAAACCCCGCGAGATGCTCAGCATCAGCCAGCTCGCGCACGCGTCCACTGGCAGCCAATAAGGCTTTGGACGGGACACAGCCACGATTAACGCAGGTGCCACCCATGTCGCGCGATTCAAGGACGGCCACCTTGAGGCCATGATCGGCTGCATGTTTGGCTGCATCAAAGCCGCCATATCCGGCGCCAATGACAATCACATCGAAGTCGAAACTGGCGTCGCTCACCCGATCTTCTGCGTTAAAGACGTCATTCTCGCCCGTCGCCTCTCCAAAAGCACAGGGACCGCAGCAGCAGCCACATTCAGAGATTCCACGGCAGAGCTATGCGGAAGGGTCACACCATGGGAGCAGCAGGCCTGCAACAACGGGTCTAGACCGGCTCCTTCATTTCCGAGCAGGAGCACCGTGGGCAGGGTCCAGTCCAGCTCCCAGTAGGGCTGAATGCTTAAATCTGCCGCTGCATCTGGCACCAACGTGGCCACAATTTGAAGCCCAGCCTTGCGGGCTTGCCTGAGTCGTTCTGCGAGTTGAACAACCCCTTCCGCTGGATCAGGGCCAAAGCGCTCGACCGGCAGGTTCAAAATCGCTCCAGCCGACGATCGGACCACCTTTGGCGCCAACGGATCAGCACCGGATGCGCACCAAACCTGCTGAATGTCAGCGGCCCGAGCGGTGCGAAGCAAGGTGCCAAGGTTGCCTGGATCCTGAATGCGATCCAGCGCCAAAACAAAGTTGGGAGCCGGAACCGCGGTAGGCAGGCAAGACAACGGCAGCAAGCAGGCAACACCATCGGGCTGAACGGTTGTTAATCCGGCTTGCAACGCTTCGGCACTCATCCTCTGCACACGCACGGAGCCGGGCAATGAGCGAATCAAGCCAGCATGCGCCTGCAACCAAGCAGGAGTTGCAACAACATCAAAGGCAACAGATTCTTGCCAAACACGGTGCTGGAGTTCTTGAAGTTGATGTGTTCCTTCCAGAAGAACAACACCCTGCTCGTCTCGACCTGCACGGGATGACAACGAACGCAGTCGTCTCACAAGAGGATTACGACGACTGGTGATCAGCTCGTCGTACTGATCTGCCAACGACACCGAATCAGAAGCTCGTGTGCTTACGCACCTTCATGCCGTCGTGAAGCTTGAGATCCTGACCATCGAGATCAATGCCTTGAACCGCGGCGATTTCACCCTTGATGCCTTCAGCCGCCAAGTTCTCAACTAACTTTTTGATCACTTGATCTTCCACCGTGGATTGATCAATCGAATCCGGTGTCAAAAATTCGAGAAACTTGCCAACTTTGGAAGCCACTACCTCCGATGAGTTGGAGATCTTGAGCACAATCATGAAGGAGTTGGGAGTCCTGACTCGATCACAGTAATGCGGTTAGGGAGACTTGAACTCCCACGTCCGAAGACACATGTACCTGAAACATGCGCGTCTACCAATTCCGCCACAACCGCTGGCGTCACAAACGTGACCTGTCGACCATACGACATCAGCTTTGAAGTGACAGACACGATCTGAACCCAACAGAACCAGTTTGAGCGCCGGCCGTCTAGACGGTCTCATACTTGATGGTCAATATGGTCATGAATTCAGTAACCACGGGCATGACGGCAGCGGCTCTTGCGTCTCAAGACATTCTCAAGCCGCACCTGGAGATTAATGGTGGAGAGAAGTTGATCGGAGAGCTCCGCGTCAGTGGCGCAAAAAATTCAGCTCTCGTGCTGATGACGGCCTCCCTTCTGACCGAAGACCCTCTCACCCTCCGCAACGTCCCACCACTCACGGACATCGGCGGGATGACAGAAATCCTGTCTTGCTTGGGCGTCAAGGTTCAACGCACTGGCGAGGTGGTGCGCCTCCATGCCGATCAAATAACAGGAGCAGAGCCTCCCTACGAATTAGTCAATGGCCTGCGCGCCAGCTTTTTTGCGATTGGCCCGCTTCTCGCCCGTATGGGCCACGCACGGGTGCCCCTCCCCGGTGGATGCCGCATTGGTGCGCGTCCGGTGGTGGAACACATCCGTGGATTGAAGGCGCTCGGAGCTGTTGTGAATGTGGAGCACGGCATCATTGCCGCCTCGATCCCAGGCAGGGAGCAACGTCTCAAAGGTGCAGAGATCGTTCTGGATTGCCCCAGTGTGGGCGCCACAGAAACCATTTTGATGGCAGCAGCCTTGGCGCGAGGCACCAGCGTGATTTCAAATGCAGCCCAGGAGCCAGAGGTTCAGGATCTCGCCAACTTGTTGATTGCCATGGGCGCCAACATCAGCGGTGCTGGCGGACCCACCATCACCGTGGAAGGCGTGGACCAACTCAAGGGTTGCGATTACACGGTGATTCCCGACCGCATTGAGGCCGGCACCTTCCTCCTTGCTGCTGCCATCACCCGCTCAAAGCTAAGAGTGGCTCCCGTGATCCCTGAACATCTCAGTGCCGTTCTGCAGAAACTGCGCGACTGCGGCTGCAAACTTGATATCGATCAAGAAGGGATCACGATCACTCCTGGTGAGATCCGGGGCATCGACATCACCACCCAACCATTCCCTGGTTTTCCTACCGATCTGCAAGCACCGTTCATGGCCTTACTGGCTACAGCACAAGGAACAAGTGTGATTACGGAGAAGATCTACGAAAACCGGATGCAGCATGTCGCAGAGTTGCAGCGCATGGGAGCCTCCATCAGGGTTCAAAGCAACACTGCTGTTGTGGAAGGCGTATCCGCACTCAGCGGGGCTCCAGTGAATGGAACCGATCTCAGAGCCTCAGCCGCCATGGTGTTGGCAGCACTGGTGGCAACAGGGAAGTCACAAGTGAGCGGCCTCGACCACCTCGACCGTGGCTACGCAGATATCGAAGCGAAGCTTGGCCGTGCTGGAGCCAAATTGATCAGGCGCACACCCTGAGAGAGTCTGAGACTCGAAACGTGTAGGGTAATTAGAGAGCTCTCAATCCATTGATGGGCCTTATGCGTCTAGAGACGTGAACGAGCAGGTGTGGCGGAATTGGTAGACGCACCGCACTCAAAATGCGGCGGGGAAACCCTTGTCGGTTCAAGTCCGACCACCTGTATGACCGAATCGGGATGATCCCACCCACTGAATGGGTAAATCAATGGGCGATTTTTTGATGCGTGACCCACTCCATTCAGGGCGGTCAGCTTCAATGGAACAACGAAAGCCACTGGTTCACAGTAGGGCGAAATGTTAGACACATCCCCAAAAGCCACTGGCATCACTGAGCCACCCCCCACTGCTGTGATGGGGACCTACAACCGTTACCCGCTCACCCTGGTGCGTGGGAGAGGTTGCTGGGTCCGTGACCACAAAGGCCATCGCTACCTCGATGCCGTGGCTGGGATTGCCACTTGCACCCTCGGCCATAGCAACCCCGCACTGCGGCGTGCGCTGAAGGATCAGCTCAGCCGCCTCCAGCACGTCTCCAATCTTTATGAGATTCCTGAGCAGGAAGAGCTAGCCCGTTGGCTCGTGAACAACAGCTGCGCAGACAGTGTGTTCTTTTGCAATTCTGGTGCGGAAGCCAATGAAGCGGCCATCAAATTGGCCCGCAAGCATGGCCATCAACGCCGGGGAATTGAACGGCCCGTGATCTTGACGGCGGCCGCAAGCTTCCATGGCCGCACACTTGCAGCGGTGAGTGCCACAGGACAACCCCGTTATCACCTGGGATTTGAGCCGATGGTGGAGGGGTTTGAGACCTTCACTTACAACGACATCCAGAGCTTTGAACAGCTTTTAAACCGCCTCGAGACCCATGGCCCTCGGGTTTGCGCTGTCCTGATCGAGCCGCTCCAAGGCGAGGGCGGTGTGAATCCAGGTGATCCCGAGGTGTTCCGTGCGATGCGTCGCCACTGCGATGAACGCAACATTCTCTTGATCTTTGACGAAGTTCAAGTGGGAATGGGTCGCAGCGGCAAGCTCTGGGGCTACGAGCAACTGGATGTCAAACCCGATGTGATCACCTTGGCCAAAGGCCTTGGTGGTGGCCATGCGATCGGTGCCCTGCTAACCACCGAGCACGCCGACCTGTTCACACCTGGAGATCACGCCAGCACGTTTGGCGGCAACCCCTTTGCTTGTCGCGCTGGTCTGACCGTCGCCTGGGAATTGGAACGGAAACAGCTGCTCCGCAACGTCTCAGAACGGGGTGCGCAATTAAGAGCTGGACTCAACCAACTCATCCAACGCTTCCCTCAACAACTCGAGGACGCCCGCGGTTGGGGCTTACTGCAGGGTTTGGTCCTACGAGAGGACTGCAATCTCAATGCTGCTGATGTTGTGAAAGCGGCCTTAGCGCAAAAACTCTTGCTCGTTCCTGCCGGAGCCAAGGTGGTGCGGATGGTTCCCCCCTTAGTGATCGATCGCCGAGAGGTGAACGAGCTGCTCTCCCGCCTTGAACGGACGCTGGAACTGCTGAACACGTGACCCGCTCCAAGCTGGATCCCCTTGATGAGTTGGCGGATCTGCTCTCTCCCTTTGAGCAGCGGGGAATGGATTTATCGCTTGAGCGGATGCAGGCAGCTCTTGCCGCTCTAGCCAACCCCTGCGCTGGTGTTCCCGCCGTGCAGGTGGTCGGAACCAATGGCAAAGGCTCGATCGCCTGCATGATTCACAGCGGACTAACCGCAGCAGGTCTGCGCTCTGGCCTCACCACGTCTCCCCATCTCACGAGTTGGTGTGAACGGATTTGCGTGAATCAGCAGCAGATTGAGCTGGCTCAACTACGCCAACTTTTAAGACAACTCCAACCCGTGGCAAGGCATCACAACCTGACCCCGTTCGAGCAGCTGATCACTGCCGCCATGATTCATTTTGAAGCCAACGCCCTGGATTGGCTCGTTTTAGAAGCAGGTCTTGGAGGGCGGCTGGATGCCACAACAGCCCATCCCAATCGACCTCTCATCGCCATTGGCTCGATCGGAATGGATCACTGCGAACATCTCGGGAACTCCTTAACGGCGATCAGCAGCGAAAAAGCAGCGGTAATCGGCCCTGGAGCCCATGTGATCAGTGCCCCTCAACACGATGCGGTGACCAAAGTCTTGGAGGCGCGCTGCCAAGATATGGGCGCCACGCTGGAGTGGGTGAAGCCGCTCACTAACGAGTGGGAGCTGGGACTGTCTGGACACCTGCAACGGCGTAATGGAGCCGTGGCGCGCGCAGCGCTGCGACGGATGAATGCCTTTGGCAGCGCGATCACAGAGGAGCAGATCCGGCGCGGGCTGGCCCAAGCCCGTTGGCCTGGACGGCTTCAAACGTTGCACTGGAACCACCACTCTGTGCGCGTGGATGGAGCTCACAACCCCGATGCAGCCGAGCAACTCGCGCTCGAGCGTCGTGACTGGAGCGAGTCAGGGCATCAGCAGATCTGGATTCTTGGCATTCAGGGCCACAAGCAAGCCCCGGAAATGCTCAGGATTTTGTTGGAGCCAAACGACGAAGCCTGGATCGTGCCGGTGCCAGGGCATGTCAGCTGGACAACCGATCAATTGAGCGAGATCTGCCCAACGCATGCGCATCAACTAAGGAGCGCCTCATGCGTGGAGGACGTTCTCGTCAACCTGTTCAAGAACGATTCAGGCAAACCAAAGCTAATACCCGTGATTGCAGGCTCCTTGTATTTAATTGGATCGTTGTTGGCAGAAAAAGTGCTGAAAGAGCCCTAAGGACTCTCAGCACTGAACTTGATGAACAGGAACGCAATCAACACTCAGGCTGATCAGAGCAAACAAAATCAGGCAAATAAAGCTGAAGGCCCAGAAGCTTCCTACCTTGAACAAAACAAGGAAATAAAATGCTGGGCAGACCATCTCAGACCCAGAGAGCCAAACGTTTTTTAGCCAGTGTTCTTGTTGCTCTCAGCGGACTCACACTGATGGGTTGCAGCCCAAAGAGCACTGAATCAGGAGCATCAATAGGCACTTACAACGCGGAAATCAAGGCGAATCCTTTGTATGCAGGTCGCTACCAATTGGTGCCATCGCAGCAGAATCTGAAGGGAACTCTTCTGGTTTGGACGCAGCGATATCAGGGCATGGAGCCAATGCTTCAAAAGATGATGAACAAGAGCATTCGCACCATGACGCGGTCCTTTGAGCAAATGCACCCAGAGGTGACAGTGGTTGTAGAGGAATATCCAGACACAATTTTCTATCAGAAACATCAACAGAGCCTGAAGTATGGATTAGGTGCTGATGTGATCTTGGTCCACACCCTGATGCTAAGCAGCCTGGCTCAAAACAATCTGATCAAGCCAATTCCTTCCAAGGGAATTAAAAGTAAAAATTTCAGGCCCAGACTTTTAGCACAGGCAAAACAAGGTGGACATCTTTATGGCCTGCCATTCATCTTGGATGTACAAGCCTTATGTTACAACCACGATCATGTTAAATTAGCCCCAAAAAGCTTAGAAGAACTCAAGCAATTAGCCAACAATGGAATATCCGCTGGCCTAAGCAGCAAATTCCTGCAAAGCATCTGGGGAGCATCAGGTTTTGGAGCCGAAGTGTTTAACAGCGATGAAGAACCCTCGATGAATAAGAAGAGATGGGGCCAGTGGATCGAGACCCAGCGAACTCTCGACCGTGAACCAGGGATTATTTTAATGGAGGATGGTCAAACCATGCGCCAGTATTTCATCAAGGAAGAACTCAGCCTCATTCCCTGTCGCTCTCATGTCCTCCCATACTTACGAGAAAAGCTTGGTGGCAAAAAACTTGGAATTGCATCACTTCCGAGCATTAACGGAATACCAGCGAAGCCAGAAATTGCCGGACTTATGCTCGCATTAAGCCCAATGATGAGCAAGCGGCAGGAGATTTTAGCGCAGGAGTTATTACTCCATATGACCAACCCAGATGTCCAACAAATCATGGCCATTGAATGGAAAGCTCTGCTTCCAGTCAATTCAAAAAGTGATTTCAATCGACACCTCTTCCCAGAGCTAAAACAGCTCAATGAAATTTACGAGAACTCGGTGGCTTTTAAGATGAATGAATGGAATGCAATTGTTAGGAATTTTGCGCTAATCAATAACACATACAAACAGGCCATTAATGGAGAGATCAAGGCCGATACAGCCATCCAACGCATCAACACAGCCCTTAAAAAGACAATGGCATCCCGTTGACTGACACCTCACCCCTTGACCTCAACACAATCCAAGCCCTGGGCTTCGAGCTCATTCATGGACTAGAGCGCCCCTCCGTTCTTGGACAGCTCGTGATCAGTGCAATCGCGATCGCTAGCGCAAGCCTAGTAACCCAAAAACTTAAGCCCTGGCTTCGAAAATATGATCACTGGCTCGCCCCCCTTATTCCCATCACGATCAGCATCCTGCTACTGGTCATCGCAGGATTCTTTTACAGAGCCCTAGACACAAAATTTGGGCTGATCAACAAAGCAGCTGAGCTTGCAGCATTGCTTTGGTTGATCAATTTGTCAATGATCCTGATTAAACATTTCACCCAATCAAATCGGATCAATTTTTACAAACGCCGACTCGTACTCCCAGTATTTGTTGCTTTTTCAGTATTTAGCCTGACCGATCTTATCAGCAATAGCACTCAGGTTTTCAATGCCGATTTATTTAGGCTATTCGGAACAAATATAACCATCGGAGATCTACTTCTCATCACCTTTGGTCTGTATTGGTGGATTATTTTATCATCACTACTTACCGAGTTTCTGCAGTGGTCTTTTGGGCTTGGCTCCACTGGAAACCTACAAAGCAACAAAGGTTTTTACATCCTTATTCGCTACGCCTTGATTAGCTTTGGAAGTTTCGCAATCATAGGATATGTTGGCATTAATCCTACTATTTTTGGATTAGTAACAGGAGGCCTATCTGTCGGGCTAGGCCTAGGCCTCAAAGAGGTAGTGAGCAACTTTGCCAGCGGCATCTGGCTCTTAATCGAGGGAGCGCTAAAACCCGGTGATATCATTAATTTAAGCAGCATCGATCAATCCAAGGACCCTTATGAAATTGGATTCATCTCTCACCTAGGACTACGGGCAGCAACAATTGTTGTCTACAGTGATAATTCAGAGCGAATTGTACCAAATCAAACTTTTTTCACAAACCAGATTCAAACATATACACGCAGCCAGAATATTATTGCCAGAAAAGTTTGGATTGGCGTTAGCTATGGCACAAACCCAATCCAAGTTATTGATCTCTTAGAGCAACTTGGGAGCAATCATCCACGCATTCTTAACACGCCGAAACCAAAAGCCTATTTCACAACTTATGGCGAATCATCACTCAACTTTTGTCTCAAGTTTTGGATTAAAGAGATCAGTGACGGGCTCACCGTCTCTAGCGAAATCAACTGTCAAATTTGGGAATTATTTCAAGAAAAAGGGATCGAGATTCCATTCCCACAGGCTGTTGTGCACATGGTGACCTCAGATCAAGACCCAGACACCTGATCGTCAAAAAAACAACGCCTTCAGCATGTCTCAACAGCAATTTCAAAAAAACAAACCGTCGGCCAGCATTGATCAAAGCGTCCGGATTGAAGGCAGAGTGAGGTCAGCTATCGATGCACCTGTCATGCGCTATCGGACTTTGCGCTCAATCTTTGCGATTGCTCTGCTGGCGTTCATAACAGCTCTGCCATTCCCTGTCATCGCTCTCGATACCTCTACCGGTGTGGGGCTCCAAGATCGAGCCTTGTTCCAAGAGCGCGTGGATTACACCCTGACCAACCAAAGCGGTAGTGATTTTCATGGCCAGAACCTGTTCAACACATCCTTTGCAGGAGCGACGGGTAAAGGTGCAGATTTCAGCGGCGCCAACCTCCAAGGGACGATCTTTACCCAAGCAGAATTTTCAGAGGCAAATTTCCATGGCGCCGATCTGAGTGATGCCTTGATGGATCGTGCCGATTTCTCCAAAACGGATCTTCGCGACGCCTTGCTCATTGGTGTGATCGCCTCCGGAAGCAGCTTTGCCGGTGCAGACATCGAGGGCGCAGATTTCACAAATGCCTTGTTGGATCGGGAAGATCAACGCCGGCTCTGTCAGGACGCTGATGGCGTCAATTCCAGTAGCGGTGTCTCCACCCGCGACAGCCTGGAGTGCTAACTACTCGGGAAATCCACCCAGCTTTCCTGGATTGAGCAAGCCATCAGGATCGTGGCGATGCTTCGCTGCCACCTGATCGCCATCAATCACACCCAGGCCGCCTCCCTCAACGGTGAGCACATGGGGATTAAACACAAACGCTCCCTCGGCAAGACAGTCGTCGATTAAGTCCTGGAGAGCCTTCGCTCCTCTCCAATAGACCACCGGCAGAGCCGCCAATCGGAAGGCCCCCTGCTGACGAACGGCCTCGAGATGCCAGACGAGATCGTCGCCCCAGCGCTGCTGGAGCGATTCCATACAAACCAGTTCAGGCTGGGGCAACAACATCTGCAGGTAGGTCCAGTTGGGATCGTGATTGCGCAGATGCAGGGTTGTGTGATTCCAGCTCAACTCCCGTAAACCGTTGCCCTGATGATTGTCCTCATCCCCGAGCACTTGCACCTCCGCCTGAACAGAGCTCGCCAGACGTTCAACCGTGCTCACACCATCGGGAGCCACCAACAACAGCAACCGGTGCTGTCCCCGTGAGGAACCACTCCACGACGGGAGACGATCCACAATCGGCGACTGTAAAACAGTGCAGAGGTTCAACTCAAGCGCAGCTTGACCACAACGCAGGGCCAGTTCCACCGCCGTCGTCCAGTCGGGACAATCCACAACAACCTCCTGCCAGGCCACCCGCGCCGCCGAGGAGAGGGTGAGCGCCGTGATGATGCCATTGGTGCCATAGGCGTGATTGAGGGCTTCCGCCTCCGCAGCCTCCAGTTGCAACAGCCGAGGGGAGGCCTCCATCGTCACCACCTCCAAGCCAAGGAGGTGGCCAGGATCCCGCAAAAATCCCCAGCGCACCGATCCGATTCCCCCAGATCCGCCTCCGATAAAGCCACCGATCGTGGCACTACGCCAAGTACTCGGAAACAGCCTTAATTGACGGCCATGAACAGCCAAGGCGCGGTCAAGATCGCGCATCAAGCAGCCGCATTCCACAGTCACCATGCCAGACACCGGATCGATGGAACGCACCTCGCGCAACGCATCCATCAAGAGCACCACGCCCCCTTTTAAAGGCACGCTCTGCCCATAATTTCCCGTTCCCGCTCCACGCAAGGTGAGCGGAACACGATGGCGATGACATGCCGCGGCCACCGCTTGCACCGCCTGCACCGAAGCCGCACTGACCACGAGATCAGCGCGGCATTGCCTGAGCTGTTCTCGCAGCACCGGTGAGTAGTCGTAGGCATCGCGGGAATAGCGATCCAAGTCAGCTGGACTCGTCAGCAAGCTGAGATCGGCAACGGCTGCCAGCTCGTTGTGCAAAGTATCGAAGACCATGGCGATTCAGAGCTGGACTGGAGGTGATCCTCAGATTCAATCCTGCACCCACACCCCACGCACCATCAAGCGACGCTCTGGAGGTGTTGCCAAGGCTTCCGCCCAGCTTTGAACGGGAAGCTGCATCGCATCAGCGGGTGCACCCGCTCGGATCACACCGTCCCACTCCATCTGCATCAATCGAGCTGCCGCCGTTGTGAACGGCGAAAGACCCAAGCGTTCCCATGGAGCGAGCTGGGCCTGAGCCAGGCTCGCTGCAATCAAAGCCAAGGGGTCGAAGTTGCCAGCCGGAAACCATGGATCCTGCACGTTGTCACCGCCCACGGCCACACACACCCCGGCCCGCTGCAACTGACGAATCGGCGCCAATGGTCGCCGCAAAGGGGTACCGGAATCCTGCCGACCCAACAGCCAGCCATTGGTCAGGGGGAGAGCGACCACTTGAACGTTGTGACGCGCCATCCGTTCAGAAAGGCGCTGCAAGGCAGACGCTCTGAGCAGCGACAAGCTGCTGGCATGGCTGCAGGTGATCGGCACTGAAACGGTCATCCGCTTGAGAACGCGCATCAACTGAACCATCCCGGCAGCAGGCTCAGAGCTGGCTTCGTCGATATGCAAATCCACCCCACATCCATGCCGATCGGCCAACGCCAAGAGGTTCCGCAACGCTTGGCGGTGCCCACGCCCAGAGCAGGGGGGGGTGATCACACCGCCAAGCAAGCCACCGGACGCTGCCACCCGAGCCGCCAGCTGTTCCCCTTCTGAGCTGCTCCAGTGCTCCACAGGAACCAGGGCAACCGGCTGAACCGTGACGCGGTCTTGCCAACGAGACGCTCCTTCAAGGATGGCGTCCCAGCTGCACTGGGCCCCAGGTCCCAGGCTGTCGATGTGGGTGCGCACAGCACGCAAACCATGGCGCCAAGCCAAGTGCATCGAGCGCTCAAAGCGCTCTTGAACCACCTCCAGAGTTCGGCTCTGGTGTTCTCTGAGGTTGGCTGCCATCGCTCCGGCGTAGGTGCCACTGAGGTTGGGATAGCGGCTCCAGCTGAATGCCTTATCAAGGTGCGCATGGGGCTCCAGCAAACGGGGAAGCAACATTCCATCCGGTTCCTCTGCCCCCTCATCAAGGGACTGCACTTGCACAATCCGTCCCTCTCGCCAGGACACCTGCAACGCACAGAGACCATCAGCGCGCGTGATCGGCGTTGGCGACCCAACGCGTTCATGATCGAGCTCGACCAGTCCCCTTGGAATCCAGGCACTGAGTGTGCCATCGCCAACACGAGGACTCATTCGATGTTGCCGGCATCACTACTGGAGTGAAGGATGACAAATTGTCCGGCGATTCCGAGGGTCCTGACCGAATACTCCGGAAGACGCAAGGTGGGAAGTAAGTCCTGTCCACCAAGCTCGGTGGTGTAAACGCTGGCTAAGCCAAGGTTGAGACGACGGCTGAATTGACCAGCAAGCTCCGCCAACGCTGGCTCCTGATCGCGAATCAAGCGCGGGCAATCTTTCACCCAAAGCTGCAGCACCATCGGCAGTCCACCTCCACATAACTCGTCGCTGATCAACGCAACGAGCTGGCCGCCTGCATAGCTCTTGAAGTCTTGAGGGGAGGGATTCGTGAAGGCGAGTGCCGCACCTGAGGCGGCCAGTGCCAGAACAGCGACCACTGCATTGGCCGATGGCTTACGGAAAGGACCGATGAGCGTCTCCAGAAGAAGTTTGGTGAATTGGTAGATTCTTACCCGACACGGCGGGTGTCGCCAAGTGGTTAAGGCAGCGGCTTGTGGTGCCGCCATCCGGGGGTTCGAATCCCCTCATCCGCCCTCAACGATGAAGGAAGACCTTGAGAAGGCCGTCTGCACGATTGCGGATGGGGTCATCACAGGGAAGCCCTAGAGCGTCTTGACAAGACTCGATCGCTCTTTGCGCCTGCTCGGCCGACAACTCCGCTGTGTTGAGAGCCAGGGCTTGAACCCTCGGAGGAGGTCCTGCCCCTCGCGGTCGCGCGATCGCCGCCAGCGACTCACAAAGACTGATGCATTCCTTCAACGGGGGCAGCGGCACCTCAGGCAAACGCCCAATCGTGGACTGACCAGCCCGATGCACCATCAGCAAGGCCGTTGGCTGACTGCCGCGCATCAAGGGGAGAGTGGCCGTTGAGCCTGGGTGACAGAGCGAGCCTTGCCCTTCCACCACCAAGAAATCCTGCTCTGACAACCCCGAACCTGCGTCTAATAAAGCCGCTTCCACCACACCAGCCGCGTAGTCCACACGCACCGCATCCAAAGGAACGCCCCGGCCGCTGATCAAAATTCCAGCCTGACCGGTTCCTACAAACCGGCACACCAGCTTGTGCCGTTCTGCTGCCGCTTGTAACGCCAAACAGGCGCTCATCTTTCCCACAGCCATATCGGTTCCCACCGCTAAAATCCGCTGACAGGAGAGCAAGGCCGCGCGGGCCTGACCCACCTGCACGCTCGGGGGCTCCCGGCGTAAATCCCAAATCCATTGCCCGGGGTGACAAGCCGCCTTGAAATCGGGATCCTCTCCCAACTGCGTGTGTAACCCACTGGCCAGGCTTAACCCGGCCTGCAGTGCAGCCAAGGCATCTCGTCGCAACGGGTCGGGCAACACTCCACCGGAAGGCGCTAAACCCACCACCGCAACAGCAGGGCGATAGGGCAAAGCCGCAGCCAGATCGGGGACGATCGGCACCGTCCGATCAATCCCTGTGATCTCAGCCAGGGAGCCGTGGGCATGGTCGGGGTCAATCACAGCAGCAATCGGCCCCCGTCGATGTCGCAACATTGCAAGGCCTGTCTTCCCGGTTAGGGACGTGAGACCACCGTGCTGAAGCAGCAGCACAGGCATCTGTTCAAACCCCTCAGGACAAGGGTTGTTCAATCCAATCCCGTTGCGATGACGACCCGAGCGGACCAGAACAACTCAGGCAGCTCTTCTCTACGCCTTTAGCAAGACTTTGGGGCAACAACACAAAAGAGCGTTCTTTGTCGCAGTCAGGCGCGGGTGATTCCAAGCCCAGCCGCCGCCGGGGCTCGCATTTGATCTCCTACCAAGTCGAGCCCCCGATAGGGGTCATCGACAAGATTGAGATGGCTGTCGAGATCAGGCCAGCGGATCAAGGGCAACAGCTGGGCGGCCGCCCCATTGAGCAAGAGACTGTCGGAGTAACAGCCAATCATTAGATCCACATCCAAGCGCTGAGCCACCTGAGCCATCAGCCAAGCCTCACTGAGCCCTCCGCTTTTCAGCAACTTGAGATTCACCCCATCCACGTAAGGAGCGAGGCGCAACAAATCCTGGAGATCCCAACAGCTCTCATCGGCCACAAGGGGCATGGCGCAATGGGGCTTAAGGGCCGCAAAGGCAGCCGTATCACGCTCGGGATCGAGTACGGCCGCCATGGGCTGCTCCAGCAACACCACCCCTGCCTGTTGCAGTGAGGCCTGCATCGCCTTTGCCTCCTCGAGACTCCAGCCGCCGTTGGCATCCACTTGAAGCTCCATCTGCTGCTGATGCTGTTGCCCGTGCTCCTGCAAGGCTTGGGCTACCGCCTCCAACAGGGCCCGATCGTGATCGCAGCCATCAGCGCTGCCAAGTTTGAGTTTGATGCGTGTTGCTGGCAACTGCCGCCACCAACGCTGAAGGCGGTTCACAACCTCATCGACTGACCCGAGCCCCAGGGTCACGCTTGTCGCAACAGAGCCACTGCCATCGAGACCAAACAAGCGCCAAACCGGCTGTCCCAGCCGTTGCCCCCACCAATCCCAAAGAGCTAGGTCGACAGCACAACGGGCCGGGGGTGACAACGGCTCCAATAATGGAGCGAGTCGCTGGCGATCAGCAGGATCTAGATCGCCCAGCTTTGGCAGCAAAGCCTCGAGCTCCGAAGCCAAGTGATCGGTGCTGAAGGCACGATGCCCAGTATCAAATCCTCCCGTTTCGCCGCGGCCAATGCAGCCATCCAGGCTGAAGGTGAGCTCAAGATGTTCCACCTGGGCGGTGGTTCCGCGGCTAATGGCAAGCGGCACCGCTTTGGTAAGAGAAAAGCGCCGAAGAAACCAGCCCATCGTCCTGAAACGCCAATCCCCAAGCTGCCACAAGTTGGCGGTGACTCAAACTAAAAGAAGATTTCACCGTCGTCGGTCTCCAGGATCGCCACCCGCTTTGGCTCTCTCCAGTCCCGCCAGCCCCAGTCTGACCAAGACCAACCCCGAATCCTCCAATCGGGACGAGCAGCAGCGGGGCAGCTACTGGATCACCACGTTTGGCTGCCAGATGAACAAAGCCGATTCCGAGCGGATGGCAGGAATCCTGGAAACCATGGGTTACCAGGAAGCCAAGGCTGAACTGGACGCCGATCTCGTTCTCTACAACACCTGCACCATTCGCGACAACGCCGAACAAAAGGTGTACAGCTATTTGGGTCGCCAGGCCATCCGCAAGCGAACCAATCCGAACCTCACCTTGGTGGTGGCTGGCTGCGTCGCTCAACAGGAGGGAGAGTCGCTGCTGCGCCGCGTGCCAGAGCTGGATTTGGTGATGGGACCCCAGCACGCCAATCGCCTCGAGACCCTGCTCACACAAGTCCAAACCGGACAACAGGTGGTCGCGACGGAAGACCATCACATCCTCGAAGACCTCACCACAGCCAGGCGCGATAGCAGCACCTGCGCTTGGGTGAATGTGATCTATGGCTGCAACGAACGGTGCACCTATTGCGTCGTGCCCTCGGTTCGTGGCAAGGAGCAATCCCGGCTGCCGGACTCGATCATTTTGGAAATGGAAGGACTAGCAGCGCGTGGATTTAAAGAGATCACCCTGCTTGGACAAAATATTGATGCCTATGGCCGCGATCTACCAGGGATTACCGCCGAGGGCCGACGCCAACACACCCTCACGGATCTCCTCTATGAGGTGCATGACGTGGAGGGCATCGAACGCCTGCGCTTTGCCACGAGTCACCCGAGATATTTCACCGAGCGCCTGATTGATGCCTGCGCTGACCTCCCCAAAGTATGCGAACACTTTCATATCCCTTTTCAAAGCGGTGATAACGAGCTTCTGAAAGCCATGGCCCGCGGGTACACCGTTGAGCGCTATCGCCGCATCATTGATCGCATTCGCGAGCGCATGCCCGATGCCGCCATCAGTGCCGATGTGATCGTGGCCTTCCCCGGCGAAACCGATGCGCAATACAGACGCACCCTGGCGTTAATTGAGGAGATTGGCTTTGACCAAGTGAATACAGCCGCCTATTCACCAAGACCCAACACACCAGCTGCGAACTGGAACAACCAGCTGTCAGAAGACGTGAAAGTGGCCCGCCTGCAGGAGATCAATGCGCTTGTGGAGTCCACGGCAAAAGAGCGGAATGCTCGTTATGCCGGCCGGGTCGAGCAAGTGCTCGCCGAGGGGGTCAATCCAAAAGATCCAAGCCAACTCATGGGGCGGACGCGCACCAACAGGCTTACCTTTTTCTCAGCTGACTCCCCTCACGGCAGCACGCATTGTGCCGGAGATCTTGTCGATGTTCGAATCGATCAAGTTCGCTCGTTCTCACTCACTGGCACACCGGTGATCAACTGATACCTTTCGGGTTCGCTTCTTGAATGAACGGCCGCACCATGCCCTTTTCTCCCGTTCGCATTGGCGTGGTGTTCGGAGGAGCATCCGGTGAGCATGCCGTGTCGATTCGCTCAGCGATCACGATCATTCACGCCCTCCAAGAGGGGAAAAATCAAGATCACTTCGAGGTGGTTCCGGTTTACATCGATCAGGCGGGGCGTTGGTGGCCTGAGCAGATTGCCAATGGCGTTCTCGAGCAAAAGCAGCCACCGGCAGATGACAGCCTTCCCCAGCCATTACCACCAGCGGGATTCCGCTCCTTACCGCTCGACAATGACCGCGTGGACGTGTGGTTCCCCGTCCTTCATGGTCCAAATGGGGAGGACGGCACGGTTCAAGGTTTGTTCACTTTGATGGGGAAGTCCTATGTGGGCTCCGGCGTGCTCGGTTCAGCCGTAGGGATGGACAAGCTGGCTATGAAAGCTGCTTTTGCAGCCGCAGGTCTACCCCAAGTTCCTTACGTGGGGCTAAACGCTGCGGACCTCAACCACCCTGAACGCCACAACAAGCTGATCGCCAGGATCGAAGCGGAATTGGGATATCCCTGCTTCGTCAAGCCGGCAAACATGGGCTCATCCGTTGGAATCAGCAAAGCGCGTGATCGAGACCAACTGCTTGCGGGCCTGCAGGAAGCGACACGCCATGACACCCGGCTTGTCGTGGAACGTGGCGTGAGTGCACGCGAGTTGGAATGCGCCGTACTCGGACGGCAACAACTGAAGGCATCTGTGGTGGGCGAAATCAGCTTTGATGCCGATTGGTATGACTACGACACCAAATACAACGACGGCTGCAGCCAAACGCTGATTCCCGCCCCTCTTCCCGACCAAGTGAGCGCCCAGGTTCAGGCGATTGCCCTGCAAGCCTGTACGGCTGTTCATGCCTATGGCTTGGCACGGGTGGATGTTTTTTACGATGAGAAAAGCGGTGATATCTGGCTCAACGAGATCAATACCCTGCCTGGATTCACCTCCCAAAGCATGTATCCCATGCTTTGGGAGGCCAGTGGTGTCGCTTTATCAGACTTAGTGGCCCAGCTGGTCTACACAGCGCGAGAATGAATCAACATCCAGACAAGCGATGATTGAAGGTCTGCTCTGGCTTCCACTCCTCGTCGCCTTTGTGCTGCTCGTAGCACTGGGGTGGCTCGAGCGTCGTCGTCAAAATCTGTTCCGAACCTGGAGCGAAGGGTCTGAGTTAGCCAAACTCGATGGCTGCGGCGCAGCACTTCTCAAGGATGGAGAACTGCGCTGGAGCAGCTTCAGCGCTGGATCCTTCCAAGACGAGGGGCAGTTTGTGATTAAGGGCCTTGAATTGGTCGAATTAATGGCCTTGGCATCAGGGGAGGCGCCCCTGGCCAGTGAATCTCAAGGTCGTTGCCGTCTCAGGTTGATCGGGAATGGCCGTCAGCTCGACGTGCCCTTTGCTGATGCTGATCGTGCCAGACGTTGGATGGATCAGCTGATGTCTCGTGCGCGCTGCGACTTGTGAGCCCGGACGCCTCCAGCAAGAAGGGCCTCAAGCTCGGCAAACGCAAAAGCCAAGGCCCGCTGCCTCCTGGTGTGGAACGGCGTCGCAGATTGCGCCAAGAGCGCAGGCAAGAGCGATTGATTCAACTGTGGCGACTTACTTTTTTCCTGCTCACTGCCACCGGCCTGAGCTGGTTGTTGCTGATCCTGGGCTGGAACCTGCGGTCCGCGTCACAAATTCAGATCAGCGGAAGTTTGCGGATTGACGAAAACGTTGTGGTGAAGGCTGCAGGCCTCTCCTTTCCACAATCACTGTTAAGCCTTGAGCCCAGTCAGATGGAGGCCAACTTGATGCAAGAGCTTCCTGTGCAGGAGGTGTCCGTTCAGCGCCGCCTTCTTCCCCCAGGCCTCGACATTCAAATCGTTGAACGCAGGCCGATAGCGGAGGCCTCCCGTATGAGCCCCACGGGAATCGAGCGCGGCATGGTGGACCTTGAGGCTGAGTGGATGCCGATCGACATGGCCAGGCATGGAGAGAAGCCAGCTAGCGCAGTGAAAGTAGAAGGTTGGATTTCCAATCGCCGCGCTGCTATCGCCCGCATTCTTCAACAACGCGACCTGCTGGGTCGCCCGCTTAAATCCATCGAAGTGGAGCCCGCCGGAGGCATCAGTCTGCGCATTCAAACGCTTGGTCTGGTCTATCTCGGCGCCGATGAGGCCTTGTTAAATCAACAGTTCAAGACGATTGCCCAACTCACTCAAAGCCTTCCTCCAATCCTCCGCGGCACGTCAAATGAAGGCCTCGATCTCAGTGACCCAAGTCAACCTGAACTAAAGTTGCGTCCAAAGCCCAAGCCAACTACTCCGGCCAAAGTCAGCAATCGTTAACGCAATCAAGTTCCTGTATCAGCTATGTCGGCAAAATCAATTAACAGTCCCATAATGCAACCGATTCCAGGGGTTCAAGCCAGATAATGGAGATTGTGAGCAGTGAGATGGCTTCATCAATGAATCCAGACGACATCTCGCCTAGCCAATCAGCCCGGATCGAAGTGATCGGTGTTGGGGGTGGTGGCAGCAACGCCGTCAATCGCATGATTTTGAGCGATCTGGAAGGGGTTGCCTATCGCGTTTTAAACACCGATGCACAGGCGCTGATTCAATCTGCTTCAGACAATCGCGTTCAGTTGGGGCAAACGCTCACCCGTGGACTTGGAGCTGGAGGCAATCCCAGCATTGGCCAAAAAGCGGCCGAAGAATCACGTGCTGATCTTCAACAGGCCTTACAAGGCGCTGATCTGGTCTTCATTGCCGCGGGTATGGGAGGTGGCACAGGAACTGGTGCCGCTCCCGTTGTCGCCGAAGTGGCCAAGGAAAGCGGAGCTCTCACAGTTGGCATCGTCACCAAACCTTTCAGTTTTGAGGGTCGCCGCAGGATGCGCCAGGCCGATGAAGGCATCGCCCGCTTAGCTGAGCACGTTGACACCTTGATCGTGATCCCCAACGATCGTCTTCGGGATGCCATCGCTGGAGCACCTCTACAGGAAGCCTTCCGCAGCGCTGATGATGTTCTGCGTATGGGAGTGAAGGGAATCAGCGACATCATCACCCTCCCAGGCCTGGTCAACGTTGACTTCGCTGACGTTCGCTCCGTGATGACCGAAGCCGGTACTGCCCTGCTGGGTATTGGTGTGGGTTCAGGTCGATCAAGGGCAGTCGAAGCGGCACAAACCGCCATCAACAGCCCCTTGCTCGAAGCCGCTCGCATCGATGGTGCAAGCGGCTGCGTGATCAACATCAGTGGCGGCCGGGACATGACCCTGGAGGACATGACCACCGCATCAGAAGTGATTTATGACGTGGTGGATCCAGAAGCCAACATCATTGTTGGTGCTGTGGTGGATGAACGCCTCGAGGGTGAGATTCACGTGACCGTGATCGCTACGGGCTTTACAGACGGAAATCCTTATCGCTCAGAGCGCAGCAGTGCGAGGCCAGCTGTCTCAGCTTTTGAACCAAGCGCAAACATTGCCCCTGAAAGCGGAGCGCGCATTCCTGATTTCCTCAGGCAGCGGCAGCAACGCCAGTACGACAACTAAAAGTTGGTGACCCGGAGTCCACGCCTGCCCAGAGCATCCCGTGTGGCTGCTCCCTTCCGGTTCTGACCAGGTTTGGGCGTCTGGACCGCATGGATCCGAATCAATGCAATGTTAGCAATGAACCTCTTTTATGGCGGTAGGGCCGATGCGCCCAGCTGAATTGATTCGCTTCAAGCAATCAGGGAGAGCGATCACAATGCTCACAGCCTGGGATGCTCTCAGTGCTGCCTTGGTTGAGGAAGCAGGCGCGGATGTGGTTTTAGTGGGTGATTCACTCGCGATGGTGGTTCTTGGCCATGCCACCACCCTTCCAGTAACGCTTGAACAAATGCTTCACCACAGCCAGGCCGTATGCCGGGGTCTGAGCAAACCTCTCGCCCAGCAACCTCTGGTGGTCTGCGATCTGCCATTCCTGAGTTATCAGTGCGGCCTCGATCGCGCCGTCGCCGCTGCAGGCACCATTCTCAAAGAGTCGGATGCCGCCGCCGTCAAGCTTGAAGGGGGAGAACCCGAGGTGGTTGCCGTTGTGGATCGCCTCGTCCGCATGGGCATCCCAGTGATGGGCCACCTCGGACTCACCCCTCAGGCCGTGCACCGCCTCGGCTACCGGCGTCAAGGCATCGATCCGCGCAGCCAGGACAAACTGCATCGCCAAGCGGAAGCTCTACAGGACGCCGGTTGCTTCTCTCTTGTTGTGGAGCATGTGCCTGGCGAACTCGCCGGTCGCTTGCGACGCCACTTGTCCATTCCGGTGATCGGGATCGGCGCCGGAGCCGATTGCGACGGACAGGTCAGCGTGACCGCGGACCTGTTGGGCTTAACGCCAAGCCAACCACCCTTCACTCCGGCCCGCATGCAAGGCCGTGAACTCAGCATCACCGCTCTTAAAAGCTGGCTAATGGAGCAACGGGATCAGGGAGCAACTCCCACCACTCCACCACCTCCACAAGCACCTGATTGCTAACAGCCATCCCCTCGGGATCGCTGAGGCGCCAGCGACGGCCAAGGCGTTCCATCAGGCCTATGTCCACGAAGGGTTGCCAGCGTGCCTCTAGGGCAGGCAAATCACGGTGGCAACGCCGTTCGTCCCAGCCGCAGCGTCTCGCAAGATCCCACAGGTCCACGCCTTCATGGCAGCGCAGTCCCACAAGCAAGCGATCATCCAGAGGCAAGCTCCCCGCTGACTCTCGAACCAAGCTGGAATCGAGCTCTTGCCTTTGGTCCTGCAACCAGGCGGCATAGGCCTCACGGGTTCGAGGACGGGCCATCCGCTCTCCCCAGGGAGCACTGGTCGCACCCAGCCCAAACGCCCACCAGCCCGCGCCACTCCAGTACACCCGGTTATGCCTGGAGGCATGGCCTGGTCTGGCGAAATTTGAGATTTCATAGCGGCTGTAACCAGCGCGCCGCAGCCTGCGGCTGGTGAAGGCGATACGGTCGGCGGCAGCGTCCTCCTCGGGAAGCGCCAACTCACCACGCTTCTCGCGCCAAGCAAACACCGTGCCTGGCTCCACGCTGAGGTCATAGATCGATATATGGGGGGCTTGCACAACAACGGCCTGCTTCAACTGCGCCTCCCACTCCTCGTCCCCCTGGTCTGGAAGGTTTCGAATCAGATCCAAGCTCCAGCTCTGCAGTCCACCAACCTGCAACGACTCTTGGAGCCAATGGCAAGCATCCAGCAAATCCTGCCGGCGATGTCGGCGCCCAAGGGCCGCAAGCCTGACATCGTCAAAACTTTGCCCTCCCAAACTCACCCGGGTCACGCCCGCAGCGATCAGGGATTGAAGATCACTCTGTTCAAACGTGGCAGGGTCCATTTCCAAGGTGATTTCGGCACCCTGCTGGAACCCGAATCGGCCCCTGAGCTGCTGCAATAGCTCTGCAATCTGATCAGACCTCAACAGCGATGGGGTGCCACCCCCCACGTACACAGTGGCCAGTGCAGGGCCTTGGGGAGACAGGCTGATCTCTGCGCTGAGTAGATCCAGATAGGCCTCGATCGAACCACTACCAGACCCACCAAACGCATCAGCTCGATCGCCGAGAGGCACCACCGCGAAATCGCAATAAAAACAACGCCGATGGCAAAAAGGAATGTGTAAATAGGCGCTGCGAGGTGCAGATGCGATCATCTGCGCAGGCAGAGCGAAGGAAGATGGTGCATGCTGCCTGCATACGGAGTGAACGGCGCGACCGATTGCCATGGTTGAAGTTCTCATCCTGGTCCTATTTCTGATCTCCGGTGGAGCCACCGGCTGGATGGGAGTTCATCTCCTTCCACAAGAGATGCTGGACGATGTCACCGATGTCCAACGGGTGCGCCTCGGGCTCACAGGTGTTGGCACCGGCATAGGCCTCGTAGCAGGCCTTGTTTTTAAGCGGTTGCGCCTGCAACTGATGCAGCAGGTGCGCACGATGCCCACCGATTTATTGATCAGTCGGTCGGTGGGACTGATCCTTGGTTTGCTCGTTGCCAACTTATTGCTGGCACCGATCCTGCTGCTTCCCCTCGCCGGTGGCGTCACGCTGGTCAAACCCTTGGCTGCGGTGCTCAGCAATGTGTTTTTTGGGGTTCTGGGCTACAACCTCGCTGAGGTTCATGGGCGCACACTTCTGCGCCTGTTCAACCCCACAAGCACGGAAGCCTTGCTTGTCGCAGACGGGGTTCTGACGCCTGCGACCCCCAAGATCCTTGACACCAGCGTGATCATCGATGGACGCATCCGCGGCATGTTGGCCTGCGGCCTACTGGAAGGTCAGGCGATCGTTGCTCAAACGGTGATCGACGAGATGCAGCAGCTGGCCGACTCCACCAACCTGGAGAAACGAGCCAAAGGGCGTCGTGGCCTCAAACTTTTGCGCGATCTCCGCGACACCTACGGACGCCGACTGGTGATCAACAGCACCCGTTACGAAGGCACGGGTACCGACGACCGTTTGCTCCTGCTCGCTGGCGATACGGGCGGCACGCTTGTGACCGCCGACTTCAACCTGGCCCAGGTCGCCGAGGTGAAGGAGATCAAAGTGATGAATCTGAGCGAATTGGTGATCGCACTTCGCCCTGAGGTTCAGCCTGGTGATGAGCTGTTGCTCAAAATCGTGCGCGAAGGCAAAGAGGAGAGTCAGGGAGTGGGCTATCTCGAAGACGGCACGATGGTGGTGGTTGAGGAGGGCCGGACCCTGATCGGATCCCGTCAGCCCGTCGTGGTAACCGGTGCTCTGCAGACCCCAACAGGGCGCATGGTGTTTGCACGCCGAGACAAAAACGGGCACAAGACCAATCGCAGCAGCAAAAACGGCAAGAGCAAGGGTGTAAGAACCGACAACGCTGAAGAGCACCCTTCCGCTTGACCCCGCTAGGCTCCCTCCACGACAGGGATGCTTAGCGGAATGACCACATCAGCGCCTTATTACGGCGACTCAGGCGTGATGCGCACACCGCCGCCTGACCTTCCCTCTTTGATGCTCAAAGAGCGGATCGTGTACTTGGGCCTTCCGCTGTTTTCAGACGGAGACACCAAGCGTCAGCTCGGCCTTGACGTCACTGAGCTGATCATTGCCCAACTCCTCTTTTTGGAGTTCGACAACCCAGACAAACCAATTTATTTCTATATCAACTCAACGGGTACGAGTTGGTACTCGGGCGAGTCGATTGGCTTCGAGACAGAAGCCTTTGCCATCTGCGACACGCTTCGCTACGTGAAGCCCCCTGTGCACACGATTTGCATCGGTCAGGCGATGGGAACGGCTGCCGTCATTCTTTCCGCTGGTACCAAAGGGCAAAGGGCGGCCCTACCCCATGCCTCCATCGTGTTGCATCAGCCCCGCAGCGGCGCTCGCGGCCAGGCCACGGACATTCAGATCCGCGCCAAAGAAGTGCTGCATAACAAGCGAGCCATGCTCGAAATCCTTTCGACCAACACCGGTCGCAGCGTGGAAGAACTCTCTGCCGATTCAGACAGAATGAGTTATCTCACTCCTCAAGAAGCCGTGTCCTACGGCCTGATTGACAGGGTCCTGGACAGTCGCAAGGACCTGCCGGCTGCAGTGGGTTAATTACCCATCCACCATCAACTGCGTTTGTAGTTGTCTCAATAGACCATTTCTTTCATCTCCTTCAACCCATCTAAGGACCCATGCCGATCGGTACCCCCAGCGTTCCCTACCGCCTCCCCGGCAGCCAAATGGAGCGCTGGGTCGACATCTACACCCGCCTTGGCGTTGAGAGGATTTTGTTCCTCGGCTCTGACGTGAATGACGGAGTTGCCAACAGCCTCGTCGCCCAGATGCTGTATCTCGATTCCGAAGACAGCAGCAAGCCCATCTACTTGTACATCAACTCCCCAGGTGGATCCGTAACAGCTGGTTTGGCGATTTACGACACTATGCAATACGTGAAGAGTGACGTCGTCACGATCTGCGTAGGACTGGCCGCATCGATGGGTGCGTTCCTGTTGACGGCAGGCACGAAAGGCAAGCGCTTGGCTCTTCCCCACAGCCGAATCATGATCCACCAGCCTCTCGGTGGCACGGCACAACGGCAGGCGAGCGACATCGAAATCGAAGCCAGGGAAATCCTGCGGATGAAGGAAATGCTCAACCGCTCGATGGCCGATATGACAGGTCAGAGTTTTGAAAAAATCGAGAAGGACACCGACAGGGATTATTTTTTGAGTGCAGCAGAGGCCAAGGATTACGGCTTGATCGATCGGGTGATTTCCCATCCCAACGAAGCTTGAGGGCCAATCCGGCCAATCCGTAAACTTCACTATTGTCCTCAGCAGGTTCCGACTGGATGGCTCAGCTTTTCTATGACTCAGACGCCGATCTCTCGCTTCTGAGCGGCAAGACGGTAGCCATCATCGGTTATGGATCTCAGGGTCATGCCCATGCTCTGAACCTCAAAGACAGTGGCGTCAATGTGGTTGTTGGTCTTTATGACGGCAGCCGCTCAGCCGAGAAAGCCAAAGCCGACGGCCTCGAAGTCTTGAGCGTGGCGGATGCTTCCGCTAAGGCCGACTGGATCATGGTGCTGCTACCCGATGAGTTCCAGAAAGAGGTCTACGAGAAAGAAATCGCCCCACATCTCAGTGAAGGCAAGGTTTTAAGTTTCGCGCACGGCTTCAACATTCGCTTTGAGTTGATCAAGCCACCCGCAAACGTGGATGTGTTGATGATCGCTCCGAAAGGACCCGGCCACACTGTGCGCTGGGAGTATCAGAACGGTCAGGGTGTTCCAGCCCTCTTTGCGATCGAACAGGACGCTTCAGGGAACGCTCGCGGCCTGGCTATGGCCTACGCCAAAGGCATCGGCGGCACGCGCGCGGGCATCCTCGAAACCAATTTCAAGGAAGAAACCGAAACCGACCTCTTTGGTGAACAGGCCGTTCTCTGCGGCGGTCTCTCAGAGCTGGTCAAAGCCGGCTTTGAAACCCTTGTGGAAGCCGGCTATCAGCCGGAGCTCGCCTATTTCGAGTGCCTGCACGAAGTCAAGTTGATCGTTGACTTGATGGTGAAGGGTGGTCTGTCCTCCATGCGCGACTCCATCTCCAATACGGCGGAATACGGCGACTACGTCAGTGGCCCTCGTCTGATCACCGCCGACACCAAAGCGGAGATGAAGAGGATCCTCTCGGACATCCAAGACGGAACCTTTGCCAAGAACTTCGTTGCGGAATGCGCAGCCGGCAAGCCTGAGATGAATAAAGTTCGCGCTCGTGATGCCGAGCATCCGATCGAGAAAGTTGGCAAGGGCCTGCGCTCAATGTTCAGCTGGCTCAAGACGGCCTGAGCGATCCCGTTCTGCTGGTGATCGCCGCCGCAGGCCTTGACCTGCTGGTCGGCGATCCTCGTTGGTCCCCCCATCCAGTGGTGGCCATGGGTGGTGTCATCACTGGACTACGTCAATGGATCGAAGCCTGGGCCGGAGACCGGCCCTTTCGATTGCGTGCCGGTGGTGTCTTAATCACGCTCGTTTTGGTGTTGGGAAGCGGTGCAACGGGCTGGCTGCTCGAGCGTCTGCTGTTGCCGCAGTCTCCGTTACCCCAACCGCTTTCAGCACTACTCGTTGCGATTGCCCTGGCGAGCGCCCTGGCCGCACGCAGCCTTCGCGACAGCGTGCTGGCCGTGCTTCAGGCCCTACCAGACCTGCCCTCAGCAAGGGATCGCCTGAGTTGGATTGTGGGCCGGGATGTAAGCCAATTGGATCAAGACGACATCCTGCGGGCCAGCGCAGAAACAGCCAGTGAAAATGCGGTGGATGGACTGTTTGCCCCCTTGTTTTGGATGCTGATCGGAGCAGGCCTATGGAAGGCAGGGTTTAGCCAAGGTCCAGGACCACTGGCCTTGGCATGGGCGTTCAAAGCAAGCAGCACCCTCGATTCCATGCTTGGTTACAAACAAGGTCGGCTGCGCTGGCTCGGCACTGCTGGAGCCCGGCTCGACGATCTCCTCACCTGGTTGCCCTGCAGGTTGGTGCTGATAACGCTTCCACTGGTGAGCATGCGCTGGTCCCAATGGCCAACAACAGTGCGTGCCGCCGCTGCAGACGGGAGGCCTGATCCATCGCCAAACGCAGGACTCTCCGAATCCATTTTTGCCCACTGCGCCGATGTGCAGATGGGCGGACCCAATCGCTACGGCAACACCTGGATCAACAAACCACTGCTTTCCTCTCAATCCGAGAAGGCAACGGCTTATGGAGTGCGCAAGCTATTGAACCTTGGCCTCAGGCTGGAAGGTGCTTGGTTGGTGGTGGCAGCCGGGTGCTTCTTCCTTCAGTAGGCACCCCGATCCATTGGAAGCAGAAGCACTCCAAACGTGCGCAGGATAATCGCCAAATCCAGAAGGAAAGAACGTCCTCTCGAATAGGCCAAATCAAGCCTGACCCGCTTGGCATAACTGAGATTGTTGCGACCGCTCACCTGCCACAACCCGGTTAAACCAGGCCGCACAGCCAACACTTCATCCATGAAGGGGCCATAGCGCTCAATTTCCTTATCCACGATTGGCCGTGGGCCCACCACGCTCATCTCGCCGCGAAGGACATTCAAGAATTGAGGGAGCTCATCCAGGCTCGAGCGTCTTAGGAAACGCCCGATCGGAGTAATGCGAGGGTCTTGGCGGAGCTTGAAATCACGCTCAAACTCAGCTCGCATTTCCGGTGACTCAGCCAACACCCGTTGCAGAACAGCGTCGGCATCTGCGCGCATGGTGCGAAATTTGATGCAGCCAAAACGGCGATATCCCCGTCCAACCCGTTTCTGCACGTAAAACACAGGTCCTGGCGAACTCAGGCTCACCAAAGCAGCGATCAACAAAAAGGCTGGCGATCCAAGCCCCAAGGCCAGCAACGAGAAGGCAATATCACCACTTCGCTTGAGCGTGCGCCCCAACCTGCTCTGCTTACGAACCAGTGCCACCGATGTGAGCACCGAGGGAGGCGCTGACAACAACTCGAGATGCCGCTTCGTCGCACGCCGACTCAGACTGGATCCACCGGCCTGAAGCGACGCACGACGCAGACTGACTTGCATCAAGTGTCCCTTGAGTCTCAAACCACTGAACCGCAACAGGGGCAAAGCAAAAGAGTAAAAGGGTCAGTCACCGCAACGGCACAGGAACAACTGCTGATTTCGACTCGCTGGCGCACAGGCGTCGGATCAGCAAATAACAGCATTTGCTGATCGAAACAGGTCAAGAAGTCTCTCAGCCAATTGCGGCAAAGAGCAAGTATTCCGAAGCTGGGGTATGACTTCCACCGACACGTCCATCAGCGCCCTTCTCGAAGAAGCTCTCCAAGAACCAACGATTGGAGACACAGGGAGCTTTCGGTGGCACGCCACTGCGATTGGAATCGCAGCGTTATGGATCGACGCGTCTCCGCCTTCCACTCCACCCTTTGAAAACGCGTTGAAGGAAGGACTAGAGATTGGCTTGGATCTAAGCCGAGAAGAACGTGAATTTCACCAAGTCAGCGAAGGGCTCGTCCTCCTGTTTCATTCTTAATTGATGAAACCAGTCCCCTCAGAAAACAACTTAAACAATCCAAAATAAGCCATCAATTTGAACAAACACCTGCTCATCGTCGCAAAATACTGGCTAGGTGGATTCGTGGCATTAATGCTTTTATTTTATGCAATTATTTCAATACGATAAAAAGTTTAATCAAAAAGGCATGAATAACAAAGCAATCTGTGAGCAGCAATCAATCAGGCCTCAAAATGGCGCCATCCCAAAGAGGGTTTGACAAAATCGCAGTCAAGTCATTAAGCAGAAGCGTCTGGTCCTCGTGCATCCAACCGCGATCGATAACCTGAATCAGATATTCATGCTGAACACCATCCCCGCGCTGACGTGAGCAAATAACAATGACATCATCGTAGGAAATCGGAAAATCAACCGTTAAAGCTCGGCAAAGAATGCCTTCTGATACGAACAATAGAAAATCACAAACAACCTGACTCAAAAACTCTTCCCCCTCAGAAAGGTCACCACAAGCGATCATCTGCTCTTTGGTCTGTGGCGTATAGGTCACAAACGAATAAACGAATGGAGCACCTGTTTTCTGTAAATATAAGCCTTTAAATGGACGAGACATCTTCATCACACCTCTAATCACAGTTGCAAACTTCTAAAAAACAAATTCTCAACTCTCTTGCTTAATAGTCCATAGGAGCGAATGGCTCAAGAAACATCAAAAGCCTTTTGCATCCTACACCAAACCTTTTATCCTTTTCAGCGATACTTGCTGCGAAAAGAATCCTTGCCGGCAAAAGAGGAAGTGTCACGCATGGGGGAAAAGAATTAACAATTATCAATCTGCAATCAATCCTTAGCATCAATGCATAACAATCAAAACGAAGCCTAGAAAGAAAAGAAAAGAAAAGAGAGGCCTCCCCAGACCTCCCTCATAACGACGCATTCCCAAGGACTGCATCCTTGGGTCATCATGAGTTTCAAAGATCTATTCGAACTCTTTTGTAGGAACAGGCACCAAATCTCTATGAGGTGAGCAGACAAAAAAAAGACCCCTAAGACATGCTCCTCAAAGGTCGCTTAGCAATGATTTGCGGAACGACCTATTCAGTTCCCACCATTACAGAAGCGAACTGCTTGCGCATTGGTCTTGCCCTCGGCAATAACTTCTTCAACGCAACCATTAAATGCCTTGCTCTCTTGCTTCACAGCACAGAAACCAAGAGCAATTGCTGCCAAGGAAATGGCAGAGAGGACAGTGGCAGAGATCTGAATCACGCCATAGGCAAGCATCGCTTTCTTCTTGCCACCGCAGTCTTTGCTCTGGCTGCTGGTTTGTTCACTGGAGGTCTCGTTGGACATGGAAAGGGAAACACTGGATCAACCCTATGGACTGGAAATGTTCCATAGAGGCAGATAGCAGCAGGGATAACCGCCCCACAGTTCAGACCATGACAGGGAATTGGGACAAAAGAGTACTTATTCAGACTCGTCTAAAACGGAGAGGGTGGGATTCGAACCCACGAGGGTGTTACCCCTACACGATTTCGAGTCGTGCGCATTCAACCGGGCTCTGCCACCTCTCCAAACGCTTATCCAGCGTGATCCCATCTTAAAGCTCCACCGCTTGATTGCTTGAGGCGATGGGATTGCCCATTCACGCGCAAATTCCAACGTCGGTCTTGACCATGCAGGGGACGAAGCATCAAGCCAGGGCTCTGGAGGCGTTGACCTGGCAGCAATGGGGGCTGCCCCTGATGCTCAGCCCGCACGGTGTGAGCGAGTTCCGTCCAACAATCAATCTGCTCACTCGCTACTGGATCCATCACCACCAGCCAATCCAAACGCTGGTGTCCGTATCCGTGCCCAAGCTGCTGAGCCAACTGGCAACTGAGCAAATCTCCATGACTGCTCATCAGCGCAGCACGCCCTTGGTGACGGGCCAACAACCACTGCCTCCCCCACTGCTGCACCAACATCACCTCATCGCTGAGCTGAACACCGGCTTGCATCAGCGTGGCCAAGAGCAGCATCGGGAAAGCTCTCCAGCGCCAGAATTGCAGCGACGGCAAGGCCCAAGGCAGCAGAGCCAGCACGACGAGCAGCACCACCCAAGGCTGCGGATGAACTGTGAACTAGCAAACGAAACCTGCTGACATCACAGGAATCTAGTGTGTATCAATGGTCTCGAGGAAGAAAACGTAGTAGGTTACTAGCAAATGTAGTAGCAAACTCTCTTGACACCACGTCCGTTAGGTCAATTGCCCTACGTCCGTCTCTCAAGAGTGGGGAAGCTGGAATATTCACGCAGGGTTCCGCCACATCTGCGCGAATTCATGGGGAATAAGGCCACGATCTGCCGTGTTCTGCCCTGCGACACCACCAATCGGGGGTCAGTTGCGGCACAACAAGCGTGGATGCAGGTGCATACGCCCATCGAAGCGGCATTCACCGCAGCAGAAGCGGCATATCAGGCAGGCATTACGCAAACAGCAGAGGTAACGCCCGTCTCTCCAAAGAATGCGGCGGGTATTGGTGCTGAACCATGGCGAAACCTGCTGAATGCAGGGGATAACGGGCAGATCACCACCGATATGGAGGACCTGCTCGCCCGACTGGTGCTTGAAGTGGCGACAGGTCTGGCATCAGCCAAGGAACAGGGGACATCCGCTCCGATACAGCAAGCAAAAGCGAATGTGACTGAACGATTACTCAGTAATGTCTTGTCACAGTTGCAGATCACACCTAATTCGCAGGCATATCAGCAGATACAGCAACGACTGTTTGGATATCTGCCGATGATGGAGGGTGATGTAGCGAAGAGAGCGCAAGGAGACTTCAGTCCAGGGGATATAGAAACGAAAGCACCAGCACTACCTGAACGGAAGGTGACATGGGAGCAATTAGTGGAGGCATTGCAGTTAGATGCGGGTGGCATCCGTCATATCGATGGCGTTGGAATTACAGAGGACAGAATCAAAAGATATTGGCAAGTCATTAGCGAGATCCAACAATCATCAGACAAATCATTTCCAAATGAACTAGATGTCAGCGATGCTCGCAGATATGTGCAGGAATTACAGCGATCATCCTGGGCAATCCGCTCTCAACAGAAACGAGTAGGTGTGATGCAGAAGTTATTCAAAATCGCAATTCAATATGGCTACACAGATACAAATCCGTTTCAATCAATGGCCATTCGTGCACCAAAAGGTAGCGAACAAGGGACATATAGATCATTCACACGTGATGAGCTGGTATTAATTTTCAATCACATCAAACAAAAGGCATACACAGAGAAATCACTGGTACCACTAGTGTTACTGGCAACTGGTGCACGTATGTCAGAGATAACGCAGCTAAGGCATGGTGATTTAAAGAAGACAGATGCAGGTGTCTGGTATTTAGATATGGTGCACGACGCTGATGGAGAATTCCCGCATCCACTAAAGACAGAGCAACAGAATGAAAGACATGTGCCACTGCATCCAGTCGTAATACAGTCAGGCTTCCTTGATCTGTTTAAAGCTGGAGAGAATGGATACATATTTGCAGGCAGTAAGGATCCATCCGTGTGGTCAGAGTGGTTTCAAAAGATACTGAAGCGGGAAGGTATATACGAAAGGAAAGTAACTACAACACACAGCATCAGGAATACAAGCATCGATGCGTGGAGAATGGCTGGCATCACACCAGAGTTTCGCCGTGCATTTACTGGACATACCAGCAAAGACGTGCAAGAAAATACGTATGGAGTCGGACTAAAATTCATGCCCGATCTTTTATATAAGGAGATAATCAAGGTCGACTGGAGCTGGATACCATGAGCTAAAATGTAATACAAAAGCTTGTAGAATATAGATATAGATTGAAAGTAATGCGAGCAATGAGAGCAGCTAAACGTAAAGAAAGCAGCAGCAGAAACGCAATGATCTCTGTCCGTGCAAGCGAAGAGACAAAGGCACAAGCACAAGCAATCAAAGAACTGATGAAGGTCAGCTCAACTTCACAGGTGATTCGTCAGTTGCTGAATGAGAAAGCATCACAGATGGGTGTTGCGTGATGGCTAACGAAGAGAGGAAGAAGCGTGAACAGGGAATACTGAGTGATCTAAAGCGTGGACTAGCCGAAGGATTCCGCATCACGCCAGAAGACAGACGTGATCTGTTGTGGGAAATCCGTGATGCAGAAGGCAAGTCGGAACCACCACGTGGAACTCAGGTCTTTGGGACGCAACCGATCTTTGATGCCGCACGTCAGGCAAAGACCGTTGACCCCAAACGATTTGGCTGGCTGCCTGTTGATGCAATCAATAACGAGACGTTCATCAGGCGAGCCAACACAGGACTGAACTTCGGTCCATCACCGATAGATCTGATTGGTGAGCAAGTTACCGACGCAAATCTCCAGCAGTACAAGGAGGCACTGCATAACCAAAGCCGTGTAAGGAAGGGTGCCTTTCTTGGTGGATCTCTAGCATCTGATGTGGTTAACGACGGATTGCGTGGAATTTACTGGCTACTTAATGCGCCACAAGCAACGACAAATGTAATTAATGAGCAGGGAGCAGCGATGCTGAATCCTGATCTCTTCGCTAACCGTGTTGTCCCTCTGCAAGAAGCACAGGAAAAGGGATGGGTTGCTTATCAAGAACCACAGCTAGACCCTGAAGTATTTCAAGCACGAGTCAAGAAGATTCGAGAGCAGAACAGCAATGAACTGTTCACCTCTCTCGCTGAAGGTGAATTTGATATGTCTCTCATTGAGGAAATCGATCAGGCATTAGAGGCGGATGTAACTAAGCGAGCACGGGATGAGCTGATAGAGGAATCAAAACTGCAGCCACAGAATTACAAGAACACAAGGCCAGGTGTGAAGATCAGGAGCAACCGCATCTTGAAGCGTCGGTTCAATCCGAACATCGTTCAAGCTGCAACGCTTATCCCTGCTGGTATTGCAATCAACAGTGGCATTGGATTGCTTGGTCGCAATGAAGGCTACGCAATGACCGTACCGAAAGATGATGATCCTTTCTCTACTGACAATGTGATTGCAGAGGTCGCAGCAAAGTATATAACCGGACGTGAAGGTCGGCTACTAGAGGCAGAAGATTTTCTCCTTGAACGACCTGACGTTACCTATGGTGAGTATCAGAAATACAAAGGATACCTACGTGATCGTGATGTCGATCTGAATCCTTTTGATGATGCCAAGATTAATCTTGGTGGCCTGCTGAAGACAAACCCAGACGGTATCAGAGGTGCCGAGGTTTCATTCATGGGTAAAACATTGCCTGTAAACGACACGCTCCTCGGTACAGCTGGTGCAATCCTCGGTGCAGCTGGTGGTGCGGCACTTACAAACCTTGGTTCCATTCGGTTGAGGGGTGGAGTGAAAGCACGCAAAGGACTTGGGAAGCTAGGAGCATTTGTTCCTGAAGTTCTGCCTCGTCAACGTGATGGCACAAGAACACAAGCCCATCCAGGCAATCAGTTTATTAACGACATGCAGGAAGGATTTGATAAAGACGATGGCTGGCAGCACAACGCACGTGTCCTTGGCACCGTGTTTGGTGGAGGCATGGCTGGCTTAGCTGCTGGTGAACTTACGGGTAACAGCATTGAAGATGAACGCCGACGCAGGAACTTTGCAGAGAATAATCCAGGCGTTGACTACGATATCTACAAAGAAAATGCCAAGCAGTTGCTGACAGATAAGTATGAAGTCATGCGTGCTAATCCTAATGCTCAACAAGAGAAGGACAAGTCACGCACTGGTTTCAATAAGCGTTCACAACAACAATCACTGAACACCAAGATGCTGCAACAGCAGGCATTGGTAGATCAGCTGATTGATGAAGACCGCCGTGCTCAAGCTGGTAAAGCACTGGGCACACAGCAATGGGCATCACAAAAGTTTGATGCTATCGAAAGTGAAATCGGTAAGCGTAACGCTAAGAAGAAAGAGGAGGAACAACAATCGATGATTCAGTTTTAATCCCACAAGCTACAACAACAGTCAATAGAATTTAATTAACGGAGCACATCATGTCACCACGTAAGTATAGAAACCCAGGCCAAACACCTCAGCAACCTGATGGCAGAGGGTTCTTTAGAGGACCTAATCCACAGGAGCAGGCTGCATATTTAAAGCAACTAGAGCAGCAAGCAGCCATCAAGGCAGACAACCGGAAGGCAGCACAAGCCAGGCAGCTTATGCAAGGACTACCTGACGGCATGAAGAACGACACCGTCCGTTCAGCTGCTGATCGTGCTGTAGATGCACGCGAGTATCTGTCTAGTCCAGGCTTTCGTAATGCAGCTGGCCTGACAGCACTTGGAGCAGGTGTTGGTGTCGTCGGTATCGAGGGGCTCAAGGCATACAGCAATCAGGCTAATGATTACCTACCTACTGACCCACTTGCTATTGCAGGACGGATGGCTAACAACATCGGCGGCAGTGGAGCGGTAGGACTTGACCCACTTGCTGAAGCAAGGAACAACGTTGCAGCAGCAAGGCAGATCGTTGGCTCCGAGAACATGCTGGCCGCACTAGCTGAAGATGAAATCGCTCAACTCAGGGGCGAGCAAGACATCGCAATGCAGCCCACGGAGTACTCACAATTCGGCGTTCAGCAGATGATCGACCAAAGAGTGGGCGAACTAATGCAACAGCCCATCCAACGCAGCGATGGTTCAGTGGCACCAATGCCATACGACCAAGCTCAACGCATCGCAACCGAGCAGGTCAATATGGAATTGCGAGCAGGTTCTGCTTACTAATAACAGTTACTAACTAAACACAGGAGAAATCAAATGGCCCACAACATTACAGAAGCAGAATTGAATCAAGCATTAGCGGCACTTCGCTCTAAGGGAATCCCTGACGACGAGATTGCTGGAGTATTGATGGCAATGAAATTTGGTGAACCAAAGATGAGTCAATCAGATGGCGTAAGCATTACGCAATCAGAAGCTGATGTGCCTGGAAGTTATATCAGTGCTGAGCAAAAGCTTCAAGATAAGTATGCAGGTGGTATCGCAGCACAGCAAGCACAGCAAACGTCAGGAATGCAGGCAGACCCGCTGTATTTCTTGAAGACACCTGACCATAACGTCAGCGTTGTTATGTCAAGTGCTAATCCGAACTACTCGGTCGTCACTGAAGGTCAGCGCCAGACCGTTGATTCAAACGGTAACGTCGTCATCTATTGATATGGAGTCGGAACTTAAAAGAGAACTTCGGTTACGTGCACAGGAATGCACGACCGAAGCTGAAGTGAAGAACCTAGTGGAGGGAATGAGCCAAGACAAGAAGATGCAGTTCGTCTATGACATTGCTGTCAACGAGATGTTTGATGAGATCAAACTGAAGTCACTGGAGTTTATCGATTACTGCGAATCATCAGGTTGTGTCAATGATCTGGAGCGTGGTGTAGGTAGGCAGGAGAGTTTGGTCGGTGTAATTTTGGTTGCGACAAAGATGCTGCAACAACAAGCTGAGTCACAGGCAAGGCATGAGATGCAATGCCTATCAGAGGAAACGCAATGGGGAATGGAAGTAGCTGACGCAATATCAGATCATTCAGTTGCTATTTATTCAGCAGCCGATCAGTTGGCTACGTTGAGCAGTCACTATGCAGCTGTGCTTAGAGGCAGGCGTATGGGCTGGCATTTCACAGATGAGGAAGGTAACGGCTTACCTATTGATGACACTGATACTGAGCAGCTTCGCCTCGACTTAGAAGGAAAGTAAAAAAGCCCCCACCCGTTAGGGCAGGGGGCAGAGGGTTTAAGCAGTTGCCTCTACGGCAGCTGCATTTTTATGGGGACGTTTAGCTACCCGCTTGCGTGGACTACGTAAGTCTTCAAGCAGGTTGTCCAGTTCAGGTAGCTCAGTAGCTACAGGCTCAGGCTCAACTTCAGATTGACCGAAGTAATTCGGAGGTACTGCATCACCAGATGTGATCGACTGATTGATAAAGGTCAACCCGTCTTGCAGCTGATCGAAGTCAAGCTTGTAACCCAACGCTTCCTTAGGCAGGGCAGCAGGGATGTAACCGTTGTGAGTAGCCGAGGCAACTCTTGCAAAGACAGCCGCACCTTTACTGATGAAGCTGATCTCCAACTCACCAGTCAGAGCAACGGAATTGAGATGAGACAGACCCAGCACCAGTGACGATGCTGTGTAGCTCATCATCCCGCATCTCGTAGTAAAACCATCGCCCCCAGTGGTGGTGAAGGACATCAACAGCTTGTCCTGCTTGCCATACATTTCATTCTCATACTCGACTGTGACTATGGATAGTTCAGTCAGATACAGGTGAATGGTGTTGGGCAAATAGCAGCGACCGCCATTGCTATCGATTAGATACAAGCAACTACCATCACTGTCAGCAGAGGGCCGCTGAACAAAGATGGTTTGCGACTGAGCTTTGATCTGCTCGGCATAGCCTTCAACAAATCCATCGGGACGAAGGAAGCTGACGGCTTGAGGCTGATCTTGTGTTGAGTTCATCAGTCATGCTGATAAAGAACACGTAAGAAAAAGGCCCCTGATAAGGGGCGGATGTTTACTGGTGTTCAGTATTCGACCGCAAATAATACAGTCGTGTACTTATGTGGACCACCCCAATCTTCTGTAATGCAGTAGATCTTGGATGTTCCATTCCTATGCCACACCGAGAGAAGTCTCCCTCCACAACCAGGATTCTTATAAACCTCTTGGTTAAGGATGTGATCTTCATCAGAGGTATCGAGCTGACTACCAGCAAGGTGTTCACTTACGAGAACAGCAAGTGTGTGCTGGCGAAAGTCATGGCTCAAGGTATTTGGATTGGGCTCACTGTCATAGGGTTCCACACCCGTGGAAACCCAGTCACGGATGCCGCTGGTGACGATAAGTCTGCCGCCGTGATGTATACGTTCAACAGGAGATAGTGTAGTCATTGAGGTTAGGCTCAATAAAGAACACAAGTAAATACAGCACCTGATAAGGTGCGGATTTGTAATTGTTAGTCAATGTATTGTGCAGTAAACCCTGCGTGAGTTTTCTGCTTACCACGACAGACTGCATGTAGGTCACTGCCTCTCAGCTGAGGATAAAAAGAAGTGATAAAACTTGCACTGCCTGTAACTGTTGACAGAGTAGACAGATCCACATTCTCCATGCGTCTGTACTCGCCAGGCAATGGCAGAGAAGAGTTCAAGAATGCATCTAATGACAAGAGATCGGAAACATAAGCCGCATACCAACCGTAAGCAGACTCTTTTTTACCTTGAGCAACACGGTGTAACTCATTAGATCTTTTAATTGAGAGATCATGTCTACTAATTTCTGAGGCTGTTCCAATAACAGCGCTCATGGAACCACCACGCTTTGCAATCATCAGTCTATGACGATGAGTTTGAGTTGTTAGCATTGGACGAATTTTTAGATCTTCATAGTCCTTGAAGTAACAAAAATAAAGCGGGGTAGAATACTTCCTGTTCCAGAGTCCAAGATATGTACCCTGACAACAGTTAATTATATTGGCAGATGAAGCTTCTAGTTTGCGAGCTAACTCAGCAGCACTGCCACGATGAATGATGGTTTTGTCTGGTAGGAGACACAGAATGTCTGACGCGGTTGCCTTAATAGCTGCCGCAACTCGAAGTGCAGTGGTTGCATTAGAACTCTTTCGTATCTGATAAAGATGAGACTCAGTAAACGCACTAACGCGAGGACCAGACTTGTAGTAGCTGAGATTAACTAAGCAGCCATCTACCCTAGCTTCATCGCAGATGCAACCTAGGCATTCAATTATTTGCTTTTCAAGTTCGATTGAATCATGCTCAGAAATACCTTCCTTAACTTTCAATCGTAGCTGAGACGATGGGAATACAGGGTGGTTTTGTTTCTCTCGTATTCTTTTGCCAGATCCTTGCCCTGTATAGGAAACACAATTAGTTTGTGACTCATCGACATGCCATATACGCTTCGACATCAGTGCCTGCCCATCAATTACAACATAGGCAGACGCATCGTAAGTTGCTTTGCCTAAGTAGATATAGACGTAGTAATCACCTGGCGACTCCTGCGGAACAAAAGTATCGGCGACGAGCTGTGCTCGCTCAAGCTGTGACAGATGTTCAGACATCAGTCCAACTCAACGTGAGCCTTGCGTTCACCAAGCGTGTACTGAATTAACCCGTGCTTATAGAAGAGGTCACGTCGGTTAAGCATTAGATGAAAGCCTGACTCCTCAAGAGGGCCGAGCTGATCGATGATGTTAATAGGTAATTGTGCTACAACTGCATCATCATTGAGTGAAGCATTAGCTTTGATTGGGTATGTAATCTTAGAAGTATTATTCATTTGTAATCCTTGAAATGTATTAGCATTACTACTGTTATTCAGATTTAAGTCTAGCTACTAGTAACAGTAGATGAGAGGTGGGCCTTACATAGTGATCAGCCAAAAACGAACCACCGAAAAATGCTGACACTAATGCCCAGTGATTTAATCCTTAGGTGGATACGGGGCGAGGTTCAGGAGACAACGCAACCGAGCGTGTCTTTCACCAACGTTATCGAGATCGACAAGCAGGCGATATTCCAAGTCATCGATGTACCTCTGCTTGTCGTATGGGGATAACTCAGGTGGCGAAATGTATTTCATTCCTTCCAAGCAGTTGGATAAGAGGTGATGACTTGCTTCACTTCACTGGCACCACCGAGAAGGCGAGCTTCAGTTGGGACTGTTAAATACTCTATGTAGCCAGTCACAAACCAAACACCTTTATGATTTTGTTTAGGGCGTGGCTGACAATACGTTTTAATGATAGTCACTGTCTCGAATTTATCTGAATGAAGGAAGTCCCATTCGAAGTTATCGTAAAAGTCTTCACGGTCTCTATCAAATAGGTAAGGCTTAGCCTTGATTAGCTGTTGTTCCTTTTTGACCTGACGCATAACGTTTTCGTTTTCGGATGCGCAGATTGCCATCGCTTCTGCACGGCTTGAAGCCTCTATCGTTAGGGGAGCAGAGCAAGCAGCCATACCGATAACAAACGGAATGGCAAGCAGGGGTTGGAGTTTCATCAAGAAACCTCGGTAATAGAAGCATCATCAGCTGCAGGTGCCAAAGATGAATCCCTCAAGCGAGTGATTGTTGAGGGGGTCTTTGGCTTTCGACGACGGGCAGGACGTGGCGTTGCTGGTGCTTTAGTCGCAGGCTCTTTGACTGGTGCAGCAACAGCAAGCACTGTTGGAGCAGGTGCTTCAACATCAGCAGTCAGCTCAGTGAAGATTGCTTGTAGGTACGGAGCAATCACCCGTGATGTGAGGCAGTGGACAATGGCTGCTATGTAAAACAGCACAGTAATAGTCGTGTTCATAGTGATAAAAGATAAGGACGAAATGTTAAGAGAATATATACCTGCCATCAATAGATAGCAGGCGTTGTTTGTATCAGCCGAAGGAAGGCAGCGGGTCTGTCTCCGAATAGCCAGCAGCAGAAGGTTTGGCTGGTGCTTCATCAACAGGCAGGCCTTGAATTGTGACACCAGCTTCAGCAGCAGCCTTGCGTAAAGCAGAGACTTGTGTGTCATCAAGAGCATCAATGAATGCCCGCACCAAACGGACAGAACAGACGCTCATACCAACCACCGAAGCAGCGGCGAAGATTATCCCTGTGCCAGGTAGTAATGAAACAATCAAGGCAGCGACGATTATGTATGCCGCTTTTGATTTAGTGCATTCCCAGGAAGCAGACAAACACTCTTTGACGAGAGCTTGGCGTGAGATTTGACCTGCCCTATATAGAGGGATGAGCTCAAGCCCACGCATTACGCCAGCGTAAGCAGCAGTAATGGTGGCACCACCTGCCGCAAACTCTGCGGGAGCGTCAAAGCCCACGGAGTTAGTGTCAGCATTTAAATCCCAAGCCACAGCACCTGCGAGTGGAACTGTTTCGTAGCCTGGCTGACGAGGCTTGATAATATAGTTACCATCTTGGTCTTTAATAAGCATTTGTTTTCTCCAGTAAATGAATGTGAAATATTGGTTGGTTCAGCTCGGTTGTCACCTGGCACAACTGGCTCACTAACTTTTAATCCTTCTGAACCACTTTGAAAAATGCCCACCGCTAGGTGGGAGATATGTATCAATCAGTAGCGATAAAGCAGCAGCTCACTGCTGTTGTCGGGATTGACAGCAAGCAGGCCGTTAGCAACCTCGTGTGTCTGGCAATACTCATTGAGAGCAGCAGCAACTAAAGGAGCTGTGTGCGAGTTGAAATCATCAATGTCAAAGCACTGTGGAGCGCAATCAGCTTGGACATATTCACCATCTTGAAAAGCGTATGGTGTGTAGTGAAGGGCGGTGGCAGTGTCTGTAAAACGCAGAGCATCGACACCTTCAACGCTATTGATGTGCTCGGAAATCACACGCTCAGTAAGCGTAAACTCTTCTGATTGACGAACGGTAGCGACGGTAGTTCTAGTAGCAGTAGTCATAGTTTTTATGGTGGTAGTTTTTAATATGGAAAGGACAAGGTCAATGAAGACCACCCCGCCCTAAAGCGCCTGATAAGGCGCAAGGCTGTTGGTTCTGTAGACGCAGGGCTCCGTAGAGCCTGACAATCAGAATGAGAATGAGACAGGCGAACTCTCAGTTACATTGCCTTTGAGTTGTGGATATTTACCTTCGTCATTCAGCAACAGAGTTCCGCCAAACTCAACGGTATAGTCCGTAATGATTTCAGTGCTATCGAGAGCAGCCATCAATAGCTCACGGATATCAGCTTCATCTTGGTCTCTGTTGTAGTCAAAGGCAGGGACCTTGGTTGAAAGCACGCCAGCCTCAGCAGTGCTGGCATAAACAGTGAAGTCCTCAAACCCAGTAATCGCAGTCCAAAGAAAGTCGATGGACACCACGCTGTAGCGGGCAGCGAATACTTGAGCGAGTGTGCTGACAGCTGAGGTAGTAGTAAAAGTAGTCATAGTATTTACAGTGGTGGTAGTTGTTTAATGTGTAAGGCTTTATCTGTCCCTTACTGATAATACCCTAGCAAGGATAAGTGATAACAGGGGGGCTCATTATTGTATAAAGAATAGAACAAGGCGGAATACTTATTACTAAATATGACCCGCCCTGCTTATCAGACAGAAATCAAGCTGTTGCTTCTGAACCGACGACAGTTACATTCAATCCAACGAGAGCGAACAGGTCATCGCTGAGGCTATCAATGGCTTCATCGGTAGGCTCAAGCTCAAGTCCAGTATCAGGGTCGCAAGCACCATTAAGTTGAGCGCTGAGAAGGTTACTGGCATACTCACGACAGGCATCTGATAAACCTTCAAACAGATAATCAAAAGCGTGGTCCGAGCTCTGAAGCAACGCAACCCGAAGGTCAGCTAGCTGTTGTTGTGAAAGAGTATTGACAGAAATCGTAGGCAGTGCTGGTGCTGAGATAGCAGTAGTCATTATCGTAGTGGTGGTAGTTATTTACAAGGAGGAATGCTTCTTCCCCATATCAATATTGTAGCCGAGATTAGTGATAATAGCAACCCTCTTTATTGTATAGAGGATATAGATAGGGAAAGAAGTATGTTACTAAATATGCCTGACTGTGCCCTGCTTGTAGGCATAAGTCAAAGACAAATGCCTAACAAAAGCACGACAGCTCTACGGCATTAAACAGAGGTACCAACAGATGCGCGACGACGGATAATCGTGTGCGTCACAGCAGTGGAGCCAATAGCTGAGCGGATGGTACCGAAGCTTTGGCGACGGTTAGCCGTAGAAAAAGTACGGACAGCAAAATTTGATGTGAACATTAGAAGTCATAGATAAGGAGTTATGAACGTTGCACTGCCGTAGCTTCGAGGTCTCGGTTGGGTAGGCGTCCCGCCAACCGTCAACAACCTGTCTGCGAACAGAGTAACCACAGAACAGTGGCTACGTCAACCAGATGCAACAACAGAAACGGATGTGACTAATCAGTCACCTCAGTAAGAGTTAGTCACATTCGATAGCGTTAGATTTAATCGAAAAGTTTCACGAAAATAGTGAGACATTTGGGACACCCCTGTAATCGACTGCGACAACAGCGATGTGCTGTCTCACTGCTTGGGTAGAGGAGGAGGTGCTTGTCACAGTCAAAGGGCTGTTAACAGAGCGAGCTTGCGAGCGTTAAAGGCTGTTCGGGCTGTTGGCTTGCCCTGCCTGTTAACTGTGGATTAATGAGTACTCACGATCGTTGATAACTATTGAAGGCTGTTGCTTGAGCTGAAGGCGTAACGTCTGATAGGCATCAGACATATCGATAGCATCAGCAAAGTTTCTAATAGATTTGAAAGTATCACCAGTAGTCAGGCACTTCACTTGCAGGCGGCCATGCGTATAGCCAATGGAACAGTTGTGACAGCAGGTGGACTTGCCAGACCTCAGGTTTGTAAGGCTGACGCCATCAAAGGTATTGCCACACTTCTTACAAAGAGCACGCACAAAATAATTGCTACCCTGTTTCGTCCAGTCACCAGCAACGACTAACCAGCTGCCATACTCAAGACCAGCAAATTGATGGGTGAGGAGGTCAATACCTTGCTCACGTACATAGGTATAGAACTTGGTGCTGTTGAACGGAATGCCAAGAAGCCGTGCCGTTGCCTTAGGTCTGCCGCCATTCTGTTTGATGTGGTCGATGATCTGGCGAAAGGCTTTGACCTGCTTTGATCTGATGTGTTCATCGGTGTACTGAGCCAGCATCTTGCTGACATAGGGACCACTGCAACCACAGGCAATGGCGATCTCCTTCTGTGTCATACGACCTGAGCGATACGCATCGACATAGGACATCACATCACCAGTCACAGGCTTGCGAACATGTGGCATCTCCATGCCATTGCGTTGAATCCACAAGCGCAGTGCATTGACGTCACGCCCAACAGCAGTAGCAGCAGATGCTTGAGGCATACCACCCCGCACCAGGCTGATGAACTTGGTGATTGTATCTATGGTGATCAACGGGTACTTCATATTAGTATCGATTCGATTACATTTATTCTACAACACAAAGTATTATCGTGCGTTGATTAATCGTAAAGATAAATGAAATACATTTGATTTAGATTTGCTGTGATTAACTGCAGTGATTGAAATAATATCTAACAACATTGGTTAGCATCATAAGCTAGTTATTTTTTTTGTTTGACCGCCGATACGGGTACAGAGGGTATTAAACACGTCTAAAATTTTGTAGCATTTTTACCAGCCTATGGGCGGTTTTCCTCTGAGCGGCTGTGAAGTGAAGGGGGGTCTGTATATATCGATGAAATTTTTTGCAGCATATTTAGGGCCATATAGGGTCTTTATATTTTCTTTAAGGTTGTATGCGTTAGGCGTTACGCAAACCCCTTGGCGCTTTTTTCCTTATGCAATGCTGGAACCCCAACTGATTTAACTCGACGCTGACCGTGAAAGATCTGTGTCCGAGGAGTAGTAGTGCGTCTCCCGGCACGGTTGACAGTGCCTTTCACTCCAGCTTTGATCATCCATTCAGAACGCCAGCAATTATCCATCGCCGCTTTAAACGTAATGGCATTATCGCAAGTTAGATGCATGGTGCCTTCGTTCACCATTGCCAATGCATCATCACAAAGTTGATTAATAATTCGTGCTCGCTCAACCAAAGGAAGAGTGAATAAAATTGTGGAAGCAAGGCAATCCATATCAGCAAAAAAGCCACTGTCCGTACATCTACCTACCTGCTCTAGACCTTTCCTGAGATCAGAATAATAAGGAGGACTACAAATTGTCCCCAACGATAATGAACTATTACCCCGTTGATATAACACTATCTGACCAAACATACTATTCTGTTCGTATAGGGCGATGCGCTGACTTTCTTTTACGTGGAGCCATAAATGATCTAGTGGTATTTTGTCACGCTCTTCTGGAAGTAGATTATTGTTTGAGATCTCAACTTCAGCGTCTTTCATTAAGACAAAGCTTTTGAAGTTACTGATCCCAGTAGTGGCCCGTATCTCTTCCTTGGCTGCAGGTGGAATAGCTGAATACTTAACAACAGTGCCATCGATGAAAGCCCAATTGCCGAGATAAGGCAGCAGCTCTATGCGATCGATGGGAGCACCCACCAGCTCATCAGGTAAATCGCTGAGGCTTGAGATAGGAGTGCGTAACAGAAGCGGGAGGTTTGTCATGCCTCAGTTCTACACCTCGCATACCCCAGCTGTCAACACGTTGTCACTACAAAGAGGATGCAGTTAGTCAAGAGAAAGGGTCTTGAGCACCGAAGCAATGAGCTTCCAGCTTGTCGATGCGAGAAATTAGGTCCTTAACGACCTGTCTTGCTCTCTCATCCACGACGTTTATATCGTCGATAGATACGGGAGGGGCCTGAGGGGTGATGCCTTGAAGCTTCTCGCTACAAGCCAGACGGATCCAATTGGAACGATCCATGCCGCAAGCAGAGGCAGTTGCATCAATGCTTTCGAGTAAATCAGCAGGGATGCGGAGGTTGATCGATTTAGGGCTAGGCATAGGTATGGCAAGCGACTTGAACATAATGACCCTACAAGGACAAGGCTCTGTGCGCCACTGTCGAGGCACGGTGTATTGACAGAGGGGATGCAGCTGGTCTACAACAGGTGTATGAAAGAACTACGTACTTACAGCGTCACCATCCGTAAAAGCGGCAGCCGATACGAAAGGCGCATCATCGTTAAGGCATGCGTCTCACCTATGGCCGCTTGCAGAGTTGCGCACTTGACCAAGACACGTCCAGGTGAAACAGCGATCCTTGCCTATGCAGGGCGGTGAGCATTGCACGATCGGGAGCAAACAACCCGAGAACCATTGCTACAACTAAGGTAATCAGAACTAATCATGGGAATATCCACCCAATCCAAAGTCGCATTCATCTGCAAGAACGACGAGAGCGAATGGGCTGATCAATTTAAGGAACGCTCGTTTGTTCCTGGTGGTGGCTTTTGGGAGCACGAGATGGATATGACTGTTCCTATGGAGCTAGTCGAAACACGTAATGGCGGACGGGTACTGCTATTCCATTCGGATTACTACGGAGTCATATCACCCGCTCGTATCAATCTCCCTGTCTCAGTGCAGGCTGTCGTCTGTCAGTCGTATTCCTGCCAAGGCGAACCCCAGGATCCTGTCTATGCGATCCTTGCAAGCAATATCCGCTCTCACGATTTCTCAGATGAAAACCCAGCCGTAAAGCATTGCTGGTTTGATTTAGATGGAGAGTCTTCCAGAATAAGCGAAGCAATTGATGAAGCTGGTTGGGATGAAGAGACACAAGTCAGCTCCTTTTCAGGTGATGACTTCTACGACAGCATTCAGGAACAACTAACGGCAAAACGAGAGACCGCTTATCAGGATTTGATTACTGCTGTAGAGCAGATGAAGGATCTTGAAACTCCTTTCATTGATACTCCTGATGTCGCAACAATGTTGGGCTATTTCAAATCCATCAATCATGAACAAGGTTCAGATCTTGAGTGGTGGGGTGAATGGAATGGTGATCCTCTCCCACCTGCACCAACACATCGGCACGCTCGCCGGGCACCAGCAGCAACTCCTGCAACGGCAGTGGTTGCTCCAGTGCACCACCATCAGTGGCAATCAGATGCATGGTGTGACCCTCCAGCGCCAGTCGCCAGAAGCGGGCATTGGAGGCGTTGAGAAGGCGTAGGCGCAGCAAGCCGCCGGCTGCAACCTGCAGCTCGGGCTTCACCTGGCCGTTCACGCTCAGAATCGAGCCTTCTCGGCCAAGCATCACACCAGAACCGGAGCGCTGGTTGGCGGCTGGAAGATCCTTGAGCACAAGCACTTCTTCCTGGGCCGCCTGCACTTCAGGGATGCGATCGAGATCGCCTCTCACCAGCAGCGCACCACCCAGGCCACCAAACACCTGGTCAGCCACCGTTCCATGGTGATGGGGGTGGTAGTAGAAGAGGCCCGCCGGGTGATTGTCCGGCAAGGAGAAGCTGTAGCTCTGTCGCTGGCCAGGAGCAACCCTCAGGAACACATTGTCGGCTGCTCCGCTGGGTGGAATGTGCAGGCCGTGGTAGTGCAGATTCGTTGGCTGAGTCAGGCGGTTGTGCAGCTGGATCCGCACCGCATCACCAGGCTGCAGTTCAAGCTGGGGGCCAGGGAGTAAGCCGTTGTAGGTGAGTGCCCGTCCTGATGTGCCAGGGATGCTGATGGACGTTTCCTGCGCTACCAGATCCAGCTCCAGCAGGCCAGCTTGAGAGCGCACTGGCGACGTCGCCGCCGCGTTGATGCTCCTCCGTGGATCTGCGTCCCAGCCATGGCGCAGAGCCGCGACTGAGGCTGCTGCAGTGCCACCGGCTGCCAGGGCGAGAAAGGAGCGCCGGCTGATCACAACGCACCCCCAGAAGCAAGAGCCATCACTGGCTGAATCAACATCGCCAAACCCATCAGCCCCATGATCAGATTCTCAGCGAAGCTCACCACCCCCAGCGGTGTGCGGGAGTTGCCGCCCACGCAGGCACAGTTCAGTGCCAGGTGATCGACGAACACGGCTTTGCCGACGGAGACCATGCCCATCACACCGAGAAGCACTGCTGTCACGCCAATCACAGCTTCAAGGCCCATACTCTCGGCCGATTGCAGCATCCCAAGTCCCACCAATAGCTCAACAGCGGGATACAGTTTTCCCCAGGCCTGCCAACGCTGCGTGAGCAGGTCATATTTGCGGAAGCTTGCAGCGAATGCCGCAATATCCATCAGCTTGAGCATCGCCAACAGGCAGATCGCCAGGCCCATGTAGCCCCGGATTTCGCCCCCTAATGCCAGGTTGATCAACAGAGCGCTCAGGAACACAGCGATCACTGGTGCGTAGGACACCTCTGCTGTTTCCGCGGTGACACCAAGCCGTTTCGCCAGCTCGGTGTAGCCCCCAATGCGCTCCGCGCCGGCAAACACCTGCGGCGTGGTGGTCACACCGTGGGCATGCTTGAAGGCTTCCACCTCCGCCTGGCTGCGCAGAGGATGATCCTCAAACGGAATCCCCTGGGCGCGCAGGAGCTGAAGCGCGCGCTGCCCCCACGGACAGGCATGCTCGGGCGTCTCCATCCTGTAGAGACGCACAGCGCTGAGTTCCGGCTTAGCCATCACCCTCCACCGTCTGGAAGGCTTGGGTCCGGCCGGATTCGGTGAAGGTGAACACCGTGTAGCTCTCTGTCTTGAACGGTGATTCCATGCCGGGCGAACCGAGCGGCATACCGGGTACGGCAATTCCGGCCACCTGTGGGCGTTCCTTCAGCAGCCGCTGAATCGCCGACACTGGAATATGACCCTCAACCGTGTAACCCCCAATCCGGGCGGTGTGACAGGACTGCAGCTGAGGTGGAACGCCGTAGCGCTGCTTGATGCTCGCAAGGTTGCTCGTCACGTAGTCCTTCACTGTGAAGCCGGCTTGCCTGAGGTGGTCCAGCCAGCCTTTGCAGCAGCCACAGCTTGGGGAGCGATAGGCGGAAACCACCGCAGGCACAGGTATGGCGGCGACTGGAGGCATCAACAGAGGCACAGGAGGACGGCGACTGCTTCCACCGTAAACACTCCAGTCGGTGGAGAGTCAATGGGGTGGCTCAGCCGCCGGAATCTCCAGGGAGAAGCAGCTGCCGCATCCAGTCCTGGAGTGCACCTGGATTGCTGCGCGATGGCGGACGGCGATGGCTTGCGCGATGGCCAGCCCCAGCCCACTGCCACCCTGGAGGCGTGAGCGAGACGGATCCAGTCGCGTGAAGCGATCAAAGATTCGGCCCTGCATCTCCTCAGCGATGCCAGGTCCGTTGTCGGTGATTGAAAGCTGGAAATGGCGACCCTGGTGCTTCAGGGAGACGTCGATCGCGCCACCTGCTGGGCTGTGCTGCATCGCGTTGCTCAGCAGATTGATCACAAGCCGGCTGAGTTCTGTCTCCGCCCCAAGCACCTTGGCACTGGACATCCATGACGTGTGAATCAGGCTCACCTGAGCAGCCGCAGCTGTCTCTGAAAAATCCTCCATCACATCGGCCGTGATCTCGGCGAGATCACACACCGTTGCCGGCTCCCGCTCGCAGGGTCGTTCAAGGCTGGCGAGCACCAACAGGTCGCCGATCAGGTTCTGCAGGCGCCGGCCCTGGACAAGCACCCGATCCCAGCTCTGGATTGACGGCTGTTCAGCCACCATGGAACGTGTGGGGCGTTCTGCCTCCACCAACGCCAAGAGATTGGCAAGAGGCGTGCGTAATTCGTGCGCGACGTCAGCGCTGAACTGCTCCTGACGCTGATAGGCCTCTAGCAGTGGTGCGATCGCCAATCCAGCCAGCCACCAGCTGGCCGCGCCGATCGCCAAGAGCGCACTCAGAAAGACACCATGACCCAACCACAACACCTGTTGGGCTTCCCGATCGAGATCGTTCAGGCTGCGTGAAATCTGGAGGAAGCCCCACACCGGTTCTCCGCTGCCGTTGGAGTGGTGGAGATGGATGGAATAGGTGAGCCAGCGCTGGCCGAATGCTTCTTGCGTGAGCTGCCAACCTTGATCCGCAGCTGGAGATACAGCCTCCGGAGTCCCGGGAGAGCTGGCGATCAGAGCACCGCTTTGATCGAGAACACGCAGCTTGTAGCGGTCGGGATCAGTGGCACTGATTACATGGCGTTCAACCAGTGAATCTGGTGCCTTGCAAGGCTCTCCTGCGATACAGAGGCCCGGCAGAACCGCAACGAGTGCGGATGTGGGCCGGGCTCTCTGCGGCAGGACAGGCTTAAGACTGTCGTGCAGGGTTCCGGCAAGAGCCTGCAGTTCACGTCGGATCGCACTCTCCTGGCTCTGCAGCAACAGCCTTCCCATCGCGAAACCCGCGCCGTATAGGAGTGCACCCATCACCAGCAAGGAGAGTCCCGCCAGCCTCAATCGAGCTTGAAACAACAGGCGATGCGCCGGCGTTCGGATGGTCATCACAGCAACACCGCAGCGTGCGGATTCAGCCGATACCCCTTACTCGGGACGGTTTCAATCGGGGAAGCAAGCCCATGAGCAGCAAGCTTGCGCCGCAGCAATCGCACTTGAGCTGCAACAACATTGCTGATGGGATCTTGCTGGAGATTCCACAGTTGGTTGCGCAAGCGAGAGCCTGAAATCACCTGACCTGGGTGATCCATGAGATAGCTCATCAGTTGCTGCTCTTTCGTGGACAGCTCAATACTCATCTCAGCTGTGGCTGTTGTCACGACCAGTTGCCCCGTGGCGAGATCCAGCCGGAAGCAGCCGGCTTCCAGGACTGGTGCGCGATAGCTGGGATGACGCCGCTGCAACGCCCGTACCCGTGCGAGAAGTTCCTCCATCGCAAATGGCTTGCTCAGATAGTCGTCCGCGCCGGCATCCAGCCCCTCGACCCGATCGGCTGTGTCGCCGCGTGCCGTCAGCAGCAAGAGCGGCAGCTCCAGGCCCCGCGATCGCGCTCGCCTACACAGATCGAGGCCGCTGAGGTCTGGGAGCATCCAATCGAAAATCCCCAGCTCATAGCGGGCCTGATCACTGCCAAGCAGCACCCAGGCGTCCTGGCCGCTGACGCAGTGATCCACCACATGCCCGTGGTCCTGCAGAACGGCCTGGATGGATCCCGCCAGATCCGTCTCGTCCTCCACTAACAGGATCCGCATGGGCATCAGCGTGGCGGATCAACGAGGCTCAGATCCTAGTGCGCGCAGCCGGTTTCATCTGTTTTTCATCCCGGTTGCGCCATCCTCCGCCCATCCACTGCTTCCTCAGGCCTTTGCTTCTACGAATCCTCCAGCTGGCGGGAAGCGCCAGCCTTGCTGCAACGGCTCTGCTGGCCTCCCCCATCGCAGCCCCCCTCGCTCTTGCCCATGTGGGCCATGGCGATGAGTTTCAGCAGCAGGGCGACGCACGCCAGGTGCGCCGCAACGCCGAAACCGATGCCCTGTTGGGGGTGGCCACGGCAACGCCGGAAGAAGGGCCGGATGGGCTCTCGGTTCCCTCCACTGCTCTAGTCGATGCGAATGGCAAGCCACTGCTGTTCGTGCAAACCCAGACCACCTACGACCCTGTTCTCGTGGTGACGGGTTCCAGACAGGGTGACCGGGTTGTGATCACCGAGGGCCTTGATCCCACCGACGAGGTGGTGATCTCTGGCGCCCTCTCGCTGTACGCCGAATCGAAGAAGACACCACAGGCTGAGCCGGCAGCAGATAACAAAGCCGCTGCGCCACAGGACAGCGCGACGGCGAGCCCGTCCGCTCTACCCATTCCCGCCCTGGCAGCTGGCGCGGTTGTCGTACTCACCGCTGGGGCTATCTGGCTGAACCGCCGCAGGAAGACGGATGCTTGAGCGGTTGCTCAACACAACGCTGCGGTTTTCGATCGCTCGCCGCTGGCTGATCGTTGCCGCAGCCATCGCCATCAGCCTCTGGGGCCTGCTGGCGGTGAGCCAGATGCCCCTGGATGTGTTTCCCCCCTTCGCGCCGCCGCAGGTGGATGTGCAAACCAGCGCCGCTGGGCTCTCACCGGAAGAAGTGGAAACCCGCATCACGCTGCCGATCGAATCGGCAGTGAATGGCATTGCCGGGGTGGAGACCGTGCGCTCCTCCTCCAAGCCGGGTTTGTCGATGGTGCAGGTGGTGTTCAACCAGAACGCCGACATCTACCGCGCCCGCCAATCCGTGGCGGAGCGGCTGCAACAGGTGAGCGCCCAGCTGCCCGCCAACGCCGACGCTCCCGAGGTCTCCCCACTGGTCTCGCCACTGGGCACGATCCTGCAGGTTGCCTTCACGGTGACCGGCGATGGCGCCACATCGCTCATGGATCTGCAGCAGCTGATCCTGCGCTCTTACCGCCAGTCAATCCTGGCGGTGCCCGGCGTCGCCCAGGTCACGATCTACGGCGGCGATGAGCAGCAGTTTCAGGTGCTGCTTGATCCCCAGGAGCTGCAGGCTCAGGCTGTCTCGCTCCAGGCGGTGATGGAGGGTGTTGGCTCGGCGATGGCTACCAGCCCTGGGGGCTTCCTGATCGGGGGTGGCCAGGAGCGGTTGATTCGCCCCCTGGCTCAGGTTACGCAGGTGAGTGATCTCGCCGATGCGGCGGTGCAGAGCGAGCAGGGACGCCCGGTACTGCTCTCCACCTTGGGCCAGGTGAAGCGCGGTGTGGCGCTCAAACGCGGTGATGCCAGTTTCAACGGAAATCCCGCCGTTGTGCTGATGGTGATCAAGCAGCCCGATGTGGATACACCCACCGTGACTCGGGCGGTGGAGCAGCGGCTGACTGAGTTGAACCGCACGCTGCCTAACGATGTACAGGTCCAGACCACATTTCGTCAGAGCAATTTCATCGATAGTGCCATCCGCAATGTGAGCGAGTCGCTGCTCCAGGGGGTGGTGATCGTTTCGGTGGTGATCGTGCTGTTTCTCATGAACTGGCGCGCCGCCGTGATCAGCCTCATCGCCATTCCGCTGTCACTGCTGATTGGCCTGATGTTGATGAAGAGCCTGGGCCTGGGCATCAACACCATGACCCTGGGTGGGCTGGTGGTGGCGATCGGTTCGGTGGTCGACGACTCGATCGTCGACATGGAGAACTGCTATCGGGGGCTGCGCCGCAACCGGGCCAGCGACACGCCCAAATCGCCCCTGCAGGTGGTGTTCGACACCTCGGTAGAGGTGCGCCAGCCCGTGCTGTTCTCCACCGTGATCATCGTGGTGGTGTTTGCGCCGATCTTTTCGCTCACCGGCGTGGAAGGGCGCATCTTTGCGCCGATGGGCCTGGCTTATCTTCTCTCCATCGCGGCCTCCACATTGGTGGCGGTGACCCTGTCACCCGCGTTGTGCGCGATCCTGCTCGCGCCTGCGGAGCTGCCAGAGGAGAACACCTGGCTGGCTAACCAGGCCGAGCGGCTCTACCGCCCGATCCTGGATCTAGTCCTGCGCTCACCCCAGCGGGTGTTGGCGATCGCACTGGCCCTGATCGTGGCAACCACCCTGATCTTGCCGGCCTTGGGGCGGGTCTTTCTTCCGGAATTCCGCGAAAAGTCATTGGTGAATTCGATGTTGTTGTATCCAGGTGTGTCGTTGGAGATGACCAACCGAGCAGGGCTGGCTCTGACCCGTTCCCTGCAAGACAACCCTTTGTTTGAGTGGGTGCAGGTGCGCACGGGCCGCGCTCCAGGCGATGCCGATGGAGCTGGTGTGAACCTGGCTCATGTGGATGTGGAACTGAGTGACAAGGCCATGGCGAATCGGCCCGCTGCCATCGCCGAGCTGCGGCAAGCCTTTCTTAAGCTTCCCGGCGTAGCTCCCAACATCGGCGGCTTCATCTCCCATCGGATGGATGAAGTGCTCTCGGGGGTGCGCAGTGCCATTGCAATCAAGATCTACGGCACCGATTTAGGCGAACTGCGCCGCATCGGTGAGGCGGTGGAGAAGGCCATCAAACCCATTGATGGAGTGGTGGATCTGCAGTTGGAACCGCAGCTGCCGATTCCCCAGGTGCAGATCCACTACGACCGCCCGCTCGCGGCGGCGCTCGGGCTCACGGTGGAGGAGCTGTCGCAAGCAGTGGAGATCGCGCTCAACGGCAAGGTGGTGGGCCACGTGGTGGAAGGGGGTGTGCGCAGCGATGTGCTCGTGCAGCTTCAGGAGAATGCTCGCCAGAACCTGGAGGCCATCCGCTCGTTGCCGGTGGCCTTCAGCAATGGCATGACCGTTCCTCTCGGCAGTGTTGCCTGGGTTGAGGAAGGTCTGGGGGCCAACATCGTCAACCGAGAAGATGTTTCCCGCTTGATTGTGGTCTCGGCCAATGTCAACGGTCGGCCCCTTGGCAGTGTGGTGAAAGATATTCAGCGCACCATCACCCGGGATGTGCGTTTACCTCAGGGCTACACCATTCGCTATGGCGGTCAATTTGAATCAGAAGAGCGGGCAACCGCGTCTCTGGTCTTCTACAGCGCTGTTGCCGCAGTGGTGATCGGTGTGCTGATGGTGATTTCGGTGAAATCAGTGCCCGCCACAGTGGCGATCATGCTCAACCTGCCCCTGGCCCTGATCGGAGGTGTGGTGGCGGTGTTGCTCACGGGAGGAGTGCTATCGATCGCCTCGTTGATCGGCTTCATCACGCTGTTTGGCATCGCCGTGCGCAATGGGTTGTTGCTGGTGGACAACTACAACCGCCGCCACGGCGCAGGGCAACCCCTGGGCGAGGTGATCCGTGAGGGAAGCCTGGAGCGCCTCAACGCCATCCTGATGACAGCCCTCTCCTCGGCACTCGGAGCCTTGCCTCTTGCACTCGCTTTCGGGGCCGGGAATGAAATCCTGCAACCGTTGGCTGTGGTGGTGCTCGGTGGATTGATCACCTCCACGGCCCTGACCCTGCTGGTGCTCCCGGCGCTCTATGCACGCTTTGGCCATTGGCTGCTGCCCGCCCGCGACGGTTCGGCGTCGTCTCTTGCCTCTCTCCCGTCATGAACCTGAGCCTTAACCACCTCACGCATCACCTGCGCCAACCCGGCGTGCTTCTTCCTCTGGCGATCTCCGCATCTCTGCTGGTTGGAATCGGTGTGGGTCGCCAGAGCAGCCGGCCGGTCTCTGCGCCATCGGTTGCGGCGATGGACCGTGCGGATGCCAATGGCAGCGTGGCTCTCAGCGAAGACCAGCTTCGGCGATTGGGATTGACCACTGTTCGCCCCGAACTGAGCTCGGGCACGGAACGTCCGATCACTGGTTTTGTTGAAGCAGCAACATCGTCGCGCTCAAGCGTGGGGATGCCTGTGGCGGGACGTGTTTTACGTCTGATGGTGTCACCGGGCACCCGTGTTCGTGCTGGCGAACCGATCGCAGAAGTCCAAAGCGCTGATGCGGCTGCTGTACGCGCCGATGCCGATGCAGCGCAGGCCACGGCGCACTCGCTCGCATACCTGTACCGCCTTGCCGAACCCATGGCACGGCAAGGTGCACTCTCGACCCAGGAGCTGGAAAGCCGCCGCATCGCCAGCGTTACAGCCGCGACGACAGCCAGGGCAGCCGCTGCCAAGGCTTCAGCGCTAGGGAAGCCTGATGATTCAGGGCGTCTGTTGATTCGCAGTCCAATTGCCGGTCAGGTCACTGCTGTGAGCACCTCACCCGGTGCCGTCCTGTCTGTGGGGGAAGACGTGGCCCAGATCAGTGATGTCACAGGGGGTGAGCTTCGCTTCCTCGTGTCACCGGGACTCGCCACGAACATCAGGACCGGACAGCTGCTGCGCGTTCGAGCGGGAGCTCAGACGCTGCAGGCACGGGTGATCGCTGTGGCACCTGATGCGCAAACCGCCGGGCGCGTGATGCTGCTCCGCGCGCAACCTATTGATGCTCAACTCCCACCGATCGGAACAGCTATCACGGCCTTTGTGCAGATCCCATCCTCCGAGCAACGGTTCATTGTTCCGCAGGATTCCATTGCCCTGATCAATGGATCACCGGTGGTCTTTCGCTATCAACGGGGGGCTGTGGAACAGGTTGCTGTGGTGGTGGCCCAGCAAACGGCGGGGCAAGCGGAAATCCTTCAGGGTGTTCGTCAAGGTGATGTGCTCCTGAGAGGCAACACGCAGATGTTGCGCAACGCACTGGATGCTTCCAAGGACAGCAGCCAGAACTGAGTGAAGTTCAGCAACCCGATCAAACCGATGGCATCCTTGAGATGCGGTCAACTCTCTGGCTTCGCTGCGGCCGTGCTGTTCGGATGCAGCGCCCCACTGATCAGTACGTTCACGGCCAGCGGTTCGTCCCTGAGCATTGCCGGGTTGCTCTACGCAGGGGCGACTCTGGCTCTGGCGATTGTTCGGCTGATGAAAGGCCGAACCCAGGATGAAAGCCCCCTCCAACGGCGTGATGCGCCTGCCTTGGCTGGGTTGATCCTTCTGGGCGGGATCGTCGGGCCCGTTGCCCTGGTTCACGGCCTGGCGCGGTTACCAGCCGCATCGAGTTCACTGTTGCTCAACCTTGAGACCGTCTTCACCCTGGCCATCGCTGTTCTGGTGGGGCGTGAACATCTCGGCAAACGCGGCGCTGCGGCAGCAGCGCTCACCATCGCTGGGGCCATCGTTCTTTCGGATGGATCACTCGGCGGTGTCAATGCCACCGGAGCTGCCCTGATCGCTAGCTTTCTTGGGACGTCCCGGTGCAGCAGATGTGATCCCACCTTGTAAAACTTTGAGGGGTTCAGGTGAAGGATTGAACGTGAACTTGGTCATTATTGATATTCGATTAACAGTTCCAATCTATCTAAACAATCTGGATTAAGTGAAGTATTTAACCCTGTGTAAGTGAATCAACCCTGTGTAAGTGGTTAGAGTAAATTGCTATTTGAATTAACCCTGCACGTTTTTCACACTACGCTCTCACCGTATGGAGCCTAAGTCAGTAGTAGCAGTGCTTCTCATTTCAGAAAGGGCATTATGTTTTTTCTGAATGTCGCAGAGCAGGAGCAAGCGGGTAGAGCATCCCTGTGTAACCCTGTGTAGCTTTTAAAAAACATCTCCTCTTCTTGAAAATCAAGAACCCAGTCATAGCCTCAATCCTGCTAATAATAATAATATTTTTAAAAGCGTCTTATTAAATCCGTACAGGGTTAAAGCAATAGAAAGTGAAACGATTAACCCTGCACAACCCTGTGAAGTCAGTAATTGCAATGGGTTTGAGACATAAAAAAGCTGGGTCAAAGCCCAGCAAAGGAGATAATTAATTGAAATCGGATTGAAATTCAATCAATCACGAATGGATTTGACGTAGTTCAGTTCGTTAGTTCGACCTGTTGGTGTCCTGGTAATACAACCACGACGAGCCAGCTCTTTCAGTTGCTTTGTGATTTCAGATGAGGACAAGGTACGTGAGCGAATCTTTGTCTTCAATTCGTTCTCACGAATGCTTCCAACATTACGAACCGCTGTAAGAACAGAGCGGAGTTTGTCTAGCTCTATCTGCTTCTCTAATGCGTGTTCAGCCAGGTATGAAGCAGAGCAAGCGTCCTCACTGATGTGCTGATACTCCTGACGGATCCAGTACTCCAGCTTGATTGCCTTCTTTAACGTCTCCAATGTGACGCCTGTGCAGACGTTGTCCTTCCAGTTGAAGGTTTCCTCAGCGAAGGGATGATCGGGAGTTGCTGCCATCTCGATTTTGCGAGCACCTTTGAGAGCTTCAAACAGATGGATAAGCAAAGCGAACTTCAATACACGCACCTGACCTTTCTTTAGATAGGTGGCATAAGCAGGCTCCGTGTTTGCCTCGTGCAACCGCTCGGCTTCAAGATCCACCCTTGAGTGGAACTGTGAATACTCTTCCTGTGCATCAGGGTCAAACACCAGTGTGGTGCTGCTGTTCTCGCCAGCAAGATTGACTGTGCGTATGGAGGTGAGGAAGGGGATTAACCGCTCCTCCATAAAGGAAGTAATTGGAGACACACGCTCTAGCGGTGCTTTCTTCTTCTCTGTCGTTCCGTCATTGGCACGAACAAAGACCCAGCGACTTGTCCAACCGTTGTTGTCGATAGCAAAGTCAAGGAACTCAGAGAGGTACTTGTTCTGCAGGCAACCAGAGATGCTCAGTGATTGGTCTCTCGCTGCTCGGTCTTTGTCATCAGAAACACGAATGCTCTTGACCTTGAGGCTCTGGTTCCATCCAGTAATCAGGATGTTTGAGAACTCATCGGTAGAGCTATCGCCTGCGTTGCTCATCGCACCAGCACCACCAGACCAACGCTTGTAATGGAATAGTCCAGATGCTTCATCACGGTGGATGAGGAAACCTGCTCGTGGCTCCTGACGGAATAGCACCTTGCTTACTGCTTCAGGTGAGAAAGAACCAACTTCCCAGAAGAAGTCCTGCCTGTTCTGTTGAACCTTGGCAATCTTTTCTTTCTTGGCTAGGGCATCATCATTACTTCTGTTGATAGCTTCCAGCTTCTCAGCGACTTCACGTTCCTTTGCTTCTGACAAGGCTGTCATTGCAGTAACGAACGGCTCCATAGCAATGGATTTATTCTTGGAGCTATTGCCAGTGATGAAGAAGTAAAGATTAGGAGGCACAGGCTTACGCTGCACTCCTGACATAATCTCAACCTTAGAACCAATAATAGAAGCAGCTGAAGTCAGCATCATCAGTGCTGATGCAATTTCTCTTGCTCCAGTTTGAGAGCAGTCTTTCTCGATAACGCTTGCAACTGTTGAAGGCAAGATGTCGTCGAGTGTGAATTCAGCTTTGACTTCAGGTGCTAGGGACAGGTTATAGAAGTTGTCCTGCTCTTCAATTTGTTTGCTCGCTGCTTCTACTGCTGTCGAGACTTGTGTGTAACTCAGGTTGGGAAGTGAAGCCGTGATTGCTTGTATAACATCCGCCCGCCTCTCTGGGTATGAAGCAACAATAATTGCCGCATCCTTAAAGATAGGTGAAACAGTAAATACTGCTGATACTTCCTGTGTTCCTGAATTGTTGGTAGCAAAGCTAGAGACCTTGCTTTGGAAATCTTTTACAGCATCAATACCAGTCAGTTCGTTAGAGTTATTCACTGGATTTATAACCTTCTCTGTAGTGGAGTTCATCGGGCTCCCTGGTTAAGTTCACGCTGCTGATCGATCCAGCTTTGCAAAAGGTTCCTGATGACGGCACTTTTGTTGTATCCACCAAGCTTGAGGTAACCCTCGAACAGTTCGCTTAACTCTGTCTCGGCACGGAAGGTATGCCTGATCTCTAAATTGCCATTTCTTTTGGACATAATGTTATCTGTATAGGGTATTGTGTGCCTATGTATGACACTCCTTACCAATATACACACATAATTATGCAGCCGTGGGGTTAAAATGGTAGTAACGAATTAAACGCAGAGGTGCATTGTCGGTGCTATTGTTAATTAAGAGGAGGACTAGTTAATGATGAACCCATATAAGCATAAGGAAATCAGTAACCACCTGGATCACCGCATCGTTGATGTCTTTGTAAATCAGAATCCCTGCAATGAGTGGCTTGTATCAGCTGACGTAACGACTTGGGTATTTCAAACGAACAAGACAACTGCCTATCAGCAGAATTATGTCTATACAAAGTTGTTTGCATTGCTCGGTATGGAATACACAATCGAGGTGGAGCAATCATTCTTGGAACGGACACGGATACAGCAAGGTGAGTTCAAGGTGGATGCTTTCCGATTGAAGGATGCCACACTGGTTAAAGCTGATATCGCTCTCCCTTCATTGGAAGAACAAATTGAGGATGTCTTTACGATACAATCAGCTCAGCGACAGTGATGTAAGCCACGCTGTCTCTGTATCTTTGTTTATAATTGAGGGGTATAGGGTACAAAGTTAGACCGCTCAGCTGGATAGTTAGAGCGGTTTTTCTTTGTCTGCTTTATTTCAAGTTCCTTGCGAAACAATTGCATTAGCAATGTAGGTCATTACCGAACCTAGTATCTTCATAAAGGAAGGAATTGCGATGAACCAAATTGCAATATTGGCGATGAGAAGGTCCTTATCATTTTTACAGAATGGGACTTTAATGAACCAGAAAGACTTCCTGTTAAACCAGTATCCATGCTTCTTCTCATTCCTGACGACCCTGATGTGTTCGAAGCGTACAAACCTTTTTGTTTCCACTCTCTTCACACCAAATCGAGCTCTACCTGAAACATCAAAGAACATCCATGATGGTCTAGCTCCCCAGTCATATTCGTCGGAAGGAACGTCACCTTCCTTGTATGCATTACGGGATGTTTGAAGTAATGAAAACATAGTGACATCAGGCTCAGTCTATGGATAACGCTAATCCCCAGCTAGATATAGAAGCTTATACGCTCTATTGTTTTAAGGTTTATGTAAGCGCTGGAAGGATGCGAGTGAACTCAAACTTTGGAGTATTGTTGCTAATGTAGATATGGATAACGAGGTCACGGCAGAAGTTATAAGGGATTAAATTTAAACAAGCACAAGCTAATGGTCGCAAAGAATGAAGACGCAATCTATCAATCAGTTTTTCAATACACTCGGGATACAAACAGAAGTAGTAAATCAAAGCAAGGGGATCATCGAACTGCCTTACGTCAGCGGAATGATGGTGGCAGTTAGTGAAACACATGAAGCACAACTGGCAGCAACAACACGCTTCCGTGAAGTCAGCACAGCTAATCAGACAACCATCGCTTCATCTGTTGATCTGACACAGGCAGGAGGCACAACGGTTGTCCCTGGCGTGGATGTGATGGTGCCTGTCTTCTCTGTGTATGCAGGTCAGTTCCAAGACAAGTACGCAACCAATGGGAACAGGGTCACCAACAACAGGCTGCTCACCCTGATGAGCGAGATGGATGAGCTGAACAGTGGGAAGGCAAGGGTCAAGACGCCTTACCTGTCGTGGCTCTGTCAGTCACTTGGTATCAACCGTCCTCGGACATTGGAAGCACTTCAGGATCTGATCATCGAGGCAGCACAGCACCCTGATGCAGCAAGCGTTCCAGCGATAGAGCAACTGCTTGTAGGACGTGGGACTAGACACGCCGTTCTGACTGTCAGTTCAACCGTCGAATACAGGGACACTGAGCCCACCGTCAATGAAAGCGATTGGATGTTCTGTGATCTAGAGCGTTTAGTTGCTGGAGGTATCACCGATGCTCAAGCTTCCGTACTCAGGAAGACAAGCAAGGCGATGTGGAAAGCACTGGATTACAAGCCTGCTCCTGCTGCTACCCCAGTAGTCCTGACACAGAAGGCACAGACAATTCAAATGCTTGTCGCATAGCAGAGAGAAAGCCTGAAAAATCTATAGTCTTATTTGTAAGTACAGCCCTATCAATCAGATAGGGTTTTTTTATTGCTGTTAGATAAAGGGACTAGAATGGATAGAAGGCGTAAATCTACGGCGACGTTAGGTTAATACTAGATATCCAAGAAAGTTTTTAGATAATCCACGCACAATCTTTCTAGTTGTTATATTGGTGTTGTGATTGTTATGAATAAAGAAACTCATAGGTCACATTACTCTATACGTACAAAACAAAATGTCTAACATTATCAATCCAAGCAGTAACGCAGCACTTGCAGGTCAAGGCGGCATTGTTCTCAAAGCAAACATTGACAAGCTCATTGAGAATGCTGATGGCTCAGTGTCATTGGAAGCAGGAACACAAGGAGCGAACGATCAGACCTTCAAGGTAAACATCGTTGCGTTTGAAACTGCTGCCGATCAACTGAAAGCAGAGAAGCAGAAAGCAAAAGCGAAAGGCTCGCAGATCATGAGGGCAATGGTCTTTGGTCCACTCGAAGTTGATATCGAAGAGAACGCACTAGGTAAAAACGTCCCGCTTGCACTGAACCTGAATGCAATCATGGCCCGGCCTGTTCATCCAAACGAAGCAGTTGAACCACTGCAGAACAACTGCGTGATCATGGGCAAGGTCGTCAAGACTTCATTCCAAGGTGGCGGTGAGAAGGTCGAAGTCCAGTTCGGTCACCTTGCTTCCGCTATTGAAGACGGCTCATCACCAGCAGCAGTGAAGCTGTCAGGTGGAACCGCAAAGCTCCTTGCTGACTACGACGGTCAAGACGTTCAGCTCTGTGGAGCATTCACTCGCTACAAAGCAGAGAAGCCTGAAGGTGATATCCCTGCACACGACAGTGTTTCGTTTGCTGCTTCATCAGGACAGCTTGTTCAGATTGCAGGCGGACGCACCCGCTATCAACCGAAGAAGCAGAACAAGTCCAACGTGATCACCGCTAGCTACGAAGACGGATACGACGTGCCTGTTGATAAGGAAAGCGTCAAGGCAAGCCTGGCTGACCTCGACTTCTGAGGCTGAGAGATGCCTACGAAACCCTTAGACCTTCTGATTGAAACTGCGATCACTAAGAACACGGTTAATAAATCAAGGAAGGGACACGACGGAACACCAGAGCAAGGCACCTGGACGACTTACGTGGGCTCCCTAGAGGAGCTCATGCAGGATCACATCCTCAAGGGACACGGACTTGCTCAGACCCTATTCATGAAGGGTCATAGGGAGAGTGAGACTTCTTACGGCGGGAACCTGATGGTTCTCGATATCGATGACGCTGGATGTGACTACGAGAAGATCCTGGCTACTGACTTCTACAAGCAGTATTGCCTCGGTCTCTATAGCTCGTGCAGTGCATACAACGTCGGTCCAAAGAACGGACACGATGGACGCTTCCGTTGCAGGATCCTCGTTCTGCTCGGTCGTTCAAAGCAGACAGACTTCTATGAGTTGCAGCCAGGCGAGCACATCAGCCTGGACCGAGTGCATCTCGAGCACACAGCTATCGGTAACTGGTTGAAGGATCGGTTCTGCGAGCAGATGGGTTTGCCCAAGCTCCAAGACACCTGCAACCTCACAGTCAGTCAGATGTTCTACGGGAACAGTGGTGAAGGAACCATCGTTGATGGTGATGTCTCTTATCCCTGCTCGTCTCCCGTCATCTGGCATATCAATAACGGATACCTGCCAGCAGAAGACATCGATCTAATCGTTGGCCTTTACAAGGAAGAGCACCCAGAGATCTTTGAAGTACGGATGCTTCGGAGTGATGAGGAGCGAGACAGGGACTTCCTGCTAGCTCAATGGATGCTGCAGAACGACCTGTTCGACCACGATGATCTCACTAACAGAGAAGTGGCAGAGAAACAAATCGGTGCAGCTTGTGCCTCTATCAGTCTTGACTTATGTGAAGACTACCTAGAGATGATGAGCGTTGTAGATGATGGACATCCTTGGAGACAAGAGCACACACTACGAGCTTCATTCTTACGCTTCAAAGAAGATACAAGGATGACGCTAGGAACCTTGCGGATGTATGCATCACAAGGCACTCCAGGCTGGGAAGCACGCTGTCCTCTGCTTAATGGTTCAGGACAACGCACACACTTTGTCCCACCACAATCACCAGGCTTTAACGGTCTGAAAAGCACAAACCCTATCAACATTATTATTTAAAGCTATGTCTAAAGAAACAAAGCCTGATGCGCGCATCGGTGTGACTACTCGCTACACACAAGAAGAACTTAACAAGCTTGATTGGCTAGCCGAAAGACTTGGATGTGATCGAGCTAATGCACCAAGACATCTGATGTCTGGCTACTTAGTAGCTCACGCTGATCTGGCTGAGCAATACGACCGCAGCAAGGAGACAAGGCAATGAAGCAGACAAACCCCTATGCATCAGTGGGTGCATTACGTAAGGAAGACGACCACATTGTTGGAGGTCGGGTTCTTTTCGGAAAGAATAAAAAGATCGAGCGGTCATTAGCAGTGATGAGAAGCAAAGCAACTGGACAGGTCCGACTTGTTGATAGCGCTTGTCGGTCTGATGTTCCTATTAGTAGCGGCAAACAGCTGGTTGAACTGTTTATTACTGATGAAGCTACAAGCTTTGATCGGAAGACAGGGCACTGGTTTTACACACATTATTTAACTTAGATAACGGAGACAAACAAATGAACGAAGAGAACGGACCACAGTGGGATGAGAACGCAATCCTTTCGCAGTCAATGAACTGCGTGCCTGCTGATTTATTCAGAAGCACCAAGACAAAAGCAACCGTCATCGATAAGAAATTATCGAAGCAACTACAGCTACGAGCAGGGGCAGAGACCATCAAAGACTTGGCAGCAAAGCTGATTGAGTTACAGAACAAGCCACCTGTCTTTGCTCATGCTGCAATGTCTGATTGCATCTTGTCTTTGGAAACACTTATCAAACAGCACGCAACAACAGACCCAGAGACGCTGCAGATTATCTGTGGTTCGTTTGGTGTAGCTCTTGCTAATGCTGCGACGCTATACAAAGGTGAGATCATTCAATGTGATGACGATGAAATCATCTACGACTACAGCGTAGAAGAAGTCCTAATGGATGACGACTAGGTATCAAGAACAATCAACAAACAACTCAAGGAAAATAAAATGGAACAATCAGTAGAAAACTTCAGGCAAAGTCTAATCAATCAGAATCCAGACGTCAGTCATACAAGGGAGGTGACACTAGTCAGTGCAATCGACAATGCATACAATGCAATGGATGCCCTGACTGACATGCTGCTAGTGGAGATGGAGGAATCAACTTGCATTCACTGTGCCAAGATGCATGCATCATCCTTTGGTGAAATGCGTTTAGCGTTTAATGCTGTATCAGAGATGAGAGAAGCATATGCAGAAGACAGCGAGGTTCACGAGTAGTGCACATATAAGCTAGATTAAATATAAGCAAGTGCATTAACTCTCAGCTTGCTTGTGCTGCTGCCCTGCAGTTATTATTATCAACACGAGAGACGACAGCATTTAAACCTGTGACGTTGTAGTGCAGACACTGCCCACTCGGTTTGCTCCGGTGGGTTTTGTTGTATATAGATAGGGGACTACTAAATAGCATCAAGCTTAAGCGAATGATAGGCTCTGCTTATTAATTAGCAATCACACTACCTCCTCTCCCCCTCGCCACACCCCCTCCAATGGGGTGAGAAAACGTGCTTTATTTTATAGATAAAGTTGTATCGTGATGATACATAATGAGTGGTGCGTAAGGGGTTATATAAATAAACTTCTTACATTACTTACTGCTTAAATTACTTAACCGCAGGTGCCTGAGAAAAAAGGAATACAAGGAAAACGAGCGTGGCTTGCGTAGCTAATACCTGCAAACCGTTGGCATCACTGACGTTGTTGCGACTACGCTACCTGTAGTCCATCACTTGAACCGTATCTAAATGTTGCCAGAGTTGTAGGTATAAACGTATCAGCTCTATATGCGATACATAAGGCGCTCTGGGGCAGCCGAAAGGTACCTCTCTGATGGATGACACCTGACGACTATTTAAGGCATGCTGTAGAGGCATATAGATACAATTAACAGACCAAAGATAATAGTAAAAGCAATGATTAGATCCGCTTATATGTCAGTAACAGCAGCGGTATTTATGTGTGAAGCTCACGAAATCTACACTACATACAGGTCAAGGCGGTAGCTCTCGGTTATCAGCAATCAATCGTAGAATTGAAGATGAGCTGATGATAAAAGCAATGTCTGAAGATAACAAGAAGCCCAAGTTAGAAGAGTTAATGGAAGTGGTCGAGGCCTCACCACCTGAAATGAAGCAAAGGTTTTACGCAGGGATGGAGGGTAAGAAGCTAGACCGAACCCACGAGGTTCCAGATGTAATTAACACTCATCAAGACTTGAGCGCACATACGATTGATTGCATGAAGACTTTCGGCATCGATGCAGCTGCAACTCTAAATGATTACAGCTGCTCAGTGGAGGATGCTCTGATTCAACAGATAGAAAAGGTGAGGGAATATAGAGAGGCATTATGCAATATCGACATCATGCGTAAGGAGAGCGAGCTTCAGAATGCTCTGCTTAATCGTAGGCTTCGATTGATTCAAGATTTAATTCAACGAAAGCAAGTGGACAGTATCTCAGAGCTTATGAATGAGCCGCTTTAGTTTGTACAATTAGAAATAACTAAAGCGTTAATGTTATGCGTAAAGCTGGTGATGTATTGAAGGATGGCTCAAAGGAAGCAGCCTTCATGGGAGATGCGATTACTAACGCTGTAAATAATCCAAACCCAATGTTGGGGCCAATTGCATCGGAGCATATTGACCTTGACCGTGGTGTCAAAGGGTTGATTAATGACGGGGACGACAGGTCCATCATCTACAAGGGCAACAACAGAATCGAGGGACGCTTCGATGGTCTAGGCAACCCACTGCCTGGTCAGCCAACAGGTGCGAAAGACCTAAGGCAAATGCCAGAAGCAGAGTTCGAAGAGTATCAAAACATCTGGGAACAGAACGACATCAGGCGCAACGGCACAGGCAATATGGCAAAGGGCAACCCGTGGACAGGTGGCGTCAGCAATGAAGTGCCATTCACCTGATTAGTAGGCATTAAAAAGCAGCCCTCACTGAAGGCTGCCTGATAGCTATGGGTCGTTGTCAGTAGATGACTGCACTGCTGCCGTCATTCTTCATTGCATCCAAGATTTGAAGAAGAGCCACACCACCAGCAGCAACGCTTGCTCCACGTAACCCGCCACGAACGGCACGCTCTTTGACCTTGCGGTTGTATTTCTTGCCGTAGTTTTTCTCGAAGGCTGCATCACGTTCGTAGCCAGAACCTGAGCCACGCTTACGGTCTTTAGCCATATCAACTGCCATCTCTCGTGATGGTGCATTGCTTAGGTGATAGCCAGTAAGCCCACCGAGACCAGCTGCAATGCCAGTGCCAACAACAGTTCCAGTCACTGGATTGACGATGACGTTTGCATCACGGTCATCACCTTGAGAGTTGTTGATAACAGCAGCAGTAGAACCACTAGCTAGTGCACCTAAACCAAGCATCATTAGTTTGTCATCAATGATCTTGCGTGTTGCCTGTTGAGCTTTCAGTTCACGTGGTGTTAGCTCTGCAGCAGGTGTGTTCATCGAAACCTTACGGTTGTTTGAATTAAGTGACGGCACACCAACCTGATCCATCAATGTGCGCTCGGCCATATCTTCAAAGGCATCAGCGTCTCTGGTTGTATATGACCCGGTCCAAGGATCTGCAATTTCCTCCATCAACCTTTCATCATCCAAACGTTCTCGAAGCATTTGTTGATTCTGCAACTCACGAACGTTCGTCCCACCAGGTAGGTAGCGTTGGTCGAGGTCAATCTTGTCAATAGCAGATTGAATCTGACGAGGTGACCCACCACCATTCAATAGTTGCAGTGCTTGGTTTAGGCGGCTGATGTTACGCATCGTTCTTTATCTATTTCTTTTACCATTGTAGTTAGCAATAGGTACAAATTAGATGGCGAATAAAGTAGGCCGACCAAAGACACAACCCAAGTCGCCACATCAGCTAAAGCAACTGGCGCTTGAAGGTATTCATCGAACTCAGCGAAGATATCGAGAACAACTAGTGCCCGATGTTGAAGAGTTATGCGACACTGTAGATAATCTCACGCATCGCAATCGCTTCACTCAAGAAGAGATGGACGAACTGAAGTTGAAAGTCAATCGTTTATACGATGAGTTTGTCGTCACACAGATGGCTGATGATGAAGTCATGTGGTCAGCCACTGAAGCAAGGATTGATAGTGCATTAGCTGAAGGTAACTCCGCTCCATCAAAACCAATGACAGAAGAAGAGTGGAGAAAACTCCATCGTCTTCGTCCTAATGGCAAACGAAAGCCAGGACCGTTGCCTAAGAAGAAGAAGAATATTTACGAGATACCAGCAGGAACAAGCGGACTTGCAGAAGAGAGGACGCCTTCACTTGACTGCGATGAGCTCGAACGTCAATGGCTGGAGAACTACATCGAAGAACAGAAGAATGAACCACAGTTCCTAAAGGGAAAGCGTGTTCGTAATGGCAGCGTGCCTATGCAACCAGTGAAGCCAGCAGCAAACATCTGGATTTAATAAAACGAACGAGGGTCAAGCAATAGTAGATATAACAATCCAAATTATTTTTGAAAATCTTTTGGATATGTAGAGAGCATTGGTAGTGCAGTGTGTATATGAACTCACGGCAGTAAACCAATTAAGGGTGGCTGTGTATTTATTACTAGAGTAAGCACTAGCCAAACAAAGGCTGTCTGCCCTTGTTGAACCTAGGCAATTCCATTGAGGCAACTAGCGTTGAGCAATTGATAACTTATGCTGATGTTTGTTGATAAGCAGGTCTTATGAATGGCGACTCTTGATATGCATATACGTAGCAATCAATTGAGTGTATTTGCGTGGAGCAATCAGCTAACTATGCTGCCGCATGGGCGAATGAGAATGATTCTCAAAGCGGGAATGATTCAGCCCTGCTTGTAGGCAAAAGCAAGGAACATATGAGTCAACAGTTTTCAACTGTTTAACGCCCGTCCTTTGACCGGTCAGAAGTTTTCCAATAGTGCATTGGACATAACAGCGGCAATGGCTAGACAACTGGCGACAGCGAGGAAGCCCATGGGAGCAAGTTGAACACTGCATGATCATTTCCCTTTGAAGCGACCATCGTCTGTCTCAGATGAGACTATTTCGAGATCGCACAAAGCTAAGCAAGCTTCAATCAAACAGCGATCCACCAGGCAGAACTCAGGTGGGTGGAAACGATGTCAGCCAAAGTGGTGAACATGGAATGGACAGACGAATTCATCACCAACGCTCAGCACGAGCTGACGGCAATGGTGAAGGACTGGAAATACGACTACGGAGCGGACGACAAGGCATGTGTCGCGATGTTGTCGTGGATGATCCTCAGATTGAAGCCTGATGCCGAGATTGACCTTGGCTCCTTTTGAAGTGCAGAAATCTGGCGGGTGGAAGCGTTGCCCGCCCAGGTTGTGATTGGTCGTAAACCAAAGGTTCACCATTCTGTGTGAGCTTTTTTGTCAAACGACAGTCCATCCAGTGATCGGACGACATGCGTGACTTCATCCCCGTTAACCCACGTGATGCAACCGTCATCGACGTTGGCGACCTGAAACATTGTGTTCACCCTCGGATCTCTGGCTCCTCCTTCGCAGAAAACAACCTGACCCATCCACCAGTTGTCGTTGAACTGCTGTGCAACCTGCTGCTCTCCCTCAACGATCACCCAATCACCAGCCTTGACGGTGAGGAATGTTGGAGGCTTGGTCCCTTCAAGTGGACTGATTGCTGGAGAGAAATGGTCAACGCTCACTAGTACGCCTGAACTATTGCGTGAGTTCTAAGGCAGGCGAATCAGCAGGTCAAGCCCCTGCTTGCCGAGTCAAAAGTAGTCGCAAATGTAGTAGCAAACTCCAAGCAATCGAAAGCTACTACGGGTTTCACATCAGCTCACTTCCCCTGCCACAACTTGAGTCTCACACTGGTCTTAACCTGTACCATGGGTGCGGATGTCCCGTCAGTAACTGGGCATGGGGCCACGTGCTCATCCAACGCACCAACGCGATCAAGAACAACGCCAACTGCTGCACTGGCCAGATCAATACCGGCATCACCACTGCAGCGATCGCCGTTGGCAGCATCAATGTGAGCAGCGCCAGGATCATCGCCGCAAGGGTGAGCGGTGCCAGCAAAGGTGCAGCGATCAGGTTGCTAACTAGCGAGTACAGGGGCACAGAACCGAAATGCAGGATTTGCAGGGGAAGGGTCCAGAGAAGCGCCGCCACTGGCACCGATACGGCGGGAGCGAGAAGCCGCATCCAAGGATGAGAACAACGCTGAAGGAACCACTGCTCTAAGGGCTGCGAACTGAGCACTAAACCCGCCGTCGCAGCGGCACTGAGCTGGAAGCCAATCGATCGTGCCCATGAAGGATTCACCAACAGCATCAAAACCAATGTGCTGAGCAGCACGCCTAAGGGTTGGGCGCGAGAGCCCCGCTCTCGGATCAAGAGAACGGCAGCTCCCATCAACACCGCGCGAACAACTGATGGCTGACCGCCCGCTAGTGCAAGAAAAACAGCCATCGCGCCCACTCCAGCCGCCAAGCGCAAGGGCGTACCAACCCTGCGCGTTAGGGCAAGGGTGGCTCCCAACAACACGGAAAGGTGAAATCCAGACGCCGCTAAGGCATGGGATAAACCGGCGACGCGAAAGGCCTCTCGCAGCTCTGAGCTGAGCTCAACTTGGGCACCGCCCAGCACCAAAGCCGCCAACAGGCCACCTGAGTGCTCTCCTGCTAGATCTTGAAATCGAGTAGCGATCCGACGACGCCCATCCGCCAGAGGCGTGTGATCTTGATGGATCAGCTCCACTTGCTTGGTACGGAATTGGGTCCAGCACCCGCGAGCTGCGAGCCGCTTAGACGGATTAGGAAGCAAAGGATGGCTTGCTACTGCAGGAGTCACGAGCTGACCTTGAGCCCTCACGGAGGCGCCTTTGCGCAACATCTGGTGGCAAGGATCCACCACCAACTCGGTGCGGCCATCAAGAACCTGGCCCGAAAGATGGTTCACCTGCAGCAAGGCTTGGCAGCGCTCCCTACGAACAGGTGCATCCGCGAGAGCACGGCCCTCAATCACCAGCGGTATCTGATCGGAACCGCTTGGCACAAACTGAAGCGGATCGAGTGGTGTGGGCGTGGCCGCTTGCCCCGTCAACGAGCGCAGCAACAAGCCACCCAGCACAACAACAAGAACAAACAGCTTCCATCGGAACAATGAAAACTGACGGCAGATCAGCAGAACAGCCGCAGCAAGCCCTACCAACACCACACACCAGTGTTGAGTGGCCTGGGACAAGGCCGCCCCAAGCTGCGTGGCAAGCATTAATAGAACCAGCCAAAGAGCAACGTTCATCAACGCAAGGTCATCGAGCTGGTTGAAGGATTCCCCTTAAGTTGGAATAAAAGCGATGCATGCAAATGCATCATCAAACAGTTTTTTCTATTTCAAATCAAGATCAGCAAAATAAAACCCATACGAAAAACAATAGAACCCTTTATCCATTCATCTATTCATTCATTCAAGCCGTTAAGCACCAATGAACTTAAGAGTGAAGAATTGGATTTTTAATGCTTAAACAGGAACAGACCCAACATCCACTGCGATATCAAATAACCACAACTTTAGTAATGAATCAGAGTCTCAACGACCTGCAACCGCCGCCGCTTTTTGCTTCAGCAAAGGAAAGCCGAGAGCCTCCCGTTCGGCCAACCAAGCCTCAGCTACTTTTCGGGCCAGATTGCGAATCCGCCCAATCGTGGCGGTGCGTTCTGTCACCGAGATCACACCACGTGCTTCTAAGAGATTGAAGGTGTGGCTGCACTTCAAAACAAAGTCGAGGGCAGGAGCTGGCAAGTTTTGTTCGATCAGGTCACTGGCTTCTGCCTCATAAATGGCAAAGAGCTGTTTGAGACGATCAGGATTAGAGGCTTCAAAATTAAATTGACATTGCCCCTTCTCAAAAGGAAGCCAAATATCTCCGTAGCTGCGTTCTGTATTCCAGCTCAAATCCCAGATGCTTTCCACATCCTGCAAGTACATCGCTAAGCGCTCTAAGCCGTAGGTGATCTCAATGGATACGGGCTTGCAATCAATGCCGCCACATTGCTGGAAGTAGGTGAACTGGGTGACCTCCATCCCGTCTAACCACACCTCCCATCCCACACCCCAAGCACCAAGCGTTGGCGACTCCCAGTTGTCCTCCACAAAACGAATGTCGTGATCCGCAGCGCAAATTCCTAGGGCCGCAAGGGAGGCGAGATAGGTTTCCTGAATGCCATCGGGAGAAGGCTTGATCAGCACCTGATATTGGAAATAGTGCTGCGCACGGTTGGGGTTATCGCCATAACGACCATCGGTGGGGCGCCGGCAAGGTTCTGGATAGGCAACCGCCCACGGCTCAGGTCCAATCGCCCGCAGCACCGTATGCGGGCTCATCGTTCCAGCACCCTTTTCCGTGTCATAGGGCTGCAACAACACACAGCCCTGCTCTCCCCAAAAGCGATTCAGCGTGCTGATGATGTCCTGGAAGTGCATACCGAGCAGGGGCCTAGTGGGAACAGTTGGACTTGCTCACTGAGTTCTGCGCTATTGCAGGCTTTGGAACGCGCATCGGACGATGGCGAAACCGGCGAGCAACGCAGAGAACCTGTGGAGCTAAAAGGCTAGTCGAGCACAGGCTTCTGGCCTAAACCGACAAGCACGCGCGCGCCTCAGGCGGATTTAGTAGCGACTTGCTCACGATTTCGTCATACCTCCGCTGACGGAAAAGCCAAAGTGATGGAGCGAAAGCAAGACGCGCTGAGAGGGGTTGAGAGCCCTCTCTTTTTATGGTCCACAGCCAGAGCCCCACACAGGATCTGTGGCCTCCACCCCTGACGTCGCAAAGCCTTCCATAGCTGCTCTGCCCTCATCCACGAAGACCCGAGGACACCCAGTAGCCATCAGGACCCTTGAGCCAACCCTCCCCTTCCATCCCACGCAAGCAACCAGAGTGGGGGTGGCAAGCCCTTAATAACGAAACTGCTGAAAGGTCTTAACGGGTATCGCTTCGTCGTCATCTGAGCGACTCACGACGGCATCACGCGCCACACCTAGCTCAATGCATTCAAAAGAGCGCAACTCTTGATCATCAGTGCATTCTCGACGCTGATACTCAACTTTGTTTACTTTGCGATCCTGAATGGTCTTTTTCTGGGGGATCTTCACTTCATCAACTGCCATTCCTTCGCGCGGGCCAAACGAACACAACTCCCTAGCAAGATCTGTCTCAGCCTTGTCAAGACAAACACTATATTCGGCCTCTATCTTCCGCCTCATAGACTGATCATTCTGGGTCTTTAATTTCTTTTTTTCCAGCGCAGTCAACGGCACCGTGCGCCGAACCGTCGTCAGCGTTTCCACCACATAACTACCGCCGAGCGAGATCCATTCGTTCGCCGCCTGTTCAGCCTTCTCCTTCGACTGAAAAAGGGAACTATCCATCTCACTAGGGGCAGGAATTGTGCGCCTGGCCTTGGAGTAGAAGAGACCCGCATAAACCAGCATGCCAATCAAACCTGTGCCGACAACAGCCACAAACAAAGCCGGAGTAGAAGGCCCTTTCAATCAATAACGAGCAAGCAATAAAAATCTAGCAGGCATCAGCCAGGCAATAAGAATCAAGGATCTAAGCAAATAACAAAGATCTAAATTCAATTCATTCAGATTCGTTCAAATCCAAAGATTGAGGCCCAGATCAAATCTTGCTCCAATCAAGTTGTTCGATCAAGAGGAAAGCCGGCAACGCCTGGTCTCACCCCTTTGCAAAACAGCGATCCAAATGAGCGACAGCGTGCTGTTGACGCGAGCGAGAGCGGGAGATGCTGGGGCTAATAATCCCCAACCAAAAGCGTCCACCTCCCTGAACGACCAGCACAGGTTTGCTCGCCCGTTTCCCCTGGGACTTCAGCAGCGACAGGCTGAGTTTGTCTGCGACCTCCGCACCCCGCGGTTTCGATCGCAGCCTGGCCAGCACAGGGTTGACTTGAGCGATGGGCAGAAAGCTCGCTGTTTGAGATTCCGTGACCAGGATCATCCCGTCTAGCCATGCCACCTCCACCAAGAGATCTTCAATCGAAGCCAGCAATGACGGGAGCGGGAAGGCCAAACGGATACCTCCGTTTCTTAACGTTTTCTTCCTAATCCCTTTTTAGGGTCACCGCGCAAGGGTCTCAACAGGCCTCAACCATCCTTAACGATTTCAATCAACGAATTAAGAGCAGCACACCCATCTGTCCGCCGACCAATCGTCGATGCTGTGCCGCGGTAAAACCAGCAGCAACAGCCTGCTGCTCCTGCTCCGCTCCCGTCAGGAATTGCTCCACGCTCGTTTCGAGATAGGCGTATTGGTCGGCAAGCCCCATGCCAGCAGCGACAGGAACCACGATCCGGCGCAGGTAGGTCCGTTGAAACGCTGCCGCTGCACTGCCTTCTGGCAACCGATTGAAATCCAACACAGCGGCGCGCCCGCCAGGCTTCAGCACCCTTGCCATCTCCTGAAAACCCAAGAACGGGTCCGCCAGGTTGCGTAACCCATAGGCCATCACCACCCCATCGAAATCTTGATCTGGCAACCCGGTTTCAAGGGCATCCGCTTGCATCCATTGCACCGGCAACCAGGGCTCGCGGCCCGCTCGCTCCGCAGCCAAGGTCAAGGGCGCCGCTGCAGCATCAAGCCCCAAAACAGAACCCTCCGGTCTCAACTTTCTTGCCAACGCAAGAGCGAGATCACCCGTTCCACAACACAGATCAAGCCAACGCTCACGCGGTTGCGGACTCAGCCAAGACAGGAGTTGACGCTTCCACTGTCTGTGCAGCCCCAAACTCAGCAGGTCATTCAGGCGGTCATAACGGGGAGCAACAGCGTTAAACAACGCCTCAACTGCAGCAGGATCACGAGGTTTCACAAGCAGATCAAAGAAGCAATCCGTTCAAAGTCATCACCATCACCGTGGCCAAACCAACAGCGGCTGAACACACCAAGCAGCCCGCAAGCATCAACGAAAATTCCTGTTGGTCGATCGCCGACTGCATCAATTGCAGTGCCCACGCCAGCAAGGCAATCACTACCAATACCAACACAATTCCCACAGGCAAGGCCTGCTGACGTGTCATCAATGGCAGACCTCCTGTCAAAACCTGCCCTGTTAAGTCTTTTCAATTTAAGACGCAATCTTTGGTTCTAAGGGCCTGATCAGCAAACCGCGTCCTTGCAAATCCAATTTGATTTGCTCAACGCTGAGAACTCCGTCATGGAGAAGTGAAGCCAGCAAGGCCGCCGATGCCTGGCCGCCCTCTGGCCCGGAATCCAGAGCTGCAGCGATGTGATCCATGCAGCCGGCCCCACCCGATGCAATCACAGGTACGGCAACGGCCTGCGCCACTGCACGCGTCAGCGCCAAGTCATAACCAGCTTGGGTTCCATCGCCATCCATCGACGTGAGCAAAATTTCCCCTGCACCAAGGTCCGCAACCCGACGCGCCCAGTCCACCGCATCCAATCCAGTGTTTTCGCGGCCGCCTTTCACATAGACATCCCAGCCACCGCTCGACCGACGCCTCGCATCAATCGCCACAACGATGCACTGACAGCCAAACCGCTCAGCTCCCTCTGAGACCAGTTCAGGGCGACGAACAGCCGACGAATTCAGACTCACCTTGTCGGCACCGGCACGCAGCAGCTCAGTGATGCCCTCCACGGAAGCGATTCCGCCACCCACGGTGAATGGGATCGTCACACTCGCAGCCGTGCGACGCACGAGGTCCACCAACGTGGCGCGCCCCTCATGGCTGGCGGCAATATCGAGAAACACCAGTTCATCAGCTCCGGCCTCGCTGTAACGACAGGCCAATTCCACCGGATCGCCTGCGTCACGCAGGCCCACAAAATTGACACCTTTCACCACCCGGCCCTTGGCCACGTCGAGGCAGGGAATCAAACGAAGAGCGACCATGTCAGTTGAAAAGAGGCTGTTAGTGTTGCGGCCACTTCTCAAGCCTGGCAGGCCATGTCACAGCAGACGTCAGTCACGATCGACATCGGCTCGAAGGTTCGGGTCACCCGAGTCCGCGATCGCATTCCCGGTGCCCTGGTGGAACTCCTCAAGAAAAACTCCTCCGGCACCGTGGTTGATTTCCGCACTGTTGACGGAAAAGGAATCGGCGTGGTCGTTCAGCTCAGTGATGGCTCTACCAGCTGGTTCTTCGAAGACGAAATCGCTCCCGGCTGAGGATTGACCTAGTGAGTGACGCCCGTCAGCTGCTCGGAATGAAAGGTGCCAGTGGCACCTCCAACATTTGGAAGCTGCGCTTGCAGCTGATGAAACCAGTCACCTGGATTCCCCTGATTTGGGGAGTGGTGTGTGGGGCCGCGGCCAGCGGGAATTACGAATGGCGTGTTGACCACGTGGTCGCTGCCTTGGCCTGCATGGTGATGAGTGGCCCCCTGCTCGCCGGCTACACCCAAACCATCAATGACTTTTACGACCGCGAGATCGATGCGATCAATGAGCCCTACCGGCCGATCCCATCAGGTGCCATCAGTCTCGGCCAGGTCAAGGTTCAGATCTGGGGCCTGCTGATCGCTGGCTTAGCGGTGTCTTGGGGTTTGGATGTCTGGGCTGGACACAGCACTCCAGTGTTGTTCCTGCTCGCCCTTGGCGGCTCTTTTGTGAGCTACATCTATTCAGCTCCTCCCCTCAAGCTGAAACAAAACGGCTGGTTGGGCAATTACGCCCTCGGCGCCAGTTACATCGCTCTGCCCTGGTGGGCGGGCCAGGCTCTCTTCGGTCAACTCACCTGGGCTACGGCGCTGCTCACGCTCGCTTACAGCCTTGCTGGCTTGGGCATTGCTGTGGTCAACGACTTCAAAAGTGTGGAAGGTGATCGCGCTCTCGGGCTTCAGTCACTCCCTGTTGCATTTGGAATTGGGCCCGCAAGCTGGATCAGCGCTGGGATGATCGACCTCTTCCAACTCCTGATGGTTGCGGTTCTGATCGCAATCGGGCAGCATTTTGCAGCCGTCCTGCTGGTGTTATTGATCGTGCCTCAGATCACTTTTCAAGACATCTGGCTGCTTCGCGATCCAGTGGAATTCGATGTGAAATATCAAGCCAGTGCCCAGCCCTTTCTCGTGCTTGGAATGCTGGTCACAGCGTTGGCTATTGGCCACAGTCCCCTGACTCAGGGAATGTGAATCGCACCCGTCGTCACTGGTTCCTGATCGCGGGTGTCGCCGCTGCAATTGGCAGTGGTGCTGCGCTCGGGCAGGCCGCCATCACGCGAGCGATTGATGCGACCTTGCCCGATGCAAGAGGGGTCAATCTCTTCAATCGGCCTGGCACGATCACGCTCCTGTCGAGCAACGGCAAGGTGATCCAAAAACTCGGGCCAGCGACCCGGGAGAAGATCAAACCAGGGCAAATGCCCCAGCTTGTGATGCAATCGTTCATCGCAGCGGAAGACCGTCGCTTCTTTGACCATGACGGCGTTGATCTTTGGGGAATCGGACGGGCCGTTGTCACGAATTTGAAGCAGGGCGCTGTTCGTGAAGGAGCGAGCACGATCACCCAACAACTGGCCCGCACGGTGTTCTTGAGCCAGGACCGCACGATCACACGCAAGCTCAAAGAAGCAGCACTGGCCTACAAGCTCGAGCGTCAACTGAGCAAGGAGCAGATCCTCGAGCAGTACCTCAACTTTGTATATCTCGGATCGAGCGCCTATGGCATCTCCGATGCAGCCTGGGTGTATTTCTCCAAGCAACCGGAGGAACTCACCCTCCCAGAAGCGGCTCTGATCGCTGGGATGCCACCCGCACCCTCGCTCTATTCCCCGCTGGTGAACCCTGAGATCGCCCTGCAGAGGCGCAGCATCGTGATCAGCCGGATGGAGCAGGAAGGATTCATCACCTCGGGCGAAGCGGAAGCAGCGCGCAACAGCCCCTTGGCCCTCAAGCCAGCCATCCCGAAGTATTACAACAGCACCGCTCCCTATTTCACAACGTGGGTCGCCCAACAGCTGCCCACCTTGCTCACCCCCGAACAACTGGAAGTAGGAGGCCTCAAGATTCGCACCAGCCTGAATCTTGATTGGCAGCGCAAAGCCCAGAAGGTGGTGCGTGAAATCGCACCAAATGGCACGGAGGGCGTGATCGTTTCGATCGCACCCGGTACCGGATTGGTGCGGGTGATGGTGGGAGGCAAAAACTTTTATTCCAGCCAGTTCAACCGCGCCACCCAGGCCCTGAGATCGCCAGGCTCAACCTTCAAACTGTTTCCCTACAGCGCAGCGATTAATGCAGGCGTGAAAGCTGAAGATATTTTCTTAGACAAACCCCGTTGCTGGAATGGTTACTGCCCCAAAAACTTTGGCAAAAAATATTTTGGCAAGATTTCTCTCGCCGACGCATTAAAAAATTCACTAAACACCGTTGCGGTGCAATTGCAGGACAAGGTGGGCTTTGACCCAATCATTGCGATGGCCAACAATCTCGGAATTGGCAACCAACGCCCTCTCGGCCGGTATTACCCGATGGCGATCGGTGCCTATGAACAAACCGTTCTGGACATGACAGCCGCCTATTCCGCTGTGACCAACCGCGGTGTGTATGTAAAACCCGCCGCCTTTGAAGAGATCCGTGGACCGGGTGGCGACGTGCTTTGGAGCAGAAGAGTAAATGGCGACCGCGGAAAACGGGCCATGGATAGTGATGTGGCCGACACGATGAATTGGATGCTGCAACGGGTTGTGAGCGGCGGCACAGGAATCGCAGCCAAGCTTGATGATCGCCCTGTGGCAGGAAAAACTGGAACGTCAGAGGGTGGACGGGACATCTGGTTCATCGGCTCCATTCCCCAACTCACCACTGCCGTGTGGTTTGGTCACGACAACAACGCCGAGACCAAGAGCAACAGTGGCGAATCCGCGTGGGCTTGGAAGCAATTCATGACTCAAATCAAGTCTGAATTCCCGGCGCAAAAGTTTCCAGCCAAGCCCAAAACGGTACGACCGGTTCTGCAACGACCTGGGAAAAAGAAAGCGAGCGACCCCAACAAACCGAACCCTGGTGACGGGCCCCTTCCAGATCTTGACCTATTCGGTGAAACGGATGATCCACCCGCACCCACTCCGCGCTACGTGAGCCCATCGGGCGGCCCGCCGGTGGATGAATTCTTTAGGCCTTTGCCGGTGCAGTGATCGGTGCAGTGATCACTGCGGTGTAGAACCCATCACCCCCATCAGGGTCAGGCCAGCGCTGCTGCTCGGACTCCAACTGAAAATCAGCATGCCCCTGGAGAAGCTTGTTGACCTGCGCGCCGTTCTCAGCGGGATGGACAGTGCACGTTGCATACACCAAGCGGCCACCACGAGCGAGTAAGGGCAGCATCGCCGCCAGCAATTGCGCTTGCAGCGGCAACAGCTCCTCCACCGTGGCAGGCGTCACGCGCCAACGGGCATCGGGGTGACGGGACAAGGTCCCCAGCCCCGAACAAGGAACATCAAGCAGGATGCGTTGAAAGAAACCACGCCACTCAGGCTTTTGCCCAAGCAGGTCGGCCGCATCGGCTGCCAGCGCATGGATCGAACTGCATCCCAAGCGAGCGGCATTTGCAGCCACTCGTTTCAAGCGACCAGCAGAGCGATCCACGGCCCAGATCTCCCCCCCATCCCCCATCAGCTCCGCCAGGTGGGTTGCCTTCCCGCCTGGAGCAGCGCAGGCATCAAGAATCCGATCTCCAGGCTGAGGCGCTAACAGCGGAGCAACCCCCTGGGCCGATCGATCCTGAACGCTCCAATGCCCCTGTTCAAAACCAGGCCAAAGACGCAAATCTCCCGCAGGCGCCAGCACCTGCAGGCCATCTGGGCAACCATCGATCGGCTGTGTGGGCACCCCCGCCTCAGCCAATTCAGACGCCACCACCTCAGGGGTGGAGCACAAGCGATTCACACGTAGATCCAAGGGCGGCACTTGATTGCAGGCGATCGCCACACGCTCGGCCTGGTCAGGACCAGACCAGCTCAAGAGACTCTCAGCAAACCAAACGGGAAGGGAATGGCACAACGCCAGTCGTTGGGCGGGTTGTTCTGGCAGAGACAGCGTCTCGCCGGCCTCCTTGGCGCGTAGGGCCGAGCGGAGCACCCCATTCACCACAGGAGAGAGCTTGGAGAGCCGGTGGCGCTTGGCCAGCTCCACCGTGGTGTCCACTGCGGCAGCTGCGGGGATGCGCTGCATACGCAGCACTTGATAGAGCCCGAGATGCAACAGCCAACGCAGCCGAGGCGGCTGTTTATGGGCTGGAACTTTGCCGAGACGGTCCAACCAACCATCGAGCCATTGCCGCCAGCGAATACATCCATAGGCCAGTTCGGTGGCCAGACCGCGATCCGATGGAGACAGGGAGCTTTGGCGAATGGCCCGCTCTAAGGCGACGTCGGCATAAGCACCCGCAGCAACGGCCTCCAGCACCTCCCAGGCCAAACGACGCGCCGGTAAACCAATTTTGGCGCCGTTGACTTCGGGCTCACTCACGGGCAATGGCGAATTGATGGATCTCTAGAGCTAGCGCCTCGAGGTCCGGCCTCCAGAGAAATCGCTGCAACGGGAGCCGGCCTTCTGCATCCACAGGGATGCCCTCCGCAATCAAAAGCTGGCGCTGCATCCAATCCGAGCCCTCGCGACTGAGGCACATCGAAATCCGTCCCTTGGCGTTCACAACGCGCTGCCAAGGCACATCAGAAGGCAAGCTCAGCCGTCGCAGAGCCCATCCCACCTGACGCGCACAGCCCCAGGCCCCGATCCAGTCAGCCACCTGGCCATAGGTGGCAACATGACCATATGGGATCAAGCTGACGGCATGCCAGACGCGCGCATCGAAGGCCTTATCGCTGCTGGGACGCATCAAATGTTTTGTTCCTCAGAAACTCACGACTAGGCCGCTCGTTGCGAGCCAATCTGAGTGAACTAACCATCCTTTCGACAGTTCGAACAACTCACCTCAACGATCAGGTTTTCTTTCAGACCTTATGACAACCCAAGACAACGGTGATTTACGAATTGATCTGTCCTTAAGTCCAGCAGACCTCAGGCTGCTGCTTGATGCCGTGAGCTACCGACTCGAGCGTTGGTCAGGCGGTGAGCCCCACGAGCAAGAGAATTTGTACACCATGCAAACCCTTTTACAAGCAGCCATCTTGGAAGCTAATTTTGGCTCAACGTGGGAACGCTAAACACAAGAATCGCTATCACCACCATTTCAACAACCTGAAAGATCTCCAACAGAACTTCACAGATAGATCCTCTCAAATGCCGTTAGGCCATAACCAAAACCTTAAAAATATTAAGCCAAAGCGCCACAATTAGCCACAACCTAAACAACTATTTGCACCTTCGCCATTGACACAATAGACACGCTTCTTTTCAGGACAAGAATCAACCAGAGACGCTCCACAGAGCAGATTTAGACCCAAGATAGAAAAGCTATATAATTCCTCATTGAGTAAAACATGGAGCAGCCATCATCAGCACAAACTCAGCAAAATTATACGCTGCTCAGAAGAAAAAAAGCAGATCAGTTCATCCGAAATACAACTTCTCATCTGCAATGATCAGAACAGATCATGCTTCTGATTACATTAAAGGTAAAACTCGTTACCCAATGCAGGCTATCCTCACGCCATCGATGAATGAATCTCCAGGACATTTTGGATAAGCTCACAAGAAACAGAACCATCAAGGGAAAACCAGATATTCATAAAAATGCACAAAAAGAGCATAGAATCACTCGGCCATCTTGGCGACAGTTGGTCTAAAAAGTAAACCCATAGATAAAGAATAAGGCGCCTTCGAGAGAACCATTGAAGAGCAGGCCTTGGAGACAAATACTACCTATACATAAAGAGCAAAAACGAAAGGAAACTCCAAATTCTCATCAAGAAATCAAAAAACCCTCAACAGCGACTTAAACTCAGAACTAATATTCATATATATACCAACAAAGGCTTCATTCATTCCAAACACAGGCGAGATCAAGAGCAAATCAAAACTTGAAAAAGAGAGCAAATACATACAACAGAATTCGCCATAAATATCAAAATAATGGAAAAATAATACAATCAATCAAATAAACCTATCAACCTCTTTTCCTGCTTAAATCATAACCATCCGTTCCAAAAACGGAATTGCTATCGCCTGCACAAGGATTACCAAGATACGGCTAACCTAATTCGCTAGCACATCAACTTAAACATGTACACTGCTAAAATACTTGAACATACAAGCATAAATAAAGCAAGTCGCATAAATCAATAAATTAAAAAATCAAAGTCAACATAAAATAAAACAAATCCAAAACTTACTGGAATCAAAAACAAACTTCAAATCCATGACTGACATACGCAAATAGGCCAACAGCAATGACCAAAAAGACTAGCGAATGAATTCAATCACTCAAAAGAACAACAAACCGAATGCATGAAAACAGTTATAAATACACTAAGGCTTTACTCACCTGATTTCAACAAAACTATAATACAAGGACTTCACAACTCGAAGATAATTAATTCAAGACACACTGGTCGCAAATGCGAACTCAACCTCACGGGCTACGCAAGAGGCATTCCCCAAGAACAGGAGGGAGCAGTAGGGGTTGCCAAAAGCAGAAACACTGCTTTAGTTGAAACGAGGTAATTCAACCAGTGAAAACCGAAAGCAACAAGCAATCATTCCTCGCTCAGACAAAAATGCAAATTCTTGTCTTTTCAATCAATGAATTTAAAAATATACCTTTAAACAGAATAAACCATAGCTTACGAATTGCACATCAACAAGGGCTAATTCTATTATCCAATTCGTAAAACATAATCTTATCGCTTTTTTTAGCAGTATTCCAATCGCCTCATCCCCCTCCACAACCAAAAAAAATGAAGGCAAATTCACCAATAATTCTCGAAATAAGCAGTATTTTTCATTCCATTAAATCTTCGTCCAATAGTCAAAGCATACATATCTTAAATGACAATAACTTACTACTCAAAACTTTAACAATACAAGCCAAGAAATTTCTAAGGAATCAGCCTTTCCGCTTCTCAGAGCAAGACTTTATTGCTGATTCAATTGAGCAAGGAAGAGTTGCTGGAGCTCCTGACGCTGGAACAGGCTTGACTGAAAGCATAGGATTTGAAATCCTCTTAAAGCCAAAAAACAAACCCACTGAGAATGAATCCAACCAATTGCCAATTCTTTTTGGAGAAAAAAATGACAAGCAAGATAACGATTTACCATCGATAACAATATCATTGGCGACCTTAGTAATTAAAAAAAACCCCGAAGAGATAATTTCACTTAAAAGCACAATACAATCCAGCCCAAACTCACAAGGGGTTGAACAAGAAATATCTCTAGACCAATATTTTGTAGAATCAAATATCAAGCAAACTAGTAAATATTCAAATTTAATAAGTCCATTGGCTGTTCCTATTTACAATAATGCACTGGCAAGCACTGGAGAAGTTCTTCCTTACGGGGTTCAGGCTGTTTGGGGAGGGCTCGATATCTCTAGGCAGGGAAACTCCGGTGCCAATTCTCATGTTTTTGTGATTGATTCCGGAGTCTTGGATACCACCAATGATCTAAACCTGAATACAGAGTGGTCAAAAAGTTGGATTAGTGGCGAAAGTGCTTTCACAGATGGTGCTGGACACGGAACGCATGTGGCTGGCACTATCGCTGCCTTGGCAAATGGAAGAGGAGTCGTTGGAGTCGCACCAGGTTCAAAAGTGACCTCACTAAAAGTTTTTGACAGCAACGGACGTGGAGCAAGTTACAGCACAATCATTGATGCAGTCATTTACGCCACTCAAATCATTAATGATAATGAACTTGATAAGACAAAAGTTGTTATCAACATGAGCCTTGGCGGCATTTATAACAAAAGTCTTGATGCTGCAATTAGAAATGCGGCCGATCAGGGAATTGTTTTTGCAATAGCCGCCGGTAATAGTGGTCATGATGCCGACTTATATTCTCCAGCCAGTGCAGGAGATCATCAAAATGTTTACACTATTTCAGCTGTTGACAATCAATATCAAATGCCTAGTTGGTCTAACTGGGATGATCAGATCAATGGTGATGACGTGAGCTATGCAGCACCAGGAGTGAATATTTTTTCTTATTATAAAGGAGGTCAGCTTGCATATTTAAGCGGTACATCGATGGCAGCGCCACATGTTGCAGGTTTACTTTTGATGGGCGGCGTCAAAGAAGGAGATATGGTTTTAGCGAATTCATCTGGCGAGTCCGATCCATTTGCTTTAATACAATCCAGTTATGCAATTAACTATATAACAATAAGTACTGTAGGTTCAGTTGCTCTTCAGAGAGACTCGGGTACTGGCCTCTATGCAGTCACTGAGGAGGGTGGCAAAGCTATTCCTATTACTATTGACAATGCCCAAATTTATGAAGGCATTTATGTGGGTTGGCAAGCAGTCGCCGCCGCAACCATCAACAATAACAATACAATCGCATGGAAACATATCTCTGGCAACATCTCTATCTGGAATGCGGATGATAACTGGTCTTACCTTGATACACCTTTTTCTGGCTATCTCAAAGGTTTAGAGGCATTACAATGGGAAGCTGCTTTTAATCAAGACTTTAATGGAGACAACGCTATAGGTCTGAGCTTTAGTGATGCACCTCTTAGCTCAAATGGCGGTATCAATCTTGGCTTGATTGCACAAGCAGGATTTGGCTACGGCATTCAAGTGGGTGCAGGCGAGCTCACACCGATTTCATTTGCAGGTGGATATGCCGGAATTAATAATCCAGGTGCTGGTTGGTTAGCGATTGGGATTACCCCAACAGCATCGGGCTCCACGTTGTATTGGCGAAATAGCACCAACAACACCTATGCGAGCTGGGATCTCAATGCTGCTGGTGCATTAGTCACTGGCCGTGGACTGAGTGCAGCAGAGCTGTATCAAGCAGAAGTGGGACTTGGCTTTGACATCACTGGTGATTTGGCAGTTGGTCTGAGCTTTAGTGATGCACCGATTAGCTCAAATGGCGGTATCAATCTTGGCTTGATTGCACAAGCAGGATTTGGCTACGGCATTCAAGTGGGTGCAGGCGAGCTCACACCGATTTCATTTGCAGGTGGGTTTGCCGGACCAAGTAATCCAGGTGCTGGTTGGCAAGCGATTGCGGCTGGGCGTTCAGACGTCAATCTTGAGCTGTACTGGCAAAATAGAAGCACCTTTGCAAAGTGGGACCTCACATCCGACGGTCAACTCATCAGTGGTGAACTTCTTTCAGGTTCCAGTCTTGCTTTTGCTGAACAGCAACTAGGGCTGAATCTGAACGGCGATGCCCAGACCGGTTTTACATTCAGTGCTCCTATCTCAATATCTCCCACCGCAACCCTTGGTTTCACGCAATTTGGTTATGGCATCGAACTTACGACGGGCGAAATCGTGCCAGTCACCTACGGCAATGACCTAGACGCCTCACCCTTAAGTCCTGGCGCTGGATGGGAAGCTATAGCCGCTGCTGCTGGAGAGTCCAGTCTTGAGTTGTTCTGGCGTAATGGTTCAACCATCGCTAAGTGGGACCTTGATTTGACAGGGCAATTGATCAGCGGCGAGCTATTAACTGGTTCTAGTCTTGCTGTTGAGGAACAACAATTAGGAATTGACTTAAACCAAGACACATTGACTGGCTTTAGTTTTAACTCGCTTTCAGTATCGAGCACAGCAGATCTTGGTGAGACGCAATTCGGTTACGGCATACAACTGGCGCCAGACAACATTATTCCCATCACATACGGCAATGGGATAGATGCATCGCCATTGAGTCCTGGTGCTGGCTGGAATGCAGTTGCTGCTGCCACTTCAGGATCTAACTTTGATGTGTACTGGAAAAATGGTGAAACCTATGCAAAATGGACGATTAATGCAGAAGGTGCTCTGATTCCTGGTGGTAGAAGTCTTCTTGATGCGTCTCTAATTCCTCAAGAAGAACTATTGATTGGAGCTGATATCAATGGTAATGAAAGATCGGCCATCGATCCAACAATATAAAGGGAAGCAATGACAATATATTTAACTTTTGAAAAATATTTTTCAAAAAATCTCTAGACATGCAAGTTGACAGCCCTAAAATGCACCTTTCGGCCTTTGAAAATATTGACTTTGCAGAAAGGCTCAAAGCTTAGATGATCCATTCACAATATAGTGACGCCCAAAACTTCAGCCCTGAAACTCAACTTCGGCGCATGACACACCTACATCTCAATAATGCCACGTCACTGCATCAATAGCAAGCAACAATTAAGCCCCTATGCATGACCAATCGATTATGTTATGCATTCATCCTATACTCACTCCCGCAAAATTAGCTTTCGTCGATTCGCGACTCTTTTCCCATAAGCCTGTTACTTGCATAGAAGCGGGCAAGCGGCGGCAATCAGACTGCCTAATAACTCTATCTCTCACGCTTCAGGAGATACCTCAACGTAGTAGAAGCAACATTCTCATTAGATTATGATGCGACAAAGCAGAGTGAAAGGATTACAATATTCAAAAAGTTAATTACTGAGCAGGCGGTTATAAACGATTTAGGCAACTAGGTGTAGTCATGATCCGTTTTTAATGGGATCTCAACTCACCAGTAGCTGAGATCCCATTAGTAAAGCAAACAGACCTAGGCGAAGGTGAATGCATACGACAGGGAAGAATCTGCTTGCAAATCTGAAAGGATGGCTACAAGCGAAGCCTGAATTGCCCGCATTACTAAACGCAGACTTTCACGATGCCAGTTCTACCTCGCAGATTCCAGCGATTACAAGCGGTTCTCAACCAACGGATGGCCAACCTCACCGTGCTGGTTGAGCACGTGGACAAACCCCACAACCTCTCTGCCATCCTGCGTAGTTGTGATGCAGTGGGCGTGCTGGAAGCACATGCCGTGAGCCTCAGTGGCCGCTCGCGCACATACAACAGCACCGCTCAAGGCAGTCAACGCTGGGTGCCTTTGCACGACCATCCCAGCATCGATGCAGCTGTCAAAACACTTAAAGACAAAGGCTTTCACCTGTATGGCACCAATCTGAGCGTGGATTCGGTCGATTACCGCGACTGTGACTTCACCGGTCCGAGCGCCTTTGTTTTAGGGGCAGAAAAATGGGGATTAAGCGAAAACGCCACCAAACTGATGGATACAGACGTGTTCATCCCAATGCGCGGCATGGTGCAATCGCTCAACGTCTCCGTGGCCACTGCCACCCTTTTATTCGAGGCACTGCGTCAGCGGGAAGCAGCTGGACTGGCCCCCTCCGATGGAGAGGGAATCCCAGCAGAGAACTACGACAATCTGCTGTTCGAGTGGGCCTATCCAGACGTTGCACTCTGGTGCCGCGAACAAGAACGTCCTTATCCAACGCTCAACGAAAAGGGTGAAATTCAGGGCGATTTACCGCGCACCGCAAAACTACGCTGTTAACCCCCCATGGATGTCAACCTGACCCCAGCCCGTGCCATTAGAACGGCATCAGCATGTCTTTTCCGGCTTTTGAGCGTGCTGCCACGGGATGGTTGCGCCGTGCCGCAGGTAAACGCAGGGCGAACATCAACACCAGCACTTCCAACAGCAAACTGCGCCCAATAAAGAGCACCACCAAGCCGAGAGTGATCGCCAGTATTTGTTCTAAGAGACCAATCACGTCGTCGGGATTGCTGCGCCCTGCCAGCCACAAGTAAGTCATTAGGCCCAATAAAACCAAAGTGGCCCAGAGCGTCATGCGTGAGACACCAACTGTTCTTAGTTTGCCGCGTCGCGACCCGTACTGCTCACCCACGCCTCCAGTCCTTCACCAAGGAAGGACAACCCCAGCACCAGCACAAACATTGCCAGACCTGGATAGAGGGCCGTCCACCAAATGCCGGTGGGCACAGCCGCCAGCGCCAGGTTGAGATCGCTTCCCCATTCAGGCACGGTTTCTGGCAAACCCAAGCCCAAAAAGCCCAATCCTCCCAGCACCAACACTGCATCAGCCGCATTCAAAGTGAGCAGCACGGGTACGGAGGTGATCACATTGCGGAACAGGTAGCGCCGCAAAATCCAGATCGGACCAGCACCGAGGGTTTGTGCTGCCTCCACGAACAGCTCCGATTTCACCTGAGCTGTTTGATTGCGCACCACCCGGAAATACTGCGGGACATAAACCACACACAGAGCAGCTGCTGCATTCGGAATCCCTCGACCCAACAGAAACGCCAACACCACAGACAGCAACAACACTGGCAAGGTGTAAAGCGTGTCCATCAGCAAAACCAGCACACGGTCGACCCCACCGCCCAGATAGCCACTCAACATTCCAACAGGCACTCCCACCACCAAGGCAAGAACCACCGCTAGCAGCACCACTTGAAGGGCAACACCACTTCCTTGCAATGTGCGCACACATACGTCGCGACCGAGCCGGTCGGTACCACACCAATGCTGCGGAGAGGGCGCTGCATAGATCGCATTATCTAAACCGGCATTGGGATCAGGAAGTAAGCCAGCGCTGATCAGTACGGGCGTGAGTAGGGCAACGGCGATGTAAAAGCCCACAATCACAAGACCCCATCGGGCCATACGAGCCGAGAGGGTAGGGCGTGCGATGCCAAGGGGAGAGACCGCAAAACTCAAGACAACAGGTCAATTGACGGATTTCATTCTCACTGGTCCAGCTGCCAAACTTGCAAATGAAAATGCGTCCACGCTGGAGTGAAATTTCGTGGCATCTGCAGCCAACTGGCGATCGCGACTTCTCGGCAGCCTTGAGGGCCAACTCCAGCTGGCCACCTACACAGCTGTGATGATTGGATTCACAGGAGCAACAACGACTGGGCTTTGGCTCAGTAATCGCAACCAGATCCGAAACGGAGAAGCGGAATTACAAGCCAATGCTGAGCATGTACATCAAGCCCTTGTAGAACATGCTCACCTAGGGCAAGGACGTTCATCCAAAGATTGGAGCCCTACGGAGCATGCCGAAGTACGCCAAGAATTGCGCGATCACTCAGGCGTATGGGCCACACTTTGGATCCAACAACCTGATGGAAAGCTGGTGTTACCAAATGCTAGCCACATCAAAATTGATAAAAACATGATTCGGGCCGCCATGAAGGCTCAAAAGAAGACTCAAAAGAAGGACCCAAAGATCTTAATCATCAATCATGAAGGAAGGAAATACCTATCGATATTAAGTCGTACATACCCGTCAGGGGAACAACTTTGGAGTGCCACAAAAGCACGCGACACAGAACGAAGTCAAAACGAATATCTGGGGTGGATGATCCTCATTGGAGTTGGTTCAATGCTGCTCTCACTTATGACCATCACCCTGATGGTGAGGCGCATCGTGAGACCTCTCATGCAACTTAGTGAACGTTGTACAGCCCTCACTGCAGACACCCTAAATCAAGAACCAATTCCTGAGATAACTAATGCACCGAAGGAAGTTCGCCAACTAGCCAGGACCTATGCCGAGTTGATGGAACGTTTATCCCTGTCATGGGATGATCAGCGTCGATTTGTGAGTACCGTGAGCCACGAGTTGCGCACACCACTAACGATTGTTCAAGGTTATCTGCGCCGAACTATTAAGCGCAGCAAGGGACTCACGGCGGACGAACGTCAAGGATTACAAACAGCAGAAGAGGAGAGCATTCGCATGCGCATGCTCCTCGATGACCTCCTCGACCTGTCGCGCGGTGACTCCGGTCAACTTCAACTCAACCAAGAGCTTGTGAATCTTGGGCAATTGGTAGACAAAGTAGCTGATCTCAGCAAAAGCAATCTCACGCATCACAAGTTAGAAGTGGTTAATAACATGCCTGAACATGCGACTAGTGAGGCACTCGCTGATCCTGCTCGCCTGCAACAAGTGCTCTTGGATTTAATCGACAATGCTGCTAAGTATGCACCTCAGGATTCACTGATTACGCTGCTGCTTCACCCTCACGCAGACGGGATCGCAATCGACGTGAAAGACGAAGGCATCGGAATACCTGAAAGTGATTTGCCGAATATATTCAACCGCTTTTACCGTGCTAAAAATAGCTCAGTGAGCAGCGGCACGGGACTTGGATTATCTGTTGTCGCACTCTTAATGTCCGCCATGGGAGGACAAGTATACGTTCAAAGCAAAGAAGGAGAGGGCAGCTGCTTCACCGTGATCCTTCCAAAAACAATAACAAACTTTAAAGCTAAATCATGATGATCTATTACTTAATTTTTTGCTCCCTACTCATTCCTGTAAATCTATGGGCTGCGATCACGCCACATTTACATAGCGAAATAAGCATGCAGATTCTGCATGCATTTTCTACGCTAATTTTACTGCCTTTACTGGCAAGCCTTTGGAGACAACGCAAGCATCTCAATCAAATAGTTGCCTTCATTTTGAGTATTTTTCTTTGCGTGATGGTGGTGATCAACACTTGGATTGCCTTTATGGGAATGGGAGTACGAAATGGCTGGATTGATCATCTCTTTCTTGCACTAGCGGCTGCGAGCGTCGAGGCCTACTTCCTATTCATCCCGGCACCAGCAACTGAAAAAGCTTGAACCAACGGATCAATGCAAGCAAACATTGGCAGCAATCCAATGTCATTCGATCAATCCCAACGAAGCGTCGTCAAAACACGGCAGCAGATCGCAGTGGACTTGAGCCAGCCAGCGATTCCTGCTCCAACAAAAGATGCAGCACTCTGGAACGAGGATCCTGACGGGCTTGAAAGCCCAAACCCTCCTTGGGTAAGGCATCGATAAGAACGCGATTAAGGGCCCTACCCCCTGGCCTAATCACACCATCGAGTCCGTAGGCAGGCCCGCAGCGCATCAACACCTGGCCGCGCCAAATCGGAGAAGGCGCAGCACCCACGCTGTAAACAATGGTTTGAGACGAAACCTGGTTGTTGCTGGAATCCAAGCGAATAGCCAACACGGGCTTGCGCCCAGCCATTCCGCAGGACCATTGATTGGAAACAACAGGATCCACATCCCATCCAGAACCAATCGCTAATTCACCTCGAATCAACTCCAAAGTGTGGCGTTGTTGGGCTGATTCACGCATACGACTCGCCATGCTGTTGCCTAGGCGTAGATCAAAGCCAATCAGCTGCAGCAACACAAAAAACAGCATGCTGCCAAGGCTGAGCGATAGCAGCAGCTCAATCAACGTGAAACCACTCTCCACTCGTGCTTCAGACATTCGTTTGATCATCGACCTATCTCGTAGCGACATCAGGAAGGCATCGGCTACTCAACAGATGCCCGCCATTTGAAGGAAGTGCATCTTGATAGGAGCCAATCCGGCTCACGCCCAAGGGCAAACTCACAACCAAACATCGCGCTTTCGCTAGGCGCTGATGGCTAAGCACCGCAATCCCGCCATCAAGGAGCAAACCGTTGGCTGTAACGCGCAACACCGAGGGCAGGTTGGTGTTTAAGGCAACAGGCCCCTGTTTCAGTTCTTCCTGCAACGCCATCCCAATCCCAGGACAGGCAGGAAGAGAGGCCGGGAGGATCCCTTCATCAGGAGCCATAAAACCCTTCTCGCTCAGGTAGAGACCGCAAGCTCGTTGCTCTCGCCGAACGATGCTGCGGGCCCGATCCAAACCGCTGTGCAAGCGGCGCGCACTGGCATCAAGCTGAAGTTGATCACGATCGGTGCGGCCTGTCACGATCGGAATCGATGCCAAGATTCCTACCAAGCTCACCACCGTGAGTTGCTCGATCAAGTTCATGCGCTCACATCCTGCCTTTGGCAAAGGCCATAAGCCGCAGGCGACAACAGCAAACGCCTCTTAAAGGAAGGTATTGCTTGCTGAGACGTCGTACTGAGCTCAAGCCAATGACCAAGGCCCTGCGGGTCGGCACTCCAACGGATGCTTAATTCAGATCCAAGCGGCAAGCGCTCAGCAACAGCTGCTTCTAAGGCTTCAGGGTTAAACCTGCAATTAGACGAGCTTGGATCAATCACGACAGACGCTGCCGCATCCGACTGAAGCCAGCGATCCGTAGCGATACGCGCTGTCTCCAACTGAAGGGCCAGCGCATCCAACTGAGTGGCGCTTTGTATTTCGCTCGCAGCCTGGTTCCACACACCCAGAGCAGCACTGCTGCTTCCAGCCAACACAACAGACGAGACAACAACCTCGATCAAGGTCATTACTCCCCCCGCAACTGAGACACTCGGCCCTGAAGCTGAACATCTCCAATACCAAGTACTGCAGGTGCAATGGGATCTAACCCAACCCGAAAGCTTCCGGTTCGGCCATCTTCCAATTGCAGTGTCAATTGCCCAATACCAGTGCTGGGCTGCCAATCAAGAAGAGACCACGGAATCTCACCAACTACACCATGACTCAACGCGAATGGATCAGCACCTTCGCAGGACTGGACGACAGCAGACCAATCCGTGAATGGCCATGGCAGCAAACAAGATTCAGGCCCACGGGCAGCTGTAGCAAACGCTTGCGCCGCAGAACGCAACTGATCAGCAACAAGCTCACGACGTCGAAGGACAGTTAGACGCAACCGACCTTGAAGACTCAGCGTATAAATAGACAAGCTCCCTAAGAGCAACACGGCTGACGCAGACAAAGCCAGCGGCAAAACAAAACCAGCCTGGGCTGGAAGCCGAAATGCCGTTACAAGAGACACAGGATCAACACGCAACTGGATGAAGTGTTCCCCGTGCACATCGCACAGCGACGCCCTAGGCAAAAGCATCCAACAAACAATCCGTACCATCACCCATCAGAGGAATCCAAAGAGTGCAAACAATCCCCCAAAGGGGGGATGTCTCAGATCCAAATCCATGTGAGGCTGACGAAGAAGAAAGAAACAACGAAGGGGGGGGGGATGTGAGCAAGCACGACTACAAAGGCCAACAACCCAAAGCTCAAGTGCTGCTCGTCGATGACGATCCAGAGTTGCTGCGCTTTCTCTATCAAGAGTTCACAAGCGACAAGGTGACCTGTACGTGCAGCACGACTGGTGTTAAGGCCCTAACACTGCTGCGACAGCAAAGCTTTGACCTTGTGGTTTTGGATTGGACCCTGCCCGACTTCGATGGCCTGGAGATTTGCCAACGCCTGCGCAACAGTGGCAACACCACACCGGTGCTGATGCTCACGGCCCACGATGATCTCGATGCACGCGTGCAAGCCCTCGACTATGGAGCGGACGACTACCTCAGCAAACCCTTTGAACTCAGGGAGCTGCATGCACGGGTTCGAGCCCGGCTTAGACGTGGCACATTCGCCGCTGCCGAAAAACAAAAGGAACAACTCGAGCTCGGCGACTTGCGCATCAACCTCCTACAACAAGCGGTGCATCGAGGCGAGCACAAGCTCTCGCTGACACGACGGGAATTTGATCTCCTCTGCTATTTGATAGAGCGACCTGGAGAGGCGCTGCACCGCCAAAACATCTTGGAAGGAGTCTGGGGGGCACCTTTCGTGGGTGATCCCAACACCCTGGATGTCTATATGGGGTACCTGCGCCGCAAAATCGAGAAACCAAATCATCCCCAACTTCTGCACACTATTCGCGGGGTGGGATTCATGGCGAGGGTGGAGAACATGACCGCCTGAGTCGCATCTGACAATCGGCGCCACCGTCGGGTACATCAGCAATCTGCAAGTTGCCATCCATCGCTTTGAGCAGGGCATCCACAAGCGATAAGCCAATTCCAGAGCCACGAAGGCGAGACGAGCTGGTTCCACTCCTGAACCGCTGCAACTCTAAAGAGCGCTCTGATGAGGACATTCCATTTCCAGAATCAAGCACATGCAGCACGATCCAATCCTCCTCAATCGAGGCCTCCAAACTCACCGGGCCTTCGCTGTCGAGCAGCGCATTGCTAACCAAGGCATCAAGGCAGTCTTGAAGCAGGCAATAATCACCGATCAAGGTTGAAGGTGATTCAGAGGCCGGTGATGGAAACAGCAAACGTCCATCAGCAACAAAAGCAAGACGTTCATAAGCAATCAGCAACTGCTGATCGACATCAAGGGGCTCCAGATGCAAGTCCAAACGCCCCGCATTGGCGCGGGATAAGTCACGCAACATCGTGATCATCAACCCCATCCGCTTGGCTTCTGAGGCCATCACCGAGATAGGTCGTTGCAACTCAAGGGGGAGCGGATGCCGCTGAAGACGTTGGGCATGGCCCGACATCAAGGTGATGGGCGTACGCAGAGCATGGGCCACTCCATCAACAAAGCTGCTCTCAAGCTTCCAGGCGACAGCCAGGCGTTGCTGCAGGTGATTGAAAGCCAAAGCGATTGGGCGCAACTCGTGCGGCAGATGATCCTGATCGAGGAGGTGATCGCCAAGATTGTCAGCATCAAGAGCCTGGAACTGACGATCAAGCTCTTGAAGCGGCAACAGCAGACCACGCCGAAGCACAAGACGCAACAAAACAAAGGTCAACAAGATGGACCCACCAGCCACCGCGAGCAACAAAAGCTGGCTGAAACGCTCATGGGCTAGGGAATGGGTGATGTTTTGACGCAGCTCCAACCACTGCCAATCACCCTGCACTCTCGACACCCGACGACGACTCACCAGCCACTGCTCTCCTCCTGCAAGAGATTGCTGCTGAGGGAGCAACTCAGGCCCCTGGGAATGCAGGCGGATCTGCAACGTCTGGTTTTCTAAAGGCAAAGCTGGAGGTGTTGTACTTCTGAGCTGCAGGAGCAAGGAGGTGGCGAAGCGCTGGTGATTGTCACGGCGCTGGGCATCCGCCAAACCAGCATTGATTACGAACAACAGGACATAGCCTGCGATCACGGAGAGCAGAGCAGCGGACTGCAAGCCAACCCGCAGGGACGGCAAAGACTGATATTTCCGCGGTAAAGCCAGAACCATAAGAACGTTCTTAGAGAGCTCTAGCTGTTTTCACTGCTACTGGCCATTCACAAAAGAGACGATGGATAGGAGAGCACAAAACGTGCCGAGGAAACGTCAAACCCACACAACATCATGACTTCACTGAATAGCCGCATGCAATTGGCCCTGATCAACCGCAAGAAAGGCCGCAATCTGCTCGAAAAGGGCTTCACCTTGGTGGAGCTGATGATCGTGATTGTGATTGTAGGGATTCTTTCTGCTGTGGCACTTCCCAATTTTCTAAGCCAAAGCGCCAAAGCTAAAATAACCGAACCTATTGGAAAAGTCTCAGCAGGTCTAAAACAAGCACAAAGCCTCTGGGTTGAAACTGGAACATTTGCAAATGTTAACTGTAACGACATCGGGTTTACTGCCACTGATGGGGCATTCACGGAAAATGGATGGACTTATGTATGCACACCCGCTGCGAATGGATCATCCTTAACAATGACTGCCGCGGGCGTTGGTGGCGGAGCCAATGCAAATCTTGGTCTGACGGGATGCACAATCACAGGTGCAACCGGAATAATTACCGCCTGCGTTAAAGATACAGACGCCCAAGCCTAATAAAACAATAATAAAGATGCTCACAACGCAGCGAGTATCTTTCACAAAACTTCAATAGCTACTAGCATTACCAATCAGCCTAAGGATTAACGAAAAAACCAATAGCAAAAGATGAACACAAAAATACTTTTATGCAAGTCTAAAGGATACACAATTACAGAGTTGCTCATAGCTCTGAGCATCCTTGGGATATTGAGCGCTATGGCATTGCCAAACTTCTTCAACCAAGTACAAAAGACTCGCCTAAGTGAAGCCACCTCAGCACTGGTCCAATTGCAAACAATATTAGTGGCCTATGCAGACGAAAACAACACCACAAATAGTGGATGCAACAACGGCACTGCTCCTGCCTGGGGGGATTTAAACGGAATCGCCGCAATCATGACCAACAACGGTCCAGCAAGTGACTGCATAATTCTTACCTCAGCAATCACAATGCCAAGCGGGCATTACACCCTTGCTCGAACCGGCAACACATCAGACAGCAACTATTACGAGTTCACAGCAAGTGATAGCAACGCTCCTGAATTCAATGCCATGGCCTGCGTAGATCTCGTGAACGGAGCGAGTGATATCGAGAAAGGAAACAGCAATACAGCAATCCAAAGTTCAGACCTAGACTGCCGGTAGGAATAGCGACATGAAGCTTTTCAAATCCAAAAGACCACACTTCAGCAAGACATTGAGACTCCGGCAAAGAGTCAAATTGATACAGAGCAGGCCAGACGAACAAGGCATCGCTCTCTTGCTAGCCCTATTAATCGGCATGATCCTGATTGTGGGAGCTACAGGTTTAATGATTCGTCAGCTCATGGCGCGCAAACTAGGGGCAAATGAAAGTTACCAGCAACTAGCAGAAACAGCAGCAGTGAATGGCTTTAACCGTATTCTTGGAAAGCTAAACAACAACAAGCCAGATGAATATCTTGGGTACTTATACGCAGTAAATAATCGAGAAAAGGAAGGTGAACCTGGTCTTCCCGCTGCAGGATATCAATGGAATCTATATGCAACAGAAACCCCACCTCTCCTTCCGCAGCTCTGCACAAATACAACAGGGATCATTAATACCAATGGGATCACTTGGAATCCGCTACAGGAAACAGAACTCACAATCCCAACGGAAGCAACACTGGATGAGGGCAGCAACGGAATGCGCAATGATGGTAACAAAGGAGCGATAAAAACTTCCTACCGTCTTAGGGGATATGCAAAACCAAGTGGTGAGGGTATTTTTGAAGTAGAAGGTTTTGTACGCCGTGATGGCGACCAAGAAGATGAGTACTTCTCTCGCGCACTTCTCACCAGAAGTCTAAGCGTGGTACCACTGATATTGCAGGCAAAAGACTGGGGGGTGATTGCAGGCAACTACCTTGAATTAGGGACCACCTCAGTGGCTGGCGCATCAACAGAAAGCAAAGGCAAAATTGTATGGAATGTAAGCAGTAGTGAAAACTTTCAAAATGCAACTAACTGTACAACAACCAACTACCTAAAAAATCTACCAGGTTTGAATTTCAGTAGCTCCAACACGAGCACTGAAAGTGCAATTGCAAGAGACTTATGGCCAATAGTACAGGGAGCAATACCTCTAAGCCACTACGACAAGGGAAAAACAATCGACAAAATGCCCAGCAACACCAACAAAGTGCGAATATGGAGCTTTGACGATCAGGGGGGAGCTGCTTCGGGCTGTCATAACTCTGTGGTTTGCACAAGGGCACATGACACCAATTCCACAGTAAAGCCACAAATCAGTGAAACTCAAGACAGTAATACTGGACAATGGACTGTCGAGGTGAGTGCAGATGATATCTGTAAAGAGAAAACAAATGTAGACAATGTTTGCCATGTATTCGTAGAGCATATCAACCTGGAACAAACAAACCTATTTTTTAAGGTCTTGAATAGCAACATAGAGGCATTAGTGATTCATCTAGAACTTCCCTATAACACAGCCAAGGCAAGTGATTTAAGTGGTCGAATCCAACTGTCTGAAAACAGCAGCCTTTGTCTAACCAGTAAATTGAGTGAATCAGGAAGTGGATGCGAGAACTCAGAGCCTGAACGACTCGTCATTAGCTCTTCTACAGGACCTCAACCCATCCAATGCAACAACATCAACAACAAACCCTATGTACTTCAAATTGAAGGGAGTGCATTACCTGGAGCACTCATTCACATGCCAAAAGGAAGCTTATATCTTTCAGGGGACGCCCAGTTAAGAGGAATCATCTGGGCCCACGATATTTGCGCTGGAGACCATGGCATAGAACTCACTACGGAAATAGGAGAAAAATCAATCATCGAGACTGCTCAAAGCCTTTGGGGTTGGAAGCCTGAACAAGGCTATGGGCGCATGGTACTTCGCGGGATTCGAGGAACTGGCTTAGATGTATTTAAGAGATTTTAAACACTCTCATTTGAACTTCAGCAAACTCTGGCTCAGCAATAATACAGAAAAGGTGAAAAAGAAAGATGATATAGAAAGAAAAGAATAATCCTTTCCAAGACCCAAAGATCAACCTTTCAACTCAATGATCCGCAGCCGATGCTGGCATTGGCGGACTGCACGACAACGTCAACAGTCCGGCTTCACTTTGATAGAAGTGCTAATTGCCGGTGTCGTTTTATCAGGTGTGATGGCAGCCGTTGGGAAGCTCACAGTGGCAGCAATCGCGGCGAGCCGAATACAAAGTGAACGCACGCGAATCGAAGCTGTCGTGACCGAAAACATTCAGCTCATTCAAAAAGCAGACTCGGAGTTTCGAGTTGACGCAATCGATATCATCGATCAACCATTACCGATCCATGATTGTTCTAATCCAGCCAGAGCCTTAAAGACCTACATCGAAAACCGAAGCAATGAAAATACGGAAACAGCCAGGAAACTCAACCTGCGGAGTCCTGATATCACACGTTCCCTCAAGGAGGGAGAAACCAACAAAACTCTAGTAATCAGTTATTCATTTGAAGCTCCAGAAACAAATATTACCAAGGAATATCGAATATTAGAAATCAATCCAAACTTCCAGGCACGATGCCCGTAAAAACCATGAAAGTACAACAAAAGAGAAAGCAAATCAATGGAGAAGATGCTTTCACATTGATAGAGTTACTGATTACGATAGTGATCGTAGGTCTAGCAAGCACTTGGGCTCTACCAGCTTGGCACCGTCAACTACTGCAGGGGCAAGTTGATCAGTACACAGCGCAGCTAGAGACAGGCTTATTTGATCTCAAGGCAATGGCTGGAAAAGAAAAAATCAGCTTTATTGCCACACCACCTTATATCGATAAATTTAGGGAACCATGGGAAATGATTGAATTCACGAAAAACGACGGGACGCGAATCAACGGGAGTGATCAAAGGCTGTGCGTCATACATGGAGATAATCAGCCAGCATGCGATACAACAAGCGTGAATAATCCCCGCAATCCAAGATTCCGCTTTCTAAAGCTGGAAAACAGCAGACAGTCTCGAGAAATAGAAATAAAAATCAAACTCAATAGTCTACAAACTAAATTTCAAATAACACCACCAGGAACAATTAATTACGAGGATGTTGTCTTCATCATACGATCAAAAAAAGCCAGCGAAAGCTCCAATCAGAAAGTAAAGGAACGTTGCATACTACTTTCAGGTAACGGCTACCTGCGAAGTGGAACCTGGGAAGAGACCTGCCAATGAAACCAGTCATTGCTCGAAGAAAATTGTTCATTCTTTTCTCAGCCTAGGTTCACACAAGTCTAAGCAGATGAGCCAACAATTGCATCATACTAAGAGGAGAAAAGTCCCGCCAATAGACACAGAAAAATGAAAAATCAATTATTCAATACCAAGCAATCCTTCTGCAAGAAATCCAAAAGGGAGCGTGGATTAGGAACAACAGAAGTAATCGTTTCTATGGCAGCAGGATTATTAGTGATTGGCGCTGGAGCAATGGCCTTAAGATCAACTGATGTACTATTAAATCGAGCCGAAATCAAGTCCACGTTAAGACAAAATACAACTAATGGTCTTCGATTATTGCGCTCAGAAGTAGAGCGCAGCATGTATATCATGGTGAATGGAAGTGTAGCGAGCAAGGGTTCAGACTTTAACTTATCGGATGAAAAATATACCGAGTCATTGCAAGCTTGCTCTGAAAAAGAATTTAAACCTGTATTTGGGCTGAGAATGGTTGAGCTTACAGAGCCAGTCTATTATGGAATTAGCACAAGCTCTGACGGGACGGGATATAGCCTTTTGCGCTGCGGAGCTTCACTCAGTATCGACGGGACATACAACGAAACGGAAGAAATATTCATGGCAATTGTGATTGATGATATAGGTATGATGCCATGCTCAGCAAAAAAATGTACTGACAAGGAGAAAGCCATGAAAGAGAACAATATACCTACAATTATTAATGGGTTGGACATGAGCTTTGGTGAAATAGCCTACAAAACACCGCAACGGATACACAGAGAACCATCCCTACGAATCGAAACAGATCCAAGTTACAAGCTGATCAAGTTTATAGATCCAAATACAGGCGATGAATATAACGACTCTATCAATGAAAGCTACCTCGAAAGAAAAAGTAGCAGCCGCTCCATCTCAGTTTACCCCCTATATTTAGCAGCATTTGCACGGGCCGATAAGCGCTTAGAAAACTATGGTGAAACTGGAGTCGCTATCGACTCAGCATTCTTTCCGGAACTTAACAGTGATCGCGTCGCTTTTCTTGTAGACGGCTCAGGATCAATGAGTGCGTGTATTTTATGGGGGAGTAATTATGGAGACAAAAAAACTTACTGGAATGGCCAGAGTTACCAAAAAACCAGACGCGCCTGCGCCATGACAAGGATGACAAGTCTTCAGAAAGAACTACTTGCAGTGCTCACAGATCTACATCACAATGCTCCGAATACAGAAATTACCCTTACTTCCTTTAGCTCTAAGGGTTATACGAATCATCGTGAATGGAGCAAGTCAAGGGTTGAAGGACTGGTCCAGATCGGCAATGAAGACAACTATCTATCAGCTAAAGAGTTTGTCAATTCACTCAGCAATGGTGACGTCAAACGTTGGGGCGGAACGGCCCCTTGGGATGGGCTTGACAAAGCATTGGAAATAGAAGATGTCAACGCACTGTATTTCTTATCTGATGGTGAGCCTAATCGAGATCGAAATGGGAACACATGGAGCAAAAAGGATTATGCCTCAACAGTGTCTCACTATATAGAGGTCAACAACAAGCGAGCTGCACCCACCAAAGTATTCACCACAGCCCTTGGGTTGGAATCTGTCTGGATGCAAATGTTTGCCCAACAAGGTGGGGGAATTTACACACAGATAGATCCTGACTCACTCAAGAGCAACAACGGAATTGGTAACAACGCTGGGTTCTGCGATCCTAGTAATCCAAGTGCCAATTTCGACTACTGCAACAATGCAGACGACATTGAACTAACTGGAGCTGGCCAGTTCCGTTCGCCTTGAATCAAATAAAATCATTTTAGCAATGCAGAAGAGAGAAGAATTACAAAAGAAAAGATAAAAAATGGGCACCTAAAGGCTTACTAAACAATAAAAGCGCCATGGGTCAGTTCAACAGCTGGACTAAAGAGAAACGGGGTGAAGACTGAGGCTGCGAACAATCGCTCAAAGCAAGGACAATCGACATCGACTTGGGAGCTAGCACGAACCCTGAGAGAGCAGAAGGAACCTGAATCAACCAAAACTCATTGGTATCACTGGGATGCAGGCAAACAGCCACGGCCCTCAGGCATTTTTAATGCATCTCACATCCAACCCTTGCGCACGCATCAATCAAAAGTAAAATCCATCTGCAATAGCACAGACCGTGCAGATCCCCTATTACACCCAAAGCCATGAGCATCCTCAACAGCCGCATTCAACTGTCAATCCTCAGCAGAAAGAAGGAGTCTGGTCTGATTCAAAAGGGCTTCACGTTAGTGGAGTTGATGATAGTCATTGTAATTGTAGGAATTTTGAGCGCAATCGCTTTGCCGAATTTCCTTAATAACACCACCAAAGCAAAGACAACTGAGGCCAAGACTAAAATTTCAGCAATCTTGAAAGATGCTCATGCTGAATATCAACTTGATGGACAGATAGCAACTGCCATATCTGCTGCTGATGAGCAAGCAGAAGAAAATAATTCTGAGAATTTTACATACACAGCAGATGAAGGAGCTGCTGATGATCAAGTAACGGTTACTGCAGAAGCCAATCCAAGCGCTGATGGTGGTGATGCAACCCTAGTTACTGCCGAGACGGATGGAACCCCACTTGATGGGTGCGTGAATCTCACAACAGGAAAAATCGAGATCAGAAAATCATTTAAAGACGACACTGCTCTTGACTGCAGCGCGTAAATCAGTTTCGAGCTAAATCTAAAGTCAAAAATCATCAAACCATCTCAATGATGGTTTGATGATTTTTCATGTCAATAACATTGCAATTAAACGCTGTCTCAAAAAAAGCTGATAACAAGCAAGGGGCATCACAAGCGGCAGGGAAGCAAGATGTTCAGGCATTTGTGACATTATCAAAACCAGAAACCGCAAAGAATCTAAAACCAAACAACAATTAACTAACAAAAGGAATAAATACACCAGCCAAGTATTCTATCTAAGAACTAATTGAATCCTAATCTTTTCCCATTCACCGTCTTAGTGACCTAAGCAGGTATTAAAACTCATAGTTCAGTTCTATTGTTACCACTTTTTTTAAAGTTGGATTCCAAACCTTAAAGAGCAATGATGATTGGGACATAATTTGAAAGATAGGAGTCGTAGCAGAAGCGGCTGAAATCCCATCCATGCCTAGCCTGTTGGCACTAAGAAGAAAAAAAAAATTTGCGCCTCCTCTGGCTTTTCCTTGAATCGCTCCTTAATATTAGCTGATGAAAAGATGAGAGTTCGTGTCTACCTGGCTCAACAGACGTGATTGCTATAGGCCCCTAGGGCTCAAAGGCTTCACCTTGACAGAGGTGATCATCACCGTGGGAATTGTCGGCATTTTGAGCTCAATTGCCCTGCCCAATTATTTTCGTCAAATCCAAAGAACGCACCAGGCTGAAGCGAACGCGACGATGGCACAGATGATGGCAACGGTCGCTGCATTTGCTGATGAGTTTGGAACGCAACCTAAGCGATGGGTTGATCTAAATACCATGACAACCTTGATGACAAATCAAGGCCCAGCCGTGATAGGAGACGGCGAATTAACGAAGGCCATTACCCTAATTGGTGAACGCTATCAATTGAATCGAATCAATAGCATGAATGCAGAAAAATACTACGTATTTGAAGCAAAAGCAACCAATACAGCAGCTTCAGATTTAAACATCATAGCTTGTATTGATCTTCAAACTGGTGCTAGTGATCAAATCATTGGCCGCAAAGATAATGCAGCAAATATTAACTCACTAAAATGCCAAGGGAGCAGCGGATGAAGATCAATACCACTAAAAACAAACATTTCAGGGAGGACGAAAGCGGTATCGCAATATTGCTAGCTCTGATGCTGGGACTGGTACTGAGTGCCGGAGCGAGCGCTTTATTGATTAATCAATTATACGCAAAAAGGCTAAGCAGCTCAGAAAGCTATCAGCAAATATCAGAAGCTGCTGCGTTGAATGGATTTAACAGGATATTAGCGCTGCTGAACAACCCAGACAAAGATCAATATCGGGGGTTCCTCTTTACGATCGACAATCAAGAAAATACGTCTGCCGCAAATAATGGCTTCACTTGGTTGAATTTAAAAGACAATCCTGAGCTTAATTTAGAGGAAATTTGCACAGATACCAGTATAGGAATGCCCGATCATCCCATTGCATCAAGCTCTTGGCCAACCAACGAAATACCGTTTCATACGAGTGATCGTAAAATATTTCGGGAGGATTCGCAGGGGAAAATTCATGCTTTTTATCGCATGCGTGGCTACTCAAGCCCAAGCAAAACTGGGGTTGGAGAAGGTGTCTTTGAGGTAGAAGGCGTCGTCAAACGCATCAACAATTCTGGCGAAGAGCAGGTGCTTGCGCGTACGCTCCTGACCCGCTCCCTCTATGTGAATGGAAGCGTCTCAAATGAGAATGATTGGGGCGTCTTAACAGCCCAACATTTGGATTTGGGCCCAGCCCAAATCGACGGACCAGGAAGCATTCTTCAATTGGTTCAAACCAATCAGCCCTATCTCCGTACTGATGGATGCTCAAGCAACACACTGCTCACAGAAGCACGTGGAGAAACCGATAGTGACAACCAGTTGGGATTACGGATCTGGCCTGTCTTGAATCGAACTCTTCCGCCTAGCAACCTTTATGCAATCAGTCCCAAGATTGATGAGCATATTTGGAGTTTTGATGACACTGAAAATGAATGCGGACCACGGAGGAATCGCTCTTCTATCTGCATTAGAGACAAAACAGACAGCCGTCGGAGAGCACCTATGGATGTTATACGGGACGGCAATTCAGTGCGCATTCCCGCAACAGCGATTTGCCCTGGCCACAGTGGCGACTGCCATGTCTATGTGGAGCACATCAACTTACAAAAAAACTCTCGATTGCTGATCGAAAACGACAGCCGTCCAGTGGTACTGCACATGGAATTACCCCAGGGTGCTTCACCCTCTCCATCCGGAATGAGTGGAGGAATCCAGCTCGGAAACAACGCTCAAATTTGTGGGGTTAATACTGGATCAAATCTCTGTAACAACCAACCTGAACGCCTTGTAATCACAGCTAGCTCTGGAGATTCACCTCAGAACTGCCAACCATCGCAGCAGCAACTGAAGATACAAGGATTGAGCCTTCCTTCAGCCATGGTGTCTCTGCCCCGCGGAAGCGTCCATCTAACAGGTGATACTCAAGTACGAGGAATGATCTGGTCCCATGCATTCTGTGCGAATGGACATCAACTCAAACTCACCACAACCGACATAGACAGCAATCAACATCTCAGCGTGCATGCAGGTGAACTATGGGAGTGGAAGAACAGTGGTTTCACTGGCATTGGACGAACCATCAACCGGGGCATTCTTGGCACTGGCATCGATACATTCCGTCAGTGGTAGTCATGAGAAATCAATGCAGCAACTCCTGCGAAGGATTTACCCTCCTAGAGGTGCTAATCGGAGCCCTAATCCTGGCAGGGGTGATGATCGGCATCAGCAGAGTCTCAATCTCTGCACTCACCCGAACCAGCATCGAACAACAGCGAAGTCGTATCGAAGCAGAGATCAACAGCAATATGCAACTCATTCAGCAAGCGAATAGTCGTCTCACCCTGGAATCCATCCCACCTCTCGATCGAGAGCGAGCGTGCTCGGCACCAGAAGCCTATTTAATTTCCCGAATTAATCAGGCTGGCGCTACTCAGCATGTTCCACGACCAGCCATGGCCGAACGCACATTCACGATCACCTCTCTAGGAAAGGGGTGGGATGTCATTGAAGTCGCTTATGAATTCCAAGCACCAGAGCAAACCATCTCCACAGAACAGAGAATGGTTGAACTTCATCCAACCTTTGCTCCCCGTTGTCGATGAGAGGCATAAGGACGGGTGGCTTCACAATGCTGGAGGTTCTAGTGATCGCCACGATTGCAGCGCTCACAGCAAGCTGGGTGCTACCGACATTTCGTCGTCAAAGTCTTCAAGGAGAAGTTGACCAGTACTCTCGCCTCGTCGAAGTAGGCCTTTTTAATCTCCGCACGCGCTTGCGTGAAGAGCGCCTCTCACACTGCATTTGCTTTGTGTCAGACAATTGGGCGCCTCCAGCATCAATGGGATTAGAGCGGCAACAGCCGGATGGCAGCCAAGCCGAACCTCTTAGTCATTGCAGCGAAGAAGATCCTTCTAGCCGTCTGAGGATCATGAACTTAGAGGGAAGTCGCATGAGTAAAAAAGTTCAAGCACGATCTCTAGAATCGAAATTTTGCATCAGTCCACCGGGAACAAGTGCCACTCCTCAGACGCTCACGCTTCTACTGAAATCGATCCAAAGCGATTCTGACCCAAGACTGTTGGTGCGATGCCTACACATGAATGGCAATGGCTACTTGATTAGAGGCAACTGGAAACAATCGACGCAAACATGCCTACCCCAATGGGGGTAACAAAAAGAGAGCTGGCTCCATAACCCTGGATCACTTGCGAGAAGATACGCTCTCACACTGCACAAGCTTTGAGGCAAACAATTGGGCACCTCCGTCAGCAGTGGGATTAGCGCTCCAACCCCCAATGGAAGCAAAGAAAATCCCTCAACTAACTGCTTAATGCAGTGAAGAAGAGGCTACCAGTCGTCAAAGGGGCATGAAACTCGAATCTCATTCTGCCTAAGCCCACCGAGAACAAGTTCTATTACCAAGTCGTTCACACTCCTGCTGAAATCACTTCAAAGCAGCTCTGATCCAAGACTCCTCGTGCGATGCGCGCATATAAACGGTAATGGCTACTTAATTAGAGGTAATTGGGAGCAAACGTCTCAAACATGCCTACCCAAATGGGGGGTGACGCCTACACAACTGGCACCAAAACCCTGGATTGTCTTGTCGCCGCCTGGCAACCGTGATTACCAAAAGAAGGTAGCTCTGGCGCAGAACCCATCTCATGATTTCGCGCAATCCACTGTCGAAGAACTTGGCGGCACTTCGGAAATATCGTGGACGCCGAAACGGATTCGGCATGGCCGAAGCAGTCATCTCACTAGGCGCGAGTGCTGTTCTCGTCGGCGCTTCAGCTGCTGCGTTAACGACAACAGGATCCATCATCACCCACACGGGAGAGAAAACATCTCTTCGTCAGAATGCCTCAGGTGGCTTGCGCTTGCTTGGATCAGAGGTTCAAAGGGGCTTGCACCTATTGATCAAGACAAAAGACACACCGAAAGCTGAGCTAGCCCATACAGACCTGAGTAATCAACAATATTCGTCCTCGATCCAGGAATGTGAAGCGCTTGCCATTGCACGCAATCGCGCTTTCCGTCCTGCCTTCGGCATTCGCATGGCTGAGCTTGACAGGCCAGTGCTCTATGGATTGAGCACCAGTGCCCGTGGAAACAGCTACGCCCTTGAACGCTGTGGAGCGCCGCTCACCATGGATGGCCGCTACGGCGAAGTGGCTGAGACTTATCTCGCGCCTATCCTCCAAGACATCGCTGTGATGCCTTGTCAGGGCGATCCAGAGAATTGCAAGTCCCAAGTGAATCCCGATGGAACCGAAAAGTCTCTGAATGACATCGTCAAACAACTTGATTTAGATTTTGCAGTCATTGCGAATCACGGCGAACGTACTCCAGCGCGAGTTGCAAAAGAACCCGCCTTCGCCATTGAAACCGATTCTGCTCGCAAACTCATAAAAATTGTGAGTCCAAGAACCCAAGAGGAACAAAATCCAAGTTATCTAGAAATCAAAAATGGCTTGCGCAGTATTAGCCGACATGACCTTCATTTCGCGATGTATTCTCGCGCATCAAAAATCGTAGATACAAGCTCCAACGAGCAAGGAGCACTACTGAACGGAGCTTTCTTCCGCAACATTAGTTCAGATCGAATGCGCTTTTTAGTCGATGGATCAGGATCCATGAGTGCCTGCATTCTTTGGGGAAGTGGCCGCGGCCAGCGACGCACATATTGGAACGGCAACCGCTATATCTCAACTCGAAAAATCTGTGCACTCACACGCATGGAATCTCTTCAAAATGAATTAGTAATGATCATCAACGGCTTACCTGATAACACCAAGATCAACATTGAATCTTTTAGCTCAAGAGGATATCTCAATCACAGGAGATGGAAGCCTTCTGTCGACGGCCTTATCTCCCTAGACGATTCTGAAACACGTCAATCAGCGATTTCTTTTGTACATTCACTAAACGATGGCAGCGTTACACGCTGGGGCGGCACCATTCCATGGGATGGATTAGATACAGCACTCAAGGATCAAGAGACCGATACGCTTTATTTTCTCTCCGATGGAGAGCCGAATACGAACCCTCAAGGCCGTCAATGGTCAAACGATGATTTCAGCTCTACTGTTGACAACTACATTTCCACAAACAATCAGCGCGACAAAAAAATAACGATCAACACAACTGCACTTGGATTAAACTCAAACTGGATGAAAGATTTAGCGAATCGCAGCACAGGAGACTACTTGATGATTGACAAGAATTACATCACAGTGGCTCAACAATAAAATCTTAAGGGGTTTGATTTAATTTCAGCACGGCCATAAAAGCCTCCTGTGGTACATCAACCTTACCCATCGCTTTCATCCGCTTCTTACCCTTTGCCTGTTTCTTCAATAGTTTCTTCTTGCGCGAAATATCACCGCCATAGCACTTCGCAAGCACATCCTTACGAATCGCACTGATGCTCGTACTGGCAATAATCCGGCTCCCAATCGAAGCCTGCAAAGGAATTTTGAATTGCTGGCGGGGAATCAATTCCTTGAGCTTTTCAACCAAGCCCTTGCCCACGTTGTAAGCCTTATCACGGTGCACGATCGTGGTAAGCGGATCTGCCCTTTCAGCATTGATCAACACATCCAAGCGTACCAATTCATTCTTGCGATACCCAATCAGGTGGTACTCCATTGAGGCATAGCCTTGAGTGCGCGTCTTCATCTGATCAAAGAAATCAGTCACCACTTCTGCCAAGGGCAATTCATAGATCAAGGTCACCCGTTCTTTGGTGATGTATTTCATATCGAGATACTCACCTCTACGCTCCTGACATAAACCCATCAACGCCCCATTGAACTCATTCGGGGCATAAATCTCCATGCGCACATAGGGCTCTTCAATCGATTCACGCTGCTGAGGATCGGGAAGTGTGGCCGGATTATCTACCAAGATTTGCTCACCATTGGTGAGATTTACGTTATAAATCACCGATGGAGCGGTAACAATCAGATCCAGGTTGTATTCACGCTCTAAGCGCTCCTGCACAATCTCCATGTGCAACAAACCAAGGAATCCGCAACGGAATCCAAAGCCCATCGCACTGCTGGTTTCAGGTTCAAATTTCAGCGCGGCATCAGAGAGCTGCAATTTGTGCAGGGCTTCCCGTAAATCCGGGTACTGATCTGCTTCCGTCGGGAACAAGCCACAAAACACCATCGGCTTGGCTTCCGCATAACCAGGCAGCGGTGCATCGGCCGGCTCATTCACCAAGGTGATCGTGTCGCCCACCCGTGCATCAGCCACGGCCTTGATCGATGCCGCGAGATAACCCACCTCTCCGGCGTGAAGCTCATCCACCTTTTGCTCATCCGGAGCCATGATCCCGACTTCATCGAGTTCATAGGTTTTGTTGCTCGCCATGAGCAACACCTTGTCTTTGCGACTAATGCTCCCGCTCATCACGCGGAAGTACACAATCACACCGCGATAAGGGTCGTAATAGGAATCAAAGATCAGCGCTTGGGTGGGCTCTTTCACCTTGTCGGCCGGTGGCGGCACCCGATCCACCACCGTTTGCAGGATTTCAGGGACGCCCATGCCGGTTTTGGCCGAGCAAGGGATCGCATTCGAGCAATCCAGGCCAATGATCGCCTCGATCTCCTCCTTGATCCGATCGGGATCGGCACCTGGCAAATCAATCTTGTTGAGCACTGGAATGATCTCGAGATCGTTCTCCAGCGCCATATAAACGTTGGCCAGGGTCTGAGCCTCTACGCCCTGGCTTGCATCCACCACAAGCAAGGCCCCTTCACAAGCCTGAAGGCTGCGGCTCACCTCATAGGAGAAGTCCACATGACCAGGGGTATCAATGAGGTTGAGGACGTACTCCTCACCATCCGCTGCCTTGTAATTCATGCGGGCGGCTTGGAGCTTGATCGTGATCCCCCGTTCCCGCTCGAGCTCCATGTTGTCGAGGAACTGCTCCTGCATATCCCGATTCGCCACCGTGCCTGTGTCTTGCAGCAACCGGTCAGCCAACGTCGACTTGCCATGGTCGATATGGGCAATGATGCAAAAGTTGCGAATCCTTTTGACGGGAGCGTCGGTCATGCGGTTGGCGAAATCCCGGCTCGGGCTTCTGAAGAAGGCTGTGACCTAATCCTAAGGAGCCGCCACCAATTCGAGGAGAAACACGCTTCATGCCCGCACCCTGGATTCTTTTATTTCTGGCGATCACTTCCGAAGTGATCGGGACGTCCTGCCTCAAGCTCTCTGAGGGCTTCAGTAGGCCGATTCCCACAGTCGTTGTGCTCGCTGCTTACTCCACTTCGATGCTGTTGCTCTCTCGAGTGGTGCAGACCATTCCTCTCGGCATCACCTACGCCCTATGGAGTGGAATCGGGATCGTCGCGATCGTGCTGGTTGGATTGCTTGCCTATAAGCAAGTGCCAACTCCAGGTCAGCTGGTGGGAATCGCCACAATCACAGCTGGGGTGATCATCGTGAATCTCACTAGCAAGCATCCCTGAACTCAGCCATGGTTCTCCTGCACATCCCCCCTGGATGGTTCAAGCCAGCCCTAGGGGTGGCCACAGCCCTCACCATGGCGGCACCTTTCGCCCCATCCGCTTTGGCATGTGAGCAGCACCAAGCGAAGCCGCTGCAAATTGGGTCGCCTCTCAAGGAGCAGACAACCCAATTCGTTCCTGAGGATCACAAAGGAATGGTTTGCATGGCAATCGCACCTCAGTGCATGACCAAGAAACAGTGGGCGGCTCATTGCCTGAGCAACAAAGACGGCTCTGCAAACTTGGTTCCAAATTCAAAATCAAAATTGATCGATTCCCAAAGCTGCAGAGATGCTCTCGATGAGTCAGCTCCAAACGTAGACTTTTAAACATTAAGGCCGCCGATCAACAAAGGCGCGGTTACACCTCATGCGTTAGCGCGCAATCTGCAAACCAAGCAGCGCATCACTGCGATCGCGGCTGCGCTGAAGAAGCTCCCCATCCGCATTGAGATCTTGCCCATAGCTCGGCAATAACGCTTGCAAGCGCTGCTGCCAGGCCTGGGAAGCCAACCGATCCGGAAAGCAGCGTTGAAGAATTTCCAACATGATTGTGACGGAAGTGCTGGCTCCCGGAGAGGCACCAAGCAGGGCGGCCAACGACCCATCGGCGGCAGCAACCACTTCCGTACCCAATTGCAAACGGCCTCCAGCAGGGGTGCGTTTGATGATCTGAACGCGCTGACCCGCCACCGACAAGGTCCAATCGTCCGCGCGAGCGGTGGGGAGGAACGCTTTTAAGGCCTCCATCCGATCCTCATCGCTTTGGCGCAGTTGATTCACGAGATAGCGAACAAGCGGAATGTTGTTCACCCCCACCTGAAGCATCGGCAACAGGTTGGAGGAGCGCACGGAGCGGGGAAGATCGAGCAACGACCCCTTCTTTAAAAACTTGCTGCTGAAACCGGCATAGGGCCCAAACAACAGGGAGCGGCGGCCATCAATCCAGCGGGAGTCAAGGTGGGGCACCGACATCGGCGGAGCCCCCACCTTGGCTTTGCCGTACACCTTGGCGAAGTGATGCTCCGATAAATCCGGGTCATTACAGACCAGCCATTGCCCGCTTACGGGGAAGCCGGCATAAGCCGCCGCTTCAGGAATACGCGAACGCTGAAGAAGAGGAAGGGCACCACCACCGGCTCCGAGGAACACAAAGGGCGACGTCACGACGCGGCGTCCGGAGGGGCAGCGCAGTTGCAGCTCCCACCCCTCTGCGCAGCGTTTGAGATCGGAGACCGAAGTTCCAAACACCAGATCAAGGACCCCCGATGCTTGCAGGGGAACAAACAAGGAGCGAGACAGAGCACCGAAATCCACATCTGTACCGCGCTCAATCCTCGTTGCCGCAACAACCATTTGAGGATCACGCCCGGCCATCACAAGCGGAATCCAAGACGCCAGCTCGCCCTCGTCGCGGCTCCACTCCATGGCAGCAAAAGCAGGAAGCTCCTTCATCTGCTCGTAACGCTGGCGCAGGTAGGCCACATCTCCTTCACCCCACACAAAACTGATGTGGGGCACCCGATGAATGAACCAAGAAGGATCTAAGCAACCTCGCTCACACAAGGTCGACCAAAACTCGAGGCTGCTCTCAAAACTGGCATTGATTGCCAGCGGTTTCACCGTTGAAACCGTGCCATCTGCCAGAGGAGGCGTGTAATTGAGCTCACAGTTGGCGGCATGGCCGGTGCCAGCGTTATTTCCCGCAGCGCTGCTTTCTAAAGCTGGGGCCTCTAATCGTTCAACAACCAACAACCGCAACTCAGGGTCGAGTTCATGCAGAAGGGTTGCCAGGGTGGCGCTCATGATCCCAGCACCCACGAGCACAACGTCGTAGCGGTCCAAGGGGCGAACAGATCTGCTGTTCACAGGCTATGAGGCCGAGCGTCTACAAAATGCCTACACTGAGCTGAATTCGAAGATCGAGCGATGAGCACCGAGACCATGGCCCTCACAAACGAGAACGTGGAAAAGGTGCTCGACGAACTGCGCCCCTTCTTGATGGCCGATGGTGGCAACGTGGAAGTGGTCGAGATCGATGGTCCGATCGTGAAAGTCCGCTTGCAAGGCGCCTGCGGAAGCTGCCCCAGCAGCACAATGACTTTAAAAATGGGGATCGAACGCAAGATGCGCGAATCGATTCCTGAGGTAAGCGAAGTTGTTCAAGTGCTGTGAATCAATCGCCTCAAACAAAAGCGAACAAAGAAATCACCTTGATCATATAAAAATAAATTCACGTAAAAATTAATTCATCACATCAACTATTAGATGCAATGAATTGATAGCCTTTGCTTATTTAAGCACATGTCAAGCTCATGCTTTTCGACCTCAATTAAATCAGCAAATACTTCGCAAGACAGCATTCAAGACCTCAAATGATTTTCTGGTCGAAACATTGCTTCCACCCAGCACTTTCAAGATATAGAAATACTTTGAAAATCCTAACGCGACACTCAAATCATTAATCACTACGGACTTAGCCGCCTCAGCTATAATCCAAAAGACTAACAAACAGCTTATAATTACGAGAAACTGATCCGTAATAGTTTGAGAATTGTACGGCTTGTTCGGAACAGCCACACTGCGTCAGTCAATAGAAGCCAATCGCGATGCTCTGGATCGCTTCCATTCTGTGCGTGACAGCGATCGCCTCTGCCCATTGGCAAGCAAGCAAGGTGGCAAAGCAACCTGATCGCGAACAGCTGCGCTGGGCCTCCTTTGGAGGTGGGGCGGGAATCGCCTACGTATTTGTGCATTTATTGCCAGAACTTGCCAGCCATGGACAAGCCTTATCCAAAGCCCCTGGGATGGAAACATTCGCCCCTACCCCCATCACAGAGGCGTTGCTATTTCTGATCGCCCTAGCTGGAATCATCGTGACGTACAGCATTGACGTGCTCGCCAGCCATGAGCGACAGGCTGGAAGGATTGCGGGATCACTGCACACTCTTCATTTTGCGGCGATCAGCTACCTCTATGCCTATTCCCTTCCATCCCTGATCAGCACCGGGTTGGCCTATGGAATCTTGTTCACCATCGCCATCAGCGCCCATGTCCTTCTGGCCGATCGGACCATGGCCGCCCGGCATCCCGCAATCTTCCGCACACGCCTGCGCTGGGTAGGAACGGCAGCCCTAATCCTGGGCCTATTGCACGCAGCACTCTTCCACCCGCTGGACGATCTTCATCTCGCCATCGCCACGGCATATCTAGGGGGGGGACTGCTCATGGCCGTCTTCCGAGAAGAACTTCCTGCCGTGAATCGCACGCGCCTTGGTTGGTTTGTGGCTGGAAGCGTATTAATGACCAGTCTTTTGCTTCTTGCTCTCACCCATGCCACTCACTGAGGTGCGTTAAGGGCAGCGAATCCTTCGCGGAGGAAGAGGGCTGCCTCAGCCGTAGCGCGTTGGCCAGGTAAAAAGTCACGAGCAAAGAGCTGCCCGCAATGAATCATTCCAGGCACAACATGCAAAGCCACATCGTGACCTGCTGTTTTCAACGTTGAGAAACAAGCGATGGCATCACTGAGCAGCACTTCACGATCACCAACCTGGAACAAAGTACGGGGATAGGACACGTAATCCTGCTGCATGCAAAAAAGATCTCGGGAATCATAGGAACCATCACCCGGAAGATAATGGGAAGAGACAGCCTCGAGTCGCTGCAACGACACAAGATCATCACTGGCATTAAAAGCAACAGACTCTCCCCCGTAGCTGAAGTCCATGACCCCTGCCATCACCAATGCCAGCGAAGGCATCGACAAGCCCTTGCTCTGACAGCGATGCAGCAATTGCGTCACTAATGTTGCACCAGCAGAAATTCCCGCCACAGCAATCACCTCAGATCGATAGCCCTGCGCTAACAACCAGCGATAAGCCTCTTCTGCATCATCAAGTGGTGCAGGAAAACAATCATCCGGGCACAAACGATAATCAACACCCAAAACACTGATGCCAGAGCCTTCAACAAGTGAAGCAATCAGTTGCAAGTGATCATCTGTAGATCCCATGGTGTAGCCGCCACCATGGAAAAACAAACTCACACGCTCACTACGGCCCGAGGGAGGATCAATCCATGTATAAATCGTGCCATCAACAGGAGAACAACGAACACGCGTTACAACATCGGTCTGAAAGCTTCGATAAAGAGCAGAAAAAGCTTGCGACATCGCCTCAAGCTCATTTCCCCCCAAGCTCACACGTTGCAAAAACAGTGTCTTCAACGCTGAAGAATCCATAGGTTGAAGCCACAACCCTCTCTCTTTAGCCAAAGGGGTCAGTCAGGACTGCGCATTGGGATCGCGAGAAGGACAAGTTTTGGCATTGAAGTCACAGGCATAGATCGTGGATTTCTGCCAACTGAGGGGAATCTCCAGCAGGTCGCGGGTACCCGTGAGGCCTTGCGTCAAAAACAGCAAGGCCGCAAGCACATTGGCCGTGACATGCAAACGGCGAACCCGGATGTCACGCAGGATCTCGGCGCGAGCACCAAGGGAAAACAACATCAAGCCCGTCACCCCAACGCCAGCCCAGTAATGGGACTGCCAAAACGCGGGCGTAAAGGGGTTATCGGAAAGCCGCCATACCTCAGGTTGGGCGCCAAGCCCCAGAACTCCAGCCCAAGTGATGAGAGAAAAAGCCAACCTCAACACGGGGCTCTTGCACCTCCAAAGGGCGAGCAGGCTCACGATCGTTCCACACAACACAAGCAATAGCTGGATTGCACGCGAAGGGCCTCCTTCGAACTGCGCTATCGGAGCCTTCGTGCCAATCACCACTGAGAGAGCAATCAAAACCACGACCACCACCGCCGCTGATAGCCAACGACCCAGATCGCTGTGATCACGCCCCACCGTGACGGGGAGCTTTTGTTTCTGGAGCCGGCGTGCACGCGTCTGCACTGCTAAACGCATCACCACCCCAATCAGTGGATAAATCAACACCACTGCAAGAAAAGGATGCAGGATCCACAACCAATCCACGCCGGCCATGGCCAAGAAAGCATCGACTCAAAACGTAGCCATGGAGCCAAAAAATGAGAGCACAATCCAGCCGAGGAAAGATCAACAAAGACACAACATCAATGCCAAGCAATCGCATCCTTAGCGAGAGCGATTCAAGCAACAAGTTTCAAACCCTATCCAACAATGGCGAGCAACACAGCGCTAAGACGTTGGCCTACGTTCTCGTGGACAGACCCCAAACAAGGCAGAAACAGAAACTCGCCATGAACTGATGCGACAGCAAGACAAGGCCCCGTCGCCGAACAAGACGAAATCAAGAACGAGAATCATTCTCGGCTAGGCTTTACCAAGAGGCTTGGATGTGTATGCAGGCATTGGTATTTCTTGGTCTTGTGCTCGGCAACCTTGCTTTGCTCGTGCACCTATCTGAAAAAGCGATTCGCCTTAGAAAAAGTTGGAAAAACCACAGGCTTCTCGTCAACAACCATCCCGAGATGGAGTCAGTTGATCCTGAGCGGGGGCTTTTGGCCTTCAAAAGCGATGACTTGATCCGTGCTTTTGTATTAGACAACGAAGAACCAGGCATCAGTGAGCCCTTCTACGTATCTGACCACGAAGCAGATGAATAAGTTGATAACATCAGCGATGCTGTTGTGGATTATTCAGGTGGATTTGCGTATGTATAGCTCTCAATGGTGACTTCAAGATGCTCTGTGATTGCTTGGGCTCCAACGAAGCGTTCAACTGGTTTCTCTACATAGTCACAATCTTCATCACCATCGGCATCGAGCTCACAAGAAACGCTTTCGTGCGTAACGACCAACGTCGGGGCACTATCAACATTTAACTTTTTAGCAAGCTCTGTGAGCTCTCCATCATCAGTGCGTAGTGCCACATATTCAATGGTTGCCTGCTGCGCCTTCGTAAGCGTTAAGACAAAATTTCTCACCTTTGTACAGGTTTCGGGCTCATCTACGGGCAGGGTGAACAGATACAAGACGTAGGGGTTCATCATGCTTGAGCACCTTCAGCGAGGTAAAAGCCACCAGCGCAGTGCGCGGTGCCTGAAGCAACAGTGTATCTCCTGTATTGGCCTAGATTCAGCGTATTGTGATAATTGACACTAATTATTTCTGGCTTGCTCGAGTCAGCGTACCAAGCACCAATTCAGATCGAATACTTATCCCTCATTTAAGCTGCATTAGAGACCTCTCCTGGATGAATACAACAGGTGTAATTTGCAACGATCAATCTACCCATTTTGAAGAAAGAAAAGATGATTTACAGATCCTTTCAAGCCGATCCAGCAGAGACAATCTAGGCTTATGTAATGCACTTCAAGTAAACGGACCACTGTTGTGGCTTCGGCTCCAGCATCTCCTTCTTGGCAAGGATCTATCCAGGATTAACTGATTCATCGTCTGGGGCGAGCCATAAGCCTGGCTCTTTCCGCATTTCTTTGCCAACGTGAGATTGACAATCGATAAGCACACCCCACTGCAGTGGGGTATCAGCACGTGCTCTAACGATGGCGCTAGGAACCTTTCGGACGACAACCTTGACCCACGCACACAGGAATAGCCTCCGCGATCTCTGTCCAGCACTGGGAAACAAGACTTATTTCAACTACGGCGGCCAAGGGCCGTTGCCATCGCCTTCGTTGGAGGCCATGACAACGAGCTGGAAGCGCATCCAAGAGCTGGGCCCCTTCACCACCGATGTATGGCCTCATATCAGCGCGGAAACAAACAAAACACGTGCCTTGCTCGGTCGATTATGTGGTGTGGCACCCCACCGCCTAGCGCTCACCGAAAACGTAACCAGCGGATGCGTTTTACCCCTTTGGGGACTTCCCTTCAAAGCCGGTGATCGCCTTTTAATCAGTGATTGCGAGCACCCAGGAGTCGTCGCCGCTTGCCTTGAACTTGCCAGACGGGAGCACCTTGATGTCGACAACCTCCCTGTTCAACAATTCAAACAGGGACGTGAAGGACAACACAAAACCGACGCCGGCGTCCTTCAAGCCTTAACGGACTCTCTACAACCACGCACCAAAGTGGTGGTGCTTTCGCATCTGCTTTGGAACACTGGACAGCTGATGCCAATCCCTGCGGTAGCAGACCAGCTTCGTCAACATGCTCAGCAACCATTTCTGCTCGTCGATGCAGCCCAAAGCATGGGACAAATTCCTGTAGAAGCTGCAGCGCAGGCAGCTGATATTTATGCATTTACTGGGCACAAATGGACCTGCGGACCCGAGGGGCTCGGAGGCGTGGCCTTGTCAGAAAGGATCCTCAATCAAGCCAATCCAACGCTGATTGGATGGCGCAGCTTGCGCGATGAAACACGGGCTGTCATGAATGATCCAGACCCCTTTCACCACGACAGCCGACGCTTTGAAATTGCAACGAGCTGTGTGCCACTGATGGCAGGCCTGCGTCAATCGTTGGGCTTGCTAGCCAAAGAGGGAAATGAACAAGAGCGTCTGCAAACCATCCAGTCCCTTAGCGGCGAGCTCTGGAGGCAAATCAAAGAGCTTCCAGGAACCACACCCCTGCTCGAGGGGGAGCCGCCCGCAGGGTTGGTTAGTTTCAAACTGAATAGCGAGAACACGCGAAGCACCGCCGAAATCGTAAAAATTCTCGGGAGCAAGGGAATTTGGATTCGAAACCTGGAGGAACCAATCTGTCTAAGAGCTTGTACCCATATCACAACCGAAGCACAAGAAATTTCTCAACTAATCAATTCTCTTAGAGAACTCACAATTACCGCCTATTCAAGTACCTGATGGAATCAGATACCAGGAGAAGAACACCGCAATCGAGCAAAATAAAACCATCATGAGAGGCCAAACCTCATCAAGAGTTTCAAGCCGACGAGAAAGATTGTCTCGAGTTTCCCCTAGAGGCATACTTTCCATATCTGCATAGCGGCGTCCAATCCAGACCAACAGTACGAACGCAAACAATGTGATAACATAAGCAATCACATAGACCTGATCTAAGAAGGTAAGGAAGGGAAGATCAGGGAGTTCACCTCGGTATACCTGCTGTAAAAACACCAAGGTTAACAATACAGTTACAGGAATTCCAGCCCGGGCATCTTGTTCGTCTGGACGGATCTTAAACACAAGAAGAACCATCACCATCACAACGAGAAGAGGCAACATCAAGCGCCAAAATGCTGACCAAGCAGAAGTACCAAAGGTAATGTCATAAACGATTAAACTATAATCTCGATCCAACCCACCTAGGCCAAAGTTAGTAGCATAATTATGACGATATTCAGCAATTGACCAACCACGATTCAACCAACCAATAATTCCAGTTCCAGCAAAAAGCCCCATCCCACTGTTACGAATATCGGGCTCAAAACGCAGGCTCGAATAGCCAAGTCCACCCTCAACATCATCTGCCTCAATAGCAATTGGCAAGCCAATTGTGAGAAAGGGGAAGCGCCTGAAGCTTGTTTGATCAATAAAAAATCTACCTACATACGTATACAGCTGATAGTAGGTGCCATCAGACAAAGTCGCAGGCTTATCCTGAACAGGATGCAAAACAGGTTCTGCATCAGATAAGAGAGCATTTAAGAGCAGAATATGCTCTTCCAGGGAATTATCGTTTGCCTCTAAGTAATCCTGGAGTGGCTGCTCCCAACGCAACCAAACATAACCACTAGACGAAAAGCTTGGAACACTTAGATCAAGGTCATATGTACTATTTGAATACACCCCAAGTTTCACGTGGTATTTAGCATCATTCAAAGCATCAAGATCTGCCTGGATTTCACTGCCACTCAGAGACTCACCTCTTTGTGAGCTCCAGCCATCACGAGGCAAGCGGTCTAAAGAAGTATTTAAAGCACGAGAAGCTGAAGAAAGCCGCAAGGAATCGCGACCTGGAACTTGATCCACATCTAAACTAGATATTCCAAGAACAAGAAGCAAAGCTGCCAGCACGACTGACACAATTGCTAAGAAATTCCATTTCCTCCGTCGTCGAATCTTCGTCATGAAAACGAGAGTAACCAATCAAATCATAATTTCATTATATAAGCACATGGGCAAGTTGATACCAAGCAATAGATCCATTGCCATTGGAATCATTTTAGCGATAATGCCAGCTACCGCTCAACAGCAAAACGCACGCACACCATTCAAAAATAAAAACAATATCATTCTTGGTCAATCCCTTCCACTCAGTGGCCCATCCGCTCAAATAGGGCAAAAATATCGAGCTGGAGCCAATGCCTGGTTTGACGAAGTCAATCGGAAAGGAGGGATTAAAGGGAGAAAAATAGAATTAATCAGCCTTGACGATCAATACGAACCAGACCTCACTGTTACGAATACAAAAGCTCTTCTCGCAAAACCAAATTTATTAGCATTATTTGGATACGTAGGAACCCCAACAACGAAAGAAATACTCCCATTAATTGAAAAGAAAAAAGTTCCACTCATTGCTCCACTTACTGGTGCTTCTCTTCTACGTAAAAATGATCTCGAAATGGTAGTAAATCTAAGAGCTAGCTATAGAATGGAAATCGACAAAATCGTTAATAGTCTTATACGTAGTGCCCGACAAAAAATTGCTGTCATCTATCAAGATGATGCATTTGGGAAAGATGGTCTACGCTCAGCAGAAGCAGCCTTGAAAAAGCATGACCTAAAGCCTGTAGCGATAGCAACAGTTCAAAGGAATTCTGCAAAAATCAACCCCGCGTTAAGAGTTCTTGAGAAGGCTCAACCAAATGCCGTTATTATTATTTCCACATATGTAAGTTCAGCAGCACTGAGTAAGGCATTACTGCAAAAAAACATCAAAGCTCGGATTATGAACGTCTCTTTTGCTGGCACCAGGGCTCTTGAGAATTCTCTTCCTGTGGGGCAAGCCAATGGCATTGGAGTCAGTCAAGTTGTTCCCTTTCCCTGGGACCGCTGGATTCCAGTCGTCGCAGATTATCAACGGCTCATGCGCGTGAATAATTCTTCAGCCCGATTTGGATTCACAAGCTTGGAAGGATTTATGGCTGCTAGATTAATCACTGAGGGCATCAAGAATGCCCAAGGTCCTCTCACCAGAGAAGCTCTAATCACAAGTATAAGGTCGATAAAAAAAGTAGACCTAGGAGGATTTCAGTTAGACTTATCAAGGAACAATAAGCAAGCAAGCGACTACGTTGAGCTTACATTTTTCGGGGCTCAACAATGGGAGCCATAACCTTATTCTCAACAAGGTTCTTAAACCAATCCCACTATCTAACAATACATGCTATCAAACATTAAGCAAGCCGGTGATTCCATACCTGAGAGCTTTAGATCTTCCTTTATAAAATCTGGGCGCTGGAAGGTTATTCCAGCATTCATCATGCTGGGGCTAACCCAGTTGGCCTCTATGCAGGGTTGGCCAACCCTCATCTGTTTTGTTGTTTCAGCAACTGGCATCATTCCGATTGCCTTACTCCTCAGCGATGCGACTGAAGAGATTGCAGACCATAGCGGACCAACCATTGGGGCAATCTGCACAGCAGTTTTTGGAAACTGTGCGGAATTTATTATCGCCCTATCAGCACTAAGACTTGGTCTTATTGATGTTGTGAAAGCAAGTATTACCGGAGCAATTCTCTCGGATCTTCTGCTCGTTACAGGAATAGCAATGCTTGTAGGAGGCTTGAAATATAGCGAACAAAGTTTTCAGGAAACGATGGTTCGAACCAATGGTGCCGCCATGACACTGGCGGTCATGGCGATGGCCCTGCCTGCATCCCTGATCAGCACATCAGGGATTGATGATCAAATCGCGATCCACGGCCTATCCATGACTGTTGCGGTCATACTCATCGTTATTTACGTCCTAACTCTCATCTTTTCTCTGGCAACCCATAGCCATCTCTTTGATCCCCAACACATCCAGAACGATGAGACTGAGTCACCCCAAGAAGAAGAAAAGAGTATCAATCTATTACCCTGGATCATCCAATTAATTGCTTGCACTGCACTTTTGTCTTATCAGTCCGAGAGCTTTGTTCATTTTTTAGAGCCCGCAACAGAACAGCTTGGGCTTAGCGCATTATTTACAGGAATCATTATCATTCCAATCGTTGGGGGCTTTTCTGAATATGTGCCTGCTGTGAAAGGAGCCTGGAAAGATCAAATGGATCTTCCCATTTCATTAGCAATGGGATCTAGCTTGCTCGTTGCCCTCCTGATCGCTCCAGCACTTGTCATTATTGGGGCTCTGATCGGTCAGCCCATGAATCTCGACTTCACAGCGTTTGAAGTCATCGCACTCATATTTAGTGTCTTAATCGTGAACCTTGTAAACATGGATGCAAAATCTAACTGGCTGGAAGGCGTATTACTTCTAGGAATGTTCTCCATATTTGGAGCAGCTTTTTATTATTATCCTAGTTAGAAACTGAATCATTCAGCTTGCCTTGAAGTGCGTTTAAAGCCTGTTCACGGTCATCAAAATGCACTTTTTGGGTTCCAAGGATCTGATAGTCCTCATGCCCCTTCCCGGCAATGAGGACAAGATCTTGAGCCCCAGCATCCTGAATCGCAGCAGCAATCGCTTCAGCGCGATCCAAGGTCACATTTATGGCAGTACCGCTAGGAATCCCCTTCACAACATCATCCAAGATTTGTTGAGGGTCTTCCGTGCGTGGATTATCAGAGGTCACCACCACAGCATCAGCAATCTCCGCTGCAATCTCCGCCATCTGCGGACGCTTGCCTCGGTCTCTATCACCACCACAACCAAACACACAAATCAATTTGCCGCCCGCGAAGGGGCGACACGCCTTCAGTGCGCTGCTTAAGCCGTCAGGAGTGTGGGCGTAATCCACCAAGACCGTGGGCAGCTCTTTCCCCTTTGCGTCCACAACAACCCGTTCCATCCGACCAGGAACGCCCCTGAATGTGCTGATGGCTTTGAGAAGCGACTCCAGAGGGAGACCTTGCTGAAGCAAGACCCCAACCGCCTGCAACAGGTTCATCACATTGAAGCGACCGAGCAATGGGGATTGGAACGACCCCTCACCCAGAGGACTGGAAAGGCGCCCTTCCACCCCAGAAGAGCCCATCACCAGGTCTGACATCGTCAGTTCTGCGTGCGCTGAACCCGTAGACAACGAACTCCGCCAGCAGCGATCGCCCAAGCGCTCCGCAAGTTGTTGGCCCCAAGGATCATCCACATTGACCACGAATTGAGCGCCATGGTCAGCCACTAGAGGTGGTGCAAACAATCGCGCTTTGGCTTCGAAATAAGACGCCATCGTCTCGTGGTAGTCGAGATGGTCTTGGGTGAGATTGGTAAACACAGCGCCGGAAAAACGGCATCCAGCCACCCGATGCTGATCAAGCGCGTGGGAGCTCACCTCCATGGCCGTTAACTGCGCGCCAGCGGCACACGCCTCAGCAAGCTGAGCCTGGAGCCGGTCTGCCACGGCTGTGGTGTGTGTTGCGGTCACGCTGTGGCCAGGCCAGCGATTCAGAAGCGTTCCAAACAGGGCGGACGGACGTCCACAGGCCGAACTCAAATGTTCAATCAGATGGGTTGTGGTGGTTTTGCCGTTGGTGCCCGTCACCCCAATCAAACCAATGCGATCACTGGGGTGATTCCAAAACGCTGCTGCCAACTCTCCGGCCCAGCGCGCAACGGGATCGGGCACAACCAGCACAGCGTCACTCTGTTCAGGAGGCTGAGCCACAGCTGCTGCTGAGCCAATCAGGACGACTGCAGCCCCATCAGCAAGAGCCTTGGGCCAAAAGCTGCCTCCATCGACCCGCCCCCCGGGAAGGCCGATGAACATACTTCCAGGGGCCACGCAGCGTGAATCACAGGTGATCGATTCGATCACGGCATCAGCCAAGCCCAGAGGCACAGGCAAACCCACCGAATGCAACAAGGCGTGGAGTGTCTGGGTCATCACTGGGTCAACACAGATGGGTTTTCTAATCCGAACCTGGCTCCTTGGCGCAAACAGTGGCGCAGACCCGCTGCAACCAATGGCGCAATCCATCCCCACTCAGCCTGGGGGACACGCGAGGAAGCTCTGTGTCCTCAAGGACCAAAACGGGCACTTCAAGGTCATATTGCGCTCGCAATGGTGCTGAACAGTCGGAGGAATCGATATCCACCACAACGAGTGTTAGAGGGTGGATGTCTTGCTCGAGGTTGAGGTCTCGCAAGCGCTGTTCCAGCCCCTCACAAAGACAACAACCTGTCCTGCTGTACAGAAACAATCGCCGAGAATCAGTCGGGGACAGGGTCACAGCCGCAGGGGGTGAAGGGATGGCAGCGCAGCAAGCGGCGCAGGGTTAACCAGCCGCCATGCCAGGGTCCATGGCGCTCAATTGCCTCGAGACCGTAGGCACTGCAAGTGGGAATGAACCGACAGCGAGGGCCGATCATGGGGGAAATCCAACGGCGATAGAAGGAAATCATGCCAAGCATAAACCGACTGACCCATGTCTCGATCACGACCAATAGACCAATTGAATGGCTTCATCTTAACGAAGGAGTGCTTGTGAAAATTATTTAGAATCCCAATCAGGGATTACCATTTCAACACCCTGCAGTGCTTTGATACGTGGCACGAAGCAAACAGATCGGTATATTTATTGCAGCATTATTAGCCGTCTGCCTCTGTGCGGGAGGTCAACCTCCTACAAGTGCAGTTGAATACATACCTGGACAAGCCAATAGAATCAAAGATTTATCCCAGCTCAATATTGCCGAATACGGATGCCCTGAAAAAGAGCTGCTACCAAACAGCCCATTAGCACCACCACAACCTATCTCCAAACTAAAACCGATTCCGGTGGGCGTGAGCATCCACATTAATGAATTACCGTCGATTTCCGATACATATAATAAATTTCAAATCGATGGATTACTCACTTCTACATGGTGTGATCCACGCATTTTGAGCGATATTCCTGAGGATCAAAACAAGCTCGTCTTATTCAACACTGCTGCAGAAGACTGGATGGGATCACATTGGGTGCCTCAACTGGAATTCACAAATCGCGTTAGCGAAGCCTTTTACCAAACTCAAACCATCACCCTGCATCGCAATGGAGCAGTCGAAAGAAAAGCTCGTTTTGAAGAGGGACTTGGCTCTGAATTTAGGCTCGAAAAATTTCCTTTTGACCAGCAACTTCTGCACTTATACGTACAATCATTTAGCTGGGACAAACAGATCGTCAAGCTAGTAGAGCTGGGAGATGTGGTAAGCCTCAGCAAAAACTCCAAATTACCGGAGTGGAAGATTAAAAATCTGAATTATGTGATTCGAAACCATGACGATCCCGAGCAAGGGAGCAATGAATTTTCAAGACTGTCGGCTGCCATTACGATCTCAAGAAGATCAGGCCACTTTATTTACAAAATATTTCTGCCATTGGGAATATTAACCTTTACAAGCATCTTTTTTCTAGCCATCCCTCTAGAAGCCTTTGCAGACAGATTGGCATTCATCTCAGGGCTTTTATTTACAACTCTTGCCTATCAAATTATAATTACAAGCTCAGTACCTAGAGTCCCCTATCTAACATTAGGCGATACCTATACGATCTTTTTATTCGTTTTCATGGTATCAGAAGTATTCATTGCCTATTACATCTCACAGACCATTGCCAAGCAAGGCTCAGAACAAGTCCCAACTCTTGAAAGAATCATGGAAGTCTTTCTCCCCACAATTTTCATATCATCACAAGCTCTATTCGCTTGGATTGCGCTGAGCTAAGCTTCTCAATAAGTAAAAAAAACTGACAAAGGAATTTTTATCTTCGCTTTAACTCTTCGCGCAATTTGAAGATCCATCGAGACAACGAACCAAACTCATCAGCCCGTTGACGCAAGTGTTTTAAACTATCTTCTGATTCATACGATTCATTGCTTGCTAGACGCAAGATTTGCCTTAAGGGGCGTGCAATAAGACTTTCAAAGAAGCGTTTACCCACTACAACCAATGCCAAGGACATTAAGCCAACAGCTAATACGAGTAAAAGAACAAAACGCGATGGAGATGGTAATCCAGAATCAATTGGAAGAGACACTATTTGAGCACCTACAACATCACCAAGCTTCCATCCGAATCCGTTTTTATCTCCATAGGCAATTAATTGGCTTTTAGGAGCCCTATCGGGAGTTGAGTGACAAGACAAACAACTTTCTTTTGAAAGGCGGATTGGCTTGGCCAGAAAATATTGACTATGATCACTATTGTCTGTCAAAATGCCATTAACTTCCCTCAGACGAGGATTATTCTCAAATCTACTAATAATTTCTGCCTCATTAGCATTGGCACGATCCGAAGGACTTGTTGGATTTAACGAGGCTTCCCTGTATTGAAAGTCAGCATAGGCATTATTCAATCTCAGATATTCGAACACCTTCGTAGCAGAATAGCTAGGAACAGCTTCAGGCATAAACGCCTCTTCGGAAGAGGCATTTATGGGCGCAATTAATGGGTTAATTTTTCTAGATGTATATTCGCGTACAGCTAGCATTACATCCATCACCTGTGATGCCTGGAAGCGAACATACGTCCTTGTAACCAGGGTATACCCAAAAACAATCAATATAATGGCCAATACAAATGCTACAAACTGCAGTCCTACAAAACGGAGAAGGAAACCAGTAAGAACAGACTTAGGTTGGTTGATTTTCACGAGAAAAGATATTAATTGATTAACCCCAACGTGTTTAAGGGCTCATCAACAAGAGTCGCCCTTTAGCGTCTAGGCAGGTCGAGAGGTATATTAAATGGTTGTTGTCGACCGTCTCTTCACCGTCTGCATTCGGTGATCACAGGCAGATCCGACACGAACAGCTCACTACCGATCTCAATCGACCTATGTCCAGATACCGCGGCCCTCGCCTGAGGATCACGCGGCGCTTGGGAGACCTACCCGGTCTCACCCGGAAGGCCGCAAAACGGTCCTATCCACCCGGTCAGCACGGCCAAGCCCGTCGCAAGCGCTCCGAATACGCAATCCGCTTAGAAGAAAAGCAAAAGCTTCGCTTCAATTACGGCGTCTCTGAACGTCAACTTGTGCGCTACGTGAAGAAAGCGCGCGCTCAGGAAGGTTCAACAGGAACTAACCTGCTCAAACTGCTCGAGAATCGTCTCGACAATGTTTGTTTCCGCATTGGATTTGGCCCAACAGTTCCAGGTGCACGTCAGTTGGTGAATCACGGTCACGTCACCGTGAACGGACGGGTCACCGACATCGCCAGTTATCAGTGCAAATCTGGTGATGTGATCGCCATTCGCGAACGCAAGTGCAGCAAATTACTTGCCGAAGCGAATCTGCAATTCCCAGGACTTGCAAATGTGCCTCCCCACCTTGAGCTCGACAAGCCCAAGCTCAGCGCCAAAGTGATTGGCCGCGCTGAACGCGAGTGGGTCGCCCTTGAGATCAACGAACTGCTGGTGGTGGAGTACTACTCCAGAAAGGTCTGATCTTCAATCCCGGATTTTGGTCTGGGACTGTTTTCAATCCATTTCAAATCCTGTTGGCCTTGGACATCAAGCCGGCAGGATTTTTTATGCCCAGACTGATCGTGAAAGGGGGTAAACAGTTACGGTTGCACGCCTGGAAAAGCGATTAGCTTTCCTAAACAAGCCAAAGACCAAAGCAAAAGTTTCTAAGAATCACCGAATCCAGTTGATTTTTTAGATGATTTCTTGCTCTTGCCCTTTTTCACAGCATCAGGAAGCTTTTCGGGGGTTGCATCATCCTTAAAGAAGACTCCATCCAGCCATACAGTGATGATATAAACAACGATCAAAACCGGAATCAAAACAGCCCATTGATTCGGAAATTCATAAGGAATCTGTTGAATACCAAAAATCGCCAAATAGCCAGTGATTAATGTAAATATAAACCGACGGATACTAGCTTGATTCAAGAGAGATTCTCAACATGATGCAACTATAACGCTACCTCTACAAGACTCCAAAACAATCACGTCTGTTTTCGCCACAATAATTGTCTTTAATCAGACACGGATGCTGTCAATGGGGCAAGCTCTTGCTCTCACAGCCTTGACTCTCAGCAGGAATCGAACACTCTGGATCCTTTTCTCCGTACTGACTAGGCTCTCGCATAGCCCAATACTCATCGACAACACCAAGCAGATAAACCATGGCTTTTTTGAGTGATTTCCTCAGACCCATGGCAATGCCCCTTTACAAGCACTTTGGCAAACAATCGCTGGTCGTGCAATCAATGACACACAATCCTTTCGCATGAGCAACTGGATCAACCCTTCGCCAAAAGAGTGGACTAAATTCACCGATCAGATCTTCATGCACTTAGCCCAAAGAAAGTCCCTTGAACACAAATAATGACGCCTAAAATCGTCATCCAAAAGACACACCATAATAGGTATGATCAGCTGAAAAACAAATCAACCAACTCACAACATGATCAAATCTAGACCAGTCCTAACAGCTGATCTCTTTGATCAAGCGCTATCCAATGCCTCACTCAAAGAGGAGGAAGAAGCATTGATCGAATTCGTGAGATACACAGGTGTGATAGACGAATTAATACTAAGAAAAGGTTTGTCCCTACCGGCCAAACCTCCTGCCCTCTGCAGACTTTCAGATATCTGCGAGAAGATTGGTGCCACCATCCCTGAGCATTTCAGTGCTGTCATGGAATGGTCAGCGGAGCAAAGTCAAGACAACATTGCCTGGAAAGGAAATTTGATTTGCAATATCGCCTTTAACAGTGATGGAGTCGAGCTTTCACCCAATGCAGGCACAACCTTGTATTACACCTATGTAGTCCATCAAGAACTATTCGTCGGCTTAGGATTTTAGGCCCTAACCACAACGCGGCTCGTGAATAGCTCAACATCTTGAGCCAAGAGATCAAGAGATTTCCTTGGATTCAGCGAATTAGCGTTGCCTTGAAAAAGCCAAGGCCTAATCCCATACCCTTGGGCTTATCTTCCAAAAATGTGATCGCCAATTCAAAATCCATCAAACCCTTCTCTTCGATAAAATCTCGTGGAAGCTGGCCGCGTCGTTGTTCGAGATAACGCCCATGGATCTCTTCTTTATTACTACTTAAAAATCCAACAATCTCTTGGAGAACATGATCTCTCCATTCATCCTTATCGCTTTGCTGAACCTGGTTTTCCCTCATGATGCATCACTAAATCTTCTAAAAGCTAAGACGACGTAAGCAGAATTGCACAACAGAGGCTCCGCATCTTTTAAAAGGACTCGATCAGCAGAGGCCTGGTCCAGGCCATGACTCACCTCAGATTGAAGGCCAACATGCGCGCTCAATAACAGACCATTGAATAGCCTTCTGGTAGATCGCATCAACGCCTTGCAGCGTCCTGTCCCAGAACCGGCGACAGCCACCCGGGCCATTCACCATGGCGAAAGCTTCGCCAGCGAAACCGGCACGGTGATGCCACCCATCTACGCCACCTCCACCTTTGAGCATGGCAACCCAGGCGGGTTCGATTACACCCGCTCGGGCAACCCCAATTTCCGCATTCTTGAAACGGTGTTGGCCTCCGTAGAGGCGTGTAGCCATGCCACGGTGTTTGGTTCAGGAGTGAGTGCGATCACCGCAATTGCCTCCAGCCTGAGCCAAGGGGATCTGGTGCTCTGCGAAGAGAACCTCTACGGCTGCACCGTGCGCTTGTTCGAACAGGTGTTTGCCAAGTTTGGGGTGCGCACCGAATGGGTGGATTTCACCAACCCCGAGGCGGCAGCCCGCATCATTGAGCGGCAGCCAGCGATGGTCTGGCTGGAGAGTCCCACCAATCCACTGCTCAAGGTGATTGACCTCAGTGCGGTCTGCAGCGCTGCCCGCTCCGCCGGCGTCCCCGTGGTGGTCGACAACACCTTCGCCACCGCCTTGGTGCAACGTCCTCTGGAGCTCGGCGCCACCCTTTCCCTCACCAGCACCACCAAATACATCAACGGGCATTCCGATGCCCTCGGTGGTGTGGTGTGCACTGATGAGCCCAGCTGGCATCAAACGATGGTGTTTGCCCAAAAAGCATTGGGGCTGATGCCCTCACCCTTCGACTGTTGGCTGATCACCCGAGGCATCAAAACGCTGCCCCTGCGCCTCAAACAACAGATGGCGAATGCCGCTGCGGTGGCGGATCATTTGGCATCCCATCCCGTCGTGTCGTGGGTGCGCTACCCCGGACGAGACGATCATCCGCAGAGGGCTGTGGCCTTGCGCCAAATGAATGGTGGCGGAGCGATCGTGACGATTGGATTAAATGCAAGCCGTGAACAGGCCTACGCCGTATGCAAAGCCCTGCGTTGGTTCACGATGGCCGAAAGCCTTGGCGGAGTTGAAAGCTTGATCTGCCATCCAGCCACCATGACCCACGCCGCCGTTTCTGCGGAGATCAAAGAGGCCCTAGGAATCAGCGATGGATTGATCCGTCTCTCCCTTGGCTGTGAAGACATCACGGACCTCTTGATCGATCTCGATCACGCGCTCGCCCTGCTTCCGTGAGTCCCCGCGATCTGCTGCGCAATCCCTGCTGGCAAGGCGAGGACCTCGGCCATCCGTTGCCTGACAGCACCCATGCCGTGTCTGTGGCCCTACCGCGCTGGCGCGATGTGATCGCCTACGAAGACAACGATCCGCAATGCCGGTCGCAATTGCGAGCGTTTTATCCACGCTTTGCGCTCCATCCGTTGGTTGCGGAGGTAGCGCAACAAGCCTTAGCGATGCTCCCTACTGAGATGTGCTCGGCTGGATCGAGTGCTTGGCCCTACCCCAACGCAGCTGCCGCCCAGCTCGCCCAACACCATTGCCAATCTCAAGCACCTGGTGCTTCCACCCAAATCGTGGATCAGCTCGGACTCTCCGTCTTGATTGCCAACGCTGACGCAAGCCCCCATGCCAAGGCGTTCTGGCAACACGCTGGTTTAGGGGCCTCCTCTCGACGTGCTGCAATCAGCTTGAACAAGGAAGCAGCACCAGCGGCTGCGAGCGCTGAACAGGCCAAGGCCCTTGTGATCGAGCGACTGGCCGCCATCTATGGATGTGACACCCAGCAGTTGAGCTTGCATCCCTCCGGAATGGCTGCTCTTCATACGGCTCTTCAATCAGTCACGGCGTTGCGCCCCGGACGCCCCACCCTGCAAATCGGCTTCCCTTATGTAGATGTGCTGAAGCTGCCTCAGGTGGTGTTCGCCGGCAGCGAACTGCTGCTCGACAGCAGCAGCGCAGCCATAGAAGCCGCTCTTGATCGCATTGATCCAGCAGCCGTGATTGTGGAACTACCCAGCAATCCACTCCTTCAATGCATGGATCTGTCCACCCTCTCCCGCTTGGCTCACGCCCGAGGGATTCCAGTGATTGCAGACGACACGATCGGCTCTTGCTTGAACATCGATCCCCTGCCTTATGCAGACCTGATCTTCAGTTCACTCACGAAAAGTTTTGCCGGTCGTGGTGATGTGTTGGCTGGAGCACTGGTTGTAAGTCCATCCTCCCCATGGGAGCAAACCTTCCGAGATCAGCGTTCAAGAACAGGATGTATTGGCCTTGGCGATGCCGATGCGATGGCCTTGGAGCAAGGAAGCCGCGATGTCCAAGCACGCGTTCCTCAACTCAATCGCCATGCCCAAGCCCTAGCGGCACAGCTCAGCAACCACCCGGAAGTGGCTCGCGTGTATTACCCAGATCAATGCGCCAATTTCCGCAACCTCTTGCGCCCCAACGGCGGACATGGCTGCCTGCTTTCGTTTGAGCTCAAGGGCGGTAGCGATCAAGCCCAAGCCGTCTACGACCGGTTGGCGGTCTGCAAAGGGCCAAGCCTGGGTACACCCTTCACCTTGGTGTGCCCCTACGTGCTGTTGGCTCACTACGACGAACTGCCATGGGCCAAAGCCTGCGGGGTGCCCTCTCACCTCCTACGCGTCTCGGTCGGACTCGAACAACCTGAGGAGCTTTGGCAACGGTTTGAGCGCGCCCTCTCTGCATCAAGCCACTAAAAACGAAAACGCAAACTCGCAAGCACAGATTGAGATTGGAGATCAATCTGAGTGCCGGCAATCTTGAGATTAGATCGGCCTGCAGGACGCACAATTTTGGCTGATCCTGCATTGGTTTTAACCGTACCCAGATCGGTCCAGCGATAGGCAAGGTCAAGGTCAAGAGTCTCGCTGACAGGGATGCTCACACCAGCCGTGAGCAAGTAAGCGAATGACGTGGAGCTCCCCCCAGAGGTCACCGTGACTGCATCACTGGAAATCGCTGGAATGCGATAGGTAACCTGCCCAAGGGAGGTACTAGCAGCACCCAGGCCAGCTCCGATGTAGGGACGCACAGTGGCAAGCTCAGGTCCATCCACATAAACCACTCCAAACCCCGCTAAGGCATTCCCGGAGGCACTCACCGGTTGGTTTGACCCCCGACTGAGAAAATTGCTGTTGCTGGACAAGCTGAGCTGGGGCGACCAGTTGAGTAGAGCTTCCGTCCGCAGCCATGAGGCCCAGCGGTAACCCACAGCGGCATCCACCAGCGGGGACTGATCAAAGCCGCCGTAGGCACCAAGGCTCCGTCCGTCCTCCCCTGGCCCACATCCGAACAAGGCAGGTGGATTAATGCTTGAACAACTCTGATCCTCAATAACACTGCTCTCCGGCCATTGCATCCCCGCACCAAGTCGCAGATAGGGGCCACGCGTCTGCTCTTCAGACTCTGCCCAAACAGCGGAAGGGGAAACAGCAATCATGACGCACGTCAAAAAGGAGGCGTAGCGAGGATTCATGGAAGCAAGAATGATTGAGCTGGCACGGCAATGCCACATCAATGTCACGGAAGTCTTAACAAGATCTAAAGGGGGACTGAAATATCAAACTTGGCAATTAAATTTGAACATATTTATACCAACTGCATGTCACGCGTCTACGCCGATAACAGCCAAGCCATCGGCAATACTCCACTCGTACGTCTGAACAACGTCACCAAGGGCTGTAAGGCAACCGTTTTGGCCAAAATCGAAGGCCGCAACCCTGCATACAGCGTGAAATGCAGGATTGGAGCAAACATGATCTGGGATGCCGAGAAACGCGGTGTTCTTAGCGAAGGGAAAACAATCGTTGAACCCACTTCGGGGAATACAGGCATCGCCTTGGCATTTACAGCTGCCGCTCGTGGCTACAAGTTAATTCTCACAATGCCAGAATCGATGTCAATCGAGCGAAGGCGTGTGATGGCAGTTCTGGGTGCAGAACTCATTCTCACAGAAGCAGCAAAAGGAATGCCTGGTGCTATTGCAAAAGCAAAAGAAATTGCTGACAGTGATCCAGGGAAATACTTCATGCCTGGGCAATTCGAGAATCCTGCAAACCCAGAAATTCATGAAAAAACAACAGGTCCAGAGATCTGGAATGACTGCGATGGAGCCATTGATGTACTCGTGGCTGGGGTTGGCACTGGCGGAACCATCACTGGAGTCTCGCGTTACATCAAAAAAGAAAAAGGCAAAAAAATTATATCGGTAGCTGTTGAGCCGAGCAGCAGCCCTGTAATCACCCAAACAATGAACGGTGAAGCTCTTAAGCCTGGACCACACAAAATTCAGGGCATCGGCGCAGGCTTTATTCCCAAAAACCTTGACTTAACAATCGTCGACCAGGTTGAGCAAGTAACAAACGAAGAGTCAGTGGAAATGGCACTACAGTTAGCCAAAGAAGAAGGCTTGTTAGTTGGTATTTCATGCGGAGCAGCGGCAGCAGCAGCAATCCGACTAGCCAAACAAGATGAATACGCTGGCAAAACGATTGTCGTTGTTCTACCTGATTTAGCAGAGCGCTATCTATCTTCAGTGATGTTTGCGGAAGTTCCAACAGGAATCATACAAGAGCCCGTCAGAGCTTAGATTCCAGAATCGAAAATAAGACATAAGCAAATAAACAAGTAGATCGAAGAGAGGCTATATATAGATCTTGTCCATAACGCACATAACACCTGCGTTATGGACAAGCTCACCAACGAAAGACTAAACATGAAACAAATCGTACTGATTACAGCACTGTTAGCATTAACAATGCTAAACAACACAAAAGCACAGTCAAATGAAGAAAACAAAGTTTTCGATTCGAGGAATTTTTATCCTCTTAACATAAACCAGGACGAAGAGAAAAACACTATTTACCTTGATTGTCAATACGGTCAAGGGAAATGGATCTCATTGACAATTCAAACTGGCTCAAATATTGCAACAGGGGAAATCAATGATGGAACACCTCTATTATTTACAGCGGTTCACGGTAGTGAATCGGTAAGCCTGACACCTAGAAAGGCTGGAAAAAAATTGATTATAAATCTACAGACAAAGACAGTACAAAGAGAATGGTATTTAAAGAAAGCTGTGGGGAGCGCAGGGTCGGGCGAATGTGAGTCGAACACAGGCGGAGAAAACGAGTTCACAAACAATTCATTCTGAAACAAAATTTAATTTTTGAGGAAAAGGATATTGCCGCATATGAGTATTGAACCAAAAGACGATCGTGCGCCAAGGCACTAACGATCCAATGTGCGATTCAAGAGGGCCACAAGAAAAGCGCTGGCTATCTTGAAAAGGCAAGTCAATTCAACAATCCAATGACTCTAGCAATGGATAATGGTGGAGAAAACACAATGGAAACTGCTAAGAAAAATTATCCAAAATCAGCTACATGCGATGACAAAAAAAGAATCTCAGTATTACTACCCAAGGAACTGCATCGACGACTGCGCATAAACGCAATCAATGCAGATAAATTACTAAGTGATTATGTTATGGAGATAATAGAAAATGACATCAAAATGAACCACTCAACACTTGAGGAAATCTAGTATTGACCAAAAGAAAAATTAGAATGAGAATCGTCAAGGAAACCAACTGAGGAGAAAGAATCAGCACGAGAGACATTCTCAAAAAACTGAACATCAAAAGCATGAACAGGTGAGGTGAACATAAAATTGTCCTGACAAGATAAATTTATGTCATTAGCGTAGTCGTTGGTCAAACCCAAGCTCAAAACATCAACATTTACCGAAAGATATGAGGAGTTAGAAGAATCAAAGCAATCGAAAGGACTTTTATCTAAGAAGCTGGTAGCCAGGCATGGTCGGTTAAATGTACAAGTTGGTGCATTGGCGTAACCATTATAAAAACTATTATAGCGATATAAATATCGACTGGGAGAATCGATAAAATCTTGATTTGGAATGCTGTGAGCATGCCTTGACTCAATACAAAAAGCGCATAAAATCATTTGCGCAAAAACGATTAAGCGCAAAGCAAGACCAAAAGGCAACGACAAGCGAACGGAGAACAAACGTTATGCTCATAAAACCATCAGGACTCTATACCAAAAATTAAAAAAAAACAAATTAAGATCAGATGAAACGGTATGCAGACTTACAGTCACCAATAGGAGCAATACAATTAGAATGGAGAAAAAACACTTACAACAAAAGCAAAAATAACAATAAAACCTAACAAATAACAAAAGCATAAAAACAAAGAAAGTAAAGAGAATTCCAGTACATATGCATGAATGAATTAAAGAGAAGAACAATCAGGCCAAAATGGCTCTCACAAAGAAGTGAACATTGTGTGTGGAAATGAGGACATAAAAGCAACTCTATAAAAATCGGCTATGTTAGTGAAAAATGAAAGAACAGCAAGTAGATAAAGAACTAATCAACAATGCAAATAAATCCTCTGAAAAGGATACCAAAGCCAAGCCAGGCGATCATTCAACAAAAAGAATCTCTCTTCAAGTAACGAGCTCTATGCACAAGAAGTTCAAGGAGATAGCACTAGAGCAAGAAGAAACAATGAATTCATTAATAGTATTCGTACTAAAACGCTACTTAAAAGAGATAGAAGATTTAAAAATAAAAAATGAAAAACTTCGACAACGTCTCAAGCGGTGAAAGAGTAATATATTAATAGCCCCACCATCGAAGCATGACACATGCAAAACGATGAAAACTCTAATTCGATAAAAACTTTCCATTCTAATTGACAAGGAAATTCATAAAGAAACAAAAAAGGCATTGCCAGAAGATCTTATGCTATCCGAATTAAGGAACAAACTCATACAAGAATACCGGCAACGCTGATGACAAGCAATATTTAACTATTCAACATAAAACAAGCTTGGGGTTGCTCCAAACTAAAACAGAATATTTTAAGCAATAAAAGAATATCCAAAGACAAAGAGAAGAATATTAAAATATACTTTTTGCGAAAATAAAACTTTAAGGCACTTACGATGAGCAAGTAAAAACCCAAACGACTTCACTGCAACGGAAAAAAGCGGTAATAAGACTAAAAGTTTTTGCAAATATGGGTTGTACCCATTTTTTGGATTTTGTTCCATTTGCGCTGAACCAGAAAAAGAATGTGTGAGGGCTCCTGGCCTTTGACATCTTGGAAAGGAACCACCAAGTACCAATGAAACCTCATTTGGCATTAGTGATCGTCACCTCAACAATACTTTGTGTGCCTAGCAATGCCCAAACCGCAAATCCAGCTCAGAACAACGAGAATAATGCAATATCACAACCGGTTAATACTCAACAGAATCAATCAAGATCAGAATCTATAGGTGGAGGAATATATAATTACCAATTAAATCCGGCACAAGGTGACTTGGGAGAAATGACCGTAGGAGCAAGAGCAATTAGTTGTCAGTCACCAAGTTTCTTCGCCAACGCTGGAATATTGCCTTACGATAATCAATATTTTGGAACATTCGATAATAATAATCGAGAAAAAGACTGGATGCCGCAAGGGACGCTGGGATTACAAATGCCATTCGGACCACAAGTTGCAAGTTGTATTAGCGCTATGAAATATCAAACAGTACAAACTCAAATGACTACAGAAACAGGAGTACTTGCAAAATGCATTGAAACAATGAAGCTGGTAAGCCAAATAAAAATAGAGACATCAGTATTGAAAGAGAAGTTTTCAGGATTATACGAGAACTGCGAGAGCATATGGCACAACGCAGAAATAGATCCAAAGGAAATCAATGTGAAGCGTAAAAAATAAAACACTCATCCATCTAAACTAAAACCATCGCATTAAAATCATGACTACACTAAATTCAGTACAACATCAGATGAACAAAGAACAGGCAGAGGACATTAGAGAAAAAAAACAGTCTTCTACGGATGATCAATCACTTAAGAAAATCTCAATTTTAATATCCAAGGAAATGCATAGAGCTATTAAGCTGCATGCGATCAGAAACGATACAAGCATAAAAGATTACATTACAGAACTAATACTATCAAGATTCGAAGAGGAGAGCTAACAGGAAAACGAATATATTAGCAATAAAAAATTAGTTAATCCTTCATACTCATGAACCACAAAATACTCATCTTCCTGATGTCCTGGGCTTTACTCTGTCCTCAAGATTCTTATGCACAAGGCTTAAAGTCAACAGTTTTTGGGAATGGAAGCACATCCACAGTTTCTAAGGTAAGCAAAGGAAATGAAATAATCAAAATCATAACGCATAAAGATACAAATATGACAGGTAGTACAAATTCACAAACAATGTCATTTAATCTAGCGGGAAATGGATTAGATGGAGACGCCAATGGATTAGTAATTGATTTAATAGACTCCAACCTCAATCCAAACACAGAAAACATACTTCACAACAAAACAGATGGAAGCATTAATGGAAGCCTTGCAGTAGGTAATAGCGAAGCAGGTTTTTCAATAACTGGTCAAATCAATCATGTGAACTCAGATTCGGATTTCAATACTATAGAGAATAGTGTTAGTGATATAACAAGGGACGATGACTTTAGGATCGAAACCTTCTCTGAAGCATTCAATACAGAAACCGGTACATTCAGTGGATTGTAAATAAAAAATAATGTGCCAAAACAAGTTCACTATAAAAGGCTAAAAATCAAGTGCGTATCCGCAACAAGCTTAAGCAGGGATTCTTTATTGAAAAAAACAATTTCGATCAAAGGAGAAAATTATCTACCATGAATTTAATCAAGAGAATGTAGGCATCGATTGCTGGATGATATGCAGATAAAGAATAATGCCAGAGAACGGTCCAAGCCTGGGTGATGGGTGAAAGAAAAGCCAAGGTCAAAAACTTCAACCATTTCATTTACTATTTGCTTATAGAAATACAAGACAAAACAAAATCTACAGATGAAGTAGAGAAGCAACATGGCGAATCTGGCTAAAGATGCATTGATCCATTAATGCATTAATCAACAAAAAACTATTATCGGTAACAAGTAAATCTAAACTATAAGAGCAAGCTTCACGCAAATTCCAAATGCCTCAATCGAATCAAAGAGGATAGGCGCAAAAGCATCTAACACCAAATAAACCCGGAGGAAAGCATTAAAAAAAACTTCAGCGTTACTAGGTGGACACGCAAGTACTGTTTAATGCACTCAATACAAATAAGCAATTGAGAGCATGTGGTCACAAAAAATAAATCTCATGGTTAAACAAGTGATTTTTGCAACCTAAGCCTCGAAGAAATATTTAACTGCCAAACATAAAGATGTGAATCATATGATTTTGGGCAGTGAAGGGAAGTAGAAATAGGTCACCTGAATAAAACAGGTTTACTAGAAAATCTCTAGTAATCAAACCACAACTTTTAAACTAATGAAAAGAGCACTCTTCATTTCTGGTATTGCAGGTCTTGGCCTATTGATGCCAACAGGGGCAATGGCTGGATCATTGGGCAATAATTTTGGAGCTTCCAGCTCTGAATTCACAGGAACATCCACTGGCACAAGCAACATTGGTGTAGTTTCGGCGATCAATATTGATAATGAAGTCAATATTCAATCACACACTCAATCTGCAAGTTTGGACCTCAATGGAAACAACGGCAGGTTGATGACACGTGGTGAAGGTCACGCCCACTACAGCGAAAGCAGCGGAATGGCATCTGGAACCGGGGAATTTAGTACCTCTGGTGAGCAACAAGATTATTCCTCTCATGCTGCCGAAGGCAGCGTGGATGTTGAGGCATCTGGATCAACAGAATCGAGTGCATCAGGTGAAGGTTCTGGTGCAGCCGCTGCACTTGGTAGCCCATTTGCCGGATTGGGATTCGGCGCAGGACAGGGCGAATTTGAGACATCAGAAGGTGAGTCTGGTGAGGTCGATGTAGTCGCTTCTGGTTCAGTATCTTCCTCCGATACAAGTAACTCCTCTGATTCTCATTCAGGAGATGCAACAGGTCAAGGGTCATTCAGCTCACAAGATACTGGCTGGGCGGGGATGCAAAATGAAACCGCTGTTGATGGCCAGATCAGTGGTTCAATTCAAGTAGGTACCACCGATATTGACGGTACAATCCGTGAAAGCGGCTTAACAACGACTACTGTCGACTTAACTTCGATTACAACAGGAACGAGCTTCGGTTCAGAAGCAAAATCCTTCCGCAATGCTTCATTCTGATAAGTCAAATCGGCTAATCAAGATTGAAAGGGGCTTACGCCCCTTTTTTTATGCTTTAACTTCAACATGAACAATTACACTACAATGACAATGAAACATTTTATTTAAGTATCCCACTTGCATCCAATCACTCATCTGAAATGATGTACTAGAAAAAACTCCGGAATGGCATGGTGAAACAAAGAGAAAAAGAGCAAAAATGCAATTACGGCAAACAAAAGAAAGAATCAATAGAAAATGGCCCTAGATGCGGATATGCGCTAAAAGATAAGTCTTCAAAAGAGGTGATGAAGAGCAAATACCAGAACACTTAAAGCATATGCACACAAAGAAACAAAAACAGTGCAGACACTTAATCTTATAACAAAGCCAAGCGCATCGACGCAGTAAAAACATATAGGTTGATTTGCATAAAACAAATCAAGGCAAATCGATTCACAGCAAAAATATCATAATGCTGTCGATATGACCAAAAATATTTAGAACAGAATTGTCTGAGGTACATCATCCAACGATTGCTGCCCTTAGCAAAAACCAAAACATTAACACCAATGAAAAGAGCACTTATTTTTCCGGGAATTGTAAGCATCAGCATATTAGTTCCAACAAGTGCAGTTGCAGGGTCGCTAAATAACAGCTTTGGTGCTTCCAGCTCTGAATTCACAGGAACCTCAACTGGCACAAGTGTGATAAATGTCATATCAAAAATTAATATTGATAATGAAATCAATATTGAATCACACACTCACTCTGCCAGTTTTGACATAGATGCAAACAATGCACGTCTCATAAATCGCGGATCAGGAGTAGGTTATTATTCCGATTCTGCTGGGATGAGCGCTGGCAGTCTTGGCTTTACTGGTGAAAGGAGTAGCAACGAATCGTCAGATACTAAACTCTCAGCCAATGCCAATATTAACATTAAAGACAGTAAAAAAGGAATTAAAGATATTGAAAAACCTTACAGAGATGACCATAGTACTGGGAGCGATACTTATGACAGTCAAAGAAATTACAACGGTCACGGACAAAAAAACAAAGGGAAACCTCATTCAAATGAAATAACAGAAAGAGAGCTCATGGGAACCGCAGATTCCGAGTACTCAACAATGACTACAAAAGCTGATCAAGGATCGATTCAAGGAGATACAACAGCGGGCGGATCATTTAGCACGACTGGACTTGGCTGGGCCGGGATGCAAAGTGAAACCGCTGTTGATGGTCAATTCAGTGCTTCAGTTCAAAGCGGTACTACCGATATCCATGGCACAATCAGAGAGTACGGATTAACAACAACTACTGTCGACTTAACTTCGATTACAACAGGAACGAGCTTCGGTTCAGAAGCAAAATCCTTCCGCAATGCTTCATTCTGATAAGTCAAATCGGCTAATCAAGATTGAAAGGGGCTTACGCCCCTTTTTTAATGTCAATCATTCAAGAAAAGAGCAACTAGCTATCCTCAACAGGCTTCTAGACTTTCCAGTCTGCAAAGGATGAGACTGAATCTCAAAATCGTGTTACCAAAGCGGATCACCAAGACATCAGGAATTTAGCCCTATATTCGCATGAAACAATCGACAACAAATCCGGGAGAATGCACAAAAGCGCTAAAAGTCATGAGAGATGACGGGACACTGCGCCTAATGGAACCATCATAAAAAAGCAAAAGAATTAAAAAGGCAAAGCAGTTCTACCAACATAATGCAAAAACAGTAAACGGCTCCAGCTGCTTAAAAATGAAATGCTTAAAGGTCAAACCCGCATGATGCTCATACTTCACAAAATCTCGTCTGCAAAATATAGGTTAAAACCGAAAGAGGCTTTAGTAACAACTAATTTACCTCCAAACTGTGATAGCAAGGTCAAGTGGACTTAAAGTACTTATAAATAAGTTGTAGGGGGAGACAAATCAGACAATGATTTCATCCTTCACTTAAAACCATAACTTTCAAACCAATGAAAAGAGCACTCATCATTTCTGGTATTACAGGTCTCGGACTGCTAATTCCAACAGGTGCAATGGCTGGATCATTGAACAATAATTTTGGAGCTTCCAGCTCTGAATTCACAGGAACATCCACGGGCACAAGTGCGATTAATGTCAAATCAGATATCTATATTGACAATGAAGTCAATATTCAATCACACACTCACTCTGCAAGTTTGGACCTCAATGGAAACAACGGCAGGTTGATCCACCGGGATGAAGGTCAAGCCCACTACAGCGACAACAGTGGGCAAGCATCTGGAGCACTTGATTATCAAGGTTCAAATGCTTCGGAGCATGCATCTCATCACGAAGCCTCAGGCGAACTTGATATCAAAGCAAGTGCCTCAACTGAATCAAATGAATCCGCTAAAGTTAAGGAATCCGCTAAGGGATGGGATTCAGATGCCGCAGATGAAAACTCCTGGATGACATCTCTTACCCCAGGAAAAGGAAAAGGTGACGACACCAGTTCAGAATCTGCATCTGGTGAGCTAAGTGTAGATATTGAAGGTCAAAAGGCATCTAACCAAAATTCAAGTAGCTCTGGCTGGGTTCAAGGAGATGCAACCGCTGGTGGGTCGTTCAGCACACAAAATAATGGCTGGACAGGTACGCAAAGTGAAACCGCTGTTGATGGTCAATTCAGTGCTTCAGTTCAAAGCGGTACTACCGATATCCATGGCACAATCAGGGAGTCCGGATTAACAACAACTACTGTCGACTTAACTTCGATTACAACAGGAACGAGCTTCGGTTCAGAAGCAAAATCCTTCCGCAATGCTTCATTCTGATAAGTCAAATCGGCTAATCAAGATTGAAAGGGGCTTACGCCCCTTTTTTTTCGAGAAAAATCTTAGTTAAGATTTACTGCAGTTACCGCAAAAGCATGGACAGTATCGACGAATACCAATAAGGCGTTATTCAATTCTGCTTCCTGGCCCTCATTCGTTGCCATGAGAACTCGCATGCTGAATCGACGCGCAAAGACGAAAAAGCGCTAAAGCGCAAATTGTCAATAGAACCTAAGCGAATTAATGCGGCCTAGGTACACAGTGTTTAAAAATTCAGCTATCAATGGTTTGTCTGGTTGAGGCCAGGCCTCAAGAAGCAAAATTGAATGACTAGCTGCTACGCACATCATGAAAAAAATCAGCGCAACGATCGGGCTTCTAAGCCTGTTATTTCCTTTATCCGTTAATGCCGGTGGTCTTAGCAGTAGCTTTGGCGTTTCTGCCAAGCGAATGACCGGAAACAATTGGGGGAATACCACTGGTAACGTCATATCAGCAATTACTCAAGACAATGAGATGCAAGTAGAAACATATTCTAAAAACTATCAAGTTGATATCAGTGCGGAAAATGCACGTATCGGCTTTAGAGAGAGAGGAGATTCAACATCAACAAGTGAATTGGGTGTCTTACCAAATAATTCCTGGAACCAGGGCACTATTCATGATCAGGCATCTAATCATGATCCAAATCAAGACTCAGTTACCATCGAGACAAGCTCGAGTATTCCCACTACAGAATCAATTCCTGAATCATCCATTAGCTCAATTGAAGAGGAGATTCACAGCACAACACAAGGTATTGCTTCAAGAGCAAACCAACTATCCAGCTCCGGCCATCTCAATAGTTGGGAAGGACTTCAATCAGAAGGGTATATTGATGGAACTCTTAGTGCATCAGAAGGAAGTGGTTGGACATCTACAACGGGGACAATTAGGGAGGCCGGTACAACCACAACAGACTTAAAAATCGATACATTTAATGATGAGAAAAGCTTCGGAAATACCGCAACATCATTCTCTTCTACTTCATTCTGATCGTAAATTACAAGCACTACAAGGAGCTTAATCGAAAAATGTAAGCAGCTACAATAATTATATAAAACATGCTCAAGGTTGCGGACCAGTAGATTACATCCCAACTTGTCAAATCAAGTCAAAAGACGATCAAAAGTATGCAGAGCGCTTAGCAAAAGATGGTTCAACTACTCAGTCGCGTAAACTCCATTATCAACCAACTCAGAAAGTATCATCAATGATTCCATGCTGTTAATCTTTCTTTTGCATCCCTCTGTTATATATGTGTTTCCAGTTGCAAAGGCTTCATCCATCTCAGAAAGAACAAGTGCATGACACTCCTTGATCCTTAGTTTTGTATTATTTTCGTATTGAGACGTAGCTCGAGCAGTTGATGAGCCAACAATTAAGGACAATAATTGATTTAATGCTCTTGAGGCCTGAAATTTACTATGATTCATTGGTTTAAGTTTGTGGTTAAGTAAAGCTGAAAGCGTAAGAGCTAAGCAATTAGACGGCAATTAACAACATTCTGCCTTTAGTGCAACTTCTTTGGTGTTCACCCAGAATCCTCCCAAGGGGACAGAAGTCAGTCTTAACTCGCAAAAAAAGAATTACTCACTTCAAAAGGTTAGCACTTTTGCAACACCTAAGGCCTGATTCGTTTACCTCAATTCTACGCACATGATAGCAAGGCATGAGTCATTCAACCACGATTAAATCAATTGATTCCTGCAACATAAGCTCAAAAACTGCGCATAGACTTTACCCTTATGCTTCTCTTGCATTTTAACGTATTGCAGGATTATTGACTGCGATACATTTATCCATTTGCAGGCAACACATAAAAGAGACAATGATAATTCTCTTCAATTCTCAAGCGATGCATTAAAATACTTCGGCAATTACCTTAAAATCTACAAAACTTTTAACCGCACTTATGCCCATATAGGCTGAACACAAAAAGCGCTGAAATTATAAATTCTCTATTGACCTAAAAAGGAAGTATCCTCACCAGCCCAAGCCCTAATTCTAAAGAAAAGATGAAATTCCATAGCGGCAAAGAGGCAAAGAGGCAAAGAGGCAAAGAGGCAAAGAGGCAAAGAGGCAAAGAGGCAAAGAGGCTTATCCCTTTCACACCAAATGACGGTAATAGGCAAACTTGTTTGCCATATTAATCTTGTTGAGCTAGATCTCATTTGTGTTTATGAAGCATAAATCCTATTTCGCATTACTGGCACTTTTTCTGTTAGGCCAAAATGCTGTTACCCAAGCATCAGAACAAAACAATACTAATAAATCTATTTTAGCACCCATAAATACTCAACAAAATCAGTCTAGATCTCAGACGATTGGTAGAGGCCTTTATAGCAATCGGAACAATCAAAGTCAGGGAAAATATGGAGATATGACGATTGGATTCAAAGCAACAACGTGTCGTTCTCCTAGCTTATTTCTGAACGTTGCGATACTTCCATATCAAAATAAATATTTTGGTACTTTTAGCGGTAATTCGAATGATAAAAATTGGGTGCCTCAAGGCACTATTGGTGTTCAACTTCCTTTTGGTCCGCAAGTAACTAGTTGTGTTCAAGCAATGAAACAGCAAGCCAAGCAAACAGAGATCACAACAAAAATGGGGGTATTAAACGAATGCATCAAGACCCTAAGGCTTACTAAAAGTATTCAACTAAAAACAAAATATTTAGCACATTCATTTCCCACTCTACATAATAATTGCCAGGCAGTCTGGAACCAGGCAAATTCAGTAAACAAAGATCAATTCAAATCACTTTAACTTTGCATGAATTACATCAAATACTCTCTACTTACATTCAGCATAGTAACCTTGTGGCCTAATCATGCTTACTCTCAGGCCATGAAACTTTCCTCATTTGGAAATGCAAATATTCCAGGACAGAACAGAACTAAATGGGGAAGAGAAAAAATTGAATTAAGAACTGAAAGTAGATATGACATTCAATCGAGCAAGCAGTCGCAATTTGTTGGCATGAATTCTATTGAGCAAGATATCGGGAGTTCTGCATCTCGTCCAATGGATAATCAACAATCAAGCATTATTCCCGAAACACAACTAACTTTATCTTCCGTTAATCAACCAGGCCAAGTGAATAACAGCCAAGTTACAGACTTTATTGACTCTGATGAATTTGATGAGGGGCTGCAAAATTCCTTAGCAGTAGGAACTAGTAGTAAGAATACCTCTACAACAAGTGGTACTTTTACTCATTTAAAAACCAATTCAAGGCTCTCCAAGTTAGAGGCTTTAGAAGTATTTAATCAAGTTGATTCTCACTTTGTAGAAAATTCATTTTCAGAGGCATGGAGCAGCACCAGCGGATCTCTAAGGACATTTAATTATGATTGAGTGGCCTAGACATTGTCACTAAATTAGCAAAAGCCCAAGTCTCTATTTATCGCATCAAGCATTCCGCTTCAATTCCATTCAGTCTTGCTGCATATTTTTACGCAAATATTCGGCCAACCGTTTATAATCGCAAACATTTTACTTTAACCTTTTAAGCCTAAAAGTAATTTTTGCTTTCAATTTTTTGGCTTTTTAGTTGTTTATTAGTGCCAACATGAAACCCAGGCCAAAATGCTTTTTCTCCTTTGTGAATATCAAGATTTTTTGTATTAATTTAAGTCAATCATGCAAGATCGCTATGCGCACCCTCTTGATCGAGAAGCGCAACAGTGTCTCATTAGGTCTTGTTGCATATGAATATTGCCATATTTGATATGAATTTCCGTTTGGTCGATGCCTCTATATTCTTACGCAGAAAGATTCTCTCATGCATCCACTCAACTACTTAAATATTTTTATCGCCCAAGTGTTGAAAAAATCAGTATCTCCATCTTGCTTTGTTTCGTTACTACTACTATTCCAAATTCATGCCTCTCTAAAGGTCTAAAAACTCCTTTTAAAAGTCAAAACAGTTCGTCTCTAAAACGAAGCCGAAGTGGCAATGAAAAAAGTCAAGTCAAAAAGAAAGTAATTAGCTCATACGAAAGTGATGTTGACCTTAAAATCATTTCCTTCTCTCTTTTGAACAATCAAGACAATATCCATACTGAACGTCTAGCATCCACACTAGCAGATCAATTTAATGGTAACATTCTTATTCCTAGTAATGTTGATCAGACAGAGGTTAACCATAGTTTTCAAGAAGAAGAGTCTACAATTAATATGACTGAACTAACCAACACCACTCCTGACTCAAGCATTCCTCTTTTGCCCTCAGGTACTGTCAATCAAACAAGGAGTAACGCTTCTATTAAGATCTCCAGCAGAAATAAGGCTTTCACTAAAATTGATCAAGACTTTACTGAGAAGACATTTGCGAGTTCATTCTCTAAAATGTCAGGAGTTTATCACGGATTCTAATTCGTCAAATTCTCTTTCTAGGCAAGACTTTCTGCAGGCTTTCTTCTATTAGCCTGTGCAACATCCAATCAAATATGTACCAGCAAAAAAATAATAACTGTAATGTCAATAATTGTTTTCCCTTGAAAAATTAGGTCTCACCTCGCTCTGTTCTTGCTAAACAATTTTGTCAGGGGCTATTCATTACTTGAATCAGCTTTTCATAAGACTATTTTAGTGAAGAAGGGCTTTCGGACCGAAACGTTGCTATTGGAGGAATCAGGCATTAGTTCATCTTTTTTGATATTTCAGTAGCCTAGAATTCAATCGACTATGCCCTGACAAGGGTTAACCAAGAAAAAATTATTTTGACCAACCCCAATCAAATTTTTAGGGGATCATACTTATCGCTTATGGATAACTGCACTAGGAGAGATCCACATTGCATCCCCATACGAATAAAAGCGATAGGCCTCCTCAATTGCAACGTTATAAAGAGATAGCAAACGTTTTCTCCCAATTAATGCGCTGACCAGGAGAAGCAGAGAACTCTTTGGCAAATGAAAATTTGTTAGGAGGCCTTCCACCACCTGGAAGCGATAGCCGGGCTGAATCACTAGATCCACGGGCCCCTTCAAAGGCTTCAAAATCCCTCCACCCGCTGCAGCTGCAGCCTCCAGTGCGCGCACGCTCGTGGTCCCCACTGCAATCACTCGGCCGCCTCGAGCCCTACAGGCCAACACCGCCTCCACCACCTCAGGACGCACCTCCACCCACTCACTATGCAGGGTGAGATCGCTGAGATCCTCTGTCTCCACGGGCCGAAAGGTGCCCAAGCCAACATGCAAGGTGACATGGGCCAAGGCGACACCCCGCTCAGCAATCGCTGAGAGCAAGGCATCGCTGAGATGCAGTCCCGCAGTCGGAGCAGCAACCGCTCCTGGACGGGTGGCGTAACGGGTTTGATAGCGCTCTTGATCCAAGCTGTCATGCCGAGTGATGTAGGGCGGCAGCGGCACTTCTCCGTAGCGCTCCAACAGTCCTTCCAGCGCAAGGGCATCCACACAATCCGGAGGAAATTGCACGATCCGGCCACCGCTAGCAGCGTCGCTTGCCAGTACAGCGAGGGAGAGCGGTTCTTGCTCCAAGGCCTCGAGCCAAAGCTGATCACCAGGCCGCATGCGTTTAGCAGGCCTCGCCAAACACAACCACCGCCCCTCGCCACGGGGCTCGAGCACGAGCAATTCACCCAAACCTCCGCCACTGCGCCTCACCCGAAGCCGCGCCTTCAGGACGCGGGTGTCATTCACCACCAAAAGATCGCCGAGTTGCAACTCCTGCTGCCAGTCCCAAACGCGCTGGTGCCTTAGCTCAGAGAGGGAGCACTCTGCCGGGGGCACCACCAACAGGCGCGCATCATGCCGCGGTTCCACCGGCGCCTGTGCAATTCTCTCTTCTGGCAGAACGTAGTCATACGAACTGAGCTGAAGATCGCGTGAGTCAGCCATGATCTGGCTCCCCTACAACACCAGCCCATGCTGCCAAGTCGGTGTTGTCTCCCTTGCTAGCAGGGAGAGCGGTCAACAATGAAGCGGCAAACATGGCCGCAACTTACAGAGCCAAACTTTCAGGACGCGTATCGATCAGCTCCGCCAGATCCTTCAGGAAGGCAGCACCATCGGCGCCATAAATCACACGGTGATCGGCGGTGAGGTTCACCTGCATCTGACGCTTCACGGCGATGGATCCATCCTTGCCTGCCACCACGGTGGGACGAGATGCCGCAACAGCCAGAATCGCGCCGGTGCCTGGAGGCAAAATGGCATCAAAGCGATCCACTCCAAACATTCCAAGGTTGGAAAGGGTGAAGGTGCCGGTGCTGTATTCCTCCGGCTGCAACTGCTTGCTGCGGGAACGCTTCACCAGATCTCCCCACTGTCGCGACAACTCATACAGATCGGTGCGATCGGCATTGCGCAACACAGGCGTAATCAATCCGCCGTCTTCCATCGCTACAGCGACAGCCACATTCACCTCAGCGGGATAGCTCATACCAGAGGCTGTGGTGGCGGCATTCACCTGGGGATGCCTGGCCAAGGTCACGGCCACAGCTTTGGCCAGAAGGGCCGTCATCGTGACGCCTTTGGGTTTTACCTGCTTGTAGAACGCATCGAGCTTGTCAGTGGTGATCGTGTATCCAACGCGGAAGCAGGGCACCGCCAGGCTGGCTTCCATGTTGCGGTTCACGGCCGCTTGAAGGGTGTTAAAGGCCACGGTGTCGCCCGGAGCCCCAAAACTGTTGCCCGCAGGAGCCGACGGTGAAGCCGCAACCGTGGCACCAACCACGGCAGCTGCCGACGTGCCTTCACCCACCCGTGGTGGCGTTACAGGACGTCCGGCCGCTTTTTCAACGTCTTCCGCCTGGATCCGGCCATTGGGGCCAGTGCCGCGCAGACCGGCAAGGTCTACGCCCATTTGGGAGGCCAGCTTGCGGGCGCGGGGGCTCACGATCAAGCGTCCGTTGCTTGCGGGTGCAGCCACTGGAACGGAGACAGGAGCCGCTACAGGAGCGGGGGCAACCGGCGCAGCTGGGGGCGCTGGAGCAGCAGGTGCTGCAGCGGCTGAGGCTGTCGGTGCGGCGGTCGGCGCTGCGGAAGGGGCTTTGGCCTTTGCGTCAGCAATTTCCGCTTCCGTCTCCACAATCAAGCCGATGGTTTCACCCACGGGGGCCGTGCTCCCCGCAGGCATCAACACAGCAGCCAGGTAGCCCTCCTGAAAGGACTCCACATCCATATCGGCTTTATCTGATTCAACAACGAGAACGGATTCGCCTCGCTCCACCTTGTCTCCGGGCTGTTTGAGCCACTCCACGATTTTGCCCTCCGTCATGGTGGAGCTGAGGGCAGGCATAAAAATGTCGTGGGTTGCCAAAACCGTCTCCAGAAGAGCTAATCAGAGAGATTTTACGGCCCGGGTTAGCCCTGATCGATCGACTCGATCACGCCATCGCGCACAACGACCGACACCTGCATCTTGCTGACCAAATTATCGCCAACTTTGATGTCACAAAAACTATCGAGTTGACCCTGTTCCACGATCTGATCCATCTCTAGCTCACGAACCTGAGCCTGTTGCTGCAAGAGGTTTCGCTTTTGCTCCTCTAGCTCAGAGCGTTTTGCCGCCACCTGTTGCTGCACCTGAGCCACCTGCTCTTGCACACGGGGGTCGAGCGGATTCGCACTCTGACGACGGACCTGGTCAACGACCTGCTGACCCTCTTGCTCCAGCTGGGCAAGCTGCTGATCCGAGGTGGCGATGCCGTTGCTCAACTCGCGTTCAGCCTCCTCCTTCCATGCGGGAGTGACAACCGCACGAATGGTGATCGAGCGCTTAATCGTGAGGGTGTTGCCGTCCATCATGAAATTAATGACGTGATGTCAAGCGTCTCAGTCCAGTGGCTGCAGGTCAACCCAAATCAGGGGATGCAGGTATCAGCATCAATTCAGCATCCATAAAGCGCCTGAATCGACTCCCGATCACGTCCGCTGATCCGATCACGACGCTGCTTCAAGGTCTGCGTGAGTAAACCGTTTTCGATCGTGAACGGCGCCACCAACACCACACCCATCACCCGTTCATCCGAACGGGCACCAACGCGCAAACTCAGCAGACGATTCAGTTCCCCACGCAGCAAACGCCGCAAGTCTTGATCGCCTGGAGTCCCACCGAGATCAGCCGGCAAGCTGAGGCCCTGCTCTACGCCCCAGGCCAACATCGCCTCGAGGCGCGGCACAACCAAGGCCGCCAACTGGCGTTGATCTTGGCCAACGAGCATCACCTGTTCGATCAAGGGGCTAGACACCAGCTCCTCCTCCAAAGGTGCCGGCTCGATGTTTTCACCACTGCTGAGCACAATCGTGTCTTTGGCACGACCCGTCAGCACGACCGACCCATCGGGCAAGAGCATGCCCAGATCACCGGTATCAAACCAGCCATCGCCGTCCAGCACTTTTGCGGTGGCTTCTGGGCGACGCAAATACCCAGCCATCACCTGGGGGCCACGCACCAAGACAACGCCACAATCTCGAAAGCCAAGGGGCTGACGTGTCTCAGCATCCACGATCCGGAACTCCGTATCCGGCATGGGTTGCCCTGAACTTCCACGAATGTTGCGCCATGGACGCCGGCAACTCACAACCGGACTGGTTTCCGTGAGGCCATAGCCCACCAACAACTCAATCCCTACCGCCTCAAAAAAGGAATCCACGTGAGGAGCGATCGCTCCTCCTCCATTGATGGGGAAGCGCAGCTGACCCCCACTGAGCTGCAACCTCAGTTTTGGCCAGATCAGCTTGGACGCCAGGGCATGGGCGGGCCAACGCCCGGCAGATTTCAGGCGCGCCATCAAGCGTTGACGGCGTCCCAAGGGCATCAGCATCAGGTTGCGACGCTGACGCCGGGCCAAGCAATAGGCACTGCTGTTAGCGAGTGCCGCACGCAGCAGGCGCTGCCTGGATGCAGGAAAGGTTTTCAGAACATCCTCAAACCCGGCTTGCACCGCCTCCCAGAGGCGCGGCACCGTGACCATCACCACAGGTTTCACCCTGGGGAGATCCCGTTTGAGCTGTTTGATCGTTGTATAGCTCTGCGCACAGGCGCAGGAAAAGAAGTAGTACTCCGCACTGCGTTCATAGGCATGCCAGATCGGCAACACGCTGAGCACAGGGGCGCCAGGTTCAGGCCGAGCAACGCAACTCAGGCTGCGCATCTGATGCAACAGGTTGGCGTGGCTTAGCGGAACGCCCTTCGGCTGACCGGTGGTTCCTGAGGTGTAAAGGATGGTGGCTGTTGTGCTGGCAGCGCTGGCCGCATCGCGACCTGCATCTGGATCCGGAGCCTGTTGCGTGACGCCAGCCGCCAAAAGATCAGCCCACGAGATCACGCCTTGATCCACAGCATCACCTTCGAGCTGCAGCACAAAGCGCAACTGACTGCGCAGCTGCGCAGGTAATTGGAGACGTTGCCAAAGGTCCGCGTTTTGAACCACCAGGGCCACAGCCTTGGCGTCCTCAAGGATGTAACGCAGCTCCTCTACTGGAGCTGAAGCACCACGCACCGCATCCGCTGCACCAGCGCGCATCAGGCCTTGATCTGCCATCAGCCAGCGGGGACTGTTTTCGGCAAACAGTCCCACCACATCTCCCTCTCGAATCCCCAAGGAACGAAACCCTGCAGCCGCAGTCGAGATCCGTTGCGACAACTCCGCGTAGGTGAAATGCTCCGGATGGGCGGCATGGGGTGCATCCACAGCCATGAGCGCACCATGGCGTTGCTCAAGCCACGGCCAGAGTTGATCCACTCTCCCCAGGCTTTGCACATGCTGCTGACGGGCGAGTGATTTCAACTCCCAAGGCGTTGGTCGCCAGCTGGCCTGTGCAAACGAACCCACAACGTTGTTTCAGCTTGCGCCTAGGAGTACCACCCAGAATCAAGACCAGCAAGGTCGCACCAGCTGAGTGACAGGCGCTGGGCCAAGGCATCCCGCAGGAGTGGCTGCACAACGTCAGGTGTGATACCGGGGATCCAGCGCTGCAAACGATCCACCGGACGATCAGAAAGTCCACAGGGCACCACCTGCGCAAACCCTTCCATGTCACACGACACGTTGAGAGCAAGGCCGTGCTGCGTGATCCAACGACGACATCCCACCCCGATGGCCGCCACTTTTCGCCCCTCCAGCCAAACCCCCGTGAGCCCTGGGATGCGTTCGCCCGTCAGGTCCAATGCCGCCAACACATCGATCACCACCTGTTCGAGCTGGCGCAAATACCAATGCAGGTCTGGTTCACGCCGGCGAAGGTCCAACACCGGATAGGCCACTAACTGCCCGGGGGCATGGTGCGTAACCTCCCCGCCGCGGTCGATGCGATACAGGGGAGCTGGGGCATTCTCGGGATCAAAGCGCAAGTGATCTTCCGTCGCTCCGCGACCAAGGGTGAAGCAAGACGGATGTTGAAGAATCCAAACCGCTTCTTGGTCTGAGCCTTCCGCAGCGAGTAATTGCTGCTGCCATTCACGTTGCCACTCCCAGGCCTGGGAGAACGGCACGGGTGCAACCGGCTCAAAAAGAAATGCCGCAGACCGCTGTCCTGCGCCTGAGGCAGTTAGTAGGTTGCCGGTAGAACCAGGCAAAGGGGACCGCCATGAAGCTTCTGATCCATGGTCGCAATTTGGATGTGACGCCCGCACTGCGGGAATACACCGAAACAAAACTGGAACGGGCCATCCATCACTTCGACGACCTCGTCAAGGAAGCGGACGTGCACCTGTCAGTGGCTCGGAACCCCAGGGTTCCGCAACAAACCGCAGAAGTCACTGTGTTTGCCAATGGCACGGTGATTCGCGCCCAGGAAAGAAGCGAAAACCTCTACGCCAGCATCGATCTGGTCGCCAATAAGTTGGCGCGGCAGCTGCGACGGTTCAAGGAACGCCACAGCGACCATGGCCATCGGACCACCCCAACAGCAGCGAATGATGTGCTGCTCACGGAACGCGCTACAGAAGACTCACTGCTCGAAGGCAAAGAAGCGCAGCTTCCCAGCCCAGGGGTTCGGCGCAAATACTTCGCCATGCCAGCGATGAGCCTTGAAGAGGCGCGCCATCAGCTTGAAGTGATCGACCACGACTTCTACCTGTTTCGAGATAAGGAAAGCGGTGAACTCCAGGTGATTTATCACCGCAATCACGGTGGGTTTGGCGTGATCCAAGCGCGGAACTAAGGCCCGTGCTTGCCCCTCAACGATGACCGCGTCGCCGCGTCAGCGGGAGCTTCCAGAGCTCCCGCCCTTGATACATCAAGCCGTTTTAGATCCACTTTTAGAAGAAGAGGCTCTGCACAACATCTGTGATGCAGCCCGACTGCTCGGCTTCGGGGGGCTCTGCACCAGCCTCTGCCACCTAGAAGCAGTGCGCAACCGCATTGGACCAAGCGGGCGTCTTCGCTTGTTTGCTGTTGTGGACTTCCCCTTCGGAACGATTCCAGCGGAGCTGAAACGGGCGCAAGCGGAATGGGCCGCAGCCCGAGGGGCTGATGCCCTCGATGTCGTGCCCAATCTCGCTGCCATCACGGCAGGGCGGGCGGAAGCCTATGCGGAAGAACTCGCGCAGATCTGCGATCTCGGCCTACCTGTGACGGTGATTTTGGATGTGAACCGCTTGCAGCCAGAGCGCCTGAGCTTGGCGGTAGAAGCCGCGATCGATGCCGGTGCTGCGTTCTTACAAGCGGGCAACGGATTTGGAGCGGCCACCACTCCGCTGCAAGTGCGCAAGCTCAAAGAGCTTGCAAGGGGGAATTGCGCGATCAAAGCGGCCGGGGGGATTCAACGCTTGGAAACGGCGCTGGACCTTGTGGAAGAGGGCGCCACGGCCCTGGGAACCAGCCATGGTCCAGCGTTAATTCAGGCCCTCCGGCATCCGCAATGAGCCCGGAACGGCGGATCGAAGGATTGGCTTTAAAGGTTGGCCCCCTCGGAGAGCACGACAGGCTGCTCACCCTGCTGAGTGATGACGTAGGCCTGATTCGCCTGGCCGTACCAGGGGCACGTAAACCACGCAGCAGCCTGGCGGCGGCGGTTCCTCTCACCACCCTGGAACTGCAGGTGGGAGGACGCAGCGGCCTGCTTCGGGTACGCCAACTTCGGGTCCAACACAATTTCGGCAAGGTGGGGCAGCGATTAGAAACGTTGGCAGCCGCCCAGGCCCTATCGGAGCTCTCGATCGCATTGGTCGCTGGCGATGATCCCGTACCAGGGATGCTCAGTGCGGTTTTGATGCATCTCGAGCGTCTCGAGCTGCTGGCCCGAAGGCAGCGTGAATCCGAGCTTGGAAGCGCTGAAGGCGAGCGTGTTGATCGAACTTTGGCAACCCTTGTTCAGGCCTGCGTTCATCTGCTCGCTCTCGGCGGTTATGGCCTCCCACTCCAAACCTGTTGCCGCAGTGGAGCCGCCCTGGCTCCACCGATCGGACATTGGGACTGGCGCTGCAGCCTGCTGGCCGAGGAAGGTCTGGCCATCGGGGCTCAAGCTGGAGCAGCCATTCAGATCAACCCGTCCGAACTCGCTCTACTTCAGCGGTTAACGCGGCTTGAATTACCGCAACGCCAAGACGGTGGATTGATGGGACCCAGACCGGTTTGGCTCCGCCTATTCACGCTTGTGGAGTGCTGGTGCCGCGTGCATCTCCCAAGGCCAGTCCGCTCGTTTGCCATGGTGAGAGAGGCTGTTCACGCTACGGCCTGCGGTGGGCGATCATGATTCCGCGAATGAATCCATTTTGAGCGGTCCCCCCCTAAACAGCCCGGACCCGGCCCTGCCCACCAGCGCCAATCCAGAAGGTCGCCGCGGCCTTCAAGCCGTGATCCATCTCGATGGCTTCCGACGCCTTTGGGTCGGACAGATCTTCTCCCAACTCGCGGACAAGTTCTACATCGTGTTGATGGTGTATCTGATCGCCCAGTACTGGGTGACCAATACACCGGATAGCAATGGCGCGCTTGCTGAAATCGCCTCTGCGATTCGCATGGATTTCGAGACGCGAGCCCAACGCATCACCTTGCTGGCTACCGGCATCTACGTGGCCAACACCATCCCAGCGATGGTGCTCGGATCCGTTGCCGGTGTCTGGGTCGACCGCTGGCCTAAACGCAGGGTGATGGTGGCCTCCAATGGCCTGCGGGCCCTGCTTGTGCTGTGCACCCCTCTATTCCTTATCCCTGGCCCTCACTGGTTTGGTCTGAGCTGGGGATATTGGGCTCTGCTGGTCATGACCTTTCTGGAGTCGGTTCTGACCCAGTTTTTCGCCCCCGCTGAACAGGCGACGATCCCACTGCTGGTACCAAGAGAACATCTTCTAGCCGCCAATTCCCTCTATCAAGCCACGAGCATGGGGGCCACGATCGTTGGCTTTGCCTTAGGCGATCCAATTCTGCGAGGACTCAATCACCTGCTTCAAATGGTGGGCATCAACGGTGGCGAATTTCTGCTTTTGCCGTTCTGTTACGGCATGGCGGCCATCAGTCTGAGCACCATCCAGATGCGCGAACCACCGAGAAAAGACAGCAGCGATTCGGTTTGGAAAGAAATCGTGGCGGGGATACAGGTGCTTCGAGAGCAGGCTTCCGTCCGGGGAGCCATGGTGCATCTCGTGGTGCTTTACAGCCTCTTAGCAGCGCTATATGTCCTGGCGATCAGCCTGGCATCAGCCATCCAAGGGCTGGGGCCAACAGGCTTCGGCACCCTGCTAGCGATGAGCGGCCTAGGGATGGCCATTGGCGCTGTGCTGGTGGCTCAAATGGGCCATCGCTTTAGCCGTCGGCGACTCGCCGCAGCCGGACTGGGCGCGATCACCTGGTGTCTGATCATGCTCGGACAACTGCGCGGAAATCTCAGCATCACCTTGGTGTTGTGCGGCATCCTCGGCATTGGTGCCGCTCTCGTCGCGATTCCGGCTCAGACCACGATTCAGGAAGACACTCCAGAGTCCCAGCGAGGTCGGGTCTTCGGGCTTCAGAACAACCTGATCAATATTGCTCTCAGCCTGCCCCTGGTTCTTGCCGGCGCCCTGGTCAGCAGCATCGGCTTGATCCCGGTGCTCTGGGTGCTTGCGGCACTGTCTTTAGCTGCCGCTTTGTGGGAGCGACCTTGGGAGCGCTGCTAACTTCAGACTCGGCTTCGCGACGGTGCCAGTGGCCCACATTGCCTGGCTCGGCAAAAAAACTCCGTTCTGCGGCAATGTCACCTACGGGCTGAGCACCACAGAGGCCCTAAAGAAACGCGGCCATCAGACCAGCTTTATTCATTTCGATAACCCTGGCGCTCCTGGCAGCAGCAACACATCGTTGTTGGCACACGATCCAGATGTGAGCCTGCCCTATTTGCTGAAGTCTCAGGTGTACACGATTCCCTCCCCTCGGGCACAGAGGGAGTTGCGTGAGTCTTTGAAGAGGCTTCAGCCCGATGTTGTGCACGCCAGCCTCACCCTTTCCCCCCTCGACTTCAGGCTTCCGGAGCTTTGCCAGCCGTTAGGCATTCCGCTTGTCGCAACCTTTCATCCTCCGTTTGACGCGGGCTTGCGCAACCTCACAGCGGGCACCCAACAGCTCAGCTATCAGCTCTATGCGCCTGCTCTCTCCCGATACGACCGCGTCATCGTCTTTTCCGATCTTCAGGCGGATGTTCTGAACCGTTTAGGGGTCCACGAAACTCGCTTAGCCGTCATTCCCAACGGCGTGGATCCAAACCGCTGGTCTCCCGCCCCAAACCATCCCGCCGCGATCAGCAAGGAGCTGCATGACGTGCGCTCACGTCTTGGTGATCAGCGCATTTTTCTGTACATGGGGCGGATCGCCACCGAGAAGAATGTGGAAGCGTTATTGCGGGCCTGGCGACTCGTCAAGCCAGCGGGATGCCGACTCGTGATCGTGGGTGACGGGCCCCTGCGCAGCACGCTGCAAAACGTGTACGGCAACGGGATCGGGGATCTGTTGTGGTGGGGCTACGAAGCCAATCTCAACACGCGCATCGCCCTGCTCCAGTGCGCTGAAGTGTTTGTGCTGCCATCTCTGGTGGAGGGGCTCTCCATCGCCCTGCTCGAAGCGATGGCCTGCCAATGCGCCTGTGTGGCGACGGATGCAGGAGCTGATGGAGAAGTGCTCGCAGCTGGGGCTGGCATCGTTCTCAGCACCCAAGGGGTGACCACCCAGCTCCGCACCCTGCTCCCCGTTCTCCGTGATCAACCTCTGCTCACCCAGGAACTAGGACGGCGAGCACGGGAGCGGGTCATGGAGCGCTACCGGATGGTCTCCAACATCGATGCTCTGGAAGAGCTGTACGAGACCCTTATCGCCAAGAAAGCCTTAGCCGCTTAAAGCAGAGCTACTTCGCCATGCCCTGACCATGTTGCGTAGCGGCAACAACAGCTTCGATCAAGGCTGAACGCAAGCCCGCTTTTTCGAGATGACGCAACGCAGCCATGGTGGTGCCACCAGGAGAGGCCACCATATCTTTGAGTTCGCCAGGATGCAGCTCTTGTTCCTGCAGTAAGGCCGCGGTTCCAGCGAGGGTTCGATGGGCCAAATGATGGGCTTGGGCCCGAGGCATTCCCACGGCAACGGCACCGTCTGCCATCGCTTCTGCGATTAAAGCCACATAGGCAGGACCAGAGGAGGTGAGCGCAAGAAATGCATCCAGCCGTTCTTCGGGGAGCTCGAGAACCTCACTAACCGGCTCAAAAAAAGAGCGCACCTGCTGCTTCTGTTGATCAGAGATGCCATTCCCCCAAGCCAAGCCCGTGAGTCCCTGACCCACCAGGCAGGGGGTATTGGGCACGGCACGCACACAGATCCGGCCAGGAAATAATGTTTGAAGCCGCGCCAAGGGAACCCCTGCAAGCACGGAGATCAAAAGGCTTGAGCCCGGCGCAGGCGTGGCTGTTGCAGATGGCGCAGAGGCCGCAACAGCATCGAGCATCTGGGGCTTAACAGCCAAAAGTTGAACCGATGCCCCCCAAGCTTCTTTTGCCGCAGGATCACTGGCAGCAACAACCTTGACGTCGGAGGGCACTCGCGCAGACACCGTCGCAACGGAGTCCTGACGGCCAACAACCGCGATCACCTCACCGGCGGGGATGAGTCCCTGCTCAATCAGGGGGATCACAAGGGCCTGAGCCATCCGGCCCAGACCAATTACACCAAAGGCAAATGGCACTGATGGTTCAAAGGGCGGTGGCGCTTGTGGCACTCCAGGCGGGAGTCGGAGCAATGCTGGCCTCAGAGGAGGCTTGCTCAACGTCCTTAGAAACGTGGGTCGGAACGGAGGTTTCGTCCTGGGTGGCGTTGGTAACGGTTACGCAGCTGGGCGCGAACAGAAAAATGCTTTCGCCCACACGCTCTTGATGACCATCAATGGCAAAGGTTCCGCCTGCCACGAAGTCCACAGCGCGTTGCGCTTGATCCGGTTCCATCATCGTGAGATTGAGGATCACCGTTTTGCGCTCACGCAGAGCTTGGATCGCTCCAGGCATTTCATCAAAACTGCGAGGCTCCATCAAAGAGACCTCTGCGGTTCCGGTACTGATGCCAGGCATCCCGATCACATTCGATCCAGTGAAGGATTGCTCAGTTTCGAAGGGATTGCTCGACTCAAGAGTTGCCAAAGCACTCGACATGGAGTGAGAAGGACCTTCTTCGACGTCGTCCTGTTCGCCAGTGTCGTAATCGAGGTCGTCATAATCACCATCAAGGTAATCATCACCCGCAACGACAGCACGAAGACGAGAAATCAGCGACACCGGAAACTAAATCAAACCTGAACCCTGAATAGCGCTCTACAGAGTTGTGAGCAAGAGTGACTGGGCGATTTGATCATCTTCACAACAGGCTGCCCTGACAAGTGGGGGTCAAACCAAGCGTTCAGGCCGTGGTCCAAACAATCCAGACCCCACGCGAACCCAGGTAGCACCTGCCTTAGCAGCCTGCTTCCAGTCCCCGCTCATCCCCATCGAGCAATCGGACAAATCGAGCTCATCCGCAAGGGTTCTGCAGTCGGAGAAGAGGCTCTGGCGGTCTTCGGGCTCTAAGCCAAGGGGGGCCATGGTCATCAGCCCAATGGGCTTCAAGCCTGGAAGCGATTGCAGCTGTGGCCAAACCTCACGCAAGGCATCCGGCTCCCAGCCACCCTTCGCCGGGTCGTCGCGAAGTTTGACCTGAAAAAACACCTCCGGGTTTTGGTTTTCCTCCACCGCAATCCTTGAGGTGCGTTCTGCGAGTCCCTGAGAATCGATCGAATGAATGACGGGAAAGGCACGCACGACTGCCCGGACTTTGTTGGCCTGCAGGCGGCCAATGAAATGCCAACGCAAGCCGCTGAGGTCATCTAAGTCTTGTTGTTTCGGGAGTGCTTCCTGCACTCTGCTTTCACCAAAATCAACTTGCCCCAAGGCCGCCAGCTCACGCACCGCTAGAGCCGGGTGGCCTTTGCTGACAGCCAGAAGATGGACAGCGTCTGGACACTCAGCGTGAATCGCCTGCCAGCGGGACTCAATCGTTTCAGATTCCGGGCTGCTGGAGGCCATCAAATGAAGGTTTGATCGAACAGCTGCTTCCAATCGGCAAAATCGTCAGCGCGATCACGGCGACAGCGCGCCAGGTGAAGCTCTGCATGATGCCGGGCGTCCTGATAAGGAATCACCTCAAACTGAGCCCCTCTGGGTTGCAGCGTCACCAGGAAAAACATGCGCTGGGCATAAAGCGTGGCGTATAGGTCCCGTCCTTCGCCCGCGGTCGACACCTGATAAAGCATTCCAAAGGTGGGGTGATTGAGATAACGCTCCGCTCCCACAACTCAGTCCATCAAGATTTAGAGAGCACCGTACTTGCCTCTCAATCCCACCACCGCGAGAAGAACCACAAAGGACAGCAGGTTCAAGCCACGCGCCAGTGCAGACGTGTTCTGAACAGGGCGAAAGCAATCCGCAGGCAACCAACGCCCTCCCCTGGCAATCAAGGCATCAGCTCCTTGCTCAGCCCGCAACAAAATATTGGCAAGAAGTCGCTCCCCCACTGAAAGGAGCAATCCGAATGACGCCTTGAAACCCAGCTGACGCAGATTGACCGCTCGACTCGCCACTGAGCGCACCAAATTCTGCAATTCCTCTTGCACCAGGGGCAAAAAACGGAGAGCCAACAACAACTGAAAACAAAGACGATCCACTGGCAAACCAAGCTTCGTCAGGGGGAACAAACACCAATTCAGGGCCCACATCAGATCTTCGCTTGGTGTGGACAGCAGCATGAGATTCACGCTGTGCACCACGGTGACAATCAACGTTGCACTGTTGAGACCGAGCTCAGCCGATCTCCGATCCACCGAGAGTGGACCCAGGTTGAGCGGCCCAAGCTGAACAGGACCCAGACGCAACAACTCCCAGCTGGACGATTGAAGGGACAAACCCTGCAACTCCTGCACAGGCCGTATGGCCTGCGTGGCTGCTGGGTCTCCCGTTGGCAAGAACATCGCCAGGAGGCCAAAGCCAACCCCGAGACAAAAGACCAGCAGTAGGGAGCGCCACCACAACCTGGCCGGCAAGCCACTCAGGGCAGTGATCACCATCAAGGCCAGAACGAGCCCCAGACGCCACAACGGACCAGCCAGAACAGGGGTCAGCAAAAACATCACGACCCAGCCCAGCTTCAAACGAGGGTCGATCAGACGCAGCCAACCAGAGCTGCCATCCACGTACTGCCCGATCGGAATCTGTCGCAACCAATCCATGGGAGATCAGCCTTGGCGGTTCTGCTGACGGGACAGCTCCTTTTCCGCATCCCGCTGTTGCTTGCCTCGCCAGAACAACTTCACCGGAGTGCCATCAAAGCCGAGGCCTTCACGAATTTGACGCTCCACATAGCGGCGGTAGGTATCACCAAAAAGTTTGGGCTCATTCACAAACAACGTGAAACTTGGGGGACGACTCGCCACCTGAGTGCCGTAGTACAAACGGCCCTGCCGGCCACCGCGGGTGGTGGGAGGACTGCGCCAGCTGAGGGCTTCCTTGAGCACTTCGTTGACAACTGACGTGCTCACCCGGCGGCGGTGCTGTTCCACGGCCAGAGATGCCAAGGCGAAAATGCTGTCGACCCGTTGCCCCGTCAGCGCAGAGGTAAACAGCATTGGCGCCCAATCGAGGAAATAGATCTTGGCGCGCAGCTCCTTTTCCATCGCCGACATGGTGTGGCTGTCTTTTTCAACCGCATCCCACTTGTTCACCACCACCACGCAAGCGCGACCGTCCTCTTCGATCCGTCCTGCTAAGCGTTGATCCTGCTCGGTTACACCATCGAGAGCATCGATCACTAAAACGCAAACATCACTGCGTTCGATCGCCTTAAAGCTGCGGTTTATCCCAAAAAATTCTGGCCCGTAATTCACGCTGCGTCGCCGGCGTATCCCTGCGGTGTCGATCAATCTCCAGGGACGATTTTCCCGTTCAATACGCGTATCAATCGTGTCGCGAGTCGTGCCACGAATCGGACTCACAATCGCCCGCATTTCACCACAGATGGCGTTGAGCAAGCTGGACTTCCCCACGTTGGGGCGGCCAATGATCGCGAGCTGAATCGGCTCCTCTTCATCACTCTCCTCATCCTTGGGAGGAAGGAAGGTGAGCACCTGATCGAGCAGCTCGGCGGTGCCAGCACCATGGATCGCTGAAATCGGATGGGGTTCGCCAAGACCGAGCCTCCAAAACTCCGCGGCCATCCCCAATCCCTGCTCAGGAGACTCACACTTATTCACCGCCAACAGGGTCTTGCAGTTCTGCGTTCGCAGCCATTCCGCGATCGATTCATCAGCAGCCGTAAGCCCTTGCTGACCATCCACAATCACCAATGCCACGCTGGCTTCAGCGAGGGCGAGGCTGGCCTGCTCCCGAATCTCAGGAAGGAACTCACTGTCGTCATCGAAGACCAAGCCTCCGGTGTCCACCACCTTGAATTCTCGATCGCCCCAATAGCCGTCTTGATAGGTGCGATCTCTCGTCACACCTGGCTGGTCGTGAACGATCGCCTCACGACTTCGGCAGAGACGATTCACCAAGGTGGACTTGCCGACGTTGGGACGCCCGATGATTGCGACGACCGGACGCGCCAAAACAGGAGCCCAAAAAAACTTTCTTGACAGTACAGAGGTGACCCATCACAGAAATGCGAAATCATTCAGAAAGAGACGGATGAGACGCATGCGACACAGCTAGGTCTGTGACAGCGACGTCAGCGGCACAACCATGCTTGAGCTCATTGCAACGCTCGTGGTCGACCTTTCCGACCAGACCCTCACCGTGCTCAACGAGCAAGAACAAACCGTTCGGGTCATTCCCGTGAGTACAGGCAAAGCCTCATCCCCCACACCCACGGGCCATGCCTCCGTACTCACGAAATACCGCTCGGTCACCATGCGCGGACGCACCTATGTTTCCCCTGGCGTGCCCTACGCGATGTGCATCACGGCCAATGAAGCCATTTGCATGCACGCCGCTCCCTGGCAAGAGGATGCCGGCCAAGCTTTTGGCGTGCCGAGAAGCCACGGCTGTGTGCGCATGCCAACCCTGCAGGCGCGCTGGCTGTTTGAAAACACACCCAAAGGCACCAAGGTGATCATCCAAGCCTGAGGATTAATCCTGCAAACAGGTCATCAACGCGGATGACGTCTATCTCCTTTAGGTGAATGAGGACGCAATGACGTATGTCGCCAAAAGATCTGCCGCTGAGCGCTTACCCCGCTCGCGAGGAGGAGAACCGCCCTTCCCCTCGAGAGTCAAGAGTATTACATTTTGTAAATAGGATGCTTCGGTGGAACGGAGAGCCTTTTCGGGAGGGGTTAGACACCCTCCTTTTTTATGCCTGCTGTTCAACGCACAGGAAGATCACCAGGATGGCCGCTCACAGGATTGAGTGGCGGATCCAGTAGCGGTGGCAGCGGTCCCTCGTCTGCCAGCAACTGCTCATGGGATGCAAGCCAGGCCAGCAGCCAATTCACGGCAGTAGCGCGACGCGTGCGCCGTGGGTAAAGCTCCCCGATCCGATACCCCGCAAACTTCAACTGCTCTTTCAACAGCTGTTTGTGCTCGCGGGGGATCGAGCGGGTGAGTTGCACGGAAGCAGGGCGAATGCTGATCACTTCGGGGGCCTGGGGGAATGCCTCTCGCCACGCCGAGGGCGTCTCAGGTCCAGCAAACCAGATCAACCCTTCGCCTTGAGGCTGGTACCCCAAGCGTTCCCAGACCCGCTCCGCCACAAAGCGATCGCTCATGCGGTCTTCCAGGATTCGATTCAACAACAAACGGCTCAGCGGCCAAGGGGTAGGGGGCATACGAGCAGAGACCGGAGACCTCCATCCTTCGCCCCATCGCCTTGCCTTGACAAGCCCAACGGCCTGACCAGCAGAATGAGGATGTCTTCGGCCTTTGGCCATGCCGCTGAAGATTCAGGGTCGACTGTTAGAGCGACAACTCAGGTGCCGCGTCCTGCAATCCCCCCTAGCTGGCGTCAGCGATCGGATCTTCAGGCAGCTGGTGCGCCGCTGGGCTCCCGATGCACTGCTGTTCACCGAAATGGTGAATGCCACCAGCCTGGAGCTGGGGCACGGACGGCTCAAAATGGATGGCCTGCAAGATGAAACAGCGCCCATCGGGGTGCAGCTGTTTGATCACCATCCCGACGCAATGGCGGATGCAGCACGTCGTGCGGCTGATGCCGGAGCCTTTCTGATCGACATCAATATGGGCTGTCCTGTTCGCAAGATCGCCCGAAAAGGAGGCGGTAGCGGCCTGATTCGCGACCCGGATCTGGCTTGCAGAATTGTCGAGACCGTGGTGGCTGCAGTAGGGCTTCCCGTAACGGTGAAAACGCGCCTTGGCTGGTGCAGCGATCACAACGCCGTGGGAGTTGAGACGGCTGTGAACTGGTGCCAACGCTTAGAGCAAGCGGGAGCGCGAATGCTGACGCTGCATGGCCGCACGCGAGAGCAACGCTTCAGCGGCAGTGCGGATTGGAACGCGATTGCCGCTGTCAAAGCAGCCCTCAGCATTCCTGTGATCGCCAATGGGGATGTGAACAGCCCTGAGGAAGCGCTGCGTTGCCTGAGGATCACCAGTGCCGATGGCGTGATGGTGGGTCGCGGAACCATGGGTTCCCCGTGGCTTGTGGGCCAAATCGATGCCGCACTCAGTGGCTTGCCGATTCCAGCCACCCCCGCACCAGCTGCACGCTTAGCTCTCGCCAAAGAACAATTGCTGGCCCTAATCGAGGCACGCGGAGATCACGGCCTGCTGATTGCGCGAAAACACATGAGCTGGACTTGCACTGGCTTCCCCGGCGCATCCCAGTTTCGGCAACAACTGATGCGCGCACCTACTCCGGCCGCGGCCCTTGATTTGCTCGATCAACAGATGCAGCAAATCGAATGAATGCGCTGTTGCCTCTGCTGCTGATTTGGCCGCTCTGGCTGATCCGTCGCCCCGAACAAGACACCCCAATTTGGGGACGCCGCAGCCTGATCCTGCTGATCAGCCTGTTCACCCTCCGCTATCTGGTCTGGAGAGTGACCTCCAGCCTCAACGTCGAGAGCCGCTTATCGATCACCCTCAGCGTGCTGCTCCTGCTCGCCGAGGCCTGGCTGCTCCTCGTTGGCTTAATCCCTTTATGGCTGGCTTGGAGGCGGTTCCCCGATCGCCGCCTAGAGATCAACGAGCGCCAAAAGCGCTGGGCAGAGAGAGGCTGGAAACCCCACGTCGACATTCTCGTTCCCACCTACGGCGAACCAATCAAAGTGCTCGAACGAGCCCTGATTGGCTGCACAAACTTGTCCTATCCCCACACCAAGGTGTGGGTGCTCGACGACAGCGGTCGCCCTGAGGTGAAAGCGCTCGCTGCCGAGCTCGGCTGCCGATACCTGCACCGACCGGAGCGCGTCAATGCCAAGGCCGGCAACCTCAACCATGGTTTGCGCCACTGCCGAGGAGAGCTGGTTGCCGTCTTCGACGCCGACTTCATTCCCCAACGCACCTTTCTTGATCGCAGCATTGGATTCCTGCTCGAACCGGAAATTGCGCTCATTCAGACCACTCAAACCTTCATCAACGCCGACCCGGTGATGCGCAATCTGGGGATGGAGAACTGGCTTCTCTCTGATGAAGAAAGTTTTTACCGCTGGATTCAACCGGTTCGCGATGGCTGGGGGGCTGTGGTGTGTGCAGGCACATCGTTTGTGGTGAAACGCAAAGCACTCGATCAAATCGGTGGCTTCGTGGAACAAGCCATCTCTGAGGATTTCGTGACCGGCATCAGCCTGACCCGTCAGCACTGGCGACTGATTTATCTGCAAGAAAAACTCAGCGCCGGTTTGGCAGCCGAAACCATGGCTGATTTCGTGCACCAACGCCAACGCTGGGCTTCTGGAACCTTGCAAAGCCTTCGGCTCAGCAGCGGCCCCTTGCATCCCAAGGGATTATCTCTTGGGCAGCGCATCGCCTACCTCGAGGGCGTGATGCATTGGTTCAACAACGTGCCAAGGCTCGTGCTGATGCTGATGCCACTTAGCTATGGCCTTCTGGGCATCATTCCTATTTTGCTCACTAGCCAAGCCGCATTGACCTTGCTCTTACCCCTTTGGGGCTTGCAAGTGTTGACCCTGGGCTGGTTAAACCGTGGGTCACGAACCGCTTTTTTGAGCGAACTCACCGGCTGGGTGCTCACCGTTCCTCTCACCATGACCGTGCTGTCCAACCTGATTGGACGCATCGGTGGATTTCGAGTGACCCCCAAGCATCAGCGCCGTGATCGAGGGAGCTGCAGCGTGGAGCTGCTGCTGCCACTCCTGGCCCTCGTGCTGCTCAATCTGGTGAACCTCCACGGGCTGCTCTCAAACGCCAGCGATCTGCCAGCTCAGGTGCTCGCCGGCCGACCGGTCGGATTGGTGTGGGGCGTGATCAATCTGCTCAGCTTGATCGTGGCGGTTCGTGCTTGTTGGGACCCTGCCGCAAAGGATTTCGCCCCGTGGCAAAAGCTCAAAATGGAAGCCTGGATCGAAGACAACGGTGGGCACCGCTACCCCTGCTGCATCACGGCTTTAAGCGAAAGCGGCGCCAGGATCACCTGCTCTCCTTCGACCCTTCCATGGGTTGCCAGTTCCAAGCTGCGCTGGTGCCAAGAGCTGCCTGCATTGCCAGTGATCTTGACCAACAAAACCGATACAGAAGTCCTTCTCCACTGGGGAGACTTGCCTCGAAAGGAGCGCTATGCCCTGATCCGCTGGCTCTTTTGCCGGCCAGGATGCTGGGTCGACCGGCAGGCGCCTCAGGAAAGTCGTGCCTTGCTGGCCTTACTCCGGCGACTGATTGCACCACCCAAACGCGGGCCTCTCAACCCGAGCCTGATCCCACAGCACCCTCCAACAATCCAGGCCTCAATGCATCAATAAATCACGCGTCCCCGTGATGGCCTGCGTCGCTAGCAACAAAGCAACAACAACATTCATCGACACATGCAGCCGTCGCATCCAGAGCCGACCCGCAATCTGCTTTTGCATCACCACCGCAGCCAACATCAGGGCGATTAAGACCGAACCACCCCAAAGATGCGACTGCCAAACCGCAGTTGGGAAAGCCTGGCGCCACTGCAGCAGCGCAGGCTGGGAGGCAATCAAAATCAGGGTGAACCAACAGGCTGCTGCCCACAACATCTTTGCGATCACGCCTTTGGCACCCAACAACGCCACATAAGCCGCTGCAGCACCCACAACCGCCAGCAGGAAGCCCAACATCTGATCAGCCTGCATCCCTCCAGCAAGGGCGTTATGAAACAGCGCCACCAGCACCGCCAACACTATTCCCCCGGTGACCCAGCGACCGTGATCGGCGTGTTCTACCGGCACTGTTGGCGCAATCGGATTGAGAGCCAACCGCCGTTCTCGGGCCAAAATGCCCAACCGAATCGTGGCACCCACCACCGGATAGACAAACAAAATCATCAAAATGGGATGAACCAGCCCGAGCCAATTCAAAGACGTAAGCAACGAAACGCTTTCTGTCACGGCAACACCTCAGGCCAAGTCTGCCGAATGAGCAGCAGAGAAAAATAAGGCTTCGACTCAGCGGGAATATCGATCGCTCGCGCCAAGACCTGATCAGGCCAACCCACCCGTTGCGCAAAGAGGGAGGCCTCGAGCAGCTGACGCCTTTCCAGGCAAGCCCGAACCCATGGCCATCGCTGACCGAGCTTGATCAATGCCAGCACCATCGAGCTCGATTCAGCTAATTCAAGCAATCTCTCCAGATCTGATTCATGGTCTGGGCAAGGACGAATCAGAACCCCGTCTTGCTGCAAAGCCAGGGGCCAATCAATCCCCGTCTCCGCGCCAGCAGCAGCTGCAGCACAAACCGCCGGAACGCCTGGAATCAGCTTGACCGTGAGATCAGGGTGCCGCTTACGCAGCGCCAGTTGCACATAGCTGCTCGAAGCAAAAAGAGAGGCATCGCCTTCGCAGAGCAAAACCACCGATAAATCACGTCGCAACTCAGATGCCAGCGCATCAGCGGCATGCCGCCAAGCTTTCAATCTTGGCTCGGCTTCCGCCACCATCGGAAACACCAGAGGCAGTCGGCGCTGACTAGAGCGCGTCCAGCGAGAAGCAATAGTCCAAGCCATCCCATCAGCATCGACGCGAGCAACGGGGTACGCCACCACATCGGCAGTTTCAATCGCGCGAACAGCGGCAATGGTGAGAAGCTCTGGATCACCAGGGCCCACTCCGATCAATTGCAGAGCGTGAGGCACAGGATCCACGACCAACAGGTCAACAATGACAGCGTCCGGTGGAGCGAGCGCCACGGCAAAGATTCATCAGGGCTAAAGAGGTGAGGTTCAAACAACGCCGCGCTGATGACGGAGCTGAGGATCTACGCAACCCAGGCAGCGCCTGAGCCACTCCTAAGCACCAGCAATGCTGCACAGATCAGTGCAGAACTCAAAACGCGCGGGATCAAGTTTCAGCGTTGGCCAAGCAAGCCAGAGCTAGAGCGAGGGGCCATGCAAGAGCAAATTTTGGCGGCCTATGCGTCACTCATCTCTTCCGTCCAAAAAAACGAGGGCTACCAAGCAGTGGATGTGATGCGCGTCGGGGGCGATCAGCACAACACCACATCTTTGCGCCAAACATTCCTGCAAGAACACCAGCACGCAGAAGATGAGGTGCGCTTTTTCGTGGAAGGTTGCGGGCTCTTTTCACTCCACATCAACGATGAGGTGCTGCAAGTGGTCTGCGAAGCCAATGATTGGATCGCCATTCCAGCTGGAACCCGGCACTGGTTCGACATGGGCGCCAACCCAAACTATTGCGTGCTTCGTTTTTTCAAAAACTCAGCAGGATGGGTCGCCACCTTCACCGATGATCCAATAGCCGCTCACTATCCAGGCCTTCCTTGAGCAAAGGAACAGACAACCAAAGACTGATCGATTGAGGATTCGGTCTCATCGGAGACAGTCAACAGGCACCTCCAAATCAAATGATGCTTGAGCCATTAAACAAATCTCATGGGCTATCTGATCGTCGCTGGCTGTGTTGCTCTTGCAGCTGCAATGTCCAAGTCATTAACTGACAAAAACTGATCAACATGTGAAAAAGCATGATTCCCATGCGTTCAGCAGTTACAAATTAAAATGTAATTTTTCCGCCTGATCCACAAAAGGGGAGGTTTCTTGACCCAAAGCTGTCAACACCTCATAGCCAGAAGTACATGCTCAGAGCTGCTCATTGATCGGAGCAGCTTTTTTATGCAAAAACAACAATTATGAACCGAAAGAGAACCCACTTAATGAATAGAAGCTCACGACTTCCAAGCAACACACCCAGTCCTTCACGAATACCGATGAGTTGCTTGAAAACAAAATCCAGTCGACAGCACGTCACATTGGTCTAAAACAATAGAGCTGAGGGCAATCAGCGAAAAGGAGCTGATCACAAATAAAAGTTTAATGTTGATAATGATTTGCAGACGGACATCACAGCAGTATCATCATTCTTCTATCTACACAAAAACAGGTGAGGATTCACCCATCTGAAGGCGCATTACAGAAAGCAGTTGATGCCTGCAAGCAAATGCTGGCAAACAAGAGAGTTTTGGTTTGTTCTAAAAACCGGCTCACGCTCACCGCGGTGAGCCTTGCTGAGCCGATCCTGCAATCTTTGATTGGGGGCGCGACAACGGAAGATGAGGCCCTACAAATACAACTTGAAAGCAATCCAGACCTCTTAATTACGAGCGAAGACCTAGAAAGAGGATATGGAATAAGACTTGTCGAAAAAGCAAAACAACAATCCCCAGACCTCAAAGCTCTCATTTTCTTGTCACGCGAAACACCTGAGGTGGTTCAAGAAGCGATGGAGGCTGGGGCAGACGGAGTGATGTTCGTCTCTTCAATCGGCACTGGGGATGGGGACTTCATTCATGCTTTACGCACAACCAACAGTGGGGGTATTTACTATCCGAGGGCTGTCCTTGAAGCAGCAACGGCAAAAGTTAAACCAGCACCGATCCTTGTAGACCCATTATCAGAAAGAGAGCTAGAGGTTATTCAATGCATTATTCAGGGAATGAAGAACACAGAAATCGCTGATTCACTTATTGTTTCTGCTGAAACAGTTAAAAGCCACGTTAGTACAGCCATTCATAAGCTTGGAGTAAGAGACAGAACACAGGCAGCGGTCTACGCCTTGACGCATGGATTGGTTGAAGTAGACATTTGAAAACATAAGAGACAATTGCTTCCGTATTAGCGAAGCGAAACCAAACGAACTGGGCATCCTCAGGCATAGGAGCCATGAAGCGAAAGCGAGCAGAGAAGCAGTGACCGCTATGAAGCGATGCTGTGATGTTGACCACAATTCCAAGAAAGCAATTAAAAAATCCACTCGTGGCGGGGGTGATGTGGTTCGTTGCTTGTCTTTGCCTCAAACGTCGTCACAGCCAGGATCTGCAATACCGGCAACTCGAAACCCAAGGTGAACATGCAGCACCAGGCGGGGCTTATCGAGAAGCGACTCGTTTCGCGTGTTCGGTTCCTTGGCGGATTTCACTGTCACGACCACGTCACCTGGCTGGCGATGCTTGTCACATCAACAAATCAACCTCAAATGTCTACTGAAGTTCGTAACTGGGATGTCGTCGCCAAAGCAATGGAAGCGGCTGGTGCCACATCAAGTGAGATGTACGTCCGCGCGAAAGCGTTGGCATTAGGCAAGCTCGACCCAATGCCTACAAGTTCCCCTGAAGCTCCCTACAGCATTTCAGCTGTAGCTGGCTGATTACAGAAAACAACGCCTCACTCATGTGAGGCTCTCCCACATAATCAACAACATGACAAACTCAACTCAATCTCGATTCGGCTTCAGCAGCTTTGCTGAGACATGGAATGGTCGTTTAGCGATGCTTGGCTTTGTTATTGGCTTAGGCACCGAGCTGCTAACTGGCCAGGGAATCCTCAGTCAAATAGGTCTCTGACACGGATCTAACCGGACAATTTTAATTGGTGGATTGATGGAATGTTCAGCCAAAAGTGCTCCCATTCCACCCCCAGTGCGAAGCACTAACATCATCAAATCCAATATAAATCCGATCTTTAGGGATTCCCAAAGATGCCTTGATCAACTCACAAAATCGATCTGACATTTCCGGCGGGGTCAATGCTCCGATGGACTTAATTTCTACATAAGCGCAGGGGTCATTACTACCAGCAAAAGTCATTGGAACACCGAAATCCAAAAGTGTCATTACATACGATTCGGGCTTTCCCGTAGCACTAGCAAGAGCAGCCGACAGCTTTTTCAAAAGAGCATCTGAACCCTGGACATCAGAAACATTGGTCCTGAGATTAATGAGAGGCATTTTAGTAATTCAATAGATACATATTATTGTCCATTGAACTATTGCACGCTGGTGACTTTGATCAATCTGATTGGGGAATTAGTATGGTGACGCAACAGCCAATTATTCAAGGGGAAGAGCCTTTATCACTCAACTTATCACAATCCAAATCAAGGCATATGAAATCATGATTGTACTTAATCTACGTTGAGCTCCTGCAGCAGAGCCGCCCAGCAACATCAAAGCATCTTTCCCCATATTGCCGTTGGAGAAGTTACTATCACCAGCGCTTTCTAGGAAATCATTGCAACCCATCATCCGATACTTGATATTTGCTTGACCTGTTAGAGAATCGTCAACGTCAGTGAATTGGCATATTCAGAGACTTAAGCCATAGATGTTTACAAAGTCGTCTTTAAACGGAGACGTCTTCAATAGCTGGGTGATGCCCAGTTCCTTCTGCCAATCGATGATCGATCTTTCCCAGCCATCTTCCCAACGAGGAGAGAAAAGTTCAGGCACCGTCTGACCAACTGCGATACCGAAACCGATACCATCCCAAATCAATCTACGCTCACTCGGTGCATAGGCACCACGCAACATCCATGAAGACAGAATTCCAATGTCAAAAGGCATCGACCCAGTACTCGCATAAAACGCCGTCGCAGCAGCTTCACCTGCAACTGTGATCGGTAGACCAAGAATCGTATGGTGAATTTCATGCAAGCGAACGGATCTACTTATCACGAACTCCTCTTGAGATTCTGGCACCGGAGATTGGTTCACTAAAAAAGAAAGTCCAAGCTTCTGCAATCGCAGTTGTACGCACCATCCAAGGCTCCCTTTGGGCATTGCGGCCATTTGCTCAAGATCTGGTCACATTGATGAAGGTCGATTGGCAAGCAGATTCTGAACCTTTGGGTATCCATAATCCTTTCCATACACTCTTGCTGCAGTTTGGTGTTGCCTGGAATACCAAAATATCGACCATGTTGGAATATTTTTTCAGGTTGCTTTGCTATCTGCAGAATTGAAATGCCTAATTTTGATGCATATTTGGAAAATGATGACCGCACGAAACCCTGCTGTTCTGTCATCTATTTATAAAACTTCTATGCATAAAGTAGGCCCACTTTCCTGGATCCGCCTCCCCAATTCGGGTGAATCCCTGGTCTTTTCACTCGCCCAAACGGGTGAGGCAATAAAAAACCTCGCCAGTAGCGGGTCTAAGCATTAATCAATATCCGGCATTGGAGGATGATTTAAGTGATGTAAGGGTTCTTATTCCCTCCCCCAGGCAAGCGTTCCAGCTCTTGATGTGAAAGCTCGTATTGAGAGTGGCTTTGAGTGATGTCATTAGCAGAGATAGTGAAGCCTGCTTTCTTCGCAAAGGAAAGCTCTCTATTCCGAGTGGAGATCAAAAACTAAAAGGGACGCCGCAAGTGGTTAGTTCGTGCTGACCACTGCTCCCTGTATGCAAAATCGCCACTGCTATTTCACGATCATCAAAACAGTCGCGCGACTTAGTTACGAAAGCTGAGGCATCTGCAGCTCCCCAGACCATCTGACCATTCTTTCTCTCTTTTTGATATTCAGAAAACAAATCAGAGAATTCTTCGGCATCCTCGCCATTCATCATGAAACTCAACGCTTCATCATCTCCACGATCCTGATAGAGCTCAAACAGCTTTCGCATCAGAGGGTGATCGCAAGTCGTTGAGATCCTGAGAACGTTCCCGATCGTACCGATGGGAGACACGTGGAATTTTGGTGCTGAAGTTTTTGCCTTTGCCTTTCTGGCATCAACGATTGCCACTGGAAGAGAGAGATCCCACCCATCACGCCGTTGAACCTGTTGCCCCAAGTCCAGCAGTTGCTTTTTGACTGTGCCGAGAATCTCGGAAATTGCGCTCTCTTTGCTCATTCCTACAGCGTAGGGAAATCGAGGCACGGCTCAACCCCTACCTCAGTCGCTTACGTCCTCAGGAGCATCGGGATCAATGGTTTTGATGACCACGTCGGAGCTTTGAACAATGAAGGCGTAGCGGCAGACAATTTCCAAGGGGCTATTCCCGACCTTCGTCGTTTCTCATAAATGCCTGGTTTTTGTGGGGCGACGAATCCGCCCCTCTCCTTCAGCCCGCAAGAAGAACTGCCAAACCGAGTCAGAATCAGGCTTTCGCTGATACAAACGTCTGACTCAGGACGACAGAGGGTGTGGCACAAATCAGCGAGATTCGACGCCCACAGAATGCATTCTGACGTCCTCCGGATTCTCCAACTCTCCAGTAAGAGCCTGCACTTCAACCTGTGCAAGTTCCTCCAAGCGGGGCACGATCACCGACCGATCCCAACGCTGTTCGCACAGCACCCAATAAAGACCAAAGTGACGTGCCTCACTCAACAACAAGCTTCCATAAAGGTCTTTTAAATCCTGCTCCGGGCTGTGCTCAGCCAACAACGCCATGCGTTCGTGGCTGCGGGCTTCGATCAAACCCGCCACCAAAAACGAATCCAGCATCCGCAGCGGCTCTCCTTTGCGAATGTGCTTAGCAAGAAAGCCGCCATATCCCGGAGAAGGCAAGGGCTCCAGATAGCGACCTCGCGCCTTCAGCAAGGCAAGCACCTGCTCGAAATGCTCCAGCTCCTCGCGCGCCAACGGACTCAACACTTCCCCCAGACCTGGTTCGCAGAGGTAACGAAACATCAGCTGCACCGCCGACCCCGCTGCTTTGCGCTCGCAGTGCGCATGATCAATCAAGACCTCCATTGGTCTCGAAATCGCTTGCTGCACCCAAGACGCACTCGTAGGTGAAGCCAACCAGCGGATGCTGGCCACAGACGTTGAGACCATCAACCCTCAACTCCGCTCGCAGAGTTCCGCAGGTGGCGGACCAAGCCATCAAGAGCCAAGTCGTAACTCACGGGTCCAAAACCACAAATCACGCCAACGGCACGGTCGGCCAGAAACGAGCGATGCCGAAATGGTTCACGCGCATGGGTGTTGCTCAAGTGCAGCTCCACATAAGGGATGGCTGTACCCAACAGGGCATCACGGATCGCAATCGAGGTGTGGGTATAAGCCCCTGCATTGATCAAGATCCCATCCACCGTTCCCATCGCCTGATGGATGCGATCCACCAGGGCTCCTTCAAAATTGCTCTGAAAACACTCCAGAGTTAAGCCATCAGCGCTGGCCCGCTCACTGAGTGCTGTCTCGATCTGATCCAGGGTCTGACGTCCGTAGAGGACTGGTTCCCGCTGACCCAGCAGATTGAGGTTGGGGCCGTTGAGCAGCAATAGGTGCATGGCCCGACTCGTAAACATTGGTTGATCGTATCGACAGCCTTGCTGGTAACCTCTCTTGGTGTGGTTCGGGTCGGTGCCCGAGTGGTTAATGGGGGTGGACTGTAAATCCACTGGCTCTGCCTACGTTGGTTCAAATCCAACCCGGCCCATCCACCACACGCCCTTGTAGCTCAGCGGTAGAGCACTCCCTTGGTAAGGGAGAGGTCTCGAGTTCAAGTCTCGACAAGGGCTTCAATCTCACACCAAGTTGGTTGTTGAGCCGGTCCAACAGGGATGGTGTTCAGAGCAATGAGCTTCTGGCCTATAAAGCGAATTAGCAAAACCTGATCACCTTCTATTGCTCATTTATCAGCAGACATTGCCTTTAGGAAAAATCAGGTTGCGCCAGCGATGAACCGTCCCATGTGCTTTGACGAAACCTTGGTCGTGCACCTCCGCAATCATGGCTAGATCACGTTCCAAAGTTCGATCAAGTTTTCAGAACAGGGTTGCGGAGCTTGCAGGGCTGCTTACCCGAAATCCAATACACGCCCTTGAAGCTATGCAAATAATGCATAGCTGCTCTTCCTTGTCATAAAAGGAGCGAACGGGTCTAACATCAAAATTTGCACGATTTGCATGAACTGCCTCGTGCTGGAAGACCAGCAAATACTTCTCGACCTTCTTGGCTCCATCTTGGCGAGCTTCAACGAGATATCAGTTGTCTTCAAAGCAGACAGCATCGAAGCTGCTAACAACATTTCTGATGATCATAAGCTTGACCTCGCGATTCTGGATATCTATCTACCAGATGGCCACTGTCTTGACCTAGCACAGCAGTTGGTCTCGCAACATCAAAACATCAAAATAATCATCCTGTCTGGCGCAGCACAGGAGTTTGCTTGCCCCAAAAGTCTTAAAGAAGCAATTTATGGAATTATCGACAAAACCGATGCATTCGATGCTTTACGACATTGCATTAATGCAATCGTAAAGCCTGCTCATCATGAGTTAACCCAGCGACAGCAAATTATCTACAGCCTTATGGGAGAGGGAAAAACCACAAAGGAAATCGCCAAAGAGCTTGGTAGCGCTTATTCAACGATAGAAACACATCGCAAAGCCATTGCCCAAAAACTGAATGTCAGCGGCGCTGAACTCATCAGAAGAGCAGCTTTGACTCGTACCATTCAAAGCATCAATTAATGAAACACCAATCCAAATCATTAGCAAAAAAGCTAACTCGCACGACAGGCCTTCAACTGATTCTCGTAGCAGGATCTCTTAGCATTTTAGGATTTAGTGTTGGTCGCAACAATGTAATCGAGCAGAAAGAATCCCATCGAGCACATCTTCCAGTCATACAAGTATCAGAGCGATTAATCAGCAAGATTAGTTTCCCAACAATTATCAATCAACTCAACGAAGAGGCGATCGCTGCTGACCCAGCGTTACTCAAGGATTTCGACAAGCTTAGTAAGCGTTTCTGGAGACAGCTTCGCTCATTCCCTGTTGATTACATCAACTATGGGTCGGAAGATGGGTCATTTCTAGGCATCGAAAAAGGCGAGGATGGAAGCTTTTTCCACAACGAAGACAGCTCGCGATTAGGGCGGGGGAAAATGTTTGTTTACAGCATGACGTCAACAGGAGAACGTCTTCAGCAAGAAGATGTCATCCCAGGGATGAGCACAAACCATCAAGAAGCTTGGTATGTCGACACCGTTAAAGCAGGCAAACCAACGTGGAGCAGAATTTATGCCTGGGAAGACCAGCCAGAAACTTTTTCAATTTCCTACAACGCACCAATTTTCAATCAGGAGGCAAAACTGATCGGTGTTGTGGGCGTTGACATGATCATTGACAAACTTAGCAACTGGCTGCAAGAAGTATGGAAAGACCGGTCAGGATTAGCACTAATTATCGAGAAAAATGGGAGTATTGTTGCCAGCTCAAATCCTGAAATAGTGCTTGTTCGCTCTGAAAAAAGTGTCCAGAGGGCTAATATCAAAGAGCTAGAGTCTCCCATTGCGAAATCACTTTCAAAGCAATACTTATTACAAACAGATGGAAAATATCTTGTCAACCAGAACAGCTTTGGCCAAGAACTTGTCCAGATCTCAAGCCTGGATTCACAGCACTTTTTTTTAAGAGCGACCCCCTGGGGTAGAGAATTTGGACTCGATTGGTTTTTAGTCACGGGTACATCTGCAGATCAAGAAGTAAGCGTGGCAGAGAGAAATTTGATAATGATGATTTTTATTAGCGTTGCTGCACTCCTCATGGCATTAGCGATCAACCGCCGCCTGATCAATGCCTTACTCACTCCCCTAAGTGCCTTAACCTCTGCGAGCCAAAGCACAGAACATCAAATTAAAGATATAACCAAACAGCCAGAGGTTCTTAACTTTAATTGCGAGCTCGAAAAAGAAGGAACCAAAGAATTTAGCGATCTCCATCAAGCCATAACGGCCATGGTAAAAGCATTCAACAATCTCACTCAAAGCCTAAGAGAAAAAGAGAAACAAATCATCGAACTTTTTCAAGACAAACAACAAAAAGATGAGCAAGCACTGGCACTAGTGAGCAAAAAATTGAAAACAAGCCTCGAGGCCGGATCTATTGCTCACGAAATCAACCAACCTCTCAGCATCTTAAAACTTACATCTCAGACCCTGATTAATACTCTTAACGATACCAGTAAAATCCACAATTTCTCCGATCTAAAGCATCAGCTTTCAACCATCAATTCCCAATCCGAGAGAATTGCTTTGATCACTAACAAAGTGCGAGCCCTTCTCCGCAATACCCAGACAGAGCTCTCTGAGCTCGATTTAAAGCAAGTCATTGAAAGTAGTCTGCGCTATATCAACTCAAACAATCCAGATATTTACGGATGGATTAATAGTCAGCAAGTTCATTCGATTGCAGATTCAAGTGCAATGATTAATGGAGATGCCGTACAACTGCAAATTGCCCTCATCAATATTTTAAAAAATTCCATCGAATCCTTGCGAGACTCTAACAATCCAGATCCATTAATCCTTATTAGAATGAAGGATAATGAGAATTTTTGGATCATAGAGATTGAAGATAATGGAGGTGGTCTTTTGCCAGAAATTAATGAGGAATTACTGATGGAAACTAGCAAGCCTGATGGCACAGGCTTGGGTTTGTTCATTGTGCGCACAGCAATGGAAAGCCATAAAGGTCAACTCTCACTTTCCAAAGGTTCGATCGGTGGGCTTCTTGCTCGACTAAGCCTGCCCAAAAACCTCTGAACAGACTCCCTACCCAATACTGGGGATTGATTACACAATAAACATAATTTAGAGTTTATAAAATACATCTATTAATGATGTGGTCAGCGTAGATCTACTCTCAAGCCTTGATGGACTGATTTGGCTTCAATCAGGTTCAAAAGTAGGAGCATTGTTTCAGCAACACCAAACAACGGTGAGCCGCAATCAAAAAAAATGTGCTCAAGTCTTTGGGATTACCGTTAGCAAAAACAAAAACAAGTGGGATGCCCATGGAGATTTAATACTGCTTCAGCTTGAACGCCAAGTGCATCAAGTGGCCCGTCTACAAGGAAAATCACGTCTGAGGATTGAAGTTAATGGATGGCTGGATAATCCACATTTCAACCCACCTCCCTCAGGATGGATTGCAGGATCAGCCAATAAACTTAGTGATCCTCATGGCATCCAATGCTTAAAACAGCATATTGTGGATGCTTGCCTATGCCCGCTCACCGATCTACCCGTTGAATCGCAAGATCTCGCCACGATTCCACTCGATATCACGTCAGAGGCAGGTTTAGTAGTGCTCCAGAAAAATGAATATCAAGAACATATACTAGACCTAAGAGACAAGCTAAAGCAGATATGAAAAAGATGCTACAAAGGAGTTTAAGTCAACAATCTTTCCTAATTCATATCCTCCTAACCCAAGCTTGATTACATGGAGGATTGCCAGGTGAGACCAGCGAACTCTTGGTTATTGCAGTAAAAATCACTCATTAAGCCATCCATGATCCCAATAGTGCACGACTTTCACGCATTACCCCCAATCGTCCAAACAAGCTTCATGATAAAGCTTGGAAATTAGTTTAAGCGCAGTCTTCTTGACTAGATCTCATTAAAACACCAGCATCATGGTCAGCTTAGATTTACTGTCTAGTTTCGATGGAATGATATGGCTTCAGTCTGGGAAGAAAGTGGGCGCTCTCTTTGATCAACACCAAACAACCATAAGTCGAAACCAAAAAAAATGTGCTCAGGTATTCGGGATCAAACTCCAAAAAATAAGCAGCTATTGGCAACCCCAGGAGGATTCTCTGTTACTTCAATTAGAGCGAAAGGTTCATCAATTAGCGCGCTTACAGGGCAAATCAAGCTTGAGGCTTGATGCCAATCAATGGCTTGATAGTTCTCTTTTCGATCCACCACCCGCTGGATGGCTTATAGGTTCGGCCAATAATCTCAGCGATCCCCATAGTCTTTTATGCTTACAACAAAGGATTGTGGACCTTTGCCTCTGTCCACTCACTGACCTCCCAGTAGAGACCGAAATTCTGAAAAGGATTGAACTCAATTCCAAGAGAGAGATTGGGGTGGTATTACTGCAAGAACATGCCAATCAAGGGAGCGAAGCTTATTCCAGAGTCTTAAACAACACCGCTGATTGTGGACCAAGTACATGGCGATGCACCTGATAGGTGCCAATCAACGCACCATCCGTCTCCCAGCCAACTTGGGCAACGTCGTGAGCCTCCAGGGACAAAGCTTTCCGCCGAGAGCGGTTCACAACAACCACCACCCCAGGTGCGCGTCCCACGAGGCCGTCGGGGGTGGTGGCCTGCCACGACAGACCTCGCTCGCTCACAGCAACAACCTGGTGGCGGATGTTCGTCAACGTCACGATCATTGAGCGCAAATCGTGGGGCCATGGGGCCTCCCACGGCATCGCCTCGCGACAGGCTGGTTCAGGACCGCCCTCCAGTCCCACTTCCGTTCCGTAGTACAGGCAAGGGGCCCCAGGCTGAAGCATCAACAGCAGCAACGCCAAAGACAGCGCAGCTACATCTCCTTTGAGGCTGTGCAAGGCACGGGGCACATCGTGACTATCCAAAAGATTGAGTTGGCAGCGGTTCACCTCCGGCGCATACCAACCCTGCGTCTCAGACCAGATCTGCAGCAAGGCCTCCGTCTCCAGGGGGCGCAACGGGTACATCGGGTTGCGGTAGCTGCGTCGCAAACGCGCGCCCGCCACCCAACAAAGGCTGCTCCAGCCCAAGCGGTAATTCATCACGCCATCGAAATGCTCTCCCTGAAGCCAAGTCCTGGCATCTCCCCAAATTTCACCCACGATCCAGGCCTCGGAGTTCACCGCTTTCACCATGCGCCGGAAGTCCACCCAAAAGGCAGCAGGCACCTCATCGGGCACATCTAAGCGCCAACCGTCGATGCCGCGTTCTAACCAGTGCTTACCAACCGCTAAGAGGTACTCCTGCACGGGAGCATGGTCATGGTTGAACTTCGGAAGCGCCGGATCATTCCACCAGCAGCTGTAACCACAGTCTTGGCCCTTCCGCGGATAGGGCCGCAGCGGCCACTGATGCACATGGAACCACTCGCGATAGGGAGAGCGATCCCCGTTTTCCAACAGGTGATGAAACGCCCAAAAGCCGCGGCCGCAATGGTTGAACACCCCATCGAGGATCAGACGCATGCCCCGTTGATGCACCGCCGCAATCAGGGCATCAAGCGCAGCATTCCCTCCCAATAAAGGATCCACCTCGAGATAGTCGTAAGCGTGATAACGATGATTGGCGGCCGAGCTGAAAACGGGGGTGAGGTACAGACAGGTCACCCCCAGCTGCTGAAGGTGGTCCAGAGCCTCGATCACTCCGTAGAGATCACCCCCCTGGAACCCCTGTTCGACAGGGTCTGTCCCCCAGGGCTGCAACGCCAACCCCTGCTGCGCTTCCACCCGGCCGCTGCGGCGAAAACGATCAGGAAACACCTGGTAAACCATCGCCTCAGCGACCCAAGTGGGGAACTGGCCAATGCGTGATGTCTCCGCCATTCCTTTGCAGGCCGTTGGTCCCATCGCTAGCAAGTAGGAAACGAGATGGCTATGGCAGCACCGCCCCTCCTGCTCGCACTAGATCAAGGCACCAGCAGCTCACGCGCTGCTCTCTTCCATACGGATGGCCGCCCAGTCGCCAGCGCTTCCGCACCTCTTGACATTCACTACCCCGCCGATGGCTGGGTGGAACAAAGTCCTACGGCGATCTGGGAGAGCCAGCGTCTGGCGATGAGCCGCCTTGAGCAGGCGATCACTCCGGAGCAGCGGCAAGCCGTGATCAGCTGCGGCATCACCAATCAGCGCGAAACCACCACGCTCTGGAAACGCAGCGATGGCAGCCCCTGCGGCCCAGCCCTGGTCTGGCAGGACGGCCGCACCGCCGATCTCTGTGAGCAATGGAAGGCAAGCGGCCTAGAAACGAGCTGGAGAGCCAAAACCGGCCTGATGCTCGACCCCTATTTCAGCGCGAGCAAAATTCGCTGGCTGCTCGACCATGAAACCGCCGCAAGCAGTGCCGCGGCCCAGGGTGATCTCTGCTTTGGAACGGTAGAGAGCTGGCTCCTATGGCAGCTCAGTGGCGGCACCATTCATGCCACAGACATGAGCAATGCCAGCCGCACCCTGCTGATGGATCTTGAGCAGCGGCAATGGATCGATGACGCCTGCGCTGAAATTGGCTTACCCAAGCAGGCCCTCCCCGAACTCAGGCCCTGCCGTGGCGATTTCGGAGTGATCCAAGCGGGTTTGCCCTTTGCTGGCGTACCCATTCAAGCCCTACTTGGCGACCAACAGGCCGCCACCCTGGGGCAACTCTGCCTGCAACCAGGCGAAGGCAAATGCACCTACGGCACAGGCGCCTTTCTCGTGGTGAACACCGGCACCAGCATCCGCCATTCCGACGCTGGCCTGCTGAGCACCCTGGGCTGGACCGATGAGCATGGCACCCCCACCTATTGCCTAGAAGGGAGCCTGTTTAATGCGGGCACGGTGGTGCAATGGCTGCGCGATGGCCTCGGCATCATTCGCAGTGCCGAAGAAGTCAATCCCCTCGCGCAAGAGGTGGAGAACGCCGCCGGGGTGATGCTTGTTCCAGCCTTCACCGGATGGGGCACACCCCACTGGGACCCCAGTGCCAGGGGTTTATTAATCGGGATCACCCGCGATACCCGCCGAGGGCATATCGCTCGAGCCGCCCTGGAAGGAATTGCTCTCTCCGTTGCCAGTCTTGTGGAGTTGGCAGAGCAAGCCATGGAGCAAAGTCTCGGGGAACTTGCCGTGGATGGGGGAGCCGCAGCTTCTGACCTTCTCCTGCAAGCCCAAGCCGACAGCACTGGTTTGCGCGTGCGCCGCCCTGTTCACCTGGAAAGCACCGCTCGCGGTGTGGCCCTGCTGGCTGGCTTGCAAGCCGGCGTGATTGCAGACCTCAAAGACCTAGTGCCAAATCGCAGCCAAGACTCCAGCGTGTTTGAGCCCCAACAAACCATGGAGCAACGCCAACGCTGGCGCCAACGTTGGAACGATGCTGTGAGCAGGAGCCTTCGCTGGAATGGCTGATCAACGTTTTGACCTCATCGTTATCGGCGGTGGCGCCAGCGGATGCAGCGTGGCCTATGAAGCGGTCCGCCGCGGCCTGCGTGTTGCTCTGCTCGAGGGCCATGACCTCGGCAGTGGCACCAGCTGTCGCAGCACCAAACTCCTGCATGGAGGGGTGCGTTATCTCGAACTTGCTTTTAAAACAGCCGACCTCGCCCAATTGCGCTTGGTTCGAGAAGCCCTGCTGGAGCGGGGCCACTGGCTGGAACAAGCTCCGTTCTTAGCCCAACGCCTTGAACTGGCCCTGCCCAGCGACTGTCGTCTTGGTCAGGCCTACTACCGCATCGGGCTTGGGCTGTATGACGCCCTATCCGGTCGTGCCGGGATCGGCAGCAGCCGCATGCTGTCCTCCAAGCAACTCCACCAAGCACTTCCTCTTCTGCGTCCTGATGTTCAACGCGGAGTGGCCTACAGCGACGGGCAATTCGATGATGCTCGCCTGAATCTGCTGCTAGCCCTTACCGCTGAACGGGCCGGTGCTGTGATTCGAACCCGCACCAAGGTTCGAGAGCTAGAACGCAACAGTCAGGGGCAGATCTGTGCTGCCATCAGCGAAAACAACCAAGGAGAGCAAGAACGCTGGGAAGCCAGGGCCGTGGTGAATGCCACAGGCATGCATGCGGATGCCATTCGGCGGATGGCCGACCCCAACTGCTCCATGCGCATGCTCACGAGTAGGGGAGTGCATCTGGTGTTAAGAGCCAACCTCTGTCCTGAAGGACTTGGTTTGTTGTTGCCATCCACCGATGACGGCCGTGTTCTGTTCATGTTGCCGTTCTTTGGTCGGACCCTGGTCGGCACCACAGACACCAAGTGCACACAAGCGAGTGCAGCCGCTCCATCGGAAGACGAGCAAACCTATCTGCTCGATTATGTGAAGCGCTGGTTCCCCGATCTGGGCGATCCCGATGTGGGGAGCTGTTGGGCTGGCGGACGACCGCTGCTCAAGCCAGCCGGTGCCGAGGTGAACAGCAGCCGGGTCGTGCGTGAGCACGAAGTTGAGACGCTGGACAGTGGCCTCATCAGCGTGATGGGGGGCAAATGGACCACTTGCAGGCCGATGGCGATCGACACCCTTCAGGCGGTGGAAGCGCAATTGGGGAGCACCCTTTCAGACCCCTCTGCGTTGCCGCTGATCGGCGCAGATCAAGACCCCAAACGCACTCCCGCACTGCTGCAAGAGCAAATCCGCACCCTGGAACGTCTGCTGCCGAAGACCTCTCTACGTGATCAACAACGTGCCCACCTCCAATCCAGTTTCGGATTAGAAGCCGCTGCACTTGTAGCGAGCTGGAGTGAAAGCGATCGTGAGCCTCTGAGCGACGTCATCCCCGTTTGCCGTGGTGAATTACGCCATGCGATCAGCGCCGAACATGCCTGCACCGCAACGGATGTTCTCGCCCGTCGCTGCCGCCTAGCGATGGTGGACCAAGACGAGGCCGAGCGGCTGCTCCCGCAGGTTCAAACCCTTCTTCAAGAGGCGGGAGTGGGAGATCCCAAGACTCCAGAAGGAGCAGGACTGAACTTGTCCTCCTGAACCCCGGAGTCCTCGCTGCTGCTGTCTGTTTCTTCCACTTCGCCGATCAACCACCAGCTGAACCCATGGGCGGCGAGGTACACAAACCAATCAGCATCCGCGGGTGGGAAGTCACACCCCCACAACACCTCTCGGGTGCGTTCGCCAGACCATCGGCTCAGATCGAGGCGAAACGATGCTCCAGCGGCGGAGAGATTGGCCGCCACCATCACCGTCATGGTGGCGTTCGTGCGCACATACACGATCACCCCAGGGTGGGCACAGTCCAATAGCTCAAAGTCACCATTGCGGAGGGCTGGAAGCAGCTTGCGGCAGGTGAGCATGCGCCGATGCCAATTCAGAAGCGAACCAGGCAGTTGCTTCTGAACCTCTACGTTCACCACCCGATAGTCATATCCGGGAGCCGTGATCGGTGGCAACACCAACAGAGGGTCGGGAGCGGTCGAAAACCCACCATTCCGTCCCGGCGTCCAGGCCATCGGAGTGCGGTTCGGATCGCGGTCGCGCAGACCCGGCCAATCCCCCATTCCCAGCTCATCTCCGTAATAGAGGCACGGAAGTCCTGGAAGGCTGTAGAGCAGAGCATGCATCACCCGGTTGGAACCAGGATCACCATTAAGCAAAGGAGCAAGACGCCGGTTGATGCCCCAGTTCAGCCAATGCCCCTGCCCCTGATGCAATCCGGCTCGGATCGTTTGAATCACATCCTCTGGAACCAGATGGCCATCGCCAAGCCAAAGCTCATCGTGATTGCGTAGAGGCAAGGCCCACCTACAGCCACCCACAGCGTTCTGAGCTGCCTGCAAGCAATCGCGCAAGGCCTCTACCGTTCCGCTGGCAATCGAGGCAAACAGATGCGCCGTTAGGGCGAAGTTAAAAGCTCCATGCAGTTCGTCATCGGCGAGGTAGGGAGCAGCCTCCTCCACCGGTTGAATCGCTTCCGCGAGGAGCAACACATCCTTGCCGTGGCTATCCACCCTTGCGCGTAAGCGCTTGAGGAATTCATGGGTTTCAGGCAAGCCCTCACAACGAGATCCCTCGGCTTCAAAAAGGAAGGGAACCGCATCGAGACGGAAACCGTCTACGCCTCGCTCAATCCAAAAATCCACCACATCGAGCATCTCCTTTTGCACGAGTGGGCTGTCGTAATTGAGATCGGGTTGATGGCGCAAAAAACGGTGGAGGTAGTACTGCTGCGCCACCTCGTCCCATTCCCAGTTCGAAGACTCGAAATGGCGAAACAGCACTGGAGCATCTGCGTAGCGCTTGGGGTCATCGCTCCAGACATACACATCCCGCTCCGGACTACCTTCTGGAGCCCAACGGGCGCGTTGAAACCAAGGATGGAGCGTGCTGGTGTGATTCAGCACCAGGTCCATGACCACCTTGATGCCTTGAGAGTGGGCAGCAATCAAGACTCGATGAAAAGCCGCTAAATCCCCCAGCTCGGGGTGAATGGACTTGAAGTCAGTGATGTCATAACCACCGTCTTGCAGTGGCGATGGATAAATCGGTGTGAGCCAAATCGCTTCCACACCCAACCAACGGAGATAGGGCAGGCGATTGGCCAGGCCCTGCAAGTCACCGATCCCATCACCATTGCCATCGGCATAGCTGCGCACGATCAGCTGATAGATGACGGCACCGTTCCACCACGGCTGCTGCTTAGTCATCACGCCGGCACCATTCCAACTTGTACTAACCCCGATCGGCCGCGACGTCATCCCCTCTTTCGCAATCCATCGATCAGGACTGCGAGCATGGCCATAGATCCCACAGCTTCTGATGGTCAGCTCCTCCCCCAACGAGGCCTTTCAAGCTGCTGATTTGAAGACCCTTCGCGCCACTGTCGTCTCGGGTCAAACCCGACCGGAAGCTTGGCGGCGCTTGCAATTACAACGTCTGAGCGACCTGCTTGATCGCCATGAGGCAGACATTCTCCAAGCCCTTCGTATCGACCTCGCCAAGCCAGAGCTCGAGGGGATGTTTGAGATCGTGGCTTTGCTTCAAGAATTAAAAATCACCCGGCGGCGACTCAAGGCCTGGATGCGGCCTCGACACATCCCCGTGCCGATCATGCAACGGCCAGGGCGGGCCCAACTCATCCGAGAGCCCTTGGGCTGTGTGCTCGTGATCGGGCCATGGAATTACCCCTTCATGCTCACGCTCCAGCCCCTGATTAGTGCCCTTGCGGCGGGAAACAGCGTTGTCTTGAAACCCTCGGAGCATGCCCCTGCCGCAGCAGCCCTGATCACGCGCCTCATCACGGAGGGATTCCCCAGTGATGTGGTGAGAGTGGTGAACGGGGATGGATCCACCTCGGCAGCTCTCGTGGACCTTGGCTTTGACCACATTTTCTTTACCGGTAGCGGAACGATTGGAGCCAAGGTGCTGGCCGGTGCCGCCCGTCACCTCACTCCTGTCACGCTGGAGCTTGGAGGCAAAAATCCTGCTGTCGTGCTCGATAGTGCCGACCTTGCCGTCACCGCCCGCCGCTTGATCTGGGGCAAGGGGATTAATGCAGGACAAACCTGCATCGCCCCTGACCACCTCCTGGTTCAAACCAGCATCCGAGATCGCCTCGTAAAGGCATTGAAAGAGGAGCGCCGCAATCTTTATGGAGATGAACCACTCGCTTCTGCTGATCTCAGCTCCTTAATCCACGATCGACATTTTCAACATCTTGAAGGCCTGCTAGCCACTGCTCGAGCCGAGGGACGCATCCTGTTTGGAGGCGAATGCTGCCGCCAACGCCGCAAGATCGCACCCACCCTGATTGAGGTCCAAAGCGATCAAGACCCCTTAATGGAAGCGGAAATCTTTGGCCCTTTATTGCCACTAATGACAGTGAAGACCTTGGATGAGGCCATCACACGCATCCAACAGCAAGACAAACCGTTAGCCATTTATCTCTTTGGCGGGGATCACAACGACCAAAGCGCGGTTCTGAAGCGCACCAGTTCAGGTGGGGTTTGCTTCAACGACGTGGTGATGCAAAAGGGAGTTCCGGAATTGCCATTCGGTGGAGTGGGGCCCAGTGGTATGGGCAGCTATCAAGCAGAAGCCGGCTTTCAAACCTTCTCCCACGCACGTTCAGTGCTGAGCCGACCCTTTTTTCTCGACATTCGTCACCGCTACCCGCCCTACACGTTGAATCCTGCAATATTTCGCCGTTTTGTGGGCTGAACATCGCTCCAAATCAACCAATACAAATGAATTCGCGCGAGGGACTGGCGAGTTGGGCCAGACACCTTATCTTTCGCCCAGCACAGAAAGAAGCATGCGAAGCATTGTTGCCGCCGCCCTAACCCTGTCGGCATTGATGCCCCTTCAAGCGGGCGCGGCATCGATCACAGTCAAACCAGGAGACACCATCTCCGAGCTCGCTGATCGCTACGGCGTCTCGGTTGAACGCTTGATGAGAGCCAATGGAATCCGTAATTCCAACCATGTGGAAGTGGGGCAAACGTTGCGTTTGCCCAGTGGTGCCAGAGGCGTTGTCAGCGCTGGCCAAGGACGTCACACCGTAAAAGGGGGAGACACCCTCGGTGGAATTGCAGCTCGATATCGCGTCAGTTCAAGGGATCTGATCGCCATCAATAGCCTTCAAAGCGCCGATCATGTTGAGCTTGGCCAAACGTTGAAGCTGCCCACCACGGCCGTGCTTCCCAAACCAAAGCCAGTAGCGAAGGCCAAGCCCACGCCGATCAAAGCCAATCCAAGCGCCACCTCTCACACCGTGGCCAGAGGTCAGACCCTCACCCAGATCGCTCGCGCCTATGAGGTTCCCGTGGCCTCTCTAATTGATCTCAACACCATCAATGACCCCAACAAGGTGACGATTGGGACCAAGTTGATGCTGCGGGATACCAGTTCCACCGAATTGGTCAGCACATCGCTGCAAACCAGCAGCACACCAGAAGCAAAGCCCGTTCTCACTGCAACGGCGAGCCAACCGACCAAGACGGTTCAAACCAAGCCAGTTCAGGTCAAAACGGCTGTCACGAAGACAGCTCCTAAAAAAGCGGCTCCAGCCAAGACAACTCCAACCCAAGCAGTGGCGGCCAAACCCGCGGCATGGCGCACGTACGGCCCACTTCAAGTGGACTGGAGCAACTGGCAATCCATGGGCGGCAGCATGGTGGCCCCAACCTTGAACAGCGAAGGCAAGCCTCTATACGTCGCGGTGAACTGCTCCGCACGCAAAATCAATGTCACCAGTTCTGATGGTGCATGGAAAAGCTGGATTGCCCCGCAGACCAATTTTGAAAAGGACCTTGTGAAGGATCGCTGTATCAAAACCGCCTAAGCCAAGCTGATGCTTTGCAGAAGCCGCGGTCAAGCCGCGTAATGCAAAGGCCAAGGGGTATGCAGGAATTGTCTGCCGCTATCCCTTAACGACAAGCGTTGGGCGCCGTCATTGCTCTCACGAATGAGCTCCTCTTGCACGAGCCTGCGCGCAAGCCAACCCCAACGCTCTTCGCTGCCATCAAGCTTCCGCAATCTTTCGGTCAAGCTGCGGATGTCTGCTCCCTGTCCGGCATCGATCACCTCCAGTAATTCTTGGGCACGATCTGACCAATCCTTGGCACGCACATCAGCCAGGCAACGATCACAGCGGCCGCAAGGAGATGTCAGCTCCCCCACCGAGAGAAGCAAAGCTTGCTCACGGCAACTCTCTCCCTCAGCAACGGCCTCCATCCGCCTCAATTGCTGCTGTGAAAACTCCACACGCCAAACGTCATCGTCGGACGCCTTGGCTTCAGCTGCGCGACGCAAGCTGGACTGCATCGCCCAGCCCAAGCTGGTTCGGTCTCCAGGCGAAAACAAGACAAGGCAATGGGCCGGTCTGCCATCGCGTCCAGCGCGACCTGATTCCTGGAGGTACCCCTCCGGGGTCGCAGGCAAATCCAAATGCAACACCAACCCCACGTCCGAGCGGTCAACGCCCATCCCAAACGCCACCGTGGCTACCAACACCGGCGCATCAGCTTCCAAGAAATGCCTTAGAGCCTCCTCACGGCGCTCTACCTCCAGGCCCGCGTGATAAGTAATCGCTGGAATTCCTTGTGATTGCAAGCGTTCTGCCCAGAGCTCCACAGAACGACGGGTCCTCGCATAGATCAAGGTGGCACCCCGTGACTGCTTCAGGGCCTCTAAAACATCAGGCAGTGGATCGCTCGGACGCCGCCGCATCGTGTAGTGGAGGTTGCTGCGTTGTGCCGACGACACCTGGATGAGCGGTTTGCATAACCCAAGCAAACGGAGAATGTCGGCCCGCACCCTTGGGGCTGCGGTTGCACTCAAGGCAACGAGCGGAACACCGGGGCACAGGGCCCGAAGCTGACCAAGACGTCTGTAATCGGGCCGAAAATCATGCCCCCAAGCGCTGATGCAATGGGCCTCATCCACGGCCAAAGCCACCAACTGCCCTTCCCTTGCATGTGCAGAGAGCATGTCCCTCGCCGCCTCACCTTGAAGACGCTCAGGGGCGAGGTAGAGAAGACGCAACGAGCCAGCGGATAACTGCTCATGAATCAAGCGTCGTTGTTCGGGTTGAATCCCGCGGTGCAAACAGGCGGCAGCAATGCCTCGCCTCTGCAATTGCAACACCTGATCATCCATCAGAGCGACAAGTGGAGAAATCACCACGACCAACCCTTGTCGCACCAAGGCAGGGAGCTGAAAGCAGAGTGATTTACCGCCTCCTGTTGGCAGCACTGCTAAACAATCGCGACCGCTTAACAGGGCTTCGATCACCGGACGTTGCCCGGAACGAAAGGAGTCCCAGCCGTAATGCCTGTGGAGAGCCTTAAGGAGTGGATCCAACGCTCACCCTCACTCCACAGATAGTGCCTTCACCTTAACGAGCACTAGATCTAGGGGATCACCGGAGGCTCCAGTTGGTCAGGAGCCTCCTCAACAAGTTGAAGTCTCACCCTTTTGCCCCCAGCAAGTTCCCCGAGCGACACCCGCATCGTGGCTCCACTCAAGGTTTGTAGCGCTGTTAAGACATCGCGTAAGTAAGGGGTGCTGCTTCCGCTTTCAACCCACAGCCGTTCATGCAGACCACCTAACCGCCTCCAAGAGGTATGCAACTTGAGAACCGCGGCCTCAAGCGTCTGCGCCTGGCCTACGGCATCGGCGAGCAAGCCCAGAGCGTCGAGACGCTGAGCCTCCTGCATTGCTTTCTCCAGGTCGAGTTCCCCCTGTTGAAAAGCACGAACAGCAACACCTGATTCCGTGGCTTTGGTGATCCAGCGCGCCGTATGGGTGACGTCCTTGATCCGATCGAGTTCCGGCTCATCGCGTAGAACCTTGCGGAAGTCTTCCTGCTGAAGCTCAGGAAGCTTTGACAATTCGCGTACGAGAGGCGCAACAACCTTGGATGGCAACAAATTCTCTTGCGCCCTTTGACGGATTTCATCCGGAAGCAAGGGACTGGTTGCAGAGGTGAAATCATCCGTAAGCCTGCGCACCTGCTTGCGGGTGATTTCCTGCCCCTCGTTAGCAGCTTCCGCAATCATCACCTGCACTTCAGGAGCTGCCAAAGCGGTTTCAAGAAAAGCCCGTTTTGAAAACTGGTTCACGCTTGATGGTTCAAGCAAACCGTCACCAACCAAACCTTGCTCCGATTCAGCTAACTGAATCAATCCATAGGCCCTGGTCTTACTAATTTCCCGTTCGCGAAGCCATTGCAAAAAGCCCGCACCGCGTCCTTCACCACCGCGTTTTTCTCGATCGCGCACCGATTTCAAGATGCGACCACGCCAAATTTCGGTTTGTAGATCAAATTTGTCGCACACATCCCAAGCCTGCTCCAGACGAGCCAGGAATTCCATCGTGCTGATGTCATCCCGTTCAGGATCGGGAAGATCGAGATTGAACGCGGGTGCTTCGGGACTCTGGTTCGTCAAAGGCGGGGTTGAAGGGGTGGTGATGGATGCTGCCATGGCGCTGCTGCGATCTTGGCAAGGCGCGAACGACATTCTGTGACGCTCCCTCCATCTTGTGACCACGCAGCGATACTCTCGGATTGCATCAACGTTTCTGCGCAGCGATGGCTATTTCCCGCGGTGACAAGGTGCGCATTAAGCGCCCTGAGTCCTATTGGTTCAACGATGTCGGCACGGTGGCGTCCATCGACACCTCAGGTATTCGTTACCCGGTGGTCGTTCGCTTCGAGAAGGTGAACTACAACGGGATTTCCGGATCAGAAGGCGGAATCAACACCAATAATTTCGCTCAAGCGGAACTCGAGCCGGCCTGAGGCCGTTGCCCGAACTCCCAGAAGTTGAGACGGTTCGGCGTGGACTAGCGAATCGTCTCGATCAATTCGTCATCAGCGATCTTGAAGTGTGCCGGGACAGGGCGATTGCAAGTCCTGGCGGACCAGAGTGCTTTGAGTCAGGACTCGTCAATTGCCGTGTTGGCGATTGGACGAGAAGAGGAAAGTACCTCTACGCAGAACTGCATCGTCCTGGATTATCCAAACCAGATTCTCCTGAAGAGAACGCTGGATACTGGGGAGTCCACTTACGCATGACAGGCCAATTTCAGTGGATTGAGGGCGACACTCCACCCTGCAAACACACACGGGTGCGCTTCTGGAATGCAAAGGGGCAAGAATTACGCTTCGTTGACCTCAGAAGCTTCGCAGAAATGTGGTGGGTCCCACCCAATATTGCAGTGGAGTCGATTATCACGGGCTTAAAAAAGTTGGGACCCGAACCCTTTAGCCAAGACTTCAAAACGCAATACTTACAAGAGCGATTCAAAGGATCCACGCGCTCCATTAAAGCAGCGTTGTTGGATCAGTCCATCGTGGCAGGCACGGGCAACATCTATGCCGATGAAAGTTTGTTTGCTGCGGGTATTCGCCCGGAAACCGCAGCTGGCCAACTCAATCGCAAACAATTAGACAAACTCAGGGAATGCCTGATCGAGATCCTGGAGCTAAGTATTGGCGCCGGAGGAACCACGTTTAGTGATTTCAGGGATCTAGAAGGCGTGAATGGCAATTACGGAGGACAAGCGGCGGTTTACAGGCGGACAGGACAGCCGTGTCCAAGATGCGGGAAAGCAATCGAGCGAATCAAGCTGGCAGGACGCAGTACACACTGGTGCTCTAGCTGTCAGACATAGCAGTGCAATCTAATCACAAAAAAAGAAGGAATAACATAGAACAATATTACATAAAGCCATGGCCAGGCCAATAAAACAAGAACGCTATATAACGATCACTAAATACATCAAATGCATCTCTACTCTGGAGTAAAGGCCTCTGCCGTAGATTTGTTCAGGCAAAAGAACGAGAAGGCGCAATAGCCGAAATGTAATCACTAAAGCTCTTTAGCAAAGGCACTGGTTTCACGGCAAGAGCGGCTTAACTTTGCTTGCATTCCTCACTCGCTCATCTCAAGCGAACCAACCTATTGAGAGGTTTAAATGTAGCCATGGCAGGTGCTGGCAGCAATTAAAACGAAACTAACAAGACAATAAGCACAAAAAAAGCCACCCCTTCAAGGGATGGCTTTCTTCGTTTGGAATGTTTTTACCTGGCATCGAGCTATTTTCTCAGGGGGCTACCCCCCAAATATCGTCGCCGCTGCTGCGTTTCACAACCGAGTTCGAGATGGATCGGAGTGGTTCCACAGCGCTATGGACACCAGGATAGAAAATTCCCAAGGTTTGACCCCTGAGAACTGCATAGCAGCATCAACTTAACTTTCGTTTTATTGATGCAATCTGAATTGAATAAAGTCTTTAAAGGCAAGAACCAAGTGTTGGTCAAGCCCTCGGTCTATTAGTACTCCTCCGCTGCATCCATTACTGAACTTCGACGTAGAGCCTATCAACGGGTGTTCTTCCCGTGACCTTACTGGGTTACCCCATGGGAATACTCATCTTGAGGTGGGCTTCCCACTTAGATGCTTTCAGCGGTTATCCACTCCGCACATGGCTACCCAGCGTTTACCGTTGGCACGATAACTGGTACACCAGAGGTGCGTTCCTCCCGGTCCTCTCGTACTAGGGAGAAATCCTCTCAATATTCCTACGCATACACCGGATATGGACCGAACTGTCTCACGACGTTCTGAACCCAGCTCGCGTACCGCTTTAATGGGCGAACAGCCCAACCCTTGGGACCGACTTCAGCCCCAGGTTGCGATGAGCCGACATCGAGGTGCCAAACCTCCCCGTCGATGTGAACTCTTGGGGGAGATCAGCCTGTTATCCCTAGAGTAACTTTTATCCGTTGAGCGACGGCCCTTCCACTCAGAACCGTCGGATCACTAAAGCCGACTTTCGTCCCTGTTCGACTTGTTGGTCTCACAGTCAAGCTTCCTTCTGCTTTTGCACTCGTCGGCTGATTTCCAACCAGCCTGAGGAAACCTTTGCGCGCCTCCGTTACCTTTTAGGAGGCGACCGCCCCAGTCAAACTGCCCACCTGATACTGTCCGCTCCCCGGATAACGGGTGAACGTTAGAACCCTAGCTCTGAAAGAGTGGTATCTCACCATTGACTCCCTAGTACCCACGAGCACTAGATCAACATCTCCCACCTATCCTGCGCATTCAGAGCCCGGGCACAATACCAAGCTACAGTAAAGCTTCATAGGGTCTTTCTGTCCGGGTGTATGTAGTCCGCATCTTCACAGACAATTCTATTTCGCCGAGCCTCTCTCCGAGACAGCGCCCTGATCGTTACGCCTTTCGTGCGGGTCGGAACTTACCCGACAAGGAATTTCGCTACCTTAGGACCGTTATAGTTACGGCCGCCGTTCACCGGGGCTTCAGTCGCCAGCTTCGCTTACGCTGACCGGCTTCCTTAACCTTCCGGCACTGGGCAGGCGTCAGCCCCCATACATCGTCTTGCGACTTAGCGGAGACCTGTGTTTTTGGTAAACAGTCGCCAGGGCCTCTTCACTGCGACCACATTGCTGTGGCACCCCTTCTCCCGAAGTTACGGGGCCATTTTGCCGAGTTCCTTAGAGAGAGTTACCTCGCGCACCTCGGTATTCTCTACCACCCCACCTGTGTCGGTTTCGGGTACTGGCAGTTATGTCTTAACGGGTATAGAGCTTTTCTTGGAAGCATGACATCACCAACTTCGCTGCCGTAGCAGCTCGTACTCACGCCTCAGCTCGGATCGTTTTCGCCGATCCTCAACGCCTCGGACGCTTGAACCAGTAACCAACATCTGGCTTGGCTAGCCTTCTCCGTCCCTCTTCCCAAAACATAACCGGTACAGGAATGTTGACCTGTTATCCATCGACTACGCCTTTCGGCCTCGCCTTAGGTCCAGACTAACCCTCCGCGGACGAGCCTGCCGGAGGAACCCTTAGGGTTTCGGTGCATGGGATTCTCACCCATGTTTTCGCTACTCAAGCCGACATTCTCACTTCTATGCAGTCCACGCCCGCTCACGCTAACGCTTCGCCCCACATAGAACGCTCCCCTACCATAAATCCGCAGCTTCGGTACAACACTTAGCCCCATTCATTTTCGGCGCAGGATCGCTCGACCAGTGAGCTATTACGCACTCCTTTGAGGATGGCTGCTTCTAGGCAAACCTCCTGGTTGTCTGGGCAATCCCACCTCCTTTATCACTTAGTGTTGATTTGGGGACCTTAGCTGGCGGTCTGGGCTGTTTCCCTCTCGACCATGGAGCTTATCCCCCACAGTCTGACTGCCTCGCTACACACAGGGTATTCAGAGTTCATCTCGATTTGGTACCGCTCTCGCAGCCCGCACCGAAATGGTGGCTTTACCCCCCTGCTGGAGCACGAGACGCTACGCCTCAACGTATTTCGGGGAGAACCAGCTAGCTCCGGGTTCGATTGGCATTTCACCCCTAACCACAGCTCATCCGCTGACTTTTCAACGTCAGTCGGTTCGGACCTCCACTTGGTATCACCCAAGCTTCATCCTGGCCATGGTTAGATCACCCGGGTTCGGGTCTATAAACACTGACAAACGCCCTATTCAGACTCGCTTTCGCTATGGCTCCACCATTTCCGGTTTAACCCGCCAGTGCCTATAAGTCGCCGGCTCATTCTTCAACAGGCACACGGTCACCCTATTAGTAGGGCTCCCATTGCTTGTAGGCTCACGGTTTCATGTTCTATTTCACTCCCCTCCCGGGGTTCTTTTCACCTTTCCCTCGCGGTACTGTTTCGCTATCGGTCACACAGGAGTACTTAGCCTTACGAGGTGGTCCTCGCTGATTCACACGGAATTCCACGTGCTCCGTGCTACTCGGGATACAGCTAGGTCAGTTCAGTTTTCGTGTACGGGGCTTTCACCCTCTGTGGCATGTCTTTCAAACACTTCCACTAACATTCCTGATCCACGTTGCTGTCCCACAACCCCAATGGTCGAAACCATTGGTTTAGGCTCTTCCCCGTTCGCTCGCCGCTACTTAGGGAGTCGTTTTTACTTTCCTTTCCTCCAGCTACTAAGATGTTTCAGTTCGCTGGGTTGGCTCGCGCCAGCCTATAGATTCAGCTGGCCGTTTTAAGGGTTGCCCCATTCGGAAATTCCCGGATCAAAGCGTGTTTCCAGCTCCCCGAGACTTATCGCAGGTAACCACGTCCTTCATCGCCTCTGTGTGCCAAGGTATCCGCCGTGAGCCCTTTGTAGCTTGACCAATGTATCTCCAACACGATTGCTGTCGTTGAAACAGATTCTTCTAACTTCTACGAATAGAAATTAAAATCAAACTCTCAAATGCTCGACACATTTGAAAGAACATGCTGGAGTCTCGGCTCTTGCTTAGAATTAACACCATCCCATCATGAATTAACATTCAAGAATGATGCATCCATAAAGATGCTTTATTCTTTCCAGACTTACTATGCAGTTGTCAAGGTTCGACCAGACATCAAAACAATGCATCGATCTCTCAATACATTGCATCGAGCCCAGCATCCTATCAATTAAATATCATGGAATCATTTCCATGCCTTAAAATGACAAGAAGCTAGGGTCATCTAGCGGACACATCTAAATCACAATCCATACGAGTTCATACTCCAGGCTTTGGAGATGGGGATTTTGGTAGTCAGTGGAGGTTAGGAGACTCGAACTCCTGACATCCTGCTTGCAAAGCAGGCGCTCTACCAACTGAGCTAAACCCCCTACACCGAATGGGCCATCCTGGACTTGAACCAGGGACCTCACCCTTATCAGGGGTGCGCTCTAACCACCTGAGCTAATGGCCCAGGAGTCTCATCCCTAATGGGTTGTGAACTAGACAAAGTTTAGGAACTAAAAATCTCCACTAAGCAGGCATCCATTGCTGGATTCTCTTAGCTTCAAAGTTGAGGTACCGATCGACCTAAGGTGACAGGATTTTGGCCTAAGAATAAATAAACTCAGACATCAAAATCGTTGTTTGTCTCCCTGTTAGGAGGTGATCCAGCCGCACCTTCCGGTACGGCTACCTTGTTACGACTTCACCCCAGTCATCAGCCCCACCTTCGACGTCCTCCTCCACAAGGGTTGGAGTAACGGCTTCGGGCATGGCCAACTTCCATGGTGTGACGGGCGGTGTGTACAAGGCCCGGGAACGTATTCACCGCAGTATGCTGACCTGCGATTACTAGCGATTCCTCCTTCACGTAGGCGAGTTGCAGCCTACGATCTGAACTGAGCTACGGTTTATGGGATTTGCTTGTCCTCGCGAACTTGCTGCCCTTTGTCCGTAGCATTGTAGTACGTGTGTAGCCCAGGATGTAAGGGGCATGATGACTTGACGTCATCCACACCTTCCTCCGGTTTATCACCGGCGGTCTCTCTAGAGTGCCCAACTAAATGCTGGCAACTAAAGACGTGGGTTGCGCTCGTTGCGGGACTTAACCCAACATCTCACGACACGAGCTGACGACAGCCATGCACCACCTGTCACTGCGTTCCCGAAGGCACTCTCAAGTTTCCAAGAGATTCGCAGGATGTCAAACCCTGGTAAGGTTCTTCGCGTTGCATCGAATTAAACCACATACTCCACCGCTTGTGCGGGCCCCCGTCAATTCCTTTGAGTTTCACACTTGCGTGCGTACTCCCCAGGCGGAACACTTAACGCGTTGGCTACGACACCGGAGGGGTCGATTCCCCCGACACCTAGTGTTCATCGTTTACGGCCAGGACTACAGGGGTATCTAATCCCTTTCGCTCCCCTGGCTTTCGTCCATGAGCGTCAGTGATGGCCCAGCAGAGCGCCTTCGCCACTGGTGTTCTTCCCGATATCTACGCATTTCACCGCTACACCGGGAATTCCCTCTGCCCCTACCACACTCTAGCCCAACAGTTTCCACTGCCATGATGGAGTTAAGCTCCACTTTTTAACAGCAGACTTGTTGGGCCGCCTGCGGACGCTTTACGCCCAATAATTCCGGATAACGCTTGCCACTCCCGTATTACCGCGGCTGCTGGCACGGAATTAGCCGTGGCTTATTCATCAAGTACCGTCAGATCTTCTTCCTTGATAAAAGAGGTTTACAGCCCAGAGGCCTTCATCCCTCACGCGGCGTTGCTCCGTCAGGCTTTCGCCCATTGCGGAAAATTCCCCACTGCTGCCTCCCGTAGGAGTCTGGGCCGTGTCTCAGTCCCAGTGTGGCTGATCATCCTCTCAGACCAGCTACTGATCGATGCCTTGGTGAGCTCTTACCTCACCAACTAGCTAATCAGACGCGGGCTCATCCTCAGGCGAAATTCATTTCACCTCTCGGCATATGGGGTATTAGCGGCCGTTTCCGGCCGTTATCCCCCTCCTGAGGGCAGATTCCCACGCGTTACTCACCCGTCCGCCACTAACCCGAAGGTTCGTTCGACTTGCATGTGTTAAGCACGCCGCCAGCGTTCATCCTGAGCCAGGATCAAACTCTCCGTTGTAGATCAACCCCTTTTGGCTTTCACCTCAGATTGACTTGCTTCACCCACTCCACAGCACTGGCGTACTGCTTGCAGTTGTCGCACCCTTCCTCTGACAGAAGGATTCACAAGAGTGCAAATTTAGAATTTCTTCCTTGTTTGACTTTCCAGGATCTCAGATCCGGTCGTTGCTCCACATTGCGCACACCGACAACCAAAAGGTTCGTGAAAACCTTCAAGTTGTAAGCACAATGCTTCTACGCAACTAAAATTTTGTTGACGGGACCTCACACCTCTATCGCAATATCATTCAGCTCTCCTTAAAACCTTGCGGTCTTAACTCAAACTAAACGCGATAAAAGCGTCAGTTCCTAAACTTTTCGGTTGTCCAGGTTCTAGCCTTGCGTCCCCTTTCAGAGACGTGCGGCCTGCGGTCTCGCGACCGCCTTTGAAACTTACAACATCGTGGGATCGCTCCCTCAATCTCGTAAGAACCCTCAGAACACTCCAAGCTTTCGCTCTTTACGTCCCGAGACTGCGCGTCGGAGCAGTGCTCCCCTGCGCAGTCCAAAACCATAACCCAATCACTGCCCTTTTTGCAACTCTCACCCTTCCTTCCGCATCTCAAGACTTGCTTCCACTGGCCAAAGCAAGCTCCATCACTAAGTTTTGAGCAATGGTTGCAACAGCACCTTGGCCGAACGCTTCAGCCAACAGAACCAGCGGGTTCGTCCCAGCTCCAAAGAAGACCAGGTCGTTCAAAAGGCCAAAGAGCATTTCGAACGCACGCTGATTCCCATTGCAGGCAGCCTTGCGGGCAGCGTTGCTGCTCTGCAGCACCCCAGTGCCGACGAAGCTCTCAACTACGGCGAAATCTTCCTGCGCGACAACGTGCCAGTGATGGTCTACCTGTTGACGCAAAAACGGTTCAAGATCGTCAAACAGTTCCTGCAGATCTGCCTCGACCTCCAGAGCACCACTTATCAAACCCGTGGCGTGTTCCCAACCAGCTTTGTTGAGGAGAACGGAGAACTCATTGCCGATTACGGCCAACGGTCGATCGGAAGGATCACCTCTGTCGACGCCAGTCTCTGGTGGCCAGTCCTCTGCTCGATGTACGTCAAAGCCAGTGGAGACGAAGAATTTGGATCCACACCTGGCGTCCAACGAGGAGTCCAACTGTTGTTGGATCTCGTGCTTCACCCCACGTTTGAGGGCACACCGGTGCTGTTTGTGCCCGATTGTGCCTTCATGATCGATCGTCCGATGGACGTATGGGGTGCGCCCCTAGAAGTTGAAGTACTCCTGTATGCCTCCCTCCGTTGCTGTGCTCAGCTCATGGAGCTCGGCCGACGGAATCAAAACAGTCGTCTGCTCGACCAACGCTTGGTGCTTACGCGCCAGTGGATTCATGACCTCCGCAAGTTTCTGCTGAAGCACTACTGGGTGACCAGCAAGACGATGCAAGTTTTAAGGCGAAGACCCACAGAGCAATACGGCGACAATCAGCACCAAAACGAATTCAATGTGCAGCCCCAAGTGATCCCTGATTGGCTGCAGGACTGGCTCGAGAACCGCGGTGGCTATCTCATCGGCAACATCCGTACAGGCAGGCCCGATTTCCGTTTTTACAGTCTTGGCAACTCTCTTGGCTGCCTCTTCGGACTTCTCACAGCGCCACAACAACGAGCACTATTTCGCCTCACACTTCACAACCGCAATCATCTGATGGCCCAGATGCCGATGCGTATTTGCCACCCACCCATGGAAACCCTGGAGTGGCAGAACAAGACCGGATCGGACCCTAAGAACTGGCCGTGGAGCTACCACAATGGCGGCCATTGGCCGAGCCTTCTCTGGTATTTCGGGGCCTCGATCCTCCTCCATGAGCGCCGTCATCCCAATGCAGACATCCTGCTGATGGGACAGATGAAGTCAATGCTGGAGGATTGTTACTGGAGCCAACTCAACCAACTGCCAAGGCAGCAGTGGGCAGAATATTTTGATGGCCCAACAGGCACTTGGATGGGCCAGCAATCACGCACCTATCAGACTTGGACCATCGTTGGATTTCTTCTGCTCCACCACTTCCTGAGAGTGAATCCTGATGATGTGGAGATGCTCGACCTTGACGGAACACCGGGGTCTTAGAGCAACAGCTCAAAAACGCCGCACATTAAAAAACCCCCAGCGATGAGCTAGGGGTTTTTTTTGAGCTAATCGGTTCAGAACAAACCGAGAGTGAGTGACTTGTCGATAGGCATCGCAGCACCGATTCCCAAATAAATGGTGGTAGCTGTACCGAACAAGAACACTGCCATCGCGATAGGACGACGGAATGGGTTCTGAAACTTGTTGAAGCTCTCGATGAAGGGGATGAGCATCAAACCAAGGGGTACCAAGGTTTGCAATGCAATACCCAGAAGCTTGTTAGGAACAACCCTAAGGATCTGAAACACCGGGTACAGATACCACTCAGGAAGGATCTCCAGAGGAGTTGCAAAAGGATCAGCCTTGTCACCCAGCATGGCTGGATCCAAAACAGAGAGCCCAACGATGCAAGCGATGGTTCCAAGGATCACTACAGGAAAGATGTAGAGAAGATCGTTGGGCCATGCAGGCTCACCGTAATAATTGTGCCCCATGCCTTTGGCGAGCTTGGCCCGCAGCTTGGGATCGGTGAGATCAGGCTTCTTGAGAATATGCATGGTGCGAAGCGGTAATGAACGAACGGTAAGTGGGAAAGTTCGAAACTTGAATCAGTGCGTAAAGCAACTGAAATGGATCACAAAGGACCAGAAATGCCCTGCTTACGGATCATCAAGAAGTGCATGAGCATGAAGACAGCAAGCAACCAAGGCATCACAAACGTGTGAAGGCTGTAGAAGCGAGTGAGTGTGGATTGACCAACGCTCTCACCACCACGCAACAGTTCAACCATGAAGTCACCAACAACTGGAATGGCAGCAGGCACTCCAGAAACAATCTTGACGGCCCAATAGCCAACTTGATCCCAAGGGAGTGAATAGCCGGTGACACCGAAAGAAACGGTGATCACAGCCATCGTCACGCCGGTGACCCAAGTGAGCTCACGGGGACGTTTAAAGCCACCCGTGAGATACACGCGGAAAACGTGAAGAATCAGCATGAGCACCATCATCGAGGCGCTCCATCTGTGAACTGAGCGAATGAGCCACCCGAAGCTCACATCTGTCATCAGGTACTGAACTGAGCTGTAAGCCTCAGCAACAGTGGGCTTGTAATAGAAAGTCATCGCGAACCCGGTCGCGAACTGAATCAAGAAACAAACAAGTGTGATGCCGCCCAGGCAATAAAAAATATTGACGTGGGGCGGAACGTACTTGGTGCTGAAATCATCAGCGATGTCCTGGATTTCAAGACGTTCCTGGAACCAGTCGTAGACAGGTGAGGAGTTCGCCATGCAAAGGTCGGTTTGGATTGCGGCAGTCTACCGATGACGCTCCAGCCGACGCGACAGAATGAAGCTGATGTTGCCGATTGTTAATTACATGAAAAAAGGCCTGCAGCAGCTGGCCTCCGGCTTGGCCGCCCTTTTGGTTTGCAGCCTCTTCATTCCAGCGCCTGCTCTGGCTCTCAACGACGCCCAGCAGTTGGTAGTTGAAACCTGGCGCCTGGTGAATCAGAGCTATGTCGACCCCTCGAGTTTCGACCGTATTCACTGGAAGCGTCTACGACAGAAGGCTCTCGAGCAAACGATCGAAACCAGCGAGCAGGCCTACAGCGCCATCGAGACCATGCTTGAGCCCCTCGATGATCCCTACACACGCTTATTGAGACCTGACGATTACTCCGTCATGAAGTCCAGCAACTCCGGAAGCCTGAGTGGCGTAGGACTTCAACTCGGCCATCACAACGATGAAGACTCAGTTGTTGTGATCGCTGCACTCGAGGGATCACCCGCCGCTGACGCTGGCGTGGTCAGCGGCGCCGCCCTGCTGGCGGTGAACGGAGAATCCACCGCTCTACTGGGACTTGAAACCACCGCAGCACGCTTGCGAGGGGATGTGGGAACGCAGGTTTTGCTGACCGTGCAACCCCCTAATGGAGAAACAGAAGAGCTTTCATTGGAACGGCGCAATGTTGACTTGCGCCCTGTTCGCACTCGGCGCCTTCGGAGTGATACGCATACCCTTGGCCACTTACGCATCACGCAGTTCAGCGAAGGCGTGCCGAAACAAGTGCAAGAAGCTTTGCAAGAACTCACCGATAAGGGAGTGGAAGGCGTGGTTCTTGATCTTCGAAACAACTCTGGGGGGCTCGTCAGCGGCGGACTCGCCGTTGCTGACGCCTTCCTGGACCAAGACCCCATCGTGGAAACACGCAATCGAGACGGGATTGCTGATCCCATTCAATCGAACCCAACCACGCTGTACGACGGTCCGATGGTGACCCTCGTTAATGCCGGCACCGCAAGTGCAAGCGAGATTCTTGCGGGGGCTCTACAAGACAACGATCGTTCGCTGCTGCTCGGCAGTGAAACCTTTGGCAAAGGGCTCATCCAGACCCTGACCAACCTGAGTGATGGAAGTGGTTTGGCCGTGACCGTGGCCGGCTATGTCACCCCAAGCGGACGTGACATTCAGGGGCAAGGAATTACACCAGATCGCTTGCTGGATCAGCCCGAGCCACTGAACCCCGGGGGCGAAGGAGACCGCTGGCTTACGGATGCAGCACGGGTACTGGAGGCCATCATCGATCGCAAGACCGCCGAATCTCTTCCAACAGCCGATGCCATTAATTCAGAGGAGATGGCAGAAACGGCATGAGCAGCCGCACCTATCACGACCCTCTTCATGGCGGCATCGCACTTCATTCAGACGACCCAGCTGAAGCGCTGGTGCTCGAGCTCGTTGACGCAGCCCCCTTCCAAAGGCTTCGGCGCATTCGTCAGCTCGGGCCTGCGTTTTTAACCTTTCACGGCGCTGAATCGAGCCGGTTCACCCACTCTCTTGGCGTGTTCCACATCGCGCGACAGGCCTTTCAGCGTCTGTTGGCCATGGATTCATCACTGGAACCTCATCGGGGAGTGCTCTATGCGGCAGCCCTGCTTCATGACTTGGGTCATGCGCCCCTGAGCCACACCGGGGAGGAAATGTTTGGTACTCACCATGAACGATGGTCCGCACGCATCGTTCGAGAGCACCCTTCGATCCGGGAGCCACTCGAACGATTCCAACCAGGAAGCTCAGAAGCTGTGGCTGCTCTCCTAGAACACGGCACCTCAGAGCGGAGAGTGATTAAAGACCTCGTTAGCAGCCAACTCGATTGCGACAGGCTCGATTACTTGCTGCGAGATAGCTACAGCACAGGGACGAGCTATGGCCAACTGGATTTAGGGAGAATTCTGGCCGCACTGACCCTGGCACCAGATGGAGAACTCGCGATTCATCCCAAGGGTCTAATGGCGGTTGAGCACTACCTCGTGGTGCGAAACCTGATGTACCGCAGTGTTTACAACCACCGTCTCAATGTGGTGTGCAATTGGCTGCTGGAGCAAATGATCCGCCTAGCCCGTGAGCTAGGCCCCGATCAGGTTTGGACAGATTCCACGATGCGCTGCTGGCTGTGGTCAGCCCATGAGCTCGACCTGGAGGCCTATTTGGCTAACGATGACCTGCGAACGGGCTATCACCTGTTGCGCTGGCGAGAGGAAGCCCCTCGCCCGCTCGCTGATCTCTGTGATCGGTTTCTCAACCGCCGACTCCTCAAAGCTCTCGATGTGGACAGCCTCTCCAAGGAGAAACAGCTCGAATGCTTGGCTCTCGCACGGGGATTGGCCGAAGCAAAGGGATTGGATCCGAGTTTGAGTTGCGGTCTACGCCATCAACAACTGCATGGATATCACCCCTATCGCGGGGGGCTGAGGCTCTGGAATGGCCAGCAACTTCAAGCACTCGAGCAAAGCTCAGCACTCGTTAAAAGCTTGAGCAAGCCTGTCAGCACCAGCTGGCTGATCTATCCAAAGCAAATCAGTCAGGAACTGAAACGAAAGGTGGGCCAATACCTGGCGCAGATTTAACGTCAATTTCCACTCTTGATCACGTCGGTGGCTTTGACCGAAGAGACCCTTCAAGCGGCATGCCATCGCCTGGTTCTGCCCACCAATCGGCACATCCCTTGGCAAGACACCCTGGAGGACCAACTCAATGGCCTTGAGGGCAAGGATCTCGAATTGGACAGCGGCGAGTGGTTACTCAATGGCCGGGTGCTTTCTGCCTTTCAAGCTCAACTAAAAGAACGCAGATGTCGATTGCTCTCGATCAAAAGCTGCAATCCCCTCACCGTGGTCAGCGCCAACGCCCTGGGCATTCCAGCTCAGCTCACCACCCCGCAGCTTGCTGATTCGCTTTCCAATCGCCCTGAAGAACAGCAGGCCCCAGCCCTATTGACGCATCGTGCAACCCTGCGATCGGGAGACCACCTCAAAGCACGCCACCACGTTTTGCTCATTGGCGATGTCAATCCTGGCGCCCAAATCAGTGCCGGGGGGAACGTTCTGATCTGGGGACGCCTTCGTGGCTGTGCCCATGCAGGAGTTGAAGGCGATCGAAATGCACGCATCACGGCATTACAACTCCGTCCCCTGCAGCTACGAATTGCGGATCTAGTAGCCAGGGGACCAGAGGAGAAACCCCAACCTGGACTTGCGGAGGAAGCCCGGATTGTGGATGGAGTGATTTCGATCGAGCCTGCTGATCCCCGCAGTGACTTGTCAATGCAAGAGCTTTCTGCCGATTCGAACAATCAAGAGCACTAGCCCTTAACCTGGCCAAATCCACCGCGACAACGTGACGTCAAATTCGCGAACAATCCTGATTTGCTCCGGCAAGGGTGGCGTCGGTAAGACCACCCTGACGGCCAACTTGGGAATTGCCCTGGCCCAGCGTGGGTCCAGCACCGTTGTCCTGGATGCCGACTTCGGTTTGAGGAACCTTGATTTGCTGCTAGGACTCGAAAATCGAATTGTCTATACAGCTCAAGAGGTTTTAGCCGAGACCTGCCGCTTGGACCAGGCCCTTGTGAAGCACAAGCAAGTTCCCAATCTGGCGTTGTTACCCGCTGGCAACCCGCGGATGCTCGAGTGGCTCAAACCAGAAGACATGCAGGCCATTGCCTCCATGCTTGAAAAACGTTTCGATTACGTGCTGATCGACTGCCCCGCAGGCATTGAAGACGGATTTAAGAACGCCGTTGCCGCAGCGCGTGAAGCGATTGTGATCACCACTCCTGAAGTGTCAGCTGTGCGTGATGCGGATCGCGTGATCGGATTGCTCAACACCCATGGGGTGAACCCAGTTCAACTCGTTCTGAATCGGGTAAGACCCAAGATGATGGCCAATCAAGAGATGTTGGCTGTGGATGACGTCACCGATATCCTGGCTCTCCCCTTGCTCGGATTAGTGCTGGAAGATGAGCAGGTGATCGTGAGCACCAATCGAGGTGAACCTCTCACCCTGAATGGAACAAAATCACCAGCAGCCAAGGCCTACGGCAATATCGCTGGCCGCCTTCAAGGAGAAGATATCCCATTGCTGGATCCTTCCAAGGAGCGTTCGGGCCTTCGGGCCACAGTGCGCCGCTTGATGCAAACGAAGATCTTCTGAACCGATGACTCTCCGTGACCTCGTCGACAAATTGCTGGGACGTCAACCAGCAAGCGCCAGTACTGCTAGAGACAGGCTTCAACTCGTTCTGGCGCACGACCGCAGTGATCTAAGCCCTGAGCTCCTCGACCAAATGCGTCGTGAAATTTTTGAAGTAGTGGCTAAGTACGTTGACATTGATCTGGAGGAAGGCGATGTGAGCCTGGAAACCGAAGATCGTGTAACGGCCCTTGTTGCCAACTTGCCGTTTCGTCGACCGGTTGCATCAACCAATCCCAAATCTGATTAAAGGGGGAATGGTTCTGGAAGCAGTTCCAGAACCCATGGCTGAGCAAGCCTTCACCCCCGCAGAAATCACCGTGGTCCAACTCCTCCTGGAGGGGCTTAGCAATCGAGCTATTGCTTCCAGGCTGGTGGTGAGCATCCGCACGGTTGAAAGTCACATCAGCAACGCACTCGATAAAAGTGGTTGCCGGTCACGACTTGAACTTTCAATGTGGTGGCTCCGCACCCATTCGGAGTCCACGAGAACGTGCAGCGGTAAACTCCCTTCAATGCCGGCTTAGCTCAGTGGTAGAGCAGCGCTTTTGTAAAGCGAAGGTCATCGGTTCAAATCCGTTAGCCGGCTTCAGAGAAGATCCATCCATCACGCTCAGCTCTGCAGCTCCACGGTGAGCTCAGCGGCTTGAACGACCTGTAAAAATCCAAATCCCAATGATGGCCAATAGCCATGGGAGCAAGTCCAAACCAAGCCATGGCGTGAGCAATTGGACCACAGGTTCAAACAGCCAGTGAATGGCGGTTTGAAGCAAAATCAACGAAGCAATCAACCAGAGCATTCAGGAAGGCTCACTACTCCTGCTGGCATCACAGCGCCTCTGCGAAGCCAATGCCAGCCTTGAGGTCCTCGCCAAGCAATCACTGAACTCGCTTGACAGGACGGGGCAGGCCAAGGGATCGGTGAAAGCAATGGCAAATCTGGAAAGGCTCGAGCCGCCTCTATTTCAGTTCGACTCGAGGGCTCTCCCGACACATTGGCACTGGTCGTAGCAAGCGGACCGCTGCAACGCAGTAGATCCAACATGGCCTTGCAAGCTGGGATGCGCAAACCAAGGGTTGCCACTCCAGGATTGAGGACTTCTGCAACGGGACCAAAAGCTGGTAGCACCAGGGTGAGGGCCCCTGGCCAGTGCCGTTGGGCAAGGAAACTGGCATCAGCTCGAGCAGCTGGGGAGACATGACACAACAACCCTTCAACATCAGCACCCATCAGAATTAACGGCTTGTCTTGGGGCCGTTTTTTTAAGCGCCAAATTTGAGCCGCCTGCTCTGGCGCCGCAACCAGTGCCGGAAGGGTGTCTGTTGGGAGTAGGGCGGCGCCCCCAGCACGCAAATGCGCATTGATACCGTCGCGATCCAACAGATTGAGAGGGTTGATCGTCATCGTTCCTCCATCGACGGATCGGAAGTTATGGATTGGCAAGCTCGCTGAGCAAGAGCAAAGCGGGGAATGCCCTGAAGGTCATAACGGGCTTCTGGCCGTTCAAGACCTGCATCAGTGAGCAACTCCAGCACCATCGCACTCTGGTCGTGGTGGTGTTCCAAGAGAATCCAGCCGCCTGGCGCTAATGCTTTGCGGGCATCCCGAATGATCTGCCTACAGCAGTCGAGTCCATCACCACCGCCACACAGAGCCAGATGGGGCTCATGGTCTTTAACGACGGGCTCGAGTTCATCGATCACAGCCGTTGGGATGTAGGGCGGGTTACTCAGCACAAGGCCAAACTGTCCCCACCATGGTTTGAGCGGTTCCCACCAACTGCCGCGATGGAGTTGCCAACCACTGTTGCCAGCGAGGGCCATCAGATTGCGTTCAGCAAGAGCAAGCGCACTGGCACTGGAGTCCACGGCATGCCCCTGCCAGTGAGGGAGAACACGGGCAAGAGCCACCGCCAAAGCTCCAGAGCCCGTTCCCAAGTCGGCCCAGATCCCTTCCAGATGGCATGCATCCTCTGGCAAACACTGCAAAGCGAAGTCGATGAGCAGCTCAGTTTCTTGACGGGGGATCAAGGCGTCGGACGACACCTCCAGCTCAAAATCTCGCCATGGACAAAGGCCAACCAAGTGCTGAAGAGGAATGTGCTGATCGCGATGCCGAGTCCAAAGATCCGTGAGGTCGTGCAACGGGGCACTCAGTTCGATCTCAACATCTGGGCAAATTCGTAGTTTTTGAAGATCACCCCAAGAGCAATCTGCGGCCATCGAAAGCAGCCAATCCAAATCCACAGCGCGTCCACCCCGACGGATCAGCTCACGCCTCCACACCAGTAGATCTGTTCCCTTGCAGCGAATAACGCCCATCTGATCAGATTAAACGGACCGCCAACGCAAACCAGGCTTGGGCTCGATGACACCCTCGAGCTCAAGCTGCAACAACTCATGGGCCACCTGCGTTGGACTGCAGCTCAGTGCTGCAGACAGCTGTTCAAGCGTGAGCCCTTCATCAACGCAACGCAGAAGTGAAGGATTCCGCTCTGCTGAAGACCGGGATCGGTCCAATGGCATCGACGCAGACCTCGCGGCGGCAAGCGGTCCTGGTCCAAGGACAGCCAGCAATGACTCAGGCGATAACAAAGGCGTTGCCCCCTCCTGCAACAAAGCATTGCTGCCCTCACAAGACCAACGCAGCGCATCCCCTGGAACCACCCAAACAGGACAATTCTGAGTGCGCGCGATCTGGGCGGATAGCAGCGAGCCGCTTGTCTCAGGGCACTCAACCACCACCAAGGCACAAGCCACACTCACCAACAGGCGATTCCGCAACGCAAAGTTGGATCGCTGCACCCGAGCACCGCAAGGCCATTCGCTCAACAACAAGCCAGCAGCCTCAACTTGGGCCTGCAGAGCCTCATGCTCAGGCGGATACACACGATCCAATGGCGTGCCCAAAATGCCAACCGGAAGTCCACCCGCTGCAAGACAACCACGGTGAGAGGCGGCATCAATGCCTTCAGCAAGACCACTCACCACGGGCCAACCAGCACGGGCGAGGCACTGACCAAGCGCATAGGCCATCCGACAGCCATGATCCGATGGTCGGCGCGTTCCCACCACCGCGACAGCCTTTTGAGCGGATAAGAAAGGCCAGCACTGCGTCCTCCCTGACCAGTGCACAGCAAGTGGAGGACGCTTCAACAAATCGAACGAGATCGGCCAGTCCTGATCCAGGGGAAACAGAGCATTGTCTGGAACCAAAAGGCTGGGGGACGTCCCTTTGCTCAACCGATAAGCCTCGACACGCGCCATCAAGGAGTCGGGCCAGCGCAGGGCTGCTTGCAAACGCAAGAGGGGCCATGACCACAGCTCTGCCAAGGTCACCTGATGGGCTTGAGCAACAGCCCTAAGAGCCCTAATCCTGGCAACACCGAGGCCGGGACATGAGATCCACAGCCACCACCAGCCACGCTCTCCCAACAGCTCAGAGCAAGTATAAATGTACTAGCACATTATTGGGACGGTCCTTGGATCAACAGCTCTAGCGCTCCTGCAACAGACGCTGGTGGTCGGCGCAAAACCTGACGCCTGTCTCCGTTGAGACGGACCAAAACCAACTCCACATGGGCCTCGAAGGCGCAATCACCATCGGCCCTTAACAGCTGCGTCTGCCAGCGCCAGCGGGGACCCTCTGGCGCAAGTGCGTGGCTTTGAAGCACAACCTGGTCGCCATGCATGAGGGCTCGCTTGTAGGACATCTCCAAGCGAACAACTGGCATTTCCAACCCTTCAAGCGCCATCAGTCGATAGGGCAGGCCTACCGCCGCGAGTGCTTCAACACGAGCCTCTTCCAACCAACCGACGTAGGCGCCGTGCCACATCACACCGCCGTGATCGGTGTGTTGTGGCAGCACACGCTTGTTCAATCGCCAAGGAAGGCGCGTAACGCTCTCAGTCACCATCAACACGGCCTGGAGCATCAGCCATAGGCTGAAGCAGACCTAACTCTTCATCGTGTTCAAGAATCTTCTGATTGCTGATTCCGGCAAAGGGCATGTCGGAGAAATGGTGCGGATGCTCCGTGACCTTCCAGGGTTCAGAGCAGCTCGTATCAACCTGCTCCACGTGGTTTCTGAGCAAGGCAAGGTCAACTCAGAAGACCACTGGACGACAGCAGGAAGCCTGCTGTCCAAGGCGGTGACTCAATTAGGCCTTGATCCGAGTGACGTGAATTCGATCATCCGCCAAGGGGATGCCAAGCAAACCGTTCTCAAGGTGGCTGAAGAAATCAATGCCGACTTAATTGTGATGGGATCCAGAGGCCTTGGTCGCCTCCAGTCGATCCTGTCCAACAGCACCAGCCAATACGTGTTTCAGCTCTCAACACGTCCGATGTTGCTGGTCCGTGACGACCTCTACGTCCGCCACGTGAATCGGCTCATGGTGACCATTGACGGAACTGGGGTTGGCGATGACGCACTCCGGATTGCTTGCGAAATGATTCGCGACATCCCTGGCGGTCAGCTCACTGGCGTTCACATTGCCAGGCAAGACTTATCAGCCTCCCGTGGAGGAGACAACAAAGCCGACGGCTTGCTGACTGCCGCAGTTCAACGCGCTCGGAGCATGGGCGTTGAACTGAAACCAATGCACGTGGCGAATCCGGACATTGGTCGAGGTGTTTGCCAAGCAGCCGAAGAGATCGGTGCCGACCTCGTGGTGATCGCGTCACAGGACAGGCGACCTCTTGTTGCAAGAGGTCTTGTGGATCTGGACAAGCTCCTTGGCGGCTCAATCAGCGACTACATCCGAGTCCACGCGCCTGCTCCGGTTCTTCTGGTCCGCGAACCAGAAAAGAATTAAACCGGAGCAGACCTGTGCCAGCAGTCGATCAGGAGGAACCTTCTCGGCTGTTGGTCTGGATGAACAAGACGATCAGAAACACCGTCGGAACCAGGACGAACATGAGGCTGGCAACGAAGCCGAGATCGTTGGTTTCCATGGGCGATTAATGATGCAAGGCCGAACGTATCATCGTTCGGGAGCAACGATGAACTTCAGCTCACCCCTCGTCACTGGGCGTAGCAGGCGAATCGGTTGCAGTCTCCTGTTCAGACCCTTCCTCCGCCTCGTCAGCGCTCTCGTCAATCGGCCATGACGTTGGCCCGGCTGGCAGGGCTTCAGCGCGAGCCGCTGCCTTTTTCTTATCAAGTTCCGCCAAGCGAACCTGCGGACGAGTCAGCACGATCACGGATTGCTCTACAAGTGCCTGACAAGCCAATCTCCAGGACTCAGGGCGACGCCTGAGCTTGTTGTCCTCAACAACGGTTCGAGCTGTTAGGGGGGAGTCGGCGTCGGATCCCACAACATCAACAAAACAGGTGATGCACTGACCACACCCACCGCAATTTCCCAGTTGCCCCTTCAAGCCGTAGAGCTCGATGTTTTCGCGCAGAGCGACATCACGCAGATTTTCACCTGGATAACACTCCACATCACGTCCCTCACGCAGAAAACGAATGACTGGCATGGAGTGCTCCAGCAATAAACGCCCACTTTGCGCCCAAAGGTTGCGTTTTGTAACCCCCTCAGCCAGAGCCGAATGCGGCAGCCAAAGGGCGGAAGCACTGACAGGACAGTGAGGAAAACAAATCAAGGGGTCTCAACACAAGACATTGCAGCTCGCGACAACACGCCCCACTCAATCGAGCGAACCCCTTACGATCGCTAGGTCTGTCTGCATCAGCAGCTCCGTTCCACCTGAACCTGACCCATGGGATTGCCCTGGTATCGGGTGCACACCGTCGTTATTAACGACCCAGGCCGACTCTTGGCCGTGCACCTCATGCACACTGCCCTCGTTGCCGGCTGGGCCGGCTCGATGGCCCTCTACGAACTCGCAATTTTTGATCCATCGGATCCAGTTCTGAACCCCATGTGGCGTCAGGGCATGTTTGTCATGCCCTTCATGTCACGACTGGGCGTCACCGGAAGCTGGGGAGGCTGGAGTATCACCGGAGAAACAGGAGTCGATCCTGGCTTCTGGAGCTTCGAAGGCGTCGCAGCCGCTCATATCGTCTTCAGCGGCTTACTCATGCTTGCTGCGATTTGGCACTGGACGTATTGGGATCTTGAAATCTGGCAAGACCCCCGTACGGGCGAACCAGCTCTAGACCTTCCGAAAATTTTCGGCATCCACCTCCTTCTTGCAGGCTTGGGTTGCTTTGGATTTGGTGCTTTTCACCTCACCGGTGTCTTCGGACCTGGCATGTGGATTTCTGATCCCTATGCGTTAACCGGTCATCTAGAGGCGGTTCAACCGTCATGGGGACCGGAAGGCTTCAACCCATTCAATCCAGGAGGAATTGTTGCCCACCACATTGCCGCAGGCATCGTGGGCATCATTGCCGGTATTTTCCACATCACGACTCGACCGCCGGAGCGCCTCTATAAGGCCTTGCGGATGGGAAACATCGAGACTGTTCTTGCTAGTGCAATCGCAGCTGTGTTCTTCGCTGCTTTCATCGTGGCAGGAACCATGTGGTACGGCGCAGCTGCAACCCCTGTTGAGTTGTTTGGCCCCACTCGTTATCAGTGGGATCAGAGCTACTTCAAAACCGAAATCAATCGCCGCGTTCAGACGGCCCTTGATGAAGGGGCCACCGTCGATGAGGCCTACGCTGCCATTCCTGAAAAACTCGCCTTCTACGACTACGTGGGCAACAGTCCTGCCAAAGGTGGCCTGTTCCGCGTTGGCCCGATGGTGAATGGAGATGGTCTTGCAACCGGATGGATTGGTCATCCTGTCTTCACCGACAAAGAAGGACGCGAACTTCAAGTGCGTCGTCTTCCCAACTTTTTTGAGAACTTCCCCGTCATTCTCGAAGACAACGACGGCATCGTTCGCGCCGACATTCCGTTCCGACGCGCCGAGGCCAAGTACTCCTTCGAACAGAGAGGCGTTACTGCAACTGTCTACGGCGGTTCTCTTGATGGGAAAGTCTTCACAGACCCTGCCGAAGTCAAGCGCTTAGCTCGCAAGGCCCAACTGGGAGAAGGTTTCGAGTTCGATCGCGAAACCTATAACTCAGACGGCGTGTTCCGCAGCTCGCCCCGCGGCTGGTTCACCTTCGGCCACGCAACCTTCGCTCTGCTCTTCTTCTTCGGTCACATCTGGCACGGTGCTCGCACCCTCTACCGAGATGTGTTCGCAGGAATTGATCCTGATCTTGGCGAACAGGTTGAATTCGGCCTCTTCCAAAAACTCGGCGACAAATCAACACGTCGCCTACCCGAGGGATACGTTCCTCCCACGGGATCCACACCCCTCAGTTGATCGCTCTCTAGGAGACTCTCGATGGAAAGCTTCGCTTACATCCTCATCCTCGGCCTGGCGATTGCCACCTTGTTCTTCGCAATCGCATTTCGCGATCCACCGAAGATCGGTAAGTAGTCCATCCAGCAGATCAAACCCCGCTCAAAAGCGGGGTTTTTTTATTGCTCAAATCAGATTCTTCCTTCACAAACACTTTTCAAGGGTCCACATCTTCTATACAGTGTGAACAATTCAAATTGGATTGATTAGGGCTTGCAGTGCCCCTCCTGCCAAAACACGGATAGCCGGGTTCTCGAATCGAGAGCAGCCGAGGGCGGAAGAAGTGTGCGCCGGCGTCGTGAATGCCTCAATTGTGAATTCCGATTCACGACATACGAGCGGGTAGAAATGGTTCCAATCACCGTGATCAAACGCAACGGACACCGTGAAATTTTTAATCGCAGCAAACTTCTACACGGCCTGAGCAGAGCTTGCGAAAAAACTGAACTAACCCCCTGCAAACTCGAAGCGATTGTTGACGAGCTCGAACTCAGTCTTCAGCAAAGCAATAGCCGTGAGATCACCAGCTCGGAGATTGGTGAGTTGGTGCTTGGTCATCTCAAGGGGCTTAGCGAAGTTGCTTATGTGCGTTTTGCCTCGGTGTATCGACACTTCCGAAGCGTCAGCGATTTCGTCTCCACGCTCGAAGGAATGAACGCAGATAAAGCTGAGCTCGCGGCACTCGTCTAAAAAGCCAGGCTGTTCTGTAAAATTAAAAAATACTGATTCTTTGTCGGCGGGCACTGGGTCATTTTTTATCGCACTGTCTCCGGGCAGACCGCCAACCATCCATGACTGTTACCCCAACCGATCCGGCTCAGGATCTTGCTGTGGAGACCACCACTCCCGTCGACGAGAGCACTGCCGTCGAAGCCACAGCAGACCAAGCCGATTTTGGAACGGATGAAGATCTCAGCATCCCGGAAGAGATTCCTACTGCCGACGATCCCAGCAGTCGTGCCAACCCTAAGGATTTGGATGGGGCCGGCTTCACCATTGATGATTTCGCCTCACTACTTAGCAAGTACGACTACAACTTCAAGCCAGGCGACATCGTTAACGGCACAGTCTTTGCGCTGGAAACGAAGGGGGCGATGATTGATATCGGCGCTAAAACCGCCGCTTTCATGCCCCTTCAAGAGGTCTCCATCAACAGGGTGGAAGGTCTCAGCGACGTGTTGCTACCCGGTGAGATTCGGGAATTCTTCATCATGAGTGAAGAAAACGAAGACGGGCAACTCTCTCTCTCCGTTCGCCGTATCGAGTACCAACGCGCCTGGGAACGGGTGCGTCAGCTGCAAAAAGAAGACGCCACCATTTATTCAGAGGTGTTCGCCACCAACCGTGGTGGTGCTCTCGTTCGGGTGGAAGGCCTTCGTGGCTTCATTCCTGGATCCCACATCAGTACCCGCAAACCGAAAGAAGAGCTGGTTGCAGACTTCTTGCCTCTCAAATTCCTTGAAGTCGACGAGGAGCGCAATCGTCTAGTGCTCAGTCATCGCCGCGCCCTGGTCGAGCGCAAGATGAATCGCCTTGAAGTCGGCGAAGTCGTGATCGGAACCGTTCGTGGCATCAAGCCATACGGCGCCTTTATCGACATCGGTGGTGTGAGCGGTTTGCTTCACATTTCCGAAATCAGTCACGAACACATCGAAACACCCCATTCGGTGCTGAACGTGAATGATCAAATGAAGGTAATGATCATCGACCTCGACGCCGAACGCGGTCGGATTTCCCTGTCTACAAAGGCTCTGGAACCGGAACCCGGTGACATGCTCACCGATCCTCAAAAGGTCTTTGACAAGGCAGAGGAAATGGCAGCTCGCTACAAGCAGATGCTTCTTGAGCAAGCGGAAGAAGGAGAAGAGCCATTGAGCTCGATGATGGTCTGAGCTGCATGAGCCCATGGCTCATTTATCTCTAAGAGGCCATTCACTTGGCTTGATTCGTGGGGTGCTGTTCGACAAGGACGGCACCCTTTCCCATAGCGAACCCCATCTCATCGAGCTGGCCGACGCCAGGATTGAGGAAATCATTCGCGTCTTTGCCTCCCGTGGCGCATCCACCGACGTCCAAGTCCAACTCCTGGGCTTACTGAAACGCGCGATGGGCCGGTGCGACTCCGGCTTGATTCCTGATGGAACGTTGGCCGTCGCGTCCCGTCAACACAATCTGTTGAGCACCGCCACCATCTTCTGTCTCTTTGATCTCAGCTGGCCTCAAGCGCTCGTGCTCGCTGAAGAGATCTTTGACAGCGTGGACCGCCGCCATAAGCACAACGCAACGGAAGCAAGCCTCAGCGCCAGAACCCCTTTGCCCCACTCAAAGGAATTGCTCAACGAGCTGCACAGCGCAGGTGTGATCTGTGCCGTGATCAGCAATGACACCCGCCATGGAATCGAACAGTTTCTTCAAGACCATGGCTTGAGCTCCTTCATCACAGGAATCTGGAGCGCAGATGACACCCCTTGCAAACCAGACCCAGGCGCCGTGCATGGTCTATGCAAAATGCTGGATTTGGATCCAGCATTTTGCGCACTCATCGGAGATGCCGACTCAGATCTGCTGATGGCACGCCGCGCAGGTATTGATTGTGCGCTTGGCTATGTGGCGGGATGGCATCGAACCCCCGACCTGACATCCCATCAACATTTGATCCATCACTGGCAAGAGCTAAGGGTTGAACAAGCTCAGTAGGGGCAACCCGTAAAATCTCATCACGCCCTAACTACTTATGAGTCGATACGTTTTCACGTCCGAATCCGTAACGGAAGGCCATCCTGACAAGATCTGCGATCAAGTCAGCGATGCCGTACTGGATGCTCTCTTAGCCCAAGACAGCACGAGCCGTGTGGCCTGCGAAACGGTTGTGAATACCGGTCTGTGCATGATCACAGGCGAAGTCACCTCCAAAGCGCAGGTGGATTTCATCCATCTCGTACGCGATGTGATTCGAGATATCGGCTACAGCGGAGCTCGAGCCGGTGGCTTTGACGCCACGAGCTGTGCCGTACTCGTTGCCCTTGACCAGCAATCACCTGATATTGCCCAGGGCGTGGATGAAGCCGATGATCACGAAGGTGATCCGCTCGACAAGGTGGGCGCCGGTGATCAGGGAATCATGTTCGGCTACGCCTGCAATGAAACGCCCGAGCTGATGCCTCTGCCCATCAGCCTTGCCCACAGGCTTGCAAGGCGCCTGGCCGAAGTTCGCCACAACGGAACACTCGATTACCTGCTCCCTGACGGCAAGACCCAGGTGAGCGTTGTCTATGAAAACGACAAGCCAGTTGAGATCGACACCATCCTGATCTCAACCCAACACACCGCAGAGGTGACTGGCTTAACCGATGAGCAGGAGGTGCGCAATCGCATCAGTGAAGACCTCTGGACGCACGTTGTGCTGCCAGCGACAGCTGATCTACCTCTAAAGCCCGATCGCGCCAATTGCCGCTATCTGGTCAACCCCACAGGCAAATTCGTGGTCGGAGGTCCTCAGGGTGATGCCGGCCTCACGGGTCGGAAAATCATCGTTGACACCTACGGCGGCTATGCCCGTCACGGCGGTGGTGCCTTCTCAGGCAAAGACCCCACCAAGGTGGATCGCTCCGCTGCTTATGCCGCCCGATATGTGGCGAAAGCACTCGTGGCAGCTGGACTTGCCAACCGTGTGGAAGTTCAACTGAGCTACGCCATCGGAGTGGCCAAACCAGTGTCGATCCTTGTGGAGTCTTTCGGCTCAGGCAAGGTGTCCAATGCAGAGCTCACCGACCTCGTGCAAGAGCACTTTGACCTGCGTCCTGGCGCCATTATCGAGCAGTTCAAGCTGCGGGAAATGCCTTCCCTCAACGGTGGTCGCTTCTACCGCGATACGGCTGCCTATGGGCACTTTGGCCGCCCAGATCTGAACTTGCCCTGGGAAAATGTCGCTGATAAAGCGGCATCCCTGAAGCAAGCGGAAGCGAGCCGCATCCAATCCGGAAGCAGCCTCTAGGTCCAAGACCATGAGCCAAGATCCGCTGGTGCTCGGCATAGACCTAGGCACCAGCGGTGTCCGCATTGCTGTCATCGACAGCAGCTGTTCTCTACTCCAGACCGAAAGTTCGCCGTACCAGATCGGTCTGATCAACCCCTTCGACTGGCGCGAGCGCTGTTGCACGTTGATCGGTCGCCTCAAGCCCGACTACCGACATCGCCTCAAAGCCATCGCCGTGGATGGCACCTCAGGAACGTTGCTGGCCTGCGATCAAAAAGGGTTACCTCTTGCCGAGGCCCTGCCCTATTCATTCGCATGCCCAAATTTCACGGCGCAACTCCAAGCGTTGAGTACACAGGGTGGACCCGCTTCAAGCGCCAGTGGCAGCCTTGCGCGGGCTCTGCACCTCGTCGACCAACACAAAGCTCCGCTCCTGCTTCGCCATCAAGCCGACTGGATTAACGGCTGGCTTCTTGACAATTGGAGCTATGGAGAGGAAGGTAACAACCTTCGATTGGGATGGGACCTCAGCAAAAGTGCGTGGCCAGACAGCTTCACAAGCCAACCCTGGTGGGATGCACTTCCAGAGATTCGCGCCAGTGGCTCAGTGCTTGGCCCCCTTTCGCCCCAACGCGCCATGGATCTAGACCTGCCAAAGGACCTGCTGGTCGTCGCCGGGACAACCGACTCCAACGCGGCCGTTCTCACAGCTGATGCTGACGACGACGAGGGCATCACAGTGCTGGGGAGCACCTTGGTGCTTAAACGATTCACCAATCAGCCCCTATCTCCAGGGCCAGGGACGTCTACCCATCGCGTGGGAGGTCGTTGGTTATGCGGAGGAGCCTCCAATGCTGGTGCTGCGGTGCTGACGCAACTGTTTCCTGGCATCGACCTCGCTGAACTGAGCCGTCAAATTGATCCAGATCAAAACAGCGGCTTACAGCTGCGGCCACTTCCCAAATGCGGAGAGCGCTTTCCTGTTGATGACCCCCACCTCGAACCCATCCTCACGCCACGTCCAGTCAGCGATTCCCTTTATCTCCACGGCCTTCTAGAGGGATTAACGCAAATCGAACACGCAGGATGGCAACGCCTCACAAGCCTTGGAGCCGATCCTCCGAGAAAGATCGTGACTCTTGGAGGCGGAGCGCGCAGTCCTCAATGGCGTCGTCTGCGCGAGCGCCAACTTGGTGTTCCGATTCGCAGCTGCAACACACCTCCAGCGGCAGGAGTGGCTCGTCTAGCTCTACAGGCTGTAAAAGCACCAGACAAGACGATTCATCTAGGGGAGAATTAAGCAAGCATCACCGATCCCTTGCCCAACCGACTTCGTGACGGCCTTGCCCTTGGCCTGTTCATCGTGCTTGCCGGATATGTGGGATTCAGCGGGTTTCGGCTCGCCATCCTGCTCTGGCAACGCTTCAGCTGAGCCACTCCCCCACCCTCGCCCTTTTCCACCATGACCGCTGATCCGCTTACCCCCGCTGTTAGCGAACGCATCTGTCGTCACATGAATGATGACCACGGAGATGCAGTGCTTCAGTACGCCCTCCATTACGGCGGAGTGAGTGCTGCAAACATCGCCACCATGACAGCAGTGAACGCTGATGCCATGAGCCTTGAGGTGGACGGGAAACCCCTCAGGATCCCCTTTGATCACACACTCACTGACAGTGAAGACGCCCACCGCACCATGGTGGCCATGCTGAGAGCCATGCCCTCTGACGGGAGCAAAGGGGAATCCTGAAGGCAGTCGTTCTGATGCCTTGCTGACCGCACTCCACGATTGCCTTCAAGACCTGTTCGTTGTGCCTTCTTGCCCGATTTGCAAGAAGGTGATCCATACCCATCAACACGCGGATCAACCTTGCAACGACTGCACGCAAAAGCTGGGCCTCATGGAAAGGGGGCTTAGGGGCGCCACTCCTGTTCGCTTCAACGCGGCGGGCTGGTATCGGGGAAAGCTACGCCGAGAGATCCTGCGCCTAAAGCTCAATCAAGACCTATCAGTGCTGAAGGCGATCACCTTTGCACTACGACGAACTCTTCCCGCCAAGGCTCTCCTGGTTCCGATCCCGAGCTGGAAAACGCAGAAGCGCGCTAATCCGCTGCCAGCATTGATCTGCCTGAGCCTGGGACGCACCACCAAGACGTTACTGAAACGCTGCCGGCCCACCGTGGGGCAACACCATCTCAGTCGCCGTCAGCGGCTTGCAAACATGCAATCTGCATTCGCGATCAATCCAGATCAACAATCTTGGTGCGTTTCAGAAACGCCCATCTGGATTGTCGATGACATCCTCACCAGTGGAGCCACAGCTCGAGAAGCACTCAACACGTTGAAAAGCGCTGGGTTTGGAGTCAGGGGATTGATCTGCCTGGGGCGCACCCCGTGATTTAAGATTCCGATGTCGTGAAAGCGACGTGCCGGGATAGCTCAGTTGGTAGAGCAGGCGACTGAAAATCGCCGTGTCCCCAGTTCAAATCTGGGTCCTGGCATTAACTGCGACTCGATCAAAACAGCAGCGCTGCGGACCAGGGGTTGCAGATCGATTGCCACGCCGCCCGAACGACGGAATCTCCGATCAACTCCAAGGTGATGGGAGCTGAGGGAGATCGCTAAGTCGCTGATCAAATAGCTCGTTTCTATTGATCTGCAGAAAGACAGAGCCTGAACAGCTAATCAATTTCTGGACGACGGCGCCCTGCATGGATGGTGGCAACCTCTGTAATCTCCTCAATCACTAAGCGCTTCCTCCATTCCTGTGACGCGTTCAGCAGCTCATCAAGCTCCTCAGACGTCATTTTTTTGTCAAGACCGCCAAGGGTGCCCTTGATCGCGCACTTGATGATGACCTCTTGCTCGTACGTCATGAAGCGAAAATTGCAACTGCCATCTTGCCGAAGAGGTGAGACCGCTTAATTCCTGATCAACCACTCCATACCTTTAAACCGAATGCATCAACCTTCCATTCCTTTCAGCGCAGCATTGAGACCAACGCTGAAAGGATGGAGAGCCACCAAAGGGAATTAAACGATTACGGATGCGAACCCACTGAAACAAACCGAATCAACTCAACTACCTTCACCTCAGAGTTAGAGCCAACAAACCGAGCACAAACAAATAGATTACAGAAAAAGCAGCAAGTTGAACAATTCCGCAAGTAAGACCATGAGTCATTAAAAGTATAGAGCATAACAACGACATCGCCAACAATTATGGTTAAAACAATGCAAACATATCTCTCAGTTCACGGATGAATAACTCAGAATCAAAGCGATCAAAATACAATCATAAAGACAAGACAACTAACAGGACTCTCGCTCAGAAAGGCCTATAGTGGTAAACCATTTTACCGACTATTGCCATGACTGGAGAATAATGAATAGCAAACTAAACAAAGAACTTGTGACAAGGTCACTACAATTGGCATCACTTGCTGAGATGCAACCTGACGATCGTATTGCGCGCATTGCTTGGGACAGAATCCAAGACGACTTAGAGAAAGCCGACAGCATGGTATTTGGAATGCAATATTGCGTTACCAATATCTCTGCATTCATCAAAACATCTTTCAAAGAAACCGAACACACCATCGCTGCTCTGAAATCATGCCATCAACTCATAACTTGCCTTGGATGGAACAAAGAAGAGGTCGTAACGATGGAAGAGTCAAACACAATCTTTATTGATTACATCATGGACGTTGTCTCCATGTACAACGACATAAAGCAGAATCACTGTGAAAATGCACAGTGTATTCTTGCCATGAACATGAATTCCATGCTCTTACAAGACCTCGAGTATGTAATGAAGCAAAGCCCTCAACGCCAACGCAGCCTTTCACCTGCGCTTGATACGGCAGCACAACTGAGGGGACAAATGATTCAGGTCTTTGGCTGGAATGCATCAAAGGGATGAGGGGGAACCGAATCCCCTAAATCACCAGGAAGACCACAAAGGCTCCAACTCGTGGCATTTCCTCTCCATTCAGCTCCTGGCCATTCACTGTGCAGCGTCCAACATACGCTGCTCTCAACCGATAAAGGCCTAAATAACCCCAACCTGTTGTACCAGGACAAGTGCCATGAAATCGAAAACTAGGCACATGGAAGGCCTGAAAAACTGATGAGACCTCACACGCGCGAGGTAAGCTCAGTGGATTAAATCATTCAGAAGAGATTTAACGAATCCAAATGGGTTTTCTACTTTCTAGTCGATCCGGCCATCTTTGTGTTGATGGGAAAAGGGTGTTAAAGCCGCACATTGATGGCCTATTTCCATCCGATCAGTTTTGCGATGGAGATCTATCAATCCCATCAACAGATCGAAATATTCTCACGATCTCTCAGTGCTTCCTAGATCTCTACATCAATCGGATGGGAATGCTGCAAGAGAAAAGGTCGAAAGGGAAAAAGTGGTTGCATTCCACTCATGAGATTGAAAAAGAGTTTGGTGAAGAGATCAAGATAGAGGATCCAGAACAGTCAACAAAAAGCTCACCCCCTTCGCCAGTGAGCCAGACAAGAGGGTGGCATGGATTTGCCATGCATACGTTGCATCGCTTCTTTTGGAAAGATTTTGACTGCATCAGAGGTTTACGTAAACTAGAAGAAACAGATGACTACCACTGGTGGCTTGAGAACAGCAGTGGAGATATGATCGATTTAGCCGAAGAACAATATCGAGCAACCAAGATACCCACATTAAGAGATCAGGGGAAAAAGCTCAAACCATTAGGACATCGATATTCTGCAACATCTAGAGTCATGGCACATAAAATTACAGAAGTCTTATCCTCCCGACATTACGATGCAAGAGTCATTGATCAGTACGCTAATGCGTACATGAGACGCTGAAAACAAATACAAAAGGGATGACCTAATACATCCAACCAGAGGCAATGAGGGTCAACCAGGAAACAAAATATTTTTTGACAAAATAGATCTTCTAGCTTCCCAGCAATAAAGAGAGCTGTCTGCCATAGTCACAACTGAGCGCATCAAACAACGCAGTCAGGCTCAACAAACCAATTGAAGCAGAAGAGGAATAGAGTTCTGGTATCGAATGCAAGCCTCAGGGATGCATTGGAACTACCGAACAACATGCTCTTAGGCTTGGGGAAGGTAGAGCAGCAACAAGCAAGAACGCCTCCTAGGCGCTTCTTAGCAGCACTGCTACACCAATTTGAATGCTTCAGGGGGCAAATTGTCGAAACGCCCCTAGTTCAAATCTGGATCCTGGTATTTGCTTCCAACCACGAATGATACGCGTACCGATTGATGATGATCGCACCTTCAACAATGCCGACGGATTTGCGATGGTGTTCGACCGAACATGGAAGCAATCAGCAACAGCGAAGGCATTTGAAGCTCTTTCCGTTGATGAACGCATCGACGTCGTAATTGCACAGATGAACGACCATCCCTTTCTCCAGACTGAGCCCGAGCAAGCACGTCAGGTCGCCATCTTTAGGGTTCGATTGCTCAACCTGGATGGATCAGACCGATCAAGCTGATAGTAGATCGTCAGCTTGCTCTATGCCTCGATCGATGGTGTCTAAGGGTGGCTCCTGTGAATCATTGATGTACACGGTTTGCTCCAGATCAGAATTTTCAAGCTCATCCAAAACGTCGTCTGAGTCGTGATGAGAATCGGTCACGGCTTCAAGCCGAGGGACCTCTGACTGTGTCTGATCTTCAACCCTCTCACTCAGCAAACCGCGGAGTTGCTCGAGGCGATCGCTACTATCGGCAAGCAATAAAAAGCTTTCAGAATCCTCAGCTTGTTCGGACTCATCAGACTCCGAAATAACGGAGAGTTCGTTAAATCGTTCTTCGAGCGCAAGCAATCTGAGCGTCAAAGATTCAGCAATTTCACTGACCAAGTGCAGTTGTCCGCTCAACTGCTGAACCATGTCTTGACTAGAAATGGTCATTGGTGTGAACTCCGAGCTCATCGAAAACTGATGGTATCGATCACAAACAACTTGTCCACTCTGATCTCAAACTCTCGTGAATGAGACGAATGCACCATCTGATAATTTTTCCGAAAGATCCAGACAGTTGGTTGCCTACCAGATCAGTGCGCGGTTTCGCGTGCAGTTCGCAAGGGACATAGGCATCTTGAGAGGGGCTGCGCTCAAAACCCCTAGGTCCTAAAGACTCCAGCGATGGTTTTGTTTGTCTGCAAACCTCAAGTCAGGGAAGGCAACTCCTTCCCGTCCTCGAACGCCTTTAAGAAGCAGAGATAAGATTCTGCGATCTGAGCTGTTGTGATGAACGGTGAAGCCGATTCCGCGATCAGAGCTCTGATCCAAAAGATTCAACCTGAGAATGAATGCCAGCACTCCATCGGGGATGGGGTGCTGAGAATCAACCTCAAAGCTGACGATCTCAAACTTTGGCGCGACACCCTGCTTGGCCTCAAGGAACCTGGCAACGTCCTGTTGGCTTGCGAAAGCAACAGTGATGCACTCGAGGCAACGAGCCTCACGTGGGTTGTTGGCGCTGCGATTCGCGCAGCGCGCATCGACTCGTCTCAAGGGATCGTTCCTTTATTGAGCGAGCTCGGCGTCTCCCTGGACCTTGCCCAAGCCTTGCCAGACCACTGCCCTGGACTCGGAGCAGACATCACCTGGGCTTTTTACCTGGAGCGGCACGGTTGGCTAACCGCTTCGCCAATCGTTGATGAACAGCTTTTAGATCTGGCCATCACGCCATGAGCACATCGCCATCACCTGAACAAATCCGATCTCTTGCCCAACGAGCACAGATTTTCGGATTGCCAGATAAGCAATCTCTCAACAGTGATCTAAGAGACATCCTTGCCAATGCAAACCGCGAAGTAAGGCTCCTCACAGCGGAGGAAATCACTCATGCCTGCCACTACTCCGGAGTGACATCTTCTCCGCTGATTCAGCTTCAAAACCAAGCTTCTAATTTGGTTGACAGCGCTCGCGAAGCACTGCTCGATCAACAGCCATGCCTCGTTTTAGCCGGAGGTGCTCTTTACCCTCAGGAACGTGCTGATGCCTGCTGGCGCGATTGCTTTCACTTTCTAAGGATCAGTTTCTACGCCGTTGCAGCAGGCGAGAGCACATTCACCGACCCCTCTGGGCTCAAGGCCATGGAAGAGCTCTATGCCCTTCTCAATGTTCCTGTGCCCGCCTTACTAATCGCCCTCTCTCACCTTCGCGATTTCGCCTGCACGGCCTATTCCCATGCTGGAGCCAATCACGATGTGGGCTTGCTGGAAAGTGCCCTTAACCACCTCATCAAAAAAATCAGTGCGTTTCAGTTCGATCACGAACAGAAGAGTTAAAAATCTTTAGGACGTAAAGAGAGACGAACGATTGATAGTCCTTGGGGTATCTCAAGGGAAACTATCACCACATTTATGGGCACAAACACCTAATGCCTCTGCCACGGCTTGACTACCCCCTCACCAGCCAAAACCAACGCGTTGGCGATCTTGGCGGCCTGGAGGCACCTCTCGATCAAACTGTGATCGCAGCAGCAGCAAACGGTGAGAACTGGACGTCTCTCACAAATCAAATAGAAAGCGCTTACAGGCAAGTGTTCTTTCATGCCATGAAGGCAGACAGAGATCCCTTTCTTGAGTCGCAGCTGCGCAACGGAAGCATCACGATGCGCGACTTCATTCGCGGCCTCTTGCTATCCCGGCGCTTCACCGAGGGATACGTGTCCTGCAACAGCAATTACCGCCTCGTGGATCAAGTTGTTGGAAGAATTCTTGGGCGCCCTGTTCATGGAGACGGTGAACGGCTGAGCTGGTCGATTGTGATTGGCAATCTCGGATTTGCTGGCTTTGTCGACGCTGTACTCGACAGCGGCGAATACATGGATTCGTTTGGCTACGACCAAGTTCCAAACCAGCGATCAAGAGTGATACCTGGCGCCGCAACTGGCGAAATGCCGATCTACCAGCGCTTCCCTCGCTACGGAAGCGATTGGCGTGACATGCAGTGGACCCAAAAGTTGCAAACCCGCGACATGGCAGGCGGAAGCGTCACTCCTGCCTGGATCAAAGAGCCACCAGCCTGGGTTAAGAAGTTCTGGTTGGGTCTGGCCCTGGTTGGCAGTGTCGAAGTTCTACGGGTGCTGATCATCGTGGCAGGCTCAATGCTCAGCACCCGTTAATTGCCGTGACCGCTGAGCTTGAGCTCTCCACCTGGCTACCACCTGAACAAACTCTCCCTGATGCAGTGGCATCGGGGAGAAAAGATGCGAGAGGAGCCGACTGGCGAGGCCAATCGCTTGGAACACTTGATCTCAGCGGGGCTTCACTCTGCAGAGTTGATCTAAGCGGTTGCGACTTATCGCACTGCAACCTTGATGGCGTTGATCTGCGTTTAGCCCGCTACGACAGCACTACAAACTGGCCTGAAGGATTTGACGTTCGCAGCTCAGGCGCAGTTGGGCCTGGAGCAAAGCTCAATGGAGCATTCCTGAACGGAGCTGATTTACGGGCCATGGATTTGCGTGGAGCCTCTTTGATGGGCACCTACCTCAGTGGAGCCGATCTCAGCGGAACCCTGCTCGACGATGTTCGCCTCGTCGGAGCCGACCTCCGCCATGCCGTGCTGAGGGCAGCCCGCTGCCGAGGAGCACGCTTTGGTAGCTGCCAACTCGACTATGCAGACTTTCGAGGCGCAGACCTCACGAATGCAGGACTTGAAAGCGTGGAGTCCATCAAAGGAGCCGACTTTTCTTTGTGTATCGGCTTAGGAGAGCAATTGGGAGTCTTGCTGGCACGTCCGTATCTCGAACTGGACTGCTGGAACCCCATGACGCGTAAAAACACGCGTGAATCACTGGAATCACTGTCCTGAACTGGCTTCAGCCACATCTTCTTCGGCTATCACTTATCAGTCCAGCCGCCGACACAAAGCCAAAATGGTCATGTCACGCAACACTCCAACACAATTGATTGAGCTTTATAAAGAATCGCCCTGCTAACAAAAGGGTTGTCAGAACATATAGAGCGAACACCCAGCGAGCTCTATGCCTTTCGGTCCCGCTTCGTTACTCGGCGTTGAGCGCTTCTCAGCAGAGAGCGAAGCTCCCCTTGAACTGATTCCAGGCGATGAAGACGCCAAGAAGGAGCAAATCATCACAGCCGTGTACAAGCAGGTACTCGGCAATGCCTACGTGATGGACAGCGAGCGTCAGCTCGTCGCCGAATCCCAGTTCAAACTTGGCGAAATCAGCGTGCGCGAGTTTGTTCGCGTCGTTGCCAAGAGTGAGCTGTACAGCGCACGCTTCTTCGATGCCTGTCCTCGGTATCGCTACATCGAGCTGGCCTTTCGCCACCTTCTTGGTCGGGCTCCGGTGGATTTCCAGGAGATGCGCACCCATGCGGAACGCCTGGACAGCAAGGGCTACAACGCCGATATCGACAGCTTCTTGGACTCAGACGATTACCAAAATACGTTTGGGGAGTGGACCGTGCCTTACCAGCGAGGGTGGAAGACCGAAAGCTGCACCACCATGCAGGAATTCACTTGGAGCTTCCAGCTTCTGCGTGGCAACAGCAGCAGCAGCTTGAAAGGCGACCTCTCTGGAATCACCAGCAAATTGGGTGGTGCTGCTTATCAGAACCGTCCTTTAGCCGTCGTGCCTCCGTCGTCCATTGACACGCAGGGTTGGAGTTTCCGACCCTCCAAGAATCTCCAGGATGCTCCAACACGCCTTGGCGTTGGTGCTGGCGACGAAGGCAAGACCTATCGCGTGGAAGTTACTGGCTACAGCGCCAACAACGTTCGTCGCATCTCTCGATACACCCGCTCAAACCGTGTGTATTACGTGCCCTTCGACAAGCTCTCCGAGCAGTTCAAACGCATTCATGCCGAAGGCGGAAAGATCGCCAGTATCACCCCCTCGAACTGAATCGAATCCTGGATTGGCAGTTGCATGACACGCCAATCCATCTTTCCTTGTCGCCCTAAGTAAGCGACCACCTCTCCCTTCCCTCTCCCCCAACCCCCATGTCCGCCTCTCAAGGTTTCGGAGCCAGCTCCCTCAACTCGAACCCTGTCTCATTCAGCAGGAATCGCAATGCAGCCAACAAGCCAGCACTGAGCAACGCTGAGTTTCTGCGCCAATCCTGCGCCTCAATGAAAATTGCGATCGGCCCGCGGAATCACGAAGATTGTCCCCATGGCGGAACGATGCAGCGTTACGCCGTCGACGATGCAGCTGGGCTCGAAGCAGCAATCAACGCTTCCTACCGTCAGGTCTATGGAAATGCTCATGTGATGGAACATGAGCGCTCGAGAGAACTAGAGGCTCAGTTCTGCAATGGCGAACGCAATGTACGCGAATTCGTGAGAGGCCTTGCAAAGACTGAGTTCTATCGCGCACGTTTCTTCCAAGGCGTTGCCCCCATGCGCGGTGTTGAACTAAACATTAAGCACCTGTTGGGTCGTCCTCCAACATCCCAGGCAGAGATGTCTGCGCACATCACTCTGCTGGCAGAAGCTGGTCACGATGCTGTCATCGACTTCATCGTTGATTCTGCTGAATACGCCGAAGTGTTTGGCAATGACGTGGTTCCTTACACCCGTTCCTTCACCTCTGCCGCAGGCATCCCCACCAGCAGCTTTGTCAATATCGCCGCTCTTGAGCGTGGTTTTGCCATCAGCGACAGTGCCGTTGGCGCTCGCAGTCAGCTGAGCAACACCCTTGCCCGAGGAGCCGTTCCTTACATTCAGCTTCCCAGTTCCGTCTCCGCCGCGGGTGGAGCGAAGAGCAGCGGCATGGGAACAAATGTCAAGTTCTCCTCCAAGGTCCGCAGAAGCAGCGATGGGGGCGACTCGATGCCAGCACGGGGCGACGCCTATGTGGGCTTCGGTCTTGGTCAACGGGAACAGGAGGTTTTCCAACGGTGCCCTGGTGACAGCGCGGATCAAGTCAACGCCTTGATTCGTGCCACCTATCGCCAAGTGATGGGCAATCCCCATCTCATGGAATCAGAGAGGGCCTTGTCGGCGGAAAGCAAGTTCACTGAGGGTTACTACAGCACTCGTGAGTTGGTTCGTGGCATCTGCCTGTCATCGGAGTATGTGCGTCGTTTCTTTGAAACCAACGCGCCATATCGCTTTGTTGAGCTGAACTTCAAGCACATGCTTGGACGTGCACCCATCTCTCAAGCAGAGGTGAGCGAGCACATCCAAATCCTTGCCAACGAAGGCTACGAAGCTGAAATCAATAGCTACGTCGACAGCGCCGAATACCAAAGCACATTCGGCGAGGACACGGTTCCATACATGCGCATCCTCTCTGAGCAGGGACGCTCACAACTGGCCTTCAACCGTCACCTGTCTCTCTCCGAGGGCTATGCAGCCAGCGACACCGTGGCGAACAGTTCGTCTCTTGTTACATCCGTAGCTACGAAAACTGTGCCCAGTGGATGGCGCACAACCACAGTCCGCAGCAATCGTAATAGTGCCATTGCTGGCTCCCCTGATCCCACCAAGCGGCGTTTCCGCATCGTGGTGCAGGCACAACCGGCCGGTGGACGTCAAAGGACACCGAATGCCAGCTACTTGGTGTCAGGCAAGGACATGACAAGCCAAATGAAGTACATCCACCGCCGTGGAGGTCGGATCGTTTCCATCACCGAAGTGATGTGACCTAGCAAGGGATCCAATGCGTCCCTTTTCATCCTCCTTGACGCTCTTTGGCTTCATCCGACCACCGTCTGTGATGAAGCCTTCTTTTTTTCTTTCCCCCACCACCATGACTGCCCCTTTGACCCTCACCTGCGCTGCCAATCAGGACAGAGAGCAAGCCTCCATTGTTCTAAAAGCCGCTTACCGCCAGGTGTTCGGCAACCGTTATCTGATGGAACTCGATGTCTGTCCCTCCATCGATGCGCTGTTCATGAACGGTGACCTCACCGTTCAAGGGCTGATCACTGCGTTAGCCCAATCGGAGACCTATCGGCGTTACACACTCGAACCGAACAGTCCTTATCGCTTTGTAGAACTGAATTTCAAGCACCTGATGGGACGCCCTCCACGTAATCAGGCTGAGATCAGCGAGCACGTCAACAGACTTGCAACAGAGGGATTCGAAGCTGAGATCGCCAGCTACACCTACAGCGACGAATATCTCAAGAGTTTCGGCATCGACACTGTTCCTTTTGCCAAAACAGCGACGTCAGTTGTTGGCGAAAGTACCGTTGCGTACCAACGCAACAACGCTATCGACCCCGGCTTCGCAGGTTTCGATGGGAGCAAAGCATCGATCCTGCTCACCAGCATTGCCTCCAACACCAATCCCACAGCAGCTAGAGCTCGCAAGGCCGTTGGCGGTGGTGGCCGTTACACAATTATTTGGACCTCACGTGTTCAGCTTGGAACGGCACGCCGTTCGGCCCAGCGATCCGTGGTCAGCTACAACTCCCTGTCCACAACAATCAAAAGCATCCAAGCGCAACGCGGTCGCATCATCTCTATTGCGAATGCTTAACCCTTAGGGAGATCTGCTCAATGAGCAGATCGAATCAGTCATGATTGGGGTCTGACATTTCCAGCCCCAATTTGGCTTGATCGCAGCCAAAGCCGTTAGCTCCTTCAATTACTCAAAACGACATGCCAATCTTTAGAAACCCCTCCAACCGAAAAACGTCAGGAGAAAACGAGAGTTTCCATGATTCGGTTTCTGGCGTTCCGATGGCCATGTCGATGATGATTGACTCCATGGTGAATATGGTGCACATCAATCAACCTCATCAAACTGTCACGTCGGCAACGATTGACGCACATCTGAATGAATATTGAGTCCTTCGTCCAACAAAGCGAAGGCAAATGGCGCTCAATGCGTTCTGGTCACTCTTTAGCCTTCCAGCAATTTGAGGATGTACTCAGCGAAGTTGAAATCAAAAGCGTTGATCCCTCATCTACAAGTGTTCAAGAATTAATTCAATCGTCAAATATAGCTCCAAAATCAACATCAACATGTCCCTTTCAGATGGACTGGAAAGCTGAAAGCGACTGGGAACCTGACGATCCAAGCGATGTAACATCAGGATCCTGCATTCTCGTTCCGCTTCCAACCAACGAGAGAGAAGGGAAAATAATCAGAAGCGTAGGTTACGCAGAATCAGAATTCGCAGTCTCAGATTATCAATTCCTCGAGGATGGAACCTTCTTACTCAAAACACAGTACGAACAATCCATTGCAGAAGAAAGAATTTGGTTTGTATCTGAAAATGTAAGATGCCGTTCCTCCGTATTACGAACATCAGCAGGGTCAGGGATCTTACAAACTTCATTTGCGTCAGAAGTAAGGCGTTTAAACATTCAGTAACTACATCAATGATCGATGCGCTCTAAACAAGAATTATTGAAATTTGCAAAAACACTGGCTGGGCATTACAGCAATTTCGAGCAATCCCAAGACAATCCCAAAGACTTTGCCCACATCAATATCTATTTCAGGCCTTTAGTCTGGGAAATATTAAAAGGGCCTGGATTCTACTCAGAACAAAGCTACGACCATGATCCATGGAGTCCCTATCGACAAGGGATCCATCGACTGAAGCTCATCGAAGACGTCTTTGTTGTTGAAAATTTTGGATTTTCTGATGCCTTGAGGCTCGCCGGTGCAGGTCAACGTCCGGAATTGCTGAGCAGCCTAAAAGTGGATTCCCTCGCGCCTCGCTGTGGATGTGACATGCATTTTCGCGAGGTCGGTGCTGGATGTTATCGGGGCGAAGTAGAACCCGGTCACAAATGTTTGGTCCCACGCGATGGGGAAATGACCTACCTCATCAGCGAGGTGGATGTTGACAGCACCACTTGGGTTAGCCGTGATCGAGGTTTCAATCCAGAAACCCATGTACAAAAATGGGGCTCCGAACATGGGCCCTTAAAATTCAATCGAGTTTCCTCACTTGGAGACTCTCTAAGCCTCGACTGGCTTCGATAAGATGATTCAACAATGCAGCATGTGGTTTGAATGTCCGCGCTAGATGCGGAAAAACAATTAAAAGCATGGATCCGGTCGCAACACTTGATCTGTGTTGGAACAGATTTTATTTTCGAGACTGTCGATCAGAGCCATCTCGAAAAATTCGAGCGATGCATCGAGTTGCTTGGTGGAAAGATTCGTTCCGTTTCAGCTGCAGGCAATTGGCCCATGGGCCCAAATCGAACATTCAAAATACTTCGTGCTAATGCACCAGTGCCTCGCCCAGGGGGAGAAGGCATTGTGACTTACTGGGCGAAGCGCGGAACATCTCAAACGCGATATGCCGAGATCAGCTGAAAACGGATGATTACTCGTCAAACCAACCAAACCAGGTCGGCTTGGAGAAGTCTGAAACTTTGTTCCATCGACGCAAAAGCGTCAATGAGTCAATAGGGAAACCCTCAGCATTGGCAAGTTCAATAACTGCATCCTGATCCCTGGCAAACTTCACTTGATCCTTTAGATCAGGCCTGCTTTTAAGCATTTTGATAAAAGATTCAAGGGCTTCATCCCGCTGAATATCGCTGATCGGCCTCAGATCATGAGCAACAGTAGTTGGCTCAGTAAACTCATTTTGATCACTTTCTTGAGGGATAGAGCCAAAATCAGCCGTACCCAGCAATCCTTCAGTGAGGGTACCTTCCATTAACAATGGACGCCAACTTGACAATTGGCGAAAGGCCCAACTCCAGTGAGCTGGGTCCGCGCATTGGAGTAATTCCAACTCTGAATCAGTAGACTGAAGCGAGTCCATCGCAATATGCCGCCCCCATTCAATCAACGAAATCGAAAAGCCCCTGATATTTGCGTAAGCCACTAAATCATAATGTGTCGAAAGAGTCTTAATTCCAGTAGCAATGCCGTGATCAGCAATAACAGCTTGAACAAACCGATCAAGTTCAGATGATGCCATATTCAGCACTCCTCAATCCAAAGAGCAAAATTAACTTTTTCGCAAATCATTTGTAGTACAAGAGGTCCACCAGGACATTGAAGCGTTCGCCAAGGGATTCCAGCCTGAGTAATACCAGAGTCAACAAGGATCTTTGGAATTCGAGTTGCCTGCTCCAGTGGAATCAAGGATCCAGAGAGCGGACTGTCAAAATCTACGAGAAGTGTCTTGAGATCCTCGATACTGGCAACAGCATTCAAAGCATCGTCCAGATCAAATGCTTTGACAAAGCGAGAGATCTCACTCAATGCAGAAGATTCGGACGTCACATTGATACTCCAATGAGCCTGGACCCTAGTATAGAGATAAGGCTCAAACCCAGAGCTAAAGGCTCGGGCCTTGTGAGGCATTAAGCCAAGTGCCGGCATCAAAATCCCATTCTTCCCTTTCGGCAATGAGTGAGCGCTTTGACACATTATTTTCAGGGATGAGTGAGGAGAATGCTCTCAATCTCATTATTACTGATCCAAGCGAACTCGATAATCCCGGTGTTAAGTACTTAGCAGCATCGCGCCTTGGAGCTTGTACATCGCAACAGTCTCTTGATCGATTGATTGAAGTTGCATCAAAGGAAAGCGACAACCTTTACGAACGAATCACCCGCCGAAAAGCTCTTGAGGCGCTTGGTCGACGCAAACAAAAAACAGCTCTCCCTGTCTTGATCGATGCTCTGACCGATCAAGACGAACCAACGGTCGTTAACGCTGTTGACTCCATTGCACGCATTGGCGCAGCACTGACTACTACACAGCAGCAGCAATTACTGACTGCACTGAACGGTCCTGACAACCAAAAGCGTGCCGTTATTCAGGCCTTGATGCGTCTGAACCTTCCAGATAGCAACGGTGTGATTGCGGAACTGCGCGCAGATTTAAATCCTTTAGTCGCAGGAGCGGCCCATGCCCATGCCCTACGGCTAACCAATCGAGACGAAAGCTTGGGGCCATTGCTGAATCAATTACAAGACACCAACCCAGGACGCCGCCGGGCAGCCGTCATTGATTTAGGTGATGCCCAACACTTGGCGGCCTTAGAAGCGCTCACCCGCTGTCCCGTTTCCATGCCCCTGAGGGCTAAAAGCGCATTTCTCATCGCCAAGGCCCAAAGCGAAGTCAGCCGCAACGCCAACAGCAAAGACAAGACGAGCACCTTCCTGGAAACGCTCCTTCAAGATGATCCGCGAACGCTTGCCCTCGATCCACTGTCTCCGATTTCCCCGGAAGCTCAGGCAATACGCGATGGCCTGCAACACCGCGATGAAGCCCGTCAATACGCGGCAGCCAAAGCGTTGTGCGAGATGCCCGCTGCTGAACGCCTTGCTCTCATCGACGACCTTGAAGAGCATCAGGGAAGCGACTATGGAGTGCACTATCTCCTGGCCAGCTGCGTTGGTCTGCTCGAGCTGCATGAACGAAGCGACCTGGTGAGAGGAGCCCTACAAGAAACCGGCCCTCAGTACTCCAAATCAAGAATCGCGGCCGCTTGGAGCTGTCTTCGCCTTCGCCTGGATGACCAAAGGCCCCTGATCAAAGAACTCGCTGCGGAACACCCCTGGGAGCCCCTGAGATGGTCGTGTACCCGGGTTCTGGAGAAAATGAACTGAGGCTTTATATTTTCTTCATAATTTAAGTGCAAACTTGTATTGAGAAGCCAGAGAAGAATGCTTCTCAGCTGTCAGATGAAGGTACGGTCCCGTGGTGATGCATCGCATCTAAGTCCCCCCTCTTGTAAGCATTTTATTATGCTCGACGCATTCTCCAGGCAAGCTGTTTCCGCCGATTCCAGCGGCAGCTTCATTGGTGGCGACCAGCTCTCCGCACTTCGCTCATTCATCTCTGAAGGCAACAAGCGTCTCGACGCTGTGAACGCCATCACCAGCAACGCTTCCTGTGTTGTGTCCGACTCTGTTGCAGGCATCTGCTGCGAGAACACAGGACTGACAGCTCCAAACGGTGGTGTGTACACCAACCGCAAAATGGCAGCATGCCTGCGTGATGCTGAAATCATCATGCGCTACGTCTCCTACGCACTGCTGGCAGGTGATGCCTCCGTACTTCAGGATCGCTGCCTGAATGGTCTGCGCGAGACCTACGCCGCATTGGGCGTTCCTTCCGGATCCGCTGCACGTGCTGTGGCCATCATGAAGGCATCTGCCTGTGCCCACATCACCAACACCAACAACAGCACTGGCCCCCAGCGCAAGATGGCTGTGACTCAGGGTGATTGCAACGCTCTGTCTGCTGAAGCTGGCTCCTACTTCGACATGGTGATCAGCGCCATCAGCTGAAGCTCATCTGAGATTTTCAACCAAACACATCTCTAAAAATCAATGAAGTCTGTCCTGACCACCGCCATCGGCTCCGCTGACAGCGGATCACGTTTCCCCACCAGCTCCGACTTGGAAGCTGTGCAGGGTTCCCTGCAACGCGCTGCTGCCCGTCTTGAGGCTGCTGAAAAAATCGCTCAAAACTACGATGCGATTGCTCAGCGTGCTGTTGACGCTGTGTACACCCAGTTCCCCAACGGCGCCACCGGCCGCCAGCCTCGCCAGTGCGCCACTGAAGGCAAAGAGAAGTGCAAGCGCGATTTCGTGCACTACCTTCGTCTGATCAACTACTCCTTGGTTGTCGGCGGCACAGGCCCTCTCGACGAACTGGCTATCAATGGTCAGCGCGAGGTTTACAAGGCCCTCAGCATCGACCCCGGCACCTACGTTGCTGGTTTCACCCAAATGCGTAACGACGGTTGCGCCCCTCGCGACCTGAGCCCACAAGCTCTCACCGAGTACAACGGTGCACTTGACTATGTGATCAATTCACTCGCCTGATTCAAGGCTGAGTTTTTCATCCATATTGATTGGGGCGAATTTTTCGCCCCTTTTTTATGTCAAGCATCAAATAGATCGTCTGGCTAAATCACATCTCGCATCATCGCCTGAGCTCGAGCAGCAACAAAGGGGTTAGGGTCAAGACCTGATGATTCCAAAAAAGCACCCCTATCTGAGTCAAACATCGAATCGGACAAAACCATCAACGCTGCATATCTCGATTCCCAAAAAGGCATTGAGCTAGACGATAAGAGCTCAGCAAGTCTGCATTGATCAAAGACAATTCCCAACCGATACAGGGACAAGACCGCAGCAGACTTTGACTTCATGAATTGTGGTCGCTGAGAAGCAATCGCTTCATCCAAGATCTGTTCAATCACGGATAAAGCATCCTTAGGCCAGTCACAACGATTGCCAAACAGTCTCACGAAAAAGTAGTGTGCACCATAATCATTGTGAGCTTCTTCAATCCAGCGCTGATAGAGCAATGGCCAAATTTCAACAGCCGACCGATCACTAAGAGTTTTCAGAGCTAAATAACAGCGACTAAAATCTGTTCCAAAAAGTTCTTGAATCAAGAATTCATTCGTCGGTGGCTGATCATATTGATGAACCAGTTCTAAATCGCCGGGAAAATCATTGAGAAGAGAGTCTAAAACTGAAAGCAGCGATAGTTCACCCAAGCCCAAGTCTCCTTCTGGCCAAAGTGCACGAAGAGCGCGCATTCGGAAGACCGGAGAAACTGGGGCCTGCAAAATAGAGGGAAGCAATTCCTTTGCACAACAATCGATTGCATCCTGAATTCCAGATTGTCGATCCATCTGATTGGGCAGCAAAAAATGCTCTTTGAGTACATCGAGATGAAGACAGGGTGCACCTAATTTGATACATGCGCTGATGGCTGCTCCACGGACTCCTGCACTTTCACTATCTCGGAGTGGCTCGATGACCCCAAGAGCAGAGGTCACATTCAAACCCGCCAAACTCTGGATCAGGACACGTTGATTTTGATCAGAACGAGACAACAACGAAATCAATTGTTGATGGAGAGCATCAACCTGGCAATCCAATTGAGCGAGGGCCCATGCTGAATTTTCAACAAGATAGGGATCATCACTAGTCAAACAACGACCGATTGCAGGAATCGCATCTTGACAATGCAAGCGGCCTAAAACTTCAACAGCCTTACGACGCGCCAAACGCCTCGGCTGAGACTGGTCCTGATCATCAACAAGAGCAAGCAAAGCCTCCTCTGTGGATGGACCAGGAAAATTAAGCAAGTGCGCAGCCGCCATGTAGGGATCGCTCTGCGACTCCAACTGATCGATTGGCGTTAACAGCAGTCGAATTGCTTCAGGCTGCGTCAGCCCTGGATGGATGTTGTCGAAAGCACCGCTCATCGCTGTCGCCACCTTTGGGTCTTGATCTACTAAGTCTGAAGGATGCTGAGACAAGCAATGGGCAAAATCAATCTCTAACGAAAATTAAGCAACTCTCGCCAAACGAAAAAACTGCGAGAGACTAGGTAAAGGTTCGATTAGCAAGCATGGGCCCTACACAGGCTTCTTCTGTCTTAATAAAAACCACGATTGAGCAGGGCTCTCGTCTTTCCTCTCAACAGGTCATCAGAATCCCTCTCCAGCATCTTGCCAGGACCATCCAGGCGATGCATAGCAAAGGGATTGCAATCGAATCAATCGACATGGGCTTCGCCGCATCATCAGGATCAGGGCATATGGGAAAGACTCCCCCCAAAGTGGCTTCATCAAAAGAAGACAATTCTGAGAAGTCCAGAAAGCGAGCTGGTCGTAAGCGCCGCCAGTAAACAACTAACTACTGATCAATGACCTGGACAACACCATCGGCTGGACGCCCTGAGATCAATCCACTCCAATTGATTGCGATCAAAAATGCTTCAGGATCGGTGGTCTCAACAACATCAACCCCCCAGCCTCCTTCCTGAAGGGGGGCACCGGGGTTGCCGGGGCTGTCTTTGCGGCCGCCCAACGCCATCACAGCATGGTAGGTACCGTGACTCATATTTTTTCGAACAGCACGCCATGACGAAGTGAGACGATCCGCAAACGTCTCAGGATTGAGAGAAGATTCGATTTTCAACTTCCAATGAGGATGTGTCAGCGCTTCTACTGAGGTGAAGGAGGCGTCTTCATTCTTCAAAGCAGTAGCAAGCTCCTCGAAGCTAAGGGCAGGAACAGAAGAATCCTGAACTTGAAGATTATGAGAAAGAACGTAGCTAGTCACACAAGTCTCGTTGCTTTCATGACCATAGCGATCGAACGAGGTCGATAATGGATTATCGCGTTCATCATCCAGTGTCACACCCTTCAGCTCAGCCCAATAGCTCTGATCCGATTCAACTGAGTGGAGAAGAAGCAGCGCAGCTTGCCGAAGGACTTAAGCAACAGTTGCGCCAAGGAGAAATACCTGCAGGCGACAGTGATGCCATTGAAAAGATGGTGGCTGGATTAGGTGATAAACGTGGCTTATTACGACTTACTTTTGCGGAAAGTTTGGGTGCGATCGGCAGCGCTGCCGTACCCTCACTTTGCATTGCGATGCGACGGCACGAGAACGTCACGGTTCGTCGAGCTGCTGCCAAAACGCTGACGTTAATTAATGACGTGAAAGCACTACCCGATCTCCTTGAAGCTCTCTTGGAGGATCCAGATCCTGTCGTCCAAGGGTCTGCCGTAGGCGCTATGGCATGCATTGGTGCAGCGTCCGTTGATGGCCTTCTTGATGTGCTCATCAACCCTAAAAGCAGTCAAATGCAAATAGGACTAGCTAGTTGGGGGTTGTCTTTTGTGGGAGCAAAAGCACCAGAAGCCCTGCGCAAAGCAGCCTGTTCAGAACATGCACAAGTGAGAACAGCCGCCATTGCAGCACTGGGTGATCAGATCCAACAACTTGACGATCTTGACGCCCGTGAACTTCTGCAAAATGCACTGAATGATCCAGAAGAAGAGGTTCGAGCCGAGGCAACCACATTGCTAGGGAAGCTTCATGACACAAACTGGGGAGCCCCACTCCTACTACCAATGTTGAGCGATCAACACCCCCAAGTACGGAAAAATGCAGCGCTTTCATTGATGAAACTTGGTGACCCGCAAGTTATCTCAAAACTGCGCACTGATCTTCAGAACGAACAAGACAGCAGCGTGATTACCATCTTCAACCTTGCGATCAATCAATTATCTCGTGACGAATAAGATTGATCGATGTCAAAGCCTTGGCCATCAGCTTCTATGGCATTAGCGTTAGCCGATCATCCGACTTAAAGAAGCATCGACAGTCTCACGCGAGAGTGGATCTGTTTCAGGGTCAGCCAAAATGTCTCTTAAGCACTGTTCTGCCGCAGGATCTGGAATTTCTGCGAGGGCCATGGCTGCAGACTGAATATGAGCAATATTGCCACCCTTACAAATGCGAATCAAAAGAGGAAGTGCTTGCTTGCCCACTTGGCCCAATGCCATCACGGCAGACTGAGAAACAACTGGCGAGGCATCATCGAGAGCAACTTCTAAGAGAGACATCGCCTCGGAGCTAAAGTCTTGCTCTGGATAGTTTGAAGCGATCTGAGCATAGGCTTTCACACAACTTGCCCGCACCGTTGCATCGGTGCTCTGAGCAAACAAGTCAGCTAGGGGGTGCAGAGTCGACACTCCAAAAGCACCTAAACCTCGCACCGCGGCGCGGCGCAAAGAAACATCTGGTTGATCGAGTAAAGACAACAAGCGTGGAACAGATTCTTCCGGCCAATCATCAACCATTGCTGTATAAGCCTCTTGCTGAATCCTCGGATTGGGATGGGCTAGATCAGCGAAGAGATCATCCAATTCACGACGCTGGTCATTCGAAGAAGCCATGAAATCAAAGCAATGAAAGACGATTGAAACCCATCAAATCGTCCATATAAATCTACTAGAAAACCAATCCACTTCATCGCTAGCTTGGGAAGTGGCATAAAAAAGGAGGCCAATTGGCCTCCTTTCGTTCCGTTTAAGGACCTAAATCAACGTCTTCAGGAAAGAGCGTTGATGGTGTAATCAAGGTAGGACTTGAACTCGTTCAGAGCCTGGGGGCTCATGTCACGAGGTGCACAAGCGCGGTCACGGGTGTAGGTGAGAGCTTCCACGTAAGCAGAAGTTGGCAGGCCTAAGCCGCGATAAACCTCGCGAGCACCAGCGATGCCCCACTCATCGAGAGGGCCTGTACCACCAACAATCAGGCAGTAGTTGATCAGGCGCATGTAGTGGCCCAGATCGCGGTAGCACTTGTCCACCTTGGTCTGGTTCTCACCAGCCTCACCGGGCTGCTTGAGGTAGGGATACTTGTTGAAGCAAGCATCACCAGCTTCTTTGGTGACTGCATCGAGACCAGAAGCCAGCTTTTCAGCAGCTTCGAGACGGGCAGCAGCACGTTGGATGTTGCCTTGAACGGCTTCGAGGTCGTTCTGTGAAGGGAAGCGACCTGCTGCATCAGCAGCAGTCACAACGGTCGTGACGACGGATTTCATCGTTGAGATCCTTTAGATGGAGGTTTGCGTTGAGAAGAGAAAAACCGGATGACTCAGCTGATGGCGCTGATCACGCGATCGAAGTAAGAGGCAGCCTCAGCAACCAGAGCAGAGCAGTCGCCCTGAATGGTTTCCATCTTGCGGAACTTGGTTCCACCCAGTGCGGGGGTGTTGGTCTCGCCGATGTGCGCAGTCGCTGAAGCCTTCATGATGGCAACAGCACGGCCTGCGGACTGTGCAGGCACACCAAGAGCGATGTAGGTCTCTTTAAGACCATTCAGGCAACGATCGTCAAGGACAGATGCGTCACCGGCGAGCAATGCGTAGGAGATGTAACGGAGAACAATCTCACCATCACGCAGGCAAGCAGCCATGCGTCGGGTGGGATAGCAGTTACCACCGGCCTGGATCAGACCTGTGTTCTCACAAATCATGCCTGTCACTGCATCGGAAACGATGCAGGAAGCATTAGATGTAATTGCGTTGACAGCGTCCAGTCGCTTGTTGCCTGCGGCAACGTACGAACGGAGAGCAGCGATGTCGCCAGAACCAACAGGAGCGGTTTTGGCGTCAGCGCTCAAAACTGAGCGGGAGAATGCGTCGAGCATTGGGAGCCGGACTAAGGGAGCTTGAGGCCTAAGACTTGATAAGGGGTCAAGAGAACCTGACGTATCCGTTTCGTGGTCGAAAGCTCAATAAACTTAAGGGGCGCAAACTGGGGGGCCGTGCATTTTGAGCAGATCACGCAAAGGTTCGTCACCGTTTTGAACTGATCACTGAAAGAGCTTGTCCTGGAAAGGGTTACATGACCGAGAGAAGTCCAAAATTCTGCTCAACCAGCGCAGGGAGGGCCAGTATTTAACATTTGCTTCAGATTTGAACCACTAGCGCCAGCGGTTTTCCAAGCAAACCCCTCTATTAGCCTTTTTAAAACCTTTGACTGTCGATGGCTGAATCATCTTTGAGCGAACTTCAGGAGTCGATAGAAGAGCTAACGGCCTACATGGAGCGTCTTCGCAAAGATGTTATTGGCATGGGGCAAAAGCTCAAATTGCCGCAAAAGCGCATCGATGCCTCCATTGCGGAGCACCCAGAGCTTCAACGTCTGACCCAGATCCTCCATCAACTCGAAGAACAAGTTCGAACGGTGAAAGCCTCCAATTAACAGAGACAGTCCCTACCTTTCAGTCGAATGGCCCTATGACAGTGAGCGACTCATCATTAGAGGTCATGGGTTCTGCCGGAGCATCTCTTCAAACTCCAGGATTTGAATCACCCATGACGATGACGGCGTTCCTTGAGGCCAGCGCCGGTATCTGGATGATTCGTCGCGTGGTCCATCACCAAGACCATCAAGACGATGAAGATGGAGATTCAAACCTCATCATTGAGCCCTTCGGCCCCAATGACGAGAGCGTGGCAGCGATCTGTGCAGCCCTGGCTGTGGACCCATCACGAGGCTGCGGAGGTGCGCGCTTTTGGTGGGAAAGCAATCTCAAACTGAGCGATCGCAGTGACGATCGTGCAGCAGCACTCGTGAATGTTGTGAACCCGGAAAATTCAGCCACAGGGTTCCTCGTGCGTGACAAGGGGTACGTTGAAAAACAAGCGGTTCTGAGCTCTTACTGCTTTGCTGAAGATGGAGTGCTCACGATCACGACCCGATACGACACCAGCGTGGGTATTGAACGCTGCTGGTTCGTAACCGACCAGCTGCGCATGCGCGTGAGCTCGGTACAAAACCTGGACGGCGTCACCATGACGACTTACTGCACAGAGCGTCGTTGCCCAAGCGACGCTGACATCCTGGCCCTTGCCAGGCACACCGCAGAACGAGAGATCTGACATGTTCGACCCCTTTCTCGAAACTCTGCATCAAGACATCAAAGCGAGGGGAGGCCAGGTGCAAACCATCTCTCCTGAATTTGAATTGCAGCGATCTGAGCGCAACGCAAGCACGATTCGCAGCTGGTTATGGGACGTTCCAGGCTTTCGCCGTTGGCGGGTCACACGTCTCGATGCCGGAGAGAGTTTGCAGGTTCTCAATTCCGTGGCTTATCCCTCCCATGACCTCGATCATCCAATTCTTGGAATTGATCTGCTGTGGTTTGGCGCCCGTCAAAAATTGGTAGCCGTTCTCGACTTTCAGCCCTTGATCCAAGACGAGGGTTATCTGAAACGTCACTTTTCAGGCCTGAAAGCACTCAACGAACGCTTCCCTGAACTGAATGGAGAAGAAACGATGCGCTCTTTTGACCCCCATCAGTATTTTTCTCCATGGCTGTTGTTCTGCAGGGGAGGAGCTGAGCAAGCCCACGAATCACTTCCCACAGCTTTTAACGAATTCATGAAATGTTTCTGGGACCTACATGACACAGCCAAAGCTGTTCCATCGCAGCTGCCTCCAGACGAAGTCGACAGACTTCAGATTGCATACGACGTCTACAGCGCAGAACGCGATCCTGCTCACGGTTTGTTTACCAGCCATTTCGGGAAAGCCTGGTCAGACAAATTCCTGCATACCTTTCTTTTCCCTGCTGCGTTATGAGCGATTCACGCCAATCCAGCCTCGACCCCGTTCAATTAGAAGGATGGCGTTGGGCACCGTTTCTCGATCAGGCCATCGAGCAACTGCTGCCGATGCAGCCCGTGGCCTATCCGATTGAAAAGACCTATTTGCACAGGCACAACACCGGTGGCTCAGCAAAAAAGCCCTTCAGTGCGACCACAGAGACATGGGGTTGCAGCACTGAAAAGCTTCGACAAGTCAGAGCCGCATGCGTAGAGGCCGGTTCAGCCGCATCTGTTCTCAACCTGGTGATGAATCCCAGAACGAGCTACGACCTTCCTTTTTTTGGCGCCGATTTAGTCACGCTCCCAAACGGACACCTCATCGCCCTCGATCTTCAACCAGCACTCAAATCGGACGCGAGCCACACTGAACACGTCTGGGCAAGGCTGACTCCCCTCTTTGAGCGCTGGAGACAAGAGCTCCCCGATGGAGGCCCAATACCGGAAGAAGCCCAGCCCTTTTTCTCGCCCTGCTTCCTATGGACGCGCTTACCGCTTGGGGATGAAGGTGATGCACTGATTGAGAAGGCTGTGATGCCGGCTTATCTCGACTACCTCCACCTCTATATAGATCTCGTCAAAGAAGCGACGTCAGTGAGCTCGGATAGGGAACAAAATCTCTTAAGCGGGCAGCGAAAGTACACCGCCTATCGATCCGAGAAAGATCCAGCCCGCGGAATGCTTGGACGCTTCCATGGCCCCGAGTGGACCGAGAACTTCATCCATGGCGTGCTATTCGACCTCGAGTAAGGGTGAAAACGGCCTGGTCAGAGGTGCTCCACCGTCTGGGGAGTTAAACATTATGAACAGCTGTCGAGGACAACAAGCCTCTTTAGGCAGAATCGGGCTCGACGGGATGGGCACAGCTTCCGTGCCGTCCTCATCCAGGTCTGAAGACTTTTCCCTCCAGACGTTCCAAGGAGTTCTCCCATGTTCGACGCCTTCACTAAGGTTGTCGCCCAGGCCGATGCCCGGGGCCAGTTCATCAGTTCCAGCGAAATCGATGCCCTGTCGGCAATGGTTTCCGACAGCGACAAGCGACTTGACTCTGTCAGCCGTCTTTCCAGCAACGCTTCCACAATCGTTGCCAACGCTGCTCGCCAACTGTTTGCTCAGCAGCCTGCACTGATCGCTCCTGGTGGCAATGCCTACACCAGCCGTCGCATGGCTGCATGCCTTCGCGACATGGAGATCATCCTCCGCTACGTCACTTACTCAGCATTTACAGGTGACGCATCTGTCCTTGATGATCGTTGCCTGAATGGTCTGCGCGAGACCTACTTGGCTTTGGGCACACCCGGCGCCTCAGTTGCAGCTGGCGTCAACTTGATGAAAGAAGCTGCTCTGGCAATCATCAACGACAAAGCCGGCATCTCTTCAGGTGACTGCTCCTCACTCACCAGTGAAATCGGCACCTATTTCGACCGTGCTGCTGCTGCAGTGGCCTGATCAGGCATAGCTGACTCGACGATTTAATCCCTTTTCAACAATGAAAACTCCCCTCACCGAAGCTGTAGCAGCAGCCGATTCACAAGGCCGCTTCCTCAGCAATACTGAAGTTCAGGCTGCTTCTGGCCGTTTCAATCGCGCCAAAGCTAGTCTCGAGGCTGCCAAAGGACTCACCGCCAAGGCTGATTCTCTGGTGAACGGTGCTGCGCAAGCCGTCTACACCAAGTTCCCCTACACCACTCAGATGCAGGGTTCGAACTACTCCACAACCCCTGAAGGTAAAGCCAAGTGCGCCCGTGACATCGGCTATTACTTGCGCATGATCACCTACTGCCTGGTAGCTGGTGGCACTGGCCCAATGGACGATTACCTGATCGCTGGTCTCGACGAGATCAACCGTACGTTTGAGCTTTCCCCATCCTGGTATGTGGAAGCCCTCAAGCACATCAAGGCAAACCACGGGCTGTCTGGCAACGCCGGTACCGAGGCCAACAGCTATATCGATTACGCCATTAACGCTCTGATCTGATCTGGATCAATCCAAGAGTTTTTGGTCCAAAGAGCCCCCAGCTAGGGGCTCTTTTTTATTGTCAATCAATCCCTAAAGGCGGAACATGACGCCATCCGTACTCCGTTTTCTTCAGCAGATATGTGGTGAATACAGCAATCAAGAGCAGGCATTCGAAAACCCGCCTTTTTTCGCTCACATTTTTCTGCGCTACACACCGCTCCTCCACCTGAAACCTGGATCCATTTTGTTAGAGCAGACCTATGCCGTGGATCCCAGTCATCCTTACCGCTTACGCGTGATTAGAGCGGAAGAACGCGCTCCAGGAGTGATCAAGCTTTGGAATCAAACCTTCCTGGACCCAGAACGCTTTGCCGATGCCACGTTTAATTCAGACTGTCGCAAGCAAATTCAGGACAGTGATCTGATCTCCATGGATCAATGCCATTACCAAGTCACAGAGGTTGATGGTGGCTACCGCGGTGAAATGGAGCCTGGTTGCCAATGCATCGTGCATCGCGATGGGAAAGACACTGTTTTAGTCAGCACCTTTCATCTCAAAGGCGATGCTTTAGAAACTCTCGACCGAGGGCATGACCCGTTGACCCATGAACGCTGTTGGGGGTCGATCGCGGGCGAGTTTCGCTTTCTACGAACCAAAACGTGGGATGAAGAAATCCCTTCGCAATGGACTTAATCAATAGCTCGCCTGCAGCAACTAACGACACCCCCCCACTCAGTGAGGAGCAAGTCATCAGAAATTTGCGACAAGAATCAGATCTATCCGATCAGTACTACGCAGCATGGTGGCTCGGAAGGATGCGCAGTCGACATCCACAGACTGTGCCCCTACTACTCAAAACGTTGACAGCACTGGAGGATCATCCGCTCGATCAAGATCGTCGCGGGGTTGCACTCAATGCAATTCGGTCTCTTGGTTGGCTCCAAGACACCTCCACATCTCACATCCTTTCAAGCCTCCTGCAATCAAATGACTACGGCATTCGTGAAGCGGCTGCACGCAGCCTGGGTTCGATGCAAGCCTCCAACGCCGTAGAAGCGCTTTGCTCCCTTCTCGCCAGCGGGCCAACCGTCGCTGGCAAAGAACGTCCGAACTCAGCACTGTTGCAAGAGCCCTGTGAAGCAATTCTTGAAGCGCTTGGATCGATTGGCAGCAACGGAGCCGACGTGCTGAATGTGATTCGTCCCTTTTGCAACCACGCTCGAGCTTTAATTCGTAGTGCAGCCTGCCGGGCCATGTTGCAGCTCACCCAAGACGGACGATGGGCTCAACAGTTGGAACAACTGCTCAACGATCCAACCCCGCTTGTTCGCCGTGGGGCGCTTCTCGATCTAGGTGCCACAGGATGGCTCCCCTCGCTACCAGCCATTCAGGCCACAGCCGCTGAAAACAGCCTCAAATTGGTTGCCTTGCGCGGATTGGCCGAACAATCTGGTGATTCCAATGTTTTGGATGCCATGGATTCACTCTTGTGACCAACTCCGACCTTCTCTGCAGCGCGATTCGAGACCTCGATCATGCCCGCACAACCCTGGATCTGATCCAAGCCACCCGATCACTATCAACATTGAGGGATCTCAAGGCAGCACCAAAGCTGATCGAAGTCCTCAGTTTCAACAACCCAGCGGTAGGAGCTGTGGCGATGGGAGGACTGATTGCTCTAGGCCCCGATGTGGTGCCAATCCTCCTCAGCAATCTCAATGCCCATGATTACGGCGCTAGGGCGTGGGCCATTCGCGCCTTGGCTGAACTCAAGGATTCACGCGGAACAGATGTTCTGATTCAGGCCCTCCAACAAGACATCGCCCCGAGCGTGCGTCGCGCCGCGGCCAAAGGCTTAGCAGCCATCAGTGCGGCATCGGTTGCGTCGCCTGACAGGACAGAGCGTTGCATTCAGGCCTTAAATCGTGCTGCGGATGATGGAGAGTGGGTTGTGCGCTACGCCGTAGCCTACGGATTGGAATTTTGCCACCTCCATAGCGCTCTTCTGGCGAGACAAAGCGAGCAAGCTACTCACACGCTGAACACCCTTGCAGGGGAATCTGAAGAAGTGGTCGTGGTGCGCCTGCGGGCAAAGTTGGCTTTACAGCGCGTGAATCCCTCATGACAACAAAATTGCTATTTGTTTGTCTCGGCAATATCTGCCGTTCACCCGCCGCTGAAGGCGTATTCCTTCACCTCATCGAGCAACGAAAACTCACGAACCAGTTTCTCGTTGATTCCGCTGGGACAGGGGGCTGGCATGTAGGAAATCCAGCCGATCGACGCATGCAAGCAGCCGCGAAGCGCCGCGGGATTGATCTGCCCAGTCGTGCTCGCCAACTTGAACGCAGCGACTTAGAGAGTTTTGATCACATCCTCACCATGGATCAAGACAACCTGCGCAACGTGAGCAGCATGGCCAAAGAATTCGGCCCCCGAAGCACAGCCAACATTCGCCTGATGCTCAGCCATGCACGTCGGGCAGACACGCTTGAGGTTCCAGATCCCTATTACGGAGGTGAGCAGGGCTTCGAACATGTGCTCGATTTACTCGAGGATGCCTGTGAAGGGCTTCTTGACGGCCTCTTAGCTCCGCCCCCTCAGCGCTAAACCGTTAAACAGGAGTGGGCCAGACCTCTTCGCCCACACGACGACGGAACAAATCTTCCAGCGCATCAATCACCTGCTCGATGCTCATCCCATCGCTGATCAGCTCAATGGCATCGTCTGCTTGAAGCAGGGGCGCCACCTCACGGGTGCTATCAAGACGATCCCGTTCCAGAATCTGTGCCTCCAGCTCAGGAAGAGCTGGCACCTCGTGTCCTCTGGCTTCCAAATCGAGAGCACGACGTCGGGCCCGCTCTTTGGGAGTTGCCGTAAGAAACACCTTGAGCTCTGCATCTGGGAACACAGCAGTGCCAATATCTCTCCCCTCAGCGACGAGACCGCCCTCCTCACCCATTCGCTTTTGCTGGGCAGTCATTGCAGCGCGAACGCAAGCATGGGCCGCGACCGCTGATACAGACGCCGTCACCCGCGGATCACGAATCGCGTCGGTGACCTCGTGGCCATTCACACGCACCACCTGCACACCCTGCTGTAACGGCTCAAGTTCCACCTCGAGACCATTCAAGACAACGTCCACAGCCGCAGAATCAGCAGGATCAACCCCCTGCTCCAGCACCAACCAAGTCACGGCCCGATACATCGCTCCGGTGTCGAGGTACACAAGCCCGAGGCGCTCAGCAAAGGCTCTGGTCACCGTGCTTTTGCCAGCTCCTGCAGGACCGTCAATCGCAACGAGGGGAGAACGCGTCATTAAAAAAGCATGATCGATCAGGCGGGTGCTGCCGCATCGAACAGCAGCTGCAAGCAAATTAATGGATGCCTCATGGGGCTGGGAAGGCTTTAAGAGCCAGGGGTCAACAACGTCGACGTATTCCACTCCGAGTCCTCCCTCCTCAAGATGACGGCGAACTTGACCAGGGTCCGGCGACATGCCGCCACTCAAGAACGCAGATTTCGCATCGCGTAGAACCTGGGCAAACAACACCCCTTGCTGGCGCTCTTGAGCGTTGAGGTAGCGGTTGCGCGAACTGCTAGCCAGACCATCACCATCCCTCACGGTGGGCACACTGCGCACCCGGACGTCCAAGCCCAAGTCCACCACCATGCGGCGAAGAATGGTGAGTTGCTGCCAATCCTTTTCCCCCAAAAACAACTGATGCGGCCTGGCCAATGCCAACAGACGGCAAACCACCGTGACCACACCATCGAAGTGACCAGGCCGTGTGGATCCGCACAATCCTGACTGCAATGAGTTCGGGGCCTGAATCCGCCAGGTTTCAGCTATGCCACCGGGGTAAATCTGCTGCTCGTCTGGACACCAGATTGCCGAAGCACCAGATAGCTCCGCCAGTTCGCAGTCCGCTTCAAAGGTTCGTGGGTAGCGAGCGAAATCCTCATTCGCACCAAACTGCAAAGGATTGACGAACACGCTCACCAAGGTCTCTGCCACACCTGCCTTTGGGCAGGAGGCCGCCGCAATCAGGCTTGAGTGGCCGTGATGAAGCCCCCCCATCGTTGGGACAAAATGCACGAAGGCGTCACAGGATTGACGCCAACGTTGAAGTTCATGCAGGGATTGACAAACCTGAATGCTCAGCGGAGCACCTCGAGGCGCACTTGAGCAATGCCGCTTGACACCAACCCAAGGTGCTGAGCGGCGCCATGGGCGATATCGATGACGCGATGGCCACTGAATGGGCCCCTGTCATTAATTCGTACGATCGTTTCTTTGCCGTTTCTGAGATTCGTCACCTTCACTTTCGTTCCAAAAGGCAACGTGCGATGCGCTGCGGTCATGGTTCCTGGCCTGAACACCTCTCCATTGGCGGTGCGATTGCCAAAAAAGCCAGGTCCATACCAGCTGGCTTCTCCCGTTGAGGTGGAAACAACCAACGTTTTGACAGGTTTCGGCGGAGCGACGGCAGGGGGAGGAGCCACCGCCGGGGCTGTTGGAGCAGAGGCCTGAACGGACTCCGAGCTCAAGGGTTCGAAAGGGTCGTAGAGATCAAGGGTGGGTACATCACGCGCCAACACTGGAAACAGGGCAAAGCCTGTAGCGAAGAGCCCAGTGGCGAGCGTTGCTAAGGGGAAAGATCGGTGCATGCAAGTCGATGGTTCGGACTTCTTAGAGCGACCCTTGCCCGAAAACAAAGCGGAAAAGGTCGTCTGGTCCGAACGATCTCTCGTTTCAAACTTTGAGCAAGCTAAAAACCTTTTTCAATCTTGTTCAGGAACGCTGAGACATCTCGCTTGGACGAAATCGTTGACGCAACCCTGAGATCTCACACCCGCACAGGGCTGCACAACACAACAGAACGAATAACGCATTAGGGAGCCTGATCTCAGAGAAAAGCCACACTCATCAATGGCTCGGACGATCTCAGATCAGGCACAGCACGAGCCATGAAAGAGGAGGATCATTGCAGTGAAGCATTTTTGAATGGACTACAAAACCGCTGGGGTCGATGTGGAGGCGGGGCGCGCCTTCGTCAACAGAATCCGCAAGAGCGTGGAAGCCACGCACCGGCCAGAGGTCGTGGGCGGACTCGGTGGTTTTGGCGGCCTGATGCGCCTTCCCGAAGGCCTAAAGAAACCTCTACTGGTCTCGGGGACCGATGGTGTTGGCACCAAGCTTGAACTTGCTCAAGACCATGGCGGTCATCACAACGTGGGAATCGACCTCGTGGCCATGTGTGTCAACGACGTGATCACCAGTGGGGCTGAACCCCTATTTTTCCTCGACTACATGGCCACAGGAGCGCTGAGCCCTGAAGCCATGGCCACCGTGGTGGAGGGCATTGCCGAGGGATGTCGCGTGAGTGGTTGCGCTTTGTTGGGTGGCGAAACCGCTGAAATGCCCGGGTTTTATCCACCAGGGCGTTACGACTTAGCAGGCTTCTGCGTGGCCGTTGTGGATGAGGAGCAATTGATCGACGGTCGGCAGATCCGAGCGGGCGATCGCATTTTGGGCATTGCCAGTAGCGGCATTCACAGCAATGGCTTCAGCCTGGTCCGCAGGGTTCTCGCACAAGCTGGTGCCAATGCTGAAACCACATTCGGCCCCAGTGAACAACCTCTGATCGAGACCTTGCTCACTCCCACACAGCTCTATGGGCGGCTTGTGAAAACCTTGCTCGACGCAGGAACGCCCATTCATGGAATGGCCCACATCACAGGAGGAGGTCTTCCTGAGAACCTGCCGCGTTGCCTTCCACAGGGCCTAAAGGCAAGCGTGGACCCATCGAGCTGGACACGTCCGGCGATCTACAACTGGTTGCAGTCCTACGGCGACATCCCCGAGCGGGACCTCTGGCACACCTTCAATCTCGGAATTGGATATTGCTTGATCGTTCCTGAAGAAGGGGTTTCTATGGCTGAGAAAGCATGCGAATCGGAAGGGATTCAGGCCTGGAGCATCGGACGTATCGAAAGCTCACCAAGCGGCGATGGAGACGGGTCCGTCTTGGGACTCCCAGCATGAGGTCCGCTCCATCCCTAACAGTTGACGTCAGCTCCTGAAACTGGCTGGACTCTCAAGCCTTTTTAGGGTTTAAATCGTTAGTGTTGATAGAGCACTTCGGCATCAGCCGCAAGAAGAGCGTTAAATCTTTAACTAGAAATGGCTTTCGATAGAATTCAAAGGACGACTCGTAGAAGAGCTTCTGCTGGTCCTACGCCTCCCCGCAGGCCTCTTGGCGGAAATTACGACCGTGCATCAGGGCATCGGCAAGGGCCAAGGCCAACTTTTTTAGCCCTCAAAGATCATGGAAAAGTCTTTGTTGCAGACATGCCCTTCCTATCGGACGGACAACTCGCAAACATCACGAAAGAAGCTGCCGAAGTGCTCGAGAGCCTCGAGCGCAGGATTGTTGAACTTGAAGAGATTGCTGATCAGCCGATTGCCGACCGAGACACCCTGATCAAAGCGTGTACCAAACGCGATGTGACGCATCGCTTCCTACGCGCGATTGAAGATGAGCAACAGCAACGCCGTGAGAACCCTGCTGTCCTGAGTGCAGCGGGTGAGTCTCTACCGAGAACGTTCCTAGAGATTGCCAGACATCGTTTGCCAGGAGCCACATTCGATTCTCTGCTTCAGGAAGCTTTGAATGCCTGTGAACAATCCAAGGCGCAGGAGGAAAGTGAAAGTTCCAGTGCATCCCCGGTAAAGGTCATTCCCTTCCAGAGCAAATCATCGTCCTTGCCAGTGGTTGTGAGTCCAGATCCTGATCCTGCTGATCAGGCACTCTGAAATGGATTTGCTGGCATGCGCGCCAATGTTCGTTCACTGAGTTGATCCAACGCTTGCCTCTCGGTTGTATTCAGCGACCACTTCAACGCGGCTGCCGCATCGAGAGCTTGGGCTGGGCGCCGTAGCCCCGGAATCGGGCACGCTCCGTGGGCCCGGCACCAATTCAAAGCCACTTGTGCCATCGAGGCGCTTCGTTTTGCAGCGATCTCACCCATCACAGAACGCAAATCCTCACTGGCCGGCAGCAACCGCTGAAACAACCTTGAACGCAGCACCGTTGAGGTGGTGCCTTGCACGCCCGAAGGAATCGCCAAAATCCCTAGGGCTAGGGGGCTATAGGCCAACAACTCCACACCAAGCTCCTGGCACACCTGCACCAACTCGCCACGCAAGACCGGTTCAGGTGCGAGCAAAGAAAGCTGAACTTGAACGCTCTGAAGGCGGATCCCTCTGGTCAAGAGATGCCCATGCAGGAAGCGAAGACGCTTCGGGCCCACGTTGGACAAGCCAAGTTCTGGCACCAACCCTTGCTCCACGAGGTCCCCAAGCCCATCGAGCAGAGGCAACTCTTGCCAAGGGGCATACCGAGCCGTGCTCCAGTGCAATTGGATTCGATCCAAATGCCCTCCCAACCGCTTTTGACTGGCATCAAAGGCACGCTTAAAGCCGCCGCGACCCAGCCGCCAAGGGAATGGAGCCAGCTTGGTGGCCACCTTGAGCCGCCTGGACTGAGCAGGATCCATGGCGCGGAGGAACTGACCCAGCAACAGTTCGCTACGCCCATTGAGGCGACCCGTGCCGTAGGAATCGGCAGTGTCTACAAGCGACAGTCCGCCTTGAACAGCTGCGCTCAGCGTGGCCTCAAGATCGGGATCGTCGCGCTCTGGTTGGTAACCCCACAGCAATTGGTTGCCCCAGGCCCAAGTTCCAAATCCGATTCCCGTCACGCCGGCCTTTCACTCTGCACGCCATGATCGCCATAAAGCAGCGCTCGCCATGGCATCGATCGCAGAATCCATCATCAGTACAAGCAAAACAGCTGGGGATGACACAGATGGAACAGGGGATGGCATCACAACTAGCCAAACTGAAAAGGTCCTCTGTCCCCACTGCCGTCGGACTGCCTCCAACGGCATCCGATGCATGGGCATCTGTGTAGCCGACAACGATTACTAAACAGATGCTCGATCGCTCATTCTCTCTGCGCCTCAGCACCTTCCTCCTGCTGAGCAGCATGCTGAGCTTTCCGATCAGGGGGGCTGCCGATCCGAATCCCAAGATTGGCCGCTACGAAACCGATACCAAGGAGTGTTCCTATACCGACAGCACGCAAGACAGCATTCCTTGCATCACCTTGCAGCTAAAAGGACGAAGTCCATCCGTTGTAGCGGTGCAACTCATTAGTCAAGGCACCACCGAAAATTCCCGTAGGCAGCTCACGTTCGTGACCTTCACAACGCAAGGAGAATCGCCTTTGACATGCAGCACTGGAACCTGCCGCCTAGATGCCGAGTCCTGGCAAAGCACGGTCTCAAGCGTGGCAGAGGCATCCTTCAACTCCAATGGAATTGCCACAGGCTTACCCAAAGCTTGGGCCGCTAAAAGCGGAGAATGCAGCTTAAAAAACCGAGTTTTACGCTGCAGCGCTTTGCACTTCAATGGCGAGATCTATCAAGCGGAGGCCCATCTCTAGGCTTCGAAACTTTTGCATTCGACTGGATCAAACAACGCAGAACCAGCACCCTCAACGGCACCCTTAGAGCCCTCCCCAAAAGCCTCACGATTCGAGACAGCTCATCAGCAAGGGGCTCAACCATTCTTGGAATCTAAATTCGCTTTTTCCAAACTCAAAGAATCGGTAAAGCCAGACGAAACAATTCCGATAGGAATAGCGATGACTGCAATGCCAAACAATGCCGTGATTGCAGCAACAATCTTTCCCGCTGCAGTTTCTGGAGACACGTCGCCATAGCCAACCGTTGTTACGGTAATCACAGACCACCACAGACACCTGGGAATGGAACCAAATTGCTCAGGCTGAACACTTCCCTCAACCAAATACATCAAAGCACTACTAAGACTAATAACCACAGCTGAATAAATTGCCGAAATTTGCAGCTCTTCCTTCTTCGATGCGATGGCATGATTGAAATGCCTTACGCTTTTCTGAAAACGCTTAGAACGCCCTATTCTTCCAATTCGCACAAGACGAATCACGCGAAGAAGATAGAGCTCAGGAGTAATAAAACCCAGAATCGTTGGCGCAATCGCGACAAGATCAAGAATTGCCATTGGAGTGATTGCAAAGTCCAAAGCTCCTCGCAATCCCTTACGAGCCCCATCTCTTAGCGGTGCAATCCACAGACGGAAAAGATATTCTGCCAGGAACAAGATTGCAACAACGAGATCTAATTTTGCCAAAAGATCAAGATGAGGGCCACGAATCACTGGCTCTGTCGCAAGAATTGCCAGAACTATTGAAAAGACAATCAAAACACCAATCGCTTTGACAACGAATGTGCTCTTTCGACCACTTTCCCCTTCCCCAAGCAAAATATGAACCCTAGTCCTAATATTTTTCACCCAATCCGCCTGTCAAAGTGCATTTATTTTGATACCGAAAACCCTCAACGACCACTCAGCCGCTAGGACAACCGAACCCCAATTGACGGCATTCCGTAAGCACAAATACTCAGCCACTCACGTAGAAAGGGGTGGTCGCATGAGAACGACTCAGGCCTCAGGAGATCGAACTCTCCTGGGGCCTTTTTTTTGCTTGCCCCATGTCCTCCAGCGCGTTATTCACAAGAGCTTCTTCCTTAAGCCAAACCGCCATCCCTGACCTCATCGCAGCCCTCTGAGGAGACACAAGCCAATCGCAAGATCAACACTTTCAGCTCACGAAGATCTGGGAAGATGCCTGAAAGGAGAAGAGGCGCAAGCTCCTGAAAAACCCTCAAACGACAAGACCACAATTCATCCCAAATGAGACAGATTCTGAGCAAAAAAATTGAGGATTTTGCGTAGCGTGGGGATACGCAAAACAATAAAAAGAACCCTTTCGGGCCTATTGAGTTCAAAGGCGGCACCCAGATTCGAACTGGGGATAAAGGATTTGCAATCCTCTGCCTTACCACTTGGCCATGCCGCCGTTCAGGGAGCGTCAACTCCACAAACGGATCGTATCAGCGAGGGTTCAGGGTCTTTGCTCATCATCAGCAATGGACACGGGGAAGACCTCATCGCCTTGAGGATCATCGAGGCACTGCGCAACCAACGTCCGCAACTAACACTGAAGGTGTTACCTCTCGTGGGAACAGGGGGAAGCTTCCGGACCGCCACGGAACAAGGCTGGGTTCAACAAATTGGACCCTCTGCGCCGCTTCCAAGCGGCGGTTTTAGCAATCAAAGTCTGCGGGGCCTCCTTGCGGATTTAATCGCCGGACTACCCCTTCTCACCTGGCAGCAATGGCGATGCCTGCGCAAGCACCGATCAGAAATCGACGCCGTCCTTGCTGTGGGAGACCTGCTACCGCTCTTGATGGCGTGGGGTTCGGGACGCCCCTTCGGCTTCGTTGGCACCCCAAAAAGTGATTACACCTGGTCCAGCGGCCCTGGTCGTCACCTCAGCGACAACTATCACGCTCTTAAGGGAAGCGAATGGGATCCCTGGGAGTGGCTGCTCATGCGCAACAAACGCTGCCGTTTGGTGGTAACCCGTGACCGCTTAACCGCTCGAGGGCTACGCAGACACGGGGTCCGCGCCGAAGCCCCTGGCAATCCGATGATGGATGGGTTGAGCAACGCAACCGCCCCTGCCAGCCTGAATCGCTGCAGGCGCATCCTGCTGCTTTGCGGAAGCCGAATGCCAGAAGCAGAGCGCAACTTCAGCCGTTTGCTGCTCGGGTTGGCACCGTTGCCCAGCGACCGACCGATTGCCGTGCTGGTTGCGCTTGGCAGCACGCCAGGCCTTCAATCCCTTGGGTCAGAACTCAAGCGTCAAGGGTTTCGATCCAGTCCGCCACCCAGTGATGCCTTGCGGGCAGGAGCCTGCTGGCTGAAGGGGCATGTTCTTGTCTTGTTGGGACCCGGTCAGTTCGACCGCTGGGCTCCATGGGCTGAGGTGGGCGTGGCAACGGCAGGAACAGCCACCGAACAACTCGTAGGGCTGGGCATTCCCGCTCTCTCCCTCCCAGGAAAGGGGCCTCAGTTCACCCAAGGATTTGCAAAACGCCAAAGTCGCTTGCTCGGTGGAGCTGTGCGTTCTTGTCAATCGAGCCATGAGCTCAACACACGCCTGAAGCAGCTCCTCGAGGATCCTTCCCTGAGATTGAAAATGGGTCAAAGAGGTCGCCAACGCATGGGCCCTGCCGGGGGCGGTGAAGCCATCGCGAAGCGAGTTCTGATTCAACTGCCGCTCGGCCACGGATACTGAGAGGCAATCGTCCTTCAGCCATGCCCGCGATTCAGGACCATGACTACCTCAGGCTCTGCGCGGAATTGGCCACCCACCTTGGCATCAGCCAGTCATCAGCGCGCCGCAGAGTTGAACTCGCCGCAAGCAAGCAAGGTGCCAAAGATTTGACCTCTCGCAAAGAGGTGGCCGCAACCCTGCTTACAGACGCACAAAACGAACGTTCAAAGGGAGAACACGATCAGGGGCAAGTCCTCGACCGCTTGCTCGAAGCAGAGCCCCTGGACGAAAAATTCATGCTGGAGGATTGATGTCTAGATCAACAAGGGCTGCAGAACGTTGAGGTCATCAATGTTCAAACGTCTGGGTGAAACGAAAGCGATCGAGATCGGACATCACTGGTATGCAAGCGAAGCAACGCTCGGCCAACTCCCACCGTCCCTCACGCTGCAACATCTCCTTCAGGCGGTCTCGGGCTGGCAGTAGGTAGCGCGCATCATTAGCCGCATAGGCGAGCTGTGTCTCACTGAGTTCATCCACACGCCCCCAATCACTACTTTGGGCCTGCTTATCCAGCTCCACACCCACTAGCTCCATCACCACCTCTTTGAGACCATGGCGCGGGCTGTAGGTGCGGGCTAATCGGCTCCCCACCTTGGTGCAGAAAATGGGATTTACTCTGATGCCCAAACCGGTTGCAAGCGCCGCAACATCAAATCTGGCGAAGTGGAACACTTTTTCAATCGAGGCCCGCTCCATCAACGCTTTAAGGCGTGGAGCCTCTGTTTGCCCCAGAGCGATGCGAATACAAGACACCTGATCTTCGGCATCACAGATTTGAACCAGGCAGAGACGATCCCGTCCGTGAATTAAACCCATGGCTTCCGTATCCACGGCCAAAGCGGTGGCATGGCTGTAGCGATCCGCCCAGTCCGCATCAAGATCGCCATCGAAAACAGCAAACGTTCGAGGCTGTGCGGAGAGGTCAGTCATGGCAATAGAGACGTGGGACGCAGCTCTCCACTTTGACCGCTTGTCCGCACGCAGAATGATTTCCCATTCGCGGCTTGAAAATCAAACCGAGACCGAGCTAGACCAATCTGAGATCGATCGGCTTTATGCTCCACCGTCGCAACGCCACTCACAACTGCCTGGCCGATATCGAACATTATTTTCAGCAACCACCGCCACTGTTCTTAGATCTCGAACTTGCGGTGTGCTGGATCGTGGACTGTCTGCTTCAACACGACAGCTACCCCTCTGGACTGCTCCAAAGATTGCAACGGGAACACCCACAGTTGCGCGTTTCTGAAACCGTTCTGCACCAGGCCGTTGATTTTCTGAATCAGCAAGAACTGCTCGATTGCTACAGCAAGCGTTGCCCAAGCCGCGGCCGTCCTCGCCGCATGCTCCATCTCCATGACGAAGCCAGAGCTGAGGCTGAGCGGTTAATGGAACCATGGCATCGCTGGCTCCACGAACATGACCCCGTTACCACCTAGAACAGGTGGATTACAGACCAAGCGCGGCGGATGCCAACCACACAGACGTCCACATTGTTGCTGACTCTGCTGCTGGCGATTGGACTGGTTTTCTTCTTGCGAGCCGCCAGCAAAGATCGCACCACAGTGGTGGAGGTGCACTCGCCGCGCCCCGCACTTGAAGTGATGGAAGGCCTCTGCGCATGGCTCGAGAGTCGCGGCTGGATTCGCGATGGCGGCGATGCTGAGCGTTGTTTGCTCGAATATCGCGGGCGTGTGGCCTCCAGTAACCCCTTAGCGGTGTTGCTCTCCATCCTGGGCGGGGTTGGTGCAGGTTGTCTTGGACTGGTGCTGCGAGAGCTCAACCCATCGCTCGGATGGTGGCCGGTCGCGCTCGTCCTGCTTGGGCCTCTCGCCGGTTGGATTTACAGCCGACGGGCGGCGCGTCAGGAGGGGATCCAAATCCGTTTAATAGAACCATCGCCCCAAGAAGGCAGCACCCTCAGGCTTCGCGCGCATAGGGACGAATTGATCGCTCTTGAGCTTGCTTTAGGGGAGCCCCTTCAACTCGCCAGTGATGGCTCCTTGCTCTCCTCCCCCATCTGAAACCCATGCCCCCCATTCCGGCCTGGATGCAACGCAAACGGGTCACCATCCCGATCAGCGTCATCCTGCTGTCCATGGTCGCCCAGGTTCTTTCTCAGGCAAAAGAGCAGAGCCTCTTGATGCAAGGCAGCGCCGCTGCGAAGTCGGACGGCACTCTTCCACCACAACCGGTCTGCCCAACCCCGGCCAACCCTGACCCTTTATTAGGGGCTAGGACCCGTAAGCCTGGCCGCTGGGTAGGAACCACCCCCATGGCGAAAAACTCCCCGATTGTCGTCATGGCTGGGCATGCCGACTCCCAAGGGATGGACAGTGCAGGCACCCCTGGATTTGCCGTTGGCATGAAAAGGCAAGCGCCGATGGATGCACGCATGCGCGACGAGCTGTATTGGAATTTGAAGGTTCAAGCGGCAGTGGTTCGTCTGGGGAAAGCAAGAGCTCTCAAGATCAGTGCCTACAACCCACCGGCTCTCACGATCCGGAATAACAACCACCCCAAGACCAACTGGTCGCAAGCGAGGGTGCGTTCAGCCAAAGGCGATTACATCCTCGAAATTCACTTCGATGCCTATAGCCCCTATGGATTCGGCTCAGGCTTAATTCCTGCACTTAACAGACCCCTCAACACGATTGATGAAAGTCTTGGCAAGGCCTTTGGGCGCTTCCCCAGATTGTTCCGAGGTGGATTAGGCGGGCCCCGACGGGGAATCGGCATTCTCGAAATTGGAATGCTGGAACCACCACTCGAGCAAAAGCTCCGCAATCCCAACACCCAACGCCAAACGATCGATTGTTTGGCGCTACGCGTGGTGGATGCTTTAGAGAAAGGCGTCAATCAATCGCCTGATGAGGGCGGCAACGGTCCTCAAGGGTCGGATCCTCAAACCAATTCTGCGGACGGGTAAACAGATCAGTGAGTAATTCCTCCCGTGATCCTTCTGGGGCTCGGTAGCCGTACTGCCAGCGGGCCATCGGCGGAAGAGACATCAAAATCGATTCAGTACGACCGTTGGTCTGAAGTCCAAAAATCGTGCCCCGATCCCACACCAAATTGAATTCCACATAGCGGCCACGGCGGTAGAGCTGAAATTGACGCTCTCTCTCTCCATAGGGAAGCGGATTGCGCTTCTCCACAATCGGCGTGTAAGCAGGCAAGAAGGCTTGTCCACAGGCCCGCGCAAGATCGTGCAGCTGATCCCAACCGAGGCGACATGACCCGATCTCAGCGGCTTGACGCGCCGCAGGCCCCTCTGGATCCTGCCCCCGATACAAACGACCACTGCCGTCTTGGTAGTCGTAGAAAATCCCGCCGATGCCCCTTGTCTCCTTGCGGTGCTTCAGGAAAAAATATTCATCGCACCAAGGCTTAAACACCGTGTAGAGCTTGGGATCGATGGAGTCACAGGCCCGCTTGTGCTCTCGATGGAAGTGACGGGCATCCTCAAGAAATGGATAAAAAGGCGTGAGATCAGCACCACCTCCAAACCACCAAACAGGGCCCGCCTCGAAGTAGCGATAGTTCAAGTGAACGGTCGGGATGAAGGGATTGCGCGGATGCAACACCATCGATGTTCCCGTTGCGAACCAGGGATGCCCCTTGGCGTCAGGCCGCTGCTTAAGGATCGATGGTGGCAATTCTTTGCCGTGCACCTCAGAAAAATTCACCCCTCCCTGTTCAAACACCCGTCCTTCGGTCATCACCCTCGAGCGCCCGCCACCACCTTCTGGACGATCCCAACTCTCTTCCTGGAAATGGGCGTTGCCATCCAGTTGCTCAAGACCAGCGCATATTTCATTTTGAAGGCCCTGAACCAGCGCGCGGGCTCGCGCGCGGGAATCAGTCGGTGGTCGCTCCCCCGTGGCATCCGAGGAGAGCAAGATCTTGCCCTTGAGGCGCTTGAGTAAAGAGCGAACCATAAAAAGGCGATCAACAATCAATCGACCATTTCAGCCTGACACCGGTCCCGACAAGCATGTGTGAAGGACTGTCATGGGCGACGCCCCTAGGATCCACTCCAAAGCAACAGATGCATGGCCACAGCAGAACAGGCAGCTGAGTTGCTCAAAGGGATTGTGGATGCAGGCAGCAATCGATCTGTTGTGGATCTCGGTTGGCTGGATCGCGTACGCGTTGACCCACCCCGGGCGGTGCTCCGTCTCAATCTCCCTGGCTTTGCCCAAGGGCAACGGGACCGCATCGTCGCTGAAGCACGAGAACGCCTCCTAGCTCTTGAATCCATTCAAGATGTCCAAATTGAAATTGGCACCCCACCCCCACCGTCTCAAGGTGGAATAGGTCAAGCCGGTCATGGCCAAGCAGCTGAACGGCAGCCCATCCCTGGTGTCAAACAGGTGATTGCCGTAAGCAGTGGGAAAGGAGGAGTCGGCAAAAGCACAGTGGCGGTCAATCTCGCTTGCTCACTGGCAAAACAGGGACTCCGTGTTGGCTTGCTCGATGCCGATATTTACGGGCCTAACGCTCCGATCATGCTTGGCGTTGCTGATCAAACCCCTGAAGTCAGTGGATCTGGTGATGATCAGCAAATGATCCCACTGGAAAGCTGCGGAGTTGCCGTGGTCTCGATGGGGTTATTGATCGAGGAAAACCAACCGGTGATCTGGCGCGGACCGATGTTGAACGGGATTATTCGACAGTTTTTGTATCAAGTGAACTGGAGCGAGCGCGATGTCCTGGTTGTGGATCTTCCTCCCGGAACTGGCGATGCCCAGCTTTCGCTTGCACAGGCCGTTCCAATGGCTGGAGTGGTGATTGTGACCACTCCACAAAAGGTGGCGTTGCAGGATGCCAGGCGTGGCTTAGCCATGTTTCTTCAGATGGGGGTCCCGGTTCTTGGTGTCGTCGAGAACATGAGTGCCTTCATCCCACCAGATCAGCCCGACAAGACCTATGCCCTGTTTGGATCAGGAGGTGGACAAACATTGGCTGAAGCCTTCGACGTTCCTCTCTTGGCCCAGATCCCGATGGAAATGTCCGTGCAAGAGGGAGGTGATCAAGGCCGTCCCGTTTGCATCAGCCATCCCGACTCCGCAAGTGCGCAGGCCTTTAGAGAGCTGGCTGAGACCGTTAGCAACAGCCTTCAGGCGATCAGCTGAGCATGAAAATGGGCCCGATAAGTCGTGAACCTGGCCTGTTCACCCTCAACCGGCAACGCAAAGGCTGGCGACTCAAGGAACCGGTGTTATGGGGTGTCCCCCTCGCCATGGTGATGGTGGCGGGTCTCTTGATCGCAAGCACCCAGCGCCAAGCGGATTACGCCGACTGGTATCACCACTGGATCACGGCCGCTGTCGGAGTTGTCATCGCTCTGGTGACAGCCAGGCTTCCATTGCTGCGGTTGAAACCACTGCTGATTCCGATTTACGCCATCACGGTGATCAGCCTGGTCGCCGTTCGCTTAATCGGCACTACTGCGCTGGGCGCTCAACGCTGGCTCAGCATTGGCGGGGTGCACGTGCAACCGTCAGAGTTCGCAAAATTGTCGGCCATTCTTTTGCTGGCGGCGGTGCTCGATCGGCACCCTGTCGAAAGACCTGTCGATCTTCTGCGTCCGTTAGGAATCATCTCAATTCCTTGGTTACTGGTATTCATCCAGCCCGACCTCGGAACATCGCTTGTGTTTGGGGCTCTACTTCTCACGATGCTCTATTGGTCGGGCATGCCGATTGAGTGGCTCATGCTGCTGCTCTCTCCCCTCGCTACGGCCTTGCTCGCGGGACTGTTCCCCTGGGGACTGGCTGCCTGGGTCCCGTTAACGATGATCATTGCCTACCGATCGTTGCCATGGAAACGGGTGGCGCTTGCACTGGTGATGATCGTGCAATCTGCTGCGGCCCTCGTCACCCCTTGGCTGTGGATGCACGGCTTGCAGGACTATCAGCGTGATCGCCTCGTGCTGTTTCTTGACCCAGCAAAAGATCCCCTCGGAGGCGGCTACCACCTGCTGCAAAGCACCGTTGGCATTGGATCGGGAGGCTTGTTCGGGATGGGGCTGCTACAAGGGCAACTCACTAAATTGCGCTTTATTCCTGAACAGCACACCGACTTCATCTTCAGTGCTCTGGGAGAAGAGACTGGATTCTTAGGCACGATTTTGGTTGTTATCGGATTTGCACTGTTGATGGGCCGCCTGCTTCAGGTGGCCGGGCAAAGCCGTTCAGATTTCGAATCGCTCGTGGTGATTGGCGTCGCCACCATGCTGATGTTTCAAGTTGTCGTGAACATCTTCATGACCATTGGCCTTGGTCCTGTTACTGGCATCCCCCTTCCGTTTATGAGTTATGGCCGAAGCGCAATGGTTGTGAATTTCTTAGCCCTAGGACTGTGTCTTTCGGTGTCGAGGCGCTCCAAACGGTCCCTGAACCGATGAGCCAGTGATGTTGCTCCAGAGCATTCACCAACAGATGGCTCAGGGAGTGAGCACGGGATGCTCCGATGACTCGACGGCGCGGCGCATGTGGTGGGCTGCGTTGGAAACGCTTCAAGAAACGCTCCTCCAGAACGAAGAAGCACCGGCTGGTATTTGGCTTGCGGCCCCCCTACCAGCTCTCTATGCCCCCCAACTTCTGAACTGCCTGCAAGGTTGGGTCTGGGCACCTGAGGCACTCGGAGCCCTCACATCGCCCAGCACAAGCCTCCTGCCTCCAGACCTCTCAAGAGCTCGCCAGAGTCATGCAAGCACAACCCATTGCTTACACACATCAACCTTCAGACGCTTGCCGCTTCACGAAAGCGACAGCCATGACCCGCTCTTGGTGGTCATCACAGCCAAAGTGCAAATCGCCCTAGCCCTTCATGGAGGATCAAGCCAACGGCAGTTGCTCATGCGCAGTGAGCCTGAGACCCTTGGCAGCGTGCTTGGCCTGATCGAACAGAGGCTGAAACTGGATGCCCCCGATCAAGCACTGGCTCTTCATCAAGCCCTCGAGGCGCTTGGCCCTCTTGAAAGCAGCAGTGCCCTAGGCCAAACGTTCTGGCCAACCCTGGCCGCGCGACTCGCGAGCATGGCCCCCACCGTGACGTTGCAGGCGTCAACATCAGCTCCCGCTCACAGCCATCAGCAGCCACAAACGACGAGTGAACAGGGATCGGCGGCGAATAAAGCCGATGAAGAGTTGTCCTTGCTTGAAGCAATCGCCCACGAAGTGCGGACACCTCTCTCGACAATTCGCACCCTGATCCGATCTTTGCTGCGGCGCAATGACTTACCAGAGACAGCCATCAAGCGCCTTCAAATGATCGATACCGAATGCAGCGAACAAATTGATCGGTTCGGCCTGATCTTTCAAGCGGCAGAACTACAACGCCAACCAGAAGGTCCCTCTGTTTTGGCTCAGACTGATCTAGGCAGGATGATCAGTCTGTTGACGCCCTCGTGGGAACAGCAGCTCCAGCGACGGGGCATTGAGCTGAGCCTTTCAATTGCCAGCAACCTTCCTTCCGTCCTCAGTGATCCAAGTCGCCTGGAACCAATGCTCGGAGGCCTGGTGGATCGTTGCAGTCGAGGTCTGCCCAGTGGAAGCCAGCTCTTGCTCACCCTTCAACCCGCTGGAGCTCGCCTCAAGTTGCAACTGCACGGTCAGAGTCCTGCAGAACGTGGAGAGGCGGTCGCCAGTCCAGAACCCATCGCCCAGCTTGGCCCCGTACTGAGCTGGAATCCAGACACGGGAAGTTTGCAGCTCAGTCAGACCGCGACCCGGCGCTTACTGGCCCGGCTAGGAGGGCGACTCACCCAGCGACGAGATCGCGGTTTGACCGTATTTTTCCCGTTAGCCCCGCATTGTTGACGGGTATGAAGTTTCCAGGTCAGAAGGGCGATCAGGCCCTAACCGCGATGCTAATTTTTTGGCATCACGGCATGCCGAATTTCGAGGACCGCTATGACAGCATCCGCCTTAACCGGTCAGCTCCCCCAGTACATCGGCAGCACCGGCGGCCTGCTCAATTCCGCTGAAACGGAAGAAAAGTACGCCATCACCTGGACCAGTAAGAGCGAGCAAGCCTTCGAACTCCCCACAGGTGGAGCCGCGGTGATGTCTTCTGGCGAAAACATCATGTATTTCGCTCGCAAAGAACAGTGCTTGGCCTTGGGCACCCAACTCCGCACCAAATTCAAGCCCAGGATCGAAGACTTCAAGATCTATCGGATCTTCCCTGGTGGCGACACCGAGTTCCTGCATCCATTGGATGGCGTCTTCTCAGAGAAAGTGAATGAGGGACGGCCCATGGTTGGCCATAACCCAAGAAGAATCGGCGCGAATGTCGAGCCTTCCAGCATCAAGTTCAGCGGTCGCAACACATTCGACTCCTGATCAGCGTTTGGCCATGATGCCCAGCGGTCGGTTGCGACAATCACCTCATGCTCAGCCCCGACCGCTCCGCCTTTTTTGAAGCCGCCCGCTGCGGGGCCACGTTTATTCCCGTCGCCCATAGCTGGCCCGCTGATCTGGAAACCCCTCTCACCACCTGGCTCAAGGTCGGTGAAGGCCATCCGCCCGGTGTCTTACTCGAATCCGTCGAAGGTGGCGAGAACCTTGGACGATGGAGTGTGATTGCCTGTGATCCCCTGTGGACACTCTCAGCCAGAGGGGACGCTCTGACGCGCCGCTGGCGAGATGGCCACGAAGAGAGCTTTCAAGGCAATCCCCTAGAGGTGCTTCGAGAATGCACCAATGCTTATAAGCCGGTCTCTCTTCCAGGCCTGCCACCTCTTGGGCAGCTGTATGGGATGTGGGGATATGAGCTCATCCGTTGGATCGAACCCAGCGTTCCAGTGCATCAAGCCGACGAGAACGCTCCGCCTGACGGCGTTTGGATGTTGATGGACAGCATCTTGATCATCGATCAAGTGAAGCGTTTGATCACGGCAGTCGCTTACGGAGATTTGAGCGGTACAAGGGCCGCGGCCAAAACCGCAGATCAAGCCTGGGATGGTGCCATGGGTCGCATCCATGCGCTTGAAAACCAAATGGCATCACCTCTGCCTCAGGTGCGTCCTCTGCGCTGGAAGCCTGCGGCGAGGCCTACACCAGAAACAGAAAGCAATCGATCTCCTGAGGATTATCAACAAGCCGTTGCCACGGCTCAAGAACACATCGCCGCAGGAGACGCCTTCCAGCTCGTGATTAGCCAACGTCTGGAAACTCGCGTCTCTCAGCCCCCCTTAGAGGTCTATCGGAGCTTAAGGATGGTCAATCCATCCCCCTACATGGCCTTTTTTGATTTCGGAGATTGGTACCTGATCGGTTCAAGCCCTGAAGTCATGGTCAAGGCCGAACCAGACCAAGGAGGCATTCGTGCCAGCCTGAGGCCCATCGCCGGCACGCGCCCACGCGGGCGCAATGAACTGGAAGATCGAAATTTTGAAGTCGATCTGCTTGCTGATCCCAAAGAACGGGCGGAGCACGTGATGTTGGTGGACCTTGGACGCAATGACTTAGGCCGGGTTTGCACCGCTGGCACGGTGGAGGTCAAAGAGCTGATGGTGATCGAGCGCTACTCCCATGTCATGCACATCGTGAGCCAAGTCGAAGGACGCTTGGCTCAAGGTCGAGACATCTGGGATTTGCTGATGGCCTCGTTCCCGGCGGGAACGGTGAGCGGCGCGCCAAAAATCAGGGCCATGCAGCTGATCCATGAGTTAGAACCCGATGCTCGAGGGCCTTACTCCGGCGTCTACGGTTCTGTAGATCTAGCCGGCGCCCTCAACACGGCTATCACCATTCGCACGATGGTGGTCCGTCCTCACCCTGAGGGGGGGTGGAAGATTCAAGTGCAAGCCGGCGCTGGCGTCGTCGCCGATTCCGACCCTGCTTCTGAGTATCAAGAAACCCTGAACAAGGCCCGCGCCATGCTCACCGCTCTCGCTTGCCTTGAGGATGCGAAGTCATGATCCAAAAACTCAGACTCAAAGGATTTGAAGTGGAGCTGTTCACCGGTCGAAGCACCGGTGAAAACGTTGGTGTAGCAGAGCTGGTCAAGCAGGATCTCACTGAATTTTGCGTGGAGCCCGACCACCGCAATCTGGAATACATCACAGAGCCTGAATCCGATTATGGAAAACTCAAAGAAGCCCTTCTGGCCCCGCGCCGGCGCCTACGAACTTGGCTTGCAGAACGTGATCTCACCTTGCTCCCAGGCAGCACTCTCACCTTGGGAGATGCCACGCGATTTGAACGATCCAATCCAAACGACCCATATCACGACCTAATCGAAGCCACCTATGGCACCACGGTCGTCACAGCCAGCATCCATATCAACTTGGGGATCAGTGAACCGGCCGATTTATTTCCCGCTCTTCGGCTTGTGCGTTGTGAAGCAGCCCTTCTGCTTGCTCTGAGCGCTAGTTCACCCTTTCTCAACCGCCAGATCACCGGCGCTCACTCACAACGTTGGCTGCAATTCCCCCTCACTCCCAAACACGTTCCTTTGTTTCGCGATTTAGAGCATTTCGTGGAATGGACTGACACCCAGCTGGTGGAGGGGCGCATGCACAACGTGCGTCATCTGTGGACGTCCGTCCGTCCCAATGGTCCACAGCGGCCCTTTGACCTCAACCGGCTCGAGCTACGGATCTGCGATTTGGTCACCAATCCAGATCTGCTGCTGGCGATTACTGCCCTGATGGAACTGCGCGTGTTGATGTTGCTTCGGGAGCCCGATCAACTCGACCCCTTCAAGGCAAGTGACCTGAGCGCCGACCAGCTCATGGTGCTCAGCGATCGCAATGATGCCGCTGCTGCCAGGCATAGCCTCGATGCGCAGTTGCATGACTGGCGTGATGGTCGCCAACGGTTATGTCGTGACTGGCTCAAGTACATGATCAATGCCGTGATGCCTGTAGCGCACGAGCTTGGCCTTGCATCTTGCCTGTCTCCTCTCGAAGTGGTTCTCGCGGAAGGGAATCAAGCCATGCGTTGGCTCAAAGGAATCGAGAGTGGACGCAGCCTTGAAGACGAATTCCGCACTGGAATTCTTGCGATGGAACAGGAAGAACAGCCGGTCGACCGATTCCTCGCTGACGCTTTGGGATGATCATGATTCCATCTGATAGCGGTTTCCCATCGATGCATTCGTCCTCAGCCCTGATTCCTGAGAGCACACAGCCCAGGGCTGATGGCAACGAAGCGGGTGGAGGACAGCTCCTGCAGCAACGTCTTGCTCTGGTTGAAGACCTGTGGCGAACGGTTCTGCGCAGCGAATGTCCACCGGAGCAGGCCGAGCGACTTCTGAGCATGAAGCAGCTCAGTGATCCGGTCCTTCCTGGCGAGCATCCAGCTGGAACCGATGCACTGATTGATCTCATTAAGGAGATGGATCTTGCCGAGGCCATCGCTGCCGCAAGAGCTTTCTCGTTGTATTTCCAGCTCGTCAACATCCTCGAACAACGCATCGAAGAGGACACCTACCTCGAGAGCATTAATCGATCCCAGGACCAGGCAGAGCAATTCGATCCCTTTGCCCCGCCTTTAGCCACCCAGACCGAACCGGCAACGTTTAGAGAATTATTTGAGCGCCTGAGACGACTCAACGTTCCCCCAGCCCAGCTTGAGAACCTGCTCCAAGAACTCGATATCCGTTTGGTCTTCACAGCCCACCCCACGGAGATCGTGCGCCATACCGTGCGCCATAAACAGCGACGCGTTGCCAGTCTCCTGCAGCAACTTGAAACGCAGCCACTGACACCCTCAGGGGCTGCGGACAGCGTGCGACTTCAACTTGAAGAAGAGATTCGGCTTTGGTGGAGAACCGATGAGCTCCATCAGTTCAAGCCATCGGTTCTGGATGAAGTGGACTACGCCCTCCATTATTTCCAGCAGGTTCTGTTCAATGCCATGCCGCAGCTGCGGCGTCGGATCGTCGCGTCTCTTGCTGCCAGCTATCCAGACGTGAGGGTTCCTTCTTCATCGTTCTGCACGTTTGGATCATGGGTGGGATCCGACAGAGACGGGAATCCATCCGTCACCACTGAAATCACCTGGCGTACAGCCTGTTATCAGCGCCAACTAATGCTTGAGCGGTACGTCAGTGCCGTGCAACACCTTCGCAATCAACTCAGCATTTCCATGCAATGGAGCCAAGTGAGTGCTCCACTGCTCGAATCCTTGGAAATGGACCGACTGCGCTTCCCAGATGTCTATGAGGAGCGTGCCACCCGATACCGGCTTGAGCCCTATCGGCTCAAGCTCAGCTTCGTGCTTGAGCGCTTACGTCTCACACAGTTGCGCAACCAGCAACTGGCTGATGCTGGTTGGCGAACCCCACCTGAAGGATTGCCATCTAGTACTCCAGGTAACGCCCCAGGTGATGCTCTTCACTACGGCTCGATTGCTGAGTTCCGTAGCGAGCTCGAACTGATCCGCACCAGTTTGGTCAACACAGATCTGAGCTGTGAACCCCTCGACACCCTGCTCACGCAAGTGCACATTTTTGCGTTTTCACTAGCAGGTCTCGACATCCGGCAAGAAAGCACGCGACACAGTGATGCGCTCGACGAAATAAGCCGTTACATCAATCCAGATCGTGCCTACGGAGAGATGGACGAGGCGGAGCGGGTGGCCTGGTTGATGGAGGAATTGCAAACGCGTCGTCCCTTGATTCCACCGGCTGTTAGCTGGTCTGCGGCAACAGCTGAAACGGTGGACGTGTTCCGGATGCTGCACCGTTTGCAGGATGAATTCGGCAGCCGTATTTGCGGAACCTACGTGATCTCGATGAGTCACAGCGTCTCCGATTTACTCGAGGTCCTTCTGCTCGCAAAAGAAGCGGGATTGGTTGATCCATCATCCCGCCATGCCGACCTCCTTGTCGTCCCACTGTTCGAGACCGTGGAAGATCTCCAGAAGGCTCCTGAGGTCATGGAGCAACTGTTCCAGACCCCCCTCTATCGAGATTTGTTGCCCAAAGTCGGCACCCAGGGGCTGCTTCTACAAGAGCTCATGCTCGGATACTCCGATAGCAATAAGGATTCAGGGTTTCTCTCCAGCAACTGGGAGATCCATCAAGCCCAGATCGCCTTGCAAGATTTGGCATCTCGTCAGGGCATTGCCCTGCGTTTATTCCACGGGCGTGGCGGGTCCGTCGGGCGTGGTGGTGGCCCGGCCTACCAAGCGATCTTGGCTCAGCCAAGTGGCACTCTGCAGGGACGCATCAAAATTACGGAGCAAGGCGAAGTCCTGGCCTCGAAGTACAGCTTGCCGGAGCTGGCCCTCTACAACCTTGAGACAGTAACCACCGCAGTTGTCCAAAACAGCCTGGTGACCAACCAACTCGATGCAACACCGAGCTGGAATGAATTGATGTCCCGGGTCGCCAAGAGCTCACGGCGCCATTACAGGGCCTTGGTGCACGACAACCCTGAACTTGTCGCCTTTTTCCAACAGGTCACTCCCATCGAGGAAATCAGCAAACTGCAGATTTCCAGTCGCCCCGCACGAAGGAAAACAGGCGCTCGGGACCTTTCCAGTCTGAGGGCCATTCCCTGGGTGTTCGGTTGGACCCAGAGCCGCTTCCTACTCCCCAGCTGGTTTGGAGTTGGTTCAGCCCTTAGTGAAGAGCTGGAGGCCGATCCAGACCAACTCACGTTGTTGCGCACCTTGCATCAGCGCTGGCCTTTCTTCCGCATGCTGATTTCCAAAGTGGAGATGACCCTCTCCAAGGTGGATCTTGATTTAGCGCGTCATTACGTGACCAGTTTGGGCAGTGCTGAGAACCACGAAGCGTTTGAACAGATCTACACGACAGTGGCCGAGGAATACGCACGAACGAAGGAGCTTGTGTTGGCCATCACAGGCCAGGAGAGGCTTCTTGATGCCGATCCCGCCCTGCAGCTCTCGGTTGATCTACGCAATCGCACGATCGTTCCGCTTGGTTTTCTTCAAGTTGCGTTGTTGCGCCGACTGAGAGATCAAAACCGTCAACCACCCATGAGTGAATCGCCCAGCAGCGACGGAGACGGACGCACCTACAGCCGTAGCGAGCTCCTGCGCGGTGCACTTCTAACCATCAACGGCATCGCTGCAGGCATGCGCAATACAGGCTGAGTGTCACCGCTTCCCTTCCGGCAGCAAGCCGCTGCACCAAGACTGCCTGCCCATTACCGGTTGCAGACTGAGCCCCATCCGAGCGGTGAGGCAATCAACGCGCTGCTGATCTCATGCGGTGAGCCCACTCATCCCGAGGAGCGTTGGTCCTTAGCTCTTAGTCGCAGCCTCTGGCAGCTCAGCATCGTCGACGAGCGCGATCAAACGCTGGTTGGCTTCATTCGAGCCACGAGCGACCTGGCCTTAAATGCCAATCTCTGGAACCTCGCCGCCTGTCCTGGCGACGACCAGAACGCGCTACTAAACGCCTTGTTGTATCACGCCCTTGCACGCTTAAAAAAAGAATTGCCAGGATGCAGCATCTCGATCTCCGCACCCGCAATTGCACTTGAGGGATTGAAAAAACAAGGGTTTATCCTTGACCCTGGCGGGATTCGCGCCATGGGCTTGAGGCTCCGATAAAGGCTGGAGCCTGAACTATTACGAGCATGGAGGGACTCGAACCCCCGACCCTCAGAACCGGAATCTGATGCTCTATCCAACTGAGCTACATGCCCCTGCGGCTGCCGCGACAGCTGCCGGTATTGATCGGCAAAATCAGCCGATCCAAGTACCTTAGCGACACGACGCATTCGGACCAATTCGGCTTCTCCAGCTTCAACTGCAGGCCTTTCGCAACCACAGCAACCTGCAGCTGGAGATCGAAGCACCACGCCTCCTGGTGATCGGTAGCAACGGCGTTGGCAAGTCAAACCTGCTGGAATCCGTGGAGCTCCTCGGAAGCCTGCGCTCACACCGTTCCAGTCAGGACGGAGATCTCATCCATTGGGATTCCAGCCGTGCACTGCTGAGGGCAACCTGCGCAGACCAGCAGATCCTTGAACTTGAACTGCGTCGCCGCGGCGGACGCCAAGCCAAGCGCAATGGGAAACCACTTCAACGACAGCTGGATTTAATTGGTCCTCTACGCTGTGTGGGCTTCAGCGCTCTTGACCTGCATCTTGTGAGAGGCGAGCCAGCGCTGCGCCGGCAGTGGCTCGATCGTGTTGTCCTTCAACTTGAGCCTGTTTACGCCGATCTCATCAGTCGCTACGGACGTTTGTTGAGGCAACGCGCACAGTTTTGGCGGCGGGGAGGTCTGTATTCCGGCATGGAACCGCAGGCGCTCCTCGAAAGCTTTGATAGCCAAATGGCTTTAGTGAGCACGCGTATTCATCGCAGGCGTCTCCGAGCCCTTGCCCGTTTAGAGCCCCTAGCTGCTGCATGGCAAGAAAGACTGAGTGAGGGTCGAGAGCATCTCCAGCTTCGCTACACCCCCGGCAGTGCATTGATCGGAGACGAGCAGGAAGAATCCTGGCGACTTGCGATTGAGCAACAGCTCCGCGCACAACGCAGCGAAGAAGAACGTTTAGGGAGCTGCCGGGTTGGTCCTCATCGCGATGAAATCGAAATGCAGATCAATGGAACTGCCGCACGACGCTTCGGCTCCTCTGGCCAACAACGCACCCTGGTGCTGGCTTTGAAGATGGCGGAGTTACAACTGGTCGGTGAACTCTGCGGCGAACCCCCTCTTCTTTTGCTCGATGATGTACTAGCCGAACTCGATCCCACACGCCAACTGGCCCTGCTAGAGGCCGTGGGTAAAAACCATCAATGCCTTGTCAGTGCCACCCATCTCGACGCATTTGAAGGCGGCTGGCGTGAGCAGTCGCAGATTCTCGATGCCGACAGCTTGAGATCACAGTCCGTGTCGCGGTAAGGTCGCGGGCCATTTGCATGAAGAATCTTGATGGAGCAGTCCTTGTCCAGCCTGCACCCCAACCCGGGATGGGCGACTTCAGAGCGCACGCAAGACCTCAGCTCCGGCGCGATCAAAAGTGGCACGACCAACAGCAGTGCAACCGACACCAGTGCAACCGACATGGTTGGTAAACACTGCATTCTCGAGCTCTATGACTGCGATCCTACGAAGCTCGACGACGAAACTTTTCTAAGGCACACCATCACGACAGCAGCCCAACGTGCTGGTGCAACTCTGCTCAACCTGATCACCCACCGCTTCGAACCCCAAGGGGTGACAGGTCTGGCACTTCTGGCTGAATCACACATCTCTATCCACACCTGGCCTGAAAACGGCTATGCAGCCGTGGATGTTTTCACCTGTGGTGACCACACCATGCCGGAGAAAGCCTGTGAGGTGCTCTGCGAAGAATTAGCGGCTGGTCGTCACGCCCTGCGCAGCTTCTTACGGGAGACGCCGGCAACGCTTGGAACAACCGAGCGCATGCCGGCCATACCAATCGCTGCCTGATTGCAGGACTGCGTTTCAGAGGTGGTTGTAAGACGCCGCCTCTGTGGCGAGCAGATTGCTTGTAAGCGGGTGTTTTTGAAAATGTGCAATGGCTTGCCGGATGTCTTCCAGAAGCAAGTCAGCCATGTCACGAGTGAAATCTCGCTTCACCAAGATCCTCTGGAAGGCTGTGGATTCAAGTTCGCCCGTAAACGGATAGGCAGGCACCTGCCAGCCCCGCATCCGCAACCGATCGGCGAAGTCATAGAGGTTGAAGCCAGGCTTCGAATTGTCATCCAGAGTCCAAACCACGGTAGGAATGCCCTGGTCAGGGGCACCGTCATGGATGATTTGGAAAAGATCGATCTCCCCTAATTTGTCCGCGAAGTACTGGGCATTGGCATGACTGGCCATATGGAGCATGCGATAGCCCTCTCGCCCCAAACGCACAAATTCGTGATATTGAGCAATCACCTGACCCGCAGGCCTTGAAAAATTGATCTGGAACGTGGGCATGTCCCCACCTAGATAGGTCACATGAAAAACAAGCTCATCAGGTAGATCCTCCTGGTGGCGCCAGAGCACCCAGCCAACACCAAGGGGCGCCAAACCAAATTTATGGCCTGAAGCATTAATCGATTTCACCCGCTCCAAGCGAAAGTCCCATAGAGGGAGATCGGGTGCACAGAACGGAGCAAGAAAACCACCACTTGCCGCATCCACGTGAATCGGCACATCCAGACCTGTACGAGCCTGGAGATCATCCAAAGCCTTGCTGATCGACTCAATGTCCTCGTAAAGACCGTGATACGTCACCCCAAGAGTGGGTACTACAAAAATCGTGTTTTCATCTACGGCCTCAAGAACACGCTCAGGGCTGATGCACAACTCGCCGGTAAGCATCTCTAATTCACGCATTTCAATATCCCAATAACGCGCAAACTTCTTCCAGCAGATCTGCACGCTTCCGCACACCATGTTGGGCTTATCGGTTGGCAAGCCTGCCGCCTCACGACGTTTGCGCCATCGCCACTTCGCGGCCATCCCTCCAAGCATGGCCGCTTCACTACTGCCAATGGTGGAGCATCCAACGGCGGCACCAGGGGCATTCCACAAGTCGGCCATCATTGAAACGCAGCGACTCTCAAGCTCCGCCGTCTGAGGATATTCATCTTTATCGATCAGATTTTTATCCACTCCCAGAGTCATCAACTCCATCGCACTTTGCGCTTGATAGGTCTGACAAAATGTGGCCAAGTTCTGCTTACTATTTCCATCAAGAAGCAACTCTTCTTTCAAAAGTTGCACTGTGGAATTTCCCTCACGCCCTACTCCTGGGAAATGATGTTTTGGCAGCGGAGAGAGCATGGCATCAACCATGGCCTGCTCCTCACTGTCATGGAGATGATGACTGGATTGATGCAGTGCCACAAGACAGAATTCGTCTTGATAAAAACTATTCAGAGCGGGCAACCAGCGCCAAAGTCGTAACGAAGTCGATGTTTAATCGAACGTCTAAATGCGGTTGAGCTTGCCGCTCACCAGCCCCTCCACATCCACACTCACCGAAGTGAAACCCTGGCTGAGAAGGGTTTTCACCAGCTCACGTCTCAGTAAGGGCTGTAAAAGATCGGCAATTCGCTCTTCTGGGACCTCCACCCGAGCCGCCAGTCCGTGGCTACGCACCCGAACCTGATCAAATCCATGCTGAATCAACCAGGCTTCTGCCTGTCCCACCCGCTGAAGGCGTTCACTGCTGATTGATTCTCCGTAGGGAAAACGGGAGGCAAGGCAAGGCTGCGCAGGCTTATCCCACCAAGGGAAACCAAGCGCCCAAGACAAGCGGCGAACGGTCGCCTTCGTGATGCCAAGTTCAGCCAGAGGAGAGCGAACACCAGCTTCCTTCGCCGCCGCAATCCCAGGACGATGATCTCCGAGATCATCGTGATTGACCCCATCAAGAACGAGAGCGCCGTTAGCTTCAGACGCAATCGGAGCGAGATGGCGATGCAACTCTCGCTTGCATGCGTAGCAACGATCCTGAGGATTACTGGTGTAACTCGGATCCTGAAGCTCAAGGGTTGACACCTCCTGATGCCGCATCCCAAGCCAGGCCACCTGCTGGCGCGCTTCAACCAGGAGATGGGGCGCTAGGGAAGGAGAGACTCCGGTAATCGCTAAGGCCTGTTCACCAAGCTGCTCATGAGCAATCGCGGCAACGAGGCTGCTGTCAACACCACCCGAGTAGGCCACACACACATGCTTCTGCGCCGCCAAGAAATCACGCAACCGAGTCAAGACATCACATTCCAGCTCTGACAATGATTCGAGCTGGCGGAACATCCCATTGGTCACTGTCTTCGCTTCAAAACTCTGTATGCTCCCAGCGTAAGAAGACTCATCCTTTCGCCGCCAATGGATGCAGTCTCATCCGGTACGTCACAAGCCAGCCGTGCTCGCAGCAATCGCGGCGTCGGAATCGTCACAGCTGCTGATAGCCGCGAGCGAAGCCTTGGCCAACTTCACGTGTACGACGGCGAGGGCAAGGGCAAAAGCCAAGCAGCCTTAGGAGTTGTGCTGCGCACCATTGGACTTGGGATCTGCGAGCAACGGCGCACCAGGGTGTTGTTGCTGCGCTTTTTGAAGGGACCAGGGCGGGCTTACGACGAAGACGCAGCCATCGAAGCTCTACAACAAGGTTTCCCTCACTTAATCGATCAGGTTCGAACGGGCCGAGGAGACTATTTCAGTGTGGATGAAGCCACACGTTTCGACCGACAGGAAGCCCAACGGGGCTGGGATATCGCCAAAGGTGCCATTGCAAGCGCTTTGTACTCCGTCGTCGTTCTCGATGAACTCAATCCAGTGCTCGATCTCGGCTTACTGGAAACCGAAGATGTGATTCGGTCGCTAAAGAGCCGACCGGAAGGCATGGAAATCATCGTCACCGGGCGTGGTGCTCCGCGTCCATTAGTGAAGATCGCAGACCTGCACTCTGAGATGCGCGCTCACAGACGTCCCGAGGTGAATAACAACGCAGCGCTCTCGTTTGTCACGGCAGGCGGCATTGAGATTTACACCGGAGAAGGGAAAGGAAAATCAACCAGTGCCCTTGGCAAAGCGCTGCAAGCGATCGGCAGAGGAATCAGCCAGGACAAGAGCCATCGCGTACTGATCCTCCAATGGCTCAAAGGAGGAAGTGGGTATACAGAAGACGCCGCGATCGCAGCGTTGCGTGAGAGTTATCCCCATTTGGTCGATCACCTTCGCTCAGGGCGTGATGCCATCGTTTGGCGTGGCCAGCAACAACCCATCGACTACGTAGAAGCAGAACGCGCCTGGGAAATCGCCAGAGCTGCGATCGCGAGTGGGCTCTACAAAACCGTGATTCTCGATGAGTTGAACCCCACAGTGGATCTCGAGCTTCTGCCGGTTGAACCCATCGTTCAAGCCTTGCTCCGTAAGCCCACAGAGACGGAGGTGATCATTACCGGCCGGTGCAAACACCAGCCGGCCTATTTCGACCTTGCAAGCGTCCATTCAGAGATGGTGTGCCACAAGCACTATGCCGAGCAAGGCGTTGATCTCAAGCGCGGTGTTGACTACTAATCTTTGCGCTCAATAGCGCGGAACGGAAGGATCGATCTCCTCTGACCAGGCATCAATCCCCCCTTGCACGTTGACCGCATCAATGCCGTGGTTGGCGAGGAATTCCACTGCCTTTGCCGAACGCCCTCCCAGTTTGCAGTGCACATAAACCGTTTTGCTCGCTGCGATGGTCTTGATTCGCTCGATCACCTCCTCGCGGTCCAGAGTGGCCAAGGGGATCAGTTCAGAGCCAGGGATCACAGCAACCTCCGCTTCTGAAGGATTACGAACATCGATCAACGCCAAATCACCTCCCTGATCCAGCTTGGCTTTGAGCTCCACCACAGAAATACTGTTCATTGTCTTTGACGTCTCCCCGGAGAGCGAACCTCCGGCCGTACAGAACGCTTGATAGTCAATCAGCTTGTCGATGGCGGCGCGATTGGGGCTTCGTTTCAACGTGAGCTCTCGAAAACGCATCGACAAGCCATCCACTAACAGCAAACGGCCATCGAGAGGAGTCCCAATTCCTGTGATCAACTTGACTACCTCAGCGGCCTGAATCAGGCCAATCAAACCAGGCATCACGCCCATCACTCCTCCGTCAGCACAGGAAGGAACGAGGCCTGGCGGCGGCGGCTCCGGCACGAGGTCGCGATAGTCGGGGGACTGGCGCCCCAGATTGAACACACTGACCTGCCCTTCAAAGCGCTGGACTGAGCCATAAACAAACGGTCTCTTGGTCAACACACAGGCGTCATTAATCAGATAGCGGCTGGCGAAATTATCCGTTCCATCAACCACCACGTCGTACGCAACAAACAGCGCAAGCGCATTGCTTGCCGACAAGCGAAAGCCATGCTCCTCAACCCGGCAAAAGGGATTGAGGTCTTCAATTCGAGCGCGCGCCGATGACGTTTTGGCCTGCCCCACCGTTCCAGTGCCATGGATCACCTGACGTTGAAGGTTGGAGGGCTCAACAAGGTCGTCATCCACAATCCCGATCCGACCAACCCCTGCAGCCGCTAAGTAGAGCAGAAGTGGGGAACCCAATCCACCGGCACCAATGCACAAAACAGAAGCAGCTTTTAAACGTTGCTGTCCTTCAACGCCCACCTCGGGGAGGGTGATGTGACGGGCGTATCTGGACCTCTCCTCTCCACTTAGCTGAGGAGCACCCCCCGCGTCAGTCATGGCGAATCCCAGGATCTCCTGGACAAGACTGCCAAGAAGTCTCCCCCACAACTCGAATCGGCAGCGGATGCACAGCGGCGAGAGTGCAATGGGGTGCGACCACATCCAACCACCAAGCCGCCAAAGCATCGTTGGGTCCCATGATCAGCATCAGTCCAGAGCTCCCAGCCCAGAGTCGGTCTCTTCGACTGGGCACGACTGAAGCTCCCGGATGGGAATGGGCACTTCCAAGCACTGTCAATGCTTTGGCGCGCCCCCAACGTTGAGCGGCGATCTGTTCACGGGGGTCAATCTCAAAACGATCATGTTCGCGCTGACCCACCATGTTTCTGCAAGGCCAAATCAACTGCACATGCCATTGGTCTGACGCTGAATCCAGAGCGCCATGCGCCTCCTGTCCGAGCAACAAAGCACAGCCTTCTGCAGGAGAAGGAACCAGCAGATCGTGACGGAGAACCATCAGACATTCCGCACCAATGACCAACTGGGATGGCGCTTGTGAAGAAAGCCCGATACTCTCAGCCAAAATCTGCCCCGAGCATTAGTGACATGAGCGAGGAGACCACCACGCCGGCGAGTGAGTCAACTTGGACCGCCAACACCAGCGAACCTTCTACCAACACAGAAACCGCTAATTTTTCTGAGCGCTACAGCGAGATCCTCGGAAAAGTCAACGAGACCCTCGACAAGGTGGATTGGAGCCAAGCCGGTCGCATCGGCAAAGTTGTTGGCATTTTTGCAGCTGTCATCGTTGCTCAAATCCTGATCAAGGGCATTCTCGACACCATCAATCTTCTCCCTGTCGTACCAGGGCTCCTCGAGCTTCTCGGTGTTGTAGTGGTGGGCCAATGGAGCTGGAAAAATCTCACCACAAGCGATAAGCGCACCGCTTTGGTGAATCGGGTTCAAACCATCCGCAGCGAATACCTCGGCTAAAGCCAGTTCAATATCCTCTCTCATTTACAACACCATTGACCTCATGGCTTTGATTGCCATGAGGCATTGGTTTTTGTAGCCACCACCGAACAGGTTGGCGTGGTTTAACAAGTGATAGAAGTTATAAAGGTCGATTCGATCGCGATAGCCGGGATCCAAGGGCCACTCTTTTTGATAGCCCTCATAAAATCGGGCACTAAATCCTCCAAACAATCGGGTCATCGCCAGATCCACCTCCCGGTCAGCCCACCAACAGGCTGGATCGATCAGTGCTCCCCGCTCGTCTGCGAGCACTGAAGCGTTTCCACCCCAAAGGTCGCCATGCACGAGACAGGACAGGGGCTGATGTTGATCCAACCAAACCCGTGTTGCGGCTAACAAAGGTTCGAGTTGATCAAGAGCCAAGCCCCAGCTTGATGCCAGCTGAAGCTGAGGGGTCAGCCGCAAGGTCACAAACGCGTCTCCCCAAGACGACAACCACCCAGATGGTTGAGGACCTAAGCCAATAAAACCTTCTTCATCCCAACCAAATCGATCCATCCCAGCATCAGCAGAGGTTCGATGAAGGCGAGCCAAGCCTCGTCCAAGCTCATATTGATCCCCTCGCCCAAAATCAAGCCAGGGCAAAATCAAGGCAGCAAGCTCTCCCACTGGGACCATCGCAAGCGGATCAGGGATCAACAAAAGCGCAGGGTCTGCCCAATGCTTCAGGGAGCGGAGCCCCCGTGATTCCACCTTGAGCATGGCTGGTGATGCCAGCTTGAGGAAGAGCGATCTCCCATCCGATACCTCCGCACGCCAAGTGGAAGAACTGCCAACGGGCTCCAGGCTCGTGCACTGACAGCCCTGCAGCTCAGCACAATCGTTTTGCAACGCCTCCAGCAGTTGCGTTCGCATTCACGATCCCCCTAACTCAGCTGTCAGCATGACCTGATGCAAAAACGCGACGACGTGATCGTGGTCGGCGGTGGCATCGCTGGACTCACTGCAGCGGCTCTGCTGGCACACGACGGTGTTTCAGTCACCCTTTTGGAAGCGCATTATCAGCCGGGGGGCTGTGCAGGGACCTTCCGGAGAGGGGAGTACACCTTTGATGTGGGTGCCACCCAAGTGGCAGGCCTCGAACCTGGTGGCAGCCACGCCCGCATCTTTCAACATCTGAATCTTCCTCTCCCAGGGGCCGAACTGCTTGATCCAGGCTGCGTGGTTGACCTAGCCGATGGGTCAGCCCCCGTGCGCCTTTGGCATGATCCCCAGCGCTGGCAGGAGGAACGACAACAACACTTTCCAGGAAGCGAAAGGTTCTGGCAGCTGTGCAGTTTTCTTCACCAGAGCAATTGGCAATTTGCTGGTTCCGACCCTGTTTTACCGATTCGAAATGGCTGGGATTTAAAGCAAACGCTTGCTGCAATCCATCCAGGAAATCTGCTCAGTGCCCCCCTAAGCCTCTGCACAGTTAAAGACCTCCTAACGCTGTCTGGATGCGGCAGTGATCAACGCCTGCGTCGTTTTCTCGATCTACAGCTCAGGCTTTACTCCCAACAACCTGCCGATCAAACCGCAGCGCTTTACGGAGCGACGGTGTTGCAAATGTGCCAAGCCCCTCTTGGCCTGTGGCACCTCCACGGATCGATGCAGGTGCTGAGTGAATCGCTGGCAGCTGGGTTGAAGCGCGATGGAGGAACCATGCTTCTGCGTCACCGCGTGCAGCAACTTCAACAAAACGCAGATGGTTCAGGCTGGCAACTACGCGTCGAAGGACCAGGTCGAAAGGAGCAGATCTTTCGAGCTGGCGATGTGATCAGCACGCTCCCTCCTCAGTGCCTGCCTGAATTGATCGTTCCTCAAGGCAACGCTGACCAGACCCCCATGCCAGCGCCCTATCGCCAACACCTCACTGAGCTCGTGGCTCCCAGTGGGGCCCTGGTGTTTTATGGCGCCATCGACAGGGCGGATCTACCGGACGACTGTCCAGGCCATTGGCAACGCGATGCAAGCGATCCTGGCTCTGTCTTTATCTCCATCAGCCGTGAGGGAGACGGCAGGGCTCCGAAAGGGCAATCCACCGTGATTGCCAGCGTGTTTACGACCCCTAAGGGATGGTTCTCAGGCTCAGAAGCCGAGTACCAAAGCAAAAAAGAAGCCTGTCAAGCCAAGATCCGCAGCACGGTGGAAGCCGCCTTGGGCTTGTCGGAACACACCTGGCGTCATCAAGAGCTGGCGACACCGCGGGGCTTTCTCCGCTGGACCGGACGGCCAAACGGCATCGTCGGTGGCTTGGGGCAATCCCCCAGTCGTTTCGGACCCTTTGGCCTGGCAAGCCGCACCCCGATGCCTGGGCTCTGGCTTTGTGGAGATTCCATTCATCCAGGTGAGGGAACGGCCGGGGTCACCCTGTCTGCCCTCATGGCCTGTAGGCAGTTGCTGGCTCAACGCGGTCAAACCCTCCAGCTGCACAGTTAAAGCCCTCGGTTAATCCGAAAGAAACTGCGGTCTTAGCGATTGCGTCTTTTCCAGCTCTTTCTCGAGCTGAGCCCAATGCCCCTCAAGAATTGCTTCTTCGAGCTGCTCCAAACTCCAGCGATACGCCGCTAAAGAACGAAGCACCGCTTGGGTGTTGCGTGACGCCATTGCAGTCCCGAGGGCCGGGTTGCCACCCCCAACGCGACTGGTGTCGGCAAAGCCGCTTGAGGCCAGAGTCCTGGCCAGTTCGAGGACAGCAGGATCACGTTCTTCTCCTACCGCTCGCAACAGGGCAGCACTAACGATGACAGGGAGATGGGAGATCAACGCCACGGCCTGGTCATGACGGGCAGCATCAGCGGTAAGCCAGTGGCTGCCGAGACGGTCGGCCAGCTGCTGGATCACCGCAAGCGCTGACGCATCCGTGGATGACTCAGGTGTTGACACCCAGGGACGGCCACAAAAAAGTCCCGTCAGGCCAGCATCAACGCCTGCTTGAGCCGTTCCTGCCATGGGGTGACTCCCCACAAAGCGCGGATGAAGATCGCGCCAAACCGCCAGCACCTCTGCCTTCACCGAGCCCACATCAGTGACCACCGCCCGCTCGGGGATGGCCTTGATCAGGCTTTCTTGGGGACTCAGCAACGACTCCAAAGGGAGGGCAAGGATCACCAGGTCGCAATTCTGAAGACAGCTGGGATCGGTGCTGACCAAGGGAGCCAGCCCTCTGCTGCGGGCCCGCTCCGCCGTGACTTCACGGTGAACAAGGCCTTGCACCTCAACCCCTTGCTGGCTGAGATCAAGGGCGATCGAGCCACCGATCAACCCCATCCCCACCACGCCAACACGATCGATCGACCATGGCTGCGCCCCTTGCCCCTGATCCATCGGATCGATTTCGCTCATTAGCCCATGTTGATGGATCAATCCACCTGAACCAAACACGTTCAGTGCACTGCTTAGGCTCATTTAATGCTGGAAGTTCAAGCCCATCAGCAGCTCAAGCAGCTTCTCCATCTGGAGGAGATGCCTTGGGAGCACCACCTAACGCTCAGCCGTCTGATCGGTCGCAGCTTGCGCAGACAAGATCGCACCCGCATTCGCTTGTCTGCTGGAGAGCGGGATCGCTGGTGGCTGGGGTTGCTTGTTCCTCTTTGCCTGAAATCCCAAGACTGCGTGTTGGTGCTTGATGAACGCCAACGGCAACGCTTCCTTCATGTCGAACTGCCTCGTCTGCGCCAGGGAGGATTAAGGCTTGCCTGTTGGAGCGGCAGCACGGCTCCTCCCGGCTCACAACTCTGGCTGCTCTCTCCCGCCGAACTGGTCAACGTTCACCGACGCCGCGGCTTCAAACCTTCGCATCAGTTGATCATTCCTGAAGCGGAATCTTTGGCTCAGCATCTGCGCGAAGCGATGGAACTCAGCATCGAAACCCAGGATTGGGATCGGTTACGTCAGGCCTACCCAACAGCAGGTCCTGCACTCCTCGACCTCCACGAACGGCTCAGCCGCCAATTGTTCGCCGCCTCCAGCCGATCCACTTGCGACCTCCCAATGCCAGGTAGCGCGTTGGTGAGCCTGCGCGACTTGATCGGTTTGCTTGGGGCTGCGCCAGAGCCCTGGACTGAATTGTTGACCCTCCAACCTTCGCAGTGGGCCAGCTGGGCACACCTCGATCAACACCTGCTGCAATGGACCTGGACTCTCCAACCCCTGGAGCCGCTCCAAACCCTTCATGGCCTGCTGGAGCAACACCCCTCGATTCTTCTTCAAACGGATGGCGTCTCTCTGGAGCGAATCAGACGGACCGGTGGGAAGTCAACAGAAACAGGGGCCGTGGTGGACATCCAGCTCCACGATCGAATGCGTACGGAACCGCTGCGTTTGTTCGCACCCAGACGACAACCGTTGCCGAACACGGCGATCTATGCGGAGCACCTTCTTGATCAATGCCGGCGCTTAATTCTTGGGCGTCGTGGGCTGACCGTTGTTTTGCTGGACGATCCAGGGCTCAGGCAAAAACTCACCACCGAACTCGCTGGAGAATTTGGCAGCAGAGTGATTCATCAAGACACAGCGCCGGACGTCAACGGAGTGATCTGCTGCGGTTGGTCTTGGTGGATGGACCATCAGAACCAGCTACCGGCCCTGGATCAGCTCATCATTGCCCTACTTCCTGTGTCCAGCCTGGAAGATCCGCTCACAGCCGCTCGGGTGGAATCGTTGAAACAACTGGGGCAGGATTGGTTCCGCGATCTGCTTCTGCCGGAGGCTCTAGCAAAGCTGGTTCCAGCAATCACCCCCCTCAGGCAGAGCGGCGGACGGCTCGCCATTTTGGATGGAAGGGTCCGCGCACGCAGCTGGGGCAAACAGGTCCTACGAGCCCTCGAGCCCTGGTCTCCTCTGCAGAGGCTGTTACCGGACTGACACCGTCCCTAGTCTTGAGATCTGCTCACTAGCCTGCCTCGATGGGAGAAGCTCGACGTCGCACCAGCTTGGGACTACCTCCAAAGCAACGCAAAACAGACCCCAAGGACAGCGAGCGAATCGTTGCCTGGCTGCCATTAACCCGGAGCCAATCCCAGCAATTCGTTGCCCTCACAACAAAGGGGGCCTGGATTGGGATCGGAGGACTCGTGGTTCTTTGGATCGTGGTGCGTTTTATTGGGCCAGCGGCAGGCTGGTGGACGCTCTCCGACATGCCATAACCCACCGACCGAAGCCAGTACAGCCAGAAGCGGCGCAACCGGAAACCAGTCAAAACCTTTAGGCTTGCTAAAGGTTTTCCGGACATCCGTGATGTTTTCACGCCTTGCCGATCAGTACCGCTCCGTCGTCAAAGATTTGGTCATGAGCCTTCATGCCCTTGCTTCAAGTCTTCAAAAGCAAGGGATCGTTGCCACTTGCTACAGCTGCAATGACGGCCACAGCCCTGACGGAAATGGCGCTTCATTCGTGGCCGAACTCGGCGATCAGCACCTCGTGCGTTTTCTGGTGTCCGATTTCGGAATTAGCTGGGTTGAATCCCGTAATGGGCGCGAACTCGTGAAGTTTGAGGGTGCTGAAGCCATTCAGGAGCTTCAACGAATCGCCACCTCCATTCAGGAGCGCTCCGCAATGGGCAGCACCCCTGAAATCGCAAGCCGTTAAGCAGCCCCATCAGCAAGGGACTTTTTATCCGTATCAGCAGGTTTCGCCAACGGCTTTGCAGCCGCTGAGCGAGCCGCAGCAGCCAAAGGGCGCATCGAATTCGAGGTCACTTCCGATCCTTCGGTCAACTTCCGACGCACAAGCACTTCGATGGCGTCCTTGGCTTCGGGGTTTTGCTCGAGCCAACCAATTGTGTTGTCACGACCTTGGCCAATGTTGTCGCCCTCGTAGCTGTACCAGGCCCCTTTACGCGTGACGACTCCTGTTTCCTCAGCCAGATCGAGAATGCATCCGAGCGTACTGATGCCACGCCCAAAAAGAATATCGAATTCGGCAATCCTGAACGGAGGCGCCACCTTGTTTTTCGCCACCTTCACTTTCGCCCGAATGCCGTACTCCTCAGTGCCACGTTTGAGAGTTTGGATCCGGCGAATATCAAGCCGCACTGAGGCGTAGAACTTCAGCGCATTTCCACCCGTTGTGGTCTCAGGATTGCCATAGGTCACTCCGATCTTCAGACGAAGTTGGTTCAGGAAGATCACGGTGCAACCGGATTTACCGATGTTGCCAGTGATCTTGCGCATGGCCTGACTCATCAAGCGAGCTTGGCCCCCAACAGACAAATCACCCATCTCTCCTTCAATCTCAGCCCGAGGCGTCAACGCAGCGACGGAGTCGATCACCACGATGTCAACAGCGGCAGAACGAACGAGCTGATCGACGATTTCAAGGGCCATCTCACCCGTATCTGGCTGGGAGACCAGGAGATTTTCTACATCAACACCAAGGGAAGCCGCATAGACAGGATCTAGGGCGTGCTCAGCGTCGACGAATGCCGCCACCCCTCCACGCTTTTGCACCTCAGCGATGGCATGCAGCGTGAGTGTGGTCTTGCCTGAACTTTCAGGCCCGTAAACCTCCACCACTCGCCCCTTGGGATACCCACCGCCAAGGGCAAGGTCGAGGGTGAGAGCGCCCGTGGAGATGGTTTCCACCCGCATCCGGGAGGCATCTCCCAAACGCATAATTGAGCCCTTGCCAAAATTTCGCTCGATCTGACCGAGCACAAGGTCCAAGGCTTTATCCCTCTCACCTGGACGGGGATCTCCTGCGGAGGAATGAGAGGCTTTCACGTCGGCTGGCATAGCAATGAACAGTTAAGGAGCAAACAGGTGCCGCAGGTCGCCGATTCAGCCAGCGGAAGATCCGCAAACTGAAGTCGACATAACACTGGACAGATCATCCAGTGCCCCGACTAACGCCACTTGTCTCACCTAGTACACATGTACGTTATCGAATCAGGGCCAGATCGCCAAGGGGGCTGCAAATTTGCTGGTTGAGAGCAAATCCAGCCCTTCCGGCAAACCCTCTCGGTCGGCCGGACGCAGATATCCCCAATCGGCCAAAAAGCACTTCAGGCCTTCAAGCCCAGGGGTCTCCAACACCACTTCAAGGGTGGCCCGCCGGTCTTCCACAAAACCCTTTAGCGCCCATTCGCGGCGCAAGCGGAGTAACACCTCAGGCTTTGGGCCGGACTCTCTGCCATCGAGGCGTACGGGTCGAAGCTGAAACGCATCAAGCAACTCATCCGTGAAATCTCGCCCTTTTGTGGTGAGCACAGACCAAGCCACACCCTCCTCCTCCAACCCAGCCAAACGCTCCTGCACCCCTTTAAACGGCCGATGCAAGGCCACCCAACCAGCACGATCGCCCGAGACGGCCTGACGACGAACACGCTCGAGAGAGTCTTGTAGCAGCGACGGTTTCCAGCCAAACCGATCGAGACCAGCTCGAAGCTGTTGGTCATAGTCCGCGGCGAAAGCATCAACACCAAGACGTTGCAACGGTCCGTCTGACTCTTGAAGGAACGCAGCGATCAGGACCATCTCCCAGCCGTGATGAACCCAGGGGCGCAATTGACGAAAGCGACTCGGTGTTTGCTCAGGCAAAAGCACTCCCTGGAGAAGGGATAGACAAGCTTTTCGAGAACTCGACCAGTACTCATCCATCCCGTCGAGGATCACCCCATCGAAATCGAAAACGAGGAGAGGCTGCAACGACACCGGAAATCCGGAAAAACTGGGCCGCTAGGATTCGAACCTAGGAATGGCGAGACCAAAACCCGCTGCCTTACCGCTTGGCGACGGCCCATTAACCCCAGCTCAGCACCACCAAACTGGTGATCCCTGCTAGCGCATACATAGTTACCCACAACATAGTGACCTTCGTCAATCCACCTCTCACAACCAATCCCTGATTCAGGGTGGAAATACTCTCAGGCGCCGCTGGCCACTGCTGCCGTATACATCGCTGCGAAGCCGATAGCGAGTCACAAGGTCTGCCTGCATTTGGCGCACGTCTTCGCTGCGGGGAAGGAGCTCCACGGGACGACCCTGCGGAACCACCACTTGCTCGACAGCCAAGCGGCATTCCTCAAGAGCGGCAGAGGCGTCGAACTGATCACCAGAGTCCGCTGCGTCTCGATGGCTTACACCTGAATCACGTCGCATCAACAGACGCTCCAAAGCCCTCTCCACTTGAGGAAGGGTGTCGGATTTGATCACCAAAATCGGGACACCAGCGTCTCTCGCTTGACGACGCAGTTCAGGTTGACGGCCAAGGCCTTGGCGAACGCTCAGCACCACATCGGCCTGCATCAGATCTTCCACGGCCTGAACAGCCCAGTCATGACGGCGAACCGCTTCATCCAGCCGTTGCTCACTCAGGCCGCAACACAGAACCTGGAACAACTTGGGCGGTGCCTGAGGCATCATCCTTTCTGGCTGCGCAACACCCACTCCTAAGGATTGACCTGGGGTTGAATCCACGGGGTCTGGAAGCGGAACCGGCGCCAAGGAAGGACGCCTTAAGGGCGAGGGCGACACCTGGAGAGATTTCACTCGAAGAACGCGTCCATCCGAAGCCATTTTTCGCTCTTCAGAACTGGGCACTTGCCCGCGCAGCAAGGCATCAACCGCTCGTCCCACCTCTCGATAAACAGCCCAGCGACTGCGACTGTGCATCTCCACAGCCATGGTGAAGGTGGGTTCCGCTGCCCGTTCGAGCACCGTTTTCTGACTGCGACGACGGCGAGCCTCATCATCGCCAAGGGTGACGGATTCAATGCCGCCAATGAGATCACACAAAGTGGGATTTTTGATCAAATTGGACAGGGCATTTCCGTGCGCTGTCGCCACCAAGGTCACACCCCGTTCAGCAATCGTGCGGGCTGCACGCGCCTCCAACTCGGTACCGATTTCATCTATGACGATCACTTCGGGCATGTGGTTTTCCACGGCCTCGATCATCACGTGATGCTGAAGCTCTGGTCGAGCCACCTGCATGCGCCGCGCTCGACCAATCGCTGGATGAGGGATATCACCATCCCCGGCAATTTCATTGCTGGTATCGATCACCACGACACGCTTTCCCAGGTCATCGGCGAGCACACGAGCGATCTCGCGCAAAGCCGTGGTTTTACCGACCCCAGGCCGGCCCATGAGAAGCAAGGAGTCACCGCTATCGAGAAGATCGCGCACCATCTCCACCGTCCCAAACACAGCGCGCCCAACGCGGCAGGTCAGGCCCACCACTTCACCTCGACGATTACGAATGGCACTGATGCGATGCAAGGTTCGCTCAATACCCGCCCTGTTGTCGGAACCAAACTCACCAAGACGTTCCACCATCGCCTTCAGATCAGCACGCGTAATGCTGCTGTCTCCAAGAGGGATCGACCAACCGGAATAACGGGCTTCTGGGACACGTCCAAGGTCGAGGACAACCTCAAGGAGTTGGTCTCTCGACTCCGGCGAAGCCAACGAGGCTTGGAGCTCTGCAGGAAGCAAAGAGATGAGTCGGTTTAAGTCGTCGGTAATGCGCTCGGTCGTCATGGCTCACTCGCCCATCAGTCGGACCAAAAACAGTCATAGCAAGTGGAACACGGGGTCGGTGTTCGATCAGCTACGCCTCAACCAGGGCGTAATCAGTGTGCGCGCAGCTTGAAGAGACTGAGCCCAGCCATCCGGCCAATCGCGCAAGCGAGATCCTTGGTCTTGCGCAGCTTGAAAAAAGGGCTGAACGAGCGTTCTAGCTACACCACCAAAAGCAACACCAGCAGGTCCAATCGACCCGCCTTGGCATGGGAGCAAACCAAGTGTTGCTGTGTTGGTCCCACCAGCCAACTGCAATGGCCCAGGCGGTGCTAGGGGCTGAATCTGCTCCCAAAGACCAACGGCCGAACGAGCAGTTCCAACCCCAAGATCTCCGCTCATCGGACGGCCATCAAGTTGCCAAAGCGGGCGTTGCTGGTACGCACGCAAGGCCTGATGGCGCTGCCACAGTTCTTTGGAAAGCGACTCCACCGTGACCTGATGGCCTTCAAGTCCACAACTCACGGACAGCCGCTTCAAGGGAACATCAGCGAGACGAACCTGTTCAAGGGTGGCCTGAAAAGCATTCAAGCGCCCTGGAGCCGTGTGTATTTCCAATGCATCCGGACGCAAGTCGTGAAGAAGGGGAGCCAAGTCATTCAGACCCACTCGACGATCCAAGGATTCGATCAATTGAGGTGGGCATGCCGGCCAACAGCGACCGCACCCATAGCAAAGCCGTTCATCAACCCCAACCGTCGCTCGGATGGCATCGGCTGGACACACCCGTTCGCAAGGCCGTGAACAATCGGGGGGACAAAGGCCTGGATCGAAAACCGCCTTACGGAAATGGGCATCATTTCCATCGCTCACACTCACCATCAACCAAGGGCGGCGCCCAGTACGCTCCCAGGCCCAATCCAATCCGTCGCGGGCAGCACGCACAACGGCAGCATCAGCGGCCACGTCCACGCAATGAACACCTGCAACTGAAAAGAGCGCACACAGATCCCCAATCGAGGCCAAGTCTTGATTGCTGGCGCCACAAATCAACTTCACCCATGAGCCCTTGGCCAGAGCAAGCTCACCGGCATCCGCTCCCTGAAGAGCCGTTTTAACGGTGCAATTCAGTTGCTCAGCAGCTCCTTCATCGGTTGCCAGCGAAGACTTCGAGCGCCACCCATCTCCACAACCACTTTCAAACGAGGCTCTCGGCGACAAAGATCACATAGAGCCGACAATTCAGAGCGAGATAACACCTGGCCTTCAAGAAGCCAAAGCGCAACAGGCTTTGAGCCAAGCATCGCCTCACCGAGCAGTGGCATCACCTCTTGGACCTCGCCCACAGCGGCACCACGGCCAACGCTTTGATGCCCGAGATGGGGCGGACGGATTCCATGCTTTTGAAACAAAAACACCTCGGGGTCGCCCAAACCGCGGGCAGACGAAAGCTGCGTGCGATAGCCAGCTCCACGCAATCGCCTTAGCAACCGAGTTTCGGCTCCCCCTTCAAGGGGCGCGAAGAATGCCATGCAACCTGCTGACTCCAGCTCACGGCGGAAACCACGACCAGACAGCAGCAGCGGCATGAAATTGGATCGAATGACGAGATTCTGGCAGTTAATCGCCGCCAATTAATAACTTGATCGCAATGCTGTAGTGTCTTTGTTTGCACTGTTGAGCTGTGCCCGTCCGCTAGCCGGGCCTCCAGATCACAGAGCAGGTTCGGCGTTTGCGCCGGATCCTTAGGCCAGCGCAGTCTTACCAATTCATTGGTGGTACTGCCGAGAAACTCACCGAGCAAACCATTGCACGGAAAGTCTCAGCCAGCTGATTCGCTCGCTAGCTCCAATCCGGCTTCTTTTCCGCCACTGGCGAAAGGATGACGGTCATGACTGCGTTAATACGATCAGCGCCCTCTCAGGCCTCTTCATTCCTTAGTGAATAAGCGGTTGTTCACGCTGGCGTTCTTACCTCCATGTCTATCGGCATTCTTGGGAAGAAATTGGGTATGTCCCAGTTCTTCGATGAGCAAGGCAAATCCGTCCCGGTCACATTGATCGAGGCGGGTCCTTGCCGTATCACCCAGCTCAAAAGTTCAGAAACTGACGGCTATCAAGCCGTACAGATCGGCTTTGGCGAGATTCGCGAAAAGCTGATCAATAAACCAGCGAAAGGTCATCTCGCTAAATCTGGCGAAGACCTCGTTCGCCACCTAATTGAGTACCGCGTCGACGATCTCGACGGGATTCAATTAGGTGGAGCGGTCACCGTTGGTGACTTTGCGGCTGGTCAAAAAGTAGACGTCAGTGGCGACACCATGGGTCGTGGCTTTGCTGGTCTGCAAAAGCGCCATGGTTTTAGTCGTGGTCCAATGACGCACGGCTCCAAAAATCATCGCCAACCCGGTTCGATCGGTGCCGGCACAACGCCAGGCAGGATTTATCCAGGCAAACGGATGTCCGGCCGCTACGGAGGCAAAAAAATCACCACGCGTGGTTTGACGATCCTGAAAATCGACAGTGATCGCAACCTTCTCGTTGTGAAAGGTTCTGTTCCTGGAAAACCAGGTTCATTACTGAACATCCGTCCCGCAAACCGGGTGGGCGCCAAGCCCGCTAAAGGAGGTAAGTGATGGCTAATTGCATCGTTCGCGATTGGCAGGGTAAAGAGGCTGGCAAGGCAAGCCTTGACTTAAAGGTTGCCAAAGAGACCAGTGCCCTTGACCTGATGCATCGCGCTGTGCTGCGCCAGCAGGCTCACAGTCGCCAAGGCACCGCAAGCACCCTCACCCGTTCAGAGGTGAGAGGTGGTGGACGCAAGCCCTACAAACAAAAAGGTACGGGCCGTGCACGCCAGGGCTCTGTTCGCACCCCACTCCGTCCAGGTGGTGGCATCATTTTTGGACCCAAGCCCAGGTCCTACAACCTTGCAATGAACCGCAAGGAACGTCGCTCAGCCCTTCGTACCGCTCTCATGGCGCGTATTGAGGATCTCGTGGTGGTGAAGGATTTCGCGACCACGCTGACGACTCCCAAGACCAAAGAGATCATCGACGCTCTGGCGAGGCTTGACGTTTCCGCCACGAGCAAGGTTTTGATCATCCTCATCCAACCTTCCGAAGCGGTGCAACGCTCCATTCGGAATTTGGAAACGGTGAAGCTGATCGCAGCCGACCAACTCAACGTCTTCGATCTGCTCCACGCCAACAAGCTGGTGGTGGGCGAGGACGCTCTCGCAAAGATTCAGGAGGTCTACGGCGATGACTGAGCGCTTCACCGGACGTCTGGCCGATGTGATCCGCCGCCCGCTGATCACTGAAAAGGCCACCCGTGCTCTGGAACAAAACCAGTACACATTCGAGGTGGACCATCGAGCCGCCAAGCCCGACATCAAGGCTGCAGTCGAACAGCTCTTCGATGTCAAGGTCACGGGCATCAGCACCATGAATCCTCCTCGCAGGAGTCGTCGTATCGGCCGTTTTGCCGGTAAACGCGCTCAAGTGAAGAAAGCAGTGGTGCGCCTGGCTGAGGGCAACTCCATCCAACTCTTCCCTGAGTCCTGAGGGGGCTGAATCGTTATGGCAATTCGTACTTTCCGCCCCTACACCCCCGGTACCAGAACCCGGGTAGTCACAGACTTCAGTGAAGTCACCGGCCGCAAGCCGGAACGCTCCTTGGTGGTGTCCAAACACCGCCGCAAAGGACGCAACAATCGCGGTGTGATCACCTGCCGTCATCGCGGCGGTGGTCACAAACGCCTTTATCGCTTGGTCGACTTCCGTCGCAACAAGCATGGTGTTACCGCCAAAGTGGCCGCGATTCATTACGACCCCCACCGCAATGCGCGGTTGGCCCTTCTCTTCTACGCCGATGGCGAGAAGCGCTACATCCTCGCCCCGGCTGGGATCAGCATCGGCCAAACGGTGGTGTCAGGCCCTGAGGCACCGATCGAGGTCGGCAATGCCATGCCGCTCTCAGCCGTTCCCCTTGGTTCCAGTGTTCATTGCGTCGAGCTTTATGCCGGACGCGGTGGTCAGATGGTCCGTACCGCAGGAGCGAGTGCTCAGGTCATGGCCAAAGAGGGCGATTACGTCGCCCTCAAGCTCCCCTCCACAGAGGTACGCCTCGTGAGGCGTGAGTGCTTCGCCACTCTTGGCGAGGTTGGCAATGCCGAAATTCGCAACACCAGCTTGGGTAAAGCTGGTCGCCGCCGTTGGCTGGGGCGTCGTCCCCAGGTCCGAGGCAGCGTGATGAACCCTTGCGATCACCCTCATGGTGGTGGTGAAGGCCGTGCTCCTATTGGGCGCTCGGGTCCTGTCACTCCATGGGGCAAACCCGCTCTTGGCCTAAAAACCCGCAAGCGGAACAAGCCCAGCAACAAGTTCGTCCTCCGGAAACGTCGCAAGACGTCCAAGCGGAGCCGTGGCGGACGCGATTCCTGATGTCACTTACCGCTTTGCAGTTCGCTTAATCCGCCATGGGACGTTCTCTCAAAAAAGGCCCATTTATTGCTGACAGCCTTCTTCGCAAGGTTGAAAAGCAAAACGCTGCTGACGACAAGTCAGTCATCAAAACGTGGTCCAGGGCCTCCACGATTTTGCCGATGATGATCGGCCACACCATTGCCGTTCATAACGGCAGATCCCACGTTCCAGTCTTCGTGACTGAGCAAATGGTGGGGCACAAATTGGGTGAATTCGCACCCACACGCACCTTTAAGGGCCACATCAAAGATAAGAAAGGAGGCCGCTGAGACCATGACAACGTCATCCCCAACGGCAACCACTGCCCAAGCTCACGGCCGCTTCATCCGCGGCTCCGTCTCCAAGGTGCGTCGTGTACTCGATCAAATCCGTGGCCGCACTTACCGCGACGCGCTGATCATGCTCGAGTTCATGCCCTACCGCTCCACCGGTCCGATCACGAAAGTGCTTCGCTCCGCTGTAGCCAATGCCGAACACAACCTTGGACTTGACCCAGCAACCTTGGTCATTTCCCGGGCCATCGCTGACATGGGTCCATCCATGAAGCGGTATCGGCCTCGCGCTCAAGGTCGCGCCTTCGCGATCAAAAAACAGACCTGCCACATCAGCATTGCTGTGGCAGCTCAGACCGACTCCTGACCCCCCGAGCACACCGTCTGAATGGGAAACAAAATCCATCCAACCGGCTACCGCCTGGGGATCACCCAGGAGCACCGGTCACGCTGGTACGCATCCAGCAAAAATTATCCAGCCCTCCTGCAAGAGGACGATCGGATTCGCAAGTTCATTCACAAGAAGTACGGCTCAGCCGGCATCAGCGATGTGCTGATCGCTCGGAAAGCTGATCAACTTGAGGTTGAGCTCAAAACAGCACGCCCCGGTGTGCTGGTTGGCCGTCAAGGCAGCGGAATCGAAGATCTGCGCAGCGGCATTCAAAAGACCGTTGGTGATTCGAGCCGTCAGGTTCGGATCAACGTGGTTGAAGTAGAGCGTGTGGATGCAGACGCTTTCCTTCTTGCTGAGTACATCGCTCAGCAACTTGAGAAACGCGTGGCCTTCCGCCGCACCATCCGCATGGCCGTTCAGCGCGCTCAGCGAGCCGGCGTCCTTGGCCTGAAAATCCAAGTCAGCGGACGCCTGAATGGTGCCGAAATCGCCCGTACAGAATGGACGCGTGAAGGACGTGTGCCCTTGCACACCCTTCGCGCCGAAATTGATTACGCAACCAAAGTGGCCAGTACGACTTATGGCGTTCTGGGCATCAAGGTTTGGGTCTTTAAGGGAGAAGTTTTGAGCGACGACTCCCAGCAGCAGATCCCGGTGGGAGCCAATCCCCGCCGTCGGGGCGGTCGTAGGCCCCAACAGTTCGAAGACCGCTCAAACGAGGGTTGAACCGGAGGCCTAAATCATGCTGAGTCCCAAAAGAGTCAAATTCCGCAAACAACAGCGAGGCCGCATGCGCGGTGTCGCAACCAGAGGCAACACCATTGCCTTTGGTGAATTTGGTTTGCAAGCCCAAGAGTGCGGCTGGATTACTTCGCGTCAAATCGAAGCCAGCCGACGTGCCATGACCCGCTACGTCAAACGTGGCGGAAAAATCTGGATTCGAATCTTTCCTGATAAGCCCGTCACCATGCGTGCCGCCGAAACCCGTATGGGTTCTGGTAAGGGCAACCCAGAGTTCTGGGTTGCTGTGATCAAGCCAGGCAGGATTCTGTTCGAGATGGGCGGTGAGGAAATCACCCCTGAAATTGCAAAGGAAGCGATGCGCCTCGCGCAATACAAGCTTCCTGTCAAAACAAAGTTCATCTCTCTCGATGAACAGGAACAGCCAGCCGGCACTAAGGCTGCTGCCTCTTCAACCGTGGAGTCCTGACCATGGCACGTCCTACAGCAACAGATCTGCGCCAATTGTCTGACGCAGATGTCACCGAACAAATCGACGGCCTCCGCCGCGAATTGTTCGAACTCCGATTCCAGCAGGCCACTCGCCAGCTGGGCAACACGCACCGCTTCAAGGAGAGCCGTCTCAAACTGGCTCAGTTGCTGACGGTGCAATCGGAGCGCAAGCGCTCCGCTGCTTCCTGATCCTTAAGGAGAACCTTCCATGGCACTCAAAGAAAGGGTCGGCACCGTCGTCAGCGACAAGATGGACAAAACGGTGGTTGTGGCGGTCGAGAACCGCTTCCCCCACCCCATCTATCAAAAGACGGTCAGCCGCACCACCCGCTACAAAGCCCACGACGAAGACAACGCTTGTCGCGTTGGTGACCGTGTCCGGATTACCGAGACGCGTCCACTGAGCCGCCACAAGCGCTGGGCGATTGCTGAAGTTCTCAGTAAGAGCCCAAAAGCTGAGGAGGTGTCCAAGTGATTCAGCAGGAAAGCTTCCTCACCGTTGCTGACAACAGTGGCGCCAAACGGATCCAATGCATTCGTGTTCTCGGCACCAATCGTCGCTACGCGCACGTTGGTGACGTCATCGTGGCCACCGTCAAGGATGCGATGCCCAACATGGGCGTCAAAAAGTCAGACATCGTCAAAGCCGTCGTGGTTCGGACCAAAGCCACCATGCGTCGCGATACGGGTAACTCCATTCGTTTTGATGACAACGCAGCCGTGATCATCAACGACGACAAAAATCCAAAAGGCACTCGTGTCTTTGGTCCGGTTGCCCGTGAATTGCGGGAACGCAGTTTCACCAAAATCGTGTCCCTCGCTCCGGAGGTGATCTGAAATGGCTACCGCAACATCCAAAGCAGCCCCAGCTGAGCGCATCAAGATGCGCCTTCGTAAAGGCGACACCGTTCAGGTGATTGCCGGCAAAGACAAAGGCAAAACAGGAGAAGTCCTGCGCACCTTGCCAGACGTAAACCGGGTGATCGTGGAGGGACTCAATATGAGGACCCGTCACGTGAAGCCCACACAAGAAGGCGAAACTGGACGAATTATCACTGAAGAAGCATCACTCCATGCTTCCAACGTGATGTTTTATTCCACAGCCAAAAAGGTTGCCAGTCGCATTGAACTGATTACCGAAAAAGACGGCAGCAAAAAGCGCCGCCTCAAGAAAACAGGCGAAGTGATCGACTGATCACCTCAATTGCTCTTCTGACAAAGCCCAGAAGTCCTTTCCCCCAGCCATGTCACTAAAACAGCGCTATCGGGAGACCATTCAGCCAAAATTGCTGAAAGACTTGAGTCTCTCCAACATTCATGAAGTTCCCAAGGTGCTGAAAGTCACCGTTAACCGCGGACTCGGCGAAGCAGCCACCAATGCAAAATCTCTCGAGGCTTCGGTGAACGAATTGGCCCAAATCACAGGCCAAAAAGTTGTCATCACCAGAGCCAAGAAAGCCATTGCAGCTTTCAAAATCCGCCAGGGAATGCCGATTGGATGTGCTGTCACCCTCCGAGGTGATCGCATGTATGCGTTCCTAGAACGCTTCATCAACTTGGCGCTGCCCCGCATTCGGGATTTTCGAGGCGTCAGCCCGAAAAGTTTTGATGGCCGTGGGAATTACACCGTGGGAGTTAGAGAGCAAATCATCTTCCCTGAAATCTCCTTCGACAAGATCGATGCCATCAGAGGCATGGACATCACAATTGTGACGTCTGCCCGCACGGATGAAGAGGGCCGGGCCCTCCTCCGCGAGATGGGAATGCCATTCCGCAGCAACTGAGCCCCCCTCGGAAACCACTATGGCTAATCACGACCCAATTTCCGACATGCTCACTCGCATCCGCAATGCGAGTGAAAAACGTCACGAGTCCACAAAAGTTCCAGCTTCTCGCATGTCCCGCAGCATTGCCAAAGTGCTGCAACAAGAGGGATTTATCGCTGAAATCAGCGAGCAAGGCGAGGGCATTCGCACCGAATTGGTGCTGGAGCTCAAGTACAGCGGCAAACACCGCCAACCCACCATTCGCTCCATGCAACGGGTCAGTAAGCCTGGCCTTCGCATTTACAAAAACACGCGCGGCCTGCCCAAGGTCCTCGGAGGACTAGGGGTAGCCATCATCTCCACCTCCAAAGGAGTGATGAGCGACCGCGACGCCCGCAAGCAAGGCGTGGGCGGCGAAGTGCTCTGCTACGTCTATTGACCCGGAACCTGAACCATGTCACGTATTGGTAAAAACCCAGTCCCCATTCCCGACAAGGTGAATGTCACACTCAACGGTCTCGCCGTCACAGTGAAGGGACCCAAGGGTGAGCTCAAGCGCACCCTTCCTATTGGTGTAAGTGTCAGCCAGGTGGATAACTCCATCGTGGTGGCACCAACCAGCACAAAACGCACATCCCGTGAACGCCACGGTCTTTGCAGAACTCTCGTCTCCAACATGGTGATCGGAGTCAGCGAGGGTTACTCCAAAAAGCTGGAGATCGTTGGCGTGGGCTCAAGAGCCCAGGTCAAAGGCAAAACCCTTGTGGTGAGCGCTGGCTACAGCCACCCCGTTGAAATGGTGCCCCCTGAAGGCATCACTTTCACGGTTGAGAACAACACCAACGTCACCGTTTCAGGCACCGACAAGGAATTGGTTGGCAATGAAGCCGCCAAGATCCGCGCCATTCGTCCTCCCGAGCCCTACAAAGGCAAAGGGATTAAATATGCGGGCGAACGCATCCTGCGTAAGGCAGGCAAGTCGGGCAAGAAGTAATTCCCTGCCAGACACCCTTCAGCTTTACCCACCATGTCGACCCTTTCCCGCAAACAGCAGACCCAGAAACGCCACAGGCGTCTGCGTCGCCATCTCAGTGGCACTGCCGATCGTCCCAGACTGGCCGTGTTTCGCTCCAACAGTCACATCTACGCTCAGTTGATCGACGACGAAGCTCAGAGCACTCTGTGTTCTGCTTCAACCCTCGATAAAGATCTGCGATCCAGCCTCAAAGCTGATGGCAGTAGCTGTGATGCGTCAGTTGCCGTTGGTGACTTAGTGGCCAAACGTGCCATTGCCAAAGGCATTCAACAAGTTGTCTTCGACCGAGGCGGCAACCTGTACCACGGCCGGGTGAAAGCCCTTGCCGATGCCGCCCGGGAAGCGGGCCTTCAGTTCTGATCCTGCTCTCACTATGACGACCGAACCCAACAACCAGACCACCTCCAACGACGTGCCATCGGCTTCTGACGTTCCGGCAGCAGCTGAAGGTCAGGGCCAACAACAGGAGCAGCGCCGCGGCGGTGGCGGCGGCGGCGGTCGCGGTGACCGTCGCGGCGGTCGCGGCGACCGTCGCCGCGGTCAAGAACGTGATTCCGAATGGCAAGAGCGCGTAGTGCAGATCCGAAGGGTCTCCAAAACTGTCAAAGGCGGCAAAAAGATGAGCTTTCGCGCCATCGTTGTTGTCGGCAATGAGCGCGGTCAGGTCGGCGTTGGTGTCGGCAAGGCCGGCGATGTCATCGGTGCCGTACGCAAAGGCGTGGCCGATGCCAAAAAGCACCTGGTGAAAGTGCCTCTGACTCGCCACAACTCGATCCCGACTCTGTCGAATGGTCGTGAAGGCGCAGCAAGTGTTCTCATCCGCCCAGCAGCTCCTGGTACTGGTGTAATTGCCGGTGGATCCATCCGCACAGTGCTCGAGCTCGCAGGCATTAAAAATGTCTTAGCGAAACGCCTAGGAAGTAAAACTCCTCTCAATAATGCTCGGGCTGCCATGGTGGCCCTACAACTGCTCCGCACTCACAAGGAGACAGCCAAGGAACGGGGGATCTCCCTCGAGCAGATCTACTCCTGATTTCCTCCCATGACTCTCAGACTCGAATCTCTTAAACCCAATAAAGGTGCTCGTCGGCGCAAATTGCGTAAGGGACGTGGCATTGCAGCTGGTCAAGGTGCCAGCTGTGGTTTCGGCATGCGCGGACAAAAGTCCCGCTCAGGTCGTCCCACCCGCCCTGGATTTGAAGGCGGTCAGATGCCGCTTTACCGCCGGGTGCCGAAGCTCAAGCACTTCACCCTGGTCAATCCGAAGTCATTCACCGTCCTCAATGTGAGTGCCATGAATGACATCAAGGCAGGCAGCACGGTCAATCTCGACTCGCTTGTCAAAGATGGCATTGTGACCAGTCCTAGGAGTCCTCTCAAGATTCTTGGCAACGGTGAACTCAAAGCAAAGCTCACCGTTCAGGCTGCTGCCTTTACAGCCTCTGCACGCGCCAAAATTGAAGCTGCCGGTGGGACCTGTGAGGTTCTCGACTGATCTCGCCCATACGATCTGCTTCGCGCAGATCTAAGGTCTGAGCCGTCCCACTGGATTCCGATCCGGGGACGGCTTTGCTGCATCAGCCCCATTCTTTTCTTCCTTCTCCATGCTTGTCAGTCGGGGACGTAACCCCAGCGCCACTGAAGTAATTACCCAGTTGGTGCAGAACCCTGAGCTGCGCGGCCGGGTTCTCACAACGTTGGGGCTGCTCATGCTTGTCCGTTTGGGGATCTACATCCCCATGCCTGGGATCGATCGTGTTGCTTTTGAGCAATTTATTGAGCAGGGCGGAACACTCATTGGTTTCCTTGACATCTTTACTGGCGGAGGAATCTCCACGCTTGGCGTTTTTGCACTGGGCATCCTGCCGTTCATCAACGCCTCGATCATTATTCAATTGCTTACAGCCTCGCTCCCCCAGCTCGAGGACTTACAGAAAAACGAAGGCGAAGCAGGGCGTCGCAAAATCGCCCAAATCACCCGCTACGTGGCATTGGGATGGGGAACGGTCCAGAGCGTCATTTTTGCGATGATTCTTCGCCAATACGCCGTAGAGGGATTAAGCGACGTCGTCTTTGTCGTGCAGACAGCGCTGGCGTTGGTCACTGGCTCGATGATTGTGATGTGGCTCAGTGAGGTCATCACAGAACGAGGCATCGGACAAGGAGCATCCCTTGTGATCTTTCTGAATATCGTTGCCACCCTGCCGAAGGCATTGGGTTCAACGATTGAGAAGGCTCAGACGGGAGACCGGGGAGATGTCGTTGGAATCATTGTCCTGGTCTTGGTGTTCCTGATCACAATTGTTGGAATCATCTTTGTCCAGGAGGGTGCAAGACGTTTACCTATCGTCAGCGCCAAGCGCCAGGTAGGAGGTACAGCGCTCCTCCCTAGTCGTCAGAGTTATCTCCCCCTCAAGCTCAATGCAGGTGGAGTGATGCCAATTATTTTCGCGTCAGCCCTCATCTTTTTGCCGATCACAGTCGCGAACGTCACCAATAATCCACTTCTGATTCGAGCAGCGAGTGCCTTAAATCCGAGCGCAGCCAATCCATGGCCATACGCGATCGTGTTTTTCTCCCTGATTTTGGGATTCGCCTATTTCTATTCGTCGCTTTCCCTCAACCCGAGTGACATCGCCACCAACCTCAAACGAGGCGGGGTGGCTATCCCAGGAGTGAGACCCGGAAGTGCAACAGCGGCCTATCTAGAAGGAGTCAAAAATAGATTGACTCTTCTTGGCGGACTTTTCCTCGGCGCTGTGGCCATTATTCCCTCAGCCGTTGAAAGGGCCACAGGAGTGACAACCTTCCAAGGGCTTGGAGCCACCTCACTTCTGATCCTGGTAGGTGTCGCCATCGACACCGCCAAGCAGGTTCAGACCTACGTGATCTCGCAGCGTTACGAGGGACTCGTTCGCCAATAAGCATCCCACCAGTCAACCCAATTCCCATGAAACAACGACTGCTTTTTTTAGGCCCTCCCGGCGCTGGTAAAGGAACCCAAGCGGCACTTTTATGTGATCGTCATGGCTTGCGTCACCTCTCAACCGGCGACCTCCTTCGAGCGGAAGTCTCTGCTGGAACCGAACTTGGCAAACAAGCCGAAACCGTGATGAATCGCGGTGAGCTTGTAACCGACTCACTCGTACTCGCCATCGTGAAAGCTCAGCTCGGAGCGCTGAATGGCCAAGGATGGCTGTTGGATGGATTCCCCCGCAATGTTGCACAGGCAGAAGCGCTCGATCCACTGCTCCAAGAGCTCAACCAACCCATCGAAGCCGTGGTGCTCCTTGCCCTGGATGATGCTGTCCTCATCGAACGTTTGCTCTCGAGGGGACGTGACGACGACAACGAAGCCGTGATCCGCAATCGACTCGTGGTCTACGCAGACAAAACAGAGCCCCTGATTGAGCATTACCGACAACGTGGTTTGCTCCAATCGGTGGAAGCCCATGGCAGCATCGAGGCGATCACCGATCGCATCGAAGGTGTTCTTGCCTAGGTCGCTGTGTTAAATTCGCTGTTTGGAATTTTGGAGAGCCACACCCCATGAAGGTGCGCGCCTCGGTCAAGAAAATGTGTGAAAAGTGCCGGGTGATTCGTCGCCACGGCCGGGTGATGGTGATTTGCCCAAACCCTAAGCACAAGCAGCGCCAGGGATGATCCCTAGCTCCACACTCTGACCGCATCATTCGCTGCCGAAAGGCGGCAACTGTCCCCCCTCGATTATTTGCTCAGTGGCAAGGATTGCTGGTGTTGACATTCCCCGCGACAAGCGGATCGAAGTCGCACTTACTTACATCTACGGAATCGGCTCAACTCGGGCCAAGACCATCCTCACCAAGGCCGGAGTCAGCCCTGACATCCGCGTTAAGGATTTAGAGGACAACGATGTGCAGAAATTGCGCAACGCCACTGATTCCTTCACAATCGAGGGAGATCTGCGGCGACAAGAGGGCATGGCCCTTAAGCGCCTGCAGGACATTGGTTGCCTGCGTGGTCGTCGTCATCGGATGAGCCTTCCAGTGCGCGGTCAACGCACCCGCACCAACGCCCGTACCCGCCGTGGCGCAAGGAAGACCGTGGCCGGCAAGAAGAAATAAGCCTGCCCGATTCAATCGGTCTCTCTCTTCATTCATTACAGCCCTACCCCCCTCAGGCTCTAGCCCATGGCCAAGCCAGCAAAAAAATCAGGCCCCAAGAAGGCCAAGCGCAACGTCCCCAACGGCGTTGCCCATATTCAAAGCACGTTCAACAACACGATCGTGTCGATTACCGACACCACTGGAGAAGTTATCTCCTGGTCATCTGCTGGAGCCAGTGGGTTTAAAGGGGCTCGCAAAGGCACACCTTTTGCTGCTCAGACAGCTGCAGAAGCAGCAGCTCGCCGCGCTCTCGAGCAAGGCATGCGCCAAATTGAAGTTCTTGTTCGTGGACCAGGTTCAGGACGGGAAACAGCTATTCGCGCCCTCCAAGTTGCTGGCCTGGAGATTACCCTGATCCGCGACGTCACTCCCCTACCCCACAACGGGTGCCGCCGCTCTAAGCGGCGGCGTGTCTGAAGATTTCAGCGAATTAGTCCAGGCCCACCTCACTCTCTCCGCTTCAGCCCGTGTTGCAATACCAGATCGACCGTATCGAGCATCAGATCACAGATGATCGCTCGCAGACCGGTGTTTTTCTCATCGGCCCACTCGAGCGTGGTCAAGCAACGACTCTCGGGAACTCCCTACGAAGGATGCTCATGGGCAACCTCGAGGGCACAGCAGTCACCGCAGTGCGCATTGCTGGTGTTAATCACGAGTACGCCACCATTCCTGGTGTTCGCGAAGACGTGCTTGACATTCTTCTCAACTGCAAGCAGCTCACTGTTAACAGTCGTACAGATGAGCTGGAAATCGGCCGTCTGATCGTCTCTGGGCCCGCAACAGTAAAAGCCAAGGATCTGCAGTTTTCATCACAAGTTCAAGTGGTGGATGGTGAGCGTCAGATTGCCACTGTCAGCGAGGGGCACAGCCTCGAGCTGGAAGTTCACGTTGAGCGCGGCGTTGGTTATCGCCCCGTTGATCGCCACAATGAAGACACCAGTGCAATCGATCTTCTCCAGATCGATGCCGTGTTTATGCCTGTTCACCGCGTGAATTTCACGACGGACGAAACAGCCGTTGCGGAGGGTGGATCGGCTCGCGAACGACTCCGCATGGAAATTGTTACCGATGGGTCAATGACCCCTGATGACGCGATTGCACAGGCTGCCAATCAGCTCATTGAGCTGTTCCAGCCCCTAGCCACCGTCACCATGGTGGAAGAGCCAGGGTTAGAGCCTGAACCTTCTGCTGAAGCTCAAATTCCACTTGAAGAGCTTAATCTTTCTGTCCGGGCTTACAACTGTCTTAAGCGCGCACAGGTGAATTCAGTCTCTGACCTGATGGGTTTCAGTTACGAAGATCTTCTCGAGATCAAAAACTTCGGCTCGAAGTCTGCGGATGAAGTGATCGAAGCTCTCGAGCGCATCGGCATTTCGATTCCCCAAAGTCGCACTAGCGTCTGATCCTTACATCCTTCAGTTTTTTCTCTTAGAACCATGCGCCACCAATGTCGAGTTCCCTTGCTGGGCCGCCCGGCTGACCAACGCAAGGCGTTGCTTCGCGGACTCACAACACAACTCATCCGCGAAGGCAGGGTGACGACAACCAAAGCGCGAGCAAAAGCTCTGCGTGATGAAGCCGAGCGGATGATCACGTTGGCAAAGAACGGCAGTCTTGCCTCAAGGCGTCGCGTGCTGGGCTACGTCTATGACAAGCAGTTGGTGCATGCCCTGTTTGATAAGGCTCCAACGCGTTATGGGGATCGCAACGGCGGCTACACCCGCATCACCCGCACGGTGCCCCGTCGTGGTGACAATGCTGAAATGGCCATTATCGAGCTGGTCTGATTCATTCAATCAGCACAGCTTCATCCGTGTTGCCTGTGGTGCAAAATCCCTCGTCTGAGGCTGAAAGCCCAATTCTTCAAAGAATTGCGATCAGCTTGCAGTACGAGGGATCCTTTTTTTGTGGTTGGCAACGTCAGACCCAGGGTCGTGGTCAGAGCGTGCAGGCAGTCCTGGAAAAAGCGATTGCGGCACTCGATCCGTACCGCCCCATTAAGGCAATTGCCGCTGGAAGAACAGACGCCGGTGTCCATGCCTCAGGGCAAGTGGTGCACTTTGACTCCAACGGTCCGATACCAGCCAGTCGATGGGCACCAGCGCTCAACGGGCGCCTTCCTTCAAGCATCCGCGTGAGAGAAGCAATCCAACGTCCCCTGAGCTGGCATGCCTGCTATTCAGCAAGCTATCGCCGATATCGATACACGATTTACAACGGACGTCGTCCCAATTTATTTTTAGCTCCCTGGAGCTGGCATCGATACCACAGACGACTTGATGAGCAAGCGATGGCACAAGCGCTCTTGGCGTTAATGGGAGAACATGATTTTGCGGCCTTTCAACGAGCAGGCAGTCGCCGATCTCACTCAAGAACAACCATCCAAGACGTCAATATTGAACGTGACGGAGATCTCTTGAGCGTTGAGATTCAAGCCAGCGGCTTCTTATATGGAATGGTTCGACTTTTGATGGGGCAGCTCATCGCTGTCGGTGAACACCGCCTAACCCCAAAGAGATTTGAACAGCGCTGGCGGGAATGTCGACGTGACGAAGTAAGAGAAGCCGCCCCACCCCATGGCCTTTGCCTGCTGAGAGCCGGATACCCGGAGGATCTATTCAGCAAAGGTGGCTGGTACGATTGCCAACCGCGGTTTGCTTTGGCGACATGTGATCCTCCTCCGGATCCTCCGCCTTGGCCGCAAAACCAATAAGCCCATTGCCTGAGCGAACCAGTTGCCTCGGTCTAGGAATCAAAAACCAAGACCAGCGACAAGGTAAACTCGATCTTTGAGCTTTGATCGGATCACCAAGGTGGTCTGATGCTCCCTGCCCAGCTCCGCCGCTCGCGACGGGGTATACGAGAACCGGCATGCCGGCGCGATGAACAAGACCTCCGTTCCCTCCATTGATTCGATCGACCGCCAGTGGTATCTGGTAGACGCAGAGAATCAAACCCTCGGTCGCCTAGCGACTGAAGTAGCTTCTGTGCTTCGTGGAAAAAACAAAGCCAGCTTCACCCCACATCTCGATACCGGCGATTTTGTGATTGTGGTGAACGCGGACAAGATCCGAGTTTCAGGCAAGAAGCCACAGCAGAAACTGTATCGCCGGCACTCAGGCCGTCCAGGTGGCATGAAGGTTGAAACCTTCGAGCACCTCCAGGAGCGTCTACCAGAACGCATCGTTGAGAAAGCCATCAAAGGGATGCTTCCTCACAACGCCCTTGGCCGTCAGTTGTTCCGCAAACTTAAGGTTTATAAGGGCACCGAGCATCCCCATGCCGCCCAGCAACCCAAGACCCTTCAGCTCGACCCTGCCGCTTCCGCACAATGAGTAGTTCAAACAACACCGTCGTTTATTGGGGCACAGGGCGCCGTAAGACCTCTGTCGCTCGCGTTCGCTTGGTTCCCGGCAATGGCACGATCACCATCAACGGACGTCCTGGCGACAACTATCTGAATTACAACCCCGCCTACTTGGCTGCTGTCAAAGCACCTCTTCAGACCTTGGGGCTCAGCACCGAGTACGACGTGCTTGTCAATGTGCGTGGTGGTGGTCTGACAGGTCAGGCTGATGCCATCAAGCAAGGTGCTGCTCGTGCACTTTGTGAACTCTCGGTTGATAATCGCAAGCCACTTAAAACAGAAGGCCATCTCAGCCGAGATCCCCGTGCGAAAGAACGCCGTAAGTACGGACTGAAGAAGGCTCGTAAAGCGCCTCAGTTCTCTAAGCGCTGATTTTTACACCATCACCCACTGTTTTGTTTGCCATGCCTAAGCCCGACATTCACCCCACCTGGTATCCAGACGCGAAGGTCATTTGCAACGGCGAAGTTGTGATGACCACCGGCTCCACTCAGCCTGAAATCAATGTCGATGTGTGGAGTGGAAACCATCCCTTCTTCACAGGCACGCAGAAGATCCTCGACACAGAAGGACGTGTGGACCGTTTCATGCGTAAATACGGGATGGGAAGTGTTGACAGCACCTCGTCTGAGAAGAAAGCTGACAAAGACGAGACTGCCAAAGAGTCCTGATTGCTTGTAGCGCCCATAAGCTCCTCTAACTCGGGAGCCCAACCTCCTCTCGCAGATTTTTTCTGCGCTTGGAGGTTTTTTAATTACTGCTCCCTGAGGGGATGGACACAACAACTCTGATCAGTCGCCTGGAAGCGGCCAGCAGCAGCTTCCACAATTTGGAACGACAGCTAGCAGATCCTGATGTGGCAGCTGATCCACAGCGGCTGGAAACGATTGCCCGTGAGCGTTCACGCCTCGAACCACTGGTGCTTGATTACGCCAGCCTTCAGAAGGTGGAAGCGGAGCAGGTTCAAGCCAAAAGTCTGCTCAAGGAAAGTCGTGGTGATGCCGCCATGGAAGAGTTGGCTCAACAAGAACTTCAAGAACTCGATCACCAGCATGCCGATCTCGTTCAAAGGATCACATTGGCTTTGTTGCCAAAAGATCCAAGAGATGAGCGCAGCGTGATGCTGGAAATCCGGGCTGGTGCTGGTGGAGATGAAGCCTGTCTTTGGGCTGGAGACTTGGCGAGAATGTATGAACGCTTCAGCAGTCGGAGGGGATGGAGCGTGAAACCGGTCAGCGCTAATGAAGCTGATTTAGGTGGCTACAAAGAATTGATTCTTTCGGTCAAAGGGGATGCCGTCTTCAGCGAACTGAAATTTGAAGCTGGAGTCCATCGGGTGCAACGGGTGCCATCAACAGAATCCCAAGGGCGCGTTCACACTTCAACGGCCACGGTTGCCGTGATGCCAGAGGCTGATCCCGTTGAAGTGCAGATCGACCCCCGCGACCTCGATATCAGCACGGCTAGGTCGGGCGGTGCTGGTGGCCAGAACGTCAACAAAGTCGAGACGGCGGTTGACCTCATGCACAAACCAACCGGCATCAGGGTGTTTTGCACCCAGGAGCGCTCGCAAATGCAAAACCGCGAACGCGCCCTTGAGATTCTGCGCGCCAAGCTCTATGAACTCCAACTCGCTGAGGCGAATGCCAGCGAAAGGTCAGCAAGACGCGCCCAAGTCGGCACGGGGGATCGCAGCGAAAAAATCCGCACCTACAACGCCAAAGACAATCGAATGACAGATCACCGCCTCGGCCGAAACTTCAGTCTGGATCCTGTTTTGGAGGGGCAAATGGATGATGTCATCGACGCCTGTATCGCCGAAGAACAACGAGGCAAACTCGCCGATCTCAGCGAACAGGCTGATTGAACAGAGATCGATTAAGCACCGATCACATACTTGGCCCACTCGAGGTAGCGACCAGAGTCGATCTGGCGTACGGCTTCAAAGCTGAGACTGCTATGCGGACGCCGTGGTACACGATTCAAGGGCATCCCCGCCTCTTCAGGCGTTCGGCTTCCCTTGCGAACATTGCAGCTCAAACAAGCGGTGGTGATGTTGTCCCAACTGTCACCTCCGCCACGACTGCGGGGCATAACGTGATCAATCGAAAGCTGTTCAGAGCGCGAGCCGCAGTACTGACAGCAATGGTTATCGCGCTGAAACACGTTGCGACGCGTTAATGGAAGCTGGCGAAAAGGCACCCTTACGAACTGAATAAGGCGAATCACGGTTGGCAAATGCGTGCCTTGACGGATCAACTTGCTTTGGTCATGCTCTAATCCTTCCGCTTTACCTTTCATCAACATCACCATGGCTCGTCGCCAAGTGGTGATGTTCAGTGGCTCGTAGGAGGCGTTGAGTACGAGAACTTGGCCCATGCAAGCCCCCTCAATAACAGCCATGCTATCGAGAATCACAGGGATATCACTGTGATCTTCACTACCCTGCTCGCATGCGAGATCAGATCGCCGCCGACCGAAACACCCACTGGATTCAGAATCCAGCGGAGGCCAACCCTCGCCATCGCGCCTGGCTTGAGGTGTCGGATTCTGCGATCGAAGCCAATGCCCGTTCCCTAAAACGCCACCTTGGTCCTTCCTGTGATCTGATGGCTGTCGTCAAGGCAGACGGTTATGGCCACGGAGCAGAAACCGTGGCCAAAGCCTCTGTCCGTGGGGGGGCAACGAGCTTTGGTGTCGCAACCCTCCAAGAGGGAATCGACCTGAGGAATGCAGGGCTCGATCAACCGGTGCTTGTGTTGGGGCATCTCTCCCAACCCGATGACCTGAGAGCCTGTCTGCAATGGCTGCTGATGCCCACCCTCAGTAGCATGCGTGAGGCCTTGCTTTGTCAAAACCTGGCCGATAGCAGTGGTCGACGTTTCCCCGTCCAACTCAAGGTGGACACAGGGATGACCCGCCTGGGATGTGACTGGAAGGAAGGCAACAGGCTGGCCGATGCAATCCAGCAGTTAGACCAGCTCAGCCTCTGTGGCGTCTACAGCCATTTGGCCTTAGCGGACGGAGAGCGGAACGGACATGCAGCCCAAGTCACCAAGCTCCAAGAAGACCGCTTCGAGAGCATCACACGCGAACTGCGTAGCCCAACACTGAAACGTCATCTCGCAAACTCAGCAGGAACCCTGCGAGATTCGCGCCTTCACCATGATCTTGTACGCGTGGGGCTCGCTCTTTATGGTCACTGCCCCAGCGAACATCTCGATGGGATTCTCAATCTGGAGCCTGCGATGAGCGTTAAGGCCAAAGTGAGCCTGATCCGCGACGTCCCGAAAGGAGTTGGCGTCAGCTATGGACATCGTTTTGTCACCCAGCGACCCAGTCGTCTGGCCGTTGTCAGCATCGGCTATGCCGATGGAGTAAGCCGTTGCCTTTCGGGCCGCATCCATGCGCTACATGCTGGCCACATGCTTCCTCAAGTGGGAGCCATCACCATGGATCAGCTAATCCTAGATGCCACGGAACACAAGAGTTTGGAAAGCGGTGATGTTGTCACCTTGCTTGGCCGCGATGGCGAACAAACCATCAGCCCTAGATCCTGGGCTGAACTTGCGGATTCAATCCCCTGGGAAGTGCTCTGCAGTTTCAAACATCGCTTGCCTCGCCTAGTGATCTGAGCATTTGGCAGACCTCTTGGTACGATGGCTTTGCTGCTGGAGAGGTGGCTGAGTGGTTGAAAGCGGCTCCCTGCTAAGGAGTTACAGGAGGCAACTTCTGTCGAGGGTTCGAATCCCTCCCTCTCCGTTTTGAACAAGTTTCTACATTTGAGTCACTTCGCTTCGCGCAGAGACCTCAAAGTGTACAGATTAGTCTTTGATTAATTTTAATTGCAGCGGCCTATTCCTCACGAATGGGAATCGTAAATAAACAAATTTAAAAATAAAACCACAGCAAGACAAATCTGCAACTCATTGCAATTCGCCTGACCGAGATAGATTCACAGGGAGAAAGTCTCAGCAAATCAGAATCAAAACAAACCAGCAATCTTGACAATCTAAAGCAATTAACTAGCATCCTAAACCTTTAAACAAAGATAAAACTTTTGACGCCACAAATGCACTAAGACTGTTAGCTATTCACCAGTTAAGAATCCTGCCGAAAAGCGGCCAATTCCCTCGCAATTCCTGGAAGCAACTGGTTGTCATTGGCACGTTCAGCGCCCACGCTGAACACAACAAGTAGCTGTGTTGTGCCCTCAGGCTCACTCCACCACGCAGCATCATGCCTGGCCTGACTCATCCATCCAGCCTTACTCCAAAGCCTGCTGTTCGCTGGCAAACCTTCCCCAAGAAAGCCATCCACTTGATTTTCAGGATCAGCGTCCCTCTCACCTTGATCTAATGAACGTGCGAGCGCTGAGCGCAAGCGATGGCAAGCCGGAGGAGAAAGCAGGCCATCGGTCATTACCGCCTCTAACAATCGAGAGACTGAAGCCGTTGTTAATGCATTGCGGTTGCAGTTGTTCTCTCCATAAAACCTCTGTTCCCTCCCGTAGGGACCATCTCCCCAGGTTTTCTGGCAGCAGTTCACCCGCTCAAACTCACCCCAACCAAAGTCCGACAACCACTCATTCACGAGTTGACGCTGACGCTTCCAGCTCACCCACGCTTCGCCTTGAAGATCTGGTCCACTGGAGGTGCCAGTCAGACAGTCCACCACCAATCCAGTGGCATCGTTGCTGGAGATGGCAATCATGTCGTTGACGGCACGCCGTAACTCCTCCGTTTCCAGAAGAAGGCCATTTTGCAGCCAAGCCTCCACCGCAACGGCGTAGACCAATTTCACAACGCTGGCTGGATAGAGCGGTTTCTGATCAGCCCAGGCAGCACCAAATCCGCTCCCCGTCGACAGATTGGCTTGGTCGTAGCGCACCCAATTCACGGCAATCTGCTCGTGCAATCCAGGGCGTCCTTGGTCGGCGAAATGGTCAATCAAGCCGACGAGATGCTCCTGCATCGCCGGCTCGGCACGGTAGAACGCCATATCTCTGGCATCAGTCAATGCCGACCTTAGGCACAGCGCTCACTCCCGAACAGCTGCACAAAGGAAGCTGTTGGACCCTGAGTGCTGATGTCCAAGGTTATGCACGCAGCCATGGCAGCGGGTTAGCAACACAAGCCTGTGCTGGCAGAGGCTTTCGAGTTCTAGATCATCTGGCCCCGAGCGCACAGCGCGTCAGAACGGTATTAATTGAGGATGGCTATCCCTGTTGGATGGCCATCGATGACCTCAACAATCAGGCTGTGGCCCGCGCCAAATGGAGCCCACGCCTACTCGATGCAACGCACATTCAAAAGCGTCTTCCCTTGGTGCTTCGGTGGTTGAAGGACGCTGCTCAGATCCCTAATACCTACTTATGGGGGGGCACGATCGGGCCTGACCTCGATTGTTCAGGCCTCGTGCAAACCGCCTTTGCCAGCCAAAGCATCTGGTTGCCTCGAGATGCCTACCAACAAGAACGGTTTTGCAGCCCGGTGGCGGTCCGCCCCGGGGATGATCAATTGCTGCGCCCTGGAGATTTGTTGTTTTTCGGCACGGCACAGCGCTGCACCCATGTGGCCATTCACCTGGCACAAGGTCGCTACATGCACAGTTCGGGGCAAGAGCACGGCCGCAACGGCATTGGCATCGACAGCATCCATCCCTCTGACCAAAACCCCGTGGCCTGCCACTACCGATCAGAACTTCGAGGAGCCGGCAGGGTGACGCGCTGTCATGACGGCTCAACGCTTCCGTGAAGAGATCCCTCGTTGACGGCTTAAGTTGCTCGCATCGCTCCACATCTGGATGTCTCTGAGCTCAGCAGCACCCTCGAATGCGCCCGCAAACGAGGAGAGCAGTCTCGACGTATCCGTAGTGGTGCCGCTCTACAACGAAGAAGAGAGCCTGCCCGAACTGGTGGAGCAACTTCTCGGATCACTGCGGCCCACAGGGGAGCGCTTCGAGCTGGTTCTCGTCAATGATGGATCGTCTGATCAGACCGCAGCAGTGCTCGAGCAGGTCAGTCAAGAGGTCCCAGAGCTCGTTGGCGTGCTTCTGCGTAAAAACTACGGTCAAACAGCTGCGATGGCAGCGGGTTTTGATGTGGCCCGTGGCCGAGTCATCGTCAGCCTGGACGGCGATTTACAGAATGATCCAGCAGACATTCCCTTGCTCTTAGCGAAGCTGCGAGAGGGATATGACCTCGTAAGCGGTTGGCGTCATCAACGACAGGACGCCGAACTTCAGCGAAAGTTGCCATCGCGAATTGCCAACAGACTGATTGGCAGGGTCACAGGCGTGAAACTCCATGACTATGGCTGCTCCCTAAAGGCCTACGACAGGGCTGTTCTCTCCGACATGCGCCTGTATGGAGAGCTTCACCGCTTCCTGCCCGCACTGGCTTTCATTGAAGGCGCCCGAATCACTGAAGTCAAAGTGAATCACCGGGCACGGCAGTACGGCAGCAGCAAATACGGAATTGACCGAACCTTCCGCGTGCTCATGGACCTACTCACCGTGTGGTTCATGAAGCGATTCCTCACCCGTCCGATGTACGTGTTCGGATTTGCGGGATTGATTGCGATCGCGTTGAGCGTGATTTCCAGTAGTTATCTGTTGCTGATCAAGATTCAGGGAGCAGACATTGGCAATCGCCCCCTACTGACACTGGCCGTAGTTTTGGGGTTGGCAGGAATTCAATTGTTCTGCTTTGGACTGTTGGCAGAGCTGCTCATTCGCACTTATCACGAAAGCCAAGGAAGACCGATCTATCGCATTCGCGCCACGTTGCGCGGGGGCCGCACCGGTTGAGCCGCAGCAGGAGAGTGGCCAGCACGATGACGTTCGATCGCAGCAGCTGATAACTGCACAATGCGAGCATCCGCATCTCGCAGTCCTCTCCTGAAAAGAGATACGCAGGAACGATGCCCCCATTCAAAAGCGATTTGAATCGCTTCCAAGCGCTCATCCGGATGACCTTGGTTGAAGGAATCCCGTAATCGCTTTCTCAGAGCAATCGCTTGCGCCTCTGATGAAGGTCTCTGCCAAACCTGCTGAACATCTGCTGCATCAGCCATCGGCTCAGGAGAGGGCGCCCCGTTGTCTAAGCCACTATCCACAAGCCCAAGTTGAGCTCGATTGATGGCCGCAACCATGCCTGCATCCGTACTCCTCAAGATTGTTTTGGAGGGTCGCCGCCCTAATCCCCACAAGACAAGGACCAAAACAAACGCAGCGCCACCGGCAATGAGCTGATTCATCTGAAGGAGATCGCGAAGATGAAGGATTGAACTTTTATGTCACCGTCCCGATTGAGGACGGGCCGCATCAAAGGCTTTCTATACAGTAATTAGACACCTTTTGGCGTCGCCATGACCGGAGAATTCGTCGCTGCCTGGATGCCCTCGGTGTTTGTTCCACTTGTAGGAATCATGGGACCAGCCGTGGCTATGGCTCTGCTTTTCAATGTGATTGAAGCCACCGACTGATCTGCGGAGTCCTCTCCCCAGATCAACTCTGCCCATCGCAACCAACTCGCCTTCCCTTCCATGACAGTGACCCCCGTCGCCGACCCCACCGTCGGCAACCTGGCCACCCCTGTAAACAGCAGCTATTTCAGCAAGGCTTTCCTCAATGCCTTGCCCGCCTATCGCCCGGCTTTATCTCCAAACCGCCGTGGTCTTGAAATTGGCATGGCCCATGGATTCTTCCTCTATGGACCCTTCACGGTGTGTGGGCCTATGCGCCTAACGGACTACGCCACCACAGCGGGGCTCTTGGCCACGATTGGATTGGTTTCGATCCTGACCATCTGTATGTCGATCTACGGCAGTGCAGGAAATGGACCCAACGTCCAGCCCCCTGACGCCACGATCGATAATCCTCCTGCTGATCTGTTTACCAAAGCAGGCTGGGCTGAATTTGCTAGCGGCTTCTGGCTGGGCGGATGTGGCGGTGCTGCTTTCGCCTGGTTCCTCACAGGAACTGCACTGGTGGCCCCACTTGTCGACATTGCAGGAGGAGTCTGGAGCGTGGGCTAAGTCACGACAACCCAGATTTCAATCGACCATCAAAGCCCCTGTTGAGCGGAAAGTCGCTCAACAGGGGCTTTCAACTGCCAAGATCGATTTGCTTGTGCAGCAGGTGCCGCCTTGCGGTCCATCTCCCAGCCGTTTCTGCGACGGCCTGTCCTCACCGTTGTCTGCAGCCTGCTCGTTCTGTTGGCAGGACTTGTATCGCTCTCTGGCTTGGGTCTAGAAGACCTACCCCAGTTGGCCCCAACGCAGGTCAGCGTGACAGCTCGCTTCCCCGCTGCGTCTCCTGATGTGGTGGAGCAGAGCGTCACCACTGTGCTGGAGCAACAACTCAATGGGCTCAGTGATCTCGACAGCATTCAGTCCACAAGCAGTGAAGGGCAATCAAGGATCAGCCTCCGCTTCAAGAAAGGCAGCCCTCAACTGAACGCGATCAAAGTCCAAAACGAAGTGAATTTGGCGCTGCGCCGATTGCCGCAAGCCGTTACTCGCCAGGGGCTCAGCGTGAATCGCTCCTCTAGCGACTTACTGATGATCCTGGGCTTTAGCCATCCTCAAGATCTCTACGTCCCCACGTTTCTCCCAGGCTGGCTGGAACAGTCGCTCAGAGAATCGCTCAGATCCGTTGGAGGAGTGGGCGACATTCGTGTGTTCGGAAGCAGCGAATTGGCCTATCGCCTGTGGATGGATCCTCAAAAGCTAGAGCAAGCCAATCTCACGATTACGGATGTGAGCACAGCGCTCATTGAGCAAAACGTTCTGGCAGCGATCGGCGCTATCGGCAGCGCACCGACTCCAATAGGACAACTGCTCAGCCTTCCTGTCGAAGCCGACGGTCGCTTGCGCAGCCAGGACGAACTGGAAAACCTGGTGATCACACGATTGGGCAATGGGGGACTGATTCGACTCAGAGATGTCGGCCGCGTCACCCTTGGACAACGCAGTTATGGAAGAGCTGCGATCAATCTTCAGGGAGAACGCTCCGTTGCTGTAGGGATTTATCAAAGAGATGGAGTGAACGCCCTTGCTCTCAGTCGAAGCATTCGCCGCAATCTCGCGAAACTCGAATCTGGATTTCCGCCCGGCATCACGATGCAAACCATCGTCGATTCGGCCGACACCATCCAGGCCAATCTCGACCGCACCGTTGCGACTCTCCGCGATGCAGTCCTGCTGGTTTTAGTTGTTTTGGTGCTTTTCCTGGGGCGATGGCGATTAGCCATGGTGCCGGGGATCGCCGTACCCATTTCCTTGGTAGGCAGCTTGTTGGTGATCCGCCTCAGCGGTTCAGATATCAACAGTTTGATTCTGTTCGGGCTGATTCTTGCAACAGGCATTGTTGTGGACGACGCCATCGTCGTGAGCGAGGAGATTGCCGATCGCATCGAAAAAGGAGATCCGCCCCTAAAGGCAGCTGAAACAGCGATGCAGGAATTAGCCGGGGCAATTGTGGCCACATCCTTGGTTCTTGTGGCGGTGTTCGTTCCTGTTCTGCTGATTCCAGGGTCGATTGGTCGCCTCTACGAACCCATTGCTTTGACGATTACGGCTGCCATTGTTTTTTCCACTCTGAACGCCCTGACGTTCACACCGATGGCATCAGCAAGGGTCCTCACTCCTGGGAATGGGCGCTTGCCAGGCGTGATCAGACGACTCAGCGATCGTCTCCGCAAGGCCATGCAGGGCACTGAAGTGCATTACTCACGACTGCTGCGCAAACTCTTGAATCGCCCCAATCGGGTGGGCATCGTTTTAATCATCAGCTTGATCGTCACGGGAGTTGTCCTGAGCAACACGCCTACAGCCTTTATACCCAACGAAGACCAGGGCCAAATTCGGGGATATTTCACCTTGTCGGAAGGCGCCAGCTTGGAACGAAGCATGGCAAGCATGGATGCCATTCGCGCTGTCGTTGAACAAGAGCCACTGATCCGGTCAGGGAACTTCTATGCAGGGAGTTCGTTCGGGCAAAGCGGGGAAGACAAGGGTTCTTTTTACCTGAGATTGAAGCCGTTGCAGGAGAGAAACGGTGCAGAGCAGAGCGATCAAGCCATCAAGCGACGCCTGCAAAAAGCCCTGAATCGTTCGATTACCGATGCCAGAGTGGTGTTGATTACACCGCCAACCGTGCGTGGGTTTAGCGGCGATTCAGCCTTAAACGTTGAGCTTCTAGACCGCAGCGGCGGCCAACTGAGCCTGGTCCAATTTGAACAGGTCGCCAAAGCCTTCATTGCGAGCGCAAAGCGAACGGGCCAATTCGAACGGGTCAGCACCCGTTTTGACTCCAGCGCCCCGAGATGGCGCCTCGTCTTAGACCGGGACCAAATGGCCGCACTGAATCTCCCTTACAGAGAAACTCTGAATTCGATTGGTATGTCGATCGGCGGACGCTATCTCGATGACACCTACGCCGACGGAGAGATTCGCAGCATTTGGATTCAAATGGAAGGCAGCGACCGCAATCGCCCAGAGGACATCCAATCGCTCATGCTCCGGAACCGTGATGGGGAGCTCGTCAGCGCTGAAAGCGTGGCGCGACTTGAAAAAGTTGAAGGCACAGGATCGATTGATCATTACGCCCTCAACCGTTCCATCCGTGTGAGCGCTGTGCCGGGGAAAGGGACGAGTAGCGGGCAAGCCATCAACATCCTCGAGGCAGCAGGCGAACAAATTGGAGGAGGAAACATCGGGCTTGCTTTCACAGGCCTTGCAGAGGAAGAAAGGGTGGCCGAAGGAGTCACTTGGGCCTTCTTTGGTTTGAGCGTGGTGGTGGTCTATTTGTTACTCGCTGGTCTCTACGAGAGCTTTCTCGACCCCCTTGTGATTTTGCTGACAGTGCCCCTGGCACTGCTCGGTGCGCTGATCGGAATCAAACTGCGCGGGCTACCCCTAGACGTTTACGGCCAAATGGGCCTTCTCGTGCTCGTGAGCTTGGCAGCAAAAAATGGGATTCTGATTGTGGAATTTGCCAATCAGAGGCTTCGTGCAGGCCTGCCTCTTCGCGAGGCCATCACCGACGCCGCGGAAGAGCGCATGCGTCCCATTGTTCTGACAGCGATTACCTCTTTGGCTGGATTTCTGCCCTTGCTGCTGGCCCGCGGGACGGGTTCAGCAAGTCGAATCAGCATTGGCACAGTGGTCTTCAGCGGCTTGCTGGTCTCCACACTGCTCTCTTTATTTGTAGTTCCAGCCGTTTATTTGAGCCTTAAAGGCTGGAGGGAGAGGGCTCAAATTCGGCATTCACCAGGCAATTGAAAAACCGGTTGAAGCAAAAAACAGATAGGTTCTTTCACTAAGCCGATTGCGGCACCCCACGTGGAAGCTGCATGACAACGACCGATAAGAGGATGAGCCAAGACATGGCGCCTAGTCATTACCCCAAACGGATCGACTTCAAACTCGCTCCCTTTATGGCCAGTGATGACCGGATCGCGAGCTGGCAGATCCTGAACACCGTGGTTCCGATCATTGCAGTGGGGTTTGCGATGTCTGCGGTGACAACATCGTTCAACATCACAGCGATCGTGTTGACACCCTTGCTGTTGGTGTTGATGGTTTTGCTGCTCAGTCGCAGCTTTTCCCTAATGCATGACTGCGGACATCAGAGTCTGTTCCGTTCCAAGCGGTCGAATCGAATTGCTGCCTTCGGATTGAGTTTGATTCACGGCATGCCACAACATCCCTGGTCGCGAGGACACGCCTTCCATCACAAACACAATGGGAATTGGGACCGTTATCGCGGACCATCCGCTCTGATCACACGCGAGCAATACGACTCACGATCTCCACGCTCTCAGTGGCTCTATCGCCTCTTGCGCCATCCACTGCTGCTCTTCCCTGGTGGATTCTTCTATCTCATCATCAAGCCAAGAGTTGCCTTACTTTTAAGCTTCTTTGAATTCGTTGGTCATTCCATCAAAAGCACCATAAAGATGGTGACGACCGGAGACTGGATATCGCCAAAAAAAGTTTGCTCTAATTACAAATCCAGCTTCTTTTACACCAGTGGTGAATGTGTAGACATGATTGCTAACACAGCTGTTGTTGGAATGTTGTGGTGGTGGATCGGGAGCTCTATTGGCTATGCACACTTCTGGATCCTTTACGCCTTGATCATGAGTTGCAGTGCAGCAGTAATGATTGCTGTCTTTTTCATCCAACACAACTTCCCTGAATCCTATACAAGTGATGAAGATAATTGGAGTTATTTCCGTGGTGCTCTTTCTGGATCTTCCTTCCTACAAATGCCAGCTATTTTAAACTGGTTTACCGCCGATATCGCTTATCACCATATCCACCATCTTTCGGAGCGAATTCCCAATTACCGACTAAAAGAATGCCATGAAGCAAATATCCACCTTGTGCAGAATGTCCATAGGCTTTATTTGTCTCAGGTTAGCGATTGCTTCTCCCTCATCCTCTGGGATAGGGAACGTTTAGAGCTTATTTCACCCTTCGCCTGAACTGAGCTCTAACTCCATGCTGTGTCGCAGTGCTGCTGGCCTAAGGCTGGCTTCCAAGAATGATAAAACCCATACAATCCATACCTCACTGATCGATAAGGTATGCATCTCGTTGAGGTCGAATCCTTGGTAGCTCCCACATTGCATCAGGCCTCCTCTGAGCAAGCCCGTTTTTTTGATTACCGCTCCGCTGCAAACCCTCAACAGAGTGGCCTGATTGCATCGGTCCCCTTTCGCTCGTTTTCACCAGATTTTTTTGATCAAACCGGTTGTGATGTTCTTCCTCTCGATCTGAGTGAACAGCTTGGCTGCTCTGGCCCAGCCACCGGCCCTTCTCTTTGCGCCAATTTTGTGCGCCTCGACCGTGGTGAGCAACGCACCAGTGCCATTGCGACAAGTCAGCTGTTTTTCATCACGAATGGAGAAGGGGAGACACAAGCCTGTGGGCAAACGTTCCAATGGTCAAAAGGAGACCTGTTGGTGCTGCCTGCAGGTGGAGACGCGATTCACACCACGCACAAAAAAGCAGGTTTGTATTGGGTGCATGATGCTCCACTCCTGCGCTACCTGGGAGTTGAACCAGCTCAATCTCGCTTTGAGCCCAGCTTTTATAGCCATCGGGACAGCAAACTACATCTAGAAGCGATTGCAAATAGCCCTAACGGTGCTCGTGCCAACCGTGTGAGCGTTTTGCTGGGCAACAGCAATTTCCCTCAGACACGCACGATCACCCATACCCTCTGGGCCATGCTCGGAATCTTGCCCGCTGGCCAGATCCAGCGACCACACCGCCACCAATCCATCGCTCTTGATTTCGCTGTTGATTGCCAACCCGGCTGCTACACCATGATCGGCACGAAGCTCGATGCCAACGGGATGATTCTCAATGGACATCGGGAAGATTGGGTCCCGGGAGCGGCCTTCGTGACGCCACCTGGTTATTGGCATTCTCACCACAACGAGTCCGGTGAAGATGCCTATGTGCTGCCGATTCAAGATGCGGGCCTTCACACCTATCTGCGCACGCTGGACATCGCCTTTAGCGGCGGCAATTAAATAAAAACACCTTCCTACCAGCAGACATACATCAGACCAAATAATGCACGAGGCCGAAGCTGTTCTTGGGCTTGAGGGTTTTTCAGATGTTTGTCTCGCTGGATGATTGATTCACATAAAAAACCCGCCAGGGAAACCGGACGGGTGAAATCTCTGAGAAACGGCTCGTTAATCAAGCAGAGGTTTAGGCTGAATCAGCCAAACTTGCCAGAGGTGGAGGCGATCAAGAAGGCGGCGTACGTGAGGATGTACCCGATCGTGAAGTGAGCAAGACCCACAACCCGAGCCTGGACGATGGAGAGAGCCACAGGCTTGTCGCGCCAGCCAACAAGGTTGGCCAGAGGAGTGCGCTGATGAGCCCAAACGATGGTCTCAATCAGCTCTTGCCAATAACCACGCCAGGAGATCAGGAACATGAATCCTGTCGCCCAAACCAAGTGACCGAACAAGAACATCCAAGACCAAACAGCCAGGTTATTGCTGCCAAAGGGGTTGTAGCCATTGATCAGCTGTGAACTGTTCAGCCAGAGGTAGTCGCGGAACCAGCCCATGAGGTAGGTGCTGGACTCGTTGAACTGAGCCACGTTGCCCTGCCAAATCGCAAGGTGCTTCCAGTGCCAGTAGAAGGTGACCCAACCCACTGTGTTCAGAGCCCAGAAGACAGCTAGATAGAAAGCGTCCCAGGCAGAGATGTCACAGGTACCGCCACGGCCAGGGCCGTCGCAGGGGAAGGAGTAACCGAAGTCCTTCTTGTCAGGCATCAACTTGGATCCACGTGCATCCAGAGCACCCTTCACAAGGATCAGGGTGGTGGTGTGGAGACCCAGAGCGATGGCGTGGTGAACAAGGAAGTCACCAGGGCCAATCGGCAGGAACAAGTCGTTGCTACCACGAACACCGTTGATGGCATCCATCCAACCGCCCATGTAGGCAGCGTTGGCATTGGCAGCAGCACCACCAGCGTTCGCTAAGAGAACATCGAAGCCGTAAATCGCTTTACCGGAAGCAGCCTGGACGAACTGTGCAAAGACAGGTTCAACCAAGATCTGCTTCTCAGGAGTTCCAAACGCCACAACCACGTCGTTATGGACGTAGAGGCCGAGGGTGTGGAAGCCCAGGAAAAGGGAGACCCAGCTCAGGTGACTGATGATTGCTTCTTTGTGCTCGAGCATCCGAGCCAGGACGTTGTCCTTGTTGGCTTCGGGGTCGTAATCGCGGATAAAGAAGATCGCACCGTGGGCGAAGGCACCACACATCAAGAAGATGGCGATGTACTGGTGATGGGTGTAAAGCGCTGCCTGGGTCGTGTAGTCCTTCGCGATGAAGGCATACGACGGCATTGCGTACATGTGCTGTGCAACCAAGCTGGTGATCACGCCAAGAGAGGCGAGAGCAAGACCGAGTTGGAAGTGCAGGCTGTTGTTGATGGTGTCGTAGAGACCTTTGTGGCCAGCACCCAAGTTGCCGGGGGTTCCGGTTGGTGGGTTGTGCGCTTCAAGGATCTCGCGAATGGAGTGACCGATTCCGAAGTTCGTCCGATACATGTGGCCGGCGATCACGAAGATCACGCCGATGGCCAAATGGTGATGGGCGATATCAGTAAGCCAAAGGGCTTCGGTCTGAGGGTGGAAGCCACCGAGGAAGGTGAGGATTGCAGTGCCTGATCCTTCAGCGGTACCAAAAACCTGACCTGTGGTGTCAGGGTTTTGGGCATACACGCCCCAATTGCCGGTAAAAAATGGACCCAGCCCAGCTGGGTGAGGCATCACGTTGAGGAAGTTATCCCAACCAACGTGCTGACCACGGGACTCAGGAATAGCCACGTGAACCAAGTGGCCGGTCCATGCAATGGAGCTGAATCCGAACAGAACGGCCAGGTGGTGGTTCAGGCGGGATTCGGCGTTTTTAAACCAAGCAAGGGACGGACGGAACTTGGGCTGCAAGTGCAGCCAACCAGCGAACAGAGCCCAAGCCGACAGGATCATCATGAAGATGGATCCCTGATACAGCTCGGCATTCGAGGTCATGCCGATCGTATAAAACCAGTGATAGAGACCTGAATAGGCAATATTCACTGGGGAGGATGCACCCGCTTGGGTGAAGGCGTCAATTGCGCCTTGACCGAAATGGGGATCCCAAATTGCGTGAGCGATTGGGCGCACGTGCAGTGGGTCGGCGACCCACTGCTCGAAGTTGCCCTGCCAGGCGATATGGAACAGGTTTCCCGAAACCCAAAGGCCAATGATGGCGAGATGCCCGAAATGGGTGGAGAAGAGCTTTTGGTAAAGCTTCTCCTCCGTCATTCCGTCATGGCTCTCGAAGTCGTGAGCCGTGGCGATCCCGTACCAGATGCGGCGGGTTGTCGGGTCCTGTGCCAGACCCTGGCTAAACGAAGGAAATTTCGTTGCCATTAGAGGGAAAGGTCAGGTAGGTCAGCCGACCACAAGGATGTGGGCGTGGAAGAAGGCCCATGTGGTCGCGATGCCGCCCAAGAGGTAATGAGCGACACCCACGGCACGGCCCTGGGTGATGGACAGCGCACGGGGCTGGATGGCAGGTGCCACCTTCAGCTTGTTGTGAGCCCAAACGATGGACTCAATCAATTCCTGCCAGTAGCCGCGGCCACTGAACAAGAACATCAAGCTGAAGGCCCAGACAAAGTGAGCACCAAGGAACATCAGGCCATAGGCACTGGTGTTCGAGCCGTAGCTGTTGATCACCTGCGCGGCCTGAGCCCACAGGTAGTCACGCAGCCAGCCATTAATGGTGATTGCGCTGTTGGCGAAGTTGCCATTCGTGATGTGTTGGACACTGCCATCAGCATTCACAGTTCCCCAAACATCGCTTTGCATTTTCCAGCTGAAGTGGAAAATCACGATGGACAGGGAGTTGTACATCCAGAACAGGCCTAGGAACACATGGTCCCAAGCAGACACCTGACAGGTGCCACCTCGGCCGGGTCCGTCGCAAGGGAAGCGGAAGCCCAGGTTTGCTTTATCTGGAACGAGGCGGGAGCTACGGGCATAGAGCACACCTTTAAGAAGGATCAACACAGTCACGTGAATCGTGAATGCGTGGATGTGGTGCACCATGAAGTCAGCGGTCCCAAGAGGAATCGCTGCAGCAGCAACCTTGCCACCAACGGCAATCGTGGAGCCGTTGAACACTTCGCTAACGCCAGCAAGTGCGTTGGGAGCGGTGCTACCGGCAGCTCCTGCATGCAAACCCTGAATCCACTGAGCGAACACTGGCTTCAGCTGAATTGCTGAGTCACTAAACATGTCCTGGGGACGCCCCAGAGCACGCATTGTGTCGTTGTGGATGTAGAGGCCAAAGCTATGGAAGCCCAACCAAATGCACACCCAGTTCAGGTGGCTGATCAGGGCATCGCGCGCTTTGAGCACACGATCGAGCACGTTATCCACATGCTTGGCAGGGTCGTAATCGCGAATCATGGCGATAGCTGCGTGAGCAGCAGCGCCAACGATTAGGAAACCACCGATCCACATGTGGTGGGTGAACAGTCCGATCTGAGTCGGGTAGTCAATCGCCATGTATGGATACGGAGGCATCGCATACATGTGCTGGGCCACGATGATGCTCAGCGAACCGAGCATGGCCAAGTTGACGCCCAACTGAGCATGCCAAGAGGTCGTCATGAACTCAAAGAGTCCGTCATGCCCCTTGGTGGCAGGGAACAGGAGGGGATCACCCTTCTGACCTTCGAGGATCTCCTTGATGGAGTGCCCGATGCCCCAGTTCGTGCGGTACATGTGACCAGCCACGATGAACAGCACCGCAATGGCAAGGTGGTGATGAGCGATATCGCTCATCCACATACTTCCTGTGACTGGATTAATTCCACCTTTAAAGGTCAGGAAGTCGCTGTAGGCAGCCCAATCACCAGAGAAGAAGGCGCCAATACCGGCACCGAATCCTGGATAGAGCTGCGCGATCAAATCCTGATTAAAGAATTCGTGTGGCAGTGGAATGTCTGCGACAGAAGCAATGGTTTTGCCATTGAGCACCAGCGGCTGGCCGGCGTCGATGGCATCCATCAACTTGGTGGTCGGCAGAGACACATGCAGAAGGTGCCCGGTCCAGGAAAGGGAACCGAGACCAAGCAAACCTGCCAAGTGGTGGTTGAGCATCGACTCAACGTTCTGGAACCACTCGAGCTTGGGAGCTGCCTTGTGATAGTGGAAAACACCGGCATTCAGCATGAGGCCGGCCATCACCAGAGCGCCGATGGCAAGCGACATCAGCTGGGTCTCGTTGGTGATGCCCCATGCACGCCAGACGTGAAAGAGGCCAGATGTGATCTGAATGCCTTGGAAACCGGCACCCATATCACCGTTGAGAATCTCCTGGCCAAACACGGGCCACACCACCTGAGCACTTGGCTTCACGTGGGTGGGGTCGGCGAGCCAGCCGGAGAAGTTGGAAAAGCGGGCTCCGTGGAAGAAAGCGCCGCTTAGCCAGATGAAGATCACGGCCAAATGGCCGAAGTGAGCACTAAAGATCTTCCGAGAAACCTCTTCAAGGTCACTCGTGTGGCTATCGAAATCGTGAGCGTTGGCGTGGAGGTTCCAGACCCATGTTGTGGTCTTGGGGCCTTTCGCGAGAGCTCGGTCGAAATGTCCGGGCTTGCCGAACAATTCAAAGGTTGCTGGATTGTCAACCTTTTCGACTTGGCTCTTCGCGGTGCTCCCACGCTCTGGTGGGCTGATGGTCATCGAGTCGTTCCTCGAGGGACGGGATCGAGGTGGAGGGCCACCCCTCCGGAGAACCGGACAGTTCGCCGGGGCCCCGGCCATAGCCCGAAGGCTGTAGCCGGGCGCCAGTTCAAGCCAGGAAAAGCCTGTCCATCACTGGTGCTTTGGGCCCCAAAGAGGGGACCGCTGATTTGAGCATAGAGTCGCGAGAGGGCCTTAACCCTCATCGAGTTACAAAGGTTCAATCCGGCGGCGATCCAGTCTGCAACTGGGGTCTGGTTTGCAGGTGGTGTCAGCGAGAACCACCCAATCAAGACACAAAACTATCAACAACCTGCTTATTTTCTTTCGCTAATTAATACTCAGCCAGTGCCCTGGACCTGCGAAGTGGGGCCATTCAGAATGGCGGCACATCCTTCCCGCTCCATGGATAAATCGGGCCGGCGACACGCAAGCATCCGATGGTTCGCAGCACTCTTCGCCCTGATCCTCCTCTTTGGAACGGGACAACCCGTGCTGGCCATTCCGTCGTTGCCTTGGGCCAATCAGCCCAACTCCAAATCCGCTCCTAATCAAGGCAAGAATCTTCCGACCCAAAACCCATCAGGCCGTCTTCGAGAAGTGGAACCACCTGGTGCGGTTCAGCAGCTCCATCAAGCCTTAGGGAAGCATCATCCCCTGCTTTCACTCATCAGTCCCTTGGATGGGAGCCAGCTACAGGGCGGTCCCCTCAACCTGGAATTAAAAATCGAGGATTGGCCCCTCGCGAACGACCGCGAACTCGGTCTCGGAGCCCACGTCGCGATTCAAATTGATGATCAAGCACCCGTTCGCATCAGTGAACGGAATGGAAACCGCATATCGCTTGAACTCCCTGCCCTTAGTCCAGGGAGCCACAGGTTCACGGCCTATGCCGCTTACCCCTGGGGAGAAGCCGTCAAAACTCCTGGCGCCAGCTTGCATTGGGCTGTAGATCAGCTGCGCCCGCTGATGGGCACGCAGCCAAAACGCGATTCCCCTTGGCTGGCGATGGTGAGTCCGGCTGAGCTCGGGGGGGACAGCCCTTTGCTGCTCGATTGGTTGGTATGGAATGCGCCTCTGCAAAACCTCCGAGCTGGAGACGCTCGCTGGCGCCTACGCATCACGGTTAACGAGGACAGTTTTGTCGTGGACCAGCAGGATGCCCTTTGGCTCCAGGGAATCGACAACCGCAAAGGGATCAACACTGTTCAGATGGAGTTGCTGAACGGGATCGGTGAATCGCTCGAGCCGATGTTCAACAACCAATTGAGAGTGGTCCCTAAGCGGCAGAACCCCAAACCAATTTGGTTGCAATCAAGCCTGAATGACAGCGAGCTAGCGCGTTTGCTGGGTGAAGCCAAGCCTGAAGACCCGAGCGCAACGCAAGAGCTCGTGGGTGAAGACGACATCCTTGGACTGGAGGGCGCCGGGACCACGGCACCAAAAGAACAAGTATTGAAGAAAGAGCCCATAAAAGAAAAGGCTGTGGATGAAGGGGCTGTCGATGAACCAGCCATCGTTGAACAAGGTATGGATGACAAGGCTCTGGACAGACAAGCAGAGGAAGAAAAGCTCGCTGAGCTCGAGGATTTGAAGATCAACCCAGCCAAAACAACGTCATTGCCAGAACCGGCGTTACAAGAAACAGCGATGCCAGAGAAGGGAGTGGAGACAGCAGAGGGACCCGTTTCAAAAGCAGGGACTCCTTCGGAACCCTCACCTACACCCAGCGAGCCCGTCGCCCCGGAACCCCAAACCCCATCAAGGGCACCGAGGATCAGCATCGAACCAGAAAGAATTTCTCCAACCAGCACCCTGGGAGGATCAGCCCGGGAGCTATTGAACCCCGATGGCACCCAGCGTTGACCTCCGAAACTCCTGTCCTGAACGACTCCTCTCCTCCTTTCGCTGCCAGGCGATTGGCCCTAGGTCTGACCTCGAGGGCCTGGCCTTTGATGCAAAGACTTCAGCAATCTGGCCTCACTGATCAACTGGCACTCACTCCCGGTGCAGCCGCCACCATTGCTGACCTAGACGGAACGTGTCTGGTGAACTCAGCTGCGATGTTGATCCAGCAGCACTGGCAAGAGGAGGGAGTGCTGATGGTGATCGGAGCCACAGGTGCCGTCACCCGTTTGATTGCTCCACTGTTGAAGGACAAAGAAAGTGACCCTGCAGTCCTGGTTCTGGATGCAGAGGGACAAAGAGTGATCCCATTGCTTGGCGGTCACCAAGCTGGTGCGGAACAGTTAAGCCGGGAGATCGCCGCCACGCTTGGAGGGGAAGCGGTTCTGAGCGGAGATAGTGCTGTTTCGGGCCGTCTAGCAACCGATGTGTTCGGTCATGCTTGGGGATGGAAACGCGGCGGAACAAGCGCCAGCTGGACCCAACTGATGAAGGCCCAGGCGCGTGGAGAGGGACCCCGTCTCATCCAATCAATGGGAAGCAAGCTGTGGCAAAGCAGTTCGGCCGCTCAATCCAGCCAGCTCCTCGGCCTTGATGCCGAGGCAGGCAGTGCTAACTCAGACAGTGCAATTCCAGCGCTGGAGATCAGCACATCCATCGCCCATGCGGGGGCATGCACTTGGCACCCAGCACTCCTTTGGCTTGGAATTGGCTGCGAACGCGACACAAGCTTGAACCTTGTCCAGCGTGCTGTAAGCAGTGCCCTCGAGGAGGCGGACCTGGCAGAGGCCGCCGTTGCAGGCATCAGCAGCATCGATCGCAAGGGCGATGAACGGGCGCTTCAAGACCTCGCACAGCTTCACCATTGGCCCTTCCGTTTGCACACAGCATCAGCATTAGATGCTGTGCCGGTGCCAACCCCATCCAAGGTGGTTGCTGCAGAGATGGGAACGGGATCGGTTGCAGAAGCAGCTGCACTACTGAGTGCCGGACCCAACGCACAACTCAAGCTGCACAAACGAATCACCCACGCCAACGACGAGGAACGCGGCGCCATCACCGTGGCGATTGCCGAAAGCATGGAGGCCCATGCACCTCAACGGGGCGAACTGCATCTCATCGGCAGTGGGCCAGGTGATCTGGCCCTCCTCACTCCTGCAGCCCGCAGTGCCCTAGCGCGCTGTCCTGCCTGGGTGGGATACGGGCTCTACCTCGACTTATTAGAACCGCTGCGCCGTCCAGATCAGATCCGGCTGGATGGGCAACTCACCATGGAAAGGGACCGCTGCCAGCAAGCTCTGAGCCTCGCTCGCCAGGGCGTTCGCGTGGCGTTGGTGTCGTCTGGCGACAGCGGGATTTATGGAATGGCCGGGCTCGCGCTTGAGCTCTGGTTGGACTTAGCAGAGGACGACCGGCCTCGCTTTGCCGTGCATCCAGGAATCTCCGCACTACAACTAGCAGCGGCAAAAGCTGGTGCACCGCTCATGCATGACTTCTGCACCGTGAGCTTGAGCGATCGCCTTACCCCATGGGAAGTGATTGAACGACGACTAGAAGGTGCCGCCAAGGGCGATTTCGTCGTTGCGCTCTACAACCCCCGCTCCAAAGGACGTGATTGGCAGCTGCAACGTGCCAAAGACATCCTGCTCACTGAACGCCCTGCCTCCACACCTGTTGTGATGGCAAGGCAATTAGGTCGACAGGAGGAACACGTCTCGTTCTGCCGGCTCGACCGCTTGCCCGTAGAAACCATTGACATGCTGACTGTTTTGGTCATCGGCAACAGCAGCAGCAGACTGGAGGGGGGCCGAATGGTGACTCCGCGCGGCTATCCAGGCGCAGAACTCAGTTGAGCGCTACTCATAGAGTCGGGATGACAGGATTCGAACCTGCGGCCCCTTCGTCCCGAACGAAGTGCGCTACCAAGCTGCGCTACATCCCGATGAGGCGACTTTAAAAGATGACGTCCATTCAGAAACCTGACTGGTTGCGCGTCAAAGCCCCCCAGCGCGAGCGCATTGGCGAGGTGGCCGACCTGCTGCTGGACCTCAAGCTGAACACTGTTTGCCAGGAGGCAAGCTGCCCGAATATCGGCGAATGCTTTGCCGGAGGGACCGCGACGTTCCTAATCATGGGGCCCGGCTGCACCCGCGCCTGTCCCTACTGCGATATCGACTTCGACAAGAGCGTCCGAGAACTCGACCCAACCGAACCCCAACGGCTCGGGGAGGCGGTCTCCCGGCTTGGGCTCAAACACGTTGTGATCACCTCAGTGAACCGCGACGACCTGGAAGACGGAGGCGCCTCTCAGTTCGTGGCTTGCATCGAGCAGGTGAAGCAACACTCGCCGCTCACCACAATTGAGCTGCTGATTCCCGATTTCTGTGGCAACTGGGATGCGCTAGCCACGGTGATGGAGGCATCACCCCATGTGCTCAATCACAACATTGAGACGGTGCCGCGGCTGTATCGCCAGGCTCGTCCGCAGGGAATCTATGAGCGCTCCTTGGAACTCCTCAAACGGGTTCGTGATGGCTGGCCACGGTCTTACAGCAAGTCGGGATTAATGGTGGGCCTCGGCGAGAGCGACGCGGAAGTGATCGAGGTGCTTCGCGATCTAAGAGAACACCGAGTTGACATCGTCACCATCGGCCAATACCTATCACCAGGCCCCAAACACTTGAGCGTGGACCGGTTCGTCACTCCGGAGCAGTTCGAGAGCTACCGCCTCAAGGGAGAACAAGAGCTGGGGTTTTTACAGGTGGTCAGCACTCCGCTCACGCGCAGCAGCTACCACGCTGGAGAAGTGCAGAAACTGATGACCATTCACCCTCGCTGAACGCTCCAGCTCAACACCAAGAGCAGCAGTGACTAGGTCTGAACTAAGCCTGAAGACTTCCCTCAACCGGCTTCCACTCATGCAGCGTCCAGTCCACCAGGTTCCTGGCAATCATTGGATCAGCAGCGATGAACGCTTTTGCTGCCGTGTAGCTGTCAGCTTCGAAGACCAATAAACCGCCCCCACCTGGCTTGTGTTGCTCATCCACAAGAAAACCGCTGGCCATGGCACACCCTGAAAGCCGTTGAGCCTGAACCCAACGGCGATGGTCATGGCAATGAACACGACGCTGCTCAGCAGATAACGATGTCATCGCTGCGGTAAACGTTTCCTGCTTGATAAACCAGGGCATGGCGATAGGGACAGTACGGAGGAATCAGGCTGCAACCACCTCACGCGCTTCAAGCCCCATCGCTGCTCGCTCGCTTGGGGGCACCAACAACTTGAACAACGACTTGGCGTTGGTCCAATCCGAAAGCAACGCCTTGGCTTTCTCACTAGAGGTGGTGTTGACATGAGCCTCAAGGAGTGATTTCAGCAAAGACTCCTGTTGTGGGGTGGTGATGCTGACCACCTCCACGATTTCAGGATTCACGCGGGCCTGGACGCCGCCCGCTTCATCCAACAGGAACGCCACACCTCCGGTCATACCGGCACCCACATTGCGACCGGTGCCTCCCAGCACCACAATCACGCCTCCGGTCATGTACTCGCAACAGTGGTCCCCGGCTCCCTCCACCACGGCGCGAGCTCCGCTGTTACGAACGCCAAAGCGTTCACCAGCCCGGCCATGGGCAAAAAGCTCACCCCCAGTGGCGCCATAAAGACAGGTGTTTCCAAGAATCACCTGATCGCCAGGGTTGGCGACACCATCACCAGGCACGAGAGTGATCCGACCACTGTTCATGCCTTTCCCGACGTAGTCGTTGGCCTCACCCTCCAAGCGCATGGTCATGCCTTGAACAAGGAAGGCCGCAAAGCTTTGGCCGGCAGCTCCGCGGAAGTTCAGATTCAGCTGCCCATTAAAGCCACGATTCCCATGGCGCTGAGCGATCTCGCCAGCGAATCGTGCACCAACACTGCGATCGGTGTTGACGATCTCGATCGTGCGGCTGAGAGAGCCATGGTTCTCGACGGCATCCATGAACGCGCCATCAGCCAGGAGATGATCTTCAAGAATCGGACCATTCCCATGGGCTTCAGGGCTGTGCTTGAGCCAGGAGCGGTCGTTGGCGTCTCCCACTGGAGCCAACAAGCTGGAGAGATCCACGCATTTGGTCTTCTCAAGCTCGACGGAACGCGGCTGCAGCAGCTCGCTGCGTCCAATCAGATCTTCAAGACGCGCCACTCCCAAGACACTCATCAATTGACGCACCTCTTCCGCCACGTACCAGAAGAAATTCACCACATGTTCGGGCACACCGGTGAAGCGTTTGCGTAGCGCTTCTTTCTGCGTGGCCACGCCTACGGGGCAGTTATTGGTGTGACAAACACGGGCCATGATGCAGCCCTCAGCGATCATCGCTACAGACCCAAAGCCATACTCCTCTGCGCCGAGCAGGGCAGCGACGACCACATCCCAACCGGTCTTGAGACCGCCATCGGCACGGAGCAAGACGCGATCACGCAACCCGTTCTCCAACAACGATCGATGCACTTCGGTTAAGCCCAGCTCCCAGGGACTGCCGGCGTGCTTGATCGAGCTCAGCGGCGATGCTCCCGTGCCGCCGTCGTGACCAGAAATCTGGATCACATCGGCATTGGCCTTCGCCACACCAGCCGCGATCGTGCCGATCCCAATCTCAGCCACCAACTTGACACTGACAGGGGCTTTGGGATGCACCTGGTGCAGATCATGGATGAGCTGGGCGAGATCCTCAATCGAATAGATGTCGTGATGGGGCGGAGGCGAAATCAGCGCCACGCCGGCTTTGCTGTTGCGCAGCCCAGCGATGTACGCGTCCACCTTTGGCCCAGGCAGTTGGCCACCTTCACCAGGCTTAGCTCCCTGAGCCACCTTGATCTCAAGTTGCTTGCCACTGCGCAAATATTCCGCTGTCACCCCAAACCGGCCCGAAGCGATCTGCTTGATCGCTGAGCAGGCGGTGTCACCATTTCTCAGCCCACCGATGCTTGGGAAAGACGACGAGCGGCCGTCTCCATCCACATCATGGAGAACCTGAAAACGAATCGGGTCCTCACCACCCTCACCGCTATTGCTCTTTCCACCGATACGGTTCATGGCCACGGCCAACACCTCATGGGCCTCTCTAGAGAGAGCTCCCAGGCTCATGCCGCCTGTACAAAAGCGAGTACATAGGCTTTCGGCACTCTCCACCTGATCCAGCGGCAAGGGCGTCGCAGCCAGCTTGAACTCGAGCAAATCGCGAAGAGCTGTGACCGGCCTGTTTCCCAACAGGGTTTTGTAGGTGGAGAAGTGGTCGTATCCAGGACCAGCTTTGACGGCACTGTGCAGAGCCTTCGACATCTCCGGGCTATTGAGGTGGTACTCACCACCCGTGCGGTATTGCACAAAACCCATGAACTCAAGCTTGCTGCGATTCAGCTCAGGGAAAGCCTTGGCATGCAACGAGAGCGTTTCATTGGCAAGCTCTGGAAGGGTCATCCCAGCAACGCGACTGGTCGTCCCCGCGAAAGCCTTTTGAATCACATCGGCGCCTAGTCCGATGGCCTCAAAAATCTGAGCTCCGTGATAGCTCGCTAGGAGCGAAATACCGATTTTGGAGAGGATTTTGCGGAGCCCATTCTCAAGGGACAAGCGAACATTCGCCTGGGCCTTATCGGGATCCAAAGATTGCAATTTGCCTTGTTCGATCCGCTTCTGGGTCTTGGGATGAGCGAGCCAATGGCGCGTCGTTTCCCAGGTGAGCCATGGGCAAACAGCGCTGGCGCCGTAACCAATCAGGCAAGCCATGTGATGGGTGCTCCAACACTGAGCGGTCTCCGAAACCAGCGAACAGTGGAGTCTCAATTTCTGGCGCAAAAGGTGGTGGTGCACCGCTCCTACCGCCAATAAAGAGGGCATCGCCACAGTGGTGGCCATCAGTTCCGCAGGCTGCCCGTCAGCATTCACGCGGTCCGACAGAACCAACACCTGAGCGCCGTTGCGGACCGCCTCTTCCGCCTGTGAGCAGAGAGCATCCACGGCCGACTGCAGCCCACCCGCGCAGGCTTCGACTGCAACCTGGGTCGAGAGGGATCGCACCACTAGCCCTTGATCAGACAGAGCACTCAGCTCCGCCTCATTGAGCACTGGAGTATCGAGGTGAATCAAGGCCGCGGCCTCTGCCTGAGGCTTCACAGCAGGCCGCCTCTGCCCTAAGTGCATCTCCAAACTCATTACCAATTTCTCTCGCAGGGGATCAATCGGTGGATTGGTGACTTGAGCGAAGCGCTGCTTGAAGTAGTCGTAGAGAAGGTGAGGCTTGTCGGAGAGCACCGCCAAGGGGATGTCGTCACCCATGCAGTAGGTGGGCTCTTTGCCAAGACCTGCCATGTCCTCAATCACAAGATCTAGATCTTCTGCGGTGAAGCCCATCGCTGTTTGCAAGCGCAGCAAATCAAGCTCACTGATTTGGCAGTCTTGAATCCAAGGCTGAGCCGAAACGGAGCGGCGATACTGCTTTAACCAATCGCCATAGGGAAAACGTTTGGCCGCGTCTTCCTTGACCGCCCAATTGGTCAACAGCTCGCCGCGCTCAAGATCAACGGCCACCATCTGACCTGGACCTAAGCGCCCTTTTTCAATAACAGTCTTTCCGCTGAGATCCACCACTCCGGTCTCGGATCCCATGATCACGAACCCATCAGCCGTTGTGCACCACCTCGCAGGCCTCAGCCCATTGCGATCCAAGGTCGCGCCCACGCGCTTCCCATCCGCAAACACCAACAATGCTGGGCCGTCCCATGGCTCTTGAGTCCCGGCATTGAATTCGTACATCGCCGTGACATCAGGGCGGCTGTCGAGATCGGGCTGATTTCGGAAGGCTTCCGGCACCAAAGTGATCAAGCTGTCGGTGATTGAGCGTCCACTCCTCACCATCAGCTCAAGCGTGGCATCAAGATTGGCCGAGTCGCTGAAATCGGGGTTCACAACCGGGATCAAGTCGGCTGAAGCTTCACCCCATACGTCTTCCAAGCCAGCTTCTGATGCCTTAGCCCAGTTGAGATTGCCCAACAACGTATTGATTTCACCGTTGTGACCCAAGAGGCGCATCGGCTGAGCCAACGGCCAGCGGGGAAGCGTATTAGTGCTGAAACGACGGTGGTAGACCGCAAAACTCACAGCAAAGCGAGGGTCACGCAGATCGGCGTAGTACTGGGCGAGAACCTCGGAACGAACCATCCCCTTGTAAACAACAGTTCGACCACTCAGGGACGCGACGTAAAAATCGCGAGCGCCTTCGGCTCCAAATTCCTTGCGAACCCTGGCTCCAACACGACGGCGCAGGCGCAAAAGCAGAGATTCCAGAGCATCAGCATCAACATCTCTCTGCACTAACCACTGCTGAATCACAGGTGCTGTTTCACGCGCAAGCGGGCCCAGAACCGCTGAATCGATCGGAACCTCTCGCCAGCCAACGGAGGTCAGGCCAAGGGCTTGCGCCTCTTGATCACAAAATCGCTGAACGTCGGCACGGCGACCGGGATCTTTCGGCAGAAACATCATGCCGAGACCGTTGGCATTCGCAGCTTCTGGCCAAATCGCTCTCAAGTACTCCCAGGGGATTTCGCACAAGACTCCTGCACCATCTCCTGAATCACCATCACCACCGCACCCACCCCTGTGCTCCATGCAACCCAAACCACGAAGGGCCTGCTGAAGCACCCAATGACTGCGCTCACCCTGCAGCTGTGCCAGAAAACCCACACCACATGCGTCCTTCTCCCCGGCAACCGCAGCAGGTGCACTGCTGTCGCAATAGGGCCAATCGGAACCGGTGAGTTGGGTCATAACCTGCAGTCGAGACGTACAACAGCAACGGCATTCGCAATCCGTAGCTGTTGAGCTATCCCGAATCCTAAGGATTCGCCCACCCCAGCTAGCGTCGAGTCATGGATGCAGCAATGCCACCTCCTCCGCCAGTACCCATTGCGGAGGTTCGCCTCACTGATCAGTTCAGTGGAGATCGCCTAACGATTGGCGGCATCAACAGCTCGAGCTCATGGCTATGGCAGGGCCAGGGAGCAACAAACCCAAAGCGGCTCTGGCTACCTCTCGATCTCCTTATCGGGCAGATGGGATTTCAGCGTCAATCCGATGAAGGCGGAGAACGTCTCGAGTGGTACGGCGTGCAACTGCCCTTGAGCGGTTTGCAGCAACGCACGATCGGAGATGAAGTTGCCCTCGATGCTCTGCCCTGGCTGAACGCACTTGGGGTTCAAGTGAACCGAAGCAAGAACACTCTTGAAGTGGAGCTTCCCCAACCCCATCTGAAAACACTCAGACAAGGCAAAGGAAGCAGCGCCAATCGTCTTGTGATGGACCTCAGTGGGCCTGCCCTCGTTCAGCGCCAGGGCGATGATCTACTCCTACAAATAAAGATCACGCCTCTGCAGGAAAGCCATCTGCGCAGGATTGGCTTGCAAACACGACGGGGGCAGGGCGGGCTGAAGCTGCTGGGCCAATCGAGCAAGCTTTCGACCTTGACGCTTAAAGAGCCATGGCGGGTTGTTCTAGACGGCATCACCCCCACAAATCCGTCGACAAGCCGGCGTCAGTACCAAGCCTTTCAACGTGCGCTACTCGCCCCAGAGATGCAAGGTCCGATCAAGAAGGGGTTGGTTCTTGATCAGCGCGTGGTTCAAGTTGGCGTCAAGCCCATAAGGCTGTACCGAGCTGGCGTTCAGCACAACAGCTCAGCTCTGCTTTTACGCCCGCTTGCCCCCAGCCATGCCCAACCCGGACTGCGCTACCTCAATCAGTTGGCGCAACCTGCCAAAGCGCTTGTGGCGGTGAATGGAGGTTTTTTTAACAGAGTTCGCCAACTTCCTCTTGGAGCTGTTCGTCTTAACAACGAGTGGCTTTCAGGTCCAATCCTCAACCGAGGGGCCATCGGCTGGGACCGCAACGGCCCCCTGATGTTTGGACGCCTGCAGTTGATCCAGGAGATGACCGTGGTTGGGCAACGTCGCTGGCCTCTTGGGATGCTTAACAGCGGCTATGTCCAACGCGGACTCAGTCGCTACACCAGGGCTTGGGGCCCAACGTATCGCGCGCTCAGTGGAGAAGAGCAAGCGTTGACACTCATGGAAGGACGCGTTGATGCGGTGTACGACCAAGCCGCCCTCGTTCGCGGTGTCCCTTTGCCTTTAGGGGGAGACCTGATCGTGGCCCGAGGAGGAACAGCACTTCCAGCTCGGGTTGGGGATGCAGTGACCATCAACACCCGCAACTCAAACCCGTTGGGTGAACGTCCTCAAGTGCTGGGGGGAGGGCCCCTTCTCCTAGAAAAAGGCAAGGTTGTTCTGAATGGACGCCAGGAAGGCTTTAGCCCTGGCTTTCTTACCGGTTCAGCACCGCGCACCGTTGTGGCTCAAGACAAGGAGCGGCTTTGGCTCCTTGCCGTCAAAGGCGCCAATGGCAGTGATCCCACCCTTCTGGAAACAAGCCTGGCGCTAAGTCAACTTGGGATAACGGAGGCACTCAATCTCGATGGGGGCGGCTCAACCACCATGCTCATCGCCAATACAACAGTGATGACCGGGCGGGGCATCACTCCACGCGTACAAAACGGTCTTGGCTTTGTGCGTGCTGGATCCAAGGTGCTGGCAAACTGAGTTCATCAGCATGCGAACGGCTATGGGCGCCACGTTCTCCATCAGCGCCTCCGCTGCGGCGGAACTCGGTCGCCAGGCTGCGGTAGCAGGGACTCCAGGATTGATGCACCTCGACTTGGTATCCGGAAGTTGTGAGCAACACGTGATCCGCTTGCGCCCAGGGCATCTCGCAGGAATTGCCATGGCTCGAGCCGACGGAGTCACGCTTCACGCTCCAGAGGAGCAACTTCATCTACTGGAAGGTCTTTGCCTGGATTACCGCGGCGATCTGAGTGGCGGTGGCTTTCTGATCAGCCCCCAGGACAATGTGCGTTGCTGTCTATGCGGGAGTGCATTTTCCCGCTGTTGAGAAGAAAAGGTCGGACGAACCAGTATGGTGACGGATTGTCGAACTAGGTCGGGTCTCCGGCCGCATCCCGACCGTCGATGCCAACCATCCAGCAACTAATCCGCCACGAGCGTCAAACCCTCAAGGCGAAAACAAAATCTCCTGCGCTTAGGGCTTGCCCAGAGCGCAGGGGTGTATGCACCCGCGTGTATACCTCCACTCCGAAGAAGCCGAATTCGGCCCTACGGAAAGTGGCCCGTGTTCGCCTCACCTCAGGATTCGAGGTCACGGCTTACATCGGTGGCATTGGCCATAACCTTCAGGAACACTCCGTGGTCCTCATCCGTGGAGGACGCGTTAAAGATCTTCCTGGTGTGCGTTACCACATCATTCGTGGAACCTTGGACACCTCTGGTGTCAAGGATCGCCGTCAATCCCGTTCGAAGTACGGCGCCAAGGCGCCCAAAGAGTGATCCTCACTCTTTCTACTTTTTTCACCCTGTTATTCCCCACCTAACGGTTCATGTCACGCCGTAACGCTGCAGTCAAACGTCCGATCCTGCCGGATCCACAATTCAACAATCGCCTCGCCACGATGATGGTGGCGAGGTTGATGAAGCATGGGAAAAAGTCCACCGCCCAACGCATTCTTTCGGATGCTTTTGGATTGATTGGTGAACGCACCGGTGGTGACCCCGTCGAGCTGTTCGAAACTGCAGTCAAGAACGCGACTCCACTTGTAGAAGTGCGTGCACGACGTGTTGGTGGCGCGACCTATCAGGTTCCGATGGAAGTTCGTCAAGAACGGGGCACAGCAATGGCCCTTCGTTGGCTCGTGAATTTCTCAAGAGCCCGTAATGGTCGCAGCATGTCTCAAAAGCTTGCTGGAGAATTAATGGACGCTGCGAACGAAGCCGGTAGTGCGGTCCGCAAGCGGGAAGAGACCCACAAGATGGCTGAAGCCAACAAAGCTTTCGCCCACTATCGCTACTGATCTTCAGTCAACCTGATTATCTCAGGTTGACATGTAGAGTCACATTTGCTTTTAACGCCCCACCCCGGAGTATCCTGTGGCACGCGACTTTCCCCTGGAACGCGTCAGAAATATTGGTATTGCAGCCCATATTGACGCTGGTAAAACAACCACCACTGAGAGGATTCTTTTCTACTCCGGTGTGGTGCACAAGATTGGTGAGGTGCACGACGGTGCAGCCGTAACCGACTGGATGGCTCAAGAGCGTGAGCGTGGGATCACGATTACTGCCGCTGCAATTTCCACAAGCTGGAATGACCACCGGATCAATATTATTGACACTCCTGGACACGTTGATTTCACCATCGAAGTTGAACGCTCCATGCGCGTTCTCGATGGGGTGATCGCAGTTTTTTGCGCTGTTGGTGGCGTGCAGCCGCAATCAGAAACGGTGTGGCGCCAAGCCGATCGCTATTCCGTGCCACGGATGGTGTTTGTCAACAAGATGGATCGGACTGGTGCTGATTTCTTGAAGGTTTTTGGACAAATCAAGGATCGCCTCAAGGCCAATGCGGTTCCCATTCAGCTTCCGATTGGAGCCGAAGGTGAACTCAGCGGAATCATCGATCTTGTTGAGAACAAAGCCAATATCTATAAAGATGATTTAGGCCAAGACATCGACGTCACAGATGTTCCGGCAAATATGAAAGATGAGGTTGATAAGTGGCGCAACATTTTGATGGAAACGATTGCAGAAAATGATGAAGATCTCATCGAAAAGTTCCTGGAGTCAGGCGAACTCTCAAATGCTGATTTGAAGCAAGGCATCCGTACTGGTGTTCTTAAGCACAAATTGGTCCCCGTGCTGTGTGGTTCGGCCTTCAAGAACAAGGGTGTTCAACTTGTTCTCGACGCGGTTGTTGATTACCTTCCAGCTCCGATTGATGTACCTCCAATCCAGGGACTTCTGCCAAACGGCAAAGAAGCTGTTCGTCCATCCGACGACAGTGCACCCTTCAGTGCTCTGGCCTTCAAGGTGATGGCTGACCCTTACGGAAAGCTCACTTTTGTTCGTATGTATTCAGGCGTCCTTGAAAAAGGGAGTTACGTCTTGAATTCGACCAAAGACACGAAAGAACGTATCTCTCGTCTCGTTGTGCTGAAAGCTGACGATCGCGAAGAAGTGGATGCCCTTCGTGCCGGTGATCTCGGAGCTGTTTTGGGTCTCAAGAACACAACCACCGGAGACACCCTCTGCTCAACAGACGATCCAATTGTTTTGGAAACGCTGTTTGTGCCTGAGCCCGTGATCTCGGTTGCGGTCGAACCCAAAACCAAAGGCGACATGGAGAAACTCTCCAAAGCCTTGGTGTCATTGGCCGAAGAAGACCCAACGTTCCGTGTCCGTACGGATCAGGAAACAGGTCAGACCGTGATTGCAGGCATGGGCGAACTCCACCTCGAAATTTTGGTGGATCGCATGCTGCGCGAATTCAAAGTGGAAGCCAATATTGGTGCCCCTCAAGTTTCTTACAGAGAAACCATTCGTGGTTCATCGAAAGGGGAAGGCAAGTTCTCCCGGCAAACTGGTGGTAAAGGCCAATACGGTCACGTCGTCATCGAGATGGAGCCTGGCGAACCAGAATCTGGCTTTGAATTCATCAACAAAATTGTTGGTGGCATCGTTCCCAAGGAATACATCAAGCCTGCAGAGCAGGGCATGAAGGAGACCTGCGAGTCAGGTGTGATTGCTGGTTATCCCCTGATTGATGTCAAATGCACGATGGTCGATGGGTCTTACCACGATGTGGACTCGTCGGAGATGGCTTTCAAGATTGCTGGCTCTATGGCCTTCAAGGATGCGGTCAAGAAGTGCAATCCTGTACTTCTTGAGCCGATGATGAAGGTCGAAGTCGAAATCCCCGAGGATTTCCTCGGTTCGGTGATCGGCGACCTGTCCTCTCGCCGGGGACAGGTAGAGGGCCAGTCCGTCGATGACGGAACGTCTAAAGTCTCTTCCAAGGTGCCCTTGGCCGAGATGTTCGGCTATGCCACCGAACTCCGATCCATGACCCAGGGTCGGGGTATTTTCTCGATGGAGTTCAGTCACTACGAGGATGTTCCTCGCAATGTGGCCGAGGCCATCATCTCCAAGAATCAGGGCAATTCCTGATCTCTACACTCCCTTAATTCACCCCTAGATTCTTTACCAAAATGGCTCGCGAGAAGTTCGAAAGGAACAAGCCCCACGTCAACATCGGCACCATCGGCCACGTTGACCACGGCAAAACCACCCTCACCGCAGCGATCACAAGCGTGCTCGCCAAAAAAGGTCAGGCTGAGGTTCAAAACTATGCCGACATTGATGGTGCTCCTGAGGAGCGCGAACGCGGCATCACCATTAATACTGCTCACGTTGAGTACGAAACGGATAAGCGCCACTACGCCCACGTTGACTGCCCTGGTCACGCGGACTATGTGAAAAACATGATCACAGGTGCTGCTCAGATGGATGGCGCCATCCTTGTGTGTGCAGCCACCGACGGCCCTATGGCTCAAACCAAGGAGCACATTCTCCTTGCCAAGCAAGTTGGCGTTCCCGCCCTGGTTGTTGCACTAAACAAGTGCGACATGGTTGATGACGAAGAGATCATCGAACTCGTTGAGATGGAAATCCGTGAGTTGCTTTCCAGCTATGACTTCCCCGGCGACGATATTCCTGTCGTTCAAGTCTCTGGCCTAAAAGCCATCGAGGGCGAAGCAGAATGGGAAGCCAAAATCGAAGAACTGATGGCTGCAGTGGATGAAAGCATCCCCGAGCCAGAGCGAGAAATTGATAAGCCATTCCTGATGGCGATCGAAGATGTGTTCTCCATCACTGGACGTGGCACCGTCGCAACGGGTCGTATCGAACGCGGCATCGTCAAAGTGGGCGAAGAAGTCGAAGTCGTGGGCATCAGAGATCCCCGCAAAACCACCGTTACCGGTGTGGAGATGTTCCGCAAACTGCTCGATGAGGGCATGGCCGGCGACAACGTAGGTCTCCTTCTTCGCGGCATTCAGAAGGAAGACATCGAGCGCGGCATGGTGCTCGTGAAGCCCGGTTCCATCACCCCTCACACCAAGTTTGAGGGCCAGGTCTACGTGCTCAAGAAAGAAGAAGGGGGCCGCCACACACCTTTCTTTGCTGGCTACCGCCCGCAGTTCTACATCCGTACCACTGACGTGACAGGGCAGATCACCGCATTCACAGCGGAAGATGGCTCCAACGTTGAAATGGTCATGCCTGGAGACAACATCCAGATGACTGGTGAGTTGATCTGCCCAGTCGCTATGGAATTGGGCATGCGCTTTGCTATTCGCGAAGGTGGTCGCACCATCGGAGCTGGCGTGGTCTCCAAGATCATCGAATGATCTAATCCTCAAGCCCTGTAAGGGTCAGGCTGACTGCGGTGAGACCGTCCCTTACAGTTCTTGAGTGGAAGAGCTTCATTGCCTGAGGCTCTTCCTGTCCGAACCTAGACAATCCAACTTCTCGGTCTCTTTTTAGGGACTTTCTCCCGCCTCCATGTCCACCGCAATCGCTCAGCAAAAGATCCGCATTCGTCTCAAGGCGTTTGATCGCCGCATGCTGGATCTCTCTTGCGACAAAATCATTGAAACTGCCGACAACACGGCAGCAACGGCCATCGGGCCAATTCCTTTGCCAACGAAGCGCAAGATTTACTGCGTTCTGCGCTCGCCCCACGTGGATAAGGATTCACGCGAGCACTTCGAAACGCGGACCCATCGCCGCATCATCGATATTTACAGCCCTTCAGCAAAGACCATCGATGCTCTGATGAAGCTCGACCTTCCTAGTGGAGTTGACATCGAGGTCAAGCTCTAATCGGAGCCCCATCCAACGATCAGCTGCCTAGTATTTCGCTCTTCGCTTGAATTCTGCGTGGCTGATCTGTCCGTCAGAGAACTTCCTCTGTTTCCTCTGCCGGATGTGGTCCTCTTCCCAAGTGATGTTCTGCCACTGCATATCTTCGAGTCGCGCTACCGAATGATGTTGCAGAGCGTCTTAGAAACAGATCGGCGCTTTGGCATCGTGCGTTGGGATCCGGATCAACAAACGATGGCCGCTGTTGGCTGTTGTGCTGAAATCATCCAGCATCAAACTGGAGACGATGGTCGCAGCAACATCGTGACCCTCGGACAACAGCGCTTTCGAGTGCTCAACGTCACCAGAGAGACACCCTTTCGTTCGGCAATGGTCAGCTGGATCGAAGACGATCCTGTCGACAACATCAGCGAATTGCAGTCCTTAGCTGCGACCGTAACGCAAGCCTTGAAAGATGTTGTTGAACTCACGGGCAAACTGACCGACTCCAAATCTTCCCTGCCTGACGACCTTCCAGACCTTCCTCGCGAGCTTTCCTTTTGGATTGGAGCGCATTTAGGAGGGCCGGTAGCAGACCAACAGCAGGATCTCCTGGAGCTCACCAGCACACGCACGCGTCTAGAGCAGGAGTTCGAAATGCTCGATGAGACCCGTCGTCAGCTTGCTGCTCGCACCGTTTTACGCGACACGCTGTCAGAGACCGATCCGAGCAACGGTTAATGCCTTCACCAACTGTTCTCATACCAACAGCAGCTGGATTACTGCTCTTGGCTGGCGCCTACCAGCTCTGGAATCGTCGCAACCGCGCTTACCACTCCAGTGAGAGCGTTGCTGCCGCCTATGACGCCTGGACCGACGACCAATTACTGGAATCTCTTTGGGGTGAGCATGTTCATCTTGGTCATTACGGATCGCCACCACAGCCTCGCGATTTCCGGCAGGCCAAGGCCGACTTCGTCCATGCGTTGATCCGCTGGAGTGGCTTCGATCAATTACCACCAGGATCGCGTGTTTTGGACGTGGGTTGCGGTATCGGAGGAAGCGCCAGGATCCTTTCCCGTGACTACGGTTTAGACGTAGTGGGTATCAGCATCAGTCCTGCTCAGGTGAACAGAGCCACCCAGCTAACGCCAGACTCGCTGCCCTGTCGCTTCGCAGTGATGGATGCCCTCAACCTCCAACTTGAGGATCAAAGCTTTGACGCCGTTTGGACGGTCGAAGCCGGTCCGCATATGCCCGATAAGCAGCGATTTGCCGACGAACTCCTACGAGTTCTGAAACCAGGCGGGCGTCTGGCCGTTGCTGACTGGAACCGCCGCGATCCTGTGGATGGTGCCCTTGATCGGCGCGAACGCTGGGTGATGCACCAATTACTCACGCAATGGGCGCATCCTGAATTCGCCAGCATCCGAGGCTTTCGCCACAACCTTGAAACCAGCCCTCATCAGCGCGGCACGATCAGCACCGCCGATTGGACAGACGCCACGTTGCCCTCTTGGAATGAGTCCATCCTTGAAGGCATCCGCAGGCCCAATGCGATCCTGCGTCTTGGCCCCAAGGCCGTCCTCCAAGGCCTTCGGGAAACACCAACGCTGTTGTTAATGCGCTGGGCTTTTGCCCGAGGAATGATGCAGTTTGGCGTGTTTAAAACGGATCACTCCAACACCGAACTGGGGTAAGCCCCAAAGTGGAGAAGGTGTTCACACAGCGGCTGCAGGCTTGTGCTCAGCCGCTCAAGCAATTCATACGTTCCTTGCCCGGGCAACTCCACATCCACAAAAAACACATATTCACCAAGCTCACGCTTTGAAGGACGCGATTCAATCCGGCTCATGTTGAGCCCGAGATCGCCGATGGCTTGCAAGGCCTCGATCAACGCCCCAGGCGCGTTTTGATGCAGTGAGAAGGCAAGGCTGGCAACATCTCCCTCGCCACTCACCGCACCGTTCTGAAGCAACAAGAAGCGGGTACGGTTTCCAGCCACATCATTCACTGGATAGGCCAGCTCCTGGAGTCCCTGCTGCCCCGCTAATGAGCGATCAGCAATGGCTGCTCTGAAGCGACTGCCACGCACCATCCTGGCCGCTTCAGCGGTGGAGCTTGCTGGAAGTAGCACAGCCTGCGGCAAGTGACGTGCCAACCAGCCGCTGCATTGGGCAAGAGCCTGAGGATGGGATAAGACTTCCGAAATACCATCAAGAGAGCCGCTGCTCAGCAGCGCATGACGAATCGGTAGAACGACAGCGCGACGAATTCTCAAGTTCGAATAAGACCAGAGAGCGTCAAGGATTGCCGTGACCCCACCCTCAACGGAGTTCTCCACAGGAACCACGGCCGATTCGCAGCGACCATCAGCAACATGTTCCACCACAGACCGAAGCCCCGAACATGCCACCAGCACTGGGTTCTCGATATCTTCAAGCTTCATGAGGCTGCGAGCAGCCCGCTCTCCATAGGTCCCCTCCGGCCCGAGAAAAGCCACACGCATCGGCATCGGATCAAGACACACATCGATCGATAGGATCATGCCGCGTCAGGACACGGTCATGGCCCTGGCCTTTCGAGCCAGTCAGCATCTCGATCTACCCATCGCAGATGAGTCAGAACGTCTGCGGGCTTATTTGCATGAGCACGACCGCGTTGTCAAAGCGCTGCTCGACTCCGACCAGCTCACAGCCTTGGCGCCAGGGCGCTACCGCTACACCGTGACAACGCTGCAGGTGTTCCAACTGCATGTCAAGCCAGTGGTGTCGCTCGAAGTCGATGAAGTGAGCGGACAACTTCGGATCCGTGCTCTTGATGCAGACCTCGAAGGTTTGGGGTTAGTGGAAGACTTCCAACTGAGGCTTGAAGCCCTGCTTGAGGCGACGCCCAGGGGACTGCAAGGAGAGGCCACGCTGAGCGTGGAGGTCAGCCAGCCTCCGCTGCTACGTCTGATTCCCAAGCGAGTGCTGGAGAGCACAGGGGAATCCATCCTGAATGGAATTCTGCTCACGATCAAAGGCCGAGTCGGTCGTCAGTTAGTGGCTGATTTCCAGTCCTGGGCCAAGGATTTAGAGAACCCTCCCGCCAGCGAGTCCGCCCTACCGGGTGGCGAATAGCTTCTTCAAAAACGATCGCCGGTGCAAGGGGGTGGGGCCAGAGGCCAGTAGCGCTGCTCGATGTTGAGCCGTTCCATATCCAGCATGTCTCTCAAGCCCGTACCCCGGAAATCGAGTGGACAGCCGCCGAATCAAAGCGTCGCGAGCCTCTTTCGCCAACACACTCGCAGCTGCTATGGCTGCATGGCTGCTATCACCACGCACGATGGTGCGTTGAGAACCCTCCCACAATCGCAATGGGAGCACTCCATCCACCAAGACCAGCTGAGGCGGGCTAGGCAAGCGCTGAAGAGCACACAACATGGCCTGCTCAGTCGCGCTGCGAATCCCGTGGTGATCGATGGCCCGCGCAGAGCTTTGACCCAATCCCCAGGCATGGGCATGAGCCTCAATCAGGGGAACCAGTGCAGCTCTACGACTCGGCGTTAATGCCTTGCTATCGGTGAGACCAGCCGCCTGCAAATGCAGTGCGGCTTGATCGCTCAACACAACTGCGGCGGCAAAAACGGGCCCAAACAAACAGCCACGACCCACTTCATCCACCCCAGCGATGCCAAGGCCATCGCTGTCATTCAACGGACCTGACACCGCTACTTAGTCGTGATCAGACGTCGATGCAGAGGCGCGACGACGACGGCGACCGGGCCTTGCTTCAGAGGTGTCAGCAGGCTCAGGATCAGGACTGACCTCAGGCTGAGAACTCGCGACCGGTTCAGAGATGGATACGGAGACGGGTTCAGATACTGAAACCACTTCAGGCTCAGGAGACATCACCGGGAGTGGGGTCTCAATCAAAGGCGTGATCTCCACAAGCAAAGGCTGTGCATTCACGTCTTGCTCCAGGGGAGTGACGACGGTCGTGGGTGCTGAATCATCTCCGCCAGCTGATGCAGCAGAACGACCCGAACCAGTGCCCGCGCCACGTCCATTCCCCCTCGGCCCACGGCGGCGGCGGCGACCTGCGTTAGCCGACATTTGCTGTCGAGCCTGCTCAAGCACCTGCTCTGCATCTTCGCCGGGACGGACAACGCGCACCATCAAGTTGTCCAGCTCCGGCTGAGACTCCAGGAGCAAGGCTGGATTCAGACCAAGCCATCCATAGACCTGCTCTTCGTCTTCATCCATAGGAACCGCAACCAGCTCAGGGTCCTGACGTCGGCTCACGCTGGCAGGCTCAATGGCAGCAGACGTCGATACGGACGTAGACGCACTAGCAGTCTCCATCTCATCCAAAAGCGCATCGCTGCTGTCGACAGGACCTGACGCCGCCACAGCCTTCCCTCGGGCACCACGACGCCGACGGGCATTCGAGGCCTCTCCAGACTGAGGAGCTTCAGCGCGAGCCGACGCTGCAGAACGCACCAGCCCCGTAGCCGTGGCGAGGGGCTGCATCAGATCCTTTCCAGGAAGCACAGCAACGTGGCCAAGTCCCCCGCAACTGGGACAGGCTCGCCCGAACAGCTCATAAATATTTTGGCCCTGACGCTTACGCGTCAGCTCAACAAGACCGAGTTCCGTGAGCTGGGCAATTTGAGGGCGAGCGGCGTCATCACGAATCGCACTGGTGAAATGCTCCAGCAGCTGCAACTGATCACGACGGGAGTCCATGTCGATGAAGTCGACGATGATCACCCCACCGATGTTGCGCAAACGCAACTGCCGGGCAATCTCTATGGCTGCCTCACAGTTGGTCCAGAGCACCGTTTCCCTGGCATTCGCCGAGCGGGTGAACGAACCAGAGTTGACATCAATCACCGTGAGGGCCTCGGTGGGCTCGATGATCACGTAACCACCGGAGGGAAGATCAACCCTCGGCTTTAGGGCATCACGAATAGCCCCATTGACTTTGTAGTGCTCGAGCAGCTCAGAAGGCTCGGGATGGGCTTCCACCACAACGTGACTTCCCTCGTCTCCGAGGAAGGAACGCACCCGTTCCACAGCAGCGGGTGACTCCACCACCACCCGGTCCAAATCCAAACCGGTGTGATCGCGAAGAATGCGATGTATGAAATCCTCATCGCGGTTGAGAAGAACCGGGGGGGAAGCCGTCTCAGCAGCTTTTTGGATCGCCTCCCATTGACGTAACAGCGATTCGAGGTCGTCAATCAGCAATTCTTCGCTGATTCCATCGGCTTCCGTACGAATCAGCAGGCCCGCCCCTGGGGGCTTCACCAACACACCCAGGGCGCGCAACCGGTTCCGCTCTCCTTCCGAACCGATGCGCCTGGAGATATTGACCCCCTGACCGCTGGGTTGAAGCACGAGGTAACGACCTGGCAGCGCCAGATTGCCTGTTAAGCGTGGACCTTTGGTGCCCGTGGGCTCCTTCATCACCTGAACCAGCACTTTTTGGCGTGGTTCGAGCAGTTCTGTAATGCCTGCGGCACCTTTTTTAAGGCGTAAAGGGCCTAAGTCAGTGACATGAATGAAGCCATTTTTTTCACTTTCGCCAATGTTGACGAAAGCCGCATCAATCCCTGGGAGAACATTTTCAACAGTGCCCAAATAGACATCACCGATCTGGTAACGCCCTTGGGCAACAATTAATTCATCGACGCATTCATCTGTGAGAACTGCGGCAATGCGCAGTTGCTCAGCAATAACAATTTGTTGGGGCATAAACAATGACTGACGACGCCCGTCAGGACTGAAGCCCGATCAACAGCCAGCCAGCATGTCGCACGGGGTTGGAATGAATTCAAGTGACCAATTAGGTCTAAGCATTCGGAGTGAATAACTCCTCTGATTTGGAGCTCGACTGCAACGCCTGGGCGTTGATTGAAACAGGAGACTCTGGCCTCTTATTCCGCAGGATGTGGGAGCAAGAAGGTCGGGACGAAACCGTGGCGCAGGCCCGTGGTTTGACGTCTTGTTTTCAATTTAGCACCGCACAAGCCGTAGTTCGAGGCGACGCACATTGTGGAGATGCAAAGACTGCTCGAAGCCTTCAGACAACCAGTGCTGGAGCTGAGCGGGCTTAAGGCTCCTGCCTTGATCGTCGATGTGAGCGAGGCACTCAAGCGTTACCCCGCTCTCCACCGCTCCATCAACCGCTCCATCAACCGGAGCCACGATTTCAAGCGTCTCTAAAGCTGGTCTGCAATCGCGCTGACGAGGACGTCCTTTTTTATCGGTGTCATCCCAAACGAGAGTATCTCGCGACAACAAATCATCCACCACCTGCCTCCACTGATCCAAGGAAATCGAAGGGTCTCCCGCTTGAGTTTTCAGCTCAAAGCTCCATCGGGCTGCCTCCAATTGTTGAGAGAGGCTCTGACCAGACACGGGCACTTCATAGGCCTCCATCAACAAAAGTCCTGGGGGAAGGGTCTGTTGCCAACGCTTCAAAACCTGAAGCGCCTCAACCTGTTCAATGAATTCCAAATCCATCCATTCCCCCTCTCCTTGCACGCCAAGCGGCAAGGCCAAGGCGAGCTGAAGGCGGGGAAGCGGGTGAAAGCCACCGGTGAAACTGATCGGTAATTCAGCACGTCGAAGCGCACGCTCAAACAAGCGCACCAAATCGAGATGGCTGAGCAAGGCCATCGCGCCTGTTTTGCTGAAACGAAACCTGATCCGGCAGACCCGCTCGCTCGGTGGAGCCTGCCTTGGCTTCTGAACAGGAATCTCAGGAGGAGCAATCACAACGTTGTGGCCTAGGTCCGGGCCACAGACCCCACAACTGCTGCATCCCTCGAACGAACAATCCGGAACAACGGCCGCTTCAAGAGCTCGCTTGAGATCGTCTGCCAACCAGCCCTTATCAATCCCGGTATCGATGTGGTCCCAAGGCAGCGGCTGAGAACAGAACGCATCCAACCCTTCCTCGCTGAGCGCATTCGCACGTCCCCAGCCACCGAGCTCAAGGGCCCGGTAGCGGCCCTCAAGACCTGCTGCTGCGATAGCGCCAGTCCAAGCCTCATAGGTGCGATCGAGGGCCTCAAACCATGCATCCATCCCTGCACCCGCTCGCCATGCCGCTTCGATGACAGGCGCCAAGCTCCTGTCTCCGCGACCGACGAAGTCCTCCATAGCGGAAAGCCTCACATCCGTGAAGTTGAAGCGCACTCCGCGAAGACGCTTTCCGGCTTCCCTCAGCAACTGCTGACGCCTTAAGAACTCCGCCGTCGAAACGCTGTGCCACTGAAACGGCGTATGCGGCTTCGGGGTGAAATTACTGATGGTGATGTTGAGATTGAGGCGACCTAAATCGCGGCAGCGGTCGAGCAACATCCGACAGGTCTCGGCGATGCCCAGCACATCGGCATCGGTCTCACCCGGCAACCCGATCATGAAATAGAGCTTCACCTTGCGGAAGCCGTTTTGCATTGCTGTGCGGATTCCATCCACAAGATCGGCATCCGTGAGGCCTTTGTTCACGATGTCTCTCAGCCGTTGGGTGCCGGCTTCCGGTGCAAACGTCAGGCCCGACTGGCGGGAGCCCCCAAGGATGTGAGCGATGTCGTCATCAAACCGATCCACCCGCTGACTGGGCAATTGAAGCGTGACATTGCGATCGGCGAGACGATTGCGAAGCTCGACCCCCACAGCGGGCAACGCCAGGTAATCGCTGCAGCTCAACGACAGCAAAGAGAAGTCGCTGTAACCCGTTCGCTGCATTCCCGTTTCAATCGCCTCAATCACGGCCTCAGGCTCCACGTCCCTCGCTGGTCTTGTCAGCATTCCCGGCTGGCAAAAACGGCAGCCTCGGGTGCAACCACGACGAATTTCCACCGTCAATCGGTCATGCACGGTCTCCACATGAGGAACGAGTCCCATCGCGTAATGGGGCATGGGCGTAGCAACACGCCTCAACAAGCGGTCCGGAAGACCATCCTCCAGCGGCTCCACGCTGATCCCTTGCTGATCAGGTCCATAGAGAGACGGCACATAAACCCCTGGGACAACAGCCAGGTCACGAAGCAAGTCCGTTCGAGACAGGCCCGCAGCTTTGGCTTCTGCCACCACCAATCCAATCTCAGGGAGAAGTTCTTCGCCATCGCCTAAAGCAATGAAGTCAAAGAAAGCTGCATAAGGCTCAGGGTTGCTGGTGGCTGTGGGACCGCCAGCAAAAATCAGAGGCGGAGACTCGGGGTGAGAGAGGGGCAAGTCTCCTCTCTCTGCCGCATAAAGCGGCACTTTCGCCAAATCCAACATGGCGAGAATATTGGTCGCACCCAGCTCATAGCTGAGGCTGAAGCCCAGGATGTCAAAGGCGGGGAGCGGCCTCCTGCTCTCCACCGCAAACAAGGCTTGCTTCCGCTCTTTCAGCCTCTCTGAAAGATCCGCTGCCGGGAGATAGGCCCGATCACACAGCTGACCAGGAACAGCATTAAGGATGGAATAAAGAATGATGTGGCCGAGGTTGCTGGAGCCCACCTCGTAAATCTCGGGATAGGTCAGAGCCCAGCGCACACGCGCCGCCTCCCAATCCCGTGGCTCCACCCCCAACTCATGTCCCATGTACCGGGCGGGACGATTGATGGAGGCATCAACAAGTTGATCAAACGCCACAACAGCATTGGGATCGGGATCCTGCTTCGTGGGGGACGGGGCGACAATCACGACCACCAGGCCCTGCTTCTTTCATCGTATGTAGCAGGATGCCCGAAGCAACCCCAGTCATTCGTGGTCAAGGTCAACGGCAATTACCTGAAACTCAAAGCGGGTTATCTGTTCCCGGAGATTGGCCGCAGGGTGAAGGCCTTTAGTAGCGCCAACCCCGAGGCCCAGCTGATTCGTCTCGGCATCGGAGACGTCACAGAGCCGCTACCGCAGGCCTGCCGTGACGCCATGAAATCAGCCATCGACGAGATGGGAACTGCGGAAGGATTCCACGGCTATGGGCCGGAACAGGGCTATGCCTGGCTTCGCGAGTCGATTGCCCACGTTGACTTCCAAGCCAGGGGCTGTGAGATCAGCGCAGAGGAGATCTTTGTATCGGACGGCTCCAAATGCGACAGCAGCAATATTCTCGACATCCTGGGGAGTGGAAATCGCATTGCAGTGACCGATCCGGTGTATCCGGTTTACGTCGACAGCAATGTGATGGCTGGCCGCACAGGCGAGTCTGGCGATGACGGACGTTATGGCGGCCTGACCTACCTGCCGATCAGCGCAGACAACGGGTTTGCAGCACAGATTCCCAGTGAACCTGTTGACCTGATCTATCTCTGTTATCCCAACAACCCCACCGGCGCTGTCGCAACGAAGGCCCAACTGAAGGAATGGGTCGACTACGCCCGTGCCAACAAGGCCTTGATCCTGTTTGATGCAGCGTACGAGGCGTTCATTCAAGATCCCGAGCTGCCCCATTCCATCTATGAGATCGAGGGTGCTCGCGACTGTGCGATCGAATTCCGCTCCTTCTCCAAAAACGCCGGATTCACAGGCACCCGCTGCGCCTTAACCGTTGTACCCAAAGGGCTCAAGGGCAAAGCCGACGATGGTTCAGAGGTGGAGCTTTGGGGGCTTTGGAACCGTCGGCAGAGCACCAAGTTCAACGGCGTGAGCTACATCATTCAGCGCGGCGCAGAAGCGGTGTATTCCGCTGCTGGGCAACAGGAAGTGAAGGCACTCGTGAGCTTCTACATGGAGAACGCCGCCATTATCCGGCGCGAGCTCAGCGCTGCAGGAATTGAAGTGCATGGCGGTGAGCACGCCCCTTATGTGTGGCTGAAAACACCTTCCGGAATGGACTCCTGGAGCTTCTTCGATCACCTGCTTCAGAAGGCCAACGTGGTGGGGACCCCAGGGAGTGGCTTCGGGGCTGCAGGAGAGGGCTATTTCCGCCTTTCCGCCTTCAACAGCCGTAGCAATGTGGACGAAGCAATGGCCCGCATTCGCAACCTATGACCTAATCACTCCTAGATTGGGGTTAATGGGAATCAGTGGCAATGGTGGATACACCCAGCCGTAGCCCCGGTGGGGCTGCGGTTCTTGACAAGCAAACCGAGCGGGTGCGTAAGACATCGCCCCGCTACAAGGTTTTGCTTCACAACGACCCTGTCAACAGCATGGAGTACGTCGTCGTCACCCTTCAGCAGGTGGTTCCCCAACTCAGTGAGCAAGACGCGATGGCCGTGATGCTGGAAACGCACAACACGGGGGTAGGCCTGGTGATCGTTTGCGACATTGAACCTGCAGAGTTTTACTGCGAAACCTTGAAGAACAAGGGCCTGACCAGCACCATCGAACCAGAAGAGTGATGCAGACCCCCACCAGATCAACGTTGCACTGGTGGGGAACGCTTTTTTATGTACCGGTGCTCTACGGGCTGGGTTGGCTGAGCGCACGACCTCTGGCGCTGATCTTCCCCCAATGGCGCCCGGACCAGGTGAATCTGGCCGGAGTGGTGGTGGCGTTGCTGCTGCTGTTGCTCACCCTCCCTTGGCGCTTGCGACGGAGCTGGGGCGTCGAGCATCCCTGGCAAGAGCTGGGGATTGTCGTTCCTACCGCCGCGGGTCTACGCGCCTTCCTTCGTGGATTCCTGAAGGCAGCTGCTCTTCTTTTTGGCGTGGTTGTGGTCCTACTGCTCAGCGGCCAAAGCCAATGGCAGGGGCAACTCACAGCCGGACAACTCCTTAATGCCGTCGCCCTGCTGGTGGGGGCGGGATTCGCTGAGGAGCTGCTTTTTCGTGGTTGGCTCTGGGGTGAATTGGAGCTGCTGGGAGGCCGTCAACGGGCCATTGGCTTGCAGGCCGCCTTCTTTGCTCTAGTTCATCCCTGGTATCAGCTGCCCGCGATCGAAGCGATTGGTCTGGTGGTAGGGCTGACTCTCTTGGGGCTGGCATTAGCGCTGCAACGGCGTGCCGATCAAGGTGCGCTCTGGGGATCGGTTGGACTTCACGGCGGACTGGTCGGGGGCTGGTTTGCCCTGCAATCCGGCCTGATCAGCGTGCCGGCGACAGGGCCGGTTTGGCTCTTGGGTCCCGGCGGGGACAATCCCAACCCGATCGGAGGTCTCCTGGGCTGGGTCGGGCTGGCGGGATTAATTCTGGTGCGTCGCCGCTGGTGGAACTGAACTAGCGGGTCGCCGTCGCCAAGGCCTTGCGGCCTTCAACCGGTGCTCGCAGGGCTTCTTCAAGTGGAGCTGTGCCGTAGTCGCGTTCCAGAAGTCCCATCACCGTTTTGCCAAAACGACTGGGATCACGATCAAACGCTTCAAGGCAAATCCTGCCAAACGTGCTGCCCATCGGCTCAGGATTCCAGAGAAGCTTGCGAGCCGTCCAAGGCATCATGCTCATCGGGTTGTAGCCAGGCTTGATCAGGCCTTGATCGAAGCCGTATTGCTCAAGATGCGTATGCGGCTGTAAGCCGATGAAGAAAATGGCAGGCTCCACCAGATCTTCACCAAAAATTGCTTCAAGTTCACGGTGATATGCCACGGTTTGCCGAATCGTTTCCGGCCGCTCATCAATCACGTTGAAGGAGTAATTCACCGACACGTGATCACGGAAGCCCGCCTCGGCAAGCATCCGGCAACTGTCCAAAACAGTGCGCAGGTTGTACCCCATGCGCATCTTGCGCACGAGCTCCTGAGACCCAGAGGTAATGCCAATTTCGAAATAACTCATGCCCGTTTCAACCATCAACTGAGCCAACTCAGGATCCAAGTTGTCGGCTCGGATATAGGCCGCCCAACGAATCCCCGTTAGACCTTCAGCCTTGATCGCGCGCAACAGCTCCTTGGCATCCTCGATGTATTTGCGAGCGGGGATGAACTGAGCGTCGGTAAACCAGAAGCCACGCACTCCACGGTCGTAAAGCTGACGCATTTCAGCGACAACCTCCTGCACAGGATTCACCCGAACTTGCTTGCCTTCGACAACGGTATAAACGCAATAACAACAGTTGTGGGGGCAACCTCGTTTGGTTTGAACGCCAACGTAAAAGTCTCCACCCTCCAAATACCAATCCAGCTGTGGCCAGATGGAAGAGATGTAGTTGTAATCACACGCAGTTTTGGGCTTGCTCTCGGGTTGCTCGTGAATCAAACCCGGGCGAGGCGCCTCCCCCACCACAAAACAACGCTCTCCATCAAGTGGCTGTTGAGCCAGAAGCTTTTCTAAAAGCGGTTCACCCTCACCGATTGAAATGATGGTGCCTTTGGGCAAGGACCGGCCCAGCTGTTCATAAAAGACGCTGACTGCTCCTCCACCAAGAACAGCACGAGCCTCGGGACGATGGCGACGCGCCCTTTTCAAACCATGGCGCACCAATTTTTGATTGCGATGAAGCTCGCCGTAATGACTGGTCATCAAGCGCAATCCGCCCAAGGCCCCTTTGATCCGCTTCAAAGGATTGCGTGCGTAAAAAACTTCAAAAGAGTTTTGAAGCGGGTTGCCACCCCTGCCATCCACAGGTGCATAAATCTGGATGTCTCTCCAGGAGAACACGAGCAGCGTGGGCTGAAACTGGTCCACCACATTGAGCAGAACACCCTCGACATCAAGAACCGGCAGGGCTGCCAAATCAAGAATGCGCTGAGGCAATTCCGGAAAACACTTGTGCAGGTGATCAGCCAAATAAATCGGGCCAATCGGGAAGATCGGATTGCATGGCAAGCGCACAAACAGGACTCTTTCGCCTGCTGCCCTTGAAGTCTTTATTGGCACTGCGTTGCTCATGTGCGGACGCTAACAACTGCATCTGCTGCAACGCCCGGCAGCGGGCTTAAGGATTACCGCATGAATAAGTGGTTACAAACCGCAAACTTGCTTTACAATGCATTCGGCAGGGCGTCCTGCCCTTCCGTAACCGTCTCCTTGCGAGACCTTCTTTTCCGTATTCATGACTACCACCATCCAGCAGCGCTCCGGCGCTAACGGCTGGCAGCAGTTCTGTGAGTGGGTCACCTCCACCAACAACCGTCTTTACGTCGGTTGGTTCGGTGTGTTGATGATCCCCACACTGCTTGCCGCAACCACCTGCTTCATCGTCGCTTTCATCGCCGCTCCTCCGGTTGATATCGACGGCATCCGCGAGCCTGTTGCAGGTTCACTGATGTATGGCAACAACATCATTTCTGGTGCTGTTGTTCCTTCCAGCAACGCCATTGGCTTGCACTTCTACCCAATCTGGGAAGCTGCCTCACTCGACGAGTGGCTCTACAACGGCGGTCCTTTCCAACTGGTTGTGTTCCACTTCCTGATCGGCATCTACGCCTATATGGGACGTGAGTGGGAACTTTCCTACCGCTTGGGCATGCGCCCTTGGATCTGTGTTGCATACAGCGCACCTGTTGCTGCTGCATCTGCAGTGTTCCTGGTCTACCCCTTCGGTCAGGGTTCTTTCTCTGACGCCATGCCTTTGGGCATCTCTGGAACCTTCAACTACATGTTGGTGTTCCAGGCTGAGCACAACATCCTGATGCACCCCTTCCACATGCTTGGTGTGGCTGGTGTCTTCGGTGGTTCACTGTTCTCCGCCATGCACGGTTCATTGGTGACCTCCTCCTTGGTTCGTGAAACAACCGAGACCGAGTCCCAGAACTATGGCTATAAGTTCGGCCAAGAAGAAGAGACGTACAACATCGTGGCTGCTCACGGCTACTTCGGTCGCCTGATCTTCCAATACGCCTCGTTCAACAACAGCCGTAGCCTTCACTTCTTCCTTGCAGCCTGGCCTGTGGTCGGCATCTGGTTCACCGCCCTTGGCGTGTCAACCATGGCCTTCAACTTGAACGGCTTCAACTTCAACCAGTCAATCCTTGATGGTCAGGGCCGCGTCCTGAACACCTGGGCCGACGTCTTGAACCGTGCCGGACTTGGCATGGAAGTGATGCACGAGCGCAACGCTCATAACTTCCCCCTCGACCTGGCAGCTGCTGAGTCCACACCTGTGGCACTTCAAGCACCTGCAATCGGTTGATCTGGAACCCTTCAAAAGTTCAGATCAACTGAACTAGAAAGCCCCCTCCTCACGGTGGGGGCTTTTTTGTGCGCTGATGACAGCATCAAGAAGACTTAACTTCTTCAATTCAGGAAGTGTTTTTAGGCGCCATAAGACCAGTTGGTGTTTCGCAGATTCAAGGTTGGAAATGAATTTGCGCTCAACTGCTTTGGCAAGGAGTCAAGGCTGATTGACTCCAATGTTTTCAAACTGAATGTGGTTTCACGAACTGCCCTCGTCGTTTGAAAAAGATCAAGCACTGTGAGGCTCGGATCAGATGTGCGTTGCGTCCCCAATAACCGACGAGGTCCGTTCCCCATGGCACCAAGGCTGAGCAGGCGCTGTCCCTTGAGTTCGCCCGGAAACCAGGCGTGATGATGTCCTGAGAGATAGAGGTCTACTTGATGACGTCGCATCAAATCGGTGAGGTTCATAGCATCTTCGATGCACTCGCCGGCACGATCCCTGCCAACACTGATGGCGGTCAGTGGGAGATGTCCCATCACCATGCAGCAATCGTCTGGTGATCTCGACTCCGATGCCAGTGCTTGCTCAAGCCACTGCCGTTGACCTCGATCAACAGTTGCGGATGAAGCATCAATTACGACGACGAATAAGCCAGGTTTTTTAACACTGAACTGAAAGGGGTACTGCGACGCATCGATGAACTTGAGCCCAAGCCGGTTCTTCTGATGATCCCAAAAGGCTTCTGCCTGATGGCGCTCTCTTGCAAAAATGTACTGAGAAGCCTTTGTTTGACTGGATGCGTCGTGATTTCCCATCGTTGGAATCATTCCAATCCCCTGCTGGAGGAGGGGATTGAGAATCGTGGATTGGAAGCTGCTCCACATCGCTTCAAGCTGAGAATCCGTCAGGCTGATCTTCTGGCCGGCCACCATGTCCCCTGCGCAAAGCACCAGATCTGGTTTCAGTTCAGAAAGCAGATCAATCCCTGCTGTCACGGTTGGGCTGTAGCGGGTTGATCCGTAAGGACCGTTGAGATCACTGATCAAGGCCAGGCGAAGATCTCCCCGCTCTGAGGCAGCCACGGAGTGAAACGTTTTTTGATTGGGCGCTGCTTGAACGGCATGAAGCAAACATCGACTGGCTGCCGTGGTTGCTAACAGCCTCAGAAAGTAACGCCGACTTGTTTTCATCTTTCCAACGGTATGAGCACACCAGTAAGAAGGCCACTGATCAGCTGAGCTGATCAGTGGGATCAGGAGCGCTCACGCCGGGAATCGTGTCAGCAGCGCAAACTTCCTTTACATTACGTAAGTCGGGTTAACCGGCCTTTTTTATTCGCCACCGGGATTCATCCCACAGGCTCTTTTCCGTATTCATGACTACCACCATCCAGCAGCGCTCCGGCGCTAACGGCTGGCAGCAGTTCTGTGAGTGGGTCACCTCCACCAACAACCGTCTTTATGTCGGTTGGTTCGGTGTGTTGATGATCCCCACACTGCTTGCCGCTACCACTTGCTTCATCGTTGCTTTTATCGCCGCTCCTCCGGTTGATATCGACGGCATCCGCGAGCCTGTTGCAGGTTCACTGATGTATGGCAACAACATCATCTCTGGTGCTGTTGTTCCTTCCAGCAACGCCATTGGCTTGCACTTCTACCCAATCTGGGAAGCTGCCTCACTCGACGAGTGGCTCTACAACGGCGGTCCTTTCCAACTGGTTGTGTTCCACTTCCTGATCGGCATCTACGCCTATATGGGACGTGAGTGGGAACTTTCCTACCGCTTGGGCATGCGCCCTTGGATCTGTGTTGCATACAGCGCACCTGTTGCTGCTGCATCTGCAGTGTTCCTGGTCTACCCCTTCGGTCAGGGTTCTTTCTCTGACGCCATGCCTTTGGGCATCTCTGGAACCTTCAACTACATGTTGGTCTTCCAGGCTGAGCACAACATCCTGATGCACCCCTTCCACATGTTGGGAGTGGCTGGTGTGTTCGGTGGTTCACTGTTCTCCGCCATGCACGGTTCATTGGTGACCTCCTCCTTGGTTCGTGAAACAACCGAGACCGAGTCCCAGAACTATGGCTATAAGTTCGGCCAAGAAGAAGAGACGTACAACATCGTGGCTGCTCACGGCTACTTCGGTCGCCTGATCTTCCAATACGCCTCGTTCAACAACAGCCGTAGCCTTCACTTCTTCCTTGCAGCCTGGCCTGTGGTCGGCATCTGGTTCACCGCCCTTGGCGTGTCAACCATGGCCTTCAACTTGAACGGCTTCAACTTCAACCAGTCAATCCTTGATGGTCAGGGCCGCGTCCTGAACACCTGGGCCGACGTTCTTAACAGAGCTGGACTGGGCATGGAAGTGATGCACGAGCGCAACGCTCATAACTTCCCCCTCGACCTGGCAGCTGCTGAGTCCACACCTGTGGCACTTCAAGCACCTGCAATCGGTTGATCTGGAACCCTTCAAAAGTTCAGATCAACTGAACTAGAAAGCCCCCTCCTCACGGTGGGGGCTTTTTTGTGCCTTCCTTTCTTCCTCAACAACACAGAAAAAGCGATCACAAGGCTTACGCCAGAGCAATTAGATCAATGAAAACGGCAAATGTGGCCGTCTTTCCAACTCCATACCCATGGAACAGAGGCTTGTGCCTGTCGAAGATCTTCTCGACCCTCCAAACTCACGGGAATGAACTCCGTCTTGAAATCAAACTGGGGATCACGCAGCGATTGGTTCAACACCATGCTTCCTGTTTCACCAGAGGTTGAGCGGTGATAGGTCCCTACAGGGATCTGAAGCGCACCCATCTCGCGGATCAAATGAATGACGTGATGGGACTGATCCCATGCAGGATTCAAAAGGACGAAGGTGCGCTGCCCCTCGAGCACCAAATTGTGATCCACTTGATGCTGATGGACGTAGTACTGCTCAAATCCATTCACATCGGGTGGTGATGTCGCTGCACCCCTGTGGACCACAACATCTGTTCCATTGGTACCAGACACTCCTGCATCGAAAAAGGTGACAGACGGTGTTTCACGAAAGACATGAATAGGTATGAATTGAAGTCTCATCAAAATCTCCTCGCCTGAATGGCGTTGATAAAACAACTAGAGAGCCGTAGAACTTGCGTCGCTCCAGATCAAATCAATCGTGATTGAAGCGTCGAGGTTTCGTTTCACAGGGCAATCATTCGCGACCCGCTTCAACAAGGCCTTTTGTTCCTGACTAAGAGAAACAGGGAGGCTGATCTGAGCTTGAAGGCTTTCAATGCGGCGTGGTCCCTCGATCGTCATTGTTTTTTCAACGACCACGTTGGCGTCAATGAGGTCCCAGCCGCGACGCCGTGCGGCGATTCCCATGATCGTCAAGATGCATGTGCCAAGCGCTGTCGCCAGAAGATCAGTCGGCGAAAAGGATTCACCAAGGCCGTCATGATCTGTTGGTGCATCGGTGTTGAGGACGGTGCCGGAGGGTCCGTGCTGAGCCGTGCAGTGCAAGTCACCGGTGTATCGGCATTGAATCGCTGTCATCCGTGCTTGATCATCTCTCTGATCAAGTCTGCTCCCCTTGCAAGCAGAGTTTCACTCTGTCTTTGTGGAAACAATCGATGTGCATGGCATCAGCACCGTGCATTGAGAATGTACTGAAACACCACCTCTGCCCAGCCCTGAGCGTGGCAAGCAGGCGCTAACTGGTAGCGGCCTTGCGCGATCGCTTCAGCAAAAACTGGATGGGGACCATTCGCACCAGGCACAACAACGGAGAGATCACCAGCCTCAAGGAGGGGCTGGTCATTCGGAGAGTCACCCAAAGCAAGTACACGCACAGGGAAGCCACCACTGCGCTGCTTCAAAACCTCAAGCGCTCGACCCTTGCTGACATCTGCGCCGAGGAGGTGACCCATGCGGTTGCCCTGAACCACAGCGAAACCAAGCCGGTTGGCGAGTTCTGGCAACCGTTGCCGAGCTGATGCGGAAGGGGGAACAAACGGCAAACTCCAACGCCTCGTACACGCCAACTGCAGCGCTTCACCCTGCAACCCAAGCAGGGCTGAAGCCTCTTGATCCGAAAGGGCATCAATCGGTTGCAACGGCTCACTGAGCAGCTGCGCAAGCTCTTGCAAAACCGGGCGAAGTTCAGCAACAGGGCATCCCAAAGCAAGCTCCCATGGCTCACCATCACTGGTTTCCCCATGAACAGCCCCTCCGTTTTCAACGATGAACGGATCCTTCAGCCCAGCTGCAGCCCTGAAACTTTTCACCTCCTCGGCCGTTTTGCTCGTACAAGGAATCACGGGAATTCCCTTTAGCTGCAAGCCACGGATCGCCTCCCTTGCCGGCTCCCAGTTGTAGGCATGGTCCATCAGGGTCCCATCGAGATCGGTGACGACCCACCAGCGGATTGAGGACAGAGCATCTGTTGTCTTCATCGGGTTAACCAATGCACAGCAAACGGCTCAAGATCGAGAGCCGTTTGGCCCTCAACCAGAGAATGCCCGTTCAACACGTCATGCCAAACAGACCCTGAGTTCGTAAGGGTGCTCAAAGGGAAACTGAGGCGAACATCACTGAAATTGTGAATCGCAAACAGAGTGCCTGGCCCTTCACCCCTTTGCAGAATCACCAGATCAGAGCGCCCTTCGCTCAGGACCGTCATTGGGGCAAAGGGATCTAAGGCCGCCTGCCCACGACGAACAGCCATCGCTTGTTGCAGTGACACCACCACCTGACTGGTATCGCTTTCGGAATCAGCCAATAATCGCGCTAAACGGTCGAGTTGAAACTGAGGACGATTGAGATCGCGGCGATGACCGCTGATACGAAAGCGAGCATTGTCATTCGGGGTTGCCAGTAAAGCCGGCAGATAGAACGCAGGCACACCGGGCAACGCAAGCAGCAGCAACTGCGTCAACAAAAAACGCGCTCGTTGATGGTGTGATGGATCCCGCCCAGGAGCCGCCATGGCACTCCACCAGCTGATATTGATCTCATAGGGAACCTCCAGACCATCGGCCAAGCGCCGGTGACTCACCAAACCACCCCGCTGCTCGCATTGCTTCAGCAACTGGAGCAAACGCTCCGATTCCATCAAACCCTCGAGTGGCCGCAAGCCAATCCCGTCATGACAGGCGGTGAAATTGAGCAGCCCTGTCTGCTGAGGGAGCTGGGGCCAACGCGCCAGCCAGGAATTCAACAGATCAGCATGACGACTGAGACAGGCCTCGAGGACCAGCGGGGGTAAGGGGAAGTTGTAGGCGAGGTGAGCTTCGGAGCCAGTGGCCAAATAAGACAGATTTTCCTGCTCGGGAACATTCGTTTCCGTTACCACCACTCCTTGAGGACATCGCGATTCCAAGAGAAGGCGCAACACTTCAACCAACCGGTGGGCCTGCGGCTGATGGATGCAGTCACTGGAAGGCTGTTTCCAAACAAACCCCACGGCATCAAGGCGCAACCATTGGACGCCATAACTGACAAAAAGATCGAGGAGGCGTGTGAATCCAAGCAACACTTCAGGCTCTCGCCAGTTCACATCCACTTGATCGGGTCCAAACGTGGTCCAGACCGTTTCGGGGCCCCGATCTGTCGCCAGAGTGGTGAAAAGCGCCGAGCTACGTGGACGTACCACATTGTCCCAACAAGGGTTGGGAGCAGCAGCCAACACACATCGAGATCCAGGTTGCTCTCCCTTCAGAAAAGCCCGCACCCAGGGGTGAGACGCTGAAATGTGGTTGAGAACCAGATCAGCCATCAACTGGCGACCTTCAGCCAACGCGGCCAAATCATTCCAATCGCCGAAGCGTTGCTCAATCTCCTCATGACTGGCAACAGCAAAACCTCCATCGCTGGTTGAGCGCAAGAAGGGCAACACGTGCACGACCGATGAGAGCCCATTGAAATGCTTCTGGAGGAGGGATTGCAAACAACGGAGCCCAGGCTGATCCTTGGCGCTCACCGTATCGGCGTAGGCAATCAACACACAACTCGAGGAATCCCAACGCGCACCCGTTGCCGTTGCATCTGCACCCCCAGCATCAAGCGACTCTGAAACGGCACTCTCTGACGCGGACTGCTCGGAATGCAGCAATTGCGACGACAGCAGATTGAGATCCTCCGAAGAATGGTGTTCATAGAGCTCCGTCAGAAGCGATGGCAACCACTTATGCGCCATTAACAGCTTCGACACCGTGCCTTTGCCAAGTGCATCAGGTATGGAACAGAGCTCCGCAAATTGTTGTCGCATTGATCACCGCATGGATTTTCAGCAGGGATTAATCGCCACAATTCATGATTATGGGCTCGGGAAGCTGGACCTCCCAGACTTTCGGCGTCAGCTGAAGCAACGGCCAACGTCCTTGCTGATCCCATGCCTCATGGAGGAATTCAGCCGTCCTGCGCTCGGACTGATCCGTGAGGTTCTGGCAGAACTAAGCGGCCTCGAAGAACTCGTGATCGCGTTGTCCGCGGAAACCAGCGACGATGTCTCTGCCGCCGAAGCGTTCTTTTCTGGCATGCCATTTCCGGTGAGAGTGCACTGGACCAATGGCCCCGCCGTTGCCGAATCACTTCAGTCCCTTCAGACCCTTGGCCTCAATGTGACCGGACCACCCGGGAAGGGCTGGGCTGTGTGGCAAGGGCTTGGTGTGGCTTGCAGAAACGCTGAGATCGTTGGACTCTTTGATGCCGACATCCGCACCTTTTCACCGGCCTATCCACAAAGAATGCTGCGGCCGTTGCTGGATCCCTCTCTCGGTGTGGCTTACGTGAAAGCGTTTTACAGCCGTCTTTCGCTCGAGACCCAATCTCTCCACGGAAGGGCAACACGCCTGTTTGTGGGTCCACTGCTCACCAGCCTGGAGCAGATTTTTGGCCCGATGCCTTACTTGCGCTATCTCCAATCCTTTCGCTACCCCTTAGCCGGCGAATTCGCGTTCACCAGAGATCTGGCCATGAATTTGCGCATTCCTTCCGACTGGGGACTCGAAATTGGTTTGCTTTCGGAGGTGTATCGCCATGTGGCTCCTCGGCGCATCGCCCAAGTGGATCTCGGCTTGTTTGATCACAAGCACAAAACCCTGGGCAATGCTCCCTCAGAGGGGTTGCAACGCATGGCCGGTGAAATTTTTGCCACGGTGCTTCGTGGACTCATGGAGCATGAGGGTCGGATGTTGTCTCCAGACCAAATCCCAACGCTTGAAGTGCTGTTCCGACGAGTGGGCGAAGACCGTGTTCAGCAATTTGGCTTGGATTCAACAATTAATCGTCTGCCTTACAACCGACACAGCGAGGAGCTTGCTGTCCAGAACTTCGCCACCTTGTTGCGTCCCAGAGTGGAGGACTTGATGGCAGCTCCCGTGGCCCATCAGCTGCCGAGCTGGTCGAGGTTGCTGTGCTGCACCGAACGCTTACAAGCAGACCTTGCCGAAGCAGGCCAGCAACGCAACATCACGACAGCACCCAACAGAACGCCACGACGTCATCACCATCGCCCCCTGATGGCCTGTCCACCAAGACGTCCTGCGGCAGCGGCATGACACCAGCTTGTGCTTTTAGCTGATCATTCCAGTGGTCCAGTAGCGAATTCGGGCCGGATGACGATCGAGGTAGTCCTCGACTGCCACACCGGCCGATCGCTCATTGGCCATGAGCAGCAAATCAGAGAGTTCACGATCAGGGATCTGAAAACGCGAAAGGAATCCGGCCAGATCTGGATGGTCGCGATCCAAACCCTTTCGACCTAAGGCATGAATCCACTCCACTCCACCAAAAACAAGCTGGGGATCTTCCAAGAAGCGGAGCTTGTAGCGAGCAAACATCCAGTGCGGAGTCCAACTTGTGACCACCACCCAACGTTGCTCTCGAATTGCTTTATCAAGAACAGCTGTCATCGCTGCGCTACTGGAGGCAACCAGGCGCATGTCACCCAGGTTGTAGTCCACCAACGCTTGTTCAGAGGCCTGATTAAGCCCTGACCCTGGGTCAATGCCTTGAACCGTGTTGTCGAACCGCGCCGCCAGTTCAGGCTTGCGCAAATCAGCGATAGAGCGAAGCTCAGAGGCATCCACGTAATCGGGTACAACCCAGCCAAGGCGACCGGAATACATCGAACCGAAATCAAGCACCCTGTCACGCACGCGCGTCCAATAATCCTTGTGCGTTAACGGCAACCAGGCCATCAGCATGAGATCGAGATCGCCTCTTGCGACAGAGGCGTACTGAATGCCGATATCCGCCATCACCCGCTCGATTGGGAGGTTGTAAGCCTGCTGAATCACCCGCTGGGCGATCAAGCTCATCACTTCAGCATCAGCCCATGGAGACCATCCCAAGCGCAATGGCCCTGTTGCGCCCGATTGAGACCCCTCAGGGCCCAATTGTGAGGCGAAGCCTTTTTGCGTGGAAGACGTAGGTGCGGTGGCGTCAGCCTGGCGCTGCCGGCTCAAGCGCACTTGGCTGGATAGGGAAGCCGCAGCCAAACCGAGCCCTGACAGCAAAACGGCACGTCGACGCCAAAGAGGAGCTGTCATGGTGTCCTCCACAGCGAACGCCACCGACGGGAGCGCGCTTCCAATGTCCTCTCGCCTTCAAGCATCAAGCTCTGACTGAGTCGATCGAGGATCACAGCGAGAATCACAACGGCAATCCCGCCCTCAAAACCAAGGCCCACATCCAGCTGTTGAATGCCGCGCAGCACGACATCACCCAGGCCGCCTCCACCAATCATCGAGGCAATCACCACCATCGATAACGCCAGCATGATCGTTTGATTGACGCCACTCATCACCGTGGGCAAAGCGCTCGGCATCTGCACCTTCCATAGCAATTGCAACTCACTGCACCCAAAAGCACGACCCGCCTCCATGAGATCAAGAGGAACCTGACGAATCCCGAGCTGGGTGAGACGAACCACCGGCGGCATTGCAAACACCAAGGTGGCGATGATTGCTGGAACAGCACCTGTGCTGAACAACATCACCGCCGGAATCAAATACACAAAAGCCGGCATGGTCTGCATGAGGTCAAGGCAAGGTCGTAACAATCGCCACACCGACTGAAGACGCGCTGATAGCACCCCCAGAGGGAGACCAATCAGCAAGGCCAAAAATGATGCCGTCAACACCAGTGCGAGGGTCGAAATCATCGGATCCCAAAGCCCCATCGCCAGCACCAAGTTCAAACCAAGCAGTGCAAACAAGGCGAATCCACCGCTCACTCTCCAGAGGCCAAGACCAGCCACGATCAGCGCAAAACTCCAAGGAGCGGGCGCTGCCAGCAAGGTCTCTGCGAAGGCAACAAGAGCCATGACTCCTGCATTGACAACGTCAAAGAGGCCTTGTGCGTAGGTGAGCAACCACACCACTGCAGCATCAACAGCGAGGCCTAAGGCTCCGGCTTGATGCACTGCAGCGAAACCATATGCAGATCCGAAAGGCAGAGCTTGAAGCATCAAACGTTGACCTCCAGGGAACGCAACAGCAGACGGGGTGTAATCACACCCAAGAAGCAACCTTCACGATCCACAACAGGCGGTGGATAGGCAAGCGAGGCAACAAGCGGCATCGCATCACGAACCCGCGTACCAGCACGCAGCGTTGCTAGCTGATCAGCCTCAATCCAGCCGTTAGAGATCGTGCGTACTCCTCGCAACCGCTTGCTCTCATCGAGGACGTACACCGGGTCACCAACGAAGGCATCCAAGGCAGCGGATGGACCAGCAGCGTTCACCAACAGACAGCTCGGCATTGCAGCAATCGCAGCGACATCCAACACGGCTGCGGAATCGATATCACGGAAAAAGTGACGCACGGCAGGACTGGCCGGGTCGCTGAGGAGGGACTGAGCCGTTCCGCATTGCAGCACTTGGCCGTCCTGCATGAGGGCAATCCGATCGCCAAGCCGAATCGCCTCATCAAGGTCGTGGGAGATAAAAACGATGGTGCGTTGCCGCTCAGCCTGTAATTCCAACAGCAACTCCTGCATGTCGCTGCGAATCAACGGATCCAACGCGGAAAAGGCCTCGTCCATCAGCAAGATTGGTGGATCAAGCGCCAGCGCTCGCGCAAGACCAACCCGCTGCTGCATCCCCCCAGAAAGCTGATGAGGATGCTTTCGGCATTCATCCCCGAGGCCTACACGCTCAAGAGCCTTTAAAGCCAAGTCTCTGCGCTCTGGTCTAGACACACCGGCCACCTCAAGGCCAAACGCCGCGTTGTCGATCACGGTTCGATGCGGGAAGAGCGCAAAGGACTGAAACACCATGCCCATCTGCTCACGACGAAGCTTGTTGAGCTCCATTGGACTCAGAGAAGACAGCTGCCGCCCCTGAATCCTCACCTCACCTAAGCAAGGCCTCACCAAGCCATTAAGGAGACGCAGCAGGGTGGATTTTCCAGACCCCGAGAGGCCCATCACCACAAAAATTTCGCCCGTTTGGATCTCAAGAGAGACATCGCGAACAGCAGCGCGGAGGCCGGTTCGCTGATACAAATCAAGTGGATCTAGACCAGACTGAAGTTGCTTAATCGCTGAATCTGCCGACCCTCCATATATCTTCCAGAGAGAATTAAGGCAGATCTCCGAATTCATCTCGGATTTGCCCCAGCATTCATTAATTACAACGTAGCTAGCGCGAGAGCATCACAATGCTTTCCTTCACGAAAACAGCATAAATTCGACTTATTGCTCCAGGCTGGCAATCAAAGCCGATCGAATTTGCTGACACTTTCAAAAACGAGCGTTAGCTTGAAGAAATATCGTTCACAACAGCCACCAGAATTCGGAAGCTTTTGGTGTGAGCATGCATTTGTCAATGCATCGATACGAGATCTTCAAGATCTCTGTTCCCACATTAAAAGTCATCTATGTCATCGTTCACGAATCCCTCTCCAGTCGAGCAGAAAGATGCTCAGAAGTTCGGAGACTCACCTGAACGGGTTCGCGAAACTGATCATTACGAACAGGAATACATCGAACAATTTGTTGATCGCTGGGATCGATTGATTGACTGGGAGGCAAGAGAAAAAGCAGAAGGAGATTTTTTCATCAAACTATTGCATCAGCATGGAGCCAAATCCGTTCTTGATGTTGCCACTGGCACAGGTTTCCACTCCGTTCGTTTATTGCGAGAAGGATTTGATGTTGTCAGTGTGGATGGAAGTCCAAACATGTTGGCTCGCGCCTTTAAAAATGCACGCGAACGCGACTTGTTGATGCGCACCGTTCATGCCGATTGGCGCTTTCTCAATCGTGACGTTCATGGCGAGTTTGATGCGGTGATCTGCCTAGGCAATTCCTTCACGCATCTATTTCGTGAGCAAGATCGACGCAAAGCGTTGGCGGAGTACTACGCCGTGCTGAAGCACAACGGCATTTTGATCCTGGATCACAGAAATTACGACCGCTTGCTGGAGGGCAACTCCAAAAGCGGAAAAAGCAACGTGTACTGCGGGAAGGATGTTGAAGTTGGTCCGGAGCATGTCGACGACGGACTGGCTCGCTTCCGCTACGCCTTCAGCGACGGAAGCACTTACCACCTAAATATGTTTCCGTTGCGCCACGGCTATGTAAGACGCCTAATGCGTGAGGTTGGATTTCAACGGATCAATACCTTCGGGGACTACCAACAAGGCCATGACGATCCTGACTTCTATGTGCATGTTGCGGAAAAGGAATATCGCTTTGACACAGACATGACCGAGATTTAGATCATGGCTGAATCTTCTTTTTCAAAGGCTGCCTCCACTGCCGCTGGTTACTACGACAGCAACGATGCCGACCGCTTTTATGCCGAGGTTTGGGGCGGAGAAGACATTCATATCGGGCTCTACAACGCGGAGTCGGAGCCGATTGCAACCGCGAGTCGCCGCACGGTAGAAGCGCTAGCCGCTCTCATTAAGGAGCAGCGCACTGACTCCTCTAACGAGAGCTGTTCCATCGTGGATCTGGGCTCTGGCTACGGCGGAGCGGCTCGCCACCTTTGCCAAAACCCCAAGGTCAACGTAGAAGCCATCAATATCTCTGCCGTCGAGAACACCCGTCATCGTGAACTCAATCATGCGGCCGGCTTGGAAGGTCAAATCCAGGTTCATGACGCCTCTTTTGAAGCCGTGCCTCTTAAGGATGCCTGCGCCGATGTGGTCTGGAGCCAAGATGCCATCCTTCACTCGGGAGATCGCCAACAGGTGATGAAAGAAGCCGCAAGACTTCTTAAGCCCGGTGGCGTGATGGTGATGACAGACCCCATGGCGGCCAACGGCGTGCCCTCAGGGTCACTCTCCAAGATTCTGGAACGCATTCACCTCTCCGATCTGGGCTCCCCAGAGCGATACAAAAGCTGGGCGACCAACGTTGGGCTTCAACGCGACGTTTGGGATGACCGCACGCCAATGTTGATCCTCCACTACAGCCGAGTTCGTGACGAGCTCCAACGGCGTCATGACGAGCTGAAACTGAGCATTAGTCCTGAGTACCTCAAAACCATGAGCGCAGGTCTTGAGCATTGGGTTGAAGGAGGCAAAGCTGGAAGGCTCTGCTGGGGCCTGATGCGTTTCCACAAACCAAAAGAGTGAATCCAATGAACGAACGCAACGCATCTGAGGTCATTGAGAAGCTGGTCGAGGAATGGAAGCTGCAACCCCATCCGGAGGGCGGCTGGTATCGCGAGCTGCATCGAAGCTCTGCTCTTGTGGTTCGCCCTGATCAGCAACAGCGCTGCGCCATCAGCACAATCTTGTATCTCTTGGATGCAGGATCGCTCAGTCGCTGGCACAGGGTGAGCCATGCCGATGAGGTGTGGACCCATCTACAAGGAGCACCACTCAGTCTGTGGTGCCTCGAACCAAAGGCTGATCAGGCCACGCGAGAGGTGTTGTCGATGCACAACCCTGTTCAGGTGATTCCAGCGGATCACTGGCAGGCCGCTAAAGCTGAAGGTCCTTACAGCCTGGTGAGTTGCTGTGTTGGGCCTGGATTCAGCTTTGAAGATTTCACCATGCTCAGAGATCTTCCAGAAAGCGAGCGTCCAACGGCAGCGCTTGTTGATCTGATCTGAGCTCAGATCAGATCAACAGTGAACCCGACTGATTACGCTCATCCCAGCAGGGAGACCCCATGGGCAGCAGCTTCGGAGAACTGTTTCGGATCAGCACTTTTGGGGAATCGCACGGTGGAGGTGTGGGCGTCATCGTGGATGGCTGCCCGCCAAGGATGGAGTTAGACCTTGAGGCCATTCAGGCAGACCTCGACCGCAGACGGCCTGGTCAAAGTCGTATCACCACACCGAGGAAAGAAGAAGACAAGGTCGAGATCCTGAGCGGATTACTGGATGGGGTCACCCTTGGCACTCCGATTGCAATGGTGGTGCGCAACAAGGATCAACGACCTCAGGATTACAAAGACATGGAAGTGGCCTTCCGCCCCTCCCATGCTGATGCCACGTACCAGGCGAAGTACGGCATCCAGGCCCGCAGCGGCGGCGGCAGGGCCTCCGCACGGGAAACGATTGGACGGGTTGCAGCGGGAGCCATTGCCAGGCAGCTGCTCAGAAAAGCCAATGGAACCGAAGTGATTGCTTGGGTGAAGCGAATCCACGATCTCGAGGCGAACGTTGATCCCAGCTCAGTCACACCCGAACAAGTAGAAAGCAACATCGTGCGCTGCCCTGATGCAGGGATGGCCGAAAAGATGATTCAACGCATTGAAGCGATCGGCCAAGAGGGAGATTCCTGCGGCGGGGTGATTGAGTGCGTGGTGCGGCAAGCAAGCACAGGGCTGGGAATGCCCGTGTTCGACAAGCTGGAAGCTGATTTAGCCAAAGCCGTGATGTCACTGCCCGCCACCAAGGGCTTTGAAATCGGATCGGGCTTTGCCGGCACTTTGCTGAAGGGCAGTGCCCACAACGATGCCTTTCTACCCACCAAGGACGGAAGCCTGCATACGGCCACCAACTATTCCGGAGGCATTCAGGGAGGGATCAGCAATGGAGAAGCGATTGTGATCCGCGTGGCCTTCAAGCCAACGGCCACCATCCGCAAGGAGCAACAAACCATCAACGCGGTAGGAGAGGCCACCACGCTCTCAGCCAAAGGACGCCACGACCCTTGCGTCTTACCAAGAGCCGTTCCGATGGTGGAAGCGATGGTGTCCTTAGTACTGGCCGATCACCTGCTCAGGCAGCAAGGGCAATGCAGCCTTTGGTGATCCAAACCAGCCTTAGCTTCTGGCCGGCGACTGGATCCCACTGCTGCTAGCCAACTGTGCTGCCGCTTTCGCCATGCGGCCAGCGGTGGATCGCGCTGAAGTGGACTCAGTAGTCGACTTACGGGCACGGCGCGCCTTACGAGGCTTCCCAACTGACGCCAAGGAGGTTGTAGACGTTTCGGTTGTCTTGGCCACCCGTGCTTTGGCAACCCCTGCAGAGGAAGAAGCTCGTTTTGTTTTGGTTGAGGTTGTGGTGCGAGCAGCGGCAGGCTTTTCAACTTTCACAGCTTTGCTTGTTTTGCTGGCTTGACGCGGTTTGGAAACTTGGCGATTGCGATGACTCAACACCATCACCCATTCCTCATCCGTCAGGGATGCAGGCTTGCTTCCATGCGCAGTGGCTAGCTTCGCCGCTTTCTCAATGTCTTCAATCAGATTGACCCAAGAAGTGGCAAAGCGCTTGTCGGACTGAGACCTTGCGCCGCTTTCAACCAAGGTCTCAACAACACCAGCTGCCGTGACCTTTTTACGGCGACGATTAAAGATCTCTTTCTGCAATTGCGCGATCAGAGCATCCGCCTTGTCGCTCAGCTTGATGGATAACTGAGACATTCGAAATGAATTCACTATCCCATCTGTAGCAGATAAGACTCACGTCAACCAATGGCTTAGGTCGGCGATGGCGTTTGTTGTGCTGAGAACGCCACGACCGAGGGCAATCGCGTCGTAACCAGCCGATAACCACGGATCCAAGTCGGCCACACTCAACCCTCCGGCGGCAATCATGAAGGGCAGATCCCTCATTGGGGCGGAAATCTGCCGGTGATAATCGAGGCCCAGCACCACCGCTGGAAACAGTTTCACAACATGGCAACCAAGAACCCATGCCTGCCGAATTTCGGTTGGCGTCATCACACCAGGGACGAGACAACAGTTGTGTTGCTGGGCCATAGAGACCAGACCCTGATCCAACAGCGGCGACATGGCATAGGGCAGATCAAGATCGATGACCGCTTGGAGACCGCGTTGAGACGTGACAGAGGCCACTCCCAGCTGAAGGGTTGGATGCCGCAGACGAATGGCCGCTATCAGGGCACTCCAGCGAGAGTGATCCATCCAGGCAATTTCAATGTGATGGACGCCCAGATCAACCAACTGATCGAGGCGTTGACACAACAATGACTGCAAAAACGGCCCAAGGAGATCACTCTCCCTGGGCCGCAAAACAATGATGAGTGGCTGACGGCGCAGAGAGGCCATCAACCACTGCTGACGATCAGACGTACTCAGCAATTCGTACATCGCGTCGGATCAAGAGATCCTGAAGTTCCTGTGAATCCACAGTTTCGCTTTCAACCAGCATTTCAGCGAGCTCATCAAGGACAGAACGGTTGTCGTTCAACACCTTGGTGGCACGGTGATAGGCGACGTCGACAAGATCCGACACCTCGGAATCAATCGTGGCTGCCGTGTCTTCAGAGAAATCACGTTCAGCGGCGATATCGCGACCCAAGAACATTCCACCTTGCGCACGGCCAAGAGCAACCGGGCCAAGCTTGTCGCTCATGCCAAAACGGGTCACCATTTGACGGGCTACGGAAGCCACCTGCTGGAGATCGTTGGAAGCACCCGTTGTGACTTCGTCTTCTCCGTAAACAATTTCTTCTGCAACCCGACCACCCAAGGCCACGGCCATCTGGTTTTGAAGATAAGTCCGTGAGTAAAGGCCAGATTCCATCCGTTCTTCGCTCGGGGTAAAGAAGGTCAAACCGCCCGCATTCCCGCGGGGAATGATCGAAATCTTCTGGACGGCGTCGTAGTCAGGCATCAGTGCACCCACGAGCGCATGGCCTGCCTCGTGATAAGCAACCAGACGCTTGCGACGCTCGCTCATCACCCGATCCTTCTTCTCAGGGCCCACCATGATGCGCTCAATCGCATCACTGATCTCGTCGTTGCTCACCTCAGTGAGTTGACGGCGAGCCGCAAGGATGGCCGCTTCATTGAGAAGGTTGGCCAAATCAGCACCGGTATATCCAGGGGTCCGGCGAGCCACCTTGTCGAGGTCCACGTCCTTCGAAAGGGTTTTGCTGCGGGCGTGAACGCCAAGGATTTGGAGACGACCAGCGTAATCAGGCCGGTCAACCGTGACTTGGCGGTCGAAACGACCTGGACGCATCAAGGCTGAATCCAACACATCAGGGCGGTTGGTTGCCGCAATGATGATGATGCCTGTATTGCCTTCAAAACCATCCATCTCCGTAAGGAGCTGGTTCAAGGTTTGCTCTCGCTCATCGTTACCACCACCGAGGCCAGCGCCACGCTGACGACCGACAGCATCAATCTCATCGATGAACACGATGCATGGTGCATTTTTCTTGGCCTGTTCAAACAGGTCGCGAACACGGCTGGCACCAACACCAACAAACATCTCCACAAACTCAGAGCCAGAGATCGAGAAGAAGGGAACACCTGCTTCACCTGCCACTGCTTTGGCGAGCAGGGTTTTACCTGTACCCGGAGGGCCAACTAGCAAGCAACCCTTAGGAATTTTTGCTCCTACAGCGGTAAAACGATCTGGATTCTTGAGGAAATCAACCACCTCAGTGAGCTCAAGCTTGGCGCCCTCAATTCCAGCAACATCACCGAATGTGATCTGCGTGGTGGGCTCCATTTGGACCCTGGCCTTGCTCTTGCCGAAATTCATGGCTTGGTTTCCACCGCCGCCGCCGCCGCCCTGGGCGCGACGGAACAGGAAGAAAAGACCTCCGAGCAGCAACAACGGGAAGATCAAGCTGGTCGCGGCTTGCTGCCAAGCGCCCGGCTGACGTGAAGGCTGCACAGCGATGTCGACGTTGTGATCCGTCAGCATCTTCAGCAGATCCTTGTCCGGAGCGAGGTTGACCTCCGCACGACGACCATCGGTCTCAACAATCTGAGCCGTTCCACGATCGGGAGAGAGCAACACCCTGCTGACCTGATCTTCCTGAACAGATTCAACAAAATCGCTGTACCGCAGCGTGCGTGCCGCCGTTGCAGGGTCGGGGCGATCAAGGAACGCCGTACCCACAACGATTACTACCACTACGAGCAGGACATAAAGCCCCACATTGCGCCAACGCTTGTTCAAGGTTCTTCGCCTCTGATGAAGGAATGTTAATAGAAATCGAAAAAATTAGGAGGCCCGAAGGACCTCAACCACGCTGCGGAACGCAAACCACTCTGGGATCTCCTCGCCACTGCGAAGCATCTTGCGGAATTGGGTGCCGCTGAGCTTTTTGACATGCAGACCGCGGGCCTCTGCATGTTCCGCAGTGACATACCCCTCTTCATCGGTGAAGACGAGATTCAAGGAAGGCACCGTCTCCATCGTCAGCTCAGGAGCACACTCTTTGGCGAAATTCTGCGCGTCATAAGGGCCGTAAAAATCATCCCCAGAAAGAGAGGACTTACATCCAGCCATATCCCGGCCAATGATGAAGTGAGTACAGCCGTAATTCCGGCGAATAATCATGTGCTGCAGGGCTTCACGCGGACCTGCCATATGCATCGCATACGGCAGATAGGCCCAACGAATGCGCGAGTTGTCCACTTCTGCGGCCAGGCGTTCATAGGTCTGGAAGCGAACGGCGCCAGGGATGTCGTCCTGCTGGGTGGGGCCACAGGTGGGGTGCACCAACACGACAGCATTCTCACTGACGTTTTGGGCGTGCAGTGCACGGGTAAAGAGCTCGTAGTGGGCGCGGTGAATGGGATTTCGGCACTGGAATGCCACCACGTCTTCGCCGTCAGGGAGACCGGCGCGCACCTCTGCAGGTGTCTTGCAAGGGAAGACGCGCTCCGGAAGCTGCAAGCCCTGAATCAAGCCACCGAGGTAGTAACGACGGCGCTCTGTGGCGATCATGCGCACCGCCGGGTGCTCTAGCGAGGTGGTGCCGTAACAACCTTTGGCCTCGATAACTTTGTCGGGTTCCCACTTGTCTCCAACGGTGAGAAGAGCGAGGTCCTGACCCTTGTACGTCAACAACACCTTGTCACCAACCGCCACGTCCTCACGGTCGGTATCCATCACGATCGGCAACCCAAACAGGTATCCAGACGTGGTGCGGTGCCCGGCCACAACGGAGTCGTAGTCGGCCTGATGCATGAATCCTCGTTCTGGAGAGAATCCACCCACCACGAGCAGCTCAACATCACAGGCATTGCGATCGGAACATTCAATGCTTTTGGAGGCAGAAGCCTTCAGTGCGGCATGCTCCGTGGCTGACACCATCAAATCCACCAAGGTGCCTCCGTAAGGAGCAATCACCCCGGTGCGCTGCGAGGACGAGGAACTGGCAGTCATCGGCGATTCATGTCTGGATCAGGGATGGCGAAATTCTCCCAGAAGACACAAAAAAAAGAGGGCCTCGGCCCTCCTTTTGAATCAATGCGTCTGAACAGCGGAGGTCAAGCCTCCTCAAGACGGCCGAAGACCTCTCCGCTGATCTTCACGTCAACGATCTCCCGGCCGCCCATATCGGAGTCGGAGGGTTGAATCGCTGTGAACACACCGCCAAACTCACCGGTCTCAGGGTCGATTTTGGTGATTGAAAAGCTCATAATGCCAGTGCCATCGATGTAGCGCTTGACGTTTTCGCTTTCCAGTTCTTCGTAGTCACCACCCAAGGCCATCAGGCCCTGCGGATAGTCCACACCGGTTGTCAGCGCACGACCCTTGGGATCGATGAAGTTGCTGGTGCGGTAGCTGGGTGTGCGGTAGGTGCCGTTGAAGTCGGTACTGGTGGTGAGTGCAGCACCATCAGCGGTGGCTTGAAGGTTTTTGCTGGAGAAGGTGAAGGGAAATTCCTCACCACCAGGAACCAAGACGGTGATCGGCTGGAAATCGATGCCGCCCTTTTCGCTGAAGCTCAGGCCGTCCTCACCAACGATGAGATCACCAAAGACTTCATCCAAACTCGAGGTGTAGCGGGTGAGAATTTTGCCCTCAACGAATTGCGCCTCTTGACGCTTATTCGCAGGCTCGCCTTTGACGAAGACCTGGGAGGGATGCATGCAGATTCCGCGCAGTTCATAAGCAGCGCCAGCCGTCAGGCTGATGGAACCACGGGCCGAATCAGGCAGGGTAGGGCAATCATTGGCCTTGCCCGTATTGCGGATGTCGTCATAGGTGACGTTGGATCGATCTATGGCCTCAGCACCACCACTGCAGGCGGTTACAACAAAGAGACAGAGGGCTAGCACCATGGCCAGCAGGGGACGGATGCGCATAGAAGAAGACTGATTAGCCGGACGAAGACGGTATCCACCGATTTTTCGATCCTACAAGGGGAAAACGTGGGTTCCGGCAAGCCTTTTGCAGCTCTCAACAAGGCTTCGCGTTGCGGGTCCTAAAAGAAGCAAATTGAAACCGATAAAAGCGCCAATTTCACTGTGATTGAGACCGATCTCAGAACATCACAGAGCTGAGTCAACGTCGGGCGAATTGAGGGGATGCGCTGCGGGCAGTTGCCTGGCGATCTCATCCAACAAGCGATTGGCGAGCTCGAGCTTGCACTGGGGTACGCACTGCTCCTGAGTGCCATCACGCCTGAGCAACCAGCCTCCATTGAGATCAGAGCCAAACCCCTGATTGGGCTGATCAATGGGGTTGGCAAACAACAGGTCGCATTGTTTGGCGGAGAGTTTGTGACGGGCACGCTCCAGCAATGAATCAGCTTGACCACTGAGAGCCGCAAATCCCAAGAGCACTTGACCCGGCGGTCGGCGCTCAGCCAAGCCGGCCAAAAGATCTGGCACAGCCTCCATTTCGGCCGAAAGAACGCTGGCCAAGGCGGCCTTCGCGGGTTTCTCCGGAAGCGCTCCACCACGACGGCGCAGATCGGCCACCGCCGCGGCCATCGCCACCGCATCAACACCCGGCTGCAGATCAATGAGTGCCGACTCCATCGCTTGCGCCGACTCCACAGGGTGGCAACACAACCCTTCAAGCCAGGCGTCAGGCAACTGCAAGGGGCCATGGATTAAGTCAACCCGGGCACCTCGCCAACGGGCAGCTTGAGCGAGCATCACGCCCATGCGTCCGCTACTGCGGTTGCTCATCGTTCGAGCAGGATCGAGCGCTTCCACCGTTGGGCCAGCGGTGACGAGCAAGGAACGACCGCTCCAATCACGCCTCAACTGGCGTTCCTGGCTCCCTTGCTGAAGCGCATGCAGAGCCGCCAATTGAATCAAAGCGGGATCGGCCATTCGCCCCTCCCCAATTCGATCACAAGCCAACAACCCAGGCTCTGGCCCTAGGCAGAGCACCCGTTGATCCTGTTGCAAAAGCTCCCAGTTGCGTCGGACTGCAGCATTGCCCCACATGCCTGTATTCATGGCTGAGGCTGCCACCACAGGCCGCTCGCAAGCCAACAACAAAGAGGCCAGCAACCCATCTCCAAGCCCCTGGGTCCAACGGGCCAAGCTCGTGGCGCTTAAGGGAGCCACAACCACGAGATCTGCCCATTCAGCAAGCTCCACATGCAGCGGCCGAGGCTGCGATGGATCCCACTGATCCTGATCTTGCAAACACGGGCGACGACTCAGGCTTGCCAGTGCCACAGGGCTAACAAGGCGAGAGGCGCTAGGGGTGACGACACAACGCACCTCGGCCCCTGCCTTCACCAATGCACTGACCAGAAGTGGGGTCTTAACCGCAGCGATGCTTCCCGATGCCGCTACGAGGAGGCGACGCCCCTCCAGAGGCCTTGGGGCCTCAATCTTCATCGAATGGTTCCTGATCAACTAAATGAACGTATGGACCCGTGAGCTCCGGCCGGTGGATCGCCAAGGCACGCAACAGATGCCAATCATTTAAGCCATCAAAAGGGGTGGGGTAGTCGTCGTCTTCAAGGCGCTTCGCGAGCACAGCCACTTTGTCGTCATCAAACGCGTCCAGAGATTCCGGCGTGATCGGCATGCTGGTTCCCTGAAGCGAAGACCCCATTCTGCCTCGGGCAAGAATGAGAGTGGCGCTAAGTTTCGAGCGACGGGGTCTTAGCTCAGCTGGTAGAGCGCTGCGATCGCACCGCAGAGGTCAGGGGTTCGAATCCCCTAGTCTCCATGCCTTTCAAGATGTTCAATTCATAAATTGAATTGAAGAAGGTGCATCTCGTGACGGCATTGGAGTGGGTCCGTCATTCGCACTTCATCACAGCCAAGCAAAAGCAAAAAGCTCATACAATTTTGCTGAATGGACCAAAAATCAGGCCCTCAAATTACTGGTCATAAAGGCAATTTACAGCAGGATTTTTCACAGGCAAGGAGCGAAAACAGCAACACGGAGCCACCCCATGTTTGTAACAACAGAAACAACCAGGAGCAGACTTTCCTCGTAAGTGTAAAACCCCTATGAATTGAAAAGCACAATATTGGGCTCAGGATGAATACAACGATCCAAGCTCATGCCTTTTCAATGCATCAATTAAGAAATCACTTCATGGATGTCATTGATCTCTTTCCACGATCGATCGTGCAAGGAGAGGTTGAGCCCAACCTTCGCAATCAACTGCTCCTCCATTGTGAGGACGTCCTCCAAAACCCAGAAGCGAGTACCGACGCTTCGATACGCCTCGCTGGCCAACTCAACCAACAACGAGAACTGAATCCAACACAACCCGCCGTTCGGGAACTTTGTGAGTCGGTCCTGCTCGAAGGCTGCGAGCGCTGGATCCGTCACGTGATTGACCAGCAGCCACCTCAGGGACGTGGCCCATGGGTGCCAGGTCGCTACCAACTAAGGCTGATTGACATCTGGCTGAATTGCCAAATGGAGGGCGATTACAACCCGATGCATACCCATGGAGGAAGTTTTTCTGGGGTTGTCTTTTTAAAGGTGCCATCACAGATCAACGGATCAAGTTTTGATGGTCAGCTTTGTTTTCACGGGCCTGAGGAGTATCACCTTCAATCATTTCGTACGGGAATGGCAAGGTATGTGCTTCCCAGCCCGGGCGATTTTTATATTTTTCCAGCCTGGCAACCCCATTCCGTCATGCCTTTCCGGGGGAGCGGAGAACGCTGGTCTCTCGCTTTTAATGTTGTCGCACAACCCACGTCTGGGCATCCACAGCCCCCTGAGCAGAACCAAAACATTTCGCTTTCGAGTCAGCGGCCACGAGCGAAAGGGTTCTGAGATTCAATCTCTCAGAAAATTGCCTTAAGATTAACTTTCACTTTCAAGGACAGCCATGGCCTGGAGCCTTGAAAAGCAACTTTTCCTCGTGAGCGCTTCAGGCGCTCACGAGCTCCAGTCTTTTGCACTGGGGTCTTGCTGATGTTCCCAACAAGCACTCACTTCACAAGACACATCCCCCTGTTTGCCGGCCTTTTGGTTCTTGTTTTGGTCTCAACGCTGGCAAGACCCAGTGCCTTAATGACCTATGGCCTTATTGCACTGGCTGGTGGGCTCGTCCGTCGCTGACATCAATCGGGACAACCATGCGGTAAAAGGGATGTCAGCAAAGCCAATAGACGATGTCGCAATCCAAACGAGAACAGGTGGTCAGCCACCTGCGCTACATCCGCCAAGAGTTGCGAGAAATGCACCAAGGCGTGATGGAAGACGGACTTCTCCCTGAAGCAGGTGAAGTGAGAGGCGTCATGGCCCAGATGGAGGCACTGCTTGAGCTGCTGGAGGGGAAATCCTCTCGCAAAGCGAAGGCCGATTCAGATTGAATGTGGTCAGGCGTAAGTGATTGGCCCAAAGCAAATCTTGTTTCAACAGGAAATGCTCAAAAACCAACAATTGCTACTAGAAATTAATAGAGATCGAGTATTAATAGCTCGGCAGGTTGCCGGCCGGGTGATGGGGATCAATTGGTGGCACACCTGTTACAAAGAAGCTTGAGGGGTTACATTCATGACCGCTCGACTTCAGAAGACTCGGCTTCAAATTAGTTTCGGAGAAGCCACTGCAAGGCTTGACCGGTGGGCTGTCAATCCCTGGAGAAGGGCATCGTTGATGTTGATTGCCCTCGGAGCAAGCTTTGCCTTGGGAAACAGCATTGGAGCCATTGCAGGTGCTTTGGCCTTGATGGATCCAGTGTCCGCGCTGATTACGGTGGGGATCTGGGAGTTCATGGTGCGAACCAGGCGGCATTGGGCACGAGACAAGAAAAAGCATCTTGGACGTGATCTCTTGGACATGTCACGCATTGGGTTGCTCTATGGCCTCTTATTAGAAGGCTTCAAGTTGCTTTAAAGAACTCACAAATCCAGACAATCTTGAAGGGGATTCATAGCCTGGATTTAGATCTGCTGTTCGTTGGAACATGGCCGCTGAGCGTTTCTTCCTCGAACTCGAACCACCAGAAGAACGTCTTCGCGATGCCCCTCATGTGGTGATCGTTGGAGGAGGTTTTGCTGGAGTGCGGGCCTGCAAAGCACTTGCTCAAGCCGACGTGCGCGTCACGTTGATTGACAAGCGCAATTTCAACCTGTTCCAACCGCTTCTTTATCAAGTAGCGACAGGCCTGGTAGCCCCTGGCGATGTGGCGACACCGCTGCGACAGCTTGTTGGCAAGCAGCGCAACGTTCAGGTCCTGCTGGGAGAAGTGACGGGCTTAGACGCCAAAAAGCAGCAGATCCATTTCGGAGACAAAGCTCTCAACTACGACCACTTGGTGCTGGCAACGGGCTCAGGCAGCACCTATTTCGGCCATGAAGAATGGCGCACCTTTGCGCCACCGATGAAAATTCTTGAGCACGCCCAAGAAATTCGTCGTCGCTTGCTGATGGCCATGGAGCAGGCAGAGCAAACACCCGATCCCGCGGCACGCAAATTTCTTCAGACCGTCGTGATTGTGGGAGGGGGGCCGACAGGATGCGAAATGGCAGGTGCCACCTCCGAATTGATGCGCAACGCGATGCGCCGTGAGTTCAAGCAGCTTGATCCTGATGATTCAAGAATCATCGTGATCGACCCGGGCGATCGCTTGCTGAGGGCGATGCCTGAGTCGTTATCGGCCTCTGCGCAAAAAACCCTGGAATCTCTTGGGGTAGAAACTCTCTTCAAAGGGCGGGTTCAGAGCATGCAGCCGGGAGAAGTCACCGTTGGCACTCCAGATGGCGAGCAAATCATTCAAGCCGCAACCGTGATTTGGACGGCCGGAGTGCGCCCGTCTCACCTCGGCAAGACCCTTGCAGGCTCAATCGATTGCGAATTGGATCGCGGCGGAAGAGTGGTTGTTGAAGCCGACTTCAGCGTGAAAGACCATCCAGAGATACGAGTCGTTGGCGATCTCTGCAGTTACAAACACACCTCCACGGGCAACCCACTGCCCGGGATGGCAGGTCCAGCAACCCAAGCGGGTGGCTTTGTTGGCAAAGACATTGCCGCGATCATGAGTGGTAGCAACCGTCCGAACTTCAAATGGTTTGATTTCGGCAGCATGGCCGTGCTGGATCGTGTTGCGGCCGTTGCTGATCTCCGCGGCTTCAAATTCAGCGGGAGCCCAGGTTGGGCGGTTTGGGCAGCCGCACACCTTGCCTTCATGCCCGATCGAGAAAATCGCTGGTCCTTGCTGATCAAATGGATGTTTGCGGTTCTGTCACAGCAACGTTCATCGATGCTGCTCACAGGCATGCCGAGTCAGCACATCGGTCTCGACTCTGCAGACGCACCGTTCCCAATGAAGAGCGGCAGTGGCCCCTCGATTGCCGCTCCAGATGCGGCACTCAAAGCAGCCATGAATTACTACGCCAAGTCCGTCTCGGGAGTGCGTGTTCAGGATGGCGAAGCAGCCCGCGATGAATCCGCTACAGGATCAGACGCCGCTATTAAATAAAGCAGCGCCATCCGGATCGGGATTCCATTGCGAACTTGATCCTCCACCAAGCAAATCGAGCGGTCATCCAAAAGGGCACCGCTCATTTCAACCCCACGATTCACAGGGCCTGGATGCAGCACAGGGCCTGAAAAAGAGCAGCGTCGCAACCGCTCATGGCTGAGCCCATAGTCACGGTGATAGCGATCCAGATTCGTGAGCAGGTGATCGGTCATGCGTTCTTGTTGCAAGCGCAACGTCATCACAGCGTCCGCACCCGACAAGCATTCATCCAGGTTGCGGCTGATCTGCAGCCTTCCACGCTGAGGAACAGGATCAGCCGCTTGCCCAGGCGGAGGAGCATCCAAGAAGTCAGCAAACGCATCGGGCACAAGACTGGGCGGCCCGCACAGCACCACCTCCGCGCCGCAGGCACTGAGAGCCCAGAGGTTGGATCGCGCGACGCGCGAATGCAACACATCGCCAACAATCCCGATGCGCTTGCCCTGCAAGGCCTCGGGTTGAGGGCGATGGGGATCGAAATGGTGCGCAAGCGTATAGAGATCGAGCAAGCCCTGGCTGGGGTGGCTGTGCTGACCATCGCCACCATTCAGCACGACAGTGCGTTCTCCAGCTTGATCCAACTCATGGGCCAACTGCGCGGGCACATCGGTGCAGCGATGGCGAATCACCAACACATCTGCCCCCATCGCCACATAGGTACGCGCTGTATCGAGCAACGATTCGCCTTTGCTCAAAGAGCTGCTCGACGGCGAAAAACTCTGCACATCAGCGGACAAGCGCTTCGCGGCAAGCTCAAAGCTGCTGCGCGTGCGCGTGCTGGGCTCAAAAAACAAGGTGGCAACCAGTCGCCCTTGCAAGGCCGGAAGTTTGCGCGCGCCGGTCACCGGCATCGAGCGAAAACGATGGGCAAGCTCGAGCACGGTGGCGTAGTCGTCTCGCGAGAACGCAGCCAAATCGAGCACATGCCGGTGCGACCAGCCACTCATCGCTTCAACTCCAGAGTTGGAATGAAGGACTGAGGCAAAGCAGGCATCCGATCACCTCGGGCACGCCGGCTCACGCTGCGAGAGGCCTTCAGGTACCAACGCCAGGGCAAATCCTGGGCCTGAGAGATTCCGATCCGCGTGGTGGTCACAAGCTCTGGGCTATTGAGAACGGAGGGCCTTGGGGCCAACCACATTTCATTCTCGCCACAGGCGGAGCTGTTGTCATGACCGCGGCTGATTTGAAAGTGCCGAGACAGCAAACCAGGCCCCGCAGCCACCCGCTCAGGCTCGCCAGGCATGGCAACAGCACGAAGCAACACTCCGTTGGCCCAATCGCTCCGACCCGTCACCACATTCACGCAGTGGTGGATGCCATAGCTCACATACACATAAAACCGCCCCGGCTCTCCAAACAGCGTTTCGTTTTGCGGTGAGCGGCGGCGGTAGCCATGGCAGGCGGGCTCATCCTGGGAATATGCCTCTGTTTCCACAATCACGCCCCAGAGCAAGCATCCGTCGTCTTGGCGTTTCACCAGCCTGCAGCCCACCAATGCAGGTCCCACCACCTCTGCGGGTCGGCAGAAGAAGGATTGAGGGAGAGCTAAAAATTCTCGGGTGATGGGCTGGATGGCTCAAAGAGTTGCTGGAGAGATTGATCCATGGATCCACCACTCCGCTCTATGCATTGTCATCAAGAAAAAGCAATCCAGCTGCGCCATCTCAGATGGAATGTCAACACAACCCGAATGACCAGACTGTCAAGACGCAAACGATGAACGACGAACCCATGTCGGCATCACCCACAACCACCACAAGCCAAATCCAAGCCAGGCGAGACCTGGTATTTCTGGTACTGGCCGGACTCTTCCTCGGCACCCTGGGGATGCTCAACATCTTGGGCCTGACACGATTCCTGGCCCTTGGACAGATTGGTTCATGGCCAATCGTGGTGGCTGTTGGCGCCCTTCCCTACCCCGTCACCTTTCTATGCACCGATCTCATTAGTGAGCTGTGGGGAGAGGAGAGAGCCACTCAAGTGGTGTGGGTGGGTCTCCTACTCAATGGTTGGGTGGTCTTGATTTTGTGGGTCGGAGGTCTGATGCCAGGCCTGAACGGCGCTCCAGAATCCACATTTTTTGAGATTCAACGCCTGGCCTTTGGATCTGTCGGGGCATCGATGGTGGCTTACCTCACGGCCCAATTCGTAGACGTGCGCTTGTTCCACTTTTGGAAAGAACGCACCAATGGCAAGGCCCTCTGGCTCCGCAACAACGGCTCCACCTTGGTGAGCCAGTTAGTAGATACCAGTGCCGTGGTGTTGATCAGCCACTACGCCGCCCATGTGTTGCCCATTCGAGCTGGGGAAGCGGTGCTTCCTCAGCTCGGAGCCTTCATCGCCAGTGGCTATTTGTTCAAAGCCCTCGCGGCTTTCGCTGACACCCTTCCTTTCATCTGGCTCACCGCCTGGTTACGCGATTGGTTAGATATTCAGGGCGATGGCAAGGAAATTGTTCCCTGAGGGCCTTGCCACTCAGGTGACGATCAGCGCACCAAGACAGCTCAGACTGCAAGACCTTGGCATCATGAGTTCACTGACCTCGCAACCATGGACGCCGCCCTCTCTAGCTTCAATCTCGGGACCGTCTTGGTCTTTGGCAGCGGACTGTTCGTAATTGCCACCTTTTATTTCGGGACCCGAGGCGGCTACTACAACACCGACAAGTACGACGGCAACGGCACCGCGCACTAGGGCTCGAGCTGAGCGATCATCAAGCCACTGATCGAGATGGCATGAACGCCACCCTGCCCGGCCCAGCAACCAACACCCAAGCCATTCGTTTAGCTCTCCAAAGTTGGCCCGATGTGGAGGCCTACCTCAAAAGCTGCAAAGGAATCATCATCCCTTTGGGTTCCACAGAACAGCATGGACCCACGGGTGCGATTGGGACTGATGCCCTCACAGCAGAAGCTGTAGCGCTTGAGCTCGGTCGTCGCAGCGGAGTGCTGGTCACTCCTGCTCAGGCCTATGGCATGGCCGAACACCATCTCGGCTTCGCGGGGACGATGAGTCTCCAGCCCGCCACCCTGATGGCGGTGATGCATGACCTTGTGTTGTCGTTGGCCACCCATGGATTCGAGCGAATCTTTGTGGTGAATGGCCACGGAGGCAACATGGCCACGACCAAAGCAGCCTTTGCCCAGGCCTATGGAACGGCCGCCAGCCGAGGGCTTCCGGTGGCATCAAAATTGCGCTGCAGACTCTCCAACTGGTTCATGGCTGGGCCTGTGATGCGCCAAGCCCGAGAGCTCTATGGCGATCGCGAAGGCCAACATGCCACCCCTAGCGAAATCGCTGTGACCCTCCATCTTCACGACAGCCTGATCGCCAAGCAACGGCCCCTCCCTGACCCCGCCCCATGCGGAGCCATTCACGGCCCAGCCGATTTTCGCCGGCGCTATCCCGATGGCCGCATGGGCTCTCACCCCTATCTCGCGACAGCCGAACACGGAGCAGGGTTGCTGGATACGGCGGTCACGGCACTGCGCGAGGATCTTGAAACCTTTCTCTCCGCTACATGAGCAAGATCACCGCCGACGACGTTCGCAAGGTGGCCCAACTTGCCCGTCTTGACCTGCCTGATGACACCATCGCCACCTATACGGGGCAGCTTGAGCGCATTCTCGATTACGTGGATCAGCTGCAAGCGGTGGACACGGAGGGGGTTTTACCAACGACACGTGCTGTGGAGGTGGTCAATGCAACCCGTGAAGACACTGTTGTAGATACAGATGTGCGCCAAGACCTCCTAGATCAGGCCCCCCAACGCGAGGGAGATTTCTTCCGCGTTCCCAAAATCCTCGCGGATTAGGCCCAAAACATCCCAATAGCGGCACGTAGGCGTTACGCTCTAGAAACGCTGACGTGCCGGGGTGACGGCTGTGCGCCGCAATAACGTGAGCCAGGCTCGCCTCAACCTCCTGCTAGGCAGAAGCTTGGCAACCGGACGCATCTTGCTGCCCCTTGGTTTATGACTGCGAACGCCAATCAGAATGTCGTAGAAAAAATTGACAACGTCAGAGCGAGTTTCAAAGATTCCGAGCCTCTGCGGTGATTCTTTTGCGTCAAGAAGGGGCTTGGTCGCTTCATAAGCAGGCTTGTATTCAAACCATGGGATAGAAGGCCAAAGATGGTGCACTAAATGATAATTTTGCCCCATAATCAACCAATTCATCGTCCGGCCCGGATACACACGAGCGTTCTGCCAGCGATTTCTCGACAAGAATGGTCTATGGGGCAGATAGTCAAAAAACAACCCCAGAGTCACCCCCACCATGAGAGCGGGCGCAAACCAGCAATTAAAAATAAAAGGTAAAAAGTCGAATCGAATTGCTGCAGCAATGATCGTAAAAAAGATGGCTCGCTCGAATCCCCACTGCATCAACTCCCAACGCTTCCAAAGCTTGCGCTGAAAGAAGAAAAACTCGTGATAAAAAAACCTTGGGGCAATAAGCCAAAGAGGGCCAAAGGTACTCACGATGTGATCAGGATCATTTTTGGGATCATTCACGTGGGAATGATGTTGCAAATGCACCCGTGTAAAAACGGGAAAACTAAATCCCAACAACAAGGCTGAGCCATGCCCCATCGCTTGGTTGATCCAGGGAACCGGATGAGCCGCGTTGTGACAGGCATCGTGGACAACCGTGCCCTCTAAATGAAGCGCTAAGAATCCGCAGATCAAGAGCAGTGGCAATGGCCAGCCACCGACAAACCAGCCCCAAATCGACAAGGCTGCTAATCCGTACCCCCCTAAAAACAAGCCAACAGTGGGATTCCATACAGAAGGTGGATCCACAAACTCCTTTGGCACTGACCGAAGCCGGGGCGTCGATCCCGAGCTCTCCGGTTGTACGAGTGCCTGAGTCATCGAAAGATTCCTGTGTTGCCTGCTGCTACAAGCAACACCAATCTAGGAAAAGGAATGCCCACCGCGAGACTTGAACTCGCACAACCGAAGTCACTGGTACCTAAAACCAGCGCGTCTACCAATTCCGCCAGATGGGCAGAAGCGAATCCTAAACATCGACCCAGAATGGCGACAACGTCGACACTCGATTCCCCGATGCTGGCCACTCTCACTGGAGACCTCTGTTTGCTGGCAGGCCTTGCCGTGCTGCTGCTGCCACTGCTCGCTACAGAACTGAGTCGTCCCCGCGATGGCGCCTGGGGAGCCGTCGTCCTGCTGCTTGGGCTGGTCCTCGTGACCAGCAGTGATCGCTTGCGGGGCGCTCCCATGCTTGGAGTGGCCTGCGCTGGCTTGCTGATCAGCCGCCTAGGGGCAGAAGTAGGGCAAGCCCGCTGGCAACAACTCAGCGATGAGGAGCGACACAGACTCGGCTCCCGGGAACGCTGGACCACGAGCCTTCAACAACTCACCACCGTTTTGGCCAGCGTTGTGAGCGCAACAACTGACACGCTCAAAAGCTTGAAACCTGCCGCTAAAACCGGAACCAACAAACGTTGGGTGCGACCTGAGCAGCCATCCACAGGCGAAGCAATAGACACTCCTCCCAGCGGTGAGAGCAGTGAGGCCAGCAACGACAAGGACGCCACAGCTGAAACACCAGACACCAATCCACAACGCAAGAAGCTCTGGGTCCGTCCAGATAGCCCAGAACCATCGCCAGAAACACAGGTGGTGAGTTCAACATCCAGCGGCTCTGAAGCCCAGAGCGAAACCAAGGCTGAAACGAGCACTGAAACGAGCACGGACAGCATTGAAGACGGAAGTGCTGACAACGCCATCGAAACAGCCTCAAATACAGCCGCGAGCACAACTGAAAACACAGAACGCACCGACGAAGACTGATAATCCCCTTTGCTGCAGCGCCAACGTGACCCAGCAGACAGGCCAGGACGCTGATAAGCGACCGTCCTACAAAGACACCCTCAACCTGCTGGAGACGGGGTTTGGCATGCGTGCCAATGCCATCCACCGCGAACCGGAACTCCAGGCCTTCTGGAAAGAGAAAGGCATTGACCTGGATCTGGGACGCAACAATCCCGGCCCGGTGTTCACCCTGCATGACGGCCCTCCGTATGCCAACGGCGCCCTGCACATGGGCCACGCCTTGAACAAGGTGCTCAAAGACATCATTAATAAGCATCGCCTGATGCAAGGCCGAAAGGTTCGTTTCGTGCCTGGCTGGGACTGCCATGGCCTCCCGATCGAGCTCAAAGTGCTCCAGGCCATGAGCCAAGAGCAGCGTCAAGCGCTCACCCCGATCAAGTTGCGCAAAAAGGCTGCGGTCTACGCCCACAAGCAAGTTGCAGGCCAAATGGCTGGCTTTAAGCGCTGGGGCATCTGGGCTGACTGGGAGCACCCCTATCTCACGCTGCAAAAGGACTACGAAGCCGCTCAGATCGACGTCTTTGGAACGATGGCGCTCAAGGGCCACATCTACCGAGGGCTCAAACCCGTGCACTGGAGCCCCAGTTCACGCACGGCCCTGGCCGAAGCCGAACTGGAATATCCCGACGGACACACCAGCCCCAGTGTCTACGTGGGATTTCCTGTGGTTGATCTACCCACAGGCCTGCGCAGCAAGCTCAACGAGCAGGGCTTGGACGTCCCCGCAGAGAGCAACGCCCTGAGTCAGTGCCTGCAGGTGGCGATCTGGACCACCACCCCCTGGACCCTGCCCGCCAACCTTGCGGTGTCGGTTAACGATCGCCTCGACTACTGCCTGGCGGATGACGGCAACGGACGGCTTCTCATCGTGGCCGCGGAACTCTGCGATTCCCTCGCCACCAAGCTTGAACGACCACTTCAAGCCAAAGCCACCGTGAAGGGGGCCGATCTCGCTGGCATCACCTACAGCCACCCCCTGCTCGAGCGCCGCAGCGCGATCGTGGTGGGTGGGGAGTACATCACCACGGAATCAGGGACAGGGTTGGTGCACACGGCGCCTGGCCATGGCGTGGATGACTTCAACACAGGGCGCAAGCATGGTCTGCCCGTGCTCTGCCCAGTGGATGAGGCCGGAACCCTCACCGCTGAGGCCGGCCCCTTCGAAGGCTTGAACGTGCTCAAGGATGCCAATGCTGTGATCATCACAGCGCTCGAGGACTCCGGTTCCCTGCTTCTGCAAGAGAACTACAGCCATCGCTATCCCTACGACTGGCGCACGAAAAAACCCACGATCTTCAGAGCAACGGAACAGTGGTTTGCCTCTGTGGAAGGCTTCCGCACTGAGGCGCTAACCGCCATCGATGGCGTGCAATGGCTGCCGGCATCTGGCCGGAACAGGATTGAATCGATGGTGTCCGAACGGGGCGATTGGTGCATTTCCCGTCAACGGACCTGGGGTGTCCCCATTCCGGTGTTTTACCAGCGTGAAACTGGCGATGTTCTGCTCAATGCCGACTCCATCGCCCATGTCAAAGCGCTGATCGCAGACCATGGAGCCGACATTTGGTGGGAAAAAGACGAGGTTGATTTGCTCCCTTCCAGCCACAGCGCAGAAGCGCATCTTTGGCGTAAGGGCACAGACACCATGGATGTGTGGTTCGATTCCGGCTCCAGCTGGGCCTCCGTATCGAGCCAACGCGACGGTCTCAGCTACCCCGCAGATCTGTACTTAGAGGGATCAGATCAGCATCGCGGCTGGTTCCAGTCCTCGTTGTTGACGTCGGTGGCCGTCAACGGCACAGCCCCCTACCGGACCGTTCTCACCCATGGGTTTGCCTTGGATGAGAAAGGCCGAAAGATGAGCAAATCCCTCGGCAATGTTGTGGACCCGATGGTGATCATCGAGGGTGGCAAAAATCAAAAGCAAGAACCCGCCTACGGCGCCGATGTGCTCCGCCTATGGGTGAGTTCTGTGGATTATTCGGCAGACGTGCCGATCGGTGCTGGCATCTTGCGGCAGCTGTCAGACGTCTACCGCAAAGTGCGCAACACCTCGCGCTACCTGCTCGGCAATCTGCACGACTTCGTCCCAAGCCGTGATGCGATCGCCATCAGCGATTTGCCGTTGCTCGATCGCTGGATGTTGCAGCGCACCGCAACCGTGCTCGATCAGATCAGCGAAGCGTTTGAAGCCTATGAATTTTTCCGCTTCTTCCAGCTTCTGCAGAACTTCTGCGTCGCCGATCTTTCGAACTTCTATCTCGACATTGCTAAAGACCGGCTGTACGTCAGCGCCCCCAACGACAAGCGTCGCCGCAGCTGCCAAACCGTGATGGCTCTGATCATCGAACGTCTGGCCGCGGCCATCGCTCCCGTGCTCTGCCACATGGCGGAAGACATCTGGCAGAACATCCCCTATCCCACCGGGACTGAGTCGGTGTTTCTAAGTGGCTGGCCCTCCGTTCCAGAGGAGTGGCGCAATGACAGTCTTCAAGCGCCGATGCGAGAGCTGCGCGAGCTGCGCGCAGCGGTGAACAAAGTGCTGGAAGAATGCCGAAGCAAGCGCAAGCTCGGAGCATCGCTTGAGGCGGCCGTCCGCATCGAAGCGCGCACCCCTGCCCTCAAAGACGCCCTCCACTGGCTCCAAAGCAAGGGGGATCAAGAGGTGGATGGCCTTCGCGATTGGCTCATCGTCTCCCAGTTGCAGATTGGAGGCGAGCCCTGGGCCGAATTGCTGGCCAGTGATGACAACGAGCTCGCCGTGATCGAAGTAGCCCTGTCTCGAGGGGAGAAGTGTGAGCGCTGCTGGCACTACGAAAGTGACATTGGTCAGCACAGCGATCACCCCAGCTTGTGCGGTCGCTGCGTGTCCGTGCTGGAACGGCGCTAGGAATCAGATCCAGCGGTCTGGTTCGCTTAATTGCGCAGGAGGTAGGGGCCCAATCAGCAGCTCCTCCTGCTGAGGGTTCAGTGGACCGCGCAGCAATTCAGCGGTTTGGATCACCGCCCCCTCAGGAAGCACGGTTCGATCCGGATCGAAATCTGTGGGATGGGTGGTGCAACTGCTGAAACCTCGAAAAATCAACACTTCCAGCGCTTCTTCCGCACCTTCAGCACACTGCACCGTTCCTCGCAGTCGCAACACCCGATCGGGGCGATCGCGACTGATCGCTTCAAGGGCTGGCAGCAACGACAACGAATCAGAACTCACCAGCCACCCGTCCCTGGCGCGGCAGGCGCACGAGCAGCCACTGGAGGAGCCCCACCACATACGCCACTAACGCCACATAGCCAATGAATGCGGCAACAGCCTCACTCCACTGACCACCGAAGACGAAATCGAACACACGCTCCGCGACACGATGCAGTCCCTGGGGACCTTCCAGCCAGGCCAAGCACTCAGCACCTGTCAGTTGATCCACACAGCGCAATGCTGTTGCTGACATTCCCGCCGCAAGCACGGCGAATCCAGTGAGTGCCCACCGCCAGATACGAACGGTCAGCGGAAGGGCACTCCCTGGTGCACTGTCGGCCAATTCTTCATTGAGATCCACCCAGAACCACACCGAAACCGCCATCAGCACCGGTGCAATGAAGGCCATCACATATCCGATCGGACGCCGATCGGTGAGCAGCAACACACTGATGGGCAACAGGCTTGCCACTTTCCAGTAGAGACCCAGCAATCGCACCATGGCTGGCTCACGCCGAACCCCTGCCCAGATCAACAGAACAAGCGGAACACCGAGGGCAAAGGTTGCGCCTAAGCGATAGGTAAGCCAAACCAAACTGCGGTAAGGGAGATCAGGCACCAGGCAGGTTCGAGTTGGAGCCATTATCGACGCCATCGACCTAGCCCTCAAGATTGGTAGGGTCCAACACATGGTTCCGTTCAACCCCCTCGATTGGTTCCGAGGCTCCGGAGCCCAGGCCAAGTGCCGCACGGCACTCAGTGGCTGTGCCTCATTGGAAGAGGCAACGAAAGATGTCACCAATCAACTCGGCTCGGAGAAAGGCGATTTAGCCCTGGTGTTTGTGTCCAGCCAATTCGCTAGCGATCTGCCACGGTTGCTTCCGCTGCTCAGCCAGCGACTGCAGGCAGAACACTGGATTGGCTTCGTTGGAGGTGGCGTTGTTGGAACAGATAGTGCCGGGCGATCGCAAGAGCTGGAACAGACCACGGCCCTCAGCATCACCCTCTTAAATCTCCCCGGAGCTCAGCTGAAGCCGTTTCAACTCGACACCGGCTCTCTCCCAGATCTTGATGGGCCGGTTCAAAACTGGCAGGACTGGGTCAGCGTTGACCCGGCAGACAGCCGATCTCTGCTGCTGTTCATCGATCCCAGCTGTGGAGCGATCAATGACCTGATCAGTGGCCTGGATTACGCCTATCCCAACGCAGCAATCATCGGGGGGATTGCCGCCCCCCACAACGCCAGTCATGGATCCCTGCTCTTCGATGGTCAGATCATCAATGGTGCCGCTGGAGTGAGCATCGGCGGCGACTGGGTTCTCGATCCGGTCGTTGCCCAGGGCTGCCGGCCAATTGGTCCCGTGTTTGCGATTGAGCAAGCCCAACGCAACGTTCTGCTTGAACTCAGCGATGGCGATCGTCGCGACACGCCAGTGGCCTGCTTGCAACGGGTCCTGGCCGATCTCAATGCGGAAGACAGAGAGCTGGTGCAGCACTCCCTTTTCCTTGGCGTGGAACGTCGCAATTTGATGCAGGAGTGCCCCAGCGATTTCTTGGTTCGCAATCTCATTGGCGTCGACCCACGCAATGGTGCCGTCGCCGTGGCTGAGCGGGTCCGTCCAGGCCAACACGTGCAGTTTCAGCTCAGAGAAGCCCAGTCATCAAGGCTGGAGGCACGCCAGCTATTAGAGGCCAGCCAAGAACGCTGCCCCTCGCCGCCGCCACTCTGTGGCCTGCTGTTTGCCTGCCTCGGCCGAGGCAGTGGTCTATTCGGAGAAGCCAACGGTGATGTCTCCATCGCTCGCGACGTTCTGCCCGATCTGCCAATCGCCGGCGCGTTCTGCAATGGCGAGATCGGCCCCTTAAGCAACACCACCTACCTGCATGGCTACACCGCTTGCTGGGGCTTGCTCCGCCACGCACCTCTTGTGGCGTCAGCTGAGGACTGATGCGCCAGCACGTCAATCCCCTCAGCCGCTTTTTTCAGTTGCCGCTGGAACTCCCGGCGCCGCAGGAGCTGTTCGAGCATCCCAACCTGCCCATCCATCTCGATATTGGTTGCGCTCGAGGCTTTTTTCTGTTGGAGCTGGCGGCGTTGCAACCCGAGCGCAACCATCTCGGCGTTGAAATCCGCCGGCCCTTGGTGCAAGCCGCTCAACGCGATCGCGACCGTCAGCAGCAGCACAACCTTCATTTTTTATTTTGCAATGCCAATATCAGCCTCGAGGCTTGGATGGCAGCGTTGCCACCAGACCAGTTGCACCTGGTCAGCATTCAGTTTCCCGATCCCTGGTTTAAACAACGCCATCGCAAGCGCCGCGTGCTGCAACCTGCCCTATTGCTCGCCATCGCCTCAGCCCTCCATCCCGGCCGACAGCTTTTTTTGCAAAGTGATGTGTTGGCCGTGATCGAACCGATGGTGAGCCTGGTGGAGCTCTCAAACTGCTTTGCACGCCCCAAAGACGACCAACGGCCATGGCGAACCAGCAACCCATTGCCCGTGGCGACGGAACGGGAGCGCTACGTCCAGGAACAAGGACTGCCCAGCTATCGCGTGCTGTTTGAGCGCACGGATGCCGCGCTTCCAGCATTAAGGGATCTAGAGCTGGCTTGGCAACAGGTTGATAATTCCAAAGACACCGCACCCACTCCCAATGGCTGAGGCTCCGGCCCCACCACCCCTGTTGCTGCGCTGGCAAGGCTTGCTTCCCGCGACTGATCAGCAGCGCAGGCGCCTGAGCTGGTGGGCAAGCATCCTGCTCATGGTTCTCCTCGCAGGACTTCCCTTCCTCACCCGAACAGGGCTCGGGATTGTGGTTCTGGCCTGCGGAGCGCTGTGGATCCTCTGGTCCAGCGTGAGCCAGCCGCAACGCATCGGTGCCATCAGCGCTTGGGTGCTCGTGTTTCTTGGCATCGCCGTGCTGGCCACGGGGTTCTCCCCCGTTCCAGCCGCAGCAGCGAAAGGCCTGATCAAGCTGCTCAGCTACCTCGGCGTCTATGCCCTGATGCGACAGCTGCTGGCCGAGCGCCCGGAGTGGTGGGACCGCCTCGTGGCCGCGCTGCTGGCCGGCGAAGTCCTCACCAGTGTGATGGCCTTGCGCCAGCTTTACGGACCCACCGAGGAGCTGGCGCGCTGGGCCGATCCCAACTCAATCACGGCAGGCACGATCAGGATCTACGGACCCCTTGGCAACCCCAATCTGCTGGCGGGATATCTGGTCCCGATCCTGCCGTTGGCACTCGTTGCCTTGATCCGCTGGCAGGGCTGGGGGGCACGCTGCTACGCAGCTGTTGCACTGGGCTTGGGAGCCACAGCCACCATGTTCAGCTACAGCCGCGGGGGCTGGCTGGGCATGCTCGCGGCCCTTGGGCTGTTGGTCCTGCTGCTCGTGCTGCGTGCCATCCGCAGCTGGCCAAAACTGTGGCGACGTCTCGTCCCGATCGTCCTGCTGGTGGTGGCTGGTGTGGCCCTGGCGATCGCAGTCACGCAGGTGGATCCCATCCGCACGCGGGTTGCCAGCCTGCTATCTGGTCGAGGTGATAGCTCCAACAACTTCCGCATCAACGTGTGGTTGGCCGCAGTGGAGATGATTCAAGACCGCCCCTGGCTTGGCATCGGGCCCGGCAACGCTGCCTTTAATGCCATTTACCCCCTGTATCAACAGCCCAAGTTCAATGCCCTGAGCGCCTATTCCGTTCCCCTGGAGCTGCTTGTGGAAACGGGCATTCCAGGCCTAATCGCCGCGCTCGGGTTGGCTGGAGCCAGTTTTCGCAATGGCCTCAGAGCTCTGCGCTCATCGGCTGCTCTGGCATTGCCCTGGCTGGGCTGCCTGGCCGCCATCGCCGGGCTGGTCATCCAAGGCGCCACGGACACCATTTTCTTCAGGCCAGAAGTGCAAATCATCGGTTGGTTTTGCCTGGCAACGCTGAGTCAGGCCCACAAGACCACCCAGACCGACCCATGAGCGTCAACCCATGAGTGATGCCCTGATCTTGGCTGGTTTCGATGCTGGCCAAACCCATTGCCGCTGCAAGCTGAGCCGTTGGCACAACGGAACCTGGCAACCGCTAGGCGAGGGCAAGGGCACTGGCGTCAGCCACCTCCAAGCCGCCGGGGGCGAAACACGGTTCATGGAGGCCATTCGCAGCAGCCTGCAAGCCGCCAATCCCAGCGGCCTGGAGATCGCCGCTGCGGCCGTTGGGGCCAGCGGAGTGGAGCAGGGCACCGCACTCCAGAACCGCGCCAGAGATCTGTTAGCAGCCAGTCTCGAGCTGCCAAAAGCGCACTGCATCGCCACTGGCGATGAGCGCACAGCCCTGCGCGGAGCGTTCCCCAACGATGCCGGCATTGTGCTGATCAGTGGCACGGGGATGGTCGTGGTTGGACGCAACGACAGCGGGCTTGAACAGCGTTGTGGCGGATGGGGATGGCAACTGGATGGAGCAGGGGCTGCCTTTGATCTCGGCCATCAGGGGCTCCAGCTCAGTCTGCGCATGGCCGATGGCCGACTCCCAGACAGCCCCCTACGCAACCAGTTGTGGGAAGTCCTTGGTTGCCGCACAGCCGCAGAGATCAAGGCCTTTGTTGTGCAACCCGATTTCCAACCAGCTCAGCTCGCCCAATTGGCACCCCTCGTCTCCGCCGCCGCTGAGGCAGGCAATCTTGAAGCCGCGGCCATTCTCAACCGCTCCGGCAATGCCCTTGCTGAAGCCGTTCAAGCGGTGGCGTTATCCCTGGGGCTCACCCAACCCAGGCTCTGCGCTCGAGGTGGCGCACTCCTAAATCTGGCGCCCCTTCAACAGGCTGTGGACGCATCCCTACGCCGTCGCCAGGTTGATGCGCGCTGGGAGGATCGAAATGGTGACGCCTGCGATGGGGCGCTCACCCTGGCTCTTGAACGCTGCTGATCGAGCGGCGCTGATCAAGACGCATTGAGATGCTGATCGGCTGCTGCGGCCAAGCGCGAGGTCCAGTGATCGACCACTGCTTGATCGGCCGCCTCAACCATGACGCGCAGCAGGGGTTCTGTCCCACTCGCTCGCACCAGCACACGTCCGTCTTCAGCCATCGAGGCCTCTGCCTCTTGAACCAGGGAATGGAGAGGTGCACAGTCCGCCCAACCCTTTCTGCGCTCGCGATTCTCGACGCGCACATTCACCAGTTTTTGGGGATAGGCCTGAAAGCTCTGATCCACCCACTCGGCCAAGGAAAGCTGCTGCGCATGGCAGAGGCTCGCGATCTGAAGAGCGGTCAAGACACCATCACCTGACAAACCATGGGCTGAAGACAGGATGTGACCTGATTGCTCGCCGCCTAGGGCTGCCCCCGTGCGGACCATCTCGGCATGCACATGCTGGTCTCCCACCGCTGTCCTGTCCAAACGTCCTCCACGCGCCTGCCAAGCCCTCTCAAAGCCCAAATTCGACATCACCGTGGCCACCAAGCGCTGATCCGGCAGCTGTCTCTGCTCCTGCAAAACCGACCCCCATAGAAAAAGGACATGGTCGCCATCCACCACCCGTCCTCGGCCATCAATCGCCAACATCCGATCGGCATCCCCATCGAAGCCAAAGCCCATGGCGGCGCCCTTCTCGATCACCGCACGGCGTAAAGCCTCAAGGTGGGTGGATCCGCAATTCACGTTGATCCTCGTTCCATCCGGATCACCGTGCAACACCGTGAGATCAGCGCCAAGGGCAGAAAACACCTCGGCGCCGCAGGCTGTTGCCGACCCCCAGCAGAGATCCAGCACGATGGGCACACCATCAAGTCGGTGCTGCCCAACACTGGACAACAAGCTCGCGCGGTAGTCGTCAAGAAGTTCAGGGCGATGGCGTGCCACTCCAGATGCCGCTAACGCAATCCCAGCACCGTCTCCACTACGGAGGCCAGCTTCAATCGCCTGCTGACGTTCAGGGGACACCTTGCTGCCAGTGGCGCCAAACACCTTGATTCCATTGTCTTCCGGAGGGTTGTGACTCGCCGAGACCATCAAGCCTCCGGCGGCTGAATAGCGGCGAATCAAACCGGGCACCGCTGGCGTAGGACACAGCCCCAAGGTCCACACCTCGCGGCCAGACGCCGTCAGGCCAGCGGTGAGTGCCGCGACCAACATGCTGCCGCTGCTGCGCGAATCCATGCCAATCAGCACCGGCCCCTCGGCCTGAAGCACGCGTCCACACCAGTACCCCACCTGAAGGGCCAAAGCCGGGGTGAGCATGGTGTCCACCCGACCACGCAAGCCATCCGTCCCAAAACTGATCTGCGATGGCTTCGGGAGGTGCCCCAAAGGATGGATGGCAGCTTCAGCCATGGAAACTCAATTCTGGACTCAATCTTAAGCCGGGCCTCTGGTTCTAACGCCAACGACGCGGAGCCAGCAATAGCGCCGCTACTTCCAGCAACGCCCAAGCCAACAGCCCTGCCACCAACCAGCCGGGCACAAATTGCAGGGGCCAAAGCCAACGCAATCCCCAGACGAGCAAAGCGAGGCCAACAGCAATCGCACAGCGACGGCGTTGCTCACTCCCTGGGCGCCGCGGCCCTTGCCCCTGTGCCATCCCAATGCCGTGCGCTGGGAACAGAATGCCATCAGTTTCCGGCCGAGGCTTGACCGCTCAACACTCCCGTGGCCTTCTGCTTCTCGCTGGAACTCCACTTCTCACCGTTGCACTCGTCCTCGGCGGACAGACGGTCATGCGCCGCCTGCACACTCCAATCACACCATCCCTTTCAAGCGCTGATCTCTGGACGCGTTACCGCTGGTCGATCAATCCCAGTGAACGGAGAGAAGCAGCTCTTTCTCTTGCGGCGCGCAGCGCCGATTCAGCGGAGAGATCCCAGCGGTTGCTGGCCAATCAGGGCTGGGGCAACGATCCCATCGCTGCCGTCACGCTGAAACAGCAGGCGTTAATCGCAGCAAAACTCGGCCAGCCGTCAGAAGAACAGAAACGTTGGCAAGACTTGCTTCAACGCTTCCCTGAGAGTGCGGCCAGTGCCGATGCGCGTTATCAGCTCGGGCAAACCAACCCAAGGCTTCACGCAGATCTGTTCCGGCAACAACCAGGCCATCCAGCCGCCCTAGCGGCAGCAGCAGAAACCAAAACAGAATCCCCCAAGCAAGCCCTCGCGGCCTTGCATCTAGCCCGATGGGGCGCCCGATGGCCAGGAGCTGCCTCGCAGCTCAGGGAAGCCTGCAACAGGATTAGCGGCGATGGCTTGAACCAAGACGATCGGCTGACGCTCGCCCAAGGGCTGGCGTCCCTTGGTGATGGGAGTGCAGCAGAAGCCTGCCTCCAGGGCACGCCCACCACTCCAGCCAGCGCCTTGGCCATTGGTCGGATCCTGCTCCGAGGCACCGCCGAACAGCAGGAGCGTGGAACGCAGCACTTGCTCGAGCTCGCCATCAACCACCCCGATGATCCGGCGGCGCTCGAGGCAGCGGCGCTACTGAGCGAGCCGCTCAAACCCGATCCCACTTTGTTGGATGCACTGCCGCAGGCATTGCAACAACGTTCCGCTGATGTTGCAGCAGCCCGGGTGCGGCTTGGTGACGGGGCGAACGGTGACTGGGCAAATGCCATGTCCGTTCTGAAGCGCTGGCCGACCAACCCAGCCGCCTGGCAACTGCAGTGGGACTTGGCCCGCGAAGCCCTTTTAAACGATCAATGGACAACGGCAGAAGCACTGCTGAACGCCATTCCGAGCGCAGATCTTCCTGAACCTTTGGCCGCAAGACAGCAGTTCTGGCTGGGGCTCGCACTGGCGAAGCAAGACCAAACAGCGCAAGCCAAAAACGTCTGGGAAACGTTGGTCAAAACGCATCCGAGGAGTTATTACACCTGGCGCGCCGAGGTGCGATTGGGACGGGGAGATCTTCCAGATCTCAATCAAGCATCAGCCTCTCGCTCTGCAGCCCTTGGCGAGTCGTTTCCATCGCACTGGGAGCCATTAAAAAGTGGCGATCCATTCGTGGATCGTCTCTGGCGACTCGGCCAAACCCAGGAAGCATGGGAAACCTGGAGAAACCAACAGCCCCGATCCGATCAGCCATCCAATCCAGAGCAAAAGCTCGTCGAAGGTCGCCTTCGCATTGCCGTCGGCGACGCATGGACGGGTCTGAGTCGTCTTTGGCGCGCCAGCTTGAGACTGGTGAATCAAACCTGCGAAGAGCAACAGCTCCTCCACCGCAGCCAGCATCCGCATCTGCTCCCGGAGGTGTTTGAGACCGCATCCCAAACAGAGGCGGTACGCAGGGAACTCCTCATGGCCATCGCCAAGCAGGAATCTCGCTTCTCCCCAGGCGTGAGCTCACCCGTCGGGGCGATCGGGTTGCTGCAACTGATGCCAGCGACGGCGGAAGAACTGGCCGGCGGCACCCTGAGTAGCGATGAGCTACGCGAGCCAACCCGCAATGCCAAGCTCGGAGCGCGCTACCTCGCGCAATTGCTGGAGCAATGGCAGGGCAACATTGTGCTGGCGATTGCGAGCTACAACGCCGGGCCTGGAGCCACCAGCCAATGGGTCACTCCGCTTCTGGAGAAAGATCCAGAATTATGGGTGGAGCGCATCCCCTATCCAGAAACGCGCCTTTACACAAAAAAAGTACTGGGCAATCTCTGGGCCTATCTCGGATCAGGACGCGACCGCTGCGACAGCGGAAGCCAACGGGTTCGGTAGATCCTGCCCCAACCAGATGCCCACAAGCACCAGCGCCCCCAAGCCCAAGGCCATGACCTGAGGCGAAGGCACCACCTTGATCCGGGTGAGGTCCAAACGGGCCAGCAAGGTGGCAGACGCCAAGATCAGCACATCTGACAGCAAGCTCAAACTGAGCACATAAAGCCCCACCACGATCACCAGCAGCAGGGTCGAAATCAGGCTGAGCACCCGACTGGAGGCCATCAATAACGACAGTTGGCGAAGCAAAAGATCAGGCATCGTGCAGATGAGCACGATCACCAGCGATTGAACGATCTCTACCGTCCAGAACAAGCGGGGCGACACGTTCTGCAGAGCAATTAAGTGCTCGCTCTCAATCGACCAATGGTGGCCAAGGAAAACGGCAACAACAAAGAGCAAAAGCAGCAGGGGGGCCCGCAGCGGTAGGACCAAAAAACGAAAAAAAGACATCAGCAAGCAGCCAACGGTCGACCGATGAAATCACTGATGACATCAGCGAGACAGCAGATCCCAACAACAGAATTGGCTTTTAAACGCTAGCAACAACACACGCATCAGCCTGCCAAAGTGAAACCAATCAAGTCTTCCCGGGATGACCGGCAGTTCCGCCCCCGCCACCCTGACCCCCTTGCAAAAGGGGTTGCTTCTGATCACTGCACTGGTCCTTGCTGCTGGATTATTTCTGCTGCGCAATGGTCTCAATCAGGAAGCGCCTCTCGATCAGCTGGCCAGACAATCCCTGGATCCTGAGGTGGCCCTCACCAACTCCCGGCCCACCGTGCTGGAGTTTTACGCCGATTGGTGTGAGGCCTGCCAAGCCATGGCACCCGCGATGCTTCAAACGGAACAAAATCATGCCGATCAACTCGACGTTGTTTTGGTGAATATCGACAACCCACGCTGGCTGGATTTGACCGATCAATACGACGTCACAGGGATTCCACAGCTCAATTTATTTTCAGCCGACGGCGTGATGCGCGGGCGTTCGCTTGGAGCGAGAACAGCTGACGAGTTGGAATCACTAGCGGTTGCATTGATTAACAATGCGCCTTTACCTCAGCTTGCGGGCGTTGGTTCCACCAGCAGCGTGCCCCCTGCCGAGACAGTTTCAAGCCCAGGGCCCCGCAGCCACAGCTAGACAAAGCATGAACAGTTCAGCGCAGACGACACCAATGGACTCTCGTTTTCGAGTTGACCTGATCGCCGCAACCCCGAACCCGCAACAGTGCGTGTACGTGGGAATGCACCAGGACTACAGCGAGGGCTTCGTCGCGGCCGACCGCGAGCAATGGCCAGATGAAACCAAAGCAGGCGAAATCTGCGTCAAACGCCTCCTAGCCGGAGAACGGGGACATTACGGACCCATGGAGCATGCCCAGATTGTGTTGAACGTGGGCTGGTTTCCGCATTCCGTGATGCAACAGGCACGGACGCACCGGGTGGGCGTCAGTTTTGATGTGCAATCCATGCGCTACACAGGCGAGCGCATCTGTCGGGCGGCACAGGGAGAACTCGATCTCGAAGAGGTGTTTTATCTGCGTCCCGTTGGTGAGTACAGCGACCGCAAGGGAAAGAAATACCTCTACAGCGAGGCTGAACGCCAAAAAGATTTAAACCACTGCAAAATCAGCGCCGATCGGTATCAGGAATTGCTTCAGGCCGGCTTTGCAGAAGAACATGCCCGCGGCATTCTCCCCTTCGATTACAGGCAACATTTTGTGGTGAGCTTCACGCTCAGAGCCTTCCTGCATTTCATGGATCTACGCGCCAAGCTCGATGCTCAGCAAGAAATCCGCGAGCTCTGCGATCTGATGTGGCCCCATCTCAAGGCTTGGACTCCAGAATTTGCAGGCTGGTACGAAAAAACAAGACTGCATAAGGCCCGGCTCGCCCCCTAATGAATACTTAGGAAGCACTTTTCAGGAAGCAATCATGCGCTGACGTTCAGATCTTGGCCAGCGTGACGCGCTCGGGCTGATGCTGATATTTACCTTGTCGGTCGCTGTAGGTGGTCTCACAAGGATCACCTTCAAAAAACAACAACTGGCAGATCCCCTCATTGGCATAAATACGACAATCAGCTCCAGAACTGTTACTAAATTCCAGGGTGAGATGTCCCTCCCAGCCAGCCTCTGCTGGAGTGGTATTCACAATGATGCCTAAACGGGCATAGGTGCTCTTGCCCAGACAAATAACCGTGATGTTGGGCGGCACCCGCATCTTTTCAAGGGCAACACCGAGGCCATACGAATGTGCTGGAAGGATGAAATAGTCCCCATCATCATCGTGATGAATGGGCGTGGATTCAAGATTGTCAGGGTTGAATCGCTTGGGATTCATGATCGTGCCAGGGACATGGCGAAAGATCAAAAACTCCTTAGGCGAGAGCCTCAAGTCGTAGCCATACGACGAGCAGCCAAAACTAAGAACCGGGCTCTTGCGTTGATCCGGATCCAAGTGGCGCACTAAGCCATCTTGAAAAGGCTCGAGCATGCCTGCCCCAGCCTGATCCGTAATCCAGCGATCGTTTTTCAGCATTAGAAACCTCGACGCAATTCCGTGACTTGATCAGCCATCTCCATCATCTCTGCAGGGATCGCGGGCCCGGTCACGATCACATCCATGGCTGATGGCCTTTGCTCTAACACCGACAAGACATCCTCATGGCTCAAATAGCCAAGCTCGATCGCCAAGCCAATCTCATCCAGCACGAGTTGGTCCAACGTGCCCTCTAGAAGATGGGTTTTGCAGATCTCCCAGACCGACTGAACAGCCTCTTTGACCTCGTCATCGCGGCTAGCAGCAGGATCTGAAAGGCATTCCGTCACGGAAGGCCGCAACCATCGGAGCCGATCGCACAGGGTGAGGCTGCTCTGGGGACCTTGTCCCACTCCACCCTTGAGGAACTGAGCGATCAAAACATTGCTACCCAGGCCTGCCGTCCGCAGCGCCTGGCTCAGCACACCAGAAAAACTCCCCCGAAATGAAGCGGTATGCACCTGAAGCTGACCTTCTGGAGCCACCAAATGCAGGGGTGGACGAACTTCTACGGAAGGAAGTCTTCGAAGCCCTGCTTGCTCAAGAGTCCTGTGGTCAACAGTCCGCGACTCACGAGAATGATGGGTAGGGCTGAGGCTGACGGTCATCACATTCGCCGATGTCCGGCAAATCCGGATGTGGATGAATCTAGCGGTGAAAGTGCAAGACACAAGTGCTTTGACACCATCCATGGTGTGCCGAGCCAACTGGCAGGCTCAAAGAACCTCCACACCCTGGGCTCATGACCGACACCTCTCGCAATGACGGACGTCAGCCGGGCGAGCTTCGCCCCTTTTCGATCAGCTGGGATCCCATGGGATTTGCCCTGAGTTCAGTGATCATCCACAGCGGACGCACCGCTGTTCTTTGCAGCGTTTGCCATCAAGAAGGGGTGCCTCGCTGGCGCAAAGATCAAGGCCAGGGGTGGCTCAGCGCCGAATACCGACTTCTGCCTGGATCCACTCCAGAGCGACAAAACAGAGAACTGCTCAAATTGAGCGGACGCACCCAGGAGATTCAGCGCCTGATTGGCCGCAGCCTGCGCGCAGCCATCAACATGGAAGCCCTCGGCGAGAACACGTTGAGAATCGATTGCGATGTGATTCAGGCGGATGCAGGCACCCGCACCGCTGCGATCAGCGGATCTTGGGTCGCGCTTCAACGAGCCTGTGAGCGACTGGTTCAACAAGGAATTCTCAACACCAACCCCGTCCAATCCCAAGTGGCCGCCGTCTCCGTTGGGGTGATTCACAAACGCCCCCTTCTCGATCTCGACTACAGCGAAGACAGCCAAGCCGATGTGGATCTCAACGTTGTGATGAACGGAGCAGGGCATTTGCTGGAACTGCAGGGCACTGCCGAAGGAGCTCCTTTTAGCCGTCAGCAGCTCAATGACCTACTAGACCTCGCCGAGCCTGGCCTCAAGCAGATCATGCACGGTCAGAATTTAGCTCTCTCCAGTAGGTGAAAATGCCGAGTTTCGTGTTCCTTGCTACATGAACAGGAGGGGCTGATCCATAGCATCCCGACATACGAATAGGGACCATGGCCGAGGTCAGCCGCGGCTTCAGCCGCTACGCACCACCAACAATGCGCCCGGCGGGCTCGAGCTTCGGAAGTCCCGCGGTTCCTTCCAGCCGCACGCTTCAAGATGTCATTCGGGGACTCGATGGTGCCAACTCTGAGATGGTGGAACGTGGGAAAACCATCTTTTTCCCCGGGGACCCTGCAGAAAAGGTGTACCTGATTCGGCGCGGGGCCGTCCGCCTTTCCAGGGTTTATGAATCTGGCGAAGAAATCACGGTTGCCCTCTTACGAGAAAACAGTTTGTTTGGCGTTCTGTCGTTACTGACAGGTCACCGTTCCGATCGTTTTTATCACTCGATCGCTTTCACAAGAGTGGAAATGGTCACGGCTCCAGCCACATCAGTCCGGCAGGCCATCGAAGCTGACACCAGTGTGGGCTTGCTTTTACTGCAGGGTCTATCCAGCAGGATTCTCCAGACCGAAACGATGATCGAAACCCTCACCCATCGAGACATGTCATCTCGGCTGGTGAGTTTTCTGTTGGTGCTCTGTCGAGATTTCGGAGTTCCTGGTCAACGGGGCATCACCATTGACCTACGCCTCTCACACCAAGCCATCGCCGAAGCCATCGGTTCCACGCGCGTTACCATCACGCGTCTCCTGGGTGATCTCAAGTCATCGAGCCTGGTGGATATCGATCGCAAAAAGATCACTGTTCTCGATCCAATCGCTCTCGCTAAACGGTTCAGCTGACCATGCAGGTGAAGATGGAGCTCCCGTCCGAACTCTGATCCTTCGTTCACCGTGACCGGCTGGTTCCTACTTCTTGCTCTGCTAGTCCTTGGAGGCGTGCTCTCAACCCTGGGAGACCGCCTTGGTTCTCGTGTGGGGAAAGCTCGGCTGAGCTTGCTTGGACTGCGTCCAAAGCGCACGGCCGTGGTGATCACGGTTTTAACGGGCAGCCTGATTAGTGCGCTTTCACTTGGACTCTTGCTGTTAGTGAGTCGGCAGCTCAGGGTGGGCCTGTTTGAACTCAATGCTCTCGAAGCCAAATTGCGGAGCAGTCGCGCCGACCTCAAAACAAGCAAAAGCGCTCAGAGGCAAGCCAGCAAGGAGCTCACAACGGCACAACAACGAGCGGCAGAACTGCGTCGCACCCTGAAGCCCCTCCAGGAACAAACCCGATCCTTGGAAGCCGAGCGGCAGCGATTGAGCCAAGACGTGAATGCGAAAGATATTGAGATCCAACGCACCGAGCAGGAACTCTCGGCCGTGCGCACGCAAATTCGCAGTGGAGAGAAAGAACTCAATCAACTAGAGGACACGCTCTTGGCGCTGCGGCGCGGAAACGTCGCCATTAGCAGCGGTCAGCCACTTGCCACCGTGACTCTGAAGCTCGAGCGTCCCGATCAAGCAAAAACGGTCATCGATCAGTTATTGCGAGACGCCAATCTTCAGGCCTATCAACAAGTGCTCCCTGGCCAACCCGCGGAAAGACAAATTTTGCTAGTTCCGCGACCTGACATCAAGCGCTTGGAGCAAACGATTCGCAAACCTGGCACCTGGGTTGTGAATATCCGTTCAGCCGCCAATGTGCTGCTCGGAGAAACCGTTGTGTACGCCTTCCCTGAAGTGCTTCCCAATGTCACCGTGACAAGGGAGGGAGAGGTCTTGGCCCGCACCACCCTGGCGAGCAATGAACGCAACCCTGAAGCCGTTCGCAACCGACTCAATCTTCTCCTTGCCTCCACATTGGCCGAGGTGCAACGACGCGGTTCGCTCAGCAAGGGGTTGCAGTTTGATGGCAATGCCATCAATGCGCTTGGCCAAGAACTGATCGACCGCAACGGAGGACTCGCAGCGCTCGAAGCAGTCGCTTTACGACGCAGCGAAACGGCAGATCCGATCGCCATCCAGTTGCGCCTTAGCCAATGACACGCGTCATAGCGCTGGATCCTGGCCGAAGTAAATGTGGGCTGCTGTTAGCAGACATCGCCACGAACACCGTGGTTCAAGGCATGGTGATACCCAGCGCTGAGGTGCTTGATCAGCTTCGATCCTGGATGGTGGACGCTCATGGCGAGGACGATCAGATTGCTGAGCTGGTCATCGGTGACGGCACCAGCAGCACGATCTGGCAACACCAACTTCCCGCAAGCCTGAAGGTCCGCGTCGTGGACGAAACCGGGACTACCTTGCGAGCCAGGGCGCGTTACTGGCAGTTGTGGCCTGCACTGGGCTGGAAACGCTTGCTTCCTTTAGGCCTGCGCATCCCATCTGGCGATCTCGACGCCATCGCCGCGCTCGTCATCCTCGAACATTATTTAGGTCGGTCTTTGCAATGGCCAGGTCCCGATCCACTCAAAAACGCGCCCTCACGGTGAAGGTGTAATCCCCTCCCGGCTCAAGGTCATAGTCAGATTTCACAAGAAAACGAAGAAGCGCGTCTTGAATCAAGGCTCGCCCCAGGGAGGGCTCCACACTCAGTTCGCCACGATCAAAAAACCAGCTGAACTGCCAATTGAAGCCTCCAGCCTGGACGTCTCCTTCCAAACATTGATCCGCAAAACTCTGGCGTTGAACCCGCAGATGGGCGGTGGTAACGGGTAGCGCTGCCATCACGCCTCGGTATTGGTGGGAGCCAGCTGAAGCCCATTGATGTGATTCCCTGCAAGATCGAGACCCTGTCGCTGAATCCTTTCCAAACCATCAACGACCTCCAACAGAACCTTGTCGAGCAGGGGCTCTTCGTCACGACTGAAACTTCCGAGCACGTGCGACACCGTTCGTGCCTTGCGCTCACTGGGATTTTGTCCGGGTGCACCGATTCCAATCCGCAGGCGCGCGAAATCCTGCGTACCGAGATGCTGAATGGTGCTTTTAAGACCGTTATGGCCACCAGCAGAGCCACGGGCCCGCAAACGCAAACGGCCAAGCGGCAGATCCATGTCATCAACGAGGACCAAGAGCTGATGCAGCTCAAACCCAAACCAATCCAATGCTGCCCGAATCGAGCGCCCGCTGTCGTTCATGAACGTTTGGGGCATCAACAACCGCAATCTCTTGTCCCCCACACCCAGATCAGCAAGCTGACCTTGGAGCTTGGGCATAGAACGAAAGCCTCCGCCCTCCCGAGAAGCCAGGCGTTCTAAGGCCATAAAGCCAACGTTATGTCGTGTGTTGGCGTAGCGATTGCCCGGGTTCCCCAACCCCACCACTAAGCGGAGATCACCGCGATTCATCGACTCAATCGGAGGGGGATGTTGGCTCTGATTTTGGAGAAACCACTGGAGTTACAACAGTCTCAACTGGTGCTTCTAGAGCCTTGGCCTGATCCCCTTCGGGTACGGGGTCAGCCATGGCCTTATTGATTTCACGTTCGAACTCCTTTGAGGCCGACTGAAACCCTTTGAGTGTTTTCCCGAGGGTACTGCCGAACTCAGGAAGCCTTTTAGGCCCAAACACCAAGAGAGCGACCGCCGCGATGACGGCCATCTCTGGCAGACCAATGCCGAAAACATTCATGACCTGATGTCAGCCCAGACCCAAGCCATTCCAGTTGACATTGATTCCTTCAAGGATCAGTGACTTGTTGTACAGCTGAAGAATGATCAACAGAAACACAAGGAACAGGGCCATGAAAATGCCCATCACTGGTGTTGTTCCCCAGCCAGGAACAACCTTGCCGTATTCCGAATTCAGGGGGCGGAGCAAATCGCCCAGACGGGTGCGTTGAGCCATGGCAGCGCTGAAGTCTCGGGTGGAATTAAGTCTCGATACTGTAGGGGCTCCGACCCGTAAAGGCGTCGATCCTGTGGAGAGTTGTGATGGAAAGTTCGTCCCCGGCTATGTCAGTGGCGATTGCCGTGCTGGCAGCCCTGCTCGGGTTAACAGGATTGGGGGTCTACACAGCCTTTGGTCCTCCATCTAAAAATCTCGACGACCCATTTGATGATCACGAGGATTGAACGTTCTCCAGTAGCAAGGTGGTGAGCTCGCCAGGGTGCACCTCCCAGACGGTCTTCCTGTCGCTGGACTTGGCGCAGCTCAGCCTCCAATCGCTCCCCGGGCACCAACGCTGACGCGCTGGTCCTGGATTGAGCAACTCAATTTGAACCGCCTTATCGCTTTGCCCATCACCCTGCGCTGATCGGATTGAAATCGGCACCAGGCCGATGGGCAAAGCGGGAAGCCCTTGCCAACGCTGATCCAGCGCAACAGGTCCCATCCATCCGGGCTCCCTGAATCGAATCGCGGCCTGGGCCACACCACTGCGGTTCCAACCCAACATCGCTGGCATCAAGGCCAACCGGTGTCGGTGCCATCCATGATCGGCTGAAGGGTCAGGCCAGGTTGGACCTCGAAGCAGGGACACTCCCAGATGGTTCGCGCTGGCATCGACACCTTGAGGACCATCCAGCAAGACAGCCAACCCACCCCCGGGAGCTTCTGCTTCTGCAGCCAGCCAGGAGATCACAGGCACTTCCCAACGCTCTTGTTCAAAAGGAGTGAAGACTTGTGCTGGTCGCTCGATCACTCCACCACTCGTATCAGCAGCCCAACGCACAGCAGGGCTCTTTAACGGCAATTCCAGCCGCAACAATTCATGGGTCTGCTGCCAGTAGACACTGAGCTGGGCCTCGATCCAAGGCGAATCGGCCTGCAGCAACAGGTCCAAGCGGACCTTGCTCAATCCAGCAACCGTGCGCAGCACGATCCGCGCTGTCAGAGGGCCCGACTCCACGAATTCCGCCGACCAGTTTGCGGCCATCGGCAGCGGATGTTGGCGGTAATCAGCGGCCAGATCCCAAGCGTCCCAGAACTCCCCTCGATCGGAAAAGCGCAGCAATCGCATGGGTTCGCTGAGCTGTGGCACACCATTGGCGTCGCGCAGCTGAATCAGCCCATGGGCGCTCACATCCGCAGACACCACACCATTGCTCAGCCTCCATACCCCCGACGACACCACCTCCACACTCACGGGGTGACGCACGGGCAAGGCCGACCCCAGAGGCGCATGGCTGCGCTGCAGCGGAAGCGCGCAAACGCCTTCGCAACAAGGCAGTTGCACCCAAACTCCACCGGAAGGAGCAGCCTGCTCAGGAAGGAGTTGCCCAGCGCTGGACCAATGCCCTTGAGGCAAGCGCAACAACGGTGACCAGTGCGCAAGGGGCTGCAAGCCGCACCAAGCCCAACGGGAGCGATCGGGATCTGACGCCATCCCGTCTTGATGCGACGAGAACAGATGGCCTAACAGCTGATCTCGGCCACGGGCCGCACGGCGGCGAGCATCACGCCAGATCGGTTCAGCCTGTTCAAACACCTCCGGGATCGATGTGCCCGGGAGGATGTCATGAAATTGTTGGAACAGCAGAGGTCGCCAATCGCTGGCCTGCTCGTGGCTGGGCATCAGAGCCTTCGCCCGAGGCCCAAGCAACGCAGCCGCAAGCTCAGCTTCTCGAAGAAGCCGCTCCAAACTGCGATTGTGACGCTTCTGATCAGGCCGACTGGTCGCGCAACCCCGATGTAGCTCGAGATACAGCTCATCGCGCCAGACCGGCAAGGTGGAGCAGCAAGGCTCTAGGTGATCGAGATAGGCGCGCAGCGTTCCGGGCTGCTGGGTCACAGCCTGCGGCTGTCCGTCCCAAAGCCTTAGCTGTTCCAGCATCTCGGCAGTGGGACCACCACCATGATCGCCAACCCCTGGGAGCCAGATCGCCTGGTCCACCCCAGTGGCAGATTGAAAATCGCGCTGCTCTGTTGCGATCGCGACAGGATCGCCATCGGTGCCGATTCCAGGCAGCATCAGCGCTAAGACCTCCGCTCCTCCGCGGCTTCGCCAGCGAAACAACCGATGGGGGAAGCGGTTGGTGGCATTCCAGGCCAGTTTGTGCGTGCAGAACCAGCGCACTCCGTTGGCAGCCGCCACAGCGGGAAGTCCTGCTGCGAACCCAAAACTGTCAGGCAGCCAAGCCAAGTCATGCCGCCATTCGGGGAAACGCCTCTGGCTGTCCTCCTGTCCAAGACTGAACTGACGCGACAAGGATGCGGTACTCACCAGAACGCAATCGGTTTCGACCCAAGGGCCATTGATCGGCTCCCAGCGACCCTCACGACTGGCCTGCTGAATCCGTGCATGTAAGGCCGGGCGATGGCGTTCCACCCAGGCATAAAGAGCAGGGGTGGAGTGCGCAAAGTGCAGTTCCGGATAACGCTCCATCAGATCGAGAGCAGAGCAAAAGGTGCGTTCCGCCGCTTGCCAGGTATCAGCCACAGGCCAAAGCCAGGCGAGGTCAAGGTGGGCATGGCCCAGCCAATGCACCGCACCCACTGGCTTAGGGCAGGCCGCCAAGTGACGATCAACCAAGGCAATGGCCTCTGATGCCATCGGGTCGCAAGACAACACAGCATCCGGAAGAGACTCTCCTCTTGCCAAGGACAGCTCCAAGGCTTCAGGGAGCAACGCCCGATCCGGGTCGCAGTGAGCGATCAGAGGTTCCTGGACGAGAGCGCTCTGAATGAGAGCTCCATCGTCATGACAAGGACTTCGCAACTCCAGCTGGATCCGCAAGCCCGCACGTTTCCTCCAATCCTCAGGAAGGAGCCAACGGCAGCGGGTATCGAAGAGGTCGCCCTCATGCACCAGGGCCCCATCAACGCGGAGGCGTACGGCATCGGCCCACCAGCTCAACACCAGTCGTTCACAGGACGCGGTGCCCTGCGTCCAGGGTTTTGGACAGACGAGGGTCTGCTCGAGGTGCAACCAGTTGCCACCTCGCGGCCAAATCAAAAGTCCGCGTTCAGCCCAATCAGGACGGTGGTGTCGTCCCCAGGGTTCAGCCAGGACCGGCCGCCGTTCCAGATCACCACGTCGCCACCAGCCAGGGTGCAGATCAACGCGACTCCGACATCGAAACGTTTCAATCCACTCCGATCCCGGGGCTTGCAGTGGCTTCACCATCGTGTTATTTCATCATTCCGCCATAGGATGGCGTTCAAAATTCAGACGCCGGTCGGTTGCCATGCTTGCCCTCAAGATTTCGGTTTATTCCGTCGTCTTTTTCTTTCTCGGCATCTTTGTCTTTGGCTTCCTAGCCAGCGACCCAAGCCGTACACCCAGCCGGAAAGATCTCGAAGATTGAGTCCTAGTCAACAGGGTCACGCCGAGCACTGGTTCGACCTCACGTTTAAAAGCCTTTGCACATGGCAGGATCACTTGCCATTGCTGATTCCTTTTGTCGGCGTTTAGCCCCATCACCAGGATCGCACGATCACTGGCTGTTGCCGCTGCGCTGACGGGAGTTCCCGTCCAATCTCAGCGTGTGGATTCGTTCGCTGATGAGACCGATGCGGTCACTGAGCAGTCAGAGCTTGAGGTTCAACCCTTCAGCGAATTTCCAAAGGATCCCTCTGTAAACGCGCCGATCACGGAGTCTCCAAAGCCTCCAGAAGCGATCAATCTCAAGGCTGATCGACAATCATTTGATGCTCGCCGCGGAGTGTTTGTTGCCGAAGGCAACGTTCAAGCTGAGCTTCGCGGTGGTTTGCTCCAAGCCGATCGCATCGAATTTGACATCAACTTCAACACCCTCTACGCCCGCGGCAGCGTGCGTTTACGCCGAGGATCGCAGTATTTCCAAGCGAGCACGTTCCGCTACAGCCTGATTCAAAACAGCGGAGAACTCAAAGACGTTTACGGCGTCCTTGAACTTGATGAGCTGTCCGCAGGATTCCAATCCTCACCCCAGGCTGTCGAACCTCCGACCAAGCAGACCCTTCCTGTCCTCGAGAGCTCAGGCCTTGGCTTCCCAACCGCTCTTGATATGGAGTTGGGTGGCAGAACCGCGGAACAGATCAGCGATCAGCCGAGCGGAGACAGCATCTGGGAGACAGAGCTCGCACCAACGCTCACCTGGGAAGTCCCGGAACCCGCAGCACCAGACACCAGCACGTCAACGGACTCCGGCATGGCCTGCCCGGTGCCGCTTCCGCCGATCCCCGACTGGCACCCTCACCCGTGGGCCGTGACCGCGTGGGGCGGGCAGATGATTGATTCCAATTTTGGAGACACCTTTCTGTTCAACGGGCGCATGCGCGAGGAATACCTTCTGGGGGTCAGCATGCAAAAGCGGCTTTGGCGCGCTGGACCTTTTGCGCTCGAATTGGAGGCCGATCTGTTCGGCCATCAGGCGTTCAAACAACCTGGTGGACCTTTCAACCAGGCTGTTCCCAATGCCGACACTCCAGAGCAACAGTTCGGAGAAGCCATCCTTGGGCTTGGGGCACGACTCTGGCTTCAGCCTTGGCTGAGCTTTGGGTTTGTGGAAGGAGTCAGTTTCAACTCCTCGGTGAGTAACTACGAACGCACGTATCGGGAGAACTACACCCAGCTGCTGAACTACTTGGCCTTCGAGCTCGAAGCCTCCGTCTCTGATCAGCTCTCATTTGTGGGGAGGATTCACCATCGCTCCGGCGCGTTTGGCACCTATAGCGGAGTCAAAGAAGGAAGCAATGCCTACCTGCTCGGCTTGCGCTACCGCTGGGGCGAAGATCCCATTTCAACCCAAATCGCCGAAGTTCCGCCTCCCTTGGGCTGCCCAGATCCTGATCGCGCCACCCGAGCGCCCCTGCTCACCCTCAACGAAAAGCTCGAAGAAATCACCCTCGGCACAGGTGGGAAGCAAGCCGTCCAGCCCGTTCAACCGCTAGCCCAATCGCGCTTTGCAGGGATGTCCCCAGCTGAACAGGAAGCGCTGCGCGAACAAGCAATCGCGATGATCGATCAAAGGATTAGCAGCATCCAGCTCCAACAACGGTTCACCATCGATCGTCGCTTTGGTAGCAACGATGAGTTTGTAGACCTGTCAAATAATGATGTACAAGAAAGAGCAAAATATGGATCGGTTCGCCCCAACCAACTTCCTTCTTACGGAAAAGCGCAACTGATTGATGGCCAAATCAGCCGCTGGCGCATCCAAGCAGCCCAGGTTTCGCTCACACCTGAAGGCTGGACAGCAGATCGCATGGGGTTCACGAATGATCCCTTCACACCCGCACAAACCAGAATCGACACTGAAAACGTTGTTGCCAAAGAACAACCCAATGGAGACATTCTCATCGAGAGTGCACGCAATCAGTTAATCGTTGAGGAACGACTCCCGATCCCAGTCAGCCGAACGCAACGCATCACAAAAGAAGAAGAGGTTGAAAATCGGTGGGTCTTCGGAATTGACAATGACGACAGAGACGGATTCTTTGTCGGCAGAACACTCAGACCAATTCAACTCAACCCAAAAACACTATTGAGCCTCCAACCTCAACTTCTCTTGCAACGAGCGGTTGATGGCACAACCAAAAGTTATGTCAAGCCAGGCAGCTCAATCGATAGCGGAAAGGTCAGCCAACCCACAACGGCAGGCGACTTATTTGGCCTCGAAGCTGAATTCACCAGTGAGCTCTGGGGATGGACAGCAGAAGCCAACGCTGATATCAGCACGTTTAATCCTGACAACTTCGCCAATGGAAGTCGCTACTGGGGTGAACTGAAAAAGACGGTTGATCTCCCTTGGCTCGGCGACGTTAAGGCCAGACTCTTTTCTGCTTATCGCTATAAGGCCTACAACGGATCCTTAGGAGAAACGGATGTCTATTCCGCCTTCGGCAGTTTCCTCGAAAAAAGAGGAGCGTTCACGGCGGGAAAGCTTTCCAACAACTACATCTGGCGCATCGGAGCAGGAAACTATCAAGCCGAACAATTTGAAAGTGAAAACCTCACCGATTTATGGCGAGCAAATTTCTACGGCTCTCTGAATAGCAGTTACTCAATCTGGAGGGGGGAACCCGCTGCTCTTACCCCTCAAGAGGCTTATCGCTACTCCCCTGTAGCGATTGTTCCTGGATTGACCTTTAGGACCAACATCAATACATTGTTAGCGGCTTACGGTGATGGCGAACGTCAAACCACCATCAGCCTGAGTGGTGGTCCCAGCCTCACCTTGGGTACGTTCAGCAAACCCTTCCTTGACTACACCCAACTGTCGATTACGGGTGGTGGAACCCTTAAGCAGGGTTCAAGTCCGTTCGATTTTGACCAAGCCATTGACCTTGGAACCTTGGGCCTTGGCGTGACACAACAGATTGCAGGACCTTTAGTTATTAACGCTGGCGTTGGCTTAAATATCGATCCTGCTTCAGAGTTTTATGGTGATGTAATCGATTCAAACATTGAGTTGCGCTGGCAACGTCGTGCCTACGATTTTGGCTTCTACTTCAATCCTTACGAAGGCATTGGCGGGTTCCGGTTCCGCCTCAATGACTTCAACTTCACAGGGACTGGAGTGCCTTTCGTCCCCTACAACCCTTCAAACGAGCTCGACAACCGCCCCTTTTAATCTCTTTTTCTAAAAATCTGTGGCTTCGTCATCAGGACCACCGCCATAGATCAAATGACTTCCGGTGAGATCAGACCCTGCAAACTGCATTCCCTCGGTTTGCACTCCAGGGGCATAGGCATTGATCACAACCGAATCTCGTAAGTCGGCATGGCGTAGATCAGTGCCTGAGAGATCGGCATTGCTCAACATCGCCCCCTGCAAACGAGCGCCATCAAGCCTGGAACCACTCAAATCGGCACCTTCAAGATTTGCCCCGTTGAGCTTTGCCCCGCGTAGATCAGCATCACGCAAATCGGCCCCGATCAAATGATGGCCGCGTAGATCCGCATCGCGTAAATCACATCCGTGACAAGCGCCACTCTCAAGCAAACGTTCAAGCGGGGTGCCAAAAGGCTCAACCGCAATCGCTGTCACCGAGCCTGCCTCAACAGCCGAGGGTCCCAGCAACAGGGCCATCGAGCCAAAAGCACACCAGATGCGCTTCATAAGGAATGTCATGACGTCGATGCCGCTTCTTCCTTCATAGACACTAAATCAAGTGTCTGCCGTATTCGTGCAGAACCCATTTAAGTAAGGGAGCCGATCGAGCGTGCTCTGCAGCTCCGCATCCCGAGCCAAAAGCTGCCCCGTTGCATCCCAACGGCCTGAAAGCAGCATGTCGCGCGGTCCTGGATCCACTTCGATCGACCAATGACCAAGATCACTGCTGCAACTGGAGGTCTCCAGGTCGAAGGTCCAGGTTGCTGAAGGGTCTTGGGCCATTGCATCTTGCAAAGCACGCACCTGGTCCTGACTGGCCTTGGCACAAGGGATTCCTAAGGCCAAGCAATTGCCGTAAAAAATTTCCGCAAAACTCACCCCAATCAAGGCACGGATCCCCCAACGCATTAGGGCTTGAGGGGCATGCTCACGACTCGAGCCACAACCGAAGTTGTCATTCACCACCAAAATCGAGGCTCCCTGATGCGCAGGAAGGTCAAAAGGATGGACTCCGTCGAGCTCCTTTCGGTCGTCAGCAAAGACCTGAGCGCCGAGCGCCTCAAAACTCACGCATTTCAGAAATCGAGCCGGAATAATCCGATCGGTATCGATGTCATCACCCCGCAAGACAACGGCGCGGCCCTCAATCTTGGTAATTAGGCCTTGGGGAAAATCGTGGGTCTGCGTCATGAAGGATCAAGAGAAATAAAACAGCAACCAAAACACTGAAATAGTGCGGGAGTCTCCCGCCACAGCCGAAGATCAGACCCCGAGCAAGCGAACATCGCTGACATGACCAGTCACCGCAGCGGCGGCGACCATGGCAGGGCTCATCAGCAAGGTGCGCCCGCTGGCAGATCCCTGGCGCCCCTTGAAGTTGCGGTTGCTGGAGCTCGCACTGATCTGACGCCCCTCAAGACGGTCAGGATTCATCGCGAGGCACATCGAGCAACCAGGCTCGCGCCACTCAAATCCCGCAGCGCGAAACACTTGGTCTAGGCCTTCCGCCTCAGCAGCACGAGCCACCTGCTCGGAGCCCGGAACCACAAAGGCCTTGATCCCAGCAGCCACTTGCCTCCCCCGTGCCACAGCGGCCGCCGCCTTGAGATCACTCAAGCGACCATTGGTGCAACTGCCGATAAAGCAGACATCCACCGGCACGCCGGCAATGGCCTGGCCAGGCTTTAAATCCATATAGCGGTAAGCCTCTTCCGCGATTGGTCGATCGGCAGGATCCAGTTGCTCAGGCTTGGGGACCTGCTCATCCACGCCGATCCCCTGACCGGGGGTAATCCCCCAGGTCACCGTTGGGGCAATCGTTGCTGCATCAAATCTCAGCTCATCGTCAAAGACGGCATCAGCATTCGATGCCAGGGAACGCCACCAACGCGTCGCCCGCTGCCAGGCTTCACCACTCGGTGCGGAAGGGCGGCCCTCCAAGTATTCAAAGGTTGTCTGGTCGGGATTGACATAGCCGCAGCGAGCGCCCCCCTCAATCGCCATGTTGCAGAGGGTCATCCTCTCCTCCATCGAAAGAGCGTCGATTGCCGGTCCGGCGAACTCATAGGCATGGCCAACCCCAGCCTTAACCCCAAGCGAACGAATCACATGCAGGATCAAGTCTTTGGCAAACACCCCTGGGCTCAGCTGATTATCAACCCAAAGGCGGCGGACCTTGAGTTTGTTCATCGCCAAGCTTTGGCTTGCCAGCACATCACGAACCTGAGACGTACCAATACCAAAGGCGATCGCTCCAAAGGCGCCGTGCGTTGACGTGTGCGAATCGCCGCAGGCCACCGTCATGCCGGGCTGCGTTAGTCCCAGCTCCGGCGCAATCACATGCACGATTCCTTGACGACCACTGCCAATCCCATTGAGCACGATTCCATGCTTGCTGCAGTTGCGTTCCAGGGTGCTGAGCATCTCCTCCGCCAATGGATCGGCAAAGGGCCTGGCCTGATTCGTGGTGGGAACGATGTGGTCCACCGTTGCCACCGTTCGCTCCGGACAACGCACCTTCAATCCCTTGTCTTCCAGGGCCACAAAAGCCTGAGGGCTTGTGACTTCATGGATCAGGTGCAGTCCAATCAACAGCTGGGTGGAGCCACCAGAGAGTTCCGAAACGCGATGAAGATCCCAAACTTTGTCGTACAGGGTTCCGCTGCTCATTCCCACTCGATAATTCACTCAAAACCCTAAAGGCAAGCAGCGTTCAATCCAATCCACTGGATCTCGCCCTCCAGCCCTCTTTCTGCTCGCCCTCCTCCTAAGAGTGAGCCAGCAAGCGCAAGCGAAGACAATTCAAAACCTCACCAGCGCTAACGGTCCGGATCCACTCCCGACCACGGGTGGGGCCCAAGAGCAACATCTCACTGCTGCATCCATCCGGCCCAGCGACACCAACAAACACCAATCCCACGGGCTTTTCCAGCGTTCCGCCATCAGGGCCGGCGATTCCCGTAATCGAAAGCGCCCAATCCGATCCGGTGAGACGACGAACACCCAGCGCCATCGCCTCGGCCACTGGCGCACTCACGGCACCGTGCTGCTCGAGCAGCTGTTCAGGCACGGATAACAGATCTCGCTTGATGGCATTGGCATAGGAGATCACCCCGCCCAGCATCACGGCAGACGCGCCGGGCACCGCTGTGAGCTGAGCGCCTAACCCTCCCCCCGTGCAGGATTCAGCCACAGAAAGGGTTTGGCCGGCTTGCGCCAGCCGCTTCAAAACAACAGAGGCCAGCGAATCTTGATCCACGCCAAAGCAAAGGTTGCCCGTGCGCTGGCGCAACTCATGCTCGGTTTGATCCACCAGCAGCCAAGCCTTCGAGGGCTCATCAGCGCAAGCCGTAATCCTGAGCTTCACCTCTCCGCGGCCGGCATAGGGCGCAACGGTGGGGTTAACCCCATCCAACAGATCGGCCACCTGTTCGGCCAACGTGGATTCACCGATTCCCCAGAAATGAAGCAGGCGGCTCACAAACACACCTTTGGAGAGCCCAGACGAGCGGAACCAGGGCGCGGCCGTGGCCTTCCACATCGCTTTCATCTCACTGGGCACTCCCGGAAACGTGAGAACGGTGAATCCAGGCACCGGGGTCCAGATCATGCCGGGAGCGGTTCCCGTTGGATTGCGTAAAACCTCAGCTCCAACAGGCAAGAGCGCCTGACGACGGGTTTCAGGTCCAGGGGTACGACCGCGGCTAAGGGCTTTCTCTTCGATGTCAGACCAAACCTCGGCTCGTTCTTCCAAAGGAACAGAAAACGCAGCTGCAATCGCCTCCGTGGTGAGATCATCCGGGGTTGGTCCAAGCCCACCGGTCACGATCAACACGCTGGAGCGTTGCGCGATCTCCTGAACCAGGGCAATCAGGCGATCGCGGTTGTCGCCCACAACGGTTTGGCGAAAGTGGGGGAGGCCAAGGGAGGCAAGCTCCTCCGACAGCCAACGGGCGTTGCCGTTGAGGATGTTGCCAAGCAGAAGCTCCGTCCCAACACAGAGGATCTCAACACCAGAGCGGTCCGAGCGATCAGCCATGGCGATCAGGGTCTGAAGGTTCCAAGCCTGAAGGCTCAACTGTCGCCTCGAGATGACGCTGACGATTGATGGTCACAACCGTGGCCACAAGGATGGCCGTCGCCAGCCCAAGCCAGAGAAAACGCATTTCCACATTGGCCACCACCATGGCCAATGACGCCAGCCATTGCGTAAACACGTAGATCAAAACAACGGTGCGGCGATGGCTAAAGCCAGCACGAAGAAGGCGGTGATGCAGATGGCGTCGATCTGGATAGAAGGGGGAGCGACCATCGCTGAGACGCCCCATAATCACGGCCGACATATCGGCCAAGGGCAACGAAAGAATCAACAACGGCAGCAACAAGCTCACCGTTGTGAGCCCTTTCGCAGGGCCAACAATGCTTACGGCGGCAAGGGTGAACCCCAAAAAATACGATCCACCATCACCCATAAAAATGCGAGCTGGATTGAAGTTGTGGCGGAGGAAACCAAGGCAACTTCCAGCTAATGCGGCAGCAAGAAAAGCAGCCGCTGACTGATGGAGTGAAAAACTCACTGACACCAAGCCAACCGCTGCGATTCCAGCAACACCTGCGGCTAAACCATCAAGGCCATCGAGCCAGTTGATTGCATTGGTGATCCCTACCAGCCAAATCACAGTGGCGACCAAGCTGAGCAGGTCAGGAAGGAGCAAAGCTTCAGAGCTGCTGGCTAACCAAGGCAGATCAATCGCTCCAATCCGAACGCCCTGGGACCAAACAACCACCGAAACGGCAACCTGACCTGCCAAGCGCGGCCAAGGAGACAGAGCAAACAGATCGTCGGAAAGACCGATCACGAAAAAACAGAGAGAGCCAGCAAGCGTGGTCCAAATGAGCTGGTCACGGGCCGGAGCCAACAGGCCAAACCCGCCCATCCACCACGTCACCCCAAGGGACAAACAAAAGCCCAGGACTAAGGCGATACCCCCCAACCGCACCATGGGGGTGGTGTGCTGCTTGCGCGAATCAGGCTGATCCGTGAGACCCAATCTCAAACCCAACCCCCGCACCAAGGGGACAAGCAGAGTCGTAATCACAGCAGCGACCACAAGACTCGCCGAAGCGACTGCGAGAGGAGTACTCGCGAACGTCACAAAAAACTCCGGCGGAAGGTCACCAAAAAGGATCTTTTAGAAGCGAATCTTAGGCAAAAAAAAGCTGAGAGACACGGCTGTTAAGGCCCTCAAGCGAGAGCCGGTTCCAGAGCAGGGGCATAGAGCGGAAACCGCTTGCAGAGATCACCAACTCGCTCCAAGCAACGCGCCTGAATGGCGTCATCCTCAGGGTTCAGAAGGCGATCAGCGATCACATCAGCAACCTCTTGGAAGGCCTTCTCATCGAAGCCACGGGTGGTGAGAGCAGCCGTTCCCAAACGCAAACCACTGGTCACGAAGGGCGACTCAGGGTCAAAGGGAACCGTGTTCTTGTTGGCCGTGATGTGCACATCACTCACCAAAAGATCAGCCACCTTGCCGGTCATCCCGATGCTGCGCAAATCGAGAAGCACCACGTGGTTATCCGTACCACCACTCACCACATCAATCTTTCGCTCCTGAAGTCGTGCCGCGAGTGCCTGAGCATTGGCAACAACCTGACGGCTGTAAGTCTTGAAGTCGGGCTGCAACGCTTCGCCGAAAGCCACGGCTTTTGCGGCGATGACGTGTTCCAGCGGTCCACCTTGCGAGCCTGGGAACACCGCCTTGTCAAATCGGCGTGCGAACTCTGCATCGCGACAAAGGATCAAGCCACCACGGGGGCCGCGTAGGGTTTTGTGCGTGGTGGTGGTGACAACATCACAGTGAGGTACTGGGCTGGAATGCACCCCAGCAGCAACGAGGCCGGCGATATGGGCCATGTCTGCCAGCAGGTACGCACCCACTTCGTCCGCGATCGAGCGGAACGCAGCAAAGTCAATCGCGCGTGGATAGGCCGAATATCCACAAATGATCAGCTTGGGCTTGTGCTCCAGAGCCAGCTGGCGAATGGCCTCCATATCAAGGCGCTGCGTCTGTTGATCAACGCCGTACTGGACCACGTTGAACCACTTGCCGCTCACATTGACCGGTGAACCATGGGTGAGGTGCCCCCCATGGCTGAGATCCATCCCAAGGATCGTGTCACCGGGCTGAAGCAGGGCAAGAAACACAGCAAAGTTTGCCTGAGCTCCGCTGTGGGGCTGAACATTCGCCCAAGCCGCATCAAAAAGTTGCTTCGCTCTTGAGATTGCCAATTCTTCAATGGCATCCACGTGCTCACAGCCGCCGTAGTAACGCTTGTGGGGCAACCCCTCGGCGTATTTATTCGTCAACACCGAACCCTGAGCTTCCATCACCGCCTTGGAGGTGAAGTTCTCCGATGCAATCAACTCAAGATGCGTCTCCTGACGCATCTGCTCTTGATCGATCAAACCAGCAATGGCAGGGTCTGCAGCCTTTAGAGATGCATTAATCGGGGCTGCGGAGCGGTCTGTCATGCGTTTCGAACACCAATGCATGAATCGTAGGGAATAGGCCCCTCGCAAACACGAATCTTCAAAAAAAAACTGCCTTATCGGCAGTTTTTAGAAGCGCGCCTGGAGAGATTCGAACTCCCGACCCTCTGATCCGTAGTCAGATGCTCTAATCCGCTGAGCTACAAGCGCTTGGAAGCCACCATCTGACCGTACCAAGGCACCCTTCGTCAACCAACGGACATCAACACGTCAAAATCAACGCAGTAACGAGGGTCATCACATGCCGCTCCGCTGGTACGGACCCGCCGATCCGAACAATGCCACCTACAGGCATTTCAACAGGGTGGTGAATTTCTGCCTCCACGCCGGAGGGTTTGCCGCTGTGAACAGCGGCCTCTGGTTTGTGCAAGAAATGCGTCACCCCTGGAGCCATCTCGACCTCTGGACAGAGGCTTGGCTGGGGGCCTTAATAATTCACCTGCTGGTCGTGATTCGTCTGCGCCCTGGCAAAGACGCAGACACAGACGAAAGCTGAGTCAGCATGCAATCCGCCGCTCCGACACCACAACGATGACTCTGGACTCAGCTGACCTCCGTTCCCTCACCTCAACGCTGGCGGACCGGCTTTACATCCAGGTGGCTGGATGGCATCTGTATTTAGGTGATGCCGGCTTAGCCGAAGCCCTTGCGATTGAATGCAGCGCGCTGCTCGACCAAGGCGCGGTCGTGGCTGCACGACAAGCCCTGGAAGCTGTTCAAGTGCCCATTGGTGGAGGGAGCACGCGATTACCGATGGCACGTCTGTTGCCGTCCTCTCAACTTTCGGACCTCGAGGAGATTCTCGAAGGACACTGCCGATAAGGTTGCAACGTTGTTGGACTCTGCCGTGCTGATCATCGAGGTCACCAACGCCCGCGATGTGGTCCGCCAACGGATCGGCCGCCTTGGCGAACGCTTGATCGGGAAGGTTGTCGATCCCGAGGCCCAGGTTGAAAAAGCTCTCATCCAGGAGATGGAAACCGCCTTTCGCGACTTTGGGATTGAAGCGCGCATCCTTTCCGTGCAAGGGCCCCAGCTCGTTGGCCGCCAACATCTCGAGTTACCGATTCAGGTGAGAGAAGACCGAGAGGTGCGCCTCAACGACGAATAAGGCGACGCGTCAGGCCTTGGCTGATCTCGCGAACCTCTTGAACGTTGAATGCTTGCCCTAGGGCCATAAACACCAAAACGCCAAGGGATCCTGAAAGTCCGACCTGCAGGAGACGGCCCACAAGATCAATCGGCCAACGCACCCCTTGGCTCAAGCACCAGGCCACGATTCCAGCGCCTACGGCGGCAACCATGAGGCGCAAACCATCCAGGCCCCACTGTTTTAAAGGCAACACTTTCAGCCGATGCTGCAGGGCCAACAACAGGGCGACGCAGGTGAGCACATTGATCAAGACGGTGGCCAGCACCAAACCCGCTGCACCGAAATTGAAGGGAAGTTGAGGCCCCCAAGGCGTTGGACCACCCACCAGGGCCCAGTCGAAGACGACATTGAGCCCAATACCGATCACCGAAAGGCGAAACGGTGTTGTGCCGTCGCCAAGGGCGTAAAACACGCGCACCAATACATCTCTGCCGAGATAGGCGGGCATGCCAAGTCCATAGGCCATCAACAAGCCCGTTACGAGCTCCACCGCTCCTTGATTGAAGGCACCCCGCTCGTACACCAACGCGACGATGGGAGTGGCGAGGGCCAGGAATAAGGCGCCAAGGGGAAGCATCGAAGCCGTCGACAACATCAAGCCCTGACGAATGCGAGCGATCAGCTCTGGGCGATCTTGCGGAGCCGTCAGACGGGAAAATGTTGGCAACAGCGGCACCAACAACGCGTTGGAAATCAACCCCAGCGGCGTCTGAACCAGCAAATTGGCGTAACCAAGTCCAGCCGCCGCTCCAAGCAACCCCGAAGCGAAAAACAGATCAGTAAACACATTGATCTGCAGCATTCCCGACGACAGGGTGGCCGGGCCCATCACCTGCCAAACCTCCTGAACACCGGGATGGCGCCAATCCCAGGCGAGACGCAACTGAACCAGCCCCTGCTTCATCAGAGCAGGTAGCTGCAGAAGCCATTGCAGAAACGCTCCCACCAGGGTGGATAACGCCAACACCACCCCTCCCCAAAGCGCGAGAGCGGGCGTTGAGATCGCAGAGCCCGCCTGCCACCAGAGCAAACCGATGCCCACGATGAGCGCGAGGCTGGACATCAACGGCGAAATCGCCGGAATCCAGAACTCATCAGCAGCATTGAGCGATCCAAAGCCAAGGCCGATCAGACCAGCCAACAAAGCCATTGGAGCCATCACTTGCAGTTGCACCGCGGCGATGCGGTGCAACTCCGGACTGAGACCAGGGCCAACAAGCGTGATCAGAGGATCAGCTGCCAACACGAGAACGATCGTTACCAGCAGCAGCAGAGCGCTGACCATCGTGTTCAACGTGGCCAAAATATGAGCACCCTCCTCACGAGGACGGCGGCTGAGCACGCTCACCATGGCGCTATGGAATGGACCATTGATCCCTCCCAGAAGAATCAATAAAAATCCAGGAAGAACATATGCATAGTTGTACGCGTCATAAGCAGCACCCACCCCGAAGGCTGCCGCAATCACCAACTGACGAACCAGGCCGCCAACTTTGCTCAACAACGTGCCGTAGGTGACGACCAGGGCAATGCGCTTCAGAGATCTCGCCATTCGTCGTCTGATCACAGCCCTTCTGAGAGAGCATTCTCAACCCTGTGCCAGGTCACCATGGACTGATTCAGCCAGCAGCCATGACCGGCACCTCGATCCTTCAGTTTCCTGCCCTCAGTGAAGGAGTGCTCCTGAAGCGCTACAAACGCTTTCTGGCTGATGTGGAGCTCAACGATGGACAGGTCGTCACCGTCCACTGTGCCAACACTGGACCCATGAAAGGCGTACTCCATCCGGGCGGGAGAGTCCGGGTTCGCCATGCCCCTTCCCCGAAGCGCAAGTTGGCTTGGACCTGGGAGCAGGCCGAGGTCCCAAGCAGCGACGGAACGCTGTGTTGGGCTGGTATTAATACCGCTTTGCCGAACAAACTGATTCGGGCCCTGATTGAAGCCGGTGGACTCAAAGACCAGCTCGGTCCGATCAAGTCGATCCGCGCCGAGGTCCCTTACGGACACAATCGCAGAAGTCGAATTGACTTATTGCTCACCCCAGACGACAGCGCAGACGATCAACGCCCCATCTACCTCGAAGTCAAAAACACCACCTGGAGTCACGGCGACGTTGCACTCTTCCCGGACACGGTGACCGAGCGGGGCCAAAAGCACCTGGAGGAACTTACGGCACTCATTCCTGAGGCAAGAGGTGTGTTGGTTCCTTGCCTGAGCCGGCCGGATGTCAATGCTTTTGCCCCCGGGGACAGCGCCGATCCCCGCTACGGAGATCTGTTCAGGTTGGCCATGACAGCAGGAGTGGAAGTGCTTCCTTGCCGCTTCAACTTTGAGCTTGATCAGATCACATGGGAAGGCCTCCAGCCGGTTCATCCCCGTCAGTAAAAAGACCTAAAACGTTATTAAATCCAGATTTGGTAGCAACAGCGACTTGAGAAGTGTGCCTTAGCGAGCAGTTTTAGTTCGTTCAATCGGACATCTTCTCGTCCAGCTCAAATTGCAGTCCTGCTTTTTTCCATGACAACTGCTTACGAGTCGCCCACTAGGCGACGCAAATCTCGCCTTCAAGAGGCAAGCCTCTTAGAAGGCCCGATGCTGCTTCTCCAAAGCATCCGCGGATTTAAAACCAATCGCTCGCTCTTGTGGCTTGGCTGCGTGCCACTTGCCCTGTTCGGTCTTGGCCTGTTCAACCTCTCGGCCCATGCCGCAGAGATGCCAGAACTCAGTGCAGCGTTTCTAGCCAACAACCTTTGGCTGCTCGTAGCAACGATTCTGGTGATTTTCATGAACGCCGGTTTCGCCATGGTGGAAGCCGGAATGTGTCGCCAGAAGAATGCAGTCAATATTCTTGCTAAAAATCTCTTCGTCTTCGCCCTTGCTGTAACCGCTTATTGGTTTGTTGGCTATTCGTTGATGTACGGCGATGCCATAGCCGCAGGCTTTCTCTACTTCAACGGGTTGTTTTTTGATCCAGCTGTCACGCCCGAGCTGATCTCAGAAGCTGGACTCGTTCCAAGTGTTGATTTCTTGTTTCAGGCTGCTTTTGCTGGAACCGCGGCAACAATCGTTTCAGGCCTCGTCGCAGAGCGCGTGAAATTTGGCGAGTTTGTGGTGTTCTCGCTCATTCTCACCGCTTTCATCTATCCCATTGCAGGCAGTTGGGAATGGAATGGCGGATGGCTGAATTCTGTTGGCGATAAAGAGTTCATCGACTTTGCTGGATCATCGATTGTTCACTCCGTTGGAGCCTGGGCAGGACTGATTGGAGCGATGCTTCTCGGCCCACGTATTGGCAAATTTATTGATGGCAAGCCTCAGGCCATCCCTGGTCACAACATGGCCATTGCCACTCTTGGCGCACTGATTCTTTGGATTGGTTGGTACGGATTCAACCCTGGATCCCAGCTCGCCATGGATCAGTGGGTCCCTTACGTGGCAGTAACCACAACATTGGCTGCAGCTGGTGGCGCGATCGGAGCCACCGTGATCTCAACCCTGACCTCAGGAAAACCTGATTTGACCATGATCATCAACGGCATCCTTGCCGGCTTGGTGAGCATCACTGCAGGATGCGGCAACCTCACCTTTGTTGGCTCCTGGGTTGCTGGTCTGGTCGGCGGAATCATTGTTGTCTTCGCCGTATCAGCTCTTGACGCATCAGGCATCGACGATCCAGTCGGAGCCTTCTCCGTCCATGGCGTCTGTGGCGTCTGGGGAACCTTGGTGGTTGGTCTTTGGGGTTTTGACATCCAGGGCGATGGCTCACCACTGGGCTTACTCGTGGGAGGTGGCATCAGCCAGCTTGGAATCCAAGCACTGGGTTGTGCGGCCTATGCCATTTGGACGATCGTGACCTGCTGGATTGCTTGGTCTGTCATCGGTGGTTTGTTCGGTGGCATCCGAGTCTCCGAGAAGGAAGAAACAGAAGGGCTGGATATTGGTGAGCACGGCATGGAGGCCTATCCAGATTTCGTGTCATCAGGCCGATAACCCGTTCCATTCGCAGCATTTGATCTGCGCTTCACCTTGTCCCATCCTGGGACAGGGTTTTTTATTGGCTACTGCGATCAGTCGCTAGTGCCAGACAGCCCATAGAGTCGAACCACTGCCGTTACAGATATGGATACTCACGCCTTCAAACGCTCGCTGCATCATTCCGATCGCTACAACCGGCGAGGCTTCGGTCGAGCCGAAGAGGTGGCTGGGAGTTTGGAACAGGCTTACCAAAGCAGCCTGATTGGTTCCATCCGAGACAACGGGTATCACCTAACCCATGGCCGACTCCAGGTGCGCCTCGCCGAAGCGTTTGGATTCTGCTGGGGAGTGGAGAGGGCTGTCGCCATGGCTTATGAAACGCGCCGTCACTACCCGCAAGAACGCATCTGGATCACCAACGAAATTATCCATAACCCCTCAGTGAATGACCACCTTCGAGAAATGGATGTGTTGTTCATCTCCGTGGAGGGTGGAGTCAAGGACTTTTCTGGTGTGGCATCGGGCGATGTGGTGATCCTTCCCGCCTTTGGTGCCACCGTTCAAGAGATGCAACTTCTCAATGAGCGTGGCTGTCACATTGTTGACACCACCTGCCCATGGGTTTCAAAGGTGTGGACGACCGTTGAAAAGCACAAGAAGCAAGCCTTCACCTCGATCATTCACGGCAAGGTGAAACACGAAGAGACGCTTGCAACAAGTTCATTTGCAGGAACGTATCTCGTCGTTCTCGATCTTGAAGAGGCCCGGCTCGTCGCTGAATATATTCTCGGCAACGGCAATCGCGAATCGTTTATGGAACGGTTCTCCAAGGCCTGTTCACCAGGGTTTGACCCTGATCGTGATCTCGAACATTTGGGTGTGGCCAATCAAACCACCATGCTCAAAAGTGAAACCGAAGAAATTGGACGCTTGTTTGAGCGCACCATGCTCAGCAAATACGGGCCAACGAAACTCAATGAACATTTTTTAGCTTTCAACACCATCTGCGATGCCACTCAGGAGCGGCAGGACGCCATGTTCTCGCTCGTTGACGAAACCGTGGATCTGATGGTGGTGATTGGGGGCTACAACTCCTCCAACACGACCCATCTGCAAGAAATTGCGGTCAGCCGTGGGATCCGTTCCTTCCACATCGACACTCCAGAGCGAATCCACACCGACAATTCGATCGAGCACAAGCCCCTGGGAGAAGAGCTCACAGTTGAAGCACTATTCCTGCCCAGTGGGCCCGTAACCGTGGGGATCACCTCCGGGGCCTCCACCCCAGATCGGGTTGTGGAGCATGTGATCCAGAGACTGATCGCCCTGAGCGAAAACTGATCCCCAGACCCCTTTACATTGGTTCATCATGGAGACCTCTCCAACCGGGGACCTGCAGACGTGCTGCTCTTGACGAGACCCTCAACCGACACATTGCGCGGTAGCGAAAGCCGTCAAGTTCGCTGTTATCGCAGTCAATTTCGCGATCGCATGGAGATGCGTGCCGACTTCCAAACCGTTGGGGCCTACCTCGATCGGCATGAAGGCTGGTTTCGACGTTGCGCAGCTCCCATGGAGGTCAAGCCCATCGACGAGCAGGCCTATGCCCTCACTCTTGGACGGTTTGGCAACTTCGGTTTTGAAGTAGAACCCACGATCGGGTTGCGCCTACTCCCTCAGAACGCTGGTAATTATGCAATCTGCACGGTGCCTCTCAGCAATCAAGATTCAGCCTTAGCTGATCTCTATGACGTTGATTTCCAGGCCAACCTCCGCCTTGAAGACAACAGTGCAAGCGACTCGATTGAAGAGCTCACAGCTGTGAGCTGGGATCTTGATCTTTCGGTTTGGATTCACCTTCCCAAGATGATCACCCTGCTTCCTGACGGACTGGTCCAGTCCAGCGGTGATCATTTACTTCGCCAGATTGTCCGCCAAATTTCAAGGCGTCTCACCTGGAAAGTGCAAGAAGATTTCCATGCAAGCCACGGTTTGGCATGCCCACCCAGAAGGCGGGCAGCCTTTTGATCAAGATCAGCGGTTCACCCAGATCTTGTTCACAATCTCCATGCCGCTCACCGCTTGCCAAAGGAACAAGGTGAGCGTGCCCATGTTGAGACCAACGTGCGCTTTACGAGCAATCACATTGCCCTGCTGCATGAACGGAGCCAATGATGCAGCCAAGGCAATCATTCCAGTCATCGCTAAGCCCACGAGCAGATGCGGGCCCACGAACAACTTGCCGTTGTTGATGTAAGTCACGGCCATACCACCGATCATTCCGGTCACCATCACCCCGAGGATCAGGCTTCCCCAGCGGTAATGACGCTGAGCAAACTTGCCTGGGAGCAGGGCCTTGCGTTGCTCTGGGGTACCTGTGCGTACCTTCTTGGCTTTGATCCCAAGAAACATGGAATAGCCACCTGCAGCCAGGAGCCCCCACATCATCAGAGGGTGCATGAAGCTGGCGGCAAAAGGCAAAGCGGGCAGGGTCATAGGTCAGTTCGTTGAGTGGACGGGTAAAACGAGATTAGGTGCCCGCCTTCTCAGTGAAGAAAGTGACGGCGTCCGGTAAGCACCATGGCCAAGCCAAGTTCATCGCAGGCCTTGATCGAGTCAGCATCCCGAAGGCTTCCGCCTGGATGGATGACGGCCTTAATCCCATGGCTTGCGGCAAGACGCACGGTGTCATCGAAAGGGAAGAAGCCATCACTCGCGAGCACAGCCCCTACGGCTTGCTCACCAGCAGCGTCTAAGGCAAGTCGGGCAGACCCAACGCGATTCATCTGACCAGCCCCAACGCCCAGGCTCTGACCATCACGTGCGACCAAAATCGCATTCGAGCGCACGTGACGCACGAGCTGCCAAGCGAAACGGAGATCGGCATCTTCAGCCGCGGTGGGTTGACGCTGGCTCGCCACCGTCCAGGAGGAAGGATCGATCGGTTGATCGTCGAGATCCTGCACCAAAACCCCACCAAGAATGCTGCGGACGTGGTCTTTAGGTGCCGCATCAATCGCCTCAGGCGCCAATTCGAGGAGGCGGAGATTACCTTTGGCTGCCAAGATTTCGCGGGCTTCTGGGCTGTACCCAGGAGCGACAACACACTCCAAGAACAAGCTGGTGAGCTCCTTGGCCGCCTGGCCATCCACCACAACATTCAGGGCAACAATGCCACCGAAGGCGCTGATTCGATCACCATCAAGAGCCCGAGTGAGGGCGGTGGCCACGCCATCACCCACCGCAACGCCACAGGGATTGGTGTGCTTCACCACCACAGCCGCCGCTTGCTCTGCGCGATGCAGGCCCTCTGAGCCATAACCAAACTCACGAACGGTGGCCAAGGCCGCTTCCAGATCGAGCAGATTATTGGTGCTGAGCTCCTTGCCTTGCAGCTGCTTGGCCCCACCCCAGCCCACGGGGCTGCTGAACCAAGCCGCCTTCTGGTGGGGGTTCTCCCCGTAGCGCAAGGTCTGCCGGAGCGGCAGAGCCTCCAGCCATGGCAGAGCTTCGGCTGGAGCTTTGGCTTCGGCAGCAGGTTGCAACTCAGGGCGAGATTGCATCCAACGACTAATCGCAACGTCATAGGCAGCCGTATGAGCAAATGCCTCTAAGGCCAACTGCCGGCGCACATTGGCGTCCACGCCTCCAGCCGATCCAGACAGCGCTTGCAAAAAACTGTCGTACTGCTCAGGACTGGTGAGCACCGCCACATGGGCATGATTTTTGGCAGCAGAGCGAACCATCGTGGGTCCGCCAATATCGATGTTCTCAATGGCGGTGTCCCAACTCACATCGGGGGCTGCGATGGTTTCCCTAAACGGGTAAAGGTTCACCACCACCACATCGATGGGATCGATCTTCTGTTCGAGGAGATCCGCCTCATGGGCCGGATCTCCCCTTCTCGCCAAGATTCCGCCATGGATTCGAGGGTGGAGGGTTTTAACGCGACCACCAAGGATCTCAGGGGCTCCGGTGTGGTCTGCCACTCGCGTGACGGGCAATCCAGCCTCTTCAAGCACTTTGGCTGTTCCACCACTGGATAGCAGCTGATAACCATGGAGCCGATTGAGAGCCTCAGCGAGGGGCACCACACCCCTTTTATCAGACACGCTCAGCAAGGCAGTTGGAGCCATGGCAGCAGGACGAAAGACAGGGCTTAGGCCAACCTACGCAGCAACCGCGCACCTAATGCCATGGCCGCCGATCTGCTCCGCCAACCCACAGCACGGGCTCAGGCACGCCTCGTTCTTCTCCATGGCTGGGGAGCCGATGCCGGCGACCTGATGCCGCTGGGAGAAGCGCTCGCCGAGGCGATCGCGACACCACTCGAGCTGGTTGCCCTGCAAGCTCCCCAACGCCAAAGCCAAGGATCAGGACGACAGTGGTATGGCCTCTTCCCCGCCGATTGGGCCGCCGTTCCAGCAGCTGTTGAAGGGTTAAAAGAACGCATCAACAGCTTGAGTTCAGAAGAGATTCCACTGGAAGCAACGGTGCTCTTGGGTTTTTCTCAAGGAGGTGCCATGACCATGGCTGCCGGCTGTGACTTGCCTCTCGCCGGATTAATTGCATGCAGTGCCTATCCCCACCCCAACTGGCAAGCCCCTCTAACTCGCCCACCTGTGCTTCTTCTGCATGGACGGCATGACGAGGTCGTACCGCATTCAGCCGCCTTAGCGCTAAAAAATGACTTAGCGGACAGCAATCAAGCTTGCGATCTCTTCAGTTTTGACCATGGTCATGCCATCCCCGTTGAGGCTCAGGCTGAAATGAAAAAAGCCCTCAAGCGTTGGCTGGATCAACCAGCTCAGAGCGCTTAAGGGCTTTGCAATCAAGGGTTGGAATGAAAGGGAATCAGACGAAGGCGTATTCGTACTCTTCCATTTCCTCCCAATCATCAGACGCCAGGTCTAGGCCTTCAAAGATGACCTCTTCACCAACGTGATCAACGATGGAACGAAGGGAAGGGAACAGAAAATGATTTTCCTCGGCGTACTGAGCGCTGAACAGTCCTTTTTCACCCCAGAAGAATTTGTCTGTGGTGTGTTCGTTACGGCGCACGTTGACCAGGGCCGGGGGCATGAGAACACCCTCAGCGATATAGCGGCGAGCCGCTGTCACAGGCTTGTGTTCACCAGTTTCGAGATGGTGAGTCGGCACATGCGCCAGCACACGCTGGCCAGCGAGGCGACGACGACTAATCCTCTTACGTTTTTTGGACATTGGGCAAAAATCCCTGTTGAGGGAGTGAGAGGGGGCTGTCAAGAAAGACCGGCACCGTTTTGAAGCGGCAAACGATCAAGTGAGACGCTCATAAAGAGCATCGTGACGTCAGCGAATCGGGGGATCGATCGCGCAGCCAAAGCGGCACGAACAATCGACAAACACCATCGCTTTCAACGGCATAGAACCGATGACAACAGGAGACACATCAACCTCTGCTGTAACCTTGGTAGCAACGAAAGTGCAACCCGAGCAGAATCGACAGGAAACCGGCACCTCAACGAAGAGCGCCGTCGGTCGATCATCTGATCTTAAGACTTTTTCCTGAATTGGCAAGACGGTTCACTCTTGGGTTGCTGTCCCGGCTATATCCAGGCACACAATTTCACGCATGCAGCTGTCCAACCGGTTCCTAACCCTGGTCAAGCAACAGCTGCAGAGCTTCTCTGGCGACGCGTCTCTGGAGAGACTTGTTGTTTACATCGCGCAAAGCAGTGAGGGAGACGCGCCCAGCTTCACGATGTTGGATCAGTGGCCTCCAGATGGTGGCCGACTCCCGGAGATTGCCGACGACCCCCTTCTGCGCATTCCGGCGCCAGAGCGGCACTGGTTTCCCCTTCGCCATGACGACCTCTTGTTAGGAGTTCTGAGAGCAGAGCAGCAGCGCGAATCGGAATGGTCCGAGCAACTCGATCACCGCCTGCAAGCCAGCGCCTCTGCCTTGGCTTACAGCCTTGGCCTTGAGCTCGAACGCAGCCGCTTACTAGACGAGCTCCATCAGCATCGCCAACAGATGAATCTTGTGGTGCATCAGTTGCGCAACCCACTGGCAGCCTTGCGCACCTATGCCCAGCTTCTGCTCCGACGCTTGGGGCCAGAGCATCTCCAACGCCCACTCGTCACAGGGCTTCTTCAAGAGCAGGCCCAGCTCGACCGCTACATCACATCCCTGGATCTCATCGGTCAAGAGAACCTGCCGCATGGCCCCGAGGCGCCCGCCCCACTTCTTCTTCCCCAGGTGGCATCAAAGGGGCCAGGGCTCACGATCGAACACCTGCTCCAACCTCTGATTGAACGGGCTGCCGCAACTGCCGCACTTCAGAACCGCGCATGGCAAGCACCAAGAAACTGGCCTGATTGGACTCAAGAGATTCGGCCAGATGACGATGCCGTTGTCTCAGAGGTCGTGGCCAATCTGCTGGAAAATGCCTTCCGCTACAGCCCCACAGGCTGTCCACTAGGCCTCAGCCTGCTGGAGCACAGCATCTTGATCTGGGACGGGGGACCTCCCATCCCAGATCAAGAACAAGAACTGATCTTCCGCAAAGGCGAACGGGGCAGCAGCAGCAAGGATCAATCCGGATCCGGGCTAGGGCTCGCCCTCGCTCGCCTTCTCGCCGAAGAACGAGGCGGGGCACTGGTTTTAAGCACCAATCCGAACCAGCTCGACCCCAGCTTGCCCAGCCGCGGCAATGGCTTCCTCCTCAGCCTGCCCCCGAGCCCAGAGAAGGCGCCAACAGGGCCGTCAACAACAAACCAGAGGTCTCGCTGAGCATCACAACAGCTCCATAACCATCTCCCGTCATCCCTCCGAGGCGCCGGCCAAGCCACTCAGCCACAACCAAAGCGCTCAGCAAACAAAGAGGAGCCATCCAGAACGGCAGCTGCTGAAACAGTGGGTTCAGTGGGCTCAACACCACCAACAAAACCAGGGTGGGGACAACGTCTCCAAGACCCTTTTGGTGACGGCGGTGAAAACCAGCCGTTCCATTCACCCGCAAATAAGCGAACCGCGCCATGGCCCAAAGGGGCGACACCCTTGCCAAAGCGCTCGTGACCAGCAAAGCGATCGGTGCCAGCGGCCCCAAGCGCACCAAAGCAGCGAACTGCAACAACAGCACCACCACGGACAACTGCACACCACTGGCACCCACACGGCTGTCCTCCATCGCCTCCAGGCAACGCTCAGGCCCTGCAGCGAGACCATCAGCCGTATCCATCAACCCATCGAAATGGAGCCCACCAGTGAGCCACAACCCCAAGGCCAAAACAGCTGGAACGAGCGCGACTTGAGGCCATTCCAAACCGGACAAAAGCCACCACAATCCCGCCTGCAAACCACCAATGACCAAGCCGATCCAAGGAGCAAAGCGGGCGATGCGTTCAAAGCGAGGCTGAGGCCAGGGCCAGGCAGGCAGCACGGAATAAAAAATCCATGCACCCACTAAATCGCGCAGCCACGAGGGCGCTGAAGGCATGACCTCAACCGATCGACCAACACGGCTCACCGTAAATTGATGCGTTGCACGGAGGGCCTGTGTTCCAGTTCGAGATTCAGGCCACTTGCCGCAACACGGGCGCTCGTTGTGGATGCTTCCACACACCTCACGGTCCCGTGATGACGCCACGGTTCATGCCCGTGGGCACGCTGGGCACCGTGAAAGGGGTGACCACCTCCCAATTGGCAGAGACCGGCGCCCAAATGGTGCTGTCCAACACTTATCACCTGCATCTCCAACCTGGAGAGGAGATCGTTGCTGACGCCGGGGGGCTGCATCGGTTCATGGGCTGGGACGGTCCGATGCTCACCGATTCCGGTGGCTTCCAGGTGTTCAGCCTCGGCGACCTCAACCGCATTGACGACGAAGGGGTGGACTTCCGCAACCCTCGCAATGGCAGCCGCATCTTGCTGACCCCAGAGCGGTCGATGCAGATCCAAATGCGCCTTGGCGCTGATGTGGCCATGGCCTTCGATCAATGTCCGCCCTATCCAGCCACAGAAAACGATGTCGCGGAGGCCTGCCGGCGCACGCACGCCTGGCTAGGCCGCTGTGCAGACGCCCATCAACGCGACGATCAAGCTCTGTTTGGGATTGTGCAAGGTGGTTGTTTCCCCCACCTTCGGGAGCTGAGCGCGCGAACGGTGGCGGACTTCAACCTCCCCGGCATCGCCATCGGCGGCGTCAGCGTTGGCGAACCGGTGGAGGAGATGCATCAGATCGTGCGCCAGGTCACACCCCTGTTACCCGCTGATCGCCCCCGGTACCTCATGGGCATTGGCACCCTGCGTGAAATGGCAGTCGCTGTCGCCAATGGAATCGACATGTTTGATTGCGTTCTGCCCACCCGTCTTGGACGGCATGGAACGGCACTGGTTGGGGGCGAGCGCTGGAACCTGCGCAACGCTCGGTTCCGGCACGACCACACGCCGTTAGACGCAAGCTGCCCCTGCATCGCCTGCCGCCAGCACACCCGTGCCTATCTGAATCATCTAATTCGTAGTGAGGAACTGCTCGGCCTCACGCTCTTGAGCATCCATAACCTCACCCATTTGATCCGATTCACCACCGCGATGGGGCAAGCCATTCGTGATGGTTGCTTTTCAGAGGATTTCGCTCCGTGGGAGCCGAGCTCCATAGCCCATCACACGTGGTAGCGTCCGAGCTCCGACCATGAATTCGCCGGGATGGCTGCTTACACCCTCGATTTGCTGGCCCAGTTACCTGAGGCCTATCAAGCCTTCGGTCCGCTGATCGACATCCTGCCGATCATTCCGTTGTTTTTCCTGTTGCTTGCTTTTGTTTGGCAGGCTTCCGTCGGCTTCCGCTGACCAAAACAGCCCAAACAAACTGGGGCAGTGCGAGATAACGCCTCCAGCGGCTTGGTTCCTGTGCGAGCCTGTAAAGCCATTCCACTTGGAAACGGCTTGCCCATTGTGGCGCTCGTTCCTTGAGGCCAGCCCAAACATCAAAGCTGCCGCCAACCCCCATCCAGACACCGGTTTGCGTGGCTTTTAAACGCTGTGTCCAAAGTTCTTGACGGGGAACGCCGAGCGCCACAAGCACCAAGTCAGGGTTGAGCTCGCACAAGCTTGCTTCGAGCTCGGGCCAATCCTCCTCGCTGAGATAGCCATGTTGCGCCAGCACCAATTGCAGTTCAGGGCGCTCCACCACCAAGCGATCACACAAGCGTTCCATCACCTTCGGCGCAGCACCCACGAGTGCCACAGACCAACCATGGGCCTCGGCGTAACCCAATAGTTCCCACGCCAACTCAATGCCAGGGCTTCGGCGAACGCGTACGCCTTGTAAACGAAGAGCCCACACAACGCCTGCACCATCGGGGACCACCAGATCGGCGTCAGCAATCACTGCACCCAAACGAGGGTTGGCTCGTGCTGCCATCGTCATCTCGGCATTCAGGGTCACGATCTGACCTCCCCCATCGGCATGCACACCAATGGCTGCTGCAGTGACATCGCGACACGCATCTACTGGCACCCCAAGCACTTGGAAGCGACGTTGATCACGCGGACCGGTGCTGGTGATGTCCATCCCTAACTCGACTGCGAGGGAGAATCTAGATCCGGTCCCCTGGAAGGCCACGGTTTTGTCGCATCCGAACCCTCAGGAGCAACACGCGCTACGCCTTGAAAAACTCAAGAGCCTGGATGTAGCCATCGAAACGGTGGTTTTGCAACGTCAGCATCCAGTGAGCGGATTGCTTCCAGCCAGCACGGCCAACACCGTGCACGGAAATTACGGAGACGCCTGGGTTCGCGACTGCGTGTACTCGATTCAGTGCGTTTGGGGCCTGGCCATCGCCCATCGTCGCCAGCACGGGGGCACCACCCAACGCAGTTGGGAACTCGAACAACGAGTTCTGGGGCTGATGCGCGGCTTGCTCAACAGCATGATGCGCCAAGCCTCAAAAGTGGAGCGCTTTAAATACAGCCTCGATCCACTCGACGCCTTGCATGCCAAATACAACAGCGCCAATGGCGATCAGGTGGTTGCCGATGACGGCTGGGGGCATCTGCAGCTCGATGCGACCTCTCTGTTTTTGTTGCAATTAGCGCAACTGAGCCGCGGCGGGATCGCCGTGATTCGCAACCGCCACGAAGTGGCTTTCATCCAAAACCTCGTCTACTACGTAGCCCGGGCCTACCGCGTGCCCGACTACGGAATCTGGGAGCGTGGGGACAAGGGGAATGAAGGATTACCCGAACGCAACGCCAGCTCCATTGGCATGGCCAAAGCGGCACTAGAAGCCCTCGATGGCGTGGATCTGTTTAGTTCCCACGGCGATGGATCGGTGCAAGTGCTGGTGCCTCAAGGCGCTGTCGTCCGCTTGCGCCGGGCACTCCAAGGACTGCTGCCAAGGGAATCGGCTAGCAAAGAAGTCGACAGCGCTTGTCTGTCTGTGATCGGCTACCCAGCCTGGGCGGTGGAGGAGCGAGACCTGGTGGAGCGAACCGTCCAGCGAATCCGGCGGGAGCTAGGAGGCCCCTACGGATACAAACGCTTCCGCCGGGACGGTCATCAAACCGTTGTAGAGGACGTCAGTCGACTGCATTACGAACGGGCCGAACTGGTCAACTTCGAAGGCGTGGAATCGGAGTGGCCTCTCTTCCTGGCCTATGAGCAGCTCACAGCCTGCTGTGAAGAGCGTTGGACCGACGCGCATTACTGGCAAGAACGGCTCAAAATCCTGCAGGTCGAACGCCAGGGCCAACAGCTCTACCCAGAGCTCTATTTGGTTCCAGACAGTGCGATCGAACTTGAACGACGGGCACCGGGAAGCCAACAACGACTAGCCAACGACAACGTGCCTCTGCTCTGGACCCAGAGCCTTGCCTGGCTCGGGGAGATGCTGATGGAAGGACTGATCGAGCCAGCGGACCTTGATCCCTGCGGGCGCAGATTTCAGGCCGAGATCGGCGCCGAACAGGTCCTGGTTGCCCTTGCACCAACCAGCAGCGCACTCGCAACCGAACTCAAGGCACAAGGGTTGCCAGTGAGCGATCCGGAGGCCTGCCCCATCCAGGTCGTGCCATCCAGCAACCTCAACGATCGCCTCAGCGCCGTCGGAGGCGATGAGGCTCTCCGCTTGAGCGGTCTACCGATGCTCCGAGCCGACACCTCGGATACAGCCCGCCTCTATAGGCAGGGCGACGAGCAGCTTGCCGTCCTGCCGGCTGTCTTGGAAGAAGACACCTTTTTCGTGAGTCATGACCCACGCCAGCTGATGGAAACGGTTCTCAATGAACTGCACCTGCTGCAGCGGCACTGGCGCGGAGAGGGTTCTCCGCTCTTATTGATCCCGATTGAAGCCGCCCTGCTGGAGAACAATCCAGAGCTGCTGAAGGATCTCACCACGCGTCTGCACTCAGGACAGCTTGAAGATGTTCCCGTTTGCTTCAGCGACCTTGAAACACTCGCCCACAGCGCTCAATGGGTGACGCTGCCAGCCGCAACACCCAGGAACCATGCCCATCAACGCAGCGACGCTGCGCGTTATTTGCAGGACTCCACCGACTTCAGTGACCTCACCGCAGCCCAGGAGCAGGAGCTCGATGACATCCCCCTCGCTCAACTCCGTGATCGTCTCTGGAGCAGCCATTCACTTCGGGAACAAGCCGAAGTGCTTGAACTGCTGAAGCGTCAACTCGGTCATCGAGCGATCCTCAGCGGCCCGAAAGGAACACCGATTGAGCTGATCACCCTGCTCGAGGAGATTTACCACCGCGGGCTCAGCCAGGAGGACTGGAACGTAGCTCGCCGTTGCGCTGGCGCGATGGGGCTCGTCCATCCCCAACTCGAGGATGCTGTCATCGACCTGCTCAGCCGCCAGAAGCAAGTGGTCGTAGGAAGGAACTACACCAGCGACTCTCGCCTCAGCGCCCCGGCCTCAAGCCCGGCGATCGCTGCCCTGATTGAACGCACCTGTGGCAATGACGGCCGTGAGCGCATGTTGCAACAGGAATTGCTGGTGGCTCTTGATGGTCTTGCCCGTCGAGAACCGGAAAAACTCAAGGGGACGCTCACCCTGCAGCTCGGTCAACTCCTGCTTCTGCTCACCTCAGAGCTCGCATCCGAACGCCAACTCAGCCAGGACGAAGCCTTTGAAGCCCTGTGCAGCGAAGCCCCCCATGCGATCAGTTTGCGTCTTCAAGCACTCCTAAATGACGTCGACCACGCCCGAGCAGCCCTACAGCGACGCGAGCTGCTTCACCTGCGCGGCCATGTGCAGTGGACCGTGCCTGAGCCCCTTGAAGAACGACCCAGCGGATCGGACTGGCTCCAACACCGGATGCGACTGGGCTCCCTGCAGCAGGTCCCGAAAGAGTTCTATGCCGGCATCTGGTCCTTACTGCATCACTGCCGCGGCCTTGTGATTGGAGACAAGTTAGAGCGGCGCAACCGGCTCAACAGCGCCTTGGTGCTCGAAAAAACGCCAGGAGAACGCAACTTCGCCATTCAGGTCGAGCACCTGCTCAGTCGCATTGAAGCCGCTGAATACCGCCAACTGTGCTCTGAAAGCCTGCTTTCGCTGATGGCCTTTACGACGACCAACCCCGACATGCACTTTGAAGACGACATCGCACTGGATGTGGTGATTGGTCATGCCGTTCGGGTGGGCTGGCAAAGCACCCATCCCCAACAAGACATTGGAACCTACAGCCAGTACAAAGCTGCCGCTTGGCAACAGTTTTACAAAGCCTCTCCAGCGCAATGCCGCCAGTGGCAAATCGAAGCGCTACGGGAGCTGGCTGAACAAGAAGGTCTTCTCTAAATCAGATCGGAGCGTCCAGAGCAATGCCAACTCCTGGCCGCTCCACAGCCTGCTCAATCAAATCGGCAAGACGAAGGGCCCTTGATGCCTGCTGACCGTCCACAGCGGGGGTTTCACGTCCACGAACACACTGAAGAAAATGCTCCAGCTCGGCATAAAGCGGCTCGATCGAAGTCGTGCTCACCTCTTCAATGAAACCGTCATTGCGGTACAGCAGCTCGCCGTGATCAGCGGAATACCACTCATGCGCACGCCGATGAATATGCAAGGTGTGATTTAAAAAATCCGTTTCCACCAGGCTCCCGCGGCAGTGAGCGCTCAAGCTTCTGATCTTGCGATGACTCATTTTGCTCGCCGTCAGGCTTGCGACCACACCGTTGTCGAATCCAAGTGTTGCGTTCACGTAATCGATCGGTCCTTCTGCACTACGTCCACCAGCCGCTGATAGATGCACCACAGAGGCCCCAGCAAGTTCCAAGACAAGATCCAAATCGTGGATCATCAAATCAAGAACCACAGAAACATCGTTAGCTCGATCGGAATGGGGGCTGTGACGTCTGGCTTCCAGTACGACAACTTCCTCATTCGCCACCACCTTGGTTAATTCACGAAACGCAGGATTGAAACGCTCGATATGCCCCACCTGCAGCAGCCGATCCACCCGACTTGCCGACTCGCTGAGTGAAGCCGCTTCATCCTGACTGGCCGCAATTGGCTTTTCGATTAAAACGTGCAGTCCAGCCTCTAAACAGGCCAAACCAACGGCATGGTGAAGCAGGGTTGGCACAGCGATACAAACCGCTTCGACCTCAGGCAACATGTCGCGATAATCCGCAAACCAACGGCAAGCAAATTGGTCTTTGGCCAGCGCGCCACGCTCCCCATCCGGATCAGAAACGCCCACCAGATCCGCGTCTTTCAAGAGACTGAGCACACGGGCGTGATGCCAACCCATGTTGCCGATTCCGATTACTCCGACCTTTACCGGAACCATAGGGTCGGTCATCGGAGGGAATGCAGGTCAGATCTAATTATCGGTGATCAACCGCTAGGACCGCTTCAGCAATTCGTCACACCAGGGATCACCAGTCGCACCTGAACGATGCGCGGGCCTCTCATCATGATGATTTCAAATTGAACTCCGTTGTGCCGCAGCGCTTCTCCGGCGGCAGGAATGTGCTGCAAGCGTTCCAACAGGAAGCCAGCAAGCGTGTGATGGTCCGAGGCCTCAGGCAGGTCAAGGTCGAGTTGGCGATTGAGCTCAAAGATCTCCAAATCGCCAGCAACCAGCCAGGCACCCTCCTGGCCCTCAATCGCCTGCAGGTCTGGCTCGGCACTTTCATGCTCTGGCTCATCCCCAACAATTTCACCCGTGAGATCGGCTGCCGTGACCAATCCCTCGGTGCCCCCGTGTTCATCCACTACCAATAACAACGGATGGCCAGATCGAATAATCGCAAGCAATTCAGCGAGATTGCTGGTCTCCGGCACCCGCTCTGCAGGACTCAAATAAGGCTCTAAAGCGGAGTCTTTTTGCAGTTCGCCACGGGCGATGGGTTCAGCCAACCGGCGTAAATCCAGCACACCACGAACATCATCCAGTGACTGCCCAATCACAGGGAAACGCGCATGCCGGGTGCGGTGAACGGCCTCCATCAACTCGGCGAAACGCACCTCCACCGGCAGGGTGACCATCCCAGAACGAGGGACCATCACCTCCCTCACCTGCATATCCCGTAACGCAAACACCCCTTCAAGGATGTTGCGTTCATCTGGCCGTAGGCCCGTGACTCCCCCGCTCTCCACGAGCGTCTCTAACTCACCGGCTGTGAGTGCCGGCACGAGGGCATCCCAGCGAGGCTTCAAGCCCACAAGACGTAGCAGGAGTGAGGCGATGACTTCCAGGGAGGACAGCAGGGGACGCAACACCTGCATGGTGGTTTCCAACACAGGAGACAATTGCAAGGCTGCTGGCTCAGGACGGCTGAGGACCAGAGCACGTGGGAGCAGCCCAGACAGCAGCGTGGCCAAGACCACCAACACAAGGAACCAGGCCAGATCCCACCAACGACCGGCTGGTGTGTCCATCGGCCACCAACGCTGACCAAAACCTTTGGCAATCCAACCGAGCGCCACCAACGACAAGGTGGTCCCGAACTGGGTCATCAGCAGAGCCCTTCTCAACCGGCGCTGGAGGCGCTCGACCGCCAGAGCACCGGGCTGGCCCTCCTCACGCAATTCATGAACGCGACTCGGACGCAAACGCAGCAGTGAAACTTCAGCCGCTGCAAAAAACGCCGGTAAGACCAAAAGCGCGATCAGCAGCAGGTTGCGCATGAGTCAAGAATGAATGGGGGTCCCGAGGATCGAACTCGGCTAAGGCGAATTATGAGTTCGCTGCATTCACCAGATTGCTAGACCCCCGCGTTAGCACGGGTTTACCACAAGGCACGAATGGGTGCAGGGGGTGGATCATCTCGCTCGATTGGCATTCTGACCTGCCCCTCCTCCGCCAAGCTGCTCGTGAACCCGTTGGAAATATCCACCGTGCGCCACGGAATCGCTGGACTTTGCTCCTCCATCAACACCTGATAGGTGGATTGCAAGGCAGATCCATCCCAAACAATCGTTTGGTCGGGGAAGCCAAATCCCATCACCCTGTTGCCCTCAGGCCCCGCCACGGCAATGCCAAGAAGGTCGGTGATCTGGTGCATCACATCCACCCCACGAGCGAAGGGTGCCGTCCAGGTATAAAACCGCTCCGTGACCATCGCGTCGGTTGTTTTAACAGGGCCACAGCGAGTCACCTCAACAGGAGCAAAGACCTCGCCACCACTGCTTGCAGGCGCAGGAGCTTCAAGGCTCGTCACGCAAACCACAGGATTGGCATGACCAGGGTCCGCCTGCCACAGAGCGAGTGGGCCCATGATCACCAGAACACCAAACGGGAGCCTGCGCACAAAATCCGTCACCACTGCGCGCAAACTAGGCAGAGGATTCGCTGCGCACCAGCCCCGATGTCTCAACTTTTTGAACACGATCCCCTGCTGGAACGTTTAGCGAAGGAGGCTTACCGCCACGGCAACTTCACCCTCGCGTCCGGTCGCAGCAGTGATCACTACGTGAATTGCAAGCCGGTCAGCTTGAGCGGCTCAGGTCTAGCCCTGCTCTGCCCGGCAATGTTGGCCCTAGTGGAAGCCGATGCGGCAGCCGTTGGCGGCCTCACCCTTGGAGCCGATCCGCTCGTGAGTGGCGTCGCCCTTGCTGCTGCCCAGGGAGGACGCTCCCTGGATGCTCTGATCGTGCGGAAGCAGGCCAAAGGCCACGGCACTGGTGCCTGGCTGGAGGGTCCCCTGCCAGAGCAGGGCGCGCTCATCACCGTTCTTGAGGATGTGGTCACCACCGGTGGGTCATCCATCAAGGCTGTTGAACAACTCCGAGCTGCTGGCTACAGCGTGAATCGGGTGGTGACGATTGTTGACCGTGAAGAGGGAGGGGCTGCTGCGATGCAAGCTGCTGGCCTTGAATTACACAGCCTGTATCGCCTGGAAGAGGTGGCCGCCAAGTCCCGTGAGTTCCAAGCATGAGAAGGCTCCTTTGGAATGAATACTTCCCGGTGCTGCGACTCGAAGGGAGTGGCAGTCGCACGTTTCTTCAAGGTCAGACGAGTGCCGACGTTCAGCAGGCTGAGGACGGTAATCCCCTTCCTGCCTGCTGGCTTGATGCCACCGGAAGGGTGCAGGCACTGCTTGAAATCCGCATGGACGCCACAGGTGCTGATGTGCTCGTTCTCGCTGGAGCGGTGGATGCCGTAAGCCAAGGGTTCGATCGCGTGATCTTTCCCGCCGACCGCGTCCGCCTCAAAGGGACCCGCCAACAACGCAGACAAGAGCTCCTGGTTCAAGGCCAGCCGATGGAGCCGGTCAATGTGTGTTGGACAGAGGATGAGCCAAACCAAAGCGATCGCTTCCCCGCCAGTGAGGCCGCCAACACCAACCAGCTCGATCGTTGGCGTCTGGAACAGGGGTGGCCTCTCGGTGCTGGTGAATTGGATGGAACCACCAATCCCTTTGAACTGGGCCTCTCCCCCTGGGTCCACCTCAACAAAGGGTGTTACCTGGGGCAGGAAACGGTGGCAAAGCTCGCTTCAAAAGGGGAAGTCAAACAGCAACTGCGGAGTTGGCGCGCCCTCTCCAGCGATCTTCAGGGGACTCACCCTGAGAGGGGAAGCGTGCTGCGACGCCAAGGGGACCGCGCTGGTGTCATCACCTCCGCTGTTGAGATTGCGTCTGCTGATGGGTCGCCCCAGGAATGGATTGGCCTCGCCCTGGTGCGCCGACAAGCATTGGCAGATCCCCAACTCACTCTCGAAGGCGATCAAGGAACAATTCAGTTGTTCAAACCGCAGGCCTTTTCCGAGCCACCCTCCCGCGCTTAGCTCGGGCGTTGATCACCACTCAACAACCATTGCGCCACCGCCCATGTGGCCAAGCCATCGTCGCGGTTGTAAGTAAGGATCCAACGCAAGGCATGACTGGAACCCCGCGCGTTGGATCCCTCACCATGCCACTGACGCCACCACAACAGAGCCCTTGCTCCATCCACTCCTGCCTGGCCCCACTTGAATCCTCTCCACCCCGCTACGGCCTTGAGGCCATAGCTGCTAAGGGGAAGTTGCCAATGGGCACGCAAGCGGGCATGAACATCAATCAACCTCTCTCGCAGGGCTTTCTGTTCTGTCTCTGAAACGCCTTGGCGTTTGGCCATACGCAACAGGGCCAACGACTCGGTTTCGCCGTAATGAAGGATCAACCAATCGGGATAGGTGGAAAGAAAGCGCTGGATCCTTTGCCAGCAGCGCTTCTCACCATGCTCTTGAAGCACCAGCAGCGGGTGGTAGGCGGCACGCGTCAGATCCCAACTAGAGACTCCGTCATTCGCCAACCCGTTCTTGGGCAAGCGGACAAATCCGTGCAGAAAGTCATCGCGCGCATCCGGATCTGATTCGATGTCGTAGAGCAACACCCCTGGAGCATTCCGCAATTCAGGCAAGGCGGGAAGCGCATCAAGACGCTCCACAACCCCATCGCGTTGAACACGGGCTTGAGCCACCAAAGGGGCCGCCATCGCCGCGTGCTGTTCGCCGAAGCTCTTGAGCTGCCCAGCGAGATCCTTGGGGTTGGCTGCGGCCAAGGCCTGAAGGCTATGGATCCCAATGTCTTGAAGCATCTCCCGCCTTTTGGCGCCAATTCCACTCACTTCACTGAGATGCCCTTCTTGAGACGCAACGTCGTTGCAGAGCCCCCGCCAGCTGCAGAGGGTGCACTTGCGACGATCTGCCGTCAAAGCTGGCGGATCGGTTCTGTTCAGATCGGCTGACAGTCGCAGCAGAGAGTCGTCGAGCTGGCGATTCAAGCTGTTGCCAAGCGGTAAGCGCTCACGCTCTAAACGTCGCCCCGACCCTGCCAGGGCAAGGCCATCAGGCACAGGCCCACCTTGAAATTCAGCCAACAAGCGTCCAGCCAAAGCAAGCTGGAAACGGTGTTCTCGGGTTAAGCGGCGGCCCTGCCGAGCGATCACGGGCCGATAGGCAAAGTCCCCCCAACGACTCGCCCCTTTCACCCTCTCCAGCAGAGGCGGATGGGCTTCTAGAGCCACATCCTTTAGGGATGAGGCGTCCGGCATAACACCGCGCAACCTCACCCCGACAACTCCGGCATCTCCGCGCTCGCAAGCCGACAGGCCATGGCCTGGCTTTCCCGGCAGCAAGGCCACAAAACTGCGCTGTTGGTCATCCAACTGCAAGGTGCGATGCGCGGTGTAGAGGCGATCATCTGGATTGGCATGGCGGTCGAGCCATGCCCTCCTTCGGCAGCGCACCCAGCTCCGCAGCAACCTGTCGGTGAGTGGCTTGTCAGCGTGAGGGGTGGCACCCATCAACCGACGGTAAGGCGGCCAGCTGCTAGATCCTGTGCATCGATTGCAACCCATGGTGTCTTCCCCTCTTCCACTGGACGCCTCTCCGATCCGGTTTGGTACTGATGGTTGGCGAGGGATTTTGGGGGTGGATATCACTGTGGAGCGATTGCTTCCTGTGGCCGTCGCCGCAGCCCAGGAGCTCGCCCACCAGGCACCTCAAGGCTTAAACAGTCGCACCGTGGTGATCGGCTACGACCGCCGCTTCCTCGCCCCTGAACTCGCCGAAGTTGTAGCTGCAGCCGTCCGCGGCTGCGGCCTGGAACCGCTGCTCACCGATACGGCCGTTCCCACACCGGCCTGCAGCTGGGCAGTGGTGGAACGCCAATCACTCGGAGCACTTGTGATCACCGCCAGCCACAACCCTCCGGAATGGCTTGGGCTCAAAATCAAAGGCCCCTTTGGTGGATCGGTGGAGGGCACCTTCACTGCTGCGGTGGAGCGACGGCTGGCCGCTGGAGGCATCACAGTGCCGGTGGCTGGCAGTAGCGAACGTTTTGATGGCCGCGGAGAACATCTCGCAGGATTGCGAACCAAATTTGACCTGCAGGCTCTGACCGTTGGCCTGCGGACCATGGGGATCCACGTGTTCGTCGATCCCATGCATGGCTCGGCAGCCGGCTGCGTGTCAGACCTATTGGGCGACGACGCCAAGGATCTGATCACCGAGATCCGAACCAACCGTGATCCACTATTTGGTGGATGTGCGCCGGAACCCCTGGCCCCTCACCTTGGGGAACTGATGGCAGCGGTGAAAGCCTCAAAAGCAGATGGCCGCCATGCCGTTGGCCTGGTCTTTGATGGCGATGGCGACCGCATTGCCGCCGTTGATGAAAACGGACGGTTCTGCAGCACCCAGCAGTTGATGCCACTGCTGATCGATCACTTGGCTCGTGCCAAAAATCTGCCTGGATCGGTGCTGAAAACGGTGAGCGGTTCCGACCTCATGCGCCTTGTTGCGGAAGATCTAGACCGGGAGGTCCTTGAACTGCCTGTGGGCTTCAAGTACATCGCGGCTGAAATGTTGGCCGGAGAGGTGCTGATCGGCGGAGAGGAGTCCGGCGGCGTGGGATTTGGCATGCACCTGCCAGAACGGGACGCCCTGTTTGCCGCCGTGCTCGTGCTCGAAGCGTTGGTGGAAGGGAAGCAGCCCCTTGGCGAGCGCATGAAAACCATCCAAGAGCGGTGTGGTGGCGAGGCTCACTACGACCGTCTCGATCTCCGCCTCGCCGACATGGAGTCCCGCCGCCGGCTGGAAGCCCTTTTGGCTGACACGCCTCCCCAAGAAGTCGCTGGATGCCCTGTTCTCGAGGTGATCACCACAGACGGCGTCAAACTCAGGCTCGGCCCAAGCCATTGGCTGATGCTGCGCTTCTCTGGAACAGAGCCCTTGCTTCGCCTGTATTGCGAAGCCCCAAGCCCGTCGCGGGTTGAGGAGGTTCTGAGCTGGGCCCGCACTTTTGCAGCCGCCATATGAACAACCGCGTTCTTGTGATTGCGAGCGGTAATGCCGGCAAGATTCGAGAGTTTTCGAACCTGCTGCAACAGTTGCCCCTGCAAGTGGATCCACAACCCGAAGGGATCGAGGTGGAAGAGACCGGCATCACCTTCCGCGACAACGCCCTCCTTAAGGCCAGGGCCGTTGCTGAAGCCACTGGCCATTGGGCACTCGCTGATGATTCAGGCCTGAGTGTGGATGCACTTGGCGGTGCTCCGGGGGTTTACTCCGCGCGGTACGCAGACTCGGACCCAGCACGCATTCAACGCCTGCTCAGAGAGTTGGGGGATCGCAACGACCGCCAGGCACACTTCAGTGCGGCGCTGTGTATCGCAGCACCTGACGGCAGCGTGCTGGCAGCAGTGGAGGGGCACTGCGAAGGATCGATCACCTTCAGGGCTCGCGGGACGCAAGGGTTCGGGTACGACCCTGTATTCGAGGTCAAAAACAGTGGACTCACCTTTGCTGAAATGACTCTGGATCACAAAAAACAACACGGTCATCGAGGGCGCGCCTTTGCCCTGCTAAAGCCAGAGCTGGAGAAGCTTCTCGCCAACACGCCAAGCCAAGACGCGAGCACAAGGCCAAACCTCTAACAGAACAACCCTGTACGGTGCCCCTTGCTACTGACGAGGTCTATGGCCATCGCCATGACCACGGGTTACAGCGCGCAAACCGAGGGCGCACGCCTCTGCATTGATGCCGCCTCGGACTGGGCCCTGACTTGTGTTGATCAATTAACGAACGATTCCAGCTACGTGCTGATGGATTACGGCGCTGCCGACGGCGGCACCGCTGTTGGGCTGTGGTCTCAGGTTTTGGATCGGCTGCACAAACGCCAGCCCAAAGCCCACCTCACCTTGATCGGCAACGATCTACCAAGCAACGACAACGTTGCCCTAGCCGAAAACATTGCCAAGCAGCTGGGTCGCCCTCCCAATCCCACCGTGCTGGTGAGTGCTCGCAGCTTCTATGAGCCCCTAGTGGCCCCTGAGACCGTGAGTTTTGGCTTCTCAGCCACAGCCATGCATTGGTTGAGTGAATCCCCTGGCCCCCTCAACACGCACACCCACGTGCTCGCCTCAGACGACAAGGAGGCCCTTGAGCGCTTCACGGCGCAAGCGATGAAGGATTGGGCCAGCGTCCTCGAACTGCGCAGCGTGGAGCTCGCCGTGGGCGGCCGCCTGCTCACCGTGAATTTGTCCCGTGATGAAGAAGGCCGATACCTCGGTCATAACGGTGGAGTCACTCGCAACGTTCATGACCAGCTGCATCAGATCTGGCGCAGCCTGGCTGATGAAGGCGTGATCACGAAGAGATCTACCGCAAGGGAACGATCCTGAACTTCTACAAGTCTCCGGAGGAGTTCATGGCGCCCCTCAAGGACAAGACTTCAGCGGCCTACCTCAATGGCCTCAGGCTCGTTGATGAGCGCACGGTCCACGTGCCCTGCCCCTATCGCAAGCGTTGGAACGAAGACGCCGACACCGCAGCTTTCGCCGAAGGACTGATGGCGACGATCCGTAGCTGGAGCCGCCACAGTTTTGCCTCCGTCGCTGGAGATGCAACAGCGGATCTCGTGTATGAGCGCTTAAAGCAGCGCATTGCAGCCTCCCCAGAGGAGTGGAGCCTCGATTACGTGGAGCACCACCAGATCATGGAGCGTGTGGCCTGATGACCATGGCCTCTCTGCAATCCGCCGGCGCCCCTGCGGTGTCGGTGTTGGCTCAACATGTCTCCGATCATCTTTCGGTGTTTGTCGTAGCCGAAAGCAGCGATACCGGTAAACCCGCAAACGGCGGCCTGCGACTGCTCAATTACTCCAGTGATGAAGCCTGCATCGCCGACGGGCATCGGTTGGCCAGTCTGATGACCCATAAGCACGACCTCTATGGGACGGGCTTCGCTGGCGGCAAAATTGTCGCCAGGGCTGCGGAGCCCGCCGCCGTTAAAGATGAGTTGATCAGCGTCACCGCTGAGCTTCTCCAATCTTTGAATGGCGCGATGATTACCGGGTGTGATCTCAACACAAGCCTGGAAGACATGGAGCGATTGATGTCGCTCACACCCCATGTTTTGGCCGCCGTTGGAAGCCCAGTGGATGCAAGCGCCGCCACCGCCTTCGGAACAGTGGGTGCCGTTGAGGCGGTGCTCGCTGAATCTCTGACAGAGGCTATGCCAGGCAAGGCCCTGGTGCACGGATGTGGAGCCGTGGGTGGAACGGTGGCGAAAACCTTGATCCAGCACGGCTGGGATGTCTTCACCGTTGACATGGACCCAAAGCGGGCGGGACTCCCTGGAGCGACACCCCTTCCACCCAGTAGTGCGTGGTGGGAACAGGAACTCGACCTCCTCTTGCCCTGCTCCATCTCAGGCCTGATTGACCCAGAGATGGCCAGCGCGATGCAGGTGAAAGCGATTGTTCCAGCCGCTAATGCGCCTTTCCAGCAGCCCGAAATTGCCGATGATCTGCGTCGACGCAGAATCCGCGTCCTGCCCGATCCACTCGTGAATGCTGGCGCGGTCATTGCCGACTCGATCGAGCGCTTCTCGCCTGATGATTGGGGTCAAGCCACACCCCAGCAGGTGTACGACTTTGTGCGTCATGAAGTGCGTCAGCGCGCCACTGATTTCTTAAAACAACGAGGAGATGGCCTCACTGTCAGTGACGCTCTGGTTGAAGTTGCCGCCCACACCGGTAAAGATCCCATAGGACTCAGTTTCGGGATAGCCGCATGACATCCACATCTCTCCCTTCAAGCGCAGCAGTGGTGATCATCGGAGGCGGCATGGCCGGCCTCAGCTGTGCAGCATCACTCGCTCGCCGAGGGATCAGCGACGTGATTCTTCTTGAAGGCAAAACGCTGGCCCATGCGCGAGCCAGCAGCTTCGGCGAAACGCGAATGTTCCGGGAAATGTATTCCGACCCAGTGCTCTGCCGTCTGGCGCAGGAAGCCAATCGCCTTTGGCGGGAAGAGGAAACTCATGCGGGGGAAATTCTGCGTGACACCCATGGACTTCTTTTTTACGGCGAAAGCTGGGATGAGGAAACGATCGAAGGATCGATCCCGGGAGCTCGGAAAGTCATGGATGATCAGGGCATCCCCTACGAAGCCCTGAGTGCCGCTCAGATTACCGAGCGCTTCCCGCTGAAACCCAAGGCCGATTTCACTGGATTGTTCGAACCCACCGCTGGTGCCGTCCGCAGCGACAAAGTGATTGCCCATTGGGTTCGCACGGCCCGTACTGCTGGCCATCAGCTCGTCGAACACAGTCCGGTTAGCAGCATTGATGCCGATGGCGGTGGCGTCACCCTCAAAGGCGGTCATCACATCAGTGCAGGGCATGTTGTTGTGGCCTGCGGCATCTGGAGTCAACTCCTGCTGGCCCCATTAGGACTGGCTCCAAAACTGGAAATCTGGCCGATGCTCTGGGCCCATTACACCGTGGACCCAGCTCTCGCCAGCCGCTACCCCCAGTGGTTTTGTTTCCAAAAAGAGCGCGGCGATGACGGAGGCCTCTATTACGGCTTCCCCTCTCTCAGTACTACCGCTGATGGGCGTCCTCGCATTAAAGCCGGGATCGACTGGTCTCCCAAGGAGCTCCGCGTCGCTGAACCCAACGCCATGTGCACCGAAGCGCCTGCCCGCCTCCTGGAACTCCTGGACACCTTCCTGTTTAACGAGCTAGACGGCGTGCAAGAACGGGTGGAAACGGTGATGAGCCCCTATTCCATGACCAGCGATGTGAATTTCGTCTTGGATCGGCTCACGCCGAAATTGAGCCTGTTTGCCGGCGGATCCGGCCAATCCTTCAAGTTTGCGCCGCTGATTGGTGATTCACTCGCCCGTCTTGCCAGCGGCGATCAACCCGCTGCAGACATCTCCTGCTGGAGCCACCAACGCGACGCCGTCCGCGCCTGAACCTTTTCTTCTGAACAACATTGTCTGAATCCCCCACGACAAAACGCTCCTCGCTGAGCCAGCCACCCCTTTGGGTTGGTGCGATCCCACTGCTGATTTTCCTGCTGGTCTCCGCCATCGATCTGGCGTTAGCGAAGCACTTCACGGAAACCGGCAAAACCATTGTCAGCCATTCGCTCGGGGGGCTGTGGCAATGGATGGTGATGCTTCTGTTCCTGATCGCCATCGCCATTGCAATCAGCCCGGTTGGGAAGCTCCGCCTTGGGGGAGCAACAGCCAAGCCCAGTCTGAAATTTTTCGATTGGTGCGCTGTCTTGATTTGCACCCTGCTCGCGGGCGGGGGTGTGTTCTGGTCTGCAGCTGAGCCGCTATACCACTTCCAAACACCCTCACCAGTCTTTGAAGGGGTGGTGGGGAGCACGGCAGCTGCCGTGGATCCGGCTTTGGCGGTGAGTTTTCTGCACTGGGGCTTCCTCGCCTGGGCGCTTGTGGCCACCACCACCACGATTACCTTTTCGATTTTGGAACAGCGGGGCGAACCGCTGCGGCCTCGCACTCTCCTGGTGAACATCCTTCCCAAGGGTTGGGTGAACGGCCCAATCGGAGATCTTGCGGACGGCCTTTCCGTTGTTGCGGCCATCGCCGGCACCGTTGGCCCTTTGGGTTTCCTGTCGCTTCAACTCAGCAATGCAGCGGGACAACTCCCGTGGTTGAGTGACAGTGCAGGACTTCAGTCGCTTGTCGTGGTCCTGCTCACAGCAGTGTTTGCTACATCCACCGTCAGCGGCATCCAAAAAGGGATTAAGTGGCTATCGGAACTTAACGTTTGGCTCACTCTTTTATTAGGGGCTGGGTTGCTGATCCTCGGACCTGGCATTTGGCTGATCCAACATTTTTTCAGCGGTTTTTGGACCTACCTGGTGCATCTGCCTCAGATGGCTTTGATGCCTCGAACAGACGTCTCTGAACCGTGGTTGGACAGCTGGACTGTTTTTTATTGGGGTTGGTTTTTGGGCTATGCACCACTCATGGGTCTGTTCACGGCCGGAGTGAGCCGCGGCCGCAGCATCCGTGAATTGGTCTTAGCCGTTGCGATCCTCTGCCCGATCGTGACCAATATCTGGTTCACCTTGCTTGGTGGAACTGGAATGAACCTGGAGCTCGGAGGCGCAGGCATCAGTGAAGCCCTAGCGCAGAGCGGGGCGGCTGCATCCTTGCTGGCCATCCTGAGCGCGCTTCCCCTCTCAGGCCTGCTGATCCCAATCGGGCTCATGTTGGTGGTGCTGTTCATGTGCACCAGTGCCGATTCGATGAGTTACGCCGCCGCCATGGTAGTGAGCGGACGCAATGAGCCATCGCAGCGGTTGCGGCTGTTCTGGGCCTTGATGATCGGCAGCCTCACCCTGGTGTTATTGAGAATCGGTACGGGATTAGGTGACAGCACCTCGATTGATGCCCTGCAAGCGTTCATCGTGATCACAGCAGTGCCTGTCACACCGCTGGTGTTGTTCACGCTATGGAGCGCTCCAAGGCTCGCTTTCAAGGAATGGCAACGCAGCGGTCAAATTACAGAGTGAGCGGTAACGGACTATAAATACGAGAGAAACTCAACATCAAAAGAATTGAAGAACTAAGCTAAAATCGAATGAGACTACCAGGATTCCAGGCATTAAAGGCCTCTCCCGAATAGAAACAAATAAGGTCGCAATTAAACCGAATACTTACCCAGGACAGTTTCAAGAGAATCGAAAAAGTCGGATTTAATAATAAAATCATTAGCGCCCGCAGCAAGAACCTGCTCACGCATAGCGGGATCACAAAGAGCTGTGACTACAACTATAAAGCCTTCAAATCCCGAACTACGCAGCCTTTCAACGCAATCAATTCCACTCATAGTAGGAAGGATTAAGTCCAAGAAAATAACAGAAGAGTCTGAAATTTTCGTATTATCAAAAAGTTCGAAGGGGTTTGACAAAATCAGCGCAGAAACTCCTATGTCAGCGAGCTCAGCTTTAAGAGCATCGCGAACACGAGGATCATCATCGACAAAAATGAACGAATTCGAGCGAGTGGAAGAATTAGATGAAGTCACGCAAAAGACCAGGAAAAGGACAACTATGCAACAATATTAAACCAAGACCGACCTTATTGCAAAACCAAAAAGGAATCGCAGTTAAACAATACATAGGATGACAATTAATAAAAGAATTAAAACCGACGTTGGCGCGTATTACGAGGCAACTCGCCAAATAAATCCTTGTATTTTGCAGAAATCCTTCCACAATGGCGAAGGCCAACTTGATCACAAGCATTTCCTACTTCCTTACCCTGCAACAAAAGATCATGCAGCCGGTTCAAGCGGAGTTCCATAAGAGCTTGCAGAGGAGTCTTACTCATAACCGTCTGGAAAGACACCTGAAGAGTGCGAGACGAGACACTACATTCGATACAAAGATCCCTAAGAGATATCTCTCTCTTGATATTAGCTTCCATATACGCAAGGGCAACATCCACATGTATATTCTGAGGTGGATCAGAAGAAGTCTTTGGCAGAAAATCTGATGATAGGCCAACCAAAGTAGCCAATAAAGAAACAATCGAACCCTCAAGAGGCTCTAAAAGTCGCAAATCAGAGAGATCATCACCAATGGAAGAAAACTTTAATAGTTGCTTAGAACAGGCAAGAATCAATTGCTCATGGTCAGGAATCGTATCTTGAAGGCTTAAGAGGCTAGGCAAGAGAGTACCGTGGCTTACAGCTTCGTCTAAAAGAAATTTGGCCGATAATCTGTAAACGTATGCAGCAATAGTGTCAGAATTTGGAATAATTTTTATTGCTTCCCCAGGAAGCAATAAAAAAGCGAAACGATTGGGTGACATGAAAATTTCTCGTGAACCTGCGACTCCCCGAAAAGATCCAGTCGCTGCTATACAAAAACAAAAAGAATCTTCTGGATTAATCGCTAATATACGAGATGCATTTTTTAATTCAATTTTCAATATTGAGATTGTTTTTCCAATATAATCAGCACCAGTAACACAAGGAGATGGACTAGATTCGCAAGGATCCACACGCATGCGCGAGTCAAAAATCCACGGCTCAATTTCCTTATTAACCTGGAATGTCACAAGAGATGAGAGTCAAAAGTCCTACTGAGGCAGAAAAGTGATCTCAAGATCACCTTTCTTGTAGTCTGATATTAGTGCATTCTCACGGCAATGACCTAGAAATTTCTCTTGATCAACTGCGTTTCCCGACACCCTGTAATTACAGAGATGAAAAGCAAGAATCATTCTTGGCGCGCTTGCAACTCATGTCATGATGAGGGACAAGCCTGCTAATACGAATTGCTTCGCCAAAGAGAACTCACACAGGGCCATGAACAATGAAAAGCATCCAAAAATACAAAAAACGAATGTAACAAGTAACGCCTTACAACTAAACCCTTAGCATAATTCGCAAAGGCTTTCACTGAAAAATCACAAAAGATTCAATTAAAATAAATATCCAGCCTGACTCTAGGCAAATATCAACCCATATCATAATACAGACTATTCTTACTATTAAGAACCCTCTTTAATTAATTCTGACACACCTAGCTCATCGCAGTGAAAAACATCCTAGAAGTCAAAAAGCTTAAACAATTAACTGCACCAAGATACGCCCCACTGTCTCCGACGAATCCATGAAAAATAAACGAAGCGAATCCCAAACAGAATAATTTTATTGTAGGGGTAGGAGTCCCTCACCTTAGAGAAGAGCTTGCTTGATCAACTATATCGTAGGCATCTAAATCAATGCAATATAACCTGAAAGGGAAAGAAAGAAGGCCCTAATATAAAGAAGCGACCAAAAACGTGAAACGACAGATCGGACTAAAAGAAGAGCGCATGAAACATCATCACACACCATAAAGGTCATGAATACTGCAAAAATCAAGACGATACTAGAATCTTTTGTAATACACTTGGCAAGCACAAGAGCACTTCTTTCTGCAAGAATTAGCCCACAAAGAAACAACAGTCTATTGGGTTCATGGGTCAGCCTGAATACAATGGAACCGTAATTCTCATCGTAGTTCCACTATCGTCTGATCTCAATACGCGCACATTTCCATTCATTAGTTTCATCAATTCGGCCACAAGAGCTAGGCCAACTCCAGAACCAGAAACATCACACACACCCTTAGTCCCTCTTTTAAATGGTTCAAAAATAAGCTCATGCTCTTCTTCTGCGATACCATGACCAAGATCAATGATATCAAAATAAACATTAGCCTCATCAAGAGAGATTGACAACTTAATTTCAGAATTAGCTGGCGAGTACTTATGAGAATTCTCTATGAGATTGCAAATACATTGCCGCAGTCTGTTATCGTTTACCAGCAGGCTAATCTGAACTGGATCAGAAATGTCTTTAGCATAAATAATTTTACAGCAATCGCTCCACGGCAATAATGCGATATCACTCTCTAAATGAACTAATATTCCCGACAAGCTTAGAACTTCCAAATCAACGTGCAAACTTCCAGATTCACTTCGTGCTAACTCAACTAAATCCCTAATCAAATAATCTGCTGACTTAACTTCAGAATTAATCGACTCAAGAAGAGCTTTATCCTTATCGGAAAGATTCTGTAAGCGACGCGAAAGTCGGCGTGACGAGCTTCCGATCAAGGCTAATGGAGTAATCAACTCATGACTGACTGACCGAGCAAACAAAAGCTGCTGAGTCCAAGCCTTTTGCAAACGATCTGCAAGATTATTATACGAAGCAATGATTCCTAAAAGTTCTGTAGGCTCAGATTCCAAATCTACACGCTCACTAGAAACAATTCCAGAGGCTCGCAGGCTTACATTATCCATCATCTTCTCAAGTCTACTCAATGGAAACAAGCCAACCGTTAAAACCTTCCTAATGTATAACGAAGAAAAAATCACAAGAAGTGCCCAAATCAACAGAAGCGAATAAATATTTTCTCTTCTAACGGTTGGATTAATACCAACATCCTCCAAAAAGCGAAGAACTCCTTGACCATCTGGCAAAGGCATAGAGCAAGTAAAATAGGTTTTCCCGTTAAATTCGAAACTGCGAGGCTTTTGCATTCCTGGCGAATTTACACCAGCTTTTTTTAAAAGCTCGCTATTCTCTAAGAATTTACTAACAGCAGTGTTTTGGGGGAAAATAGGATCCTTGTCTGGTCTACTCAACCAAATCACAACACGCGTTGCCGAGAAATCATTCAATATATTTTTATATGCTTCATCGGAAATCTTTTGACTTGAACCTAATATTATTCCAGGCGAACTATCAATTGTTCTTCCTACTTCCTTTGCTGTAGCCATCACTAGACGCTCGTGACGTTGCAATCGATCCCTTTTAATCAATTGATCAGTTGAGATCAACAAGATCCCAGTGCTGATAGTAAAAGCCGCTACAAGTGACAAGCCAAGACGCCTTCGAATAGAAATCTGCGAACTTGGCATGTGAATTTTGAAGATTTAATCCAATATAGATAGTGATCAAAGTGTCTGCACAAGGCTGAAATAAAAGCTCTTCAAGAAGGGCTATGCAGTTCAGCAGTCAAGCACAGTTCGTCAGTAGGCAATAGTCTGATGGGTTTTTACCTGTTAGCGTTTGGCTGCGTCAACAAGGAGAACGAGACAGAAATCCTTCAATCAATGGAATTCCAAGAAATATTTGACCAATTCCAATCTCAAATAATGACAATGAGATCGCAAAACTTTTACACTAGTGATAATATGACCTATTAAAAGATCGCTAGAAGGGAAACTAGGCAAACCCTGATATGTCAAAGGCATTCGCGCTGTGGTTAGGACCAAATGCTGGATCTCCAGAGGCTATAAGCCCGGATGGGCCAAAATCGATCTGATTGAGATGTATTGAAGTGGAAGGCGTTGGAGATTGTATTCCATAGACTTCACCCGATAGGGAAGATAGGTTATCAATATAAACCTCCTTGACTGAAACATCTGCTGAACCCGAAAAAGTGAAACCCCTAACAGCGGCGCCATTGTAACCACCCAATTCCTGCTTAACGAAGCCCTTCTCCTCCGATGTGTAATTTCCATTAAAACCAGGCAGGCCAGAGGAGACGATATTACTAGCCGAAACATCTCTCCACACTCCTCCAGTAAGTGCATCTAGCTTAAAACCAATGGTTCCTTTGTTCACATGCACCATGTTATCCACATTGTAAATCCAGCCATTGTCTTCACCACCATCCACATCCAAAGATTCTCTCAATTGTGACAACGGTTCCGCACTTTCTGCCCAGTCAATAATATCAATACCAATTGAATTACGAGAGATATCAAGGAATGAGTTTTCGAACCAAAGCTCATGATTGTTCTGATGCTGGTGTATCGCTTTTGCAAGAATCAATTGTGCATCAGCAACCACATTACCATTGTAACTAGCATTTAATACATCAGTAGTATCAGCACTTGCATTCAAGCTCTGGCCATCTTGAGAGATCAATGTACTATAAACACCATTCTGATTATTCCGTAGCTGAAAAGCAGCACCAATAGGATCAATCACTGGATACTCTTGACCATCCTCAGCATTAGAGAGTACTGGAACTTCGATAATATGCGATTTCAAGCTTAACACATGTGTGTTTTTGATCGTTACATCTTTGGAAGGAGATTGAAACCCATCTTCAGGAGAAACGGGGAAGCCATTCACTTGCACCCCAACTGCGCCTACTAAATATCCATAAGAATTAGCCTCAACCAATCCAGTAGAATTACTGAACAGCTGATGATATTGACTGGTTTGATCAATTCGATTGTCACCTTCAACTATTATATCATCATAAACAGAATTAATAGCATCGCGTAGCGACTTTTGGATATCAAAGACTGACTTAATTTGCCCCTGAACGGTTAATGTTAAATCGGAATCAATAAGACCATCCCCGTCATTGGTCGCATCTTGAGAGGCCAGATAATCAATATATGGGATCAAGAAACGAGCGTTACTGAAGAATCCTAAAACAGGAACATCTGAACGATTAGAGGCCGTTGAATCAGTTATTTTCAAACCATCAACACCATTAAGAGCAACAGCTGCTACTTCAAAGTCAATAAAATCTACATTACGTATTTTTACGTTGCTATTACCATTCCCATGGATTCCATGATGAGAGGACAAGCCAATTATTCCATTTTTAATCGAAAGATCATGGGCAGACTTTGAACCATTCGGACCAAAGTCATGAGGGCCCTGATCAGAAATGAATGGAGCTCCAGCTGTTTCAATATTCGAATAGAACCTCTGCAATAATGCATGCTCTTCACTTTGTTGAATCGTATGCCCCTGCAAATCTAAAACCACATCATTGCTTGTAATTGCGAGCATTGAAAAGAAGCCAATTCCAAATGCTTTAGGATCATATTGATCGTCTCCGTACCCCAATTGGCTGGGTAGTGGCCTGCCCGCTAATGAGGCATCAAGTTTGTCGCCAACCTGTAAGCCCAAAGCCATTGCATCTAAGGGATTTCTGATGACTGTTCCTACAGGATTAGGGTTAAAAACCAGGTCTTCCATCACCAAATACTTCCCTGGCTTATCAATAAGCAAGGTGCCCCTATCAATATCCTCTTGATAAATATAATTAACGCCACCATCGGACGATTCACTCTCTGAAACTGTTATATCAACTGCCGAAGATTGGAGGACACTATCTTCTAATGAAGGTTTCTCCTCAAAAAATGCCTCGGGTACACTTTCACGACTAAGCCATGGAACAAGCTTAAGTGTATCATTGACCTGTAAAACCCTATGGGAATACTTAACGGATAAGAGGCGATTCTCAATTGGCAATAATCGTGACGAATCCGAAACAAGTTGATTAACAGCTCTAGCCTTACGTTTAAAAAAGCAAGACCAATGATAATTGTTTGAATTTGTTTTTTTCATGACTCACGAACACGTAACAATAATTCGCATATATAAAAGATAGGTTTTTAAACGCCAAGTGAACCCCATAACAGCACTCATTGCGCATTTGAGACAAAAGCCGATGACGATTGGTTGAGTATCACAGAGTGGAGCCTGCAAAGACTGGGCTTTTCCTCAAAACCCCTCTTAAAGCTGTGCACATAACGCAGTACACAAATTTTGATTGGAACGCACACGACTATAGGAGAAGTGGAAAGGCCCGGCCTTGCTTTCACATCTCTGAGGACCAATATATTAAGAAAAAACATCCTTCCTTATATAAGGATCCAAGCCGTTCAATCTGGTGTATCACGAGTCAATTTTTTAGTAACCATTTAAAACTAGCCACATTACTAACTTCTTCGAGTTCATGTAAATCGAAAAGATCGCGGCAATTGCCGCGCAGATATCAGAGGAAAAGCAATGGGGTTAAAATTTAGCGTTCTAAGATGATCAAATCCCAAGACTTGCACCAAGGAAGGCACAAGAGAATGGCCATGTGATATCTACCAAGGGATATCAAGATGTACCGGAGAAACAAGAACAAACTTCAGGAGACATAGCGCACAAAACAAATAACAAATAACAAATATGATGACTTACATCATAATATCAACTTGAACAAATGCGAGCAGCTTGATAACACTAATCACGCAAAAGTTGACAAATTGACATCGTCTAGCCCCCATGATCCATCCATTATAAACAAAGTACGTCCGTTAAGAGAAACATCTGTGAATGGCTCTATAGAAGATACTGCAAATTGAATATCTTCTATAGTTTCTCCTAGCTGAAAAATCTCTGAGTTCAACTCAATCCTCTCCATTGCTTGATAATCTCGCAACATTAATGATTCTGTTTCGTAAAACCTAAAAGTATCTATTCCTGAGCCTCCATAGACCTGCCACTGCGAGCCTCCTCTTACAGTTATTATATCTTTTCCACCAAACGCATACAATTGTTGAATCTTACTTGAGCTAACATCATCGGCAGGCAAACCAGTTAATATATCTGAATCCATGGTCCCAAAAATTTGAACTGAAAGCGGATCTCCATTCTCAGGAAGTAGACCCTTTTCAAGGCTATTTATCTTCTGACTATTCACCAGTCCAACCTTATTACCAATTACTTGTCCTTTAAGATCTCCATCTTTCTGATGGATACCTCCATAAATTCTTGACATTCCAGCTTGGGCGGAAGCTTCTGAAAAGTAAGTAGATGAAATAACGAGATCTTCACCAGAGCCTGGAATGCCGTCAAAACCATTAGCAGAATATTGAGAGTCATCGTCCTTTAGAGTTACTGATAAGTCAAACTGATTGCTTCCAAAAAAATCAATCAAAAAATAGTTGGCAGCGCTACTAAAAGACGAATGACCTGATGGTGTATCAGGAAAAGGTGGCGTTGGCAAAAAAGGGGCCCATCCACTTGCAAGTGTTCCGTCACTTAGTCTTGTATCAGGCTCATATTGGCGAATTGCTGTAATAGGCCGAACCGAATCATATTTATATTTGGTTGCCCAGGTAGCGATTCCCGCATCATACATAGATTGAGACACCCCAAAAGTAACCTTGAGAGACTCATCCAGATTTAGATTGCGACTTAAAGATAGATCGATGGTGTGATCAAGCCAGAGACCTGGAGGGAAAGCAGTACCATCTCCACCTTCATAATATTCAGCAATAGCTTTTTCTAATGGAGTGAGATTAATACCAATATCTCTGACTTCAATCAGTTGACTTATAAATGTAGAATTTAAATCACCTTGATCTGTATATGGTTTAACAATATCAGTTGGAATCAAATCATTAGTATTAATAGCAAATGGTATTACCTCCCCCCAATGAGGAGTCAGCGGATTCTGTCCCTCTAGAGGCTGCCAGAATGAATCTATTTTTGAATTCGGGTCCCCAGGAATAAAAACGCTTTGGGAGGGTTGATAGTCAGTAGTATCCTGGTAAAATTCAGCCTGATTAGAGCCATCTTTCAATGCATACTGATTAATACTTGACGAAATACTCTCTCCAATATTTGTTCCTATAGAGACAACTAAATTAGCAATTTTTTTGCCTAGCTTGGATATATCAGTAAGATTATTGTCCAATAGCTTTTGAGCAGTACCAACTAGAGCATCAGGAATTCCATCTTTAAACAACGAGGACTGTATTGCAGAGAACACATTGAATGCGGAAACGTCCATTACCACTTGGCGAATAGCGCTTTCGAGTATCTCCCTAACACTATTTCCAGAAGATTGGTATAGATATTTAAATTCAGCCAAGTCAATGCTTGAAATTTCAAAACCTTCAAGTAAAGCAATAAAATCTTCTTGCTTTTCCTGCTGATAGATAGAGCCTATAGCCTTATCCTCAAAGACTGCCCAAGCATCCCAAAGAGAATTACCGAGATAAGCAAAAAACCGGGAGCAGGGGGTGGGACCACTAGATGAAGCAGTCGCAAAATCCAATGCAAGACTATTCCATGCCAAAAGGTTGTCAGGTTTATCAAACAGACCATCTAAATTATCTAAATTTTGTATATCTAACAATAAACAAGCAGGCTGAATGTCTATTTTTTTAATTAGCGAATCAAAGCCCCCCAGAGCAGTGAAGATAGCCTGAGAATGAGCCCTGTTGCCTACTAACTCATCTATTAAACGCGACAAAGATGCAAACAACCTATCTGTATTAAGGTCATGGGAGAAACTATCAAAGAGCAAATCAATAGAAGAGCTAGCTGGCTGCATATCAGCCTCGGATTGAACTGTAAAAAGCTTCGTCAGAGTATCGATACCTGAGACTTGCGAGGATGCCTTTAAAGTGACGTCGATATTATTGCCTGCAGAGAAGATTTGGGGTTCAAGGAAAAATTCAACTGATTTTTGCTTAATATCACTACTTAACTCCAAGCCATGAGACTCTACCTCTATATCTAGGCCTAACTCCAAGCCATGAGACTCTACCTCTATATCTAGGCCTAACTCCAAGCCATGAGACTCTACCTCTATATCTAGGCCTAACTCCAAGCCATTAAATTCTATCTCGATATCACTATATAATACCAAAACAGCAGATTTAGTATTACTTTCACTACTAAAGCAGGTTAAAGCATACCTTGTTTTTTTGCCAATGATTAAGCATTCTCCAAAACTGGGCTCGCCTCGAATTGCATCCGAAAAAGCAATATTATAATAATTTTTTCTTGGCTGCTTACGCCAAATTGAATCCAAAAATGAGCTATATTTATAGATTATTCCGCTCTTAAGGGAAACAGGGATACCGATAATCAATGCTGTGCATCTTTAAGGTATAGGCAGATTAGCGCAAATTCAATACTTGCCAAGCCTTAATACCGCATAACTCAAACAGATGATTGTATGATTAACTACATTAATGCAAAGGCCACTGGTTGCAACCCTCCTTCAACATTTTCTGACTTGAGCCAAATTCACTTCAGCAAGCCCTCATTTATTCAATACTGATGATTCACACCAGCTTCCATGCAAGCCATGAGGTATAGCTAGTGGCAATTCCAACAAAGCAACTTCGCTGAGGTCTCGAGCATCGAGAATGTAGAGATCTGATGCAGATCTAGCTCCGTTCCAAACTAAATCCAACACCCAGCCATCATCTTCAGAGCTTGCATTTGGCCTAGGCACCATTAGCGGTTCACTGACGAAACCAGAGGGGGCTGCACTCCAAATGTGCCGTTCACCTGTTTGAAGATCAAGCTTTTTCACGACTTGCAATGGATCATTCCCCTGTTCTCGCGCAGCGGCCGCCATCCAGGCAAAGCGACAGGGAAGGCCTTCTTGATTGGGGTTAACCATCGCGAATTCACAACAGCGTTCGCTCAAGCGAGTGGTCTCAACCTTTGCAGAATCCAGATTGATGCGGCACTGCTCGAGCAAGCCCTCAGGGATGAGATCGAAATTCACATCAGCAAAATCTTGATCAGGACCGATCGAAGGAAAGTCGTTGTAGTAAATGCTCTCCACGACCACCTCTCCATCGTCTTCCCAGGCATTGAGGTGATGGAATACGAAGCCATCGGGAGCATCGATGACCCGTGGTTCTTGACCAGCGAAAACACCGCTATCTCTGGGGATCAACCAAAACTTGGCCTTCCCATTGGGATTGGACGTGAGGCATTGAGCCGCCCCTTTTTGTCCGAGCACAAAGGGGAGCGGATTGAAATTGATCGAATTTTGCAGAAACACCGCCCAATTGGGCGTGATGGCGAAGTCATGCAGGAAGGCAAATCCAGCAAACGTATCTCGGCGATCACTGAGCAAATCACCGGCTCGAATACCAGCCGCGGCATTGTCGGTTGTCGCAAATTCCATCAAGCGAACGGTGCTGCGAGGCCCGGTTTTCACTCCAAAGGTCACCATCCGCGGGTCACCGTGATGGCCAGGGTCGAAACGGGGGTGAGCACTGAAGGCCTCCCCTTTCTTGAGCACACCACCGAGAAGGGAAAGGCCTCTTGTCTCCAGGGTTTGCGGATCTAAGGCGTGGGGCTCAGCGGCTTCCCATAACGCCAGGAGATCATCTCCAAGCCGAACCACACTGGTGTTGGCAATATTTTTGAGCCGTAAATCAAAGGCGTTCGCCAGCGGCCCCCCTGGCTTTTGGCTCCCAAAAACACCACGAAACAGCACCTTGCCTGCAGACTCCTCAGCTTTCCAGCCACTGGTGCGCACAAAGCGGTTGCTGCAACGAACACCTTTCGCATCAAAGTGGAGGGCGGTGATCATTCCGTCACCATCGAACGGATGATGCACGCGCTGACCATCCCGTTCCAAACGGCCAGGTCCATTGCGATACAGCGAGCCGCGCAACGCATCCGGCACCTCGCCACGCACGGGCTTCAAGGGCACATCCGTGAGTTCTTCGTCCACGTTGCGGAAGGCACTGGACCATTCCGAGCGATTGAAACGAGCAGAAGCGGGTGCAACGGTCACTGGGTTACCCAGAGGCAATCACCATCCTCTCGTAACAGACCATGAAGCGTGGCCTTGAGGGAAGATCCGTTGGCTAGGAGCCACCTGCTTGCTCCAACACCCCCTTGCTGCTGGGCACCGATCCAGACCGGCGAGGGTCAATCTCAGTCGCCATGCGCAGCGCCCTTGCAAAGGCCTTGAAGCAAGCCTCAACGATGTGGTGGGAGTTCACCCCATCCAACTGGCGAATGTGCAGGGTGAGGCCAGAGTTGTTAACGACAGCCACAAAGAACTCTTTGACCAGTTCGGTGTCGTAAGTCCCGATCTTCTGCGTTGGAATCGTGAGCCCCCAACTGAGATGGGGGCGTCCGGAGCAATCCAGAACCACCTGCACTAACGCCTCATCCAGCGGTGCCACAAAGTGGCCAAAGCGGTAGATCCCACGACGATCACCCAGGGCCTTCGAGAGCGCCTGGCCAACGGCAATCCCAACGTCCTCATTGGTGTGATGGTCATCAATATGCGTGTCGCCACTTGCTGTGATCTCTAGATCAATCAGGCCATGGCTGCTGATCTGATGCAGCATGTGATCGAGAAAAGGCACACCTGTACTGGCCTGACACCGGCCGCTGCCGTCAAGCCCGAGCCGAACGCTGACATCGGTCTCGCCTGTAACGCGGTGAATCTCCCCAGTGCGCATGCGTTCTGGCGCCGCTTGACGCCCCGTGACTGACTTGATCATCGCGAATCACGTTCAGCGCAGCCAGGGCCCCTTGGTGGGGCAAGGTTGAGCCAGGGGGTCGAGTGGATCGGAGGCCCCCAGAAGATCGAAGCTGATCAGGTCACAAAATCGATCCATTGGCAAGGCGAAGCGGGCATCAACAAACGGATGCTCCAGGAAGGTGCCGATCCGCTCCGCCATCAGAAAAACGAGAAACACCAGCCAGCCCACGAGCGCTGTAGTGGTGGGGCCAATGGCATCAAGCTTGAGAAACACCAAATAGCCGTACACCCATGTCAAGGCCCGGATGAAAAACGTTGAGGACGCTGGAAGGGGCTGGTGACGGATCCGTTCCAAACCACCAAGGGCATTCGTGATTTCCTGCTGCACGCGTCCAAACTCACGGCTTTCAACGTTGTCGAGCCAACCGTCCTGATGCAGCTTGTACTGCTCCTTTGCCATGTGCTGAAGCAAACGTTGAACGCATGGATTTTTGAATCCAAGCTTCAGAGCGAGCGCCTGGGCTTGTGGAGCCAGCACTGTCGCTTCACGATCAAAGCCGCGCAACTCAGCATTTAGGCACCACATCAGCAGCACCACCTGCTGCAGAAGACGACGCCTCAATGACAGCGGCAACTGGCTGGGTAAAACACGCGTGAGCAAATCACGCCAGTTGCGACTTTCATTCACCAACGCCCCCCAGAGCACACGCGCTTCCCACCAGCGGTTGTAGGCCTGGCTGTAACGGAAACCAAGGAAAAGGCTGAGAAGCAAGCCAAGAACCTGCACCAAGGTTTCCGGAAGCAACGTTCTCGCAACCGTTACGTTCACAGGGAGGCTGAGCACGCACAACAACGTTGCGAGCAGCAAGCTCCTCCCCTGGCGTTTCATCAACCACCAGGAGAGCTGCAGATAATCAAGACATCCGCGCGGCCGAATCACATGCCATTGATGCAGTAACCAGCATCCACATAAATGGTTTGGCCAGAGATGCCACTCGACAAATCACTGAGCAAGAACGCAGCAGTGTTTCCGACTTCGTTTTGAGTGACCGTGCGGCGCAGTGGTGCCTTCTCCTCCACGTTGTGGATCATGTCGAGGATCCCTCCGATCGCAGAACTCGCCAGCGTGCGGATCGGACCAGCACTGATCGCATTCACGCGCACCTGCTTTTCGGGTCCAAGCTCAGCTGAGAGATAGCGAACGGAGGCTTCCAGAGCCGCCTTGGCCACACCCATCACGTTGTAATTGGGGATCGCCCGCTCAGCGCCGAGGTAGGTCAAGGTCACCACACCCGCTTTCTCACTGAACAACGGCTTGGCGTGACGACAGAGAGGAGCAAGGGAGTAGGCGCTGATCTCTAAGGCACGGGCAAAGCCCTCAGCCGTGGTGGCACTGAAGTCGCCCACCAGTTCTTCCTTTCCCGCAAACGCCAAACAATGCACGAGACCATCCAGCTGCCCCCACTTGTCTTTGATTTCAGCGAATACCGACTCCATCTGAGCGGCATCCTGAACATTCAGAGGCAAAAACAACGAGGGCTCTAATGGAGCCGTGAGCTCACGAACCTTGGTTTCAAATCGGCCCTTCTCATCAGGCAGATAGGTGATCCCGAGCTCGGCCCCAGCCGCCGCGAGCTGTTGCGCGATGCCCCAGGCAATGGAGCGATTGTTGGCGATGCCAGTAACAAGGATCTTCTTACCAGTGAGATCAAGAAGCATCAGGCCGCATCCCGGAATGGTTGATTCGAGCGATTCTCTCCCATGCCGGGGCACTCACGCTCACAACGACACATCGTCAGCATGGTGATGCGTTTTTTTGACATGCACCGGTGTCCAGGCTGCCGCACGCTGCGCCGCTCAGTTGGCCGAGCGAATCCACAGATCTGCCCCGAGATCTTCCTGAGCGCAAGGCGCTGAATGCCCTGTTAGCGCAACAGTTTCCAAACGCGTCCGGGGAGCTCAGTCCGATCCCAGGCGGTCGAGCGGCGGCTGAGCAGCAGCTCAATGCGATGGATGCCAAGCGCTACGGCCGCAGTCGCAACCATCTGAATGGCTCGGTCACACGCCTCTCGCCCTACATCCGCCACGGAATTCTCACGCTTGCGGAAGTGCGAGATGCCGTCTTCTCACAGCTGAAACACAGCAACCAAGGAAGAGATGCGGGCGGAAAACTGATCAACGAGCTGGGATGGCGCGATTTCTGGCAGCGGATGTGGCTCGATCTCGGCGATCGCATTCATGACGATCAGGAAGATCACAAAACTGGCCATGCCGCCAGTGAGTATCAGCAGGATCTCCCCGATGACATCCGGGAGGGACGCACACAACTGGCCTGCATGGATGGCTTCAGGAACGAGCTGGTTACCCAGGGATGGCTGCATAACCACGCGCGGATGTGGATGGCGGCCTACCACGTGCACTGGAGACGGGTGCACTGGCGTGCGGGGGCTGACTGGTTCCTCGAGCACCTTCTGGATGGCGACCCCGCCAGCAACCACCTCAGCTGGCAGTGGGTGGCCAGCAGCTTCAGTCACAAGCCCTACTTCTTCAATCGCCAAAACCTTGAGCGCTACAGCAACGGGCGGTATTGCCAGGAGTGTCCAAGCCACGAATCCTGCCCCTTTGACCTGAGTTACGAACAGTTGGAACAACAGCTGTTCAAGGTTCAGCCCGCCATCCGTGAGGGGACCACAAGGCGCTCATCCCGGTCCAGCTCACGGTCAAGTCAACGCCCCAACTCAAAGCCCAGTACCCAGCGCTTTTAATGGACTCCCGCAAACCAATCCTCTGGGTGCATGAAGAAGCCCTGGGACCCGCCAACCCCGCGCTTCAGGACTACCCCAACACACCAGGACTGTTCGTCTTCGACGACGCCTGGATTCAAGACCAATCCATCAGCCGTAAACGCATCGGTTTTTTGTACGAATCCGCTTTGAGCCTTCCGCTCACCCTGCGCCGAGGTGATGTGGCGCATGAGGTGCTGCGTTTCGCCCAACGCCACGGAGCCGACGCTGTGGTCACCAGCACCATGGTGGATCCCCGCCTCCAACGCATTGCTGCGGCTATTGATCGGGAGCTTCCTCTCTGGATGCTCGATCCCGATCCTTTTGTGAACTTACCCAAACCTCCGCGACTGGGCCGCTTTAGCCGCTACTGGCGAGAGGCCGAAACTGTGGTCTGGAAGGGGTTTTAGTTCTCCTTCAAAAGCTTGTCCTCACGCTCTTTTTCCTCAACAGGATCGGTAAGAAGGTCTGGGTATTCCAAGGCCGGAAGGCTTACAGGCGTCAGCTCTGATGGCTTCAACGGTGGTTCAAGCCATTGCCAACGCGCCTGAGGAGCTCGGAGCTTGCACAACGCCTCTAGCTCCTGCTTCAAGGTATTGCGAACCTCTCTCCGATTCACTGCGGCAAAAAACTCTGAGCGGGGCGCCAAGCCCGAACTAAATGGAGCACTGCCGTTGCCATTGAATAATCGCGCCGGGTCTGGAAGCCAGCGCGGTGCACAGACGGCTGGATCGCTGGTATCGGTTTCTAAGTAGAGGTGAACCCCATAGCCATCGGGTTGACTGACGACAGCGAGTCCGTCATGGGGAGTGTTGCGCTGCAGCGGAAAGATTTTCCAGGTGGTTGCTTTCTTCTGCGCGCAGGCGCTCAACAGTCCTGCCATGACCACCATTGTCAGCACCCGCTCCATCAACTCGATCCCTCTTTGACAGGTCATTCTGGCCGGCCCAGGATGGCGAGATCCACCATCGCTTGAGGCCATGGTCCTGACACCATCCACGATGCTTCCCCTTCAGCATCCACTCCCTCAATTTTCACTGCCCTTGGTGTCGGGTGATGCGCCCTGGTCCTCGCTGGATGATGTGATGAGTAGCGGTGATCTGCCAGGGCGCCCTCTGCTGGTGATGCTGCTCTGTGCTCATTGCCCATTCGTGAAACATGTGGAGCCAGAGATCAGCCGTTTGGAGGCGGATTTCGGAGACCAGATGACCCTGCTCGCCATCTCCAGCAATAGCCTCATCACCCATCCGCAAGACGGTCGTGATGGGCTGCGTCAACAAGCTGATCAGCAGGGTTGGCGCTTCCCCTATCTCCTGGATGAGCAGCAAACGCTGGCGAAAGCCCTGCGGGGCGCCTGCACCCCTGAGTTCTATGCCTTCGCACCCGATGTCGATGGCACGCAAACCCTTCGTTATCGAGGCCAACTCGATACGAGTCGGCCAGGGAATCACCAGCCTCTCGACGGAGCTGACCTACGGGCTGCCCTCAAAAACATCTTGGCTGGAATCCCTGTGAGCGAGACGCAGCTGCCTTCGGTGGGCTGCAACATCAAGTGGAACCCGGGCCAAGAACCGCCATGGTTCGGTCAATCGACTTAAGGTGCCCGCCATGCAGGTGCCTCCGTTCAGCCTCACAGATCAGCTTGCCGACCTCGGATCGGAGCTCGATGATGCCGTCTTGCGGGTGTTGCGAAGTGGGCAATACATCGGTGGCGCCGAGATCAAAACATTTGAGGACGCGTTTGCAGCAAGCGTGAACTGTCGCCATGCCGTGGGTTGCAACAGCGGGACAGATGCCTTGGTCCTGGCGTTACGAGGCCTTGGCATCGGCTCTGGCGATGAGGTGATCACCGCATCCTTCAGCTTCTTCGCAACGGCTGAAGCAATCAGTGCCGTGGGAGCGACGCCAGTGTTCGTGGACGTGGACCCTGTGACCTATCTGATCGACCTCAATCTGATTGAAGCCGCGATCACACCCGCCACCAAGGTGCTCCTACCCGTCCACCTGTTTGGCCGTCCGGTGAACATGGCCCGCATCACGGACATCGCCCAGCGGCATGGGCTCAAGGTCGTGGAGGACTGCGCGCAGGCCACCGGGGCCAGCTGGGACTCCAAACCCGTTGGCAGTTGGGGGGATGTGGGCTGCTTCAGCTTCTTCCCCACGAAAAATCTTGGAGCTGCTGGTGATGGCGGCGCCATGACCTGCCAAGACGATGATTTGGCGCAACGCATGCGTGAACTCGCGGTACACGGCATGCCCCGCCGCTACCTTCACACCGCCTTGGGATATAACAGCCGCCTGGATTCCATTCAGGCCGCTGTTCTTAACGTCAAACTGCCTCACCTCAACGAATGGGTCGAGAAGCGTGCAGCGATTGCCAAGCGCTACCTCGACGCTCTTCAAGACCTCCCCGGCATTCAGCTGCCCGATTCCGCGGCTGAGGCAAGCGTTGGCCATGGTTGGAACCAGTTTGTGGTGCGCGTGCGTCTATGCCCAGACCATCAGCCCTCGTGCGGTGGAACCTGCTCGGAAGTAGCCAGCCCCTTGGGCCTGCCCACCAGCCGTTGCCGGGACTGGCTCAAGCAAAGCCTTCAAGAGCAAGGCGTAAACACGATCATTTACTACCCCATCCCCATCCATCGCCAGCCGGCTTACGACGACCAAAAGCACGCTGAGGACAAGCTTCCCATCACAGATCAACTGTGCAGCGAGGTGCTGAGTCTGCCGATTTTTCCGGAATTAACGCCTGAACAACAGGAACGCGTGATCGCGGTATTGCGCGAACAACTCGTTGCTCAGAGTCAAGAGCGGATGGTGGCGTAGAGGGCTTTGAACTTGGCCTGCTGCACCTTGTGATTGATCAGCAACTCCGGATAGCCCCTGCGCTCTAAAGCAGCGATCTCACCACTGATCAAATCCTTGGTGTTGACGTGCCGCAATTCAGGCACCCATTCACGGATGTACTCGCCTTCGGCGTCAAATTTTGAAGCCTGCGTGGCCGGATTGAAGATCCGCAACGGCTTGGGATCCATGCCACTGCTAGCGCTCCATTGCCAGCCGCCGTTGTTGGCAGCCAAATCTCCATCCACCTCCAGCTCCATGAAGGCGCGCTCGCCCCAGCGCCAATCACAGATCAAATCCTTCACAAGAAAGGAGGCCACGATCATGCGGCAACGGTTGTGCATCCAGCCGCTTTGGTTGAGCTGTCGCATCGCTGCGTCGATGATCGGCATTCCCGTTTGCCCCTGCTTCCAAGCCTCAAACCAGTCGTTGTTGTTCTCCCAAGGGAAACGCCGCCATTGCTCGCGGTAAGGCCCATCCGCTAGCTCAGGGAAATGGAACAAGGCCTGCTGGTAAAACTCACGCCAGCAGAGTTCCTGTTCCCACACCGTGATCGCCTGCCGTTGCTCATCGCTGCGAGCCATCTCCTTGGCTCCTTGGGCAGCACACCAGGCTTGGCGAGGGCTAACCGTGCCCACACTCAGGCCCGCACTGAGATACGAGGTTCCTGGTATCCCGGGAAAATTGCGATCGGGTTCATAGGCCAGCAATGCTTCGTCAGCAAAAGTGGCCAGCTGCTCAGCAGCCGCGGCCTCTCCTGGGCGGCTGGGGCAGAGATCCATGCCACAAAAACCATGTTCAACCAGCAGCTGCTCCAGTTGCAGCTGACCCTCAGCGCACAAGCGGCCGAGAGTGCCCTCACCGCCACTGACGGCCTCCAGCGTCTCGGCCTCCAGATCGATTAAGGCCTTGGGCTTGGGAGCGTCCACCGTGCTTGGCGCACTGCGCTCCACCTGTCCGCGCCAATTGCGCAAAAAAGGTCCATACACCCGATAAGGATCACCTCCACCGGTTTTGATCAGATCTGGTGCCAGCAACAGCTGATCCCAGTCCACCAACACCTGGCGCCCATCCGCTTGCAGGGCTTTGGCCACCTGACGGTCGCGTTCCCGTGCATAGGGCTCCACATCACGGCTCCACACCACCACCGGCACCTCAAGCAGCGACGCCAGCCGCGGCAACAACTGCACCGGTTCGCCAGCCACCACCAGCAAACGACTCCCAGCTTCCAGCCAGCGCTGCTGGAGTTCGCGCAGGGTTTCCACAAGGAACCAAAGGCGAGCCGGAGCCATCGGTGGCAGCGACTCCGGGGGGTGAATCAGCGCTGGGTCCAGCACATACACGCCCGTTACCGCTGGGCTGATCGCCACAGCCGCCTGCAGGCCGAGATTGTCGGCCAAGCGCAGGTCGCGGCGATGCCAAAACAAAACGCGAGACGCTGCCATCAGAGACCCAGCAGTTGCTTGGCACGGAACCAGGCGGTGACACTCTTGCCATCCAGCCATTCATCACCGGACGCCAGACGGGCATCCAGCTCGGACGGAGGCATCAAGATCACCTCCAGATCCTCATCCTCATCGCCAGCTGGTGGATGCTCCAAACGCGTGAGCTCCCGCGCCAGAAAGCAATGAATCACTTCGTCGGAGTAGCCAGGACAAGGCAACATCGGTCCGAGTGGATCCCAACGGGCAGCGCTATATCCAGCTTCTTCTCCAAGCTCGCGCTGCATCGATTCCAACGGATCTTCTCCCTTTTCAAGGGTGCCTGCAGGAAACTCAAGGAGACGTGCCTGCACTGCAAAACGGTATTGGCGCAAAATCACCACCTGGCCGTCAGCGGTGATCGGAACCGCCAAGGACGCCCCGGGGTGGCGAATGATCCCAAACGTTCCTTCCACCCCCATCGGCAGGCGGATGCTCTTGCGCTCAAAGCGAATCTTGCGCGCATCCATGGTCTCGAGGGTCTCCAACACCTTGGAGGGCTCAGGCGCGGGCAGCGGTGCCATGCAAGAGGAGCAATCGTTAAACCAGCATGACGGGTTCAGGTCCACAGCCGTGCGCTCAGCCCTCAGCTCCGCCAGGGCGTTGAAGCCTGCATGGCCGCCAGCAGTGGCTCCATCACAAAACAGCGCAAATGCAAGCGAGGATGCGGCAGCGTTAATCGCGGGTGATCGACACGCAACTCGCCCCAAAACAACAGATCCAGGTCAAGTGGCCGCGGACCCCAGCGTTCTTCTTGAGAACGGTTGCGCCCAAACGATTGCTCCAACTGTTGCAGTGCATCCAGCAAATGCAATGCAGCGGCCAGTTCAGGTTGGGCCTCCAGCCCCTTCACCAGCAGAACGGCATTGAGATAAGAAGGCTGATCGCGCGGTCCACCGACAGGATCGGTCTGCTGCAACGGAGACCACGACAACGTCAGTGCTGAAGAGGCGCCATTCGGGGTCATTGTCCCTGGGTTGCTCCCTTGCATCAACTGAACCCAACTGCCCAGCACACCCTCCAGCAAAGGCCTTACGGCCATGAGGGTCTGCAGGGGAGAACCAGCAGGGCCTGCCTGATTGGCACCGAGGGCTACAGCAAGGCTGTAGGTCTGATCAGCGAGACTGTTTCTCACAGGTGGAGTCAAGGCGCATCCATGGTTGCAAGCGGGGTGACATCAAACGGAGTCATCAGCACAGCGGCGCTGGATCAAGCCAGCCGATCGTTTCCGCTGGCGGCAATCACCGGCCACGGCACTCTCAAACTGGCTCTGCTTTTAGCAGCGGTGGATCCCGGCTTAGGCGGCGTGATCATTGCTGGCGGGCGGGGAACAGGAAAGTCGGTGCTGGCTCGAGGCTTGCATGCCCTGCTCCCTCCGATTGACATCGTTGACCTTGATGCGGCTGGAGAGACCAAGCTGCCGGGACGCAACCTCGACCCCCAAAGTGCCCAGGATTGGGGCGAACGGCCTCAAGATCCACCCACAACGGTGATTCCAGCCCCGTTCATCCAGATCCCCCTTGGCGTTACGGAAGATCGCCTGGTGGGCTCCGTTGATGTCACCGCCTCCTTGGCCAGTGGTTCTCCAGTTTTCCAGCCGGGATTACTGGCAGAAGCACACCGCGGCGTGCTCTACGTGGATGAGCTGAACCTTCTCGATGACGGGATCATCAATCTTCTTCTCGCCGCCGTTGGCAGCGGCGAAAACCAGGTGGAACGGGAGGGGCTCAGCCTGAGCCACCCCTGCCGGCCCCTGCTGATTGCCACGTACAACCCCGAAGAAGGGGCGATTCGAGATCACCTGCTCGATCGCTTTGCGATCGTCTTGTCCGCCAATCAAATCGTTAGCACTGAGCAACGGGTGGAGATCACCAACGCGGTACTGGCCCACGGTCAGTGCAGCCGGAGCTTCTCAGAGAAGTGGAGCGAAGAAACCGACGCGCTCGCCACCCAACTGCTCCTGGCGCGGCAATGGCTACCGGATGTGAAGGTCAGCAGCGAACAGATCGAATATCTGGTGACAGAGGCGATTCGCGGTGGCGTGGAAGGGCATCGCTCCGAGCTCTATGCCGTACGTGCCGCCAAAGCCCATGCCGCCCTCAGCGGGCGCGACCAGGTGGAAGCCGAAGACTTGCAAGTGGCCGTTGCCTTGGTGATCGCCCCACGCGCATCGCAAATACCCCCACCTGATCAACAGATGGAGCCGCCACCACCCCAAGACCAACAGCCACCCCAAGACCAAGAGCCACCGCCACCACCTGAGGGCTCCGGAGACGAGGACCAGCAGGACAGCGAGGAGCAGGAGAGTGAAGACAGCAGTGATGAAGATGAAGACGACTCCCCTGAGGAGCAGGCGCCACCGTCGGTGCCGGAAGAATTCATGCTTGATCCAGAAGCCGTGGCGATTGATCCCGATCTACTGCTGTTTAACGCCGCCAAGAGCAAAAGCGGCAATAGCGGCAGCCGCTCCGTCGTGCTCAGTGACAGCCGCGGCCGTTATGTGAAACCAATACTGCCCCGTGGCCCGGAGCGCCGCATCGCCGTTGACGCCACCTTGCGCGCTGCAGCTCCTTATCAAAAGGCGCGCCGAGCGCGGCAGCCTGATCGCGTTGTCATCGTTGAAGAATCAGACCTCCGCGCCAAGCTGCTCCAACGCCAGGCCGGTGCCCTGGTGATCTTTCTGGTGGACGCCAGTGGTTCGATGGCTCTGAACCGGATGCAGAGCGCCAAAGGGGCCGTGATCCGACTCCTCACCGAGGCCTACGAAAACCGAGACGAGGTGGCACTCATCCCCTTCCGAGGCGATCAAGCTGAAGTGCTGCTGCCCCCCACCCGCTCGATCACAGCCGCACGTCGACGCCTGGAATCGATGCCCTGCGGCGGAGGCTCACCGCTAGCCCACGGCCTCACTCAAGCCGCACGGGTTGGTGCCAACGCTTTAGCAACAGGAGATCTCGGCCAAGTGGTGGTGGTCGCGATCACGGATGGGCGAGGCAATGTTCCCCTCAGCACCTCTCTTGGTCAACCGGTACTGGAGGGAGAGGACAAGCCCGACTTAAAGCAAGAAGTGCTGGATGTAGCCAGCCGCTATCGAATGCTTGGCCTCAAACTGCTGGTGATCGACACTGAGCGCAAATTCATCGGAAGCGGCATGGGCAAAGATCTCGCCGAGGCCGCTGGGGGCAAATATGTACAGCTGCCAAAAGCGAGCGATCAGGCGATTGCCGCAGTGGCCATGGATGCTCTGAACGCGGTTTAAGGCTTGGTCTCGTCCAGGGTACTGGCGGGATAAAGCTCGTTGAAAAACTGCCCTAAACCAATCGTGACGCTGCGCACAGCCGCCATGAATTGGGGGTCTGCCGTGAGTTTCTCAACATCACCACCCACCTCATCAAATGTTGCCGTCAACGAGCGGGCATTGCTCACCGTTTGCTTGAGATCAGTAATCGTTGTTGGCGTATTGAAAGCACTCACCACTTCATTGATATGACGGCTGGCACTCGCCGCCTGAGACGTGGCTTCGTTGAGGTTCGAAATCGTGGGAGCAGCCCTCGCTAAATCTTCTCTGAGTTGAGTAGCAAGCAGCTCAATATCCCGCAACGTTTCGTCGAACTGTTCTGTAGATCCAACCAACTTGGGAACCAACTGTTCTGTCTTTGCCTGATTTAAAAGCTCCTGGAAAGAGTTGGTGATGGATGCGAGGCTCGCGGATTCGCTGCCTTGAATGGTTGCTCCATCACACAGCACACCCTGCCCCTTACAGCGTTGAGATTTGGGCATTGGCGCATCCTTCTTGAGTGGCGGGCCAACACTGTTCAAGGCCACCTGAGAGTCACCTCCCAACAGAGATGCGGAAGACACAGTGGCTTGCACAGGCAGCGTTAACTGAAGATCATCCTGATTGATCTCGATCGACACCCTCACAGCCTGAGGCGTGACTTTGATGTCCGTCACGTTTCCCACCATGACTCCCCTGTAAGTGACAGGTGAACGCACCGCCAATCCCCCTGCATCCTGAAAATCAGCCGTTACGCTCCAACTCTTCGAGAAGGCACGCTCACCTCTGAGCCAGAGCATGGTGCCTGCAAAGGCAACCACTGCGGCAATTACGGAAAAACCAACGATCCCCTCTCGGACGCTCCTACGCATAATTCAGTGCTCAGCAGGCTGCATCGGTCCGCGCAGATTACCCGTCCTGAACTGAACCACGTAGGGATTATTTGTTGTTCGGTAATCGTCCACTGTTCCGTCCCATTGGAACCGGCCGCCGTACAGCATCACGATGCGCTCCGCCGTGCGTTCGATCGTGCTGTGCACATGGCTCACCACCACCGAACACCCCTGAGCCACGGTGGTGGTTTTCACAATCAAATCTTCAATTCTCGTGGCTGCGACTGGGTCGAGACCTGCTGTGGGCTCGTCATATAACAAGAGAGGCATCGCCTCTTCATCTCGGTCTGGGTCGTCGATCAAGGCACGAGCGAAGCTCACTCGCTTCTGCATCCCTCCGCTGAGCTGGCCGGGATATAGAGCAGCGACTTCATAGAGCCCCACCGCATCCAAACAGGCCATCACACGATCGCGAACCTGGGCCGGCCCCATCCGTCCGAGCCGGTTCAAGAGAAAGCCAACGTTTTCCTCCACCGTTAAAGACGCCAGCAGTGCTGGGTTCTGGAACACAAGCCGAACATCCGGCGGGCGGCGCTGATCGAGGCGGAGGTAAGGCTGAGGCTCATCAAACAACCTCAATTCACCAGCGGTGGGCAGTTGCAAACCAGCTAACAGACGCAAGACCGTGGATTTTCCCGCTCCTGAAGGCCCCACAACCGCAATTCTCTCTCCGGGTTTCATCAATAGATTCACCCCGTCCAGCACGGGATGGGCCCCCCACTGCATCGTGAGAGCTCTCATCTCAACAACGGGCTTGAACGAGGAATCCCGCGCGTTAACCAAAGGGCTGATGGCTGAAAGTTGACTCATCCTGCCTGGATTGCCGCAAAAGGTTGGTGATCAGGTTCAACTTCCGTACAGTTCAACTACATCGGTGGATTTGACGCCATCGCACCCGAGCTCTTTTGACCAGCCCTCCACGCCGCGGAAATCGTCAACGACTCCGAGCCATGCAGGCGGAACGGCAGCGCGAGCTGATGCTGCGCTCCCGCAGGGCGATGAGCTGGTTGCGACCCGGACTGGTGGTCAAGCGATGGCTGTTGACCTCGGGGATCGGATTGGTCTTAGCCCTTTTAGGAGCTGCCGTCTGGGCCGATCTGCAACCGATCTATTGGATGCTCTGGGTCATTCAAGAGGCTCTCGGCTGGATCACCAGAGTATTGCCGGGGGCGATCACGGGTCCTCTCGTTCTGTTGCTGGGGATCGGACTGCTGCTCTGGGGGCAAAGCCAGAGTTTTGGCTCGATCCAACAAGCTCTAGCGCCGGAAAAAGACACGGTGTTAGTCGATGCACTGCGTGCCAAAAGTCGCCTCAATCGAGGGCCCAACATTGTGGCGATTGGGGGAGGGACAGGCCTATCCACGTTGCTAAGTGGACTGAAGCGCTACAGCAGCCATATCACTGCGATCGTGACCGTTGCCGATGACGGAGGCAGTAGCGGCGTGTTGCGTCGCGAACTTGGCGTGTTGCCTCCAGGCGACATCCGTAACTGTCTTGCTGCGCTCTCCACAGAAGAGCCCTTACTCACCCGTCTGTTCCAATACCGCTTCTCAGCAGGAAGCGGTCTTGAAGGCCACAGCTTTGGCAATCTCTTTCTGTCCGCCCTCAGCGCGATTACGGGAAGCCTGGAAACAGCGATCACAGCCTCAAGTCGCGTCCTCGCCGTTCAAGGCCAGGTGGTACCTGCCACCAATGCCGACGTCCGTCTCTGGGCTGAACTCGAAGACGGCACCAGGATTGAAGGGGAATCGGCGATCGGCAAAGCACGCAGCCCAATTGTGCGGATGGGATGCCTGCCGGAGAAGCCACCGGCACTACCCAGAGCACTGGAAGCGATTTCCCACGCTGATTTGATTTTGCTGGGGCCAGGAAGCCTGTACACCTCCCTCCTCCCAAACTTGCTGGTGCCTGAATTAGTCACGGCCATTCAACGCAGCCGCGCGCCCAGGCTCTACATCTGCAACCTGATGACGCAGCCTGGCGAAACGGATGGGTTGGATGTGAGTGGTCACCTTCGCGCCATCGAAGCGCAATTGGCATCTCTAGGGGTGAGCAAACGATTGTTCGACTGCGTGCTGGCCCAGGAACCAATCAATGAGTCTTCCCTTCTTGCTCACTACCGCAAGATGGGTGCAGAACCCGTGATCTGCGATAGCAGGCAACTCCAACAAGAAGGCTTTGACGTGATGCAAGCCCCCCTTCAAGGGAGTCGGCCCACTGCAACACTCCGCCACGATCCACGCAGTCTTGCCTTAGCAGTGATGCGCTTTTACCGGCGGCATAAGCGTGACAACCAAAACGCCTGAATTAGTAAGCGTCTTGCATTTCATAGAAGTCGGGTTGCACATAGTCCTTGCGCAGCGGCCAACCCGTCCAATCCTCAGGCATCAGTAAACGCTTGGGATGGGGATGACCTTCGAAGTGAATACCAAACATGTCGAAGGTTTCACGCTCCTGCCAATCCGCGCCACGGAAGAGGCCATAAAGGCTGGGAAGACTGGGCTCTCCCTCCCGAGAGAGGAACACCTTGAGGCGCACTTCACGCAGGGTGTCTCTCTTGCCGTCGATGAGCTCAGCCATCGCCACAAAGTGATAAAAGCAAACGAGCCGCTCGCCTGGGCCCTCGTCATATCCGCCCTGACATTGCAAATAGTCGAAACCATTGCTTTTCAAAGCAGCAGCGATCACTTGCAGGAAGAGAGCTTCAACCCCGATTTGCTCGACACCGAGATGGTCAGCATCCAAAGCATCGTGGTCAAAGCCTTGCTGGTTCAGCCACTGGCTCACAGGCCCTGGCTGAGGAGACGCTGCAACCGGGACATCAGCAGACGACTGCTTCTCGGGAGACTTAGGACTCATGACGACGTACCTGAGGAGACGGGCTCAGCGGACTCAGTTTGCTCTGGTGCAGGCATCGGGACCCCAGCTCCAGGGGCCAGGGCTGCGACCTGCGTTTCAGCGCGCAAGTAAGAACCCGTCACGATCGGCTCAACGGAAACCATGGCGTGATCGACAGTGCAATACCGATGGGTTTGCTTCAGCTGGCGGCGATCACTGATCGACTCATTGCCAACCTTTTTACGGAGCTTGATCACCGCATCAAAAATCGCTTCAGGCCGTGGTGGACATCCCGGAAGGTAAAGATCCACCGGGATCAACTTATCGACTCCACGAACAGCGGTTGTGGAGTCAGCGCTGAACATGCCACCGGTGATGGTGCAAGCTCCCATCGCGATGACATATTTCGGCTCTGGCATCTGCTCATAGAGGCGCACCAAGGCCGGACCCATTTTCATCGTGACCGTGCCAGCAACGATTAAGAGATCGGCTTGCCTTGGCGAACTGCGAGGCACAAGCCCGAATCGATCAAAGTCGAAGCGCGAGCCAAGGAGAGCCGCAAACTCGATAAAGCAACAGGCCGTCCCGTACAGCAATGGCCAAAGACTGCTGAGACGTGCCCAATTGTGTAGGTCATCCAAGCTCGTCAGGATGACGTTTTCACTCAGGTCGTTCGTGACAGTGGGCGAGCCCTCTGCAGCACCACCAACCGGCCCACAACTCGCCTCACGAAGATCGCGAAGAGATTGGATCGAAGGGCTATCGCCGGTTGAGGTCATGGTGATGGGGTCGGTCATCAATCAGCTCCACTCGAGGGCGCCTTTGCGCCATGCATAGGCCAGTGCCACAAGAAGGATGGTAATGAAAACGAGGGCTTCGATGAATGCCAATAGGCCCAAACGATGGAAGGCCACAGCCCAGGGATAAAGGAAGACCGTCTCGACATCAAAAATGACGAAGACAAGGGCAAACATGTAGTAGCGAATATTGAATTGAATCCAAGCTCCACCGATCGGCTCCATCCCGGATTCGTAGGTGAGCTCCCGTTCTCCGGCCTGACTGCGAGGAGCCAAAAACTTGTTGGTCACCAACGCCAAGACCGGCACTGCTGCTGCAATCAGCAGAAATCCCAGAAATGCGTCATACCCCGGCAGCACAAACATCAAGGCAGCCCCTACATGAAGCTCAGTCTGGCATTCGCAGACCACCTCTGTCGTGGAAAGGTCCAACGCCGATAGAGTCTTGTCACCTTGAGGAGGAGCGGTGAGCGACGAGATCAGCCCAACAGCGGAAGTTCCCGCTGAAGTGGACCCTCCCGCAGAGGAGTTAATCCCCACCGAAGCCACGGAAGCCGAAGCAGCCATCGAAGCTGAAGCCAGCGAAGAAGAGGCAAGCGCCAGCGCAGACAATGAGACATCCGATCCACGCACCCACCGGTTCGAATGCCGAAGCTGTGGATACGTTTACGACCCCAATGAAGGTGTCAAGAAGATGGGCATCGTGGTGGGCACCGCTTTTGAAGATCTTGACCCGATCGGATTCCGTTGTCCGGTCTGCCGCAGCAGGGTCGGAGCCTTCACCGATATTGGACCTCGCTCCAAAGCGAGTGGATTTGAGGAAAACCTTAATTTCGGTCTCGGTGTTAACCGCCTCACTCCTGGGCAAAAAAATGTGCTGATTTTTGGCGGCCTCGCCCTCGGCTTTGCTTTCTTTCTCTCCCTTTATTCACTGCGCTGAGACCACCTCTGATCCCAATGAAGCAACTGCTTACCCCTCTTTTTAACCTTTTTTTAGTGGCCTGCATTGGCCTCGGACTTGGCGGATGTGTCACCACGCGTCTGCCAATGGCTCAATCCAGCCCTTGGCAAGCGATTGACCTCAACACGAAAGGCAATCCCCTGGATGTGGCCTTCACGAGTGCCGACCATGGCTTCCTAGTAGGCAGTAACAGACTCATTCTTGAAACGAATGATGGCGGCGCCAATTGGAATGAGCGCAGTCTTGATCTTCCCGAAGAAGAGAATTTTCGCCTCATTAGCATCGCCTTCGACGGTGACGATGGCTGGATTGCCGGTCAGCCTGGCTTGCTGATGCACACCACCGATGGTGGCAACAACTGGACTCGGCTTTTCCTTGACACCAAGCTTCCAGGAGAGCCCTACTTGATTACCGCCCTTGGACCGAACACAGCCGAACTGGCTACCAATGTTGGCGCCGTGTATCGCACCAGCGACGGAGGCGGAAGCTGGGAAGCGGAAGTGAGTGACGCAGCAGGGGCGATTCGCGATTTGCGCCGCGGACCTGAAGGCGGGTACGTCAGTGTGAGCAGCCTTGGCAACTTCTACGCCGGGTGGGCTCCAGGTCAAGACATTTGGCAAGTGCACCAACGCGTGAGCAGTCAGCGCCTGCAAAGCATCGGCTACCAACCTGACGGAAAGTTGTGGATGGTGGCTCGAGGCGCTCAGATTCGGTTTAACGAAGACGACGTTGATAACGAGAACTGGGGCAAGGCGATCATCCCGATCACCAATGGCTACGGCTATATGGATATGGCCTGGTCCGATGACGGCGCCATTTGGGCCGGTGGTGGCAATGGGACCTTGCTGGTGAGTCGTGACAACGGCGACAGCTGGGAACGGGATCCCGAAGCGAATCAGACCCCCACGAATTTCAACCGTTTCGTGTTTGATCACAGCGGCAATCAATTGCACGCCTTCCTTCTCGGCGAGCGCGGCAACCTGTTGCGTTGGTCAGCGACGAGCTGATCCCATGTGAACTCAGGCTGCTCTGACAACGCTCTGTAACCAGTGCGGTGTGAGCAGCGCGAGTTCGGGGCAGCTGCCCTAAGATCAATTAGCTGATACGCCCGACGCTATGGCTGCCGGCTCCACCGGGGAACGCCCGTTTTTTGAAATCATCACCAGTATTCGCTACTGGGTGATTCATGCGATTACCTTGCCATCGATTTTCTTGGCTGGGTTCCTTTTTGTGTCTACAGGTCTCGCTTACGACGCCTTCGGCACACCTCGTCCAGATGCTTATTTTCAAGCCTCTGAAAGCAAGGCTCCGGTTGTGAGCCAGCGTTTTGAGGGCAAATCTGAACTCGACCTGCGCTTGAAATAAGCCATGACACAGACTCCCGCCACCTCAACGCCTCGCAATTACCCAATTTTTACGGTGCGTTGGCTCGCTTTGCACACCTTGGGTGTTCCCACAGTTTTTTTCTTGGGTGCCCTAGCTGCGATGCAGTTTATTCGCCGCTAACTACCCAACGAAATCTCCATGGAGCGCAATCAAAACCCCAACAATCTTCCGGTTGAGCTGAACCGAACCAGTCTTTATTTAGGACTGTTGATTGTTTTTACGACTGGAATCCTTTTCTCCAGCTACTTCTTCAACTGAAGGCCTGAATCATGAGCGGTAAGAAATCCAATCTGCCAGACGGTCGCATTCCGGATCGTCTTCCCGACGGCCGGCCTGCAGTTGCCTGGAAGTCTCGCTGGACTGAAGGCACGCTTCCTCTTTGGCTTGTTGCCACAGCAGGCGGCATGGCAGTGATCTTTGTTGTGGGCCTGTTTTTCTACGGCTCCTATGTGGGCGTAGGTTCTGCCTAACCACGATCCAAATTTTTAAGCGTAATCCCCCGTTTATTGCTTTGCTATAAACGGGATTTTTTATGCCCAGATAAAAGGATTAACCAGGGGCGACACTTGCTGGATTATTCAAATCGTGCATAAAGCGTCTTCTCAAGCGAAAAATGTTCTTTTGGGCTGATCCAACGGCGGAAGCGGGCATAGCTTAAAGACAGATTCAAATGATTCTCATTGGCCTCTTCAGTCAATCAGCGTCAGACAACGCAGAGATCTCGCAACAGACGTCCCAAAGGCCGGCAGTTGGTGTGCCCGGTGCACCAAGACCAAATCCTGCGCGGAAACGGAAAAAAATATTTTTTGCATTTATTGAGCGCAGAAGCCCTGCAGCAACGTGGCATGGCTGCCAAAACCGCGCGACTCGTGATTAATGCTTATCCAGTGTTTGTCTTAAGCAACGAGTGGCTTGAGGAGTTGTTCTGCGAACAATGCAGCAGCAACCATTGGTGCCACATCACCAAACATTCCCCTGATCAATACAACGTGCGCTGGGCGCCCCAGCATCTGTGGGAGCAGGTCGCCCATGTTGACCCCAGCGTGGCCAATCCAACCGTGAGTGAATACACCCGCAAGCAAGCCCGCAGGCACCAACAAAAACGGGTGGACGGAAAACGCTTCTACAGTTGATAAAAATGCTGATACCAATCAGCAAACCGTTGGATGCCTTCTTCAATCGGGGTGGAAGGCTTGAAGCCCACCCAAGCTTCTAAACCCTCTGTGTTTGCAGCCGTGGCCACCACATCACCGGGCTGCATCGGCTGAAAATCCTTGATTGCTTCCCTGCCCAACGCCTGTTCCATCACCTCAATGAAACGGAGCAGTTCGGTGGGCTGACTGTTGCCGATATTGAACACACGATGGGGTGCAGCGGCAGTGGCCGGGTCAGGCTGCATCGGATCAAAGTCAGGGTTCGTCGTGGCTGGCTTGTCGCAGCAGCGCAACACGCCCTCCACGATGTCGTCGATATAAGTGAAATCACGCTGCATTTTGCCGTAATTGAACACCTTGATCGCTTCGCCCGCCAAGATCGCCCTGGCAAACAACATTGGAGCCATATCCGGTCTGCCCCATGGGCCGTAGACCGTAAAAAAGCGCAGGCCAGTGGCTGGCAACCCATACAGATGGCTGTAGGTGTGCGCCATTAATTCATTGGCTTTCTTGCTGGCCGCATAGAGACTCACGGGGTGATTCACCGCTTGCTGTTCGTGGAACGGCAAGTTGCGGTTGCCGCCATACACCGAGCTGCTCGAGGCGTAGACCAAATTCTCAACGTCGTGATGACGACAACCTTCAAGGATGTGGCCAAAACCCACCAAATTGCTCTGGATGTAGGCAGCTGGATTTTCCAGCGAGTAGCGAACACCCGCCTGGGCGGCAAGATTCACCACCACACGCGGTTTCTCATCCGCGAACAGCTTGAGCAAGGCCTCGCCGTCTTCTAAGGCCAGGCGTTGGAAGCCCCAAGCTCCAGCGGTTGGCGCGGCCAGCGCCTCGATGCGAACAAGGCGTGCCTGCTTCAGGGCTGGGTCGTAGTAGTCATTGAGATTGTCAATGCCGATCACACGGTCGCCGCGTTGGAGCAGTCGCTCGCACAACGCGGCTCCGATGAAGCCAGCCGCACCTGTGACCAGGATCGGTCGTGAAGACAACTGAGACGACAACGGGCTCACGGCTCACCCTCGCCAACACGCCAAATATTTAAACCTGCAGATTCAACTTGTTTCGAGTCAACAACCCCGCGAGCATCAAACACCCACGCCGGTTTGCGCATCAAAGGCGCCAATTCCACCCAATCCAGCTCCCGGTATTGTTGCCACTCCGTGAGGATCAGCACGGCATCGGCACCCTGCAGCGCTGATGCCTCATCGGTGCTCGGCCACCAGGTGGCCTCCCCGCTTAAGGCCCCACGCGTTGGTCCGGCATCCGCCTGCGGTTCGCTGCTTGCAATCAGGTTTAAATCGCGGCTGATCTGTTCCGGATCCACCTTCGGGTCATGAATGGCCAGCTGGGCCCCCTCTTCCAGCAGGTCTCTGCAAATTCGAATTGCTGGGGCCTCGCGCGTGTCGTTGGTGTCCGCCTTAAACGCAAAGCCCAAAACAGCCAAACGCTTGCCCGTCACCGTGCCAAACAATTTCTGCACCACCAAGCGGGCGATGCGGTGCTGTTGCCAGGTGTTGAGCAGAACCACGCTCTCCCAATAGTCGGCCACATCCGGCAACCCGAAATGGCGACAGAGGTAGACCAAATTGAGGATGTCTTTCTGGAAACAGCTGCCACCAAAACCAGGGCCTGCACTTAGAAATTTGGGTCCAATCCGGCTATCAGTGCCGATCGCCTTCGCCACCTCGCGCACATCAGCACCAGTGGCCTCACACAGGGCTGCAACGGAGTTGATCGAACTAATTCTCTGCGCAAGAAAGGCATTAGCGGTGAGCTTGGACAGCTCGCTGCTCCACAAATTGGTGCGCAGAATCTTCTCTTCAGGCACCCACTGGCTGTAGATCTCTGCCAAAGCATCGATCGCTTCGGCATTGTCCCCACCGATCAAGACGCGATCAGGGCTTGCCAGATCGCGAATCGCCGTCCCCTCTGCCAAAAATTCAGGATTGGAGAGCACCGAAAAGGTTTTCAGATCCGCTGATGCATCAACAGAGCCCAAAATCGCCTTGACGGCTTCCGCCGTTCTCACCGGAAGGGTGCTTTTCTCCACCACAATCGTGTGGCCCACAGCCGCCTTCGCCACCGTGCGCGCGCAGGCTTCCACCCAGCGCAGATCACTGGCCTGTCCTGCTCCCAAGCCCTTGGTCTTGGTGGGTGTGTTCACGGAAATAAACACCATGTCTGCCGTTGCAATCGTTTCCTCCACGGCCGTGGAGAAAAACAAATTGCGGCCGCGTGCCCGCTCCACCACCGCATCGAGGCCTGGCTCATACACAGGCAACTTGGAAAGATCGCTGTTGTTCCAAGCAGCAATCCGGTCCTGATTGATATCCACAACCGTGACCTTCACATCCGGGCAACGATCGGCGATCACCGCCATGGTGGGGCCACCCACATAGCCAGCGCCGATACAGCAAATCGATCGAATGGAGGGATTGCTGCTCATCGGAAAAACTATGGCGCCGTCTTTGATCTCGGCAGATTATCGCTGTTTTGTCAGGTAAGACAGGGCGTCCTCCCAGCTGAGTTGCTGTTCCTCACCCTCACCCCGCAAGGACTTCAACCGCAACTGGCCTGCCAGCGCCTCTTCATCGCCAAGCACCACAGCCCATGGCGCCCCTGAGCGATCAGCACGCTTGAACTGCTTACCGAACGCCGCGCTCGAGCCATCCAGCTCAACAGCGAGGCCTGCCGCCCGTAATTTCCGGGCCAAGGTCAACGCTTGAGGCTCCGCCTGCTCACCGCGATTGATGAGATACACCAGCGGCGCTGAGGTTGCTGTGAGCCGAGCGGCAGGTCCACCTGGATCGGCTTGCGCAGCAGCGGCGATCACCAGCAACAGCCGCTCCATCCCTAAGGCCCAGCCGATTGCGGGTGTGGCGAGGCCACCCAACTGCTCGATCAGGCCGTCATAACGACCACCGCCACAGACCGTGGCCTGGGCACCGAGTTGATCGCTGGTGATTTCAAAGGCGGTGTGGCCGTAGTAATCAAGGCCGCGCACCAAGCGGGGATTGAGTTGATAGGGAATCTGCAGCGCGGTGAGCAGGGCGCGCACCTCATCAAAGCGATGGATACTTTCCTCGCTGAGGGCCCCTAACAACGTTGGAGCCTCGTTCAACAGCAGCTGGGTGCCCTTATTTTTGCTGTCAAGAATGCGCAGGGGGTTGGTGCTGAGGCGCTCCTGGGAGTCTGGATCTAACTGTTCAACCCGCTGCTCGAGCCAGCCCACCAGCTCAGTGCGAAAGCGCTGACGATCCTCAGGAGTGCCGAGGCTGTTGATCTCGAGCTTGAGGCCTTGAATCCCTAAAGCAGAGAGAAGGTCCCAGGCCAGAGCAATCACCTCAACATCACTACGCGGGCTGCTGGCCCCGAGGAATTCCACGCCAATCTGGTGAAACTGGCGCTGACGGCCGGCCTGAGGACGTTCATAACGGAACATCGGACCGCCGTACCACAGGCGCTGCGTTCCTTGGGTGAGCAAACCATGCTGGAGGGCTGCTCTCACCACAGAGGCGGTGCCTTCTGGACGCAGGGTGCAAGAGCGGTCGCCCCGATCCACAAAGGTGTACATCTCCTTGCCCACCACATCCGTGGCCTCACCAATGCCCCGCGCAAACAGGTCCGTGAATTCGAGCAACGGGGTACGAATTTCGTCTACGCCTGCGCAACGAAAGTGTTCGCGCGCCACCGACTCGACAGCCTGCCAACGTCTTGTCTGCTCAGGCAGCAGATCAACCATGCCGCGCAACGTCTGCAGCTGACTCAAAACGCCATCACCATTCCAGAGCCAGTCTGCCGTTTCACAACCTGAATCGGCCCTATCTCCCTCAGAATGCTTAGGGAAAGGGATGGATCAATGGCCCAGCTGCTGATTACGGGCGGAGCCGGCTTCATTGGCAGCCATACCTGCCTCGTGCTTCTGGAAGCGGGTCATCAACTGCTGGTGCTCGACGATTTCAGCAACAGCTCAGCCGCCGCCCTGGAGCGGGTCGCCGAACTCGCAGGCACTCGCTTGCTGCGCGCTCAGTCAACACTGGTATCGGCACCTGAGGTATTCACCCTGGTCGAGGGAGATATCAGGGACGCCCCATGCCTGGATGCACTCTTTGCAAGCGCCAAGGCATTCGGCCAACCGATTGACGCGGTGATTCATTTTGCGGGACTCAAGGCTGTGGGTGAATCGGTGCAACAGCCCCTGCGCTACTGGGATGTGAACGTTGCTGGAACGCAGCGCCTGCTCAGCGCAATGGACAAGCACCACTGCCGCACGGTGGTGTTCAGCAGTAGCGCCACCCTTTACGGCTACCCGGATCAAGTGCCGATTCCGGAAACAGCTCCGATCCAGCCGATCAATCCCTATGGCGCCAGCAAACAAGCCGCAGAAGCGCTGCTCGCCGATGTGGCGGGCTGCAGCGGCAACCCTGAACCGATCCAAGCCAGCGAGGGTGGCTGGCGCATTGCCCGGTTGCGCTACTTCAATCCAGTAGGCGCCCATCCCAGTGGCCGAATTGGGGAAGACCCCAATGGCATCCCCAACAATTTGTTCCCGTTCATCACGCAGGTGGCCGTTGGGCGCCGGCCCGAACTCACCGTGTTTGGTGATGACTGGCCGACGCCGGATGGAACCGGAGTGCGCGACTACATCCACGTAATGGACCTCGCCGAAGGTCACCGAGAAGCGCTCCATTCCCTGCTCAGCTCTGATCCCCAATTGCTAACTCTCAACCTGGGCAGCGGGCAGGGAGCGAGCGTGCTGGATGTGGTGAAAGCCATGGAAGCGGCAAGCCACCAGGTGATTCCCTATCGAATTGCTCCTAGGCGACCTGGCGATGCAGCGATCACCGTGGCCAAACCAAACCTGGCAGCCCAACAGCTCGATTGGCGGACGCAACGCTCGCTCACGGACATCTGCCGTGATGGCTGGGCTTGGCAAAAGGCCAATCCCAATGGCTATGGAGAGGCATGCCTCTGACGGGCTTTCACCATCTCGTGCTGGCGGGAGGTGGGCACAGCCACGCCCTGGTGCTTCTCGATTGGTGCATGCATCCGCAACGGCGACCAGCTGGATTGATCACCTTGGTGAACCGGCAGAGCTCAACGCTCTATTCCGGGATGATTCCCGGCCTGATCGCAGGCCACTACAAACGCTCTGATGTCGCCGTTGACCTCCGCCGCCTGTGCGATCGAGCCGGCGTTGCGCTGGTGATCGCCGAGATCACCGGTGTGAATGTGAGGCAACAGCAGCTGCAATTGCGGAACCGGCCTGCCCTGAGCTTCAGCCAACTGAGCATCAACGTGGGCGGAGACACACGACCAGGACCTCTGCTGGCGATCAAGCCCCTGGAACCAGCACTGGACACGTTGAACAACGGCCATGACCCGACCTCCACTTCCTTCCAACTGCTAGGAAGCGGCCTCGCGGCCATGGAGGTGGCCTTGGCCTTGCGGCAGCGCTGGCCTAAACGCAGGCTGCAACTCCTGCATCGGCCTGAAACGGCTCCGAGCCAGCTGCTCTCCAGTCTCAACCAGGTGAGGATTGAAGTGCTACCAAATACCGCCCTCAACCCATCCGGGCCAGGGCTGCGCTGTACGGGCAGCCAAGCCCCTGAGTGGCTCCACTCCAGCGGCCTGCCCTGTTGCCCAGAGAGCGGGCGGGTACGGACCCATTCCAGCCTTCAGGTGCTGGGGCAGCCAGCGATTTTTGCGGCCGGGGACTGCGCGGTCGTAGCCGACAAACCCCGTCCCCCGTCTGGCGTGTGGGCCGTTCGCGCTGCCACCACCTTGGCGCACAATCTCCAGGCCTGGAGCCAAGGTGATCCGTTGCGCCACTGGCGTCCTCAACGCCGGGTCTTGCAACTGCTTGGTGGGGTGCATCCAGAGGGCTACCCCCACGCTTGGGCGCTATGGGGAGGAATGCAGATCGGTCCCCACCCCTGGATTTGGCGCTGGAAACAACGCATCGACCGCCAGTTCATGGCACGGTTTGATCAGGCTCCAGCCATGAGCTCAGGACCCATGGACTGCCGCGGCTGCGCGGCCAAGCTCCCTGCTGCCCCACTGGAAGCAGCCCTTGAAGCGGCTGGCCTGAAAGCGCTCGGAAGCTCACCGGAAGACGCCGCCAGCCTTGGCAACGACTGGCTGCAAAGCGTGGACGGCTTCCCTGCCTTGATCAGTGATCCATGGCTCAATGGCCGGCTCACCGCCTTGCACGCCAGCTCTGACCTCTGGGCCTGTGGCAGCAGCGTGGATTCAGCCATGGCCGTGATCACCTTGCCCAAAACAGCCTCGGCACTGCAGCAGGAGTTGCTGAGCCAAACCCTGTCGGGACTGCGTTCTGCCTTCGAGCCACAAGGGGCCAGGCTGATTGGCGGACACACCTTGGAGGCTCGCGCAGAGGCTCCCACCCCTCTGTCGCTCGGGCTACAAGTGAGCCTGACTGTGAATGGCAAACGCGCCGCTCACCCCTGGAAGAAAGGAGGTTTGCAGCCGGGAGATCAGCTCCTGCTCTCCCGACCACTCGGCACAGGCGTGCTGTTTGCCGCGGCCATGGCCGGTGCCGCCCAACCTGAGGATCTCGACCATGCCTTGACGCAAATGGGGACGAGCCAACACCCCATCGTTGAACAGCTGCAGGAGCTAATCAGCCTTGAAGCCAAGACCAAGGCCAAGGCGCAACCCAGCTGCACCGATGTGACTGGTTTTGGTCTGCTTGGCCATCTCGGTGAAATGCTCCAGGCCAGCAGGCAAAGCCTGCAAGTGGTGCTCGATGGCTCGGCGATTCCCGCCTTGCCTGGAGCCTTAAAGCTCTTGAAAAAGAAGTACGCGAGCAGCTTGGCGCCAGCCAACCGCAGGGCCTGGTCGTTGCTGGATCCCAGCCAAGACCATCCCGCGAAGGTGAGCCTTGCTGGCGCAGGTCGCGGCGTTGATCCCGAGGATCAGCAAGCGATGCTCGAACTGCTGGTGGATCCCCAGACCTGCGGACCGCTGCTGCTGAGCTGTTCCGGAGCGATGGCGGATGCGTTGCTCCAAGCCAACAACACGCCGTGGCATCGCATTGGTGTGGTCAGCGCATCGCGCGCAGCCGCTGCCGACGCAAGCGCTGCAATTCCGCTCCAAGCGCTGGGCCCGGCTGCCAACCCTGGGCCAACAGATCCTTAGCAGTGAGTGGAGAGGTGCAATGGCGCCAGCGCCCCCACCAGCGCAACAACGGTCTTTTCTGCGCCGGGTTCTGACTCACCAGCAACGCCACCGCTTCCGCACCCCAGGCCTGCTGCTCCAAGACATCACACCATTCCTCCGCCGTCCAGCCAGCCGAGGCGTCCTCGCACGCGTTGGCTGGCAGCCAAGCGCTGAGCGCCTGCATCTGCTGCAACCAGCGCAGCTGTTGCTGCGGCAGCTGCAGCCGAGCCGCAAGTTCCAGCGGGTCAGCCGCTCCAGCCACAAGCGCAGGCAACAAAGGCAGCTGCAGCCGCTGGGCCTGAAGCAAACGCCGAATCAGGCGGGGATCAGCCTGCAGGGCAGGGTCCAGCAGACTCAAAGCTCCCCAGGACTGCAGAGCGATCAGAGCCTCAGGCCATGGCTCTTGTGCAAAAAGCAGCTCTAATTCCATGCGCAGCCGCGTGGCGAGAGCAGGAGGAGCAGCAGCAGGCGGATCGCCGTGGGTCCATGACCAAGGCCAGGCCTCGAGCGTTTGGGTGATCTGCTGCTGCGCTTCTGGTGCCAAAACGAACGCCAAGCGCGCGGCATAACGGCAGGCCCGAACCACCCTTGTGGGGTCATCGGCCACGCTGCAGGCGTGCAAGAAGGCAAGTTCTCGGCGCGCCAGATGGGCCTGGCCGCCGTGCGGATCCAAGAGCCATGGCTCACCATCACCAGAGAGCGACAGCTCCAAGGCCATCGCGTTCACCGTGAAATCCCGGCGCTCGAGATCTCGTTCCAAGGAGCCGCTTTCCACCACAGGGTTTTCGCCTGGAGCCGGGTAATGCTCTCGCCGCGCCCCAGCGAGATCGAGCAACACACCATCGAACGACAGCTCAGCGGTGCCGTAGGCATCGTGGATGCGAACTTCCTTCACCCGCTGATCTCCGTAGTACCGCTCCAGCGCTGCCGCCAACTCGGAGGCCGAGCCCTCCAGGACCAAATCCAGATCCGGCAGGTCTCGCCATGGATCGCAGTGCTGATCATGCAGCAAGGCATCACGGACAGCACCACCCACAAGGGCTAAGCGGAACACTCCAGCTGCAGATGCGATGGCCTGAAGCGCCGGCAAAAGCTGAGATGGAAGGCCTGGACGCTCCACCCACTCAGCCTCCAGCAGGCTCGATGGGTGCCAAGCGCGGGTCAAGAATTTTGGGCCCCATGCCCGCAAATTTCACAGCAATCGACACCTTTTCGCCACTACCAAAGGTGTGGGTGATCTCCCCGACCCCGAAGCTGGCATGGACCACCTGATCGCCCACACTCCAGCTTTTCCCTGGGGCTGGCCCGGCCTGGCGGCGACGCACGGCATTGGCTGGCGCTCCAGATGCTCCACCCGAGGCCACCCGTTGTGAGTCATTGCGGTCCACGCGGGTAAGTCGCTCGAGGCGCTGCTCACGCCGTAGCGCCGCTCCTCCGCTTCGAGGGACATCGCCCTGAACAAGACCTTCCGGCAATTCGGACAGAAACACGCTGGGCATCGCCGGCTCGCGCATTCCGCCCCACAAGCGCCGTTCACTGGCGTGGGAGATGAATAAGCGCTCTTTTGCGCGGGTGATGCCGACGTAACAAAGCCGGCGCTCCTCCTCCAGCGACGCTGGATCATCCAGGGAGCGATAGCTAGGGAACAACCCCTGCTCCAGCCCAACCAGGCACACCACGGGAAATTCGAGTCCCTTGCTGCTGTGCAACGTCATCAAGGTGACCCTGTCTGCCGCCGTGTCCTTGCTGTCCGCATCACTGGCGAGCGCGGCGGAGGCCAGAAATCCCTCGAGGTCTCCCTCATCATTTTCTTCCTGATATTGGAGACCCGCATTCACCAACTCCTGGAGGTTGCGGCGGCGCTCTTCGGCCTCATCGGAACCATCAGCGATCAACTCGCTCACATATCCGCTCTTTTCCATCACCTCTTGGATGAGTTCGGATGGGGTCGCAACATGAATTCGCTCCTTCATGCTGTTGATCAATTCACAGAATTGAAGCAGCCCTCTGGCGGACCGGCCTCCCAGGGAGCGCACCGCCTCGGGATCGCTGACCACATCCCAGAGCGGGATCCCCAGCTGATTCGCGGCGTCGGTTAAGCGCTGAATGGTGGTTTTACCGATCCCGCGCTTGGGCACGTTGATCACCCGCAGCAAGCTGACGGTGTCGGCGGGGTTGATCAGGAGGCGTAGGTAGCCCAAAAGGTCTTTGATTTCGCGACGGTCGTAAAAACGCAGACCCCCCACCACCACGTAGGGGATGCGCCAACGCACCAGGGATTCTTCAATCGCTCGGGACTGGGCATTGGTGCGATACAGCACGGCCATGTCTTTCCAGCTGAGATCTGGATTGGCGGCCTCCATCATTCGCATCCGATGCACCACCGCTTCCGCTTCGGCGATTTCGTCATCGCAGCGGGTGAGTGAGATCAACTCACCCTCACCACGCGTGGGGCGCAGCACCTTATCGATCCGCTCGCTGTTATTTGAAATCAGCGCATTAGCCGCTTCTAAAATCGTGGCGGTGGAACGATAATTTTCCTCTAATTTCACCATTGTGCGGGTGACATCATCAGGAGCTTTGTCACCAAAGTCGTCCTGAAAACCCATCAAGATCGTGAAATCGGCGGCACGAAAGCTGTAAATACTTTGGTCCGCATCACCCACCACAAACACTGAGCGGCCGGACCAATCATCCACTTGTTGCGGCTCTTTTCCATCCGTCACCAACAGCTTGATCAACTCATACTGGGTGCGATTCGTATCTTGATATTCATCGACAAGCACATGCCGAAACCGGCGATACCAATACCCACGCACTTGCTCATTTTGCTGAAGCAACTGCACGGGCAAGAGCAGAAGGTCATCAAAATCGAGGGCATTGTTTGCAGCTAGAGCCTTGCGATAGCGCCTGTATACATCAGCGCTGAGCTTGCCCCGTTGCCCCTCGGCGTTGGCCTCTAAATCATCGGGCGACCAACCTTGATTTTTGGCGTTACTAATTGCCCAACGCACTTTTTTGGGCTCAAAACGTTTTGGATCAAGCTGCAACTCTTGGGTCACAATCTCCTTCACCAAACTCTGAGCATCCGCCTCGTCATAAATGGAGAATTGCTTCGTCCAGGTGAGGCCTTCTGGATCCTTAAACTTATCAATATCGAAACGCAACATCCGTGCAAACAAGGCATGGAAGGTGCCGATCCATAATTCTTTCGTGACCTCGCGATAAATCCGCGTGCGCAACTGGCGCTGCTCCACCGGAGGAAGCGTGCTCCAGGGTTGACCAAATTGACTTTGAGCGAGGCGTTGCGCCAGAAGTAGTTCCAACCGCTCCTTCATCTCTCGGGCGGCCTTATTGGTGAAGGTCACCGCCAAGATCTGGGCCGGATCGGCCCCATGCTCACCAATTAAATGGGCAATTCGATGGGTCAGCGCCCTGGTCTTGCCGCTCCCTGCTCCAGCAACCACCAGAAGAGGACCTTCATAGTGATCAACCGCCCGCTTTTGGGCGTCGTTGAGACCGGCGAGAAAACTCATTGGCTGATGGTATGTGAGCGATCTGACGAACTGGGAACAGACGCTACCCACCAAGGAATCGCCAACAGGTATCCAGGTACCAATTGCTGCAACACTGTCTTCAGCCGGGTGGATTCAACCAAAGCGACACGTATCAACAAAACAAGAAATAATCCTTGCGCAAGTGGATTGGGAAGACGCGTGGAGAGTTTGAGGCCGCAACGCAGAGGAAGGAGCCAAACCGTGACGAAGGGATGAGGACATTCATCCAGGGCACGGCAGCCCTTAAGTGCTCAACCAACCAAGAGTCCATATCTGTTCAGTTGGTCTGAGCCTGACTGATCCATACGTGCACGAGAATATAAATATTCGAGCCTGAAACGCTTGTCCGCACTCACACGCTGCTTGCAAGAAGAAGCTGCTGCGATCGCCTCTGCAGCCTCACGCCTGAGCCATGAGGAGACTGAGAAAGCGCTCGAGCTCTTGGAGCGTTGTGCCGACCGCAAAGCGAAGCTCGTAATCACCGGCGTGGGCAAAAGTGGCATCGTCGCGCGCAAGATCGCAGCCACCTTTTCGTCTATCGGCTTGATGGCGCTTTACCTCAATCCCCTTGATGCCTTGCACGGGGATCTAGGGGTCGTCGCCCCAGACGATGTCTGTCTGCTGCTCTCCAACAGCGGAGAAACCGCCGAGCTCTTAGAAGTGCTTCCTCACCTCACGCGCCGAGGCACAGCCCGAATCGCCCTGGTCGGTCGAGTTGAATCATCACTCGCGCAAGGCAGCGATGTAGTGCTGGAAGCCAGTGTGGATCGAGAAGCTTGCCCCCTCAATCTGGCACCAACCGCCAGCACGGCCGTAGCAATGGCCATCGGGGACGCTCTTGCCGCCGTTTGGATGGAACGACGCGGGATTTCACCCGCTGATTTCGCCATCAACCACCCCGCAGGATCCCTCGGGAAACAGCTCACCATGACGGTGGCCGATTTGATGGTGCCGGTCACTCGACTGCACTCCCTCCACCCCGAAACACCGTTGGCAGAGGTGATAGGGCACCTCACTAGCGATGGGATCGGCAGCGGCTGGGTCGAAAGCCAGGATGCACCTGGAGCGCTAATCGGACTTATCACCGATGGCGACCTGCGACGCGCTCTGCAAGACCACAGGCCCGCCCAATGGTCAACACTCACGGCTCTAGATCTAATGACGTCAGACCCGATCACGGTGAACAAAGGAGTCCTGGCCGTGGAAGCGCTGAAGCGAATGGAACACAATCGACGCAAACCCATTGCCGTACTCCCAGTGGTGAGCGACCAAGGTCAACTCCAAGGCCTGCTGCGTCTGCATGATTTAGTGCAAGCCGGCCTGGGATGAGGAGCAACTGATGCGATGGCTCTGGCGGGAATGGCTCTGGCTTCAACAACGCCAGGCACTCAGAGACGTTCAACTACTGGTCTTGGATGTAGATGGAGTGCTCACCGATGGCGGCCTCTGGCTGGACCCTCACGGACAACTCCTCAAACGTTTTGATGTACGCGATGGGCTCGGACTGCGCTTGCTGCAACAAGCTGGCATCCAATTGGCTTTTCTCAGTGGTGGACGTGGTGGTGCCACAGAAGCCAGGGCACGCCAACTCGGAATTGAGCATTGCCTAGTTGGCATCAAAGACAAACCAGCAGCCTTGAGCCAATTGCAGCGGGATGTTGGCGTCAGGGCAACAACCACCGCCTTTGTGGGTGATGACCTCAACGACCTGGCGGTACGCCATTACGTGCGACTTCTGATCGCACCAGCCGATGGCTGCAAACCCCTACGCCTTCAGAGCGATGCCGTGCTTCAACACGACGGCGGTCGAGGAGCCGTACGTGAACTCGCCGAGCGGATTCTGCAACAGAGAGGAGATCTCAAAAAAATCCGCAGTCGAGGCTGGATTGATCGCAATGACTAATCAACAGCCACCCATTACTGACGAGGACCACACCCCTGCTTGATTGAAACATGCAACATTAAAGAAAAATCAAAGACGGCATCCCTCGGCCCATGGCAACCTCAATCACACTCTTTAGATAAAGTCAAAGGCCTTTCCTTTAGCTCATAACGAAAATCACCACCAAAAGATAACAGCCGCAAAAGATTGCATCGACAAATCTTGCCTAACAACAAGGCCAACACAAATACAAAAGCTGCTCTGCCAGCCTAGAAAAACATACCCGGACTAAACAATTCTGATACTCATGCATAGTTAGCTCATTACATTCAGAATCCAAAGCTCAATAGCCTGAACACGATCCTGCCAGTACCACACATTCTCTAACATCAACGTCCACCTTCTTGAAACACAACAGAACAAACCGTGATTGCGAACCCAACAGGCCAAATTGTTTTTAGGTTGCAAATAGTGATCGCCAAAGAGATCTTCACGTCGAGTTTCTTTTAGATATTTACTGGTCTTGCATCGCCAATTGACGTGCCATCTCTAACTGCTCCGCAGTATCCACGGAAAGAGATGTGCCCTCAACCACAAAAGTAGCGATCTCATAACCTGCCTCAATCAACCTGAGTTGCTCTAAACGCTCCAGATCTTCCAATGGAGAAAGAGGCAACCCGTTCCAACCGGCCAATACATCCGCGCGGAAGCCATACATCCCTACATGCCCCCAATAGGGGGCATGTAGATGCCAGAGCTCTGGATCTATATCTCTTACGTGGGGAATCGCAGATCGTGAAAAATACAACGCTCGGCCGTCAGAGGCCAACAATGTTTTGACAACTGCTGGATTGTGGATCGTATTGGACGTAAGGCGATATACCGGAGTCACCACAGCAGGAGGCAACTCCCGTTCCTGAAACTCGCGAACCATTTTGGTGACGATCAAAGGGTCCAGAAAGGGCTGATCTCCCTGAACATTGATCACTGCCGTTTGAGACAAACGCTTCGATCGCAGCAGTGGATCCCATGTGTCCAGATCTTCCTCCCAGGCCAGAGCCACCAAAGCATCAGCGACAGAAGCAATCCGCTCGCTGCCAGAACTACATGTTTCGGCTGTGATCAACACCGGAAAGCCCCATTCCTGCGCCAACTGCTGAAGTTGCAAACTGTCGGTGCAAAGCACAACCGAGCAAGGACCTTGCGCCTCACGGCAGCGCTCAAGAACCCTCTGAATCATCGGCTGGCCGCCGATATCCGCCAAAACCTTATTGGGGAGCCGCGACGATTGAAGCCGCGCAGGAACAGCTACAACATTGCGTTCAATCGCCATATCCCTTAATCCCAAAGCTTCATAGCGTCATCTCGAGCACCAAACCATTCAGCCGCCAAGAGGCCGCCCATCGTGCGCTGCTCTCGAAACCAAGGGCCTCCCAGCGTCCAATGCAACAAACAAGGGCCACCATCAAGTGTTGAGGCCGTCGGAGCAGGCTGCACATCCACAAGGTGATTCCAACCCGCATCAACAGCACCGATTGCATCGTCACCACCAAGCCAGTGGAAGCGATGTAATTCAAGGCCTGAAGCGGTATTGACGTAATCCGGCGTGAGCTTGGTGCAACGACTGCAATTGAGCAGCATCAAAGAACTCCAATTTTTCTTGGGGTAGGCGCTCTGAACCTCTCCAAGGAACTTCACAGTTTCACCCGGTACATGCTCGTGCTGCACGCACATCGCTCCATAGCGCTCATCGCGCAAATCCCACAACGCTTTGATATCAGTGCGGCAGAGCATGTCGCAATCCATAAACAGCGCCCAACCCTGGTAACCCATCAGATGGGGCACCAAAAATCGCGTAAACGAAAAGGCCGTGCTCTGCTTCGGCTCACGCGCACGCCAAAACAGCCCTTGCGCCTCCAATTGCGGTGTCACTAACGGAGTGATTGCTAAAGGAACCGAACTGTGCTGATAAAGGCTGTCGATCAAAACATTGGTCGCCGCCCGCTCGCGAGGGTCATAACCAATAAAAATCGGCAGCGGCTGCACGCTGGCCATCAAACGGTTCCTATAGACGTCTGGAGATTAAGGCGTTTGCCCGCCAACTTGATACCGGGACTTAATTTCAAGAAATCACAAGCGGTGGAAGACTCTTAACGAGATCATCGACGGCCTTCACCTGCATCAGGAATGGCTCCAACTGAGCCAATGGGAGAGCACTCGGACCGTCACAACGAGCATGGTCTGGATTGGGATGGGCTTCAAGAAACAAGCCTGCCAAGCCCACTGCCATCCCAGCCCGAGCCAGCTCTAAAACCTGCGCACGACGACCCGAGGAAGCCGCCCCGGCTGGATCGCGACACTGAAGCGCATGCGTGACATCAAAGATCACGGGCAAGTCATCGCAGCAGCGCTTCATCACCCCGAAGCCGAGCATGTCAACAACAAGATTGTCGTAGCCGAAATTGGATCCGCGCTCACATAGCAGCAATTGCTCGTTGCCACATTCCCGGAACTTCTCAACCAGGTTGCCCATTTGCTCTGGGCTCAGGAATTGAGGCTTTTTAATGTTGATCACGCGGCCCGTCTCAGCCATCGCACGGACCAAATCGGTCTGCCTTGCCAAAAAAGCCGGCAATTGAATGATGTCTGCCACCTTGGCCGCCTCAGCTGCTTCTTCTGGGCTGTGCACATCGGTAATGACCGGAATGCCATGGGTGTCTTTGACCGCCTGAAGAATCTCGAGCCCTTTCTCAACCCCAGGCCCGCGATAGGAATAAATGGATGAACGATTGGCCTTGTCATACGAGGCCTTAAAAACCAAGGGGATGCCAAGGCGTTCGCACACCAGCTTGTAGTGGCCAGCGCAATCCAAAGCAAAAGCCTCATCCTCCAAAACGTTCACACCGCCCAGCAACACGAATGGGCGGTCATTGCCAATCGTGATCTCACCGAGTTGAACGTTGGCCATGGGCGATTGCATCAAGATTGCTGTGAACCTAACCCTCATAGGCTGAAAGGGCAGTGATCCAAGATCCCGCGGAGGATAACGACCTCATGGTTCGAGACCAGTTCCGTTGGTCAGCCATCGGCTTCAGCCGCCGTCTGCTCAGGCAACGCATCGCCAGAACCGAATGGGAAGCCTTATCCGCATGGAGAGGTCTGGTGCATCAGGCCTACCAAGGTCAGCCGCTACAACCCAACCTCTGTAGCGATCTCTGGCATCGAAACCACTTTCAAAATCCCTCCGCCCGCAAAGCATTTTTTACGCCCAATCGCCGGGAAAGAGAGGCTTCATCTCACCACTATGGGCATGACATTCAACTCAAGCGCTATGCAGGGACTCCACTCATCGGCCCGCCGCTTCCGGTGCTGCTCGAACATGGTCTGAAGGTGTCCGAAGGTGCCCGCTTCGAGACGCCCAAAGGCTGGGCCCATCGTGGATATCTGTGCATGGGTCCCTTACGCGCCCGTTGGCTGCGCGAACAACACCAGGTGCCTGCCCATGCGATCGGACCCTGGATTCAATTTGCTCAACCACTGCTCACCAATACCCAACTGGAAAGTCAACGCCAACGGTGGGGGAAAACGCTTTTGGTGGTATTGGCCCATAGCTGGGATCAGGTAGAGCGCTCCATGGACCAGCAAGCCTGTGTTGTCGCGATAAAAGCATTAGTTGAAGAGCACAACTATGAACAGGTTGTGTGGCTCCGGCATTGGAAAGATCCTGAGATGCTGCCACTACCGAAACACTGGATTCCAGCCTGCAATGGACATCGCTCCAACCCCTGGTTTTTGGATGCTCTACGCACGCTTCTTGAGCTCTGTGATGGGTTAGCGAGCAATGCCTTCGGTACCCATCTCGGCTATGCCGTGGCCCTCAACAAACAACTGCACTGGATCGACGTTGATGCAGAACAAGACCTCAGCCATCTTTCCTCAGACAAAGCAGCTGAAGAAGCTGCCGAATGGGAAGAAAGGCAACGACTCAGCTCTGAATTGAGACAGATCCTCTCCAAGCCTCAACCAAAGCAGCAACAGGCAGTGCGCGCTCTTATTGAGCCCTATTGGGGCTTGTCCCTACGACCTTCCCCTGAAGAACTCCTTCGCTGGCTCGGTCTTAGGGGCCAACTTTGACCAAGCACTCCCTGGCTGTACACCAACCGTCGATTCATCGCTGCAATGGGCGGAACCAACAAAGCACAGCCCAGCAAAAATGATGCGCTAGACAACCAGGCGCTGTCATAACAAATTCGAGCGGAGCGATCGGGATCGAAACGCATACGATTCCCCGACAAAATATGACTTCGAGATGAACCTCCAGGCGTCAACATCGTTTCAACAAAGTCCAGACCCATCCAATTACACAACCTTCCCAAGCTCTGCTCGGGAGCCAAAGCCAACTCCTCATAACCCAAGCAAAACACGTCACAACCTGAAGCTTTCAAATCTTTTTCCAGCAAAGAGTTCACACGCCACCAACGCAACAATCCACGTAAAACAGGGAAAAGACGCTTTCCCTTACTTCGTCTCGCCTCAGAGTGCACCCAAGAACGCACATCACGCACGAGCAGGACAACTTTCACCGGTCTTGATGGCTGGACGTTTCGCAGGCGATCAGGCATGACTCGGTCTGCTTGATAGGAATCAATAACCCAATGCAATGGCTGCTCCGAAGTTTGTGCAGCGAATCCTTCCACCCGATGAAGCAATTCAACGAGCTTGTCTTCATCACGATCGGCATCATGATCTGACAACCAGGGCAAAAAATCTCCCCACACAAGGCACTCAGCCGCAAAGGCTCCACAAGTGCAACGGCGCTCAAAACGTTCCTGTCCACGCAGGCGAGCTGGACCCTTACCTGACTCAGAAGGGGTCGGCTTGCGAACAATCCTTACGGCCTCACCAAGGCCAAGCATCTTTGGATGCGAACCAAGAGCCATATCAAGCACAGTGGTTCCACTGTGGCCAAGTCCTCGAATCAACAACAATCCTGCTGGAGGAGGAGAGAATCTGTTCCTCACATCAATTCACCGTATCGATCGGAGCGAAACGAGGATCAATAATCTTTGGGTCCATAACAATGAACTGTACGACGACCGATACCTTTGAACCACTGCCGAAAGTAGGCGTCATCTCTCATCCACAGCGTAATTGGCATTTTCACTTGGCCTTCCACACTCCAGCTGAGCTCAGCCTCCCTTAATCATTTGCATCCAGCCGATGAGGCGACTAGAAATAATTTTAGCAATGGCGATCACTCCAATTAATTGCTTAAGCCCAAAGTGACTAGGGTCAAGTCGTTGAAACTGGGTCATGATTTCTATCACCAGTCTCTAAGCATCGGCCCTTCTCTAATCGAGAACCACTTTGCCTAGACAAGGCCATCAAAATCTATGAACTTACTAATGCTGAAATGCAACATGAGTACAAACATCGCAGAAAATCTATCCCGGACTGACCGAACTAACGCTGGAAAAAGTCTTGACCGGTAGCAATTTAAACCATTCTTTCATCTCCCACTCTACCTTACCAGCAAGGCTCATACCCAAAATTTTGACCGGATCGTCAGAAATCTATTATCTATTTGACATCAGCAATTAAGCACTTAATACAGCGCGAAACTGAGATAAATCTCAGTCCACGATCCGGCTGTTCACGTTGAGCGGCCAAGCCCCCTCCCCATCTACTTGCTCTCTGATCACGCTTGAGAACGCAGCGAATAAAAAGCGCATGACAACTTTAAAATCGCGAACTATTTAATTACTCCAAACACCAACAAAGGATCCACACAATACTTTGAGCAATTATATTTACACTTTTTTGTAATTACCAAGCGATCCAATTCAAGCGATATGAGCCTTTTTAGCAATAAAACAATTTACGATCAGTAGCAAGGGGAATCAATCCCTTTGCTACTGATTAGACGTGACATTTTCTGATTGCAGTATCAGCGAAACAACAGCCTCAAAATGTTCTTGCTTCAGTTGACAAAACAGAAGACAACACCGACGTCACCGCGTCGATGTGATGGTTGAGGGTGAAATGGTTTCTGGCATAACGTTGCGCCGCTAAACCCATCTCCCCGGCTTGCTCCGGATTACGCAAAAGCGACTCAATCGCTGACGTCATCGCCTGCACATCTCCCTCATGACAAAGAAAGCCGGTTGTGCCATTAATTACGACCTCAGGGATACCAGCATGAATGGTAGAAATCACGGGCAATCCCGCCATTTGGGCTTCTTGCACCACAACTGGGCAACCTTCCGAGTCGCCATCATGAGCCGTTTTCGAGGGAAGCAATAAACATCGGCATCGCCGCATCAGATCAGCAACTTCAGCAGGCTCACGCAGCCCCTCAAAGACGACCCAATCCTGCAGTCCGAGTGTTTCGACCCGCTGCTCCATCTCAAATCTCAAGGGTCCATCCCCAATCACCACCAACTGCATCAACTGAGCCAATCCCAACGTGCTGGCTGATTGACTCCAACGGGCATACACCGCTGCAAAAGCCTCCAAGGCATCCAAGGGGCCTTTTTTTTCCACCAAGCGTCCTACAAACAGAACTCTTGGCGGAGCAGCCGCCGGATCCGCCCCATTAAAAAGTGTTGGATCAGCACCGGAAGGACTAATCGTGATCTGCTCTGCTGAAGCACCCAGGCTTTCCAGTACCTGTTGCATCGGACGACTTTTCACAATTAAAGCCGCAGAGATCTTCATTAACCGCCGATAACGCTGAGCCAACAAACGCAGGCGACGGTCGGCTGACGCATCGGAGCCACGAAAGTGCACCACCAAGGGCACCCCAGTCCAAAGCGCCGCATCCATCACGCGAACGGCATGAAATCCAAACTCAACCATCACCACATCAGGGCGATTCCAACGAATTAAAATCCATGCCGCTAACGAGCCAGGAAGCGTCGCCAACCGTTGCCAACCCAAACGCGTACAGATCTTGCTCAGCACAATCGCCAATCCATACAACGAGCGCTCGTCGCCGAAATAAGCCACTTGGCGCAACGGCAAGCGCGCCAAATTGGCCCGCACAAAAGTTTCTGTTGGCGATCGGCGCGTAGGGGCGAGCAATAAAACCTTGGACCGCAAACAGGAGCCCACCTCAGTTAGGAACTGGGCTTGGATGGATGCTGGAGCCAGATCTGTGCGAACGCTCGTGGCCTGAAGACCCAAGGCTGCACGACGAGCCGGATCCTGCATTAATGCAAGCAGAGCATCCTCAAGCCCAGCCAAGGATTGAGTCGAAACCTCTGGGTCTGGAACCAACACGCCATTGACGTTGTCTCTAATCAATTCGCGAGGTCCCGTAGGGCAATCGATGGCCACACAGGCACAACCCGCTGCCATCGCCTCAGAAAGCACATTGGGAAAGCCTTCATAACGGGAGCTCAGCACAAAAATCGACGCCCGTTGGTACCAAGCAGAAAGATTGCCAACTCGCCCTGGCAACACAAGTCGCGACATCCACTCGCCCGTGGGATCGAACTCAGTCAACATCGCCTGTAAACGTGGATGTTGAGGGTCAACACCGGGCAAGACCAACCACCAGGAGGGATGTGCTGGAGCCAAACTTTTGAAAACCGCGAGCAAACGATCAAACCCTTTTTGGTCTGGCTTAGTCCCCACCGCCAGAAGCACGTTGGCCGCGGGAGGCATCCAGGCATCAGGGTCAACAACAGGCTCCCGAACAGGTAGGGGCCAAAGCACGGGATTAGGCAATACCGCCAACTTTTTGGCCAATCCCTGAGCGAGCAGCCAATCAGCGATGCGCTGCGTCTGAACAAGATGCAAAGCCGCTTGCGGATACAGCCAGCGCCTCAGCAAGCGCCAAGGCAGAGGCAACAACTTGGCAGGGGGAAAATTACGCTCAGCGACCAGAACCGGCCAAGGTTGACCGACGCTGGCCAACAGAAGATTGATCGCAGGACGACTCGTGATCCCTATCGCCAAATCAGGGCGATGCTTCAGCATCCAATGCCGCAACCAAACTGCACTGCCGCCTGGAATAGCACCCCAAAACGTTGGGCGAAAGCACAGCGTTATTCCTGAGGGAGCGGCAAAAAAAGCCTGCCTAGCCTGCTGCCCCACCAAGAGAAAGACTTGATGCCCATGATCCCGCAGCCAAATCGTCCATTGCAGAGCAACGCGCTCGGCTCCACCTAAATCCAGGGAATGAATATGGAGAACAATCTTCGCCATTTTTCAATGCATGAGGCTCTGAAACCAGGCCTCAGCGCCAAGAGCTACAGCGGGCGCTGGACTATTCACCATCAGCCCGATCCATGAGGAGCGAACCTCACAGATATCACCAGTCAACAAGGCAGAAAAAAAAGTATGAGCCACTTCCAATCCCGCCAAGTGATCTTCACTTGCCTTGACAATAACGTGACGGAAACGCCTCTCCGCAAAAGTGCGTTGCAACCTTTCCACCTGAGCACAGGCCCTAAGCAATTGCTCATCATCACCTTTAAGCACCAAGAGTCCTCGCATTAAATTTGACGTGCTACGGAACAACGCATCTGCGGAGACCTTGCGAAGATTTAGTCCCTCCAAAAGAGATAGATTAGACTCACCAATCGCACGCGTCATGGCATCATTTCGCCGTTGGTTTAGTGCAAAATAGTATTGCAAAAGACAACCTCGCGCGGATACAAGCTGCTTAAACCTACTCTCTCTATTGCGAATTCTCGGTTCTTCATATTGCTCGACAGCTTGATTCAAGCTAGCCACATCAATTAACCATGGCCTGATCATCCTCAAACGGTCCTGATCATCCTTTTGAATAGCCGCATAAGCGAAGGCAATACCTGCATAAAATCGCTGATGCCTCAACACCCCATCAGAAACTCGCAAAGCATCCAGGAAACCAAGTGTTTGCTCAATCTCCATCTGTCTTGCCTCACGCTTGAATAAAAGAGACTCAGCCTGAAATGGCCATTGATAGTTGCGCTGCAACTCTTCTAGGGCTTTGACTGCAAATACAATCTCTTGATCAGCAAGATGCTTTTTTACTTGCAATTCCAATCGTTGAATTTGACGCCGTCTTAAACACCAGACAAAACGACGAATCAGCGCGGCTTGCCTCAAGACCCCAATCCTTTGAACAGAGACAGGCAACGCACGGGGAACAAGAGAATGGGCCTAAAAGTCTTGGCATAGACAAGATGCCACCAACGCACTTGCCATCTCCCCTGATCACTAGCCGGAAGCAGGCGCTCAGGCAACAATTCAACTACAACTTCTGGCAATGCCAAGAATGAACCCCAGAAACAACGTCGAGAAGCTTGAGATAATTTATGGTTTAATTCAGCGCTGAGCTCAGGTCTTGAGGACTTATTCAGAGACCAAAAGTTCTCGGATTTAACATAAAAACTTCTAGGGGAATGACAGCCCCAAGGACAGTGAGCAGCAACTAAGCGATTGCGCAACCGTGACGCACGCAAAGCCGCAAGCCCTCTCTCTCTCGAACACAAACCACGCACACTCATTCGTTCAGAATCTCCGTGTTCCAGCACCCCAATCAGCGAATCATCAAACTCACTTAGGTCAGTCTGCTGATGGGAATGCAGCCTAAATCTCAAATCTTTATCTTCGAATCCCCAACCTCTCATATACTCATTAAATCCTCCGATGCCCCAAAAAGTATCGCAAGGCATCAAAAATTGTCCATAACGACCCTCTCCACCAGCTCCCACCCAAACACGATTTTTACGTAAAATACTCTTAGGGTCAAAGCCTAAATTGGGCCAACAATCAGCATCCATTCTGATCACAAATTCAGTCTTCACCAGTGAAATAGAAAAATTATATGCCAATGAAGGATTCCAGGACGATTCACCTTCAACCCTTACCAACTGAATCCTACTATCGTCAGGCAAATCTTCACACTTAACCGGTACATCGCTACTCCAATCCACAACAACATGAGAAATGTGGTGAGGCCAGGCCGAAACCAAAGGCGAGGTACGCCTCAAATGCTCAATGCGATTCATGCAAACCGTGACAATCGAGATTGACGGAGTAGCGAACAGATCAGACATCAAAATCTCCAGAATCCTGGCTCGAGGGGCATAACTAAAAAGCGAAAGATTTGACGAATACTTAACCAGTAGATTTTATGCCAAAGCTTTACATTATAAAAGCCTTTCACGTCGCTAGACAGCAAACATTGAGGCAAGCGACGCACAACAGCCGCTGGAATCAACAAGAACTCTCCCCAAAACACCTGGCGCCTTAGCCTCTCCAACTCTTTCGCAACAGGAGGTTCATGCTGAGGTACTGAAGCCTGATCTGCAAGCAAAGTTTGGTGCTTTGATTGCACATAACGCGTGCCCATGCGGCGAAAGGTCCAAGGAGAATGAGCAGCTGCTATGCGATTGCTCATCGCTGAGGCTCGCCGCTGGGCAAAGCTCAGAGAGTCTTGCAAAGGCGAGGATCTCAAGGCTTTGATATCAGTTCGACTGACGCGCTCATGAATGGAATGGGGAATCACTCCAATGGATGCTTCTGGTAAAAGTTGAATCGCAAAATCCAAACTTTTGAGGCGAGCCTTGAGGTCTTTGTCATCAAAGCCATAACCAACAAGCAGCTCATTGAATCCCCCGACCGCCTCAAAAGCAGCGCGAGTCATTAAAAACTGCCCCAGGCGTCCGTCCAAACCCGAACCAAACCAACACACATCTGAAACCGTTTTCAAATGCAAATCCAGGTCTATCTGTTCAAGCCAACAGTCGGCATCAAGCTTTAACAACACATCTCCATGAGCCAATTGGGCCGCGACGTTGTAAGCCCGACAAAGATTCCAACGCGTTTCCCCTTCCACCCTCTCCACGCGAATGCGGGAGTCGCTGGGCAACTGATCGCGACGCAAAGGCTCGCGACTGCTCCAATCCAGCACCAAGTGCTCTTGATGATGCGCGAATTCAGCCACGCGGACAGCCGTTGACTGCAAATGCTGCTGACGGTTCATGCAAACCGTGATCACACTCAGGCCCTTGGTCGTCATGACATGCACTCCAGTGTTTGGAGCATCCGTTGGGTGCGGGCGCTGTAGGTGTGCTCATAGGCAAGCGCCAAACGGGTGGCGCGATCCGGGCCTTCCCCTGCCAAACACCCCCTTAAGGCAATGTTGAACGCTTCAACCGTGGGATCACACAACCATGCCGCTTCTGAAAACTGTGACAGCGCATCGATCGCAGAAGCAGCAACAGGCAGGCCTGCAGCTAAGTACTCAAAAAATTTCATTGGAAACATGGCCTGGGTGTAAGGATTGATCCTTAGAGGCAACCAGCCACAAACAAAACCAGCGCAGTAACGAGGAAGCGAGCTGTACGGACGCTGCCCCAACAGATAAATATTGGGCTCAGCTTTTAGTAGCTCGGTATCCGTATGGGGCTCACCCTCACCGGTAGGGCCGATGAACACAAAATTCCATGCTGGATGAGCTCGAGCAACGCCCGCAATAAGAGAAAAATCAAGCTTGTAACTACTTACAGCACCAATAAACCCCACCCGTGGTTCTGGGATCCCGGCAAGGTCCGCTGGGATCGCATCCTGCGTCACTGTCATCGCAGAAGCAAAATGATCCTGATCGGCAACGTTGGGATCAAAGCGAATGCGCCGCGCATAGGGAGACAACTGGCGTTCCAGTTGGGGCGAGGTCACAAACACTTGATCCACGTTTTGACAGAGACGACGTTCCTGCGACTCGATAAAGGCACGAGGCATGCACGGCTGTTCATGTACAGCATCAACAGCGTGATAGATGGTGCGAGAGAAGACTTTGAGATTAATTAAAGTGGCTGTAACAGGGTTATACGTCCACAACCAAGGGCGGCGAAAGCCCAGAAGAGCCAAGGCCACACCAAGGCCAACAGCAAGACTGAATCGATTCAGCCAAAGCCCCATTCCACGACTGCCTCCTGGAAGCACCAAAGGAGACCAAACCCATAAATTCCGTTGCACACGACGGGGAGGTCGCAAGCCTCTCCACAAACGCTTAGTAATACGCCTGAAATCACGACCGGTGGCTTGGGCAGGTCTCAGCCCAAGGGAGTCGAGATACAGCACCCTGCAACCAGCATCAACGAGCGACATAGCCACATGCTGCTTGTTCGTCCATAAAGGATGATCCCAATCCGCCGTGGCCAGCACAACAACATCCCTCATCACAGTCCTCAACGACGCTGCAGTTCGACAAGTTCGCGGAAACTAGAGGAACGATCTTGCAACTCCTCATAGTTACCGTGGGCAACAACTTGTCCACGATTGAATTCGTAAATTCGATCGCAATAACGAATCGTTGAGAGTCGGTGGGCAATCACAATCGTGGTGCAGCGGCGACCAATCAACTCAAGAGACTCCATGACTTCGTTTTCGGTTTTATTGTCTAAGGCACTCGTCGCTTCATCCAACACCAACACCTGGGCTTGTTTGTAAAAAGCCCGTGCCAAGGCCAAGCGCTGACGTTGTCCACCAGACAAACGCATTCCGTCTTCACCGATTCTTGTGAATGCTCCATAGGGAAGGTCAGATACAAACTCTGAAAGCTGAGCCATTTCCAAACTATCCCAAAGTTTGTCTTCATCGATATCATCATCTTCAACTCCAAAAGCCACATTCCCACGAACACTGGCATCTAGCAATTTGATGTTTTGAGGCACAAAAGCGCAACAACGCTGCCAAGCTTGTATCTCCCTATCTTGAATGGATACCCCATCCAGGAGTAGCTGTCCCTCTTCAGGAGATAGCAAGCCAAGCAACAAATGTGCAGCTGTTGTTTTACCTCCGCCAGTACTACCCACTAGAGCGATTCGAGCACCCACTGGCACGGTGACATCAACATCACGCAAGGCCCATCCCGCTGTTTGATCGTAGCGATAGGAAATATGGCTCAACTTGATCGTGTGCCGGGGCATAATTCCTGCCGGAGTAACAGGCAAATCCGACTGATGCGCAAGACGCACTGGCCTCAATTCCAATAAATCCAAGGCATCTTCCAAATCAGGTAGTGAGCCGCGAAGCTTATTCATGGCCTTAAACACAGCCTGAATTGGAGCTGCAAGCCGCAAAGACGCAAACACCACTCCGATTAGCGCTGGCAGGGCATCACGGACCGCTTCAGTTCCACCACCACTGAGCAGAGGAGGCAATAATCCTAAAACAAACAAAACGGTAACTCCAGCTGGCTCAATTACAAATCGAGGCAAATCTGGGAGGATTTTGAGCATCCTGTCATATCTCTTACCCTGAGAACCGATCGCTCCAAAACGACCTATAAAAAAATCTTCGACTCCATGCAAATGTATGTCACGGATAGATCGGGTTGATTCAATCAAGATCTTATTAACATCCCGAGAATATATAAATTGCTGGCTAGTCAAAAACCTCATTCGAGGCGTGATCAAAATAGACGCCATAACATACCAGACAATCAATAAACCAAAAACAGCAAAGGCTATCCAGCCAAAGGCAACAACCACCCCCAAAACAAGAATTCCAGAAGAGATGATATTTCCGCAAATTGACAGCAAGGGCATCACTACACTGTCAGAAACCTTGCTAAGGACTCGATTCAATCGTGTTAGCAATGTCATCGAACTACTGTCTTTGTAGTAATCGTAAGATTGAAGGATTAGATTCCCATAGATACGGCTACCTAATACAGCCCATATCTCTGCGCTAACTCGGGCTTCAACCAGCCTAGACGCAAACTTTAACGCAGTAGAAATCCATATCAGCGCCAACAAGATACCAACAATCCACAACCCACGATCTAATACATCGCCACCAAAAACACGAACAAAAGGAAGATTATCAGAAAGACTAGAACCACTGAATGACCCAACAAGCTTGGCAATCAAGCCAACAAAAACTAAGTCGCCAATACCAACAGCCGTCGAAATAAACAGCAAAAACCACAACGCCCGATATTGCCTCGGAGGAAGATAAGAAACAACCGCCCTCAAAAGACGAAGCGTCTCACTTCGACCCAAGGAACTCCATCCATTCGGGCGACGTTTTGACACGCGTCAACCTCACCACTATTTCTGACAATTTAGGCTCGGCGGATTCTAGTGACAGGACTAAGGGGGTCAGCCAGACAACCGATCGACCACTTCGCAGCTAGTCGTATCGGATCAACCAAGGCAAACGGTCCGGAATACAAAGAAAATCATCATCATCACCACAATTCAGCCCATTGGGCATCCACACCTGCTTTGCCCAAAACAGAAGACCGTTCAACAGCAATGGCAGCAACAGCCAAAGCGACTGGTAATGGCGAAACCATTGCAAAACAATTAACAATAAAAACAAGCCAACAACATCTGCAAAGCGAAAGGTGATCTGAGGAAGAACGCGCCAAACAATGCTCAACTGAATCAAACCGTAGACAACAACAAAAAAGCTCAAGAGCTGGCTCCAGCGACAACAAACAAATTGCTTCAGGCCAATCCCCTTACGAAAACAAGTCACCAGGACACCCGCGAGCATTGCCATTTCCCCCCGAAGTACCACTGGCTTGACCGGATAGGAACTAAAAAAGCTGTTTTGGTATGCGTAAGTCACCACCTTGCTTTGTATTGCAGGCAGCAACAACGTGACCGAAAACACTGCTGCTAATAAAAGAACGATGATCCATGCGGATTTAATCCGAAATCGTTGGGAGCCAAATTCACGAATGGCTCCAGCCTGAGGCAATGCCATGGGCAAGACGGCCAAGCCCAAGGTCGGAACAGCTGCAAGATGAACAGTAAGGGATACTCCCGCTGAAGCCATCACGGCCAAAACCTGACGACGCATCACACCAACAGCCGTGAGAAAAAGCGGCACTGCCAATATCGCAGCCAAAGCCTGCCGTGTATGTGCATTTTGCAAAAAACCGCGCAACATGGGGCTTGTGATGATGAGAAGCGCAAACCAACCACCCCAAGCCTGAACCCCCCAGGCCCTTGCTAAAACAACTCCGAGCAAGGCGTATAAAGCGGCGACCAAACCGTGGACAAAGGCCATCCGATAAGGAAGAGCAACCACAACCGGAGCCAACAACCACCAAAACGGCTCAGCCGGCAAACGTTCTCTTAACGCAACCGACGTAAGCAAAGGGTCCAGAAAGTGATTGAGCTTTGTGATGTCGCTCGTTCCCCAGCACCCCAAAGTGAAAAACAATGTTGTCGATACCATCAGCAGCATTACTCCAATCCACCAAGCTCGGATTCGACGACTCCCTGCAACACTCATGCCAATAGAGGCAAGCAGCTGAATGGCGAATAACGACCCCATTAGCACTGGGGCCTCCATGACTTGGTCAATGCGAAATGGTGACTCCGTTGGAAACGGCATTATCAACGTTGAGTTAAAACTGGACGAGCTTTAGAGATAACTGCACGCATTACTCTCTCCCAGTACAACCACCAAGTTGGTTTAGAGCTGAGGAGTTGGGATGAAGGGCTCATACCACCTGCATCTGAGCAGGTCTGAAGTTGATCCAGAACAGTTTGCCATCGCTTCTCCATGACAACTTCTGAACCAAGCCCAATCAATGTCTCCAACTCTTGAATTGGTGCTTGCCATCGCTGCGGAGTCGCTACCGCCTCAGTAATCCGCTGTACGTCATAACGAAGGCTGCCACAACCAATCTGGTGAGCCATCACGCCTGGGGTCAATGTATCAACAAGAGCATGATTGAAGCTGCTAAAAACAACACAACCACAGGCCATAGCCTCCAGTGGTGGAAGCCCAAAGCCCTCACTGACTCCGCGACCACGCCAGTATTCTGCTGAGTCGTATAAATAAACGCTAGAGCTGTTGAATAGACCTACGAGATCATCAATCCAGCCGCTTTGAACCTCCACACGTAATCCTTGTTGCTTTAGAGCAGGCACCAATTGATTGAGCACATAAGGGCTGCTTTTACGCCTCTGAACCAAAACATCAATGGAACGCTGCGTACTAACGGCAGAACCTTGATTGGAGCGAGGGCGTGCTCCACGCGCCAACCATTGGGGCTCCAGTCCGTTAGGGATAAGAAACAGAGGATTGCGCGGAGCACGGTCACCCCAATACCCAAGGGTGTTGCGGCTGACGGCAATCACCGGAACACCTGGAGGAAGGTCAAATCCATACCCACTGCTATGCGCCTGATAAGCGACAGGTCTTCCCTTCAATTTTTTAATCAACTTGGGCACGTCAAACCCCCAGCTCACCAGCCACAGAGCCTCCCCGGGTGCATCTTCTTGATGAAGGAGATCGTCAAGAAACAGATGGGATTGCTCACGATCTCGATAGGTCACAACCTCCGTAGCGCGCAGCTGCGACAACAAACGGGCCGTTTGCAGCGCAACGCTCAATCCTCCACAACGAAATCGGGGCCCGGTGCCTGGAACCAGAACCCGAATCGGAGTGAGCGATCGTGAGGAGTCTTGAATGCCGTCCTCGCTGAACACCTAGGCCACAACAGCCTCAGTGCTTCCAGTCCGCTCACGGCGCGTGAGAAAACCAAACAGAACCTTGCCGATGGCGGCAACAAGATTGCCCTCAAGCTCCTGAAACATTTTCATGTTCAGGTGAAAGGCCTGATTGGCCTCTTCGACGATGCGATCAGCTGTGGACTGGTCGATGGGCAAGGCATCCATCGCCGAGCGATAGGTGGTTTTAAAGGCTTTTTCGTCCGCGATTTCAGGAAAAACGTAGAAGTGCAATCCATCATCGGTGGGGTTATTCATCGCCTTCTGAGCAATGTTCTTGAGAATCTGGCCGCCGGAGAGGTCACCCAGGTAGCGGGTGTAGTGATGACCCACCAGCAACTCAGGTGCCGTCTGAGCGACTTCACGAATCCGAGCCACATACTCCGTTGCGGCAGGAGAGGCTTCGATCTGTTGACGCCACTCAGGGCCGAAATAGAAAGCGAGGTCTTCCTCGAGGGCTTTGACGCGATCGAGCTGCTCAAAGGCAATCGGGGCCAACACGGGGTGATCCTTAAGTCGATGCATCTCCTCTTCCATGGCTTCGTAGACAAAAAAGAGATCTGCCACCAACTTGCGATAGCTCAGTTTGTCCACCACACCCTTCAGGAAGCAGCTCACGAAGCCGGTGTTCTCGGCCATGGTGTGTGACTTTTTCGTTCCTTCCCTGAGCTGAGTAGCCAAAGCGACGGACATACGAGTGAAAAACGAAGCGATTGAACGACCTTAAATTCAGTTTCCTAAAGATGGCTCTGATCAGTTGCGAAGGGTTAAGAACTGGTGCCATTAAGCACACCCTGTTCGAACACTTCAAACAACTCTCGACAGATCAGTTGCAGCTGCTCCACCTGATCCCGTTGGGGTAGATGGGGACCAGCCGGCAACCAATCACCCACCGTTGCCAAACGCCAGCGTTCGCCATCAAAAGTCATGCCACGCATGACCACGCCAAGAAGCGATGGGCAAAACGAGGCCATCTCTCCCTCCTCTGGCTTGAGCCGTAATTGCAGCAACAAGCTGCGGCACTGCAGCCGCGGGCTCCATCCTGGGAAATCGAAGGCCAAATCCAAGGTTGTGCCCTCATCCCAATGGCGGGTGCAGGAGTCATCACGCCAGGGGCTCAAATTCGGCTGAGCCGCAGGGAACTGCCGCCGAACCAGCGTGATGCTGGAGGCCAAGGACTGGGCCAAGGCCACGCTATGGACCGCCGTCGCCGCATTCACTGGGTTCATCTCCGCTGGCCTCAGGGTGCAGGGTTCCCAGAGCTTGCGCCAGATGCCGTTACGGTTCATTCATACCAACACCAAACCCCTGGCATCTCCCCTCATTCGGATCAGTCTTTACGGACTCGTCGGCATTGGTGCCGCGATCGTTCATGCCGGTGTCTTGCTTGGTTTGAGTTTGCTGATGCCGCTATGGGCGGCGAATCCGTCGGCCTTTTTGGCGGCCTCGATCGCTAGTTACCTGGGTCATGCCCGCTACACCTTCAGGCCTGAAACCGGGGGACAAAGATTTGCGCGGCGCTGGCTTGTTATTCAATACGCGGTCAATCTTTCCGTCTGCGGCGTGCTGCCGCTCGTTCTTCCAGAGGTGGTCCCTAATGGGATCCGACTGGGGATTTTGGTATTCATACCAACGGTTCTCAATGCTCTGATCTGGTCGAAGGCCGCTCGCTTCAGTGCAAAGCAGCGAAACAAACAGCAACCGACCACGGATGCATCCAGATGATCTCAGCCTCAGCGAATCCATCAACAACGCCAGCTTTCTGTTGCAGGGCCAGTCTCAGAGGGGGTGACGGCCTGGACAGCACTCCAAGCCGAGCAGCCAGATCTTGAGCTTTGTCTCCACCTTTGCTTAACCGAGGCGCCTTGCACCGCCCTCGCCTCCGTGATTCCCGATCTCGTCAATCAAGACGCCCATCTCAAGCTTTCATTTGAAGCCTGGCTTTCGCTCTCGCTGTTACCCGCCATGCACCCGCGGCGACGGCGCATCACCCGTCAACTCCACCAAGAGGTTCAGGCGCAAATGGCACGCTTCCGCCAACTCTGCGGCGCTGCTCAAATGGACCGTGCTGAAGGTTCTCAGACGCCGAGCTCAGCGAAAGCAACAACGCCTTGGCATTGCCAGCAGTAGCGGGTTTGTCGGTGTGCTGTTCACCTGACAGATGGCAGGCCCATTACAACGAGCAGCCCACCAAACCCTTTAGACGGTACCCGCTCGAACGAATCGAACCCCACCACTCCTGCTCGCCCACCGCGAAGATCGCTTACGCGCAATCTCACGGATGCAGGCTTCTCTACATCACAACCCTTTGCCGCGTCTTCGTGGCGGCAACGCGAATGGCAAGCGCTTCAGGAGTTGTGAATCGCTCGGATGAAGTAGTGGGGACGCCCCTTTACCTCCACATAAATCCGGCCGATGTAATTACCGAGCACACCGATTCCGATCAACTGAATGCCGCCTAAGAACAGCACTGCAGTCATTAACGATGCATAGCCAGGCAAGTCGATGCCAAACAGAACTGTCCGCAGCGCAATCATGGACGCATACAGCAAGCTCACCAGAGAAACCACTACACCTAGTGCAGTCCAAACCTGCAAGGGGATCGCCGAAAACGAGAAGATCCCATCAATAGCGTAAGTAAATAACTTGAAAGGGCTCCAAGCCGTTTGGCCCGCCAATCGAGTCACTCGTTGATAGGGCACTTCGACACTGCGAAATCCAGTCCATGGCAAAAGTCCTTTAAAAAAGCGACTTGACTCCCGCATCGTGATCAACGCTTCGACAGCGAAGGCATTGAGCAAAATCAACTGATCACCAGCACCATCGCGCAGCTGAATCGTGTCTACCAGAGCGTTAAACACTCGATAAAACCATGAGGCGCTGGCAATCTTCAAAAACGACTCTTGATCACTATCGTCACGAACGGCTGAAACCACTTCAGCCCCATCATGCCAATGCTCCACCATCGTTTGAATCAATTCCGGTGGATGCTGAAGGTCGGAATCAATCAAAACGGCAGCCCCGCAATGGCCATTCACATGGTCAAGGCCAGCAAGCATTGCTGCTTCTTTGCCGAAATTACGCGTGAGTTCCAACAGGGTTACTGGCGCCGGATCACCAAGCTTTTGTTGCCGCTGTTGCCAGGCACAAATGTGAGCCACAGTGTCATCCCGAGATCCGTCATCGATCAATACCAACCGTTCCACCTCCGATACCGCCAAAACGCGCTCGATGAATTGGCTGATCACGGCCTGCTCATTGAAACAAGCAGCCACCACCCAAACACCACTTGGTTTCTCCATGGCACGCGCACGAGGCGATTAAGGCGAACTTTAAGAAACACCCACTAAGTCATAAGCTCGCCCAATCCAAAATGCCGCCAGGCAGCGCCCCCTCCATGGCTCAGTTTGAGAAGCTCACCGCCCCAATCAAGGGCACCCCAATCCGCTTCGAAAACGGCCAACCCGTCGTTGCGAACGATCCGATCATTCCTTTCATTCGCGGCGACGGCACCGGAGTGGACATCTGGCCCGCCACCCAGAAAGTGCTCGATGCTGCTGTCGCTCAGGCCTACAAAGGCGAGAAAACAATCGAGTGGTTCAAGGTCTATGCCGGTGATGAGGCCTGTGATCTTTACGGCACCTATCAATACCTTCCGGAAGACACCCTTGAAGCGATCCGCAGCTTCGGCGTGGCCATCAAAGGCCCGCTCACCACTCCCGTAGGTGGCGGCATCCGCTCGCTGAATGTCGCCCTGCGACAAATTTTCGATCTCTACTGCTGTGTCCGGCCCTGCAGCTACTACGAAGGCACCCCCAGTCCCCACAAGCGCCCCCAAGACCTTGACGTCATCGTTTATCGAGAAAACACGGAAGACATCTATATGGGAATTGAGTGGGAAGCCAACGATCCGATCGGCCAAGAGCTGCGCAAGCATCTCAATGAGGTGGTCATCCCTGCCAACGGCAAGCTTGGCAAGCGGCAAATCCCGGAGGGATCCGGCATCGGGATCAAACCGGTGAGCAAGCACGGCAGCCAGCGCCACATCCGCAAAGCGATCCAACACGCCCTGCGCCTGGAAGGGAACAAGCGTCACGTGACGCTGGTGCACAAAGGCAACATCATGAAATTCACAGAAGGCGCATTCCGCGACTGGGGCTATGAGCTAGCCACCACTGAATTCCGCGACGTTTGCATCACAGAACGAGAAAGTTGGATTCTCGACAATCTCGACCGGGATCACTCACTCAGCGCCCAGGACAACGCTCGCATGATTGAGCCCGGCTACGACAGCCTGACTCCCGAGAAAAAAGAGACGATCGATTCAGAAGTGCGCGATGTGCTCGCAGCGATTGGCGAAAGCCACGGCTACGGCAAATGGAAAAGCATGGTGCTGGTGGACGACCGCATCGCCGACAGCATCTTTCAGCAGATCCAAACCCGCCCCCAGGAGTATTCGATCCTCGCCACCCTCAACCTCAATGGCGACTACATCTCCGATGCCGCCGCGGCGATGGTGGGCGGTCTTGGCATGGCTCCAGGAGCCAACATCGGTGAAACAGCCGCCATCTTCGAGGCCACCCATGGCACCGCCCCCAAGCACGCAGGACTGGATCGCATCAACCCCGGTTCCGTGATCCTGAGCGGCGTGATGATGCTGGAATTCCTCGGCTGGCAAGAGGCCGCCGACCTGATCACCAAGGGGCTCAGCGCAGCCATCAAGGACAAGCAGGTCACCTATGACCTCGCCCGACTCATGGAACCCAAAGTTGATCCCGTGAGCTGTAGCGGCTTCGCAGACGCCATTATCCAGCGATTCTGAGCACCAACAGGCCGATTCAAGTCAGAATCTGCCTATGGCTTTTGTCGACCCAAGCGACCCCTGCGTTCACTGCGGATTTTGTTTGCCCACTTGCGCCAGCTACCGGGTGCTTGGCACGGAGATGGATTCCCCGCGCGGACGCATCCACACCCTCAAAGCGATTGAGGCTGGAGAGCTGGAGATGGATGCCACGGTGGCCAGCCATTTCGACAGCTGCTTGGGCTGCTTCGCCTGCGTGACCGCCTGTCCATCAGGCGTGCGCTACGACCAGCTCATCGAGGCGACCCGCCCCAAACTCAACCAACCGGAGTTTCGGAGCAGTTGGCAAACCAGTTTCCGGCAGCTGCTGCTGATGGTGCTGCCCTACCCCAACCGCTTGCGTGCTCTGCTGCAGCCCTTGCGCGCCTATGCCGGCACCAGACTCCAGCGATTCACGCGGAAAACAGGTCTTTTACAGCTGATGGGTCCTCAACTGGCAGCGATGGAAGCGCTCTTGCCTCCCTTGCCTCCTGAAGGGTTTACCGATCATTTCCCGCGGGTGAATCCGGCACAAGGCGAGCAACGGGGCCGGGTGGGGTTGGTGCTTGGTTGCGTGCAACGTTGCTTTGATCCAGGGGTGAATGAGGCCACCGTTGCCGTTTTGCAGGCCAATGGCTACGAGGTGGTGATTCCAGCCCATCAAGGCTGCTGCGGGGCGGTGAGTCATCACCAAGGCCAACTCCAACAAACCAAGGAGCTGGCCAGCGCCTTGGTGCAGAGCTTTTCAGAGGAGGCCCTGGATGCCGTGCTGGTGGCTGCCTCCGGCTGCGGGCACACCATGAAGGCCTATGGGGAGCTTCTTAATGGTGCAGGCAACTTCACTGCGCCGGTGTTGGACGTGCATGAATTCCTTGCGCATCAGGGACTGTCTGACTCGTTTCGACAAGCGCTCAGGCCGCTGCCCTGCACGGTGGCTTATCACGACGCCTGCCACATGATCCATGGCCAGGGGATTGCCGCCCAGCCCAGGGACTTGCTGCGTGCCATTCCCCAACTCAGGCTCAGAGAAGCCACAGAAGCCGGAGTGTGTTGCGGGAGTGCCGGCATTTACAACCTGGTACAACCCGACGAGGCCGCAGAACTGGGCCAACTCAAAGCCGACGACCTCAGCAGCACCGGAGCCGAGATTGTGGCCAGCGCCAACATCGGTTGCAGCCTGCAACTGAGGCGTTACCTCCGCCAAGACGGCCCCAAGGTGGAGCACCCGATGGAACTGCTCGCGCGCTCCGCTGGTGTTGGGCCTTTTAGTCCAATGCCAAGCAAGACCTAATGCTCCTCGAACCAACGCCAAGCCTCGGTGAGCGTGTCTGACTTACCGAGATTGCCTGGGAAGGTGATCACCGGCAGCGAATCGCTGGGACCAGTGATGGGGCGCACCAGCGATAAGCCTGGCAAGAGCTGCCCCTCCAGCTGCACAGCCTCGAGGCCAAGCCCCTCCACAAGCAGGGTGCCGGTGGTGATGCCTCCTTTGCTGATCAAATAACCAAGTCGCGGTGCCACACCGGCCAGCAAACGGGCCATCAGGGATGCGAGCTCCATCCCAAAGCGCAACCGCCGCGCCGCCGCCGCACCTGCTCCAAAAGACAATTCACCACGACTCGTAAACAGCACCGGCGTGAGCCCCTCCTCCAGCGCCAGCTCCAGCTGACTGCGCCATTCAGCCTCCAGATCCGGCAGGAGCCAATCAGATGATCCCCCCTCCAGCACCCGGGCGATGCGAGCCACCGGCAACTCAATGCCGCGGCAACGCGCGTTGGCCAGCAGATCTTTCAACTGCTGATCTGCCAAGGCCACGTGGGAGCCCACCACCACCAACCCAGGAAGCGGCTGACCCAAGGGATCCCGGCGACGCAAGCCCACCAGGCCGCTGGCGTCCAGGGGCTGGGGTCCCAAGGGCGATGGACCGGAATCCACCAGGCCATTGAGCAGGCTTGCCGCTGAACGGAACAAGAAACGCTTGCGCCCCTGCAGCCGGCGGATTGCGACTCCGAGCGCCCGGAGATGCTCAGGGTGGGTCGCATCGACGACAACCGATTTGTTCGCGTCTAACGCCTCAAGACAAGCCAAGAGATCCTCCGCTCGCTCTGCCTCCAGCAACGCAAGCGGGATTCGCACCACTGCGTCTGCAGCGATCTGCCCAGCACTCTTTTCTTCGAGCCACTCCGTCAGATCACTGGTGCCATAACCAAACAGGCGATCTTGGGCAAACGCTGTGGTGTGCACCGGCTCTCCATGGAGCAGATGCACCCCGTTCTCGGTGGTGCGCCCTCCTTCGAAGAATGCAGGCACATGCAAGGTGGCATCCACCGCAGCGAAATGCTCCTCCCAGGCCTGCGCCAGCACCTGGGGTTCGAGCACGCCATGACCGCGCAGGGTGGAATCACCACGGCTCACGAGCAGCAGCTCATGCTCCTGAAGGCCTTCAGCGGCCATGGCCAGCACCAGAGCGTCCACAATCTCGCGGTTGCGGAATGCCGCGGCCTCAGGCGTGAGCGCCCGCGTGTTCGCCAACACAAACAGCAACGGCGAGGGATGCCCTAATCCCTTACGCAATGCGGCTTGATCCCAACACAACAACAGCGGGCAACTGTGCACCGTCTGAGAACCGGTGGGATCGTCGTCGATTACGACAATCTTCATGGCACGATCGGTTGTTGTATTGATCTGGCCTGGTTGCTCACGTGCCTGAACAAGGGTTGTCCTCCACAGCGGTACTAGCACCCAAGTCTCTTGAGGAGCTTGGCCAACTCATCGCCGACCTGCATACCGAAGGACGGCCCTGGGTCCCCTCCGGTCTGGGCAGCCGTCTGCACTGGGGCCCTCCTCTCGCCGCAGATTCGGGGCCGGTGCTGAGCATGCGCGAGCTATCTGGAATCATTGATCACGCGGTGGATGACCTCACCATCACCGTGGATGCCGGCATGCCCTTGGCCGACCTTCAGGCAGCCCTGGCCGAGCATCAGCAATGGCTGCCGCTCAACTGGCCCTGGGGCAGCAGCATGGCCTCGCCTGTATCGGCGGGAACGATCGGCGGACTTGTGGCCAGGGGGTTGTCTGGAGGTCTGCGCCAACGTCACTTAGGCGTGCGCGACCAGATCATTGGCATCAGCTTGATCCGCAGCGATGGGGTGAGCGCCCGTGCGGGCGGCAGGGTCGTGAAAAACGTGGCGGGCTATGACCTGATGCGCCTGCTCTGCGGCAGCTGGGGCAGCCTCGCCTTGATCAGCGCGCTCACCTTGCGCGTGCAACCGATTCGTGAACCACGCGGTCAGCTGGTGCTGGACGGTGATGTCAGCCAACTTGAAGCCTTCCGAGCCGCCGTGGTGGGCAGCAGCTTCACCCCCGAATGGATGGATTGGGAGCTGCGCCCGGACCAGGGGCCAAAGATCCTGTTGGGCGTGGCCAGCATCAGTGATGGTGCGGTCGTCGACCAACTCAACCGGCTCGAGACACTCGCCGCCAACCAGGGAGTGAGCAGCGAACGCATGCCGTGGGAGACCCCCATCCCGGAAGGATCTTTTACTCGCGAAGATCCAGCCTGGCTGCTGCGCCTCTGCCTACCGCCCGCGCAGCTCCAGCAGTTGTTCAGCTCGCGCGAATGCACGGCTCTCCAGGGCTGGTCTTGGCAGCTCGCCGCTGGAGCCGGCAGCGGTGAGGCCTGGCAACCCAGCGGTTCTCCCGCACCGGAGTATCAAATAGAAGCACTGAGGCGACGGGTGATGGCGTTAGGGGGTCAGCTCAGCGTGCTGATCCAACCTGGAGCCCAGCCAGGGGCTCTACCCGCCTGGCTGGATGCCCCATCCCGCCCCCTGATTGAAGCCGTGAAGCATCAGTTTGACCCGAAACAACAGCTCTCCAGAGGACGGTTGCCCGGGGTCGCCGTGCCTTTCAACTCACCGCATAGCGGCAGCTGAGCTGGAGACTGTCGCCAGGTGCGAGCTCGAGCTTGCCGTCCCCGGTGATCAGGGACTGACGCGGGCCTGTCCAGGGCTCGAGGCAAACCATCGGGCGAGGGGGCTCGGTCCAGACCACCGTGAGATCCATGGGCGCTTGATGCTGCAGCTGCAAACGCGTTCCCGCAGCCTCATCCACCAAGGTGACCGGTCCAGCAGGGCGGGTGAGAAAGTCCACCCCCTCTGGCAATCGGCTCAATTGGCCTGCAGTTTCAGCCTCTGCCATCACGAGGTGGTTGAGGCACTGGGGTGCCAAACCTTCGAGGCTGGTGCGACTGAGATCGGTCACATTGAAATAGGGATGGAGACCAAAACTGAACGGCATCGACTCGCCGCCCTCATTGGTATTCGCAATCTTGGTGGTGATCTCCAGGGCACCATTCACCGGCCGCACCGCCATCTCCACACGGAAGCGGAACGGGTAGTCCGCACGAGTCTCGTCCGTATCGGTTAAGCACAAACGCACGCCGCTTTGGTCGTCTAGCAGCTCCAGCTGCCAGGGCAAGCCGCGCGCAAAGCCATGCTGCTTGAGGGTGGCGTCACCGCTCTTTAAGGGCAGCCGGTCGCCGGGAAGGTTTCCGCAGATGGGGAAGAGCACTGGAATCCCACCTCGGATGCTCTGCTTTGGATCGGCGTAACGCGTCTGGTCGAAATAAAGAATCTCTCGCCCATTGCAGAGCCATTCCGTGACAATGCCGCCGCGTTCAGGCACCACCCGCAGGCGATCACCAGTTTGGGGATGGACGTATTCCCAGTGGGTATACGGCGTTGACAGTTGACGAAGGGTCATGGCCATGAAACCCGGAGCTTCCTCAGTGTGACCACAGGGCCGTGATCCGCGCAGCCATGGTTTCAATCCTCTTGGAGACTTTTCATGGGTTGGCTTTGCAGGGAACCCAGCCAATCGAGCAAGGCCTTGTTCACCTGATCCGGGACCTCATCATGGGGACAATGGCCAGCTTCTAACACCACTTCATGGGTGTTCTCCGGAGCATGGCGCTGAAAGCTTGCCCGGCGTCCGGCGGCATTGATCCAGGGATCACGGATCCCCCAGAGCAAAAACAGTGGCGATTGAAGCTGGGCAAACAACTCATCGAGAGGTTGACCGCTGGGAATATCAAAGACAGTGCGAAACACCCCAAAAGCACCAGGATCCAGCGACGGAAGACGAATCGCCTCCACCAGGGCGTCGTCGACGTTGGTGCGATCGACATACACCTGATTGAGGGTGCGCCGAATCGTGGAGCGCCGGCGCAAATTCTCAAACAACACCCGTTGCAGCACTGGGCTTTTGAGCAGGGCTGAACCAATCGTTCGGCGAGCGATGGAGCCCCAGCCACTGGGCGACGCGCGCTGTTCATCACTGAAGGGGCCAGCGGCATTGAGAAGCACCACACCCGCCGATTGGTCCTTTAAAGCGGCCCCAGCCGCTAAGGCGGCAAACCCCCCGAGCGAATTTCCAGCAATCACGGTGGGGCGACCGATCCGCTCCTGGACATAGGCCACCAACTGATCGCACCAGAGCGCACCGCCGTAGGTGAGCCCTGCTGGTTTGGCGCTGCGGCCGAAGCCAAGGAGATCAAGTGCATGCACTTCGTATTCGCTTGCCAGCACGGGGATGTTGTGGCGCCAATGGTCGGTAGAAGCGCCAAAACCATGCACAAGCAACAGCGCTGGTCGCGTTTTGGCCTGAGCCGCGGCCTCAGGCTGATCAGGCATCTGGCATAGACCATGCACCGCATGGTTTTCAAACTGCCACCAGGTCTCGCCCACCACTCTCTGTTCGTCGGGCAGCGATGCTAGGCATCCTGTTCATTCCTCCGCAGCGCCGGGCACTTGCCAACGATGGACACTTACGAGATGGGGCCCCTGCTGCAAAGCAGCACGCTCAGCGGAGGCCTGTTTTGGGCGCTTGCCCTCTACCTGCCGCTTAGTGGCCCCCTGCAACGACTGGAGGCAAGCCTTGAGGCAAGCCCCCTCACTGGGGCCTGGCGTCAGGCCGCGTTGGTGATCAGCAGTCTTTTGCTCGCCCTTGCTGTGGGTGTGATCACCCAACTCATCTTGGCCTGGGCGCTCGGTCCAGGCTGGGCCTCCAGCCTGGCCTTAATCACCATTGGCTGGAGTTTGTTTCTCGTGGTGGCCCGCGGGCAAGAGGACTAGATCAAACCAATGGGATCCGCTGCGACATCGCCATCCACCGTGTCGTCGTCATCGGGCTTGTTTCCACCAATCACCAACCTGAGAAGCACCGGTGCCAGGAAGGTGGTGCCGATCACCATCAACAGAATCGCCGCCTCGAGCGACGGAGACAGAAGCTTGGCGCTAGTGCCAAGGCCCAGGAAAATCAAACCCACTTCTCCACGGGGCATCATTCCAAGCCCCACCACCAGGCGGCGGGTGGGTTGCTTGCTCACAAAAGCCCAACCAGAAGCAATCTTGCCGATCACCGCAACCACAAACAGGAAGGCGGCGATGATCAAGGCGGTTCTGCTGGCGGGATCCGACGGGTTAATTACTGACAGATCCATGCCAGCACCAACGAGCACGAAGAAGATCGTGGCGAACAAGGTCACGATCGGCAGCACCGCCTGCTGAATGGCGTGATTGTGCTTTGAGCTGCTGAGGATCAGGCCAGCCGCAAAGGCGCCAAGGGCGGCCTCCAGACCAATCGCTGTAGCTGTAAAGCAACACAGCGCGAGGATTACGAATGAGGCCACCAGCACCTCACCCGGTGCCTTGAGTTTGTCGATCAGCCAGTCGAACGCGGGGGCTGCCGTGCGGCTCAAGCCAATCGCCGCCACAACGAACACAGCGGCGGCCGCCACGAGCTTGAGGATCGGACCAATTTCCAAGCTTCCGCCGGAGGCCAAGGCAATCACCACAGCCAAAATCACGATGCCGAGGATGTCATCGAGAACGGCCGCACCGATCACGATCTGGCCCTCACGGGTTTTCAAATATCCGAGTTCTCCAAACACGCTGGCGGTAATGCCAATGCTGGTGGCGGTCATCGACGCCCCTGCAAAAATCGCCGGAATCGCTTCGACGTGGAAAATGGCCATCAACCCCCACGTCCCCAGGGCGAACGGCAACACCACACCCGCTACAGCCACGGTGAACGCCTGGGTTCCAACGGCGATCAGCTCATCGAGCTCACTCTCTAAACCGGTGAGGAACAGCAGGGCAAACAGACCCAGCTGCGCCACGGATTCCAGCGCTGGGAAACTTTCGTTGTAAAGCTCCGTGACCGATTCGGGGGGCACATTGCCCAGGGAACTGAGCAGGCTGACCAAGCCATTACTGAGCTCCACTTGCGTTTCAGGCGGCACCAAAAGATGCAAACCAGAGGCGCCGATCAGGACACCAGCCAAAAGCTCTCCCAAAATCGTGGGGAGCTGGAGTCGAACCAAAACTTCGCCCAGCGCTCGCGCCGCCACGAAAATCAGCATGAAGCGACCCACCCCAATGAGGGTTTCCGCCATCTCGAGATCGTGGGCAGACAGTTCAGCCATTAGCGGCGTGAGAACGGGTGGCATCGCGGCAGCGAGCATCAGAATCGGCATGTTTTCTCAGCGGGACCATAAGGGCAAACAAGGTGAGTGGCAGCGCATTACGAACGACTGCTTGCTGATGGCAACAAAAGGGACGCCTCGGTCACAGTTCCTGCACCGTTTCAAGCTTTCTTTGCCCAAGTCCACCAAAATGTCCCAATACAAAAAGCAAAAATCATATTTCTCTCTCCATGAGCAGCTCCGAACCCCTCGATCTTCGCCTTCCAACTCCTGGTTGCCACGCTGACCCAGAGCGGGCCGGGTTGGATGCTGATGCCGTGTTCGACGGCATGACAGAGCACCTGTTCTTCACGTTGGGCAAACTTGCACCATCCGCCAGCCGCCATGACCTTTATATGGCCCTGAGCTACGCCGTGCGCGATCGGCTGATGACGCGATACCTGGCCAGTTTGGAGGCAATTCGGGCTCAACCACATAAAACGGTGGCCTACCTTTCAGCAGAATTCCTGATCGGCCCACAACTGGCCAACAATCTGCTCAACCTTGGAATTCAGAACGAAGCGGAAGAAGCCGTGAAACGCTTCGGGATTGAATCCCTTCAGCAGATCATTGAGGTTGAAGAAGAGCCAGGCTTGGGTAATGGCGGACTGGGTCGCTTAGCCGCTTGCTATATGGAATCTCTCGCAAGCCTGCAAATTCCGGCCACGGGCTATGGCATCCGCTACGAATTTGGAATTTTTGACCAACTGATCCGCGATGGCTGGCAGGTTGAGGTCACTGACAAGTGGCTGAAGGGGGGTTGGCCCTGGGAACTGCCCCAACCCGATCAGTCCTGTTTTGTGGGTTTTGGCGGCCGCACGGAGAGCTACCTCGACGACAAAGGCAACTACCGCTCGCGCTGGATCCCGTCGGATCACGCGATTGGTGTGCCCCACGACGTACCGGTACTCGGCTACCGCGTCAACAGTTGCGATCGCCTTCGCCTCTGGCGCGCCGATGCCACAGAAAGTTTCGACTTCTACGCCTTCAATATTGGCGATTACTACGGCGCTGTGGAAGAGAAGGTGGGCAGCGAAACCCTTTCCAAAGTGCTGTACCCGAACGACGGCACCGATGAAGGCCGGCGTCTACGCCTGAAACAGCAGCACTTCTTTGTGAGCTGCTCCCTTCAGGACATGTTGCGCAGCCTCGATAACCGTGGGCTGTCCGTTGACGACTTCCCTGAGTACTGGACTGTTCAGCTCAACGACACCCACCCCGCCATCGCGGTCGCAGAACTGATGCGTCTGCTGATCGATGATCGCCACATGGAATGGGATAAGGCGTGGGACATCACCCGCCGTTCCGTGGCTTACACCAACCACACTCTGCTTCCCGAGGCACTCGAAAAATGGGACCTCAACCTGTTTGGAAGCCTGTTACCCAGGCACCTCGAGCTGATTTACGAAATCAACCGACGCTTCCTGCAGCAGGTGCGCTTGCGCTACCCCGGCAACGAGGCGATTCAGCGCAAGCTTTCAATTATTGATGAGGAGGGGGGTAAGTCGATCCGCATGGCCCACCTCGCCACCATTGGCGCCCACCACGTGAATGGGGTAGCGGCGCTCCACTCCGACTTGGTGCGAGAGCAGCTGATGCCTGAATTCGCAGAGCTCTGGCCCGAAAAATTCACCAACGTGACCAATGGCGTCACACCTAGGCGCTGGGTTGCACTCTCCAATCCTGGACTCGCCTCCCTGCTTGATGAGCATGTGGGCCCCGACTGGGTCACCAACATGGATCTTCTGCGCAAGCTTGAGGATCGCCAAAACGACACTGGCTTCTTAACGCATTGGGAAGACACCAAGCTCTCGGTTAAGCGCAAGCTATCGACTTACATCCACCGCAACACGGGCGTGTTGGTGGATCCATCCAGCCTGTTTGACGTGCAGGTGAAGCGGATCCATGAGTACAAACGCCAGCACCTCAACGCTCTGCAGGTGATCACCCAGTACCTCAGGATCAAAAACGGCCAGGCCGATGGCATGGCACCACGCACGGTGATCTTTGGAGGCAAGGCAGCACCTGGCTATTACATGGCCAAGTTGATCATCCGCTTCATCAACGGCATCGCCGAAACGATCAATGCTGATCCGGATATGGACGGACGACTGCGAGTGGTGTTCCTGGCTGATTACAACGTCAAGCTGGGCGAACAGGTGTATCCCGCGTCTGATCTTTCCGAACAGATCTCCACTGCCGGCAAGGAAGCCTCCGGCACCGGCAACATGAAGTTCGCGATGAATGGAGCACTGACGATTGGCACCCTCGATGGCGCCAACGTGGAAATCCGTGAGCACGTGGGTGCAGAAAACTTCTTCCTCTTCGGCAAAACCGTGGAAGAAATTGCTGCCCTCAAGCAAAGCGGTTACAGGCCTTGGGAAGTGGTGGAGTCAGTTCCTGAGCTCGCTGAGGCCATTCGCTTGGTGGAGATGGGTCACTTCAGCAATGGCGATGGTGAGCTGTTCCGTCCTCTGATCGACAACCTCACGGGGAATGATCCCTTCTTCGTGATGGCTGATTTCGCCGATTACTTGCGCGCTCAAGATGCGGTAAGCCTGGCCTGGACCGATCGCCATCACTGGAACCGGATGTCGGTGTTGAACAGCGCCAGAAGCGGCTTCTTCTCCTCGGATCGTTCGATCCGTGACTACTGCCGTGACATCTGGAAGGTTGAGCCCATGCCGGTAGAGATCACCTGCGATGTGCATTGATTAGTGGCAGGGCAATGCCTTTCAAAAAAAGCCCTCGCGATTCTCGCGAGGGCTTTTTTTGAAAGGCATTGATCTCAGATAGTTCAGCTGCGATCAGGAAGATCAGGGGTTTGGTGCAACAGGCGATTTAAACGCAACCGATCAGCATTCAGGGGGTCTGGGGCGAGCTCACCAGCCAGCTCCCTAAATTTCTGTTCAATATCGTCGGGCACACGCACATCAAAGATGCGCTCCATCAACGCTTCGATGGAAAACAAATGAGCATTGATATTTTCTAGATCAGCCATCGCCTGATGGATTGCATCAGCAGGCTCTTCTCCACCACCCATCGGGGTGGCATGGGTTTGGGCGTCAGCCTCAGGAGTGCCATGTTGCTTTTGGAGATCCTCCAGCACACGACCAGACAAGGTTCGGAAAGCTTGAAGCGCCGCCCAACTCAGCTCCTGCTGCTGACGCAACGTTGGTGACTCTCTGATCAGACGGTCGTGCTCTCGATAGAAGCGTTGACAGTCAGGACACTGACAGGGCTCTTCAGGCAAAGCAGACCCTCAGTTATTGACCATCATCGCACCTAATCAGGCCGCTAGCGGTGGATCCTGATCGAACCCAGACCGATCACCAAGCTGATCACCGAACGGATCTCCTTCCCTGTCCACAACCCCTGGAAGCGGAATCTCGATCGAGCTCACCACATTGAGCGCATCGCGCAAACGCATGGAATCAGCAAACCAACCCATCGCTTGTTCGGTGTCTCCACGACTCTCAGCATCACTGGCCTGATCTTCATGGGCTTCCGCCAAGAGGGCGAGCCAACAGAGGCAACGCGCTTGCACCACAGACAAATCAAGGTCTGTTGGCTGGCTGGCAGCGATGCGCTCGCTTTCCTGCTGAACCAAAAGCCGCAGCCGAAGCTCGTGAAGCTGGGTCATGGAACCGGTTCACACCACCAAAAATAACGAGGGTTGGGCCTCTGGCTACCCCCTCACTCCAAGACAATCGATCCATTTGTTTCCAAGGGCTGATAAAGCTCGCCCTGATGGCTATTCAATAGGAATCAATTCACGCCTTCCATGACTCGCAAGCCTGGTTTATTTGCAGACTTCCAAGCTTTTATCAACAAAGGCAACGTTGTTGATCTCGCCATTGCCGTTGTGATTGCAGGTGCATTCGGCAAGGTCGTTGGCTCTGTTGTGACCTTAGTGATGACCAATGCGCTTGAACCTGCACTCAAGGCAGCCAATGTGGACTCGATCAATGCCTGGCCTGCAGGAACCGTGATTGTTGCGATCATCAATTTCCTCGTGATCGCCTTTGTGTGCTTCTTGATTGTGAAATCAATTGAGGCCTCAAAGCGGAAGCAAGAAGTGATCGAGGAATCAAAGCCTGACCCCCAAGCTCAACTGGCTTCCGCCATCACTCGGCTTACCGACGCTCTAGAGCGCAAGGGTTTCTGAAGGTCCCAAGAGGAGGGAAGCAATGACAGTGAGTCACGGGGCTGGCGGGACTCGAACCCACGACCTACGGTTTAGGAAACCGTCGCTCTATCCGGCTGAGCTACAGCCCCTCAAAGGCCATTATGGGGGTTGAAAGTAGGCGAGGTGATCGCAATGGATGGGTGTTGCCTTCGGGCTGCAGTCATCGATTGAGGAAAGTCCGGGCTCCCCGATGGCCAGGCTTGCTGGGTAATGCCCAGTGCGGGTGACCGTGAGGAGAGTGCCACAGAAACACACCGCCGATGGCCGGTTCCGCCGGCACAGGCAAGGGTGCAAAGGTGCGGTAAGAGCGCACCAGCAGCATCGAGAGGTGCTGGCTCGGTAAACCCCGGCTGGGAGCAAGGCCAAGGAACGACGGGTGGCCATCTTCCCCGTTCCGCCAGAGTGCGCCGCTCGAGGTCGTCGGTAACGGCGATCCCAGATAGATGATCACCCCCCTTCCTTGGAAGGGTGAACAGAACCCGGCTTATGTCCTGCTTTCAACCCTCTTTGTTGCTGTTCCCTCAGGCTGCGTCAACAGGAATGAGCAGCTAAAAACAAGGCATTCGCATCCGAAGGAGTTGCTGTGATCACTCCCGACCGTGAACAGCAACTGCAAGAGCTCTGGCGCCAGCTGGTTGGCGATTCGAGCACTGCCAACCACAAAGAATTGAACCGGGAGCAGTTGGAGCACCTCGACGAAGCCCTCACCCACACCTCCACAGGGCTCGCGCGGCATCACGAACAGCTGGAGTTTCTCGGTGATGCGGTGCTACGACTGGCGGCCTCAGATTTCATCGAATCCGAACACCCGCAAATGCCTGTGGGGGAACGCTCTGCCTTACGGGCACAGCTGGTGAGCGACCGTTGGTTGGCGGAGCTGGGAAGCAAAATCGGCATCGAAGCGCTCATCAAGCTGGGAGCAAAAGCAAGCGGTGATAGAGCAGCTCGCACCACCCTCCGCGCCGAGCACTGCGAAGCCCTGATCGGTGCGCTCTACCGGATCAGCGGCAAGGTGTCTCCCGTGCAGACGTGGCTGACGCCCTATTGGCGGGAAACCAGTGACGATGTGCTCGCCGATCCCCACCGCGGAAATAGCAAGTCGGCGTTGCAGGAATGGACCCAAGCCCAGGGGCTGGGGTTACCGACCTACGCCTGCACCGAAATCAGCCACCGCCATGGCGACCCCAGGCGCTTTCATTGCCAGGTGTTTATCCAAGACCAAAACAGCCCAAGGGCAGAAGCCTGGGGTGGATCGCGGCGCCAAGCGGAGCAGCAGGCAGCCAAAGCGGCGATGCAACAAGCAACTCTTGCAAGCGTTCCATCAAGCTCTCAAACTCAAACCAGCTGAGGCAAAGAGTTGAACAAGAACCCCGCCGAAGGCAAGGCTGAAGTGAAGTTGAGTCCCTGCGCTCCTACGGCTGGATTGAAGAAACCTGGAGGTCTTGCCACTCTTTGCCTTCAGGCCTCCCAAGTGGATGAAGCGTTTGGGGAGGCCGTGGACCAGCAGATTGCCAACTTTTCAACAGTTGATGCTCTGACTGCTTGATACCGAGGTCATGATCTGGTGGCTCCTCGATGAGCCCAGATTGGGATCCGAGTCGCGACAGTTGTTGGCACGTTGGAGATTTCACCGGACGTGTTTCGCGATCAGAGCATCGCGGCGGATGCGGATCTTCTGCCGGTGCTGGACTCAGATGGTGAACGCCATCGCGCATCACGCCGATAGGGGCGGCAGCATTGCCCCGCACTGATCGCAATGCAGCGCTTTGTTGCGGTGGACCTGCGCTCCACAACTCAGGCAGCTGCGATCACCGCGGCGCACCTGCTGCATCGTTTCCACGGTGATGATCCCCGTTGGGATCGCAATGATCCCAAAACCCAGCAGCATCACCACAGCAGCCAGCAATTGGCCGAGCACCGTTTGGGGAACGATGTCTCCATAACCAACAGTCGTCATCGTGACGATCGCCCAATACACCCCTTGGCCAACGGTCTGGAACTGGGTTTCTGGATGGCTGCTTTCCACAAGAACCATCAAGTAGCCGAGCACCACTTGAGCCATCACCACAAAAAACAAAAACACACCGATGCGACGGGCGCTGGCTTTTAGGGCATTGCCCAGCAACTGGGCTTCATCGAGAAAGCGCAGCAGCTTGAACACGCGCAGCACCCGCCCAAATTTGAAGATCCAGAGAATCAGGCCGCTGCTGATCTGGGGAACGAAAAAGAACAGAACGGCTGAAACATCAATCAGGCCGTAAAAGCTGAACAAGTACTTGCGCGGCCTGGGCGACACCCACAGGTGCAGCAAAAAGTCGGCGATGAACACCAACAAACAACCATGTTCGAGTTGCCCCACCCAACTGGGCACTTCCCCCGGCGCTGCCAACCGCAAGGGATGGGGCTGCACCAACAGGCCAGCCACGCTGAGCAGAATCGTGCCGAAGATGATCAGGTTGTAGACACGTCCAGCCCGGGTGTCTGCCTCAAGGACAATCTTCCGTAAGTGCAGACGCAACGACACCAGATCAGGAGGCGCTGAGATCGCTCAGGCGCATCGTCACGAGCTTGTCCCAGTTGCCGCCTTCAAAGAGCACGGCGGCGCGGTCGCCACTGATGCGCTGCACAAAGCCGGTGTAGCCGGCATAGATCGAACGAGCGTCGACCACGGTGACCGTGGCGCCAGGCAGGATCAGGGCGGCGGAGGCCATACGAGAAATGGGCAGTCGTGGATCCATTATCGAATGATGACTTCCACTCCGTCACCCAGCTCAGCTGATCCGAACAGCGCAGACGATTGGCTACCGGTGGGAACGCTGGTGGGCGCTCAGGGGTTACGGGGCGAGCTACGCCTCAACCCGGCCAGTGATTTCCCGGAGCGCTTCACGGAACCAGGTCCGCGTTGGTTGCAAATCAAAGGATCAGAGCCAAAAGAAGTGGAGCTGCTCGAGGGCCGGCAACTGCCAGGCAAAAGCCTCTATGTGGTGCGTTTAAAAGGCGTGAACAACCGCGCCAGTGCAGAAGCGCTGGTGGGCTGCACCGTGCTGGTGCCCGCAGAAGACCGGCCCGAGCTGGCCGATGGTGAGTTTCACCTGCTCGATCTGGTGGGCTTAGAGGCGCGCTTGGCCGGAAGTGATGAACCGATCGGCACGGTGAGCAACCTGATCAGCGGCGGCAATGACCTGCTGGAGATCAAGCTGCAAAGCGGAAAAACGGTGTTGGTTCCCTTTGTGGAGGCGATCGTGCCGGAGGTGCAGCTGGAGGAGGGCTGGTTGCTGCTCACCCCGCCGCCTGGACTACTGGAGCTCTAAGCCAGCCAAAGCAACAGCAGCGGCACCATCAGGGTGTAGGCCAGCGAGAGCGGCCAACCAAAGCGGAAAAAATCCAGAAAGCGGTAGCGCCCAGGGGCATAGACCATCAGGTTGGTTTGGTAGCCAATCGGCGAGAGGAAGCTCTGGCTAGCCGCAAACACCACAGCGGTGGCAAACAACATCGGCGGCTGCCCCAAGCCGGTGGCCACAGCAGCGGCGATCGGCAACACCAGGGCCACGGCGGCCGCATTGCTGAGCAGTTCGGTGGCCACCAAGGTGATTGCATAGATCACCAACAACGACACGTAGGCGGAACTGTGCTGCAAGAGCGTGAGCAAACTTGAGGCCGCCTGATCGGCCAGTCCCGTTTTCTGCAAAGCCACGCTGAAGCTGTACAAGCCACCCAGCAGCAGATAGAGATCCCAGCGAATCGAGCGCAGCGCCGTTCCGGCATCGAGGCACTTCCCGATCACCAACACCCCAACACCCACGAGCACCGCCGCCACCAGGGGCATCACCTTGAAGCCGGCGAGCAGCAACACCGCGAGCATCACGCTGATCGCCAAGCCCTTGCGGTGGGTGGAGGGCAGATCGTCGTCGAGTTGATCGAGCACCACCAGATCGCTGGATTGCTGGAGGCCGCGCAGGGCATCGAGTGGGGCCTGCAGCAGCAGCATGTCTCCCTCGCGCAAGACCACCCGTCCCAGGCGATCGCGCAGGGTGCTGTTGGCACGGTTCACCGCCAGCACCGTGGCATTGAAACGCTGGCGAAAGCGCAGCTCGCGCAGCGTGGCACCGGCCAGCAAAGAGCCGGCCGGCACCAACACTTCGGCATGGCGGATGTGGGGGAGCTCTTCAGCGAGCAGGGTGCCGGCGAGATCCACCATCCGGTCTTGCTGCAAGCGCAACAGCTCCTGGCGGCTGCAGCGCAACAGCAAGCGATCAGATGCTTGCAAGCGCAATTGAGCCAGAGGGGGCTGCAGGCGTTGGCCGTCGCGGTGCACATCGAGCACATCCACGTCAAAGCGGCGCTGCAAACGGCTCTCATGCAGGGTGACCTCACAGAGCGGAGAGCGCTGCGGAATCACAACTTCTGTGAGGTAGCCATCCCGGCTTAAAGCCTGAAGGTTGTCGTCGCTTTGATCGCCGCGATCGGGCAAGCCACGGCCAGCAATCACCAGATAGCAGGCACCGATCAGCCACACCGGAATGCCAACTGCAGTGAAGGAAAACAGCTCGAAGGAGCCATAACCCAACCGGGACACCACATCACTGGCGAGCAGGCTGGTGGAGGTACCAATCAGGGTGATCGTGCCGCCGATCAGGGTGGCAAACGAAAGAGGCATAAGAACCCGCGACGGGCTGATCCCGCGGCGCTGACACCAGCCCTGCACCACCGGCAGCAAGATCGCCACGATCGGCGTGTTGGGAATGAAGCCGGAAATCGGCGCCACAACAAAGCCAAACACCAGCATCAACTGGCTGGGGTTGCGGATCCGTGGCGAGGCCAGCAATTCACGCAAGCGATCCAAGGCACCGCTGTGGAGCAATCCATTGGAGAGCACAAACAAACCCACCAGGGTGATCAGGGCAGGGCTACCAAAGCCAGCCAGCGCTTCATTGGGCGTGAGCACCCCTGTGGCCATCAGCAGGCCTGCAGCCAATAAGGCCACCAGCTCAGGCGCGAGCCAACCGCCGATGAAACAGGCGATCGCCAGCGCCAACAGCAACAACGTGACCAGGGCGCTCAAAAAAGCCTCACTGGGGGTAACAGCACAAACACAAACTCAGCGGAGGAAGTTGAGCCTCGGGCAGTCGTCACGAGACCGAAGTGCTCAAGACAGCGAAGGAACTCTTCGTTCGAGAAAGCCCATCGCTTGATTCTCGTTCAAGGCTTTCCGCTGAGACGTTTTATGAACAGCCAAGTTGCTTCATAACCATGGAGCAAATGCTCTGGAAACGATCTGCAGACGCACAGGCTCCTCTGCCATCTTTTTATTCAGCCCTCCCAAAGTTGACGGCAAGGGAAGGCCGAGAGTTGCGAATCAGCCGTAATCAGCACAAGCTGCTCGAGCTCTGCCTGAGCTGCAAGCATGCGATCAAAAGGGTCGCGATGGAGCTGGCAATAGGCGCCCGCACGCAAGGCATGGTTGATCGCAATCGAGAGGATCTGAAACCCATCAGCACGAAGCAAGGCCGGTAGATCGGTGATCGCATGCTCCAACTCCGGCAACTTGCCCTGGTGGTGCTTGATGCTGAGCTCCCAGACAGACGCTGAACTGACGACGATCGGCGTTTCCGGATTGGAGAGAAGGGCCAGCACCCCCTCAGGCATTCGCTGCGGATCGAACCACCACCACAGCAGCACATGACTGTCGAGCAGATAACCCGTACTGGCCGTCATGGCAATGGTGGAGCCTGAGGCAAGGAACTAGCGTCCCAGTCCGCCAATTGCTCGGGAGCGAGCGGCTCGAGCAGGGCTTCAGGATGCAGCAAAGAGCCCAGGCCACTCAACCGACCTGGGATGCGCTGCGCCGGAGGCGGCTCCAAGGGCATCAAACGCGCCCAGGGCCGTCCGGCCTTGGCAAGCACGATCGTCTCGCCCGCACGGGCTTCATCCATCAGGCGCGAGAGATGGGTCTTGGCTTGGTGCACGTTGACCAACCGCTGCTGGGACACATTCGGATTTTTCATCACAGCCGCGCCAATCACTAGCTCTTAGCTTAGTCCGCAAACTAAACCAAGAAAGCTGGTACTGGCCGTGCATGTTTCCTGAGAGCTCAACCTTCTCAGCAAGCGGGGGCATGTTGAGCTCCAAATGACCACCTCATGACGGAGAAGTGGCTGCTGACTGTTACGAACAGAGCGGACTCGGGTCATCAGCCTGGATCAATCAAATGCAGAGCTTCTTCTCCTCCGCATACAGCACGAGGGCTCAGACGCTTGTCAAAACTGACAAGCCTTCCGTGGTGATGAACTGCCAACCCAAGAAGATAGGTATCCGTGATTTGCCCGTGGTGAAGCAGTGCGTCTGCTTCAAAGACTCCAGCGACCTCCCAAGACAACACATCAGGCCAAAACACATGAGTCGGATGGGATAGCAGTTCTTGGAGTAAGGACATCACAACGACAGGCCCGCCAGGGCTGTTGGGATAACGCGGATTCCCGAGGATCCGCAACAGCGCGTTCTGAGTGAGAGGGCAGCTGGCCCAGCTCATGACCAATGGCATAAAAAATGAGCCAGAACTCCTTAGCTAAATTCAAGTAAAGGAGAGCATCAAGCCAACACTCTTTACCCGCCAAAGAACGTGAACAGGCCATCACCAACCGAGTCCAGCCTGGCGGACCTACGTACTCAACGTCACGCCCAATGGCTGAGAGATCTGCAACTGTCGCTACAAGAATTGGTGGAGCCCAGTCTCGAACGACCTGACCAGATCTATCTGTTTGGCTCCCGTGCTCGAGGCGATTGGGACGGTCTTTCAGACACCGATCTACTCGTGGTGGCTGCCAACAAACATCTGGCCGAAACATGGGCTGATCAAGTGCTTGATTCGGGCCTTGCTGAGGATGTGATCGGACTCGACCGTGAGGCCTGGGCTCAGTTGCCCAAAAGCACCTCAGTGGTTTGGCGCAACGCTGCCAAGGTCGCTATTCCGTTACTGGCGGAGAGGCCATGAATGCCCGACCGGATGCATGGCTACGCCAAGCCCAAAACGACCTCGAGCTTGCTCAACTGGCACGTGACAACGGCTACTTGGCGCAAGCCTGCTTTTACGCATCACAAGCAGCCGAAAAAGGCTTAAAAAGCGCACTTCTGGAATTGGGACTGGAGCCTCCGCACACGCATGTGCTCAACGATTTAACGAGGCGGCTGAGGGAAACAGGCTTAGAGACCAAGGATTTAGAAGCACTATCTCTGCGCAGCCTCAGCCGGATGGCGATCCAATCCCGCTCCCCCGTGGATGCCACCCCGCCTTCTGAGCTTTTCGATCCAGAGGAAACCGATCAAGCCTTGGCAACGGCCCGTGAGGTGCTGAGCATCCTCACGGCTTTGGATCAACAGAGCTGAGGGCTGCCACTTCAGTCAATCTGCTTTGGACACCTCGCCGATCCGCTTCTGACAACGCCCCAAGGGAACCAATCAACAAGCTCTGATCCAGGGTGAACAACTTGAAGCGAACAACACAAAGCTGAGGTAATCCAGCAGCTTGGAGATCCTGGATCTGCCAATCCGTTGGCCATTGACTGTTGCGAGCACTGGTCACCATCGCCAACAGGAGATGACCACTATGCTCTTGAAATGCAGGCTTGGAGAGAACCAACGCAGGCCTCCGCTTGATGACCTGACGCTCTGTGAATGGAAACGGAACCCGTACTAAAGCGAACGGTGGAAACGCTGTCACAGGTCCGCAAAGGCAACTTCATCCTCATCACTGCCCCATTCCGTTAGCCCAGCCTGAACTCCACGCAAATAGCCCAGGTCGAGCGGAGACACCACCCTGAGACGAACCGACTCATCCTCAAGCTCCCAACTCACGAGATCGCCACGCTTCAGCCCAAGAGCGTCCCGTACACCCTTGGGGATCGTGACTTGCCCCTTTGCCGTCAACGTTGCCAAGTCCATCGCTTACCTCCTTACCGCCTTACTTCCTTGCCACCTTAGGGCTCATGGCAGCAATGCAGACCTCTTTGACCTGCCCGAGCCCTGAGCAGGAGGCCTTTGACTGAGAGGACCCAACGCCTAACCGCTAAACTGTTAAACAAATCGTATAACGCCTAATTGTCATGGCGATTGGGATACGGCTGGAGCCAGAACTCGAAAAGCAGCTTGATCGCCTGGCGCAAAGCCTGGGCAAAACGCGCAGCGCTTGCGTGAGGGAGGCCATTGCCCATTATTTACACCGCTTTGACGGAGACGAGGAGGCCAAGCGCCAATCCAGCTTGATCGCAGCCAGCGGCTGCACTCAGCAGTGGAGCGAACCACTCCCCGACTGGGACGACTGGACAGCATGAGCTCTCTCCAGATCCAAAGAGGTCAGCTCATCACGGCGGCCAGCCCTGGTGCTTATTCCGGCAAACCCAGACCAGCTGTTGTTGTGCAAGCGAATCGCTGGCTAGGGGCCCATCCCAGCATCACGCTGTGTCCACTCACCAGCACCCTGATCGAAGCACCTTTGGTGCGGATCATTGTTGAACCCAGCGCCATGAATGGACTACGCAAACGATCCCAGCTGATGGTCGACAAGCTCTTCACGGTTCCATTAGGCGACATCGGCAGCTCGATTGGTTGTCTTGAGACAACCGTGATGGCAGAGCTTGATCTAGCGCTTAGAGACTGGCTTGCCCTCCATTAAGGGCGCGCGCACCAGCACACGCATTGCGAACTCCTAACGCGTTTAAGGAGGGCCTCAGCGCAAAGGCAGCCCATCGGATTCATGGATTGGCGGCACCAGCCAACAGACAATCAGGCCCACCATCTCTGATTCAATGCAGTGATGGCCTCAAATTCCGGATCCTTATGCAGCAACGTTGACCTGCTCAGACGAGCCGCTGCGGCGATCCAGGCATCAGCAACGGAAAGCGGATGGGTCGCCTTAATCCTGGAGGCCTCCAGCAGCAAGGGTTCTGTCTGATCAACCCATTCGATTGGCAGAGATTGCAACTGTTCATAAGCAAGACGCCCACTCCTCTCTCCCTCGTCTTTCCAAACCCGGTAAAGCACCTCCATGCGCGTGATGAAACAGGCAAAACAGGGATTCGGCCCTTCCAAAACCATGGCGACGCGCTCGGCACCGGGTTCGTCGTCTCGCAAGGTCAGGATTGCTGAGGTGTCGAGGCAAAAAGCTGGCATTACCGTTCAGCGTTTCGATCGAGCTCCCGATCCGTCAAGAGCCTCGCTGTTGCTCCACCACGACGGCCTTGACCGCGAAAGGCCTGCACAGAAGATGCCACCACAGGCACCACTCGAATCGAACCGTCTTCTTCTACAAGCCACTCCAAACGTTGCGGCGGGCCTAAGCCAAAGCGCTCGCGAATCGCAGCCGGAATCACGGTCTGGCCACGCGAGGTAATCGTGCTTTTATACGAGAAACCCGCAAATCACCTGGCACTATATTGCATTTAACTTCCTAGCGCCAAACTAGCATTATTAATACGGACATTATTATAGAACATTTAAGCGAAGAGATACGAAGGCAAACAGATAAATTATTCCAAGCAACTTACGCAGATTTCAGGAAGTGCCTTCAAAAAGCACAGCACTCCCCAAAAACGATGCAAAGCCCCCACGCGTCCAAAGAGGAGCAAAACCTGCCAATTGCGTAAAGCCTTCTATCAAAACATTAATTAGCCCGTGAGTGACTTCCTAATATAGAGTAAATCATTTAACTCTATCAGTAGAATACAACAAGTGCTAAATGCTGCGCCTAGAAAATCATGAGCGTGCAATAACCAAGATTTGTTAAATGATCACCGCTACCACTAGCTGCCAGATCAGCGATCAAGAACAGCAAGAATCAACGAAAGAATGTGAGTTGACCCAATACCTCTACTGACTTTAAATCAAAAACTTTTGATAGATTTTTGTAGAAACATACATGAATAGAGCAAAGCCCGGCGATAGACTCAATAAAAATTCTTTGCCACAAGCAACTTACGCAGCATGATTGTCGAATACAATCATAACAATTACATGAGGTTATTGTTTATGCTGACATGGTAACTGCGTATATTTCAGCGGCGTTTTCTGGAAAATCCTTACCGAGTTCATAAAAGCCCTGAATCATAGCTTCATTCCAATTATCTTGAATTTGCTGATTAGACAATGGTTTAAAAAAGACTCCTCCCATTTCAACAATGTCTAAGCCAGAACTATGCAAGTCCGCACTCAAGGTTTCATTAGTATATACCCTTCTATGTCCCAGGGAAAGATCACGCGAGTTCAACTCGCATGGATCGCCTAATAGACCCATCTTCACTGCGACTAAACGATGAATAGAGTTGCCGTTCGGCACACCTAACAAAATTTTTCCGCCAGGCATTAACCACTCTTTAACTTTCACCAGAAGCTCTACTGGGTTATCAACATGCTCAAGGATATGCTCCATGATAATCGTATTGTACTTACGATCTGGCGTAAAATCTAGAAACAATGAATGCACTTTGATTAAGTTTTGGTGCATCTGTATCTGATCAATCAGACTTTTTGAACCTTCAACAACTGTCAATGTTTCAAAATCGTTCACTAAGAACTGCGTCATCTCACCCTCGGCTGGGCCCAACTCAAGACCTTCTGGTCCCTCAAGGTGAGTTTTTAGCATTTGGTAACGAAAGCCTATCAACCGTTTATCAAAATCCAACTGCTCTTTCAAATACCAATCAGAAAGAGAATCAACTCTTCAGACCTCACTCACATTAAACATATAGCTAACAACAACTATAACGCGTCTGAGAGAGGAAGATCAAGAGTTGACTCGATGATTAAATCAGGACCGTAGCTCATCAATTCTTTTTGCCCCAAAAAGCCACTAAGCACGGCGCATGTCTTAATATTTAAAAACTTACCTACCTGGACATCCTTTCCTGTGTCACCCACAATCCAGTCTTGCGAACTAAGACCTATAACATTAGCTTCAATTAACGACTCCTTGCTGAACTTTTGTTGAGTAACCAATACCTGCTTGAAATATTTTAACAGGCTAAATTTTTCAAGTTGATCCAGCGCAGGTTGGCGGAATTGTCGGGCAGTACAAACATACAGAGTGGAAATCTGTCTCAATCCTGCAAGAACTGTTTCAATACCCTCAAAACTTCTGTCTAAGGAAAGATATAATGGAGACTCGATTAAAGCCATCCACTGGCATTGAAATTCAGCTATTTGACTTTGATTATAACCTAGCTTTGACGAAAGCAATGTTTCGTTAGATATTTTGCTTTGCTTAAAAGCCCAATATTCATCAAAAGAGAATGAAGAGCTATGCGCAAGTGATTGAAATAAACGGTACAAACGCAACTTCGAGTCTATAAGTGTACCATCGAGATCAAAAATGATATTCACATCAAACCCAACATGTATTCATACTCAGCCTGCAATCCAGCACTTAACTTTGTCTCAACAGGCAGCAAATACTGACGCAGTTTTGAATTGTCGAAAATATAGTTTCTTTTAGTACCTTTAAATTTTATCGCTTCAATTGCAACTTGCCTACCACTTGCCACAATAAGTTGATCGAGCAAGGAGCGTAAAGTTACCGGAATCCCGCCTACGACATTGATAGGGCCAACGTCCGCATCAAGATCAACCGATTTTAAAATAGAAGTTACCACATCATCAATGTAGATAAAACTGCGAATTTCACTGCCATCCCCCCAAAGCTGAACAGGTTTTCCAGCTGCTATATTCATAATGGCTTTCGGTAAAAACTTTCCATATTTCTCTTCCCCTGGGCCGTATACATGTCCAATTCGCAGAATTTGACAATCAATACAGCGACTTGATGCAAAAATAGATGCAATGCGCTCGCAATACAATTTAGACCAGCCATAAAGGCTGGAAGGTAATGTCGGGGTTTCTTCCACTGTCAACTCAGCAGGCTCATAAACATCTACAGTGCTAATATAAATGATCTTTTTTAAATTAGTAAGCGGCAGTGCCAGCAGCTTTTCCATGAAGTAAATATTACCATTACATTCCCCTATTGCGTCAGCATGAAATCTATCCTTTGGTGAAAATGCACCCACATGAATCAACACTTCAGCTTTGTCCATCAATGCATGATTTTGGACAATGGGATTAGAATAAGAACCACTGTAAATAATAGTAGAGCAAGCATCAACTTGCTTGGAACTAAAGGCAATCACGCTATCAGCACCTTGCGTAGCGCAAGCTGAACGAACAACATGTGAACCCAAAAAGCCGGATGCACCAGTAATAAGAAATTTCATAAAAATATGACTTCACTATTTATTTCTTTGGAAGTCATCAAACGAGGAGCTACATCCATACCTCGCAACCACAGCAGATCCTGAGGCAGCGGGTTGATTTTCCTTTCGAGCTGCGGAAATTCACGATACAATGCGATGTCTTTAAATATCTCAGGCATATTCAAGCCAGCTTGAGTGAAGAAACGAACCGTCGTAAAAAACCTCGAAATATTGATTTCGGTTGGATTGGGTACGTTATTCTTATCATAGGCCATATCCACTCCGAAAATACCGTGTGGTCGAGATGAAACTGCCTTAACACTATCCATTGCAACTTGGCTTACCAAAGAATTGTCGCAAGTTTTGCCAACCTTGGTAACGCCAGTGACTCCTGAGATACTACGGTTACCATGCGTCCAGCCACATCGCTCACGCGACTGTGCTACGACCAAGTCACCTTCGTACCAGATTGATAACCAGGTAACAGTATTAGAAGTAAGCATTTCGGCAGCAACAAAATCACCCCAACCTTGGTAATGATCGATCCATGCTTTGGCTAATGAATAATCGTTAGTTGGAATAGATCCCTTCCCGCCGCCGCCAATTGAAGAGGCTCGCAACCAAATTTTACCGGTGTCATCGCTCAGCGTAGAGAAGGCTTCACGTAAGTCGTCTTCATTATTAATCATGAGGTTGCGTGGAACAATCAGACCAGCATCTCTAAACGCCAAATACGTCTTGTACTTGTGTACGCATTTATCAATAACCTCGTGATCAGGCATATAAAGCCTGACCCCTGTTGCCAAAATATCATTACGTATCAACGATGCGTGAAAAATCTCTAAATCATTTTGAAAATGCACCAAATCAGGGCGTTCAGAACAGAGCAACTTCAATAAATATTTCTTATAGCTTGTTGAGTTGGCATATGGGATATGGAACTTTTTACTAGCTTGTGATAATACTAAGTCTGTTGGTTCGGAACCCATGCCCAATACTCTTTCTCCCTTTTGGCTTCTCAGCAATGAATAGATGACGCCTTCTGAAGGAGCACCACCTGCACCTGCGATAAGGATTTTTTTCATTTATCCAAAAGTGTTACTTACTTTTGCTTTAAAAGATTACTACCAAGCTAGTATCTCATTTTTCAGTACCAGAAGCTACCTCCTTGACACTACTCAACTTGGACTATTCATTCTGAGACAATTCCTTGCCCATCGTGCCATTAGACCTCTGAGCGAGCCGGCACCACAAGTTTTCGTCAAAGAATCGAATTTCACCCACCAGGTCAGCGGGCATCTACTCAAAGATTTCTCTTGTATCAAGGCGTGAGTGGCATCAGTGGCTCAAGAGATGCAGTGCGAGAAGCCGTGGTGAGAGAGCTTTTGCCCGCTGGCACAGAAAGCACCTGGATGGCAATGATCCGCAGCCGCAACCTCACAAGTCACACCTACAACCCAGCCCTTGCGGGAGAGATCGCGCAACTCATCGCCAATCAATACGGCAAGGAACTGCAAAGCCTGCAGCAAGAATTACGCCGCCGGGCCGAGGAATGCCGATGATCCCCGGCATTCCTCAAGCTGATAGCCAAAAACTACTGGAGCTAATCCACAGCCATCCCCACGTGGAAAAAGTTGTGCTCTATGGCTCGCGGGCACTGGGGCGTCAGCGAGCAGGATCAGACATCGATCTCTGCCTCGAGGCGCCATCCATGGCGTTAGGGGAACTACTCGAACTCGGAGCATCACTCGACGACTTGCTCTTGCCATGGAACATCGATCTCCAACTACGCCACCTGATTGCCCATGAGGAGTTATTGGCTCATATCGAGCGGGCCGGCCAGTTGCTCTGGGAACGATCCCCGAACGCAAAGGCTCCTCAGCCAACCCTTTGATCATCCCTCCCAAAGCCGGCGGCAAGGGAAGGCCGAGAGAGTGGGAATCGGACGTGATCAGAACAAGCTGCTCGAGCTCTGCTTGATGCTGAGCTCCCAGGTAGCCGCTGCACTCACAACCACCAGCGATTCCGCATTACAAAGCAGGGCAAGCACCCGCTGCGGTTCGAACCACCGCCACAGCAGCACATGACTATCGAGCAGTTAGCCCGTGCTGGCCGTCATGGCTGTGATCGAGCTTGGGCAAGGAGCTTGATTCCCAGCTCGCCAGTTCTTCAGGAGAGAGCGGCTCGAGCAGGGCTTCAGGATGCGGCAAGGGGCCAAGAGCACTCAAACGGCCTGGGATGCGCTGCGGCGGAGGCGGCTTCCAGGGAATTCAGACGCGCTCATGGGCTGTCCCACTTTGGCTAGCACAATCTTCTCACCAGTATGGGCTTGATCCATCAAGCGAATCATCCCCTCGATTGGTCATCCACAAACAGAAGCTAAGGATCTGACTTTCATCGCTGTAGAGCGTTAGTGCTTCCCCTCTAAGGGCCTGAACGATGAAATTTCTCACCATTCGGCCGTCATCAGGAAGCATGCGCGAGCCGCAGGTGCGGAGCTCAAGCTAAGAGATCGCGAAGAATTTTCTTGGCCAGAATTTCGTTGATCTCACGGTGCCGCGGCACCGGTTGGGTACGCCCAGTTTGAGGCTGATGAAAGATGTCATGACGCCCCCCGTGACGGAGGAGAACGCAACCGGCCTTCTCCAGCTGCTTAATCAGATCAGTTCGTTTCAAGCCACAACAAGCTCGCCAACCTTGCGAATTCCTGGGAGGTCTTGCTTGGAGAACTCGTGGTAAAGATCCAGCAGCTGCATCTTCAGATCCTCGAGATCCTCACCTTGCGTCCAATGATCGGGATATACATTCAGATAACCCAGAAACTGGCCATCGGATTCACGCCAGTAGGTGAAGGATTCGGCGCTACGAACAATTGTCATTTTCTTTGGTCCCCCTACATGCTTACAACGTAGCTCCGGCAAGGCTTTCGCGGAAGGAGGCGATCGTGGGCCCAAGCCCTTTGACAAGTGCTACCGATCGCGCCCATCCCAACTCCCTTTGCGCCAGGTCAATCACTGGTTGGCGTTGGAGAGGATCTTCCTGCTCAGCTGAATTCTCCGTATTCGAACTAATGATGGAGCTGAATATGAGCGCATCGTTTCTGGAATTAAGCACGGCGAGCCGATCGTTATCGATCATGAGCCGCCTCATCCGCCGCTAGTACGCGAGCAATTTGAATGAGAGAGGAGCGTGGTTCAGGAAAGATTAAATAAGGCTGGTTAACAAGTCAGGCTCAGACCTGGGAGCTGTTTTGCAACAGCCGCACCAACATGCGGCGCTGGTGGTCTTGCCCGCCAAAGAACACGGCCAGCACCTGGATGTCTTGCTGCTCAGAGCGTGGACGAAACCAATACACGGCACGATCCAGAGCGAGATAGCGAAGGCCAGGCAGGAGATCGTCGCGTGATTCACCACGAAGAGGAGCTGTGGCCAACCGTTCGGCCTTGGCGATGATCGACTCGATTCGCAGCTGGGCGTGCCGATTGGCCTCTGCCAGCGGTTCTCCAAAGCTGCAATAGGCCTGGATGAGGTACTCGGTGATCAGCACCAGATCGTTGATCGCGTCTTCGGCAAAGACCACCGTCCACGGCACCTCACTCATCGGGGCTGCGCAGCCAATCTGGCCCGCAGTTGATCGCCAGAAATAAAGGACCCATTGGCGCGCTGCTCCAGCAAGACCTGCAGGGCAGCTCGATCGGCCTGGGCATCAGCATCCTGCTGCTGCAGCAGGTCAAGACCCTGCTGCAGCACAGCACTCACTGATGGGAAGCGACCAGCGACCACCAACGCCTTGGCAAAAGCATGCTGATCTTCCCGGAGAGACACAGAACTCTTAATGACCACTGGAGCACCGTCATCGCGCTGTCTCAAGTATGACCGAGTAGCACCAATTGATCAAGAGCTCGCTCTCTCGCTGACGAGTCACCCTCTTCAAGCCAGGGCCTAGCACAACCCTCAAATGCTCTAGTACATGCCATTAACGGGCCAGCCCAACGCTAAACCGCTAAGCTGTTAAACAAATCGTATAACGCCTAATTGTCATGGCGATTGGGATACGGCTGGAGCCAGAACTCGAACAGCAGCTTGATCGCCTGGCGCAAAGCCTGGGCAAAACGCGCAGCGCTTGTGTGAGGGAGGCCATTGCCCATTATTTACACCGCTTTGACGGAGACGAGGAAGCAAAACGCCAATCCAGCTTGATCGCAGCCAGCGGCTGCACTCAGCAGTGGAGCGAACCACTCCCCGACTGGGACGACTGGACAGCGTGAGCTCTCACCAGATCCAAAGAGGTGAGGTCATCACGGTGGCCAGCCCTGGTGCGTACTCCGGCAAACCCAGACCAGCTGTTGTTGTGCAGGCGAATCGCTGGCTAGGGGCCCATCCCAGCATCACGCTGTGTCCACTCACCAGCACCCTGATCGAAGCACCTTTGGTGCGGATCATTGTTGAACCCAGCGCCATGAATGGACTACGCAAACGATCCCAGCTGATGGTCGACAAGCTCTTCACGGTTCCATTAGGCGACATCGGTAGCTCGATTGGTTGTCTTGAGACAACCGTGATGGCAGAGCTTGATCTAGCGCTTAGAGACTGGCTTGCCCTCCATTAAGGGCGCGCGCACCAGCACACGCATTGCGAACTCCTAACGCGTTTAAGGAGGGCCTCAGCGCAAAGGCAGCCCATCGGATTCATGGATTGGCGGCACCAGCCAACAGACAATCAGGCCAACCATCTCTGATTCAATTCAGTGATGGCCTCAAATTCCGGATCCTTATGCAGCAACGTTGACCTGCTCAGACGAGCCGCTGCGGCGATCCAGGCATCAGCAACGGAAAGCAGGAGCCATAGACGATCACGGAACAACAACCCGGTGGATAAAACGCAGTGGCAATATCAGGCATCACGACGCGCCAACGAGGGCGCATGCTCCAGACGCCAAGAGAGCCATCCGATCGAGACAAGCAAGCGACTGATTCACTGTCAATGCTTTTGGCAAGGCCATCCTGACCAGATCGTTACTGCTGAATGGCTGCCAGATGCATTGGCTCCATGGCAGACGCCGATGTGCGCTGAGGCGCCAGCGCAAGGGATCGACCTGACTTGCAAGTTGGCAGTCGTGGCTGTCGCGCCTCACTTGTCACAAACCTGAGCAACCAAGAATCAAGCAGATGCAAACGGAAACGGCTGAGGAATCCAACAAGCCTGGGCCTTCTTTTGGCGCTTCTTTGAATCCAACTCGGAGAGAGTGGATCCACTGATGCGCCAGGCCTGCAGCCTCAGCGCATCACGCAGCGCAGGTCCCAACTGCGGCCAAGCCCATCGATCCAAGGAGAGACGAGGATCTTCGGCGTCAACAGCCCAGGGCTGCACCACCGTTCCCAACCCCCCAGCAGAAAGCTGCGCTGCCCAGGCGGCTCGCGGGAAATGGTGCTGATCGCTGAGAAGCAACACACGTCCGGGGCGGGATTGCAACGGCAACTGATGAAGCCACTTTGCTAATGCCACGGCCTGTCCCGCCGTATCTCCGCCCAACGGGGGACGCTCAAGAAGTACGGACAGCGGAGGAGATGCTTGGGCTGCTTGCAACGCAGTTGGCTGGCCAGTTACTGGACAGGTGATCAACAAAATCGGCCAACTTCGAAAAGGCTCTTGGCCCTGAAGCATGAGGGCGTGATCGAGGCGGTGGTAGCCATCGAGCACCACCAACCAAGGCCTTCCAGCAGCTGGGAACAACGCTGGCCGAATCCAGGGCCAAAGGCTCCAGAGGATTGCGGCGGAACAAGCCGACATCACCCACCAGGGGCTCCGCAATCGCCGGAACTTACTCACCAGGCGCGATAGAGCGTGCGGCCGATCGCTTCTCGCAAAGCACGGCTACTGCTCTTCAAGCCATCAGCCGTTGGGAGGTAGTTGAGGGGATCACGCAGGGGATGGCCGGCCCAGGCTCCGCTGGCCTGAAAATCCACAGCAAAGGGCAGAACGGTGAGTCCCTGCCGCTCAAACAAACGCCGGGCCCGAGGCATGTGAAAAGCAGACGTGACCAGCATCACCGTGCTGCCTGCAGGGAGCATCCCAGCCACTTCTCTGGCTTCATCAGCGGTGTTGCGCACTTTGGCGGTGCTGACCACGGCCTCCGCTGGAACCCCGAGGGCCATCGCCCGTTCACGCAACACATCACCTTCCGGCGGCAGATCGGGCTGCGTGGGCCACCAGCCACCGGTGAAAATCAGCTGAGGAAAGCCCCCTTGCATCTGAAGCTGCGCAAAGGCCTCGAGGCCTCCAAAAAAACGATCAGCATCGATCCATTCACTCGTTCGAGCAGGCCCAGGAGCGGCATGGCGCCCGGTGCCAAGCACCACCACCGCAGCAGGCCTGGCGTTCTGCAGCACCGCTGCTGCTGTTCGGCGCTGGTAGGGCTGCTCCAACCAACGCCAAAGAGTTTCTGAAGTGAGCGGTGTGGCAAAGATCCAGAGCACAGCCAGGGCACTGATCCCAGGCCAACGGCTGCCGCGAATCCCTCCCCAAACCAACAGCAGCATCGCCACCCCAAGGGGCAGCAGCAGGAGGGGAAGAATCTTGCTGAATAAAAACATCATGGGAGCCACTGGGAACACCAGGCCTGCCACATCAACACGCTCCAGATCTGGGGGGTGTAATCAACACCCGCTAGGTGAGCCTGCCAAAGACGCTGCACAGGTTCAGGCCGCAACCAGCCCTGGCGGCGAATCAACGCTGGATCGAGCAGGTCTTCCGCCCATGGCCGCAAGGGGCCACGCAGCCAAGGGCCGATCGGCAACGCAAAGCCTGCTTTAGGGCGATCGATCAAGGAACGGGGCACATGGCGATCGAGCAGCTGACGCAGGGCCCACTTGCCAACGCCATTTCGCAGTTTCAAGTTCAAAGGCAACTGCCAAGCCAGGGAGGCCACACGATGATCGAGAAAAGGAGCGCGGGTTTCCAGGCTGGTCGCCATCGCCGCCCGGTCGACTTTCACCAAAATGTCGTTGGGCAGGTAAGCGCAGCTATCAGCCAGCATCAACTGCTCAGCGGCCGATGGGGCCTGCGGCAACGAGCAACCCTGGACCAAGTCGCCCAGCCCCAACGATGGTGAGAGCAGCGCCGCTGGATCAGGCCAAGTGCTGGTGAGCGCGTGCTGCAGGTCTGCCAAGGAGCCGCTGGCACGTAGGGCCGCTGCCAATTTGCGGCGCTTGTCGCGGGCCAGACCCTGATGGCTCACTGGCAGGTGCTGGAGGCTGCGGGCGAGGCCGCGGCGCAGCAGCGATGGCATCCCGCCAAAACGCCTCTGCAGCTGGGGGGCGAGGCGATGGCGGTTGTACCCCCCAAACAGTTCATCGCCTCCATCACCAGAGAGGGCCACCGTGAGGCCACTGCGGCGTGCTTCCCGGCAGACCAGATGGGTGGGCAGCTGCGAGGAGTCGGCGAAAGGTTCGCTGTAGAGCTGGGGCAGCTGCGGGATCAAGGCGCGGGCATCCTCGGCCGTAAGCGCTATTTCGGTGTGATCAGTACCGAGATGGGCGGCAACCGCTGCGGCATAGGGCGCTTCGTTGAAGCCCGCTTCTCCGCTGCCGGCATCAGGGAAGGCGATGGTGAAACTGCGCACCGGCCGATTGCTATGGGCCTGGAGCAGGGCCGTGATCAGTGAGGAATCCACCCCACCGGAGAGGAAGGTGCCGAGGGGCACATCGGCAAGGGCCTGCTCAGCGATCACCTGTTGGAGAGTGCGCTCGAGCTGATCGAGACCATCGGCCTCTGAATTCGCAGCCAGCAACGGTTGCTGCGCAAACGCCTGAGCCGCCTGCTCCTGCAGATCCCACCAGGGCTGGGGATCACTCTGATGCTGCGGATTGCTGAACTCCAAGCAGTGGCCTGGCGGCAACTGCTGCAGGCCTGCGTAAATCGAAAGGGGGGCTGGCAGGCAGCCGGCACGAAAAAAGGCGGCTAATGCTTCTGGATTCACCGCCGGCGCTGACGCACCCGGACAAGCTCGAAGCGCCGCCAATTCGGACGCAAACACCAGCACCCGTTGGCCAGCACGATCCAGCCAGCCCCAATACAAAGGCTTCTCACCAAAGCGATCACGGGCCAACTGCAACCGCCGCTCCTGCCGGTCCCAAAGGGCCAAGGCAAACATACCGGCACAACGTTGCAAGGCGCCTTCCAGCCCCCAGGCTTCGATGGCGGCCAGCAGGGTTTCGGTGTCGGAATGGCCGCGCCAGGGCTGAACGATGGCGCCACTGCGTTGGAGTTGGCGGCGCAGGTCGCGATGGTTGTAGATCTCGCCGTTAAAGGCGATCACGTAGCGCCCGCTGGCGCTAACCATGGGCTGATGGCCGGCCGCCGAGAGATCAAGAATCGCCAGGCGCTGATGAGCAAGGGCCACACCGGCGCTGGGGTCAGCCCACACTCCGGCATCATCTGGACCGCGATGGCTCAGCGCCGCCGCCATGGCGATCACAGACGCCTCAAGATCTGGACATTGATCGGCTCTTAGATCCCTCCAGAGGCCGGCGATTCCACACATCAGCGCCCTGGGAACAAAAAGGCCTGGTTACTATTATGGTCATCTGACCACTTCGCACGCCTGGCATGAAACGACTGAGCGTGGTGCAAGCCAAGGCGCAGCTCTCGGCTTTGCTCGATGCCGTGGAACGCGGCGAAGCTGTGGAGATCACTCGGCGCGGTGTTCCGGTCGCCCGCTTGGTCCAACCCGAGCGCCGGAACGCTCCAAGATTCGAACTGGCGACCTTTCTGGCGAAGATTCGGCAACAACCTCTCCATGCAGAGGCAGATGCCGAAGAACTGGTGAGCGCTCTACGGAAGGGAGCACGGTATTGAAATCCGTCTATCTGGACACGTCCGTTGTGGTTGCAAGCTTGGTCAATGAACCAGGAACAACCACTGCCCACGGATTTCTGGAGGGAGCCATGGAACGCCCATGGCTGATCTCCAGCTGGTTAGAGACAGAACTCGCCTCTGCGCTCGCCATGCAATGGCGCCGAGGCACCATCGAGGCTGAAGAACGCGAACGTGCCTGGAAACGCTTTCAGGAGTTACGTGAGGCGAAACTACGGGTTCTCCAACTGGAAGCACCAGATTTCGAAACAGCGTCTCAGCTTTGCCTTGACGAAACAGCAACGATTCGGGCTGGCGATGCGTTGCATCTGGCGGTCTGCATGCGATGCAGAGGACAGTTGGTAAGTTTTGACAAGGCTTTTTGCGCAGCGGCATCCAACCACCACGTGTCGGTTGAGCTCCTCACGTGCAGCCACTGAGCTCTACTTGCCACTAACCCGGCCGTTAGATCAGCCCCCTCAGCAGCGGCTTGCGCTTCAGGGAAGTGCCGAGCACACTTTCGTATTGGAGCAGGGTGCTTTCATTCACCAGCGACACCTGAAATTCAGCGACCACTTTCTGGCGCGCTGCCTTCCCGAAGCGCTTTGCCAAATCAGGGTTTTCAAGCAGCAAGCGAATCGCCAGCATCAGCGAACGGGCATCGCGCTGAGGCACCAGCAGACCGGAGATACCATGGTCGACCACATCGCGGCAGCCGGGCACATCGGTGGTGATGATCGGCCGCTCCATGGCGGCAGCTTCGATCAAGGCGCGGGAGAGACCTTCCCGCCAAGAGGGCAGCACAACGATGTCGCTGGCGGCATAGACCAGCTGCATGTCTTCAATGTGGCCGAGGCAGCGGATGCGGTGATTGGCACGCAACTCAGCCAATTCAGCCGGGGTTAAGGCCGAGCGGTTGCCACTATCGAGTGCGCCGGCCACCAACAGCTCCAGGTCGACGCCATCCGCCCACAAGCTCCGGCAAGCCTGCAACAACTCTGCTGTTCCCTTCTCGCGAATCAGGCGCGAGGGGAACAACAACTGGAGGGGATCGTGAAACCTTCCAGCGGAATCTGCGCTGGGCTTAAAACGGTTGATGTCGACACCGGAGCCGCGGATTAGGCGAGCCCGCTCGCCATCGGTGATGCCTAGCCGAATCAAGGTCTCTTGATCGTCGGCGTTTTGAAACACCACCGTGGAGCGACGCGCCTTGAAGGCAGCGCGATACACCGGCTTGATCGCCTTGCGGAGCAGGCGGCTACGTTTGCGCGTGCCCAGAAACACATGGCCCAAACCGGTTACGGCATTGATCACCCGATACACCCGCGCTCCTTTAGCGGCGATGGTGCCGTAAAGGCAAGCCTTGATGGTGAAGTGGTGAACGAGATCCGGCGTCTCACGCCGATAGATGCGCAACAGATCTATGAGGGCATGGGCTTCGCTGAGGGGATTCACGGAGCTGCGCGCCACCAGCCAGGGATGCACCGTGAACCCTTCCGCCTCCAACATTGGGGTGTAGGCATCGTGAGGCGCCACCAGCGCTACATCGATGCCACGGCCGCGTAGATCGCGGATCAAAGGCAGGCGAAAGTTGTAGAGGTACCAGCTGGTATTGGCTACCAGCAGCACCTTCGGGGTAAGCATCAGCTCAGAAGGGCAGCAACAGGTTGCGGTAGGGGAGCCAGGCGTAGGAATGGCCAGCAAAGAAGAGCCACACGATTAGCACTGCAAATGAGAAGGCAATCAGCAGCTGGTTCCATGTACCAGGAGGGATGCCAAGGAGCCTGGCGTCTGGCACACGGCTACCCACAAACAGCTGCAGGGGAATGAGGTAAAGGGCGAGGCGATCCACAGCGGTGGACGAGGCCACCGTGAAGAGGCCAATGGCAGATGCCACAGCCATCAGGCTGAGCAGAGTCCAGATGCGCTGCACATCAGGAATGAGCTGGAAACGGCGACGGTTCAACAAAAACGCCACGGCAGGCAACGCGCAGAGGGCAACACGGATCAGGGCGCCTTGGGATTGGTATTCCGCTTCCAGATAGCCCTGCACGTAGTAATCGAGGTCGGGAGCGATCACAGCCGAATAAAGCCCGTAGGCCGCACCAGCGAGCAGGCCCAAGCGGATCAGCTGGGAAAAACGCAGGGATCCAGACAGGGTGGAGGCAGGCAACACAAGGAGCACCAGCACGGTGCGGTGAAAGGTTGCCGCTAACGCAATCCAGCCCAAAAACCGCAACAGCTTGTTGTTCTGCAGCGCAAGCAGAGCAAGCATCTCTAATCCGATGGCCACCCCCTGGCGTGAATAGCCCATCGCCACCACGGTGACGAGATAGGGAAAGGCAAGGCAAAGGGCCAACCAGGGGCGCGGCTGGGCACGGCAGAAAAGCAGCAGGCCGATCGAGAACACCAGGCCGCAGATGGTATTCACGAAAAACACGCTGCCACCCCAGTTGGCGCCGAACCAGTTCAGCAGGCCGTAGCCGGGCTCTGTTTCAAGGAAGACCGCAGCGAAGGGCAGGCCGAAGGAACGATCGATGTATCCGAAGTAACTGAACCAATCGCCACCCACCTCCAGTCGCAGGCCGATCAGCAGGGTGAGGGAAGCGCCAAGGGCCAGCAGGGTGGAGCCAGGAATACGGCGGGCATTGCCGAGGCCAGCGCTGGCGAAGACGCCCCAGGAGAGCAGGTAGGGAAGCATTGAAGAGTTTTAGCTGTGCTTCAGGCGCTGCGCTGCACGCTGCATCAGGCGAAGCGACCAGGCTTCCAAAGTACGGAAATAAAGCACAGCAGCCATCAGAGGCAGGAGCACCAGCAACAGAGCGGCAGCGGCTTCCGGCATTACTAAACGCACCGCCAAGCGAATGGCAAGAGACTGAATTGGGTTGTGGAGCAGATAGAGACTGAAGGAGACCACACCAACCGAAGCCATGGTGCGAACCGATCGAAATCACGCACAGAGCTGAGCAGAATCAGTGCCGAGAGCACCAGTAGCAATCCCAAGCGATAGGCCAACGTGGCAGGCAGAGGGAACAGCAGCAGCACCAAGGCAAACATCAGCAAAAGCCACTGCAGCGGGCCGTTGTTGCGGAGAGCTGCAAACTCGGGCCAGCGCTGAGCTGCCAGCACAGCCACAGCACACCCCAACAGAAACTCCAGCTGATAGGGACTAGCCAGAAGCGTGGCAAGACTGGTGGCCTGACCAAAGCCGACGGAAACACCACTCAGGGGAAGCACAACAGCCAAGAGCGAGGGAGCGGCAATACAGCACCAGCGCCAACGGGGCAACCGAAGGGCCAAGGCAACACCCAGGAGGAGATAGAAGAAGACTTCAAAGGTGAGCGTCCAGGCCACAGACAACGAATACCCCCCCCCAGGGATCAAAGTGAAACTCTTAAGCCAGTTCACCTGAATCGGATCGGTGGCGGCAGAAAGGTCTGGCAGCAATGCGTACGCCGCTCCGAGCGCCAAGGCAATCGGCCAATAGGGCAGATAGATGCGCAGAAAACGCTTGAGCAAAAACACGCGCACACCACGGCCGGCATGAATGACCCGCCGTGCGGCGAGAAACACGATGAAGCCGGAGATCAGAAAGAACACATCCACACCGATGGCCCCATGCTCCAACACACGTGCCGCAGCGGGATGAGCGGCCAACCAGCCAGAGGGATAAAAGCCGACGATCGACGACTGCAGGTGGGTGGCCAGCACCAGCAAGGCGGCTACACCACGCAGGGCGTCAAGGAAATGATTGCGAGCCTTAGGTGCCTGGATCGAGGTTGTCATGGTTCAGCCTTGAACCCAACCACACACCAATAGGGCGCCCGCGGTGAAAAGTGCAGATCCACCAACCCGGCGGCAGTGCACATCTGGCGGATCTGGGCGCGGCTGAAGCGCTGCTCCAGGGGGGTGCCGAAGCGATCGCGGGCGTAAGTGTGCATTGTGTAAAAGCTGCAGCGGCGGTAGTAGCTCAGGGGGAGGGCGCCGACCGGCAAGCCGGCGGCCTCAGCGAGGGCGGCGAGTTGGGCAAGGGGCCAGTAATGATGAGGGCGATCAGGTCGGGGACGAGCTGCTTGAAGCGGGGCGGCAGGCGGCGGCGGTATCGGGTACGTGGTGGAGCTCGCCAAGGCTATAGCCGAAATCCTGAGAGCTCGGCTGTAGGCCGCTGGCGGCCACGGAGGCCTGGTGGAACTGCACGTTGGGCTGATTGGCCAGGGTCTGGCGGGCTACGGCCAGGGCGTTGAAGGGATCAATGAAGTGCCGTTAGCCCCAGCGGCCGGAGCCGCAGCCCATGTAGAAGCTCTCGGCATTCGGAGGCAACTACTGCCGGGGATGCTCAACGGCAGCGCGGCGTATCACCCCCTCCAGGACCGGGAGTGCACTGCGCAGGGAGTAGCGCTGCTCCACCCACTGGCGGCCTGCGGCGCCTAGGCGCTTGCGAAGATCGGGATTTGCCGCCAGTTGCCGGAAACCTGCGAGCCATTCAGCGGGGCTGCCTGCCAGAAGACCGCAACTTGCCGGCACAGCATCCACGTTTGCGCCTACGGGGGAGGCAATCACCGGAATGGCGCAGGCCATGCACTGGATCAGCTTGTAAGCGCATTTGCCGCGAGACCAAGGCGTATCGGGCAGAGGCATAACGCCAACATCAAACTGGTGAATCAGAGGCACTTCCTGCTCCAAACTCCATGGATGCTCAATCACCTCTACGCCAGATATGAATGGAGCGGGACCACCTACAACTAGAAATTTAACAGGAATTTCAAGAGCTAATTGCTGAAGAGGCAGCACTAATGACTCGAGGTAGGGCGCAGTAGTTGGGCTTCCTACCCAGCCTATTGTGATTCCACCTCCGCGGATATTGAATGATGGGAAGACAGACGGTTGATATCTGGCAGTATCAACGCAAGAAGGCAAAAAAGCTACTTTTGGATTAAACTGCCTTGCGAATACAACCAAGGCAGGGCTACCAGCAGTAACAGCAGAGGCACTAGCGGCCATTCGATCAAATTTATCCCCAAGAACATGGCGCAGGAATGAGTAACGCCCCTCACGATACTTAAGGTAAAAAGCGTCATCAATATCATAGATATATGGAATACTTAGAAAAAGTTTTTCAATCCACGCTGGAAAGAACGGAAACAATTCACCATTTACAATAGCCAGGTCAAAATCAGAAGATCTAGAAAGGATTAAAACACGTCTAAAATATGCAGTAATTATAGACAACAGAACTCTACATCTTCTCGCTAAACTACAACTAATCGTTGAGGCCCTACTCAGACTGAGCACGACACCATTTGATGGCAGCAAAGAATTAACACGGCAAGAATGACTGCTTAGAGCTAGGCCATTGACATACTGAAGCAACCTCACTCTAGTACTAGCGGAGACTTCATCATAAAGAGAAAGCATAAGAATCTTCATATACTATTACTTAAAACGGCGGATAGCAGAGAGCGCCACAGAGCGGAGCACAAGAAAAAGCATGTCAAATACTTCAGGAAGCCTCCTCATCCAGACGACCCAAAAACGTAAACTTATCAAAACAGAAGGATCGAGAATGCCTTCTGCCTCATAAGTATTACATAGATAATTAAAAACTGCATCTCGATTATTTCCCTGGCGTGCAAGCACCGACAACCTCTTAGAAACCCCGAGAGAATTAAAGTGGCTGCTACGACAAACATCGTTGATCACAAATGGATGAATCACAAAGCAAACATCCGAACCAGAGAAGGTTGGACAAACGTCTAGAAATCGTAGAGATTTAGACAGAAAATCCAGATAAACAAAAAGAGATACCCTTTCAGACTTTATATGAATATAAACATGGCGACGAAGATATAATCGAATAGGAAATGGACAATACTTAATAACACTGCTTAAATAACTCTTAATAGCCCTCAGGTTGGGGACTGCCTTGTCTTCAATGATGTATTGCTTATTGAGACAGCTTGATTTGCTTTGAGCATATTCGCTTAGGACTTGAACCCTATCTCTAGAGAGAAGGTTCCTCCTCCAAGCTGATTTGCAGATCTGATGCGAAATTAAACTTATCGATTCGCCAGGGAGCAAAAGCAAAGGGCTGGTAGATTTATTTTGAAAAGTATTTGAACAGTATTCCACAGCAACATCAGAAGAATTCAGAAGAGAATTGTGTTCAAAGGTCTCTCTATGTAGATAACAAATGTTACTAGCAAATGGCACAGCGTAACTAGCTCCAGCCTGTGAACAAAATTCAAAGAACTCTGACGAATATACAGCCCCACTTTTGTCTGCAGGATATAGATAGGGTGATCCATCTAGATTTTTTTTACATGCTCTATAGTTGGCACTAGAATGACTTCTAAGCGCATACATTGGAGAGCCTGTTTTTCTAAGCAAATCGCGAAAAGCCATACGACCAAATTTCGAATCATTTGCATTAAGTATCTTCGAACCACCAGCATCAACAAACAATGCCGAATCAGCAAAGAAAGGGCCAGATTGAAACGATAAAACCCTAAAAGACGGGGCTAAATAATAAAATCTTGCATGAGAAAGCTCGGTAAGCGGAATAGACTTAATAATTTGACGCAGGTCATTGCTTAGGCGTCGTTCGGGCGTTAGAGGTAATAAAAAATGAATATTATCAAGTTGCTTGATAAGGCGCTTTAAAGTTGGTCCATGAAAATGATCCCAATGCAGATGAGTAATGTAAACATAAAGAGTATCTAGCTGCGACCATATACTGAGGAGTGATTCAAGCGATTCTTGCGGCGGAAAGTTCCACCAAGACCTCCAATAAGCTGAACCTAATAGCCAAGGGTCACAAAGCAACGAGTGCCTTTTTCCACGGATCTCACAGCAGCTGTGAGCATGGGCATGCAGTGTATAAGACATCAGCGCTTAAAAGGAAATAATAAACACATAACAAAAAAGTCAGCTAATTTGCCAAATATAACGGAAATCGCAGACATTACTTGAAAACGACTTCCTGAAGAAGAGCGCCGAAGACTTAATGGCTCAATAACAGAAGTCAGCTTAACCGGACTTAAATGTTCCCCATCAAAATATTCATTCATAATAGCAGCCAATATAGGTTGATCTCTGACAGATGTGCAGCAAAGCCAATTATAAACATTGGCGAAAGAAGAGGAGAGGTCGGAACTAAAAGAAGAACTGGAACTTTTCACTACAAGATAGAAGCCCCCAGACAACTGAGGAGCAAAGATTATTCGCTTCCTAGCATTTAACAAGAAAAATCTTAAAGAGTAATGTGCACTTTTTGTCGAGGGTTGAGCTGCCACCACGACCAACGACAGCGACGGCTCACACGCCCCGGCTGATCATCGCGTAAATCTCAGGCTTGAGATGTGTCGAGCAGCCAGGTGGGAGACATTTGCGAAGGTCTGCTCAATAAACTCGAAAGGCAGATGAAACAGGCAGTCATGCCAATGCATCATGATGACCAGTAAATAAATGATAGGCAATAAACCTTGGAGCTGGTCTTTGGATAATGGGGCTCGATCAGATCGATCAGCGGTCCCCAGAAGAACACCTTCTCCATCTAGCCCGGAAATCGCTCTCTCGAAGTGCACTTCTTGGCTTTGGCCTGCTGGTATTCGCCAAATCAAGCGGGTTGCCACCCAGAAACCCTGTTCAGGCTTACGATCACAATATTAATTTCGCATAGATGGCCTGGATTTTCAAGAGCGCCCCTAAGGAGGGTCTGGATAACCGGGCAAATTGCCCAAGGCAGAGACTGAGACTCATGTCCCTGGCTTGAAGCCGATTTCTCGACAGGATGTTGTCCAGACCTTCCCTAATCAAAACGGACCGGGTATTGCTTAATCGCGCAATCGGTCGAATGCCGAAAGATAGGATGCTTTGCAGGCATCAAGCGAAAAATACTTCAAGCCCACCGACCGACAGTGATCGACGAAAGTTGCTCGAACCGGAATTACGGTTGTGCAGAACCACTCCGCGGCGCGCTCTAGCGCCGTACCGTCCATCTTCTCCAAGAGAAATGCGATCTCACTACTAAGTACGTTCGTATCACCGATTCCCTTCGAAGCGATCACAGGTAGACCACAGAGCAAATACTCGCCAACCTTTATCGGCGCTACTGCCTCCATCGAAAAACTGCGCCTGCGAAGCGACAGACCTAAGTCTGCGCACGCCAAATATCGCGGCACATCGTCTGACGAAACGCTAAGTATTGAAGTAGCATCCGCAAGCGACTTCTTACTTGCCAATGCTGCACAGGCAATCTCTGGCGAACCGCTCAAAATCAAAAGCTTTGAGTCGGCGCGGCGGCGCTTAACCGCGGCGAAGAGGACAAGCATCTCATTGATGCAGTATTGATCGCCGAGGGAGCCTGCATAGACCAACACTGGGGTACTGTCATCAAACCCCAGTTCGCGCCTTGTGAAACTGCGTTCGGCTGCTGTAACAGGCGCGAAATTCTCTGGATCGCGGCCGTTTCGAACTATCTTGAACTTATCGGGAGCGGTACCGGCACCAGCGCGCGCAAGCAGGATTTCTGCTGCCTTTGACGACCTGGCTAACACAACATTCGAGATCCTAACCATCTCGGCCTCGACATCTCGGAGCAGGCGGTAAACGAGTCCGCTTGGTGATGCGCCAGCGAAATCCACGCGTTCATCAAGTGGAAGACCGTCGGCATCAAACACGACTGGAAAAGTTTGTGTGCGGAGGGCGCACAGGGTGGCCAACGCCGGTAGGGTGCTCCGCGGCATCACCACGTCAATCGCCCATGAACGCAGAAGCTTCTGGATGAGCCTCCCACCTATCAGGACGCCAATCAGTGAGCCAAAGCCGACCGGCCGTCGCCAAAGTGAAATGGAACGGTATGGGATGCCGGCCCTTTCGCAGGCGCTACGCACCCGCGACAAACCCTTCGGATCAGCCCAGGTGAACTGCAGCACGTGAAACTGCAGACCGTAGGTTTGAAGGTGCACGAAAATGGGCAGAAACAGCCCTTCAAGGTAAGAGACCTGAGGCCCATCCCAGGTGACGAACAAGACTCTCATGGCAGCCCAACCCGCGCGCTCAGCCTCTGGTACAAGCAATCGACATCCGCCACATATCGATCCGCACTGAATAGAGTCTGGGCACGTTGTTGGCCTCTTGCACCCATTTCACGCCGTACCGTTTCATCCATCGCCAATCTCAAGAGTTCTTCAGCGAAACGCTCTGGCGAAAAGGCCGGCACAAGCACGCCGGTACGGCCATCTTCAACCACGCCGGGAATACCACCGACGCGGGTTGCAATCACTGGCAGGCCCGCAAACATCGCTTCTACCAGCACGAGCCCGAATGCTTCGGCGGCCGAGGCCAGCGCGAAGACATCCATGACCGCGTAAAGCGGCTGTGGATTTGCTATGTATCCGGCGAAATGAACCGATTCGCGAACCCCAAGAGATACAGCGAAATTTTCCAACATTTTACGATCAGGGCCATCTCCGACTAAAAGAAGCCGAGTACTGCGCATCCCCGCTGCATGCAGAAGTGCAAGTGTTCGTATTAAATCGCTAACTCGCTTGTGCTCATCAACCAACCTACCAACCGTACCAATCACGAAATCTTGCGATCGAAAATTAAACCGCTCTAGCATCCGCTGGTCCTCTTGCGCATCTGAGGGAGAATGCTCATCAACACCGTTATTGATTAAGGACACCTTGTCGGATGGGAGGCGCAGCGTGTCGCGCAAATACTCCTGGACCGCCGGAGATACCGCAACCATGTGATGGGTAAGGCCAGAAAGCAGTCGGAATAGCAAGTGACCCGACCAGCGACGATTTTGAGGATCGCTCGTTTCTTCTCCGATCACGACCGGTACTCGCGACAAGCGACCAGCCACAGCTGCAATGGCAACGCCCTCGTAAACAGCGCCATGAATAATATCGGGCTGCCACTGCTTGATACACCTCAAAGCATTTCTGTAAACGCGAACATCAGCGATATGTCTGATTTGGCCAATGTGTATTACCTCACAGCCTGCATCGACAAAACGCTCGGGCAATCCGCCCCATGCATCGGTACAGATCAGCTTCTGCTCATATCGATCAGGGTCAAGTTTACGTGCGATTAGTAATCGTCTTTGCTCGACACCGCCGGAGCCGACTCTAAACAAACAATGCAGAATTCTTATTTTTCTCAAATTTTATTCTCGATGTTGGTGTTGATTTTGCGTGCTGCCAAAGCACAGAAATGTTGCAGCGGGCCCTTGCATAAGAGAAAGAAGTATTCCGCAGTATTATAATATCTTCGAGACAATCTCGGCATGGCTTGATCCCTCAGAAACTATTTGATTATTGCACCAGTCGGGATTCGTCCAAATACACGTTGATGAACAAAAACTGGGTTTACACGCCGTATGATTGGCGATCCGCCACCCCCCCATTCATGCGTCTGGCCAAAAATTCCAAAAAGGAAAAAGTCTCGGTCAAAGAGAAATGAAGATAGAGCTGAATATGATTGGTGGTAATTGTTATATGGATTCATAGACGCCTCTAGCTCAATAAAATCAGTACTAGCGATTATTCTGCATCCGCCTTCTAATACCTTTAATTCGTTCCCTTCTGTATCCACTTTCAAATAAGAGAGTTTTTTGATTTTATGCTTGTCGCAATAGGAGTCTAATGTTGTGCATTCAACTTCGATAGTGCCGGAGCTTGACAGCCTGTTCATTGTCGAAATATCATCCTCGTTGAACAATAGCCTCGCGGCCTGATTAGACAGCGCAACGTTATTAAGAATAATATCTTTTCTTTTTGAATACTTCATGCTTAACCTTCTGTACGCACTCGGCGATGGCTCAAAGGAGTGTATAATTGCCTGTCTAGATAGAGTCTTCAAATCATCAATTGACTGCCCAATGTTTGCGCCAACGTCGAAAATACATCCAAACTCCACATCAGCGAATAATCTCTTAACCTCGCTAAATTGATTGCTATAATTTAGATCGATAAAGTGTGGAGGCGTTTTGCGGTATTTGAGACTGTACAATACACTCCAAATGAGCGGAGGGGTGATTTGCTTGAATAATTTTTTGCATTTGCGAGAGTCGATAGATTTGTTGATATCGGAGGGAAATCTAAGGCTGTAACAGTGGACAAAACCTTAACACAAGTTTTTTACTGTGAGCATCAGAACACATTATCATGACTCCAGGTAATCGGGGTTTCATAGCAAGATCTTGTCAATTTCTGATTTACAGTCAAAACGGAATTATTGACTAGATATAATGTGCCGCCATTTCTGCATTGCAATTGTTTTGTCCTCCTTAATTAACTCGCCTAAGAGTTCAGATCGTCTTCTTAACTCGTTAAAGAGTCTTTTATCGGTCATGATCTGCTTGATACGCGTTGACCAGAGTGATGCGCCACATTCGCCTTCCGGGATAGGCATGAGCCCACAGGGAAGACCATCGTCTTCATCCAAGCGAGTAAGAATTTCTCTAGGACCAGTAGGGCAATCTGAAGCCAAGACTGGAAGCCCACATAAAAGCGCTTCACAGAGAGACAAAGGATACCCTTCCCATTTTGAAGGCATAACAAAGAGATGAGATGCTCTAAGGAATAGTATGGGATTCTTTGTGAATCCTGTGAGAACAACATCTGGGGCACTTATGTGAGGCTGACACTCTTTAGGGGAGATAAAGTCAAGGACTACAAGATCAAGCTCACCCGCTCGTTTAGCGATTTTTTTATATTCCGGCCCATCTCCAACTAACAAGAGAGTCACTGCAAGGTTTTCGCTTTTTAAATTACGAACTACACTTAAGAGAACCTCAAGGTTCTTTCCTTGAGAATACCTCCCGTGCGAGACCAAAATGAACTGCTCATCGGATATGGAATTGAATATCTTTCGCATAAAAGAATCGCTCTCTGTACTGTTTGGCTCTAGCTCGTCAAAGTAATTGCGGATTGTTATTCCATTTTTGATCCCATAAAGTTGTTCGGTCTCTAATTGAAGCGCTTCACTGACGCAGACGACAAGATTAGCCTTTGGATAGAGCTTTTTGATCAAATACTCCTTGACGCGTGCGGTTGGTGATAAAGTGTTTTTATTTAGACTAGTGCCGTGTACAACCAGGTATTTCTTTATCTGACTGGGAAGCAAGCAAGCCATTATATTTGCTCCGTCAACGTGTGCAATCACAGCAGAGAATCTTTTGGACGCAACTAGCTCTTTAAGAGCTCTCAAGCGTTGGAGAAATCTGAGCCACGAGATTCTAGAAAGTGTTTTAATTCTGTCATCGATTACATTCAACTCGACTCCGTTCTGGTAAACCTTACTCGCATATCCGGCACGACTGAAGACAGCTTCTTCGACATAAGCAAAGTCTTGAAAGTCCTTGGCGTGCTGGTGAAATACTTTCGCTACACCCGCTCTTCCTATAACTGGGGTAAAAAGAAGAATTCTTTGCATGAGCTGCTAACACAATCTAAGGCTTTCAATCGGCATCTCACCTCCTAATAGAGAAGGGGATGACCGGATTGACCAACATAAGAATACATTTTAATAGATCACGCAGGTTTTTCGACGGCTCTACAATGGCAAGCCGAAAGCCTTTCAAGCGCTCGCTAATTTTGGCAGAACTCAATAGAGACTCTACATAAATTTGCTTCTTTTTCTTTGCTATCGAGGTGTTTATCTGATCAACAGGGCAAGAAAGACCAGGAATGGTTCTAGACGCCACCAGATCAAGGCAGTATTGATTGAGCACAGCTTCAAGCCGACTGAGATGCAAGCGATGTTTTTCTAGTCGCTCGGTTGATCTAGATCGTCTTGATTGAGAACGGAACTGATGTGAAATGCTATCGCTATGTACTCGATATTTGAGCAGCGGCTTATCGACGCAGCCATGGCCGCCTGAGATCAAAGATCGAAACGCCAGAGCACGATCCTCATAGACAACGTCGTCATTTAACCGGCCGAATCTGTCGTATAGTCTTTTTGTTATTGCGTGCGCACAACCTAGAACGTTTGGGACAAATCTCAGAGTTTGATCTTCTATCGAGTCATTCGATACGCCACTAAGCTGCAGCCCTACTTCGCACCCGGTCTCATCAATCAAGAATACTGATGACCAGAGGGAGTCGTATCTTCTTCCTGAGGCGATCCAGCACGCGACAAGCTCATCAACCCGTTCTGGTAACGATACATCATCACCTGCGCCAAGAACGATTAACTCGCCGTTGGCTAGCGAAAAAAGTTCGTTCAGATGTCTTCCAATTCCTAGATTTTCCTCGCTTCTACGATGGGAGACCGTATGAGAGCCAGAATATCTTTTTATAACGTTCTGTGCGAGCTCGTACGTGCGATCAGCGGAGTAGTCGTCCGAAACAATTATCTCGAGCGGGAAGTAAGTCTGAGACAATACGCCGTTGACGGCCTCTTCAATATATTTCTCTTGATTGTATGCCAAAAGCAAGAATGTCACCAGCGGTCGATCTTTCGCTGCCGACAATTCAGTCTGAATCTCACTCATTACAAACTCTACAAATCGGATCGATTGAGGTAGCGGATAACTGCGCCCCCATCGGCAAACTCACCACTTCCCCCGCCATCCGCTCCGCGACCGGAAAAGCCCCCATCCCAAGCTCCATCTCCGCATACGCTTCCTGCAAATGCGGTGGCACGGGGTAATGGATCAACGACCCCACCCCCGCCTCATTCAGCCGCTTCACCAGAGCATCCCGCTCCGGATGCCGCACCACAAACAAATGCCACACCGGCTCCGCCCATTCCGCCACCTTCGGCAAGACCAGCGCACTGCCAGCCAGCCCCTCCAGATACCGCTGCGCAATTACACGGCGCCGCGCATTCCACTCGTCCAGCACCAGTAGCTTCACCCGCAACACCGCCGCTTGGATCGGGTCAAGCCGACTGTTGAAGCCCTTCACCTCATTCACATACTTCAACCGCGAGCCGTAGTTGCGGAGGATGCGGATGCGGTCGGCGAGATCGGCGCGGTTGGTGGTGATGGCGCCGGCGTCGCCGAGGGCGCCGAGGTTCTTGCCGGGGTAGAAGCTCCAGCACACGATATCGCCGTGAGCACCGATGCGCTGCCCCTTGTAAAGGGCGCCATGGGCTTGGGCCGCGTCTTCAACAACGGACAGATTGTGCTGGCGAGCAATGGCCAGGATCGGATCGAGGTTTGCTGGCTGACCGTAGAGGTGTACGGGTAAGAGAGCCTTGGTACGTGGCGTGATCGCCGCTGGGATCAGGGCCGGATCAATGTTGTAGGTAGCAAGATCTGGCTCTACCGGCACAGGCGTAGCCCCCACAGCAGACACCGCCAGCCAGGTGGCGATGTAGGTGTTGGAGGGAACAATCACCTCATCGCCAGGGCCAATTTCAAGAGCACGCAAAGCAAGTGTGAGGGCATCAAGTCCATTGCCCACCCCGACGGCATGAGAAGCGCCACAGTACTGAGCCCACTCAGCTTCGAAGGCCTCTACTTCAGAGCCGAGGATGTACCAGCCACTGTCGAGCACACGGGCGATAGCTGCATCGATCTCGGGCTTGAGTTCAAGGTAAGCCGCGCGGAGATCGAGGAACGGGACTTTAAATATCATTGGGGAGGCAACTTCTTTAAAGCAACAAACTCTTCATAACGCCTTATGTAGTCACTCGAGCTGTAAGGCATCGACGCAAAAACCAATAAGACTGCATCTTTTGTATATTGATATTGGGTTCCCCATATCATTGCTGGCATGTAAATACCCATTTCAGGGCGGTCGAGGATGGCCTCGCATCGGTTGATTCCATCATCAAGGAGAACCCGCACCGATCCATTTACGCATATTAGGAATTGCTCGCACTCCTTGTGCGCGTGTTCTCCCCTAAGTTCAGAGGAAGGAACGTCGTACACCACAAAATACCTCTTTGGCTCGAAGGGTATTTCACTTGGAACTTCTCCCACAGTTAAAGAGCCACGTGAATCAGTAACTTGACGCATCAAATAGAGGGCGCTCTCACCGATGTCCAAAGGGAAAATGCATGGTGTCTTACCAAGACGGTCAAAGCTAAGAATATCAATTAGACGTGGTATTGGCGCTGTGCCTCTAGTTGAAGCTGGCTGATAACCAATAACTTGAGCAGGGTTACCTTCTACAATTGCATTGGCTGGTACAGAGTGCAAAACAACCGATCCAGCCCGAACCCGTGCACAATAGCCAACCGTTACATTCTCTCCAATAATGCATCCGGCATCAAGACGAGCACCTGAGCAAATTTTGATGCCTTCTGCATCCAAGATTGCCCTTGTGCCGATAGATGCTCCATCTTCGATCACTACTGTTGGCGAAATGATGCAATCTTGACCAATACTTGATAGGTCTTGGTTCATTTTTTAATAGGGTGGTGGAACAATAACGCTAATTAAGTTGCTTTATCACGACTGCTGGAGCGCCAGAGGCCACGCAATGGGGGGGGGGGATGTCTCTAGTAACAACAGACTGGTTTCCGATAACTACGCCACAGCCGATCGTGACACCTTTGAGAATGCGAACATTGCTCCCGATAAACACGTGATCTTCAATCACAACAGGGCTGCATCGATGGGGCTGACCAGTCTCTCGATCTGATTTGGCGAGTGCGTGAAAGTCACTATCATAGATCTCGCATCTTGTCCCAACCAGGCAGCTATTTCCTATGACAATGCTTGTCTTCTCTGCAATGGCAACAAATCCATTGTTAATACTGGTATTTTCGCCAATACTGATAAGGGAAGAATTTGTTCTTGCCTCAAGATGAGCGTAAGACGAGAAGAAGTGAGGCGAAGGATAACAGCCAACCTTCACATTCCTGCCCACTCGGATTAACCCAGACCCAAGGGCAAGAATAGGCTGCACCCGCACTGGCGTTCCGATTAATCGATTATCAGAGAGTGCGGCGTATTTAATTGCCCTAGACCTGGCTAGTGCCCTAGATGCAAACAATGCAACGGCTCGGGAGAAAAACCTTTTTCTGCTCATTCTCCTGGCTCATCGCTGACCTCCCCCAGCAGACGTATCGCCCTAGCAGGGTTGCCCACAACCACGGCACCAACCGGCACCGACTTGGTGACCACACTGCCAGCCCCCACCATCGCATTTTCGCCAATGGTGAGACCAGGCAGAATCACAGCCCCTCCACCGATCGAGGCACCAGCCTTGACGTGTGTTTGCAGAAAAGCCCGTGGATAGTGCTGGCTGCGCGGGAATAGATCGTTCGTGAAGGTCACATTCGGGCCAATGAACACGTCATCCTCCACGCGCAGCCCGTTCCAGAGCTGCACGCCGCATTTCACCGTGACCCGGTCACCCACCACCACATCGCCCTCGATTGCAACACCTGCTCGCAGATGTTGCAATCGGCACCGATCTGAGCGCCGCTGAGCAGATGAGTAAAGCCCCACACCCGCGTGCCAGCTCCGATAGATACGCCTTGATCCACCAAGGCTTTGTCGTGCACAAAGGCATCAGGGTGAATCATGGTTTCAGCACCTCGCGAGCACATATAGCGGTGAACCCTGGCACTCGATCGTGCCTTGATCCAACTTGATCACCCGATCGCAACGCTCCACTGTGCTCAGCCGGTGAGCAATCATCACGATCGTTAGATCTCGGCTAAGAACTTCTACTGCCTCCATTACTGCCTGTTCGGTGGCATTATCAAGTGCGGCTGTGGCCTCATCAAGGACCAGCACCTGAGCACGTTTATAGAGCGCCCGGGCGATGCCGATCCGCTGGCGTTGCCCACCACTGAGCCGGATACCACGCTCGCCCACAAAGCTGTCATAGCCCTGGGCACTGCTCTCGATAAAGCTAGCGATCTGGGCCTGCTGAGCAGCCTCACGAACCCGGGCTAGATCGATCTGTTCCGGCGGCAAGCCAAAAGCGATATTTTCAGCAATCGAGCTATCAGCCAAGTAGATGCTCTGGGGCACATGGGCAATCGTGGAGCGCCAGGCCATCAGCAGCTCAGGCTGCTGCGGATCGTGCAGATCATCGTGCCCATCCACCACGATCCGGCCCGCTGTGGGCTGCAACAAACCCATGAGGAGGTCGAGCGTGGTGCTCTTGCCACTACCGGTGCTGCCGATGATGCCGATGCGCTCTCCGCGACGAATCTGCAAATCAATGCCTCTCAGCACCTGCGGTAGATCAGGGCCATAAGCGAAGTGCACCCCTTCAAACCGCAGGCCCTGCTGCAGAGCGATTGGCTCTGCTCGTTCCTGGACAGCCTCAGCGGGCAGCGGCTGAGAGATCAGCAACAGCACATTCGCCAGGCTTGCTTTGGCGTTGCGGGTTTGCGCCCAGCCTTCGTACACCTTTTGCACCACCGGCAGCAGCCGCTGGGCACCCAGGGCCAGGGCACCCATCAGCGGCAAGGCTTTATCCACCCCTTGCTGACTCACCAGCCAGAACGCGATCACCGCGATCAAAGCCATGCCCACAGGCTCAAGCACCAACCGCGGATAGGTGCTCAGAAAGCTGGAATCGGCCATCACCCGCCGAAAAGGCTGATCAGCCTGGCGATAGGTGTTGGCGTAAAAAGTCTGCGAGCCATTGAGCAGCACATCGCGGATTCCACCAAGCCCCTCCTGCAACACCTGAATCAGCTGGCGGTTCAGGCTCACATAGCGCTGGCCCAGCTGTTGCAGAGGCTGGCGGCTGGCAAGCATCGCCGCTAGGTACACCAGCAACACCACCAATCCGGCCGCCACCGCAATCAGCCAGTCGATCGCTAACAGCGCCGCCACCAGGCTGATAGCAATCAGCCCCGAGCTCAGCAGCAGCAGCATCGGGTTGAGAACCTGAGAGATAGTTCTCAGTACATCTGTGCTGATCGCAGCGATCAGCTCACTGCTGTTGCGCGCCAGGTGCACGGCATAGGGCTGATAGAGCGTGCGCCGGTAGGCCTCGCAGCTCAGATCGGAGCCGATCGCCGCCGCCAGCCGGCCGTTCAGCCACAGGTTCAGCAGCCGGATCGCGCCTGCCGCCAGGGCCACCGCTGCAAACGCCACCGTGATCGGCAGCAGCAGCGCTTCGGCGCTGGCGATCCCCAGCCGCGGCGCCCACAGCTGCACCAGCGGCTGGTTCCACAGCCCGGTGGGATTGGCAAGCACCGCCAGGAATGGCAGCACTGCCGCCAGGCTCAGCACCTCGGCCGCACTACTGGCCAGCATCACCAGGAGCAACACGCCCAGTTGCACCCGGCGGCGGCGGCTCAGGTGGGCCCAGAGCTGGCGGAGCAACTGGCGGAGACTGGGGTCTGGAGCGGATGGGAGTGCGGACATGGATGGAGATCCACTGGATGAAGGCAACAGTGCTAGTGCGCTGCTGGCTAAAGGCGCAGCGCCCGCAGCTGCCGCGGTACTAATCCTTTCAAATCAACCAACAACCCATCCGCGGTGATCAGATGTTGCCAATGCTCCTCAGTCAGCGCCTGGAACTGTTGATGCGCCACTGCTGCCACAACAGCTCCATAGCGCTCACCCGGTGGGATTTCTGGCATCACATCAAGGCCATATTCACGCTGCGCTTCTTCACGATCCACCCAGGGATCCACCACCAATGGCTCAATACCGTAACGCTGCAGCGCTTGAATCAGGTCCACCACGCGCGTGTTGCGTAGATCCGGGCAGTTCTCCTTGAAGCTGAGCCCCAGCACCAGCACCTTGGCGCCTGCAATCACCATCCCCTTACGCGCCATTTCCAGGACCAGTTGCTCCACCACCCAGGCGCCCATCCCATCGTTGATGCGCCGCCCCGCCAAAACAACCTGGGGGTAATAGCCCAGCTGCTCAGCCTTGTATGTGAGGTAGTAGGGATCCACGCCAATACAGTGGCCGCCTACCAATCCGGGGCGGAAGGGCAGAAAATTCCACTTACTACCTGCTGCTTCAAGTACATCGAGAGTATCGATCTCCATATGGCGGAAAATCATCGCTAACTCGTTCACCAGGGCAATGTTCAAATCGCGCTGGGTATTTTCAATCACCTTGGCCGCTTCCGCCACCTTCAAGCTCGCCGCTGGATGGATGCCTGCCTTGATGATTGAGCCATAGAACGCACCCACCCACTCAGCCGCTTCAGGGGTGCTGCCACTGGTCACCTTGGTGATCGTGGTGAGCTTGTGCTCCGTGTCACCCGGGTTAATCCGCTCCGGGCTGTAGCCGCAACAAAAACCCTCATCAAACGTCAGCCCTGAAATCTGCTCCAGAATCGGCACGCACACCTCTTCTGTCGCCCCCGGATACACCGTGCTTTCATAAATCACCAGCGGAGTGGTAACGGGCTCCGCTGAAGCCGCGAAGCGCTGAGCACGTGCCTTCAGTGCCGACCCCACCGTGGTACTGGCTTTCTCCAAAGGAGTGAGATCTGGCCTCTTGGCACTGTCGATCGGTGTCGGCACCGTCACCACAAACACATCGGCCTGGGCCAGCTGGGCAACGTCGCTTGTGAACGCCAACAGTTCAGCAGCCTGCAACTCATCAGCACTGATTTCATTGGTGCGATCCACTCCCGCAGCCAGCTCGCTCAACCTTTGCTGATTGATCTCAAAACCGATCACTCTCCGGCGCAAGGGTGCACTTGTACGCACGCAGGCCTGGTGTTTGGCCAACTCCACCGTCAAAGGCAACCCCACATAACCCAAGCCGATCACGGCAACGGTGCAGGTATTCAGATCGGGAAACGGAGGTTTCATCATCAGACCCCGTAGAACTGGCGGTACCAGGCCACAAACCGGGCCACACCCTCCTTCACTGGCGTATTGGGCTTGAACTGCACCCAAGCTTCCAAGGCAGAGGTATCGGCCGCCGTGGCCGGCACATCACCAGGCTGCATCGGCATCAGTTGCTTCTCCGCCGTTACCCCCAGGGCCTGCTCTACCGCATGGATGTAGTCCATCAGCGGCGTGGGGTTGGAATTACCGATGTTGAACACCCGGTGGGGCGCCCAGCTGGTGGACGGGTTAGGAACTTGCGGATCAAAAGTTGGATCCGCCGCAGCCGGCTTATCGAGCAGACGCAGCAGACTTTCCACGATGTCGTCCACATACGTGAAATCCCGCACCATCTGGCCGTTGTTGAACACTTGGATCGGCTTGCCCTCCAGCATTGCTTTGGTAAAGAGAAAGAGGGCCATATCAGGCCGTCCCCAGGGGCCATACACGGTGAAAAAGCGCAGGCCGGTGGCGGGCAACCCGTAAAGGTGGCTGTAGGTGTGGGCCATCAACTCATTGGCCTTTTTGCTCGCCGCATAGAGGCTCACGGGGTGATCCACGCTGTGCTGCTCAGAAAACGGCATACGCGTATTGCCTCCGTACACCGAGCTGCTCGAGGCGTACACCAGGTGCTCAATGCCGTGGTGCCGGCACCCTTCCAGGATGTGCCCGAACCCCACCAGGTTGGCCTGGATGTAGGCCGCTGGGTTTTCAATCGAATAACGAACCCCTGCCTGGGCTGCCAGGTTCACCACCTTCTGGGGTTTGTGCTCTGAAAAGGCAGTCTCAACAGACTTCTGGTCTTCCAGATCCGCTTCGATCAGCTGGAAACTGATGCCGGTGCGAGCCGCTGTGGCTTCCAGTTGAGCGATCCGGGCCCGCTTCAATGAAGGGTCGTAGTAGGGGTTGACGTTGTCAAATCCAACAACAGGCGTGCCCCTCTCGAGCAAACGGGTGCTGAGGTGAAATCCAATAAAACCAGCAGCACCAGTAACGAGGGTGGCCATGCGTTGAGCAACTCCTTATAGAGACACAATCGTGGGCACAAGCCCCTTCTCCAACAACAGCTCCACAAAGGAACTGAAGCCTTGCCGCCAGGGATGAGAGCGAAGCTCAATCATCTCAAGACGGAAGTTTCATTATTCAATCAGAACGCTTCCCAAAAATTTCAACAAGCCAAAAAAATATTTAATGCTTCATTAATGGATACAAAGCCAAGGAGCAAGTAGAAGTACCTAAACGGAAGAAAACGAAGCCTGCAATCACATCGCCTTATGCCAATCTCGCATATTTAAAAATTAAGATAGGGATTAGCAATGCATGAAATATACTTAATTGCATAGATCTTTAAAATACCTCTAAAACACCAAAAAAATGAAAACTCAAACTCTAAGATCAGATCAACGGCATCATCTGGAGAAATAAGCTCAACGTTTCATTAGCAACATTCAAAACTGGATCCTTCAAGATGACCGCTAATCATTTAGCAGCCGAAACAGACTTCCGATCGTCACCAATCCGCTAAGGGGCTCACTCACGGCTCCAATTGCATCACTACCCTTGGCCAACATGCTGCGTCCCACGCGAATGGTGTCTCCCTGCCGCAAAGGTGGATTCGTTTCATTGGACGCACCTTGGCTCATATCAAAGCGAAACCGTTTCAGCGTTGCTGTGCCATTGCGATTGATCCGAACCAACTCCACCTGACCACCATTAGCTCGCCAAGATTTCAAGCCGCCAGCAATCAAAATCGCTTGCACCAATGGAGTATTCGCTTCCGTTTCGATACGACCCGGGCTATTAACCTCGCCAATCACATTCACCGTGATCACTTGAGGGGAGAGATTCGCGGAAGCCAGTTCGATGGCCTCCTGAGGAGTTTCTTCCGCACGCTCCAATTTGATCGTGTCGCCATCAAACAGGAAAGGGTTCTGAAGTTGATCGCCCTCAAGCACCAGATCCAGCAAATTCAAACGAGCTCTCTTAAAGCGTGCAGGGGTACCAGGCAAGCGACGTTGCAACTGAACATTGCGCAAATTGGCCTTCTGGGTGATGCCCCCAGCCTTTTGAATCGCATCGACCAGCGTTGGCAAACCCGTGAGACTCGTGCTTGGGCCACCCTCCACCTGGGCAGCCTCTGTTGTAGTAAGTGAATAGAGACCTGGTCGCTCCACAGCTCCCACGACTGAGACCCGAATCGGCCGCGGACGGATCACTTTCAGCTGCAACTCAGGCCGCAACAACTGATCCGCCAATAACTCTCGCGCCCAAAGACTGGCCTGTTGCAAGGTGAGGCCACTCAGCACAATGCTCCCCACTAATGGCAAGGGCACGCTGCCGTCGTTCAAGACCTCGAGCTCTCCTGAGAGCTCAGGAGCATCAAACAAGTTGAGCTGCAGCACATCACCAGGCCCAATGATGTAAACGTCTTGGACCTCCTCGACCAAAGCCAGGGACGCCGTTCCTTGAGCCCTCTCGCTTGGAACAGCTTCAAATGCTCCAGCGGTAAAATAACCATTACTGACTAACAAGCAGAGGCCCAGCAAAGCCTGTGACCTCAAACGCTGGTGCCGCACCATGGAGTCTTGCCCTAAGCATGTGCCGCAAGTGTCCCATGGACCTGGCAAAGCGCCAGCCCAAGTGGTGCAATACCTGTACTGACGTCATGGATCAATCAGAGCATGTCCAATCTGATTTCCAATCAAGGCGAGAAACCCCTTCATTCAAATCCTCCTTCAAATCAGTCTTCCCCCACAGACAACGGGACTGAAGAAAGTGGCATTAAACTAAGAAATATATATGTATCCCTACTGCGAAGACGCAAATTAGTACTTACCACCGCTGGAATAGTACTCACATTAGCGACTGTTAATCTTGCTTCCGAGCGAATATTCCGGCCTGTCTATCAAGGTAATTTTAAGCTGCTGATTAGCGACCCCTTTAGCAACCAAAGGGGGAATAGAGGAGGTGGAAGCACTGGATCCTCAGCATTCGAAGAATTAGCCCGCAATACTACAAACAATGACATTCCTACATTAATTGAGCTACTACGCAGTCCGCTTCTCCTCAAACCCGTTGCCGATCAGCTCAACATCTCTGCCAGGGGTTTGGCTGGACGGATTTCGATTCAACAAGGAGGCGATTCCCGCAGGCGATTTGCTTCCACAGAAACTCTTCAGGTAAGCCTCACAGGCCGCAATCCAGCTGAAACTGAGCAACTCTTAAAGGCCCTAAGCAGTACCTATCTTCAAGCTGCCCAGCAACAACGACAGAAACGACTTGAAGATGGGTTGAATTTTCTGAACAAACAGGCTCCGGAACTGGAAGCTCGAAGCAATGCTCTCCAAGACGAGCTTGCCAGCTTCCGAATCCGCAACAATTTGCTCGAACCCTTGGAAGAAGGTTCCGCACTGAAAGAGCAAGAATTCACTCTGAATCAACAACTCCTGGGGTTGGAGACGGAAAGAAATCGCCTCAAATCCGTACGCACTGAAATCAACAACGGCACGTTGAGCATCCGTGGGTTTCAAGACGCAATCGGCCCCTCAGGCGCGAGTCAATCTGGGGGTACAGGAGGTGGGCTCAGCATCAGCGATCCTGATCAAGGGCTACTTGAGCAGCTAGCGCAAGTAGAAAATGAACTCGCCGAAGCTCGTGCCAAATTCAACCCTAATTCTTCGATGGTAACTAGTTTAGAAGAGAGGCTCAACCAACTCAAGCCTCTTCTTCGAAGCAATCAGCTTGATGCTGTGAATTTGGCTTTAAGCCTTAATGCACAACGCCTATTATCAGCTCAGGCACAGCAGAAAACTCTAAATGATCGATTTCTGAAAAAACCAGAACTGATTAATCAATACAGCAAGCTTCAAGGTCGCCTCAAAATCGCGGAATTAAATTTATCTGGCCTCGTCAATGCGCGAGAAACCTTACAACTCGAGTTAGCTCAAAGTGCTGCGCCCTGGAGAGTGATTTCTCCTCCAATTGTGAGTCGCACACCGATCAAACCATCACTACCCCGAGGGTTTTTACAGGGAAGCATGCTTGCGTTGGCGGCTGGAGTGGGTGCTGGTTTACTGCGTGATCGGCTTGATCACGTCTTTCATCAGCCTGTGGACGTGAAAGACGATCTCAACTTGCCGTTACTCGGCCATGTCCCCCATGTGTCCTTCTTTCAAGGAGTCCGCGAAGATAAACGCTTCCTGCTCCAAGAGCTTGATCAATCGGTGCAAGCCACAAACAGCAACCCCATAGACGCAGACATTAATAACAATGCACCCTTCGAAAGCAATGACAATCGGCGTGAAAAGCGCTATCAGCGCTTTTTCTATCAAGAGGCCTTTCGCAATCTCTACACCTCGATTCGCTTCCTCAATGCTGAAAGCCCCCTCAGGGCAATTGCTCTTACAACCTCTCTACCGGCTGAGGGCAAATCCTTAGTCAATGTGCTTTTAGCAAAAACTCTTTCGGAACTCGGTCAGCGGGTGTTGTTGGTTGACGCCGACTTACGCAAACCTCAAATGCACAGGAGGCTCGGCCTCAACAATCTTTCCGGACTGTCCAACCTTCTTGCCGAAGGAGATCAAGGCTGGCGCGATGTGGTGCAAACCGTGCCCGGCTACAGCAATTGGAGCGTGATCACAGCTGGGCGACGGCCGCCTGATCCAACCAGGCTGTTGAGTTCACAGAGGATGAGTGATCTGGTGCAAGAACTCGCAAACGGTCAAAACTTCGATCTAGTGCTCTTCGACACACCTCCCGTGCTGGGTCTCGCCGATGCCTCTCTGGTAGCGGAGCACTGCGACGGTTTGATGTTGCTTGTCAGCCTCAACCGAGTGGACCGCAACTTGCCGAAAGAATCAATGAACCGGCTTCTCTCCAGCGGAGTACCTCTACTGGGTGTCGTGACCAATGCAATCAAAGAAGACAAAAGCGCTAGCGGTGCGGGCTATGGCAAATACGGCTATGGCAAGTACGGCTATGGCAAGTACGGCTATGGCAGTTCGGGGTACGCCGGCTACAACACCTATTCCGCAGCGGTGTACGCCCACTACGCCAATGCAACCGACGATTCAGATCAAGAACAGTCGCCAAGCGAGCAACAGCTCCAACGTGTGCGCCAGCGCCTTGCCACACCTCCGTCATGGAGGCATCGTTGGATCGCACGAAGCAAGCGATGGATACGTTGGATCGATAGCTAATGACAAATTTCTCCCGTTTCAGCATCGACTGGGTGCTCGTCAACGAACTCGCCATCGGCCCAGCCCCTCGTGCTGATCGCCACCTCACCCGCCTTGAAGACGCAGGCATCCAGGCCGTCTTGAGCCTTTGCAGCCACGATGAAGCGTTACCGCCACCATCTCTGAGTCAACGTTTCGCCTGCCGCAGGCTGGTGTTACCCGATCACCGCAGCGGTCGTAGCCCTGTGATCAACGAACTGCTCCAAGCACTTGACTTACTTGCTGAGCTGGAGGGCACCTATGGACCGGTCTTTGTGCACTGTGTTGCCGCCATGGAACGGTCACCCTTGGTCTGCATGGCATGGCTGATACAACAGCATCGCCTAAACCCCACCCGAGCTCTTGATTATCTGATGCAGGTGCACTCAGGCACAAATCCTCTACCTTCTCAGCTCGCCTTGCTGCAGTCCCCCCTGTTGCAACCCCGTCTTACGCATCACATAGCGGGAGCTGCTTGATGCCATTGCTCTGGAGCCCGCCCTTACCTCTCCCTCCCTTACCGCCGCCGCCTCGGATCATTAGCGTCCCTTTGCGTCAGCCGCAAATCCACAGGGATGTAGCAGCACACGGTCCCCGTTGGGAGTTGCTTCCCCACCCTGTTTTGCCAGTCATCGCCGCTTCTCCTGGCCCGGTCATACAGCCGCTGTCTGCCGAACAAGTGCAGGCCGTGGTGAACAGCACGCCCCTCAAGCGCAGTGATTACCTTCCGCTGCTGCGTCTGTCGCCAGCCGTTCCCACCGCCGCGGTGCTTCCACCCCAGCAATGGAGACTTGGTTTCCAGACCCTCTCACCCTTCAAGAGCCAAACGGGCACCGGCAATCAAAATTATGCGGTCAACCTTGATGTAGGTCTCAGCGACAACTTTTTGGTGTCGGGATTTCTAAGCCAAGCGGATGATCCGCTCAATGCATCACTCAATAGCTTTGATGTACAGCCTGCCAACTTCTGGGAAAGCTATGGAGCAGCTGCCCGCTGGCAACTGATTCGCAATCAACAGTGGCAGCTGTCTTTGAATGGCTCAGTAGAAGGCTGGAACGTTGGCAGTGGTGGTGACGATTCGTTTGCCCGCTCGGGTGATGCTGCCAGTCCCAATATCTTCAACGATTCAGGCCGACGGGTGTTCACCCGAAACATTGTCGGATCCCTCAGCTTGCCCATCAGCTTGCAGGCAAGTCCACAGTGGCAAGTCAATTTGGCACCTGGCGTCACCATGCTCCCCAGCACTCAAGGGGCTGGTCAGGGTGGAGCTGGAACGTTCTACGGAACCAACCCCTATATCGGCGGCGGGGTGTTGTTCCAGCCTTTTCCCGAACTGGGGCTCACCGCCGGTATCGCCCAACCCATTGGCGCTGGCACCAACAGCTTCAATGCTGATCTGCAATTCTCGCGCGTGCCGATCTACTCGGCAGGCCTCAACTGGGATCTCAATCCACGTATCGGCCTGCGTGGCCTGCTCACCAATGGCTTTGGCGCCACACCGGCAACGGCCCTGCTCGCCCTGCCCTCTGACAACCGCCTTGGCTACAGCGCCAGCTTTGTCTATACCCCTGATGCACCCGACACTCCCCAAATACCACTCTCGGGTCGGCAGCGCTCCCTTGCCCGCGGTGGCCTCACGGTCAATACCGCTCTCGTCCCTGAAGACGACCACTCCGAGTTCTGGGCAAATGCAGATTCCGGCGGCAATGTGAATGGCTTTTGGGGCTATTCGCTTTCCAACGTCTTTCAACTCTCATTATTTAGTGGTGGCCTTTACAACAATGTGCCCCAAACCACACCCCAGGCCCGTCTCTATGCCAACGATGGGGCTTGGAACTGGCGCATCGGCGGCAAAGCCGTAGCTTTCAGCCCCCTACGCGGAGCTCCCTTCTGGGGAGGCGGTCGCATCACTCTCGGTCGTAATAGCGACATCGTGAACAACACAGGCCAGGGCTATGTATTTGGCGAAACGATGTTCACCTGGGAAGCCTCAGACAGCGTGGCCCTAAATCTCAATCCCAAGTTGGTTCTTAGCGGTGCTGGGAACCTTTGGGCCATGGGTGTTAGCACCAATGTGCAATTAGCCCCACGCTGGCAACTGGTGCCGGAAAGCAACGTCGTCGTCAACAACCTGGCCCAAAGCAACGGCACCCTCGGGCTGCGCTGGCAAACCACCGACAGTTTGGCGCTAGAGGCCTATGGCAGCACCGCCGCCTCAATTCTCGACGTGGGCCAGTTGCTCAGTGCCGAGCAGGTGCGCTTTGGAGGTCGGGTCCTTTTCAGTTTCTGACCGTGCTGTTTTTGCTTTTCACTCTGCAGCCTGTCGAACCGCCTCCCCTTAAACCCGCGCTGCAACGCGTTCAAGCCAGCGGCCGGGTCCGGTTGGTGCGTCGTGGCGAACAAGCCACCCTCACCATGCAGGTGCCGGTGCCAGTTGAGCGAGCCTGGGCCGTACTCACCGACTACGCCCGCACCTTCGCGGCGATGCCGGATGTAGCTTCCGTGCAGCTGGTGTCACGCCAAGGTCAGAAGCTACGGCTCCGTCAGGTGCTTCAAGCGCCTTACACCTTCGGGTTAAAAATCAATGTGCTTCTAGAGGGCGAGGAAAACCCTCAGAGCCGCAATCTGCGTTACCGGCTCGTACGCGGCGAGAACATCCTCGCGCTCTCTGGCGAGTGGACGCTCACGCCAGATGCCGGAGGCACCCTGGTGCGTCACACCATTCAGCTACAGCCAGAGATTCCAGGCTTGCTGCAATCCAGTTTCCGCAGCCTCCACGACGCCAGCCTGCGCCAAAGCTTCGAAACGCTGCGTCAGTTGATGCTGGCGCCGTCCTTGAGTGGCAACCGCGTCCCGAGCAACAGCGTGACCACCACCACAATTCCCAGACCACTGAGCGTGAAAGCCAAAGGCTGACCAGCGATGGCCTCAAACGTCGGACTGATGTTGGGCTTGACCAGCCTGTCAGCGAGCAACGACACACCCAAGAAAGCCAGCAGCCGGCTGCTCCACTCGCAGCCGTAGCGCAGCGCAAACACCCGAGCCGGATCCTCCTGCTGCGCCAGGGTGACCCAGGCCTGATGCAGGGCGGCAGTGACCACCGGCAACCCCAAGCTGAACCCAAAAACACCAACGAACCAAAGACCATCCACGGCCACCAGCGCCGGCACTCCGGCCCCAACCAAAATCAGAGCCTGACCCAGTAGCAGCGCGCGGCCGCTCATTCGCCAATGCTGACCTAGCCAGAAGCGCCACAGCAGGAAGCCCCCTCCATAGCCGGCACAACCCAACAAGAGCACAACAGCCATTCGAGCGGCACCCCAACGTTCCGCCACCCAGGCGGGGAACAGGATTTCGCAGCCGGCATACACCCCCATCACCACCGCACTGAGCAACAGGGCCTGCCGCGCCAGCGCACGCCGGCGCCAGAAGCGACGAAGACGCTCCGGAAATGAACGCCAACCAATCGGATCCACAGGAGCAGGGGATGGAAGCCGTTGCAAAATGTCCTCGCTCCAGGGCGCCAACAGCACGCAAACCATCGCCAACAGAAAACTGAGGGCGTCCAAGCCGAGCACACCCATCAGCCCCAGGGCAGACACCAGCCAAGTGCCCAGGAATGGGGCCATCGTTACGACCAGGCCATCAGTGGTCGCAAACAAACCATTGGCCCGAATCAACGCCGGACCATCGGCAATCAAAAGCGGAATCAAACTGGAAAATCGCAACACCAACGTGGCTTCCGCCATCGCCGCTACACCCTGAATCATCAGAATCGGAAGTAGGGACGGCAGCTGGCCCGCCGGGGGCGCCGCCCCCAACAACACCCAAGCCAAGGCCAACGTGCACAGGGCCCCGATGGCATGAGCAAACAACATCACCCGCGCCGGTGGCCAGCGGTTCAAGCGAGAAGCCAGCAGAGGCAGAGCCAGAATTCGGGCGAGCTGCACCACCAACGCCACCAGACCGAAGTCGAGCAACCTGCCCGATTGAGCAAACAGCCAAAGCCCAATGCCGTAGAGGCTGGTCTGCGTCCCCAGATTGGAGATCAACTGACCACACCAGAGGAAGCGAAACAGCACGCTGTTAGGCGGTGCCCCCTTGGCCCCGTTGGCAGACATCGACGATCCGGTTGGCAATGGCACCTTTATTGGAGTCGATCGCGCTGGATCCACACCCGCGAAGGCCTCGTCCGCACGGCATAGTCAACCCCGCGCCAGGAGATCCGGCGCGTCAGCAAGGCTGCCACTGTGGATACCCCATCCACCAACTGCCCTGGCAACAACCCAACACTCCAGCCCAACCAATGGGGGCTGCCTTCCGGCTGCAGCAGTTGTTCAATCCAGCACAGCAGTCCCACGATACCCAGCTCATAGACCAGCGCCGTGATCCAATCTCCCTCAAGCAGCGCAAGCAAGAGCAGCGCTGCACTGCTAATCCCGTGGAGTGCCACCAAGCCCCAGGCCGGATGATGCAAGCGAGCGGTGAGGAGCTGACGGGTGATCCAGCGGCTCAGAGGGAGCAACGGTTGAGCAGGATCCGGATCCACCATGACCAGATCCGGTGCGAACCGGTAGTCCAAGCCAAGCCTTCGTAGCGGACCCAACAGGCCGGTGTCTTCGCACAGGCCCCGGCTGAGCAGCTCCAGCCAATCGCCCGCTTCCACAACTGAGCGGCGCACGCAAAGGCATCCACCCCAAGGGATCTTCCACAGGGTCATTAACACCACAGCACCGGCGTTCCACACCGCTCGCGTCCAGCTGCTCAGATTCAATCCCGACAACCCTGGTGATGGCGGCGCAAACCAGCGGTTGCCGGAAATCGCTCCCACGCCGGGCTGCAAGCAAGCTCGGGCACAGCGCTCCAGACCATCCTCAGCGAAGCGGATATCAGCATCGAGCAGCACCACCAGCCCGCTATCGGAATGAAGACCAGCAAAGGCCTGGCGTAGTGCTGCACATTTCAGCGAGCCCTGGCTCGGACGCTGCTGAAGCGTTCGGCATTGCAGCTCGTTCCAAGCGGTGTCAGTGCGAGCCAGCCAGGGCTGAAGCAGGGGCCAGGCTGGATCAGCAGCACTGTCCACCACCACCTGCAGCCGCCAAGGGCCTGGGTAGGTCTGGCGAGCAAGCCCTTCTAACAGCCGTGGCAGGCAGGAATCCGCCCCCCTCAGGCAAAGCACCACCTCCAAAGGCAACCATCCCTCCTCGGGCTCCGCTGGCAACTGGTGAGTCCCTCGCCGCAAGTCGCTTAAGCGACGGGAAAACAGAGTGACGAGCAGGATCTGCAGAAGCAGGAGTCCAAACAGAAGCGCGGTTGCAGGCAAGCTCAAACCCCAGCGCTCTGCTGAAGCAGCACCGATGCCCAGGGACCAATCAATTGAGGCCAATCAGGGCAGCGCACCCCCTGTTCAGCCAGCAACTCGGTGGTGGAAGCACAACTGGGTCGAGCCCGCTGACCCCGGCAGTTGCTCTCTGGGTAGGTCAGACCATCCTCTCCCCAGCGTTGCCGCAGGAAAGGAAGCAGGGGCTGAAGCGGATTGGCCAAGCTCTGTTCGATCTCCGAGATCCAGTCCTGCATCGGCACAATCCGCCAGCCGCTCTGGGCATCGGTGATTTGACCCAGCAAGGCATTAAGCATCATCGGCTCAGGGTGCTGCAAGTGGAAACTGCGACCCTTTGCAGACTGGCTCCAAGCCAATGCAGTGATCGCATCAGCCACGTAATCCACAGGCACCACATCAAGCTCCCAGGCCAGATCAGGCGAGGCCCCTAGGGCCAAACAACCCTGCAGCAAGCGCTGCAGGAGATCACCTTGGTGCCAAGAGCTGCCATTGGAAGGACCGGCAATCAGCGGTGGGCGGTAGATCGTGACGGGTAGTCCGGCTTCCCCTGCCCTCCGCACCATCCGGTCCGTGACCCATTTCGTCTGGGAATAGCCGAGTTGAATACCGGTACAAGCCTCCAGCGGATCGTGCTCAGCGATCACCTGGTCGCGATAAGCATCCGCCTCAAACACAGCAACGCTTGAAATCAACTCAAAACGCAGTGGTGAACCTGCGGTGGCCAAATGGAGCAGCTCTCGAGTTCCTCCCACATTGGCCGCTGCCAGTTGGGCGTAACTGGCCATCTGACTGAGCTGGGCACCGTTATGAAGGATTCCGCCCAACCCCTGGCCTAAATCAGCGAATTGATCAGGGTCCAATCCCAGCCGCGGCTGGGAAAGATCCCCAAGCACCACCTCCAACCGCTCCGACCAGGCCGGGTTCCAGAGCCCATAACGACGAAGATTCAGCTCCAACTTCTCCGATCCCTGTTGCCTGGAGCCAGCTCGCACGAGACAACGCAGCCGCAGCTCCGGCCAACGCTCAAGTTGCCCTGCCAAGAGATAAGCGCCAAGAAAGCCACTCGCCCCGGTGAGCAAGACCTGCTCACTTGGCGCCTCCACCGCCGGCAGATTTGGCCTGCTCCACCCCTCCGGCAACTCAGCTTCCTGATCCAAATTCAGCGCCATCCGATCTGAAGACTGCCCATCCGTGCTCAAGCGCTCGAGTGCCAGGGCTGCCAGATCATCAAGACAGGGCGCATCGCTGAGGGCAGCCAGATCGAGGCGCCATCCCAAGGCCTCCTGCACCACCGCTGCAAACTCTGCCGCCATCAGCGAATCGAGCCCAAGATCAAACAAACTGGTGTGGGGGTCGAGCTGGGCAGATGGCTCCTCCATCACTCCCGCCAAAAGCTCTTGCAGCGTGGCCAACAGCCAGGGCCGCCGCTGCCCCATCGGCAAGGCTTCGAGTTGAGCTCGCACTTGCGCTTCCGAACGTCCAGAAGCCTCCGGCAACAGTGCTTGAAACCAGGCCGCCTGACGAGGGAGCGCCTGGCTCACCAGCCGCGGCCAGTCGGCCGCCATCACGGTGACCACCCCGCTACGTCCGCGCTGCAGGAGGCGTTCCAGAGCCTCAAACGCCTCACTGTCTTGCAAAGGCTTGAGGCCTACGGCTTCAAAACGCTTCTCCAGTCCAGCCGCCATGCCCGTTCCGCCCCAAGGGCCCCACTGGATCGCAAGCCGCAATGGCCCGTCTGGCTGTTCAGCATGCTCAGCGCACATGCAATTCGCCTCAAGCGCTGCGTTGGCAGCTCCATACACCAGCTGCCCCGGGGAACCAACCCCAGCGGCAAGCGAAGAAAACACAAGCTGGAAATCCAACTGCAACCAAGCCTCCGGCTGCCGTTGTTGCACTTGCTGGAGCTTCTCGCCAACACCCCATTTCGCCGAGAGGACTGTCTCCAGGCCCAGCGCATCAATCGCCTCGATGGGTTGGTCCCAAAGCGTTCCCGCCGCATGGATGACGCCCCTCAGCGGCTGGTTGTTCGGCAGCACATCCAGGGCCTGGGGGAGATCCGCCCAAGTCAGGGCCTCCACGTCAATCCCCTGAGCACGAAGGATTTGCAGCTGTTGCTCTGCAGCGCTGTCGGGCTGAGGCAGCTGACGACCCACGAGCAACAGGGCGCGAGCCCCCTGCTCCACCAACCAGCGCTGCAGCCGAAGACCGAGCCCCCCAAAGGCACCAACAATGAAATAGGTGCCGTCGGAACGAATGCGGCACGGGGGCGCCTGTGTGGGCAAGGTGATCACCAACTTGCCCACATGCCGGCCCTGGGCCATCAACCGAAAGGCGTCTTTGCACTGGGCCAATGGGAAAGCGGAGGTCGGCAAAGCCTTCACTCGCTCCTGCTGGACCGCCTCAACCAGAGCCAGCAGTCGCTGTCGCAAGGGCTGGGGATCCCTTGCCGCCAACTCGAGCAGATCAAAGCGATGGTAGGTCACATCTGGGCGCCGCTCCCGCACCTGTTGATCACTCCAGACCTCCAGCTTGCCGAGCTCTACAAACCGCCCCCCCTCTGCGAGAGCACGGAAACTGGCATCCACCCATTCTCCCTTCAGGCTGTTGAGCACCACATCAACGCCACGACCTCCGGTGTGCTCCAGCACCTGATCCGCGAATGCGGTGGAGCGAGAATCGAAGACGGCATCCACCCCCTGCTCCAATAGGGCAGCCTGCTTAGCCGCACTCGCTGTGGCCAAGATGCGAGCACCGCAGCGCAAGGCCACTTGCAATGCAGCTTGCCCAACCCCACCGGCGGCAGCGTGAATGAGCACGGTCTCCCCCGACTGAAGATGAGCAAGCTGCTCAAGTCCGTGTTCGGCGGTGAGATAGGCCGTCGACAGGCTTGCACCCAAAACTGGATCCAAGGACTCAGGCCAGGGAACGCACAGGTCGGCTCGACAGGTGACATGGCTCGCCAAGCTCCCCAGGGTGAGCGCCGCCAACATCCTGGTTCCCAGTAAGCAAGGATCGGTCCCCGGGCCCACAGCCACCACGCGGCCGACCGCTTCTCCCCCGAACGGCAGCTGGGCATCAGCCCTCAGCCCCAACGACTGGTTATGGGTCTGCAGCAGACCGAGAGCATTTAAGACATCGCGGAAATTGAGCCCGGTGGCCTCCACTGCTATTTCCAGCTCGCCTGGAAGAAGCCGAGCGAGGGGCAGGGGCGCCTGCACCAGCCCCTCCAATCTGCCGCTGCCATCCGCCAAGACCCGAAACCGATCGGCATCAATCGGATGCAAACAGCGGGTTTCAATCCGGTCTTCTCCACACCAGCGCAGCTCAGCGTCACCGCCCGTCGCCGCTAGCAACCGTTGCCATTGAGGCGATGACAAGGGCTCACCCTTCAGGGTGATCGTGCTGCAACGCCAGGCCGGACAATCCTGAGCCAGGCAGCGGACCGCCGCCTGCACGGCTCCCACGACCGGAGAGGAGAGATGCGGCAACAGCACAAACAGCTGACGCGGACGTTGCAGCGGCAGCGCCTGCAGCGTCTGCACGAGTGCGGGCACCAACGTGGCGGGATCAGCAGACTCGTCCATCACGATGGGGGCAATCGCTTGCTGGTCGCACCAGGCCTGGACCGTTTCGGGGATCTCTCCCAAAGCAATCAAACTGATCGGCTCCGCTGCCACCGCGCTCCACTCGGACAGCGCTCCGGCCGGCAGCGCAGACCAACCATCCTGCAAAAGCCTCGCCACCGGTAAGGCAGGGGCCACAGGAACCATGAGATCGAGCATGGTGCGCGACAGCGCTCGCAACTGCAGACCTCGAATCGAACCGATCGGAGCACCCACACTGTCGAGCAAGTCCAGATCCGCCACCCGATGGCCTCTCGCTTCGGCGCTTTCCTGCTCAGTGCTCGACTCCCGCAGCTGCAGCCGGCAGCGCAATGCATCCGGCAGGGGCCAGCATCCAAAGTGAACGGATTCCACCCCAGTGGGTAGCAGCAACTGAGCTGCAGCCGGCTCCTGAGCGATCACGGCCGCAACCAGCTGAAAACAACCATCGATCAGGCAACGATCCGCAGCCCCCTCCGGCCGCGTGAGCATGGCTTCAGCGCAAAGCCCATCAACCCAGAACTCACGAATAGGCCGATACGTCTGTCCATAGCTGAGCCCTAACTGCTGCAGGGCGCCGTACAAGGCTTCCGGCGTTTGCCTTTCAACCTCTGAGTTCGGCATCAATCCCTTGTCTGGCAACCAGGGCGCCTCAGCAGCGTCTACAGCCAGCTGCGCTTGACCATGCAAATGCCAGTCACTGGAATCATCACCAGAAACAGGGCGACTATGCAGCGAGAGCTCCTGTCCGTGAACGAGCGCTTGCAGTCGTACCGGTCCGTCATGAAGCCAGAGGGGCCTTTCCAATTGAATAGCGCCCAACTGCAGCGCCTGCTTCCGCGACCGCAGCCAGTCGAGAACCAACGCCAGATAACTTGCCGCTGCAAACACGGGCTGACCACCAAGCCGGTGATGCTTCAGGTCTGGAACACAGTCAGCGTCCAGCTCCACGCTCAAATGCTGCGACGCTCCTGGCAAATCCAGGCGTTGCAGCCGCAACGCTGCCTGAGCTTTTGGCGCAGGGCTTGTCAAACCAAGGTGATCCAACCAGAGACTGGCTTTGGCATCCTTTGGCGCCGTCTCCATTGAGCTCCACCAGAAGCGAGAGCGGAGAAAGGGGTGTCCAGGCGGTTGCACCCAGCACCAGTCAGCGCCCTGATGCCATTTGGACCAAGACATTGGAGCTCCTGATGCCAATGCCTCCACCAGCTCCTCGAGCCTTCGCCGACCGGAGGCACCCGGAGACAGCATTTTGAATTGAAGATTCTGCAAAGACGCTGGTAGAGCGGCTGGTCCCTTGGATGGCACCTCTCCAGACCAGGCAGCAGCACCCTGACCAAGCAATTGATTCAGCAACTCCTGGCGGCTCCTCACAATGAGGGCAAGGGCATGCGAGAACTGCGACCTTCTCAAATGCGTGCTGGCGCAAAGATCAGCGATCTCCACCTCGGGATTGGCCTCCAGCCATTCCGCGTAATCCTTACGAAGGACGGCAAGCGCTTCGGGGGAGCGAGCACTCAGCCAGAGCAGCTGCAAGGCAGGAGCCACAGAGGCGGAGGATGTTGCGCCGTCTCCATCAATCTCAGGGGAAGCGCTGAGAACGGCATGAGCATTGGTCCCTCCAAAGCCAAAGGAGCTAACGCTGGCGACAAGCTCTTGATCCTCCGCAGAGAACGGCATCAGCGCATCCGACACCTTGAGTCCAAGCCCTTGAAGGTCGACGCTGGGGTTGGGGCGGCTGTAATGCAAGCTTGCCGGGATTTGGCGACGCTTGAGGCAGAGCACCGTCTTGATCAGGCCCGTAATCCCTGCAGCGGTCTCACCATGGCCGAGGTTGCTCTTCACAGATCCCACAAGGCAAGGCTTCGCCGCTGATCGCCCAGCTCCGAGCACGGCACCCAAGGCGCGCAGTTCGATGGGATCGCCCTGACGGGTCCCCGTGCCATGGGCTTCCACATATTGCGCTGTCGCAGGCGACAGCCCAGCAGCGGTATAGGCGGCCTGCACACAAGCCATCTGTGCCTTCTGGCTAGGCGCCGCAATCCCCTGACTGCGACCATCGGAATTCACCGCCGTGCCACGAATCACCGCCTCAATCGAATCACCGTCGCGCAGAGCTGCCCCCAACGGCTTGAGGAAAACAGCACCGGCGCCTTCGGAACGCACGTAGCCATCCGCCTCAGCATCAAAACTGCGGCAGCGCCCTGATGGCGACAGCAACCCCGCCTTACAGAAGCTCATCTGGATGCCGGGATGGATTAAGGCCTGCACACCACCAGCGAGTGCAAGCTCGGACTCGCCGCGGCGCAGACTCTCGCAGGCCAGATGCACCGCAACCAACGAGGAAGAGCAAGCGGTATCCACCGTGAAGCTCGGGCCTTTGAAATCGAAGGCGTAGGAAATACGGTTCGCGGCGATGCAACCGGTGTTGCCGGTAAGGATGAAGGGCTCGTTGTCGGGCGTGAGGTAATGCGCTTCCGAGGCCCATAACAATGCGCTGTAGTCGGCACTGGAGATGCCCATAAACACACCCACAGGGCGGCCACGAAGCTGTTCGATCGGCTGACCGGCCCCCTCAATCGCACGCCAGCACACCTCCAGAAGCAGGCGCTGCTGAGGATCCATGCACTGCGCTTCCCGGCCACTAATCCCAAAAAAGCCCGGATCAAACCGATCGATCCCTTCCACCAGTCCGGCGCGGCGCACGTGCTGGTGAAGCGGGCGACGCGGGTCCGGATCGTGATGGCGTTGTGGATCCCAACGTTCAGGAGGGATCTCCCCGATCACGTCTCGCCCCTCAACCAAAAGATTCCAAAAATCGTCAGAGCTCTCGACACCACCAGGCAGCCGGCAGCCCATGCCGATGACCGCAATCGGCTCCTGCTGATTGGGCTTGTCCGGACGCTTTAATCCCGTCATCCCTTTGCGGAGTCTCCATCCAAAAGAAGCGAACGAATCGCCTCGCGATCAGCAATAAGCCGATGATTAGAAACCCGCTCTTTGAGTGTCTGATAGTGCTCTGGTTGATCCAACCAGCTGCGACACAAATTCAATAAATCGTGAGGCTTGCGAATGCAGCAATCAATCTGACGCGCCTTGAAGTAACGACGGGCCAAGAGCTCTTGTGGCATGGTCGTGCCGAAGCCGTTGAAAATCAGCACACAGCCTGCTGCCAAGGCTTCCGTGGCCGTGCGCGCTCCGGGTCTCGCCACCATCGCCCAGGATTGCTTGTAAAGGCTTGCCATCTCAGCAGGCCCTTGAAAACCCAATGGCTTGAAGGACAACTGAGGGTGCTGCTCAGCCCATTGCCGAAGTTGATCCAGAGCAGCCTGCCGGCGACCACATAAAGCAACGACACGCAGCCTGCCTGACAGGGGCAGCAACACCTCGAGCAAGCGAATGTGATTATTGGCACCATTTGCACCTGCCCCTAGAACCAATAACGGCAACGGATCAGGACTCATGTCAGGTTCCGGCTGGGCGAGCTCCTCCTCAAAAGCTGGATCAAACAAAGGTCCCAAGGCCGGAGCTGGGATCCGTTTGTAGCCCCTACGACGGACATCGGCGCTCACCTCGGGGGTCAGTGTCCAAAAAGCATCCGCGCTCCTTGTGAGCCAATTGCGACTGAACCCAAAGCCACCATCAAGCTCGGTGCAACAAGTCATGCAGCGCATGTTGGGACAAACACGCCGAGCTAAATCAAAATGGCCGCGGTTGATATGGGGATGGGTAGAAATCAGCAGATCAGGCTGAAGCCTGCGCAACAGCTTGATCACATAGAAACGACCAGCAAGCAAGGTACCGGGCTTGGTTACGTCCTCGAACTCGACCACACGCCAATAGATCTGATGCATCCAGGGGCCATGGCGTTGGATCCAGTTGTATAAAGCGACTCCGGCTCGCGTAAACACACTCGCATTCTCGAGCACGTGCTCAACCCAAACCTCCCCACCTGGATCCCAGCGTTTCAGCCAGGCCTCGATCGCATAAGCCGCAGCGTCGTGAGCCGTACCGCCACTGGAGGTGAAGATCAAAACCCTCATCCACCAACGATCTCATAAAGAGAGATCATCTGATAGCAGTTTTAAACTCAGTTCAGGCAACCCATCACGATTGTCTTATCACAACTTACGCCCGGAACAAATACAAATGGCTTCGAAAAGCGAATCAGCCCAGCGCAGAGATAAACGAGCGGCTGGCAATACTTTGATGGGACATGTAATGACATAGGAGTGGAAAAAGGAGACAGATCCTATACATCGACCATAAAAAACAATTCGTAGGATTCATGCATTGAGCAATTCCTTGAAATAAGCAATCGTGGGATCAAGGCCTTGCTCAAGTTTCACCGTAGGTTTCCATCTCAACTCTTTCTGGGCAAGATCAATCACTGGCTGACGTTGCAATGGATCATCTTGCGGTAAAGGTTTGCAGATCAACTCCAACTTTGGATTGATCTTCTCTCGCACCAGCTCAGCCAGCTGACGGATCGTGAACTCGGTGGGGTTACCGATGTTGATTGGCCCGGCGTGATCTCCATTCATCAGGCGAATCATCCCTTCAATCAGATCATCCACAAAACAGAAGCTCCTGGTCTGACTTCCATCGCCATACAGTGTTAGAGGCTCACCCTTGAGCGCCTGCACAATGAAATTGCTCACCACCCGGCCGTCATCAGGCAGCATGCGCGGGCCATAGGTGTTGAAAATTCGCATCACCCGGATCTCCAGGTCATGCATGCGCTGGTAATCGAAGCAGAGCGTTTCAGCGATGCGCTTGCCTTCGTCGTAGCAGCTGCGGATGCCAATCGTATTCACGCAACCCCGATAACTCTCGGGCTGGGGATGCACCTCTGGATCGCCATACACCTCACTGGTACTTGCCAGCAGCAACCGAGCCCCCACCCGCCGAGCCAATCCGAGCATGTTGTAAGTACCAATAAAACTGGTCTTCGCTGTCTTAACCGGATTGAACTGGTAGTGCACTGGTGAGGCCGGGCAAGCCAGATGCCAGATCCGGTCTACCTCCAGCTTGATCGGCTCGGTCACGTCATGGCGGATCAGCTCAAAGCGGGGGTTGCCAATCCACTGCGCAATATTCTGCTTTCGGCCCGTGAAGTAATTGTCCAAACAAATCACCTCTTCTCCGGCTTCCATCAGGCGATCGCAAAGATGGGATCCCAGAAAACCAGCACCACCGGTAATCAGATTGCGGGTGAGGGATGCGGGCATGAAATGGTCAGAATTTGGAGATCAGAAGTTGCAGCAGGGAAGCGCTAAGTGAAGCGAACCGCAAGTTCACATACAACGGGATTCTCAATCATCCGATAACCACGACTCCGGCTCGACCCGTCGAAGCTAAGAGGCGTCTCAGCTGTTTACTTAGCTTGCAACGCGGATCGGTTCGGAGCCCCGTCGAGCACCACATCGATTTCGACGTTACGCCACATCCATGGCCGATGTCTAAGTCCCCCTTGAATCCCATTCCCAGGTTGCGCGAGACTGACAGATATCGATAGCTGCGCCCTGGTGACCACCCCGCTGATCCCTGTCATTCTCTGCGGCGGCACGGGAACACGCCTCTGGCCTCTCTCAAGGGCCAGTTATCCCAAACAATATTGGCCGCTCGGCGGCGATGGCGACGACACCCTGTTGCAGCAAACCCAGAAGCGATTAGCAGGACTTGAAGCGCTTGGCGACCCGCTGCTGATCTGCAACGAGGATCATCGCTTCATCGTGGCCGAACAGATGCGTCAGATCGATGTAAAACCAGGCGCAATCCTGCTCGAACCGATGGGACGCAACACGGCTCCGGCTGTGGCCGTGGCTGCCCTGCAAGCAACAGCCCAAGGCGAAGACCCCCTCCTGCTCGTGCTTGCCGCAGACCACGTGATTCGCGATGGGAGGCACTTTCAAACCGCCATTGCCTCTGGCCGAGCAGAAGCAGAAGCAGGCCGGCTCGTGACCTTTGGAATTGTGCCAACAGCCCCTGAAACCGGTTATGGCTACATCGAAGCCGCCGAACCGCTCGTGCCTGGGGCATTAACGCCGGTGCCAATCGCCCGCTTTGTGGAAAAGCCCGATCAGGCAACCGCCGAACAATTTCTTGTGAGTGGGCGCTTCACCTGGAACAGCGGCATGTTTTTGTTTAAAGCCAGCGCCATGCTGGCTGAGCTGGAGCGTCTCACGCCCGAAGTAGTGAGCTGCTGCCGCGCAGCCCTAGAGCAAGACGTTGCCGATATGGATTTTCTCCGCTTGGAGAGGAAGGCCTTCGCCAAGTGCCCCAACGTGGCCATTGATGTGGCGGTGATGGAGAAAACCGAGCTCGGCTCTGTCCTTCCCCTTGATGCCGGCTGGAGTGATGTGGGCAGCTGGAGCGCCCTCTGGGATACGGCCGATCGTGATGAAAACGGCAATGTGTTGCGTGGCCGGGTGATCAGCGAAGGCAGCAAAAACTGTTATCTACGCAGCGAACACAGGCTGGTGGTGGGCCTTGGCGTGGAAAACCTGGTGGTTGTGGAAACCGATGACGCCGTGCTGATCGCTGATCGCAGCCAAGCCCAAAATGTGAAAACGGTGGTGAAGCAGCTAGAAGCTGAGGGCAGCCCAGAGGGCAAAGCCCATCGCAAGATTTATCGCCCTTGGGGTGCCTACACCGGAGTGGTGGAAGGAACGCGCTGGCAAGTGAAGAGGATTTCCGTGAAACCCGGCGCCAGCCTCTCGCTGCAGATGCACCATCACAGAGCTGAACATTGGGTCGTTGTACACGGAACTGCACTGGTTGAACGGGATGGAGAACAGCAACTGATCGGCGAAAACCAAAGCACCTACATCCCTTTGGGTTGCAAGCACCGGCTCAGTAACCCCGGGAGGATCCCCGTGGAAATGATCGAGGTGCAGAGCGGTGAATACCTTGGAGAAGACGACATCGTGCGCTTTGAAGATCGCTACGGCAGAGGCGATCTTCAAAGCGCCGACTGATTGACCTCCAGCCGCACGCCACCCGCTACATCATTCAACTGTCACGCTCTTCGCCAAATTGCGTGGCTGATCCACATCCAAGCCGCGATAGGCCGCAATGTGATAACTCAGTAGCTGCATCGGCACCACGGTGAGCAGGGGGCTCACCCACTCGCTCACTTCCGGCACGGGCAAGAGCGAATCAAATAACTCGGTATCTGGGCCTTCAGGGGCAACACCAATCATTTGCGCATCACGGGCCTTGGCCTCCTGGGCATTGCTCAACACCTTCTCAAACACGGGGCCAGGCATGGCAATCGAGACCACCGGCACGTGGGAATCAAGCAGGGCGATCGGTCCATGCTTCATTTCTCCAGCTGGATAGCCCTCGGCATGGATGTAACTGATTTCCTTGAGCTTGAGGGCTCCCTCCAAGGCAATCGGATAATTAATCCCACGTCCTAAGAAAATCACATCTTGGGTTTCAGCAAAGCGCGGCGCCAAGGCTTCTGATCCCTTGTCATGATGCTCCACCAGGCTCTCCAGCTGCTCCGGCAAAGCCCGCAGTTCTTCGAGCAAAGCTTTGATTTCAGCGTCTGAGCGATGCCCCCGCCTGGCAGCAAAGGCAACCGCCAAGCCATAAAAAGCCAACAACTGTCCAAGGAAGGTTTTGGTGGCTGCCACCCCAACCTCGATCCCTGCACCGATATCAAGGATGTAGGGCACCTGCCGGGCTAAGGAACTCTCGGTGCGATTGGTCACCCCTAGCTGCTTTGGTGCGTAATCGGCCTGGCCATAGGCCTGGCGACGCTTGGCATCCATGCTGAGCGCCGCCAGCGTGTCGGCCGTTTCTCCAGACTGCGTCACCCCAATCGTGAGGGTGTGGGGCGCCAGCGGAGGTGGGGCATAACGAAACTCACTGGCATAAAACACCGAGGTGGGGAGTCCCGCGAATTGCTCAAGCAGGTACGCCCCCACCAAAGCCGCGTGACGACTGGTGCCACAGGCCAAAATTTGGATGCGCTCCACCCCTTCATAGAACGACTCCTCAAACGGAAGCGCCACCGGATTGCTTGCGGGCAACCCCACCGGCAGATGCCGGTCCACCCAGAGCCGCGCCGTTTCGGGCTGCTCGTGGATTTCCTTCAACATGAAGTGGCGGAAATGGCGCTTGTCGGCAATGTGATCCGAACCACTGAGCATGGTTGGAGTGCGCTGTTGCCGCGCTCCCTCCGCGTCGTAGAGCTCGATCCCCAGTGGACTCAGCAGCGCCACCTCGCCGTCTTCCATTGGAAGAATCGTGCGCGTGAAACCCGCCAAAGCTGGCGTATCACTGGCACAGAGGAACTCCCCTTCCCCAAGCCCAATCAGCAGCGGTGCCGCTTTGCGTGCCACCACCAGGGCACCGGGTGCATCGGCCCACAACACCGCCAAGGCATAAGCCCCTTGCAGCCTGGGCAACACGGCCTGCACGGCTTCTAGAAGAATTTGGCCGTTTCCAGCTCCTTCGCTTACCCCCATCAACTGCAACTGAGCTGCAATCAGATGGGGAATCACCTCGGTGTCGGTTTCCGACTGAAAGCGCACACCAGCGGCAGTGAGCTCCTCTCTCAAAGCCCGGTGGTTTTCGATAATCCCGTTCTGAACCACCGCAACCCTGCCGCTGCCATCACGATGGGGGTGGGCGTTGTGCTCCTCCGGCTTGCCATGGGTCGCCCAGCGGGTATGGCCGATCCCGCAAAGCCCTGGCGCACCCTCACTGTCCACACGCACGCTGAGGTTGTTGAGCTTGCCTTTGGCGCGAAGGCAATGCAAATCCTTCCCCTCCAACGTGGCGATGCCCGCGGAGTCGTAGCCGCGGTACTCCAACTGACGGAGGCCTTCAAGCAGCAGCGGTGCCGCGTCTCGCGAACCAATCACCGCAACGATGCCGCACATATAAAAAAAACCCGGCTTAGCCGGGCTGATCGTATGGGTATTGAACCAAATTCAGTAGGCCAAGCCCATGCTTCGACTGGTTTCGTCCCCGAGATAAACACGGATGCTGAGGAAGTCTGTGGGGCAGGCGGTTTCGCAACGCTTACAGCCCACGCAATCCTCTGTGCGCGGTGATGAGGCAATTTGGCCCGCCTTGCAGCCGTCCCAAGGCACCATTTCGAGGACGTCTAGGGGACAAGCGCGCACACATTGCGTGCAACCGATGCAGGTGTCGTAGATCTTGACGGCGTGGGACATGTGCCCGTTCCGATGCGGATGACTTGAAGTCAAGGTACCCGTCGCCGGTGCCAATGAGTCATTCACGCCGGCCTGCCGTCACCGTTGTTAACGCCACGAGATGGAGCATGGGCCAAGCCCGTAAGATGCGGCGTCACGTCTGCACGGCCATGTCCCAGGAATCGATCCTCGAAAAAGTCCGTTCGATCGTTACGGAGCAGCTCAGCGTCGATGCCGGCGAAGTCAAACCTGAGTCCAACTTTCAGAACGATCTGGGAGCTGACTCACTCGATACCGTCGAGTTGGTGATGGCTCTTGAGGAAGCCTTCGACATCGAAATTCCCGATGAAGCCGCCGAAGGTATTGCCACGGTTGGCGATGCCGTCAAATTCATCGAAGACAAGCAAGCCTGAGGATCTGCATGGTGGAGGGTCTCCAGCGCGTCGTGGTCACGGGCCTCGGTGCTGTTACACCGATCGGCAATACCGTCGCTGACTATTGGGAGGGCTTGACCTCCGCAAAGAACGGCGTCGAAGCGATCACCTTGTTTGATGCAGCGCAGCACGCCTGTCGCTTCGCTGCTGAAGTCAAGAATTTTGATCCCAGTGGCTTCATTGAGCCCAAAGATGCCAAACGCTGGGATCGCTTCTGCAAGTTCGGCGTGGTGGCTGCCAAGCAAGCTCTCGCCGACTCGGGCCTCACGATCACCCCAGACAATGCCCATCGCATTGGCGTGAGCATCGGATCGGGTGTGGGCGGGCTGCTCACCATGGAAACCCAGGCCCATGTCTTGAAAGACAAGGCCCCGGGTCGCGTCAGCCCGTTCACGGTGCCGATGATGATCCCGAATATGGCTACTGGGCTGGCCGCGATCGCCCTGGGCGCCAAGGGGCCTAGCTCCGCTGTAGCCACCGCCTGTGCCGCCGGCTCCAATGCCATCGGTGATGCCTTCCAGCTTCTGCAGCTGGGTAAAGCCGACGCCATGATTTGCGGCGGCGCCGAATCAGCGATCACGCCCCTGGGGGTTGCCGGATTCGCCAGTGCCAAGGCGCTCTCGTTCCGCAACGACGATCCCTCCACGGCGAGTCGACCATTCGACAAAACCAGGGATGGATTCGTGATCGGAGAAGGATCAGGGATTTTGGTCCTTGAAACCCTTGCCCACGCTGAAGCCCGAGGTGCCACGATTTTGGCCGAAATCGTGGGCTACGGCACCACCTGCGATGCCCACCACATCACCTCTCCAACCCCAGGCGGCGTCGGTGGCGCTGCTGCGATGCGCCTCGCCCTCGAGGATGGCGGAATCGCAGCTGAGAGCGTGGACTACGTCAACGCCCATGGCACCAGCACTCCAGCCAACGACAGCAACGAAACCTCCGCAATTAAAAGTGCTCTTGGCAGTCGTGCCAACGACATTCCGGTGAGCTCAACGAAATCGATGACGGGCCACCTGCTCGGGGGCTCAGGCGGCATCGAAGCTGTGGCCTGTGTGCTCGCACTGCGCAACGGTGTGGTGCCACCCACCATCAACTACAACAATCCGGACCCCGAATGTGATCTGGATGTTGTGCCGAACACGGCTCGTGAACTAACACTGGGAACAGTGCTGTCCAATTCCTTCGGCTTCGGCGGTCACAACGTCTGCCTCGCCTTCCGACGCATGAGCTAAGTCCAAGCTCAGTCCAATCCCCAACACCTCCTCCCTCTTCACTCCATGGCCGCCGCAACCGCTTCTCTCGACACGCTCTGCGTCAACAGCATCCGCATGCTGGCCGTTGATGCCGTCAATAAATCCAATAGCGGTCACCCCGGTTTGCCCATGGGCTGCGCACCGATGGGGTATGCGTTGTGGGACAAGTTTCTAAAGCACAACCCCAAAAACCCCAAGTGGTTTAACCGCGATCGGTTTGTGCTGTCAGCCGGGCATGGCTGCATGCTCCAGTACGCCCTCCTGCACCTCACCGGGTACGACTCGGTGACGATCGACGACATCAAACAATTCCGTCAGTGGGGCTCGAAAACGCCAGGCCACCCGGAAACATTTGAAACCCCTGGGATTGAAGTCACCACCGGCCCCCTTGGCGCAGGCATCTCGAATGCAGTGGGCCTGGCGATCGCCGAATCCCACCTAGGCGCCAAATTCAACAAGGCTGACGCCAAAGTTGTGGACCACTTCACCTACGTGATCATGGGTGATGGCTGCAATCAGGAGGGCGTGGCTTCAGAAGCTGCCTCCCTGGCCGGCCACCTCAAGTTGGGCAAATTGATTGCCCTCTATGACGACAATCACATCACCATCGATGGACGAACGGATGTCTCGTTCACCGAGGACGTTCTCAAGCGTTACGAGGCCTATGGCTGGCACGTCCAACACGTGGCCGACGGCGACACCGATGTGAACGCCATCGCCAAGGCGATCGAAGCTGCAAAGGCCGTCACGGATAAGCCTTCGATCATCAAGGTGACCACCACCATCGGCTACGGCTCACCCAACAAGAGTGATACGGCTGGTGTCCATGGCGCCCCCTTAGGAGAAGAGGAAGCTGAGCTCACCCGCAAACAGCTGGGCTGGACCCATGGCCCATTCGAAATTCCTCAAGAGGCCTACGACCAGTACCGCCAAGCCGTAGAACGCGGCGCTTCGCAGGAAGCCGAGTGGAATCAAGCTTTGGCGAACTACCGCAGCAAGTACCCCACAGAAGCCGCTGAATTCGAGCGCATGCTGCGCGGCGAGCTTCCCCAGGGCTGGGACAAGAACCTGCCCACTTACACCGCAGACGACAAAGGTCTGGCCACTCGCAAGCACTCTCAGATTTGTCTCGGAGCCCTGGGAGCCACAATCCCCGAATTGATCGGCGGCTCCGCTGACCTCACCCACTCCAACTACACCGACATCGCCGGAGAAACCGGCTCCTACCAGCCCGAAACCCCTGAGAAGCGTTACCTGCACTTCGGTGTGCGCGAGCACGCGATGGCGGCCGTCCTCAATGGCATCGCTTATCACAACAGCGGCTTGATCCCCTACGGCGGCACCTTCCTGGTGTTTGCCGATTACATGCGCGGTTCCATGCGCTTATCGGCCCTGAGCATGCTTGGTGTGATTTACGTGCTCACCCACGATTCCATCGGCGTCGGTGAAGACGGCCCCACCCACCAGCCGATCGAAACCATACCCTCACTGCGCGCGATGCCAGGGATGCTGGTGTTCCGTCCTGGTGACGGCAACGAAACCAGTGGTGCCTACAAAATTGCGATCCAGAATCGCAACCGCCCCAGCGCGATGTGCCTCAGCCGCCAGGGAATGGCGAATCAGGCCAACTCTTCGATCGAAAAGGTCGCTTTTGGCGGTTACGTCCTTGAAGACTGTGCTGGCACCCCCGATCTAATTTTGATCGGTACAGGCACCGAACTTGACCTCTGCGTCCAAGCCGCAAAACAGCTGACATCAGAAGGCAAAAAAGTGCGTGTGGTCTCGATGCCATGCGTTGAGCTCTACGACGAGCAAAGCGATGCTTACAAAGAGGAAGTTCTTCCCAACGCCGTTCGCAAGCGGATCGTGGTGGAGGCCGCTGAAACATTTGGTTGGCACCGCTTCATCGGACTGGATGGTGACAGCGTCACCATGCATCGCTTCGGGGCATCGGCTCCAGGGGGCACTTGTATGGAGAAGTTTGGTTTCACCGTCGAGAACGTCGTTGCCAAGTCAAAGGCGCTGCTGGGCTGATCGTTAGCGACCTATTTCGCACCAGACAAGAGCATTCCTTTTCAAGCCCTCCCCAAGGAGGGCTTTTTATTTGACTTGGTTCACCACCACCCACCCAAATGGCATCCACGCCATGGGGCAACAAACCCATGGGCACGCACCCAAAAAAGAGATGCAGCTTCAAGCCAAGCCAACAAAAAAACCCCGGCGATGACACCAGGGTTTAAAGAGTGATCCTCAAGGCCGCAGGCCCTTGAGGCCAAAGCTCACAGCTTGTCCTGCTTCACGCCAACCAATTCCGCGGCACCCTGAGTCTTGAGCACTTGCTCCAGTCCTGCCAAATCCTCATCGGTGATCTTGGTTTGCATCGGGCAGTGCTTCGGCCCGCACATCGAGCAGAACTCGGCTTGCTTGTAGATGTCTGCTGGCAGGGTTTCGTCGTGATATTCCTTCGCCCGCTCGGGGTCTAAAGACAACTCAAATTGCTTGTTCCAGTCGAAGGCATAACGAGCCCGGCTGAGCTCATCATCGCGATCCCTCGCCCCTGGGCGATGACGGGCGATATCAGCGGCATGGGCAGCAATCTTGTAGGCGCACATCCTCTGCATTGGGAAGACCCAAGTGCTCTTTAGGCGTCACGTAGCAAAGCATCGCGGTGCCATGCCAACCGGCCATCTCCGCACCAATCGCAGAGGCGATGTGGTCGTAGCCAGAAGCGATATCTGTCACCAACGGGCCAAGTACATAGAAAGAAGGGCGCCTCATTGCACTCTTCCAAAAGTAAGCAATTCTTTGCTGAAAGAGCAATATTGATTCCTCGCATCTATCGAGTCAATGGACAAAAGCAGTCGCAGCCAATACGTGCACAAATTTCACTAAAAGTGGCTTACGCCCAGAAGCCCGTTGCCAATATAAATATCACTTTCAACCGTATTTACCTTGGCAATACATAATATTCAATATTTTATTTATTTATGACATAAACTAAGTTGCTAGTTAATCCAATTAATTTATGATGATGGCATTTATAGATTAATTTATTGCCAGCAAGCATATGCTTCATGCTTAGGTCAGTGAGTAAATTAAGATTTTTCTCTGTCGAGAAAAATCTTCTACCCGTCATTCTTAAAAATCTTCTAAACCAAGACTGCGGAAGCCAATGGATCATGAACGTAAGTGTATGAAATTCTATAGGGAACCATCGATTAGGGGTTGTGATAACAGAGATTTTACTGACTCGAGCCAACTCTAGAATAAGCTGCTCTTGTCTTTGCCTCGATCCTACGTGCTCGATAACAGCTGAACAAAAAGCAATATCAAAAGAATCATCCAAGAAAGGAAGACTACAAGCGTCAGCACAAACAAACTTTAAACCTGGATATAGTTCTTCCAAAAAGCGAGCATCTTCCATGCCTACAGCCACAATTCGGCCAGGATAAGGATACATCTTTTCAAAGAAATTTGAGTCACTACTCATATCACTTGTAACTCCAACATCTAATACTTTCAAAGATCTATCCAAGGCAATAGCAGCAATAGTAGATTTATAAATCGACTTTCTTACATGAAGCGCTAATTTTTCTGCAAAGCCCAAAACACGAGGCGCAATATATCCTGAAGTCTTTTGCATTAGCTTGAAGAAGAAACGGCTAAAAGAGAGACGCCAAACACTATTAAAATGATTCCTGCGAAAGCTGGGTAGGTAATCTTTTCGGAAAATTCAAATATTCCAATTCCAACTGTCAACAACATAGAGAGCGAAATTACGACAGGGTAACCATAAGATAGATTTATTTTTGATAATGCGAAAGTCCACATTACAGTAGCGAGGGCATAAATAATGCAAGCCGCTACAAACGAAGGATTCGAGACTAATCTCAAGAACAGAACATGTTTGATAGTGGCTCCAGAAGGATTCACAAAAACCACAAGAGAAGCTTTTTTAAATAATAGCTGGCCAATCGACATCAATGAAGAATAAGCCAGCAAGAAAAACATTGTATTCATTTTAGAAAACCTTCATTGCAAGCAAATAAATACCGTTCCAGAAAAATAAAGCGCTTCGAGTCAAATAGAGGTCCAAAATATTTTTCGATTTGGGCGCATATCTACAATCATTGATTACATCCATTTGAAATCATACAGGATCAATGGGAGGGAGACGTGAATTCCTATATTAACTTTACAGGTCGTAACAAGGTTGCCCCCTCAATCCAAGTACTACCAAAAACTGTATCAAGTATTCAAGAGAGCTCAAAAGAAAGACTATTAAAAAAAACAAATAAATAAATAAACTAAATGCTAACGATCAAATAAAAAATTAACAATCAATCGTCGATGCTGCCGCTTCTAACTACGCAATGAACGTATTGTTGATATTTTAGCTGCAGTCAAATAGCAAGCAAGCGATGCAGACCAAGCGAAACAAACTAAATACGTCATAACATTTTCTATCCTAGATGAAGGGTTCGAATTAAAAAATGAAGCAAAAGAAAAAGTAAAGACAATCAAACCAACTAAAAAGCTAATTGCCGAAACCTGATAGATAGTATCAACTCCTTTTGCACCACGAAGAACATATTTGCGCATCCACGAGGCGAATATGCTTGGCCTTCCATAAGTTTCAGCAAACATAGCACGAGTAGTTAAATAATCGGAAAAAACAAAAAGGCCGCTGAAAAGAGCAAAAATAGACACGATTAGTGTATTTGGCCCATTTGCAGGACTTAAATCAGAAGCAAAACTTAATAGCGAGATTACTGAGACTAAAAACAGAAAACAAGCAAATAACAAGAAGGAATACTTTGGACTGAATGAAAGCATGAATTTCAAATGCCTCCAACCATCTCTCCATGTCCGCAAATGAGGAGTTCGTTCTGGATGATCAAGACTGAGTGACGTGGGAACTTCTACAAGCTTCAGATCACGCAAAGAGGCTTTAATCACCATTTCTGATGCAAACTCCATCCCACTAGATTTTAAAAAAAGCAAATCAATTGCTTCTTTTTTAAAAGCTCTTAATCCACAATGAAAATCTCCAACTGATATGCCAAACAGCAACCTACCAAATCCGCTTAGTACAGGATTGCCAACCCAACGGTGCATAAAAGGCATAGCACCTGCTTCAATACGCCCTAAAAAGCGGTTACCCATAACCAAATCTGCACCTAACGCCAATTGCTCTAAGAACAAAGAGGCATCCTTAAAGTTGTAAGTACGATCAGCGTCACCCATTATTACGTATTGACCTTGGGCTGATTGAATTCCAGCTAATAAAGCAGCACCATAACCTCGTTCGGCCACTTCGATTAAGCGAGCACCATTTTCCAAAGCTATCGACTGTGATCCATCTGTACTTCCATTATCTGCGACAATAACTTCATATGGAACTTCGGCTAAATCTCCACCATGATGACAATCAATTAAAACCCCTTCAAGACACAATGATTCGTTTAAGCATGGTACAACAAAAGATAAAACAATGTTTTGGGGTGGTTTAATTGTTGTCATAAATTAATTAGCCGTAGACCTCGAAGGATTTGACCTATAAACCAATATATCATAAAACCTCCAAATATATACGGTAATAAGTGGTGATACAATATTCAAGTAACCGCGGGAAGGGAAACTTGTGATATGTACCAAGACAAGAACAATGAAAGTAAGAAGACCTAAGATTCCTATAAAGGCCAAAGATGGTTCAAATAGAAGTAGAATTGATCGCGCATCAATTATTAGCAATCTTATAATCACAAAAGCAAAGGACGTGATAAGTACGTTGCGCAATAGTCGGCCAACCCAATTCAACCTAGAAATCTTATCAGCAAAATCAGAAAGCTTCTTCGGACTAAACTCCGCCAGACTTACTCCCAGCTCTTTTGCGTTTTTAGACATATGAGTTATTTGTCCATAAGCAAAATTATTAGCTGGAGAAATTAAATACTGAAAATGACTGACGGATGTCTTGAGAAAATTAACGAAAGGGCGACCATCATTCGCCCACCTTTCAGGATAGGGGAGATATCCATATGAAGATTGAACGCATGATAGGATATTTTTGTTTTGATCACACACTTCAATAATTTGTTTGTTTAGTTTTCTAGTCAAATCTTGAAATTGTTCGGGAGTATCTATCTGGAAAGTAGAGAACATTGACTGCCGTAACGCCCACATGAACCAACCTCCAGCATATTCTCCACACAAATCTTGGTTAATATTGCATCCAGGTGTTTTCCAAACAAGATCATCTAGATTTGAAAGAACATTAGAAAGGTCATTATCATTAGCTACGGATCTAATTAAATCTATTGATTCTTGATCTATGGGTACATACTGCTTTTGAGAGCTACCTAATTTTTTTACAGATGAGAGATTCTGATAAAATGATTTGAAACTACCCTCTTCAAATTCATTCGATATATACAACCCATAATGAGATTGATTAATTAATTTAACTATAAATACAGGCCCATTTATTGACACAAAACAGGCTATAACAATTGGCAAAAGTCTAATTAAAAACTTTGAATTAAAATATCGGGTCGAAATAAAAACACGACAAAATACATGGATAGAGAAATATAGAGCTGTGGCAACGACAACAAAGCGAGCTTCTCTTGTAATCATTAACAGGCCTAGGCTAAAATAAGTAATTATCAGACATATTATTAAAGCATATTTTTTTTCAACTTGTTTGAGATTGTAGTCAAAACTTTTTAAGATATCAATTGAACAGATGCCTGCAGTTACAGCTATTAGCTCAATGGGAATATATGAAACCTCTCTAAGTAAACGCCAACCAGGTCCTGTTCCAAGAAGCAAGGGGTCAAACAACAAACAAGTAAGAGCAAGACATTTCAGCCAGCTTGATAATTTTTTTAGGCAAGTGGTACAAAAAATTACACAAACTATAGAATAAAATACTCGAAGGCCGAAAAGTGGCGGCATTCTAAAAATAGAAAAGATCCACATTTGAACTGAATGATATGGTCCTTTGATAAGAGTAAGTTGATCATAATTTGAATCAAGCCAATTTCCACGCCCTATAGATAATGCATGAGAGATAAATAAATCATCATCATGCCCTGATGAGGGTACTTCTGTAGGCAGTCCGTAAAGAGAGAAAATATAGAACGAAATTATAAGCAAACAACCAAACAGCCATATACGCTTAGAATTCATTGATTTTATGCATTATTAACACTTTACCATAGTGGACCATCCAGGAGTGTACATACAAATAATTACTTGCCCTGATTTAATAATAGATGTCTTACGCAGAACAAAAACAAATGCATGTTAAACAGGAAATCCTGAGGAATAAATGAGCGAAAATATTTCCAAACAAAATGCATAAGTTTATAGAATCATCAGAGAGGTCTCAAAAATAAAATTCACGCGCCCAATCCCGCCTACAGTTGAATAACATTAATGAATGTATTAAAATTCTAAGATGATTTACATCAACTATTTACCACTTAAGCGCCAATTGATTGAAGCTTCATCCACTAAACGTTCCCGGAGGAGTAGGTGTCAACGAAGCAGCTACGACGCTCTTATTACAACGATTTGGCGTGCCAGTTGAAATCGGCCTTCCGATTGCAATTTTGAGAAGGATTTTTACCATTTGGAGTATTACCGCTTTCGCCGGAATATCGAACTTTCTTCCGATATCTTCAAGTGAATAGAAGTTTACGGCCAACAAGGCCGGGAAAATCAAGAAAAGCAAGTCTGAATGATCAAAGAATATTGCATGCTCTTATTTCTTAAGCACCAAAAAAAGGGCTGACTATTTACTTTTGGCGGCTATTTACTGCCAAGAAGAAGGAATCTATAACCATATGAACTAACTTCTACAAATGTTTTCAGGGTCCTTTATCTGCTTGCAAGCACGCCTCGAGGGAGAGGCGTACTAATGCCATGCGCGGACATCTCAGATTTCTTTGTCCAACTTCACACCAGCCAATTCCCCAGCACCACTTTTGGCCTTAAGAATATCTTCTAAGCCAGCAAGATCCTCATCGGTGATTTTGGTTTGCATCGGGCAGTGCTTGGGACCGCACATCGAACAGAACTCAGCTTGCTTGTAGATGTCTGCTGGCAGGGTTTCGTCGTGATACTCCTTCGCCCGCTCAGGATCTAAGGACAACTCAAACTGCTTATTCCAATCGAAGTTATAACGGGCCCGGCTCAGTTCATCATCGCGATCCCTCGCACCAGGACGATGACGGGCGATATCAGCCGCGTGAGCTGCGATCTTGTAGGCAATCAACCCCTCACGCACATCTTCTGCATTGGGAAGACCCAAGTGCTCTTTTGGCGTCACATAGCAGAGCATTGCGGTGCCATGCCAGCCCGCCATCGCCGCACCAATCGCGGAGGTGATGTGGTCGTAGCCAGGAGCGATGTCGGTCACCAACGGACCCAGCACATAGAAGGGCGCTTCATTGCACTCCTCCATTTGCTTTTTCACGTTGAATTCAATTTGGTCAAGGGGCACATGACCTGGACCCTCCACCATCACTTGCACGTCGTGCTTCCAAGCCCGGCGGGTGAGCTCACCGAGCGTTTTCAGTTCAGCCAGTTGGGCCGCATCGGAGGCATCGTGCTGACAACCAGGGCGAAGTGAATCGCCTAGGGAGAAGGTGCAGTCGTAGCGCTTAAAAATCTCGCAAATATCGTCAAAACGCGTGAACAAAGGATTTTGACGGTGGTGATACAACATCCACTGGGCCAAAATTCCGCCGCCTCGGCTCACAATTCCGGTGAGACGTCCCTTCACTTTGGGGAGATGTTCAATCAACAGGCCAGCGTGAATCGTCTGGTAATCAACGCCCTGTTGGCAATGCTTTTCGATGATGTGCAGGAAATCATCTTCATCAAGTTTCTCGATCGAGCCATGCACACTTTCCAAGGCCTGATACACAGGCACCGTGCCAATCGGAACGGAGGAGGCACCAATAATCGACGTCCGCACTTCATCCAGGTTCACGCCTCCAGTGGACAAATCCATCACCGTGTCGGCGCCATATTTCACGGCCAACTTCAGCTTGTTCACCTCCTCCGCTGCATCCGAAGCATTGGGGGACGCACCAATGTTGGCGTTCACCTTGCATTTGCTGGCGATGCCAATCGCCATCGGCTCCAGATTGGTGTGATTCACATTGGCGGGAATGATCATCCGACCCCTCGCCACCTCTTCCATCACAAGCGATTCCGGAAGGTTCTCGATCGTGGCCACATAGGCCATCTCCTCCGTCACCACACCCTTACGGGCGTAATGCATCTGAGACACATTGGCCTGGCCCTTACGAGCGGAAACCCATTCAGTACGCATGTCCTTGGCAGCAGCGGAATTGCCAGGAGCCGACCAAACAGCCGAAGATCACATCGTTCACTTCCCTGCGCCGGCATGACCCGGATCAAGTTCAGAGGGTGTGATCTCAGCCCTGGCGATCGCAAAGAAAGCCGGGGCACCCCTAGTGGTCTTTGAAAGCTAGCAACGCTTTTCCGGTCTGACCCACTTCTGCATTTAGGGCTGCAAGCCATTCAGGGCAGCCGCCACCACACGGTGATCAGCGTCCTGCTGCAACGGCTGAAGCAACGCCCTGGCTTCTGAGCCATTCGCCTCTCCGGTTTGCTCGCGCACCACCCGGGCCAAGATTTCCGCCCCGCTCACCCGCACGGTTCCGTCGGCGTCTGCGATCGCTTGCTTGCCAAGATCCAGCAACCAAGCCGGGTTGATGTCGGGCTGCTCCGCGAGTGCGGAAAGAATGCTGCAACGCACCAGCCAAGCGCCATCCTTCGCGAAGCTCTCGCGCAACAGGGGCCAGGCCCGCTCCACCCCGTAGCTCGCTAATGCATTCGCCGCTTCGGCGCGCACATTGGGATCGTCATCTGTTGAGACCAGCCGCATCAGCACCTGCCAACCCTGTTCATTGCGCCGGTAGCCCAAACCGCTGCAGCTCAAGGAGCGCACCAAAAAGGCCTGCTGTTCGCTGCCCAGGATCAGCAAGGGAATCACCACACTGTCGTTGTCTGAATCGGGCAGCGCTCGCAATTTGGCAAGCGCTGGCATCGCTTGCACCGGGTCACCCGACGCGATCGCTGCCCGCAGCTCCTCAGGGTTGGGTACGGTCTGTTCGGGGGTGCTAGCCATCTCAATCCTCCTGAGAACGGGTGGTGCGCAAGGCGATCAACAACTGATGGCGGCGATGACGACGGCCCACCACGGCATGGATGACCAAGCCAGATCCCACAAGGATGGCAGGAAGAGTTTGCCAGCGGTCGGGGCCTTCGCGCTGCAACATCGCCGACACTCCGAGCAGCACCATCAGCGGTGCCGCCAGAGACAACACAATGTGGATTCTGGTGCGGGTTTGACGGCTCATGGGCTGGGAGTCCAAGCCAACATCGCAGCCGTTAAGACCTGAACCCCTACGACTAGGGCCCCTTCCTCAGGGTTGAAATGGCCGTTGTGGAGCGCTGCACATCCATCAGCACCAGCCACCCCCAGGCGGAACATGCTGCCGGGTACGTCCTGCAACAGTTCAGCAAAATCTTCGGCGCCAAGCGAGGGCTGCTCCAGGCGTTGCACTTGATCTGCCCCAAGTTGTTCAACGGCACTGCGCTCAAGCAAAGCGGTAAGGGCGGGATCATTGCGGACCGGAGGTGCAATGCAGCGGTAACGCACCCGGGCACTGGCACCAAAGCTCCCGCAAATGGCTTGCACCGTCTCCTCAATCCAGGCTGGCAAGCGTTCATGGAGGTCGGCGCAGAGGCAGCGAACCGTGCCAAGAAGGGTGACCCGATCAGCGATCACGTTGAAGGCCTTGCCCCCCTCGATTTTTCCAAAACTCACCACCACCGGATGCAAGGCATCCAAGCGACGACTGATCGCCTCCTGCAATCCCGACACCACCCGAGCTGCAATCCAAATCGCATCAACGGATTGATGGGGCCTGGCTCCATGACCGCCTTCACCGATCACCTCAATTTCCAACTCACCAGCAGCAGCCGTCAAGCTGCCGCTGCGCACCCCAATCGTGCCCACCGGCAAGGAAGGGAACACATGCACGCCAAACAGGGCATGAAGGCCGTCGGTAGCGCCGTCATCGCGCATCCAGCGAGCCCCTTGGGCGATCTCCTCTGCAGGCTGAAACAGCAGGCGCATCCCCACTGGCAAGGACGGCTCCTGCGCCAACAAGCGCGCCACCCCCAAGCCAATACAACTGTGCAAGTCATGGCCGCAGGCATGCATCACCCCTTGGCGCAGGGAGGCGTAGGGCAAACCCGTGCGCTCCTCCACCGGTAAAGCATCCATATCCACGCGCAAACCCAACTGGGGCCCGCTCTGAGGCCCAAGCTCCGCCATCACCCCGGTGCGCCCCACCCCTTCACGAACACGCCAGCCACACTGACGCAACTCACCGGAAATCAGGGCCGCGGTCTGATGCTCTTCCCCACTCAATTCCGGATGCGAATGAAGATGGCGTCGCAGCTCGATCAACTCGGGCAAGATCGCCTCAAGCCGCTGCTGAAGAGGGGGAGTGGTGGTGGTCATGCGCTCTCCAGAGCCAGCAAACGCTGTAAATCAGCCACAGGGCGGGGCGGCCAGCGACGCACCTGGAGCAACCAATCGGCTTCGCGATAACTGGGATCCAAGCCAGAAGCCGCGGCCCAATTGCTTTCGGCCTCACCCTTAGAGCCACGGATCCAAAGCAGCGCACTCAAGCCAGCGCGCGCATCAGCAAACATCGGATAACGACGGATCAAGTTGCGCATCTCCCGCTCAGCTTCGTCAAAAGCTTCGAGTTGGTAAAGGGCCAAAGCCCGGCTAGAGCGCGCCATTGCAAACCCAGGACGGGCCTCAGCGGCGCGCCCATAGAGGGCTTCAGCGGATTCCCAATCACCTTCCGAGCCGCGCACATTGCCGAGGTTGTAGAGCGCCGAAGCATCTTGAGGATCCCGCTTCAAAATCCAGTTGTAATCCTGCTCGGCTGCCGTCCAATCCTGCAAGGCCTCCTCAGCCGTACCCCGATTGAGGTGGGGATCAGCTTCCTCTGGAGCGAGCTCAATCGCCTTGGTTTGATCGGCGATCGCCCCCTCGGTATCGCCTAAGACCAAACGCACATTGCCGCGGTTGCTCCAGGCCGCCGCATCATCCGGAGCCAGCGCCAGCACCTGATCCCATCCCTCGAGGGCCTGCTGCGGGTCACCCTGACGGCTAAAGCGCAGGGCCTGCTCAAACAATTGACGGTGCTGATCGTTGGGAAGCGATTCAGCAAAAGCTGGATCAGCCCCAAGCAACACCACAACCCCGAAGGCAACCAAAAAGAAGGAGAACCAACGCTTGAGATCAACGCTCATGCCGCATCCCCCTCATCTGCAGGCCAGCCCAGGTGGCCTCGGCCAGCGGGCGTGACAACCCGTCCACGGGGGGTGCGCTGCAGAAACCCGAGCTGAAGCAAATAGGGCTCCACCACGGCTTCCAGGGTGGTGGGATCCTCGCCAAGCGCCGCGGCCAAGGTGTCGAGACCAACGGGGCCGCCCCCATGGGACTGAAGCAACAGCTCCAACAGGCGACGGTCACTGGCATCAAGGCCCTTGCCATCCACACGATGCAGCGTGAGTGCTTCATCCACCAATTGCACATCGATGCAGCCCGACACCTCACGCACGCAGGCCACATCCCGCACCCGGCGCAACAGTCGGTTGGCAATCCGGGGGGTGCCCCGACAACGGCGGGCAATCTCGGCACAAGCCTCAGGCGAAAGCTGCAGCGCCAGCAAACCCGCAGCCCGCATCACAATCGCTTGCAGATCCTCCTCTCCATAAAACTCCAGGCGCTGAATCAGTCCAAAGCGATCGCGCAGGGGAGAGCTCAGTGCACCGGCCCGTGTGGTGGCCCCTACCAGGGTGAAGGGCGGCAACTCCAAGGCTCGCGTTCGCGCCGTACTGCCTTTGCCAACGGTGAGATCAAGGCGCCGGTCTTCCATTGCCGGATAGAGCAGCTCTTCGGCAACGCGGGTGAGCCGATGAATCTCATCGATAAACAGCACCTCCTTCGGCTGCAAATTCACGAGCAGGCCAACAATGTCGCGAGGGCGCTCCAGGGCCGGGGCGCTGGTGATCCGGCAGGTGACACCAAGTTCTTCAGCAAGCACCATCGCCATGGTGGTTTTACCCAGGCCGGGAGGGCCATAGAGCAACACATGGTCGAGGGCCTCACCCCGCCCCATCGCCGCCTGAATCGCAATCCCCAACACCTGTTTGAGTTCACGCTGACCGATGTAATCGTCGAGACGCCGCGGCCTAAGACCGTCTTCCTTCGTGGCGCTCAGCTCGGCCGATTCATCCTGTTGACGCGTTGCATCCACCACCCGCGACGGCTTCGGTCGGGGAGCTCCCTTGGAGGATCCAGCGTTGGAAGAAACAATCGCCATGGTCGCAGGGTACCGATAGCTGGATAAGGTCGGGAGACCGATCGGCCGTGGGGCCTGACGCGAGATGGGCAAGGGAGGCGGCAAGAAGAGTGCAGCGGCAAGAGCAGCGGCCAATCGCCTGCTGGCCGACAATCGACTGGCAAGACACCAGTACGAAATCCTTGAAACCCTAGAAACGGGAATCGAACTCCTGGGGACCGAGGTGAAATCGGTGCGCGCGGGGCAAGCCAATCTTCGCGATGGCTTCTGCCTGATCAGGCGCGGAGAACTGCACCTCCACAACGTTCACATCTCCCCGCACACCCACGCCAGTCGCTATTTCAATCACGAGCCACTGCGAGTGAGGCGGCTGCTCGCCCATCGCCGCGAAATCGACAAATTACGGGGTCACCTGGAACAAAAAGGGCTCACCCTGATTCCCCTCAACCTGCACCTGCAGGGGTCATGGATCAAGGTGACCATCGGCCTTGGCAAGGGACGCAAGCTCCATGACAAGCGGGCCGCCGCCAAAGACAAGCAGGTCAAAAAAGAAACCCGGGACGCGATCGCCCGCTATTGATTCAGCAGACCCGCTTCTGGCTCAGCGGACGGCTCTTGGGCCGCTGGCTCCGGGGAGACGTCCTCTTTCACGCCGGCTGGCTTCGGGCCAGGGGGTTCTGGCAACGCCTCCACCGGTCCCTGCGCTCCCGTCGCCGGATCGGCAATCGGATTGCGATCCACCCTTGGCAGGGGTTTCGGCACTGCTTTCGGTGCAGGATTCGTGATCGGCAGGTCAGCGCGACAAGACAGGGTCAGCAGGCCGGAAGCGACACCTTCATTGGTCACGAGCACCTGCACAGGCGTGCCCACATCAGCCGCCAGGGTGACCACGCGCAAAGGGCCCCGTTCGGCAGCAATGGAGCCGTCAGCGGCATAGACGGTCATCTGCATTAACGGCGTTCCATTAATGCCGAGCACCAACCGGCGATTGGCCGGAACCTGAATCGAAATCAAACGGGCGCTATCGGCGGGTACACGACTGGACAACACGGTGGCCATCTCAGCTCCGGCCTTCACTTTTTCAATCTTGACCTCTTCCAGGCTGCGCAAGGCAGCCGCAAACCAAAGCTGCCGGAACGGTTCGGGTGGCTTGGTTCCTGAGGCCACCCCCGGCAACAGGGTGTTGGCCGCCACGGAGACCAGCTGTTCCACCACCCTGTCATTCACCCCTTGCGCTACAAGGGCCTCACGCTGGGTCTGCCAATCCTTGGGATCCAGTGACCCCAGTCGGCGACGCAAGCCTGGAGGCAACTGCTCCACCCTTGCCAACCACTCATTGGCTAGCTCGTTCCAAACCTGGCGCAGGGGCGCATCCTCCAGGGAATCACTGGGCAAACGACCGCTTCGCTCGGGGAATTGGGCCAACAAGCTGGCATCCACGAGCTCCAAGAACCAGCTGCGGTCGACCTGCAGAGCCCTTAATCGACTGAGCAGTTGTTGACGCTGATCCACCTCTGCGGGCGGAAGGCTGGCCGTCGGCGAGCGACCCACCACATCTCGATCCGTGGAAGGCACACCAGCTGGAGCATTGCCGCGGCTGAGCAGGAACCAGCCAATCGCCGTACCTACGACCGCCGATAACAACAGGGCAATCGCCACGGGCCATAACCGGCCTTCCGCCGCCACTTGGCGCTCATCAGCGCGCTGACGCCGGCGAGGCTGAGGGGAAGGCGAGACAACAGCCTGCGGAAGGGCGGCAGGGAGTTCAGCGGAGGCCAGCACCACAGGCGCGAGCACGACCGTGCGCTCTGAACTCGGCATCGGTCCGGTCGATTCAGGCATGGGAACCGCTTTCAAGGCCTGCAAAACCTCCCCGGCCTGCTCAAAACGGCGACCTGGAAGCTCACTGAGCAAGCGTTCCAGCACCTCGCGGAAGCCCTCATGGATCTCGAGGCCTGAGGGACATGGCCATTCGCTGGCATCGGCAGGCAGCAAGGCCTCCGGTGCCCGTCCGCTCAGCAATGTCAAGGCCGTCACACCCAGAGCATGCAAATCCATCCATGGTGCGGCCATCTCGCCGCGGCCTTGTCCCCGCGGCGCGTAGCTGGCCGAGGCTCCTAGAAGCGGTGCGGTTCCCAGGTTTTGCAGCAGGCCAAAATCCAGCAAAACCGGCAATCCATCCTGATCACGGCGCAGAAGATTGCTCGGGTTGATATCGCCATGGACCAGTCCCTTGCCATGAAGAACGCCCAACACGGGGAGGAGCTGACGCAACAACAGCAGCACTTCGCCGCCACCAAACACCAGCTGACGCTCGCGCCGCTGCTGCTGAATCTGCCCAAAGCTGGATCCTTCCTGCCACTCCCTCACCAGCCAGAGCGAATCCAATTCCTCCAGCAGGCCTCCGAAGCGTGGGATCAGCGGGTGAAGCACCGATTGCATCGCCGGCCACAGCTGGCGAAACCGCTCTTGCGCCTCAGGATCTTGAAGCTGCCGCAGTGCCACTGGCGCATCGGAGGCCAACACATCGGTGCCACGCCAAAGCTGTCCCTGCGGTGCAGAGGTGTCTGCCGTCAGACATTGATCCAAGCGATAGCGCTCAGCCAGCAGCGTGCCGATCACAACGACATTGCCTTAATCGGTTGATGGTAGGGGGAGTTTCGTGAAAGCACCTGCAGCGTGGCCTCACTAAGGTCACTGTCCCGAGCTTCAACCTTCCATGGACTCCGGCACGCTGCTCAGCCGGCTGATGGACGTGCGCCGCCGCAGCGAAGTTTTAATTGAGCCGCTGGAAGCCGAAGATCTCTGCCTCCAGGGCATGGCTGATGCGAGCCCCCCCAAATGGCATCTCGCCCATACCACCTGGTTTTTTGAAACCTTTGTTCTGATCCCCCATTGCCCTGGTTACGAAGGGGCGGATGCCCGTTGGAGCTACCTTTTCAACTCCTATTACGACGCGGTTGGCCCGCGGCAACCCAGACCGCAACGGGGCTTACTCAGCAGGCCACCGATAGCGGAGGTGATCGCTTGGCGGCACAAGGTGACCCAGGCCCTGGCAGACCTGCTCCAAGCCAATGGCGATTCGCCCTGGCTGAACCTCGTGGAACTGGGTCTTCAGCACGAGCAGCAGCATCAGGAATTGATGTTGATGGATCTCCTCGATGCCTTCAGCCGTCAGCCCTTGGAACCGGCGTATCGAACGGATTGGCAGGAGCCCGAAGCGGCTTCCCATGACAGGACGCCTCCCGTTTGGCTGCCATCTGCTGGAGGCCTGGTGGAGATCGGCCAAGACACGCAACAGCACGGCGGCACCAACAACGTCCATCCCTTCCATTTCGACAATGAGGAACCACGGCATCGCGTGTGGCTCGAGCCCTATGACCTGGCCGATCGCTTGGTGAGCAACGGCGACTACAGGGCTTTTATCGAGGACGGCGGCTATCAGCGCCCCGAACTCTGGATGAGTGAGGGCTGGGCCATGCGCACAGAGCGGCAGTGGAATGCACCGCGTTACTGGCGCCAAGGGCAGAGTGGTGAACAGCAAGCTTGGGCTTGGGAGTTCACCCTGGCCGGACGCTGCCCGTTAAACGACCATCGCCCGGTGCGTCATCTCAGCTGGTTTGAAGCCGATGCCTATGCCCGTTGGGCTGAAGCCCGCTTACCAACGGAGGCCGAATGGGAGATGGCCGCCCTAGAGCAGGGGCTGCAGCTCAAGCAAAGCCATGCTGAGCTTTGGCAATGGACCGCAAGTCCCTACCGGCCTTATCCCGGATTTCAGCCTGCCCAAGGAGCCGTGGGCGAGTACAACGGCAAGTTCATGACCTCCCAATTTGTGTTGCGGGGCAGCAGCCACCTCACTCCAGAGGGGCATGCCCGCAACACCTACCGCAATTTTTTTGCTCCCTCTAGCCGCTGGATGGCGGCTGGCCTGCGCTTGGCCCGATGACCACCACCTCTCAACAGACCTCTCACCAGACCGATCAAAAACCCGAACTGATCGACCTCCATCCGCCAGCAGCGGATATGGAACAGCTCGTGCGGATCGGGCTCAACCGTTGTCCCCGCCAACTCCCGGCTTGGTTTCTCTATGACGAGGAGGGCTCACGCCTGTTCGATCGCATCTGTGAGCAACCCGAATACAGCCTCACGCGCACCGAAATTGCTCTGCTCGAGTTGGCTGCCCCCGAGATTGCGTCAGCCATCGGTGAAGGGGTGATCGTGGAATTCGGTGCTGGCAGCGCCCAAAAAGTAGGCCCTCTTCTCAACGCGATCCATCCCGCCGCCTACGTAGCCCTCGACATCAGTGCCGAGCATTTAGGCAAGGCCACCGCAGCTCTGCAACAACGCCATCCGGAGGTGCCAATGCTTGGGATTTGCTGCGATCACAGCACACTTACGACAGTGCCTGAGCACCCATTGCTGCGCAACCAACGCCGCATCGGTTTCTTTCCTGGCAGCTCGCTCGGCAATTTTGAACAGGACGATGCCGTCCGCGTGCTGCGCCAGTTCAAGCAGTTGCTGAAGGGGGGACCTCTGCTTCTTGGTCTTGACCAACCCAAGAGCAAGGTCCGCCTTGAAGCGGCCTACAACGATGCGGCTGGCATCTCAGCCGCCTTTGCACGCAACTTGCTGCATCGCCTCAATGCCGATTTGGGAGCACATTTTGACCCCCAAGCCTTTTCTTACAAAGCGAATTGGCAAGACGAACAACAGCGGGTGCAGATGGCCTTGATCAGCAGCTGCGATCAAGTGGTCAGAATCGCGGATAACCGTTGGACCTTCCAGTGCGATGAGCCACTGATCACCGAATACAGCCTGAAATACAGCCCTGAAAAGGCTGTTGCGTTAGCGCAACAGGCAGGGTGGCACTGGGTGCGCCGCTGGCATGATCCGGATGACGATCTCTCCTTACATCTCTTAGAACCCGCAGACTGAGTGAGATCCAGACCTTCATCCCTGCTGAGCCATGAGTCGCGACGAGCAACGGGCCACAGTCCGTTTACAACGAGAGACCCTGATCGAAGAGCTGGAAACGGTGTACCGCAACGCCTTCGATCGCTTGGGTGCCCTTGAGCTCGGGGAGGGTTCGGTCGCCCGCCTCACCCAGCTGTTGCTCCGTTCACGGGAAGGTGCCATCAATCCGCTAGAGCAAGAAATCGAAGCTCCATTGATCACGCGCGCACCGGATCCAATCCCATGAGCCCCACCTGGCTGGACAACCTCGAACGCAGCCTGGAAGAACGGCTTGAACAGTTTTTAAGCAGTAATCCCAGCCAAGATCAATTACTGCGAGAACAGCATCTTCAAGACCGCCAAAGGGATCTTCACAATCGTCGTGGGCAGCAGCAACTTCAAGCGAGGGAATTACGCCGCCAACTGCTCACCCTCGCCGAGCAGGTCCAGGCCTGGACAAAACGAGGCGAGAAAGCACGTAGGGCTGGTGCCCTTGAACTCGCGCAACGGGCGGATCAGCATGTTGTTGGTCTGATGCAGCAAGGCCGCAAACTCTGGGAGGAGTTCGAGGCCCTCGGTCTTCAGTTTGCCGAACTCGAAGATCAGCTCAACAGCCTTAGAACGCAAGAACAGCAATCCTCATCCAGACGAAGCCTTGATGAGGATTGGGCCCTATTTGAAGCACAACAAGAGTTAGAAGAGTTGCGGCGCAACACAGGCCTCAGCTAATCAAGCTTGAGATCGCTCTCGATCAAGCCTTCGGTGCAGGTGGCTCGAGGCTCACATTTTCAGGCGGAGGGGTGGGGTCTGGATCAGCGATCAGCATGTGCTGCAGCACAATCTCAGGACGCTCACTGTCACGCCAGCGAATGCGATATGCGGGCATCTTGGTGCCTCGGCTCGTGGTCTGCTCCACGGGCTCCATCACCCATCCGCGACGGGAACGTCCCTGCGGATTGCGCTTGACCACCGCATCGGCGTGTTTGAAGCGGAAACCTACGCGCTCACCACTCATGGGAATTGGACCCTGCCACTGGGTTTAATTATCCATGCTGACAGGTCACCCCTCTGGTCGCATCAATGGAAAGGCAATGACATCGCGAATGGAGGGGCTATCGGTGAGCAGCATCACTAAGCGGTCAATCCCGATTCCCAGGCCACCAGTGGGGGGCATCCCCACTTCTAGGGCCTGAATGAAATCCTCATCCACTCCGCTGGCTTCCACATCTCCAGCAGCACGACGTTCCTGCTGAAGCTCCATGCGGCCTCGTTGATCCAAAGGATCCGTGAGCTCACTAAAGGCATTGGCCGTTTCACGGCCCACGATGAACAACTCAAACCGCTCCACAAGCCCTGGCTTGCTGCGATGTTTACGGGCCAGGGGTGAAATTTCCTGCGGGTAATCGAGCACAAAGGTGGGCTGGATCAGATTCGGTTCCACAGCATGCTCAAACGCTTCGTTCAAGAGCCGACCAACGGTGTCGGCCTTATCCGGTGTTGGAAGATTGGCGGCTCGCATCGCCTCCACAGCCGCCTCACGGGTCTGGAACGAGCTGAAATCAAGGCCAGTGGCCTCCTGCACGAGTTTATGCATCGTGGCGCGCCTCCAGGACGGCGTCAGGTCCACATCCACGCCCTGATAGCTGATGCGGGTTGTGCCGCACACCTGCTCACACACCGAAGCGATCAGCTGTTCGGTGAGCGTCATCATGTCGTTGTAATCGGCATAGGCCTGATACACCTCCACCGACGTGAATTCAGGGTTGTGGCGGGTGCTCACCCCTTCGTTGCGAAAGATCCGCCCGAGCTCATACACCCGTTCAAATCCACCCACCACGAGCCGTTTGAGATGGAGCTCTGTGGCAATCCGCAAGTAAAGAGGCAGATCGAGGGTGTTGTGATGCGTGATGAACGGCCGCGCCTCAGCACCACCGGCTTCGGACTGCAAGACCGGTGTTTCGATCTCTAGAAAGTCGCGTTCATCCAACCAACGGCGGATCGCACTAACGGCCATCGCCCGACGCCGGAACGTTTCACGGGACTGCGGCGTCACGATTAAATCGAGATAGCGCTGGCGATAGCGCTTCTCAACATCCGCCAGGCCGTGCCATTTATCTGGCAGAGGCTGCAGTGATTTGGTGAGCATCTGCCATTCGCTCACCTTCACGGACAATTCACCCCGATCGGTGCGACGCAAGATGCCGTGAACCCCGATGAGGTCGCCTGCATCCACCAAGGAACTGAGTTGAGCAAAGCTGTCTCCCAGCGTTGCTTTCTCGAGGAACAACTGAATCGTTCCCGTTTCGTCCGCCAGCGTGAAAAAGGCAAGCTTGCCCATCACCCGCCGCGTCATCACCCGACCAGCAACCGAAACCTTCAGGTCTCGCTCGGTGCCGTTCGCAAGATCAGCATGATCAGCTTGCAAGCGAGCCATGCGATCGCTGAGATCAAAACGCAACGCATATGGCTCTTGGCCCTGCTCCTTGAGAGCATTCGCCTTCTCCAAGCGGGTCTCACGAAGTTCAGACAAGAGAGAAGAAGCAGTCGGGCGCCATCCTGCCCCGCGGAGGGCACGAGAGCGAACAGATCACCCGAGATTCATCAAACCGCTGCAGGTGTTCCTGCGGGCTCGCCCATGCGTTGGGACGCGTAGCCAATGCCTCTCACCGTGAGAATTAGCTCAGGATTACGGGGGTCAGGCTCGAGCTTGCCTCTAAGGCGGGCAACGTACACATCAACAACCCTCAGATCAGCCGCACGCCGAGGCGGATAACCCCATAGCTGCTCAAGGATTTCGGCCCTCGGGACCACATGACCTGGATCGCGAAATAGCAATTCAAGAAGGCTGAATTCTGTGTAAGTAAGGGCGATCCGTTCAGTCCCACGGTTCACCTGTCGGCGATTGGTATCCACCACTAAATCTCCAACCCGCATCACCCCTTGGCCACTGGGAATTTCGCGGGGCTCAACAGTGGCAGCACCAGACCCCACCCGTCTCAGGATCGTGGAAATGCGGGCTTCTAGCTCCTTGGGGCTAAATGGCTTCGGAAGATAGTCGTCAGCCCCAAGGTCAAGGCCAGCCACCCGCTCAGAGATGGACTCCAGGGCCGAAAGAAAAATAATTGGAACGCAGGATTCAGCGCGTAAGCGCCGGCAGACAGCAAAGCCATCCATCTTTGGAAGCATCACGTCGAGAACGACGAGATCCGGTGATTCGCTGTGAAATTTTTCCAGCGCTTCCTCGCCATCTTCAGCGGAGACGACGTTGTAACCAGCTAATTGCAGACGCATCAACAGAACCCGCCTCACTGCTGGCTCGTCGTCCACCACAAGAATGGTTCCTTTTACAGAAGGCCCATCTGTGGGCATCGCAACACATTGTGAAGAGAAGCGACTCTACCGGTCAGCGTGAACAGTTCGTGAGCCACGAAAAGCTAAGAACTCAGGCTTTCGATTGTTTTTATGTTTTCACTTCAACGCGAGTCATAAACGCCGTGAGTGGCGGCTTAGGGCCATCGCGCCTCTGAGTAACGATTCCATTGCTCAGCCGCCGTACGCACCGCCTCCTCACTGCTGATTTGACCCAACATCGCCCGCTGAAGTTGGGTGTACACGATGCTTTGAAGACGCTTCACCCCGGGCGTTGCAGGCACAAGAACCCTCGCCCGCTCCAGCGTCTTGGCAGAAAGAAGTCTTGCCTCTCGAATTTGAGCTTGCTCGGGAGTTGCAGGTCGCTCGGCTTCAAGCTCAGCGCGCACCTGCCTGAGAGCCTCCAAGGAGGAGGGCAACACCCTGGCTTCGCGCGCAAAGCGCGCTTGATTCGGGCCGTTCGTGAGATCCAGTGCAAACGACAACGCTTCTCGCGGTCGCTCACTCTGACGAGGGACCGCAAGCGTCATCAACGCCACATTGGCGGTGCCATCACCGCCGGTGAGCGGCGGTTGCGGGGAGGTCACCGACGCCACGCCAGGCGCATTGGTCTGGATGCTGCGTAAGAATTCAGCCCCACTGGCCAGCAGGGCGAGCTCACCGCTTTGGTAGAGCTCAATCGCCCGTCGCTGCCCCTGACTGACTACTTCCCTTGGAAGAAGCCCCTCTCGATACAAATCGGTCCAAAACGCAAACGCCTTGCGCCCCTCGGGAGAGTCGAATCCAGCTCGCTGTTTTTGATCCAGCAACACGACCCCCATCTGCACCATCGACTCCAGCAATTCGGCGGAATCGTCGGGCACGGCCGTAACAAACAGGCCATAACGCCCTGTTCGCTCTCGCACTTGACGGGCAAAGGCAGGCACATCCTCCCAACGACGAGGGGGCGAGCTGACGCCAGCCTCTTGAAGCAACTGCTGGTTCACCAAGCTGAGGCGCACCGTGAGATACCAAGGAACGGCAATCTGGCCCGCCTTTGGATCGCCTGCCGCACGCCACACCGAAGGCAAATAGCGCTGAGCGGAATCGGGCGGCAACAGCGGCGTGAGATCGGTCAACCCACCCTTGCTTGCCAAGTTGGCCGCAAAGGGGGGATTGAGATTCACCACATCCGGAGCAGTTCGCGCAAACACCGCAGCAAGGAGCTTCCGCTCCACCGAACCCCAAGGCAAATCTGTCCAACGCACTGGTGCATCGGGATGGTCAGCGTCCCAGCGATCGATCACCTGTTTCATGTAGGTGTTGAACTTGGGCGCTAATTGCAGAGTCCAAAGCTGGAGAGCGCCCTCTGGAGCTGCGGCACGCCGGCATCCCCCGATCAGCAACACCGTGCTGAAAAGAGCCAGGGCGAGCCATCTGCGGCGATGGAAGTTATGGCGATGCGAAGTGTGCTGAATCATGCGGGAGTGCGCCGTCGCCAGATCAGGAGTTGCCAAGACCCAATCATCGGGGCCATCAGGCCCGTCATCAGCCCTTGCGCAAAAAGCGTATGCAATGCAAAGGCTTTGGCGAGAGGAGCATCCACCCCCTGAACCAACAGCTGCGCCCAAAGAGTCAGCCCAAGCACCATCGTGCCGATCCAAGCCAGCAACCCCAAATTGAGACTGCGTTGAATCGGGCGTCCGCGCCGCCCAAGCCGTCCCCACCACCAGCCCAACAGCATCAAAGCAGGGACCTGACTGGCATCTCCCACGCTGAGACCATCCAGGACTAGCCCCATCGCCGCACCAGCGATCACGCCCGACACCGGTCCATCAACCAGCGCCCAAGGCAGCAGCCACAACACAGCCCAGCTCGGCAAAATACCTCCCAAGCTCAGCCATGACGGTGCCGCCAAGCTGATCAACGGCACCAACAACCCAGAGGCAACACAGATCGGTTGGCGATGAAGACGAACCATCGATCAGCGCCTACTCACCTGCACCCAATCGATCGCATCCGGAGGCGCAATCAACTGAACCAAAGCCGTTGGAGCCGGCACCGCCCTGGAGTTCAAGGACTGCACCACGGCCACTGGAAGATTCGCAGGCAACAGGGTGCTGGCTGGGGAGGTGCTCACCAAATCACCAGGCCGAACCTTCACGTCTTTGTCGATGAATTTCAGTTCAGGGCGAGACGTTCCCATTCCCACCAGCAGTGCATGTTGTCGGGTACGTGGCACCCAAACGCCAACTCGACTCCCAGGGGCAGTGAGCAAACGCACAAGGCTTGTAGCAGGCGTGGCACTTTGAACCCGGCCAATCAATCCACCTGGACCGATCACCGCATCACCTTGTTGGATGCCATCCAGCACCCCCTTTCCAAGCACGATTTGCTGCCACCAGCCCTCAGGCGTTCGGGAGATCACAGCTGCGGAAATGGCGTTGTTGGCCTCTTGACGATCCAACGCAAGCATCTCCCGCAAACGGGCGTTATCCACCTCGAGCAGCTGCAAACGCGTGGCAGTGTTCTGCTGCTGCGCTGACTGGATCCACTGTTTCTGAGCTGAACCCGGCCAAAACGGACGTGTCAGGAGGGCATAAGCATCGGCAAAGCCGGCGCCCTTGCTCCAACGCACCATCGCCAGCACTACGAGCACTACGAGCCAAGGCCAGATTCGTTTCAGGCTTCGTGAACGGGGTCCCTGCGGCCACGGCGAAGAGCCCATGGAGATTAGAGGCTCGTGTCTGATCGAACGAATTCGGGTGTATCCAAGACACGCTGAAGGCGCTTGTAATCCTCAAGCACCTGACCGCAACCATTCACCACGCAGAGGAGTGGATCTTCCGCAATGTGGGTAAAGATCCCCGTCTCATGGCTGATCAGGTCACTTATCCCTCTCACCAAGGCCCCACCACCGGCAAGCATGATTCCTCGATCAACGATGTCGGCTGCCAACTCAGGAGGAGTGCGTTCGAGCGTGCGCTTGACCGCCTCAACAATCACGTTGAGTGGCTCAGCAATGGCCTCACGAAGGTCACCGGCTTGAAGCTGAATCGTGCGCGGCAAACCCGATAGGAGATGCAGGCCACGAACATCCATCAAGGTTTGATCAAACTCATTGTCGGGGAATGCGGAACCGATTCGAATTTTAATGTCTTCTGCGGTGCGCTCACCCACCACCAGGTTGTGAACCTTTTTGAGATGGACACCGATCGCATCGCTGATTTCATCACCGGCAACGCGAACGGATTCACTCAGCACGGTGCCTCCGAGGCTGAGCACCGCCACTTCGGTGGTTCCACCGCCGATATCCACAATCATCGTGCCAACGGGCTCCGTGACCGGCAAACCTGCACCAATCGCCGCGGCCACAGGCTCATCGATGAGATGCACTTCCCTTGCGCCGGCCAGGCCGGCCTCACGCACGGCGCGGCGCTCCACACCCGTCACTCCACTTGGGATTCCCACGACCAAGCGTGGGGCGACGATCCCACGCCCCTCATTGCCTTTTTGAATGAAGCTTTTGAGCATTTGCTCAGCCGCATCAAAATCAGCGATCACGCCATCGCGCAGGGGCCGTATCGCACGGATGTTGCCGGGCGTACGGCCGAGCATCAGCTTCGCTTCATCACCAACGGCAAGAGGCACCCCCCTCTCCAGATCAATCGCCACTACTGAGGGTTCTTGCAACACGATCCCCTTTCCTGAGACATAAATCAGGGTGTTGGCAGTGCCGAGGTCGATACCGATGTCACGGGAGAGCTGAAACCGACGAAAAAGCACTGGTTGGGGCACAATTCGACGAATCTTAGATGGAGTGACATACACCGTCTGATACATCCGGTGCTGAGGGTGGAACTTTTTAAAAGCAGCCACGACAACCGTGGCGCATCATTGTTCCACGCAGAACCAATCCTTTATGGGTGTCAACTCCGTAACCCTGGTCGGCCGAGCCGGCCGAGACCCCGAAGTTCGTTACTTCGAATCGGGAAGCATGGTGGCCAACCTGACCATCGCCGTGAATCGCCGCAGCCGCGACGATGAACCGGATTGGTTCAACCTTGAGATCTGGGGAAAACAAGCCCAGGTTGCAGCCGATTACGTCAAAAAGGGCTCACTTCTCGGCATCATCGGCAGCTTCAAATTGGATCGCTGGACCGATCGCAACAGCGGCGAAGAGCGCAGTAAGCCTGTTGTTCGCGTTGATCGCCTCGAACTCCTGGGCTCCAAACGCGACAGCGAAGCTGGATCCGGAGGATTCGGGGGAGGGAGCCCGAGCGACGAAGAAGTTCCCTTCTGAATCAGCCCGCCATGGCGACCGGCTGCTCCCTTTAATCGAGGGGCTCACAACAGCCGGTTGCTGGCTTATGTCAGCTGGTGCTGGTTAGTCAGACGACTGACGGCGACGCCAAATCCTGAGGGCAAGCCAGATCCCACCAGCCAAAACGGCAACAACCAAGCCCACCTTGATCACTTTGGAAACGGGGTCGATCCAGACCTCCACATTGCTGTAGCCCTCACCCAGCACCATGCCAGCGATGGTGAGCAACAGCGTCCAGATCAGGCTGCCAGCCGTGGTCCAAATCAAGAATGGCGCCATCGGCATCAGCTCGATTCCTGCAGGAACCGAAATCAAGGTGCGAATGCCTGGCACCAACCGTCCCCAAAACACGAGGGCTGTGCCGTAGCGGCTGAACCAACGGCGACTTCGCGCGAGCTCCTCAGGACTGATACCGATCCAGCGGCCATGCCTCTCCAGCCATTGCTCAATCCGCTTCTCATTGATCACGCGGCCGATGCCATACCAAGGCAACGCCCCCAACACCGTTCCAATCAAACCAGCAAGAACAACCGGGATGAATTGCAATTGCCCTTGCTGCACATAAAAACCACCCAAAGGCATGATCAGCTCTGAGGGGATAGGCGGGAACAAATTTTCCAGAAACATGGCCGCAAAAATGGCGCCATACCCCAACCATTGATTCGCCTCGACGGCCTGTCCAATCAGCTCTGGGAGCTGGGTAATCAGTTCAGACAGACCCATCAACAACAAAAACAAATTCAAATTATTATTTCATACTTTTCGGCCAAGCCACATCCTCGACAACGATGAGATTTACAGAGCAGAATCAGCCTTTAGAAAAGCAGAAATATTTATGCCACTGAGCCAGAAAAGAATCATTTGAAACGAAAAGCCTGAGCCATTTCCCGAGCTCTCGAGCAGTGGCAACCCACGAGACGAAACAGCACTGTTTTAGCTTTTCTCGCTAGAAAAATAAGGCTTTGCAATCATCTTGCATGTATTTTACTACCCAGAAAAGCGATACACTGCTTAATTCGCAAAGAAGCAATACCTAAAGCCATTAAATCCCGACAAGCACAATTGCAAAAACGAAGGGAACTGAGAATAATTCATCGCTTACGAGGCAATCTTTAAAAGCAACAAGGCCATAAAAAAAGGGCTGCATTTGCAGCCCTCAATCAACCTAAAAAGCGATCAATAACGGTAGTGATCAGGCTTGTAGGGACCTTCTACAGGAACGTTGATGTAATCAGCTTGATCTTTGCTCAACTCGGTGAGTTTGCAACCGATCTTCTCAAGATGGAGGCGAGCCACCATCTCATCGAGGTGCTTAGGCAGCACGTACACCTCTTTGCCATATTCGCTGCCCTTGGTGAACAACTCAATCTGAGCCAACACCTGGTTTGTGAACGAATTACTCATCACGAAACTGGGGTGACCGGTGGCGCAACCCAGATTCACGAGACGACCCTCGGCCAGAAGAATGATCTTGTTGCCACTTGGCAACGTGATGTGATCCACCTGAGGCTTGATGTTGTCCCACTCATAGGACTTGAGCGAAGCCACATCGATCTCGTTATCGAAGTGTCCGATGTTGCAGACGATCGCTTCGTCCTTCATCTTCACCAGGTGCTCATTGCGGATCACCTGGTAGTTACCGGTGGCGGTTACAAAGATGTCCATCTGGTCCACCACATCCTCAAGGCGGACAACCCGGTAACCCTCCATCGCAGCTTGCAAGGCGCAAATGGGATCCACTTCAGCAATACAAACGGTGGCGCCAAGACCACGCAATGACTGGGCTGAACCCTTGCCCACATCGCCGTAGCCAACCACGAGGGCCTGCTTGCCAGCCACCATCACGTCGGTTGCGCGCTTGATGCTGTCCACCAGGGATTCACGACAGCCATAGAGGTTGTCGAACTTGCTCTTGGTGACCGAGTCGTTCACGTTGATCGCAGGGAAGGGAAGCTCTCCGCTCTTCTGCATTTTGTAGAGACGTGCCACTCCAGTGGTGGTCTCCTCAGTGACGCCCTGAATCTCAGCCTTGATGCGGCTGTAGAAGCTGGAATCCGTCGCCAGCTTCTTCTTGATCGAGGCGAACAGGAAGGTCTCCTCTTCGTTGGAAGGGTTGTCGAGCACGGTGATGTCCTGCTCAGCCTTGCTACCCAACATCACCAGACCGGTGGCATCGCCACCGTCGTCCAGGATCATGTTGGGCGCTCCACCATCGCCCCATTCGAGAATGCTATGGGTGTAATCCCAGTACTCCTTAAGGGTTTCACCCTTAACAGCAAAGACGGGAACTCCAGCAGCAGCCATCGAAGCGGCGGCATGGTCTTGGGTGGAGAAAATGTTGCAGGAGGCCCAGCGCACATCGGCACCAAGCTCGATCAGAGTTTCGATCAGAACAGCGGTCTGAATCGTCATGTGCAAAGAGCCGGCGATCCGGGCCCCTTTCAAGGGCTTCTCCTTGCCGTACTTGGCACGCAATGCCATCAGACCGGGCATCTCGGTCTCAGCAATATTGAGTTCCTTGCGTCCAAAATCGGCTAATCCGATATCCGCAATGACGTAGTCCTTTGCGACCTGAAGTTCGGTCGTTGCCGCGGCTGTTGCCACCATATTGAAAAGCTCCCTGAGGAGGATGTGAACGATAAATACTTCGGAGACGCCGAGGCTTCGGGCTCCCTTACCAGCCAATCTACAGATGAGACAAGGATCCTTGACGATCTCGAGGCCACAAAAGAGCTTGGCCGGATGTTGGCAGCGCGCCTCAAAGCGCACGACATCCTGCTGTTGAGAGGACCGCTCGGTGCAGGCAAAACCTCTCTCGTCCAAGGGCTAGCTGGCGCCCTAGGAATCCAAGAACCGATCACCAGCCCAACCTTCGCGCTCGCTCAGCACTACCCGGAAGGAACCCCCCCTCTCATCCATCTCGACCTGTACCGGCTCGAGCAAGCCATCGCAGCTGATGACCTTTTCCTTCAAGAGGAGGAAGAGGCAAACGCCATGGGGGCTTTGCTCGTAGTGGAGTGGCCGGAGCGGCTCAGCCTGTCTCTTCCAGATGCCTGGCTCTTGGATCTCAACTACGCAGCTGCCAGCGGACGAACCGTCTCGCTTCAGCCGCCAAACGTTAGGCCCGCAAACCTGACGACGACCAGCGAGCGATGAGCTGATCCACTCCCAAAACCGTGCAGGCCACAACGAGTGCAGGGATCAAAGGCAGACAGCCCCCCTGAAAAGCCTGCGGAATCACGCCAGTAGCAAAACCCAGCAGAACGGCTTCCCCTGCGATCACCGACAACATGGCGCCAACAACGGACCAGCGCAGGCCATAGACCGCCCCCACCAGCATCGGAAACAGCAGTGCGAGACCCGAAAACGCATGGGTTGCAAGCGACAGAATGGCCTCCGGCGGACGCAGGGCGATGGCAAGACCAGCGACTGCAAGAGCGATCACCACGAGCTGCCCAACACGCACTTGCTCCGCCAAAGAAGCCTGCGGTCGCCAATACCTTTTATAAAAGTCGCGAGTGAGCATCGACGACAGCGCCAACAACTGGGAATCCAGGGTGGACATAAAGGCAGCCAAGGCCCCCACCATCACGATTCCCGTTAACCATTCCGGGCTGTAGCGCCCCAACATCAACGGCATGATCTGATCGGACGCGCGACCCAGCAGATCAGGGAAGGCCAGATGCCCCCACATCCCGATCATCACAGGACAAATGAACAGCACTCCCGCTACGACTGGGTAAAGCACCATCGACTGCTTCAACGAGCGGTCATCCCCTGCAGCAAAAAAACGCATCAGCATCTGCGGAAACATCGGCAGGCACAACGGCCAAAGCAGCAGATAGCTGGCCAGCATTCGCGGCGTAAAAAAATTGCCCAGTCCTGCCGCACTGAACAGCTCAGGACGTTGGACAAAAAGCGTGCGATTGGCCATCTCGACGCCACCGACACCTTTGGCGACCGCCACAAAGGCCATCAGCATCAGAGAAAACATCAGGATCCCCTGAAGCACGTCGGTTCGCGCCACAGCTCGCATGCCGCCGCCCACCACGTACAGCACAATCACAACGGTGAGCAGGACAGCTCCAACCTCAAAAGGAACCGCTCCTCCCGTGAGGCTCTCGAGCAAATAACCGGCACCAAGAGGTTGCAGGGCCAAATAAGGAAGGGTGAACAGCACCATCACCGCAAGCACCAACAGGCGCAGTCCCTCCCCTGGCAAGAGATGGCCGATCAATTCAGACGGAGTGATGAGGCCATGGTCAGCACTGAGCCTGCGGACCCGGCAGCCCAGGCTGCCGAAACTAAGGGCAGCCAACCCTGTTCCAAACGCCATCATTGGGTAATAGGCAATCCCGATGCGATAGCCCGCACCAGCAAAACCAAGAAAAAAGAAGGCGCTGAAGTTGGTCGCGATCAGCGTGAAGAACAGCACGCCGGCACGCAGCCGCCGATCGGCCAGGAAATAGGAGTCGGCGCTGTTGGTTTGGCCCCCGAGACTCTGAGTCCCGAGCCAGAGCAACGCCAGCAGGTAAACAACGAGAGCGAGGAACGCTGAAATCAGAGTGGTGGTCATGGGCCGGCGATCCAAGCAGCGGCAAAGGTGAGTACCGCCTGCAGGCCGATGAACACCAACACCCAAACAGGCAGACCAGCCCAAAACGGCAAGGCCGATTCAGCCTGACCATGCACCAATAAGGCCAAAACAACCGCCGCAAGAACGGCCAACCAGGGCCAGCGGCTGGGCCTGAAAACCATCAAATGCACTCCTTCTGAAGGTTGATTCTGATCAATCACTGTTTCAGCCCAAGCCCCCACACCAAGGCAACAGGAGCGCAGCATCAGAACCCAGCAGGCGTCATGCTTGAAACAGTGCACACCAAACCATGAGCACGGAGCATGACCTGTCTCTCGAAGCGTTAGGTGCCAGAGGTATGCGTCAAATCGCCATCACCTGGGACAACCACGCGGGCGAGTCGCTTGTGAAGGTTGTGCCATTACGCCGTTGGCAGCTCGCCATCGATGTCGGCGTCGGCTTCTCGCCAATCTCAGACGCCTTTCGCTCGGACGGAATCATCGATCCGGCGCATCGTCTAACCAGGCCGGATGGAGATCTGCGCCTCAAAGCTGATCCATCCTCCCTGGCGATGCTGGACCCTGATCAGGGCTGGGCCTGGGCCGCCGGCGAACGATGGAACCGCAACAGCGGTGATGCCTACGAGGCAGATCAGCGCCACTTCTGCCGCCGCATGGGAGAAACGTTGCATCGAGAAGGGCTTTCCCTCACAGCCGGATTTGAACTGGAATGGGTCGTCATCACCCCAGACAACGACGGCTCCCCAAAGGCGGTGATCGCTGGTGGGCCCTATGGCGCGGACCGCTTGATCGAAGGCCTCGATTACGCCTCGGCACTGCTCGAGGCGCTGGATGCAGCCGATGTGGACTGGCTCCAGTTCCATCCCGAATATGGCCCCTCCCAGTTTGAGCTCTCCTTCGCAGCCCAAGCCCCCCTTCAAGCGGCGGACCAGCTGATTCGTGCCCGATTAGTGATTCAGCGTGTGACGCGCCGCTTCGGCTGGTACAGCAGTTTTAGTGCCAAACCCAGGCTCGATTGGGTTGGGAATGGCGGCCACCTGCACTTCAGCGTCCGAGATTCTCAAGGCCCCTTGCTACAAGACGGTTCCGGCCCCTATGGGCTTCGTCCTGAAGGTGAAGCTCTGATCGCAGGGGTGCTCGAACAGTTACCTGGGCTGGTAGCGCTGGCCAGCCCCTCGCCCGTGTCCTATCTACGCCTCGTGCCCAGCAGCTGGTCTGCGCCCTTCCAGGTCTGGGGAATGGAGAACCGTGAGGCCGCCGTTCGGTTCATTCCCACCGCAACAGATCAAAGTGCGGCCCATCTGGAGATCAAGGCCGTGGATCCCACTGCAAATCCCTACCTTCTACTCGGTGCACTACAGGCCCAGGTGATGGATGCCATGAGAAATAAACGCATCCTTCCTCCAGAGCAGATCGGCGATCCTGCACTAGTAACGGACCACTCCATCCCAAGGCTTCCAGCCAGTCTTGTTGAGGCACGAATGGCACTGGAGAGGGACGCTGCCCTTCTTGAAGCCATGGGTCCGCTGTTGCACGGATCGCTCTTAGACAGCATTGCCGCTGAAATCCGCAACGCGGAAACCAAGTCAGCGGAGCAACAAGTGCGTGATAGTTGCTGGTGGCCAATTGTGGGGGGGCTGGTGTAGTTGGATTGTTTATGCCTTGGTCTTCTCTGCGCTGATCTGGTCTGCGACCCAGTGCCTGCCCTGCCTAATCCCGGCCAAACCGTAGAGACATCCCACATAGAACTCTGCTTGGGGGGTGTGCTGCAAACACCGCATACGCCCTAGCCAGGTTGGGAGTGGATGTGTGCTAAGGGGGATGCATTGGAGATGATCCATCTGGTGACTTTCTTCTACAAACCTTTGAGGAAGCTGGAGTTCAAACCACTGGGGGAAGCCGCTGCTCCCAGGACACGACAGCAACATCGGCTGTGCTCAATGTGGAGGGGAATGATCGAGGCTTGATCTCAGTGGTGGGAGCCAACCGGCTTTTCAAAAGCAGCAGCATTCCTGAGGAGATGATCGAATCCGCAGCCATCGTTCATATCGGCGGCTTTCTCTTGCTAGACGCCCTCGAAAGCGATCAAACCCTGGAGCGCCTTCGGAAAGCCCGCGCCAACGGTGCTCTGGTAACGCTGGACGTGATCGAAGTCCAAGACCCTGCTGCCATGGAACGGGTGCGACGAGTCTTGCCCTTCACCGACGTGGTGCTCCCTAATCGTGATGAAGCGGCTCTCCTCACAGCACAAAGCAACCCCTGGGATCAGGCTCAAATGTTTTGCGATGCGGAGGCTCGGACGGTAGTGATTACTGATGGAGCTCATGGGACTTATGCAATGAGCGATGGGCTGCGCATTCGTAGTGATGCCTATCCCACCGCCTTTCGTGGTGGGACGGGTGCCGGGGACGCCTTTGATGCGGGCTTCATTGCTGGCCATCTCAACGGGGAGGACCTAAGAGGCTGCGTGCGCTGGGGCAGCGCCATGGGAGCAAGCTGCGTGCGCAGCACCTCATCAGTAGGGCACGATGGGAATTCGACCCGCTTGCTCTAATTCAGAAATAAAGCCGAAGGCCTGAGGAGTATCAAGGCGATCAGGGAAAAGCACCCCATCCAGATGATCACATTCATGCTGCACCACACGGGCATGGAAGCCATCCGTAGTCCGATCCAGCCAGACCCCTTCCGGCGTCCAGCCGCGGTAGCGCAGCCGGTTCCAGCGTTTCACCTCGCCACGCAGACCCGGAACACTGAGGCAACCTTCCCACCCCAGGGCGCGCTCTTCACCCAGAGGCGTCAGCTCGGGATTGATCAGCACTGTGAACGGCAGCGGTGGAGCATCGGGATAGCGGAGATTGGGGCCTCCCCCACCGAAGATCACCACGCGCAGGGAAACACCAATCTGTGGTGCTCCCAAACCGGCACCGGAATGCGCTGCCATCGTGTCCTGGAGATCCGCGACCAACTCGACTAAGTGCGGGGCTTGGCAATCCATGACCGGCTGGGCCACCTGGCGCAGCAGAGGATCCCCCATCCGTAGCAACGCCCGTACTGTCATTGTTTGAGGAAAGCGAGAACGTCCTGCTCTCGCGGCTGTGGGTCGATCGCTCCAGCACCGCCACAGACCAGGGCTCCGCATGCTGAAGCAAAGCGCAACCGCTCCGTGACAGGGCGATCCCAACAATGCAACAGACCGGCGGTGAAGGCATCCCCTGCCCCTGTGGTGTCGATCACCTGAGCGGGAGGGAACACCGGCATACTCCCGGCTTCCTTGGCGATGAACCAGCGAACGGGCGCGGCTCCATCGGTCACCACGACGTCGGGCTGCTGTGGCAACGCCGCAGCGATAGCAGCAGGATCATCACTGCCGAAAAACCACAACGCCTCCTCCCGGGCCAATTTGATCAGGAAGGCCTGCTCCAACACCGGCTTGATCAGCGCCAATGCATTAGCGGTAGGACCCGCCGCTGGGTCTGCCTCGGGATCCCAGAAGGTGGGACGCCAATTCACATCCACAGCCAAGGCAAGACCAGCAGCCTTGGCCTGAGCCAACACCCACTGCAACGCGTCGGCAGAAGCCATCGATGCCAAGGGAATCGTGCCGACCAATAACCAGCGAGCCTGCTCGGCCAAGCCCGGCCAGACCGCTTCCAAACAGCCACGAGCCAGCAGTTGATCCGCGAAACCCAGGATGTGATCTCCGGCAAATCCCTGAAACACGCGTTCCCCATTGGCATGGCGGCGAACCAACACCACCCGACTCGGACGGCTTGCATCTGATTGCAGGCCCCGCACATCTACACCCCGACGCTCGAAAAGCTCAAGGAATGCAGCACCAATGGCATCTTCACCAAGTCGACCAACGAGGCCAACGGGTGTGCCAAGCCGAGCAAGAGCACAGGCCACGTTGGCGGGTGCACCACCCAAGCGATCATCACAAGAATCGGGCGCAGCAGTAGCAGGATCCCCGCCAAGCGGGCCAAGCCGATCCACCAAGGCCTCACCCAGGCACAACACGCGAGCAGCCAACGCAGACAGATCGGCCATGACAGCAAGTCGGATGCCTTAAGGCTGGCTACGGCAAAGCATGATGCCAACCAACGTCCCTTACTTGGAAAAATGCTCTAACAACGCAGCAATGATTCGAGCATTGGCAGCAGGGAAGGGATAGTCAGCCAAAGACTCCGGACGCACCCAGCACACCTGCTGGCTCGCAAGTGGCTGGGGTTCACCCTGTCGCCACTGGCAGAGATGCACCACAAACCGCAGCTTTTTATGGCTGTAGGCATGGTCAAGGCTGATCAGCTCCTCTCCCACAGACACGTCAATGGCCAATTCCTCCCGCAATTCCCTGGCGATGGTCTGAACGATCGACTCGCCTGGCTCCTGCTTCCCGCCAGGAAATTCCCATAGCCCGCCCAACAACCCTTCATTTAGGCGTTGATCAATCAGCACTTCACCGGCTTCGTTCAGCACAACACCGACACCAATCACTTGAAAGGGAACAGCTCGAGGGGTGTCTTTCACGGGGTAGCGCTCCACATCGCCAGCAGCGTAAGCAGCGCAATGCATCTGCCAAGGACAGCACTCGCAATTGGGTGAACGGGGAGTGCAGACGGTGGCACCGAGGTCCATCAGGGCCTGATTGAGATCACGAGCACGGCCGGGTGCAGCCGCAACAAAAGCCTCACTCCATTGCCAACACAAGGCTTGGTCACGCGCCGGAGGTTTGGGATGAGCTTCAAGCCGCGCCAAGACCCGGCGCACATTGCCATCAAGAATCGCCAGCGGGCTGTTGAAGGCAGACGAGAGGATGCCCCCCGCAGTGGTGCGGCCAATCCCAGGGAGGCCCATCCAGCAGTCAAGATCCTTCGGCCAAGCCGAGAGCCTCGTGCTTGAGGTAGGAGCAATCTGACCAAGCAATGGCTTTGCACCCGCTAGAAGACGACGGGCTCGCGAGTAGTAACCAAGCCCCTGCCACAACAGCAACACATCCTGTTGGCGCGCCTCAGCCAACAGCTCAAGAGTGGGAAAAGCCTCCATCCAGCGCTGCCAGTAAGGCAACGCCACCTGCAACTGGGTCTGTTGCAGCATCACTTCGGCAACCAGAACGCCGTAGGGGTCGAGCAGATCATCAGGATCTGGCCAGAGGCCATCGGCCTTGAACATCCAGGGCTTCTGGACTGGGTCGCGACGGCCCTCGGTTTCCCACCAGGACAGAAGCGCCTGAGTTGAGGGCACGGCAATCTCAAGGGGCATCAGCAGCGGCCTCAGAATCAGACATCACAACAGCTGAAAACGAGCTGACCAGGATTCTCAACGCTGCATAAAGTTGGATATGAGCTATCTACCAACAGACCCTGCTCGGTTCGCAGAGCAAGCCGTCGATGGTTTCGCCGCCTCCCATCCCCGACATGTAAAGCGTGTTGACGGTGGCGTGATCCGCCTCAGCCCCATGGCCCCGGGCCAGGTCGGCATAGTCGTGGGCGGAGGTTCAGGCCACTATCCAGCCTTTGCTGGGCTAGTGGGAGCTGGGATGGCCAGCGCGGCCGTCTGCGGCAACATCTTTGCTTCACCCTCGGCCGGGCAGGTGCAGCGGGTTGGCGCCGCCGTGGAGCAGGGCGGCGGCCTGTTAATGACCTTCGGCAATTACGCCGGCGATGTCCTCCATTTCAGCCTCGGAGCCGAGCGACTGCGACGCCAGGGCATCGACGTACGGATCGTGACGGTGACCGATGACATTGCCAGCGCCGGCAGCGATCAAATGGAACAGCGTCGAGGCATCGCCGGAGGGTTAGCCGTTTACAAGGTGGCTGGTGCGGCCGCCGAGGCCGGGTTGACCCTGGATGCGGTGGAGCATCTGGCCCGAAAAGCCAATGCCCACACCCGCACGCTGGGCGTGGCTTTTAGCGGTTGCACACTTCCGGGAGCGAGTACTCCGCTCTTCACCGTGCCAAGTGGCCGGATGGCAATCGGCATGGGACTGCACGGGGAACCGGGGCTGAGCGAGGGATCGCTCTGTGATGCCGACAGCCTGGCCTCGCTGCTGGTGGAGCGGCTCCTGGAGGAACGCCCATTGGACGTAACGGCAGCGGAACAGCGTGTGGTGGTGCTGCTCAACGGCCTCGGGGGCTTCAAATATGAGGAACTGTTCGTGCTGTTCGCATCGATCAGCGACAGCCTCAAGCAAGCCGGCGTCACGGTGGCCGATTGCGAATGCGGTGAGCTGGTCACCAGCCTCGACATGGCAGGAGTCTCACTCAGCCTGTTTTGGCTGGATGCGGAGCTGGAACCGTTCTGGAGCGCCCCAGCCGACAGCCCCGCTTACCGACGTGGGTTGGATGCCCAGATCGCAACGACCCTTCCGGGCGCCGGCACGAGCACAGTGGGCAGACAGCCTTCCGCAAAAGCTCCACAAGCCGAGTCCAGCGCCGCCGAATCAGCCGAATTAACAGCGCCGCAACGAATGTTGTTGGCACGCTTCAGAGCGGTTGAAGAGGCCCTCTGTCAACGGGAGGAGGAACTCGGTGCACTGGATGCCGTCGCCGGAGATGGTGACCACGGCCTCGGCATGGTGCGCGGGATCCGGGGAGCCTCCGCAGCAGCCCATGCCGCCCTGGCCAAGAACTGCGAAACCGGTGAAGTGTTGATGGAAGCCGGCGAAGCTTGGTCGGACCATGGCGGCGGGACGTCCGGCGCCCTCTGGGGTGGTGCACTGCTGGCGGCCGGTCAGAGCCTGGCGCGGATCTCGGATCGTCCCGTAGACGAGCAGGTGACAACAGCGCTCGAAGCGGCACTGCTGGCAGTCCGCACCCTTGGGCAGGCCTCCTTGGGGGACAAAACCATGCTTGATGCTCTCGAACCATTTCACCAACGTCTGCACAACAACCTCAAACAGGGTCTTGGCCTGGAAGCAGCACTGAACGATGCAGCAGCTGTCTGCCTCAAGGCCGCCCAGGCAACCGCTGATCTTTGGCCCAAGCGAGGACGAGCCCGGCCCCACGGTGAGCGCAGCCTGGGGCATCCAGATGCTGGTGCCATATCGCTGGCCTACTGCCTACAGGCCGCTCTTCAAGCCCGCCAACCCCAAGAGGACTGACACCATGACCACTCACACACACCCATCCAGGCAACGGCCTCTGCAGACACTGCCCGTGCTGTTGGGCCTGTTGGTCCAAGCCGCCATAGCGAGTCCAGCGCTAGCCAAACCAACCCTGGCGCCTCAGCGCTTTGTGGTGATCCCAAAAACTCATCACCCCTGGTTCGACAAGGTCCGCAAGGGAGCTCGTGCCGCCGCCGTGATGATCGAGGCCCAGACCGGAGGCAAAGCCTCGATCGACTACCGACCACCCTCCAAAGCTGATGCCGGAGAGCAGGCCAACATCCTGGAGGCGGCTATCCGCTCACGTCCCACCGGCATCACCATTGACCTGCTGGATGCCACCGCCCTTCGCCCCTTGTTGCAGAAGGCACAGCAGCAAGGCATTGCGGTGAATGTCTTTGACTCCGAGCCGCCGTCTGATCTACCACTCACCAGCATCGGCAACGATTTCTGCCAACAAGCACGCATCGCTTCTGAACGCTTGGTGCAGCTCCTGAATGGTCAGGGCGAAGTCGCGATCATGCAGGGGGTGACCACAGCTCCTAACCATGCGATTCGGGTGCGCTGCCATCAGCAGGTCTTCGCACGCCATCCCGGCATCACAGTCGTGGCAACACCGATCGACCAAGACAGCATCACAATTGCCGAACAACAAGCGCTGGCAACCATGGAACGTCATCCCCAGCTGCGCGGCTGGGTCGTCGCCGATGCCGGCGGCGGCATCGGTGTCGGCCGCGCCATCCAGAACCTGAACCGAACCGGTGATGTGAAGGTGGTGGCCCTTGATGATCTGCCCGAACAGCTAGAGCAGATTCAAAGCGGTCTGGTGGATTCAACAGTCGCAACCAAACCTCATGCTCAGGGCTATTGGGCCGTGGTGAACCTCTGGCAACATCACCTGGATGCACCAACAATCGAACGAATCGACACCGGCATCCGTGTCCACAAAGGGGGCACAAACCCCTGAGATCGTGCCGATCTCATGATCCGTTGTTCGGTAGGGGGGCAGTGTTGTCTGGCTGCTCTCATCAGCTCTGCCACGAGCACACCGTGGGGCACAGCTTCCAGGGAATGTCATGGCGGCCGTTCAGCCCCCACCAGGCCAGCAGCCGCTTATGCAATTCAAAACGGACGGGGGATCAGACCTCATCCTCAACTCGCGGCAGGTCGTGCCTCCTGGCCATGCCGGAGCGCCACGGCCGGATAATCCGTCTTCGGTGCATCAGAGGGCAAACCTGCCAGATCGCAGTACATGGCGGCAGCGTCCTTCCCGGAGGTGAACGAGAGGAATTCCCCCTCCTCCACACCGAAGCGATACCAGTGCCGTTCTCCACCGGGCACATGCAGCAGAGTCCCGGCCTCAACCGCCTGCTTCCGCTCGCCCACGCCGAACACGACAGGCCCGCGCAGCACATAGAAGGTCTCATCCCAGGGATGGGAATGGGGTGCCGGTCCGGTGCCGTCCTTTCCCGAAGTGAGAAACACCTCGAAGGCCTGGGCGTCGTCACCGCTCAGCAGAATACGGATGTCAAAACCGGCGATGCGCTTCGGTGCAGGCCTAGCGCCCGACTCCACTATGCGTGCCATGGCCATATTGCTGAACGTCGCGGAGTCCCAGCATGATCGCGCCAGACAGGCTTAGCAACGGCGTTCGATGGGTCGGTCGTTCACTGGTCACTCTGGCAGGCACTGCCCAAGCACTGCGGAGAGCCGCTGGGCGAGAGGCTGAGCACCCACCCGGGCTCCGAAGGCCCGGCAAGGAAGCAGACAGGCCTAAAGAAGCCGCCTTGGAGATGCTCAGCTGTACTGCCTGACTGCTCGCATCAGGCCAACAACGAGCGACTGAGCTCTAGAGCTTGGACCTTGCGATCGTTTGAAACGCTTTCACTTAACTCACCCATCAAACGATGACATTGCAGCAGCAAACGTGAACTGAGTCCCCTAGAGAAGGTCTACGTACCATTCAGACTTGCTCGCAATCATGGCTTTAACAACCAACTTTCTGATTGCTTGAGCGAGTGCACTCATCCCGCTCCTGAGCCTTCCCGCTTCGGCGCTAGCCGCTGGCGGAGGAGCTGTTCGTTCCGATCCAGGTACCGCCCACGGACAGCATTTTCATCCAAAGGGCAAGGGACCTAGTGCGGCAACCGTCGAACTCTGGCTGAAGAACAAAGGTGCTCTTCCTTTTGATGACACCCGTGATTTCGACGAAGCAAAAAAAGGATTGATTGCAGTACCCCCCTACAAACAAATCCTTAAAGAGGACGGAACGGTTGTGTGGGATATGGAGAGCTACGAATGGCTGCTCAACGGAGAAGACTTCGAAAGCATTCACCCCTCCCTGCAACGGCAAGCCGTACTCAACATGGCCTATGGCCTGTATGAAGTTGTACCGGATCGCATCTATCAAGTGCGGGGCTACGACCTAGCAAATATCTCATTCATTAAGGGGGATCGAGGCTGGATCGTCTTCGACCCGCTTACGGCCAAGGAAACCGCCCGCGCTGCTCTCGACTTCATCAATGATCAGTTAGGCGAACGACCTGTCACTGCTGTCGTGATCTCCCATTCCCATGCCGATCACTTCGGCGGTATCCGCGGTGTTGTCGACGAAGCAGATGTGCGTAGCGGCAAGGTGCCGGTGATTGCTCCGGTGGGATTCATGGATCACGCCGTCAGCGAAAACGTCTACGCCGGCAATGCGATGAACCGCCGTCTCTTTTATCAATATGGCGTTTTGTTGTCTCGTAGCCCCTTCGGACATGTGGATCAATCCATTGGCAAGAACACCGCTGCTGGAACCACTGGTTTAATTCCACCTTCCCGCATCATCAGCAAGCCGATCGAACAGATCACCATTGACGGGATTGAGATGGAGTTTCAGAACACTCCTGGCACCGAAGCCCCAGCGGAAATGAACACCTGGTTCCCACAGTTCAAAACGTTCTGGGCGGCAGAGAACATCACCGGGACCATCCACAACATCTATACCCTGCGAGGAGCTCTGATCCGCGACCCACTGGAGTGGAGCAAAAAAATCAATGAGGCTCTGTTTCGCTATGGCAGTAAGGCCGATGTGATGTTTGCCTCCCATAGCTGGCCACGTTGGGGCAATGCACGCATTCAGGAAGTGATGCGGGCCCAGCGTGATGCTTACGCCCATCTCAACAACAACGTGCTTCATCACGCCAACAAAGGCGTGACGATTAATGAGATCCACAATGTTTACACCCTTCCTGAGAGCCTGAAACAGCAGTGGGCAGCTCACAGCTATCACGGCTCTGAAGAACACAATAGCCGTGCCGTGATCAACCGCTATTTGGGGTATTGGGACGCCAACCCCACAACACTGACGCCGCTTTCGCCGTCTGATTCAGCCCCGCTTTACGTGGAAATGATGGGAGGTGCAGCACCGATTCTCGACAAAGCAAAGGCCCTGCTCAAGGCGGGGCAGTACCTTCTGGCGACTGAAATTCTCGACAAGCTGGTCTACGCCCAGCCCAACAACAACACAGCCAAGGATCTGCTCGCTGATGCCTTCGAACAGATCGGCTACCAAAAAGAAAGTCCAAGCGTGCGCAACAGCTTTCTTGCGGCGGCATTGGAGCTTCGCTCCGGCATCCCCTCGGGTTCCAGTCCCAAAACCTCTGGTCCAGACATGATCAAAGCCATGTCCACCCAGTTATGGCTTGATTTCCTAGGAATTCGCCTGGATCCGGATCAAACCGCGGGAAAGGCCTTCCGCATCAATCTGAACACTCCGGACAACGGGGAGCGGTTCGCCGTTGAGCTCAGCAATGACGCCCTCACAAGCATCCAGGGATACAGCGGGAATGCCCCTGATTTGACGATCACTGTCGAGCGGGACCAACTCGAGCGCCTGATGACCGGCAGCGCCGACTTTGATCAACTTGTTCAGGAAGGCGTCATGCAGCTTGATGGCAGCCGGGCTGTGGCAGATAACTTGCGCTCCATGCTTGTGCAGTTCACACCAGACTTCGAAATTCTTCCTGGCACAACACCTGCCGGCAGCAATCAGGGAGTCAATGCCAACCCGGCACAACCGCTGCGTCAAGTAGAGCCAGCCGATACGGCTGGTGGCTGAAGCCTCAACTCAGCGCATGGAGTGGAGTGGAGTGGATTCAGGTGATCACAGGGACCAGACCAACTCAGTAGCGGAGTGAACATCCCATCCTTCTGCACTGAACACCCAACTGCAATTCCCAACAAATCATCCAACGGGGCAGAGATAAGGAAGCAATCAGGCATGCAGTCTTGATGGATAATCAAATATGGGTCAACTGCGCCGATCAGAACGCAGAAAAACCGGCGGGATCAGGCAAAGCGCGCCACGCTTCTAATTCCAGGGCAAACGCAGCGTGCCGCTGAATCGCATCATCCATAAACAATGCCACGCGGGTGGAGGCGGCATCGCTTGATGCGAAGCCGTGCATCGCATCGCCGGCAGTCATGCAGCGTAGAGCCGCCAAGCGCCAGTCATACCAAGCATCATCCAAGCTGTAGTCATCAACACCATTGGCAACCAATACCGCATGCCACGCCTGAACAAAGTCAACGTAATGGCCGGTTCTTTGGGCAACCGGCGTACTGCCACCCACCAGAAAGGCCACATCAACGGCTGCATGGCCACGGGCAGCCCATGACCAATCAAGGATCACCGACTTAGGGGCTGCTGCGCTGGCATCGAACAAAAGATTGTCGGCCCTCAAATCACCATGAATCAGGGTCCATTTGCGTTGACTCAATACTGCATTGATCGCATCGCTTTGCTCGAGAACAGCACCATAAACACTTCCGAACCAAAACGAACACCATAAGTAGCAAAAAAATCTTCCATAACACTCTGCTTTGGTGATGCAAACCAAAGACCGTGATGGGGGAGCCAGTTGTATTGTTCCAAGGCAGAATCCATCCAGAACTCCGCGTGAATGGCTGCCATATTGCGCACTGCCGAAAGCGTTTGCTCATAGGTCAGACCAACGACTTGATCTCCTGCGAGCAGGTGTGACAGATCCTCCATCAACAACCAGGCCGGAGCCTCACCGCTGCTGGCATACACAGCGGGCTGATAGCCGTTCAAGCGCGGCGTGCAATGTTGATACACGCCAACTTCACGCTCGAAGGCATTGTTCAAACGACTGAGTTCGTTGAACATTGGATCCGCTGTTTCGCTCTTGAGGATGAGCGTTTCGGGACATCCATCAGCTGGCTCGGCTTCGAGGCCAAGGCGCCATGCTGTGGATTGAAGGCCACGTCCGTCACCAAGACGATCGGCACGCAGATTCTTGATCCTGCAGCCCAGAACATCACCAATCCACTCGGCCTCAGGGACCTTCACCACTGAAGGATCAAAGCTACTCTCAGCCATTGTTTGCGCCCATCGATGTGACTCAAAACAACCTTAATCCGATAGCTCTTAGGCACCTAGAGGCGCCTAAGAGCAAGGTGAGAGTGTTGCTGAGTTTTGTTCTAATCGTCCAAAGCAATGGGGCCGTTTAGTAATCACTCCGCTTCTGGACAATGCAAAAGCCAAACCCCATGGGAGAAGCGATTGTTGTAAGCCAGCGGCAACAGGGGTTTGATCACACTCCAGTTGGCCACGCTGGAGCCCGCACCAGAACAGGCACGCGCTTAAAGGCCGGCGTGCCACATGCCGGGTCGGACACACCACGCATCAACGCATTGGCTTCTGGAAAAAACATCAGTCCACAACCTGGCCGGATCGATCCGGGAATTAATTCGATCTGTTCAAGGCGCCCCGCTTCGCCCTGAACCGTGACCCGTTCATGAGCCTCGAGCCCTTGGCGCTGCAAATCCTCAGAATTGATCAACAGCGTCTTCCGATGGGGCATGCCCCGATAACGATCACCTGATTGATAGACAACAGTGTTGTGCTGGCCATGGCTACGGGCTGTGATGAGACTTAAGACAAGGCCGCGTTCGCCATCAGCCAACCCTCCAAAATGATCAGGATCGGGCAAGCTGAGATCGGGTAGGAGCGTTGGGGCGAGTTGGGCGCGACCCGTTGACGTCGCAAAGCAAGGCGTCTGAAACACCCGGCCGCTGACTTCAAATTCGCGCTTCGTTGCATCAATGCCGGCCATCTCCTCATAACCAGGAACAGTGCGAGCAATCAATTCACGCACATAAATTGGATCCTGGAGACGTCTCCAATGGATCGGATTATCACCAAAAATCCGGCCTGCCAACTCCGCCAAAAATTCCACTTCGCTGGTGAGATTCGCTCGCTTTAAGTGAGTAGTCCCGGGCTCATTCAATCGGACCCAGTTATTACCAGATTCCACGGTTGTGCGGTGAGGAGTCTCAAATCGGTTAAAGACGGGGAGGAGCAAGGTCTGGCGAGCACCAAGCCCATGAAAATGACCCTGATTAGGTTTGGTCGCGAGATAGGCAACCGTGTCAATCTGACCAAGGGCGCGACGAGCCTGATAGCTATCAGGATTGGCGCCATACAGATTGCCGCCAAGGCAGAGCAACGTATCCACCTGCCCCTGGTCGGCAGCATCGATCAGATCACGGGCGTGATAACCGGGAGTGCGGCTCAAGGGTCGTTTCAGTAATGCTTCGAGAGCCAGTCGCATTGGTTCTCGCAAGCGAATGGACACCCCCATGGAACCGAATCCCTGAACATTGGAGTGCCCACGAATCGGCATTGTTCCCGTGCCAGGACGGCCCACATTTCCGCTTAAAACAGCCGAGTTAGCAATAGCTTGCACATTGGTGGTGCCATTCAAGTGATGCGTAATGCCCATGGCCCAGGCAAACACCACAGCACGGCAATCCGCCAAACGCGCCGCGGTGTACTCCAGCTCCTCACGACTGAGGCCGCAGCATTGCGTGATCGAGTGCCAGCTGGTGGCTTGAAGCTGTTGGCGCAAGGCCTCCCAGCCAACGCTATGGGCTTTCACAAACTCCCAGGCAATAGCGCCACTCTCCAGCCATGCCTTCTGAAAACCAAGAAAAACGGCCGTATCCGATCCTGGAATCGGTTGCAAGAAGAGAGAAGCGATCTCACTCCCAAGCAACAGGGAGCGGATCGGGAAAGCTGGCGAACCGAACTTGAGCAGCCCCCCCTCAACAACAGGATTGATCACCACCACCGTGCCCCCTCGATCGCGGAGGCGAATCAACTCATTCATCAAGCGAGGGTGATTCGCCGGGGCGTTAGAGCCGACCAAAACGACGCCATCGGCTTGACGGAGGCTCTCCAAACTCACATTGGAGGTACCACTTCCAAACACGCGTGCCAGGCCCACACTTGATGGTGCGTGGCAGAGATCGGAACAATCCGCGAGGTTATTCGAACCTCGCGCCCGCATCAACAACTGGAGCAGATAAGCCGCTTCATTGGAGGATCGTCCAGAGCTATAAGAGGCAACTCGCTCGGGAGGAGAGGCCAGGAAAGCATCGGCCAGACGTTCGTAAACCTCGTCCCACTGAATCGGTTCGTAAAAATCCTGACCCGCCCGATGAATCAAGGGGCGATCCAGGCGCCCAAGTCGGTCACAGGATGCTGAATCAAAGTTCTGCAGTTCACCCAGGCTGAGGCGATCAAAAACATGGCGAGGAACAGCTGGCTGCAGTTCGGACTGGATCGCCTCAACACTTTTGATACAACGCTGGAGCGGCTCCCCTAGCTCATCGCGAAAGCCACCGTTCTGACCTCCAGTCCCCCAAGCACAAGACAAACAAGCACTTTTGTGATTCAAGGTTCGCCAGAGCCTTTTGCCCCTTCTGCTCAATAAAGCCCTCGTCCATCCAGTGATCACGGACCATCCACCACCTCGCTTGGGTTGCGGAGGTCTGAGTTTGTCTGCATCAACATCCCCATTCTTGGCTCGGGCAGCGTCCACAGTCGCCTTCCTCCAATGAAGCGGATGTTGGTAATCAACTCTTAGCCACTCCTCTCAGGGCTGCCCAATGAACTGGGTAACGGCAGTCGACTGATGGACGTAAGGGCACATTCACAAAATGCGAGATGAGCCCGACCAGTCAGATGAACTGTGGACTGAGATGATCTCAAGGATGAAAGCTGCTCCATTCAAAAATGAATTTCCTCGCAATCAAAGGTGAATGCTGTCGGTCCTAGCCCCGAACCAAGGGCGAGAATATTTTCTTTAATCGTGCTGCTCAGTAGCAATCAATGAAGGGACAGGAGCGCTAACAAATATCTCAGCAATTTCTAAAAGTAAAAGCCAACACACCGCAGAAAATTTGCTCACAATAACTGGATCTAAACGTCGTTCCCAATGGCATGCATCCATCTGATCAGCGTTGGCTCACGCGGTGATCTCGAGCCCTACTTAGCCCTTCTAAAGGAACTTCAAGAGCGCGGTCACACGGTGCATCTCATCGGCAGCCCCAACTTCCAAGAGGCCGCAGAAGACGCCGGGATGCGGTTCACCTCCCTTCCCGGAGACTTCCGTGAGCTCATGGCTTCTGAAGACGGCCTTCAATTGATGGAGGGCAAGCCCATTCGCTTAATCCAGAACAATTTGCTCACCCAATGGCTGGAAACTGCTCGCACAGCAATCGATGGGTGCGACCTACTCATCACTCCTCCATTGGCTCTCTGGGGTTATCACCTTGCCGAAGCGGAGGGCTGTCGGTTCGCCGTGGTTAGCCCCATTCCTTTGATCAGAACAACAACGTTCCCCTTTCTGAACTGGCCAGGGAACCTTTCTGGCAATGAGAAAGGACTTCGCAATCGGATCAAAGGAAAACTCAACCAGCTCAGCTATGAAGCCATTCGTCTCCTCAAATGGCGACAGGAAAGCAAAACGATTCAGTCCTTTCGTCAGAAGCTGGGACTGCCCAAACTGCCCTGGAACGGAGCATCCGCCAGAGAGGATGCTCCTCCCTTGCTGCAATCGCCAACGGTTCTGCATCTCTTCAGCAAGCACGTTGTTCCCCGCCCCTCTGACTGGCCTTCTGATGCCAAGGTCACGGGGTTCTGCCTCTCCAAAAACCACGAAACTCAGTCTTATGACCCCCCAGAGGAGCTGAGGGACTTTCTGCAACAAGGCCCAGCACCGTTTTATGCCGGTTTTGGCAGCATGATCCCCAGAGATCCAGAACAGCTTGCTGAGATCGTCGTGACCGCGGCACGCCAAACCAATCAGAGACTGATCCTCTCGCCGGGGTGGGGTCGTGTATTGCCGAAAGGCTCCCTGCCGGAGTCAGTACTTGTGCTCGAACACTGTCCCCATCAATGGCTCTTCCCTCGGCTCCAAGGAGCCATCCACCACGGTGGTGCTGGCACCACAGCCACCACATTGATCAGCGGTATCCCGAGCATTGTGGTGGCCTTCTTCGCCGATCAACCCGCCTGGGGCCACACCCTTGAACAGTTGGGTGTCAGTCCAGCCACCTACGCAGCGACAATGGTGACAACAGAGGCTCTCAGCGAAAGCTTGCAGATTCTCTCCACTGCCTCAAGCTTCAAACAGCGTGCGCTCCAACTGCAGAAGCTCATCCAACAAGAGAAGGGCCTCTCGCAAACAGCCGAGGCGATCGAGCACGTGCTCGACCGATGAACGCTGAACTCTCATCTTCAAGCCGTTAGCAGCTACAGCTCGACGAACCCAATCACTTTGCGAGACAACGCTGGGCAGGCAATCTCCCAGGTCAGTCCGCAGTAAGCAGTCACGGTTTCTCTACCTCTTCGATGCAGCCATCAACTTGCGACCACTGCAGCAAGTTGTTCGCTGTCGCGTGAGATGGCAGAGAGGGGCCCTGGATAGTGCCATCAGGGTGCACTGGCTAGCTGTTCAAGCGGCATTACTTGGGAGATTGGAAAGGAAGTTGGACCCGCTGTAGCCCCTCTGTCGAGGTCAAGGAGACCTTCGCGAGCTGGCGACTTTTCAGGGCAGACCTTGCCAAGACCGAGATTGTTCAGGTAAATCACTACCGCTATCCAGACGGGGCTTCAATCGAGAAAGGGGGAACTACAACATCGAAGATCACAGCCATAAGGATGGGCTCTGCGGCCTTGCTAATGCCCAGTCTTCTGCCCACCCAAATGCGCCCTTTGAACTCTTCCTCAAGCTTGTCAACATCCACCACAGCGTCGGAGTGCTTTATGGAAAGAATCGAAACTTGCTGCGAACCGCCAGCATCAAAGAACAGCGTGGACGCCAGTCAGAGATCAGCTGGACAGACACCGTTGATCAAATGGAACCCTAAACACCCGATGGCCGCTTGAAAGGAGAGAAGCTTCAGATCAACCCCGAATTATCCTGCAATCCCTTGCGACGTTCCGATTGGCAGTGGATAGACATAGATCAATCCAACCACTTCTTTCCAGATGGCATCATTCTGCGCTGTCCTGAGCGAAACATTCCTGAACAAGATTTCTCCATTCAAGTGGTCTAGCTAGTCAAAGACATTGAACTGCAAATCATTACAGCTCGTTATGACAACAAAGCTCACAGATCTCCGCGACGTACCAAATGCTCACACAAGATCATTAGCACTACAAGTGCTAATGATTCAAGATTTCGGCGTCAACTCAAGCACTTACCTGAAACAATTGGCTTCCTTTCACGCATGCTCCAAAAACAAAAAGAATACTGAGACAAAGATCTTTAATTTGGGTAACTGACGCCAGATTTGCAAATTTGCGCGAAAACTCAACGGAACCATCAAGACTCTTATCAAGCCCAACATCCTGCTTTTCAAACACCTCTCCTTATCAAGGATCGCGCAGGAAAAGTATCAACTCAGAAGTTCAACGGAGCAAACCCATTGGCATTCAAATTTAATCCTGTTGCAATTCAAGAAGCAATGCCTGGATCCGCCCCTGGATATCGTTTCTCACTTCAGGATCTCCAACCAAGCGAATTTCCCCCGTTTGAGGCCACCAGTTCAGCTTGAGATTGCTGACGCCGTCGTCAAAGAGCGCCAGCTCGTAAGCGCCCTTGTGTTGCCAGTGACACGGAACATTCAATTGAGCAACCACAGACTGCAATTCTTCCAAACTTCCCTGAAAATTCATCAAAAAAATAAACCTGAGTTCTCTTATTATTACTACGGATAGAAGATTTGTAGCCAAAGCGACAATTCTGTTGAAGTTTTTAACACATGATTTCGCTTGAGTAAAGACATCGATCCAACGTCACTTTTGATGCTCGGAATTGAGTCACTTCAGGTCCTATCGAGACCTTCACTGCTGCATTTGCATGTTAACAATCTCGCTGGAGAGTGAGCTCTCCACTCTCTTCTCCCTCTTTGATGTCAATGGAGATGGAGCCATCACTCCGAACGAGGTAGAACAGGTCCTGAACTCAATGTCGGGGATCATTGCTGAGCAGGAAGCTCAAGCCCTACGCCAGTTAATGAACAGCCAGGGTGCCGTGAGCCGTGAAGGCTTTTTGGGCTGGGCTAAGAAGCAGCCTGGGCTGGAAACCTATCAACTGTTGAGAGATCTGTTTCAGCTTGTCGATACGGATGGGAACGGCTGGCTGAGTCACGACGAACTTTCCACGATGGTGTCGCTGCTTGTCACACCGGAAGCGTCGGTCGATACCCAGAAGCTGCTAGTGCAACTTGATCGCGACGGGAACGCACAGATCAGTCTTGATGAATTTATAACCCTGCTCGAGGGGAACGACCGCCTCAATTGCTCCCTCGCAGACCTCAAGCGTTTAAAGAAAAACCTGGTACAGATCAGCAGCACGGCTCGGCTTGAAGGCATCAGTCTTGTGGAGGTGGACTGTGACCTAGGGGCGGGCAAACCAGGCGCAGGTGCAGGCATTGAATTGCTCAAAAATGCTGCCAAACACCAACAAGATCTCCGCAACATCAGTGAAGGGCTGATCGCCGAGATCCGAGGCGAGCAGGCCCAATCCGCCAATGCTGCGACTGCAGGACGGAGTACGACCCCTCATGCGCGTCATATCAAAACCATCGCTGAAGTCATGCACGACGCAGCGAACTTGGTCTGCACCACTCTTCAGCAAGAGAGCTTCCCTCTGGTGCTTGCAGGAGACCACTCCACCGCCGCCTCCACGATCGCAGGAATCCGACGAGCCCATCCTCAGTCGCGGCTTGGGGTGATCTGGATCGATGCCCATGCTGATATTCATTCCCCCTTCACGACTCCGTCCGGGAACATGCATGGGATGCCGTTGGCGATCGCCTGCAGGCACGACAACCTCTCCGAGGCGATCAATGATCCAGACCCAGTTACACGCCAACTTTGGAAGGATCTCCAAGACCTGCATGGTCTCGAATCCGCAGCGATCGCCTTCCGTGATCTCATCTATGTAGGTGTTCGAGACACCGAAGCCGCTGAAGACGTCACCTTGGTGAACCACTCGATCCCCGTGATCAGCACCGAGGAGGTGAGACGAGATGGAGCCATTCAAGCTGCCAATCGCTGCCTCTCCCACCTCGCCGAGGTGGACCTGATCTATGTGACCTTCGATGTTGATGCAATGGACTCCACCATCTGCAAAGGCACAGGCACCCCCGTTCCAGGTGGGCTCTGGGCGCATGAGGCCATTCTCCTGCTTCGTACGCTGCTCTCAGATCCCCGAGTCTGCTGCTGGGAAATTTGTGAAATCAATCCCTACCTCGACGAACTGAACACCCTGGCGGAACTCTCTTTGGGGATCTTCCGAGCTGGCCTGGAGGTTCTTGGGCAGCGATTCAGCACCTCACCTTCATCCCATGCAAGCTGACGCCCCTTCCGTTTACGAGCTTCTGCAAGCTCTGCTGCCGGCACCGGCACCGGTCAAGCGACAGAGTTTGTTGGCTGAACGGCATTTCCAGAGGGGCCCATGGGGAAGCGGACTCCGAAGCTTTTCCCAGGTGATCTTTATCAACCATCCACTCAGTGGTGCCGTGCTGCTGCTGGCCTTCCTGCTGCAATCGCCCTGGATGGCTCTCTTGGCTGGAATCGGGGTGGTTGCTGCGAACTCCGCGTCCCGCTTGCTGAATCTTGGCCGAAATCTCCGTGATCAGGGAATCCACGGCTTCAACGGTGCCCTTGTGGGATGCGCAGCAGCCGTTCTATCCGACTCCAGCTCGGTGTCTTATGCCGGACTGATCGCTGTATTAGTGGCGCTGGGGGGCAGTCTCACAACGGTGATGGTCGAGCTGTGGCGGCGGCGCTTTCATCATCGCGGCGACCCGCCAGCGCTCACACTGCCGTTTTGCCTGATCACTTGGGGACTGTTGACCTTGGTCAGTCCTCGAATACCAGACAGTATCGAGGCGGTGAAAGCAGCTGCTTCGCCAGGCTCAGTTCAGGCGTTGGCTGTCGGGCTTCCCCACAGCTTCGGACAGGTCTTTCTCTGCTCCGGCCTTGCGAGCGGATGGCTTGTCCTCCTCGCCGTTGCTGTCGCAAGCCCGATCGCAGCCGCACTTGGAGCCTGTGGCGCACTGATCGGGATGATCACCGCCATGGCGATCGGTGCTGATCCCGCAGCAATAGCCCAAGGCCTATGGGGCTACAACGGCCTTTTGGTTGCGATCGCCCTCGGCGGCATCTTCCATGCTCCCGGACGCAGAACCCTCGCCATCGCTCTCATGGGAGCAGGGCTAGCCAGCTTGCTACAAGCACTGCAGGGGAGATGGATGGGCAACCTGCCACCACTCACTCTGAGCTTCATTGTCACCACTTGGATGATGCAGCGTCTTGCTGGCCGAGCGCTGCCGGCATTGATTCCTGTGGCCCTGCATGCCGTTGTCAGCCCTGAGGAACACCGCAAACGGTTTCTCGTGGCGAGTGAACTGTTGGGACGATTCCGCCGCAACTTGCAACAGAGAGTTGACGGCATAGCCCCCAACGCTGGGGGGGAGCAGCCTCAAATCGAGCTGAACAGCCAGATGCAAGATCTTTTTGATCAACTCGATCGCAATCATGATGGCAATCTCAGCCTTGACGAGCTGCGGGATGCGCTGTTGTCAGGCGGGACGAGCAAACAAAGTCATCAGCGCAGAACCTCATCCCTAAACGATCAATTAACGGCAACAATGGCATCGATGGATCTCAATGGTGATGGTCGAATCGACTGCTCTGAATTCAGTCAGCTCATCCAACGACTGCAACGCCTCCGACAGGGAGAAGAGCGATTGCTGTTGTATCTAATGCCAGTGGATAGCAATGGCAACGATCGCCTGGATCAAGACGAACTAGACCTACTCCTGCAGAGTATTGGGCAGACCCCCCTCACCTCAAAGGAACAAGCGTTGGTTTTCGCGAACCAACAACAGAGCCTGAGCTGGCACGATTTCGTCGATCGCCTGTTGTTGAGCTAATCATGGCGGTGAGGAGAGGCCATGCCAGTGCTCCGCTGGAAAACTGTTTAACCAAGTTGAGGCAAAGGCGTCATCAGTGGTCAATAACAAGTATGGTCCGCGCATCTAATCAGTTGCATTGTGCGGGCCCCCCTTGTTGCAGTAATGACTCTCACCGTTGCGCTTGCAGCATGCGGGCAGAGCAAGACATCCAGCACTCCCTTTTTATCCATCAACACTGCAACGATTTCCGAGGGCAGCTTCAAACCAAGCATCAAAGCGATTAGCCCGCTTGAGTCCACCACCAATGTGGCTCTAAGCCCTGAAACAGATGGCCGGGTGATCAAAAAACTTGTCAAAGAAGGCGATCAAGTGCAAGCAGGTCAAGTGATTCTTGTGCTCGACAACACGCAGCTGAGCGCCCAGCTCGATGCATCTAAATCAGAAGCTCTTTATGACAAAGTCAATGCTGAGAGGTACCAATTTCTTTACGAACAAGGAGCCGCATCAGCGAAACGTCGTGATGCCTACGCAACAAAAGCGATCACATCCCGAGATCAAGCCATTGCCGATAAGGCCAACCTGAATTACAAATTTGTGCGCTCTCCAATTAATGGAGTAATCGGAGACTTAGACACCGTAAAAATCGGCGATTACATCAAGGCAGGAGAGATCATCACTGGAATTGTGGACAATTCCACCCTCTGGACCCTGATGGAAATTCCTGCATCACAAGGATCCCAGGTCAAAGTGGGGCAAGCTGTACGGCTCGCGTCTCAATCCATCCCTCCGGTTACTGGTAAAGGAACAATCACCTTTGTATCGCCTTACTACGCGATTGCTCAATCCGGTAATCCTCCCAACACGCTGATGGTGAAGGCAATGTTCCCCAACCTCACCGGACAATTAAAAACAGGCCAATACGTTTCCTCCGAGATCATCACCGGATCAAGTCAAAGTCTGGCCGTACCGGTGCAGGCCGTGATGATGCAAGCCCAGCAGCCTTTCGTTTATGAGGTGGTCCCCATCAGCAAGGCGCTGCCAACACTCAAAAGCTCGCCTAACACAACAGCTCAAACGTTGGAAAAACTAGAAAAACTTCCAGGCAATACCCCGATCGTGCTGCAAACAAAAGTGCAGCTCGGAGATCTGCAGAACAACCTTTATCCCGTGATCTCTGGCCTCAAAGCTGGCAACAAAGTGGCGATTAGCAACACAAGTCGGCTGCGTAGTGGCATGCCTGTGAAGGTGTCAGCGGGGGCCAACTGAACCAATGGCTTTCTCCGACAATTTCATCAAGCGACCAGTCCTGACAACGGTCTGCAGCATTCTAATTGTGCTCGTCGGGCTGATCTCGATCCCGATGTTGCCCATTGCCAATCTGCCCAACATTGCCAATCCTTTAATCCAGGTGAGCGCAACTTATGGAGGCGCCAATGCGGAAGTGACTGAGCAAGCGGTTACGAATCCCTTGGAGCAACAGATCAATGGTGTTCCCGGAGTCAGCTATATCTCCTCGAACACCGACATGACAGGCATCAGCACTGTCAATGTCTATTTCGACCAGACAACAGACATCGATATTGATCAAGTGAATGTCCAGAACCGTGTGTCTCTGGCCAATCCCCAGCTCCCAGAACAAGTGAGCGCAACAGGGGTCTCCGTGAAGCAAAGCAACCCCTCCATCCTCCTTGCCTATGAGATCAGTTCAAGCGAAGGGCAATTCGATGCTGCTTTTTTGAACGGACTCATCTACGAACAGCTCTATTACCCACTTTCACGTGTAGAAGGAGTTGCCACAGTCAATATCCTCGGAGGCGCCAATCCAGCCTTTTGGCTATTTGTTGATCCAAGCAAACTTGCGGCCAACAAACTCACATCAGAAGACGTTCTCAATGCAGTTCAGTCGCAAAATAGTGTGGCGGTTGGTGGCCTTATTGGAGGGCCTCCCGCCTCAGGCGATCAGGCCTACACCTACCCCATCGTGGTGGAAAACAACGGCAACCTGATCTCCATCGATGACTTCAACAACCTGATCCTCAACCGCTCGCCCTCCGGCAATCTCCTCAAACTGAAGGATGTCGGCGAAGTGCGCTACGGCACCAACACCTTCTCCGTGCAGGCTATTGATAAAAACGGAAAAGAAGCACTCACTGTTGCTGTCTATCAGACCCCTGCGAGCAATGCTCTCGATGTCTCTGAAGCAGTCGTCAATCAAATCAACCAATTCAGAAGTACGGTGCCTCCTGGCGTCACCATTGATCAGATTTATAACATCGGCCAGTTCATCGAATCCTCCGTCGATGGAGTAATTGATGCTCTCGGACTAGCGATCGTGTTGGTATTAATCATCCTGTTTCTTTTTCTCCAAAACTGGCGCGCCACCGTGGTACCCAGCCTGGCGATTCCGATCTCTCTAGTGGGGACCTTCGCGTTCCTCAACATCTTTGGATTTTCAATCAATCAGCTGACGCTGCTGGGGCTCGTCCTAGCCACAGGCTTGGTTGTGGATGACGCCATCGTGGTGATTGAAGCGGTCTCCACCAATATCGACAAGGGAATGAAGCCCCGAGAAGCGGCACTCGCTTGCATGGGGGAGCTCTTTGGCGCACTGCTTGCGACCGCCCTCGTGCTGATGGCGGTGTTTGTTCCCGTTGCGTTTTACCCCGGTGGAATTGGGATCATCTACAAACAATTCGCGCTCACGATTGCCTTTTCGGTTGCCATTTCTGCGTTTAATGCGCTGACATTTTCACCGATGCTCTCGGGTTTGATCCTTTCGCAGAGACAACCACCGGAACCCAAGGGACGCAGCTGGATTGTGGTGGGAGTAATCGTGGGCTTGGCCTTTGGCCGTTTCAGTGCTGCCTCCTTTGGTAACTGGACTTACATCGCTGGAATCGTGATCGGTGCCCTTGCTGGATCAAACCTGCCTGTGATCTTCAAGGTGTTCAACCGAAATTTCGAGCGTCTCGAAACCACCTATTCCAGGCTGCTCAAGCGGATGATCCAAGCCCGCCGCTTCGTGCTAGCTGGATTGGTTGCAGGAATCCTGGCCACCGGCTTCGCCTTCACTACTCTCCCGACGGCCTTTATCCCCGATGAGGATCAAGGCTATGGAATGGGAATTTTCCAACTGCAAAACGGGGCTTCCCTTGTGGAGACCAAAAAGCTTGGCAACCAAATCGCCAAGGTTCTCAGCGAGGAAGGCGACGTAGCGAATGCATCCGTCATCAACGGCTTTGGCTTCAACGGCTCAAGTCCTGATCAAGGCATCTTTTTCTTCGGCCTCCAGCCTTTGGAAGAGCGCAAAGGCGCTGAACACAGTTCAGACGCCATCGTGAAACGCCTCAATAAAAAATTATTCCAATTAAGCGATGGTCTCGCGAAAGCTTCAGGCCCACCAGCGGTGCCTGGCTTCTCTCCACAAGGCGGTTTTTACTTCCAATTTAATGATCTCAGCAATGGTTCCTACAGCTTCAACGAACTCTCTAATTTGTCAGGCGAACTGATCAAGACGGCGAATGCAAGTGGTGACTTTTCCAGCGTTTTCACGCAGTTCACCCCAAGCGCTCCAGCGATCGGCCTCAACATCAATCGAGACGTGATGGGTGCTCTCAATGTTGACTTCAAAGAGGCGATGGACACCATTTCCGCTCTGGCCGGCAACAACTTCTCCGGACTCACCTATGAGAGTGGTCAAGTGCGCAATATCTACGTGCAAGGCACACCGGATCAGCGACAAAACATCGAAGACATTCTCAGCTTCTACGTTCGATCGAACGATGGCGAATTAGTTCAGGTATCCCAGTTTGCTGAAGCCGAGCTCAGCAGCGCCCCCCCCGTCATCAGCCACTACAACTTGAATCGCACCGTACTCATTCAAGGCGCAGAAGCGATCGGCAAGAGCAGCGGTCAGGCCCTCAGCAAAATCAAGCAATTGTTTGACGCTCAGAATTACACCAACATTGGTTCAGCCTTCACTGGTTTGGCAGCTCTGCAACTCTCCGCAGGGAACGCGAGCATCCTGGTGTTTGGACTTGGGGTGCTGATTGTGTATCTAGTCCTTTCAGCCCAGTACGAGAGTTACATCACACCGATCATCATTCTGGCAACGGTTCCCCTGGCCATGCTTGGTGCCCTCGCCTTTCTTGCGATCCGTTCGATCGATTTGAACATCTATGCCCAAATTGGCCTAGTCACCCTGATCGGCCTAGCGGCCAAGAATGGAATTTTGATCGTGGAGGTAGCCGAACAAAAACTCAAAGAGGGGAAAAGTAGCGTGATCGCCGTGATCGAATCGGCCGAATCACGGCTTCGTCCCATTCTGATGACAGCTATAGCCGCCCTAGCGGGTTTCTTACCTCTCGTGGTCGCCAACGGTGCAGGAGCCAATGCACAACAATCTCTAGGAACCGTCATTTTTGGTGGATTAATCGTTGCCACCGTTCTCTCCATAGGGGTTGTTCCCCCCGTTTATGTGCTGGTCAAGGACCTTGAAAGCAGGCTCATGTCACCCAGCAAATGAACGCTCCTTTTGCTCCAATGCAGGCGCCTTGGACCTGGAAATCCCATGAGATTGGCTGGTCCGTCATGGGGGATCAAACGGCACCAACAGCGGTGCTACTGATTCATGGCTTCGGAGCGAATACGAATCATTGGCGCTTCAACCAACCCGTCCTCGCCGCGCAAGTTCCCACCTATGCCATCGATCTGCTGGGTTTCGGCAGGAGTGATCAGCCACAAGCACAGCTCAAGGATGAACCCAGCACAAACAAATCAGTTCACTATTGTTTTGATCTATGGGCTCAACAAGTTGTCGATTTTTGCATCAACGTGATTGATCGTCCCGTGGTGCTTGTTGGCAACTCAATCGGTGGTGTTGTAGCCCTAAGAGCTGCACAACTTTTAAAAGAGCAAAGCCAGAGGATTCCCTGTGAGGGAGTGGTGCTGATCGACTGCGCGCAGCGGCTGATGGATGACAAACAATTGGCAACCCAGCCAGCCTGGATGGCTTGGATCCGCCCTCTCCTCAAAACCCTGGTCAGTCAGCGCTGGCTGAGTACAGCCTTGTTCCGCAATGCGGCACGGCCAGCACTCATTCGGAGCGTGCTCAAACAGGCCTACCCCAGTGGATGCAATGTGGATGACGACTTGATAGCCCTTCTCTTAGGACCAAGTCAACGCAATGGAGCTGCAGAAGCATTTCGCGGCTTTATCAACCTCTTCGATGATCACTTAGCTCCGGATTTACTCCAAACTTTATCTGTACCCGTTCATCTGATTTGGGGGGAAGCGGATCCCTGGGAACCCGTTAAGGAAGCCAACAACTGGCAACAAGAATTCGATTGCATTCAATCACTCTTGGTGATTCCCCGTGCAGGACATTGCCCACACGACGAATCTCCAAAGGCTATCAACGAACGTTTATTGCTGATCCTCAATCAGCAGGCAACGTAGGCCTCAACCTGACCACTCAGACGACGCAAACCAGCTAAGCCATCACGCTCGAGATTGCGCACACGATCACGGCTGATGCCAATGATGCGGCCAATCCCCGTGAGGCTCATCGGCTCCTCTCCGTCCATCCCATAGCGCATCCGCAAGACTTTCCCCTGCAATTCAGGCAGCTGGCTCAGCAGATCGCGCAGGTCTCCCTTCAGGCATTCCCCTTCCACCTGTTCTGATGGCAGCTCTCCATCACCGGCCAACAATTCCAGCAGTTCGGTGTCATCACCATCGCCCACCTTCATCTCCAAGCTCACAGGCTGGCGGGCCCGGCACATCAAATCCTTCACCTCATCTTCTGGAAGTTCCACAAATGACGCCAATTCCGTCACCGATGGGGTGCGGCCCAGCTCTTGACTTAATTCCCGTTGACCCTTTTTCAGCTTGTTCAACATCTCGGTGATGTGAATCGGTAGGCGAATCGTGCGGCTCTTTTCCGCAATCGCACGGGTAATCCCTTGGCGAATCCACCAGTACGCATAGGTACTGAATTTGTAGCCCCGGGTGGGATCAAATTTCTCCACACCACGCACCAAACCGATCGTTCCCTCCTGGATTAAATCCAGCAGTTCCATATTCCGCTTGGTGTATTTCTTGGCGACGCTCACCACCAACCGCAAATTGGCAGCCACCATGCGCTCCTTGGCGCGGCGACCAGCCTGCAGCTTGCGCTTCAGTTGCGCTGCACTCACACCAGCAGCTTTCGCAACCTCTTCTCTGGCGACCTCTTCTCCGCCGCGCTGATCCTTGAGTTCTGCTTGCAACGCCTCCAAATCCATCAGCTCCTGAACCTGACGGCCCAGCGTGATCTCCTGTTGGTGACTCAACAACGGCACGCGGCCGATGTCGCGCAGGTACGAACGTACTAAATCGACTTCAGCGCCAGAGGCGCGACCGGTGGAGGCAGATGCGGGGCGGGAAGCAACAGCAGCAGCAGGAGCCATGACGCTTCATTGAGTTGTGTAAAGAGTAACCCTAAGAAACGTAAACGAACTCTCAGAAAGCGAAAGAAGTGGCTAGATGAGTAGAAATACTCGTGGTCTCGAGCAGCTGGGGCGCATGCAGCAGCAACCACTCCGCCGTTTTCAGATAGATGAACACGCCCGCCACGTCTGTAGCGGTGGTAATAAAAGGCGCTGACATCAGGGCTGGATCGAGGCCCATGCGGTTAAACAGCAAGGGCAGCGCAGCACCCGCCGTGGCGGCCAGGGTGGTAATCGCAAGCAAACTGATCCCAACCGCCATCCCTACAAGGGGGCCGTCACCACGCCACCAAGCAAATGGCACCACAACAAACAGCATTAGCAGGCCCAGGAGAGCACCGGCGAGCGCCTCTCTGACCACAGCACGCCAGGGGCCCAACGGTTGAATGCGCTGGGTGCTCAATCCACGAATCACCACCGTGGAACTCTGCGCACCCACATTTCCACCTGTGCCAATCAACAAAGGAATGAATGCGGCAAGCATCACAACCTCACGCAACACGGCATCGTTCATCGCGATCACCTGGGTGGTGAAGCCATTCGCAATCACCAACACCGCAAGCCAGACCACGCGGCGGCGCGCCACGGTGAACAAATTGCTCTGGAAATAGTCATCTTCATCACCAGCCTCCACCGCACCAGCGGCATAGAGGTCGCGGGTGGCTTCTTGCTCGATCACGTCGATCACGTCATCCACCGTGACGATCCCCACAAGACGACGCTCCCGGTCCACAACAGGCACCGCAAGAAAGTCGTAGCGCTGAATCGCACGGGCGACCTCCTCCTGGTCGGTATCGGTGCCAACGCTCACAACCTCCCGGGTCATCACATCACCGATGCAATCGCTGGGGTCGGCCGTAACCAAATCACGCAAGGACAAGATTCCAGTGAGATGGCGCTGCCCATCGGTGACATAAAGGCTGTAGATCGTTTCGGTTTCTGTCGCTCGGCGGCGAACGATGGTGAGAGCCTGCGCAGCACTATGAAATTCCTTGAGATCGATGTATTCCGTTGTCATCAAACGACCAGCCGTTTCGGGGGCATAGCCAAGGAGCTGGGCGGTCACACGTCGCTCAGCAGGACTGAGCTCCACCAAAAGACGGCGCACCACTTTGGCCGGAAGCTCATCAAGCAGGCGCACCCGATCATCGGGCGACATCTCTTCCACCAGCTCCAACACTTCACTGGAGCGCAGCCGTTCCAACAAGCTTTGCTGAATGGCTGGCTCAAGGTATTCATAAACCTCAATCGCTTCGTCCTTGCCGAGCAAGCGAAAGGCAAGTGCCTGCAGCGTTCGCGGAAGGCAACCCACCGCTTCCGCCACATCCACAGGCTGAACCGGAGCCAACAGCAACTTGACTCCGTCGTAATTGCCAACCGACAACATCGCTTCCAATTGCTGAGCAACCACCTCAGCGACCAGATCATTCGTGACGCTCACACCGCTGCGGCCGTGGGCTTCTTCCATGCTCTCCGCCCGGCCCCTTCCAGTGTAAGTGGGGCGGTCGCCGGTTATCGTCAGCGCCGATTGCACTTCCAATAGTTATGGCCCCCAACATCAGCAGCGTGTCCGTCAACACCCCAGACGGCACCAACAAATCACTCGGTTCTTACTCCGGCAAGGTGCTGTTAATCGTGAACGTGGCTAGCCGCTGCGGCTTCACGCGTCAGTACAGCGGTTTGCAAGCGCTACAAGACAGTTACGGCCCTCAAGGTCTTCAGGTTTTGGGCTTCCCCTGCAACGACTTTGGCGGACAGGAGCCAGGCTCTTTGGAGGAGATCAAAAGCTTCTGCTCCACCACTTACAACGCCAGCTTTGAGCTGTTCGACAAAGTGCATGCCACTGGAAGCACCACGGAGCCTTACACCACCCTCAACACAACAGAGCCTTCAGGCGATGTGGCTTGGAACTTTGAGAAATTCCTCGTCGGCAAAGACGGCACGGTGATCGCACGCTTCAAAAGCGGCGTTGAGCCCGATTCCGATGAACTGAAGACTGCGATTGAGTCTGCTCTTAACTCCTAACCAAGCTCCGGCCTACGACAACACCCAGGGCTGCGGCACCCAGCCCCAGCCCCAGGGTGAGGCCAATCAACCCCAAGGCAGCAAGCCAATCTCCTTGAGCGATGAAGCTCACGCAGTGCACCATCCAGCTGCTGAATGTGGTGAGCGAACCGCAGAAACCAATGCCAATCAACAACTGACGTTTTGGACGGAGGGGAAGCCCCACCAACCAGCCCAAAATGAACGCGCCGAGCACGTTCACAATCACGTTGTTGTCATGCAGATGGGACCCTATTTGCCAACGCATCACAGCGCCAGGAACGGCTCCAAGCGCTACAAGCCACAGCTCGTTCAGATCTTGGCGAAGGGTGAGCTCGTTGACGTTGGAAGAAGAAGACTGCGGCATCAAGCGACCCCCTCGGCCAAGCCAAGCCCGTAGCCAAGACCAGCCGCAACCAAGCCACCCAGGATCGAGCCCACGCCGAGAAGTAGCGATTCCAGCCAATTCCTCTGCTTAAGAGTATTGAGCAACTCAACGGCAAACGTAGAAAACGTACTGAGGCTGCCAAAAAAGCCCACAGCCACAAGCAACGTCAGCCCCGAAACCCCTTGAGACGGAGTGCAGGGATCATTGCCTTGCAGACCTAAAACCAGACCGAGGGCAAAGGCGGCAACGAGATTGACCGCAAAGGTTCCCCAATGCTTGCGGGGAACCATCGGCTCGAAGTGATTCACGATCCGCAGCCGAAGCCAGGCGCCAGGAATGGCACCAATCCCTACCAGCACGACCTGACCAGCCGTGAAGGAATCAGCCATTCACCCAACCACGCACAGACTGAAAGCTCGCTGGCAAGCCCTGGCCTGAAGACACCTGCACTTGAATCCAGTCGCGGCCATCGTCTCCACGCCAATGACGCAACATCTGGAGTGGAGTGCCTAACTCCAACCGGCGCAGGGCTGGGGCTTCAACCAGCGGGCTGGAGCGCAACACACAGCACTCACCACTGAGCAATGGGCTTTTGCCCTCCTGCCTGCGCAAGGGGGGAAGCCGCCGCTGAGCACCACCAGCGGGAAGTGCTGCTGGTGCCATCAAGGCCACGCCAAGAAGCCAGCCCCAACGCAACACAACACCGGTTGACATCCGCATCAGATGTCGAGAGACGCCATGTCCAAGTCGGCGCTGTGGGTTTCGATGAATTCCCGCCGTGGCGCAACTTTGTCGCCCATCAGGATCGTGAAGATGCGATCCGCCTCCAGCGCATCCTGCACTTCCACCCGTTTCATCATGCGGGTGGAGGGATCCATGGTGGTTTCCCACAACTGCTTGGGCATCATTTCACCGAGACCCTTAAATCGCTGAATGTTGTAGTTGGCTTTCTCGCCAAATCCAGCCAAGGTTTTTTGCAATTGCTGCTCGTTGTAGCAATAGGTGTGATTTTTTCCGCGCTCAACCTTGTAAAGCGGCGGACAAGCGATGTAGATATATCCACCTTCAACCAATTCTTTCTGATAGCGATAGAAGAAGGTAAGAATCAGCGTCCGAATGTGCGCACCATCCACGTCCGCATCCGTCATGATCACCACACGGTGGTAACGGAGATTTTTAACGTTGAAATCCTCTCCTTTAATCCCCAAGCCAAGGGCCGTAATCAGCGCTTGGATCTCAGTGTTTTTATAAATCTTGGCGTCGTCGGTTTTCTCGATGTTGAGAATTTTTCCGCGCAAAGGAAGAATCGCTTGAAAACGACGATCGCGTCCTTGCTTGGCGGAGCCTCCAGCGGAATCTCCCTCCACGATGTAGATCTCAGATTCTGAAGGATCTCTGGTACTGCAATCGGCCAGCTTCCCAGGAAGGGTGGAGCTTTCCAGCACACTTTTACGGCGCACCAACTCGCGCGCCCGGCGGGCTGCTTCTGCCGCATTAAAAGCCTGGATCGCCTTCTCCAGGATCATGTCGATCACCCCTGGATTGAACTCCAGGTATTGGCTAAGTGATTCTCCAACCAAGTTGTCAACAATGCCGCGAACCTCTGTATTGCCAAGCTTCGTTTTTGTTTGACCTTCAAATTCCGGCTCGGGAACTTTCACCGAAAGCACGGCGGTAAGGCCTTCGCGAATATTTTCGCCAGCCAAATTTGAATCAGCCTCTTTGCGCTTGCCTCGTTTCTTCGCAAATGTATTGAGAGTGCGGGTCAAAACCGTCTTCAAGCCTTCAATATGAGTGCCCCCATCCACTGTGCGGATGTTATTGGCAAAGCCAAGAATGCTGTCGGAATACGCATCAACGCACCACTGCAATGCCGCTTCCACGGTCACGCCATCTTTTTCAGCGTTCACATAGATGATTTCTGGATGCAGAGGATCTTTCTCCGCATTCATGTAGGCAACGTATTCCTTGATGCCACCTTCGTAGAAATACAGCTCCTCGCGGGGCTGGCCCTCTTTATCCCGGGCAGCTTCTCTCTCATCGCGGAACACGATGCGCACACCACCATTCAGATAAGCCAGCTCTCGCAAACGGGCCGAGAGGGTGGAGTAATCAAACTCAATTCCAACCGTAAAGATCTGGTGATCCGGCTTAAAGCAAACGCTGGTGCCTGTTACTCCATTCTCCTCAGCAGGCTGCGGCTCTGAAGCAAGGCTGCCAATGGCGGCACCGCGCTCAAAGCGCTGGCGATGCACCTGGCCTTGACGGCGAACGGTGACTTCCACCCACTCACTCAGGGCGTTCACGACGGAAACACCAACGCCGTGCAAACCACCCGAAACCTTGTAGCCACCAGCTCCAAACTTGCCGCCAGCGTGCAACACCGTGAGCACGGTTTCCAGGGCGCTTTTGCCCGTGCGGGGATGCACATCCGTAGGGATGCCTCGGCCGTTATCACTTACAAACGCGGAGCCGTCTTCTCCGAGAACAACCGTGATCTCGTTGCAATGCCCAGCCAGGGCCTCATCCACGGCATTGTCCACCACCTCGTAAACGAGATGGTGGAGGCCACGAGGCCCGGTTGTACCGATGTACATCCCCGGGCGCTTCCGCACCGGTTCGAGTCCTTCAAGAACTTGAATCTGTTCGGCACCGTAGGCGGCTTGAACTTTTGAGGCTTCGCTCATGCGCTCGTCGTCGGCCCAGCCCTTTTCATCTACAACTTACCACCGGTATCCCAGAGGCGCTCGTAGAACCCTCTGACGCGTCATTTTTAAAGGGGATGCACCCCATCGTTTCTTCGATGAATCAGATCAGCCCTGAATTCGGGACCACAGCCAAGGCAAAACCTGATGCAGAGGCGCCCCTTGTGGTGGCACTGGTGGGCCCGACGGCGAGTGGCAAAACCGAGCTTGCCCTTGAGCTTGCTGAGCACTTCCAGTTGGAGATCCTCAACATCGATTCTCGCCAGCTCTACCGAGAGATGGATATCGGCACGGCCAAACCCACGGCCGAGCAACAACAGCGCGTCACCCATCACCTCCTCGACCTGCGCTCCCCTGATCAACCGATCACGCTTCAGGAATTTCAGCAAGAAGCCGCTGCAGCCGTGAGCCAGGTGCTCAAGGTCCGAGGTGTGGCTTTTTTAGCCGGAGGCAGCGGCCTCTACCTCAAAGCCCTCACCCAAGGATTGCAACCACCGGCGGTACCTCCTCAAGCCGAGCTACGCCGCCAACTGAGCGCTCTTGGTCAAGCGAACTGCCATCAACTGCTCCAACAGGCCGATCCCCTAGCGGCCGCCAAGATCGCCCCTGCAGACGCAGTTCGCACCCAACGCGCTCTTGAGGTGCTGTACGCCAGCGGCAAACCAATGAGTGAGCAACAATCGGCCAATCCTCCGCCCTGGCGCGTGCTGGAGCTGGGACTGAATCCCGAGGAGCTGCGCTCACGCATCGCCCAACGCACCCAGCAGATCTATCAAGAGGGCTTACTTGAAGAAACGCAGCAACTGAGCCAGCGCTATGGCTCTGACCTCCCCATGCTGAAAACGATCGGCTACGGCGAAGCGCTCGAGGTGCTGCAGGGAGAGCGAAGCGAAGCTCAGGCCATCGCCACCACCACCAAGCGCACCCAGCAGTTCGCCAAGCGACAACGCACCTGGTTCCGCCGCCAACACAGCCCCCACTGGCTCACAGGTCAGGATGCGCTTAGCGAAGCGATAGGCCTGATCGAAGCGTGTCTAGACTGAAGAGCAATCTCTGCTGAGCACCGCTTTCAATCAGCAGCCCTTCACAACACTGAATGCCCCCACGTCCTCGCTTTGACCGTCGCGCCCCCGTCCGGGAGCTCCCCAACATCAATGACCGCATCAGCTACCCACAGCTCAGGGTTGTTGACGCAGACGGAGAGCAGCTCGGGGTGATCGACCGGGAAAAAGCACTAGAAGTTGCGCGTGAACGCGAGCTCGATCTCGTACTGGTGAGCGAGAAAGCCGATCCGCCGGTGTGCCGGATCATGGACTACGGCAAATTCAAATTCGAGCAAGAAAAGAAAGCCAAAGAAGCCAAGAAGAAGTCGCATCAGACCGAAGTCAAAGAAGTCAAGATGCGTTACAAAATCGATTCTCACGATTACGACGTCCGCATTGGTCAAGCGCAGCGGTTCCTTAAAGCCGGCGACAAGGTGAAATGCACGGTGATTTTCCGGGGCCGGGAAATTCAGCACACCGCCTTGGCCGAGGTGTTGCTGCGCCGGATGGCCAAAGACCTGGAAGAGCCCGCCGAGGTGCAACAGCCTCCGAAACGCGAAGGCCGCAACATGATCATGTTTCTCACACCCCGCAAAGCTCCTCTGTTGAAGAAGGACAAAGAAGACGGAGTGGGGAACAACGCTGTGCGCACGATTCCTTCACCGGCGCGTCGGATCATCACTCAAGAGTGAGCCGCTTCCAGAAGCAGTCGCCAGCCCTCCTCAGCTGAGGCCTGGTGATACTGATCACGGTCTTCGCACATGAAGCCGTGATCAGCGCCCTCAAAGGCGCTGTAGCGCAAGCGCAGGCCTGTGGGATCCACCCTTTGCAGTGCAGCCTGAATCGCCTGTTGCTCTGAGCTTGGGATCAGGGGATCGATGCTGCCGCACAAGCAATGCAGCTCTCCTTGCACTGCGGGCAGCAGCTCCAAGCTGGGGGCTCCTCCACCGGGCCGCCCACAGCTCACCCCAGCCCCATAAAAATCCAAACTCACATCTACGTCAGTGAGGGTGGCGGCCAGCAGAGCGGCATGCCCGCCAAAACAGAACCCCACCACTGTGATGCGCAGGGGCTGATCACGGCTTCCAAGGGCCTGCCGCAACCAATCGATTGAGGCTTGGACATCGGCCAGGATCGCCGCAGTGGTCGTGGCCTCCTTATGACGCCGACCTTCGCGGGTGGACGCGGGATCGTAGCCCAACTCCAGCTCTGGAGCCGTGCGCGCAAACAGCGGCATCGCTAAGGCCGGAACACCAGTCGCCGACAAGCGATCGGCCACACCCCGCACCCAACGATTCAAGCCAAAGATCTCAGGCAGCACGATCACCGCACGGGTTGCTGGCTTCACGCTGCTGGTGGGAGCCCACCAGCAGCGCAGCGGCACCGGCCCCGTGTTCAGCGTGATCCAGGAGCCTGGCGATGGCTCGGGAAGCACAGGAGGAAGAATGGAAGGAATGGGCATCAGCGCGTGAAGATAAGCCGCTAGATCGGGGCAAGGATCAGCTCAGCAATTGTCACCAAGCCATCCAGTCCTTAAGGTGGCCACATCAATCCGGTCCACCGGCGTGCGATTCCACATCCAACAGGAAAGCGACATACCGGCATCGACCCAGCTCTACAACCAGATCTGTTTCGCTATCGCCGCCCGGCACTACCCGCCTGGGCATCGTCTTCCGAGTACAAGACAACTAGCGATGCAAACCGGCTTACATCGCAACACGATCAGCAAGGTGTACCGCCAGCTCGAAACCGATGGGGTGGTGGAAGCGATGGCAGGTTCTGGGATCTACGTCCGCGATCAACAGAAGCCACGGGAAATCCGAACGCCGCCCCATATCCGCAATCGTGGCGTCACCGATCTCGATCGAGAGGTGCGCAAATGCGTGGATGGCCTGCTCAATGCTGGTTGCACCCTGCAGCAAACCCGAGAGCTACTCACGCGTGAAATCGATTGGCGCCTGCGCTGCGGCGCCCGGGTGCTTGTGAGCACCCCGCGAGAAGACATTGGCGCTTCGATGCTGATCGCCGAAGAACTCGAGCCCAACATCAATGTGCCCGTGGAAGTGGTGCCGATGGAAGAGCTCGAGAGCGTACTCGAGAACGCCAGCAATGGAACGGTGGTCACCAGCAGGTACTTCCTCCAACCCATCGAAGAACTCGCCAAAAAACACGGCGTGCGCGCTGTTGCCGTGGATCTCAATGACTTCAAAGCGGAGTTGGGGATGCTCAAAGAGCTCCGCCAAGGCAGCTGCGTTGGCCTGGTGAGCATCAGTCCCGGCATCCTGCGCGCCGCCGAGGTGATCCTGCACAGCATGCGCGGCAATGACCTGCTGCTAATGACGGCGACTCCAGACATCGGAAGCAGGCTGCTGGCCCTTCTGCGCGCCTCTAGCCACGTGCTGTGTGATCGCCCCAGCATGCCGCTGGTGGAGCAAAGCCTGCGTCAAAACCGCTCCCAACTGATGCGCATGCCCCAAGTGCACTGCGCCGAGAGCTACCTCAGTGGTGACACGATCGAGCTCCTCCGCAAGGAAATCGGTCTGGTCAGCCACTGATCAGTCCCTAATTCGCCGCGATAAGGGTTACCCGCACGAGATGATGCATGCATTAGCAACAGGTCCGAATCAAGGCCATGCTTGATCAAATTCGGGCCGACTTTGCAATCATCCGCGAACGGGATCCCGCAGCGCGCGGGCCTCTCGAGATCCTGCTCTGCTATCCAGGCTTTCAAGCGATCAGCCTGCACAGGCTGAGCCATCGGCTGTGGCGCTCGCGCCTACCCCTGAAACTGCCGGCACGCCTGCTCAGCCAGCTGGGGCGAGGAATCACCGGGATCGAGATCCACCCCGGCGCCACGATCGGCCGCAGCGTATTCATCGATCACGGCATGGGGGTGGTGATTGGTGAAACCAGCGAAATTGGTGATCGCTGCCTGCTCTATCAAGGCGTCACCCTGGGCGGTACGGGCAAAGACAGCGGCAAGCGTCACCCAACGCTCGCCAACAACGTGGTGGTGGGAGCCGGCGCCAAGGTGCTAGGAGCCATTGAGGTGGGCGCTAACACCAGAATCGGTGCTGGATCCGTGGTCGTGCGCAGCGTTGAGCAGAACTGCACTGTGGTGGGGATCCCCGGGCGGGTGATTCACCAGAGCGGGGTGCGCATCAACCCCTTGGCGCACTCGGCTTTACCGGATGCAGAAGCGAATGTGATCCGCAACCTGATGGAGCGGATTGATCAACTAGAAAATCAGGTGAGCATGCTGCAAACCTGCCTGAAGTCGGTAGCCGCAGGGCGACCTATGAATGAAGTGGAAGCTGGTCGAGCCCAAAGCCTGCAAGACCGTGAGATCCTTGAATTTTTAGGCGATTGAACTGAGAGGATATCAACAATTAACGAAAATAATGATTAACTCATCGCGCAGTTCAAATGTCAAACCAACGACAAAACGACGTAGAGCCTCATTAATGAATAAAAAGCTGCGCTTTCCACGCAATCTCTGGCGCCATCGCGAACTATGGTGGAGGCTGACTGAACGAGAAATTCTCGGGAGATACCGAGGCTCAGTTCTTGGAATCGCATGGAGCTTCATCACGCCCTTGGCGATGCTGGCGGTGTACACGTTTGTCTTTTCCCAGGTCTTCAAGGCGCGCTGGGGCGGCCTTGAGCAGGCTGGCCCTCTAGGATTCGCAATTAATCTATTTGCAGGGCTGATTGTTTTCAATCTATTCAGCGAGTGTGCCATACGTGCACCTAGCCTGATCGTGAGCAACCCCAACTACGTCAAGAAAGTCGTTTTCCCCCTGGATATATTGAGTTGCGTTTCAGTTGGAAATGCTTGCTTCCATGCACTGACCAGCTTGTGCATACTGTTAATTTTTGAATTAATTGCATTTCAAACTATTCCTCTAACTTTACTTTGGCTGCCTCTGGTCTGGTTACCTTTGATCCTGGGATCATTAGCATGTTCTTGGCTCTTGAGCTCTGCAGGTGTGTTTCTACGCGATATCGGTCAACTCATCGGCGTTGGCATAAACATGCTGATGTTCCTCAGCCCAATCTTCTTCCCTCTATCCGCTTTACCAGATCGATGGCAACCACTGCTTAGGATCAATCCACTAGCACAAGTGATCGAGCAAACACGACGAGTTGCCGTACAGGGCGTCAATCCAGACTGGCCTTATCTTTTAATCGGCACAGTAATTACGCTTTTAGCCTGCGAGATTAGCTTTCGAGGGCTCCAAAGGTCGAAAAAAGCTTTTGCGGATGTACTGTAATTAAGCAATGACAACTCTCCATTCAGCCAACACAGTTATTAAATGCACTGACCTAGGAAAGTGCTATCAAATTTATGACAGTCCCAAGGCCCGTCTCAAACAGGCCCTTTGGAGAGGAAAAAAACAATATTATAAAGAATTTTGGGCACTTAAAAATATCAATTTTACGGTTAAACGTGGCGAAAGCCTTGGCATCATTGGCCGCAATGGTAGTGGAAAAAGCACACTCTTACAACTCATCTGTGGCACTCTCACTCCTACAGTAGGAACAGTCCACGCCCAAGGCCGGATCGCAGCTTTACTCGAGCTTGGCAGTGGCTTCAACCCAGAATTCAGCGGATTAGAGAATGTTTACCTCAATGCCTCAATGCTCGGACTTAGCAATGAGGAGATATACGCAAAACTAGATGATATTTTAGGTTTTGCTGATATTGGTGAGTTCATTCATCAACCAGTCAAGACCTATTCCAGTGGAATGTCAGTAAGGCTGGCTTTTGCTGTGATCGCCAACGTAAATGCAGACATTCTTGTCATTGATGAGGCGCTGGCAGTTGGTGATGCAGTTTTCACACAACGCTGCATGCGATTTATTCGAAAAGTAGAGGAAGAAAAATGCTTGCTTTTTGTAAGTCACGACGCTAATGCCGTTAAAAGCCTATGCAGCCATGCACTTTGGCTATTAAAGGGATCAAAACAATCATACGGAAAGTGCAAAACAGTTACACTCGACTATCTTCGGTATTGCACAGCAACAAGCTATGGAGAAGAAACAGAACTAATAGCGGTTGGAGAAGAAACATCAACTGCAAAGGTGCAGGATGATCAATCGTTATATTGTGAGGATAGCTTTCAAGCAGACAATTGTTATGACTACTGCACAGAAACAATATCCTTGGATAATTTGCCAAACGCAAATGGCTGGAAAACTGGACAAGCCGATCTCATCGAGGTCTCTATAAGATCCATCGACGCGAAAAACAATGATGATAATATTTTGAAAGGAGGGGAACAAGTTGAAGTGGTAATTCGTGCCAAAGCTAATAAAGCCATTAAGTCACCAGCACTAGGTTTCATTCTAAAGAACAGACTTGGACAAGATTTATTTGGAGAAAACACTCTGATCACTCGAAAAAACGATACAGTGATCTCAGCAATGGCTGGGGATGAGCTCAAAGCAGTCTTTAAATTAGTTTTCCCAATGCTCCCCTCAGGCGAGTATACATTGACGGCATCGATAGCTGATGGCGACTCAAATTCGAATACACAGCATCACTGGCTAGAAGATGCAGTATTGTTGACAGTATTAACAAGCAAGGTTCGACATGGACTAGTAGGAGCATTCATAAATGACGTAAAACTTACAATCAAGGCAGGGCCGTAAAACGCGCAGTCATTATTAAACCAAAACAGGTTCACCTTCAGAAGTACATGACCATTGACAACAATCACTCCGATAACATGGATCAACAAATGCTCTCAAGTCGCTGGAAACAGATTTCTGCACTTGATTTATGGCACAAACAAGTTGTCCAGCATCACCAGGAAAGTTATAAAGGTATAGGTCTTGCGAAATTTCCCCAAGATCTATGGAGCTATGAAAAATTAATAGTTTCATCTAAGCCAAAAGCGATTATAGAGATTGGAATAAACGAAGGAGGATTTACTCGCTGGCTATACGACAGGTTACTTCTGGCTTCATGGGAGGAGCCGGAACATGAACATATTTTGATTGGTCTTGACCAAAATATCGAGAATGCCCGAAAAAACCTCGCAGAAGCAATTAAAGCATTTGAGGGGCGTGTGAAAGTTCACCTAATTGAATGCAACTTGCTAGACAAGCAATCTTTAGACAACGCAAAAAATAAAATTATTCACTTGATCGATGGCAAACCATCGCTAATTATTGAGGATTCAGGTCACACCTATGAGACCACCATATCGTCTCTAGAGGCATTTTCAGGACTGCTGCAACCTGGAGAATGGTTTGTTGTAGAAGATACATGTGTTGATATTGAGGATCTTCGCGAATCAGTTGAGTGGCCGAGAGGCGCACTTAAAGCAGTTAATGAATTTTTGCAAAAAAATTCCAGATTCGAAAGGACGTCGCTCAATGAAATGTATACGATTACCTGCCACCCCTTCGGATTCCTTCGTAAAAAATAATTACAACTAACTTATGGCGCATTTAGAGCAAATTCAGTTTTTCGAACGTCTGCGACTTTGTTACCCCATTTATTTTGTCCAATCAAATAAGATCCTAGAAATAGGCAGCCAGAATATAAACGGATCAGTTAGAGATTTTTTTAAATTCTCTACAGAGTATATTGGAATTGACTTAGGTATTGCTGACGATGTCGACTGGGTAATACCAGGCGAGTTTATTGAGCTACCAACAGCATGGTCGGATGTAACAATTTCGACAGAATGCTTTGAGCACTGTATGAATTGGCCTGATGTGCTTTCGAACATGATTCGAATTACACGTCCAAAAGGTTTGGTTATTATCACCTGCGCTGGGGCGGGCAGACCCACACACGGTACTTTGGACTCAGAGATAGATAGCTCAAGCTCACCTTTTACATCTGATTATTATAAAAATCTAGGAGTAAATGACATTGCAAGTGCAATATCATTAGAAAAACTTTTTGAGAATCACGGCTTTGAAGTAAATTCAAAATCACACGATTTGTATTTTTGGGGGATCCGTTCAGAAGTAACAATCAATGAAATAGATGGGTACTGGGAAGACACTTTGTCGAGATTAGCAAGGGCTCAAGGGCAGATAGGACAAGCTGCAGCAAGACAAGCTGCTCTCAAATCAGAATTGGAAAAAGCCAAATGCGAAGCTGAACAATCTAAAAAGGAAGCTGAACAAGCCAGGGCCGAAGCTAGACAAGCACAGGCTATTACCCAACAAGCACAGGCTGAAGCTCAACAAGCGAGGGCAGAGGCTGAACAAGCGAGGGCAGAGGCTTAACAAGCGAGGGCAGAATTAATGACAATAAAACAACCTAAATCGTGGGCCCTAACAAAACCGGCAAGGAAAACATTCGATCTCTTAAAAAGAGCAATTAAGGGCTCTTGAGCAGGAACGAAGAGACCGAACTCTAAGGAATTATGAATGATCTACTAAGTAGAATTATTCATGATTCAACAAGATATCACCAAAACGCCGCTCCACGCCTGCTAAATTTAACAATATAAGTATTGCCATCAGCTCTCATTGAGCCAAAAGCATAAAGACAAACCACAGACTAAGGCAATCTCACTTCCGGATGATCCTCGAGAGGCAACATAGCAAGAACCAAAATCATCGCAAACTCTACTCAAAACAAATGCATAGAAGCATGAAAGCACTACTTAATCCTTATGAATATCAAATCTAATTCCTCAACATCTTCAAGAAGACAGCCAAGGATCCAGTCGCGGAGGACTCGCTAAAGACATAGGAGAATTAAGTGAAAATGGATTATAATTCAAGCAGAGGTTAGGATTATAGGCCGGATCATGAAACAATTGATCCGACCATTGTTGCTTCATCCAAGCCACTTCGGTCGCGAAGCGTTCCGCTTTCGCGCCACTCAAATCATCACCACGACTGACAGATTCATGGTGAATCAAGACCGCCTCAGGAGCGTAAATGTTATGCAAGCCAAGCTCACGTAATTTCAGGCAAAAATCCACATCATTAAACGCCACTTTGAGATGCTCCTCATTCAAGCCACCCACTGCTTCATAATGGCTACGCCGTACCAGCAAGCAAGCCGCAGTAACGGCAGCCATCTCTTGAGTCAACTGTGCACGATAAAAATAACTAGGATGATTTTCGGGGATACGATGGTGAGCATGGCCAGCCACGCCTCCTGCACCGAGCACGACACCCCCATGCTGAATGGTGCGGTCTGGATAGAGCAGTTTCGCCCCCACAGCACCTACCCCGGGTCGCAGCACCTGGACCACCATCTCCTCCAGCCAACCAGGATCAATCACCTCGATATCGTTATTGAGCAGGCAGATCAACTCACTGCTGGTGTGCTGAACCGCACGGTTGTTTAGCGCTGAATAGTTGAACGGGCTGGGATCATGCAACACCTGGATCCGACCCTGCTGCTCCAAATCCGCCAAAAATTCCAAGGTGGAAGGCTCATCAGAGCCGTTATCCACCACCACTACCTCAAAATCTGGGTAGCACGTGCGCTCCAAAAGGCTAGTAAGGCAAGGGCCCAGCACCTCAATGCCATTACGCGTGGGGATGATCACACTCACCCGAGGAGCGGGATCCGGCAAAGCCAGCTTTGCGCGGAATCCCACCTCGCTCCAACTCAGATTCTCCAGCGCCAAACCAAGGCGCTGGATGTGCTCAGTGATCGCACGTTCTGCGGACTCCACGGCATACGACTTAGCACTAACACAGCTGGCAGTGCTCTGACGGTGCACCCGCCAGTGGTAAAGAACCCGCGGAATGTGCACGATCTGCTGCCGATCCAGCTGTTCGCTGCAACGCAGCACGAGATCGTGGTCCTGAGAACCTTCAAATCCCTGGCGGAATCCACCCACCTGGCGGACCAGATCTGTGGAATAAACACCTAAATGACAGAACATATTCTGCGCCTCCATCAGCACAGGGTTCCAATCACCCTTGAAATAGGGGTCAAACAACACACCATCCAGACCAATCTTGTCTTCGTCTGAATAAAACAACCGAGCATCGGAGTGATCCGTGATCGCCTTTGCTACCCAGATCAACGCCTCATCCGGGAGCAAATCATCGTGATCTAAAAGAGCCATCCATGGGGCATCAACCAGCTCAAGTGCGCTATTGGAGCTTGCGCAAATATGCCCATTGTGCTCACGGAAGACCACCTGGATGCGCGAATCGGCCGCCATCGCGGCCTCCAACAAAGGCCGAATCCTGGGATCAGTAGAGCAATCGTCTGCAATGCAGAGCTGCCAGTGGGGGTAAAGCTGAGACCGAACCGAATCGATCGCTTCTTGCAACCACTCCGGCTTCGGGTTAAAGACCGGCATCAGCACTGCGATAACGACCGGCTCCTGCAGCGACTCAGACCAGGCTGCCATCGCTACTTTTTCCTGATCTGTCGTACCAAATTGGTCTCGCCAATCCTGGTAATTCGCGCTGCTCGAAGAGAAACGCAAAGGATCTGTGACGCGCCGTAGCCGATGCAAGCTGGAACGAGGTCCTTCCTTGATCGCTCGCCAGACAAACCGCGGCAGCCGAAACAGCACATCAGGTTCTCTTTGAATGACTCTGGCCGAAGTGAACAAACGGCGAAGCAGAGCGTGAGCCTTCATCAGTCAGTTTGAGATATCAAACCTTAGTCCTGACCTTGCCCCCTTGCACTGCCCTTCTCGTGACCGCTCCCATGACATCCGCCAAAAATCTATGCGGCAACAAACGCAGAGGTACACGCAACAGCATAGAGCGAATCACACACCAAATCGGCATCAATCCGCTGCGCCCACATTGAAGAAGAAAGAGAGCCTCCGCCTTCGCATAGCCCCAGCCATGGCGACGGCCCAGGTGAGCCGGACCCACCCGAGCTAGCACCAAAGCCTCTGGAAGATTGGCCAGAGCACGAGGGCCATGGGCTTGCAACAAGCGCAACCAGAGCTCATAGTCTTCAAAGCCAGGAACCGAGCGGTAATTGCCGGCAGCAAGAACAGTGCTGCGGCGCAAGATCACCGATGGATGGTTGAGGGGATTGCGCAGCCGAGCGACCCGACTGATCTCTTCAGGGTCTATGGGCACCCAGCGCTGCAGCAGGAGCTGATTCGTGCGATCCATGAATTCGCTGATTGGTGTGCTCATCACCAGCACCCCGGGGTGCTGGTGCATCCAGCTCACCTGACGAGCCGCCCGTTCCGGCAGCGAGAGGTCGTCGGCATCGCACCGCAACACCAACTCCTCTTGGCAGTGGAGTAAACCCCTTGCCAGCACTGGCCCCACCCCCTCGGATCCCGGACCGAACACCAACTCGATCGGTAAACCAGACGTCACAAGGCACCGATGCAAAGCGGGGGGGGGAGTGCCATCGCAGCTGATCACAACCTGCTGAGGAGGCAGGGTCTGGCGCTGCAAACTGTCGAGCGCTTCCGCCAAGATCTCTGGCGCCTCCCACGGCGCCAACGGCATCAACACTGCGTAAGCAGAACGATGAACCATCAGAACGAATCGGCTGCCGGCAGTGGAGCGCACAAAGCGGCCAGGATCGCGGCGAGATTCTCGCGACGTCCTGGCTCACAAAGCACCCAGAGCCAGGGTTTAAGCAGCATCTTGATCGATTCTTTGCAGCGAAGATCCAGAGGCACTTCGGATTGCTGAAGCAGCCATCGCAAGTTTCGCAACTGGTAGTAGTGCCGAGTTGGGGAATACAGCTCCATCCCTAACCAACGGCATAGATGGTTGGGATGTGACCTACCAAACCGTTGCACCAGCTGCACCTCCGGATGCTGCAGTAAGCGGAAGCCCTGCCTGACCTGAGCACGAAAACACCAGCTGTGGTCAACAAAATCCACCACCAACCATTCATCCATAGCCCCAAGGCGAGGCCAATCCACCGCGCGAAACGTGGTGCCAGAACTGATCAACAGCCGAGTGAGGAGATATCCCTGCAAGCTGTTAGTACTGGCCATGGCATGCAAATGATTTCGGCGGCCATCCCAAATCAGAGGCCCCACCAGCAAGGCCGGCTGATCCAATCGCTGCCATGGCTCGCGCAGCCGCTGCAAATCCGTAGGAGTCAGACGGCTGTCTTGATCAAGCAGCGTGATCCAGTCAGCACCCTTTGCAATCGCCACATCCACTCCACGATTGAAGCCACCGGCGACACCTCCAACGTTGTGGTTACTAATAAAGTGCAGGCCCTGCTGAGATGGCTGCAACGCAGCAGGAAACTCCTTCAGATCGCTCGGGTTGTTCTGCACCAGCACCACGTACAACCCTGCCTGCTTAAGGGCCTGCACCCAACCTTCTAGATCGCTGGGTACTTCCCCGTAAAGAGGGATCACAACAGCGTGCATAGGCAAGCTCAAGCAACTGTGGTGCGAGTCACACCAATTCTCTGACCGCCATAACCAGCTCGACCGCGCACCTGCTGACACCAATCCAAATGATCGAGATACCAGCGCACGGTGGCCTCCAAGCCCTGCTCAAAGCTATGGCGAGGCGTCCAGCCCAGCTCGCCAGTAATCTTGGCCGCATCGATGGCGTAGCGCCGGTCGTGCCCAGGACGATCACTCACGCGAGTGATCAGTCGTGCATGCGGGGCAGCCTCGGGGCGAAAATCGTCCATGAAGGAGCAGATCGTTTCCACCACATCACGGTTGGTGCGCTCACTAGGCGTTCCATGATCACCAGCACCACCAACGCAATAACTTTCGCCGAGCTTGCCGCGTGTGGCGGCGAGGATCAGTGCCTCCACATGATCCTCGACGTACAACCAATCGCGCACGTTGGCGCCATCTCCGTAAAGAGGAATTGGCTCCCCGGCTACAGCCTTGAGGATCACCACTGGGATCAACTTCTCGGGGAACTGCCAGGGTCCGTAATTGTTGGAACAATTGGTCAGCACCACCGGTAGGCCATAGGTGTGATGCCAGGCGCTCACCAAGTGATCGCTAGCCGCCTTACTGGCCGAATACGGGCTACGGGGGTCATAGGGGGTGGTTTCTGAAAAGCGCCCGCTGGGGCCCAGCGAGCCAAACACCTCATCAGTGCTGATGTGGTGGAAACGAAAGCGCTCGCGCCGCTCATCCGGCAACTGCTCCCAATGACAGCGCACTGCCTGCAGCAGGTTGAAAGTACCCGTCACGTTGCTCTCGATGAAAGCCCCCGGCCCATCAATCGAGCGATCCACATGGCTTTCAGCCGCCAGGTGCATCACCAGGTCGGGATCGGCCTCTCTTACCGCCGACGCGGTGGCCTCAGCATCTGCCAGATCCACCTTCAGGAAATGGTGGCGCGAATTATTGCCGATGCTGCTCAGATCACTGGCATAGCCAAACTTGTCAAGATTAAAAACCTCAGCATCACTTTCGGCCAGCAAACGACGCACTACCGCACTGCCAATAAAACCAGCTCCGCCAGTGACAAGAACCCTTTTGATCCCTTCAGGTAAGAGAGCTGACGACACAGATTGACTCAATCAGATGGCAGGCTAAATCAAGCCTCAACGGCCTCCAGCCTTCAGCACTGTTTTGATCGTTTTCAACAAGATCAAGAGATCGAGCCAAGTGCTGAAGTGCTTCAGGTAATAAAGGTCATAAGAAAGCTTCAATTCGGAATCCTCCACACTGGCGGCATAGGGCGCATTCACTTGCGCCCAACCGCTTAGGCCTGGTCGCATCCAATGCCGCTTGCGGTAATGAGGAATTCGGAACTCAAGCTCATGCTCGTGCTCGGGCCTCTCTGGGCGCGGGCCAATCAAACTCATGCTTCCATTGAGCACATTCCAGAGCTGGGGGAGTTCATCGAGGCGAACACGGCGCAACCACCGGCCAATCGGCGTAATTCTCTGATCGCTAATTTCTGTCCAGCGAGCGGGTTCCGTTGCCGAAACAACATTCATAGTGCGCAGCTTATAGACAAAAAACGGCTTCCCAAGCCAACCACTCCGTTTCTGCATGTACATCACCGGTCCACGATCCTGAAGCCAAACCAAAACAGCCGATAGCAGCAGAAAAGGCGCAGTGAGTAGGAGCAAAAAAGCAGCCACAAAAACATCAGCTGCACGCTTCAATTGAGATTGAATATTGAAGGCCGAGGTCCAGGGGATCTCTCCATAACTCAGCCATGAATCTGGCAACAAGTCAGTGGGCAAACGCCCTTGATGGGTCTCGATTAAGCGAATGGGCGATAGCAATGAGATCTTTCGTGGATCGCAAGATTCAAGCTGCTCCATCAGGCCATCTGCCTCTGCAGCAATCCGCTGAGATGGTGTGATCGTCAACACAATCGACAGCGATTCATCACCCTGCAAGTGCTGCCGCAGACCAGCCAAAGATGTCATCTGCAATGGTTGCCGAGCAGGAATGGCCTGCCAGGCTTTCATAACAATCTCAGACTCCCGTTCAGGGCCTAACACGAGCAAAGCCGGCGCTTCTGGCAACAGCAGACCTTTGCCCAGGCCGATGCGAACCAACAGTGACCAAATCGTGACGGGGAGCATCCATGCCAATTGCACCCGTCTGTAGAGCAACCAAATCTCTTCACCAGGATTGAGTGCCCAACGAAAAACCGCCATGACAACAACTGTTGCCATGGCCGCCACGAATACACGCGGCAAAAGGCTGGGTAGCGGAACACGACGCCAGCGCAAAACCGTGTAACTGCCGAACAACCAACTCGACAACAAGTAGGTCGTCACTGATCCCATCAGCCAACCCCACTGCTTTTCAAGGCTCAGTTCAGCGGGAGACAGACCTACCAGAATCGGCAAAGAGATAAGAAACCACAGCACAACCAACTGGCCCACAACATCCAGCAAGGCAGCAATCAGCAGCAGCCTGCGTGGACTAGCTGTCCACATCTGCCATCACCCGATCCAAAGCCGAACGCCAGTGGCAAGCCCCTAATCCGAGCACTTCCCGGGTTTCTGTGCAATCCAGCAAGGAGTAGCTGGGCCGCTGAGCAGGAGTGGGGTAATCAGCGGCGGGAATCGGATTCACCTTCGCTGGCTGCTTTAACAAATTATTTGCCGCCGCGAGCTCACCGATCGCCACTGCGAAGTCATACCAACTCGCCGCACCGGCATCACTCCAATGCAAGGTGGAAGGAAGCGAATCCTGGCGTGGTTTGTCGATCACGGCCCAGCAGACAGCTGCGAGGGTTCTGGTACTCGTTGGGCAACCCACTTGATCAGCAACAACATTCAGCTGCTCCCGCTCCCGATGCAACCTGAGCATGGTGAGCATGAAATTCCGACCCACCGGTCCGTACACCCAACTCGTGCGCAGAACGCTTCCCCGACCCTCGGCACCAAGAACCTCTTCCACGGCCTGTTCTCCCTCTGCCTTACTGCTGCCGTACACCCCCAATGGCTCTCTTAGTTGATCAGCGCGGTAGGGAAAGCCCTGCCGCCCACTAAAGACAAAATCAGTACTCAGCTGGAGTAATGAACCGCCTGTCTCAAGCAGCGCTTCAGCGAAAGCCCTCGGTGCTCCAGCATTCACCGCATGAGCTAATTCCGATTCGCTTTCAGCGCGATCCACAGCTGTATAGGCACCGGCATTCAAGACCCAATCAGGCCTGTGAAACAGCACAGCTTCGCGGCAAGCCTGATGATCAGCAAGGTCGAGCGCTTGGATTCCCTCGCCACCGCTCCGACTGGTCGCAATCACTTCAAGCTCCTTCGACTTGGAGGCCAAAAGCGCTTGACCCAACTGGCCCTTTGCACCTGTGAGCAGCACCTTCATCAGAACAGGTCTCCCATGGATTCAGCAACTGAAAGCGACGGAGCTGCGGCATCCTTCTGGGCCAGAAGAGGCTGCTTCACACCAGCGCTCTCAAGCGGCCAATCGATGGCTAGCTGCGGGGCATCCCAGCGCAGACTCCTCTCACAATCGCGGTTCCAAAAGCCGCTGGCCTTATAAAGCACTTCAGCCTGATCACTCAGTGTGAGGAAACCATGCCCAAAACCAACAGGAACCCAAAGCTGCTGATGATTTTCAGCAGTGAGCTCCGCCGCCACCCAATGCCCGAAGGTGTCTGAACTGCGCCGTAAATCAACGGCTACATCAAAAATCGCACCAACGGTGCAGCGCACAAGCTTCCCTTGGGGCTCTGGTTCCAGCTGGTAGTGAAGACCGCGCAACACGCCGCGACTGGAGCGTGAATGATTGTCCTGACGGAACTCAACCTGTTTGGCATCAGCTTCGCTCCAACCACCCTCAACAAGCGCTGCAACAAAAGCCCGCTGATTCCAGCTTTCAAAGAAAAAACCACGATCGTCACCAAAAACGCGTGGCTTTAAAAGCAATGGGCCTTGAACCAAACCACCACTTCTGGTTGAAACGAGCTGTTCAACTTGCATGGTTCACCTCGAGATTGCGCTGCAGAGCGGAATGATCAGAAACCGACTCCTGCAGCAACTGATTTAGATAAATGCCGTAGCCACTCTTGAGCAAGGGCTGCGCCAAATGCTTCAGCTGATTGTTGTCAATCCATCCCTGGCGCCAAGCCACTTCCTCTGGACATCCCACCTTGAGACCCTGGCGGTGCTCAAGCGTTCGGATGTATCCACAAGCCTCATGCAAAGAGTCGCACGTTCCCGTATCCAGCCATGCCATTCCTCGACCCATCAACTCAACCCTTAACTGCCCCTCATCGAGATACATCTGGTTGAGATCCGTAATCTCCAGCTCACCGCGGGGGGAAGGTTTCACCCTTCGAGCCCTCTCCACAACTGTGTTGTCGTAGAAGTAAAGGCCCGTCACGGCATAACGACTTTTCGGGTGCTGAGGTTTTTCCTCAAGAGACAACACCCTGCCAGATGCATCAAACTCCGCAACCCCATAGCGCTCCGGATCACTCACCGGATAGGCAAACACGGTCGCGCCTTCGCAATTTTGATTGCTCCCCAGCAGTTGCGGAACTAAGTCATGCCCATGAAACAAGTTGTCTCCCAACACAAGAGCCGCAGGTGCTCCAGATAAGAAGTCAGCCCCAATCAAGAAGGCTTGTGCCAATCCGTCTGGAGAGGGTTGCACTGCATATTCAATCGTCATGCCCCAACGACTGCCATCCCCCAGCAAGCGCTCAAAGGATTGCTGGTCTTGAGGTGTGGTAATAACTAGTACCTTACGAATTCCCGCTAGCATCAAGGTGCTGAGCGGGTAATAAATCATCGGCTTGTCATAAACAGGAAGCAGCTGCTTGCTGACCGCCTGCGTCATTGGATGCAAACGGGTACCACTGCCACCGGCAAGGATGATTCCTTTACGATCCACGGCCAAGACAGGAAAACAAAAGGATCATAACTTTGACATCAAATCCGGAGAAAAAGCTTATACTCTTGTAAATTCAAAGTATCATTCGAGACGTTTGCTGACTACAATAGCACAAATGAAATTTAAGTTTATATAACGATCAATTGCTTGCAAATTTGAGCCGATCAAAGCAAGCCCGAAACCCTCTACTCAACACAAACATTCATTCAATGTACCATCATGATGGCCTACAAACAGTTCACAACAGCAGCTTTTTAGAAAATGCTGCATTCAAAGACGCCTATTCCTATACCAGAGACTTAATAGGGAAAGACTACGACTGGATGTGGAGAAACTACATTGGAATCAGTCTTGCCAGCAATGCTCGCCATAACTCATTAAATTTTGTTGAGTGCGGCGTAGGCGAGGGATGGATGAGCATCTCTATTCTCCGCTACTTTGCTAGAAACTATAACATTACTCCATCTATTACTCTTTTCGACACTTGGTCAGGCATTGATGAAAAAATAGTAGATCCGGAAGAAATTGATTATTGGGGATGCAGCGTCAAAGAACGCAAAGCCGCATACATTTATGAAAACTCATCTTTTACCGAAACACGCGATAGAATTCTTAAAACCGCTTTACACCCCCGAAAGATTGAATTTGTTCAAGGCTCTATTCCTAAATCTCTTACCGGCGAGGTCATCAATAGAATCAACGGGAAGGGGCCTGTCAGTTTTTTGCATATAGACATGAATAATTCGGTGCCAGAAGTGTCTGCGATGGAGAAACTATATCCGATAGTATCAAAAGGCGGAATTATTCTCTTAGACGATTACGCCTACGTAGGCTATGAATTCCAAAAACAAAAGATTGATTTATTTTGCGATAGTATCAGCATCGATCATCCCATCGCCCTTCCAAGCGGTCAAGGATTATTGATTCGCACAACATAGGAGTTAAGCTTTAACATCTATGTCTCGAGATTGACCAGCAGGCGGCGCAGGCTGGAACATAAACATCGAATAAATCACATTGCGGCGCATATTCGTCATCATCTCCAGGAACATATCGTAGCCCTCATTTTTATATTCAATCAGTGGATCTTTCTGTCCATAACCCCGCAATCCAACCGATTCACGCAGAGCATCCATGGCCTGCAGATGTTCGCGCCAAAGCGTATCAATCTGTTGAAGAATAAAGAAACGCTCAGCTTCGCGCATCAGCCCTGGACGCAACTCCTCAATCTGGCCTTCTTTGAGATCGTAGGCATTGCGTAATTGCTCCTGAAGGAAGGCCTTGAGATCATCCATTGAAAGGCCCTGAAGTTGATCAGGTTGAAGGTCTTCAAGTAGATAAACAAACTCTTTCACCTTGCTGACAAGTTGCGAAACATCCCATTCCTCAGGGGGAAGGTCGGGATTCACATAAGCCTCAACGATCTCATTCATCGTGCGCTCTCCGTAGCCAATCACCTGCTTCTTCAGTTCACGGCCATCAAGCACACGCCGTCTCTCGGTGTACACCGCCTTACGTTGATTGTTCATCACCTCGTCGTACTCAAACACCTGCTTACGGATGTCGTAGTAGTACGTCTCTACCTTCTTTTGCGCCCCCTCAAGAGAGCGGGTGAGCATGCCCGATTCGATCGGCATATCTTCCTCCACCCGGAAGGCATTCATCAACCCAGCAACGCGCTCACCACCAAAGATGCGCAGGAGGTTGTCTCCCAACGACAAGAAGAATCGTGTGCTCCCAGGATCACCCTGACGACCAGCACGACCGCGCAGTTGGTTATCAACCCGGCGTGATTCATGGCGCTCCGTGCCAATCACGTGCAGGCCTCCAGCCTCACGCACGCCCATCTCCTCCTGTTTCACAACGGCGTCGTATTCGCCTTTCACCTGGGCGATGGCGGCACGCAACTGAGCAATCTCAGGATCCTCTGTTGGGGCTTTTTCTGCTGCCGTCGCGATGCGATCTTCCAGCTCGATGACACTTAAAGCGCGATCACCCCACGCTTTCACCAACTGCTTAGCAAGATCCACCAGGGCCTGATCCGTGTCTTCCGTGAGCTGGCAGGGGTAGAGATTGCCTATCGCCTTAGCTTCACTGGGGGCATTGCCGTGAGGACCACTAGCGGGGGACTGGGTCGAGAAACCGCCGCCGCCTTCCTCGCTGCGCTGAAGTGGAACGGGAGGTCGGTGGCCATCCTCTGGGCGCACAAGCCGAGGGAGCAGCACTTCGCGCAACTTGAGGCGCGCCATGTAATCACTGTTGCCGCCAAGAATGATGTCAGTGCCACGGCCCGCCATGTTCGTCGCAATGGTCACCGAGCCTGCCCGACCGGCCTGAGCAACGATTTCCGCCTCCCGCTCCACGTTTTCCGGTTTGGCATTGAGCAGGTTGTGGGGGATATTTTCCTCCGCCAACAAGGCACTGAGCAGCTCACTTTTCTCAACGCTGGTGGTACCCACCAACACGGGCCGGCCTTGCTTGTGCACTTCAGCGGTTTCTTTGGCCACCGCTCGCCATTTCGCCGTTTCGGTTTTGTACACCTGATCCACCCAGTCTTGGCGGGCGCGCACCCGGTTCGTCGGCACGATGGCGGTTTGCAGGGAATAGGTCTTTTCGAATTCCGTTTCCTCTGTTTTGGCCGTACCGGTCATCCCCGCCAAACGGGGATAAAGCAAAAAGAAATTCTGATAAGTAATCGAGGCCAGGGTTTGCGTTTCTGGCTGAATCGCCAAGCCTTCTTTGGCCTCAATCGCCTGGTGCTGTCCATCACTCCAACGCCGGCCCGGCATGACCCGGCCCGTGAACTCATCCACGATCACCGCCTCACCATCGCGAACGATGTAGTTCACATCACGAACAAACAGCTCCTTGGCCTTGAGGGCGTTGGTGATGTAGTGCGCCCAAGGATCCTGTGGGTTGTAGAGATCTTCCACACCAATTAAGGCCTCAGCTTTGGCGAATCCCTCATCCGTGAGTGTGGAACTGCGCTGCTTTTCATCCACCTCGTAATCCCCTTCAGGGTCGATGCCGTCTTTGCCCATTTCGGCGGACCGCTCCAAGGCCTCAGCCACCTCTGCCGCTTTCTGATATTTCTCTTGAGGGCGTTCCACCTGCCCGGAAATGATCAAAGGCGTGCGTGCTTCATCAATCAGGATTGAGTCGACTTCGTCGATCACACAAAACTGAAACTCACGCTGCACCACCTCATTAATGTCGGCGGCCATATTGTCGCGCAGATAATCAAATCCAAGCTCTGAATTGGTGGCATATGTGATGTCACAGCCGTAATTAATCCGGCGTTCCGCCGGCGACATGTCTTGCTGGATCAATCCCACCGAAAGGCCAAGGAATCGATGCACTTGCCCCATCCATTCCGCATCGCGGCGGGCCAAGTAGTCGTTCACGGTGACCACATGCACACCACGGCCGGTAAGCGCGTTGAGGTAGCTGGGGAGGGTGGCAACGAGCGTTTTGCCCTCACCAGTTTTCATCTCGGCGATTTGCCCCTCGTGCAGCACCATGCCACCGATCATCTGCACATCGAAATGACGCATGCCCAGTACACGCTTGCCCGCTTCGCGCACCACCGCGAAGGCCTCGGGCAACAGATCATCGAGCAAAGGCCGTTGTTTATCTAACGACCCAGCAGCATCCAAGCGCTGGCGAAACTCTGCCGTCCGCCGGCGCAGGTCGTCGTCGCTTAGCGGTGCAATCTCCTCCTCGAGCAGATTGATGTCAGACACGATCGGCTGATAACGCTTTAGCTTGCGGGCGTTGGGATCACCCAGCAGGAGCTTGAGCATGGAAATCGCCAAATCGATTGCGCAACAGCCTACTGAGGCCCACTGGATGGCATGGCTATAACCAGAAGAAATTCAGGCTGTGTAATCGCTCGATCCTCACCATCAGGAGAAGAGCCCATCGAGAGCTTGCAACCAAACCTTGCGAGCAAACAAATCGAGATATCTGTCCCGCGCCTCAAGGCTCAGCGACGCTCTAAGTGCTGGCGAAGTCGCTAACTGATGGAGAACCAATGACAACTCTTCAGGCTGTTGGGACCAAGGCAATCCAGACAGTTGTCCGACCCAGCCCATCCCAGACCGCTTGTTTTGAAAAGCGAGTGACGGAATCCCTGCTGCCATGGCCTCTAACTGCACGATCCCAAAGGCTTCTGTGGAGCGATCCGAAGGGAGCACCAGAACGTCGGAAGAAGCGAGTTGTGCCAACTTCTCCTCCTCATCTAAGCGGCCCAGGAAAGTCACAGCAGAGCTCGCGCCAAACAACGTCGCACTGAGCGCTTCAAAGACAGGCCGGCGTGGGCCATCTCCGACGACTGCTAAGGACCAAGGCTCCTTCAACAAGGCAAGAGCTTCCAACAACCAGTCCAAGCGCTTGTAACTATCAAGCCGGCCGATGAATAGCACCCGCAATGGCATTGCTGTTGCTGAGCGCGATGGCAACGCCAATAGAACCTTTTCTTGTTCTGCATTCAGGCAACAGGGCAAAACAGCCACACGAGCGGGCTGGCATCCATAACGAATCAACTCTTTCGCCAACACGGGGGAGGTCGTGATGACTTTGGTCAAATGAGGGACGACACGAAGGGCCAGCCACTGATACACAGCAAAAAGCCGATTCTTCGAGCCTGGCTCCGGAGCAACAAAGCAGTGCCAATGGGCGAACACTGGCCGACGGGGATGCAGAAGACGGGCCAATAGCAAAACCAACAGCACCCCTGGCGATGGCAAATGCCCATATAGAGGTCGGCGTGAGAACAAGAGGCTCCAAAGCGCACGTGATGGCAAGGGAAGCAACAAACGGCCGAGGGGTGGACTCGCCGGCAACACCACACGGGGATAGGAAACCGGCAAGGCATCAAGCTCATCAGCGCTGCGAGATTGCGCATCAAAGCTGAATACCGTTGCACCCCACTCACTCGCTAATGCATGGGCCACCCGCTCCACGCCTCCATAGCCTGGAGGCCATTCGCGCATGAGTTGAGCAGGAGAGTCCATTACCCACCAACCTGATCATGAGCAAACAAACGACCAGGAATCGCAGCGTTCAAAAGATTGGATCGTTTCTTTCCATCATCTCAGCCAGACACAGTTCGCTCGGTGCGAGGCCTTTGCCGATGATGGAGGTCTGATTAACCCGCCATGGCCCGCATCCGACTCGTTCAACATGCCGCCGGCGCCCCAGGCCTGAGATGGTTTGGACTGGGCCCTGATCTCAAGCCAAGCCGTGGCCTGCTCAAGCTGCGTCGCTTGCTCCACAAACATGCGTTCTGGGCGCAACAGCGCAACACGGCAGATCTGAAAAGGATGCTGGCGGGCAGCAGGGTTGTCGTGAGCCTTTGGCGGGGCAAGCGAATGGTGGGGTTCGGACGAGCCACCAGCGATGGAATCCATCGCGCCGTGCTTTGGGATGTGGTTGTTGCCGGAGACCTTCAAGGCCGCGGACTCGGCCGGAGGGTCGTGGAAGCCCTGCTCAGCGCTAAAGACATTCGCAACGCTGAGCGCGTGTATCTGATGACCACCAACAGCTCTGGGTTCTACCAACAGCTGGGCTTTGAACCAGCCAGCCAGCAGCAATTGCTGATTCGCAAGCAATGACCCAGCACCCAAGGTTGGATCGAGATTCAACCGTGATCATCCTCATCCATGCGTTTCTGAAACTCTTGGCGCCATCCCTCCCAGGTTTTTGACCCTGGTGTTTGCTGGGCCATCAGCTCTGTTTGCTGACAGATGAGCTCTTCCGACTGGTTCAGATCGAGACCGGTTGTGGCATGGGGAGGGACGTACCAATCCGTTCCCACGAACAGCTCAATCGTGTTGCCTTCGGGGTCCGGGACATACAGGGACCAACTACCGCCATGGTTCATGGATTGCATGCCTGAGACGCCCAGTTCAGTGAGCGCCTGAAAGGCGTCAATGAGCTTGCGCAGGGTCTCGATTTCAAACGAGATCTGATTGATCGTCGACGCACTGGTCTCTGCACGACCTGGAGCCAGCACGATTTGATGATGCTCGAGCAAGGAACGGGAGAGAAACAGCATTTCCTGATCACCATTCCCCAGGCGATCCGTGACGTAGAACCCGAGAACATCGCAATAAAAACGCTCCATGACGGGCAGGCTTTTCACATACAGCCCGAGATGAGAGAAGGAGGGCTGCAGTGGCAAGGCTGAATTCACGGATGCAACGAGCAACAACGTTGAGGAGAACGTAGCCAGAACGTCCTCCATCCAAAAGTCTCAACAACCCACTCGAATGGGTGCTGAGGGCAGCCACCGGCGCATGAACAAAAACGAAAAGCGGATGAAGAGATTCGAACTCTCGACCCTCTCCTTGGCAAGGAGATGCTCTACCACTGAGCTACATCCGCAAAGCCGTGCTGAACGCTGGGTTCGCTACGACCTGGGCAGCATGCAACACAAAGGGGCCGTTGGTCAATGCCCCGGCAAGGCCTTCATCAAGGAAGCCATCTCTAAAGCCTCCAAGCCGTAGCTCCAGCCGAGATTGCTCTTGATCCCGGCACGCTCCAGGGCCTGCTGCATCGTGTCGGTCGTCAACACCCCAAAGATCACGGGCACGCCCGTGTCACGCGCCACAGCGGCAATTCCCTTACTGGCTTCCGCGACCACCACATCAAAATGGGGGGTGTCACCGCGAATCACGGCACCCAGGGTGATCACAACCTGGTAGCGCCCACTACGGGCCAGACTTTGGGACACCAAAGGCAGCTCAAACGAACCCGGCACCCAAGCCACATCAAGCTGGGCACTCTCAGCAGTCGTATCCACACCGTGGCGGGACAGGCAATCCAAGCAACCGCTCAGCAGCTTTGCCGTCACCAAATCGTTGAAACGGGCCACCACAACGGCGATACGAACCTGGCCTAAATCAGTGAAACGTCCTTCAAACGTGGCCATGAAAAGGCAGGGGCAAGTAAGACCATGCTCCCATCAAGGCGTAACTCGGTCTGAAGTGGACTTCAGACCACGAAGTAGCTCACGCCCCAATTGAGCAGCACCAGGGCCACCCAGGCGATCCCACCCAACAGGATCAAGCGGTTGGCACGTCCGCTGTCCTCATTCGAGGCATACAGCACAGGAACCGCCACGATGAGGGCAAACGACATCACCACCAGGGCCAGCACGGTGAGGGTGTTGAGGATCTGCATGGAGTTTTGTCGACGCCAGGGCGGTGCGAAAGATTCTCACATGCACCCGGAACCCTGGCCCACCTTGGAATCAAGCTTCACAGCTTGTGGTGATCCAAAGACGTCCTCCACTGCTGTGAGACTTACGATCCATGGATCGCTACGCCACCCGTGCCCCAACCGGACCTGGCCCTGCAGGGCAACCTTTTTGGGGATGCGGAACCGGCCAGTTCGCCGCCAAACAAGGGTCAGCAAAAAGAGGGTGCGCTCGATCAGCTCGATGATCTCGAGCTCACGCAAGATGCCAAGCAGCGCCCCCGTCAACGCCAACTTCAGCGCCAAGAACCACAACAGCATCCCGAACCCAGCAGCAACGACACCAACAGCCATCAAGACGCCAACAGCGACGACGATCTCCCGCCCTGGTCGCACCACAGCCAGGTCAGCCCAGAGCAGCTCACTCCAATGCTCCGCCACTACGTGGAACTCAAAGCCGCCCATCCCGATCGGGTGTTGCTGTACCGGCTCGGAGACTTTTTTGAATGCTTCTTCGAAGACGCCATCAACTTGTCACGCCTGCTGGAGCTCACGCTCACAGGGAAAGAGGCAGGCAAACAGATTGGACGGGTGCCTATGGCTGGCATTCCCCACCACGCCGCTGAGCGCTACTGCTCCGAACTGATTCGCCGCGGCCTCAGCGTGGCGTTATGCGACCAACTGGAAGCAGCCCCTGCCAGTGGATCCGCCAAAGGAACCTTGCTGCGCCGAGACATCACCAGGGTGCTGACTCCGGGCACGGTTCTGGAGGAAGGCCTGCTCAGCGCGCGCCGCAACAACTGGCTGGCGGCGGTACTGGTTGAACCCGCGCAAGGCCGGCAGCCCTTCCGCTGGGGGCTGGCCTGCGCCGATGTGAGCACGGGCGAATTCCTCGTCCGCGAACAGGACAACAGCGCTGCGCTGCATCAAGAACTGTCGCGGCTCGATCCAGCGGAACTGATCCACCACAGCCAAGACAACACGGCGCCCAGCTGGTGTCCGGAGCGCCTGCAACGCTGCGACATCGGCAGCACAGCTTTTAGCCAACCGGAAGCAGAAGCACTGCTCTTGGAGCGGTTCCGCTTGCAAACCCTCGACGGGCTTGGGCTGCAAAACGTTCCCCTCGCCATGCGCGCTGCCGGCGGATTGCTCGCCTACCTCAGCGACACCTGCCCCTTAGACGACAACGGCATCACACCGCCGCCTTTGGAGCGACCGATCACCTGCTTCCCAGGGGACGCGCTGGTGCTCGATGCCCAAACCCGACGCAATCTCGAGCTCACCGCCACCCAGCGTGACAACCAATTCCAGGGCTCGCTGCTCTGGGCGATCGATCGCACCCTCACCGCCATGGGCGCCCGTTGTCTGCGTCGCTGGATTGAGGCCCCACTGATGGACCCCTCCAGCATTCGCACCCGCCAAGCAAGCGTGAGCCAATTGGTAAGCAAGCGACCGTTGCGGCAAGCCCTGCGGCGCTTGCTGCGGCCCATGGGTGACCTGGAACGGCTAGCCGGACGGGCCGGTGCAGGCCACGCTGGAGCCCGAGATCTCGTAGCAATCGCCGACGGCTTAGGGCGCCTACCTCAGCTCGCCAACCTGATCGCCAGCCAGCTCAAGGGCGGCCCCTCTTGGCTCTCGGATGTGCTGGAACCGGATCCAGCCCTCGCGGCGCTCGGGGAGAGCATCCGGCGTCAACTCGTGGACAGCCCACCGCTAAGTCTCAGCGAGGGAGGGCTGATCCACGACGGGGTCGACCCACTCTTGGATGGCTTACGCAATCAGCTCGATGACCAAGACAAGTGGCTGGCGGAACAGGAGCAACGCGAACGTCAGCGCAGCAACAACAACAACCTCAAGCTGCAATATCACCGCACCTTTGGCTATTTCCTATCGGTGAGCCGGGCCCGCTCAGGCGCCGTACCAGACCACTGGATTCGCCGCCAAACCCTGGCGAATGAGGAACGCTTCATCACCCCCGACCTCAAAGCCAGAGAAGGCCAGATCTTTCAGATGCGCGCCCGTGCCGCCCAACGCGAGTACGAATTGTTCTGTGCATTGCGAACAGAGATCGGCCATCACGCAGAGGCAATCCGCCGGTCCGCGCGGGCGATCGCAGGCCTTGATGCCCTCACCAGCCTGGCGGAAGCCGCGGCCACGGGAGGTTGGTGTGCTCCTGAAATCACAGCGGATCGCAGCCTGGTGATCGAACAGGGCCGCCATCCAGTGGTTGAGCAGCTGCTCGTGGAGACGGCCTTCACCCCAAATGACAGCGACTTAGGAACAGGCATTGATTTGGTCGTGCTCACGGGGCCGAATGCCAGCGGCAAAAGCTGCTACTTGCGCCAAATCGGCCTGATCCAGCTGCTGGCCCAGATCGGCAGCTGGGTTCCAGCGCAAACGGCTCGAGTCGGAATCGCCGATCGCATTTTCACGCGCGTCGGCGCGGTCGATGACCTCGCCGCGGGCCAGTCCACCTTCATGGTGGAGATGGCGGAGACCGCCAACATCCTGCATCACGCAAGCGACCGCTCACTCGTGTTGCTCGACGAAATCGGGCGCGGTACCGCCACCTTTGATGGACTCTCGATCGCTTGGGCCGTCAGCGAACATCTGGCCGGTGATCTCCAAGCCCGCACCGTCTTTGCCACGCATTATCACGAGCTGAATGCCCTGGCCAGCGAGCGCAGCAACGTCGCCAACTGCCAGGTGCTGGTGGAAGAAACCGGAAACGATCTGGTGTTCCTCCATCGCGTCGCTGCTGGCGGCGCCAGCCGCAGCTACGGCATCGAAGCCGCCCGCTTAGCGGGGGTGCCAGCCTCCGTGGTGCAGCGCGCGCGCCAGGTGTTGGATCAACTGGCCACCTGACGCAGCAAGGCATTCACGGCTGCTGCCACCAAACCGGCGCCGCCGCGGGTGCCGTCCAAGCGGATCTGATCCAGGGAGGTTTGCGCCAAGCGACGCTTGCTTTCCGGCACCCCCACAAACCCCACTGGCATGCCAATCACCAGGCTTGGAGCTGCTGCCCCCGCATCCAGTTGATCCAGGAGTTGCTCCAAAGCGGTTGGCGCACTGCCAATCAATACCAGTGGTAATGGCTTGCCGGCGCCCGCAGCGGCCTGGGTCAGCTCGGGCCAAGCGCGCACCATCGCCGCTGCCGAACGGGTGGATCTCTGCGGCGACTGGGCCGGGGCCCAATCGAGCAGGCAGCGCACCTGATTACCCACGGTACGCGCCGCCATCGGCCGCACCGCCGCTGCCGCCATCGCCGTGTCCGTGAGAATTAGAGCTCCCGCCTTGAGGGCCTGAAGTCCCGCCTCGCAAGCACGGGGGCTGAACTCAAGCAGGGCCGCTAAGGAGGGATCCCCGCTGCTGTGCACCAGCCGTTCCAGCACGTCTTGCGGCAGGGGGTCCAAACCGGTGTCTCCCAGAAGGGCCCGAATGCGGCGAATGCTTTCGGTAAAGATTGGATGATCGCGGTTCAGGGGAATCCAGACGCAACTCCGGCATCATCGACGCAGAGCCGCCCCCTGAACTTCAAGCTTCTCCATGCCAATCCATCTGCTCTGGGGGGACGACAGTGCTGCCCGCGACCGCGCCGTCGCAACCCTGATCGATCAGGCGATTGATCCCAGCTGGAGCAGCATCAACCTCAGCCGTCTTGATGGCAGCGAAGCCGGCCAAGCGCAACAGGCCCTGGAGGAAGCACGCACGCCACCCTTTGGGGCAGGGATGCGAGTGGTGTTGCTGCAACGCTCCCCCTTTTGCAATGCCTGCCCAAGCGAACTGGCCGATCGCTTTGAAGCAGCGCTCGAGCTCATCCCAGACAGCACCCAGCTGCTGCTCACCAACCCAGCCAAGCCAGACGGACGCTTACGCACCACGAAAGCTCTGTTGAAGCGGGTGAAGCAGGGGCTCGCCAGCGAACAGAAGTTCCAGCTTCCGGCGATTTGGGATGGAGCCGGCCAACGCCAACTGGTGGAGCGCACAGCTGCGGATCTCAACGTGAGCATGGAAGCGGAGGCCGTCTCCGCCCTTGTGGATGCCATCGGCAACGACAGTGCACGCCTCAGCATGGAATTGCAAAAGCTGGCGCTCCACGCCGAAAGCCATGGACACGAGCGCATCAGCGCTGAAGCCGTACACACCTTCATTGAAGGCCAAGCCACCAACGCCTTGGCTGTGGGAGATGCCTTGTTGGAAGGCGATGCTGGCGGCGCCATTGGTCTTCTCGATGCCCTAATCGATGCGGGTGAACCCGCCCTACGCATCGTTGCGACCCTCACCGGACAAATCCGTGGCTTGCTGTGGGTGCTGCTACTAGAACAGCAAGGAGAACGCGATGTGGCCGTGATTGCCAAAGCGGCCGGCATCGGAAATCCCAAGCGGATCTATGTGATGCGCAAGCAATTACAAGGCAGGAACCCGAAACGGCTTTTATCTCTCTTGGGTCGGCTTTTAGAGGTGGAAGCGCGGCTTAAACGAGGAGCCTTACCAGGAGATGCCTTTCGAGACGGATTGCTGGGCTAATTGATCATCCACCCAGCGCTCTAACAACATCCACAACCTCGCCGTTAATCCATCTCCAACACATCGAGCGTGTTCTGCCGGCGTTGAGCATCACCCCTTGCATAATTATCAAGGCATTGATCTTTCCGAACCAAGAGGCAAGACACATAATCCGATGCGGCGATTAGAGCAGCACGAACAGCTTTGGAAGCCGGCGTTTTTTTCGTTTCACTCGACGACTCATTGAAACTCAACGTTCCAGCTGCGGCCAAACCGTAAGCACCAGCGCCACTAGCACCTGTAAGCCCGCCAACCAAACCCGCCAGAGGAGCTAAGGAGCCACCAGATCCCTTTACTTTGGCCGTATTTTTGGCCCTACCTTCAACAGTTTTATAACCAACAACTTCGCCCGTGGTTGTATCGACAACACGAAGATCTAACGAAACATACGCCTTGGTTTCCGCCACAGTTTTAGAACCTCCAAACCCCATAAACCTCATCCCACTTCCGGATTGCTTTGTTTCCACATTGTTTTCATAACCACTAACACGGCCAAGAATGATGTACTGAGAGCCAGTCATCTGCCCAGACTTTGCAGCGCGATCATTATTTTTAACGATACCCAATTCGGCCATCTCTTGCTCCGACAGCACAGCTTTTACATTTTGCCTTTCGACCACCGTGAGTCCACCTGCAGCAGACAATTCATTTGAAAGAGCATCAGCCAGCTGCCTGCTCACCCTGGGGCTCCACCATGCCAACTGGCCAACTTCGTTTTTAAAATCGGGTACAGATACAGTTGGGCCTGCGATCGACGCCAAGGAGCCAACAAAAGAAAGCCCAATAAATAATGAGGGAAAGATCGCTGAGGTACGTGCTCTCATAATAATCAGTATCAGCCAATTAATTAACCACGGTTCCCCTAATATGTAAACAACGTGGTCTATCAAGTGAATTCACTCAATGGTCACTCTCAACGCAGTTAAAATGAGATGATCCCCAGCTGTTGGAGACCGTTGAGATGGCCCTGCTGGTGCAGAAGTTCGGCGGTACGTCCGTCGGCAGCGTGGAACGCCTGCAGGCCGTCGCCCGGCGCATCGCCGACTGCAAAGAAGAGGGCAATGATCTGGTGATTGTGGTGTCGGCGATGGGTCACACCACAGACGAGCTCACCGCCAAAGCCAAAGCGATCAGCGCCGCACCGCCGCAGCGGGAGATGGACATGCTGCTCTCCACCGGCGAACAGGTCTCGATCGCCCTGCTCTCGATGGCCCTGCATGAACTAGGCGTGCCAGCTGTTTCGATGACCGGAGCCCAAGTGGGGATCGTGACCGAATCCGCCCATGGCCGGGCCCGCATCCTCGATGTGCGCACCGACCGGCTACGCGCCCGGCTGGCAGAAGGGCAAGTGGTGGTGGTGGCTGGCTTCCAAGGCACCAGCCTCAGCCGCGGCGGAACCGCCGAAATCACCACCCTCGGCCGCGGAGGTTCTGACACATCAGCCGTTGCCTTAGCCGCAGCTCTAGGTGCGGATGCATGCGAAATTTATACCGATGTGCCAGGGGTCCTCACCACCGATCCGCGCAAGGTGGCTAACGCCCAACTGATGCCACAAGTGAGCTGCGATGAAATGCTCGAACTCGCCAGCCTGGGCGCCGCGGTCCTCCACCCCCGTGCCGTTGAGATCGCCCGCAACTACGGCGTGAACATGGTGGTGCGCTCCAGCTGGAGCGATGCACCAGGCACCACACTCACCAGTCGCAATGCCAGACCGATCGGCCGCGATGGCTTAGAACTTGGCCGTCCTGTTGATGGTGTGGAACTCCTCGAAGATCAAGCCGTGCTGGCCCTCTCGCACGTGCCTGATCAGCCAGGGGTTGCTGCCCGCTTGTTCGAAAGCCTGTCTGCAGGAGGCGTGAACGTGGATCTGATCATTCAGGCCACCCATGAGGGCAGCAGCAACGACATCACCTTCACCGTGGCGGAAGCGGATCTCGATCAAGCACGCAGCATCTGCACCACGCTGGTGGACAGCCTTGGCGGCAACCTCAGCTCAGACGGCGGTATGAGCAAGCTGAGCATCAGGGGCGCTGGGATCATGGGCCGCCCTGGCATCGCCGCTGGCTTGTTCGACACGCTCTCAAGAGAAGGAATCAACCTGCGTTTGATCGCCACCAGTGAAGTGAAGGTGAGCTGTGTGGTGGACGCCTCCATGGGAGGCAAGGCTTTGCAAGCCGCGCAACAGGCCTTTGAGCTGAGCACACAGCAGCAACACATCAACCCTCCGGCCAGCGGAGAGGGCGAACCGGAGGTGAGGGGCGTCGCCCTCGATCGCGATCAAGCGCAAATGAGCGTTCGTCATGTGCCCGACCGACCGGGGATGGCAGGGGCCCTCTGCTCCGCGCTCGCTGACGCCGGCATCAGCCTTGATGCCATCGTTCAATCCGAACGGCAGCACCGCGATGGCAGCCGTGACATCAGCTTCATCGTGAAACGCGAGGACCGAGCAGCCTCGGATCAAGCCCTCGCGCCGCTCCTTGCCCAATGGCCTGGCGCCGTTCTTGAAGATGGGCCTGCCATTGCCCGCGTCAGCGCGATCGGCGCTGGGATGCCTGCCACCGCAGGAACGGCAGGGCGCATGTTCCGCTTCCTCGCTGAAGCTGGTGTGAACATCGAATTGATTGCCACCAGCGAAATCCGGACCAGTTGCGTGGTGGCTGAATCCGATGGCATCAAGGCCTTAGAGGCCGTTCATGCTGGCTTCCAACTCGGTGGATCTGAATGCCATCAAGCGCAGGGCACAGAGTCACCGCTTGAGGCTTAACTCACGAAAGCCCACTCATCTGCTGCTTCCCACCAGCTTCTGGCGCAACTTCTTGATCCGATCACGCAAGTTGGCCGCCTCCTCAAAGTCGAGCTTCTTGGCTGACTCTTTCATCTTCAGCTCAAGTTGATCGATGAGTTCAGGCAGAGCATCGAGAGCCAATCCAGCGCTGTCTTCCTCCAAAGCCTGAACCGCTTTACCAGCCACTTTGACCAGATCTGCATCGGGGCCATCGGCCTTGAGTTTGCGTGATAGCTCCAGAAAACTAAGAATTGAATTTGTGGCCTTCTTGCCAGCAGGCGTGGGCGTGATGCCGTGCTTTTCGTTGTAAGTGTGCTGGATCTTGCGCCTGCGTTCGGTTTCTTCAATCGCCTTGGCCATGGACTCCGTCATGTTCTCGGCATAGAGCAACGCCTTACCTTCCACATGCCGTGCTGCACGTCCAATCGTCTGAATTAAAGAGCGCTGGGCCCGCAGAAAACCTTCCTTGTCGGCATCAAGAATCGCCACCAGCGACACCTCAGGAAGATCCAATCCTTCCCGCAGCAAATTCACGCCAACGAGCACGTCGTATTCACCCAGACGTAAATCCTGAATGATCTCGATCCGCTCAATGGAGTGGATTTCGGAGTGCAAATAGCGCACACGAACTTTGTTTTCCGCGAGGTAATCCGTGAGGTCTTCTGCCATGCGCTTGGTGAGCGTGGTCACCAACACCCGCTGATTTTTGGAGGCACGATCACGAATCTCTCCCAACAAGTCATCCACTTGTCCGGTGGTGGGCCGCACCTCAACAATAGGATCCAGTACCCCAGTGGGACGAATCACCTGTTCCGCAATCTGACCTTCACTGATCTCCATCTCCCAGTTACCAGGAGTTGCGCTCACGAACACGGTCTGCTTGGCCTTGTTCCAAAATTCCTCCGACTTCAGAGGCCGGTTATCAGCGGCACTCGGCAAACGGAAGCCATGGTCAATCAGCACCTTTTTGCGGGCTTGATCGCCGTTGTACATCGCCAAAAGCTGAGAGCAGGTCACATGGCTTTCATCCACGATTAACAACCAATCATCTGGGAAATAATCAATCAGGCATTCCGGAGCCGATCCAGGCTCACGACCTGCCAGATGACGCGCATAATTTTCTACGCCATTGCAATACCCAATTTGTTGCAACATCTCCAGGTCGTAGGTAGCGCGTTGCTCTAAACGCTGAGCCTCAAGCAACTTCCCTTCACCATTCAAAAATTCAAGGCGATCTTTTAGCTCCGCACGAATCTCCTTAACGGCATCATTGAGACGCTCTTTTGGTGTCACAAAGTGCTTGGCTGGATAGATACTGATCGCGTCCAAACTTTGGAGGATTTCACCAGTGGTTGGATCCACATAGCGAATCGCTTCGACGTCATCACCGAAGAGCTCAACACGCACTAATCGGTCGTCATAGGCAGGACCGATCTCCAGAACATCGCCCTTCACACGAAAACGTCCACGCCCCGCCTCTGTGTCATTGCGGCTGTACTGATTGTTCACCAGATCGCGTAAAGATCCGCGCAAATCTAAAGTTTCACCCACCTTGAATGGCACAGCAGCTTTGAGGTATTCACTTGGAATTCCAAGCCCATAGATGCAACTAATCGAGGCCACCACAATCACATCACGGCGCTCAAATAATGATCGCGTCGCGGAGTGACGCAACATATCAATTTCTTCGTTAATTGATGCAGTTTTAGCGATATAGGTATCACTAACTGGCACATAGGCTTCCGGTTGGTAATAGTCGTAATAGGAGATGAAATATTCCACAGCATTGTGCGGAAAAAACTCCCGCAGCTCGTTGCAAAGCTGGGCCGCCAGGGTTTTGTTGTGGGCCAACACCAAAGCAGGACGTCCGGTTTGGGCGATCACATTGGCCATCGTGAACGTCTTGCCCGTACCCGTGGCTCCGAGAAGCGTTTGATAACGCTCTCCTCCATTCACACCCTCCACCAATTTGGCGATCGCCGTGGGTTGATCTCCTTTCGGGGTGTAAGGCGCCGATAGCTCGTAAGCGGGCATGATCCGGTGGCGTCGAGCCTGGAGGAAGGCTGATCAGGCTACGGCGATTGCCAAAGCATCGGCGTCTTACTCAGCACCAAACGCCAACGATCCGATCAGAGCGGCCCTGGTGAAGTCCACATCGGCAAGGCCAAGGGCACGCAAAACCATGGCACTGATCACGCTGTACACAACTGCGCCACAGATGGCACTGATCAGACCGTTCTTGAGGCGAAAGCCTTGGATCAGCCAAGCGGCCAAGCCAAATAGGATGACCGTAATCATCCAGTTGAAGAGAAACGACACCGGCGAAATCAACCCGCCTAGCGAGGTAATGGCCCAAACCGGACCCATCACCACTTTGAGCGGCAGGATCAGCAGCGTGCCCAACAGGCCAATCAACACCGCTGCCCACAGCGCCGTACCGAAGCTGGCCAGTTCCACGCCAAGCGGAAGCGCTGCCACGACAAGCAGCACGAGGGCTCGAATCGGCCATTGCAGCAACCAGCCAAGCGTTCCCATCAAAGTCCAACCATCACTGATCGCAAGCTAGGAATCTTTAGCGAAACCGCCCAAACCAGCGATGGGGCTAGGCAGCGAAATCAGACGCGGCTGATCACTGGACGAGCCAAAGCCTCACGCAGCCCGCGCACCACAGCGGTCATCGCCAGCTCATCGTTGAGGCGATTCACCGCCGATCCCACTCCCACACCAGCAGCGCCAGACGCAATCGCCATCGGCACGGTGACGGCAGACAATCCAGAGGCGCAGAGTACGGGCACAGCGCACTCCGCCTGATGTAGCGCAGCACTGATGCTGTGGGAAGCGGCCAAAGTAGGAGCTGCTTTCTCAATCAATCCAAGGCTTCCAGGGCTGAACGGCTTCGCGCTGGTGCCGCCTTCGGTTTGAATCAGATCAGCACCGGCTGCCACCAAATCCACAGCCAACTGCTCTTGCTGATCCAGCGGCAGCACGTGAGGCACCGTGACGCTCATCACCACATCGGGAAGCAGCTGGCGGGTTTGGCGCGTGATCGCCAACACTTCAGCGGCATCAAAGATCCGGCCTTGGGGATAAAAGGCGTCGTAATTGCCAATCTCCACCATTGCCGCGCCGGCAGCCACAGCGGCCGGAAACAGCTCAGGATCCACCGCAGACACACAGACAGGCACACCAGCGGAGGCCTCGATCGCCAACGTGACCAGCTCTGGATCACAGGCCACATCAATCAAATCAGCACCGCCGCGGCCCGCGGCAGCCGCCACCATCGCCACGTTGGAGCGATCGAAGTTCATCAAACCGGCGATCACCTTGAGTGCGGTTCGCTGCTCCAGGCTGCGGCGAAGCTCAGCGGGCAGCAGAGAAAGGCGGGTCATCCCAGCGAAATCAGATTCCATCATTCTCACACCGCGGGTGTGATCCCGCCCGAGAACAGGCAAGATCAATTCTCTGTTGTTCCACTCGCTAGCCAAACCATGGCTGCCTCCCAATCCTGGTTGCCTTGGCACGACACGCTGCACCGCCAACTGCTCAGGCAACCGAACCTGCTTCCCAAGGGGACAACATTGCTGGTCGCTCTCTCCGGCGGTCAAGACTCCATGGCCTTACTCGGCCTGCTCCTGGGGCTTCATCATCTACACCATTGGCATTTCCAGCTCTGGCACGGCGACCATGGTTGGCACGTTCAATCAGCAACCATTGCCTCCGAACTCCACGCGTGGTGCCAAGACCAGAAGCTGGATCTTCAGATCAGTCACACCACGAGGGAAAACACAGGAACAGAGGCCAGCGCTCGATCCTGGCGTTACCAAGAACTGGCCGTCCTGAGCCAGCAGCTGTGCTGCCGCACTGTTCTGACCGCTCACACCGCGAGCGACCGGGCAGAAACATTGCTTCTGCAGTTGGCCCGAGGAACGGATCTAGCTGGCCTTGGCAGCTTGCGGCCGATCAGACCACTACAAAACAATGACCCAACCGGCCCTCGGCTGGTGCGCCCCCTTTTGAGCTTCAGTCGAGACAACACCGCCCAGATCTGCCAGGACTTACAACTGCCCATTTGGCTTGATCCGTCGAATGCCAATCCGGCCTTCAGCCGCAACCGCATCCGCAATGAGGTGCTTCCGGTACTGGAGGAGTTGCATCCCGGCTGCAGCCAACGCATCGCCCAACTCAGCGAGCGCGTGTCTCAAGTAGAGGACAGCCAACGCACCCTGGCCAACCTGGCCCTCGAACAACTGCGTTGTGAACGCGGCTTGCAACGCAACGCACTCAAGCTTTTGCCAGAAGCCACCCGTCGGCTGTTGCTCCATTCTTGGCTGCAAGAACAAGGCGTTGGTGCCCTCTCCGCCAGCCAACTCGACAGCCTGAGTTTGGCGATTGGCCCTGGTCGCTCCCCCGGAAGCCGCTCCTTGCCAGAGCAAAAGACTCTGCAATGGACCCAAGACTCGGTACAACTAGTGAGCAAGCCATAACAACCTCGCTTGGACGCTAATTTTCAGGAGCAATACGTCGCCGCTGAGCAGGCCTACAGCGCTAGTGAGTTCGACAAAGCCGACGATTTGGCTCGTCCACTGCTGGGAGAACTGGAACCCCTCCCTGCCTCAGGAGCAGAACGGGACGCGACTCTGGCCTGGAGAGCCTTTGTCGCCCTTCTACTCGGCCACATCCACCTCTATGGAAAGGATGATGCAAGCCAGAGCGCAGAGTTCTACCGGCTCGTGCTTGCCAGCGAACCGCCAGACACGCTGCGGGAACTTGCTCAACAAGGCCTCAGCGAAGCGCTGGAGCGCTCACCTGTCATTGATGTTGCTGTGTCTGCCCCTGCTGCAGAAGAGCTGGCATCCAGTCCATTTGGCAAGGTGACGAGCGAGCCAGCCAGTAGCGATCTCATCCGTGATCCGTTTTTGAACGCCACCTCAACACGCACAGCGAAAGCCAAGCGCACAGCGGCAGACAAGCCCGCAACTGAAACGATCGAAACGGCCATGCCCTGGCTGAAGGCTGAGATGGATCAGCCCAAGGTGTCGCAACAGCAACTTGGATTGCAACAGCCAAGAGAATTGATCAGCTCTCAAGAACAGGCTGAACATCCAGTGAACTTGAAGCACGCCCCTGACCAGGCTTCCACTCCATCGCTCGCACGCACCTTTGATACCGACCCCAAACGCTTGGAGGCCGGACTGATGCGCGTCAACCTGACGCACATTGCCCAACTCGGATCGCCATCAGCACAGGCAGCTGATGGCGATCCGCTGATACCCATTCCCTTACAAAAACGGTTGGCGTTGGCCTGGCATTCCCTACGCCGCCGCTGAACGACGACGACGGGTGCGTCCTGCTGGCATCTCCGGCTCCGGATCGCGGGTCACAACCACCGTCGCTGCAACAGGCTCTTTCACCGGGGCTGGAGTGGACGCTGGCATCGCTGCTGCTACTGGAGCAGCCACTGCTGCTGCAGGGGCCGGTGATCCAATCACACGCGAAGGCACAACTCGAGCCGGGGCAGCATTGGGATCACGCCGACCATGGCCATTCCCGCTGTCGCGGCCGGGACCACCATGACGACCGCCACGCCCACGGGCTGCGGGACGGGTATCAGGCTCTGCATCAGCGCGGCCTTTATAGACCGGTGTGCCACCAGGGGCCGGCTGAACCAAACAAAGGATCAAGGGCTCCACCTGCATCTCGCGTCGCATGCGCCGGCCTAAGCCCACTTCCACTTCGCGCTGGACACCCATCCAATCCACTTCAGGAGAAGCTCCGTCCACAGTGCGGCAGAGCTGCTTCCAACGATTTTCAAGCACCCACTTGATTTCGCGTTCCGTCCACAGCGACATCTTGCGCGCATCCGCTGTGGTGACCACACCGCGCAAATTCACACGAGGCGGAGCCACCATCGCCCCATCGGTGCTGATCGCAGCCAGGATCGTCACGATCCCGTCAACGGCCAGCTGTTGACGCTCCTTCAGCACACGTGCATCCACGATTCCGTTGCGAGACTGATCGAGCAGCTCAATGCCAGCCTTCACGGGATCGCCTTTGCGCATTGAATCCGGAGTGAGCTCAACCACATCACCGTTGTTGATGATCAGCGTGTTGTCTTCTGGCACCCCCATCGAATGACCGGTGCGGGCATGCTTCACGAGCATGCGGTGCTCACCATGCACAGGCACGAAATACTTCGGACGCGTGAGGGCCAGCATCAGCTTTTGGTCTTCCTGGAAGCCGTGGCCAGACACGTGAATGCCTTCACCCTTGCCGTACACCACCTTGGCTCCCAAGATCATCAATTTGTCGATCGTGTTCACCACTGAAATGGTGTTTCCTGGAATCGGGCTTGCCGAGAAAATGATCGTGTCGGAGCTCTTCACCCTCACTTGAGGATGATCACCACGGGAGATCCGGCTCAACGCTGCCAGAGGCTCACCCTGGCTACCTGTCATCAGCAACAGCGTCTCGCGGTCTGGCACATCATTGATCTGCTTGATCGGCACAAACAGCTCATCCGGTGCACGCATGTAGCCGAGTTCACGGGCCTTAGCGATCACATTCAGCATGGATCGCCCAAGTAGACCCACCTTGCGTCCGTTTTTAAGCGCCAGCTCAAGAATCATCGAGACACGATGAATCGAGCTGGCAAAGGTGGTGATGATCACCCGTCCTTCCGCCTCAGCGATATGTCGGTCCAAGTTGGGGAACACGGAGCGTTCAGGTGGGCAGTAGCCAGGAACCTCCGCATTCGTGGAATCACTGAACAGACACAGCACACCCTGATCGCCGTAATGGGCAAGACGGGCCAGGTCGAAGTGCTCACCATCCACAGGGGTGTGATCAAACTTGAAATCACCCGTGAAAATCACAGTGCCCACTGGGGTCGTGATCGCCAGCGAAAAGCTGTCGGCCATCGAGTGGGTGTTGCGAATGAACTCCACCGAGAAGTGCTGACCCACCTTCACCACGTCTCTGGGACCCACCGTTTGGAGGGTGGTGCGGTCGGTGACACCAGCCTCGTCCATTTTTCCAGTGAGCATGGACAGGGCCAATCGAGGCCCATAAATCACTGGGATGTCGAAATTCTTGAGATGGTGCGCAATTCCACCGATGTGATCTTCATGACCATGGGTCACGATCATGCCGCGGATCCGACTCTGGTTTTCACGCAGGAAGCTGGTGTCGGGCATCACCACATTCACCCCGTGCATGCCGTCACTGGGGAATGCCAAACCGGCATCCACAAGCATCAGATCGTCGCCGTACTCGAACACGCAGGTGTTCTTGCCGATCTCATGCAATCCACCCAGTGGAATCACACGGAGACAGGCCTGCTTGGTTTTAGAGAGAGTGGATGTCATGAATAAGAACGCAAGGGAAGTTAAAAACGAAAAATCTGAATCGGCAGCCGGAGCGTCAGGTCTGACGCAGGGCAGTGAGAAGGTGGGCTAAGGAATCGCGCATGGCTGAATTAAGGGGTAATAAAGGAAGACGAGGAGCACCCACTGGCCATCCACTCAGCTCGAGAGCAGCTTTCACAGGGATGGGGTTTGAGGTGGCAAAGAGGGCCTGGAAGAGCGGCGTTAACTGCTCGTGTTGACCAAGGGCAACAGCGTTCTGACCGCTGAGGAACGCATCAATCATGTGGCGCAGACGCCTGCCCACAACATGACTGGCCACACTCACCACACCGACAGCACCAGCGGACAACATCGGCAAGAGCAAGCCGTCATCACCGCTGTACACGGCGAGGCGAGGTCCACAGGCCAAACGCAGCTCGGTGACTTCTTCAATCGAACCGCTGGCTGCCTTGAAGCTCACCACGTTGGCGCAATCCATGAGTTGAGCTGCCGTGGCCGGAGCCATGCTCGTGCCAGTGCGTCCAGGCACGTTGTAAAGCATCAGTGGTAGCTCGGGAGCCGCTGTCGCAATCGCTCGAAAATGCGCTTCCAAGCCCTCTTGGGGAGGCTTGTTGTAATAGGGCACAACCAAAAGAGCACCATCAGCGCCAGCCGCCGCCGCTTCTCGAGTCGCCTTCACCGCTTCACTTGTGCTGTTGCTTCCAGTACCGGCAAGCACCTTCACACCAGGTCCAACGGCTTGACGGACCGCTTCCAGCATCTTGACTTGCTCCTGCCAGCTCAGGGTTGGTGATTCACCCGTGGTGCCACAAACAACAAGCCCCTCTGAACCTTCCTCGACGAGATGACGGGCCAAACGACCTGCCAAGGCCAAATCCACGCTGCCCTCAGCATCGAAGGGGGTCACCATTGCCGTCAACAGTCGGCCAAACGGGGTGGGAGAAAGTTCAGCAGCGGTACTCATAAGGATCAAACAGAAGGGAGAAGCAGTTCGGCAATTTGAATGGCATTCAGAGCGGCACCTTTGCGAATCTGATCACCGCATAGCCAAAACTCAAGAGCGTTTGGCTCACTGATGTCCTGACGAATCCGCCCCACCATCACCGGATCACGACCGGTTACATCGGTTGGCATGGGGAAACGGTTGTGAGCGGAATCGTCGAGTAGCTCAACACCAGGAGCAGCAGCTAAGAGTGAACGAGCCTCCTCTACAGGGAACGGCTCATCGAATTCCACATTGACCGCTTCTGAGTGAGCGCGCAACACAGGAACCCGCACGCACGTTGCTGTAAAGCGCAAGTTGGGGAGGCCCATGATTTTGCGGGTTTCATGCACCATCTTCAGCTCCTCTTCGCAGTACCCATTTGGCTGAAGCGGTGAATTATGCAAAAAAAGATTGAACGCAAGCGAATGGGGCAACACCTCGCTGGTGGGGGTGCCTCCATCAAGCACCACCCGGGAGAGATCACGAAGCTCATCCATCGCTCGGGCACCGGCACCACTGGCCGATTGATAGGTGCTCACCACCACGCGACGCAAAGGTCGGCGCGACGCCAGCGGCGCTAACGCCAAGCTCAACAGGATGGTGGTGCAGTTGGGATTCGCGATCACGCCTTGATGCTGCTGCGCAGCATTTGGATTCACCTCGGGAACCACAAGAGGCACGCCGTCTTCCATCCGGAAGGCGCTGGAGTTGTCCACCATCACGGCTCCCGACGCCACGATCGCCTCGCGCCAAGCCTTGGACACCGAGCCGCCTGCCGAAGCGAGCACCAAATCAACCCCCTGGAAGGCTTTGGCTGTGGTCTCTTGAACCACGAGCTCCTGCCCCTTCCATGAACAGCGACTCCCTGCAGAGCGAGCGGACGCCAAAAGACGCAATTCAGCAACTGGAAAATTGCGTTCCTCAAGAAGCTGGAGAAGCTCTTGACCAACGGCACCACTGGCACCCAGCACTGCAACGGTGAGTGGACGGTTGGGGAATGGCGCGGCGGAAATCAAACGAATGAAACTGGAACAAAAATCTGGTTTTAAACGTGGCTACTTGCCACTCACTGCATCGATCCCCGACGTTGTGACGCCGCAGGGAATTGCTAAAGCGTTCCGATCAGCTTACGCGGATGGCAAAGGACTCGCACTTAATTAAGGTGATGGGTCTGCTCTTAAACGCCGCCGATGAGTGCCGCCAGCCTGAAGGTCACCTCCAAAGCCCGCCCCGGCAGCCGTCTGGCCGTTGAAGTAGCGATTCCAGCCGAACGCAGCCAAGCCAGTTACGAAGCGGCGATCTCACAGCTCAGCCGCAGCGTGAATCTGCCTGGATTCCGCAAAGGCAAGGTGCCTCGCTCCGTTCTCGTGCAACAACTTGGCGGACTGCGCATTCGCGCCACCGCACTCGAGAACCTCGTGGATGGCATCTGGCGGGACACCATCAAGCAGGAAACGATTGAAGCCCTAGGCCAACCCGAAGTGGATGGCGGCTATGAAGCCTTGCTGGAGGCCTTTGAACCCGGAAAGCCCCTTTCCGTCACCTTTGAAGCCGATGTGGCTCCCACCCCAACCCTGAAGACCACGAAGGGGCTGAAAGCAGAAGCGGAGAGCGTCAGCTTCGATGCCGCAAAAGTGGACGACATGCTCGAGCAGTCCCGTCGTCAGCTCGCCACCGTGGTTCCGGTGGAGGGCCGCAAGGCTGCGGAAGGTGATATCGCTGTGGTTGGTTTTAAGGGCACCTACAGCGACGACGGCAGCGAGATCGAAGGCGGCAGCGCCGAGTCGATGGACGTGGACCTCGAGCATGGCCGCATGATCCCCGGGTTCATTGAAGGCGTTGTGGGCATGGCCGTTGGTGACAGCAAAACCGTGGCCTGCAATTTTCCTGACGACTACCCCAAGGAAGATGCGCGCGGACGCAAGGCCAGCTTCGAGATCGAACTGAAGGATCTCAAAACCAGAGAGCTTCCCGACTTGGATGACGACTTCGCCAAACAAGCCAGCGAACAGGAAACGTTGGCAGAGCTCCGCTCTGACCTTGAAAAGCGTTTGAAGGATGACGCGGAACGCCGTACCACCAGCAATCGACGCGATGCCCTGCTCGCTGCTCTCGTTGAGCAACTTGAGGTGGAACTCCCCGAAACCTTGGTTCAACAGGAAGTGCGCAACCTGGTGGAGCAAACCGCAGCTCAATTCTCGCAACAGGGGATGGATGTGAAATCCCTGTTCACTCCTGAGCTCGTCCGCAACTTGATGGAGACCTCACGCCCGGAAGCGGAGGAGCGCTTGCGCCGCAGTCTTGCCCTCTCGGCCCTTGCGGAAGCAGAAAGCCTCAAGCTTGAGGACCCAGAGATTGACGCCAAAGTGAAGGAGGTCACAACCCAACTCTCTGGTGAGCGTGACATCGACCCCAACCGTCTCCGTCAAGCGGTGATCGAGGATCTCCTCCAAGAAAAACTGCTCGGCTGGCTGGAAGAAAACAGCACCGTAAGCGAAAAGGCACCTGAGGAAGACAAGCCGAGCGCCACCGATGCCTGAGCGGCGCCCATAGATTGCATTCATTAGTCCTAACGCCCGCCGCCGCGTGATCAACGCCCGCAGCCACCACCCAATCGAAAACCGCTGGCGAGGAACTCTTCCCGTCTCAGCTCACACCCCGTTTGCCTCTCCAGGGGTTCCCACGGTGGTGGAGCAGTCCGGGCGGGGTGAACGCTCCTTTGATATCTATTCCCGATTGCTCCGGGAGAGAATCATCTTTCTCGGCACCGACGTGAACGACCAAGTGGCGGATGCCCTGGTTGCTCAACTTCTTTTTCTAGAAGCGGAAGACCCTGAAAAAGACATTCAGGTGTACATCAATTCACCGGGTGGCTCGATTACGGCAGGTTTGGCGATCTACGACACCATGCAGCAGGTAGCTCCAGACGTCGTCACCATCTGCTACGGCCTCGCTGCCTCAATGGGAGCTTTTTTGCTGAGCGGAGGTTGCAAAGGCAAACGCTTAGCTCTCCCCAACGCCCGGATCATGATTCACCAGCCTCTTGGTGGGGCCCAAGGTCAAGCCGTGGACATTGAAATCATGGCTCAGGAAATTTTATTTCTTAAGGAAACCCTGAACGGTTTGATGGCGGAACATACCGGCCAGCCGCTCGCCAAAATCACCGAAGACACCGAGCGGGACTACTTTCTTTCTCCAGCAGAAGCGGTTGAATACGGATTGATCGATCGCGTTGTGGACAACCTCGGAAGCGAAGGAATCATTACGGGGGGCTGACACAGCCCACTTCCCCCGCGATCCTATGTATCCAGTCCGATCCCACCCCGACCGGTTCTGCCTTTCCGTTTGATGTGTCCAGAGCCCGATGGCTAAATTTGACGCCCATCTGAAGTGCTCTTTCTGCGGAAAGTCCCAGGAGCAAGTGCGCAAACTGATCGCCGGGCCTGGTGTCTACATCTGTGATGAGTGCATCGACCTCTGCAACGAGATTCTTGACGAAGAACTGATCGACGCTCAAGGCAATCCTCGTCACGGTGCCGAACCCTCCAAAAAAACTGCTGCAGGCGGCACACGCAAGACCAGCAAGCCTGCTCCAACGCTGGCCACAATCCCCAAACCTCACGAAATCAAGGGCTTTTTAGACGAACAAGTCGTCGGTCAAGAAGCGGCCAAGAAGGTGATGTCCGTTGCCGTTTACAACCACTACAAACGCCTGGCATGGCAGGGCGATGGCCAAGGAGAAGCCGCCCAAACGGCCACCCGCCTGCACAAGAGCAACATTCTGCTGATTGGTCCAACGGGCTGCGGCAAAACACTGCTGGCTCAAACCCTGGCGGAAATGCTCGATGTTCCCTTCGCCGTTGCCGATGCCACCACCCTCACAGAGGCTGGCTATGTCGGAGAAGACGTTGAAAACATCCTGTTGAGGCTGCTCCAGAAAGCCGATATGGATGTGGAGCAGGCCCAGCGGGGAATCATTTACATCGATGAAATCGACAAAATTTCGCGCAAAAGCGAAAACCCGTCGATTACGCGTGACGTGTCTGGGGAAGGCGTTCAACAGGCCCTTCTAAAAATGCTGGAGGGCACCGTGGCCAACGTGCCTCCTCAGGGCGGCCGCAAGCATCCTTATCAGGACTGCATCCAGATCGATACGAGCCAAATCCTATTCATTTGCGGTGGAGCCTTCGTCGGCCTGGATGACGTAGTACAGAAGCGCATGGGCCGCAATGCCATCGGCTTTGTTCCGAACGATGGCCGAGGCCGCAACCGCGCCACCCGCGATATCAAAGCCGCTCAGGTGCTCCGTCATCTCGAACCCGATGATCTGGTCAAGTACGGCCTCATCCCAGAGTTCATTGGGCGCATGCCTGTGAGCGCTGTGCTCGAGCCCTTAGACGAGAGCGCACTCGAATCGATCCTCACCGAGCCACGCGACGCCTTGGTGAAGCAATTCAGCACGCTCTTAAGCATGGACAACGTGCAACTGGACTTCGAAGCCCAGGCCGTTGAGGCGATTGCCAAAGAAGCGCATCGTCGCAAAACCGGCGCTCGAGCCCTGCGCGGAATCGTGGAAGAGTTGATGCTTGATCTGATGTACGAGCTTCCCTCCGATCAGACCGTGACATCCTTCACGATCACCAAAGCCATGGTGGAAGAACATACCGGTGGCAAAGTGCTGCCCCTCCCCGACACCAAGCAGCACAAACAATCGGCTTGAGCGTCACCCTCAATGGCTGCCGCTGACCATCTTTCAGTCCCGCGTCAGCACGGTCTGTTTCTGCATCACGGAATCGATCTCGGCGATGGCACCATCGCCCATTACCTCGAAGGACGAGAAATTCTGCGCAGTCCGTTGGAGGAGTTCAAACGCGGTTTAGAGACCAGCGTTGTCGAACATGACCGTCCATCTCCAGCAGGGGTCACGCTGCGGCGAGCAATGAGTCGCATCGGCGAACAGCGCTACAACCTGCTGTTCAACAACTGCGAACATTTCGCTAGCTGGTGCAAAACCGGCCGGCATCAGAGCGGCCAAGTGGAGAGCTTCCTGCACACCACCAGCCTCGGCGCTTTGGCCATCGGCCAGCTGATGCCTGCAGCACTTCTCACAGGGCTGCGATTGCTCCTCAAGCGGGGTTTGGTGAATGAACAATCCCGAGATCGCGCACGCCGCGGCCTTTTGCAATTAAAAAAACTCCGTCAGAGCTTGCTCGACCAACTGGAAGGCACGCTTGAACAGGCAGAGGGCTGGATCCGCGGCGGCCCAAACAATGGCGCCAGCGATCGCTACGGAGGACAGGGCAGAAAACTGCTCAAAGCGGGCCAAAGCCTCGCCGATGAACTCGCAGCCGTGGAAGAACTCGAGCAGCGCATCAGCGATTTGCTCAACGAGCAACATGGGCGTTCCATCAGCGATCAAGCTGAGTAGCCTCAAGGTCTTGCGGGTAGTGCATGAGTCAGGCCTATCAGCCGCTGCATCACAAATACCGTCCTCAACGGTTTGATCAGCTGGTGGGTCAGGAGGCGATTGCCGCCACACTCGGCCATGCCCTCACCTCCGGACGCATTGCCCCGGCCTATCTGTTCAGCGGCCCACGCGGAACCGGCAAAACCTCCAGCGCCAGGATCCTGGCGCGCTCACTCAATTGCCTCAGCCACGACGGCCCAACGCCCCAGCCATGCGGGACTTGTGAGCTCTGCACCACGATTGCGCGCGGCACCGCACTCGATGTGATCGAGATCGATGCCGCCTCCAACACCGGTGTCGACAACATTCGCGATCTGATCGAACGCTCCCGGTTTGCCCCTTTGCAGGCGCGCTGGAAAGTGTATGTGGTGGATGAGTGCCACATGCTCTCCACAGCCGCGTTTAACGCGCTGCTCAAAACCCTGGAAGAGCCACCGCCTCAGGTGGTGTTCGTGTTAGCCACAACCGATCCCCAACGGGTGCTGCCCACGATCCTGAGCCGCTGCCAGCGCTTTGACTTCAGGCGCATTCCACTCGAGGCTTTGAACGCGCACTTGGCCTGGATTGCCGAGCAGGAGTCGATTCCAATCCAATCAGAGGCGCTGCATGTGGTGGCCCAGCGCGCCCAAGGAGGGTTGCGCGATGCGGAAAGCCTTCTCGATCAGCTCAGCCTCCTGCCGGGTCCGATCAAAGCGGATGCGGTCTGGGACCTGTTAGGAGCGGTTCCAGAGCAAGAACTTCTCAACCTGGCTGAAGCGCTTGCAGAGGGAGAACCGCTCACGCTGCTCGAGGCGAGCCGACGCCTGCTGGATCGTGGCCGGGATCCCGGTGCTGTACTGCAGGGTTTGGCAGGTATTTTGCGCGACCTGGTGTTGATGGCCGTTGCACCGGACCGTCCAGAGCTCACCGGGGTATCACCACAATTTCGAGAGCAGTTGCCTCCACTCGCGCAACGCCTAGGCCGTCAGCGACTTCTGCACTGGCAGGCACAACTGAAGGGCAGCGAACAGCAACTGCGTCAAAGCGTGCAACCAAGGTTGTGGCTTGAGGTGTTGCTGCTGGGCCTCCTTGCTGACGCCGAGATCGCCCTTGCAAAACCCAGCTCTGCAGCACCGGCCAGCAGGCCATTAAGCAGCGCACCAGCCATCAGCACACCGGCGGTCACCAGCACAGCTCCAGGTCCAGCCCCAGTCGCTGAAACACCAGCACCAGCCGTCAGCCTTCCCAACACGAGTCCACAACCGGTCGTCAGCTCAGAACCCGCTCCAACGCCACCATCAGCGCAAGAGCCTGCACCTGACAGCAACAACCTGCCAGAACTGTGGCAACAAATTCTCGCCAGCCTCGAGCTCCCCTCCACCCGCATGCTCCTGTCACAGCAGGCGCAACTGGTGCGACTCGATCCCCATCGCGCTGTGGTGCAGGTGGCTGGAAACTGGATGGGGATGGTGCAAAGCCGGGCCAGCTTGCTGGAGCAAGCCATCAAACGTTCCATCGGCGGGAACCGACAACTGGTTTTGGAAAACCACGGTGGCGCAGCCCCGATGGCCTCAACGCCAGCCGCCGCGCCCGCACCGCAATCAACACCATCCACCCCCATCACAGATCCAACGCCGTCTCTACCGACGTCGTCGCCACCGAAGCCAGCACCTCCATCGCCAGTGGTGATACCTGATGTGCAAACACCACCCATCACTCAGGTAGCAGCGCCCACAACAAGTTCAAATCCCGCAAGTTCACCTCCCGCAAGCTCGAAACCGCCCAGCGTTGTTTCAGCGGAGGTGAGTCCGCCTTCGATCATGGATGAAAAGGTGAAGCGCTTTGCCGACTTTTTTAATGGTCAGATCTTGGATGTGGAACTCGACAATGACTAAACCATTTCAACCATCAACGCTCAGGCTTTGACCGTCTCCTCAGTCCCACGATGGCTGGTTTTTGCCCAAACCAAGCTCTTGGGAAGCACCGCCATCCGCAGCGTGACCCAGGGAATCACAAAGAACCAATGGCTTAGGTAGGCAATACCCAACAGCAATGAGAATGGATCGGGTTGAGGTAAGGCAGGGCCTTCACTGCAGCGGCGGCACCCTCTCCAATACGCCACCCCTGACACGCCAAACGCCACGATCGACAAGGGCCAGTACACCGGTGAGGTTCGCGTTAAAGCACTGGTGACCAAGTCGGCAAACGAGAGCACAGGGAGGGCGTACTGAAGCAAGAAAAAACAAGCCAGGTCTCGGCGCTGACCAACCGTTAAGCGATTGGATAGCAACCCCGGCCAGTAATCAAAGAAGCGCTGCAACCCTCCTTCTGCCCAACGTTGTCGCTGCTTCCAAAGCGCCGAAATGGTCTCCACCGCTTCTTCTCGCACCGGTGGATTCCATAGCAGCGTTGTGCGAGCACCCTGGAGCAAAAAACGAAAACTAAGGTCCAGGTCGTCCGTAACCGTGTCTTCGTTGAAGCCACCGCAGGCATCCAGCACATCACGACGCAGCAACTGCCCGTTGCCACGAAGTTCAGACACCCCTCCACCCAACAGGCGACCCTGCTGAATCAGCGCATCAAACGCCATCTCCATCGCCTGGACACGTGTGAGCAGGTTGGTATCGGCGTTTGTCACTGCTTTGCGCATCTGCACCCCAGACCAATCGCCCATCACGGCAATAGGAATCAAACGTTCCAACTGGTCATCACTGATCTGACCATCGGCATCCAGCACGAGAATCCACTCCCCACTGCTTTGAGCCAAAGCAGCATTCAACGCACCAGACTTCCCTCCGCCTGCATTGCGCTGCCGGCGAATCACGTTCAGGTTGGGGTACTGAGGCTTCAGTTCATCGAGCAGATCTGGTGTTTTGTCTTCGCTGCCGTCGTCAACGATCCAGGTGGTGAGTTGGTTGGCTGGATAGCGAAGCGCTCCCAGGCGTTCCATCAACCGTGCCACCACGGCCTCTTCATCCCTAGCCGCCACCACCACATCCACATTGGGCCAAGAGGCAAGGCTCTCGATGACGGCGGGGTCGGCGGCCAGGGACGCCTCAGGACTTGAGGTCCCATCCCCATCCTTTGAAGGGATGCTGTTCGCGGGCATGGCGCTCGCGTTAGATCCTCGTAGCGTTGTGCTGAGCGAGTACCCACCGAGCACGAGCGCAAGCGTGAGTGAGGGGATGAGACTCCTGGAGGGGTCAAGCCAATGGGGTGCTGCTCCAGCGCAACCGCAAGCCACCAAAAACAGGGCTGTCTTACCGCGTCGGCGATCGCCTGTCCCTGCGGCTAACACCCTGTCACCGTTCGAATTCATCGGACTTTAAGGGGCCTGACCAGGTTCAGAGCTTGAAGACGGCTGGACCGTAGTCAGTGTTGTACCTGGATAGTAGTGACTGAGGATCCGTTCAAAGCTCCAACCACGAGCCGCCAAATCGATGGCGCCGGCTTGCGAGAGGCCCACTCCATGGCCAAATCCTCCACCGTTAAAACGCCATCGATCGGGCCCAAGTGTCTCAATCACAAACAAGGTGCTGGGCAGGCGGCGCAGGGTGCGACGGATGCCATCCAGTCGCAACATGACCGCCTGCCCTTCAGCCGCCATCTCGATGTCGAGGGCCAGCACCCTTCCACTGGCTCCCCTCTTCTGCACGCTTAGGGCACTGGGGACACCACTAGACAAGCCAGCAGCCCGTAGAGCCTGGGCCACTTGGCCAGCGCTGTACGTCCGCGACCAACGAAAACGGGGGTGATTCGTGCCATAGGCACCCTCGCCGCGCGCCAGCAAGCCACGCACGGAGGAGACGTCCTGCAGCGGCAACACCATTCCGTTGATCCATGCTTTTGATCCATCGGCACGAGCCTGAACATATGGAAGTGAGTCCATCGCCCAGGCCTCGTCTCCTCCAGCCATCACCCCACCGTTACTGGCGTGATACCAGGCTTGAATCGGCTCACCATTCCAAGCCAAAACCTGTCCAGCCGTCGCACGAATCGCCTGACGCACCGCAGCACTGGCTTGACGGGGATCGCTGTACACCTGGCACTGCGTATCACTGCAGAGGTGATAGCCATCGATTGCAAACCGATGACTATTCGCCAGGGCCCAGGTTCTCGCCAACACCGCCTGAGCCTCAAGTGCTGCCCTAGGGGATCCAGCGCCGATTTCGTGGGGAACCACCCCCTCTAAATAACGCTCAAGCGGAACTTGCTCCAGCAACGTCCAGCTGCCGTAGGCATCCGGCTGAAGACGAAATGGGCCACGCAGAACGCCTCCCTGCCAGAGCAGACCGCTTGGAGCCTCCAGCATCAGCGGTCCCTGCAAGGTGCGTCCACCCGAGGGGCCCTCCAAGACGGCTTTCATCTCCGTTGTCAGCGTGCGCGCCGATCTCCGCACCGGGACCCCAGCGAGCCGCTCAGCATCCATGGGTGCCCACACCTCCCAGTCGCCGGGATGGGCAACACGGGCGACCACACCTTGCTCACGCCAGCGATTCGCAATGCGTTCCGCTGATTCAAAACTGGCGAAGGGGCCGGCAATCTGGCGTGCAATCTCTACAGGTTCCGCCAAAGGAGCAAGTCGCCAACTGAGACGCAGCGACCTCGCCTCGGCAACCACGGTTCCGGCTCCATCCCTCAAGCGCAAGGACTGCTGGCCAGCACTGCTCAAGCTCAGCAAGGGCCCGGAAGCTTGCGTGGTGGTGCCGCGACCAAGGTGATCATCCAGTGCCACCCATAAAGGCGCCGTATTGGCCTTGGGCGGCAATGGCACCGCTCGATGGGTCAAAACTGCAGTAGGGACGGGTTCGAGGCTCGCTTCTTGAGCGCGACAGCTACAAGCGACCGCACTGACCAAAGCCAGCGGAACAACGACCCGGCGCTTCAGCCAGCCAAAGGGAGGAGTCATCGCCACGTCCGCTGCAACTGAATTCAGCATGACGTGGCTTGAATTGATTGGCTTTAAGGAAGGCAACGTTCTATGGTTGTCGCTTATGCCGCGTGCAGCCAGACCCATGCCCAAGCTCAAGACCCGCAAAGCAGCCGCCAAGCGGTTCAAAGCAACAGGCACTGGCAAGTTCATGCGTCGCCGCGCCTTTCATAATCACCTTCTCGATCACAAATCGCCGAAACAGAAGCGTCATTTGAAGACCAAGGCAGTGGTGGATCGCACCGACGAGGAACGCGTCACGCTGATGATGCCCTACGCCTGAGCGCAGGCCTGAGTCTTGCCAGGTGATGAGCCACGCAAGACATTTTTCCCTCAATTTCTCCACATCTGATTCATGGCTCGCGTCAAGAGAGGCAATGTTGCCCGTAAACGCCGCAATAAAATTCTCCGCTTAGCCCGTGGCTTCCGCGGTAGCAACGGAACACTTTTCCGTACGGCAAACCAACGCGTCATGAAGGCGCTTTGCAATGCCTACCGCGACCGTCGTCGTCGCAAGCGTGATTTCCGCCGTCTTTGGATTGCGCGGATCAATGCTGCAGCACGGATGAATGGCGTGAGCTACAGCCGTTTGATTGGTGGCCTTAAAAAAGCAGATGTGCGGATCAACCGCAAAATGTTGGCTCAAATGGCTGTTGTTGATCCTGCGAGTTTCGCCAACGTCGTGAATGCCACTCAAGGTTAATGATCAGTCCCCATCGGGACGTTTCTTGGGTCTGACATGAATGCTTTGCTGCCTCAGACCTATCTATTGGGCCTGATTGGCCTCTTGGCGATCGTCGCTGTTGTCGGCGGTCGCCAATTTTTACGCGTCCGTCGCGACGAACAAAGCCTGCTCAAGATGGAGCAAGAGAAGGTCGCGTCCTCCAAAGACGCAGGTGCCTTGTATGAGCTGGCGTCAGTTCAATTACGCAAGCGCCTATATCCTCAGGCGATTGTGACCTTGCGACAGGCCGTTAAAAGGCTCAACAATGAGCCCGATGAAGCGCGCGCGCTCATTGAAAATGCCTTGGGCTATGCATTGGCAGCAGAGAAAGATTTCACGACTGCCGTACGCCACTACAAAGCGGCATTACGGGCCAAAGAGGATTACCCAGTGGCGATGAATAACCTCGCTTTTGCCCAAGAACGCTTACTAGAAAATGAAGAAGCCTGTGCCCTCTACCGCCAAGCACTTGCTCTTGACCCTAAAAACAAAACAGCGCGCAAACGACTAAATCGCTTGGAACGCTCTGCTGCAAGAGAAAAAAGCTCGAATCAAGCGTCACCAAAGGGCCCGGATGGGCGCGGATTCTGAAACCGCACAGCTGCGCGAAAGGTCAAGACGACCGCCAGGGTTGGTGAGCCTTGGAGCTTCCCATCCAGCCAGTGAAAAATCCTGTAGTCCTAAAAATCTCCCACCAATTTCCATGTCATCGGTGAGCTCAGGAGACAAAGGCAGAAGATCGAGCTGATCCGACTTGGCATTGAGATTGCCCTGAACAGGCGTAGAAATCGAGCCAATACGCATCTCACCGCGTAAATCCACCATCTGACCCATTGGCTTTAAACGGGTCAAGGTCAATTCCACATCCACGGTGGAGTTGGACGAAAAGGAGGTGTAATTTCCGCACCACTGGCGAGGCAGGCTGGCAGCCAGATCAGCCGCGCGCGCGACAGGGTCGAAACTCTCAACCGATCCCTCAAGTTCGAGAGGAATGGCTAGTTGTGAACTATCAAACGATTGGGAGGACGCAAACGGTGCCTGAATCTCAACCGGTATGTCGATGACGGGAGGAACGGGCATGCATGGAATAGATGATGGACGCACGGTAGAGCGGTTGCGGCCTGCTTGACCGCATCACGATCCGGTTCTCCAACCCAACCGCAGCTGACCCCTATGGATCCGACCCACTCCCACGACGATGCACTCCAAATCGGAGGGCGCAGCTTCCACAGCAGGCTGATCACGGGAACAGGCAAATACCCAAGCCTGGAGGCCATGCAGCACAGCCTGCAGCGCTCAGGCTGCGAGATGGTCACAGTTGCCGTGCGGCGGGTTCAGGCGGTCGCTGAGGGCCATGCAGGCCTGATGGAAGCGATTGACTGGTCTCGAATCTGGATGCTTCCTAATACGGCGGGGTGCACCAACGCAGAAGAGGCCGTGCGGGTGGCCAGGCTCGGCAGGGAGCTCGCCAAGCTGGCCGGTCAAGACAACAACAACTTTGTGAAATTAGAGGTGATCCCAGACAGTCGTCACTTACTGCCCGACCCCTTTGGCACATTGGAAGCCGCAGAAATGCTGGTGAAGGAGGGGTTCACAGTGCTCCCTTACATCAATGCCGACCCACTGCTGGCCAAGCGCCTAGAAGACGTGGGCTGCGCCACCGTGATGCCGCTGGGATCCCCCATCGGATCGGGACAGGGCTTGCGCAATGCCGCCAACATTGGCCTGATCATCGAGAACGCCAGGGTGCCGGTGGTGGTGGATGCAGGAATCGGCGTGCCAAGTGATGCAGCCCAAGCGATGGAGATGGGAGCCGATGCCGTTCTCATCAACAGCGCCATCGCCCTTGCGGGACAACCTCCGTTGATGGCAGAAGCGATGGCATCCGCTGTGAAGGCAGGACGCCAATCTTTGCTTGCTGGCCGGCTGCCAACCCGTGCACAAGCCTCTCCAAGCTCTCCCACCAGTGGACGCATCAACGCCTAGCAACGAACAACGCGCGCACCAGCCCATGTCATCGCCGCGAGGTAACAGCCATATCGGGGAGTAAAGGAGCATGAAGAAGCAGGGGCGCAACAACGATCAACTCCATAACGTCCCGATCAGTTGCAACTGGATTTATGCAGGTCATTCAGGAAGATGGCGGTCGCCTCAACGCCTTCGCGAAGGAACCTCGAATGGAAGTCATCAGCGAAGGAGCCTCTCTCAGCAACGGCTCTCGGCTCCTGATCATCTCCGGAGCAGTGCTTGTGATCGCCCTAATGGCTCTGTCCGTAGCCGTTAGCTAAAAAGCCTGTAGTAACTTGCCAGAAATCAGCGGCTTGCTCGCTTCAGCAGGAGTTTGGGGTGAAAGTTCTCGTTTTAGGTGGTGACGGCTTCTGCGGCTGGCCCTGTGCGGTGAATTTGGCTGACCAAAATCACGATGTTGTGATCGTGGACAACCTCAGCCGTCGCAAGATCGATGTCGACCTTGAGGTGGAGTCATTAACACCGATCGTGAGCATCGGTGAACGCCTCAAGGTGTGGGAAAGCATTGGCGGCAAGCCCATGCGATTCATCCACATGGATATCGCCCACGAATACCAGCGTCTTCTCGATCTCATCATCGAAGAGAAGCCCGATTCGATCGTGCACTTCGCCGAACAGCGCGCTGCGCCCTACTCGATGAAGAGCAGCGCCACCAAGCGCTACACCGTTGACAACAACGTGAACGGCACCCACAACCTGCTGGCCGCGATCGTGGAATCGGGCCAAGACATCCACGTGGTGCACCTCGGCACGATGGGTGTGTACGGCTATGGCTCCCATCGTGGCGCCACCATTCCTGAGGGCTACCTCAAGGTGGAAGTGCCCCAACCTGACGGCAGCCGTTTTGAAGAGGAAATTCTTCATCCGGCCAGTCCTGGCAGCGTCTATCACATGACCAAGACGCTCGATCAGTTGCTGTTCCTTTATTACAACAAGAACGACAAAGTCAGAATTACCGACCTTCATCAAGGGATTGTTTGGGGTACCAACACCGAGGCCACGGATCGTGATCCGCGTCTCACCAATCGCTTTGATTACGACGGTGACTACGGAACGGTTCTGAACCGCTTCCTGATGCAAGCAGCGATCGGATATCCACTCACCGTGCATGGCACCGGCGGTCAAACACGCGCCTTCATTCACATCCGTGACTCGGTGCGTTGCGTGCAGCTCGCGCTCGAAAACCGTCCGGAGAAAGGCGAACGGGTCAAGATCTTCAACCAAATGACCGAAAGCCATCAAGTTGGCGAACTCGCCAAAAAGGTGGCTGCTCTCACAGGTGCTCAGGTCAACAATCTTCCGAACCCCCGTAACGAAGCCGTTGAAAACGATCTGATCGTTGACAACCGCTGCTTCATCGAGCTGGGGCTCAAACCCACCACCCTTGATGATGGTCTTCTCAAAGAGGTTGTCGAGATTGCGACGAAATACGCCGATCGCTGCGACCGCAATCGCATCCTCTGCACGTCGGCCTGGACCAAGACGCAAGCCCAAGCCATTGGCAACGCCTCCTGATCAGGACTGACCCTTGAAAATCGCCTTTTTTACCGAAACCTTCCTCCCCAAAGTCGATGGCATCGTCACCCGGCTCACCAAAACGGTGAAGCACCTGGTGGATGCTGGAGATGAGGTGGTGGTGTTTTGTCCAGAAGGCGCACCCAGCAACTACATGGGAGCCAAGGTGGTGGGTGTTCCTGCCATGCCCTTGCCGCTCTACCCAGAGCTGAAGCTCGCTTTGCCACGTCCGGCTGTTTCCGAAGCCATCGATGCCTTCCAGCCAGACCTGATCCACGTAGTGAATCCAGCGGTTCTGGGCTTGGGAGGCATCTGGCTCGCCAAGAGCAAATCCATCCCCCTGATCGCCAGCTATCACACACACCTGCCGAAATATCTCGAGCACTACGGCATGGGCATGCTCGAACCCTTGTTGTGGGAACTTCTCAAAGCGGCTCATAACCAAGCTTTGCTGAATCTCTGCACCTCCACCGCGATGGTGCAAGAGCTCAGCGATAAGGGCATCCAGCACACAGCCCTGTGGCAGCGAGGCGTGGATACCGAGATGTTCCGTCCTGAGTTGCGTAGCCCAGAACTCCGTCAACGCTTGCTCGGTGAATACGATGACCGCGGAGCAGTTCTGCTGTATGTCGGTCGGCTCTCTGCAGAAAAACAGATCGAACGGATCCGTCCGGTGCTCGAGGCGTTGCCCGATGCGCGACTGGCGCTGGTAGGCGATGGCCCCCACCGGCAGCAACTGGAAAAGCATTTCGAGGGAACAGCCACCACCTTTGTGGGCTATCTGGCCGGAGAAGAACTCGCTGGGGCCTACGCCAGCGGTGATGCCTTTCTCTTCCCATCAAGCACCGAAACCCTTGGCCTTGTGTTGCTCGAGGCGATGGCCGCTGGCTGCCCAGTGGTAGGTGCTAATCGCGGCGGCATCCCGGACATCATTAGCGACGGCGTGAACGGTTGTCTCTATGAACCAGACGGGGCAGATGCGGGGGCCGGCAGCCTGATCGAAGCCACCGGCAAGCTGCTTGGCAATGACCTAGAGCGTCAAGCCCTCCGCAATGCCGCCCGCTCAGAAGCCGAACGCTGGGGCTGGGCTGGGGCAACAGAACAGCTAAGGAGCTATTACCGCCAGGTGCTCTCCTCAAACCTCAGCTCAGCGGCCTAAGTCAAGTCTGTTTGCGATTGCGGTTCCACACTTCAATCACTTTCTTCGCCATCGGCAGCGCATGCACGGAACCGCCCCCAGGGGTGTTCTGCGCAAAGGCCACCACAACGATCTCGCCGTTCGGGTAGGGGGCATAACTGGCAAACCAGGCATGATCTGGGCCACCCGTGCTGTCTTCCGCTGTACCGGTCTTGCCGGCCGCAGGAGGAATGCCCTCCCCATTCAGGCCGTAGCCGGTGCCGTCCTCTACCACCTTGCGCAAGCCTTCGCGGATCTTGGCCAGAGTTGCTGGCTTGATCGACACCTTGGAACGCCGCGATGGAGCGGTCCAATCCAAGCCTTGATCGACAAGGTGGGGGGTGACCAGCCAACCACCATTGGCAAACACGCAATAGGCCCGTGCCAATTGCAGCGGGGTGATCTGCACCACCGACTGGCCAATCGAAGCCGAGGCCATGTCCTCAGGAATCCAAGGAGTGGAACCAGGCTCCGCCCAGCCGCGGCCCTCCTTTGCCCACTCTTCATCACCAACAAGCCCTACATTTTCTTCCCAACCGATTTCAATCCCTGTCTTCCGCCCAAAACCCAGTTGCGTTGCCGCTTTCTTGAGAGCGAGCGAGCCTGCACCCACACCCACTTGATAGAAAAACGTATTGCTGGAGAAGCGCAGGGCGTCGGAGTAGCCGATCCGTCCAAAGCCAGCGCCATTGTGATCAGGGAAACAATGACCGCCATAGGTGATGCAGGAGGTGGTGTTCAACTTGACCTCCGGAGGAAATTTGCCCGACGCCATCCCTGCCATCGCCGTCACGGGCTTCCACGTGCTTCCAGGGTCGTAGGCGTTCATGGCACGGCTCAACAGCGGCTTTTTCGGATTGGAAAACAGCGCGTCGTACTCCTTCTGGGTGGTGACCAGTTTCGAGAAAAAATTGGGGTCAAAATTCGGCTTGCTCGCCAGGGCCAAGATCGCTCCGTTGCGAGGGTCCATCGCTACGATCGCGCCGCCAGGCTTATCAGCCAAAGCCTGTTCAGCCACCTTCTGAAGATCAAGATCGAGCGTGAGCGTGAGGTCTTTGCCGGCCACCGATGGCCGATCACCTAGGTGCCTCTGCACCTCACCCATGGCATTCACTTCGAGCATTTGCCCGCCCCACTTGCCCCGCAAATGCGACTCATAGGCCGCCTCGACGCCGATGCGACCAATCCGATCGCGAATTTTGTAACCCCGATCAGCCAGTGATGTGTATTCCTCCTCGGTGATCGGCTGGGTGTAGCCGAGGGTATGGGCTGCAAGCGTTCCGTGGGGATAGGCGCGAAGAATATCCACGTCCACTTGGGCTCCCTTCAGTCCAAGGGACTGCTCCCGGAAACGAAGCACCTGCTCTGAACTGAGTTCACTAGCTAAATTGATGCGATAGCCATTGCGATCCGGCCCCGACTGACGGCGACGATCCAAGGTTGACGGCTTGAGATCCAGAAGACTGGCAAGGCGATCGCGCAACTCCGGCCAGGACGCGTCATCCACCAAGCGCGGCTCCACATACAACGAATAGGTGAGTTTGCTGGAGGCCAAGACCCGCCCTTTGCGATCAAGAAGACGGCCACGCGTTGGCGATCTCGGTACCAGTCGAATGCGGTTTTCATCCGCCAACTGCCGATAGCGAGGACCCTCCAACACCTGAAGCCAGACCAAGCGAGCAACCATGGCGCTGCAAAACAGCAGCACCAATCCGAACAGAACCAGGGGCTGCTGGCGCAAACCGCTTTGACGTTGAGCGTCTCTTTGGGGAGAAGCGGAGCGCGCCATGCCCTTTAGCTCTCTTGCTCAAGCTGAGTTTCCAAGGTCTGAAGCCGCTGCGTAATTCTCGCCAGAACCTCATGCAACTGCTGTTCTTCTTGTTCTGGGGAACTGCCTTCCTCCAGGACGTCGACCATCTCAACTGAAGGCTCCTCCACAGCCACCTGAACGGGCATGACTGGATTACCGAGCCCAGGACTCACTTGATCGAGTCGTTCACGCACCCCCTTTGCTGCCAATTCACCTTCATCGCGTAACTCGCGCAGTGGATCAGGCGCACCTGATGTGAACGATTCGACCACCTTGGCGGGGCCTCCAGCACGGGCCCGCTCCACCAAAGCGAGCCCCACAGGCAACACGTCCTGCATCAATGCCAGCCGCAGGGTGTCGAACTGTTGATTGTCAGCCATGAGCAGACCCGACTCAGCGAATTCCAGTCTGCTGCGGAGGAGGCAAAAGTGTCGGACAACTTGAATTCGATGACCCAAGCCACCAACCACCCACACCTGTGAGCACCAACAACGCCACCGCTGGAGCCAAGGCATGATGAGTCGCTTCTAAAGAAAGCCATTCCCCCCAGGAGCGCCAAAAACGATCACGGTCGAAGCGACGTCTTTCCCAGGTTTCCTGCTTGGCGCGTCGCCGGTACGACTTCTCCACCCAACGCTCAAACGATCGCTTCTTGGTGATCGCCATCTTGCGCTCCACCTCGAGCAGATGCCCGGAGCTGAGCTCAGGATGAAACGTCCCAATCAGCTCCATGCTTTTGAGGAACATCTCCACGGCTCCATCCTTAATCTCTCGATCAGAATCTTTGAGCAAGGTCCAGTCGAGCTCTGGATAAAAGCGACTGCGATTCGAGGCAATCTGCTCTTCCGAGAGCTGGCCCGGTTCGCGCAACCAACGATCCGTATTGCTGTCGAAACGACGCCAATACAAAAAAGGGTTGATGTAGATCGTTTTCCCTGCCAACAAAATGCTGTCTTTCTGAAGACGGCGCTGAAGCTGGAGGTCCTGCTCTTGAGCAGCGGTCAAGGGATTGATGCCGGGCGCTAAGGGTATCGACGCTGAGGCCTGTTCACCAGCCCCTTAAACAGGCTCATTCCCACTCAATCGTTCCTGGCGGCTTGCTGGTGATGTCCAATACCACGCGATTCACTCCTTTCACCTCATTCACGATTCGATTGGAAATCGTTTCCATCAAGTCATAGGGAAGCCTCGACCAATCAGCGGTCATGCCGTCCTCACTCGAGACACAGCGCAGCACGATCGGCCAGGCATAGGTGCGCTTATCGCCCATCACCCCCACGGAGCGCACAGGAAGCAGCACCGCAAACGCCTGCCAAATGTCGTGATAGAGACCCGCCGCATTCACCTCCTCGCGCACGATCAGATCGGCGTCACGCAAACAATCAAGCTTTTCCTCCGTCACTTCGCCCAAGATGCGAATCGCCAGTCCAGGCCCTGGGAATGGATGGCGACTCACGATCTCCTCGGGCAACCCGAGCGTTCGGCCTACCTTGCGAACTTCATCCTTAAACAGTTTGCGTAGGGGCTCCACCAACTTGAAGCGCAAATCCTTCGGAAGTCCTCCCACGTTGTGATGGCTCTTGATCTTCACAGCCACACGCTCCCCGGTTTTGGGATCCACGTTGGTGCCAGCGCTCTCGATCACATCCGGATAGAGCGTTCCCTGGGCTAAATAATCAAAGGGCCCAAGCCGGCGGCTTTCCTCTTCGAACACGCGAATAAATTCCGTGCCGATGGTTTTGCGTTTCTCCTCTGGATCCGTAATGCCATCGAGCTTCTGGATAAACCGTTCTCGGGCATGGATATATTCCACATGAATATTGAATTTGCGATCAAAAAATTCCATCAGGAATTCAGGCTCGCCTTTGCGCATGAAGCCTTGATCGATAAACATGCAGGTGAGCTGATCTCCAATTGCTTTCTTCAATAAAAAAGCAAGAGTTGAAGAATCAACGCCACCGGACAGAGCAAGCAGCACACGCTTTTGACCAACCTGTTCACGCACGTTGGCGACAGCTTCATCGATAAAAGCTTCCGTAGTCCAATCGGGGTCGCAACCGCAGATGTGATAAACAAAATTACGAATCATCACCATTCCACCGGTGGAATGAACCACCTCAGGATGAAATTGAGTGCCGTATAAATGTCGGCTCTGATTTGCAATCGCCGCCTCAGGCGTATTCGCTGTATGAGCTAAGCGCACGAAGCCATCGGGCAAGGCCTCCACGGAATCACCGTGACTCATCCACATCGTGGAACCACTCTCCACATTCGTGAGCAGTGCAGTGGGGTCATCGACCACGAGCGGAGCCTTGCCGTATTCGGCCTTACCCGTGGCAGCCACCACCCGACCGCCAAGCTGCTGAACCATCAACTGCATGCCGTAGCAGACCCCCAGCACAGGGATGCCCAGATCCCAAATCTCTGGATCGCAAAGGGGAGCCTCATCGGCATAGACCGAACTTGGGCCTCCGCTGAGGATGATTCCACGGGGAGCCAACGCCCGTAATTCTTCAGCGCTGGTGCTGTAGCCCAACACCAGCGAGAACACCTCCGTCTCACGCACTCGGCGTGCAATCAGTTCCGAGTACTGGGAACCGAAATCAAGAATGACGATGGCCGGTTTGCGCTGACCTTCGCTCTGGACTGATGACATACCGCACTAGGACCGTCAAAAGAACGGCCTTCCAAACCTTCAGTTCCTTCAGCGTAGAGAAGGATCCAAGCCGGCCTCTTCCCCTTCCGAATGAATGCCAAGTCCTTAGCGGGCGAGAAGGGAGTGTCCTGTCAATCCAGTCCAGCGCAGCTGGCGTTGGCGATCAAATAACGCCGCACCGACCCGCATAGGCCAGGTGCCATAACGCTTTAGGTAAGCCTCACTTCGCCATTCAACCGCCTGTGCGATCGCTTGCCAGACCCGATCTGCCTCAGTGGAATCACGCTTCTGAAGCTCTTGGAGCGCTGATTCCATCGACGCACAACCCAGCAGCTCTTTGATCAGATCAACACCGAGTCCCTGCTGCAAGGCAATCGCAGCAAGAACCTCTAAACGACCATCAGCCAAATGATGGTGGGTATGGAAGATCCCCCCAGCCAATTTGACCAGCTTTCCGTGATATCCGAGCAACAGCAGATTGCTCACACCCGCTTCCGCACTGGCCACAAGCAAAGGCCCAATCCAGTTCCCTGCCTTCAGCAAAGGCTGTTGATCTGCAAGACCCAGCTGATGGGCGAGATCCAACCCGTTCTCCCCAATCACCAAGGTGAGAGATCCGCAGAAATCGGCTGCTCTGGCAATCGCCTGCAAGGCATCAAGACTGGCGCGCAGCTGATCGGGTGATGCACTCGACTGCACCTCAGCTTGCGTGCCAATCAAGGCCAGGCCATCCACCACACCAAAGGCTGCGTTACTGGTGCGCTGGGCCAGCTCGCGGCCAAGCGGAAACACAACTTCCAATTGCAAACATCGACCAGGAGGAACCAGGTCGCGCAGGTTGGCCTTTAACAAACGGCGGGCGAAGTCAGACGCACAAAGATCACCTTCACGCCCCTGTCTGCCGATTCCCTCCCCAGGCACGATCTCCAACCAACCTGAAACGGGCAAACTCCAACGCGCCTGAACCCAAATTTCTAAATCTCGCGTGAGATCGAGACCTGGGCCTGGATCACAGCGACTGATCGCCAAAGCTTGCTCACCCCCTTGCAAGGGCGCTGAAGACTGAATCGGCACATTCAGCGGCTGATCTCGACCTGGAATCTGCAGCGATTGTGGATTTTCAGTGGTCTGACCACACAGCACTTGTGTGGCCGCACGCGCTGCGGCGGCAACCCAGACGGGGAGAGTCAGCCCCTGGGGGGAATCTGTGAGGGATTGCGTGATACCGAATGGGAAGCGGATCGTTTTTTAGGATGGACGATTGGCGCTCTTCCGGACGTGCAGGACAAGCTCACCCTGATGATACCCGGACCCACCCCGGTGCCAGAAACGGTTCTGAAAGCGATGGGACGCCATCCCATCGGGCACCGCAGCGGTGAGTTTCAAGCGGTGGTGGAACGTACAACAGCTCAACTGCGCTGGCTGCATCAAACCAACAACGACGTGCTGGTGATCACCGGTAGCGGCACAGCTGCTATGGAAGCTGGAATCATCAACACACTCAGCCGTGGTGATCGGGTGATCTGTGGCGACAACGGCAAGTTTGGCGAGCGCTGGGTCAAGGTGGCGCGCGCCTACGGCCTTGAGGTTGACGTCATCAAGGCGGACTGGGGACAACCCCTCGACCCAGACAAGTTCCGGACCGCTTTAGACGCCGACAAGGACAAAACGATCCGCGCGGTGATCCTGACCCATTCAGAAACGTCCACAGGGGTGATCAACGATCTGGAAACGATCAGCCGCCACGTCCAAGCCCACGGCACAGCACTGACCATCGCCGACTGCGTCACCAGCCTGGGCGCCACCAACGTTCCCATGGATGACTGGAACCTGGATGTGGTCGCATCTGGGTCCCAAAAGGGCTACATGATGCCGCCAGGGCTCAGCTTTGTTGCGATGAGTGAGCGCGCTTGGACGGCCTACGAACGCTCGGATCTACCGAAGTTTTATTTGGATCTGGGCCCCTACCGGAAAACTGCAGCCAAGAACAGCAATCCGTTCACGCCTGCCGTGAATTTGTACTTCGCTCTCGAAGCCGCACTGGAGATGATGCAGGCGGAGGGTCTTGAAGCGATTTTTGCCCGCCATGCGCGTCACCGCGATGCAGCACAAGCGGCGATGAAAGCGATCGGATTGACGCTGTTTGCAGCCGAAGGCCATGGAAGTCCAGCAATTACGGCAGTTGCTCCTGCCGGAATGGATGCAGAACTGCTGCGTAAAACCATCAAAGATCGTTTCGACATTCTGTTAGCTGGGGGTCAAGACCATCTCAAAGGCAAGGTGTTCCGCATTGGCCATCTCGGCTTTGTCTGCGATCGAGATGTATTGACAGCCGTAGCTGCCATTGAATCCGTGTTGCATTCACTCGGCTTCCACGAGGGCCAGATGGGTGCTGGACTTAGCGCTGCATCAGCCGTCTTAAGCAAGAATTAGGGCGATTAATCATCAACTAGAGCATCGGGCGTGAGATAGAATCACGCCTATGCGGGTGTAATTCAGCGGTAGAATGTCAGCTTCCCAAGCTGGACGTCGCCGGTTCGAATCCGGTCACCCGCTTGATCACGATCTAGGTTTAATCAATTGCATCACTTGAGGACCGACGGTGCCTGCTCGTCGCTCTTGTTCGAGTGCTTTCAAAATGAAAGAGCCTGAAGACGAGACATCGCCTAATTCAGCTGCAGATTGAGCTTGCTGAAAAAACACATCAGCTTTGGCAAGATGCTCCTGTCTTTGATTGGGAGCAGATTGCACCATCGTTGAACTTCTATCGAGAATCGAAATCAGCACTAAGTGGACTTGAATATCAATAGTCTAACGAATGAATGAAGTACCAATCTCAACTCAAGTCCCTGGCTCTTCGATGTTGCCTCCAAGTTCAGCAATCTGACCGCGAAGCATTTCGCATCGGCTGGCATCTCCTCGGGTGATTGCAACAGCTAACGCAAATTCCAGTTTTTCAAGCTGGTGACCACCTTCAAAAAAATTTTGGCGGTTGCGCGACATGACTTCGCACGTCGCTGCGGAATTGGTAGATGGATGAGCCATAGGTGGCTTTATTCAAATTGTGCCACTCATGACATGGGTTAGGCAGCCAAGTCTTGCTCCGATGACATAGCAGAACTGGGTGGGTCAACCCTTTGCGGCTCAGAACGCAGCAAAAGGTCTTTGCAATCGGTGAGCAAGCGATCCACCCCATCCAGACGTTCCATCTCCTCTACGGGCATGGTGTTGACTTCCGATGACTGGCGTTCCAGCTGAAGCTCCAAACTCTCAAGGCGATTTTCAAGCTTGATCAGCCGTTGAGATAAAGCATTCAGGGTCTCTGCTACATCCTCAGCGGTACGCGTAATGCGGAAGGAAACGGACTGGGTCATCGCCCCAAGAAACAGATATGCCCCGATAACAGCACATCAGAACCGCTCGATCCAGACTAAGGATCAATCTGCAGCGTGGTGTTCATGCCCCCACTCACAACGGTGCTCCTCTATCTCATCGCCGGCACGAGCATGGGATTGCTTGCCACGCGCACTGGAATCCCTGCTGCACCACTGGCAGGCGCACTGATCGGGGCCGCCATGGTGAGCATGAGTGGACGGCTCGAGGTGGCTCAATGGCCAGCAGGCACAAAGACCTTTCTGGAAATCGCCATTGGCACCGTTATCGGTACAGGCCTAACCAAAACCTCACTGGATCAACTACAGCAGTTGTGGAAGCCTGCGGTCTTGATCACGCTCACCCTCGTCCTCACCGGAATTGTGGTGGGGCTCTGGAGCAGCAGGCTGCTCGGCGTTGATCCTCTCGTCACCCTGCTGGGTGCAGCGCCTGGTGGAATCAGCGGCATGAGCCTGGTCGGGGCTGACTACGGCGTTGGAGCAGCCGTTGCTGCACTGCATGCCGTCCGCTTGATCACTGTCTTGCTGGTCATCCCTGTGGTGGTGAAACTACTCACGCCACTTGGGCTGGGTGATTCCTGACTCAGGCCTAGACAGAGCGATTTCAATCGATATTTTGATCTTTAATCGCTTCACTCGTCCTGCCATGGCCCGACTGCGCCAGCGCCTTGCGCTCCTCCTCTCTCTGGCCGGATTAGCTGGGGTTGGCCTAGCTCCTGCACAGGCGATCGCCGGGACCCCTGAAGCTATGAAAGGCGCAAAAATTTACTGCTTTATGAGAAGCAGTAATAACGATCACCAGGTCAGCTGGGAAGCGGCTTACGCCCTGATCAAACGCCAAAAAAGCGGAGTGTTCAAAACCTCTCCGGAACATGCTGCGGTCATGATTACTGAGGCCGTTGTGGAAGATCCGGGCAGCTACCCCGACTGCGGTCAGTACCTCGGCGATCTTTTTGGAGGCCGCAAAGGCTCTGCAAAATCCCTCGATAGCGTTCTCAACTCAACCAATTCAAGCAATAGCAATTCATTCAATTCGTCTAATTCGAGCGATGACGATCGCTACAGCTATTGACGTCCTCTTCCATCCGATTCATTCCCATCTTGATGATTAGCGGTTTGCTTCTCACAGGTTTGGGATGCCGCAGTCGATCCGAACCAAAGCCCGCGACCGTCTCACCTGAAATATCGATTGCCGATTGCATGTCAGATCTTGATCTGAACAAGCTCGACAAAGCACTTCAACTCTGCAATCAGGTTGTGGATGCCCATGGCGATAAACCAGCCGCGCTTGCTGATCGCTCGCTTTTGCTTACGTTGATGGGCAAGACTGACCAAGCTTGCGCCGACGTGACCCAAGCCCTAGCGCTACTGAGCAAAGGCAGCAGAACTGCTGATCCAATGGTGGTGCATGAACTCAAGGTGCGTCATAAATCCTGTAAGCAACGAGACACCATCTTGGGCAATGGCTGACGATCGAGGGCGACCCGACGCGGTCCAAGCAGCAATTCGATCCGTTCCGCCTTGCTAGCCACCAAACCGTCAACGAGCTGATCAGCCAGACCGAGCTGAAGCCAATGGCTGATCAAGCCTCCTTCCATACCAATGCGATGGCAACGATCTTCTGCCTGGTCGATGTCCCCAGGCGTCCAAGGCCGCTCCAGGAGAACGACATGCTGAGCGCGATGGAGCGTAAAACCAAGCCCACCAGCAGCAAAGGTGGCCAAAAGTAAATCGGTCTCCCCAGCTTGAAAGCGGTCAACTGCAAACTGCCGCTGCTCGGGTTTCTGCCTGCCTGTCAGCAAAACGCCTCCCAGGCGTTCGTGGAGCAGCAGCAACGGATCCACAAAACTGCTGAACAAGACGATCGGCTTGTGCTGCTCCCGCAACCGCTGAATTAACTGTTGCGCAGCTGGCAACTTGAATTCGGCTGCAATTTGCCGCAATGCTGTAAGAACCGCTAGAGATTCAGCATCAGAACGCACCAATCCATGCGCCACCCGCTGGCGGTAGTCATCGATGACCAGGCGAAGGCGGTAATCAAAGCCCTTCAGCTCCTCAGCATCGAGATCGATCCCTTCAAACATCCTTTGTTTGGGGGGAAGGTCCAAAACCTGCTGCTTGCGGCGATGCAAAACAAGCGGTCGGGTCAACCGTCGCAGCTCGTCCAATCGGCTAGCTCCTGCGGTTTGCCAACGCTGTCTTCCGCCTTGCTCGCGGAAATGCCCCTGACAAAACAATTCCTCATAGGAGTGCTGGTCCCGAGCAATGGGATGGTCCATCGCAGCCAGCAAGGGATACAGCTGATCAGGCCGGCCGTTCTTCATTGGTGTGCCAGTGAGCATCCAAATGGCTCTCAGGCGGGGATGCCGGGCAAGACGCAGAAAACCCTGCGTGCGTTGTGCCCGCAGGGTTTGGGCGTAATGGGCCTCATCCACCAGCAGCAAAGTACCGGCCTCCGGGAGCTCAGAGGGAAGTCGCGCCCAGCTGCAAAGCTCCGGCATGAGCTCAAGGGCCGCGGCCTCGCGGCGCCAATGCGAATGCAACCCCACAGGGGCCACAACCAATAAACGCAACGGCAAGGCACGCAGCAAGGCTCTCGCCGCCAGCAACACAGTGAGGGTTTTGCCAAGACCCATCTCATCGGCCAGCACCGCGCCGCGCCGCGCTAGCAACCAGCGAGCACCAGAACGCTGGTGAGGCATCGGTAAGCGACCATCGCGTAAGCGTTGATCCAGATCAGCCTGAGCGATCAGATCTCGGTGGGGCGGCAGTGGGGGTAGCGGATGGCGATGCCAATGCAACCAACGCATCAGCTCCTCATCCACCCGGAAACGCCGTTCAAAACGCTGCAACAGAGCTTCAGCCGAGGCAAGCGGAAATTCCCAACCCAACCGAGCACCACGCCAGACGCCCCGTGGACGAATTCTGCGCATCTCCGCATGGGTCACCGCATCAAAGGGGTAACGGGCCTGCACCAATCCAGACGGAGTCAATCCCAGCGTGCAAGCTGTTGGTGATGAAGCCGTAATTCCGGTTCAAGGACCCAGACGCTAGTCCTCTCAACACCCCTGAAGGGCGCTGGCCAATACAGCAAATGCGGATGACTAATCCACGCATTGCTCAATAAAAACGGCACGACCATGAAAATGCAGCTTTCGACACGTTGACGAACCCTGCTCTCAGGTCAGAATCCCGGTAGCTGAGGTATTGGGATGCACAGCAGGGATGCGGTTTTCCTCGAAGATCTTTGTCCCAAGCTGCGCAATCGCCGCTGGCGTCAATCGATTCATCTCCACACCAGCAACCGCTGCATTTATTGCGGCAAACCTTCTGAGTCCATCGACCATGTCTTTCCTCTGAGTCGTGGAGGCATGAGCGTGACCGAAAATTGCGTTCCCGCTTGCCTGTCATGCAACGGTCAGAAATCTGACGCCGATGTTTTTGATTGGTACCGGCGTCAACGCTTTTATGACCCGCGCCGCGCCATGGCTATTCGCGCCTGGATCGATGGTGATCTGCGCCTCGCCTTGAGATTGCTGCAGTGGGCCCAGCCTGAACACAACCAATCATCCCGTCCCGAACGACCAAATGGCTCGCGGGCCAAGAGGGATGACGAGCAGGACTGGGGGCTTCGCACAGCCTGATCACCACACCCGACAGGCCGCCTCTGAGTGATAGTGCTGACAAATTGAGGCGCTTTGCTCAGGCCTGTCTGGAGCCATCAATAAGGCACCTGTTACCAAAGCCGCAGCCAAAAGCGCTGAACCCGTGCGAACCCTTGCTGTGTCTTGAGCCTTTGCGCGATCACGACGCGACACCCGACTCTGGGGCAGCATGGAATCCCGAGAGGGCACCAGTGAAAAGGAAGAATCAGCCACAACGAAACCGCAATTGATACGTTTGTACTGATGCTGAACGATCTTGTCAACCGCTGCGCTCCCCTCCCCCCGGATGCGACGTTGTGCATTCTTGGCGCTGGCTTCAGCGGAGGCCATCTCGCCAAGTTGTCCAAAGCACTTGGGACAAGGGTGATCTGCACGCGCCGCCGACCGGAATCCGGCAGCGATGATCTGCCCTTTGACAGTGCCAACCGGATCGTTCCAGGCCATGAAGCACTCGCCTCCGTCACCCATCTGATCAGCACAATCCCGCCCAGCAAAGAAGGAACGGATCCAGTGCTGTCGTGTCTTGGAGAGCAGCTGCAGAAGCTGCCACTGCAATGGGTGGGCTACTTCTCCACCACAGGCGTTTACGGAAATAGCAATGGCAATTGGGTGGATGAAACCCACCAGCCCCAACCCACTCAACTCCGCAGCCAGAAGCGATTGAAGTGTGAGCAGCTGTGGCGCGACAGCGGCCTACCCGTGCAGATCCTGCGCCTGCCGGGGATCTATGGGCCAGGACGTTCCCCCCTGGCTGCCATCCGCTCAGGCGAACTCACTCCTGTGGATCAACCGGGGCAGATGTTCTGCCGCATCCATGTGGATGACCTAGCTGGAGCCTGCTGGCATCTCATGCATCGAGCCGCAGCAGGACAGCGGCCATTGGTGGTAAACATCAGCGATAACAGGCCCGCCTCCCGCCTCGAGCTTCAACGTTTTGGCGCCGAACTGTTGGGATGCACGCTCCCAGCAGCGATCCCTTTCCGTGAGGCCCAAGCCAGCATGAGCCCGATGGCTCTCTCTTTTTGGGCAGACAACCGCAAAGTGAGCAACGCACTTCTGAGAGACAAGCTGGGGTACACCTTTCTGCATCCCGATTTTTCAAGCGGTCTCAAGGATTGCTTCGCTGGAGAAGGCTTCAACGGGATGAATCCTGAACCGGAGGAGGAGCCTTAAGCATCGGCAATTCATGCAACGGAATCGGCTTGCCTGAACCGGTTTCAGTGAGTCCTGCATCATCGAGCAACCGCTGCCACTGCACTTCAATCCAGCCCTTCCGCAACGCCGTCCCCAACCCGTAAAGCAATAACCCCAGGAGCAACCAGCGCAGCATGTCTTTCTCTCATCCCTCCTCTGACGCTACCGACCGCCTGGTGATTGCTCTTGGTGATCCTGCTGGAATCGGCATGGAAGTCACGTTGAAAGCCCTCGCCGACCCTCGACTGCCCGGTGGACTGAACCCACTGGTCGTTGGCTGCCGAAAAACATTGGAGCAGACGTACTCCAGGCTGAAAGCCCAACAATGCCCCCTGCTGATCGATCCCAGCGATCTAGACATTGACGATCTACCGGTCCATGACGCCATCACCCCTGGAGCTCCGAGCCCGGAAAGTGGTGCATCCAGTTTTCGCTGGCTGAGCCACGCCGTCTCGCGCATGAAAGAGGAGCGCACCCTGGCTTTAGTCACAGCACCGATTGCGAAACATGCCTGGCATGCCGCAGGACACAACTATCCAGGCCAAACAGAACGCTTGGCAGAACTCGACGGTGCGGATCAAGCCTCCATGCTGTTCACAGCTGTTGCACCCAACCACGGCTGGAGGCTGAACACCCTGCTCGCCACCACGCATATTCCGCTGCAACAGGTCCCCACTGCACTCAGCCCCGACCTCGTACTCCGCAAGCTGGACGTGCTCAGCGCGTTCTGCCTGAGGTTCAATCCCAAGCCACGCTTGCTCGTTGCAGGCCTCAATCCTCACGCGGGAGAACAGGGCCGCCTTGGCAGCGAAGAAACGAACTGGCTCATCCCTGCACTCCAGCAGTGGCAAGACAACCATCCCCACGTCCATCTGAGCGGACCACTGCCTCCTGACACCTGTTGGCTCAGCGCTGCCAAGGCCTGGCAGCTGGGACGTCAACCGGAATCACCCGATGGGATCCTGGCGCTGTATCACGACCAAGGCTTGATCCCCGTGAAGCTGATGGCCTTTGACGAGGCCGTGAACACCACACTCGGGCTGTCGTTCTTGCGCACTTCACCAGATCATGGAACCGGATTTGATATCGCAGGACAAGGGGTGGCTAGATCGACAAGCATGGTGGCAGCGATTCGGGCCGCCTGGGAGCTCAGCCGGGCTTAACCCGCATCAACACCTGACCAAATTCAACAGGGGTGCCGTTATCCACCAGGATTTCAACCACCTCACCTGCCAGCTCAGATTCGAGCTCATTCATCAGCTTCATGGCTTCAAGAATGCAGATCGTTTGGCCTACACCAATGCGGGTGCCAATCTCTACGAACGAAGGTTCTCCTGGTGCAGGAGCCCGATAGAAGGTCCCGACCATGGGAGCCGTCACGTCCAACAAATCGGAACGGGATCCAGCCGCAGGCGGAGGGGTTCCTGCAGGGAGCTCAACAGCAGAATGTTCCGGCAGAGGAGCAGCCGGTGCAGAGGCCACGGGCATTAACGGCGCAGCCACCGTCGTGACAGGAAGGTTGCGACGCACTTCCAAACGAAAGTCGTCTCCCTCTAGGCGGAATTCCTGAATATCACTCTCGACGAGAGCGGCAAGAAGGGAGTGGAGCTGATCGTGGTCGAGCTGCATGACTAACCGTTCTCCCGTCCCAAATAGGTGTCGTTACGAGTATCAACCTTAATTTTTTCGCCGATCGATAAAAACAGGGGAACCATCACCTGAGCACCGGTTTCCAAGATGGCAGGTTTCGTACCACCGGTTGCTGTGTCTCCCTTCACACCGGGATCGGTCTGAGCGATCTCCAACACAACCGAATTCGGCAGTTCAACTTCGATGGGCTTCTCATTCCAGGTAACAACATTCACCTCCATGCCCTCCTTGAGATATTTGCGACTATCTCCGATCTGTTTGGCGGTAAGGCGCGTCTCTTCATAGGACGACATGTCCATAAAGACGAAATCTTCACCCTCCATATAGGTGTGTTGAAGTTTCGACTTCTCGAGCACAGCCTGGGTAAGACTCTCTCCGGCTCGGAACGTTTTCTCAACCACGCTGCCGCTTTGAACGGACTTGAGCTTTGTGCGGACAAACGCAGATCCCTTGCCAGGCTTGACATGCAGAAACTCGACCACGCGCCAGACAGCACCGTCTAGCTCGATCGTGGTGCCGGTGCGAAAGTCGTTGCTGGAGATCATTCCGGCGGAACGGTTCAATGGATCATACGGCTGTGCCAAAGTCCTGACAGCACCTGGGGTTCTCCTTGGCTCACCGCCGTCTGACCGCTCTGCTTCTTGCCTGGCTAGCCGCCTTTGGCCTCTGGCTTGCCAAACCGGTATGGGCAGACCTGCCTCAAGGCAACGCCGTACAGGATCCAGCGGCGATCCTGCGCGATTCACTGCCGATGAATCAAGAAGATCTTCGCGAGCTGCAGCATCGTCTGGAATCCACCAGTAACGATTTACGTGCCAAGCGTTGGAGTGCTTTGGGACGCACGGTGAGCCGCACGCAGAAACTGGTGGCCACCCGCGGCAACAGCATTGTTGAAGCCGTTCCTGAAGATCAACGCCGTACGGCTGAACTGCTCCTCAACGAGGTGCGCGCTGACCTTGACCAGCTTCATGAGGAGGCGGATGCCAATGACAGAGATGGATTCATCCAGATCCGTCGCGACACTCTGAGTCGGGTGGGTGATCTGGAAGCCCTGCTAATCGACGATCGCCTTCCTGACATCCCCTCCGAATTCGATGCCTTGCCACGGCTTGCTGGACGGGCAACCGTGGTCATCGAAACCACGCAAGGAAACCTCACTGCGGTTGTGGACGGCTACAACGCTCCTCTAACAGCTGGCGCCTTTATTGATCTCAGCTTGAAGGGCTTCTATGACGGTCTCCCCTTCAATCGCGCAGAAGATTTTTACATCCTTCAAACCGGAGACCCGGAAGGTCCTGACATCGGTTACGTGGACCCAAAAACAAAAGAAGAGCGGCACGTTCCCTTAGAAATTCGCGTTCCAGGCGAAACCGAAACCCTTTACAACGAAACCTTCGAGGACGTTGGACTGTTCAAAGCAGCAGCAGTCCTTCCTTTTTCCACCCTTGGGACCCTGGGTTGGGCGCATTCAGACCAAGCCCTTGATGATGGCTCGTCGCAATTCTTCCTGTTCCTCTACGAAGCGGAACTCACGCCTGCTGGCCTCAACCTCGTGGACGGGCGGAATGCCGCCTTCGGTTATGTCGTGGATGGCTTCGATGTGCTCGAAGAACTGGGCGTTGACGACGGAATCAAACGCATCCAGGTGATCGAAGGCGCCGATCGACTGCAAGATCACGCCTGATGCTGCCGTGAGCATCACCCTGGCCGAACTCGGAGAAGCAGAGCTGCTGAGCCGTCTGACCCGCTTTGCGCCTCCTGGCCAGCTCAATGACGACACAGCCTTGCTGCCACCAGATTCCAGGGCTCTGCTGGTGAACACCGACGTGATGGTGGAGGGTGTTCATTTCAGCGATGCGACCACAGCCCCTGCCGACGTAGGTTGGCGAGCTGTGGTGGCCAACCTGTCTGATCTAGCTGCCAGCGGCTCTGAGCAAGTGGAGGGGATCACGGTGGGCCTGGTGGCCCCAGGTACCACGTCTTGGTGGTGGATTGAACAGGTGTACCAAGGCATCTCAGAATCCCTCGAGCATTTTGGTGGAACTCTGCTGGGAGGCGACTGCAGCACCGGTAACCAACGACTGCTCTCGATCAGTGCGTTTGGACGACTCGGACCGTTACGACTGCATCGGGCACAAGCCCAACCTGGTGATCTGCTGATGAGCAGTGGCCCCCATGGACTGAGCCGCCTTGGACTGGCACTTCTGCAAGACACACCGCTACCCAGCGCACTCTCAGTTCCAGCCAGGCTGAAAGAGCAGGCGATTCGATGTCACCAGCGGCCATGGCCAAGGCTTGATGCCTTGCAGACCCTGGTGGCCTGCAAACCCGAGCAGCTTCCCTGGCGAGCCGGTGGGACCGACAGCAGCGATGGCCTGCTTGCTGCCGTGAATGGTCTTTGTCAAAGCAGTGGTTGCGGCGCTGTTCTACACAGGGATGCCCTCCCACGCGCTGATGCCTGGCCCTGCGAAGGCGCATGGGATCGCTGGTGTCTCAGTGGTGGCGAAGATTTCGAACTGGTGCTGAGCCTGCCTCCTGAGTGGGCTGAATCCTGGAGACAGCATCAGCCTGGAAGTTGCTGCTTCGGCAGCATCACCGCCGACACAGGCAGGATCATCTGGAACGACGATGGTGCGTTACTGCAACCATCAGGGTTCTCCCATTACCGCTAAGCGAGCGCACAAAAAAGCCCTCCCCTAAGGGAGGGCTGGAGATCAGATCTTCTCGAACCTGAGGGTTACTTCCAACCCTTGGCAACAACCTCAGCCAAGTCGACAACACGCTGGCTGTAGCCCCACTCGTTGTCGTACCAAGCCAAGATCTTCACAGCCTTGTCGCCCATGGCATAGGTGAGATCAGCGTCGAAAATCGTCGATTCGTTCGTACCGGCGAAATCGGTGGAGACAAGAGGCAAGTCGCTGTACTTGATGATTCCCTTCATGCCGTTCTCAGAGGCCTGCTTCATCACCGCTTTAACGTCTTCCACACTCGGCCCCTTGGAGGTTCCGAAGGTGAGGTCAACAGCGGACACGTTGGGAGTGGGAACGCGCATGGCGAAACCGGTGAGCTTGCCCTTCACTTCGGGATAGACCAGGGCCACAGCCTTGGCTGCACCGGTGGTCGTCGGCACCATGTTCAGTGCGGCTGCACGCGCACGACGCAAGTCACGGTGGCTGTTGTCCAGGATTCTCTGGTCACCGGTGTAGCTGTGAATGGTGGTCATCAAACCCCATTCCATGCCGAAATTCTGATCCAGAACTTTGACAATTGGCGCCAGACAGTTCGTGGTGCAGCTTGCGTTGCTGAGGATGTCCCAATCTTCGTGGCGGTACTGGTCTGCGTTCACACCAACCACAAAGGTGCCGACGCCAGCGCCCTTACCAGGAGCAGTGAGAATCACTTTCTTGGCACCAGCCTGGATGTGCATGCTGGCCTTCTCATCGGTGTTGAACACACCTGTGGATTCGATCACTAAATCCACACCCCAATCCTTCCAAGGGCAGTTGAGAGGGTTGCGATCGGCGAAGAATTTGATTTCCTTGCCATTGATGATCATCGTGTCATCCGTGGTTTGGATGTCCACTGACGGATCCAAACGGCCCAAAATCGAGTCGTAGGTGAGCAAGTGCGCGCTGGTCTTGGGGTCAGACGTGGAATTCATTCCCACGATTTCAAGATCAGTATTCGCACCTCGGCTGATCCAACCCCGCAGCACATTGCGACCAATTCGGCCGAATCCATTGATGGCAACGCGCAGGGTCATGGCAGAAATATGCGGTCTTACCGCGTAAGGGGTTTTGGGGCAAGATCATACAGAATTTATTGGGATTTTCCTGTAATTGATCTGCCTAAAAATCAGATGAAATGAGCTTCAAGCAGTTGGCCACAAGGAAAAGCTGGATTATCGTTAGCCCTCACGTTGACTCCCCTTGGCCGATTCGATCCAGCCCCAGAAGCACATTCACTTCATTGGGATGGGCGGAATCGGCATGTCGGCCCTGGCTCTGATTCTCGCGGAACGAGGCCATTCTGTTAGCGGGTCCGATCGCAAACTCACACCGGCGATGCAGGCGCTTGAGACCAAAGCAATGGTCTTATTCGAAAGCCAGGTCTCCAACAATTTTTCCCAGCTCGGAGCGCTCAATATCGAGGAGCCATTGGTGGTGGTCAGCACGGCCATTCCTGACACCAATCCAGAGCTGATCGAAGCGCGGCGCTTGGATTTAACGATTTGGCATCGCTCTGACCTATTGGCCTGGTTGATCGAACAACAACCCGCCATTGCTGTTGCGGGTAGCCATGGAAAAACCACCACAAGCACTTTTGTGACCACACTCCTCGCCACGGTTGGTGAAGATCCAACCGCTGTGATTGGTGGTGTTGTCCCCTGCTACGGCAGCAACGGGCACACCGGCAACGGTCGTCTGCTTGTCGCTGAGGCAGACGAATCGGATGGATCGCTGGTGAAGTTCAAGGCCAGCCTGGGGATCATCACCAATCTTGAACTGGACCATACGGACCATTACCGCAATCTCGACGATTTGATCGAGACGATGAAAACCTTCGGCCGCTGCTGCAAACGCCTGCTCATCAATCAAGACGATCCGATTCTCAGCGAACACTTCCAAGCCGATGCCTGTTGGTCTGTTCAACACGTCGAGACAGCGGATTACGCCGCTTTGCCTTTGCAACTCGATGGAGATCGCACCATCGCCAACTATTACGAGCAAGGGCAACAGGTAGGGCGAATCACCCTCCCCCTGCCTGGCCTGCACAACCTGAGCAACGTCGTGGCCGCCATAGCGGCATGCCGCATGGAAGGTGTTCCTTTGGATCCCCTTCTCTCGGCCGTCAAGGAACTGCGTTCACCAGGTCGACGCTTTGATTTCCGGGGGGAATGGCAAGACCGACAAGTGGTTGATGACTATGCCCATCACCCCAGCGAAGTTCAAGCAACCTTGACCATGGCCAAGCTGATGGTGCAAAGCGGCCGCAGCCCTTTACCCCGCACACCTCAACGGCTTCTCGCTGTTTTTCAGCCCCACCGCTACAGCCGGACACAAGAATTTCTCAACGCCTTTGCCCAATCACTCGTGTCCGCTGACGCCCTCATCCTTGCTCCGATTTATGGAGCCGGTGAACAACCGATCAAGGGCATCAACAGTGAGCTTCTGGCACGCTCCATTCGGCTGATTGATCCCAACCAACCCGTCTTTGTGGCCAGCACCATGGACGAGCTCACAGGTCTGGTGAAACAACACAGCCAGCCTGATGACTTGATCTTGGCAATGGGTGCTGGTGATGTGAACAGTCTTTGGGAACGTCTGTCAAAAGAAGGAATCGGAGGAGCGGCGTCATGTTCACCAGCGATCGCAGCCTGAATGCTCTTATTGAGGCTGGGGTCCTGCAACAGCAGGTGTCCCTCGCGGACTACACCACGTGGCGGGTGGGAGGCCCGGCGCAATGGTTGGCCGAACCCAACGATGCTGAGCAATGTCTCTCGCTTCTCCAATGGGCCCAAGCGGAGGGTTTGACGACCCGCGTGATTGGAGCTGGTTCGAACCTACTGATTGCTGATGCGGGACTCCCAGGCCTCACTCTTTGTTTGCGTCGCCTCCAGGGCAGCCAGCTGGATGCCGAATCAGGGCAGGTGAAGGCTTTGGCGGGTGAACCCCTTCCAACGCTTGCCAGGCGCGCAGCCAAACTTGGATTGCACGGGCTGGAGTGGGCCGTTGGCATCCCTGGAACCGTGGGTGGGGCCGCGGCGATGAACGCCGGAGCTCAAGGCGGCTCCACAGCCGACTGCCTGACATCTGTGGAGGTCATCGATCGATCGCAGACGAACACGGTGACGGCCACAACGGTGCTCAGCAACGCTGATCTCGCCTACGACTACCGTCACAGCCTGCTTCAAGGCAGTGACCACTTGGTGATGGCAGCGCATTTTCAATTGGAACCTGGCCATGACGCCAAGGAGTTGATGCGGAAGACCAGTGGCAACCTCAGTCATCGCACCACCACCCAGCCCTACCAATGGCCAAGCTGCGGAAGCGTGTTCCGCAACCCAGAGCCCGAAAAAGCTGGTCAGCTCATCGAAGGCTTAGGTCTCAAGGGGAAACGGATCGGAGGAGCGGAAGTCTCACCGGTGCATGCCAATTTCATCGTCAACGTGGGCGAAGCCAAAGCCGATGACATCCGCACCTTGATCGACTTCGTTCAAAACGAAGTGAAGCGGGTGCACGGAATCACGTTGCATCCTGAAGTGAAGCGCTTGGGCTTTCAAACGACCGATTAGCCTTGGCATCACTTCATTGGTGTCATGGCAGGGTTTGGACTTCCCAATTTCGGACAGCTCACTGAGGCATTCCGAAAGGCTCAACAAATCCAGCAAGACGCGCAAAAACTGCAAGAAGAACTCGATGCCATGGAGATCGAGGGCAACAGTGAGGACGGTCGAGCCAGCATCTGGTTGTCTGGCAATCAACAACCGCTGAAAGTGAAGCTGGATCCATCCCTGCTGAGTGAAGGACAGGAGGCCACAGAAGCTGCCACACTCGCCGCCTTGCAGTCAGCCTATGAACGCTCCACCGGCACCATGAAAGAACGCATGGAAGAACTCACCGGTGGACTCAATCTCAACCTCCCCGGGATGGGCAGTTAAGGCCCAGAAGATCCTCCACAGCTCGTCTGTAGATCGGGTATCTCTCCCACTCGCGCGTGACCCCGCATCCAGGTTCATCACGGTGCAAACAATCCCGAAAACGACAGGGATGGGGCTCGAGCTGAGCGCGTAATTCAGGAAACAACACCTCAAGATTCCTGGGGTCATCTGGCAGCTCAGGGCGGTTGAAACCGGGCGTATCAGCAACCCGTGCCTCACCCTCCAAGCGATGCAACTCCACATGCCGCGTGGTGTGACGTCCACGCTGCAGCCGTCCTGATACGGCACCGATCCGCAAATCAAGCTGAGGGATCAAGGCATTCAACAATGAGCTCTTCCCAACTCCTGAAGGTCCACACAGCACGGAAAGAGACGATCCGGCAAGGCTTTGTTTCAGTTTGGAGAGCCCAAGGCCACTGCCCGTCGACACCAACAACGGGGGATACCCCCAGGCATGAAGACGAGCACGCAGCTGCTCCAATGCCTCAGGCTCTAAGAGATCGGTTTTCGTTAGGACCAGCTGCACATGCAGGGACGTTCGCTCTGCCGTCAACAGAAAACGACTGGCCTGATCGGGATCAAAAGCTGGTTGAGCCACGGCCAATGCCACGACCACCGTGGTGGCGTTGGCGACGGGCGGGCGTGTCAGAAAACTGACGCGAGGTTCGACATGAGAGACCACCGCTCGGGCATGGCTCGCATCAATGGCTTCCACCCTGACGCGATCACCGACGTACACAGCCTCACCGCGATGACTCAAACGCGTGCGCCGCGTGCAAAGCAGTCGTGAGGGAAGCCTTTCAGAAACCTGATCTAGCTCCACCTCCAAGTAATTGGCCTGGAGCGCAACAACCATGCCGGACTGAGCCGACTGATCAACCGCCACCACAGACCACCTGAAGGCGCACCCAATCCTTGGCTTGGTCCATCACCTCCACACGATGACCATCCCGAGTCAGACCTGGGATCACCATCTCCTCTGGCTCACCCCGATCGAGATCAACCTGAAACTGCTGCCCGGGACGCATGGCCTCCAAGGCCAAACGACAGCGAATGAAATTGGTTGGACAGGGGGTGCCCCTTAGATCCAAATAATGTTCGGGTTGGGCATCACGCATCCGTCAGCGTTGCCCAAACAGTCGGGCAAAAAGACCACTCTTGTGGTGATGGTGCTGCTCACCACGGGCTGAATGGTGTCCAGCCAAATCTTCGAGGAGACCGCGTTCCTCATCGTTGAGACGGGTGGGCAAGGTCACCGTGACGGAGATGCGCTGATGACCACGGGCTACTGGATTGCCCAGCTTTGGGATGCCCTTGTTTTCAAGCGTTAAAACGGAATTGGGCTGAGTACCTGCCGGAATCTCAAGGGATTCGGGTCCATCCACGGTTTCCACCTCAATAGTGTCTCCGAGGATTGCCTGCAGATAACTCACCTTCACCTCCGAATGAACGGTGAGCCCGTCACGCCTCAGGCTCGGGTGCGATTTAACCGTGAGGAAAACATACAAATCTCCGGATGGACCGCCACGCAGCCCAGCATTGCCTTCTCCGGAAACCCGCAAGCGGGTCCCCGTGTCGACACCGGCAGGAATATTGATTCGCAATTTCTTACGGACTTGCGTGACCCCTTGACCACCACAGGAGCTGCAAGGGTCAGCAATCACTTGACCGGTGCCATTGCAACTGGGGCATTCAGCCACCTGCTCAAAATTCCCAAACGGAGTGCGCGTGGCGCGACGCACCTGCCCAACTCCGCCACAGGTGGTACAGGTGGTGGGACCACTGCCAGTTTTGGCACCGCTGCCACCACAGGTGGTGCAGGTCTCGAGGTGGGGGATGCGAATCTCCCGCTCTTGGCCGAACACAGCCTGGTCAAAATCAATCGTGAGGTCGTAGCGGAGGTCATCTCCCTGTTGAGGTCCTCGCCTGCGCTGACGACCAGCGCCGCCAGCAGCACCACCGAATCCGCTGAAAAAGGTTTCGAAAATATCTGCAAAACCACCCATATCGCCCATATCGGGCATGCCACCGCCGCCACCGAGTCCGGCCTCACCGAACTGGTCGTACCGCCCACGGGTTTGGGGATCGCTCAGCACTTCGTAAGCGCGGCCAATCTCCTTAAAGCGGTCTTCAGCGCCAGCGTCTTTATTGATATCAGGGTGATATTGGCGAGCCATCCGCCTGTAAGCGCGCTTCAGGGTGTCGGCATCTGCATCCCTGCTGACGCCAAGGAGGTCGTAGTAATCGGCCATCAGCTCGTCATTCCGCTGCGCACACTAGGCAAAAGTTTTGAATCATTCGCTCGCCTCAGGCGTCGGGGAGCTATCAACACCTTCGCTTGCTGCACTCTCACCACCTTCAGTCCCATGAACCGCGGCATCTGACTGTTGCGGTCCAGGTCCCATCGACACCTTGACTAAGGCGTGACGCAAGACCTTGCCGCTGAGGTGATAACCACGCTGCAACTCTTCAACCACCACATCTTCTGGATGCTCATCACTGGGTTCGCGCAACACAGCTTCATGGAGGTTGGGGTCAAACTCTTGTCCAACAACCCGCATCGGGGCCACACCGAGTTGCTTCAGCACATCGACAAGTTGCTTGTAAAGGCCCTGATAACTGCGGTGAAGCGTTTGGGCTTCTTCTCCCTGAGGATCAAGCTGTTGCCGAGCGCGTTCGAAATTATCAACAACAGGGAGGATTTCAGTCAGCGTGCTGCAGGTGATCTGCAACTTCAGGTCGTCCTGATCCCGGCTCTGACGTTTGCGAAAATTGTCAAAGTCGGCCGCGATGCGCACGTACTGACCACTCAAGGTTTCGTGTTCTTGGCGGAGGGTGCTGTGCTCGCGCTCTAATTGCTCAAGCCGCGCTTCATTGTTCTGAGCAGAGGAAACCCCCTCTGAAGCAGGGTCGGGAGAAGCGGGGTCAGGTGTTTCCTCCACAGAGGCTGTGGGGTCCTGCTGGGCTTCGGGAACATCCGATGCCGAATCGTTAGCCGGGATGGAAGCGTCGCCGCTCATGCTGACCAGATGCAAAATCACGTCTAGACATGTTGAAGGGTCACATGCACCCACCACAAGCGCGGAAAGCCGAATCAGCATGAGCGCCGACTCCACCCGAATGCCGCTACCGCCTGCTCTGCCGGCAAAGCTGATTTCAGAGGCAGAGCTTGCCGCTGGAAAAGCACTCCTCCATTCCGGGCAGGTTTTAGACCTTGAAACTTGGAAGCAACTTCAAGCGCTCCCCATCCATCTCAGCGACGACGGCCTCATGGTGGCCATCGCAAGCAGCAGCGACCGAAACAGTCGTGAACAACTCAAGCAGGTTTTAAAAAGCCATGGCTACATCTCCAAACTTGTACTAGCCAATGGAGCAGATCTAAAACAGATTCTTGATCCACAAGAATTCAACTCAGGTTCAAATATCAGCCAAACATCAATTAGCGAGACAGCAAAATCGCTTCTCGATGGATTTGATACTGAAGGAATCTTAAGTGCCGATCCAGACGAAGCTGAAATTCAAAGCAATTCGGCCTCCTCGCTAGACATCAATTCATCAATAACCGGTGCATCTCCAGTCGTCACATTGGTGGATCGTATCTTAATTAAGGCATTAGACATGAATGCCAGTGATATCCATGTAGAGCCGCAACAAGCAGGATTGCAAATTAGGCTTAGAAAGGATGGTGTACTCACCAATTTAGCGCAACCACTCCCCACTAAATTAATCCCAGCGATTACCTCTCGCTTCAAGATCATGGCTGATCTTGATATCGCTGAACGCAGGCAAGCACAAGATGGTCGCATCCGTAGACAATACAAAGGACGAACTGTTGACTTTCGCGTCAACAGCCTTCCCAGCCGCTATGGCGAAAAGATTTGCTTGCGGTTACTCGATAGTCAATCCACTCAATTAGGACTGGATAAGCTCATCTCCAATCCCAACACACTCGAGCTTGTACGAACCCTTGGATCAAAACCATTCGGCATGATTCTTGTGACCGGTCCAACAGGATCTGGTAAATCGACAACTCTTTATTCGCTGTTAGCAGAGCGCAACGAACCCGGGATCAATATCTCCACCGTAGAAGATCCAATTGAATACACATTGCCTGGTATTACTCAATGTCAGGTCAATCGAGAGAAAGGATTTGACTTCAGCACGGCCCTTCGCGCCTTCATGCGCCAGGACCCAGATGTTCTGTTAGTGGGTGAGACCCGTGATCAAGAAACAGCGAAAACTGCTATCGAAGCAGCACTGACTGGGCACTTGGTCTTGACCACCCTGCACTGCAACGATGCACCGAGCGCCATCGCTCGACTCGACGAAATGGGCGTGGAACCGTTCATGGTGAGCGCATCCTTGCTCGGCATCGTTTCCCAACGCTTGCTCAGACGCGTATGTAGTGATTGCCGGATCCCCTACCACCCAGATTCGCGAGAATTAGGCCGCTTTGGCCTCATGACGAGCGATGAAGGCAATGTCACCTTTTTCAAAGCCAAACACCACGAAGGGCCAGAAACGCCATGCCCCACCTGTCAGGGCACCGGTTACAAGGGCCGTATCGGTGTGTACGAGGTGCTGCGCATGAATGAAGCCTTAGCGGCATCTGTCGCCAAAGGTGCAACCACTGATCTTGTCCGCCAGCTAGCTCTGGAAGGAGGCATGAAAACCTTGCTTGGCTACAGCCTCGATCTCGTGCGAGAAGGTCACACCACTCTGGAAGAGGTGGACCGCATGGTTTTAACGGATGCGGGCCTGGAATCCGAACAACGCGCCAGGGCCCTTAGCACTGTTACTTGCCGTGGATGTGGTGGCGGACTGCAAGAAGGTTGGCTGGAATGCCCGTATTGCCTGACACCCCGTCAGTGAGAGCTCCAAGCATGGAACGAATGATCGAAGACCTGATGGAACAGCTGGTGAACGGAGGCGGAAGCGACCTCCACATCGCCAGCGGACAACCGCCTTACGGCCGCTTCAGTGGCGAACTGCGACCGATGCAAGAGGAACCGCTCAGTGAAGAAGGCTGCAACCGCCTGATCTTTTCGATGCTCAATAACAGCCAACGCAAAACACTCGAACAAACGTGGGAGCTGGATTGTGCCTATGGCTTGAAAGGGGTCGCCCGTTTTCGCGTGAATGTGTACCGCCAGAAGGGCAGCTATGCCGCCTGCTTGCGTGCTCTTGGGAGCAAAATCCCCAGCGTTGAGCTGCTGAATCTGCCTCCAGTCGTCGTGGAAACCAGCAAACGCCCCCGTGGTCTTGTTCTGGTCACGGGCCCGACGGGTTCAGGCAAAACCACCACGCTCGCAGCACTTCTCGATCACATCAACCACACACGGGCTGAGCACATCCTCACCATCGAAGACCCGATCGAATTCGTTTACACCAGTGATAAGAGCTTGGTGCATCAACGCCAACTCAACGAGGACACGCGCAGTTTTGCCAATGCGCTGCGCGCTGCTCTGCGCGAAGACCCAGACGTGATTTTGGTGGGTGAAATGCGTGATCTCGAAACGATTCAACTGGCAATCAGCGCTGCGGAAACTGGGCATTTGGTGTTTGGAACCTTGCACACCAGTTCTGCCGCTCAGACTGTTGATCGGATGGTGGATGTGTTTCCACCTGGCCAGCAAACCCAGATCCGCGTGCAACTCTCAGGAAGCCTGACGGCAGTGTTCTCTCAAACGCTCTGCCGACGCCAAAATCCTGCACCTGGGCAGTTCGGTCGCGTGATGGCTCAAGAAATCATGATCAACACCCCAGCCATCGCCAACCTGATCCGTGAAGGCAAAACAGCTCAGCTGTATTCCCAAATTCAAACCGGAGGCGAACGGGGCATGCAAACCCTTGAAAGAGCGCTTGCCGATCTGATTGATCGCGGCGAAATCAGTCTTGATGAAGGGCACAGCAAAGCCAGCAAACCCGCGGAACTGGAACGCCTAATCAACAACTAAATCGGTCGATCAGCGCATGGTTTCCTTCACCGCCACTTACACCTCAGCCACAGGCCAACCGCGCACGGTCACGGTCAAAGCAAATGATGCTGTTTCAGCCCGTCGTCTTCTGCGCAGGCGAGGCATCAAAGCGGAAGAGCTGCGCCAAGACAAAGGAAAAGGAAACAACAACGCCAAGGCCGAATCCAAAAGCGCTGGTCAAAGCTCATCAGCAGGGTGGATGTCGATGGATCTGGGAGAAGCGTTCCAAAAGCCACCCGGGGTGAAAGAGAAAGCGATTTGGGCCAGCAAGCTGGCTGCGCTTGTGGATGCAGGGGTGCCGATTGTGCGCAGCCTCGATCTCATGGCCACGCAACAGAAACTACCGATGTTCAAAAAAGCTCTCACCAGCGTGGGACTCGAGGTGAATCAGGGCACGGCGATGGCAGCAGCGATGCGCCAATGGCCCAAGGTGTTTGATCAGCTCACCATCGCGATGGTGGAGGCAGGAGAAGCCGGCGGTGTTCTCGATGAATCCCTCAAACGCCTCGCCAAGTTGTTGGAAGACAATGCCAGGCTCCAAAACCAAATCAAAGGTGCCTTGGGTTACCCGGTGGCCGTGCTGGTGATCGCCATTTTGGTGTTTTTAGGAATGACGATCTTTTTGATTCCCACTTTCGCCGGAATCTTTGAAGATCTGGGAGCCGAATTGCCATTATTTACCCAGTTAATGGTGGATTTAAGCGCCCTACTGCGCTCTTCCGCTTCACTTGTTTTCGCAGGCATTCTCATGGTTGGCGCCTGGATGATTGGCCGTTATTACAACACTCACAAAGGCCGCAGAGTGATCGACAAATTGATCCTCAAGCTACCGTTGTTTGGTGATCTCATCATGAAAACAGCCACCGCTCAGTTTTGCAGAATTTTCAGCTCACTCACGCGTGCTGGAGTTCCAATCCTGATGACGATGGAGATCTCCAGCGAAACTGCTGGCAACTCCATCATCTCTGACGCCATCCTCGACTCGCGCACCATGGTGCAAGAAGGCGTGTTGCTGAGCACAGCATTGACGCGCCAAAAAGTCTTACCAGACATGGCACTGAGCATGCTCTCGATTGGTGAGGAAACCGGCGAAATGGATCGAATGCTCAGCAAAGTGGCCGACTTTTATGAGGACGAGGTTTCAGCTTCGGTGAAGGCACTCACCTCGATGTTGGAGCCCGCAATGATTGTGGTTGTGGGAGGAATTGTGGGTTCGATCCTCCTGGCGATGTACCTGCCGATGTTTACGGTGTTTGATCAGATTCAGTAAAACAAGACGTAGCTATCGCCTCACCTGCAAGCCAGCCGCCGCTCCAACAGGCCTGGAAATTAAAGCCTCCAGTGACCCCATCCACATCCAGTAATTCACCCGCTAAATACAACCCAGCACAGCGCCGACTTTCCATCGTCGCCAAGTTCACCTCGCCCAGATCAACACCTCCAGCGGTCACAAATTCTTCCCCGAACGGGCCGCGGCCCTGGATCGATAAGCGCTGAGCGCAGACGGTCTCCACCAAATTGCGTTCCGCCTTCGCTGGAAGATCCGCCCAACGCCGCTCTGCATCCACTCCCGCCTGCGTCAAAAAGGCAAGCCAAAGCCGCCGCGGCAGATGTTCAAACGGCTTGGCAGCCACCACCGTGCGACGCGCCTGCTCAAGGCGCGCCTGCTGCAGCTTGTTCTGAACACGCTCGCGACCCAAACCTCCACTCCAATCCACCCGCAACTCACCCTGGTAACGACTGGCATGGAGGGCCCGGGCTGCAAACGCGGTGAGCCTCAAGACGGCAGGCCCGCTCACACCCCGATGGGTCAACAGCACCCGGCCCGTCTGACGAAAACGCTGATCAGCAACGCTTAAATCCAAGCCCACGTCATCGAGGGCAATACCGCTGCATGCCGTCAAAGCAGGCGCTTGCAACTTCAAGCTGAATAACGACGGTACCGGCGGCACAATCCTGTGACCTAAATCCTGGGCAAGACGCCGGCCACTGGGATGGCCACCACTGGCCAGCAACACCCGCTTGGCCTGATGAAATGCAGACCGTTGATCGGAGATTTGAAATCCACCACCCTCCGAGCAGCTGAGTTGCCGCACAGCAGATCCGCACTGAATCTTCACCCCTGCTGATATAGCAGCCCTCCTCAGGCACTCCACCACCGCCTCGGAGCGATTCTGCTGGGGAAACATCCTTCCATCAGCCTCTTCCACAAGCGTGAGTCCGTGCTCATCGAACCAAGCAATCGAATCTCCACATGCAAACTGGCTAAATGGACCCCGCAGTGGCCTGCTGCCTCGGGGGTAGTGACCCACAAGCTCCTTGGGATCCCAGCAAGCATGGGTGACATTGCAACGACCGCCACCGCTGATGCGCACTTTTGTGAGCACTTCAGGGGTGGCCTCCAAGATCAGAACATCACGAACTCCTCGTTCGGCGGCGGTGATCGCTGCCATGAAACCGGCAGGCCCACCACCGATCACGATTAGGTCATGCCGTGGGTTGGAAACGCAGGGCGACTCCGTTGTTGCAGTAGCGCTTACCTGTCGGTCGGGGACCGTCATTAAAAACATGGCCCTGATGCCCACCGCAGCGGCTGCAGTGATATTCAGTGCGAGGAAGAATTAACTTGAAATCTACTTTTGTATTCACACCGCCCGGAAGCGGCTGCCAAAAACTGGGCCAACCGGTACCGCTATCAAACTTGGCGGAGGAAGCAAACAACGGCAGGTCGCAACCGGCGCAGTGGTAGGTGCCCTCTCGTTTTTCGTTGTTGAACGGGCTGGTGAAAGGTCGTTCTGTGCCTTCCTGACGCAACACTTGGTAGGCCTCAGGCGAGAGACGCTTTTTCCATTCCTCATCGCTGAGATCCCAGGCGGATTCACCAGCCTTGGAAGCAGCCAACACCTGTTCTGGCACTTTCATCACACCAATGAGCCCAGCAATCGAAGCGAGAAGCATCGAACGACGGCTTAACAACCAACTTTGCATCGAAGTACTCATCTGCACGCCTTTTAAAGACACTCTTTGTTCTAAAGCGCCTCGTGCGGAAAGCGAGGCAGCATGGAGGCATGGATTCCCTCCAAAAACCTGATCGGGAACCCGCCTGGCGCTTCAGCGTGGCGCCCATGCTGGATTGCACGGATCGGCATTTCCGCATGCTGATGCGCCAAATCAGCAAACAAAGCCTGCTCTACAGCGAAATGGTGGTGGCGCAAGCTCTCCACCACAGCAAGCGGCGTGAACGGCTACTGGACTTCGACGCCGAGGAACACCCCATAGCCCTGCAGGTGGGGGGCGACGATCCTGCATTGCTGGCCGACGCCACGCGGATGGCTGCCGATTGGGGGTACGACGAAATCAATCTCAATGTGGGCTGTCCAAGTCCAAGAGTTCAAGCCGGGAATTTTGGGGCTTGTTTGATGGCAGAACCAGAAACCGTGGCTCGCTGTGTGGAGGCCATGGTGGCGGCATCATCTCTCCCTGTCACGGTGAAGCATCGCGTGGGCATCGATGATCTCGACAGTGATGACCTGCTCAGACAGTTTGTGGATCAAGTGGCTGCTGCAGGTGCATGGCGTTTTTCCGTACATGCACGTAAGGCATGGCTGGAGGGATTAGATCCCAAACAAAACCGCACGATTCCAGCTCTTCAGCACGATCGAGTGATTGCCTTAAAAGAATCCAGACCGGATCTCACGATTGAATTAAATGGTGGTCTTGATACCCCTGAGGATTGCCTCAACGCCCTAAAACATTGCGATGGGGCCATGGTCGGACGGGCCGCCTATGCACACCCAATGCGCTGGCGCGACATCGACAACCTGATCTACGGCGCAACGCCACGCCAAGTGCTGGCTTCAGATGTCGTGCTTGGGCTGATCCCCCATGCCGAACGCCATCTTCAGCGAGGAGGAAGACTTTGGGATCTATGCCGGCATCTCGTCCACGTTGTGGAAGCAGTGCCCGGGGCACGGTATTGGCGCAACAATCTGAGCACCAAAGCTCAAAAAGCTGGTGCTGGGATTGAAATTATTGAGGAAGCAGCCCAGCAACTGCTTGATGCAGGGCTCTAAACAGCTCCGATCAGGCGATCAGCCCTCGGCTCCGCCATATCCGCTGTTGTCGTCGGCTCCACCACGGCGGCGACGGGTGCGTCCATCGTCATAGGCACTCCCGCCAGCTGGAGGAGCACCACTGCCATAGCTGCGATCTTCCCAGCCACTGGCACCAGAAGGGCGATCGCCACCACCGCCGTAGTTGCCACCGCCACCACCGCCGTAGTTGCCACCACCGCCACCGCCGTAGTTGCCACCACCGCCACCGCCGTAGTTGCCACCACCGCCACCGCCGTAGTTGCCACCACCGCCACCGCCGTAGTTGCCACCGCCACCACCGCCGTAGTTGCCACCGCCACCACCGCCGTAGTTGCCACCGCCACCACCGCCGAAATCGCGACGAGGGGCACTGCCACGGGGCTCAGCTTTGTTGATGCGCAGAGGACGGCCCATCAGCTCAGCACCTTGAAGCGCCTCAATGGCAGATGCTTCAGCTGCTTCGTCGCTCATTTCGACAAAGGCAAAGCCGCGCTTACGACCGGTATCTCGCTCTAGAGGGAGGGCACAATTCGTGACCTCTCCATAGGTGGAGAACAATTCAATGATGTCTTCCTGCTCAGCGCGGAACGGAAGATTGCCGACAAAAATGCTCACTTATCTGATGGACCGAAGTTAAGAGGGGTCAATGGAATCAAAGGGCCAACAATTCATGGACCTATTGAAGATCATTGAATCTCTGGCTCTCTCAGCGTAGTCCGATCTCAGCCGAATGATCACCCTCTAAACAACCTGATCCGCAAGCCCCAATCGTTTGTTCCAAATGGCCAGCTGTTCATGGACACGAACGAAACCTGTTCCCCCTTCGCTGGTTCGAGCTGCCACCACATTGCGGGGTGTTAAAGCCTCAAACAAATCAGCCTCGATCGCAGGATGGAACTGCTGCCAACGCTCCAGAGTGAGTTCGCGAAGAAGCACGCCTTCCTGAAGGCAATGTTTCACCACAGCACCCACCAACTGGTAGGCCTCCCGGAAAGGGACCTGCTTAGCGACGAGATAGTCGGCCACATCAGTGGCATTGGAATAGTCCGCAGCAACAGCCGCCTCCAGCCGTTCGGTCCTGAAACTCAAGCCTTCCTGCAGCAAAATCGTCATCGCCTCAAGGCATTGCGATGTGGTGGCCACCACATCGAACAACGCCTCCTTGTCCTCCTGGAAATCTTTGTTGTAGGCCAGTGGTAGGCCCTTAATCATCGTCAGCAGGCCTTGCAAATGGCCAAACACCCGTCCGCATTTGCCACGCACCAATTCAGGAACATCGGGATTCTTTTTCTGCGGCATCAGGCTGCTGCCCGTCGCACAGCGATCGGTGAGTCGTACAAAGCCACATTCCTCTGATGCCCAAAAAATCACCTCCTCAGCAAGACGACTGAGATGCACCATCACCAGTGAGGCCGCGGCCGAAAATTCCACTGTGAAATCACGATCACTGACCGCGTCCAGGCTGTTGGCATAGATGCCATCGAAGCCGAGGGCCAACGCGGTGCTCCTGCGATCAATCGGTACCGGGGTGCCGGCCAAAGCTGCAGCACCCAGAGGAGAGAGATTCAGGCGTTTGCGCAAGTCCGCCATCCGCTGTCGATCCCGCTCCACCATCTCGACATAGGCAAGAAGATGGTGAGCGAGGCAGAGAGGCTGGGCACGCTGCAGATGCGTGTAACCGGGAATCAAGGTGTTGCTGTGAAGGTTCGCTTGGTCAAGCAAGGCGCGCTGAAAACCGAGCAAATACTGTTCAAGCTCGTCCAAACGCCGCCTAAGCCAAAGCCGCAAATCAGTCCCCACCTGGTCGTTACGACTCCGGCCGGTGTGCAATTTTTTGCCAACTGGACCAAGCAAAGCAATCAGACGTCGCTCAACAGCGAAATGAACATCTTCATCAGCTAGCCCTGGCTGAAATTGTCCAGATGCAGCTTCCTGGCGGACTTGTTCAAGACCACTGACAAGTTGATCTGCCTCTTCCTCCTGGATCACACCGCACTCAGCGAGCATGCGGGCATGGGCGATCGAACCATCCAGATCCTCTTGAAGAAGCGTGATATCAAAGCCTATCGACGCATTAAAACGCTCAATCGCCGGATGCAATCCCTGCTCAAACCGATCACTCCAGGTTGCGGAGCCTCCTCCCGTCACCCCGCCTGCCATGTCACTCTCCTCTGCTCTTGTCCTCAGCTTGTCAGGCCAAAGACCGGGGGACAGACGGCAGCATGATCTCCTCTTTGACCTTGAGCACCACCATCGAGGCATCGTCATCTAACTGACGGGTGGGTCCCACAAAACGATCGAGACGACTGAACAACTGATCAAGAATCCCTTGGGAACCAGTTCCTGATCGACAGGCTTGTTCGAGTGAGCGCATCAAGCGCGCCTCATCAAAACGATCACCGGTGATCCCAGGGGCTTCAGTGACTCCATCCGTGTAATAAAGAAGAACATCACCTGGCTCAAGCACAAGCGATTCGCAGCCATATTCCGCCTCAGGCTGAAGACCAATCAGCAGCCCGGGGGCATCCAAGCGCATCAATTTCCGTGATTGGGCACGCCAAATCAATGGTGGATTATGGGCGGCGTTGGCATAACGCAGGCGCCTCGTGCGTGGATCGAAATCGGAATAAAACAGCGTGACGAACCGATGGGACTGAGACAGGTCCTCCAGCGCTAATTGGTTGAGGTCATAAAGAATGCGATCGGGCGGTAGGCCACTCAAAACCTCGGCTCGCAGCATGCCGCGGAGCATGGTCATCAATAATCCCGCTGGCACACCCTTACCCATCACATCCCCCATCACGAAAGCCCAACGGCCGCGCTCCCGACGGCGCCCGATCAGTTCTGGACGGGTAGGAATGAAGTCGTAGTAGTCACCGCCAACTTGAAAGGCAGGCCGGCAACGCGCCGCAAGATCCACGCCTTCGATCACAGGGCAGTGATCAGGCAACAGCTGAGCCTGAATGTCGGCTCCGATGCTGAGCTGACGATCAACCCGTTCGTGGCGACGGGCCTCCTGAAGCATCAAATCATTTTCGATCGCAACCCCGGTGAGGTCAGCCACCAACTGCACATGTCGGCGATAAACATCACTCCAAGCGAGAGGGCTCGACGGATTGAACACGTAAAGGCGTCCCCTCGGCCGACCACGAGCGATCAACGACGTTGCAAAAAGACCAGCACTCCCCAGCTGCCGCTGAACCAGGCGATCCATGGCCCGCAAAAGGCTTTCGTCGGATCCAAACCCGATGATGTTCCCAGGCTCATGCGCGGCAAGCGCCCGCAACAAGCCCTCCGTGCGGGGACCAGGAAGCATCTGCAGCTGGTCACGCCACAGGCGTCCGTCGGCCTGAAACGGAACGAGTAGTGAACCTTGCACCCCCACAAGCCGGGCAGCCACCACCGGCACCAACTCCAAAAAGCGGTTGAGATTGCTGAAGCTGCGCAACGCAAACCCAAGCGACACAAGCAGCTCCTGATTGGAACGCTGCTCCCGCGACATGCTCTCCAATAGCTGCCGTAGCGAGGCTGTAGCCGTCAACGATTGGTTGATTCCACGTTGCGGGGGTGCCGGATGTCGCCATGAAGGTGTGCTGCTCACGACCTAGCACCCAGCAGAAGGCGCAACGTAGCAAGTTCAGCTTGATCAGGCCGCAATGCGAAACGCATCAACGCGATGCCAAGAGGGCCTCCACAAACTCAAAACTATTGAAAGGACGAAGATCGCGAATTCCCTCACCAGCTCCAATAAAACGAATCGGCAACTTTGCTTCTGAGGCAACAGCCAGAGCCACGCCTCCTCTCGCAGTGCCATCGAGCTTGGTGATCACCACACCTGTGAGCCCAGCAGCACGGGCAAAAGCCATCGCCTGCTTCAAACCGTTCTGGCCCTGGCTTGCATCCAGCACCAACAGCGATTCCACATGGGCATCGGGAGCGAGACGATCCACCACACGACGGATCTTTTCAAGCTCCTCCATCAAGTTGTGCTTGGTCTGAAGGCGACCGGCCGTGTCCACCAGAACCAAATCAGTGCCCTTGGAACGGGCGGCGCCGATCGCATCAAACACCACCGCTGCGGGATCCGCATTCGCTGAGGGATTGGCCACAACTGGCACATCACTGCGATCCCCCCACACTTGAACTTGCTGAACAGCTGCAGCACGGAAGGTATCTGCCGCGGCGATTAAGGCGGAATACCCACTGCGAACAGCAAGATTGGCGAGCTTGCCAAGGGTGGTGGTTTTACCGACACCGTTCACACCAACCAAAAGCCAAACATTCAGGCGATCCCTTTGAGGAGCGAGGACGTCAACAGCACTGGCCTTGATCGGCTCATCAAGAAGGTCACGCAGCTGTTCCTTCAGAAAGCGAATGCCTTCACTCGGATCAACAACCTGTTCGTTCATCCGCTGCCGCAAGGCATCGAGCACCTGATCCGTGGCTTGAACGCCCGCATCCGCCCGCAATAAAAGCGATTCGAGGTCGTCCAGCACCTCTGGAGTCAACGGGTCGTCGCCCAAGTTCTCCAGCAGACCAGTAACAAAGCCTTGGCGCGTTTTCTCCAAGCCTTGGCGCAGGCGCCCTAACCAATCGATCTCCTCAAGAGTGACCTGCTCGGCGCTACGCCCTTGGGCCGCTAAGACTTCAGCCGACCAGGTGAATGCATCGTCAAAGTCTCCAAGGCTGGGTTCATCCTGATCAATCGTCGGCGCCGCTTGGGCTGCGACTGGAACTACCGAAACAAGGTCTGGCTCAGCTGGTTGCTCTAGCTCCTGCTGACGCTGATCCCGCTGGGCAGCAGCCTGTTCAAGAAAAGACAGGGCAGGAGCAGGAGGCGTAGGAGTTGGGGCAGGAGACGCCGGTGCGGTCGTAGTAGGCGCGGGAACAACAGCAGACTCCACCACCGGGGCCTGTTGTGCCGACTCGACCGTCTCAACAGGGGGCTCCTGGGGCTCAACCGAAGAAGTTTCGCTGGCAGGAGAGGCTTCTGGAGGAGCAACTTCTGGAGGAGCGACAACAGCTGTTGGCATCACCGCTGGAGGCTCCATCACTGGAGGAACCGCCACGTTCTGTTCCGACGTCGAATCGATCTGGGCTGTCTTGGCGGTCTCAGCAGCCTCAGCTTTCTGAGCTTTTAAACGGGCATAGGCCTGGCGGGCCCATTCAAGAGAATCGTCTTCCGGCTCAGACGATTGGGGTTCAGACGCTTGCACGTCTGCTGGTTGCGTTGCGGAAGGTTGAGGCGCAGAAGAATGATCGGGTTGCACCTCTGAATCCACTGGAGGGTCAGCTGGGGTTTCAGGAGGAACGGATCCGCGATTAAACCAGTCGTAGACCATGAGTTCAGGACAACACCAGTGAGGGGGCGTTCTGCAGACGACGCAGCACACCATTAATCATCTTTCGTCCCTGCTCGTCACTGAAACGGTGCGCTAACTCAACAGCTTCGTTGCAAGCCACTGCAGCAGGGGTATGGAGTTCGGAAAGATCAATCACAGCCAAACGCAAAATATCGCGATCGATGCGTGGTAATCGGGTGAGGCGCCAGCCCTCCATCACACCGTCGAGCAACTGATCAATCGCTTTGCGCTTCTTCAGAACCAACATCACGCGCTGCATGGCCTCGCGACGCACCTGATCTTGATTGGATAAGGCCAGTAAGCGCGGCAACTCAAGACTGGCTGACAGACCATTCAAAACTTGTTCGGCCCCAGTGAGAGACGACTGCAACGACTCACGAACCGAAGCTTGATCTGAGGAAGGACCATCCTTCAGTTCACTCTCAAGCAAATGTTGCTGAGCTTTTTCCAGATCTCCAGCACAACAGTCCAGGACTTCTGTCCAGTGCTGCATCAAGCTATCGAGTGCTTTTTGAAGCAAAGTATCCAAAGAAAGATCAGGGGGATCATCCACCCGTTCAGGGCATTGACCGAGCACTAGCAGCGCTAGTTCACGGGACAGGGATCGGGACTGCATGGACATAGGGCCGAGTCGAGTTCAGGCTCCAGTGGTGGACGACGAGGGTGACCCAGAACCCCTCAGCTGAGAGATCAGGCTGGAAAAACTTCGATTCACAGGAGCTTCACGCTCATCAGGATTCACAATGCCAGCGGAAATGATCGTTCGAAATGCATCCTCCACTGAAATGTCCAGATCTTTGACAGATGTTTCAGGCACCAAGGTGTACCAGCCCGTTGTTGGATTTGGTGCTGTGGGAATAAACACACTGAGAAGGGGCTGAGTGAGCTCAGCTTGGAGGGAAGGACCCACCACACCGGTCACAAAGCCCACGCTGTAAAGACCCTCACGGGGATATTCCACTAAAACTACGCGCCTAAAACGCTGAGAATTGTCTCTCAAAAAGGTGGCGAGCAGCTGTTTCAGGGTTTTGTAAACCGAACCAGCAAGAGGAATGCGTTGGAGGGTTTCTTCGCCGAACTCGAGCAACCAGCGCCCGACAATGTTCCTCGCCATCAAGCCGATCAGCAAAATCGCAAACAGCGGAACCGTTAATCCCAGCGCCAGGTTGATCAAATCCTGGAGAAGAGGATTAAGGGTGATGAAGGGATTGAACTGCTTGGGAATTGACGTCAGAAAAGCCAGCACAAAACGACTGACCGTCGTTGCCAACCAAAAAGTGGTTGCCAGCGGAATGACCACCAACAACCCAGCGATTAAATCGTTTTTCAGATCTTGCTGAAGCCTGGCGCTAAGCGGCAGGTCAGGTCTTGGATTGGACTGCACCAAGGAGCGCCTGTGGCCTAAGGCTGACGTGATCTCACCAACCTAACCAGCAGATCGTTAGATCACGGCCGCCAGAGCCAAGAGCACGAAAGCAACGGCAAGAATCACCGCACTCAAGGTTCCGCCAAAACGACGCTGATTCACAGCAAGGTTGCGCTGACGTTCACCCTGCTTGATCTGCTGTTCCATCTGAGCCAGCTGCTTATCGATGAAAGCCTGAGCAGCTTTGACCTTGTCGTCCTCACTGGCATCAGCAGGCAACTGCCCGGCCTGGGTGAGCTGGTTACCAAGCATTTTTACGTTCTCGGGATTCGCCGATTGCTGGCGAGCCATCTCCAACTGACCCTTTTGCTGCTCAAGCGTTTGATCGGATTCACCTGAGAGGTTCTGATTGCCTGAGATCGAGACAGGAACAACCACGATCATCAAAATCGCCAACAACGCAGAAATCACGCAAACCAGCCAACGAATCGGAGGTCTTGCGGTCTCCGGTTGGTCAAGACGCGAGCCAAGAAGCATGAGCAAAAGCCCGATCAGCCCCATGGGAGCTTGATTGACCAAGCGCTCGATCAACAGTTGCTTAAAAACACCATCCGCCCAATCGGCTGCACTCAGCAGAACAGCCATCTGCAAGGCCAGCAGCGCAACCAGGGTGATGCCCAACCACCTCAGAACAAACGACAGTCGTAAGGATTGAGAACCCGATGGGGATGCGGACACGTAAGGATGTTTAAAGGTAAGTAATTTTACGACCCGTTTCCGTGACGTCCTCCGCTGGACAACCAGAACTCAGTGCAGCTCTCAAGGAACGTGCCCGCCAGGAAGGATTCGATCCTGTAGGAATCGCCTGTCTGCCGGGAAGTTCAAGGTTGCAGATGCGAACAGCAGCTTTACAGCGCTGGCTTGACGCTGGTTTTCAAGCGGAGATGGGCTGGATGGCTGCTCCACGAAGACTTGACGCAAGAACACTTCTCGATGGAGCGCGCAGCTTGCTTGCCGTTGGGCTGAACTACTACGTCTCCGACTCGCGCCAACCCAACAGCCTTGCGATTGCTCGCTACGCGTGGGGGCGTGACTATCACCGCGTCGTCAACCAAAGGCTGCGCCGCGTTGGCCGCTGGCTTGAAACACAAAGGCCCGAATCGCGCTGGCGGGTTTGCGTGGATGCCGAACCCCTACTGGATAAGGCATGGGCGGAAGAGGCAGGTCTGGGATGGATTGGCAAACACAGCAACGTGATTCATCGGCAGCGAGGGTCGTGGATGGTGATCGGCCACCTACTCAGCACAGAAGATTTAGAGGCGGATCAGCCAGCGCAAGCTCGCTGCGGCCGCTGCAGAGCGTGCATGGACGCCTGCCCCACCGACGCCATACGGGAGCCGTTCGTCGTTGATTCACGGCGATGCATCGCTTATCACACGATTGAAAACCGAGAGGAGCAGCTTCCAGAACTGATTAAGACTGGGATGGGTCCATGGGTCGCTGGCTGTGATATTTGCCAGGACGTCTGTCCGTTCAATCAAAAGGAGCTTCCATCGAGTCAAGATCCAGAGGTCCAGCCCCGTCCCTGGGTCTTAGATCTAAGTGCTGCGCAGGTTGAACAATGGGATCCGGCAACCTGGGATCAGAAGTTGCGCGGATCCGCACTCAGACGCATCAAACCTTGGATGTGGCGACGCAATGCCGCTTCAGCAAAGTCAGTAGATCCACCTACCCTGACTACATCTGAGATTCGGTAATGGGATCCCATCAGCGTTCAAGCCAATTGTTCAATAAAGCTTGGGCGTTAGCCGCTCTGATGAGCGCGATCGGTCTGTGCAGCGCTGAACCAGCCAAAGCCCTCATCCCCTATGTCTTCACGCCCAGCAGCCAAGAGTTAGAGGGGGCTGGGATCGGCATCGGTCGCACTGCAGCGCAATTACTAAGGCTTGGACAACCCAAAGAAGCCGCCCGCTTAGCCGCTCTAGCCGTGCGCTTACAACCCAATGATGAACGGCTCTGGTCTGTGTTGGCTGAGGCCCAACTCCGTAGCGAACAAATCGATGACGCAGCCGGATCCCTGGCCCGAGCGAAATTACTCAACCCAAATAATGCAGGTCTTTGGTTCGCAGAAGCATCCTTAGCGTTGCGTGACAACCGACCAGACGACGCCATCCCCCTGTTGGATCGCGGACTCAGTCTGGATCCAAAAAACGCAACGGCCTACTTCGATCTTGGCAACGCCAGGGTGATGCAATCCGATCAAAAGCGGGCCCTCAAAGCTTTTGAACGCGCAACAGCGATTAAGCCCAGTTTTTGGGAAGCCTTAAACAACCAAAGCCTGGTGTTGTTTGAAATGGGAAACATCAAGGAAGCCATTCGCCGCTGGCGTTCCGTCTTAGCGATCAATGCCAACCCAGAGCCGATGCTGGCCCTTGCTTCCGCATTGAACAAAATGAATCCTGGTGATCAGGAATCGTTGAAGCTCGCTCAAAAAGCTCTTGCTGAATCTCCAAATTACGTGCTGCCTGGCCACCAAAAAAAACAACTTTGGGGCTTGAAATTACGCCGAGCGACAGCTGAACTTTTCAACAATCCGAGCCTTCAAAACGCCGTCGAACGTGCTGAAGCGAATGCAGATCCAAAAAGCGCTAATTAACCAAAACTTGGGTCAAGCAGTAGAAGATCTGTAGGCTGACACCCGACTGCCCTCTTATTTCCCTGCAGGATGGCCGAGGAGCGCGTTCAATCGATCGCCCTGCATCACGAGATGCAGCGCTCATATCTCGAATACGCGATGAGCGTGATCGTGGGCCGAGCGCTTCCTGATGTGCGTGATGGACTGAAACCCGTCCAACGCCGAATTCTGTTTGCGATGCATGAACTGGGGCTGACCCCTGACCGCCCCTATCGGAAATGTGCCCGCGTTGTTGGGGACGTGCTTGGTAAGTACCACCCTCATGGTGATCAAGCGGTTTATGACGCCCTAGTGCGTTTGGTTCAAACCTTTTCCAGTCGTCACCCATTACTCGATGGTCACGGCAACTTTGGCTCGGTGGATGACGATCCGCCTGCGGCCATGCGTTACACCGAGACGCGACTAGCGCGGATCTCCCACGAGGGCTTACTTGATGAAATCGGCGACGACACCGTCGATTTTGCCTCCAACTTTGATGGGTCCCAACAGGAACCCACGGTTCTTCCTGCCCAGCTTCCGTTTTTACTGCTCAATGGCTGCTCGGGTATCGCTGTTGGCATGGCCACCAGCATCCCTCCCCACAACCTCGGCGAGGTGGTGGATGGTCTGATTGCACTGGTTCAAAACCCCGATCTAAGCGAAGAGGACGTCTTAAAACTGATCCCTGGACCCGATTTCCCCACCGGCGGAGAAGTGCTTCTGGGAAGCGGCGTCCGCGAAACGTATTTACGAGGCCGAGGCAGCATTCCCATGCGTGGCGTGGCCCATGTTGAGGAGGTGCATCCCGGCAAAGGAAAGCATCGGCGAAACGCTGTGATCGTGACCGAGCTCCCCTACCAGCTGAGTAAGGCCGGCTGGATTGAAAAACTGGCTGAGTACGTCAACGACGGAAAAATTGGTGGCATTGCCGATATCCGTGATGAAAGTGACCGTGAGGGGATGCGCGTGGTGGTGGAGCTCCGGCGTGATGCCGATCCAGAAACGGTGCTGACCGACTTGCAACGGCGCACGTCACTGCAAAGCAACTTCGGCGCAATCCTGTTGGCCCTGGTCGATGGCAGACCCCAGCAACTAACGCTGCGGCAGCTCCTCCAAACCTTCCTGGATTACAGAGAGCTCACGATCATTCGGCGTACCAACCATGCGCTGCGCAAAACAGAAGATCGTCTTGAAGTGGTAGAGGGCCTGACCACCGCCCTGGCATCACTACAACAGGTGATCGCCATGATCCAAGAAGCCAGAGATGCCGCCAAGGCACGGGCGAGCTTGATGGTGCATTTCGATCTGAGCGAACGGCAAGCTGATGCCGTATTGGCCATGCCATTGCGCAGGCTCACAGGCTTGGAACAGGAAAGCCTGCGTAAGGAGGCAGATGATCTTCGCAAGGAAAGACAGCGACTCACCCTGCTGCTGGAAAACCGCGACCAATTGCTTGATGCCCTGATCGAAGAACTGCGCCAACTGAAAAAACGCTTTGCAACGCCGAGACGCACCCGACTGGTGGAAGGTGGTGACCACCTGCTTGCCGAGCGGGCCGCCAGCCAAAGGCCCAATGCCGAATTACAGAGGCGCCAGGCCCTAGATGCCCTCCCTAGCGATTCAAGACTGCTGATTCAAGACGATGGTCAAGTGAAAATCGTGAGTCCTCAGCTGCTGGGACGCCTGCATCTCAACGATCCAGTTCCGATGGGAGATGAACCATCTCCAGCCCTGATTAGCCTGCCAATCCAGCCGCCGCCGCGGCTGTTGGCCGTAACCATGAGCGGTCGTGTCGCACTTGTGCGCTGGGAATTTGCAGGGCAGCAACAAGGAACCCTGGAGCGATTCCTACCCACAGCCCTTGAAGGCGATGAGGTGGTGTCCCTCTTGCCTTTGCCCAATCCGGAGGATGTCAACGCCAATGAAACGAAATCCCTGGGCCTGCTGACCAGTGATGGCCGCTTCAAACGGCTCCCTCTCAAAGACATTCAGGAATTGTCGGGGCGAGCTGCCACCGTTTTAAAACTGAAGGAAGGCGTGAGCCTAAAAGCGGCCTTGATTTGTCAAGACGGCGCTGATGTGGTCCTCATCAGCGATATCGGCAGGGTTCTTCGTCTGCAAGCAGGAGAAACCAATCTGCCTTTGATGGGCAAGTTGGCCCAAGGACCGATCACCATGCGACTACTCCCTGGCGAACAACTGGTCACCGCAATCGCAGGGCACGCTGAACGTCCTACAAGCATCTTGCTGGCGAGCCAAACAGGTCGTCTGCACTGGTTGGAACTCACGACGATCCGGCATTGCAAACGGGGCGATCTCGGTGAAATCGGCTGGGAACTGAATTCAGAATCCAGCAGTGGAACGGAACGGATTGCGGCGGCTTGCCTCGCTGATTCCCTGATTGGTGTGGTGACATCAAACGGTCGCCACGGACGACTGAAAGTAAACGAGGAGAATCAGCTCACGCTCAAAGACAACGAATCAATCCTGCGATTGGTGCCCTTAATCAGCTGATCAGAGATTCGTTGCTGCCACCCCTGCTGGTTCGAGCATTAATTTGCTCGCTTTGATCGAAGCGTCCATCGGAACCGGGTAGTTCCCATCGAAGCAAGCGGTACAGAAATGTTCCGACTGAGCGTGCGCCGCTTCCACCATTCCTTCTTTGCTGAGATAGGCCAAGGAATCCACCTTGAGGTGCTCCTCGATCTCTTGAAGCGTGAATCGAGCAGCGATCAGCTGATCCTGCGTATCGGTGTCGATGCCGTAAAAACAGGGATGGGTCACCGGTGGGGAACTAATACGCATGTGCACTTCAATGGCGCCTGCATCCCGGAGGGCCTGAACCAATTTTTTACTGGTCGTTCCACGAACAATCGAATCATCAATTACCACAACCCGTTTGCCATTTAAAACATCTGGAAGTGGGTTGAGCTTCACGCGAATCCCGGCTTCACGCATTGCCTGGGTCGGCTGGATGAAGGTTCGGCCGACATAGCGATTTTTGATCAGTCCATCGGCATAGGGAATGCCACTGCTTTGGGAATAACCGATCGCAGCTGGAATTCCGGAATCAGGGACACCAATCACGAGATCCGCCTCAACTGCCGATTCACGGGCCAGGATCTGGCCGATGCGCTGTCGATAGCTGTAGAGCGATTCACCAAAGAAACGACTGTCGGGGCGAGCGAAATAGATCATTTCAAACACGCACATCCGTGTAGTGGGTTCAATCCAACGATGACGTTCTGGTGTGGGGTCCCCGCAACGAAACACCACTAATTCGCCAGGTTCCACATCCGCGACGAACGGCGAACCAATGATGTCGAGCCCACAGGTTTCGCTACTGAGAACCCAATGCCCACGGTCTTGATCACCGAGGTAGCCATACACCAGCGGTCGAATCCCATAGCCATCACGCAAGCCGTACAGGGCATCTGACGTTCCAATCACCAAGCTGAAAGCTCCTTGGCACTGGGATGCGGCCGCCTTAATCCCCTCTGTCCAATCCAAGCCCCCATCCACAGTTTGCTGAACCGCGTAAGCGATCAACTCCGAATCCGTGGTGGAGGTGAACTCCACCTCACCGTCATCCACCTGAGCTCGCAGCTCTGCTGCATTCACAAGATTGCCGTTATGCGCCAGCGCGAAGGGGCCGAGACGGGTCATCAGGACCACGGGCTGGGCATTGCAAACCTTGCTACTCCCGGTGGTGGAATAACGGTTATGGCCAACGGCTAGAGCACCAGGCATACGCTCGAGCACATCCTGATCAAACACCTGGCTCACCAAGCCCATGTCCTTGTGGAGCCTGACCTTTCCGTTGTTGAAAACAGCAATGCCAGCAGATTCCTGACCTCGATGCTGCAGGGCGTATAGACCGAAATAAACGAGGTTGGCCACCGGCTGCTCTAGGGCCTGAACAGCAAACACACCGCAGGCTTCTTCCATGCGATCGGGACGCTCTAGCTCGAGCTGATGCACCGGTCGCCTCGACTTCGGATGGGTCTCAAGATTCTGCATCAAACCGCTCCGAGGCGACGGGGAACTGCTTGTTCGTATTGCTCTCGCAGCGTCTCAACAGAAAGATCAATCACTGGCAATTTTCCCACTGCTAAACGGAAACAACCATGGTCGGCAACAGTTCCAAGCTCTGTCACAGGAACACGTTGATGCTCTTGCGAGGCCACTAAGGCTTGCCAAGCACTGCGCCGTTCTGAACGAACCGAAACAACGATGCGTGCACCACCCTCAGCAAACAAAACACGATCCAGGCGAGCAGACCCAGGCGGCAGGTTGAGATCAACACCAAGACCAGAGGCCATGGCACTTTCCGCAAGCGCTATGGCCAAACCACCATCACTGCTGTCATGAGCTGAAGCCAACACACCCTGCGAAAACGCCTGACGGACCAAGGCTTGAACTTGACCCTCCAACTCCAGATCCACATTCGGAGGCCGGCCAGTCAGCAACCCATGAACAACTCCCTGATAGCTGCTGCCTGCCAAGCCAAGGCCTTCATTCCCCTCCTCGTCGGTGGAGACCCCAAGCAACACCACAAGATCACCAGGTTGTCGCCAAGCCAAACCTCCGGAGCGATCGAGATCTTCCACCAGTCCCACCATGCCTACGACAGGCGTGGGATGAATGGGCTGAAGGCTTCCATCATCTGCCCTGGTTTCGTTGTACAGAGAGACGTTGCCACCGGTCACAGGGGTGCCCAAGATGCGACAGGCATGGGATAGGCCGCGGCATGCCATCGCCAATTGCCAATACCCCTTGGGGGTTTCTGGAGACGGGAAGTTCAGGTTGTCGGTCACAGCGATCGGCTGGGCTCCAACACAGCTGAGATTGCGGGCTGCCTCTGCCACCGCTGCGATCGCTCCCCGCTCTGGGTCAAGCGCCACCCAGCGATTGGGACAATCCACGGTGGCCGCAACTCCACGCTGAGTTGGTTGCAGCGACGCATCACCCTGTTGCGGACGAAGACGAATCACTGCAGCATCAGCGCCACCGGCTCGAATCACCGTATTGGCCAACACCTGCTGGTCGTATTGGCGATAGATCCAGCGCTTGCAGGCAATCGTGGGGTCATCAAGCAAACGCAACAGATCCGCATTCCAATCGCGATCGGGGGCTGGACGAGGAAGATCTGATTCACGCCAGGTCCAATGCGTCTGGATGTCCTCTGGTGGCTCAGAGAGAAGCTCGTGCTGGTTGATCGGGGTGTCTTCTGCCAAGGCACGGGCCGGTACTTCTGCTGCCACCGCACCGTGTTGCAACACCCTCACCACTGGCTCCTCCAAAACGCGACCGACAACGGCCGCTTGAAGTCCCCAACGCCGGAAACGCTGCATCAACTGCTCCTCCCGACCCGAACGCACAACAAACAACATGCGCTCTTGGGATTCCGAAAGCAGGAATTCGTAGGCGGTCATGCCGTGTTCTCTTGCGGGCACCCGATCGAGGTCCAACTCAACGCCCACATCTCCCTTCGCTGCCATCTCCGAACAACTACAGGTGAGACCCGCTGCACCCATATCCTGAGCGGCAACGACATCACCGCTCTGAAAGGCTTCCAAGCAAGCCTCAATCAAGCCCTTCTCGAGAAACGGATCTCCAACCTGCACGGCAGGCCGGTCATCCAGTGAATCCGCACTGAGTTCAGCGCTCGCAAAACTGGCGCCTCCCATGCCATCCCGGCCCGTGGTGCTTCCCACGTACACCACCGGATTGCCCACACCAGCGGCTCCAGAACGGACGATGTCATCCGTTTCCATCAGGCCCAAGGCCATGGCGTTCACCAGGGGATTGCCCTGATACGACGGATCGAATGCCACCTCTCCACCCACGGTGGGCACGCCAACGCAATTGCCGTAATGGGCGATACCAGCCACAACCCCTTCCACCAAACCACGGGTTGCTGGTTCTTCCAACGGTCCAAAACGCAGGGCATTCAGCAACGCAATCGGCCTGGCGCCCATCGTGAAAATGTCGCGCAAAATTCCACCCACCCCAGTGGCAGCGCCCTGAAAAGGCTCAACAGCTGAAGGGTGGTTATGACTTTCAATTTTGAACGCCAAGCGGTGACCTTCACCCAGGTCCACCACGCCAGCGTTCTCTCCAGGACCCACGAGAATGCGTGGGCCTTCCGTTGGAAAACCACTTAACAGGGGTCTGGAATTGCGGTAGCAGCAATGCTCCGACCACATCACACCAAACATGCCCAACTCAGCGCGGTTGGGATCCCGTCCGAGACGACGCTGAATTTCGCTGTAATCCGTTTCGTTGAGCCCTTCCTGGCGCAGAGCTGCCCCAAGATCAAATGCCGCAACCGCATGAGAGGACTGGGTCACAACCGCTGACTTATCTGTACCCAGTGTTGCCGACGATCAGACCCAAGGATCTTCCTCGTGATCAGGCCAATCATTTCGATCGATCGGATCCTTTCGAACGGAGCGGCCACGCTCTACCTGGGGTTCATCGGGCCAATCGCCATCATCCCAGTCATCTAGTGGGTCCACCGCAGAAGATGCTTCTGACGGATAGGACGATGCAGCGTCAGAAGCCGCAGGATGCTCGTCCCAAGGCGGTTCCTCTAACCACCCTTCCAGGCGCTCCCCAGCGCGATCACCAAACTGCTGCAGCTGTTCCCTCCACTGCTTTGAGCGCTGAAGAAAATCCTGCCGAACACTGGCCCTAGCCAGAGGCAAATCATCGAGTTCATGGATCGCCGTCGACACCAAGCCCGGCTGTTGGTCAACGATGCGATCCGGCAATAAGCGCCAGCGACTGCTTCCAGGCAGCCGAGGGTCACTCCGTGCCACGAGGTAATGACTGATCTGCCCGCTCGCTGGCAGGAAAGCTAAATCGGCGATGATGCCGACCCTCTCTCCATCGGCATTGAGAAGGTCGGCATCCAAAAGAGTTGGCAACCGATCCAAAGTGATCTGATCGGCTTCTGCCGGAGCCCCCTTCACAAAAACCTGTTGATCGTCGAATCCACGACATTGATCAAGACGCCAAACATCTCGGCTCGTACGCAACGCAGACGGGCGACTCACCCAACCGAGCAGGCGATGCACAGGCGGGTGCATCCAAGCCATGACCCCTGGCCCATGATCAAGGCCCTGATCACAGCGCACCCGGTGGTGCAACAGATCGCTCAAGAGGAGCTGGTCCGGAACAGTCAAGGCGTCGTGAACGGTTTCAAGAACGGATCTGAACCGGCATCACCAGGTAGGTGAGGCCAGGATCATCATTGGAAGGGGTGAGGATCGCCGGCGTTGTTGGGGCATTGCAAGACAACCTGACACGATCACAATCCATGGCTTTGAGGCCATCCAAGACGTAGCGCACATTGAAGGCAATTTGCACGGCCTCGCCGTTGATGTCGGCCGGTAAAGACTCAGAGCCACTCCCCACGTCTTGGGCATCAGCACTGATCTGAACCAATCCCGTGGCTGGCTCAGTCGCGATGCGGACCACATTGTTGTGTTGGTCAGCCAAGACAGCGATGCGTTCCAAGGCGGAAATAAAAGCCCTCCGATCGAAATCAATCGTGCGACTAAAACCATCGGGAATCAGCTGGCGGTAATTGGGATAGGTGCCTTCCAGGGTTCGGCTCGTCACCATTTGATCGGCCGCGAGCACCACAACTTGACCGCGCTCACAAAACAGGCTGACTGGATCGTTTCCTTTCCAGCTCGCCATTAATCGCTCCACCTCACGCAGGGAGCGTGCCGGAAGCGTGACAGCTAATTCCTCAGTCTCAGCGTCCTCAGCATTGATTTCAGTCTGCAAAGCGTCCTCAACCGTCAACATCGCCAAGCGATGCCCATCGGTGGATGCGGCCTCCAAAGATTTCTGATTGAAGCGCAGATGGACTCCTGTAAGGAGCTGTTTCGCTTCATCACCACTACTGGCAAACAAGGTTGCACGCAGGGCTTTCAGCAGGGATGCGGGATCCACGCGCAAGGCTGTTCCGTTCTCCACGAGCGGGAGCTCAGGAAAATCATCAGCAGGCATTCCGCGCATTTGATAGCTGCCGCTGGAGCTGGTGAGCTCGACCTGGTCAGCGCCCGCATCACTGGACAACGACACCGGCGAATCACTGGACAACTTGGAGACGATTTCGCCAAGCAAACGGGCGGGCAAAGTTACTGCCCCACTGCTGTCGACAGAAGCAGGGAGTGACGTCTGAATTCCCAGATTCAGATCGAATCCTGTGAGGCTGAGCCGATCCGTGCCGGCATCAGCGGTGAGCAAAACATTGGCCAACACCGGATGGGTTGGTCGCGAGGCGACAGCGCGACTGACCAACTGCAGAGCCGTGTTGAGTTCTGCCTGAGAACAGACCAATTTCATGAGGTCCGAGCCAACGGCGGAAACAAATCTCTCCACACGATTTCACAGGCTCGGGAGAAGCGCAATGGTTTCACGTTTTTTTTGTGTTCCCCGGCTTTAGGGCTGTTTTTATTCTCTTAAAAGAACTACTAAAACAGCCGTAGTAGGTCCTGTGGAAACGGGGGAAAGAAGCT